>NZ_JACCFQ010000001.1 GCF_013410215.1 Nesterenkonia sandarakina
CCTCCTGGACGCGGAACAGGCCGTAGTGGGTAGCTAGCACTACCACTCCATCGGAGGGATCACGCGCGATGCCATGGACATGACCGACCGCAGCGTCGCCCTGGGAATCTGCACCGTTCTGGGGTCCTGCGCCGGTGCCGGTTCGTTCTGAGGAATCAGGTCCGGCGCAGGCGGTGACAGCACCGGCCCCCAGCAGGCCGAGTCCTCCTGTGAGCAGGAGCCTTCGGGTCAAGGTCGCCATAAAGCCTTTCCGGTTCATACCGCGGGTTTGCCGAGGAGATCGACCCCCAATTTTATCTGCCGTCCTGCCGCTGACAGGCTCGGTTTTTCTGAAGATTCAATGAAGCTGAGTACGAAAACCAGCTCTTGCACCATACCCCCTGGGGGTATATACATGGCGTAAGAGAAACCCGTGCCGTCCGAGTCGATCCAAGGAGCCTGAGATGACCACCGAATCCCGCCCGACCCTGCCGATGGCCTCCACCGGCTGCAGCTGCTGCGCCCCGTCCACCACTAACGACCGAGAAGTGTCCTCCCCTCCCTCTGCAGAGCTCTCGACCAGAACCACCTCCTACGCCGTGGAAGGCATGACCTGCGGACACTGTGTCGGCACGGTCATCGAAGCCATCAAGGCGCTGGAAGGAGTCGAAGATGTGCGGATCGATCTGCAAGCCGGCGGTGTTTCTACTGCAACCGTGACCGGTTCAACCGCCTCTGCGGCCTTGCGCACCGCGATCGAGGACGCTGGTTACTCCCTGGCCAGATCCTGAGCACTGAGTCCTGAGCGCTAAGTTCAGAGCACTCATCAGGCGATCTCGCGCTGACTCTCCCGCAACCCCTTGACCTCCGGAATCCCTCGGACTGCTGATTCCCCGGGCTCAGTGGAAGGAACACGATGAGCACCCCGCACCACCACGGCGACCATGTTGACGCCGACACCCACGGACAGGCCATGCCCGACGCTCACGCCCACTCGGGCCTGGACGAGGACCATCAGAAACACAGTCACGGAGAACACGCAGGGCACTCCACGGCGATGTTCAAGAACAAGTTCTGGGTCTCCCTGGTGCTCGCGATCCCGGTGGTCATCTTCAGCCCCATGGTGGGACACCTTCTCGGCTACGACCTCCCCGAGTTCCCCGGCGCTACCTGGATCGCCCCAGTCCTGGGCACCGTGATCTTCTTCTACGGTGGGACTCCCTTCCTCAAAGGCGGGCTCACTGAGCTGAAGTCCCGCCAACCGGGCATGATGCTGCTCATCGCCATGGCCATCACCGTGGCGTTCATCGCGTCCTGGGTCACCACCCTGGGAATCGGGGACTTCAACCTCGACTTCTGGTGGGAACTGGCGCTGCTGGTGGTGATCATGCTGCTGGGGCACTGGATGGAGATGCGCGCCCTGGGCGCCGCCTCCTCCGCCCTGGACACCCTGGCTGAACTTCTGCCCGATGAGGCAGAGAAACTCATCGACGGTGAGCCCACCACCGTCTCCATCGGCGAACTGACCGTCGATGACATCGTGCTGGTTCGCTCCGGAGCGCGGGTCCCGGCTGATGGAACGATCACTGATGGTGCAGCCGCGTTCGACGAGTCCATGATCACCGGGGAATCCCAGGCGGTCTCACGCGAGGTCGGTGACACCGTGGTCGCGGGCACAGTAGCCACCGACAGCGCCGTGCGAGTCCGAGTCGGGGCAACAGGTGAGGACACCACCCTGGCCGGCATCCAGCGGATGGTGGCCGATGCCCAGGAATCCTCCTCCAGGGCCCAGGCCCTGGCAGACCGCGCCGCCGCCCTGTTGTTTTGGTTCGCCCTGGCCGCAGGGATGCTCACTGCCATCGCCTGGACCATCCTCGGCAGCCCCGACGATGCGGTGGTGCGCACGGTCACCGTATTGGTCATCGCCTGCCCCCACGCCTTGGGGCTCGCCATCCCGCTGGTCACTGCCATCTCCACCGAACGGGCAGCCCGCTCCGGAGTGCTGATCAAAGACCGGTTGGCGCTGGAGCGGATGCGCACCATCGACGTCGTGCTCTTCGACAAGACCGGGACACTCACCCAGGGTGCTCATGCCGTCACGGGCACCGCTGCGGCTGCCGGGACCAGCGAGGGACGCCTGTTGGCCTATGCCGCAGCGGCGGAGGCCGACAGTGAGCACCCGGTGGCTCGAGCCATCGTCACCGCCGCCGGGGACAATGCGGAGGCCGCGCAACTGGGTCTGCGTGGGACCGGGTTTCACTCCACCTCCGGCCGCGGTGTGATGGCCACCGTCGACGGCACCGAGATCACTGTCGGCGGACCCAACATGCTCCGTGAGCACAACGTAGCCGTCCCCTCTGACGTCGCTGAGCACACACAGGCCTGGACCGACCGTGGTGCGGGCGTCCTTCATGTTCTCGCCGACGGAGAGGTCATCGGGGCACTGGCAATGGAGGACAAGGTCAGGCCTGAATCTCGGGCCGCAGTGGCAGCTCTGCAGGCCCGCGGGGTGAAGGTCGCCATGATCACCGGGGACGCGAACCAGGTCGCCCAAGCGGTAGGCGCTGAGCTGGGCATCGATAAAGTCTTCGCAGAGGTCATGCCCCAGGACAAGGACACCAAGGTCGCCCAGCTGCAGGAACGCAGAAACACTGTGGCCATGGTCGGAGACGGCGTCAACGACGCCCCCGCCCTGGCCCGGGCTGAGGTCGGCATCGCCATCGGCGCCGGCACCGATGTGGCTATGGAGTCTGCCGGAGTCGTCCTTGCCGGCAATGACCCTCGGGCGGTGCTGTCAATGATCGAGCTGTCCCGGACCAGTTACACCAAGATGGTCCAGAACCTCGTATGGGCCGCAGGTTATAACGTCGTCGCAGTTCCCCTGGCAGCAGGGGTGCTCGCGCCCATCGGGTTCGTGCTCTCCCCCGCCGTCGGGGCGATCCTGATGTCGGTGTCGACCATTGTGGTGGCGCTCAACGCTCAGCTCCTACGCCGCATCGACCTCAACCCCGCACACCTAGCCGCCACCGAAACAGGCCGGTTGGTTCCCTGAAGATTTGATGAAGCTTGAGCGCGAGAGGTGCTCTTGACGTGACTCCTCCTCCACACGGGACCACACTCAACGCAGGGAGGTTAGCGCAGGGTCCGTAGCGCGGTAGTCGGTCCTAGTCTGTGCATCGTCTCCCGTGACGAAGCAACTACACGGGCACGGTTCAATCCTTCCAAGATGCACTTGAGTTTGATCTCTAATATTCGACAACCGAAGCAGAAATTGACGAAGGAGCAACATCATGACTCATCACGTGACGTCCATGCTGGACACGTATCCGAAAGATATTTCGTGGGTGGACAAGCAGAAGCTGGCTGAGTGCATCGAAGCGTGTTTCGAGTGCGCTCAGACCTGTACCGCCTGCGCCGACGCGTGCCTTGCAGAAGACATGGTGGCGGAACTGACCACCTGCATTCGAACAAACGCGGACTGCGCCGATATTTGTGCGATGACCGGCAACGTTCTTTCCCGGCAGACCGGGGTCAATATTGATCTGGTCCGCGCCGTTGTCGAAGCATGCCGCATCGCTTGCCGGGCCTGCGCGGATGAGTGCGCTCAGCACGCTGACCATCACGAGCACTGCCGCGTCTGCGCCGAGGCGTGCCGCCGGTGCGAGCATGCCTGCGCCGACCTGCTGGCCTCCCTGGGCTGAGCACTATCCCGGGCGGCTCCCCGCGGCCCGGATTGCCACGGGAGCTGCCCGGGAGGTTCGGGCGGACGCTCTAGCATTTCGCGGCACACCTCAGGGATGCGGCCTGCTCGAAAGCCTTCTCCTTGGCCGTTCGGAGCGGGCATTCTCATCCGAATTTTCTGGACTGAATAGACACGCAGTCCCTCAACCCCTCAGAGAACGGAGCTTGCCCCATGTCAGATACTCACCAGGACCGCACGCAGGGCCGCGGTCACCAGGGCAAGCACTCCTCGCATCAGATGAAGATGTATCTACGGTTCGGGGCCATGATCCTGACCGGGATGGTGGTGATGTACGGCGTCATGTTCGTCAGCACCTGGGAGTGGAGCCACGTGCGCCTGAGTGAAAGCCGCATGATCATGGCGCTGACCATGGGCGGTACCATGGGACTGGTGATGTTCGCGTGGATGATGAACATGTACAAGAACACCAAGGCCAACATCGCCGTCGTCGTGATCAGCGTGCTGCTGCTCGGCACTGGTGTCGCCCTGGACCGCAGTCAAGTGACGGTGCAGGACACGGGGTACATGAAGTCGATGATCCCGCACCATTCGATGGCGATCACTCGTTCGGAACGTGCGAACCTCGACGATGTCCGGGTGTGTGAGCTCGCGGTGGCGATCAGTGAGGCTCAGCGGCGCGAGATCGCGGAGATGGATTGGCTGATCCAGGACATCGACAGCAACGGCACCGCCACCACCGCTGAGGAGGCAGAGTCTCGTCCGGTCCCCGAGTACGACGACACCGCCGACCTCGAATGCCCCACAGACTGAGTGGGCTCTCCCAGACTCCAAACTAGTTGGCCTGGATTCAACCATCCTCGGAGTATCGCCAACCGCACTCAGCTAACGTTGTATGACCGATCGGGCATTCCCTCAGCGCCCGTCTCCTTCTAGACCACGAGCCCCGAAAGGTTCGAGTGATTCTGCTGAGGGGTCCGTGAGGTCATCTGCGTCCTCAAAATCTCCCTGATGGAGCCACGGCCGCAAGGTAAGCATTGACCGTCAGGTACCAGAATCACTAACCATCGTCTGCGTCCGTAAGCCGATCCTTCACCGTGCGCTTAGTCGGGCGGGTTATACGTGCACCACGGAGTCGCGTTTGTATCGACTTGTGAGTCGCGGTGCTATAGAAGCGCACCAACCGCGGAAGAGGACCCGGGACGCGTCACACACCTGGCTTCAGAGTGAACATACTGTTAGTCGCAGTGAGAACGGTGATCCATCCGCTGCGGTCCATCGACGTCTCGAGCGAGCGTAGGAGGCCCGGATAACGCACAACAGCGGCCTACCTCACCGGATCGGAGAATGGCGTTCGCGGCAGCACTAATGTCCAGCCACTGCCAAGATCGACTGCGTAGCGTAAATGCATGAGTGCAACTCACAAGATCAGAGATTCTGTCGTTGTCATCACCGGCGCGTCCTCCGGCATAGGACGGGCCACCGCGCTGCGGTTCGCCAAAGCTGGTGCCGACCTCGTGCTCGCAGCGCGTCGCGAACCCGCACTGCAGGAGGTGGCCGCCCAGTGTCGCAAGCACGGTGTACGAGCACTGGTCGTCCCGGCCGACGTCACTGATTCCGAAGCCGTTGAGGCTCTGGCGGATGCAGCGGTGGAGGCCTTTGGACGGATCGATGTATGGGTCAATAATGCCGCAGTTTCACTGTTCGGTGCCTTGAACAGCACACCCCTCGAGGATTTCCGCCGGGTCCTGGATGTCAACATCATGGGTTACGTCCACGGGTCACGTGCCGCGGTGAAGCATTTCCGTCGTCAGAAGACCGGCGTGCTTATCAATGTTTCCTCTGTGGTGGGCGAGGTGCCACAGCCGTTCACCGCCTCCTATTCCATCTCCAAGGCGGGCATCAACGCGCTCTCGGCCAGCGTCCGCTCCGAGTTGTTCCTAGAGAAGCTCCAGGACGTCCACGTGGTCACCGTGCTGCCCCCGACTGTTGACACTCCTTTATTCGACGAGGTGGCCAACTACACGGGGCGTCGCGTTGTGCCGATGCCGCCGGTCTACTCGCCCCAGCGCGTAGCCGCCACCATCTTGAAGGGTGCGAAGAAGCCTCAGCATGAAATGCCCGTCGGCCAGGTAGCCCGACAGATGCTCAGACAGCATCGAATCTCTCCTGCGACGGCAGAGAAGATGATGGCCAAGCAGGTAGACAAGAAACACCTCTCCCGCACCGAGCCCTCCCGTGCGAACGCGGGAAACCTCTATGAGCCTGCCCCGTATAAGAGCGCAGACGTCCAGGGCGGATGGGACGGCCGGAAGCGGCAAGCCGCACGCCGTCTCCTAACGCTCGCGGCACTGGGCGGCGGCACCCTCGTCGCCGTGCCCGTCGCGATTAAGGCGGGCAAGGCGACGCTGGCCGTGGCAGCTACCCAGGCAAGCCGAAAATTATCCGCCAACGCTGGCAAGAAGGCCCTCTCGAAGGTCGGAGGTCGTCGATGATGCGTGCCAAGAAGGCCAAGAAGTTCGTGCAGCGTCTACAGGGTGCGCAGATGATCACTGATTTCGAGTGTTCTATCAACGCTGTGCGCGCCACGGCCAGCTACCTGCGCGGCCATGGACACGGGGCGATGTCCACAGGTCCAAGCAGCCGCGTGCTCGGCAAACTCGGCTCCCTTCCTCCGTCCCGTGTGCGCGCAGAGGCATTCCGGATGGCAGCGAGACCACAAGGCTTACCGCTGGAGCAGGCCCGGGAAATCGACGTGGATCTCATCGACACCTGGGTGACGCAGCAGTACGGTCCCGGCCCGTATCCAGCGGTGCTGATCGGTGCACCCAACGGAGCCGCCTTCCACCTTTCTGCAGCCTTGGGGGTGCCGTTTCTGCCGCAGACCACACTGGTCTCGGTCAAGGACACCGGAACTCATGAGGATGACCCAGTCCAAGCGATGGAGGCTCTGGCGCCCACTGCGCAGCTGATTGCGCAGAACAATCCGCGCGTGAAGGTCTATCACATGCATGATCCAGCCCAGGATCGTCCCATGATGCAGCAGCTGGCCTTCATGCGGCTCAAGCGTCTCTCCCTGGGGCCGGTCTATGAGAAGTTCCTGCGGGAACGCCTGGCCCCGGGTGCGACCATCATTCAGCTCGAGAACACACGAGATTGGCGCACCACATCCACCGGGGAGCGCACCGTGTTCCAGTTCGGCTGCCTGGGCGGGGTCCCCGAAGAGGAGTTCCACAACAGCGGGGAACGGATCAAGAAGTTCCTGGAACAGGAGAACTCCTCATACCGTCGCTGGGATCCGCCGCAGACAGATGACCGCAGTCCCGACGGTGAGTGGGGGTGGGATCCCGCCTTGGACGACAGCATCGCCCGGGTCGCCGAAGAGTCCAACCTGCAGCGCCGGCGACTGGTGGTCAACGAGCCTCAGGACGCTTCTGGCTTCATCGCGGAGCTCTATCGGGACTGGTATCGCAGCATGGGTTGGGAGGATAACCGCCTGTTGGTCCAGACCTACGCGCACGTTGATCCCGCTTGGACCCTGAATACCGGCTCCGTCCCACTGTGGAACAGGTTCCACGCCAGTCCGGAGTTCGATTCGGTGCAGGCTTACCTGGAGCAGGCACGCCCTTACGAGGACGTCTACATCAGTCTCTTCGCCCACGGCCTGGATTCACCCGGGATTGTTCCCATCGAAGACTGGGAGATATTGGCGCAGCGCCACGCCACCCGTCAGGGGAAGGTGATCGGCGTCGATCATGACGCCCACCCCATCGATCCCGGAGCGGTCTTCCGCTACCAGAAGGCGATCAAGGACATCCCGGCCCGCAAGCCAGCACCGAGCCCGCTGACGGTAAGTCTCATCGACGAGTTCTACCGGCGAGCGACCACCGAACAGAGCGGCGCCATCGGTCACGCACAGTGGCTGGTTCCATGACGTCGTCGAGTCGCGCACTCCACGGCTGAAAACTCCTGGAGACGCAGAGACACCGCAAAAGGGTCAGCGCGACGGGTGGAGCGATCAACCCTCAAGTGATCAATCAATGAGAAGTCAACCGCAAGAGGAGGCGCCATGACCGCAGAATCGATCTCCCCCGTGAAGAATCCGCTCCCGAAGGCCACCCTGATGGAGACCGCCCAGGTGCTCCGCGACGTGCAGATTCCGATGATCGCCAAGGGCCCCATCATCCGGCGCCCCAAGGTCGTGGCCGCTTCAGAACGCTTAGACCTCGACGGTCGGGCCGTGCGCAGGACCCAGACCCTGGCCAACAAATATGGCCGGGGCCCGCTGATGTTGAACATCCCAGGTCGTGACATGGCGTTGATCCTGGATCCCGACGACGTCCACCGCGTGTTAGAGGATTCCCCTGAGCCCTTCGCCACCGCCGAGACGCTCAAGACCAGCGCGCTGAAGCATTTCGAGCCCAAGGTGGCCCTGATCTCCCACGGGGCCGAGCGCGCCCAGCGTCGTCGTCTCAACGAGGAGGCCCTGGACCACGGACACCCAATCCATCACATGGCCGCCACCTTCATGCCAGTGGTCAAAGAGGAAGCCAAGGCGCTGGTGGACCAGGTGCGCGGCAGCGGCGGGACGCTCGACTATCAGACCTTCATCGATGCATGGTTCCGGGTCGTCCGGCGCGTGGTCCTGGGTGATTCCGCCCGCGAAGACACCGAGCTCACCGAGCTGACCGAGAAGCTGCGCGCCGACGGGAATTGGGGGTTCTTCAAGCCCGTGGACAAAAGCGGTCGTGCGGAACTACTCGATCGCATACAAGCGGCGCTGGACCGGGCAGAGCCCGGAAGCGTGGCGGCTTTCATGGCTCAGCTGCCTAAAGAATCAGACGCCGAGCCGGCCCAGCAGATCCCACAGTGGCTCTTCGCCTTCGATCCTGCA
The DNA here is from genome assembly GCF_013410215.1 of Nesterenkonia sandarakina. Classification (NCBI taxonomy): domain Bacteria; kingdom Bacillati; phylum Actinomycetota; class Actinomycetes; order Micrococcales; family Micrococcaceae; genus Nesterenkonia; species Nesterenkonia sandarakina. Next base: position 8,574 of record NZ_JACCFQ010000001.1, read on the forward strand.
GGGATGGCGACCTTTCGCGGACTGGCGCTGCTGGCCGCAGATCCTAAGACCCTGGATGCCGCCCGGCGGCAGATCCGGGAGGAGCAGGAAGAGGCTGCTCCGATGCTTCCGCTGCTGCGCTCCACCGTGCTGGAGTCCCTGCGCCTTTGGCCCACCACACCGATGATTCTGCGCGAGACCACCACAGAGGTGGAGTTCGACCACGGGGTGATGCCAGCTGGGACCTCTGTGCTGGTCTTCGCCCCGTTCTTCCACCGCGACGACCGGAATCTGGATTTCGCGCACCGCTTCGCACCAGAGCTGTGGGGGCGCCCGCGCACCCGGAAGGACTGGCCGCTGGTACCCTTCAGCGCCGGGCTGGGAATCTGCCCAGGACGGCACCTGGTGCTGCTGTTGACCTCGAACTTCATGGCCGAGATCCTCGGCCACAGCGAGCTTGAACTGCAGTCACACACCCTCGATCCGGAGAGCCTCCCCTCACTACTGAACAACTATGGTCTGCGGTTCCGGCTGCACTGAGAAAACCGGCACAGGTCTTGGAGGCGCCGTCACAGCATTGCTCCGTGGACCTGTGCCCAGCGGGGACGCGCCCGCGGTCTCGGGAACTCACCTGCAAACTCCGAGCCCACCGGCATCTCAGCACGGGACGAGAATCCAGAAGATTCGGCACCACGGACCGAGGCTCCAAGCCCCGGTGGAAACGAGGCCGCTAGAAAGGAAGCATGAGCTCTTCCACCCCGAAACGACGAGTAGTCCCCCGGTGGGCCTCCCTCAAGACCCTCCCGCTGGGGGCGGCGGGGGCCGCTCTGGCAGTCCCGTTCACTGCAAGGTTGTGGGTCCTCACGGTTGGCGGCAACGTCACCCCATGGCGCGGGTCACGGAATGGGCGCTGAAACCGCTGCGCTCCGTGCTCTAATCCCTGCGAGCGATCGATATCTCTACGGTTGAGCGGCAACTGACCAGCCAGTCGCTCTGGATCCACACCTCAAGTTCCTATGTGAACCTCTGCAGGAAGTGTCGCGACCGGTGCCACCACGACGTCTGCGAGCTTCCAATCCATCTCAACAATTCCAGCTCGAAGTTCTTGGAGCTGGCCCAGGGTCAGTGAGGCACCGTCTTTGGGCACGATGAATAGTTCCGTATGGAAGACGTGCCCCTGGTCCCGGACCCGGGCGCCGGCGTCTTGGACCCACTCGAGACCGCGCGCATAATTCTCAACCGCCATGATCAACGGGTGAGGCGCGTTTCCCTCAATGGTGCGTGCCCGAGAATCGGTCAGGTCCGTGACCGCCACTGACATGTTGCTCACGCCGTCTTTGACGACGCTGAGTCCCACGAAGATCGCGGCGGCGGCATCGAACCACCACAGGCCGAACCCCACCCCCGCGACACCTACAGCGGTGCCCAAGCTGGTCCGCCAATCAGCCTTGAGCATGTCTGCATCGGCGTAGAGCACTTTGTCGTGCAGAGCGCCAGCGAGTTTGATCTTCATCCGTCCCAAGATCACTGGCACCGGAATGAGCAGCAGCATCACCACGATCATGAACCACCCCTGCCAGAGGGTGTGGCCGAAGAGGTGAAACGTGCCGATGGGCGGATGCTCACCCTTCACCAGGCCAATCGCGGACTCCAGGATCAGGAGCGATCCCATCACCAATAGTGCCGCGGCGGAGATCAGATGCCCCACCCCTACAGCGCGGTGCTGACCATAAGGCCTCCGACGCGTAGGCGGCTTCTTGATGATGGCCACGGCTACGAGGAATGCGATAGGAGGAATCAGAGCGAGCATGTCTTCGACCCACGCAGCCCTCATAGCCTGGGAATTCCCCATGACCGCGGCAATGAGCGAAACGGTGACGACTAAATACCCTATGGTGAACCATTCCAACCGGATCGCTCGGCGGACGGTCTGCTGAAGCTCCGGCGGCAGCTCGGTGCGCCCGAAGTTTAAGTCCTTTTTCACTGTGGCTCTGGAGAGGATTCGTCGAGATATGCCTCGAGTGTGGTGAGGAACTGGTTCTCTCCCATCGGTGCCGCGAGGACGAACTCAGTCACGGTGCCATCCGGAGCAGCGCGTTCCACGTAAGAACGCGTGATGGCCGCGTGAGTCGACCACGGTGTGTCTGTGGTGAAGCCCCCCGCGCCCAGATGGAGGTCACCTTCCTCGATGGCGGTCATGACAGCTTCCTCACCCGCTACCGTCCATTCGACATCGGCGTCGATCCGATCCGCGAACCCTTCGATGAGCTCCACTTCAGTCCCGCTCGGTGCAGGTCCTGTGGCATCGACGTGGGGCGGGTGGTGCACGATGCCCACTCGCAGGGTTGAGCCCGACACCTCATCCAGAGTTCTCTCCGGGTCCGCTGGGTAACCCGAGGATGTACAACCCATCAAGGTCAATGCCGCGACAGCCACGAGAGCGCCTCCACCTAAGGAGCGCACCAGTAGGTGAATCGCCACTGAACCCTCCCTCCTATGTGAGGTCACTGACCGTCCACAAACCCCAGCGAAAGATGAACCACTACTGGTCCGCTGGAGACTCTGATCAGCTTCGATCATGATTACCACTCTCGAGGAAAAGCTGCCAGAGCGCCACAGCCCGCGCATCGACTGTTGAGAAGCATGTCTTTACGTTCTGGGACCTGACCGATATCTTGAAATCAGCTCTAGCCACGGGCCCAACCCTTCGACACGGGGCCCAGCTATCGAGCACACACTCCTCCAGCCCTCGCTGCAGAAATCGCCTCCTGCCGCGACCTCGGAGCAGGCGAGCAAGCATTCGCCGCGATCCGCCAACTCACAGAGTCGCCCGAACGTCCTGCCACCGGAGGCTTTCTCCGGGGAATCTGGCCCACTCCAGCGACGCAACTACATCCATTCCAGCTCCCCGTACTTCTTAGAACCTGTGAAGGAGTTTTCTCATGAAGGCACTTGTATGGCACGGCGTAGGCGATATTCGTCTCGACAGTGTCCCCGACCCCAAGGTCCAGGAGTCCACTGATGCGATCGTGCGCATCACTCGCAGCGCGATCTGCGGAACCGATCTCCACTTCATCCGGGGCACGATGGCCGGGATGCGCGAAGGCACGATCCTCGGTCACGAGGCTGTGGGCGTGGTCGAGGAAGTCGGCGCCGCAGTGCGCGGACTGACCCCCGGGGACCGGGTCCTGGTGTGCTCCACCATGTCCTGCGGGGTCTGCCGCTACTGCCGGATGGGCCAGACAGCACAGTGCGATGTCGCCAACCCCAACGGCCCTCAAGCCGGTACCTGTTTCTTCGGAGGCCCTGCCCCCACCGGTTCTGTCGACGGGCTGCAGGCTGAATATGCGCGAATCCCGTGGGCTGCCAACACGCTGATCCCGTTGCCGGAGAAGATCTCCGACGACGACGCCCTGCTGCTCTCCGACATCTTCCCCACCGCCTGGTTCGGCGCCGAGCTGGCCGGGATCAGGCGCGGCGACACCGTGGCCGTCTACGGGGCAGGGATCGTGGGACAACTGGCCATCGCCTCGGCCTACCGCCAAGGAGCCGGGCGAGTCTGGGCCATCGACGGAGTCCAGACGCGGCTGGTCAAGGCAGCGGAGCAGAAGGCAGAGGTCATCGACTTCAACCGTGAAGACCCGGTGGAGGCCCTCATGGACGCCACCCTGGGAGTCGGAGTCGATGCGGTGATCGAAGCGGTAGGAGTCGATGCCCAGCGACCCACCCGCGGACCAGCCGCGCAGAAGTACGCCGCCCAGGCAGAGAAGTTCGACGCCGAGGTCGCCCAGACCGCACCCGAGACCAACATCGAAGGCGAGAACTGGGTACCGGGCGACGCGCCCTCGCTCTCTGCGCAGTGGGCGGTGGAATCGGTAGCCAAATACGGACGGATCGGCATGATCGGGGTCTTCTCTCCGGACCTGACATCATTCCCGCTCGGGATGGCCACGAACAAGAACCTCACCCTGCGTGGCGGCAACTGTGACCACCGCTCGGTGACGCCGCCGCTGTTGGACCTGGTGGCCGGCGGGTTGTTCGACCCCCCGCCGTTCATCACCCAGGAAGAACCGTTGGACGACGTCGTTGAGGCGTATCTGAGCTTCGACCGTCGAGAGGAGGGTTGGCTGAAGACCGTTCTGGCCCCGCAGTGAACACCCCCGAGAGCCGGCCCACCCGACCCTAGGAGATCCCATGTCCACCGCAGCCCTGTTATTGACCATCGCAGGCGCCGTCGTCGTGCTCTTCCTGCTCATCATGCAGCTGAAACTCCACGCCTTCGTCGCCCTGCTGCTGACCAGCATCCTCACCGCTGTGATCGTGGGGATCCCGCTTCACGAGATCATCGATACCGTCGAAGAGGGCATGGGCGGGGTCCTGGGCTTCGTCGCGATCATCGTGGGCCTGGGCGCAATGTTCGGCCAGGTCCTACGCGCCACCGGCGCGGCCGAGAAGATCGCCGACACCCTGGTGGAGGCCTTCGGAGAGAAGCGTCTCCCCTGGTCTTTGGGTGCGACCGGTCTGATCCTGGCGATCCCGGTCTTCTTCGACGTCTTGTTAGTGATGCTGATGCCGCTGGTGTTCAGTCTGGTGCGCAAAGCTCAGACCACCCTTGTGGTGCTCGCGCTGCCGCTGCTGGCAGGGATCAGCGCGGGCCACAGTCTGGTCCCACCCACGCCCGGTCCGGTGGCGGCTGCCGGGGTGCTCGGAGCTGACCTGGGGTGGGTGATCGCTTTGGGCCTGGCTGCCAGTGTGCCTGCGGTGATTCTGGGTGGGGTGTTCTACGGGAAGTTCATCAGCCGGTACGTCACCGTCGGGGTGCCTGAGGACCTTGATCAAGACGATGAGGACGAGGACGGACCCGAGTCGGACTCCACGCCCAGCTTCCCGCTGATCCTGACCATCCTGGCTATCCCGCTGGCGCTGATCCTGGGAAACACCGCCTCAGAGGCGCTGTTGGATGAGGACCACATGGTCACCCAGGTCCTCGCCTTGGTAGGAGACCCGATCGTCGCGCTGATCATCGCGGTCCTGTTGGCGTTCTACGTCCTGGGCGCACGGCGTGGGCTGGGTCGCGAGGACCTGCAGAAGGTGGCCTCCAGCGCGCTGACCCCGGTGGGTCTGATCCTGCTGGTCACCGGTGCTGGCGGGGTCTTCGGTCAGGTGCTGGAGGACTCCGGGGTCGGTGAGGCGCTCGAGGAGACGGTCGGCGGCCTTGGGGTCCCGGTGATCGTCCTGGCGTTTCTGACCGCCGCGCTGCTGCGCATCGCGCTGGGCTCCGGCACGGTGGCCACGGTGACTGCTGCCGCGATCATCGCGCCGCTGCTGGAGGGCGGCGAGCATACAGCCGGGATGGTGGCGGCGGTGGTGGTGGCCATCGGCGCCGGCGCCACAGTGCTCTCTCACGTTAATGACTCCGGGTTCTGGCTGGTCAACCGGTACCTGGGTCTGAATGAGAAGCAGACGCTGATGACCTGGACAGCCATGCAGACCATCCTCGGGGTCACTGCCTTCGGCACAGTCTGGGCGATCAGCCTGGTCGTGTGACTGTCGACGTCCTGGTCGATGGTGAGACAGCCTCAAGTTGGGACCTTTACCAGTCCGAGAAACTGAAGAAGGAGACGATTGTGGCTATTTTCTCTCACGAGAACCCACCAAAGAGCCCGCGGGACGTGCGCATCTACGCGGCATTCGAGCTGCTCTACACCGGACTCGACGTCGGCGCGTCGATCATGTTCCTCACCGGCAGCATCTTGTTCTTCTCAGGATCCACCATGACCGCTGGCACTGTCTGCTTCCTGGTGGGTTCCCTCTTCTTCTTGGCCAAGCCGGTCTCCCGCTTCATCCGCGAACTGATCTTCACCCGAACGAACACTGGCATCCAGGAACTTGCCGACAGAGCAACCCCAGGACTCCGCGAACGCTGAAGAGCTCAGCCTTCTCCGGAGAACCCAGAGCTGATAGCCACGCCCAGTTCAGCCTGCCGAGTGTCTACGTGACGCAGCTGAATCACCAACGCAGCGTCAGACTCCACTGTGATGCCGTAGGCCACTCCCAGCGGGATCGCCTGGGGGTCGATCAGGTCGTTGATCCGCACGTGGCGGACCCTACTCGCGGGCACCTCGATCAGATAAGGCCCCACCGGGTCATCTTCGACGTGGAACACCGTGACCTCGGCGCAGACTGTTTCACTTCCGGTGTTGAGCAGGCACAGCTCGTCTCGGCTGGTGAACTCCGGCTCGTGCCCGGTGGACCCATCAGGCATGAACCCAGCAGCGAAGGCCCAGCTAGTCCGTCCCATGGTCTTCTGCTCACCCATCACTGTTCTCCTTCCGCGCCGAGGATCCGGCGCAGGTAGTCGTTGAGATAAGTCCCTTGCGGATCCAGCTGCCGACGGATCTCACCGAACCGGTCCCAGTGGGAGTACATCTGGCTCAGCTGCTCCGCAGTGCAGGTGTGCTTCTTCCCCCAATGCGGGCGCCCACCGTCGCCCAGGAACAGCGGCTCCATATCCTTGAAGTATTCCTCGTAGTCGAGTTCCGCGTTGTGCAGCAGCGCGATTGTCATGGTCGGGCGCTCTCGGGCGTTGGAGAGCATCGCCTGGTCAGCAGCGATGGTCCGGACCAGGACCCGCCACCCGACGCTGGACCGGTGACGCTCCTTGATCCTCTCCCGGGCCGCACGGAACGTCTCCAGCCCGGTGGCGCGCGGGAGCATGTACTCCATCTCGTCGAACCGCAGATCCCGGTGGTTCGGGATGATCTCATACGAGGATCCGGTCTCTTCGCGCTTGACCCGACCGGGTGGGCGCAGCCCATCGAGCCGACCGGGTTCATCAAGGATTCTCACCTGGGCGTGATCGCTGCGCGGATACCAGTAGAAGTCCACATGGCGATAAGTCGCGGCCAATTCATCGAAATGCTCGAGGACCCAGTCGATATGGGTCATGATGTTGACCCGGTGCAGCTCATAGGCCGGGCGAACCCGCAACGTTAACGAACTCAGCGTCCCCAACGCACCGAGGGAGACCTGGACTGCTCGGGTCAGTTCAGAGTCCGGGGCTTCTCCCGCATCGACTCCAAACGGCAGAACTTCGCCCGTGCCGGTGACCAGTCGCCCGCCCACCAGAGTGGAGGAGAGATTCCCCAGAGTCTCCCCCGTGCCGTGGGTCCCGGTCCCGATGGCTCCAGCGATCGTCTGATAGTTCACGTCCCCGAAGTTCTCCAGGGCGAGCCCTACCTCGGCGAGTTCACCACCAAGGGCCTCCAGGCCGGTGCCCGGAAGGATAGTCGCTGTTCCTGCGTCGGCGTCGTGGCTTACCACCCCGCTCATCTGATCGAGGGAGACCAGGGTGTCTTCGGTGCGCATGATCGGGGTCGAGGAGTGCCCGGACCCGACAGGCCGCAGAGTCTCACCATTGTGTGCACTCTGGCGGACGAGCCCGCTGAGCTCCTCTTCGGTCCGCGGGGACGCCCGCTGTTGGGCGGTGAAGGAGAGGCTCCCCGACCAATTGGTGAAGCGGAAGTCCTTCTCGAGAGAACTTGTGTGCGTCATCTGTGGTTCCTTCCGTGTTGTTCGCTCTGGGGCGTCTTCGGTGCCCGCTCTCCCGCGTGCAACGTGGCGATCTCCTCGGGGGATAACCGAGGTTCAAGACGCACCGGGGCACGGTATTGCGGCCGTTCGGGAGGTCCATCCGTGGGGGCTGTTCCCGTGGGGGCTGTTCCCGTGGGATGTGGGCCGGAGCAGAATGCCCGATTTTGCGTGAGGGGGGGGGCTTGCTCGGGGGCCCTCGGGTGCCGGGAGGAGTCCGGGCGTCTCCCGGTCACAGGTCGTGGAGGAACACACGAGTCACGCGACGAAACGCCTGCAGTGGTATCGCACCACAGGTGCAGCGGATGCATCATAGCGGGACCTTGAACATCGTCAGTCGAGCGCCCGGGGCTAGAGCTACCACCATCGTATCGGTTGCCTGCTCAGCCTGCTGGCGTCGCAGGTGCTTCTGTCCGGTGCTTTTCATCAGGTGCGATCAAGCTCTGCACCCTTGCGCACTGGGTGCCCCGACCGTAGCGTGCTGCCATGGATACACAGCTGCACGCAGTGGCACTGAACTGCACGTTGAAACCCTCCCCCGACCAGTCCAGCACCGACGTGATCACCGACCAGCTGCTGACCGAGCTGGCGTCCCACGGTGTCACCGCAGAGACCATCCGTATCGTCGACTACGACGTCAAACCAGGTGTCGAAGCGGATATGGGGACCGGGGACCAGTGGCCGCAGATCCTTGAGCGGATCAACGCCGCCGACATCCTGGTCTTCGGCACCCCGACCTGGGTGGGTCATATGTCCAGCGTGGCCCAACGGGTGCTGGAGCGCCTGGATGCAGCGTTGTCTGCCACCGATGACCAGGGGCGTCCGGTCATGTTTGGCAAGGTCGCGTTGGTCGCAGTGGTGGGCAACGAGGATGGTGCGCACAAGATCATCGCCGATGCCTTTCAAGGACTCAACGACATAGGGTTCAGCATCCCCGCCCAAGGCGGGACCTACTGGAACCACGAGGCGATGAACCCGAAGGACTACAAAGACCTCGACGAGACGCCTCCTGCGGTGGCCGCGACCAATAAGACCGCCGCCGCGAACGCAGTCCACCTTGCCCGCCAGTTGGCCCGGGATCAGTACCCGGCCACATAAGTGGCCCTCCGGGAGTCCGCTCAAAGGGTGCGTGACACTTCTGTCCTGAGAGTCGCTCCTGACATCGAATCCATCAGGGCCCCGCCGGCCCGCTGCTAGACCGACGAGGTGCGGCGAGCCTACGCCCGCTCCCTCCCGGCTCGTTTAAGTCCCGGTGAATGTGACGTGGTCACCAACCGGTTCCGTAGACCGGCACTGCTGCAAGTCCTGCCCAGACTTGCTGGCGGAGCGCATCGTCGGCGGGCTCGGCACTGGCGGTGAGCCCTGGCCTCAGTGCTCTATAGCCTGTCCTTAGAACAAAGCCTTATGCACACCAGCACAACGAGCCTAGAAGCCCCGCCGCCCACTCGGTCCAGCACTCCGCCAGCAGTAACGAGCGGGCGACCGCGACGGGGCCCTCGGCATCACTCCTGGCTACCAATCCGGGGTACCGGATCCAGGCGCGCTCCTTGTGCATCAGACACATGAACAGGGACCATGGTCCTGACGTCACTGACATCTCTGGAGCGAATGGGATCAGAGGTGGACAGAGTAGAAGTCCTTGCTAGAAAAGGAGGTTCCACGGCGAGTCCGACCCCGGTCCTGCTGCTTGCGTCCGGGGGATGCGTCCTCGGCATGCCTGTTCAACACGGGCGCGGCTGCTGGGTCATGCTGCCTCGAGATTCGCCCGACTGCCCGGTCGACCCGGCGCCGCAGAGAGGTCCAAAGCGGGAGGTGCTTCGGTTCTCGCCTCGGGGAGCTCTGCGGTTGTGGTGGGGGTACCTGCTGCGGCGATCGCGCTGCTGGTCAGCGCTCCTCGCAGTACACCGCCTTCCACTACTGGCAGGTACTCGACCTGGTGGGTCGCCATCAGGGCCAGTGCTTCGTCGACCGTACTGCTCATCGAGACTAACGGTGTCGTGGTGGTCATCAGGTGCTGGGCCCTGAGTGAGTAGGCGAGATCTCCCATGGAGCTCAGTGCCCGCTCCAGAGCAACGTAGGTGACGATTCCCAGGTAGGACCCATCAGGGTCACACAGTGGCAACGCGTCAGTGCCAACCTGAGTCAGTCCGCAGGACGCCTCGGTGAGTGAGGAGTCCATGCGCAGCCACATCGGCGTGGAGTCCATCAAATCTTTGATCGTGTGCATCAAGGGCTTTCTCTTTTTGGGTTAATGCCAACTACTGTTAGACGTTCTGCGCGCGATCCCGAACAAGGGCCAGGGCCTCACCAGCAAGACCCACGCAAGCGGTGGGTAAAACATCCATGCCGCCGGGCCGCGGCTTTAGGTCGCTGGTGTTCCCGGAAGAAGCTCTACCGTGTGCTCGGGCTTCCGGTGCGTGGTTGCGCGGTAGATCATCGTGCACGCCTGAGCGCTGAGAAGAACTGTCAGGATCATCAGCGCCGCGAGGACGAAGCCGTTGATCGTGTGAAGAAGTGCCATATCCATGGGTGAGTCCTTTGAGATCATTCGGGACAGATAAGACCGTCAGCACACCAGGTGAGACGTGGGTGTGGTGCCCGGGTCAGCGCGCAGTTGAAGCGCCGGGAGTGAACGCGAATCGCAGGTCTCGGGAGGCGAAAGATTCCCCGAGCAGCGAGCCTTAAAGCCGATGTCTTATTGGGCGCAGTGTTCGCAGCAGAAGACGTCCCCGTTTTTGCGTACCCCGTGTCCGATCACGCGACTGCCGCAATGAGCGCAGCTCGGTGCCATCTTGTGGATCGCGCACTCGAAACTGTCGAAGGTGTAGGTGTTTTGGTCTTGGGTGATGGTCATCGCGCTGTTGTAGTCGTTTCCGCACGTGTCGCACACGGTCATGTCTTCCTCCTGAGATAGTTCTGGATCGTGAGGTGAGCGATCTGCCCAGCACGACCCATCTCACGCAGAGAATCTGGTGTCTGGATGTCCCGTGCCTGTCACGGGCCGGTCCGGCGACGAGGACGCGCTGTCCTCGTGTTCTCGCCGAACCGGCCCGTGTTGAGTCGCCTGTGGACTCACCAGGAATGCTCGGGTCTAGCTGTTGCGTCCGCCCTTGGCCTTGTCCTCAGTGGACTGGGCCTGAGCTCCCTGCTGGCCGGCCTGGCTGGGATCGGCCGAGTTGGAGTCTCCGAAGCTGCCGGAGCTCTGCTGGCCACCCTTCTGACCAGCCTGGCTCGGGTCAGCCGAGTTGGAGTCTCCGAAGCTGCCGGAGCTCTGCTGGCCACCCTTCTGACCTTCCCGGCTCGGGTCAGCCGAGTTGGAGTCACCGAAGCTGCCCGAGCTCTGCTGGCCACCCTTGCTGGCCTGGTCTTCGGTGTCGTTGCGGTTGCCGAACTGTCCTGAGTTGTTCTGATCAGCCATCACAATGCTCCTTACCTATTCGTTTCAGTCTCATTCGAGACCTGTACACGAGGCGCAATGCCTCTCCGTTCAGCGCCAGAGAGACTCGTTCTAGGGGTCTGGCTCTCTGGCGCCCCGCCCCGGCACCCGGTCCTTCGAGTAGCGGGGGCGTGGATCTAGGGTGGTGCCCCGTTCAGGGACGCCCACGCTGGTCGTGGCCACGGTGGGGAAGTTCCTCGTGAGTGCGGCGAGGCAGGAAGGACAGGGCGATCATGGTCACGCCGAGTCCCAGGTGCAGCCAGTCATTAGCGGTGTTCAGCGGCACAAAATTGGCCATGGAGTTCTTGTCGATGACAAGCCCGTAGATCCAGAGCCCGAGGTAGACCACGCCGCCCCAGAGCAGGAAGTGCCGGGCCGCGGTCCCGGTCCGGGCCAGGGCCACCCCGACCACGCCGTAGAGCAGGTGCACGATGTTGTGCAGCACCGAGACTTGGAAGATGCCCAGCAGCATCGCTTCTGAGTGATGCCCGGCGAAGGCCATAGTGTCGTATCCGGTGGTGATACCGGGGATGAAACCGGCTGCGCCGACCAGGAGGAACACTGCCCCGTAGGCCAGGGCCGCCCATTGCACCGGGGACCTCACGGTCTGTCTCTTCTCTGCTCGGGTCGTCGTCATCATGCTCCCCTTTCCTTCTTCGATCCTTGTCTGGACCCATCTGGCCTATCTGGCCTATCTGTCATCACCGTTGTCGCGGTGCCAGCTCGCCACCCTCGCTCCCGGTGTGAACCCCCTTGCGGTGACTGCCTCCGGGTGGTTCGCGGATGGTTGGTGGGTGGTTACTCGTAGGAGATGAGTTCCACCAGTTCCCCGGCGCGGTCCTCCGGCATGGCCCGGGCAATATCGGCCTGAGCGAGCATCCCGACCAGGTCGTGGCCATCGATCACCGGAAGCCGCCGCACCTGGTGGCTGGTCATGGTGGCGATGGCTTCTTCGATCGTGTCGTCAGCACCGATCGTGACCGGCTTGCCTGACCCGAGTTCACCGGCTGTGACCTCACGGGGGTCAGTGCCTGCGGCGATGCATTCGCGCACGATGTCGCGGTCGGTGAGCATCCCGTGAAGCCGGTCGTTCTCCCCACAGATCGGCAGCGCCCCGACACCGAGGTCTTTCATCTTCCGGGCAGCCTCTTGAAGGGTCTGGTTCTCCCCGATGCACTCGGCACCGGCGGTCATGATCTCGCGTGCTGTGGTCATCTCAACTCCTTGATATCGGTGGGTTACTCGCTTCAAGAAAACGTTCGCCACTACCGGTGGCTCCCGACAGGGGCCGATTCTGAGGGCCGCGGCCGGTGGGATTCCGACGGGCGCGGCCGGTGGCTGGTCGAGCGGGCCCGATCGGCGAGTTCTTCGACCATGGCGCCGTCGCGCTGGGCGCACCATTGGAAGACCTCAGTCGGGTGCAGCACCCCTACAGGTTCTTCACCGGCGAAGACCACCACAGGTCTGACCCCGTGGGCCTGGTAGTACGTCACGCACTCCTGGATCGGATCATCAGGACCCAGTAGGGCCGGCATGTGGGTCACCGTGCTCGCGCAGCGCTTGTGCCCCCACGCGTCGGGGTGGGTTGCCTTGATGGTTTTGAGGTCCTCACGGGTGAGCACACCGATAGGCCGGTCGTGGAGATCCCGGACGAGGACCATCTCGCTCTGGGTTCTGGCCAGAGCCTGGTGCGCGGCCTCGACCGACTGGGTCTCACACACCGAACATCCCAACGGGCGTAAGAGATCACCAATTCGTGTAGACATCCTTACCTCCTAAAGAAGATCCAAGACGGGTCAAACGGCTCGGTTCATTCCCCGGTCTCAGGGCGCGCACCGGAGTCGTGGCCTGCACGGTTTCAGCCGAGCCGAGGAGAGACACCTCCGAGCGCGCGTGCTGCACCGACACAGACTCCCCACCGGAGGCTTGTGACTCACCGCCGCACCGGTCCGGGGAGACGAACGTCGGGACGCTAACTGGAGCTGTAGCAGTGGTGGCGGTGATCCGGGTGAAATCTAAGTGCGGCTGATCCAGGCACCAGAGGAATACTGGTTCTGGGTAGAGAATCCCCACCGGTTTCCACCCGTTCAGCACCGCCAACGGCCGGACGGTTTCGGTGCGGTAGCGCCACAGCACCCCTTCGACCGGCTGGCCCATCCGGAGGAACTCGACCCCACCAGAACACGCATCAGCGCACACGCCCTGGCGCCACCCTTCGGGGTGCTCGGCGGCTCTGGTAGCCAGGTCCTCATCAGTGAGCACTCCGAGGGTACGACCACCCGGGTCAACCACCAGCACGGCAGTATCCGAGCCGCGCAGCAGTTTTGCGGCGTCATCGAGAGGTTGGTGTGAGCTCAGGGTGTGCTGCACCGGGGACATCAGATCCGCTACACAGGTCATGGGGCCACCGCCTGGCAGTCACAGGGCAGCGCCGGCAGGGCGGTGGTGATCCTTGGGAGGCCATCTTTGGTGCGGAGCTGGTCGATGTAGAGCTCCAAGGCGGCAAACCCGGCCGGATCGAGATGGTCCAGGGCTTGGAGATCGACCACCAGGTCAGGACACGAGATGAACCCGGCGCCGCGGTCTAAGATTTCGGTGACCGTCTGGACGGTGTCCAGGGTCAGGCATCCCAGTACCTGGAGGCGTATGGGGCCAGCGAGGCCAGCAGCGTCGATGGTAACGCGAGAGGAATGCTCCACGGGGGTAGTCCTTGAGAAGAGATTCAAGTGCCCGTGGCCTGAGCAATTCCAAAGTTAGTCGAAACACCGTGGGACTGTAAAGGCCCAGGAACCGATCTCCTTGGATCCCCTGTGTGGGCGATCCGCGACGGCGTGCCGCGGGATTGCGCACAAGCTGACCCAATTCGGAGGCAGCCCCCAATTAGGAACGGAGCCTGCCATGGATACCGCCGATTCCCCGCGCGATCTTTCTGAACTCCACCAGGTCCTTCTCGATATGACAACGAAGAAATGCATTTCCTGGGCAGCCGTCTGTCTCATAACGACCGCTAGCATCCAGGTCATCTAGCTCTGTCTCTCACGACCGAGGACGGTCCTTTGTGGCCCGAACTTCCTTACCGGCGTCGTACCCCCCGTGCTCTCTGTCTTCCATGCTCGCCTGATGTCTATCACCGGCACCCTCGTCGGTGCCGCAGTGGGCAACTGGCTCACCTCCAGATCGTCGGTCGCAAAAAGCGCCGTCGAAATCGGTCAGATAACCGGATCGACGGGAAGGCCTATCGGCGAGACCTAGCGCTGCAGAGTTAACCTGAACTGCGGCAATTCGTGCAGGACCGAGCCCTGCACGACGAGATCCCACCACCCTTTACAACCCCGTAGAAGCAGCGCTAGCTTAGGAGTTGCTCAAGCCACGGGCACCTGATCCTTTAGTCAAGGACTATCCCCGTGGAGCATTCTCCCCGTGTTGGCATCGGCACCACAGACCTCGCTGTGCGAACCCAGCTGAAGGCACCGGGCCGTCGAACCAGGGAAGAGCTTCCTGCGATCACCGCGACCTTGGACCCCGGGGCCAGGTTCATCCTCGGACCAGATGTTGCTGCGGACCTGAAGGGCGCCGAGCCCACTTACCCGAACGGGCTGAGGGCTTCAGAGTTATACATCGCCAAGCGCTGCGCCGAGGTTGGATTATCAGGGATCATCCCCTCACCTCCAAGGTTCCTCCGCCAGTGTCGAGCGCTGTGCCCATCGGTGTGGCGGAGGGGGCGGTCTCCCCCTCACCGCCTTGACACCGCGAAGCCCAATTCTCGGTTTCGCACCCGCACCCAGTGATTGCATCCGTTGTTCCATCTCCCAGGAGGCACCATGTTTTATCACAGACAGGCCCTGCAGTATCGAGCTACACCCGAGAAGCCCGACGCCGTCTACGCCCGCAAGCTTCAAGAGGTGATCGGTGGTCAGTACGGTGAGATCACGGTCGCCATGCAGTACAGCTTTCAGGCCTGGAACGCGCATATCCCTGGAAAGTACCGGGATCTGCTGTTCTCCACCGCGGCCGAGGAGTTCGGTCACGTGGAGATGCTCGCCACCATGGTGGCGCAGCTGCTGGAGAAGGCGCCCCATGGGATCGCCGAGGACGCGGTGCAGAACGATCCCACCGTGGCAGCGGTGGTCGGGGGCATGGACGTTCAGGACGCGATCCTCGCCGGTGCCGGGGCGCGTCCGGTGGACAGCAACGGCAACCCGTGGAACGCCGGCTACGTCACCGCCAGCGGGAACCTGCTGGCCGACTTCACTTCGAACATCAACGCTGAGATGCAGGGCCGGATCGCGGTGGCCAGGCTCTATCACCAGACTGATGACCCGGGGGTCCGGGATCTGCTGTCGTTCCTGCTGGCCAGGGATACGCATCATCAGAATCAGTGGCTCGCCGCGGCGAGGGAGCTTCAGGAGCAGAGGATCGAGGAGCTGCCGGTTCCGAGCAACTTCCCGATCAAGAAGGAGCATCGGGAGTTCTCCTACCAGGCGATCAACTTCTCCGACGGCGCCTCGATGGCTGACGGCCCCTGGGCGTCGGGGCCCAGCCCCGACGGTCTCGGTGAGTTCAGCTACGTGGACACCCCGATGGAAGGCGTTCCCATGCCGCCCCCGACCCATCCCGACTCCCGGTTCTACGGAACCACTGAGCTGCCCAATGCGGTGGAGAAGACCGCGGGAGCGGTGCAGGACAAACTCAAGAAAGAATAAGCCCCCCGAGGTGGTACGGCTGGGCTCAAATCAACACACAGGCAATTCGCTCCTCAGGACGCCAAAGCAACTCGGCCGCAAAACTACCCTCCTGTGGCGGATATTACATTCATGCCAAAACAAAATAACAAGTTAGGAATCTAAAAATGTCTATTTTTCGGCGAGTAAGCCTTGGCGCTGTGACGGCGCTGGCAGCGATGTCCTTGGCTGTTTCTCCGGCTGCGGCGCAGCCTTCTGAGCAAGATGCTGGATGGATGGTGAGCTCCCACCAGGGAAACCTCGCTGAGATCGCAGCTGGCGAGGCTGCTCTGGAGTACGGAACCAGCGACACGGTACGAGACATGGGGGCAACCCTCATCGAAGACCATCAGGCCCTGGATGAGGACCTCACGGCGGCAGCCGCAGACTTCGGGGTGGAGCTTCCAGGAGAACCGACCGCGGAGCAACAAGCCACGTTGGAGGACGTGTTGAGCCATCAGGGTGAGTCATTCGACACCGCTTGGATCGCCTCCCAGATTGAAGCCCATCAGATGTCACTGGCAGCAACCGAAACCCAGATCGCGTCGGGTTCCGAACCCGCGGCGATCGAGTTGGCAGAGGCCGCGGCTCCGGTCATCCAGGGGCACCTGGATCACCTGATGGAACTCTCCAGCGGTACGCCCGATCAGGTGCCCAGCGGTCTGGCAGCTGCGGGGCCACCGATGCTGCTCGGAGTCTCGATGATCACTCTGGGTCTGTTCGCTGGGGCCGGTTCACTGATGTTCTTTATCCGCCGCAGGCGACATGAGGCCTGAGAACCTACACGGCGTATCCCCACCCCCACCCCGGTCGGCCTCTAAATGGAGCGTCGCTCTGGCGGCGGGGGTGGGGATCTGCCTCGTCACCGGCGGAGTGCACGTGCTGGGCCAGCAGCCCGTTGTCGTCGCGGAGTCTTTTCAGGACGTCTCGGCTGCACCGGGCCATCCGGCCGACCCGGCGCAGTCCTCCCTGAACGACCCCACACCCAGGGACCCCACACCTCGGGACCCCACACCGGAGCGCCCGACACCGGAGCGCCCGACACCGCAGGATCCCGCGTGGGCGGAACAACCGCCCCCGTCCCCGCGCGCAGACAAAGACCAACGCGTGTCAAGGACAACTCCCCTATTGCCCCCGGGCCAGCTGTTATTCGTGGACACTGATGTTGCCCCTGAGGTCACCCCAGTGGGAGTGCTGCCTTCTGGTGCACTGCAGGTTCCGGATGACCCTCAGCGGGTGGGTTGGTGGAGCGGTGGAGCCCTGCCAGGCGATTCAGCAGGGACCCTGGTGCTGGTTGGACACATGGCCGGGTGGTCGCAGGACAGCGCGATGAGCACTCTGCTCAGCGTGAGCGAGGGAGAGACCGTCGAGATCGAAGACCGTGGTGGCACGACCCACCAGTACCGCATTGATACGCGCAGCAACACTCCGAAAGATGAACTCGATCCTTCCCTGTTCGCCACCGATGGTCCGCACAAGCTTGTTCTGATCACCTGCGGTGGCGTTTTCGACGAACAAAGCGGGCGATACTCAGAGAACATCGTGGTCACCGCTGAACCTCTTGGACCTTGAAGTGGTGCGCCCCAACGTGCGGGAGTCTCCTAGGCGATCAGGCCGCGACACAGACCCTTAGAAGAAGACCGTGGGATCCATACAAAGGTCTCGGCTGAGCGACGGGCTGGCGGGCACCTCGTTGACGCTACCCTCTGATCTGCTTACTGAAGTAGACACGGCGGTAGCGGTCTTCTGTATTGCGATGAGTCTCTATATAGCCACAGCGCGGATAGAAACTAGGAACTGCCGCACCTTGGCTGACGGGTGGGGCTATGCGCGCTGGTATACCAGCGAGAAGCAGCGCCGTGACACTCCGGCGGAATGGTTCCACGAATAGAGTCATCACTGACCCCACACCGCCTGCGGGAACAAGCCACCCATCACCAGATTGACTAACCTGTCAGGTCAGTACAGCTAGCCCTTGAGAAGAAATTCAAATGCCCGTGGCCTCAGCAATTCTCGAGGTAGCGGGTGGCTCCCGGGTTGTAAAGACCTGGACAACGAGCGGGTGACGACGAATGGCCGGGGCCGGGGTGACAGGCGTAGTCTCGAGTACAAGCTGTCCCCGGTTTGGAGGCAGGCCCCACCCCAACAGGACGGAGCCTGCCATGGCTACCGCCGATATTGCCCGCGATTTCTCCGCTGAACTCCACCAGGTCCTCCTCGACGATGAGAACATCTCCCGGGTATTGGGCTCGATCACCCAGCTCGCCGTCGAGCATCTCTCCGTCAACCGTCGCGTGCTCTGCGGGATCGTGCTGACCCGCGACCGCAAGAACATCGTGGTCGCCTCCAGCTCCGACGAGGCCCAGCAGATGGACGAAGTCCAAGCCGGCTTCAACGAAGGACCATGCTTAGAGGCCCAACGCTCCAACACGCTGATCCGCGTCCCCGACGTCCGGTATGAGAACCGGTGGCCCAACTACATGAACGAAGTCCGTGACCACGGGCTGCGCAGCGTCCTGGCCGTACCGTTGGGTCTCAACGAGAGGGCCAGTGCGGCGATGAACTTTTACGCTGTGGAACCCGGTGCCTTCCGTGATGAGGACGGCGAGTCAGCCCGGCGCTACGCCGATGTCGCCTCAGCGGTAGTCGGGATCGCGCTGCGCATCGCCACCCACGCTGAAACCGCTGAGGACCGCAGGCTGGCTATGGAATCGCGCACCACGATCGACCTCGCCGCAGGGATCATCATGGGGCAGAACCGGTGCAGCCAGGACGAAGCGATGACCATCCTCAAGAGCGCGTCGAATCACCGCAACATCAAACTGCGCACACTTGCCGAGCAGATCATCTCCCAGGTCGGGCACGGACCAGCATCAACAAACTTCGAATCCTAACCAAGCACAAACAGCTGTTCGGACGTCACGACTCTCGTGGGGATGCGGAGCGGCTGATCACCGGCGCCTCGATCCCACCGCCTTCGATATCTTGGACCTCGCCCCCGGCAAGCACCGTGTTGCCCGCACGAACCCCACGGTTCTCCACGACCCCCGCGACCCGGGAGGACCCCGCGAGCCGGCCCAGGGCGGCGACCTTTACCACCGCACCGGCAGCGACCTCGGTGGGACCATTCTGGAGACCCTCGACATCCAGGCGTGCTCCTTCTGCCACGTGCAAGGGACCCAGATGCTCCCCCACCAGGTGCCCGGTGCTCCCGGGGTAGAAGGTCAAGGGCCCGTAGTGCTGTCCGTGCTGCGCGATCGTAAACGAAGCACCTTGAGGGACATGGACCGCCCCAGAAAACGACCCGCTGAGCTGTTCGTGACCCTCGATCACCCACGGTTCGGCTGTCCCGTAGCTCTGGAATGAGCCGCTCGGGGGGTGTGCTGGATCGTCGTTGTGGTTCACGCTGAGACTCCTCTATGCCGGTAGAACGATCCCAAGGAACCGTCACGTTAAGACTCGAAATTATAGGCGGTGCCACCCCTGAGCGTGCGGATTCCCTGCCGCTTCAGCCGGTGGGCTCACTGGGCTCACTGAGTTCTTCTTCGCCGCCCTCGGATGGCACCTCAGCCTCGCCTCCACTGTCTTCGACGAGTTCCTTAAATTTCTGCAGATCCTTCTGGGCCGAGTTCCGCACCACCTCAACACTGCTGCTGCCCCCAGGCGCCTCCTCTTGGTCTGGGAGTTGATACTCACAGACCAAATGAATCTCAGTCTCTGCCTCGTCAGTCTCAGTGAAGGTCGCAGTCCCAGAATTCACCGCACCATCGACACCAGCCCAGGACACCTTCTGATCAGGCACCAACTCGAGGACCTCCGCTTCCCACTGCTGCCGGACACCCTCTGGTTCAGCGACCCACTCCAACCGGTTATCTGTCAGGAACCGCACACTGATCACCCCACCCATGAACTGCGGGAACTCCTCAAACTGTGTCCATCGGGTGTAAACGGCGCTGATCGGCGCCTGCACAACAATCGTTCCCTCGACCCTGGTCGCCATCGCTTCTTCTTCCCGGTAGAGAACGCTTCGCACCTTCGGTTGCCCTCACCTTGACTGCCTTCAGGGGAGCCCACAGGTGAGGTCATAGGCCCACTGTCTTGGTGCAACGGGAGAACTTTCGGCAGTACTCAAGCTTCTGCCGGGGATTGAACCGCACCGTCATACAAGGACTACACGGGTTCGTGCTTGATATTTCCAGGTCAGCCCTCCTCTTACCAGCGATTCTCCGGCTGAGGGACGGATTCGGGGGAAACCCATACGTGCCGTCCAGGGGGTGCACAGAAGACACCTATGGCTAAGGACACTAACTATTGGCAGAATCCGCCGCCCCCACTCCTGAGATCTTCTGGCATGAGAGTGCCCGTAAGCCGGTCGCTCACCGGGCACTCCCCCACCCCAGAACCACTCCATACGAACACTGGCGTGACAGTGCCCGTATACCCCGCCCGATTAAATGCACGATGAAGGTGCCCTATCTGCACCACTTGGATCGCGCTTGCACTGGAGATCGGATACGACCGCGTTTCACCCAAGCCATAGTCAGGTCGAACTTGTAGAACTTTGGCCTACGCACCTCGGGCCACGTAGGCCAAAGTTTCACGAAACAGAAACGCCCGGGAGAGCCGCTATCTCACCGTAACGGGCTCTGCGATCTACTTACCTTGGTACGCGAGGAAGCAACGCATCGCTGGCCTCCCAGAGTGCTTGGAGACGCGACAAGTCGTTTCTCCACTCTTCAATGTGAATGCCCCGGAACCTGGAGGCTCTTGTCCGCCCGTGAAGAACGTCTGACGTTTCGCGGTAGACATGAGCAGCTTGCCTAGCTGCCCTAAAGGCTTCCAGTCGAACCCCATCGTTCGTCATGGTGGCGAGCAAGAGAAGTCGACGTTCGACATGCCTTGCAGATACTTGGCTCCGAGGCAGACCGGAAGCAGTCACCCAAATCTCTACCGAAACTGATTCGATTGCCCGTCTCACGCGAAGGGCTTCCCGTTTGATGTTGTAAGGAAGCATGGTCACCAACGGATCCCGCGAAGCACATCGATTGTCTTCTCTGCGGTGTCAAAGTCTGTATCCAACTGAGCGGCGTCAGGGACGGCGGATGGATCATGCACGGCCTTAGACCATCGTTTCACCGACGACGCAACTAACTGCCACGCTTGTGTCAGTAGGCCCAGTTGCACCGGGCTATCTGCAAGAAACTGCCTCAGCGCCTTCTTTCGGTGTTCCGTAAGCATCGCTTGGTCGAAGGTTCTACGTGCCTCCTCGGCCTCGGTGACGCTGAGTCTCGCAAAATGGCGCAGAGCGACGTGCTCAAAGGCCTCGTCTAACGCCATGCGCAGCAGCGCCGTGACCTCAGCTCGACCTTCTGGCGCCTCAGCCTTTGTGAGGTCGGTGGCAAGTTCACGTCCGAACTTGATTAGTTCTGCTGGAGGATCCAGCGTGGGCGTCAGTGTCATTTGTCCGCTGCTGTCCCGTGCTGTGGCGAGGACTACGAAGGCCAGCGTGGCGTGGACACGCAGATACTCGACGAACCTGGCATCGTGCGTTGTGAGCACGAGCGATTGGTTCTTCCCAATTTCAGCCAATGTCGAAGACAGCTTATCGACCCGGAAGTCATCGAAAGCGTGCACAGGATCGTCCAAAATTGAAAACGCAAATATTCCGGACTCTGCTGTCGCAATTACTGGCCCGAGGATCAGTGCATTTCGTTGACCAGCACTGAGATGCGCCAGCTCTACGCTCTCTCCCTTGTCGTTTTGGAGATCCAGTCTGCTCTCGGATTTAGTGATGTCAATTGCGGACACTGAGATTCCGACATCCCCGAGAAGACTTTCGACCGCAGGTCCTACGAGGGCGTGCAGACTTGAGCTTCGTTCACGGCGAATCCGAGCAAGGTGGCCGTTCCATTTTCCTCGTGCCTTCTTCAACGTCGCTGTTTTGCTGGCGAGATGAATATTCTCGTCGAAGGCTGAAGCGTAGGATGTGACTGCATCCCAACGGTTGCAACGCCATTGGTGCTCGAGGCCAGAGGCCGCCAAAGCGGCTCTCTTTAGTGAGCGAGCTTCGGGCCGGTCGCTCCACTTGGCTAAACTGCGGATGGCCGTCAAGAGACTTACGTTCAAATCATCAGTGCTGTGCGATGCCTCGTCTACCTCTTTAAGCAGATCCTCGAGACCTACGGTTTCTGTCCGGTCAAAGTCGGAAGGCAGGACGAGTAGACACGCCCTAAGCGGCTCGACCATGTCATTCCGACTTCGTCGGACAAGTCTCTTGAGTTCGGAGGCCGCCTCTCGGGCTTCTGTGAGCCTGTTGGCTTCCTCTCGTAGATGTCTGCGCCAATCCGTATGCGGGGTGCCACACGTGGGGCAGACCCCGTCATTGTCGCCCTGCTGTGAACTAACGACACGAGCGTGCATATCGACAAGGGAGTCCGTGACCTGGGCCGTTAGAAGTGCCTTGGTCGCGGCATTCGACCATTCTTCCCATGCGCTCGTGAAGGCTGCACTGTACTTAGGGAGCGAATCCATAAAGTCTGCATCTAAGAAACTCTCGCGCTTCTTCCTTTCCGTAAGATCGTTGGCTTGCAACCAACATGTCAGTTCCTCTTGCGACTTATGCTCTACCCACTCGAGCGGTTTGATATCCCGTACACCCTGTCGCCGTGCTTCTTCGTCCGCCTCGGCAACCGCAGCGACACTTATTTGCTTCGCAGAATTGATGGTCTTTTCCGCATGTACAGAGGCGTCAACCTCTGCTTTTACACGGGAGTCGAATACGCGGCTGGCGTTGTCCATCGCTAGGCACGAAGTGAGCCAAATTTGCAGATCCTTCTTTTTCTGCAGTTCATCCGCTAGTTCGGCGTAGGCCAGCACCGGGGGCGAGGCTCGGATGGCATCGGCCCAGACGTTCCATGCTGGTGATCCACTGTCTAGCTCGAGTCGTTCATTGCTACTTTCGAGAAGTCCAGTCCGTTTCACACCACTCTCTGTGATCGTCGCCAGTATTTTGAGAGTGTCGGTCGTTGCCTCGTCAACGAGTACAACCCTTACTGTCGCGTTCTCGACGCCTTGGCTCCGTTGATCGTTCGCACCCCAGAGTTCGTGGACGGTTCCGTTGGTGCCAAGATGAGTGGCTCCGGTTCGTCCTTCAAGAGCTACCCGGACTGCCTCGGCAAGACTGGATTTGCCTGATCCATTTTCCCCAAAGAGAACCGTAACGCCTTGTAGATTGTCGATCGTGAGATTGACCTCGTGTTTTGCCCCTCGGAATCCGGTGACCGAAACTCTTCGGAGCAGCCACTTCCGATTCTTGGTCAGCAAGTCGATTCTGTCGCCGCTGTTTAACTCGTCAGCCATCTGAGTCAGCGCCTCCCAGGCCGTGCTATCAGCCCCGGTTTCGGAAAATGCTTGGGCGCGCAGAGACTCTGCAAGGTCTTCCAGCGTGAGTTCGGTCAGCTTGTTCATTCGCTCCCCCTGTGCATGAAGATCAGTCGATATGTTGCTGGCCCTGGACCGAGTTATGCCTGACCGCGCATTCGGATCGTTCCAGGGGCAGACCCGAAATGTTTCAACCCCGCTACCGCTGGACGTCGACCAGTTCGGCGATCTTGACGGCGATGTCTGCCATTGAATCCTCTGAGGTGCTCAAACCACTGCGCGAGCCCAACAGGGGGCTAACCGCCCTAAGAGCTTCATACGACGTACCGTGTACGACCGGAACGAGCTGGTCTCGAGCTAGGAGCTCTGAAAGTTCTTTATCGGCGATGCCTTCGGACTCAAGGCGCCTCAATAACCCAGGGGTGACCAACACGATCCCGGCACGAGATTTCGCTAATCCCTTGTCAATGGCGCGCAGTAGCGGCGCACCAAGCATGACGTCCTTCTCGCTGAACCAAACCGACACTTCATTGAGTTCGAGCAGGTCGTGCAGGTCTTTTGCAACACCACGCCGGTCATCCCAAGCGTGACAGAGAAACACATCACGAAGGTCAGGGTAAGCACGCGCTCGCGCCTCGACCTCACGACGAATCGGAGTAAGTGTCCGCACTTCGGCAGCTGTGTAGGTCACCGAGGAATTACTAGAAGACCAGTTCGGCCGTGCTTTGCTGCTTGATGCTCCTCGGCTGTTTGCGCCCCTACCACTGTGCGGATTGGAAGTCGGATAGTAGGCCCGGGGAGAGTATGACCTGAAACTCCCTCCGCAAGCAGGGCAGTCCGCCTGACCGCTCGCTGTGCGGTGGCCTTGGACCGGCGCGGTGCATCTAGTCGTGAACTAATGGGAACAAACTGTGGTTCAAATAACCTGTAGTACAAACGTCAATTTTATATACTCTTCCCGTGGCCGGCGTCCGAACACAGCAAACCAGCACTGGAATTTAGGACTGCCTACGCGGGAGGCGGCTACCGTATTCCACGTTCTCCGCAAGAATGCCTATACATCTCACTCTTCGGGGCCCCTGTGTCGATAGAAAGTCGCCCGACTCCACCCCACCAGCCTAGCCGCCTCAGTGGCCGTCCGACCTCGAGCCCGAGCTTCCTGGACGACCCGCAGTTTCTCCGCGATCACCGCAGGATCGGATGGTGGCCGACCAAAACGTGTGCCACTTTGCTTTGCAGCCGCGATGCCGGCGTTGACTCGTTCGGTGATGAGCTCTCGTTCGTACTCCGCGAGTGTGGCGAGCATGTTCAGCATCAGCCGGCCCGTCGAGGTCGCGGGATCAATCCCGTCACTGATGGACTTCACCGCTACTCCCCTGTCCCGGAGAAGGTTCACCGTGTTCAACACGTCAATGAGCGACCGGCCTAACCGGTCAACGCGCCACACCACCACGGTGTCCCCGGATTCCGCATACTCAAGCAGTTTTTTCATCCCTGGACGAGAGACCGCGGTCTTCGATCCCGAGGTGACGTCGAAGAAAACATCCCTACGCTGCACCCCCTCCCCCAGCAATGCATCGACTTGCAGCTGGGAATCCTGACTCGCCGTGCTGACCCGCGTGTACCCCAAAAGCCTCATGAGACAAGAATGCCCCACAAAAGTGCCCACAGTCGTGTTCTGAGACGGATTACGTCGAGACGTGTTTGTGAGACATCGCAAGTCCCAGATTCCCGCGGAGTTGGAGGTGGAGTAGAAAGTCCGTACAGAGTGTCTTGTAAGACTACAGATTTATAAGACACGATCATCTGGTCCCGGAGTCGACACTTAATCACAGACCGTCTTCTCTTTGCCTATGCGCGGCCACGTTGCCCCACCTCTCTTGACTTTCTTACAGCCAACGGGCGAACGAGAGCTACCCAGACTCGTGCCAACGAGGTCGCGGCCGCGAGGGCACCGACTGCACGTGTGGCACCGCTAAGGATTGCTGGTCCCAACCCCCAGTATCCGGACCTCCACCTGAGTAGCAGCACGCTGCTCCGCTGTCACCAGCGCGAAGACGCAGCCGTGGACGGCATTCACGACGTCCCCTGCTGGGCGGGATCCGTCGATGTACAGATCGATGTACACCAAAACCTCACCGTCACGGGCGACCACATCGACTACGGCCGCATCGGAGCCGTCTGCGCCGAAGAACTGCTTTGTCGCTGACGCAAGAACGTCTCGAAAGCTTGGAACCAGCCGGGATACTCCCGGAATGTCAGGAACTACCGTGGCGAGGGAGGAAGACAACGTCTCCGTCCGCGCAGGTGCAGGGTCATTCATCGTAGATATCCTCCGCAATCAGATCGAGGGTTCGGGTCCGGAGTCCTGCGGCTTCGCGGAGTCGAACCGTGATGCCCGCACGCAGCCGAACCTGCAGGTCAGAGATGGAACTGTGAGACGACATCGTCACGCTCAGGCGCAGATCGATGGTCATGGTGTCCTGGTCAAGTTCGAGGACGTGGACCCTGCGAGCCTGCACTCCGAGCTCCGCATCGACCACGGCGCGGACTTCCGCACGCAGGGCGGCCAGGAGCATGGCGTAGGTATGGCCCGCCGGAGTCGTCAGCTCCACGCTGGGGCCTCGGGCGAACTCGCGCCGCACTACCTCCATGATCCGCGACTTAATACTCGTCAGCTCGGCATCATCATTGATGCTCCTAGCCCGGTAGTCGGTGACCACTGCACGAAGTCGGTCATAGTTTCCGATTCCACGGGCGCTCTCGAGCGCTCCCCGAGTCTGTGGGATTTCAGGGATCCGCTCCGCACGATGATCAGTCCAACGGGGTTGATCCTTTGGCTCGTGCTTGGGGTTGGGGGCTGCTGACCTGGATGTCATGCCTGTCCTTCCCTGCCCTGGCGATGGCGTACTGGGCTCGTCGGATTCTTTCGCGCACTAGGTACGGAGAAACTCTGAGGATCTGCGCGATCTCGACAAGAGTCTGGCCGTCGACATCGTGCAGCATCCACGTCAGATGGACTTCCAGAGAGACCGCAAGCTACGCCGATGCCTGCGCCCGGATCTCCGCATACATCTCCATCAGCGGCGGTGCGTCGAAAAAGCTGCTTCCGGTGCGCGTCGGGGCCCCACCACGGTGGCGGACGAATCCGGTTGTGGACTTCTGGGAGGCCGGCCTCGGAGCACAAAGTGGCTGTGGTGCGCTGCGATCCAGAACAACCAGGAGGAAAAGTCTTCAGCGTCCCTCAGTGAGTCGAGTCGGCGCCACGCGGTCAGTAGAATCTCGTCCACCACGAGCTTCGTCTCCGCCTCGTGGTGCAGGATCCACAGGCACAACTCAAAGATGAGCGGCTCGTGAGCTTCCAACAGAATGGCGAAGGCCAGGAGGTCTCCGTCACGGGCTCGTAAGACGAGATTGCCCTCTTCGTTCTGCGCTGGGTCGGCGGCTCCAGCGGTTCCTAGACGAGTCCTGTCGTGATCTGTGGTCTCAGATGGTGGTCCCACTGCGGTGGTGTTGTCCTCCTGGTCGTGGATTCCTCTGTGAGATCAACTCCCGCGCGTTCGCGGCTGCGTCGATTCCGATACGGCCGCTGGGGGTTGGCCGGGCGGTGCAATTCGGTCCTTCGAGACCTGTATGCCCTCTCTGGCCTTCTTGCGAGAATCCCGGCGACCCGCCACGCTGCGCAGGTCACCGGGATCTCTTGCGAGAGCTGGGACCGCTTAGTTGAACATGTCCTTTGCGGCGTCCTTGGTCTTCTCTCCGGCCTGCTTGGCTTCGGCCTTGTTCTTCTGAGCCACGCCTTCGGCCTGGGTCTCCTCATTCCCGGTGGCCTTGCCCAGGGCTTCCTTCGCTGCCCCTGCGGCCTTCTCAGCGGCATTGCTGAAATTGTCTGCTGCACTCATGGTGAAACGTCCTTTCGATAGGTGATTCTCAAATCCACGGTTGTGGTCTGTTTTCGATGGTCAGGACAGTTCTACCTCATGAGATTCGGAGCGGCGTGTGCGCCGGACCGGGTCTACGATGAGCCTCACAGAACTCAGCTCCGCCTGGAGGGACTGCTCGACCTCGCGGAATGTCCGGCGGTACAGCTGGGACACCGAGTCAGCAATATCGCTGCGCTCATCGATCTCAACCTTCATCAACAGCCCCGGCGATTTCGCGGTTCCTTCAAGCCGAACGGTGCTCCCCACAACTCCTGGGACCATTTCGGCCGAATCGGAGATCGCACGCTGAAGCACCGTGGTGTTCAACCGAGTCACTCCCTCACGGCCATCGGTGTGCAGCTGGAACTCTCCCGCCTTGTCCGTGCGCGGGACTGCGGTGATGATCCACCAGAGGCTGAGCACCACCAGCCCCGCGCTGACGGCCAGGACTGCTCCCGGTAACCAGGCCGGCAACGCATCGGCGGAGCCCAGGGCATCTCCAGGCTGGGGTGAATGTTCCCACCCGCCGAGAAGCTGACTGAGCAGACCCATCGCCGTCACCAGGACCCCGGCACCGACGAGCAGGAGCAGCAGCCCCAGAATGAGGAGGATGAACCTGTTCGGAGCTTTCGATACTGCGATCATCGCTTCTCCTTCTTCGTGGTGTTCACCGAGACCCGTGGACTCCGGCGCAGACCCATGGAGCTGAACCGGTCCTGAATTCTTCCGGAGAGCTCGCGCTGCACCTCTTTGGTCCCGGGTGCCACAGTGCTCACCGAAAGCTTGACTCGGTTCGGTCTGGCATTGGCCCGGGTGGAAACTGTGCCATCGACGCGCTCAGCTTCAGCTGAGGCGATCCGGCCCAGCCCGCGGGTGGTCAGCACCGTCTTCTGGTGGGTTCCCGCGTCGGGAACCGTCATCTCGACCACCGCTGCACGTCCCGGCTTCAGAGCCAGCACGATCAGGACCAGTCCGATCAGGGCGAAGAGCACCGCCAGTGCGACCAGGATGGGAGCACCCCAGGTGAGCTCGACCAGCGCGTCCAGGCCAGTCAGCGCCTCTTGGTGGGTCACGGCGATGATGGACCACCAGAGCCCCAAGGCACCTAGGATCAACAGGACGGTCGCGACGGCGAGGGCAGGGACGCGCCGGTCAGGACGACGGCGGATCTTAGGGTGACTCATTGCAGTGTCCTTTCCCCGGTTCCCACCAGCAGCTGATCGATGCGCACATCGACCCATCCCACGCTGACCCCGGTCAGCCGGGTCACTTCATCGCTGATATGACGCCGGGCATCATCAGTGAGCTTCTCCAACGGGGCTGGATACGGCAGTGCCAGATGCACGGTGATGTTCGCGATTCCCCCGGTGATCTCCACCTCAGTCTTGGGTCGGGGGCGATTTCCCGGGCCGATACCGATCCCCGCGATGGTGAATCGGTCAGTGGCAGAGACACCGCTGAGCTGGCCGGCGATATACGCTGCCGTGTGCTCCACAGCGGCGTCTTTCACCGTGAGCCGACCACGAGTCTCCGCCGGGGTCATCGCCCGCTCTGGGGTCGGCGCCGAGCGCGCCGAGGCGTGGGCAGCGGCAGGGGTAGGTGCAGCGATACTCATCGCCGGCGCCGATCTGCAGCGGTGAGGTCATTGAGGTCGATCCGACCGTCTATGACCATTCCCACCACTAGTCCCAGCCCACCGAGGAACGCGACCCCGAGGAAGGCCAAGAAGCCAGCCCATATCGCGACGATGCCAAGGATGAGCCCGACGAAAAGTCCTACGTGTGATGTTTTCATGGTGTGTCTCTTTCACTGAATAGAAGAAGGAACCGCTCCCCCGCCCCACGGGCCGGACGTGGACTACCAACCAGTCGCGAGCCCGCCGGGGCGGGGGTGGTGAGCTTCATGACCTAGAAGATCGCAGGAATCAGGCGAGTTCCACACCGGAGTCGCGACGCTGGTCGTCTTCCTCCTCGGGCAGGTGCACATCAGCGACGCTGATGTTGACCTCGACCACCTCAAGGCCGGTGCCGTGCTCCACGGAGCGGATCACGTTGCGCCGGATCTTTTCGGCGACCTCGACAATCGAAACCCCGTATTCGACGATCACGTTGAGGTCGATAGCGGTCTGGCGCTCACCCTTCTCTACAGAGACACCGCCGGAGACCTGGGTGCTCGAACCTGGGATCCGCTCCGAGATCGCGTCGAAGGCGCGCCGGGCAGCGTTGCCCATGCCGTAGACACCGGGGACCTCACGGGTAGCAATACCAGCAAGCTTCTGGACCACGTTCTCTTCAACTGTGGTGATCCCCTGCTCGGTGATCAGCGGGCTCTTGGCTGCAGCCTGCTTGCGAGTCAGCTCCGCGCTCTGGGCGTTGCCGTTCTGGGCTGACCCCTGGTGGGCAGTCTGGCCCGGCTTGGCAGCGGCGGAAGTGTTCTCAGTCATGGTGTCTCCTCGTAGATCTTTCGAGCGGCAGACCGCTCGTGGATGTAGATTCGAGCCGACCTTTTCGGTCGGACACAAGCTAAGACGCACCGCAGCCAGAATCCTCACGCAGAATCTCAAACTTTTTTCTCGGCCCCGACGAGTGCCGACTCTCGGGCTCGATCGAGCGAACACTCGCCAGGCCTCTTGCAGACGAAAGGGCGGGACCCCACCATGGACACATAGTGGGATCCCGCCCTTTCTGCCGTTATCTGATCAGTACGCGGCTGACTGTCCTCCGTCGATAGGGATCACGGCGCTGTTGATGTAGCTGGCCTCGTCCGACAGCAGGAACGCCACGACGGCCGCGACCTCGTCGGCCTCCCCGTAGCGCTTGGTGGGGTTGGTCTGAATGAACTCCTCGGCAGCCTCCCGCGGGTTCTCTGCGTTGATCTGCTTCATAGATCCTTCGACCATGGCTGTCCAGATGGCCCCCGGTGCCACAGCGTTGACCGTGACGCCGTACTGGCCGTACTCGGTGCCTGAGTTCCGGGTGAGCCCGACAACTCCGTGCTTGGCTGCTGCATACCCGGACTGGTTGCCCACACCTCGTATGCCACCCACTGACGCGGTGTTGACCACGTGTCCATTGCCTTGGGATCGCATGACCTTGAGCACTCCAGCCAGGCTGAGGAAGACTCCTCGCAGGTTCACCGCGAGTACTTTGTCGAACTCCTGGGAGCCGAAGTTCTCGGTCAGGTTCTGCTTGCCCTCGATGCCAGCGTTGTTGAAGAAGCAATCAATGGTGGTGAATTCTTCAACGGTCTTGGTGATGAAGCTTTCGACCTGTTCGTCATCTGTCACATCAGCTGTGATGGTGAGGACTCGGGCGTCGGCGTTGGCCTCGAGAATTACCCGCTTGGTGTCCTCGAGCCCCTCCGCCGAGAGATCTACGAGGCTCAGGTTGGCGCCCTCAGAGGCCACGCGGGCCGCCGTAGCGCGACCAAGCCCCGATCCAGCGCCGGTGATCAGTACGGTCTTTCCTGTGAAACGTGCCATGAAGCAACGGATCCTTTCGTGGTGCGTGATGTATCTCTTGCAACTTTGAAACACCCGAGGAAAATTCCTGCACTGCAGTGCGACATTCTCTGTCATGCCCCAGAAGAATCTGCGAGAGTCTGGGGATGAACGATGACGATCTTGACTCACTGATCGAGGCCACCGAGCTCGTGGTGATGACCCAATTCGGCTCGACCCCCATGTTGCAGCGAAAGCTTGACCTGACTTACGCCGAAGCCGGGCAGATGATGGACCTCTTGGAGTCCCACGGCGTGGTCGGTCAGGAGCAGGAATCGAGGACGCGTGACGTGAGGATCCCGGTTTCCCGTCTGGCAACCACCCTCGATCGCCTCCGGCGTGAAGGGGGCGCAGCATGACGCATCCTATGGCGTATGGCGTGAGCGAAGTGACCAGGCCCCAGCGAGTCCTTGTTCTCGGTTCCACTGGATCGGTCGGCACCCAGGCGCTCGATCTGCTCGCTCAACATCCCGATCGTTTCGAACTCGTCGGCATCACGGCAGGGTCAAACCGCGCATTGCTCGCGCAGCAGTCGGCACGGTTTCCCGCGGCCCGGACCGCTCTCGGCATCGAGGGTGCAATCGACCTGATCCACGACGTTGCCGCGGACGTCATCCTCAACGCGATCACCGGTTCGGTAGGGCTCTCCGCGACCCTAGCCGCGCTCGACACTCCGGCCCGATTAGCACTGGCCAATAAAGAATCGCTCGTCGTCGGCGGTGCGCTGGTGCGTGAAAAAGTGCGACCAGGGCAGCTCCTGCCGGTCGATTCAGAGCATTGCGCGATCCTGCAGACTCTGCGCGCGGGTACCCACAATGAGGTACGCCGACTCATCGTCACCGCCTCCGGAGGTCCGTTTCGCGGACGCCCCCGCGATTCGCTGGGCGAGGTCACGCCCGCCGACGCGCTGGCACATCCGACTTGGAACATGGGGCGGGTCATCACCACGAACTCCGCCACACTCGTCAATAAGGGGCTCGAGGTAATCGAGGCGCATCTGCTCTTCGATATCGACTATGACGCTATCGACGTCGTCGTCCACCCGCAGTCGATTGTGCACTCGATGGTCGAGTTCATCGACGGTTCGACGATAGCGCAGGCTTCGGTGCCAGATATGAGGCTTGCGATCGCGCTGGGTCTTGACCCGAACCGCAGAATGCAACCGGTCACCCCGATGCTGGACTGGACGACGTCGAGCTCTTGGACGTTCGAACCACTCGATAATGAGCTGTTCCCCGCGGTAGAGCTCGCCAAGCAGGTCGGCAAAGCGGGGGCGACGTACCCGGCCGTCTACAACGCGGCGAATGAGGTCGCGGTCCACGCCTTCCACGATCGCGCGATCAGTTTCCTGAGCATCGTCGAGATCGTGCAGCGCGTCGTGGAGGTCCACGATGCCCCAGGCGAACTCACGCTCGAATCACTTGCAGACTCCGAACGCTGGGCTCGAGCGGAGGCAACCGCTCTCGTGTCCTGACCGCATCCCTCAGTTGACCCAGGACGGCAGACACATGTCCGGCCGTCTTAGGAGCCTAGGCCTTTTGAGACAGGCTCGCTTCGACGAATCCGGACAACCCCTCAGCGTCGTCACGTCGGCAGGCTGACCTCTAGCGTCGGCCTTCTAAGGCCCGCTCCAACGGGATGCGGCCGTCCTGCCAGGGTGTGAGAACCCATACCAACAGATACACCCCGACTCCCAACACTGGAAGCAAGAAGGACAGGAAGATCAGCAGGCGGACCAACCACACGTTGAGTCCGAACTTCGCGGCGAGGCTTCCCCCGATGCCTGCAACTACGCGTCCAGGTCCACGCCGGTAACCGATGCCACGAATGGAGTCAAAGAGTTTTTCCATGCTTCTCATAATAGCCGCGCCCAACCCGTTCACCCTCGCGCCGAGGTCACAGGCCGGCTATTCACCGCCGTCTTGCTGCGCCTAGAAGGCGGTGCTGGGCAGGTCCTTCTCGCCGTCGGTGATCGCCGTGATGATCCGCGCGGCCACCCGGTCGGGATCCAGCGGCTCGCCGAATCGCGGTGCCGAACCGGCGATCGGGTGCTCGGACAGCGAGGTGCCGGTGTGTCCCGGGCGGGCATCGACCAGTCGGATGCCTGCGCGGCGATATTCGCGCGCGGCTGCGACGACGAAGGCCGCGAGCCCGGCTTTCGACGCCGAATAGGCGGCCAGTCCCGCGACGGGTGTCTCCGCGACGACGCCGCTCAGTGTCACCACGAAGGGCTCCCGCCCGTCACCTGCCGAGGACGCGAGGTAGGGCTGGCTCTGGGTGATGAGATGGATCGCGCTGGTGGTGTTCACCGCGAACAGTTCCTCCACAGTGGCGGCCTCGAGCTCGGGAGCCGCACCGAAGGCGACAACCCCGGAGGCAACCACCAGCCCGTCGAGGCGCCCATGCTCCGCCTGCACACCCTCCAACACCTCCGGGATCGCAGCAGGTTCCCGCAGATCATGCCCCGCCGATTTCGAGGACCGGGCCACGATGGCCCCCTCGTCCTCCAGCTGCTCGGCGATCCGCGAGCCAAGCCCGCCGGTGGCGCCGACGACCAGAACAACCGCACCCTGAAGATCAGTCATGGATAGACCCTAGATCACCGGCGGCTGGCCGCGCGGTACAAGTCGGTGCGCCCGACCCGTATGAAAACCTGTGGAGCTGTACGTTGAACCGGAACTCCACCACGTTGCGTCACCGGATAGCCTCTGCTGTGGAAGACTGCCAGCATGGAGGCTCCAACGCGCAATCACGACATCGTCCTCTTTGGTGCGACCGGCTTCGTCGGGGAACTGATCGCTGGGTACCTTGCACACCACGCTCCACCGGACCTGCGAGTGGGACTCGCTGGGAGGTCGAGGGCAAAGCTCGAAGCCGTACGGTCCAGACTGCCCGCCGCCGCTCACGACTGGGCCCTCATTGAGGCCGATACCGAACGTCCTGACTCGCTCGCGGCAATGGCCTCGGGCACCAGAGTTCTCTTCACCACGGTGGGTCCCTACGCGAAGTATGGGCTGCCGGTTGTCGAGGCGTGTGCCCGCGCCGGCACCCACTACGGGGACCTGACGGGAGAGGTGTCCTTCGTCCGTGAAGCGATCGACCGTTGGGATGCCCTTGCGAGGACTTCAGGGGCAAGGATCGTCCATGCGTGCGGCTACGATTCCGTCCCGTCGGACCTCGCGGCGCTCCTCCTGCACCAGGCCGCGCAGGCTGATGGCGCGGGCGGGCTGACCGAGGTGCAGCTCGTGGCCAGGGCGAAGGGCGGTGTCAGCGGCGGCACCATCGAGTCCATGCGTGGACAGCTCGACGGTATCCGGACGGACCCTGAGCTGCGATCACTTGCGGGCGATCCCTACTCCCTCAGTCCAGACCGGACGGCGGAACCCGCAACGCGGCAGCCTCCGGATCTGGGCTGGGTCGGTCGCTCGGATGACGGCCCGTGGTTCGCGCCGTTCATCATGGCGTCGGCGAATACGCGGATCGTTCGTCGCAGCAATGCCCTGCAGGGTTGGGCCTACGGCAGGTCCCTGCGGTACGGCGAGGTGATGGGTACCGGGCGAGGGCCTGTCGGCGCCGTCACCGCCGGGGCGACGGCGCTTGGCCTGCGGCTGTTCGGAGCCGCACTGGCTCTACCACCCACGAGGAAATTGCTGGACCGTGTCCTCCCCTCGCCCGGTGCGGGCCCGAGTGAGGCCGCGCGGCGCTCTGGCTGGTTCCATTCCCAGGTGACAGCGTACACCGAGAGCGGCCAGCGCTATCGCGCCACCGCAGCGGGGCCCGGCGATCCGGGATACGCCGCCACCGCCGTGATGGCCGGGGAGACCGCGCTCTCACTTGCCCTCGACGGCGACCGACTGCCACCCGCCACAGGATCGCTGACCCCGGCGACCGCCCTCGGTGACGTTCTGGTTGAGCGGTTGCGCAAGGCAGGCCATACCTATGAAGTCACGGCCCTCACCTGACGCCGAAAGTGGGGCACTGGTCGTGCTTAACGTCTACAGAGAAGTTGGGGGCCCGCTCAGCAGGGAGGAAAGCAAGCCGTGTCCGCAGGCAGACAAGCGAATCAGCTCAAGAAACAGGAATTTTGCGTGGACCCGTAGACCCGTCACCGGCCCCTACTGGAACCTTTCGCCGTCCCACTGAGGGCAAGTCACAGCTCGATGGCGGGAGTGAACTCTCTAAGGACGCCGATTGAGTGGCCAAACCTGACCACGACGAGAACGGTCGGAAAGAGACGAAGTCTGTGGTCAGGGGCTCGCACTAAACATTGGATCTAAACTCCACCACGTTCCGTCACAGAAAAAACCGCACGCCCAAGATTCGTCGCGGTCACGTCAGCCGATGTGATGGTCACTCCTTCTTGCGTGGCAGCGATGCCGGCGGCGCGGCATCGTCACCACCGAGACCGGTCGCTCCGATCCCAATCGACTGACCGACCGCAATGACGGAGTCCATCCAGTCGTTGGACGCGACTGGCCACACCGTGGGTGGTGAGACACCCGGCAGTGCGATACTCGCCGAGTCGCCCCGCTTCCCCGAACCGGGGCACTCAATCGGATGTCGAGCGACCCCGCGACCACCGCTCACTCTTGTGGTTTCGGAAAGCAACCTCTCGAGCGACGCATCAGTGTGACACCTGTTGCCAGGTCGAAAGAACTTCGAGCAACAGGAGGATTTCTCGCTGCAGGCAGTCCACCCCAGAATTCTGTCCAGGCCTCACAGGCTTGATTCAATGCGCGCGCGCTCCTGCGGCGCCAACGAATCCCACCAACATTCGCTCGCATACCAGTCCAGAGTTCCATCCTCGAGGAATTTCCTCAGTGTGGAAGCAATGGTCTCACGCGACAGGTACTGGCTGACATAGCTGGGCAGAAAGCCATCAAAATCGACCTCAATGGTCGCGATCACCCGCGAATTACCATCATTTGGAAGCAAAGTTATCGATATGAGCGGCGCAAGTTTGGTCTCGAGAGTGATCGTCGAAATGAATGAGAACCCCTGGTCGTCGAGATCTTTCACAAATAGCCAGTCGGGGCTAACCTCACTTTTTGACAGCACGAACGCTTCTACACGTCGCAGCGTCGGCATCAAGCGGATTTGCATCCGTTCTTGGAGGCGAACATACGCTTCACACGCGTCCAGAACGGCCCTTAGGTCCTTCCCTTGTTCTTGTGTTAGAAAGTTGAGCTCAGTACTCAGCGAGAAAATTTTGTGAATCAACGTGCAAACAAGATCGGCGATTACTCGTCGTGATTCCACAAGCCAAGCTTCACGATGAAGTACGCGCATGATTTGGAGAGCATCGTCTCTCGGCGTAGACAAAAGAATGGCGTTCTCGAATTCAAAGGCATCCTCGTGGGTCACACAGTATCCAGGGAACAGGCTGGCGTTTTTCGCTGAAATAAGCCCAACGTTCAGCGCATATTCGCCACGGCTCCAGATCGGGCTATAGAGCTGGTTTCCGAGGGATTTACGCAGCGCGGCTGCCTGAATGGAGTGAGAGTTCTTTATGCTGTTCTTCGAGCAGCCGGGGTATGAGCACTGCACGGGTGCGAACCAATCGTCAGCTTTCGACTGCGCGGAACTCATCAGGGATTTCAGGTCTCTAGCATGCTGACTGTGAGTAGCCGACCCTTGCTTGATCGCAGCTAGGGCGACCGGCCGCACCTTATTCAGCAGCTCAATCGGTGGAACATCTCCCACGAGTGCACCTCCTATGCGTTCGCTCCAGCTACGGTGATGCTTCTTCTCATGAGAGAAGTCGCCCAACTTGCAGCGTATGCGAATGGGCACGATGTCTATCAAGACGTCAACCGTTCAACGTCACACATTAAGCCGGAACTCCACCAAGTTTCGTAGCCAAACAACCTGAGGAGTTCTCGTCCAACCTCGTTGTGTGCGAGATTTCTTTGTTCACCAGATTCTGCAGGACTTGCAGTGCTGACGGCGGTGGGGGGGCGCCGCGCATGAGCTTCCAATGGATGTGACAGGATGGGCGCAGTCGGCCGCCCCGTCGCGACAGCTTGGGTACTTGTGGCTGGGCCCGCCGCGCTGAAACGGTGAACTTGCGAGGAGAGTGTGTACCTTGGTTGCTCCTGTGTCGGAACACACTTCGGCCTCGACGAGCACTCACGTCCCTGCGGTGACCGCCGCCGCTGCGGAGGCCACCGCCACAGCGCACAACCGAACGCTGACCAGTTTCCTTACTACCGACCAAAAGACTCAACCTACGTCCCAGAAGTGCACGTGGTACCTGAGTACCGCGGTAGGACTTACCCCAGTCGAGCGAGCGGCAGTTGCGTGGATCATTGCTGAGGCGCTGATGCAGAACCGCGGTGGCAAATCGATGGTCTACCAAACATGGCGAACCGCTGCGCTCGCTAATGTAAAGCTGACCGGGACCCCACGCGAGCTCGTAGTGGCGTTCGTCGAAAGCGTCTTCGGCCTGCCGCCCGAGGGCAAGAGCGAGGATCATCTGGTCGGGCACGTGGCGGAGTGGATGTGGTACCTCCATGCCTCCGAGACGGTCGACCCCGTGCGCACTCCCGTCGTGCTGGAGCCCCCAAAATTCAACGTCACCGAGCCGGGTGCCGACGGGTTCATCGTCTTCCACGAGACGGTCACCGATGAGTACTACTACCGCCTATGGGAGCTGAAGAAGCACACCGCCTTCGGGCCGGTCTCTTCGACTGTCGGCACCGCCTACCATCAGTTACGCACAAACGCCATGCGTTACCTTGCGCAGCAGGTCTCGATCTACTCCACAACCGAAGGTCCTATTGGCGAGCTGTGCAGCAATCTCGTCGAGTTCTGGCTCGAGAGCCACGAACGTGCCGGGGCCGGTGTGGGGGTGACGTCTGCGACTATACCCCCACCTTCGACGTGCTTCACCACGATGGGCCAGCAGTTCCCCGGGTTCGTCAAGCCCGGGCAATTAGAGGGCCTTCTTCTTGCCGTCGAGGACCTTGTGGAGATTGCGAAGGACGTGCGGGGGTACCTGTGGATCGTGCTCTGAATCCTGAGATGCTCGCGGAAGCTCTCGGCGAGCATTCCGACGGAGTCCTGCCCACTGTGGCAGAGCTCACGGCACTCATCGCCGAGGTAGAGGTCCGCACTTTCGTCGAGCCGACCGACATCGACGACGACCTTCTGCGCACGGCTTGGTACCTGCACGGCGTCGCGTCGGCGGAACAAGCAGAGGACCTCTACACCCCGGCGCGACGGCAGCGTGCATTCGCCGTGTCCGCGCACATCTTCGACTTAGCTTTAAATGGCCCGGGCCGAACAATCCACTATCAACTGACCCTTGCCTTCGGCGCACAGGTCGGGTACCGCCGCGGAGACTTGGATCCAAACGCGACAGCCATCTGGCGCCGCGTCGACAGTCACCTGGATGATCCTGTGCCTGAGGCCGAAGAATCTGACAGCGGGGATTCTAGCGACCGGGCATCGAACATAGCCCACACAGATCACAGCCAAGCACTCGGCAGACTTCCCCGAAGCCTCGCGACGATGGCCCTCCGTGCCGGTGTCGCGTTCCTCGGACTCGATGTACGTCGCATCCAAGTCCTCCTGAGCCGGTGGCGAGCCGACATCTCCTCGATGCGGGCACTGATCAACCAGGACTCCCTCGCCTCGACAATGTTCGGTCCGGCGGAGTCAATTGCACAAGCGGTGGGGGACCTCATGGACTTCCTTCGCTATGGTGACCGCGACCGACTTATAACCGCCCAAGTAGCCTTGCGCTCCGTGGTGAACCTCGAGTCCGGCCAGGGCGATCACGACGGACGGTGGGTCGCCGTGCACCTCCTTCACATCGCCGAGGGGATGAAGAGCTCGAGCGTTTGGAGCGTTCTACCCGACGACACGCCACCTATCGTCGCCCAGGCTTTCACCGTTGGAACGCCTCCGGTGCTGACCCTGTGGCCGCCGCAGCGTGACCTTCTGACCCGTTCGGACCTGAACCCGCTCGACCCCGCCACGCGACGAATGCTGTTGTCGGTTCCCACCAGCGCTGGCAAGACCCTGATCGCTCAGCTGCTGATCTGTCATCATCTCGTCACCCAGCCGGGCAACGTCTGCTATGTCACGCCCCTGCGAAGCCTCGGACGAGAGATGCGTCAGTCGCTGACGGGGCGAATACGCATCCTTCAAAAGGGCTTGGCCGCCGACTTCGCCGATTTCGGCAACGTCACCATCGAGCACCTATTCGACCTGATTGGCGAGCCTGCCGAAAGCTCGGTAGAGGTGATGACACCAGAACGGCTAAGCCACCTGTTGCGTCACGATCCAACGTCTGTACTCGAGCGGTATTCGATGTTCGTTGTCGACGAGGCCCACCTGCTCGCCCAGCCGGGCCGCGGACTGCTCCTTGAGACCGTCCTCGGCGCCATCATGACGACGGACGCACGTGTCGTGTTGCTATCTGGCGTTATGGGTAACGCGCACCAGATCGCCTCATGGCTCAACCCGAAAGAGGCAGCGACACTGTTCGAATCAGGTTGGCGCGGACCTCGTCGCCTCCACGCGCTTCTCTACTCGAACGTCGAATGGAGCGAGCTTGATCGCCTCCCGTCGAAGTCGACGACCTTCACCCATATAGAGCGCTACCCAATCACCGCCGATCTCCGAGTGCGTCCAGCCGAGGGAGCTATGCGGAAGCTGGCGACTTCCATCGATACCCCGATCGGTCACCTAGAGCGCAAGGTGCGCCCGCCTAATGCGAGCCAGCGCAGGCGTAGGCGTAGCGACGACAGTTACGACGCGTTCTACAAGATGTGCGCGCGGACAGCGCTCAGGTTCCTCGATGCGGGTACTCTGTTGATGATTTTGTCGCAACGCGCGTATGCCCGTAACGCTGCACAAGAGCTCGTTAAACGGCTCGAGGTCACCGAGACCACCGATGACCTATGCGAGTTCCTTATCGGACGACTCGGAGCTGAGCACCCCCTCATCGACTGCGTTCGTCACGGTGTGGCCTATCACCATGCAGGACTCCCCATCGACGTCTTGGACGAGCTTGAGCAGGCCATGCGCGCTGAGACGCTGCGAGCGATGTTCGCCACTTCTACGTTGACTGACGGAGTCAACTTGCCGGTCCGCACCGTCCTGATCTGCGAGACTCGCTACGAAGGACAGGATCCGGGTCAGCAGCTCGACGGCCCGCGACTGCTCAATGCCGCCGGCCGTGCCGGACGCGCCGGTAAAGAAACCGAGGGCTGGATCGTCCTAGGTCTGAACCACCAGCCGCGCCCCGGAGATTTCGATGAACTACATCCGGCCGATAGCGATTTGGAGATCACTTCGACGCTCAACTCCGAGGCGGCGCTCGCGCGTCTGGCCGAGCTCGAGACACTCGTCGCGACCACCGCCGATGCGCTCTTCACTATCGCAAAGGGCGAGGCCGCCGACTTCGCTGCATATGTATGGTTCGTCCTGTCCGCCCAGGAACGCCTCGCTGACCTCGCGGCCGAGGCTGACCTTGCTGGCGCGATCGACGGGTTGTTGGCGTTCGTGCAGCTGCAGCCGGACATCGCGGCACGATGGATGGCTTTAGCCGAGCACGTCCGCGAGCAATACGAGGCAACTCCAACCGAGAGCCGATTGCGTTGGACCCTGACCGGGACGACACTAGCCAGCGCGCGACGCATCGAGAAGATTGCCATCACCGTCGCCGAGCAGACAACAACGCTGCTCAGTGAGATGCAGCACGAGAATGGCGGTTCCGTTTCGCGACCTCTAACCCTTGAGGAGTCCATGAGCGTTCTCGACCGCTCCGGTGCTCTTCGAGCCCTCCTGGAACTGCCCGAGGGCGCCGGTGTATGGAAGTTCAAGCCTTCCGTGGGCGCTAGGACAACCATTGATGTCTCAATCGCAGATGCATTGGGCGCATGGTTGACCGGTTTCAACATGCCGGACCTCGCTCAACGTATGCTGCCGGGGGTGCCGGACGTGTCGTGGAGGCTAGAGCAGACGGTTGACGCGGTCAGCGGTGCGTTCGAGCACTTTCTGAGCTGGACGATTGGAGTGGTCATCACTCAGGCGAACGAACTGCTGGTACGTGAAGGCAGTATCGAGGCGCTCCCCGAAGACCTTGCATACTTCGTCCGGTATGGAATCGACACGACGATCGCCCATAACCTGCTCACGAGCGGCATCCGGTCACGGAGGGTGGCGCACGCGATCAGTCGCGGTGCCACCGCACACGGACTGGACTGGCCGCAGGTCCGCGACTGGCTTCGCGGCCTCCACATCGACGGGTGGATAACGGAGTTCGCTGCTGCTCGACGGGAGATCGAAGATCTGCTCGAGTTCTGCCGCTCGCCGGCGATGAGTCCGCTGCGACAGTTGCTGGAGCAACACACGACCTCCGTTGAGCTACACACATCCACGGACGTGCCTCCGGTTGCTGGCACGATACCGGTCGAACTGCGGATCACGAGCAACTCCAAACCGATCGAGGTCTGGGCCTCAGGTACCGCCACCTTCCGAGTCGGAGTCATAGCCACTGCGTCACATGCAGATGTCTTCTTGCTTGATCTCAGCGGCCTGGAGTACAAAGCGGAAACAGATGGCATTTCAGTAATGATCCACGAGGTGCGACGACCTTGATAAACGCAATCGACGCCTCTACCACCAACCAGACCGGTGTTGTCGACACTCCCTATGTCAGCCGCTTGTTCCCGCGGCGGTTGGCGAACTCTCCACGGATGGAAGTCCCAGAACGCCTCGTGGTCGGTGCGATCCCCGCGTAGGAGGCCAGGTGGCCTGCGGTCTTGAAAATCTTCGCCCACCACTTCGGTGAGGATCCTGGCTGCGGTCCTGACTCCGATTCCGGGCATCGAAGTCAGGACCTCGTGAAGAGGGTGGGCCTCCACGAGAACCTCGACTTGGGACAGGACTCCGGCGCGCTGCCGGGTGAGGTCTTGGAGCTGTTGGGCCAGTATCGGCGTGATCGTCGTCGCCGTCCCGGTGCCGGCGACCACCACCGTCTGGGCCTCCATGGCGGAGAAGATCTCTTCAGAGACTCGCTCTACGAGTCGCGGGTTGTACTTTTTGATCCGGTTGCGCACACTACCCCGCCCTCCGTTGGGCCGATGATCCAACCCCAGCCCCTGTGAGGTTCGCAGACCCAACAAGTCCACGGGACCCAAGAAGGAAGCACTTCGCGTGTAGGCGCTCGCTATGGCGGATTTACACACAGGCGTCCGCCATTCATCGCAAACCTTGAACAGACAGGTAGCCATTGACTACCGCCCCCGCGTCCAGCGTGGTGAGAAGGACAAAGGAGTGCGGCGATTTTCGCGCGGATTCCGATAGGTCCCGACAAACGTCGTAGGACAAGTACGGGCTAGATAGGAAGACATCCCCATCAAGTGAAGCCAGACACTCACTGAGCCAAATGTCGGCCTTCTCAATTAACTCCATTGAGGTTGTCATGACCAGATCCTAATCGAGCACTAGTGCCTGGTCCCTGGAGTGGATCGCAGTTGCGATGACTAGAGCTCACGAGCCAAGCCAGCGAGACGTTGAATAAGAACTCGACTAAACGTTGAAGCGGAACTCCACCACGTCGCCGTCCTTCATGATGTAGTCCTTGCCCTCGATCCGCACCTTGCCGGCGGACTTGGCGTCGGCCATCGACCCGGCCGCAACCAGGTCATCGAAGGAGACGATTTCGGCCTTGATGAAGCCGCGCTGGAAGTCGGTGTGGATCACGCCGGCTGCCTCGGGCGCCGTCGCCCCCTGGTTCACGGTCCAGGCGCGGGTCTCTTTCGGCCCCGCGGTGAGGTAGGTCTGCAGCCCGAGGGTGGAGAAGCCGACGCGGGCCAGCTGGTCCATCCCGGACTCTTCCTGGCCGTTAAGCTCGAGCATCTCGCGGGCCTCCTCCTCGGAGAGCTCCACCAGGTCGGCTTCGAGCTTGGCGTCGAGGAACACGGCGTCGGCCGGGGCGACCAGTTCGGCAAGTTCGGCCTGCTTCTCGGGCGAGTTCAGCACGCCCTCATCGGCGTTGAACACGTAGATGAAGGGCTTGGCGGTGAGCAGGTTCAGCTGGGCCAGCTGCTCCATGTCCAGCTTGTCCTTCTCGATGGAGCTGAAGATGGTGTCCCCGCGCTCCAGCGTCTCCTGCGCCACCAGGTAGGCGTCCAGCGTGGCCTGCTCGGCCTTGCGCCCCTTGACCTGCTTCTCCAGCTTGGGCACCGCATTCTCCAGGGTCTGCAGATCCGCCAGCACCAGTTCGGTGTTGATGGTCTCCATATCCGAGGTCGGGTCCACCTTGCCGTCTACGTGGATGACGTTGTCGTCCTCGAACACGCGGACCACCTGGGCGATCGCATGGGCCTCACGGATGTTCGCCAGGAACTGGTTGCCCAGCCCCTCCCCCTCGGAAGCGCCCTTCACGATCCCGGCGATGTCCACGAAGGACACGGTCGCCGGGAGGATCCGCTGCGAGCCGAAGATCTTCGCCAGCGCGTCCAGCCGCTCATCCGGGAGATTCACGATGCCCACGTTGGGCTCGATGGTGGCGAACGGATAGTTCGCCGCCAAGATCGACTGACGAGTCAGCGCGTTGAACAGGGTCGACTTGCCCACATTGGGAAGTCCTACGATTCCGATAGTCAAAGCCACGGTCACCTAACCTACCGCCCCGACGGACTCTCCGGCGACTTCCGAGGGCCTTAGGACCCTTCCGTGTTTCGCCGTAGAATGAGGCTCCGTTCACTATGTGGAACGGTTCTTCCGAGTTTCAGGAGATCCGACTCACATACCGCGCCTGTTCGCATCCTGGACACGCTGGACCTGTGCCTAGGATGCCTGAGGCTTCATCACTCGCCGAACACTGATACTCAAGCGAACTGACACAGCACCGGAAGGAACATAATTTCATGGCATCGGCCACTCAAGACGTCCCGAGCGACGTCCCGAGCGATGTCCAGGGGGACGGCTCGTCAGGTACTCCTGCACGCTCAAAAGTGAATCTGCCGGTCTTCATCGGCTCCGCGGTGATCATCATCGCTTTCACCCTGTGGGCCTGGCTCGCGCCAGACACCGCCTACACCACCCTGGAATCCGTCTTCCTCTGGATCGGCGCGAACCTCGGCTGGTACTACATCCTGACCGCCGGCACCGTGGTGGTCTTCGTCCTGATCGTGGCCTTCTCCCGGGTGGGCCGGACCAAGATGGGACCGGATCACTCCACCCCGAAGTACAACCTCTTCACCTGGACGGCGATGCTCTTCGCCGCCGGCATCGGCGTGGACCTGATGTTCTTCGCCATCTCCGGACCCGCCACCAACCTCACCACCGCACCGGGCAATGAGGCGGGCTCCTCCGGCGCCACCGAGATGGCCGTGCTCTGGACCCTCTTCCACTACGGCATCCCCGGCTGGGCGATGTACGCCCTGATGGGCATGGCCTTCGGCCTCTTCGCCTACCGCTACCACCTGCCGCTGAGCATCCGCAGCGCGCTCTACCCGATCATCGGCAAGCGCGCCCAGGGCGCCACCGGCGACGGCATCGAGATCGCCGCCGTGATCGGCACCATCTTCGGGATCGCCACCAGCCTGGGCATCGGCGTGGTCTTCCTGAACTACGGCCTGGAATGGCTCTTCGGGATCGAACAGGGCACCGGCGCCCAGATCGGGCTGATCGTGCTCGCCGTGATCGTCGTGATCTTCTCCTCGGTCTCCGGAGTGGACAAGGGTATCCGTCGCCTGGCGGAGCTCAACGTGGTCTTCGCCGTGGTCCTGCTGCTCTACGTGCTGATCGCCGGAGAGACCACCTACCTGCTCAACGCGCTGGTGAAGAACATCGGCGACTTTGCCGCGTTCTTCCCGTCCATGCTCTTCGACACCTTCGCCTACAACCCGCCCGAGGGCCAGTGGCTGGAATGGTGGACGCTGTTCTTCTGGGCATGGTGGATCGCCTGGGCCCCCTTCGTGGGTCTCTTCCTGGCCCGGATCTCCCGCGGCCGCACGCTGCGCCAGTTCGTCGTCGGCACCCTGATCATCCCGTTCGGGTTCATCCTGCTGTGGATCTCGATCTTCGGCAACGGCGCCATCTGGGAGTTCCTCAGCGGGAACACCGAC
This sequence comes from Nesterenkonia sandarakina, assembly GCF_013410215.1. Lineage (NCBI taxonomy): Bacteria > Bacillati > Actinomycetota > Actinomycetes > Micrococcales > Micrococcaceae > Nesterenkonia > Nesterenkonia sandarakina. The sequence continues at coordinate 53,192 of NZ_JACCFQ010000001.1, forward strand.
TTCATCACCAACGCGGTGGAGAGCCCGGAGGCCAGCTACTACCTGCTGCTGGAGCAGTACCCCGGCGCCACCTTCACCATCGGGCTCTCGGTGCTCACCGGGCTGCTCTTCTACATCACCTCCGCGGACTCCGGTGCCCTGGTGATGTCCAACTTCACCTCCAAGTCCCTCAGCGCCTCCGACGACGGGGCCCCCTGGCTGCGCGTCTTTTGGGCGCTGGCCACCGGCGCGCTCACCCTGGCGGTGCTGATGCTCGACGGGGTCTACACCCTGCAGATGGCCACGGTGATCATCGGTCTGCCGTTCTCGGTGGTGATGTACCTGCTGATGATCGGGGTCTGGCGAGCGCTGCGCATGGAGCGCTACAACCGGGACTCCCGGGAGGCCACCCTGCCCTGGATGGTCTCCGAACGCAGCCAGGGCTCCGGGGACCGCGGCGGCATGAGCTGGCGCCGTCGTCTGGCCAGGGGCATGCACTTCCCCTCCGCGAAGCAGGCCACCGAGTTCATCGAGACGGTGGCAGCCCCTGCGGTGGAGGACGTCGCCACGGAGCTCAAGGAACAGGGCGCCGAGGTCAGCTGCGAGCGCGGCCTGGTGCCGGACACCGACATCCCGCACATCGACCTGCACGTCTACTTCGGCGAGCAGACCGAGTTCAAGTACCAGGTCTACCCGGTCGCCTACTCCGTGCCGAGCTTCGCACGCAGCATGCGTCCCACCGAGGAGACCTACTACCGTGTGGAGACGTTCTCGGCCACCGGTTCCGAGGGACACGACCTCATGGGCTACACCCGGGAGCAGGTCATCGCCGATGTCCTGGACTCCTACGAGCGTCACCTGACCTTCCTCACCATGAGTGAGGAAGGTGGCCAGTCCGGCTCGCTGCACGCCGGAAGCAACATCCCAGATGACTGGGACCACGACCGCACCAACGGAAGCTGAGGAGCATCAATGAGCACAGCAGAACAGGTCTCCACGCTTTTCATCGACGGCAAATGGGTCCCCGCCCAGTCCGGTGAGACGCGCACCATCCACTGCCCCGCGGACGGCTCCGAAGTGGGTGTGGTCTCCGAAGCCGGCGAGGCCGACACCCTCGCTGCGATCGCCGCCGCACGCAAGGCCTTCGACTCTCACGTCTGGGCGGACACCCCCGCCGCGGAGCGCGGCGCGTTCGTGCTCGCAGTGGCCGACGCCATCGAGGCACGTAAGGACGAGTTCGCCCGGGCTGAGGCGCTGGACACCGGCAAGCGCTTCGTCGAGGCGCAGATCGACATGGACGACATCATCGGCTGCTACCGGCACTTCGGGAAGCTCGCCGACGTCGAGGCCGGCCGTCTGGTCGACGCCGGGGATCCCACCGTGATCTCCCGGGTCGTCTACGAACCGGTCGGGGTCTGCGGGATGATCACCCCGTGGAACTACCCGCTGCTGCAGGCCGCCTGGAAGATGGCACCGGCCCTGGCCGCGGGCAACAGTTTCATCCTCAAGCCCGCGGAGCTGACCCCGCACACCGGAATGCTGATCATGGACGTCTATGACTCCCTGGGGCTGCCCGCCGGTGTGGCGAACCTGATCACCGGGCCCGGCGCCACTGCCGGCGCCCCGCTGTCCTCCCACCCAGATGTGGACATGGTCTCCTTCACCGGAGGCGTGGTCACCGGTCGCAAGATCGCCGCCACGGCCGCGGAGACGGTGAAGAAGGTCGCCCTGGAGCTCGGCGGGAAGAACCCCAATGTGGTCTTCGCCGACGCCGACTTCGACGCCGCCGTGGACAATGCGCTCAACGCCGGCTTCGTGGACTCCGGGCTGGTCTGCTCCGCAGGCACCCGGCTGATCATCGAGGAGTCCATCAAGGAGAAGTTCGTCACCGAGCTGGTCCGCCGTGCCGAGAACATCCGGATGGGCGGGCCCTTCGAGGAGGCCGCCGAGACCGGGCCGCTGATCTCCGCGGAGCACCGTCAGAAGGTCTATGACTACACCCAGCGCGGCATCGAAGAGGGCGCCACGCTGCGCACCGGGCACCACTTCGGCGGCGAGGAGCACCGCAACGGCTACTTCTACGCCCCCACCGTGCTCGACGACGTCAAGCGCGGCATGTACGTGGTGAAGGAAGAGGGGTTCGGCCCGGTGATCACGGTGGAGACCTTCACCACCGAGGCCGAGGCCATCGAGACCGCCAACGACACCATCTACGGCCTGGCCGGAGCGGTCTGGACCTCGGACAGCGGCACCGCACACCGGGTGTCCTCCCGGCTGCGCCACGGCACCATCTGGATCAACGACTACCACCCCTACCTGCCGCAGGCGGAATGGGGCGGCTTCAAGCAGTCCGGCGTGGGCCGGGAGCTGGGCCACATGGGTCTGGATGAGTACCGCGAGGCCAAGCACATCTACGAGAACACCGAGCCCGCCGTCACCGGCTGGTTCAGCATGCCGGAGAAATAAGGAGATTCCGTGGAGAAGACCACCTACGACTACATCGTGATCGGCGGCGGCTCAGGCGGCGCCGCCGTCGCCGCTCGCCTGTCCGAAGACCCCAACGTCACGGTGGCCCTGCTGGAGGCAGGACCTACCGACGCGGACAAGCCCGAGGTGCTCCAGCTCAACCGCTGGATGGAGCTGCTGGAATCCGGCTACGACTGGGACTACCTCATCGAGCCCCAGGAGAACGGGAACTCCTTCATGCGTCACGCCCGCGCCAAGGTGCTCGGCGGCTGCTCCTCGCACAACTCCTGCATCGCCTTCTGGGCGCTGCGCGAGGACATGGACGAATGGGAGGCGATGGGCGCCACCGGCTGGAACGCCGAGTCCACCTACCCGCTGTTCAAGCGCCTGGAGACCAACGACGCCCCCGGGGACCACCATGGCCGCAGCGGCCCGGTGAACCTGATGACCATCCCCCCGGAGGACCCCTGCGGGGTGGCGCTGCTGGACGCCTGTGAAGAGAACGGCATCCCCCGGGTGCAGTTCAACACCGGAGAGACCGTGCTCAAGGGTGCGAACTTCTTCCAGATCAACCGGAAGGAAGACGGCACCCGTTCCTCCTCCTCGGTGTCCTACCTGCACCCGATCCTGGATCGTCCCAACCTGAGCATCCTCACGGACCACTGGGTGCGCGAGATCATCTTCGACGGCGATCGCGCGGTGGGCGTGGACACTGTGGACAACGCGTTCGGCCGGGCCCGGCGGATCAGCGCGAACAAGGAGATCGTGCTCTCCGCGGGCGCCATCGATTCCCCGAAGCTGCTGATGCTCTCCGGGATCGGACCCGCTGAGCACCTGGCGGAGTTCGGGATCGAAGCCCGCGTGGACTCCCCCGGTGTGGGCGAGCACCTGCAGGACCACCCCGAGGCGGTCATCGCCTGGGAGGCCAAGCAGCCCATGACCGAGGACTCCTACCAGTGGTGGGAGATCGGGATCTTCGCCTCCACCCGTGAGGGCCTGGACCGGCCGGACCTCATGATGCACTACGGTTCGGTGCCCTTCGACATGCACACGCTGCGTCAGGGCTACCCGAGCGCGGACAACACCTTCTGCCTGACCCCGAACGTGACCCACGCGAAGTCCCGCGGGACGGTGCGGCTGCGCTCAAAGGACTACCGAGACAAGCCCAAGGTCGATCCGCGCTACTTCACCGACCCGGAGGGCCATGACATGCGCGTGGCCGTAGAGGGCATCAAGCTGGCCCGTGAGATCGCGGCGCAGCCGGCGATGTCGGAGTGGGCCGGTCGCGAGCTGTTCCCCGGTCAGGACACGCAGACCGATGAGGAGCTGGCGGACTACGTGACCCGCACGCACAACACGGTCTACCACCCGGCCGGATCCGTGCGGATGGGCGCCGACGATGACGCGATGTCACCGGTGGACTCCCAGCTGCGGGTCAAGGGCGTGCAGGGGCTGCGGGTGGCCGATGCCTCGGTGATGCCCGAGCTCACCACGGTGAACCCGAACATCACCACCATGATGATCGGTGAGCGTTGCGCGGACCTGATCAAGGCGTCGAACGCCTAGATCCTTCGCGCTGGGCGGATTCCGCCCGGCCGCTCACACATCGAGTGTGCAATCTGTGCAGGTTTCTTCCCCGTTCGGGGTGGAAAAGCTGCACAGATTGCACACTCGTTTTTTATGCCGGTTGTTCCGGATCAGATCGCCGGGGTCTCCGCCACCGGGTGGGACAGCTCGGGGTTCAGCAGCTCCGGGGAGAGGTTGATCAGCCGCAGCCGTGCGTGATCGGCGATCTGCTCGTTGCTCAGCGCCCGGATCGCGCGGGCCTCGGCGTCGTCGTCGTGCTCATCGTCCAGCCCGGAGTTCGGCAGCGAGGAGGACACCGAGCCTGAGGTCAACGGGATGTCGAGCACGGTGACCGCGGCTGGGGTCAGCGGGATGAACTGGCGTCGATCCAGCAGCCCGAGCCCCTCGAAGAGCACTCGCAGCGCAGCCCCGTGTGAGACGACGACGGCGGTGCGCACCTCGAAGCTCAGATCCGCCGAGGCGGTGGGAGCGATCTCCGCGGTGCCGCGCACGACGTCACTGAAGGCGCCCGTCATCCGCGCCTGCAGGTCCGCGTGCGCCTCTCCCGCGGCGGGGGTGTAGCTGCCGGCGCGCCAGCCCTCGAAGTTCTCCGGCTCGGCGTCGCGGATATCGGCGGCGTAGGCGCCCTCCCACTCCCCCAGGTTCTGCTCACGCAGTTCATCCCAGATCCGGGGCTGGAGGTCCAGTCCGAACTCGGCGAAGGTCTGCTGGGTGCGCACCAGGCTGGAGACATGCGCCTGTGCCGGGTTCTGCGCGCGGACGAAGGCCCCGGTGGTGCGCGCCTGCAGCTTCCCGGACTCGGCGAGCGAGATGTCCGAATGTCCCTGGAGCCGGTGGGCCTTGTTCCAATCGGTCTCTCCATGGCGGACGAGCAGAATTCTGATCATGGGGCTCCTCTGGTTCGGGCGGGCAGCGCCTTCGGCTGCGCGGGTTCTCTGCTGCAACCCTATGTCAGCGGAATCGGCGGTGCGCAGATCACCCACAGGTCAGCGTCCAGATCCGTCTCCAGACCAGCGTCCAGATCAGCCGCCAGCTCAGCCTGGATGTCACCCGCCGGGTCACGCTCCTGTCGCAGTCCATCTCGCGGTCCATGTTCCTGACCATGTCGCGGTCCATGTTCCTGACCATGTCTCAGTCCATGTCTCAGTCCATGTCCCTGACCATGTCAGTGCCCAGTGGCATGCTGGATGGCATGACCATTCTGCACTTCGTCCTCGCGGTTCTCCTCGGTGTCCTGCTCGGCGTCCTGGGCAGCTGGCTGGTGCTCCACCTGCTGCGCCGGGGCACCGAGGATCCTGCCGCGCTGCGGGGCCAGCTGCAGCAGGCCCGGTCTGACCTGGCCGATTCGCAGCAGCGGCTCGTGGCCGTGCAGCAGGAGCTGGCCGGGGCGGAAGGGCGGCTCTGGGAGCTGGAGCGCCGCCGGGAGGAGGACTCCGAGGCGGCCCGGGAGCGCGAGACCCTGGTGGAGATGCTGCACCCGGTGCGCCAAGGGGTGACCGAGATGCACCGCCGGGTCCAGGAGCTGGAGACCGAGCGTGCCGCCCAGCATTCCCGGCTCTCTCAGCAGCTGAGCTCGGCGGCGGAGACCGATGCCCGGATCATCGAGTCCACCCAGGCGCTGCTGGGGAGTCTGCACTCGAGCTCGGCGCGCGGACATTGGGGCGAGGTCCAGCTGCGCCGGGTGGTGGAATCCGCCGGGATGCTGCCCCATGTGGACTTCACCGAACAGTTCAGCGGGCGCGGGGCTGATGGGCAGCTGCTGATCCCGGACATGGTGGTGCACCTGCCCGGAGGCCGCCAGCTGGTCCTCGATGCCAAGGCCCCGCTGAACCCCACCGACCCGATGGCGCAGGCCAAGGCGCTGCGTTCCCGGGTGGATGAGCTGGCGAAGAAGCGCTACTGGGAGGCCGTGGAGCTCTCCCCCGATGTGGTCTTCTGCTTCGTCCCGGCCGAGTCGCTGCTCTCCGCGGCGATGGAGGCGGACCCGATGCTGCTTGATGACGCGCTCTCCAAGGGTGTCACGCTGGTCTCCCCGGCCTCGTTGCTGGCCTCGTTGAAGGCGGTCTCTGCGGCCTGGCGGCAGGAGCGTCTGGCGCAGAACATCCGTGAGGTCGTGGATCATTCCCGGGACCTCTACCGGCGTCTGGCGAAGATGAGCGAACATCTCTCGCGCACCGGAGAGCGCCTGCGGCAGGCGGTGACCTCGTATAACTCGCTGATCGGCAACATCGAACGGCAGGTGCTGCCCAAGGTGGAGGCGATGAGCCGGCTGGAGGTCGGTGAGCCCACCGCGGCCTCCACCGAAGGGCTTCTCGAGGATCTCGGCGAGACCCTGAGCACCACCACGGTGACCACCGAGGTCAACCCGCTGGGCCCCCGGCTGGAGGCCGGACGCGCCGAGGCGGAGCGCTGAGGCCAGACGCGCTGAGGCGGAACGCTGAAGCTAGAAGCGCTGAAGGCAGAACCGCCCAGGCGCGGCGAGTCGAGTCCGGACACGCTGAAGGGCAGTGAGCCTCGGCGTCACCGATGACTCACTGCCCTTCAACCACGCCCCTCCACGGCCGGGCGTGCGGCTCGTGCGGCGTGCGGCTCGTGCGGCGTGCGGCGTGTGTGGCGTGCGCGGCGCTGCTAGAGGGTCAGCCCGAAGACCCAGACCAGGATGGTCATGCAGACCGCGGTGATGATCACGACGCCTGCGATGTTCAGCCACACCCCGCCCCGGATCATCTGTCCGATGGTGACGTAGCCGGAGCCATAGGCGATCGCGTTCGGCGGCGTGGCCACCGGGAGCATGAAGGCACAGGTTGCGGCCAGCGCCACCGGAGCGGCAAGGATCAGCGGGTCCACCCCGGTGCCCATGGCCACACCCGAGGCCACCGGGAGGAAGGTCGCAGCCGTCGCGGTGTTCGAGGTCATCTCGGTCAGCAGCAGGATCCCCACAGCCGCGACCAGCACCAGGACCCACACCGGGATTCCGGCCAGTCCCTCGACCTGGGTGCCGAGCCAGGTGGAGAGTCCGGAAGAGCTGAACTGCGAGGACAGTGCCAGTCCGCCGCCGAAGAGCAGCAGCACTCCCCAGGGCAGCTTCGCGGCGTACTCCCAGTCCAGCAGGCGCACACCCTTGGCGGCGCCACCGGGCAGCAGGAACAGCAGCAGGCCGACGACCATGGCGATGCCGGCGTCGGAGATGAACGGGTCATCCATGTCCAGGAGATTGGTGGAGATCAGCGGGATGGAGACCCAGGAGAGTGCGGCGAGCACGAAGATGATCAGCACGCGCAGCTCGGCGGAGGACATCGGACCGAGCTTGCTCAGCTCGCCGCGGATCAGGTCGCCGCCGCCGGGGATGTCGTCGATCTCGGGCTTGAACAGCACCCGGGTGAGCAGGACCCAGGCGATGACCAGCATGATGATCGAGATCGGGACGCCCACCAGCATCCACTGGCCGAAGCCGATGGTCAGATCGTGGGTCTCGGCCATATGGCCCACCAGCAGCGCGTTCGGCGGGGTGCCGATGATGGTGCCCAGTGAACCGATCGAGGCGGCGTAGGCGATGCCGAGCATCAGCGCGGTGCCGAAGTTGGACTTCAGCGCGTTGTTGGTCTCGTCCTCGCCGGCCTGTGCTGCCGTCGCGGGGTCCTCACCCTTGACGATCTTGCTCACCAGCATCAGCACCGAGACGCCGATCGGAAGCATCATCACGGCGGTGGCGGTGTTCGAGACCCACATCGAGAGGAACCCGGTGGCGATCATGAATCCGGCGATCAGGTTCACCGGCTTGGAACCCATGGCGCGCAGGGTCAGCAGCGCGATCCGGCGGTGCAGGTTCCAACGCTGCATCGCCAGGGCCAGCATGAACCCGCCCATGAACAAGAAGATGATGTTGTTGCCATAGCTGGCGCCCACGTCATCGACCGAGACTCCGCCCACGGCCTCCTCGGCGCTGCCGAAGTCGCCTGCGGGGACCAGCAGCGGGAAGATGATCAGCGGCAGCAGAGCGGTCGCCGGGATGGGGATCGCCTCGGTCATCCACCACACAGCCATCAGCACGGCGGTGGCCGCTGTCAGCCGGGGCCAGACCTCCATGTCCCCGGGCATCACCAGGTACACCAGAAGTCCCAGCCCCACGCCACCGGCGAGCCCGATCATCCGGCGCAGCAGCGCGGGACGCTCCAGGCCCTCCGCGCGGGCACCGACCGAGAGCTCCTCAGCCTCCGCCTCCGACTGTGTTCGGGGGTCATACTTCTTCAGGTGATCACCTGAAACACGGGAACGCGGAGGCGTCATTGCCGGTACTCCTGCTGGTGGGGTATGGATGGCGCGCTATCTCGCGATAGGGCTCACAGAGTCTACGGGGCCGGTGAAGAAGTTGCCACCTTGAACCGAATCGCCGGGGCCGGGCTGATCTGGACCGTGCAGTCCGTCGGCCCACCCGGGGCCTCGAGCCGAGCAGGGCGGGGCGCCGTCGTCGTCGGGGTGCCGTGCGCCGTCGTCGGGCTTCAGTCCTTGGGCAGGACGATGGCGGCCAGCAGGGTCGCCAGGCCGGCCAGCCCGAGCACCATCAGCACGGTGCCGGACCAGCCCGCCAGGTGCAGCGCGGTCCCGCCGAGGTAGCCGAAGATCGAGGAGCCGCCGTAGTAGCCCAGGTTGTACAGCGAGGCGGACTGGGCGCGGCCGGCGGTCGCCGCGGCGCCCACCCAGCCAGAGGCCACCGCATGGGCGGCGAAGAAGCCCGCGGTGAGCACCACGGTGCCCATGATGATCACGGCCAGATGCGGCACCAGGGTCAGCCCCACGCCCAGGATCATGATCAGATTCCCGGCCAGCAGCACCGGCTTGCGCGAGTACCGCGCCGCCAGCCGCCCGGCGCGCGGTGAGGACCAGGTCCCCGCCAGATAGGCCAGGAACACGAAGGAGGCGATCCCCAGCGGGATCGAATAAGGCGGAGCGGAGAGGTGGAAGCCGAGGAAGTTATACATGGCCACGAACCCGCCCATGGTCAGGAACCCCTGCAGGTAGAGGGTCCACAGGGTGGGTGAGCGCAGATTCCCGGTCAGCGCGGGCAGGATCTCGCGCACCTGGACCCGGCGCGGGGTGAAGTTCTCTGCGGTCGGTGCCAGCCGGAGGAACACCACCACACAGGCCACCGCGAGGATGGTCACGGTGAGCATGCCGATCTTCCAACCCAGTTGCTCGCCCACCGGTGCCGCGACGATCCGCCCGGTCAGTCCGCCCAGAGAGGTGCCCGAGATGTAGGTGCCGGCCGCGGCCACCGCGATCTTCGGGCTGACCTCCTCGTTGAGGTAGGCCACCGCCAACGCCGGCACCCCGCCGAGCATGAAGCCTTCGATGAAGCGCATCGCCAGGGCGAGCTCAAAGCCGTGGTTGGCGAACACCGCAGGCATGAGCACCGCCAGGAGCCCGAAGAAGCAGGCGAGGCTGATCGCGGCGATCATCGCCTTCTTCCGCCCGTAGGCGTCGCCGATATAGGACCAGGGGATCACGCCCAGCGCGAGTCCCAGCGTGGCGGTCGAGATCATCAGGGCCGCCCGGTCCGCGGAGACGTCCTGCTCCGCCGCGATCAGCGGCAGCAGCCCCTGGGGCGAGTAGAGCTGGGCGAAGGTCGCCACGCCGATGAAGAACAGGGCGATGAGCAGCCGGCGGCTGTGAGCGCTCTGCGCGGTCATGCCATGACGTCCAGGGTGCCGCGGATGATCGCCCCGGCTCCACCGAGCCCGGCCAGGGTCATCGCCAGCGCCCTCGCGGTGGGGATCGGCACCCGCTTAGCCAGCTGGGTGCCCAGTAAGATGCCCGCGATCACGGTCGCCACGATCAACGGGAACAGCCAGCCCAGCGGCGGCCCGGCCTGGCCGTTGACCTCCACCGAGCCCATCGCCAGCTTCGCGATCACTGAGACGGCGCCCATGGTCATGAAGATCGGCTGCAGCGTGGCGGCGAAGCTGCGCTGGTCCCAGCGGGAGACCCGGGAGTAGATGACCATCACCGGTGCCGCCACCCCGGAGGTGGTGTTGAAGAATCCCCCGATCAGACCCGCCGTGAGACCGGCTGACCGGCCGGGCAGATGCGGCAGCCGCGGCAGCGCCACGGTGACTGCCAGCGCGAACACCACGATCGCGCCCACGATGATGGAGAGCCAGCCGGCACTGAGCTGCCCGACGACCCAGGCTCCGGGAATGGCTCCCAGCACCGAGGCGGGCATGATCAGCCAGAAGCGCCGCCAACTGACATGGGACCACACCGCGATCATGATCAGGCAACCCGAGACGAAGGTGGTCATATTGGTGACCAGCACCCCGAAGGCGGGGCCCAGCAGCAGCGAGAGCACGGGGGCGACCACCAGCCCGACGCCGGTGCCGGTGACCCTCTGCAGGATCGTGCCGATCAACACCGCGGCCGCGATCACCGCAGTCATGCCCAGCACCGTCATGGACTCATCGTATGTCAGCCCAGGTCATGCCCGAATCCGGCGGGCGTCCCCGGCTCAGAACCCGCTGCGCGCAAACGTCGCATCGCTATGCCAAGTCCCATCGTTTTGGCGGGAAATAACCATGGGACATGGCAAAGGGATGCGACAAACTGAGGCGGGGGCCCGCGGGCGGCAGACGCTCAGGAGGTGGAGCAGGGGCTGGACTTGCGACCGCCGCGGCCGACGTCGTCGTGTCCTGCCTGGGTGAGCGCCTTCCGGATCTCCTTGGGCAGCGAGAAGACGATGTCCTCCTCGGCGGTGACGATCTCTTCGACCTCGCCGTAGCCATACTCGGCGAGCAGCCGCAGGACGTCGTCGACCAGCACCTCAGGCACCGAGGCGCCGGAGGTGACCCCGATGGTGGCCGCGTCCTGGAACCAGGCCTCATCGACCTGGTTGGCGTAGTCCACCCGCTCGGCGCGGGCGGCGCCGTATTCCTTGGCGACCTCTTTCAGCCGCACGGAGTTCGAGGAGTTCTCCGAGCCCACCACGATCACCAGGTCCGACTGCGGGGCGACCTTCTTGATCGCCGCCTGCCGGTTGGAGGTGGCGTAGCAGATGTCATCCGAGGGCGGATCCTGCAGCTTGGGGAAGCGCTCGCGCAGCTTCTGCACGGTCTCCATGGTCTCGTCCACCGACAGCGTGGTCTGGGAGAGCCAGATCAGCTGGTCCGGGTTCCGGACCTGAAGATCCTCGACCTCCCAGGGCCCGTTGACGATCGTGGTGTTCTCCGGGGCCTCGCCATAGGTGCCTTCGACCTCTTCGTGGCCCTCGTGCCCGATCAGCAGGATCTCGTAGTCATCCCGGGCGAAGCGCACGGCTTCACGGTGGACCTTGGTCACCAGCGGGCAGGTGGCGTCGATGGTCTGCAGGTCCCGGTCCTCGGCCATCTGCTTCACCGCCGGGGACACGCCGTGGGCGGAGAAGACCACCAGCGCGCCCTCGGGCACCTGGTCGGCCTCCTCAACGAAGATCACGCCCTTCTCCTGTAGCGTCTCCACCACATGGCGGTTGTGCACGATCTCCTTGCGCACGTAGACCGGAGCGCCATAGGTCTCCAGCGCCTTCTCCACTGCAATCACAGCGCGGTCCACGCCGGCGCAATAGCCGCGCGGAGCTGCGAGCAGCACCTTCCGGGGACCGGTGAAGGTGGACTCGGCGGCCACTTCCTCGGGGCTGCGGCGCCTGCGGGGCACCATCGGCACGGGGACCGCGATGTGCTGTCGCCGGGCCGGAGCTGCGGGGGCGGTGGCAGTGGAAGTCATGGCCCCGAGTCTACCGGCGGGGGCGCGGCACCGTCACACCGTGTCCCTGGTTGACGCCGGGGTCACCGCCGGCCTGCTCCGCGCGGCCACGCTGCCCAGCAGCCCCACGACGACGACGGCGCCCGCCGCTGCGCTGAAGATCCACCAGGCCGGCTGGGCCCAGTCCGTGAAGCGCTGCTGCAGCTGTTCGACCAGCGGCGCGGCGGCCTGATCCGCCACCGGGCCGAACTCCGGGGCGGCCACCGTGAGAGCGATCCAGAGTCCCAGGCCCACCCCGAGGAGTCCGCCGAGGGTCAGCGCCACCCAGCGGCTGCGACCCGGTCCCAGCAGCAGCCCCACCGCGGCCAGCACCCCGGCGAGCGCGGCGAGGACCAGCCAGTGCTTGCTCACCTCGGCAAGCAGCGCCCAGGTATAGGGGTCGGCGCCCTCGGCGATGGTGGCCTCGACGTCCACCACGACCTCGGGGGCGAGAAATTCGAAGCTTGAGGTGTCCAGGAACGGCAGCCAGCCCAGGGCGGAGTCCAGCCCTTCGCGCAGCGGTCCGGTGATCGCCTCAGCCATCGGGCTCAGGTCCACGGCGAGGTCAAGATCGCTGGCCTCACCGGTGGTGCCCTCGTCGAACAGGGTCTCCAGCTGCGCCGTGTAGCCCGACCGGGTGTCCTGCAGGGTCTGATCCCAGGCTTCGTCGACCTGCTCATTCTCCAACATGGAGGCCACGATCGAGTCCACCACGGAGTCTGCCCGGTCACCGAGCAGGCTGGTCAGGGCTCCGGGCAGCTCGGACTCCAGGCGCGTGAGCAGCGTCTCGGAGACCAGCTCGCTGAAGCCGTCCTGCTGGGGCAGCTCCCCGGCGATCTGCCGGATCGGCTCCTCCTCGCGCAGCAGCTGATTGGTCTGGAACCCGGCCAGCGCCGCCGCGGCCAGGAGCGCAGCCAGCAGCAGCGAGAGGACACTGAGCACCTGGCGCATGTGGATAACTCCTTCAACCATGTCAGGACGGTGGCATAGGCTGTAAGCACCATAGCGAACCTTCCGGGGAGACCGTCGATGATCGAAGGCAGGACATGAGCGAGCCGGCACAGGCGCAGGACACCTCGGCCGAGACCCCGTGGCCGCTGAGCACCTACTCCGGCAAGCTCAAGGCCCACATCGAGGCCGCGCCGCCCACCTGGGTGGAGGGCCAGCTGGTGGAGTTCAACCTGCGCAACGGCAACGCCTGGATGACCCTGCGGGACCTGGAACAGGAGGTCTCCTTCTCCACCGTCGCCTGGCGGAACGTGGCGGGCAGCCTCAACGGCACCGTCCAGCCCGGCTCCCGGGTGGTGGCGCTGGTCAGGCCGAACCTCTATGAGAAGTCCGGGCGGCTCTCCCTGGTGGCGCATCAGATGAAGCCGGTGGGGCTGGGCGATCTGCTGGCGCGGATCGAACAGCTCAAACAGCGCCTGGCCGCAGAGGGCCTGTTCCGGGCGGACCGGAAGCAGCCGCTGCCGGTGCTGCCGGGCCGGATCGGACTGATCACCGGACGGAACTCCGACGCCAAGAAGGACATCCTGCGCAACACCCACGCCCGCTGGGCCGCGGCGCAGTTCGAGATCCGCGAGGTCGCGACCCAGGGACCCAGCGCACCGCAGGAGGTCGCCGCGGCCCTGGCGCAGCTCGACGCCGACCCCGCGGTGGAGGTCATCGTGATCGCTCGCGGCGGCGGGGCGCTGGAGGAGGTGGTGCTGCCCTTCTCCGATGAACGCCTGATCCGCGCGGTGGCCGCGGCGCAGACCCCGGTGGTCTCCGCCATCGGGCACGAGGCCGACCGTCCGCTGCTCGATGAGGTCGCCGATATGCGCGCCTCCACCCCCACCGGGGCTGCGAAGCTGCTGGTGCTCGATGAGGCCCAGGAGCGCGAGGCGCTCACCAACGCCCGGGCTCGCATGTCAGCCGGGGTCGAGCGGGTCATCGGGCGCGAGTCCGAATGGTTGGCGACGCTGCGTTCCCGGCCGGTGCTCGCCCAGCCGCAGGACATGATCACCGGACGCGCCCAGGAGCTGATGATGCTGCGGCGTCGCTCGCTCTTCGGCATGGAGACCGCGGTGCGCCGCGGCACCGACTGGATCACGCAGACCCGGGCGCGAGTCCGGTCGCTCTCCCCGCAGTCCACCCTGGACCGCGGCTACGCGGTGGTCCAGACCCGCGGCGCCGCCGGCTGGGACGTGCTGCGCGATGCCGGCACCGTCAGCCCTGGAGACGAGCTGAGCGTCATGGTCGCCTCCGGCGAGCTGACCGCTCGTGCCGAACAGATCTACCCCGAGGACCGCACGGCCGCCCACGCGGCGACCTCAGCGCAGGCCGAACCTGCTGCGACGACCCCAGACACCCAGAACCGAGAGGCAGCCCGATGATCGACGACGCAAGCACCCCGCAGGCTTCGGCCTCGAAGTCCACCGAGTTCAGCACCGCGCAGACCGAGGACATCGAGACCATGAGCTATGAGCGCGCCCGCGAGGAGCTCGTCTCGGTGGTGACCAAGCTCGAGAACGGCGGCGCCCCGCTGGAGGAGTCACTGGCCCTGTGGCAGCGCGGCGAGGCGCTGGCCGACCGCTGCGAACGCTGGCTCGACGGTGCGCGGACCCGGCTGGAGGAGGTCCGTGAGGAGCTCACCGAGGACCGCTAGACCCGCAGCATCCTCATACGCCGCTGGCGAGCACGACAGGCTGCCACACCAGGATGAAGACCGAGATCAGGCTCAGCGCGATGATGTTCATCCAGAACCCGGCCTTGACCATGTCATCCATCTCCAGGTACTCCGAGGAGAACACCGCCGCGTTCGGCGGGGTCGAGATCGGAAGCATGAACGCGCAGCTGGAGGTCAGGGCGACCAGCGCCATGATCGCGAAGGGGTCCACCCCCATGCCCAGGGCCAGTCCGACGCTGACCGGGATCAGCATGTTCGACACCGCGGTGTTCGACATCACCTCGGTCATGAACAGCACGATCGCTCCGAGCACGACGACGATGATGACATAGGGCAGGACGTCGAGACCGCCGAGGATCTCCCCGAACCATGGGGTCAGGTCGGAGTCGTCGAAGGCGGCCGCCAGTGAGAGTCCGCCGCCGAAGAGCAGCAGGATGCCCCAGGGCAGTGCCTGCATGTCCTTCCAGACCAGGATTCCCCCGCGCCTGCCGTCCTCATCGGTCTGCCGGGCTCGCAGCAGGAACATCGCGGTGGCGCCGATCATCGAGACCGTCGTATCTGTGAGCGGGATCCCCCACTCCTCGGGGAGGAACCCGATGGTCATCCACATGGCTCCGACGACGCCGAAGATCGTCAGGACCATCTTCTCCTCATAGGACATGGGCCCGAGCTCGCGGAGCTGCTCCTGGGCGAAGTCCGGTGAGATCTCGGCCTGCGCGACGAGTCGGAACTGGACCTTGGAGAGGTAGAAGTAGAGCAGCACCAGCAGGATCACGGTCAGCGGTGCCGCGAAGACGAACCACTGCGCGAAGCTCACGGTGATGTCGAAGTGCAGGGAGGCCTGGGCGGCGAACACCGCATTCGGCACCGAACCGATCAGCGTCGCCAGGCCGCCGATCGAGGCGGCGTAGGCGATCGCCAGCAGCAGACCTTTGGCGAACTTCTTCAGGCCCTCCTCATCGAAGAATCGCTTCTCCTTGACCTCTTCGATCAGCGCCAGGCCGATCGGCAGCATCATCAGCGCCGTGGCCGCATTGGAGATCCACATCGAGAGCCCGGCCGTTGCCAGGATCACCCCGAGCATCAGGCGGTTGCCCTTGGTGCCCACCATCCGGATGATGCTCATGGCGATCCGCTTGTGCAGGTTCCACTTCTGGATGGCCAGGGCGATGGTGAAGCCGCCCATGTACATGAACACGATCGGATTCGCGTAGGCCATCGCGGCGGTCTCTTCGTCGGTGCCACCGGTGAGCGGGAGCAGAAAGAGCGGAAGCAGCGAGGTCGCCGGGATCGGCAGCGCCTCGGTGATCCACCAGGCGGCGACCCACAGCGTGACGGCGAGCACCGCCCTGGGGGCGTCCTCGAGACCGGTGATCGCCGGGACGAAGTAGAAGACGGCGAAGAGGGCCGGGCCCAGCACCAGTCCTACGCGTCTTCGGCTCAGCAGGGGTGATCGCTCGGTTCTGGCCTCGATGGTCTCCATGACGCACGAGTGTTCCAGACCACAACCTCGGGCTCCAAGTCAACGCCCAGCGCGCAGCTGGGAGAACCCGGGTTCAGGCCCGGAGCGCGGCGTCGCGGTAGTCCGCGAGGAACTCCGCGATCCCAGCGATGGCATGCTCGAGATCCTCGACCCCGGGGAGGGTCACCAGCCGGAAGTGGTTGTCGTCGATCCAGTTGAACGCCCGCCCATGGGAGACGAGGATCTTCTGCTGGCGCAGCAGCTCGATGACGAACTTCTCGTCATTCTCGATCGGGTAGATCTCAGGGTCCAGCCGCGGGAAGAGGTAGAGCGCGCCGTCGGCCTGATGCACATCCACGCCTTCGATCTCCCGGAGCAGCCGGTAGGCGGTCTCGCGCTGTTCGAAGAGCCGTCCACCGGGATCGATCAGGTCCTTGATGGACTGGTGTCCGCCCAGTGCCGCCTGGATCGCGTGCTGAGCTGGGACGTTGGCGCACATGCGCATGTTCATCAGGAGGGTGAGCCCCTCCATATAGTTCTTCGCACGGTGGGTCGGTCCGGAGACGTAGATCCAGCCGGAACGGAACCCGGCGACCCGCCAGGTCTTCGAGAGCCCGGAGAAGGTGATCGTGAAGACGTCATCGGCCAGCGTGCAGACGTTGATCATCTCGGCGTCGTCGAAGGTGATGTTCTCGTAGATCTCATCCGAGAGCAGCATCAGGTTGTGCCGCCGGGCGATGTCCACCATCGCCTCGAGGATCTCCCGCGGGTAGACCGCACCCGTGGGGTTGTTGGGGTTGATGATCACCAGCGCCTTGGTCCGATCGGTCACCTTCGACTCGATCTCCTCCGGGTCCGGCCACCAGCTGTTGTCCTCGTCGCAGATGTAGTGCACGGCTCGTCCCCCGGCCAGGGTGGTCGCCCCCGTCCACAGCGGGTAGTCCGGGGCGGGGATCAGCACCTCATCACCGGGGGCCAGCAGCGCCTGGAGCACCATGGAGATCAGCTCGGAGACCCCGTTGCCCAGGTAGATGTCTGAGGGATCGGCCTCGGTCATCCCACGCGCCTGGTAGTACTGGGCCACCGCGATCCGGGCCGAGTAGATCCCCTGCGAGTCGGAGTAGCCCTGCGCGTCGTGGAGGTTGCTGATCATCGCCATCCGGATCGAGTCCGGGGCCTCGAAGCCGAAGGGCGCGGGGTTCCCGATGTTCAGCCGTGTGATGGCGTGCCCTTCGCGCTCAAGCCGGGCCGCCTCCTGCGCGATCGGGCCGCGCACGTCATACCGGACGTCCTGAAGCTTGGGCGACTGGGTGAAGTCTTCGAATTCCTGCATCCTGGAGTTACGCACTGTCCTATCCTGCACCTTTCGAGGTGTTGGTACCCCTGTCGTTTCACATGCTGGGCGCGCCGCAGCCCTTCGGCCGCTGCGCACGTTCCGGCGGTCAGGCTCGGGCGAACGCGTCCCGGTAGGACGCGAGGAAGTCCGCGATCCCGGCGATCGCCTCTTCGAGCTCCTCCACCGGCGGCAGGGAGACCAGCCGGAAGTGGTTGTCGTCGATCCAGTTGAACGCCCGCCCATGGGAGACCAGGATCTTCTGCTGACGCAGCAGCTCCATCACGAAGGCCTCGTCGTTCTGGATCGGGTAGATCTCAGGGTCCAGCCGCGGGAAGAGGTAGAGCGCGCCGTCGGCCTGGTGCACATCCACGCCTTCGATCTCGGAGAGCAGCTTATGCGCCACATTGCGCTGCTCGTAGAGCCTGCCCCCGGGACGGATGAACTCTTCCACGGACTGGTAGCCGCCCAGCGCGGTCTGGATCGCGTGCTGGGCCGGCACATTGGGGCACATGCGCAGGTTCGACATCAGGTTCAGGCCCTCGATGTAGTTCTTGGCCCGATGCTTGGGACCTGACATGTAGAGCCAGCCCGAGCGGAACCCGGCCACCCGCCAGGTCTTCGAGAGCCCGGAGAAGGTGATCGTGAAGACGTCATCGGCCAGCGTGCAGGCGTTGATCATCTCGGCGTCGTCGAAGGTGATCTTCTCGTAGATCTCATCCGAGAGCAGCATCAGATTATGCCGCCGGGCGATGTCCACCATCGCCTCGAGGATCTCCCGCGGGTAGACCGCCCCGGTCGGGTTGTTCGGGTTGATGAGCACCAGCGCCTTGGTCCGATCGGTCACCTTCGACTCGACCTCTTCCGGGTCCGGCCACCAGCGGTTCGCCTCGTCGCAGATATAGTGCACCGCCCGCCCGCTGCACAAGGTGGTGATCCCGGTCCACAGCGGGTAGTCCGGGGCGGGGATCAGCACCTCGTCGCCCGGATTGATCAGCGCCTGCAGCACCATGGTGATCAGCTCAGAGACCCCGTTGCCCAGGATCACGTCGGAGACCTCAGCCTCGCGCATGCCCCGGGACTGGTAGTACTGAGCCACCGCGGTGCGCGCGGAGTAGATGCCCTGGGACTCGGAGTATCCCTGCGAGGTGGGCAGATTCTTGATCATGTCCACCAGGATCGAGTCCGGGGCGTCGAAGCCGAAGGGCGCCATATTGCCGATGTTCAGCTTGGTGATCCGATGTCCGGCGCGCTCGAGCCGAGCGGCTTCCACCGCGATCGGGCCGCGCACGTCATACCGGACATTGCGGAGCTTCTGAGCCTGGGTGAAGTCCTCGAATTCCTCCATGAACAGATTGTGCCTCATGCAACACGCTGCGCCGGGACGTTACGGTCTCGGATCTGTCTCGGCGCGTTGCCGCGCCCGGTGCGACGACGGCTTCGCACCCGCGGCGCGACGCCAACCACGCGCCCGGTACACCGACGGCTCAGCCCCAGTCCTCGGGCTCCGCGACAAATCCTTCCTGGACCAGCCAGTACTCTGCGGCCTCCTGCGGGCTGAGCCCCTGCTCGCCGTCGGTGAGCCGGCGCAGCGTCACCAGCGCCTCCTCATTCAGCGCCTGCGCCAGCTCCGTCGCCACCGGTGGGACCTCCTCGGCGATCTCCGCGGAGACCACCGGGACGAACTGCTCCTGCGGGAAGGCCCGCTCGGCGTCGGTCAGCGCGATCAGCGCCTGCTCCTGGATCCCGGGGTGGGAGGTGGTGAGGATGGCGGCGTCGAGCTCGGCAGTGATCACACCCTCAAGCAGCTCAGCCTCTCCGGCGACGACGATCTCGGCGGGCTCGCAGTCATAGACCTCGGCCAGCAGGGGCTCCGGCTCGGGCAGGTTCGGGCGCACACCGATGCGCAGCTCGTCGCAGGCCTCGGCGAAGGCAGGGTCATCCACCTCCCCCTCGGTGGCGATGTCGTTGAGCTCGGCGGTGACCGAGGTGATCACCAGCGAGCTCCCGAGCACGGCGGCACTCGGTTCCAACAGCGTGGCCTGCTCATCGAGACCGTCCCCGATCACGCCCAGCAGCTGCGAGGAGCTCGGCTGCTCCAGCTCGACGAAGCCTTCCGGGTCGACCTGCCGGGCCAGTGCCATGGACCGCCCGATGAACATGTCGCCGCCCCCCTCGGTGATCGCCTCCGCGGGCCGGCGCTCCGAGGTCTCCACCACCGCAGGGGTGTCACGGGAGTTCAGCGCCAGGGCGTAGACATTGGCGATGGTCTGATCCAGCGGATGCTCGCCCACCGCGATCGTCCAGGCCCGCTCCGCGGCGCTCCCGGTAGGTTCCTCGGCCGGTGGCGGCGGGGAACAGCTGGTCACGGCGATGGCGGCGGCGATCGCGACCGCCGCGGACCCCGCGACGCCGCGGACACGCCGAGGCGTCGAGGGGGGAAAAGTCATGGGCCTCATTCTACGACGGCAGCGGTTCGGCGTTACTCTGGTGCAGATGACGAGTCCGCTGATTCCGCGTCTGTCGGCACTCCTCGAGGCCGCCGGCGGCACGACTGTGCCCGCTGTTGATGCCGAAGGCTGGCTGGACCTCGCTTACGAAGGCGCCTACGGGGAACGGTACCGCTCAGCCGCCGAGGCCGCCGAGGCGGGACTGCGCTCCCCCGGCGGCGAGGACCCGGAGAATCGTCTGATGCTGCTGCGGATCCTGGCCGGTGTCCATGAGATGCGCGGTGACTCGGCCGCGGCGGCTGGCTACATCGCCCAGCGGCTGAGTCTGCTGCGCGAGCTGGGCCGGTTCCGCCAGGCCCGGGTGGAGGACGACCTCGGGGCGATGCTGCTGCGCGAGCCGGACCGGGTGGAGGGTGAGATCCTCTCCCGGGTCGCCGAGGATCTGCGCGCGGAGGATCGCTCCGCGGGCCGGGTCACCGTGGAGCTGGCCGATGTGCTCTCCTCCCTCGCGGTGCGACGACTTCAGGATGCGGGACCGGAGCCCACGCTGCCGCTGGTGCAGGAGGCCTGCACCATCCTGACCACCCTGGACCGGCCGGAGGCGCTGGCCGGGGCCCGGATGTTCCTGGCGCACACCCTGCTGCTCACCGGAGAGACCGACCAGGCGCTGAGGACCGCCGAACTGGTACTCGCCGCCCCGGCGAATCGCGCCGTGCATGGAGCCATGGCGATGCTGCAGGCCACGATCCACCACCATGAGGACCGCAACCGTGAGGCCATCGAGTCCGCGCTGCGCTCTGTGGAGCTCTACGCCGCAGCCCGGGTGCGCAAGGGGGCGGCCTCGGCGGCGGCGCTGCTGGCGGGGTTGACCGGGGAAGACGACGACGGCGAGGCCTCGGTGCTGGCCTGGCGGGTCGCCGTGGCGCAGGCTGAGCTCGGCGAGTTCCGCGAGTCCAGACTGTTGAGCCTGGCGCTGGGCCAGCAGCTCCTGGAGCTCGATGACTATCCCGAGGCCGAGAAGGTCCTCGATGCCCTCTCGGTCCGCCTGGGCGGATCCGAGGAGGACCGGTCCACCCGAGCCCGTGCGCTGATGGGGCTCGGTCACGCCGTGACCCACATGAACCGTCCCCTGGAGGCGATGTCGCACTGGAACGAGGCCGCTGAGCTCTTCGAGGAGATCGCGGAGACCGATGAGGCCGCCCGTGCCCATCTCGCCGCCGGCGCCCTGGCGGCGTCGCTGGAACGCCTCGACGTGGCGCGCAGACACTATGAACGAGGTCTGAAGCTGGTGGAGCACAGTGAGGACCTGGACCCCCAGGTGCTGCTGCAGGCGCTGCATTCTTTGGGCCACCTGCTCACCCGCACCGAGGATCACACCGGGATCGACCACCTGAACCGGGCGCTCGCGCTGGCCCGCGAGCACGGGACCACCTGGCAGCGCGCCGATATCACCGACTCGCTGGCCCGCGGGTGGACGGCGCTGGGTGAGGGGACCAAGGCGGTGGCCGCCGGTCTGGAGGCCGCTGACCTCTTCACCGAGGCCGGAGATGAGGACGGCGCCGGAGACGCCGAGGTCTTCGCCGCGAAGGTGCTCCTGGAGATGGGACGGGCCGACGAGGCCGAGACCATCTTCCGGATGTCCACCGATGAGCGTGAGGCCAGCCCTGCGCTGATGGCCGAGGCGCTGGAGGGCCAGATCGAGGCGCTCATGCGTCAGGGCAAGGCCGAGGCCGCGGCTGACCTGCGCCGGAAGCTCACCCGGCTCAAGCGCCGGATGCGCAGCTGACCCGCGCCGGCCCTAGATCCCCGGCCACTGCGGCAGCCCTGGATCCGGGGACCCCAGGCCCACCACGGCTTCCGCGCAGCTGAGTCGGTGCTCCGCCTGAGCCTCCCATTGACTCCGGCGCGTGTCCCGGGCACCGGCCACCAGTGACAGCGCCACCGATGCGGTGCGCACGCGCAGACCCGCACCATCCACGGTGGCGGCGAACCCTGCGGCGAAGCGCTGGAAGGCGGCCGGGACGTGCACGTAGCGTGCATCCACGGCCGGCAGCACCGCAAGGTGGCCCAGGAAGCAGGCGAGATCATCCACCCGGTGCCCCGGCCCCAGCGAGTCCACGTCCAAGAGCGCGGAGACCTCTCCGGCGCGCATCAGCAGGTTGGCCTCGTAGAAGTCGCCGTGGGTGGGCACCACCGGCCCACGATCCGTCCTGGGCAGCACCGCGCTGATGTGCTCCACCAAGGTGTGGATCCGACCTGCCGCCTCCGGCAGCGCCGAGGCGGCGGCCGAGGCGTAGGCGGTGAGCCGATCGGTCCAGGCCTCCCGGGCCGGCAGCGCCATGACCTCCGCCGGAAGCTTGTCGAGCAGGTCGATGAACAGCCCGGGGGCCGAGGCGGTGCCGCCGTCGGCGAGGAAATACTCCGCCAGGGACTCCCCCGGGCCCTCGCGCAGCGCGACGACGTCGAGCACCGGCTCGCGCACCGGCACCGCGGCCGGGACACCGGCATCGAGCAGCAGCTGGTGCCGGGTGTGCAGCTGCTGCGCCCGGCGGGTTCGCAGGACCTTCAGGAACAGCCGCGTGCCGTCGTCGAACTCCGCGGCGATCACGGCACGACGCAGCGGCCGGTAGCTGATGGTCTCCAGGCTGACCAGGTCACGTCCGGCACCCCAGACGCTGCGGACCGAGTCTGGGTCGGTGGCGATGCGCAGCCCCGGCAGCGCGGGGTCCAACGGATGCTGCCAGATGGAGAGCCGGCCATAGGGGCTGTGCGACTGGATCAGCCCTTCGGCGTCGGAGGGCACCTGCTCCGTGGTCATCCCGACGTAGAGCTCATCCACATGATCGGAGGTCTCGGTGTAGACCCCCGCAGGCCCTCCGCGCGGCATCACCGGTCGCCCGGTCGCCACCCGGTAGACCCCGGTGACTCCGGCGCCGGGACGGTGCTGCAGGGATTCCAGGTGCACGCTGGTGGCGTAGACCCCGGTGTGCTGGATGGCTTCCGCGATCGGCGGATGAGCGTCGTAGGACTCCATGAACGCCAGCTGCCGGGCCTCCAGCTCTGCTGGAGTCATGCCTCTGGACATCAGGCGCGCCGGCGCTTGAGCACTTCGTCGATGTCCATGGAATCTTGCTTCGGCGCGCTCAGCGGCTGTGCAGCGGCGGGCTCCTCGACGGGGGCCTGCGGGTCCAGGAAGCGCTGCTGGGTGAGCTTGACCTCGCCGCTCGGAGCCGGGGTCTGCACCTCGAGCGCCTCCGGTGCCTGCCGCTGCGCCTTGTCCAGGTCCAGGTACTTCGGGCGCGGAACCGAGCGAGGCTGCCAGGGCTCGACGGGCTCTCCGGCCTCGCCCAGCACCGGGCCGGAGGTCTGCACCTCGGCGCCGAAGGTGCGTTCCAGCCCCACCGGCAGTCCGTCTTCGTCGGTCTGCTGCAGCGAGTTCGGTCCGCCGGCGCCGCGCCGGTCGGCGCTGAGCGCGTCGAAGAGACCGGCGTCGGGACGATGCTGCCAGGGCTGGGCCTGCAGCGGGTTCATGGCCTCCTCGATGGCAGACTGCACGCGCGCCCGACGTCGGCTGCGTCGGCGCAGCACCGCCATGGTGCGCAACCCGATGAGGCTGAGCAGGAAGACCCCCGCGGCGCCCAGCGGCAGACCGGCCGGGATCGCGGTCAGCGGGGCCAGGACACCGGTGACCAGGGCAGTCAGCACAGCGAGCACGCCCACCAGGGCCACCAGGGTGCGCCCCCAGTGCAGGTGGAATTCGCCCGACTCAGGCTGCGCGGGCCGCCCGGGCTCAGCCGGGGAGGTCTCAGCGCCGGTGGCGCGGGCCTTCGCAGGATCAGTTCTCCCGGCGCTGGCAGGGATCGAGCCGGTGCGGGATGAATCGTGGGTGGAAGACATGGTCGCCCCTCGGTCGGTGTCGGGGTGGGCGGTGGCGCTGCTCGGCGGCATCGCCTCGATGTGGCTGGCCTGCCGCTGCCCGCGCAGGACCAGGGTCCCCAGGAAGAGCACGGCGATCAGCGCGATGAGCGCGGAGGAGGGAATGGGCAGGCTCTGGACAGCGGAGAGGAAAGCGCTCTCGGTGTGTTCCATGCCCAGCATCTCTGGCCCCCGCCCTTCATGAAGTACAGGGTGAGCCTATCTGACACCGGATTGTTATCCGCGGCAACGCGCCACAAGACCCGCGCCGATCTCCTCCCGGGTCAGTGCGAAGCAGCGGTGGTCCCGCCAGGCGCCGTGGATGTGCAGGAAGCGCAGCCGCAGGCCCTCCTCGCGGAACCCCAGCTTCTCCACAACTCGCAGGCTCGGCGCGTTCTCCGGACGCACCGCGATCTCCACCCGGTGCAGCCCACGGTGGAAGAAGAGATGGTCCACCGCGAGCGCCACCGCCATCGGGGTGATGCCCTGCCCGGCGTGTCCCTCATCGAGCCAGTAGCCCAGGGAGGTGGTCCGGGCGGAGCCTCCGATCACCGGTCCCACGGTCAGCTGCCCGACCAGTCGAGGGTGCTCACCGGCCGGGGTGAACCAGATCAGCCAGGGCAGATGGCTTCCGGCGCGGGCGCTGCGGTTCAGCGCCCGGGCCATCTGACGGAAGCTGCCCGCGGAGTCGCGGGGGTCTGGGTTCTCCGGGGTGGTGGCGTCCCAGGGCTGCAGCCAGGCCGCGTTGAGCAGGCGCAGCGCCATGAACCGGTGCTCGTCGTGGAGTCCCAGCGGGCGAAGCTCCACCCGGCCCGCCGGGATCTGCCCGGCAGGGCTGACCGGCCAGTCTCGGGACCGACCGGGAAGCAGCCTCATCGCCGCATGGCGAAGCGCAGCGTGTCCAACCCGATCATGCCCAGGCCGAGCAGCTCGGTGTGGAAGGCCCTCAGGTCGAAGGTCTCACCGGCCTGCTGGGCGGCCGATTCACGGTCCGCGCGGATCTGCTCGAAGACCCGCTGCCCGACCTTGTACGACGGCGCCTGGCCCGGCCATCCCAGGTAGCGGGTGAACTCGAAGTCCAGCTGGGCGGGAGAGATCGGCAGGTGGGCCCGCAGGAACTCCTTGCCCTGTTCCGGGGTCCAGGTCCCGCCGCCGTGCTCGGCGGGGGCGTCGAAGCCGCAGTGCACCCCGATGTCGAAGACCACCCGCGCGGCGCGCATCCTCTGCATGTCATACATCCCCATCAGGTCCCCGGGGTCGGTGAGGAATCCGAGCTCTGCCATGAGCTGCTCGGCGTAGAGCGCCCACCCCTCGGCGAAGCCGGATACGAAGCTGCCGTGCCGGCGCCAGGAGTTCAGCCGGTCCTTCACCAGGGTGGCGGTGGCGATCTGCAGGTGATGCCCGGGGACACCTTCGTGGTAGACGGTGGTGGTCTCGGTCCAGGTGGTGAAGCGATCATCCTCTGGCGGCACCGACCACCACATCCGGCCGGGCCGGGAGAAGTCGTCGCTGGGTCCGGTGTAGTAGACCCCGCCGTCCTGGGTCGGTGCGATCATGCACTCCAGGACGTCCATCGGGGCCGGGATGTCGAAGTGCACGTCCTTCAACGCGGCCAGCGCCTCATCGGAGAGTCGCTGCATCCATGCCTGCAGCTCCGCGGTGCCGGAGAGCTGCCGGGCGGGGTCGGCATCCAGGATCGCCTTGGCCTCGGCCACCGAGGCCCCGGGCTTGATCTGCTCGGCGACCTCCTCCTGGGCGGCGACCAGCCGGGCGAGCTCGGCGAGTCCCCACTGGTAGGTCTCCTCCAGGTCCAGGGCGGTGCCGGTGAAGTACTGGCTGTGCAGCCGGTAGGCCTCGCGGCCCACGGCGTCGGTCTCTGGAGCCTGCGGCAGCAGCTCGTGCTCCAGCCGCCCCGCGAGCACCCGGTAGGCCTGCTGCGCGGCGTTGGTGCCGGCGGCCAGCTCCTGCTCGGTGGCGGAGCTGGCCTGCGCCTGCTGACCGCTGTGCAGGTAGCCGGCGAGCGCGCCGTCCTCGGCGGCGTAGCTGCGGCACTGCTGCGCCACGGCCTGGACCTGGCGGCGGGCCGGCACCTGGCCGCGTTCAGCGGAGTGCACCAGGGAGGCCCAGTAGCCCTCGAGCGCGCCGGGCAGGTTGTGCAGCCGCCCGGCGATGTGGCGGAAGTCCTGCTCGGTCTGGGCGGGCATCAGCTCCAGGACCATCCGCACTCCCTGCGGCGCGGAGGCGAGGTTGTTCAGCTCGGTGCGCCCGGAGTCGTGCAGCGCCACATCGAGTCCGATGCGCTCGGCCATCGCGTGCAGCGTCACCTCATCGACCGGGTCCGCGGGCTGCAGCTGGGCCAGCCGGGTCAGCGTCTCGCGCTGCAGCTGCGCGACCTCCTCGCGGCCGGCCGGGGAGTAGTCGGCGTACTCCGTCTCGACCCCCGGGCGGCCCAGCACCGTGGCCTCCTCCGGGTTCAGCGCGAGCAGCCGCTCGAAGTAGTCCTCGGCGAAGGCGTCCACCTCGGTGGGTGCGCGTCCGCTGCTGGATCCAGGGGTGTTCGAGCTCATGCGGGGTCAGTCCTCGGGGTCGGTGACGTGCAGGTGGAGCCGGCGGGCGGCCTCGGAGATCGACCCGGTCAGCGAGGGATAGACCGTGAAGGTCGTCGCGACGTCGTCGACGTGGAGCTTATGCGTGACCGCCAGGGCCAGCGGGAAGATCAGCTCGGAGGCGCGCGGAGCGACGACGACGGCGCCGATCACCGTGCCGGAGCCCTTGCGCGAGAAGATCTTCACGAAGCCCTCGCGGATGTTCATCATCTTGGCTCGGGCGTTGGTGGCCAGGTCCAGCTTGATCACATCGGCCTGGTACTTCCCGGAGTCGACCTGTTCCTGGGTGACCCCGACGGTGGCGATCTCCGGGGAGGTGAACACGTTGGAGGCGACCTGGTGCAGCTTCAGCGGCTTCACGCTCTCCCCCTGCATATGCGCCACCGCCACCCGGCCCTGCATCGCGGCGACCGAGGCCAGCGGCATGACCCCGGTGCAGTCCCCGGCGGCGTAGATGTTGTTCGCGGTGGTCCGCGAGACGGTGTCCACCTGCACGTGACCGGACTCTGAGATCTCCACCCCGGCCTCCTCGAGCCCGATCCCGGCGGTGTTGGGGATCCCGCCCACAGCCATCAGGCAGTGCGAGCCCTGGAGCACCTCGCCGTTGGTCAGCCGGACCTCGACGCCGTTCTCGGTGCGCTGCACGGACTCCGCCCGGGTCAGCGAGGCGACGTGGACCCCGACGCGTTCGAAGGAGTTCTCCAGCACCGTGGCGGCGTCGGAGTCCTCCCCGGGCAGCACCTGGTCCCGGGAGGAGACCAGGGTGACCTCCGCGCCGAGCCGGCGGTAGGCCGAGGCGAACTCGGCGCCGGTGACCCCGGAGCCGACGACGATCATGTGCTCCGGGACCTCGGTGAGGTTATAGGCCTGGGTCCAGTTCAGGATCCGCTCCCCATCGGGCTTGGCGGAGGCCAGTTCTCGGGGGTGTGCCCCGGTGGCCACGATGACGGCGTCGGCGTCGATCTGCTCCCCGGCGTGGGCGCCGGAGGTGACCTCGATGCTGTGCGGGGGCACCAGCGCGCCGCGCCCGATGATCACCCGCACCCCGTAGGACTCCAAGGTGGCGTGGATGTCCCGGGACTGGCTGTGCGCGAGTTTGAGCAGTCGTTCGTTGACCTTGGAGAAGTCGGCCCAGGCCTCCGCCTCCACGGCGGACTCGGTCTGGGACCCGTTGCCACGCTCTCCCATGCGCTCGCCGAAGCGCACGCCGAAGGCGGTGGAGATGTTGACCCGGCGCATCGCGTCCGCGGTGGCGATCAGGGTCTTGGAGGGCACCACGTCGGTGAGCACCGCGGAGCCGCCCAGGCCCTTCTCCTCGATGATGGTGACCTCCGCGCCGGCGTCGGCGGCGACCATGGCCGCCTCGTACCCTCCGGGGCCGCCCCCGAGGATGGCGATGCGGTCAGGGGCGAAGCGTCGGCGCGAGTTAGTTGGAGTCACAGCCCCATTCTGCCCAGTTGCCGGGGCAATGTCATACGCCGGACGAGGATGTGACGGCTTCGGGGCCCCTGGTCTGCTCACCCTCGGGCAGGCCGCACCAGGGTTACGACCCCCGGTCGCGGCTGCGGCGGCGCGCACGGCCGCGTCTGCCTGCCGCGGTGTCTGACTCAGGCGGTAGATTGTGCTGTGTGAGCCACGACAGAGTCCAGACCCAGCCCAGTGCCCCGACCAGCGACCGCCTCGACGACCATGTGGTCGCCCAGCCGGAGCTGACTCCCACCAATGACCCCACGGCCCCGGCGAACCAGCGCGCGGAGGCTGCGGCGCGCGCGCTGCGCGAGCAGGCCGGGGTCGACTCCATCGACCTGGCCTGCACCCTGGGCTCGGGCTGGGGTGAGGCCGCCGCGCAGCTCGGTGAGATCGTCGCGGAGATCGACGCCGAGCAGGTGCCCGGCTTCCACTCCTCCGGGGTCTCCGGGCACAGCGGAACGCTCAAGGTCATCCGCACCAGCTCCGGGGCGCACGTGCTGGTGATCGGCGCCCGCACCCACTACTACGAGGGGCGGGGCGTGGACGCCGTCGCCCATGGGGTGCGCACCGCCGCTGCGGCAGGGGCCCGCACCATGGTGCTCACCAACGGCTGCGGCGGGCTGAACCCGCAGTGGAAGCCGGGCACCCCGGTGCTGATCTCGGATCACCTCAACCTCACCGGCACCTCCTCGCTGCGCGGGGCGCACTTCGTGGACATGACCGACCTCTACTCCCCCCGGCTGCGCGAGCTTGCCCGTGAGGTCGACCCGGACCTGCCCGAAGGCGTCTACGCCCAGTTCCCCGGGCCGCACTATGAGACCCCCGCCGAGGTCAGGATGGCCGGGGTCCTCGGTGCCGACCTGGTGGGCATGTCCACGGCGCTGGAAGCGATCGCGGCCCGGGCCGCCGGGATGGAGGTCTTCGGCATCTCCCTGGTGACCAACCAGGCGGCCGGGATCTCCCCGGAGCCGCTGAGCCACACCGAGGTCCTCGACGCCGGGCGCGAGGCCGCGCCTCGGATCTCCGCGCTGCTGGCCACGGTGATCGGGCGCATCCTCGCCCCCTGAGCCGGACCCCGTAGACCCCGAGCCGTGAACACAGACCCGATACTCCGACCCGAATGAGGGAGCAGACCGCCATGACCGAGAAGCTGATCGGCACCGTCCGCCGCTGGATCGAGCAGGACCCGGACCCCAGAACCAGGTCAGCGCTGCAGGAGCTGGTCCAGCGTGCGGAGTCCTCCGACACCGCCGCGACCACCGAGCTGGAGCGGCTCTTCGCCGGTCGGCTCGCCTTCGGCACCGCGGGGCTTCGCGCCGAGCTGGGCCCAGGCCCGCTGCGGATGAACCGTCTGGTGGTGCGTCAGACCGCGGCCGGGATGCTCAGCTACGCCGAGGAACAGCTCACCGAGGCCCGCACCAAGGCGGACAACCCGCAGGACCTGCTCAGCCGCGGGGCGCGCAAGATCGTGATCGGCTTCGACGCGCGGCACCAGTCCGATGAGTTCGCCGCCGACACCGCCGAGATCTTCTCCGCCGCCGGCTGGGAGGTCCATCTCTTCACCCGCCCCGGCCCGACGCCGCTGCTGGCCCGGCAGGTGCTGGTCCTCGACGCCGAGATCGGGGTCATGGTCACCGCCAGTCACAACCCGCCCCAGGACAACGGGTATAAGGTCTACCTCGGCGGAGAGCTCTCCCGCTTCCTGGAACCGCACGGGCGTGGCGTCGGCGCCCAGATCGTGGCCCCGGTGGATCAGGACATCGCCGCCCGGATCGCCGAGCTCGTCGAGGCCGCAGCCGATTCCCCCGAGGCCGGCGCTGCGGCCGACGCTGATGCACCGGCCGGCGCTGCCACCACTCACCCGGTCACCGAGGAGGCCCGCCGCAGCTACGAGCGCGAGGCCCTGGAGCTGCTGGACCCGCAGAACTACCCCGAGCGTGAGCTGCACGTGGTCTACACCGCGATGCACGGCGTGGGCGGGGAGATGGTGACCTCGCTGCTGCGCGCCGGCGGGTTCACGGTGACCCCGGTGGCTGAGCAGTTCGAACCGGACCCGGACTTCCCCACCGCCGACTTCCCCAACCCGGAGGAGCCAGGCGCCCTGGACCTGGCGCTGAAGGCCGCCGAGGCGCACAACGCCGACCTGGTGCTGGCCAACGACCCGGACGCCGACCGGCTCTCCGCCGCGGTCTATGACGAGGTCGCCGGGGCCTGGCGGCAGCTCTCCGGAGATGAGATCGGGGCTCTGCTGGGCCGGCATCTGCTCGAGCGCGGGCCGCTGCGCCCCCAGGCCGACGGCGGGGCTCCGGTGCTGGCCAGTTCGGTCGTCTCCTCCCGGCTGCTTCAGCGGCTGTGCCAGGTCCGCGGCGTCGGGCACGCCGCCACGCTGACCGGCTTCAAGTGGCTGGCCCGGGTCCAGCACATGAGCTTCGGCTACGAGGAGGCCATCGGCTTCAATGTCGACCCCGAGCATGTCAAGGACAAGGACGGCGTCTCGGCCGCGCTGATCTTCGCCGAGATGACCGCCTCGCTGAAGGCCCGCGGGACCAGCCTGGTCGCCGCCCTGGACGAGATCGCCGCCGAGGCAGGAGTCTTCGTCACCGGGCAGGTCACCATCAGGGTGGGTGACCTCTCCGAACTGGGCAAGGTCACCGCGGCGCTGCGCGCCCAGCCGCCTGCGGAGATCGCAGGCTCCGCCGTCGTCGAGTCCCTGGACCTCACCCAGGACCCGCTGCCTGGCACGGAGCTCAGCGAAGCGACCAAGACCGATGCGCTGATCTACCTCACCGAGGCCGGGGACCGGGTGATCGTGCGGCCCTCCGGGACCGAGCCGAAGGTCAAGTGCTACCTGGAAGCGGTCGCGGACACACCCGGGGTCGATGCCGCCCCCGAGGCGATCAGTGCCGCCCGGGCGCAGGCCGCCGGGCGTCTGGAGCAGCTGCGCAGCTCGATGGAGACCATGCTCAGCTGAGCCTCACCCCACCCCACCACCACTGATGTCACCGACTTGAGGACCCCTGATGACCCACACCCCCACCCCCGCCGAGATGGCGCCGCTGATCGACCACACCGCCCTGAAGCCGGACACCGATGAGGCCACCGTGCGCCGGGTCGTCACCGAGGCGCTGACGCATTCCTTCGCCGCGGTCTGCATCAACCCGCGCTGGGTGACCCTGGTGGCCGCCGAGCTCGCCGGCAGCCCGGTCACGACCTGCACCGTGGTCGGCTTCCCGCTGGGGGCCTCCACCACCGCGGCCAAGCTCGCCGAGACCGTGGAAGCGGTCCAGCTCGGTGCCCAGGAGGTGGACATGGTGGTGGACATCGCGGCGGCCAACGCCGGTGACCACAGCTATGTGGAAGCACAGATCCGGGCGCTGGCGGATGCCGCCCACGCCGGCGGCGCGATCCTGAAGGTGATCCTGGAGACCGCACTGCTCAGCGAGTCCGCCAAGACGCTGGTCTGCCGGGCCGCAGAGGCCGCCGGTGCCGACTTCGTGAAGACCTCCACCGGGTTCGCCGGAGGCGGGGCCACCCTGGCCGACATCACCTTGATGCACTCGCTGGTCGGCGGCCGGCTGGGCATCAAGGCCTCCGGCGGGGTCCGCAGCTACGACG
This sequence comes from Nesterenkonia sandarakina, assembly GCF_013410215.1. Lineage (NCBI taxonomy): Bacteria > Bacillati > Actinomycetota > Actinomycetes > Micrococcales > Micrococcaceae > Nesterenkonia > Nesterenkonia sandarakina. The sequence continues at coordinate 84,513 of NZ_JACCFQ010000001.1, forward strand.
ACGCCGTGGCCATGGTCTCCGCCGGCGCCACACGCATCGGCGCAAGCTCCTCTCTTGATATCGTGGAGCACAGAGATTCCAGCACATCCGGTGCTGCCGGAGACTACTGAGTCAGGCTTCCAGCAGACCGCACCGCATCCTAAGGGGAGCACATGATCAGCAACGGTAAGGTCAAGGCCTATTCGGGCCAGGGCAACTTCGTAGGAAACTTCGCCGCGTTCTCCGTGGTCTTCCTGATGCTCGTCGGTTCGATCGTCGCGCTGAACTTCTGGGATCTGGACCAGGTGTGGCTTCCCGGTCTGATCTTCATCGTGCTCTACACCGGGTCGTTCCTGGTGGCCAAGGAGGTCATCGGCCGCTCGGACTCGCTGGAGCAGCAGGACCTCCACGGCGAGCATGGTGAACCGCTGGACGCCATGGCCTCCCGGGCCGCCTCCTCCCGCGAATCGGCTGCGGAGCCTCACGTCCGCTGACCCTCGCGTCAGCTGACCCCGCACGCAGAACTGCCATGACCACCCCGGCGCTGCGGCCCGTGAGCGCCCGGAATCTCGGCATCGACCTGCTGCGGGTGATCTCGGTGGCCGCCGTGGTCATCGGGCACGCCTGGGCGGGAATGCCGGGGGCGGACTATCTGCAGATCTGGCGGATGCCGCTGTTCTTCTTCCTGGCGGGCTTCTTCTTCTCCACCTCCAGGACCCTGCGTGGGGAGCTGCAGGCCCGCACCCGCAGCCTCGCGGTCCCCTACGCGGTCTGGCTCCTGCTGCTCAGCGCCGGCGTCCTGGCGATGACGCAGACCCCCTGGCCGTTCGAGCCTGGCACCATCCGCGGGGCGCTGATCGGTGGTGCCCGCACCGATATGCCGTTCCTGGCGTTCTGGTTCATCTCGGTGCTCTTCTTCGCCGCGCTGCTGCTGCGCGCGGTGCTCGCCCTGCCCTGGTGGGCCGGCGCGGCGGTGGGCCTGGCGGGTCTCACCCTGGCCCAGCTGCCGGACTCCGCCATGGCCTACACCCCACTGGGCGTCGGACTGGTCCCCGCCTGCATGGCCTTCATGCTCGCCGGTCACTGGTTCGGCCGGTTCATGCGCTCCCCGCGCGGACTCAGCCTGCCGGGCAAGCCCTGGATCGGGCTGCTCTGCCTGGGCATCGGCTTCGGCGCCCTGGCCGCAGGCGCGGGGACCATGAACATCAAATGGTCCGGCTTCGGCACCTTCCTGCTCTCCCCCGCGGTCTCCGTGCTGATCAGCATCGGGCTGGTGCTGCTGTTCTCCACCACGGTCAACGCCCTGCTCGGCGGGCCCCGGCCGGCCGAAGCCGGCCCAGACGGGGCTGCCACCCACCGCAGCACCGAGTCGCCGCGCGGGCGGGTCCTCGGCGTCGTCATCTCCGAGCTGGTGCAGACCGCCACCTTCGTGGTCTTCGCCCACGCGATGGTGCTCTACCTGTTGCTGCGGCTCTTCGAGCTGGAGAACCCGGTGCTGCGCACCGTGATCGCGCTGATCATCTGCTGGGGCCTGGGAATCCTGGTCAACCGCACCCCGCTCTCAGGCCCGCTGAACGGGCTGCCGCGGTCCGCGCTGCGCCGCCGGAGGGCGGATCACACCGGCGGGAAGATCGCCTCGAAGACCTGATTCAGCCAGGCCAGCAGCTCGCCGTCGGTGAGCTCCACCCCGGTGATCCCGCTGGTCTTGGGCTTGGGGATCAACACCTGCTTCATCGAGACCTTGTGCTGGCTGCCCGGATACAGGCGTTCCATGCGCATGGTCTTGGACTCGGCCAGCTCCGCCACCGGGCCGAAGCGGATGAACTTGCCCTGGGTGCCGACGTCGTGGATGCCCGCGGCCCGGGCGCGGTTGCGGAACCTCGCCACCTCGATCAGGTTGGTCACCGGGTCCGGCAGGTCCCCGTAGCGGTCCTGCCATTCGGTGATGACCTCGGCGATCTTCTCCTCGGTGTCTGCCGCGGCGAGCTTGCGGTAGCCCTCCAGGCGCAGCCGCTCGCCGGGCACGTAGTCGTGGGGCAGGTGGGCGTTGATCGGGAGTTCGATCTTGACCTCGGTGAAGGTCTCCTCCTCGTCGCCGCGGTAGTCGGCCACCGCCTCACCGACCAGACGCAGGTAGAGGTCGAAGCCGACCCCGGCGATATGCCCGGACTGCTCGCCGCCGAGCATGTTCCCGGCGCCGCGGATCTCCAGGTCCTTCATCGCCAGCTGCAGGCCGGCGCCGAGTTCGTTGTTCGCCGCCACGGCACGCAGCCGCTCCAGGGCGACCTCGCCCAGCGGCTTCTCCGCCGGGTAGAGGAAATACGCGTAGGCGCGCTCCCGGGAGCGCCCCACCCGGCCGCGCAGCTGGTGCAGCTGGGAGAGCCCGTAGGTGGAGGCGCGGTCCACGATCAGGGTGTTCGCGTTGGAGATGTCCAGACCGGTCTCGATGATCGTGGTGGAGACCAGCACGTCGAAGCGCTTCTCCCAGAAGTCCTGGATGATCTGCTCCAGCCGGGACTCGCTCATCTGACCGTGGGCGACCTCCACGCGCGCCTCCGGGACCAGCTCACGGACCCTGGCTGCGGTGGCGTCGATCGAGGAGACCCGGTTGTGCACGAAGAACACCTGACCCTCGCGCATCAGCTCGCGCCGGATCGCGGCGGAGACCTGCTTATCGGTATAGGGCCCCACATAGGTGAGCACCGGGTGGCGCTCCTCCGGCGGGGTCGCCAGGGTGGAGGTCTCCCGGATCCCGGCCATGGACATCTCCAGGGTGCGCGGGATCGGGGTGGCGGACATGGCCAGGACGTCCACGTTGGTGCGCATCTTCTTCAGCTGTTCCTTGTGCTCGACCCCGAAGCGCTGCTCCTCGTCGATGATCACCAGGCCCAGGTCGTGGAACTCCACCTCTTTGGAGAGCAGCCGGTGGGTGCCGATCACGATGTCCACGCTGCCTTCCCGCAGGCCGAGCATCGTCTCCTTGGACTCCTTGGCGGTCTGGAACCGCGAGAGCGGGGCCACCCGGACCGGGAATCCGGCGTAGCGCTCGGTGAAGGTCTCATAATGCTGGGAGACCAGCAGCGTGGTGGGCACCAGAACGGCGACCTGCTTGCCGTCCTGGACCGCCTTGAAGGCGGCACGGATCGCGATCTCGGTCTTGCCGTAGCCCACGTCGCCGGAGATCAGCCGATCCATCGGGATCTCACGCTGCATGTCCGCCTTGACCTCGTCGCTGGCGGTGAGCTGGTCCGGGGTCTCGGCATAGGGGAAGGCGTCCTCCAGCTCCGACTGCCAGGGCGTGTCAGGGCCGAAGGCGTGCCCGCGGGAGGCCATGCGTGCCGCGTAGAGCCTGATCAGCTCGCCGGCGATCTCCTTGACCGCCTTCTTCGCCTTGCGCTTGGTCTGCGACCAGTCGCTGCCGCCCATCTTGGACAGCGAGGGCGCCTCCCCGCCCACATACTGCGAGACCTGGTCGAGCTGGTCGGTGGGGACCATCAGCCGATCCTTGGCGCCGCCGCGCTTGGAGGCGGCGTACTCCAGCACCAGGTACTCCCGGATCCCGGCGGTGCCCGCCTTGATCGCCTGCGGGGAGCCGACCTTGCGCTGGATCAGCTCGACGAACTGGCCGATCCCGTGCTGTTCGTGGACCACGTAGTCCCCGGGCTTCAGCGCCAGCGGGTCCACCACATGACGACGACGCCGCGCAGGCACCTTCCGTGCGGAGCCGGAGTCCTGCCGGATGGAGCGCCCGAGCATCTCCGACTCGGTCAGCAGCGCCAGCTGCAGCGGGTCCACGGCGAAGCCCTCGGAGACGTTCGCGGTGGAGATCGTGATGGTCCCCGGCGCCGGTGGCTGGTCCAGGGAGTCCACCCGGACGCAGGGGACTTCGTGTTCGGTGAGCAGCTCATGGACCCGCTGTGCGGAGCCTGCCGCGGCGGTGGTCACCACCACGGTCCAGTTCGCCTTGGCCCGCTCGCCCAGGAAGGTCATCACGTCCTCGACGCTGCCGCGGTAGCCGATCGGCTCCCGGGAGTCCAGGGAGACGATGTCGGCGTCCTGCTCCAGCTCCTCGTCCAGGCCCAGCGAGGTCATCGACCACCAGCCCGCGCCGTGGGCGATCGAGGCTTCCCGGGTCTCGGCCAGACTCGCGAACCCTCCGGCGGCCAGGCCCTGCTGCTCGCTGCCGATCTGGGCCCCGCTGAGGTCCAGCGGGGCGGCCGCACCGTCGGGGGCCGCGGACCAGGCGGCGGCGAGGAACTCCTCGTTGGTGGCGGCGAGGTCATGGGCGCGTCCCCGGGTCTTCTCGGGTTCGATCACCACGGTCAGCGAGCCGGCGGGCAGCTGCTCCACGAAGGGCACCATCTCGGGCACCAGCACCGGGGCCAGGGACTCCATGCCCTCGGCGGCGATCCCTTCGGCGAGCTTGGTGAGCAGATCCGCGGCGTGCGGCATCTGCGCGATGAGCTCCTTCGCGCGGGCCTGCACGGCCTCGGTGATCAGCAGTTCGCGGCAGGGAGCGGCGTCGAGCACCTGGGGGTGGTCGGTGGACTCGGTGTCCAGTGAGCGCTGATCCGCCACGGCGAACCAGCGCATCTGCTCGACCTCGTCGCCGAAGAACTCGATGCGGATCGGATGCGGCTCGGTGGGCGGGAACACGTCGAGGATCCCGCCGCGCACCGCGAACTCGCCGCGCCGGGTGACCATGTCGACCCGGGAATAGGCGGCATCGGCGAGCTGGGCGACGGTCTGATCGAAGTCCGCGAACTCCCCGACCTCAAGGCGCACCGGGGCGAGGTCTCCGAGCCCGGTGACCAGTGGCTGGACCACCGCGCGGACCGGGGCGACGACGACGTCGAGGACTCCCCCGGCCTCATCCGGGTGCGCGAGCCGGCGCAGCACCCCGAGCCGGCGGCCCACGGTGTCCGAGCGCGGGGAGAGCCGCTCATGGGGCAGCGTCTCCCAGGACGGGAAGTGCGCCACGGCTGCGTCCGGGGCGTAGGCGGCGAGCGAGGTGGCCAGCTCATCGGCTTCCCGGTCGGTGGCCGTGACGGCCAGCAGCGTGCCGGTCGCACTGGTGCCGCGCAGCTTGGCGGCGATCTCCGCGATCAGCGCGGGGCGCAGCCCGGTGGTGGAGGCGATCTGCAGCTCTTCGGTGCGCTCCCGGGCAGGGTGCGCGGCAGCGGAGGCGACGCGCTTGAAGGACGGGTTCGCCGTGAGCGCGGTGCGCAGACCTGATAGAGCCATGGGAGAGTGACGCCTCGTTTCGCAGACAGTTTCGCAGACAGTTTCACAGGCAGATCGGTGCCGGGGCTCCGCGGGCGGGGTCTCGGCGAGTGCTGAGATTCTTCAGTTCAGGCCTCACACAGGATACTCGGTGCGACGGTCATGATGCCCCGGTCCGGCCCGGCTCCTCGGCGGCCTCCGCGGGGCCCGAGGAGCCTCCGGGGCTCTCGGCTCGGGCGGCTCGGCGAGTGCGCAGCACCCCCACCTCGTATCCGACCAGCGCCGTGATCCACAGCGCGGTGATCGGCAGCACGAACCAGAGCATCGCGGCGCTGAAGGGCTGCAGCGCGTCGTGTCCGGCGGCGTAGAGCACCAGGTAGACGACGTAGGCGCTGTAGAGCGCCACCAGGACCAGACCTTCCAGGCGGCCGATGGAGGCCGCGGTGAACGCCAGCGGCAGCAGCACCAGGGCGGCGGCGATCATCACCGGCAGGTCGAAGTTCACGGCAGCGGCGGCGACTTCCACGCCGTCGGGAGAGATGATCGCGGTCAGCCCGAGCACGGCTCCGATGTTGAAGATGTTGCTGCCCACCAGGTTGCCCACCGCCATATCGCGCTCGCCGCGCAGCGCCGCGATGACGCTGGTGGCGAGCTCCGGCAGCGAGGTGCCGATGGCCACGATGGTCAGCCCGATGATCAGGTCGCTCACCCCCAGGGAGAGCGCGATGGTGCTCGCGGCGGAGACCAGCATCTGGGCGCCGACCACGAGCAGCGCGATGCCGACCGCGAGCAGCACCAGGTCCACCATGACCGAGCGCAGCTTGGTGGTGCGCAGGCTCTTGGTCAGCTTCACCGAACCGCCGCCGACCGCCCGGTCCACGTCCAGCGGCTCTGCGCGGACTGCGCCGTCTGCCCGGTCTGGGCCAGCCTCCGCCCCAGTCTCAGCCTTTGTCGCTTCCTGAGCGTCGGACTTCTCGCCCCGAGTCTGGCGGCGGGCGAGCACCACGGTGACCACCAGGTAGAGCACCAGCATGCCCACCAGCACGGCACCCTCGAGGGTGCTGATGCCCCCATCGAGGGCCATCAGCAGGGCAATCACGGAGAACCCGATCATGATCGGGATATCGGCCTTGATCAGCTGGACCTTGACCACCAGGGCCCCGAAGATGGCGGTCAGCCCGAGCACGAAGAGGATGTTCGCGATGTTGCTGCCGACCACGTTGCCCAGCGCCAGACCGGGCGAGCCGCTCAGCGCCGCTCCGGTGCTCACCGCAAGCTCCGGAGCCGATGTCGCCGAGGACACCACGGTGAGCCCGATGATCAGCGAGGACAGGCCGAGCGTGCGACCCAGCGACGCGGCGCCCCGAACCAGGGCCTCACCGCCGCCGACGAGCAGCAGGAAACCGCCGAGGAGCAGGAGAAGAGTCATGATGGTCACTGGTGCAACTCTACAATGGGTAGGTTCCGTGACCGCCGTCGCAGAACGCCTTCACCACGACGTCAACGAGGAGACCATCCAGTGGCACTTGAATCAGAGCTCGTGATTCCGCACAGCGCGCAGGACATCATCGAGGCCTACGCGGACCGCGACTTCAACGAGCACCTCTCCAAGAAGGTCGGTGCCTCGCTGCGCAGCTTCGAGGTCGTCGGACCGCTGGACGGACCGTTCGAGATCGTCACCGAGCAGTCCATGTCCGCGGAGAAGCTTCCGGACGTCGCCAAGAAGGTCATCAAGGGCGAGGTCACCGTGCATGTGACCCACTCCTGGGGCGCCCCGGACGCTGCCGGCTCCCGCCGGGCGGACACCGCGGTGAAGATCGCTTCGGCCCCGGTGACCGCCCAGGCGGCGCAGAACCTGCACGTCCGTGGGGCCGAGGAGACGCTCTCCACGGTGCGCGGCGAGGTGAATGTGAACATCCCCATCGTCGGGAAGAAGATCAAGACGGCCGCCGAGCCCTATATGCGCAAGTTCGTGGACCTGCAGGCCCGCGAGGTCAGCGCCTGGATCTCCCGTCGCGGCTGACCCAGAGGTCTGGACCTCGTAGTGCTCGACGACGGAGGGGGCCGCATGGACCGCGGGATGCGACCCCGGGCTCATGCGGCCCGCTTCCCGGGGTGCTCCTCGACTGCTCCGGCCCCTGCTCTCCCGGCAGAGGCCGCAGGCCCTGCTGCCTGGCCGGGACCGGCCCTGGGCCCCCTGGTGTTCAGGTAGATCATCACGAAGAGCACTGGCACGAAGACCAGTGAGAGCAGCGTGAAGAAGGACCAGATCAGGTTCCAGAAATAGAGCCCGTCAAACATCACGCCCCCTGGCTGATGCATGCGCCTCAGTAGGGGCGCACGTTGAGTCGATTCTCGATCGCGACGACGTCAGGAGAGGACCAGGTGACCGCGTCTGCCTGGGCCCGCTGCGTCAGAGACTTCACATACCCGGTGAGGATGACCGTGTTCCCCCGCACCGAGACGCTGATCCGGCTCGCATCGATCTGCGGATTGCGGAACAAGGCGCTGCGGATCGTCTCCGCCGCGTCATCGGCCGCCGGACGGGGAATCAGCGTGATCTCGTTGCGGACGGTGTGCACGCCGCGGATGTTCTCCACGGCCCGTTCCGCCGCCTCACGCTGGAAATGCCAGTCCACCTGACCGGTGAGCGTGATGCATCCCGCCTCCACCCGGCAGCGGACCGAGCCTGGAATGTTGGCAGACCAGGTCAGGATCCGCTCAGCGACGCCAGCGATGTCGGGGTCGGTGACCCACCTGGCTGAGCGTGGTGTGACCTCCAGGCGGTTGAACACCGCCACGACGCCGTGGACCCGGCGCATGGCACGCTCGGCGGCCAGGTACTCGAAGTGATCCCGGACCTCTCCGGTAAGGGTGACGATTCCAGCCTCCACCTCGACTCGTATCTCCGAGGCATCCACCTGCGGCGTCCATTCGAGTTCGGCAAGAACCAAGGAATGGATCTTGGTGTCGGATCGGGTGCGTGTAGCAATGATCACAGCAGAATTCCCTTCTCGCGGGTCGCGGGCTGGACTCAGCCTCCCTGAACCTCCACTATCCGTGTAGGGCCAGAGGTCCTATCAGACACGCTCCAGGCTCGCCAGAGACCTGGCCTATTGTGGAGAAGCCGCCCGGGACGGGAGCCTCCCCATGTGGGGGGCCTTCTGATGCCTGCAGCCGATCCAGCGGTGCTGGTCGCCGATTCACCGATCCTCCTGGGATGGGATCGGGACGTGCCACCGGGCCCGGGTTCCGCCGCCCCGCCTCGGTGTGAGCTCGAAGTCGCCGCCGCGAGCCCGCGCCCTGGCACTGAGATTCGCGGTTCCGCTGGCCGCCTCGTCGCAGCGGCCGGGGCCCACGCCGTCGTCCTCCACCGTGACCGAGACCTCCCGGGCTGCGGCGAGAATCTCGATCGCGATGTTCGTCGCCTTGGCGTGGCGGGTCACGTTGGCGAGGGATTCGCGCAGCACCGCCATCACGTCATCAGCCAGGTCTGCGGTGATGGCGGCATCCACCGGGCCGACCAAGCTCACCCGGGGAGCCTGAGCGAGCCCGGTGGAGAGCTCCGTGACGACGTCGAGCAACCGGTGCTGAACTGTCCTGGTGGTGTCTCGGGTGCGAAGCGTGAAGATCGCGCTGCGGATGTCTTCGATCGCGGCGTCGATCTCCGCCACGTGTCGGTCGATGGTCGCTGCATGACGCGGGTGGGCTGAGGCAAAGGCCTGAAGTCCGAGTCCGGTGGCGAAGAGCCGCTGGATCACATGGTCGTGGAGGTCGCGCGCTGTGCGAGCGCGATCTTCGATCATGCTGAGCCGCTGCCGATCAACCCGGGCCCAGGAGAGCGCGACGGCGAGGCCTGCCTGGGTCGCGAAGTCGGCAAGCAGCGCAAGGTCGGCAGCCCCGAATGCCGGCCTGGCCTCGTCCCGGGTGGCGCAGAGAGCCCCGATCCGGTCGCCGGAGACCACCAGCGGGACAGCGATCACCGAGGAACTCGGAACGAGGTCCCCGAACGGTGGGGCATCGGTGCCATCGGGAGGTGAGATGCTCGCCTCACCCTCCATGGCGCGGGAGACCGCGCAGTCCACCCAGGGCAGGACGTCGCCTTCGATGCGTGAGGCCCCGGAACCACGAGCTGTGTCGATGCGCAGCTCCTGCCCTGCCCCATGGGAGGTCACGATGCCCGCGAAATCTGCCTCGGTCAGTGTCATGACCCCTTGGGCCAGGACCCCGAAGACGTCGATGGTCTCGGAGGCCAGCAGCGCCGAGGTGAGATCCCCCAGGACCACGCTGAGCTGCTGGGCGCGCCGGGTCTCCTCGTAGAGCCGGGCGTTGCTGATCGCCGTCGCGGCCGCTGCCGCCAGAGCGGTGACCAGTTCCTCGTCCTCTGCGGTGAACGGCCCATCGGCTCGGTTGGTGAGGTAGAGGTTGCCGTAGGCCTCACCTCCGATCGTGATCGGGACCCCCAAGAAGCTGCTCATCGGCGGATGGTGAGCGGGGAAGCCTACGGACCGCGGGTCGGCAGTGAGGTCATCCAGCCGGATCGGCTGCTGTTTCTCTATGACTGCGCCCAGGACGCCGAGCCCGCGCGGCAGGTCTCCGATCTTCGCGGCCTGCTGGGTCGGCACCCCCACGTGGATGAATCGTTCAAGACTCCCGTCCGCGGAGAGGACACCCAATGCGGCGAACTCCGCGTCCGCCACTCTCCGGGCCTCCTCGGCGATGCGCCGCAGCACCCGCTCCAGGTCCAGATCGCTGACCACCACGTTGCTGGCATCCAGCAGGGTCTGGAGCCGTTGCTGAGAGCTGAGCACCCGGAGGGTCCTCGCGAGGGATTCCCCCACCTCGCCGGTGAATCTGAACTCGTACGGCGGCAGGTCAGCAACACGCAGTTCCTCGGAATCCATAACCATCCTCGCGCCAAGAACTGACCCCATTTTAGGCATTCGTCCAGGAAAGGGAACCCCTTCGGGGCCGGTACAGCACGGCATGTCAGGAGCAGGCTGCGGCGCGAGGAAGGCGCGCCCCGAAAAGTCGGTATCCCCGAGAAGGTGCAGTCCGGCAGGAGGTTCGGTGGCGGCGGCGAGATCCATCCACCAGCCAGTTCAGTGCACCGCGTTCTGAGCGGCGGGCAGCCCCTCGGAGACCAGCAGCTCCACGGCGTCCGCGAGCCGGGAGATGAAGATGCCCAGCTCCTTCTGTTCGGCGGCGCTGAACTTCTGCAGCACGTAGTCGGCGCTGTCCATGCGGCCGGGGGGCCTGCCGACTCCGGCGCGCACCCGCAGGTAGTCCCGGTCACCGCCGAGGTGGGAGGTGATGGACTTCAGCCCGTTATGCCCGCCCTCGGATCCGCCGCGCTTGAGCTTCACACGTCCGAAGTCCAGATCGAGCTCGTCGTGGACCACGACCAGGCTCTGTGTGGGCACGGAGAAGTAGTCCATCAGCCCTCGCACGGGCTTGCCGGAGAGGTTCATGTAGCCCTCAGAGACCGCGAAGACCACCTTCGGCCCGCCGGCCCCGAGTCGGGCGGTGACGGCCTTGGCCCCGAACTTGGTCCGCGTGTACTTCGCGTCCATGCGCTCGAGGAGTTCGTCGAGCACCATGTGCCCGATATTGTGCCGGGTATGACGATAGCGGGACCCGGGGTTCCCGAGTCCCGCTATCAACCACGTCTCTGAAGCCATGCTTCGAGCCTAGTGGAGTTCCAGCCTCAGCTGGTTCAGCTCTCTTCGCCTTCGGCGTTCTCCTCGGACTCGCCTTCGGCGGTCTCGCCTTCGGCGGCCTCTTCCTCGGTGGTCTCTTCCTCGTCGCCCAGGTCCTGCTCGACGGGCTCGTGGATGGAGACGACCGGGGACTCCAGGTCGGTCATCGCCAGCGTGACACCCTTGGGCAGCGCGATGTGCTCCGGCAGGGCGTTCTCGTCACGGTCGGTGATGTCCACGGTGACGTGCTCGGGCAGGTGGGTGGCCTCGGCCTCGACGGAGACGGTGGCCTGCTCCAGGATCCACTCGAAGCCGACGGCCGGCTCGCCGGTGACCTCGACGTAGACGTCGACGACAACCTTCTCGCCGCGGCGCACGGTGAGCAGGTCCATGTGGTCGATGCTGCGCTTGATGATGTCGCGCTGGATGGCCTTGGGGATCACCATCTGCTCGGTGCCCTCGATGTCCAGGGTGATCAGTGCGTTGGGGTTACGCACTGCCAGGTGGGTCTGGTGACCGGGGAGCACCACGTGGATGGGGTCTTCGCCGTGGCCGTAGACGACTGCCGGGATCAGGTCCTCGCGGCGGGCCTTGCGGGCAGCGCCCTTGCCGAACTCGGTGCGCTTGGTGGCGGGAATGACGATCTTGTCAGCCATGGTGTTGTCCTTCGTTGGTTGGATTCGTATTGATCCAGGCACCAACGACAAGTGAATTTCAGGCTCTCCGCGCGATGAGCGGCGGTGATGTTTCCTGTCAGTTCGCCTCGTCGATCACGGGGCTGAGGTCTGCGGAACCGATCCGTGACGCTCGCCCCCTCGCCTGGGCACAGCTGATGACTATACCAGCTGGCTAGCCGGCGATCACCACCGGAAAATCGAACCGCTGCACCAGCTCCTCGGCTTCGATCCCGTAGGCCTCGCGCAGCACCAGCTGGAGCCCGTCCGCTGCCTGTTCGATCAGGAAGACCCCGTGGTCGGTGTAGACCCGGCTCACGCAGCCCAGCCCGGTGACCGGGTAGCTGCAGTCGGCCACGATCTTCGGGGTGCCGTCCTTCGCGAAGAGCGACATCATCACGAAGACCTCCTTGGCACCGATGGCCAGATCCATCGCGCCGCCCACCGCGGGGATGGCATCGGGCGCGCCGGTGGACCAGTTGGCCAGGTCCCCGCCGGCGGAGACCTGGAAGGCGCCGAGGACGCAGACGTCGAGGTGGCCGCCGCGCATCATCGCGAAGGAGTCGGCGTGGTGGAAGTAGCTGGCTCCGGGGAGTTCGGTGACCGGGATCTTGCCCGCGTTGATCAGCTCCTCGTCGATGTCTTCTCCGTGCGCCTCAGGTCCCATGCCCAGCATCCCGTTCTCGGTGTGCAGGGTGACCTGCTGCTCGGGCGTCAGGTAGTCCGAGACCTTGGTGGGCTGCCCGATGCCCAGGTTCACATAGGAGCCCGGCGCGATGTCCGCGGCGACGAGCTTCGCGAGGTCTTCCCGGGAGAGCGGCTGCTGACCCGTCTGGCTGGCGGTGCTGTTCTGGGTGCTCATGCTTCCTTCGCTTCCTGGTTCTGGATGGAGCCCAGGGTCAGGGCGGTCACCGTGTCCACGTAGATGCCGGGGGTGACGATGTTCTCCGGATCGAGGGATCCGCTGGGGACCAGTTCCGCGACCTGGACCACGGTGTGCGAGGCGGCGGCGGCCATGACCGGGCCGAAGTTCCGGGCGGTCTTGCGGTAGACCAGGTTGCCGGCGTCGTCGGCCTGCAGCGCCTTGATCAGCGCGACGTCGCCGCGGATCGGGTGCTCCAGCACGTAGTTCCGGCCCTCGATCTCGCGGGTCTCCTTGCCCTCGGCGAGGCTGGTGCCGTATCCGGTGGGGGTGAAGAAGGCGCCGATCCCGGCACCGGCGGCGCGCAGCCGCTCGGCGAGGTTGCCCTGCGGGACGAGCTCCAGCTCGATCTCCCCGGCGCGGTAGGCCGCGTCGAAGTGCCAGGAGTCTGACTGTCGCGGGAAGGAGCAGATCACCTTGCGCACCCGGCGCTCCTTGATCAGCAGCGCCAGCCCACGGTCGCCCTGCCCGGCGTTGTTGCTCACCACGGTGAGGTCAGTGGTGCCTGAGTCCAGGAGCGCGTCGATGAGCTCCATGGGCTGTCCGGCGTTGCCGAAGCCGCCGAGCAGCACGGTGGCGCCGTCGCGCACGCTGCTCACCGCCTCTGCGGCCGTGTCTACGAATTCAGTCATCGTTTCTTCTCTCTCCCTGTGGGTGGCCTGGCTAGGCTCAGCTGCTGGCGTTCTCGAGGACGACGGCGAGGCCCTGGCCCACGCCGATGCACAGTGTGGCCACGCCCCAGCGTTCGCCGCCCAGCTGCATCCGCTTCGCCAGGGTGGCCAGCACCCGGGTGCCCGAGGCGCCGAGCGGGTGACCGATCGCGATCGCCCCGCCCCAGGCGTTGACGATCTCCGGGTCGACCTCCCACGCGTCGAGGCAGGCCAGGGACTGCGCGGCGAAGGCCTCGTTGAGCTCCACCGCGCCGACCTCGGCCCAGCTGATCCCGGCACGGGACAGCGCCTTGTTGCTGGCTTCGACCGGGGCGTAGCCGAAGTACTGCGGCTCGTTCGCCGCCGCGGCCCAGCCGGCGATCCGCACCTGCGGGGTCAGGCCCAGCTGCTCTCCGCCGGCCGCGGATCCGAGCCAGACGGCGGAGGCGCCGTCGTTCATCGGGGAGGCGTTGCCGGCGGTGACGGTGCCGTTCTCGCGGCGGAAGACGGTGCGCAGCCCGGCGAGCTTCTCTTCGGTGACCCCGGCCCGGATGGTCTCATCGATGTCCAGGTCCACGCCGGGCACAGCCACGGTGAGATCCCTGAGGTGCCCCTCTGACCAGGCGTTGGCGGCGAGCTCGTGGGAACGGGCGGCGAAGGCGTCTTGGCGTTCGCGCTCAATGCCGTGGCGCTCACGCAGCTGTTCGGTGGCCTCGCCGAGCGAGACGGTCCACTGGCTGGGCATGCGCTCATTGATCAGCCGCCAGCCCAGCGTGGTGTTGGCCAGCTCGAGGTTGGCCATCGGGAAGGGGCGTTCGGTCTTGGGCAGCACCCAGGGGGCGCGCGACATGGACTCCACGCCGCCGGCGAGGACGACGTCGGTCTCCCCCAGCGCGATCTGCCGGGCTCCGGAGATCGCGGCCTCCATGGAGGAGCCGCAGAGTCGGTTGATCGTGGAACCCGGCACGGTCACCGGCAGCTGTGCGAGCAGCCAGGCCATGCGCGCCACGTTGCGGTTCTCCTCGCCGGCGCCGTTGGCGTTGCCGAAGATCACCTCCCCGACGATCTCCCCGGCGTTCTCCGGGGTCAGCCCCGGGGCCTGTTCCACGAGCGTGGAGATCACCAGTGCGGCGAGGTCATCCGGACGTTGGCCGGACAGGGCACCGCCGACCTTGCCGAAGGGGGTGCGCAGACCCTGGTAGATGAAGACATCCTGCATATGAGCTCCCCTGTCCTGAGCGAATCAACACGCGATGTTCGCTATGCAAACATCTGTGCGCTATGTAGAGCCCAGCATAGTGGGCGACGGCGGGTCGCGCCAGAGGTGCCGGTCAGGTGTACGAGTCAGAGGCCCTGGGGCACGGTGAGCCTGTCGACGTCCTCACCCAGGGACCCGATCAGGTCTTCCACGGCCGTGGCGCAGTCCAGCAGCTGGGGCAGCGTGCGATCCAGCGACTCCTGGACGGACTCTCGACCGGCCGGGAGCGAGGTGTTCAGCGCGAGCACCACACGCCCGCTGCGATCCCGGACCGGGACCGCCACGGAGCGCAATCCCAGTTCCAGCTCCTCGTCCACCACCGCCCAGCCCTCGGCGCGCACCTGCGTGATGATCTCGCGCAGTCGCTCAGGGTCGGTGACCGTGCGGGAGGTGAAGGCGCGCCGCTCGGTGCTGTGCAGGCGTTCCTCGAGCACCGCGTCCTCGAGCCCGGAGAGCAGCACCCGGCCCATCGAGGTGGCGAACGCGGGCAGCTTGGTGCCCAGTCCGAGGTCGATCCGCATGATTCGTCGGGTGTGCACTCGGCAGACGTACATCACCTCATCGCCGAAGAGCAGCGCGGCCGAGCAGGATTCGCCCAGTGCTGTGGAGAGCTCCCCCAGCGATGGCTGGAGCAGCTCGTGCCAGCCGCGGCCGGACCAGTAGCCCTGCCCCAGGCCCAGCACCTTCGGAGTCAGCTGGAAGTACCTGCCGTCTGCGTGGGCGTACCCCTCACGGACCAGGGTGAGCAGCATCCGCCGGGCGGTGGCTCGGCTGACCCCGGCCCGACGGGCGACGTCGGAGAGGGTCAGTTTCGGTTCGGTGGCCGAGAAGGCCTCCAGGACGCGCAGGCCGGTGGCGAGGGATCGCACGAACTCATTGCGATTGACGCCGGACTCGGCGGGGCTCTGCTGATCCATGCAGTGATCCTATCCACCACCGGTCACAGCAGCGCTGTCTCTGCAGTCCTCGGACCGGTCATGAGTGTTCGAGATGACATCCAGCCCGAAGACAACGAATATCGAGGGATCTGTTGGACCAGCCGGCTCGGCTCTCGCGCCGAGCCCTTCGTTGTGATGGTATTCATTCACGTGTCTAGGGCCGCCGGTGAGTTTAGGAGAGACATATCAGATGAGTCCAGAGGTCATAGGGTTCGCGATCGTCATGCTGGCAGCGGTGATGCTGTTGGGAAAGTATGTCAGGGTCAAGGTGCCCTTCATCCAGAAGCTATTGCTGCCCAGCGCCATCATCGCCGGCTTCATCGGACTCATCATCGGCCCCCAGGTCCTGGGCCGTCTCGGGGAACCCCTGGGTTGGGAATGGCTGGAGGACGGTGGACTGCTGACCACTGGAATCTTCGACGTCTGGGCCGAACTGCCGGGGCTGCTGATCTCGGTGGTCTTTGCCACCCTGTTCCTGGGCTCAAGGATTCCCTCCCCCGTTCGGGCCGCCAAGCTGGTGGGGCCGCAGCTCTCAATCGGTGTGGCCTACGGCTCCGGTCAGTACGTCGTGGGAATCGTGCTGGGACTGCTGGTGCTCTCTCCGCTGCTCGGAGTGGATCCGATCTTCGGCGCGCTGCTTGAGATCGCCTTTGAGGGCGGTCATGGCACCGCAGCCGGCATGCAGCCGGCCTTCGATGACATGGGCATCCCCGAAGCGACAGACCTCGCTCTGGCCATCGCCACGGTCGGGCTCGTCTTCGGCATCCTGATCGGCATCGCTGTCATCAACTGGGGCGTGCGCACCGGACGAACCCGAGTGATCAAGAACGTGTCCAAGCAGTCCAAGGCGGAGCTGCGCGGGCTCTACGGCAAGAAGGAGAACGTCTCCACCGGTCGGATGACCGCTCGTCCCAGCTCGATCGAACCGCTGACGCTGCACGTGGCCATCGTGGGCCTGGCCATCATCATCGGGTGGATCATCCTGGAAGGCCTGGTCTGGGTCGAGGACCAGCTGTGGGGCCAGCCGGGATCGGTCTTCTCCGAGGAGGGCCTGACCCTGTTGGGCTACGTTCCGCTGTTCCCGCTGGCCATGATCGGCGGAGTGATCATCCAGCTGATCCTGGATCGCACCGGCAACACCAACCTCGTCGACCACGAGACGATGAAGCGGATCCAGGGCCTGGCCCTGGACATCCTGATCGTCGCCGCATTGGCGACCATCTCCCTGGAGGTCATCGCGAACTTCTGGGAGACCTTCCTGATCCTTTCGGTGGCCGGGATTCTGTTCTGCACCACCATCTTGCTGCTGTGCACCCCGCGCATCATCCCGGAGTTCTGGCTGGAGCGCGGCATCGCGGACTTCGGTCAGTCCATGGGCGTCACCGCCACCGGCCTGGTCCTGCTCCGCGTGGCCGACCCCTATGACGAGTCCCCAGCACTGGAGGCCTTCGGGTATAAGCAGCTGTTCTTCGAGCCCTTCTTCGGTGGTGGGCTGGTCACCGCCCTGGCGATCCCGATCATGGTCGCCACGGGCAATGTCTACATCGTGCTGATCCCGATGGCCGTGTTGTTCGTCGGTTCCCTGGTGGTAGGCCGGATCTACTTCCGGGGAGTGCGCTCGGGCCGCTGGAAGGACCCATCGGTGGAGGCGGCCAAGGTCAAGCAGGATTGAGCCGAGCCGCGCTCCCGCGCCGCCGCCCCTCGGCAGCTGGACTCAGCTGCCCGGGCGGCCGTAGCTCTCCAGGAGCCGCAGCCAGATCTCGCTGATCGTGGGATAGGCAGGCACTGCGTGCCACAGCCGGTCCAGCGGCACCTCGGCGGTCACCGCGATGGTCGCGGCATGCAACAGCTCGCTGACATCGGGGCCGACGAAGGTCACCCCCAGGATCACCTCGCGCTGCTCATCGACGACCATGCGCGCCTTGCCTGCGTATCCGTCGGCGTGCAGCGCCGCACCTGCCACGTTGCCCAGCTCGTAGTCCACCACGCGGATCTCGTACCCTGCTTCGCGGGCCGCCGCAGCGGTGAGCCCGACAGAGGCCACCTCGGGGTCGGTGAAGGTGACCTGCGGAACCGCGCGCTGATCTGCCGTGGCCACATGGGCGCCCCAGGGGGCATCGTCGACTCGAGCACCCCGGGCGCGAGCAACGATCACGTCCCCGGCGGCCCGCGCCTGATACTTGCCCTGGTGGGTGAGCAGGGCACGATGGGTCACGTCGCCGACGGCGTAGAGCCAGTCGAAGCCCGGGACCTGCATGGTGTCATCTGTCTCGATCCAGGAGCCCGGCTCCAGGCCGACGGTCTCAAGACCCAGGTCCCCGGTGCGCGGGGTGCGTCCCGTGGCGACGAGCACCTCCTGGACCACCAGGGTCTCCCCGTCGGAGGTCTCCAGGCGGACCTCCTCCCCCGCGCGGGTCACCCGTTCCGGGGCGGTGTGCAGCCGCAGCTCCACCCCTTGGGACTCGAGCGCTTCCCCGACGAGCTCACCGGCGAAGGGCTCCATGCCTCTCAGCAGACCGCTGCGCGCCAGGACCGTCACTCTGCTGCCGAGGCCGGCGTAAGCGGTGGCCAGTTCTGCGGCCACCACACCGCCGCCGATGATCGCGAGGCTCTTCGGCACGCTCTGCGCGCTGGTGCCCTCTCGGCTCGTCCAGGGATGAGATTCGTGCAGCCCCGGCACCTCGGGGATCGCAGCGGCCGAGCCCGTGGCGAGGGTCACGGCATGCCTGGCAGTGATCGTGGTGGCGGATCCGTCGGCCGCGGTGACGCTCACCTGCTTGGGGCCGGTGAGTCGACCCTGCCCGCGCACCAGCTGGATCCCCGCGCCTTCAAGCCAGTCGACCTGCCCCTTGTCCTTCCAGCCGCTGGTGAAGGAATCTCGGCGATTCAGCACCGCGGCGACGTCGAGGTCCCCGGTGACGGCACCTGCAGCACCGGCCACCCCGCGGGCAGCCCGCAGAGCCTGCGACGAGCGCAGCAATGCCTTCGACGGCATGCATGCCCAGTAGGAGCATTCCCCGCCGACCAGTTCAGCTTCGACGATCGCTACGCTCAGCCCGCCCTGCGCTGCCCGACCCGCCGCGTTCTCACCGACCGCTCCGGCACCGATCACGATCACGTCGAAGGTCTGGTCAGTGGCGGATTCCTGATCGGGTCCATCGGTGCGGGGTTCCATGGCTGCTCCTGAGATAGATCGGGCCTGCTGGAACAGACATCCGGCGATCGCGTGTGTTGCGAGCCGCCTGTGCCTGCTCCCCTGCGTCAACAGTCCATGGCCAGCATGTATTCGACCGTGTGGCCCGCGGCCGCCAAGAGACTCACCGGAGAACGGCCCCCGACGCGGGAACGCGGAGTGCAGCTGGCGGCTATGCGTGTCCGTCGAACAGTGAGGTCACCGAGCCGTCGGTGAAGACCTCCTTGATCGCCCGCGCCAGGATCGGCGCGATGGAGAGCACCGTGAGGGTCTCGAAACGCTTGTCCTCCGGGATCGGCAGCGTGTTGGTGACCACGATCTCGCGTGCACCGCAGTTGGCCAGCCGCTCGGCGGCGGGATCCGAGAACACCGCGTGGGTGGCCGCGATGATGACGTCCTTGGCGCCGGCGTCCTTGAGCACCTGCACCGCCCCGGAGATGGTTCCCCCGGTGTCGATCATGTCGTCGATGAGCACGCAGGTGCGTCCCTCGATGTGACCCACGACCTGCTTGGAGACCGCCTTATTGGGCTGGGTGACGTCGCGGGTCTTGTGCACGAAGGCCAGCGGCGCCCCGCCCAGACGCTCGGCCCACTGCTCGGCCACCCGGACACGACCGGTGTCCGGGGAGACCACGGTGACCTCGTCGTCGGCGACGCGGGCGCGGATGTGATCGGCCAGCAGCGGGACCGCGAAGAGGTGGTCCACCGGGCCGTTGAAGAAGCCCTGGATCTGCGCGGTGTGCAGGTCCACGCTCATGATCCGGTCCGCGCCTGCGGCCTTATAGAGGTCCGCGACCAGGCGCGCCGAGATCGGCTCACGGCCGCGTCCCTTCTTGTCCTGCCGGGCATAGGGGTAGAAGGGCGAGACCACGGTGATCCGCTTGGCGGAGGCTCGTTTCATGGAGTCCACCATGATCAGCTGCTCCATGAGCCAGTTGTTCATCGGTGCCGGGTGGGACTGCAGCAAGAAGATGTCCTTGCCGCGGACCGACTCCGAAGAACGGACGTAGATCTCTCCGTTGGCGAAGTCGTAGGCACTGATCGGCAGCAGCTCGGTGCCGAGCTCCTTGGCGATCTCCTCTGCCAGCTCCGGGTGTGCGCGCCCGGATGCCAGCACCAGGGTCTTTTCCCCGCTCAGCCTGATTTCGTCCATGGGTGTTCTTGCCTCTCGCCGGCGTTGCTGGTGGGTGGTGAAGTCTGTGGTCTCGGGTGGATCTGTTCTACGGGGCGTCGCGACCGGTGGTCTTCTCGGCGGTGCCGGTGGCACTCACCGCGTTGGCGGCGGGCCCGGTGGCACTGGCCGCATCGGCGGCTGCGGACCCTGGCCGTTTGGCCTGGACCCAGCCCTCGGCGTTGCGCTGTGGGGCGATGGAGAGCGCCAGCGCGCCGGCGGGCACGTCCTTGCGCACCACGGCGCCGGCGCCGGTGTAGGCGCCGTCGCCCACTGAGACCGGGGCGACGAACACGGTGTTGGAACTGGTGCGCACGTGGGAGCCGATCTGGGTGCGGTGCTTGTTCTCGCCGTCGTAGTTCGCGGTGATGTTGCCGCAGCCGATGTTGGTGAACTCCCCGATGGTCGCGTCTCCGGCGTAGCCGAGGTGGCTCAGCTTGCTTCCGCGTCCGATGCTCACGTTCTTGGTCTCGTAGAAGGCACCGATCTTGCCCGTCTCTCCCAGCACGGTGCCTGGACGCAGGTAGGTGAACGGTCCCACGCTGGCGCCGGCGCCGATCTGGGCTCCGGAGCCGTGGACCCGGGTCAGCGTGGCGCCCTCGCCGACGATCACGTCGGTGAGCGTGGTGTCGGGGCCCACGGTGGCGTTGCGGCTGATGTGCGTGGCACCGTGGAGCTGGGTGCCCGGGAGGATGGTGGTGTCCTCCTCCAAGGTCACGGTGGCGTCGATCCAGGTGGTCCCGGGGTCGATCACCGTGGTGCCGGCGCGCATGGCGCGCTCCACGATGCGACGGTTCATCTCAGCGCCCAGGGCCTGCAGCTGGACCCGGTCGTTGGCGCCTTCGACCTGCCAGCGGTCCTCGGTGACCACTGCGGAGACCCGGCCGCCCTCGGCGCGAGCGATGGAGAGCACATCGGTGAGGTACATCTCACCCTGGGCGTTCTCGGTGGTGACCTGGGCCAGCGCGCGGTTGAGCACCGCGGCGTCGAAGGCGTAGATCCCGGAGTTGATCTCGGTGATGCGGCGCTGCTCGGGGGTCGCGTCCTTATGCTCCACGATCCCCAGCACGTCCTGCGGGTCCTTCTCGCTGCGCAGGATCCGACCGTAGCCGGACGCGTCCTCGAGCACGGCGGAGAGCACCGTGACGGCGTTGCGGTCGCGCTCGTGGGCGTCCACCAGCTCTGCGAGCATCTGCGTCTGCAGCAGCGGGACATCGCCGTAGGTGACGACGACGGTGCCGGTCTCGGCGGGTGCACCCGCGGCGGTGAGCGCCTGCAGGCCGCACGCCACGGCGCGTCCGGTGCCGGGGACCTCGTCCTGGTCAGCGATCACGGCGCCCGGCTCGACCGTGGCGATATGCCCGGCGACCTTCTCCCGCTGGTGCCGCACGACCGCGACCAGATGCTGCGGGTCCAGACCCTTCGCCGCGCCCAGCGCGTGTCCGATCATGGAGACGCCACCGATCGGGTGCATGATCTTCGGCGTGCTGGACTTCATCCGGGTCCCGGCTCCGGCCGCGAGCACGATCACGGCGGTGGGCTGGGCGGTCTGGGCGTTGGTCACGAAGGCTGCTCCTCGACGCGGTTCATGGGACTCCTCAGTGTAGGCAGGCCCGGCGATCTTGACTGCCGTTCCGCCTCTAGGATTCGAACCTAGACTGCACAGCTCCAAAGGCTGGCGTGCTGCCATTACACCAAGGCGGAGTGCGACGGCGGTCGAAGAGTGCTCGGCGCTGCGAACACTCTCGGCTCCGGCCACGCGCTGGACCATCTTCGCATGGGCCGCCTTGCCGGAGGAAACCGCGGCCACAGCGGGGCATTACCCTGGATGGGTGGCACATCTTCTCGGGGCCGAGGCCCTACACCTGGAATTCCCTACCCGCACCGTCTTCGATTCGGTGACGATCGGCATCAATGAGGGCGACCGCGTCGGCGTCGTCGGACGCAACGGCGACGGCAAGTCCTCGCTGCTGGCCATGCTCACCGGCCGGCTGGAGCCCGACTCAGGACAGGTCACCCGGCGCAAGGGGGTGCAGTTCGGTGTGCTGGACCAGTCCGATGACCTCGTCGATGAGCACACTGTGGGCTATTCGGTCGTCGGCGACGCCGATGACCACGAGTGGGCCTCCGATGCGAAGATCCGGGATGTGATCGCCGGACTGGTGGCCGATATCCCGTGGGAGGCGAAGATCTCCGAGCTCTCCGGCGGGCAGCGGCGTCGCGTGGCGCTGGCGAAGCTGCTGGTGGGCGAATGGGACATCATCGCGCTGGATGAGCCCACCAACCACCTCGACGTGGAGGGGATCTCCTGGCTGGCGAACCACCTGAACCGTCGCTGGCCGCGCAGCTCCGGCGGTCTGCTGGTGGTCACCCACGACCGCTGGTTCCTCGACGAGATCAGCACCACCACCTGGGAGGTCCACGACGGTGTGGTCGAGCCCTTCGACGGCGGCTATGCGGCGTATGTCCTGCAGCGCGTGGAGCGGGACCGTCAGGCCGCTACAGTGGAGGCCAAGCGGCAGAACCTGATGAAGAAGGAGCTGGCCTGGCTGCGTCGCGGCGCCCCCGCCCGCAGCACCAAGCCGAAGTTCCGCATCGAGGCGGCCAACGCGCTCATCGCCGACGTCCCGCCTCCGCGCAATCCGATCGAGCTCAAGAAGATGGCCACCGCCCGATTGGGCAAGGACGTGGTCGACGTTCTGGATGCCTCCATCGGCTTCGACGGCAAGCCGATCCTCAACGAGGTCACCTGGCGGATCGGTCCCGGTGAGCGCACCGGAATCCTCGGCGCCAACGGCGCGGGCAAGTCCACGCTGCTGAACCTGGTGGCCGGGAAGCTGGAGCCAGACACCGGCCGCGTCAAGCGCGGCAAGACCGTGCGCCTGGCCACCTTGGATCAGCAGTTCTCCCAGCTGGCGGCCATCGAGGGCGACCGGGTCCGTGAGGTCCTGGCCCGCGAGAAGACCCAGGTGGTCATCGACGGCAAGGAGCACACCCCGGCGCAGCTGCTGGAGCGCCTCGGGTTCTCCACCGCGCACCTCTCCGCGCGGGTCGGCGAACTCTCCGGCG
Source organism: Nesterenkonia sandarakina (assembly GCF_013410215.1). Lineage (NCBI taxonomy): Bacteria > Bacillati > Actinomycetota > Actinomycetes > Micrococcales > Micrococcaceae > Nesterenkonia > Nesterenkonia sandarakina. The sequence continues at coordinate 107,289 of NZ_JACCFQ010000001.1, forward strand.
GACAACGACGCCGCCTGCAGCTGCTGCTCGTGCTGCTCTCCGAACCCAACGTGATGATCCTCGACGAGCCCACCAACGACCTGGACATCGACATGCTCGCCGCCATGGAGGACCTGCTGGACTCCTGGCCCGGAACCCTGATCGTGGTCTCCCACGACCGGTACCTGCTCGAGCGCGTGACAGATCAGCAGTACGCGATCTTCGACGGCCAGATGCGTCATGTCCCCGGCGGCGTGGAAGAGTATCTGCGGCTGAAGGCCGCCCGCGCCAACGGCGGCTCCGGCGAGCCGAAGGGCGCCGGCTCAGGGGGCTCCGGCTCTGGAGGTGGCGCCGCCAGCAACGGGGCAACGTCCGGGAAGGCCGCGGCCGCGGCACGCCGTGAGGCGAGGAAGACCTCCTCCCCGTCATCGGCCGGCGGGACCACGCTGAGCGGCGCCGAGGAGCGCGAGGTCCGCAAGGAGGTCGGCGCGCTGGAGCGCAAGATGCAGAAGCTGATCACCCAGATCGAGAAGAAGCAGCGCCAGATGAATGATCACGATCCCAGCGACTTCGAGGGTCTGGGCAAGCTCACCGCCGATGTGACCCGGCTGCAGGCCGAGAACGAGAAGCTGGAGGAGCGCTGGCTGGAGCTCTCCGAGAAGGTCGGCTGAGGTGGGGCGGTCTCGAGGCCGGCGATCGCAGGGACGCACCGAACTCCGGGAGGCGCCGAGATCCGGGACGCGCCGAGATCCAGGCCGACGGACCCCCGGCACCCCCGGGGCCGATGGCTGGACTGTACCGGACCGACTGATCACAGGGGCTTCTGAAAAGCCCGGTGTCGCGCGGGGTCAGCTCAGTCGCTCTCCCGGCTGTTGATCAGCCGCGCCCCGGGAGCTGGGCCGGTGACGGGCACGGCCCAGACCTCGGTCCGTTCCTCCAGGCTGGTGCACAGCTGGTGGGCGGACTCGGCATCCCGGGCCAGGAACACCAGAGTGGGTCCGGAACCGGACACCATGCCCTGCAGCGCCCCTTCGATCATGCCGATGTCCATCATGTCCTCGAGGGAGGGCAGGCTGGCGACGGCCGGGGCCTGCAGATCGTTGGCCATCAGTGAGGCCACCAGTTCGGCGTCGGCGGTGCAGACCGCCCGCACCAGGTCGGAATCCAGCTCCGGCGCCTCGGCCTGGACGCCTGCCGCGGCGCGCATCTCATCCAGCGTGGCGTACACGCTGGGCGTGGACAGCCCGGTGTTGGCCGGCACGATGACCAGATGCAGCTCGCCTCGGGTCAGCAGTGGAGAGAGCTGGTCACCCACGCCCTGCCCCACGGCGGCTCCGCCCAGGATCGCGAACGGCACATCGGCGCCGAGCTCGGCGCCGAGCTCCGCCAGCTGCTCCTTGGAGAGCCCCGCCTCCCAGAGAGCCGAGCACGCCACCAGCGCGGCGGCTGCATCGGCGGAGCCTCCGCCCATGCCCCCGGCGACCGGAACGTTCTTGGTGATCGTGAGGTCCACCCCGTCGGTGATCCCCAGCCGGTCGCGCAGCTTCGAGGCCGCCCGGTGCGCCAGGTTCCGCTCGTCCAGCGGGATCGCCGCGGCGACGATTTCACCGGTCTCCGGGTCCCGGGTCTGGACCTCGGTGAACACGGAGTGTTCCGAGAGGCTCACCGTGATCGCGCTGTCTTCGCGCCGCTCGGCGCAGACCTCCTCGTAGAGGGAGACCGCAAGATAGAGCGTGGCGACCTCGTGGTATCCGTCTTCGCGCAGCGGACCGACCCGAAGGCTCACATTGATCTTGCCCGGAGCCACGGCCGTGACATGTCCGAAGAATTCGCTATCGCGCATGCCTCGACCCTACTTCTCGCCACTGACACGCGGAGCCGCACCGGCTGGACCCGAGTCGTCGACCTCGGCCGCGGCTTCGGTACCGGCTGGGGCGTCGACGTCGTCGACGTCAGCGTCGGCCGGGGCGTCGCGCAGCGCGGCGGCGATCGCGGTGAACCCGGTGATCTCCAGGGTCTCACCGCGGGCCGAGGGGTCCACCCCGGCTGCTCGCAGCGCCGCCTCGGCGCGGGAGGGCGAGCCGGCGAGCCCGGCGAGGCAGGCACGCAGGGTCTTGCGTCGGGTGGCGAAGGCGGCGTCGATCACGGCGAAGACCTCTTCGCGGCTCAGCTCAGAAGAGGCCTCGGCGCGCCGGTCGAAGCGGACCAGTCCCGAGGAGATCCGCGGCTCCGGCCAGAACACGCGCTTGCCGACCACGCCAGCCTTGCGCATGTTCGTGTCCCAGGCTGCCTTCACACTGGGGACACCGTAGATCTTGGAGCCAGGACCCGCGCACAGCCGGTCCGCGACCTCCTCCTGCACCATGACCAGGCCCTTGCGCAGCGAGGGCAGGATCTGGAGCAGGTGCAGCACCACCGGGACCGCCACGTTATAGGGCAGGTTCGCGACCAGGACCGACGGGCCCTGACCGTCCCCGAGGTCGGTGAAGGAGGCAGGGGTGAGCTTCAGCGCGTCCTGTTCTAGCACGCGCAGGTTTCCGGCACGCTCGGGTCGGAACCGCTGCACCGTCTCAGGCAGCTGAGCCGCCAGCTTGGGGTCGATCTCGACGGCGCTGACCATCGCAGACTCATCCAGCAGACCCAGGGTCAGCGAGCCGAGCCCCGGGCCGACCTCGAGCACGTGTTCGCTGCCGTCGAGCTCCGCGAGGCTCACGATCCGCCGGATCGTGTTGGGGTCGATCACGAAGTTCTGCCCCCACTGCTTGGTGGGGCGCACGCCCAGCTGCTCGGCCAGCGCACGCACATGCGCGGCGGAGAGCAGCTGCGGGGCTGAACCCTGCGCTGTCGCTTCCTGCGCTGCTGGTTCCTGCGCTGCTGGTTCCTGCGGGGCTGGCTGGTCGCTCATGTCCAGCTCCCGTAGGCCTGCGTGGTGTTGAGCATGACCTGTTGACACAGCGAGTCCAGGCCGGTCTCGCGCACCTCGGCCATGAGCCGGATGGTCTGCGGGATCAGGTATGGCGCGTTGGGCTGGCCGCGGTGCGGGTGCGGGGTCAGGAAGGGAGTGTCGGTCTCCACCAGGATCAGCTGCGGATCAGCCACCGCGAGCGCCTCGCGCAGCGCATGGGCGTTCTTGAAAGTGACCGTGCCGGCAAAGGACATGTACCACCCGTTGGCGTTGCAGATCCGGGCCAGCTCGGCGTCTCCGGAGAAGCAGTGGAAGACCACCGCGCGGGGCAGCGCCGGCGCGGCGTCGAGCACCTGGACCACCTCCGCGTGGGCGTCGCGATCATGGATCTGCAGCGCAAGTCCGCGTTCGACGGCGAGCGCGATGTGGTCCTCGAAGCTGCGTCGCTGGGCGGCGATGCCCTCCTCACCGGTGCGGTAGAAGTCCAGCCCGGTCTCCCCGATCGCGACCACCTGATCATGGCGGGCGAGCTCGGCGATCCTGGCGAACGCGGCGTCGTAGCCTCCCTGGGCCGCGAGCACCGGAGCGTCATTGGGGTGCAGCGCCACTGCGGCCTTGAGCTGGGGATGTTCTTCGGCTGCGGTCACGGAGAACTCCGAGGAGGCCACGTCATAGCCCACGCAGAGCGCTCCGAGAACCCCGACGGCGCGGGCGGCCTCGAGAGCCTGCTGCACCGAGACCGCGATCTGCCCGTCCCGGAAGTCCAGGTGCGCGTGGTTATCGATCACCGGGACCGACAGCGGCTCGGGGGCCGGCGGGTACTGCAGCCGACGCTTCTTCCCGGACTTCTCCTCTGTCTGGTCCCGCGCGGGACCAGACCCCGCGCCGGAGGCAGCGGCGGCGATCGAGCGCGCGTCGTCGTCGGACTGCGCCGGACGGTAGGCGGGCGGGGTCTCCCCCGGCACCGCAGCGGGGCTGGACTCGGCCTCTGCGAGGTTTCGCTGCTGTTGACTCACGGTGATCAACTCTATCGCCCACCCCCTGCCGGACCGCCCGCGCCCCGCCCGTGACGCCGACCCAGCAACCGAGCACCAGCCCGGCGGCGGCCCCGCACAGCGGCCCGCCCGAATCCCCGGGGCGAGAACAGGTGGAACGACGCGTGAATCCGTGCCCATAACCCCCGTCTCTGCCCCACGGATGCCTGATAGGTCACCCTCGACGGTGTGCAATGACGCCGCGCACCTGCCGCACTGCGGATGCGAACCCCTCAGCGTGATCCCGTGCGTTGAAGCGCAGCACGATCCAGCTTGCGGCGAGAAAGACGTTGTCCCGCCTCTGATCAGCCATCGCCTGCTCTGCGCTGAAATGGGTCGCACCCTCGTATTGGATGGCAATCTTCAGATCCGGATATCCGAGGTCGGCGCACCGCGCCCGCAGGTCCCCAGGGTGCACAGAGACTTGAAGCGAAGGTTCGGGCAGCCCGGCACGCACCAGAGACAAGCGCAGCCGGGTTTCCGCGGCCGAGTCAGCTCCCACGCGGACGTGCCGCACAGCCTCCAACGCCCGACGTCGACCCGGGACGCCGTTCGCGCGGGCCAGGGTCTCGTGGAGCTCGCGGATCGTCGTATACGGTTCTCGCCTCGCCTCGAATCGCGGATAGGGATGACGCACCAGGTGATCACCGAAGCAGATCAGCTCCACCTCCCCGAGCTGCCCGGCGAGGTCCAACCAGGTTCGCGCCGGGCTCGCCACCCGGGCCCCGGCGATCATCCACTGATCCTCAGCGTCGGCGGCCTGCCGGTGACTGATCACCTCGAGGCGCCTGATTCGACGATTCGAACCCCGCGGCTGAGTGAGATGGATGCTCTCGCGCTCCCCCAACCTGCGCGGCAGGTCCCATCCGTAGAGTCGGGCCGCCGTGGCGTGCGAGACCCAACACTCCGGCAGCATGCGGGCGAGCTCCAGTGCATCGCTGAGGGAACCCTGCCCTGAAACTGCGGTGTACAGTCCCTGGGTCAGGCGGCGAACGTCGCGACGACGGACCCGCTCCTCCGAGAGTTCGAGCGAGCGAAGATCGGCACGTGTGAACGCCCGGTCCTGGAGATTCGGAGGAAGCTGCTGCGGACGCCGCATGGGGAACAGCCTGACCTAGTTCTGGGGTCCCTCCGAGTTCTCCACAGTCCCAGGCCCACAGAATCGAGATCTCGGCATCGCTGGGGCGAATTCAGGTGGAACAGGCCCTGCATGTGGGGCTATTCCACCCGTTTGCGCCCCAGCGATGCCGCGCACGCCCGAGACCCGGCGGGTCAGTTCGCGTAGACCGAGTCGATGACGCCCTGGAAGTCGGCGAGCACCCGGTGCCGCTGCAGCTTCAGTGAGGGCGTCAGGTACCCGGACTCCTCGGAGAGTTCGACGTCGAGCAGCTCGAACTTCCGGATGGACTCTGCCCGCGAGACCCGCCGGTTCGCGGCCTCCACCGAGAGGCCGATCTCCTGGCGCACCTTGGGGTGCTTGGCGGCGTCGATCAGCGACAGTGACCGGTACCCGTTGAGCCGGCACCAGTCCGCGACCGCATCGGCGTCCAGGGTGACCAGCGCCGCGACGTAGGGACGGTCGTCTCCCACGACGAGGGCCTGAGCGACCAGCGGGTGTGCCCGGATGACCTCTTCCATCGGCATCGGGTAGACGTTCTTGCCGCCTGCGGTGACGATCAGATCCTTCTTGCGCCCGGTCAGGGTGAGGAACCCGTCCTCGTCCAGGGTGCCCAGATCCCCGGTGCGGAAGAAGCCGTCGTCGTCGAAGGACTCAGCGGTCGCCTCGGGCTTGTTGTGGTACCCGTCGAAGACCACCGGGCCCTTGAGCAGCACCTCAGAGTCTGCAGCGATCCGGACGGTGTTGCCCGGCACCGGGATCCCGACGGTGCCGATGCGCGTGGCACCAGGGATGTTGAGCGTGATCGGCGCCGTGGACTCGGTGAGCCCGTAGCCTTCTTGGACCGGCAGCCCGATTCCGGTGAAGAAGTGCGCGATCTCGGAGTTCAGCGTGGAGGCGCCGGAGATCATGTAGCGGACGCTGCCGCCCAGACGGGCATGCAGCTTGGAGTAGACCAGCCGGGCGAACATCGCTCGCCGGGCTCGCAGCCGTACCGAGGGACCGGGCCCCTCCCCCGCGGCCTCGACCTGGAGCGCCCGGGAGTACGCGACCGCTGTCTCTCGTGCGGCCTCGAAGATCTTGCCCTTGCCTTCGGCGCGGGCCTTGGTCGCCGCCCCGTGGTAGACCTTCTCGAAGACCCGCGGCACTCCGAGCAGCCAGGTGGGCCGGAAGCTGGCGAGGTCTTCGAGCAGCGTCGCTGAACCGGGGGAATGCGCCACCTGGACCCCACGGTGCAGACACATCAGCTGCACCGCGCGTGCCAGCACATGGGCCAGCGGCAGGAAGATCAGCGTGCGGGACTCCCCCTCGCCCAGGATCTCGTCCGCGAAGGGCAGCATGTTCGCCGCCCCCTCGGCCAGGTTGCGGTGGGTGATGCGCACACCCTTGGGCCGGCCAGTGGTCCCCGAGGTATAGACGAGCGTGGCGACGTCGTCCAGCCCGGCCCGGGAACGGGCGGCCTCGAGCTGCTCGTCGGAGATGTGCTCACCGGAGGCGGCGAGGTCGTCGAGCTGACGCAGCTCCTCGATGGGCAGCACGGTGGGCCGGTTCCCCTTGAGCTTCGCCCCGGCGGCGCGCAGGCAGTCCTGCAGCTCGCTGCTGCCGGCGAGTGCCAGCTTCGCACCCGAGTCCTCCAGAAGCTCACCGACCTGGTGCTGGGAGCTGGTCTCATAGATCGGCACCGAGATCGCGCCGGTGAACCAGATCGCCTGGTCGACCACCGCCCAGTTGTAGGAGGTCGGCGCCATCACCGCGATCCGGTCCCCGGGCTCCAGGCCGAGCGCGATCAGGCCCTTGGCCACGCCGCGGACCTGGTCGAGGAAACTGGTGATCGAGACGTCTACCCAGCCCCCGGTCCCGTTGGGCACGGCGTACACCGGCTGGTTCGGGCGGGCGGCGAAGAGATCGAGGACCCCGTCAGTGGCGTTGCGCTCTGGCTGAAGCCACGCGACCTGCGCCGTGGCCGCCTCGCGGATGGTCGTGCTGCTCGTCTGAGCAGCCTGTTCGCTGCCCGTGTGCTCCTCGGTCATGGCCCCGCCTGCTCATCGATTCCCCTGCGCTGGAGTGCCTCTCCGCTGTGCGGCTCAGTCTACTGTTCCCGCTGACCTTTCGGCGCGCCTGCGGAGCAGGGCCGCGTCGTAGACCTCGCTGGCCGGGACCCCGTGCGCCGCACCGGTCTCCTTGGCCGCAGTCTTGAGCTTGACCCCCTCGGCCACCCGGTCCAGCACGACGCCGGCCAGCTCCTGGAGGCTCATCGGCTCGCCGCCGGCCCCGGCGGCTGAGCCGCCGCCGATCACCAGGACCATCTCCCCGCGGAGCTGGCGCTGCGCAGCTTCCGCGGCGAGTTCGCCGAGCCCCCCACGCAGCACCTCTTCGTAGCGTTTGGTCAGCTCCCGGGCCAGCGCCGCCGGACGGTCCTCGCCCAGCGCCACGGCGAACTCGCGCAGCGTGGCAGCGATCCGGTGCGGGGACTCGAAGAGCACTGTCGTCCACTCTTCGGTGATCAGCCGGTCGAGCAGCTTCTTGCGCTCTCCGGCCTTGCGCGGGACGAACCCGGCGAAGCTGAACCTGTCGGTGGGCAGCCCGGAGAGCGCCAGCGCCGTGGTCACCGCCGAGGCTCCGGGGGCCACGGTCACCCCGACGCCGGCCGCGATGGCAGCCTCGACCAGCCGAAAGCCCGGATCAGAGACCGAGGGCATGCCGGCGTCGGAGACCACCAGGATCCGGGTGCCTGCTCTGGCCTGCTCCACGAGTTCCTCGGACCGGGATGCCTCATTGTGCTCATGCAGGCTGACCATCCGGGCGTGGAAGGTGACTTCCAGCGCCCTGGCCAGGTGGCGCGCGGTGCGGGTGTCTTCGGCGGCGATCACCTCGGCGCTCGCAAGCAGACGCTTGAGGCGGTCGGTGGCATCGCCCAGGTTCCCGATCGGGGTCGCGGCGAGCACGATCGGGGTGTCCCACAGGCTGGCATCGGCGGGCTCCCGGGTGCTCGCTGGTCGCGAGGTCTCGGCTGGATCCATGACACGCCCGCTTCTGATCGGTGACCGGCTTGCGCCAAGTAGCATACCCATAGTGATCCCCGCTGAGCCTGCCCGCCTGAAGCCGGACCCTGCCGGGGTGGCCGGTGGCCCTCGCGAGCCCGCGGCCGATCGGCTCGCTCAGCTGCAGCGTCGGCTCCACGCCGAACCGTTCCGTCCTGGTCTCTGGGGTTGGGTGCTTCCCGCGCTGATCACGCTCTTCGCTGGAATTCTGCGTCTGCGTGACCTCTCCACCCCGCATCTGCTGATGTTCGACGAGACCTATTACGCCAAGGACGCCTATGCGCTGATGCTCACCGGGTATGAGCTGGTCTGGCCGGAGGAGGCCGACGACGCCTGGCTCGCCGGTGACCCGCAGCCCACCGAGGACGGCTCCTATGTGGTGCACCCGCCGTTGGGCAAGTGGCTGATCGCTGCCGGGCTGCGGGTCTTCGGGCAGGACAGCGCCTTCGGCTGGCGGATCTCCTCAGCCGTGGCGGGAACTCTCGCGGTGCTGCTGATCATTCTGATCGCGCAGCGGATGTTCCGCTCCGTCTTCCTGGGCGCCTTCGCCGGGCTGCTGACCGCCATCGAGGGCCACCATCTGGTGATGAGCCGCGTGGCGCTGTTGGACATCTTCCTGATGCTCTTCGTGCTGGCGGCGTTCGGGGCGCTGCTGGCGGACCGGTACAGCGGACGACGGCGGCTTGCCGCCTGGGCGCTCAGCCGCGAATCTGACCTGGAGCAGTCCCGGGGCTCCGTCGGGAGCTCGGGCAGTCCTGGTCCGCGACGCCGCAGGCCCCGGGGAGCCTCACCAGCGGTCCGGCATCCACAACACGGCGGCCGGAGGCAGGAAGACGGGCGGGCTCTGCCAGGTGGACCGTGGCTGGGCGTCCGGCCATGGCGTCTGCTGGCCGGTGTGCTCTTGGGGGCGGCTGTGGCGGTGAAGCTCTCGGCGCTGGCCTTCCTCGCGGTGTTCGGGATCATGGTCATCCTGTGGGATCTGCAGGCACGGCGCCTGGCCGGCGTCGAGCGTTGGGCCCGGTCCGGGCTGCTCAAGGACGCGGTGCCTGCGGTGCTCACGGTGCTTCCCCTCGCGGCCGCCACCTACCTGGCCAGCTGGACCGGCTGGCTCAGCTCGCAGGGTGGATGGGGGCGGCAGTGGCACCTCTCGCACCCGGCAGAGGGCCTCGCCCGGTTGATCCCGGACCCGATCCGGTCACTGTGGAACTACCATGTCTCCGCCACCGAGTTCCATCAGGGGCTCAGCAGCGGACACGACTATGCGTCCTCCCCGTGGACCTGGCCGTTTATGGGGCGGCCGGTCTCGATGCACTATGACTCGATCTCCGCCGGGGAGGTCCATGAGCCCACCGGGGAGGTGTGCGGGGCGAAGACCTGCTCCTCCGCCGTCCTGGACCTGGCGAACCCGGTGATCTGGTGGGCCGGGCTGCTGGCGCTGCTGCTGGTGGCGCTGCTCTGGGCGGGACGCCGGGACTGGCGCTATGGCGCGATCCTCTCGGGCTTCGCGGCCGGGTATCTGGTGTGGCTGCTCTTCCCCGAGCGGACGACCTTCTTCTTCTACACGATCAGCTACCACCCGTTCCTGATCCTGGCCCTGACCGCCGTCGCCGCTCTGGTGCTGCGCATCGGCACCGGTGGTCACCGGGCCGACGGCACCGCGCGCAGCGTCGCGGCGGTGTTGGCGGCGCGCCAGCGCAACACGGTGATCCTGCTGTGCTTCGTGATGCTCTGCGTCGCCGCCTCGGCGTTCTTCCTGCCGATATGGACCGCGGAGATGATTCCCTACCAGCAGTGGCGGATGCGGATCTGGATCGACTCCTGGCTCTGAGGTTGCCCACACGCCCGGCCGGCAGCGGTGGTCTCCGGCGGGCCGGGCCTAAGCTGGAGAGAGCAGAACCTGCCGAGAGGAACGCCACCCGCATGCTTGACCCCGCCGCATCACTGCCCTCGCGCACCCAGTGGGCCGAGGGCGCTCGCTGGTCGGTGGAGCGGGCCTGGCCGGTCCCCGGTCAGCCGCGGGTGCTGGCGGTGGAGGTCACCTCCGCCGAGGAGAGCGAGGAGACCGAGCGGTCCGATCCTCCGGCCGGTGCTGGGCGTCGCGGTTCTTCCCCCTCGCGGCGTGCTCGTCGGGCGGGCCACTACCGCGTCCAGGATGACGACGGCGCCGCCGGCGGCAGCGCCGTGCTGGACCTGTTCCCGCACCATACCGATCCCGGGCTGCCTGCTCTGCACCAGGCTGCCGACGCAGCAGTGGTGATCGCCCATGAACCCGGACTCAGAGCCGTGGTGCATCACCGCACCGGGGCGGAGGAGAGTTACACCGTGGTGCTGCCCCCTGGCCAGGCGCAGTCGCTGCTCGACGGCCTGCGGCGCGCGCAAGCGTTCTCCGGTCCGTTCCGGCTCCCCCGGCTGACCGGCCACTGCGATTCCACCGCCACCTTCCAGGCGCTGCCCGGGGTCTCCCTGCACCGACCGCACCGGCTGGGCGCCGAGGTCTGGGAGACCGCCTGGGATCAGTCGCTGGATGCCTGGTCCACCGCGATCCAGCACCCCGGCGAGCTTCCCGCCAGCGCCCCGGTGCACGGGGCGGCCGCGGAGATCCGACGACTCCAGCACTGGGAATCGCTCATCCGGCCTTACATCCTCGGCGCTGAGCTCTTCCACGCCAGCGTGAGCGCGGCCTGTGATGCCCTGGCGGCGATCCCGGAGCGTCGGATGGTCCCGGCTCACCGCCAGCTCCGCGATGAGGACCTGCTCTACTCCGCCGATCAGGGACCGGCCCTGGTCAAGGTCTCCAATGCCGGGTGGGCGCATCCCGCGCTGGATCTGGGCGGGCTGCGCGCCTGCGCCAAATGGAATGAGCTGCGCGGGCTCTGGGACGCCGCCAGTCGCGCGGTGGTCGTGGGGCTGATCAATGACACGGCCTACCGGAACGGGGTCCCCGCCGACGCCCTGGAAGCCTACGAGCGGGCCGCACTGCTGCGGCTCAGTGCCCAGTTCACCTTTTCCCCCCGTCTGGCCGACGCCGCGGAGGCTCTGCGCGCCAGCCTGGTCCAGTCCGAATCCCTGCGCTGAACCGATGGCAGACAACGATCCCCAGAGCACCCCGGGCCTCGGTGCGGAACCCCGACCCGCACTCGCCGACCCGGCAGGCGAGGGTTCCGACCGGGCAGCCGGTCTGCCCGACTCGGCGCACGGCTCGGGGCCGGGCTCAGCGCACCGCTCAGCGCACGACTCGGCTCCCGGCTCAGCGCGGGTGACGGACGGCGCCGAGCCCGGCGGCGCAGCTGCCAAAGCTGCAGCCCGAGCCCGGCTTCGAGCGGCACGGCGGCGCCTGACACCCGCGGAGATCGCGGGCCGCGGCCAGGCGCTGGCCAGGGTCCTGTCCTCGCTGGTGCCCCCGGGCGTCGCCGTGGCGGGGTACCTGCCGATGCCCGGGGAGCCCGATGTGCGCGCCTTCCTCTCCGATCACGCCGCCGGCGGGGGCGCCGTGTACGTACCGGTGATCGCCAGCCCGGACAGCCGTGTCCTCGAGTGGGTGCGCTGGACTCCTGAGGCGGTCCTGCAGCGCAGCGCCTTCGCCCGCATCGATGAGCCCCAGGGTGACCGGCTGAGCACGCAGGCACTGCAGGAACTTCACACGCAGGGACTCTCCATCCTGGTTCCAGGCCTGGCCGTGGACGACCAGGGCGCTCGCATGGGCCAGGGGGGCGGCTTCTATGACACCGCGTTCGGAGCCGGCAGCGACCTCGGCGCCGCGCTGCGTCTGATCGCCGTGGTGCACGCCGCAGAGGTGCTCAGCCCGGGGGCCTTCCCCGTGGAGCCCCATGACCTGCGGGTGCACGCCATCGCGACCGAGCGCGGAGCCACCAGGCTGAGGGCTCTATAATCGACTGGCAGCATTGCCCCGGCCGACCGGTGGCAGCTGACCTACCAGCGACCTTCACCTCTGAGGAACCGATGCCCACTTATGCCTATGCCTGCAAGGACTGCAGCCATGCCTTCGACATCGTGCAGACCTTCAGCGACGATTCATTGACCATCTGCCCCGAATGCCAGGGCACGCTGCGCAAGAAGTTCGGCTCGGTCGGAGTCTCGTTCAAGGGCTCCGGCTTCTACCGCACGGATTCCCGGGCCGCGTCCAGCGCCGGGACCGACTCCTCGAAGCGCTCGAGCACGGACGGGGCATCCGGCAGCTCCAGCAGCTCCTCTGAGAAATCGGGCTCGGGAGCCGGCGCGAACAAGGCCTCGTCCGGGGCGCAGGCCTCGAAGGCCGGGGCCTCCAGCTCGGGCTCATCGAGCTCCTCCAGCTGAGTCCTCGGCGGGTCCCCTCTGCCGATCTGCGGGGCCGGGCGGCTCCACGGTACCGCGCAGGCTCAGGTGCAGCCGTCCCTCCTGCGTGGCTTCGGCGATGGACTCTGCGGTCGCTGGGTCCACGGCGAGGATCACCACCCCACCCGGTTCGGTCCCGCTGGGCAGCCAGTTCTCCGAGTCGTCTCGCGGAGTCCAGAGCACAGGCGCCGCAGTCGCCACGAGCTGCGAGGATGAGCCGCGTTCCAGGGTGTCGCTGGAGGCCAGCACGTCCACCCGCTGGCCCGGGGTGAGCAGCGCCACCATCGCAGGATCAGCCGGTCGCACCGGCACCGCGACGGTGCCCGGGTCCTGCCCGGCGAGCAGGCCTGGGCCCACCAGCTGCTCCGGGTGGATCAGCGCTCCTGCCGGTATCGGAACCGCGACCTGCCGCCCGAGCATCTGCTCGACTTCCACGTCGTAGTCGCGCGGGACCGCCGCGGCGTCGACCTGGACCTCCTCGATCACGGCGGCGCTCAGCCGCTCCCCCACGCCGAGATCAGCCGTCACGCGCAGCGCCGAGGTGGTCTCCAGCTGACCTTCGGCACCGGCGAGCACCGACGCCGCGGCGGCGCCCAGTCCCAGCAGCAGTGCCAGCGGTATCCGGAAGCGCTGCACCCAGCGCGGCAGGCCAGGACCACGCAGGCGCCGGTTGACCCGTGGTGGTCGCACCGAGGACTCACGGACCCTCCTCCGCCGGCCCGGCACGCCAGGCGCGGAAGACCGGCGCTCCGAACGGACCGCGCGACCCGAGCTGGCCAGGCTCTCCAAGCGACCCGAACTGCCAAGGCTGCCTGAAATGTCCAGGCCTCGCGGGCGACCCTGGCGACCCTGGCGACCCGAGCTGCCCGGGCGAGCCAGACTGCTGGGTCCGCCCTGTCGTGGATCCGGTCCCGGGACCGGCATTCGTGCCCGCCGGGGTCGCTGCGGAATGAACGCTGCGGTGGTCTCACGGGGAGCCGCCGGCGTCCGGCGAGCTGAATCGGCGTTCTGCATGCCTCCCAGCGTCGCCGGAGCGGCCCTCTGAGGCGTCGTCGCGGGCAGATCTGTGGAGATCAGGTGCGGCCTCGGCCGGGCCGGCACGCTGGGGAATACCCCGCCACGCCGGCGCTGCCTGAAGCCTCAGCCCCAGTGCGGCGGGCGTTGGCTGAGGATCCAGGCCTCGTGGGCGCTCAACGGCGCGGCAGCGACCGCGTCGCGGCGCACCGTCGCGCCGTGCAGAGTCTCTCCGGGGGCTGCTGGGGCCGACTCTGCGCCGTCGGACGCTGTGCTGTCGGGCGCTGTCCCGCCCGGTCGCCGTGCCGACCCAGACGAGCCTGCCGAATCGTCGGGCTCCGGGGCCAGGAACGGGTCCGTGAAGGCGGACTCGACCTCATGGGACTGTCCCGAGGTCGGGGGCGCGACCACGCGCCGTCGGCCCCGCCGCCGCCCCTGCCGACCGGCACCTCCAGCCCGGGAGGTCTGGTCCTGCTGCCCCCCTGAACCAGGCTCTACTGCTTCCATGCCCCGCGCTCCCTGGGCGGCAGCCACTTCTTGGATTTGCGGTGCGAATCCTCATCCGCGAGGTCAGCCGCTCCGCCGAACCGAATCCCCTCGCTGCGGGCCTGCTGTTCACGGGCCCGGCGGCTGCGCGCGGTCTCCCCGGCAGTGTGCACGGTGATCCGACCTGACTCGGCGAACTCCGGCCCCGAGGCCAGCCCGACCTGCTCGGCGACGAACTCGGTGCAGCGCACCGGGTTGGAGAAGACCTCAATGGTCCAGAGCACCATATAGCTCCAGCCCAGGGCCTCGAATGCGGCAGGGCGCTGCCGGGAGCGTTCACGCACAGACATCGCGCCGTAGCTCTTGGTCCCGTCCGAGACCATGGCCACCGGGACCATCGACTGGTCTGGGGTGAACCTGCGGGAGCAGGCGGCCAGGTCCAGGGTGCCACGGAACCCGTCCTCCACCCGTCCGCCGCGAGCCCGGATCCGATCCACCAGGTCCAGCACCAGCGGGTCGGTCAGCTGCGCGGAGGCGGTGGGGTTGTCCGAGCCCTCCAGGCCCAGGCTGATCAGGTCGTGGATCTGGGCGCCACCACCGGTCAGCGAGCCGCGGTCCATATCGGTGTGGGAGAGCGAGGTGACCACCCGCAGGTGCTCGCGCGCCCGGGTCAGTGCGATCGCGACGTGTTCCTGGCCGCGCGCCTCGGAGAGCTCGCCGAAGCGGGTGGCGGGTTCGCCCTTCACAGAACGCCCGAAGCCCAGGCTGAAGATCACGTCATCGCGGACCAGGCCCGCCGCGCGCTCCACCGGAGTCACGACGAAGCCCTCGCCATGGGCGCCCTGGGTGAAAAACGGCTTGGCCCAGACGTGGTTGGCCAGATTCAGCCGGATCGCATCGGCGACTCGGCGCGCATGCCAGGCGGAGCCGGTGACCACGGCCAGCGAATGGCCTCGGCGGGAGCGCACGTGCTCGAAGACCATGTCCACCACCCGGTTGACCTCACCGGTGGGCGATTCCACGGCGTCGCGGTATCCGGCTCGTCCGCCGGCCACCAGCTCCACGGTGAACCGGCGGTCCTGGCCGGTGAGCTGCGCGGCGTCGGGGAGCCGTGTCAGCTGATTCTCGTAGAGGGCAGAGGAGAGCAGCCCGGTCAGCTCCTGGTCCACCCCGCGGTGCACCTGGCGCAGCGCATAGTGCGGCAGCACGGCCGCCAGCTCGTTGTAGATGGAGGCCGGGCGGTGTTGTTCGGTCTCGCGCGCGAGCGGATCGGCCGAGACGTGGAAGGGCGTGGGTGACCCTGCCACCGGGTCGCCGAACGCGATCACCTGCTCGGCCCGGGTCACCGCATTCAGCGCGGTGGGCACGGCGAGGGACTCGGCGTCGAGGAGGATGACGACGTCGGCGCGGTAGTCCATCGGGAACTGCTCACCGAGCCCGAGTGGGGAGGTCATCCAGATCGGGACCAGCGGCTGGGTCACCTTGGGGTTGATCGCCTCCAGAGCTTCAATGCTCGGCGTGGCATCGCGCAGCATCCCGCGCAGGCTCGCGGCGGCCTGCGGATGGGCCTCCACGGCCGACTTCCAACGCACGGCCAGCGCATGGCCTAGCCGTTGCGCGCTGGACTCGATGTGCCCGGCATCGGCGTCGCGGAACGTCTCCTCGATGCTGCGCAGGTTCTCTCCGGTGGTCATCGCCAGGTAGTCGTCCCCCGAGATCATCGCCTCCAGTGCGGACTGCCACCAGGCGAGCTCCAGCTCTTCGGCGACGACGTTCGCGCTGATCTCGCGCTCGGAGAAGTCCTCCATCAGGTCCCGGAAACCCTGCTCGCGCAGCTGCTCACCGAGCAGGGTGCGCTCCGGAAGGGTCTCCAGCGGCTTCTCGTCGGCGGCAAGGGTCTCCACGGTCTCCAGCAGCTGCTCCACCGGCATCTCGCTGAGCGCTCCGGTCTCCACGACCTCGTCGAGCCGCTGCAGCCGGGCCTGGACCTTGCCGAAGGTGTCGCAGAGCTGGTCCAGCCGGTGCGGCACCTTCGGTGCGGAGCCGGACCTGGCCCACTGGTTCCACTCCTCCCGCTCGGACTGGACGTCGATCAGCGAAGAGTGCAGATCCCCGATGGCCACACCGGGGCGGACGTACTCCTTGGCGACCCGGCGCAGCCGCGAGCGGGTCACCGACGTCATCTCCACGTTGTTCTGCCGGCGCCACCAGCCCGGGGCCGTGGCAGCGATCAGGTCGTCCACCGCGCGGACGTAGACATCGTGGCTGAACCTGCCCAGAGATTCCTGGACCCGCTGGAAGAGCAGCACCTGGCTGTTCCATTCGCTGAAGGTCGCTCCCGGCGTGATGCCAGCGGCCTGACAGGCCGAGACCATCATCTTCTGCAGCTGCGGAAGCTCCTCGCGCAGCTGCACCACCAGGGCCATCGCGTCGCGGGTCTCCTGGCGGTTGGACAGGCGGGCGTTGAACCAGGGACTGTTCCGGGTCTCAGCGGAGAAGGCACCGAGCTCTGCGGCGCGCTTGAGCTTCACCGTGATCTGGCTGCGGTCCACGGTGTTGTCCAGCACCGAGCGTTTGAGCCGGACCGAGGTCGACGGCGCCGGGTTCAGGCTGGTCAGCGCCGCGAGTGCCTGCATGGCCTGGTAGGGCGAGCAGTCCCAGCGGCGACGCACATTGTGCAGCGACTTCACGTGATCCAGCAGCTGGTGGCGGGACTTCTTCAGCCTCGACTGCAGGGTTCCCAAGCGCGGGGGTTCGGCCCGTTCGTTGCGGCGTATGGCCCGAATGAGCTGGTCACGGATCTCCTCGGAGGTCGAGGCCGCGGAGATGTTGCCTGCCAGGGTGCCCAGGTGAACCTCGGAGAGCCGGTGCTTGAACTGCTCCAGCGTCGCGGTGCGCTCGGCCAGCACCAGGACCCGTCTGCCCTGCCACGCGAGCCCGGCGGCGGCGTTGATCGCGGTCTGCGTCTGGCCGGTCCCAGCCGGCGCGGAGATCACCGCAGACTGGCCCGCGAGCACGGCATCCAGTGCCGCCTGCTGGTCCGGGTCAGCATCGGCGACCAGACGCTCGTCACGTGGTTCCCGCTGGTCCACCGGGGGCAGCTGCTGCCGCGCCTGCTCCGCCTGGGTCTGCCCCAGGGGTTCACCGGTGGCCATCGCGTGAATGACGGGATGATCCAGCTGAAGTCCCGAGGGATCACCCAGGAAGGTCAGGTCCGCGAAGGTGGAGACGTAGAGCTGGCGCCAGACCTGGACCGAGTGCAGCGTCTGCACGCCCCCGGCGATCCGGGCGAGCGCGTCGGCCGGACGATTCGGATCAAAGCGTGCGGTCACGTAGCCGGTGTTGTGGAACTCCACCGGGTCCAATCGGGTGCTGTGCCGGGTCGCCAGGTGGCGGACCAGGGCAGGGTTGAGCCGGGCCGCGGCGCTGAACTGGATCTCGAAGTCCCCGCTGCCGTCTTCACGTGGTCGCAGCGTGATCGGCACCAGCATCACCGGAGCGGTGAAGTCCTCGGTGAAGCGCTCTCCGGAGGAGACCTCGCCGGCGTCCTCGGTCCAGCTCACCACACCGGCGGCCAGGAAGCCGACGTCGATCCCGCGCTCCTCAGACATCTCCCGGGTCTTCGCCCGGATGCCCTGCGCCGCCTGCTTGCCCAACGTGAACGCACTCTGGTCATTGAGCAGCGTGGAGAGCCGGGTCTTGCGGCCCGCCATGAGCTGCATCATGCCTGAGGCGTTGGCGTCGGTGAGGTCGATGGCATTGTGCTGGCTTGGGGAGAAGCGCAGCATCGTGTCGTTCTCGGTCCCGGAGCCCACTGATTCCAACCAGGCAGCCACCGGATCCCGGCCCTGGTCCCGCATGGATGTCGGATCGGCGGAGGCCGCCGACTCTGCAGAGGCCGCGGAATCAGCAGACGCGGCGGAGGCGGCCGAAGCGGGCGTGGTGGGAGATCCCGGGGAGTCTGGTGAGTCGGGAGAATCTGCGGAGCTCGGCGAGGCGGGGGAATGTGGGGAGGCCGGGGAGCTCGGGGAGGCAGGCGAGTGCGGCGAGGCAGGAGACCCTGCAGAGCGCGGGGAATCCGGCGAGTCGGGCGAACCCGGCGAACCGGCAGAATCCGTGGTGGGCGCCGAGGCGGCCGAGCCCCCGGAGTCCTCATTCCCCGCGGACCCGGAAGGTCGCGAGGCGGCGCGGGCGTCGTCGTCGGCGGTGTGCTCCTGGCCCGCAGCTGCGGCCTGCGCATTCTCGAACGGCAGGTCCCGCTCCCCAGCGGCTGGTTCTCTACTCACAGACGACCTTCCAGAATCCCCAAAGGGATGAGCTTACGCCCACTCCCGCATCCCCGTCTCCCTCAGAGATGACGGGGATCGCTGATAATGACATGGCTTGAAGTCTAATGAGCCCGCGGGCCCAACCTCCAACAGGTTTCAGCCTGACCTTGAAGCCGCCGGTCCGCTCCCGGTCAGCCCAGGAAGTGGACCAATGAGCCGATCAGAAACGCCGAGATCGCCAGCCCGGCGAGCAGAAACTCGAGCAGGATTCCCAGACCCACGGCGCGCAGCGCGTACAGGCTCGCGGTGCCCGCGGCGCGGAAGTCCCGGTCCCGGCGGACGAACTCTGCGCAGAAGAGCCCTGACGCGAAGCCGATGAACAGACCCAGCGGCGGAAGCACGAAGATCCCGATCAGCCCGGTCCCGATGGCGATCAGGATCGGCCCGCGCGGGATCTGCTGCCGGTGCAGCGAGCGACCGGTCAAGACGGTGGAGCTGCCCCACCCGATCACGGCCAGCACCACGCCGAGCAGCGCGGCGGTCCAGACCACCGGGCCGCCGAGCAGCACTGCCCAGACGATCAGGGTGATGATGATCAGCAGCGAACCCGGCAGGATCGGCAGCACCACACCGAGCGCGCCGAGCACCAGGAGCAGCCCGACGAGGACGGTGGTGAACGTCTCGGCGGCGGCAGAGTCAAGCATGAGTCCTCCGACTCACTCCCATTCGATGGTGCCAGGGGGCTTGGACGTCACGTCCAGGGTGACCCGGTTGACCTCTTCCACCTCGTTGGTGATGCGGTTGGAGATCTTTGCGAGCAGGTCATATGGCAGGCGGGACCAGTCGGCGGTCATCGCGTCCTCGGAGGAGACGGGGCGCAGCACGATCGGGTGGCCGTAGGTGCGGCCGTCGCCCTGGACCCCGACCGAGCGGACATCGGCGAGCAGCACCACCGGCATCTGCCAGACCTCCTGGTCGAGACCCGAGGCGGTGAGCTCCTCGCGGGCGATCGCGTCGGCCTTGCGCAGAATGCGCAGCCGGTCCTCGGAGACCGAGCCGATGATCCGGATGCCCAGGCCGGGGCCGGGGAACGGCTGGCGCTGGACGATCTCGGCGGGAAGTCCGAGCTCTGCGCCGACCGCGCGGACCTCGTCCTTGAACAGCGCACGCAGCGGCTCGACCAGCTTGAAGACCATGTCCTCGGGCAGGCCGCCGACGTTGTGGTGGGACTTGATGTTTGCAGCACCCTCGCCGCCGCCGGATTCGACCACATCGGGGTAGAGCGTGCCCTGGACCAGGAACTCGACCTTGGCGCCGTCGGCCGCAGCCTCGGCGAGGACTGCCTGTTCGGCGCCCTCGAAGGCGCGGATGAACTCCCGGCCGATGATCTTGCGCTTGGTCTCGGGATCGGTGACGCCCTCCAGAGCGGCCAGGAAGCGTTCACGCTCATCGGCCACGTAGAGCTTCGCACCGGTGGCCGCGACGAAATCGCGTTCCACCTGCTCGGCCTCACCTTCGCGCAGCAGCCCGTGGTCCACGAACACGCAGGTCAGCTGGTCCCCGATGGCCTTCTGCACGAGGGCTGCCGCCACGGCGGAGTCCACACCGCCGGAGAGCCCGCAGATCACCCGGGAGTCACCGACCTGGGCGCGGATCGCGGCGACCTGCTCCTCGACGATGTTGCCGGTGGTCCATTCCGGGGTCAGACCGGCTCCGTTGTAGAGGAAGTTCTCGATGACCTGCTGGCCCTGGGGCGAGTGACGCACCTCCGGGTGCCACTGCACGCCGTAGAGCCTGCGCTGCTCATCGGCGAAGGCCGCCACGGGGGCACCTTCGGAGGAGGCCAGGACCTGGAAGCCCTCGGGGGCCTGCTGCACGGAGTCGCTGTGTGACATCCAGGTGGACTGGACCGCATCGGTGCCGGTGAGCAGGGAATGCGGGGCGTTGACGCTGCGCACCTCGGTCTTGCCGTACTCGCGGTCACCGGTGCGGGCCACCTCGCCGCCGAGGCTGTGCGCCATGGCCTGGAATCCGTAGCAGATGCCCATCACCGGGATGCCGGCCTCGAAGAGCTCTGACTCGACCGCGGGGGCGCCCTCGGCGTAGACCGACGCCGGTCCGCCGGAGAGGATCACGGCGGAGGGGTTGCGCGAGATGATCTCAGATGCGGCGAGGGTGTGCGGGACGACCTCGGAGTAGACGCGGGCCTCACGCACGCGGCGAGCGATGAGCTGGGCGTACTGCGCGCCGTAGTCCACCACCAGAACGGTCTGGGCCTCGGAGTTCGAACGTTCCACGGCGGGGACGGCAGAGTCTGCGGAATCAGGCTGAGAAGTCACCGTCCCATCCTAGCGGCCCGGGCGGGCAGGCGGCTTCCGGGCACCCTGCCCTTCCGCTCGCCTCTCGCTCCTCTCGTGCTCGCTCATCGCTGGGGCGCAAAGCGGCGGAATGACCGCGCATGCGTTGCTGACAGCGACCGTCTGCGCCCCAGCGATGCAGCTCCGTCTGTGCGGCGTGCGACCGCGCGTTCCCGTCACGCTGGCGGGCGCGCCTAGGATGTACGGGACCGCAAGCGCCCCATGCAGGACAGGAAAGACGCACCATGACTGCCGAGCCAGCTCAGCTCCACGCCCAGCACGTCGGTGAGACGGGTGAGACCGTGGTGTTTCTGCACGGGCTCTTCGGTCAGGGCAAGAACTTCACCCAGATCGCCAAGGCGCTCACCCCGGATCTGCAATCGGTGCTGATCGATCTTCCGAACCATGGCGGTTCCGAGTGGACCGAGACGTTTGACTACATCGAGCAGGCAGACCTCGTCGCGGAGCATCTTCGGAGCACAGTGGCCAGTGAGCGTCCGGTGCACCTGGTGGGGCACTCCATGGGCGGCAAGGTCGCGATGGTGCTGGCCCTGCGGCACCCGGAACTGATCAGCCGCCTCGCTGTGGTCGACATCTCCCCGGTGGCGCGGGAGTCCATGGGTGAGTTCGATCATCTCATCGGCAGCCTGAGCCGCCTGGACCTGGCGGAGCTCTCCTCCCGCGGCGAGGCCGATGAGCTTCTGCAAGAGCCGATCCCCGAGCGGATGGTCCGCGGCTTCCTGCTGCAGAGCCTGGTGCGCGACGGCGAAGGGTTCCGTTGGCGGGTGAACCTTGACCTGCTCCACGAGTCTCTGCCGCAGATCGGGGGCTTCCCGGAGTTCACCGAGGAGACGTTCGAGGGCCCCGTGCTCTGGATCGCCGGAGCCGAGTCCGACTACGTGCAGGATGACTTCGCTCCTGCCATGCGCGCGCTGTTCCCGCGCGTGAGCCTGACGACGATCAAGGACGCGGGTCACTGGGTCCACGCGGAGAAGCCCGAGGTCTTCTCAGCCGTGCTCAAGGCCTTCTTCACGGCGGACTAGCCCCGAGAACGACGACGGCGCTCCCCCGCGCCGGCATTCGCTCCCCCGCGCCGACATTCGCTCCCCCGCGCCGTCATTCGCACCCCCGCGCCGGCATCAGCGTTGCTGGGGCGCGAACAGGCGGAATCATCGCGTGACGCGAGCTCAGAACACCCGTTCGCGCCCCCGCGACGGGGATGACGCCTCAGCTCGGCGGAGGATCGGAGCAGGCGGCGGTCTATGATGCGGGCATGACTCACGGGGACGCTCGGACGCGGACATTCACGCAGCGATCTCGGGCGAAGCGGACCGAGGCGAAGCGGACCGAGGCGAAGCGAGCCGAGGTGCAGCGGCGCACCCTAGTCGTCGTCGTCTTCAGCCAGATACTCGGCGGCGCCGGACTGGCAGCAGGGGTGACCGTGGGTGCCCTGTTGGCGGAGGAGATGCTCGGCTCTGCGAGCCTGGCCGGGCTGCCCATCGCACTGTTCACGCTGGGCTCTGCGCTGGCCGCGTTCTCCGTGGGGCGGGTGAGTCAGCGCTGGGGTCGCCGCGTCGGGCTGGGTCTGGGCTTCACTGCCGGAGGGCTCGGTGCGATCGGTGTGGTGGCCGCGGCGATCGCGGATCACGTCCCGCTGCTGTTCTTGGCGCTGTTCGTCTACGGGGCTGGGACTGCGACGAATCTGCAGGCCCGCTACGCCGGAACTGACCTGGCGCCAGAATCACGCCGTGCCACGGCGATCAGCATCGCCATGGTCTCCACGACCTTAGGTGCGGTGGCCGGCCCGAATCTGGCCCAGCCGCTGGGGGATCTTGCAGCGGGCCTGGGCATCCCCCCGCTGGCCGGGCCCTTCCTGCTGGCCGCCGCCGCGTACCTCGCCGCCGGAGCGATCCTGTTCGTGTTCCTGCGCCCGGATCCGTTCCTGTTGGCGCGGGAGCTCGCGGAGATTGAAGCTGCTGAGGCCTCCAGCATCACCCAAGCCGTTTCCGGAGCCGCCGCTGCATCCGCCGCCGAACCCGCCTCCACAGGCGATGCCGACCCCACCTCCGGGGCAGGATCCTCGGCCTCTGCACCTCCCGCCCCCGCCGCCAGGCCCGGCAACGGTGCATACATCGGCGCCACCGTGATGGTGCTGACCCAGGTGGCCATGGTCGCGATCATGACCATGACTCCGATCCACATGCTCGCCCATGGCCACAGCCTGGGGTCGGTCGGGCTGGTCATCGGGCTTCATGTGGGCGCCATGTGGCTGCCCTCGCTGGTCACCGGAGTGCTGGTGGATCGGTGGGGACGGATCCCGATGAGCGTGACGGCAGCTGTGATCCTGCTCGGCGCCGGGCTGGTGGGCGCCGTCGCCCCCGGAGATTCGCTCGGTCTGCTGATCCTGGCTCTGATCCTGCTCGGGGTGGGCTGGAATGTGGGCCTGATGGCTGGCACTGCGCTGGTCGTGGACGCCACCGTCCCGGAGAATCGCGCCCGCACCCAGGGCGGTGTGGATGTGCTGATCGCCCTCGCTGGAGCTGGAGGCGGCGCAATGTCGGGCATGGTGGTCTCCGCCACGAGCTTCGAGCACCTCTCGCTGGGCGGTGGGCTGCTCGCACTGCTGCTGATCCCGGTGCTGTTCTGGGCGCGCCGCTCCCCCGCGCGGTCAGCGGAACCCGCTCAGTAGCGGCGCACGGCCTCCGGGTTGGACTCCATGTCGACCCTGACCTCGCGGGCGATCTTGCGCTCCACCACGAAGCTCAGGAACGGCACGACGCCACCGAGCACGATGGTGACCAGCCGGCCGACCTTCCAGTTCATCAGGTACCAGAGCCGGAATCCGGCGATGATGTAGACGACGTAGATCCAGCCGTGGATCACCGCGATCCAGTAGGAGATCCCGGTGCCGTCCACGACCGAGTCCTTGGGGTGGAAGCCCAGCGTGTTCTCAGCTCCGTCCGCGGTCGTGCCGCCGGCGTAGAGCTCGTAGCCGAAGCCGTAGTCCATGATCATCTTGGCGACCAGGATCAGCAGCATGATGCCGGTGATGAAGGCGAACGCCTTATAGAAGGTCAGCGATCCCTGGATCTGCGCGGCGGTCCCGCCGAAGCGGCGCTGCCTGGGCCGCGGCGGAGCCGGCGGGAGGTCGTCGTGCACTCCGGCCTCGTGCACCGAGGCGTCGTGCGTCGAGGCATCGGTCGCCGAGGCATCGGTCAGGTGGTCGCCGGTACGGGAGTCACTCATGGGTCTCTAGTCTTTCGCTTGGTTCTGCTGCCGCAGGGCGAGCTGCTCGGCGCGCCACTGCTCCTGCCATTCGCGGTCCAGCCGCTCTTCCTCCAGCTGCTTCTCATGGGCATCCTTGACCAGGCGCCACCACAGGTAGAAGGCAAAGCCGGCGAAGACCGTCCACTCGACCCCGTAGAAGAGGTTCAGCCAGTTGATGTCCGAGGTCTCGGGCTGCGGGTCGACCCGCACCGGTTCCATGGTGGAGGACGACGACGCCGCGCCCAGCTCCGTCCCCTCGGCGTCCAGGGTCTGGAACGCCACGAGGAAGCCGGAGTAACCCGGCTGGTCCCACACGTTGATCAGCTCCGCCGGGGAGAGCGTGGGGAAGATCTGTGTCCCATCGGCGGACATCCCCCGCTGACCGGGACCGGGAGCCTCGGGGGGAAGCAGGCGGCCTTGGATCTCCAGCGGCTGTTCAGCCGGAAGCTCCTCGGCGGCGCCAGGGTCCTCGACCCAGCCACGGACCACCGGGATGATGTTCTCATCGGGCGCGTCCTCGGGGCGGAATGCCGCAACGACCCAGTAGCCGGATTCCCCGTCCTGGAGTCGTTCCTCGATCAGCACCTGGGTGTCCTCGAGGAACTCGCCGCTGGTGTCCACGATCCGGTCGGCCTCGGCCACCGTCATCGGCTGCTGCGGCTCATGCACCTCGGTGAGCGGGACCGCCGTCTCGGTGATCTCCTCGGTGGGAGGCGGTTCAGAGCTCGATTCGCTGAACTGCCAGGCGCTCAGCACCACGAAGACCGTGGCCAGGAGCAGCGCCAGGGCGAGGGTCCCGATCCATTTGGGCTGTAGAGCGGTCTTGAGCACCTATCAAGGATACGCGCCATGCGCAGGGCCGGGTGCGTCGGCGTCGCGATATTTCTACATTCAGTAGAAAAATGTGGAATAAGTATGAATATTCATCAGGATTTATATCTGCGCGTCAGTGGTGCCATGATGTTCTCATGATGCGCCTCGATCACGTCTCCTATGCAGTTGGTCCCGATGGAATGGAAGCCACGGTGGAACGAATCACCGATGCGCTGGGCGTGGAACGCGTCCGCGGCGGCATCCATCCACGCTTCGGCACTCGCAATGCCATCATCCCGCTCGAGAACCGGCAGTACCTCGAGATCGTCGAGGTGCTGGACCACCCCAGTGCCGACAAGGCCCCGTTCGGCCAGGCGGTGCGCAACCGCTCCCTGGTGGGCGGAGGCTGGATGGGCTGGTGCGTGTGCGTCGATGACCTCTCCCCCTTCGAGGAGCGGCTGGGACGCAAAGCGGTGCCGGGCAACCGCAAGTTCCCGGACGGCCAGGAGCTGACCTGGCAGCAGATCGGGATCAAGGGGCTCATCGCTGACCCCCAGGTGCCCTACCTGCTGCGCTGGAACGAGGGCAGCGACGAGCTGCACCCCTCCCAGGCCTATCCCCCCGAGGCGACGCTGACCAAGCTGAGCATCGCCGGCTCTCCGGACCGGGTCACCGAGTGGCTCGCCAGCCCGAGGGTGGATCCCTTTGAGGATGTCGATGTCGAATGGATCGCCCCCTCCGGAACTCCCGGGATCATGTCAGTGACCTTCCAGAGCCCCAAGGGCGACGTCACCATCTGAGGTGCGGTGTCGGCCGGTCAGGGCAGGGGCGAGCGCAGAGCCCCCTCGGTCTCCCAGCGCATAGAGGTCCGACGCAGAGAGAAGCGGGGTCCGCCGATGGCGGACCCCGCGATCTCCAGTCCTGCGATTGCTAGCTGCGCTTCAGCGCGTCCTGAACGGCCCCAGCAGCCTTCTCCACGAAGTTCGGCGCCTCGGTGGTGCCGTAGAACCTCGAGTCGGGGTGGGTCGGAGGCGGCATCGGCACGCCCTCCATTGGGGTGTCCACATAAGTGAACTCACCAAGCCCGTCCGGACTGGGCCCCGAGGCCCAGGGGCCCTCCGCCATGGATTCGCCATCGGAGAAGTTGATCGCCTGGTAGGAGAACTCTCGGTGCTCCTTCTTGATCGGGAAATTACTCGGTACTGGCAGCTGCTCCACACCGGACTCCTGCAGCTCCCGCGCTGCGGCCAGCCACTGGTTCTGGTGATGGGTGTCCCGAGCCAGCAAGAAAGAGAGCAGGTCCCGCACCCCGGGGTCATCGGTCTGGTGATAGAGCCGGGCAACCGCGATGCGGCCCTGCATCTCCGCGTTGATATTAGAGGTGAAGTCCGCCAGCAGGTTCCCGCTGGCGGTCACGTATCCGGCGTTCCAGGGGTTGCCGTTGCTGTCCACCGGGCGAGCCCCAGCACCAGCGAGGATCGCGTCCTGGACGTCCATCCCACCGACCACAGCGGCCACGGTGGGATCATCCTGCACCGCGTCATCGGTGATCCCGTGCGGGGCCTTCTCCAGCAGCTGGGCGACCATGGTCGCGAGCATCTCTACGTGGCCGAATTCCTCAGCGGCGGTGGAGAACAACAGGTCCCGATATTTGCCTGGTATGTGTGCGTTCCATGCCTGGAAGCTGTACTGCATGGCTACGGTGATCTCCCCGTACTGGCCTCCGATGACCTCCTGGAGCTTGCGGGCGTAGACCGCGTCTGGCTTCTCCGGGGAGGCACTGTACTGCAGGGCTTGTCTGTGCAGAAACATAGGTATCTCCTGTTCAATTGCAGGTGAGTGACGTTCTACGACGGTGTCGCCGGGCGGGCGTTCCCCCAGCGTTGCAGGCCTCAGCTCCGGCGGACCTCTTCCGCCGAGGATCTGGCGGAGTCTGTGAGCTGATCCTTCTGCTGCTGGCCTTCAGACTTGAGGTTCTGGGCGCTCTCGCCGGCGGATTCCCGGACACGCTGCGCAGATTCCTGCGCGGGTTCCTTGAGCTCCTCGGCCATGGACTGCGCCTGCTGCTTCGCGTCATCGATGACGGGCTGCGCGTGGTCCTCCAGCCTCGCGGCTGCCCGCTTCTCGGGCTGAGAGGCCGGAAGGACGGAGGCGGCGAGCCAGCCCGCCCCCAATGCGATCAGACCGGCGGCCAGCGGGTTCCCTCGGGTCTTGCGCTGAACCTGCTCAGGTGCCCGCTGCGCGCCGTCGGCAGCACTGTGGGCATGATCTGAGACCTTGTCGGAAGCCTCCTCGGCGGAGCCCATCACACTGTCCTTCCAACCTCCGACGGTGCTGCGAATCTTCTCGGTCTGGCGCTGGGCAGCCTTGGACGGGGAGACCTTATCGGCAACCGCGTCGACGTCGAGGGAAAGGCTGCTGCGGGTGCGCTCGATATCGGCGCGGATCTCTTCGGGAGTCTGCTGTGTCATCGGGTGTCCTTCGAGGGGGTGAGAGCGTCGGGAACTTCTTTGAGGGTCTGCGCCGTCTGCGGGACACCTTGGACCTGGTCGATGTTCTTCTTGCCCAGGACTGCAAGGATGGCGGCGATGATCGCCCAGATCACGGCGAGGATCACCGCAGACCAGGCAGCGCCCAGGTCGGTGGTGCTGAGGCCGGCCCAGAGTGCGATGGAGAGGAAGAGCAGGACGAAATGACCAGCGACGCCGGCGCCACCGAGCATTCCAGCGCCCTTCCCGGCCTTCTTGGCGGTCTCGGACAGCTCTGCCTTCGCGAGGGCCGTCTCTTGCCGGATCAGAGTAGAGAGGTCATTGCTGACCTGGGACATCAGCGAGCCCAGAGACTCCTGCTCTGCCTTGCGCTCCGGTTCGGTGGCTGGATGGATGCTGTTCATCGGCCACCACCGAGGTATGGATCCGTGACCCGGGCATCACCGGAGGTGGGCCCGGCGGAATTCGCTTGGTAGATCGGGTCGCCTGGCACAGGCGCACCTGACTGGTCCTCCCGCACGGCGTCGTTCCGCATGATGTCGGGGATGGCCCCTGTGGTGGACTCGGTGCGCGGGCCGGACCCGTAGCCGGTGTGGTCCCGCGGGGTGTCCTGCGAACCGTCCCGCGAGGCTGCGGAATGCGGGCCGGCATCCTCGGCATGGTTCTGCGCGATTCCGCGGGTCAGCCGTCCGGCGGCAAAGCCGACCCCGGCGGCGATCGCGAGGAAGGCGACCGGGCGACGACGGGCGAAGCTCTGTACCTCTTGGAGCACTTCCCTGGGGTCGTGCTGCTCGAGCCAGGTCGCGGCGGCCTCGGCCCTGGAGTCGAGCTGGTTCAAAAGGTCCTTCGCAGCTCCCTCTTCGGGCTCTTCTCCGCGAGCGATGCGGCCGACGTCGTCGCTGAAGCTGCGCACTGTGCCGGCGGCTCGGTCCAGCTGCTCGGAGGCTTGGGACTCCAGCACTGTGCTGGCCTGGCCCCCGAGACGCTTGGCTTCACGGACGGCATCGTCCTTGACCCCGGCAGCTTCCTCCGCTGCGGCGTCTCGGACTGCCCGGCCGGCGCCCTTGGCGTCACCGGCCACATCCCGGGCAGCCTCTTGGGCCTGCGGGGCCCTGCTGTCCCCGGTGGCACCGTTGCGGTCGCCCGGCTGACCGGTGTTGTGCTGGCCGTCGCTGGTCTGGCCTGCAGAGGGCTGACCGGCGCCCGGCTGCTGGCCGCCCGGCTGACCGGCACTGGGTGGACCGGTGCGGGGCTGCTCAGCCCTGGATCGTTCGGTGGTGCCCGGAGCCTGCACGTCTGAGGCATGCCGGGCCGAGTAGCCCGGCTCACCGGTCACGGACTCCAGCCCGGGAGGAGCCGCGTCGACCACCGGCACGGGGGCTGTGATCTCAGAGGCTGAGGCAGGTGAGGCATCGGTCGGGGAAGTCCCCTGCGGATCCTCGTCATGGGGCTCTGATCGCGGGGGTGTGGCGTGGGACTCTGTCATGACTGCCTTTCGAAGAGGTACTGCCTGACATGTTCTAACGGTAATTACGGACCTGACGGTAAGTTCGGTTCCTGAGTCCTGCCTGACGATCTCCCGGCAGTTGCCGGGACGCATGCGCGTCCTGGTCGGCGCTTCCCGTGCTGCAGCGCAGCGACTTCAGGCTGAAGGTAGTCGCCGACTCCGGCTGCCAGACGCAGCGTCGATGGAGATGGAATGCGCCAGACACCAGGCGAAGACGTCATCGGGAAGCAGCGTGCCCACGGCCTGCATCCGATCGAGCACCAGAAGGGGCAGCGGATCGCCGGTGCGGTACCTGGCCAGCGCGCACTCCACGGGATCTCCCGGGGCGAGGAAGTCCGCCGTCGACTTGACCAGGCAGGCACAGCGCATGCGGCGCCACCGCTCGGGGTGCCGGGCAGCCCGCTCCGCCAGATCAGACTCGGTGATCAGCCCCACCGGTCGGTGCGAGAGGTCTAACAGCACGGCGCCGCCATCGACTCCGTCGATGAGGCGTGCCGCCTCTCCCAAAGACTGTGTGACGGAGATCCGGCGTCGGATCGGTGTCATCAGCGCTCGGACCGTCGTCATCCCGGACCCCGGGAAGGACGTGCTGCGGGCGGTCAAAGAGTGGCTGGATCGTGAAGAGAAGGGCTCCATGGGTCTCCCTTGCATTCAGAAACAAGAGCCCGTTGCTGGAGCTGGTGCGAGCGTACCGCACCCGGGAGTTCATTTCGAGGGTCTTCCGCCCGCGTGATGTCTGCGCTTGTATGACACGATGAAACCCAGGGAAGCTCCTGGCACAGCGCCATGCTCGCCCGGAGGCCATACGCTGAGGGAACGGAAGCCCCGATGAACACCCCAGAGCCGACGCCTGACCTTGCGGCCCAGCTGACCGAGGTGCTGCTGCGCGACCACGATGTACCCGCGGTGCTGGGAGCCATCGCCGAGCTCGCCGCGGCGCAGCTCTCCGGGGACCGGGTGGTGCTCTGCGGCATCATCCTCAAACGTGCCAAGCGGAACACCGTCGTCGCCACCAGCTCCGCCGAGGCGCAGGTCATGGACGAACATCAGGCCGGCTTCGACGAGGGTCCATGCTTAGAGGCGCAGAAGACGGAAGCCCTGATCAGTGTTCCGGACGTGCGGCACGAGAACCGATGGCCGAAGTACATGCTGGAAGTCCGCGACCACGGGCTGCGCAGCATCCTGGCCGTGCCCCTGAAGATCGGGACCACCGCCACGGCGGCGATGAACTTCTACGCCCGTGACACCGGATCCTTCGATGAGACCGACATCGCGATCGCCCAGCGCTACACCGAAGTCGCCTCTCAGATGGTCGCGATCGCTCTGCGCATCGCGCAGCACGCCGAGGACGCGGAGGACCGCAGGAGAGCGATGGAGTCTCGCACCGCGATCAATCTGGCGGTGGGCATCATCATGGGCCAGAACCGGTGCAGCCAGGAGCAGGCGGTCGGCATCCTCAAGGCCGCGTCCAACCACCGCAACGTGAAGCTGCGTGAGCTTGCGGAGCAGATCACCAATAAGGTGGGCCAGGCCACGCCCTCCACCAGCTTCGAACCCTGAGCCGAGTCGAAGTCTCGACGGCGCGCCTTCAGCGCAGAGTGCCGGCCTTGGTGACCACTCGGTTGGCCAGCAGCACGGCGGGATCCACCAGGGGACGAGGAGACTCCTCGGTGGTCATCGCCAGCGGGATCTCGGTGCATGCCGCCACGATCACATCGGCCCCCTGAGCTACCAGAGACTGCGCGACTCGAATCAGCTGTGCACGCAGCTCCGTGGTGAGGCTGCCTGCCTTGACCGCGTAGATCGCTTCCATGACGGTGTGCTGATCCGCCGCCTGGGGCACGATCGGTTCCACCCCGAAAGCGGTGAGACTGTCCTGGTAGAGCCCCGCGCTCAGCGTGGCATCGGTGGCGAGCAGGCCTGCTGCCTTCACGTAGGGCAGCGCGCTGAGGTGCTCTGCGGTCACCTCGATCATGGAGACATAGTCCAGCTCCACCTGTTCCCGGACCCGCGGTAGGAAGGCGTGGGAGCCGTTGCAGGCCGCTACGTAGAACGCGGCCCCGGCGTCCTTGAGCTTCTGGGCGCCCTCTACGAGCTTCGCGGTGGGGTCCTCCCCGCGTCCCACGATCGCCTGAGAACGGTCCGGGACGGTGGGATCCGCCCAGATCATCACCCGCAGGTGCTGCTGGTCGGTGGCCGCAGGGGTGGCGGCGATCAGCTTCGAATAGAAGTCGACGGTGGCGGCAGGACCCATGCCGCCCAGGATCCCCACGAGAGGGCCCTGGGCGGCATCGGCTGCGGCGCTGTTATCACTGGTCATCAGCGAAGAGTGTACCCGTGGCGCCTGCAGGACAGGCGCCCTCGAGCGCTCTCGGATCAGCCCACCGGGGTGGTCTGATCCTGATCGAACCGGCGATCAGCCTTCCGGCCACGGGCCGGGGTGTGCGCGGGGGTCTCGGCGTATGCGCCATTGCCCTTGTTCAGCTCATCCACCAGCTTCACCTTGCGGCGTTCGTGCACCTCGGCCAGGCGGGCCGCCCGGCGAGCCCGACGACGGCGGGTCGGCCAGGTCGCGATGAGCAGGATCACGGCGAAGAGCACCGCGAGCGCGACGACGGCGACGCCGGCGTCGATCCAGAACTGCTCGGGGTAGAGCTGGATCAGCGTGGAGTCGTTCGGGAAGGTCCAGGTGCCGTCCGCGAAGAAGATCCGGTGGAACTCGGCGAAGAAGAGCTGGAAGTCGATGATCGCCAGCACCGCGACCGTGATGATCACTCCCAGGGTCACCCAGGCTCCGGCGAAGAGGCCGCGTGCCACTCCCCCGGGGCGCCAGGCACGCAGCAGCAGCGCCAGGATCAAGGTGAGCACCAGCAGGATGACTCCGGCCAGCATGGCCCAGAGGACCACGAACTTCACATCGACCATGTGCGAGACCTCAGCGTCGGTGAACAGCTCCTGACCCCCTGGGGCGAGCTCCGAGAGGTAGCGGGAGTTCGCAAGGTTGGTCAGGAAGTCAGTGCCGTAGGAGCCGTAGACCAGCCGGTCATCGGGGTTCATCGAATAGGCGCCCTCGGGGATCCAGGGCCGGTTATATGCCAGCCAGAGGAAGAGCGGGGAGGCGACCAGCCGCACCGCGGCGACCAGGAGCAGGATCGGGGTGAAGATCGCGATCAGGACCTGGAAGAAGCGGGAGACACCGCGCTTGGAGCGGGCCACCTCCTCGTCGAGGTCAGCGTCGGTGACCGACTCGTCCGAGCGGGTGGACAGCTGGGACTGGCTCGCAGCGGTCCGGTCGGAGTGATCGCCGGACCCGCCCCGCGTGCCGGTCCCGGTCGAGCTGCCTGCGGCTGCGCCGGCACCGGCCGCGGCTGCGCCGGTGGCGGCTGCTCCGGTGGCGGGAACCACCGCGGTGTCCTGGTCCTCGTCCTTCGTGGCCGCACGATCGCGACGACGCTGCTCGCGTCGGCTGAGCTCGGCCGCGTTCTCCGTGGGCTGCTCGGTGTCAGCGCCGTGGTGGGCGACGTGGGAACCATGGCTCGACGTGGCGGGGGTCGGGCTCGGCGTGTCCTGCTGGGCGGTCCTGGGCGCTGCGGCGGCACCTGAGGCGGAGGTGCCGGCCCCCTGGGCGGCGGCCGCCCCGGTGAAGGTCGCCGTGTCGTCCATGGACCGGTTCTCTCGGGACGTGCGCACATCATCGAGGGAGCGCGTGGCGTGGGGACTCTCGCCACCGGCCTCTCGAGCTGGTGTCCGTGCCACGGTCTCGGTGGGCGCGTCGTGGCCTTGCCCGGTCCGGTCCGGCGCACTCTGGGACTCGCGCGTCACCGGCAGGGCCTGAGTGGCCTGGGTGTCCGGCTGACCGGGTTCCGACTGGATCGGTTCCGACCGGCTGGTCTCCACCCGGCTGGCTTCCGGCGCTGCTCTTCGGGCAGCCGACTGATCCCGCGCGGCATTGAGGTTGTCATCGGGGAAGTCGGGCTCTTCGGATGCGAATGCACCGTAGTCAAGTCCGGATTCAAAATCTTCGTTCTCGCCGGCGGGCCTGCCGGCCTCGTTCCGATCGGAATTCGCGCTCATATCTGCCTCTCCACGCATTACTGACTCTCCTCAACAGTATGAGCGCGGCGGGTCTAATGTGGGGAGGAGGCGCGGAGAGTCGGCGAGGAGCATTTCTCCAGATGCGGTCGAGGGACGCGTCTCGAGTGGGTCAGGTGCCCCTGATGGTCCCTCGTGCCTGCGAGAGCGATCGATCAGCGTCCTTGAGCAGGGCCCGAGCCTGGGCCAGAGGGCCTCCCGGGGCCGACTCAGACGCCGCAAGACTCGGGTCCGTCCTGGGTGACCCGTGAACCTGCGCCAGCGGCTCCGAGGGACGCGTCTCGCCCGCAGAGGCTCAGGCCGTGAGCTCCACCGCGCCGGCGTCGTACTTCCCCAGGTCCCCGGTGACTCCGGCCCGGTGCGCCCGGCCACCCAGGACCAGGGTGTAGACCCAGTACCCGGCTAGCACTGCCGCGCCGATGCCGATGCGCAGCCAATGCGGCAGGTCCGAGGGGGTCACGAAGCCTTCTACGACTCCGGAGATCAGCAGCACCAGCACCAGGCCGAAGGCCACGGTGATCAGTCGGCGCCCCTCGGCGGCCAGCGCGGCGGAGCGTCGCATCTGACCCGGCGCGACCCAGGCCCAGAAGATCCTCAGTCCGGCGGCGCCGGCGATGAAGATCGCGGTGATCTCCATGAGTCCGTGCGGCAGGATGTAGAGCCAGAAGGTGGCGGCCTCGCCCTGCTCGGCCATCACCCCTGCCGCGACGCCGAGGCCCTGAGCGTTGACGAAGAGCACAAAGGGGACGAAGACCCCGGTGACCCCGAAGGCGACCTCCTGGGCCGCGATCCAGGCGTTGTTGGTCCACACCTGGGCGGCGAAGCTGGAGTTGGGGTGTTCGGAGTAGTAGTTGACGAACTCGGTGCCCGCGTAGCTCTGCCGGGCCTCCTCAGGCATGAGCAGATCGATCTGCGGGTGGTGGATGGTCCAGAGCGCGAAGGCGAGGGTGACCGCGATGAAGGCGGCTCCCAGGATCACGGTGAGCCATCGGATCCGGTAGAACGCCACCGGCAGGGTCTGGGTGAAGAAGTAGGCACTCGAGACGAAGACGTTCTCTCCGGTCCCGGTCAGATGCGCCCGAGCCCGACCCAGCGGGGCGGAGAGCGATGCCACCACCGGCGAGTCCGGCTCGGCGGCGCGGATCATCGACAGA
The DNA here is from genome assembly GCF_013410215.1 of Nesterenkonia sandarakina. Classification (NCBI taxonomy): domain Bacteria; kingdom Bacillati; phylum Actinomycetota; class Actinomycetes; order Micrococcales; family Micrococcaceae; genus Nesterenkonia; species Nesterenkonia sandarakina. Next base: position 141,144 of record NZ_JACCFQ010000001.1, read on the forward strand.
TGCGTGGAGGTCCGCTCGTAGAGGCGCAGCATCTCATCGGCCTCGCCGGCCGAGAGGCTCCGGCGCGAGGCCAGCTTGGCAAGCCGGTCCCACTCATGCTGATGCACGGCGATGAAGGCGTCGATGTCCACGCCATGAGACTACCGTCTCAACGGTCCGCCCAGGTGGGAGAGACCCGAGCCGTCTTCCCACGGGGTCGAGCATGTGCCACGATGCGGGGATGACTACTTCAGCACACTACGCCCAGCGCCTACTCGAGCTGCACCACCAGGCCACTCCGGTCATCCTGCCCACCGTCTGGGACGCCTGGTCCGCCGAGACCTGCGCGAGCCTGGGCTTCTCGGCCCTGACCATCGGCAGCCACCCGGTGGCGGACTCCCTGGGACAGGCCGACGGCGAGGCCATGGAGCTCGGCGAGGTGCTCGCCGTGGTGCGGCGGATCACCGACGTCGTCGAGATCCCGGTCTCGGTGGACCTGGAGTCCGGATACGACACCCCCGCGGAGGAGCTGGTGCACCGGACCCTGGAGGCCGGGGCGGTCGGCATCAACATCGAAGACACGGTGCACTCCATCGATGAGATGCGATCCGCCGAAGAGCACGCCGCCTACATTGCGGCGATCCGCGCGGCCGCCGACGCCACAGACACGCATCTGGTGATCAATGGACGCACCGACGCGTTCACCACAGACGCGGACCCGGAGGCCCAGCTGAAGGATGCCCTGCACCGGCTGCACCTGCTCGAGCAGGCCGGAGCCGATTCGCTCTACCCGGTGAAGGTCCCCACCCGGGGCCACCTGGAGACGATCCTCAGCGCGGTGAGCACTCCACTGAACGTGACAGCGCACCCCGTCAACGGCGCTGTGCCCGAAGGGCTGAGCCTGCAGGAGGTCTCCGCGATGGGCGTGAAGCGGATCTCCTTCGGCCCGCTGCTCCAGCGCAGCCTCACCGATGCCATGCACGAGATCCTCCAGCCGTGGACCCCCGCCTCGTAGCACCCCCTGCCCCGAGGGGCCCGCAGCCGGCAGCGCTGCAGGCCGCTCGGGTTCCGCCATGGACGGCGAGCGCTAGGCTTGGGCCATGCGCAATGTGATCACCGGTGAAGGCGTCGAGCTTGAACTCCCCGCTGCCTCGCTGATCACGCGCGCGGCCTCGCTGATCGTGGATCTGATCCTCGCCTGGGTCGCGCTGCTGGCCTTCGTGATCCTCTCCGGGATAGCCGCAGGGGCCGGCGTCGTGGACCCCGCCATGGAGGCCGCGATCATGCTCGGCGGCGCAGTGCTGTGCCTGGTGATCCTACCGATGACGGTGGAGACCCTCTCCCGGGGCCGATCCGTGGGCCGGCTGATCTTCGGCACCCGGGTGGTGCGCGACGACGGCGGCGCGATCCGACTCCGGCATGCCGGCATCCGCGCGCTGGTCGGCTTCGGGGAGATCTACCTCAGCTTCGGCATCATCCCGCTCTTCGCTGGGATGTTCAGCCGGCGGACCAAGCGTCTGGGCGACATGGTCGCGGGCACCTACGTGATCCGGGTCCGCCAGCCGGTGGTGCGACCGATGCTGCTCCCGGTCCCGGCTCAGCTGACCTCCTGGACCCAGATCGCTGACCTGGGGCGGATCCCGGACACGGTGGCCGCCCGCACGTCACGCTTCCTGCGCACCATCCAGGAGAGTCCGCGGGGGCACAACTCCCAGGCCCTGGAGCACACCGCCGACCGGCTCGCCCGGGAGATCGCCGGCCACGTCGCTCCCCCGGCTCCGCCCTCCTCGGCCACCGAGTTCCTCGTGGCTGTGATGGCCGAGCGTCGCAACCGCGAATACCGGCGGATGCGCATTCAGGCAGAACGCCAGCACCAACTCGGCCAGCGGCTGCACCAGCTGCCCTACAGCTGAACCCGCCCGTCTTCCTGGCTGGTTGAGTAATCCGGTAGATACGTTCGGACCGGATAACTCAACCAGCCAGGAGGGGCGAGGAGCGGGTGGGGCATGCGGCGGCACCCGCTCCGCTAGGCCTGAGTAGGGAACCTTCGCCGAAGCCGATCCCGCGCACTGTCTTGACCGCGCCCAAGCTCCACGGACTCGGTCGCCGCACTGAGCCCCGCGATAGGCGTGTCCACCGAGACCGACTCCACCTGCGCCACCACATAGGTCTCGTGCCAGATCCCGACGGCGCCCGGAACCTTCTTCGCACCCCGGTTGAACGCGGCCCATGCCGGTCGATGCAGCCCCTCCCGATCCGAGGCGTAGTCATAGAGACGCTCCGCGGAGGACCAGTACTGGATGCACAGCGGGCCCCCGCGGCCGATCACCAGTCGGTAGCCGAGCAGACCTGAGGCCGGGTCCCGCATGAGCTCTTCGAGCATCTTCGGCATCGCTGCGAACACCGGAAACCAGCTGCGCACCCGCAACGGCTGATTGATCGTCATCCCCACCATGAACACCACCAGGTCCCCCTCGTGGTGATGCGTGCGTCGACCGGTCATCACCTTGCGCATCCGCACTCCTTCGATCAGATCGGTGCACCCTTGGATCAGACCGGTGCACCCCAGGGGTTGAACTGATGAAGATTCTCTACCAGTGTTGCGCATCACATCTACCCATCGTAAAATGAACCGTAATCATTATTTGCATCTGGAGGAGATCTCTGTGAGCTCGCGGCTTGAGAACTACATCAACGGATCGTTCGTCGCGGCCAGCGGCTCGGGGGACTTCGACGTCACCAGCCCGGTCACCGGGGAGCGCGTCGCGGTCTCTCCGGTCTCCGACGCGGCTGACGTCGACGCCGCCTTCCGCGCGGCACGAGAAGCCTTCGGCTCCTGGAGATCGGTGACGCCCTCCGAGCGACAGCGCTGCCTGCTGGCCCTGGCGGACAAGATGGAGCAGCATTCTGAAGAGCTGGTCGAGGCGCAGCACCGCAACACCGGGCAGCCCCGCAGGATCATCGCGGAGGAAGAGGTGGCCGCGGGTGCGGACCAGCTGCGCTTCTTCGCCGGCGCCGCACGGCTGCTCGAAGGACGCGGAGCCGCAGAGTACCTGGAAGGGCACACCTCCTACGTCCGGCGTGAACCGCTGGGCGTCGTCGCACAGATCACTCCGTGGAACTTCCCGCTGATGATGGCGGTGTGGAAGATCGGACCCGCCCTGGCCGCCGGCAACACCATCGTGCTCAAGCCCTCAGAGACCACCCCAGAATCCACGCTGGTGCTCGCGCGCCTGGCTGGAGAGGTCTTCCCCGCCGGAGTCTTCAACGTGGTGCTCGGCGACGGCAGCACCGGACAGCTGCTCTCAGAACATGGCACCGCCGCAATGGTGGCGATCACCGGCTCGGTCCGTGCCGGCCAGGCGGTCGCGACCTCCGCCGCGAAATCGGTCAAACGCGCGCACCTGGAGCTTGGTGGGAAGGCTCCCGCGGTGGTCTTCGCCGACGCGGACCTTGAGAAGGCCGCGGAGATGATCCTGACCTTCGGCACCTTCAACGCCGGTCAGGACTGCACCGCCGTCACCCGTGTGCTGGTCCAGGACAGCGTCCACGACGAGTTCGTGACGCTGCTCGCCGCCCAGGCCGCGAAGCTCACCACCGGGGAGCTCGATGACGCCAAGAACGACTACGGCCCGCTGAACAACGCCCGCCACTTCGAGACGGTCTGCAACAAGCTGAAGAACATCCCCGAGCACGCCACCGTGATCACCGGGGGCGTCCCAGCGGAGGACGCCGCCGGATTCTTCGTGGAGCCCACGATCATCACCGGCCTGCATCAGGACGACGAGCTGGTCCAGGAGGAGACCTTCGCCCCGGTGCTCACGGTCCAGCCCTTCAGCTCCGAGGCACAGGCCGTGGAGCTGGCCAACGGGGTGGACTACGCACTGGCCTCCAGCGTCTGGACCACGAACCAGGGGCAGGCGATGCGGATGAGCCGGGACCTCGACTTCGGCTGCGTCTGGGTCAACACCCACCTGCTGCTCGTGGCGGAGATGCCACACGGCGGATTCAAGTCCTCCGGCTACGGCAAGGACCTCTCGATCTACTCAGTGGAGGAGTACACCCGGGTCAAGCACGTCATGCATGCCCTGGACTGAACGCCTCACCGCTGCGAACCCGTCGGGCGACCCCCTCCACCAGGATCTCCAGGGTCATCTCGAAGGCTCGGTCCGCCGAGGCGCGGGCGTCGGCGGCTCGCAGCTCAGCGGCTTGGGCAAAGGTGGGGGCGATCTCCACGCTGGCGCCGGGGTCAAAGATGTTCGCCGGGGCTGAGGCGTCGTAGGCGGCCCCGAACACCAGCGCCTCGATCCCGACGATGATGTCCACCGCGTCGCGGCCCTCGATCCCCGCGGAATGCAGCGCATGGAAGACCCGCTCGTACATCCGCAGCGACTGCGGGGCATCGGCGACGGGCAGCACCGCGATCAGCGGAATCAGCTCAGTGTGCTCGATGTAGCACTCCCGGTAGGAGCGCGCCCAGGCGATCAGCGCCTCAGGCCACGGGAGGCGATCGAAGGCGCTGCAGTCGATTCCCTCGTTGAGGCGTTCCTGGATCAGCACCAGCACGTCCTGCTTGGACGCGACATGGTTGTACAGCGCAGAGGCCGAGACTCCGAGCTTGCGCGCCAGGCCCGCCATCGTCAGGTGGTCATACCCGCGCTCCTCCACCAGGGTCATCGCCTTCCCGGCGATCACCGCACGGGAGAGCACTGGGGAGGTCGGTCGGCCTCGCCCTCGAGATCGCATCTTCTCCGGCGTCACTGCGCTCGTTCCTTTGCTCATGTCCCGCACATGCGGGCGCTGCCACGCGCTCGTTCGGTCCCGTGGCAGTCGGTCACAGATCGTCAGTCTATGAGCCCGACCTCGCACCGATGAAAATCTGCCCCAGGCCTTGACAACCGTCTGCGGCTGTCCGTTAATGAATATAGTTAATTTATCTGTGAAGGGGAACACCATGGATGCCAAGCGATCACTGGGCAGCAGCCAGGCGCGAGAGTGCGACGTCGTCGTCGTCGGTGCGGGGCCGGCCGGACTGATGGCCGCCCGGACGCTGCGTGCAGCCGGCCTCTCCACGATCGTGCTGGAGGCGCGCGACCGTGTCGGGGGACGCACCTGGTCCCAAGAGATCGACGGAGCCTTCCTGGAGATCGGCGGCCAGTGGGTCTCACCGGACCAGACGGTGCTCCTGGAGCTGCTGGAAGAACTGGGCATGGAGACCTTCTCCCGCTACCGCGAGGGAGCCAGCGTCTACCTGGACCGGAGCGGGGTGCGCCACGAGTTCACCGGCGAGATGTTCCCCGCCAGCGAGCAGACGGTTGCGGAGATGGAGCGGATCATCGGGACCCTCGATGAGCTGGCCGCGTCGATCGGACCCCAGGAGCCCTGGTCGCACCCCGCTGCGCGCGAGCTCGACACGGTGACCTTCAATGAATGGCTGCGCAGCCAGACCGAGGATGAGGCGGCGCGGGAGAACATCGCGATCTTCCTCGCCGGCGGCATGCTCACCAAGCCCGACCACGCATTCTCCGCGCTGCAGGCGGTCTTGATGGCGGCCTCCGCAGGATCCTTCAGCAACCTGGTGGATGAGGACTTCATCCTGGACCGGCGTGTGGTCGGCGGGATGCAGAGCGTCTCTGAGGCGATGCACGCCGGCCTCCCGGAGGACTCGGTGCAGCTCTCCTCCCCGGTGCGCACCATCGCCTGGGACCCTGCAGGCGGAGCCACCGTCTTCTCGGACCGGCTCACCGTCCGTGCCCGGGAAGTCGTCGTCGCGGTGCCGCCGAACCTGTACTCGCGGATCAGCTTCGAACCGCCGCTGCCGCGGCTTCAGCATCAGATGCACCAGCATCAGTCCATGGGCCTGGTCATCAAGGTCCACGCCGTCTACGGCCGCCCCTTCTGGCGCGAACAGGGACTCTCCGGCACCGGCTTCGGTCCCAACGAGATCTGCCAGGAGGTCTATGACAACACCAACCACCTGGACAGTCGCGGCACGCTGGTCGCGTTCGTCTCGGACGAGCTGGCCGATCAGATGTTCAGCCTCCCCGCCGAGGAGCGCCGGGAATCCATCCTGAGGTCCCTGGCCGCATACCTGGGCGAGCAGGCGCTGACCCCGGAGGTCTACTACGAATCGGACTTCGGTGCCGAGGAATGGACCCGGGGCGCCTACGCGGCGAGCTTCGACATCGGCGGCCTCTCCCGCTACGGCGCGCATCAGCGCAGCGCCGTGGGACCGCTGCACTGGGCCTGCTCGGACCTGGCCGCGGAGGGTTACCAGCACGTCGACGGCGCCCTGCGGCAGGGACGACGGGCCGCCCAGGACATCGTGCACCGGCTCAACACGGGCGGCGACCACGGCGACCACAACGGCCAGCGCGGCGACCAGGTCGCGGAGCAGACCGATCCTTTGGAGGTGAACCATGGCTGAACACGGCATCCGCCGGGTGGCGGTGGGCTTCGGCGGCGATGAGCGCAGCCACGATGCCCTGGCGCTGGGCATCGCCCTGGCCCGCGCGGCCCAGGCCCGGCTGGACCTGATCCTGGTGGTCCGTCAGGACTCGGCGTTCAAACAGGAGTACCCCCCGGTGGGCAGCGTGGTGGAGATCATCACCGAACAGGCGCAGCGCTGGATCGCCGAGGCCGAGGCCGTCATCCCGGAGCAGATCCGGCACCACAGCCATATCCGCCCGGCAGGCTCGGTGGCCGAGGGTCTGGTCAGCGCGGTGCAGGAGCTGGAGTCCGACGTGCTGGTCACCGGTTCCGGCATCGGGTTCGGCCGAATCATGACCCACCCTGCGGTGACCGCCCTGCTGCACAGCTCCCCGGTGCCGGTCGCCCTGGCCCCTTCCGGATACCGCGCGGAGACCCAGATCACCGATGTGATGGCGGCGGTCTCCGCGGCTCACCCGGATCATCAGGTGACCCGTTCCGGTCAGTCCTGGGCCGCTCAGCTCGGCACCGAGCTGACCTATGTGACCTTCGAAGACAAGGAATCCAGCGCCGGCAACAGCACCGGCCCCGGGACCGGGGATCCTAGCGCCGCAGCTGCTACGGGGCCCGGCGATCAACGTCTCGCCGGGTCTGACACGGGATCCGAACAGTCGGGCCGGCACATCCTCGCCACCGGACGCACGCTGCGCCACGCAGTGGGCACGGTGGACTGGCCGCAGGGCGGGATCCTGCTCATCGGCTCCTCCCCGCTGGCACGACGCCGGCACATCTTCCTGGGCATGACGGCCGCCCGGGTGCTCTCCCACCTTCCGATCCCCATGGTCCTGCTGCCGCGCGACCCTGACACCGGTGCGCCTGGCGCGCGCTGACCGAGGAGACCATCATGACCGAACCACGCAGCACCGGCGTCCAGGCGCCAGGCCAGCACACGCACAGCAAGGGACTGAGCATCGGCAGCATCGGCGCCCTCGGCGCCGTGGTGATCGGCGTGTCCACGATCGCTCCCGCCTACACCCTCTCCGGGGCGCTGGGCCCGACCGCCTCCGCCGTCGGGGACCACCTGCCGGCGGTGCTCATCGTCGGGTTCCTGCCGATGCTGCTGGTCGCGCTGGGTTACCGTCAGCTCAACCGGGCGATGCCTGATGCCGGGACCACCTTCACCTGGGCCTCGAAGGCCTTCGGCCCGTGGATCGGCTGGATGGGCAGCTGGGGGCTGCTCGCCGCGACCATCCTGGTGCTCTCCAACCTGGCCGGGATCGCGGTGGACTTCTTCTACCTCGCGATCAGCCAGATCACCGGAGTCGACTCCATCGCGGAGCTGACCCGGAACGTTCCGGTCAACGTGATCACCTGCGTGATCTTCATGGCGGCGGCCGCCTATGTCTCCTACCGGGGCATGGAGACCACCAAGACCGTGCAGTATGTGCTGGTCTCCTTCCAGGTGCTGGTGCTGCTGTGGTTCGCCGTCGCGGCCTTCCGGCAGGTCGCGGCTGGCTCAGCCTTCGACGCGACCGCCTTCAGCTGGGAGTGGTTCAACCCCTTCGGCATCGAGTCCTTCTCCGCCTTCTCCGCAGGCATCGCGCTCTCGGTGTTCATCTACTGGGGCTGGGACGTGGTGCTGACCATGAATGAGGAATCCCGCGGCACCACCACCACCCCGGGCCGGGCCGCCATCCTGACCATCCTGGTGGTGGTCAGCCTCTACACCGTGGTCACCCTGGGTGCGCTGACCTTCTCCGGGGTCTCCGACGGCGAGTTCGGCCTGGGCAACCCAGACATCCAGGAGAACGTCTTCGCCGCGCTGGCCGGTCCGGTCATGGGACCGATGGCGATCCTGATGTCCCTGGCGGTGCTCTCCTCCTCGGCGGCCTCGCTGCAGTCCACGATGATCTCCCCGGCCCGGACGATGCTGGCCATGGGCCACTACGGAGCGCTGAACCGCAAGTACTCGCAGGTCAGCCCGCGGTACCAGACGCCGGCCTACGCCACCGTGGTCGCGGTGGTGATCGCCTCAGCGTTCTACGTGGTGATGCGCATCATCTCGGAGAACGTCTTGTGGGACACCATCACCACGCTGGGCATGATGGTCTGCTTCTACTACGGGATCACCGCCCTGGCCTGCGTCTGGTACTTCCGCAAGGAGGCCACGACCTCGGCCGGAGATTTCTTCAACAAGCTCCTGGCACCCCTGGTGGGCGGGATCCTGCTGCTGATCTTCTTCTTCCAGACCATCTGGGACTCCATGGATCCGGACTACGGCTCGGGCTCGGAGATCGGCGGCGTCGGCCTGGTCTTCATCCTGGGCATGTTCGTCTTCGTCCTGGGCATCGCGGCGATGTTCTGGCAGCACCACAAGCGGCCGGAGTTCTTCCGCCGCCGCTTCGAGACCACCGAGTTCCCCACCACCTGACGGAGCCCCATGACCTCCCCTGACACCACACTGCGCATGCCCCCGGAATGGGCCCCTCATGAGCGCACCTGGATGGCGTTCCCGCCCGCCAATGCCACCTTCGGAGAGCCCGGCTCCGCCACACTGGGCGCCGCCCGGGAGGCCTGGGCACGCGTGGCGCGGAAGATCGCTGAGTATGAGCCGGTCACCGTGGTGAGCGCGCCGTTGGACCTTCCGATCGCCCAGGAGCTGCTCGGCGACGCCGTGACGCTGCGCCCGATGCCCCTGGACGACGCCTGGATGCGCGATATCGGCCCCAGCTTCGTGCACCGGGCTGACGGCGAGCTGGCCGCCGTGGACTGGGTGTTCAACGGCTGGGGTGCCCAGAGCTGGGCCACCTGGACCAAGGATGAACACATCGCGGCCGCGATCACCGCGGTGACCGGAGCGGCCCGGGTCTCCAGCCTGCTGGTCAACGAGGGAGGCGCCTTCCACGTGGACGGACGCGGCACGGTCCTGCTCACCGAGACGGTGCAGCGCGATCCGGGCCGCAACCCGGAGCTCTCCCACGCCCAGGTCGAAGCCGAGATCCACGCCCTGCTGGGCACCACCCAGGCCGTGTGGTTCCCGCGCGGACTGACCCGTGACTACGAGGAGTTCGGCACCCGCGGCCACGTGGACATGTTCGCCGCCTTCACCCCGTCCGGGAGCATCCTGCTGCACCGGCAGGATGACCCGGAACACCCCGACCATGCGGTCACCCGTGAGCTGCGCACCTTCCTGGAGACCGCGCGCGACGCCGCCGGCGAGCCGTTCCAGATCATCGACGTGCCGGCTCCGAAGACCATCCTGGACGACGGTGAGCACGTGGACTGGACCTATATCAACCACTATGTGGCCAACGGCGTGGTGCTGCTGTGCGCCTATGACGACCCGCACGACGACGACGCCGCCGCGATCCTGGCGCAGGCCTACCCCGACCGGCGCATCGAGCTGCTCGACGCCCGGGACATCCTGCGATTCGGCGGTGGCATCCACTGCATCACCCAGCAGCAGCCGGCGCCGGTCAACCGCGCCGCTCCGCTGGACCAGAGGGCTCCGCTGGACCAGAAGGCACCGGCAGGCCAGAGCGCGCCGGCAGGCCAGAGCGCAGGGCCGGGTCGCGGATGAGCGCCACGACCTTTGACGTCGTCGAAGCCACGATCCCCGAGCTCCGCGCGGCTCTGGAGGGCGGCGAGGTCACCAGCGAGGCGCTGGTGCAGGCCTACCTGGATCGGATCGAGGCCTATGACCAGCGTGCCGGCCGCCACGGACCCGCGCTGGGCTCCGTGGTCGTGCTGAATCCACGCGCCCTGGAAGAAGCCCGGGCCAGCGACGCCCGGCGCGCCGCCGGTGAGCCGCTGGGCTCCCTGGAGGGGATCCCCTACACCGCCAAGGACAGCTATAAGGCGGAGGGGCTGACCGTGGCCGCCGGCTCCCCCGCCTTCGCGGAACTGGTGGCCGGCCAGGATTCCTTCGTGGTGGGGCGGCTGCGCGGCGCCGGCGCGATCCTGCTGGGGCTCACGAACATGCCCCCGCTGGCCAACGGCGGGATGCAGCGCGGCCTCTACGGCCGGGCGGAGAGCCCCTACAACTCCGAGTATCTGACCTCGGCCTTCGCCTCGGGGTCCTCCAACGGGTCCGGCACCGCCACTGCGGCCAGCTTCGCCAGCTTCGGCCTGGCGGAGGAGACCTGGTCCTCTGGCCGCGCCCCGGCGTCGAACAACGCGCTCTGCGCGTACACCCCCTCCTGGGGGGTGATCTCCATGCGCGGGAACTGGCCGCTGGTGCCCACTATGGACGTCATCGTGCCGCACACCCGCAGCATGACCGACATGCTCGAGATCCTGGAGGTCATCGTCGCCGATGATCCGCACCCCCGGGGAGACTTCTGGCGCGTCCAACCCTGGCACCGGCTGCCCCCGACCTCAGCCCTGCGCCCCGCCTCCTACACCAGCCTGGGCGCACCAGATGAGGAGACCGCCCGCGAGATCCTCACCGGGGTCAGCATCGGCGTGCCACGGATATACCTGGGCGAGGACCCGGAGGCCGGGACGCGTGGCCCAAGTCCCAGTGGGATCACCGGCATCGGCGGGTCCACCGGGCGCCCGGTGTCTCCGCGCGCCTCGGTGCTCACCCTGTGGGAGACCGCCGCAGAGAGCCTTCGCGCCGCCGGTGCCAGGCTCACGCGCAGCGACCTGCCGGTGGTCTCCAACTACGAGGGCGACCGGCCCGATGCGCCGAGCATCACGACCCGGGGGCTCGTCCCCCCGGAGTACCTGCGCCAGGAGGTGGGGCTGCTCTCCGCCTGGGCCTGCGAGGACTTTCTGGCCGCGAACGCGGATCCCGCGCTGCACAGCATGGTCCGCGTGGACGGGGCGCAGATCTTCCCGACTCCGCCCGGGGCGCTGCCGGATCGCTACGACGGCTTCGAGGATGACATCGCGACCCTGCCCGAGCTCGTGCGCGAGCACCCCAACCTGCGCCTGGAGACCCTGCCGCTGATGCGCGAGGGCATCGAGGGTCTCCTGCGCACCCGGGAGCTGGACTTCGAGCAGTGGCTGGACCAGCACGGCTTCGATGTGATCGCCTTCCCTGCGGTGGCCGACGTGGGCCCCGCCGATGCCGACACCTCCGAGGCATCGGCCGAGCTGGCCTGGCGCAACGGGGTCTGGGTGGCCAACGGCAACCTGGTCTGGCGCCACCTGGGGATTCCCACCGTGACCGTGCCCATGGGCACCATGGCCGACACGTCGATGCCGGTGGGACTGACCTTCGCCGGGCGCGCCCATGACGACGCCCGGCTGCTGCAGATCGCCGCCGCCTTCGAGGCCACGGGCAGGCGCCGCACCGAACCGCCGCTGACCCCGCGGCTCTGAACCGCCCCGTTCACGCCAGAACCGACACTGGGCTGGCACGCAGCAACCCGGCACCGACTCCCCTCCCCACTCCTCCCCCGCACCCCCAGCGCAGCACATCCCTCTTGTGAAAGGCAGACTCCGATGACCACCCCGACCAGCACCACCCCCGGCCCGCCCCAGTCGCTCACGGACCTGCCGACCCGGCTCCCACAGCGCCGCGAGCTGCTCACCGAGGTCCCAGGACCGGCCTCCAGGGAGCTGGCGCAGCGCCGAGCGGCCGCCGTGCCCTCCAGCGCGGTCTCCGTGATGCCGGTCTACGTCGCCGACGCTGACGGCGGCGTGATCCGCGACGTCGACGGCAACAGCTTCGTGGACCTGGGCTCCGGGATCGCGGTCACCTCGGTGGGCGCCAGCGACCCCGCCGTGGTCACCGCGGTGGCCGAGCAGGTGACGCACTTCACGCACACCTGTTTCATGGTGACCCCCTACCAGGGCTACATCGAAGTCGCCGAGGAGCTGGCCCGACTGACCCCGGGCGAGCACACCAAGCGCACCGTGCTGTTCAACTCCGGGGCCGAAGCAGTGGAGAACGCGGTGAAGATCGCCCGGCTCGCCACGGGCCGGCAGGCCGTGGTGGCCTTCGACCACGCCTACCACGGGCGCACGAACCTGACCATGGCGCTGACCGCGAAGTCCATGCCGTATAAATCCAACTTCGGGCCCTTCGCCCCGGAGGTCTACCGGATGCCGATGAGCTACCCCTACCGCGACGCGCACCCGAAGATCAGCGGCAAGACCGCGGCGAAGCGGGCCATCGATCAGATGGAGAAACAGATCGGCGCCAGCTCCATCGCCGCGATCCTGATCGAACCCATCCAGGGCGAAGGCGGATTCATCGTTCCTGCCGAAGGGTTCCTGCCCACCCTGGCGGACTGGGCGCAGAAGCACGGCGTCGTCTTCATCGCTGATGAGGTGCAGTCCGGGTTCTGCCGCACCGGTGACTGGTTCGCCTCCCAGAACGAAGGAGTGGTCCCGGACCTGGTCACCATGGCCAAGGGGATCGCCGGAGGCATGCCGCTCTCAGCGGTCACTGGGCGCGCCGAGCTGCTCGACGCGGTGCACCCCGGCGGGCTCGGCGGCACCTACGGCGGAAACCCAGTGGCCTGCGCCGCAGCCCTGGCGGCGATCAAGACCATGAAGGACCACGACCTCGCCGGGAGGGCCCGCGCCATCGAAGCGCTGGTGCTGCCTCGGCTGCGCACCCTGGCCGATGAGCTGGGCACCGATCAAGGCCCCATCGGTGACATCCGGGGCCGTGGCGCGATGCTGGCCCTGGAGCTGGTGAAGCCCGGCACCACCGAACCGGACCCGGAGACCACCCGCGCCGTGGCCGCGGAGTGCCTGGCTCAGGGCGTGCTGATCCTGACCTGCGGCACCTACGGCAACGTGATTCGGCTGCTCCCCCCGCTGGTGATCAGCCAGGAGCTGCTGGAGGACGCACTGGGAGTCCTGGAGAACGCGCTGCGCCGGCACAGCATCACTGGCGGAGAGGGCTGAACCATGGACACTCCAGCATCCCAGCACCCGGTCCAGGACGACGCCGCCGCCCAGACCCGCACCACGCAGACCCGCACCACGCCGAGCCGCGCCACTCCAAGCCGGCAGCGCATCGACGCGCTGCTCGCCGCGACGCCCACCGACCTGTTCATCAACGGGCAGTGGCGGCAGGCCGCCGCCGGAGCCAGCTTCGCAGTGGAGGACCCGGCCACCGGAGAGACCCTGACCCGGGTGGCCTCCGCCGATGAGACCGATGCGCTCTCCGCCATGGACGCGGCAGCCGAGGCCCAGGACTCCTGGGCGCGCACCCCTTCCCGGGTCCGCGCGGAGATCCTGCGGCGCGGCTTCGACCTGGTCCAGGACCATGCCGAGGAGCTCGCGCTGCTGATGACCCTGGAGATGGGCAAGCCGCTGGCGCAGTCCCGCGGAGAGGTCAGCTACGGCGGGGAGTTCCTGCGCTGGTTCTCCGAGGAGGCGGTGCGTGATCATGGACGCTACGCGGACACCCCGGAGGGGAACCTGCGGATGCTGATCACCCGCAAACCGGTGGGCCCCTGCCTGCTGATCACCCCGTGGAACTTCCCGCTGGCGATGGCCACCCGGAAGGTCGCCCCGGCCCTGGCCGCTGGATGCACGATGATCCTGAAACCGGCAGCGCTGACCCCGCTGACCTCGCTGTACTTCACAGCTCTGATGTCTGAGGCCGGGCTACCCGGCGGGGTGCTCAACGTGCTGCCCACCGACTCCCCGGCGTCGATCTCCGGGCCGCTGATGGCGGATCCGCGGCTGCGCAAGATCTCTTTCACCGGCTCCACCGCGGTGGGCAAGCAGCTGATGAAGCAGGCCACCGAGAACGTGCTGCGCACCTCCATGGAGCTCGGCGGGAATGGGCCGCTGATCGTGTTCGAGGATGCAGACCTGGACAAGGCTGTGGCCGGGGCGATGGCGGCGAAGCTGCGCAATATGGGCGAGGCCTGCACCGCGGCCAACCGGGTCCTGGTCCAGGAATCGGTGGCCGAAGAGTTCATCGCGAAGCTGGCTCAGCGCATGTCCGCGCTGCAGGTCGGGTCCGGGCTCGAGGACGGCGTCGACGTCGGCCCGCTGATCGACGCGAAGGCCTGCACCTCCGTGGCGGAGCTGGTCGATGACGCCGTGCGCCGGGGCGCCGAAGTGGTGGTCGGGGGCCAGCGGGGAGACGGCCCGGGGCACTTCTTCGCACCCACGCTGCTGCGCAACGTCTCCCCCGAGGCCAGGGTGGTGCGCGAGGAGATCTTCGGGCCGGTGGCGCCGGTGCTGACCTTCAGCACCGAGGATGAGGCGGTGGCGATGGCCAACGCCACCGAGTACGGGCTGGCCTCCTACGTGTTCACCGAGAACATCTCCCGCGGGCTGCGCATCGGGGACCGGCTCGACTTCGGGCTGCTCGGCCTCAACGTCGGGGTGATCTCCAACGCGGCGGCGCCATTCGGCGGAGTCAAGCAGTCCGGGCTCGGACGCGAGGGCGGCGCCGAGGGCATCGCGGAGTACACCAGCACCCAGTACGTCGGGATCGAGAGCCCCTGGAGCGGATGAGCTGGCGCCGGCCTCGGCACGCAGGTTTCTCTTTGCCGGGGCTATACGCGAACGGCGCGCCCACCAGCACAAGGCTGGCGGGCGCGCCGTCGTCGTGGTCGCGCGAGGATCAGTAGCGGTAGTGCTCGGGCTTGTACGGTCCGGCCACGTCCACGCCGAGGTAGTCGGCCTGTTCCTTGGAGAGCTCGGTGAGCTTGGCGCCCAGGGCGTCGAGGTGGAGTCGGGCGACCTTCTCGTCCAGGACCTTGGGCAGCACATAGACGTCGGTCTCGTAGCGGTCCTCCCCGGTGTAGTCCGGGGCGGTCTTGGCGAAGAGCTCGATCTGCGCGATGGTCTGGTTCGCGAAGGAGGAGCTCATCACGAAGCTGGGGTGCCCGGTGGCGTTGCCCAGGTTCAGCAGCCGGCCCTCGGAGAGCAGGATGATCGAGTGACCCTCGGCGCGGGTGCCGTCGGCGGGCATTACCCACTCGTGCACCTGCGGCTTGATCTCGACCTTCTGCACGCCTTCGATCGCGGCCAGACCGGCGATGTCCACCTCGTTGTCGAAGTGGCCCACGTTGCCGACGATGGCCTTGTTCTTCATCTTCTGCATCGCCTCGGCGGAGATGATGTCCTTGCCGCCGGTGGTGGTGATGAAGATGTCGCCGGTCTCCAGCACGTCCTCCAGGCGGGCGACCTGGTAGCCGTCCATGGCGGCCTGCAGCGCGTTGATCGGGTCGATCTCGGTGATGATCACGCGGGATCCCTGCCCGCGAAGCGCCTCGGCGGCGCCCTTGCCCACGTCGCCGTAGCCGCAGACCACGGAGACCTTGCCGCCGATGAGCACATCGGTGGCGCGCATGATGCCGTCGGGCAGCGAGTGGCGGACGCCGTACTTGTTGTCGAACTTGGATTTCGTCACCGAGTCGTTGACGTTGATCGCTGGGAACAGCAGCTTTCCCTCGCGAGCGAACTGGTACAGCCGGTTCACACCGGTGGTGGTCTCCTCGGTGACTCCGCGCAGGTTCTTCGCGATCCCGGTCCAGCGCTGCGGGTTCTCCTGGAGAGATTTCCGCAGCGTGGCCAGCACGTAGTGGTACTCCTCGGGATCGGTCTCCTGCGCCGAGGGCACCGCGCCGGCGGCCTCGAACTCGACACCCTTGTGCACCAGCATGGTGGCATCTGCGCCGTCGTCGAGGATCATGTTCGCACCCTTGCTGGGGTCCTCATCCACGCCGGGCCAGGCGAAGATCTGGCTGGCGGTCCACCAGTACTCCTCGAGGGTCTCGTTCTTCCAGGCGAAGACCGGGACGCCCTGCGGGTCCTCCACGGTGCCGTGGGGACCGACGACGACGGCGGCTGCCGCCTCGTCCTGGGTGGAGAAGATGTTGCAGCTGGCCCAGCGGACCTCGGCGCCCAGCGCGGTGAGGGTCTCGATCAGCACGGCGGTCTGCACGGTCATGTGCAGCGAGCCGGCGATCCGAGCCCCTGCCAGCGGCTGGGAGTCGCCGTACTCCGCGCGCAGGGACATCAGTCCGGGCATCTCGTGTTCGGCCAGACGGATCTGGTGCCGGCCGGCTTCGTGCAGGGAGATGTCCGCGATGCGGTAGTCAAAACTCATAGGTGTGGGATCCTTTGCGGGTCGCGGATGGAAAATCATGGGCCTTCGCCGGTCAGGGCGCTCGGCAGTACAGAAACCCGGCTCAGCGCGGGGCGAGCAGCTTCGGCACGCCGCGCTCGATCGGGTAGCGCAGGCTGGGGTCGGTGACGGAGATCAGCTGATCCCCGTCCTGCCGCAGCGTGCTGCCGCTGACCGGGCAGCGCAGGATCGCCAGCAGTTCTGCGGGGAGTGCGGCGGCGGCCCGGTTCGGACTGGGCGCGGCGGAGGGCTGGGCACTTGGCATGTCTCCAAGCCTACCGCGCAGGGCATGCCGGAGGGCCGGCGTCGTCATCTGCGGACACCGGCCCTGTGTGCGGCCCCTCTGGAGCGGGTGGGCTCAGTGACCGGCGCCGAGGTTGCCGGCCATCCTGCCGTGCAGGTCTGCGCTGGCGGTGTTCAGCCCGGAGATCTCCACCCGCTTGCCGTATTTGGAGTACTTCTCGGTGATCGCGTCCAGCGAGGCCACCGTGGAGGCGTCCCAGACATGGGAGTTATACATGTCGATCACCACGTGATCGGGATCCTCCGCATAGTTGAACTGGGTGTAGAGATCGTTCGAGGAGGCGAAGAACAGCTCACCGGTGACCTCGTATTTGGCGATCTCCTCCCCGAAGTGCGTCTCGATTCGGCGCTGAACCGTGGCCAGGTGCGCCACGCGGCGGGCGAAGAGCACCATCGCGGTGAGCACACCGAGTCCGACACCGATGGCCAGGTTATGCGTCCAGACCGTGGCGATCACGGTGACCACCATGACCGAGGTCTCGGACTTGGGCATCATCTTCAGCGTGGAGGGCTTGATGCTGTGCCAGTCGAAGGTCGCGATCGAGACGAAGATCATCACCGCCACCAGCGCGGCCATCGGGATCATCGCCACGATCTCACCGAGGCTGACCGCGAGGATGAGTACGAAGATGCCCGCACAGAAGGTCGATATCCGGGTCCGCGCCCCGGAGGCCTTCACGTTGATCATGGTCTGCCCGACGACCGCGCAGCCCCCGATGCCGCCGAGGAACCCGCTGATGATGTTGGCCGCGCCCTGGCCCCAGGATTCACGCACCTTGTCCGAGCGGGTGTCGGTGACGTCGTCGACCAGCTTCGCCGTCATCAGCGACTCCAGCAGCCCGACGGCGGCCATGCCCAGCGCGTAGGGAGCGATGATCTGGAAGGTCTCCAGGGTGAGGGGGACATCCGGAGTGAACAGCTCCGGGAGCGACTGCGGCAGCTCGCCCTTGTCCCCCACTGTGGGCACGTTCAGGGCGAAGACCACGGCCAGCACCGTGATCAGCACGATGGCGATCAGCGGGGCCGGAAGGACCGTGGTGATCCGTGGCAGCAGGTAGATGATCACCAGACCCAGCGCGACCATCGGATAGACCAGCCACGGCACACCGATGAGGTCGGGGAACTGCGAGGTGAAGACGAGGATCGCGAGCGCGTTGACGAATCCGACCATCACCGAGCGCGGAATGAAGCGCATCAGCTTGGCCACCCCGAGCACCGCCAGGAGCACCTGGAAGATGCCCGCCAGGATCACTGTGGCGATGAGGTATTCGACTCCGTGACTCGCCATCAGAGGGGCGATCACCAGGGCGGTGGCCGCGGTGGCGGCGGAGATCATCGCAGGTCGTCCGCCGAGGAAGGCGATCGAGACGGCCATGGTGAAGGAGGCGAAGAGGCCGTAGCGCGGATCGACGCCGGCGATGATGGAGAACGCGATGGCCTCGGGGATCAGGGCCAGCGCCACGACCAGCCCGGCGAACAGCTCCGTCTTGAGCAGGCGCGGGGACTTCAGCGTGCGAAGGACTGACTGGCGCTGTTCCGGGGTCAGCTCCTCGGCGACGGCCGGAGGCGTACGTGCCATGAGGCTCCGTTCTCGGGTGGGGACACAGCGGTGTCCATGGGATGCAATGCGTCGGGCAGGTGCGCGGCGATGCGGGAGAGGAAAGGGAGGGTGGCGAGGCAGGCCCCCACCGGTGACACCAAAGACTCTACCCTAACGTAAGGGTAGGGTTATAGCTGTGTGAGCAACGCCTCAGCTGCGGGGACGCGTCAGCTGTTGAGCTGACCGCGCAGCTGATCAGCCAATAGGTCTGCCTGGACCAGATAGGCCGCAAGCTTCTCGCGCTCGCGCACCACGTGCTCCAGGGACGCCTGTGCACGTTCCCGCTGGTCGGCATCGAGGGAATCCAGCTCGAGCAGCGCCACCACCTCGGTGAGCTCCTCGAGGCTGAACCCCAGCGGCTTGAGGTACTTGATCCGCATCAGACGCTGCTGATCCGCCTCGCTGTAGAGCCGGAATCCGCCTTCGGTGCGGCCGCTTGCTGGCAGCAGCCCGACGTCGCCGTAGTGCCGAATGGTCCGCAGGGACAGCCCGGTGCGTTCTGCGAGTTCACCGATGTGCATCGTCTGCGCGTGCGGACCTGTTCCCACGTGACCTCCCGGAGTCTTTGGCACGTCACTCTACCAACGCGCGACGATGCTGTGGACCGGCCCGAGCGCTCAGGCCCGGCCGGCTCGATGCACTCTTCGGCGCACCCTCTGGTGCACCCTGGGCGGAGTCTTCAGCTCAGTCCTCGAACACCTGGGCGCCGCAGCTCAGTCCTGGATCATGCGCAGGTGCCCGCGTGAGATCCCGGGGCTCCCGGCGCGCACGGGTGGAGCCATCCGGTCCCGGGAGGAGCGCATGGGCAGCTCGGGCTCCTCGGCGCGCTCGGCCTCATGGCCGGACTGCTCTGCCTCGCGCTGGGCCTTCTGTGCCAGCGCCCAGGCGGCCTGGACCTCGGGAGACTCGCGCACGGCGTCGGCCAGTGCCAGCAGGTCATCCTCCTGCTTCGGTGCTGAGCTGAGCGTCAGCCGCAGCACCTCCCAGCCGCGCGGCGGCGTGACCGAGGTGGCGTGCCGATCGCAGAGATCGTAGGTGTGCGGCTCCGCGTAGACGCTCAGCGGGCCCACCACCACCGTGGAGTCCTTATACGAGTAGGTCAGAGTGGCGGCTGCGGGCCGCTCACAGCTGTTTCTGGTGCATCGACGCAAGGAATCCACGAGAGACCACCCTAGCAACCACTCCCTGAGACCTCCGTGAGGCACAACGGCAGGCGGCGGATCGGGGTCGATCGAGGCGGATCGGCCCGCGGCTCTGGAGCACGGCTTCACGCGCGACTACGGTGGTCAATCCGCGCGCTGCTGTGCCTCGGGGCAGCTTCTGCCAGGTCCGCCGACGTGCTCCGCCTTCCACTGATGAGGCTTGTCATGACTGCTGACTACACCTGGGACGTCTTCTGCACCCTCGACGGCTTTGGCGCCTTCGCCGAGGGCGCGGACTGGGGCGGTTACTGGGGCAGACAGGGGCCTGAGCTGTTGGAGCATCGCGCAGGACTGCTCGAGCCCGATCAGCTCATGATCTTCGGTGCCACCACGTTCCGCGAGGTCGCGGAGATCATGTCTGCAGGGACCGATCCGAACGCTCTCGATGCGTGGAACCAGCATCTTCTGCGGAAACCTGCAGCTGTGGTGTCCTCGACGCTGCAGAGCACTCTGGGCTGGCCTGACGCGCGGATCCTGCGTGGGGACGCCGCGAGGATCGTGCGGAGGTTGAAGGCGGAGTCTGCGGTGCCGCTGCGCTCCCAGGCGAGCCTGTCGCTGAATTGGTCGCTGCTGGCCGCCGGACTGGTTGACCGCATCCAGGTGACCATCTTTCCGGTCATCTCAGGCCACACCGGGGCCAGCCCGATCCTCCGAGGCGCAGGCGATCTTGATCTCGAGCTGCTGGAGAGTCGAACCCTCGACGGGCATATCCAGGCGCTGGTGTACCGCCCGACGCCGCACCGTTGAGCCGGGCCCGCGTGAGACGGCTCCTCAGCTGTGGGGAACCATCTGGTCGAGGAAGTCCAGGATCGCGCGCGGTGATCTCCGGCTGCTGGGACTGCGGAGAGTGGCCCGCCTCGGACACCATCACGACCTCGGCCTGCAGGGTCTCCCCGCTCCAGTGTGCCTCCGCTGCGGGGCCCTTGGAGACGGGGTCGCGCTCGCCCATCACGACCGGGGCGGGAGCGCTGACCTGGAGCAGCCTGGCCTCGGCCGGGGCGTGGTCGGTCTGTCTGGTGGTGAGCGAGAACGTCTTGCCGTCTTCGGGGCGGCGGAGGCTGGCGCCGACCTTCTCGCGGTATTCCTTGAAGTCCGCCGGCTTGCTGCCCGAGTAGAGGGTGGGCATATAGGCCTTCCACATCCTGGCCACCCAGAACGGCGTCGTCATCGCTCGGAAGATCGCCAGGCTGATCCTGGAAGCCGGTGGGTTCCGCACGAAGGGGCCCAGCAGGACGAGTCCGGTGACCTGTTCGGGAGGATCCGCCGCCGCGGGAGATGCACTCATGCCGGCAATGCTCCAGAGTCGCTGCCAGAGGTGTCAATGCTCCCCGGAGCGGCTCAGCGCAGCAGCCGCACCGGCACGTACTCCTCGGCTCCGCGCAGCGGCGAGACCGGGGTCAGACTGAACTGACCGTCGTCTGTGGAGGTGGACATCATCGCGTGCACGCTCCCCTCGCCGTCGAGCTGCGGATCGGCGAAGACGATCACCACGGGGCCGCCCTGGCTGCCCTCCGGCGCGGCCGCGGTCAGGTCCTCGGCGGAGATGACGCTGGCACTCTCGGCCGAGAGATCGAGACTCTGTTCGGCGCCGAAGCCCCCCTCGGCGTCGAGCACCCGGTAGGCGATGCTTCCCGAGGCGCCGGTGGCGAAGAGGTGCAGCTCGGTCTCCCCGAGCTCTGGCAGCAGCGTTCCGGACCCCTCCCGCAGCGGCGCCGCGGGTGCAGCCCAGCCGAAGTCGGTGCCCTCCTCGGTCTCGCTGCGCACCCCCACGTAGGCGGGCACGTCGGTGCGCACGCGGATATCGCTCACTCCGGGTTCCAGGCCGCGCAGATTGACCGCGTCGATCTCGCCTCCGTTGACGGTGAAGACGCCGGGGGTCTCGATGACCTGCTGGCCGTCCTCCCCGAAGACCTGCAGCTCCACGGTCGCGCCCTGGTCACCGGGGACGTGGATCCACAGCTCCGGCGGTGCGGTGGACTCCTCATCGTCGTCCTCGCCCGAGGCGGGGACGCCATCGGGGATCGGGACGCCCGGCATCAGGTGCTCGGTGCCCGGCGCGGTCATCCCGGGCAGGAACTCCACGCCGGTGCCGGTCAGTCCGGAGGCGCGGGAGGACTGCAGCTGCGCGGTCACCGGCGCTCCGGCCGAGCGGACCTGGACGCCCAGATCCGAACCGGAGGAGGCCAGCCCGGCGATGTTCACCGAACGGGTCGTCTCTCCGGGGACGACGATGGATCGGGTGCCGGAGGTCCCACGGTCGCCGTCGGAATCAACGCTGGAGATCTCCACCGTGGCGGAGCGGTCGAACGGATTGGCCAAGGTCAGCAGCGAGGCGGATCCGGCGGCGATCTCGGGTCCGAAGAACCATTGGCTGCGCTCGGGCGCGGTGCAGGCTCCGACCGCGAGTCCGGCCACCGGGCCTGCGTCGGCCTGGTATTCGTAGAGCGCGGCCGCCGCCTGGGCGCTGCCGTCAGCGGTCGCGGCCGTCTCCAGCAGCGGGGGCCGGGCGAGGTCGGCGGCGGAGGTGTAGACCGCCTCGCGCTGACTCAGCGGGGCAGCCGCGGCCGCCGCTTCCCTGGAGTCGGCCTCGTCCGCGGCGGAGGCCTCGGTCAGGGTGGTCTCGTTGATGCGACCCTGCTCGTTCAGCTGGGCCCAGGAGGCTTCCGAGAATGAGCCGCTCAGGTCGGTGGCGAAGAGCACTGCGGAGAACCGGGAGGAGGCTGAGGAGTCTCGGTCCCGGTACTCCACCAGGCCATCGGTGGTGAGGGAATCCGGCTGTCCCGGCAGCGGCGGACAGATGAAGCTCTGCCCGGCCTGCGAGGCGGTCACCGATGCTGCGCCGAGCGCGGCCGTCGCCCCTACGCCGGAGGTGGCGGCGTGAGAGCGGCCATCCATGAGCCCGTCCAGCGCCACCGAGCCAGCCATGGTGGCGAGCACTCCGGCGGTGACGACGACGGCGGCGGTGCGGGCCCTGGCTGCGCCTCGCGGCCTCCCCGCCGAGGCGGCAGAGGCGTCAGGCCCAGGACCAGGCTGGGTCTCATGCTCAGGACCGGGCTCGGTGTCATGCTCGGGACCGGTCCCGGTGTCACGCTGGTCGGAGCGGTCGGCATCCCCAGCGCGACCGGCGCGACGACGGCGCTCACGTCGGGTCTGCCTGGTGCTGGCGGGCTGCGCCGGGGTCGTAGACGCCGCGGCTGCCGAGGTCGCGGCAGCACCCGCTGTCACCGCACCTGACTTGGGGCTGAGACTGGGGCTGGGGCGATCACGGTCCTGCTCCTGCTGCCGCTCGCGCCCCTGTGCCTGCTCCTGCTTGCGCTCCTGCTGCTGCCGGGTGCGTTCCTGGTTCTGCTTCTCGCGCGTCTGCTGCCGCTCCTGGCGCTGCCGCTGCTCCTCGGCCTTCAACTCCGCGCGGGCTGAGGCCGCGTCCTGCTTGGCCTTCAGCGTGGCAGCGCGCTCCTGGTCACGGATGGCGCGCTTGCGTGCCCGGCGCTGCTCCTTGATGAGCTTCTTGACCCTGACCTTCTTGCCGCTCATCCCCTGCGTCCTTCCAGCTCATCGGTGTCCGCCACCGGAAGCATGCGGCTTCCGCGCGGCAGCGGGATGGCGATCAGCACCACCAGCAGCAGCAAGGCTCCCAGGGTGATTAGAACCGGCAGCTGGTAGGCGCTGCGGTGCTCGGCGCTGAGCTGCCCCTGCAGCCCGGCGCCCTGATCGGTCAGCGCCTGGTCGGGCAGCTGGAACCGCTGCGTCCAGGCGGCGGGTGCATCAGCCTCCGCGGCCGTCGCGTCGGATGTCACCGGCACAGCCTCCAGGTCCTGGCCGTCCCAGCTCGCTCGCCAGCCGCTGGCCTGCTCGGTGGAGAGCTCCACCAGGTACTCGCCCTGCGGATCCAGGCCCAGCCCCGCGCCGTCCTCGGCGGTGACCTGCTCCAGATCCACATCGAGTGACTGTGACCCGCTGGGCAGCAGCGCCTGGAGCTCACCGTCGGAGTTCACGATCCGAGCCCAGCTGGTGGGAACGCCGAAGAGTCCCTCTCCGGAGGGCAGCAGCGCGTCCTCGTCGACCTCGGCCCGCCAGAGCTCACCACGATCGGTCACTCCGACCGAGACCAGGCCGGCTGCGGTGTCCACGGCGTCGGTGAGCACTGCGGGCTCCCCCTGGTCGATGAGCACGTAGCCCACACCGAGTTCGGCCATCAGCTCCTCGGTCTGCACGGCGCCGGGAGTGATCAGCGCGGCGATCAGCGAGGCCAGGCGCTGCTCGGCGGCAGAGAACTCGGTTCCCGCCTCGGTCGCCTCGGGACCCGCCCCAGCCGGTTCGGTCGCCGCGACGGCGTCGTCTCGGGTGCCTCCGAGCAGGTTCGGCAGGAGTTCTGGCTGCGCCCAGAGCGGCAGGTCACCGGCGGCGACCACGGCGCGGGACTTCTCCAGTGTGCGTCCCTCGCCGGAGACGAGTTCGCCGGTCACGCCGGGATCGGCCGCGGAGAGCACCAGCGTGCGCAGCTGTGCGGGACCGGTGCCCTGGTCTGCGGCAGTGGCCGGGAGCTGTCGCAGCGTGCCGGCCTCGATGAGCGTGGGTGCAGCGTTCACGGCGGTCAGCGGCTGACCGGTCAGGGGTGCCCCGGGCATGACGCGGGGGCTGTAGAACAGGACCAGCGAGGCGCCGATGGCGAGCACCAGAAGCGTGGAGATCACCGGGGTGATCGTGCCGCCGACTCTTGGGAAGGCCAGCGGGAACCGATCCAGGGAGGCCATGCCTGCGGCGAGCAGGCAGAACACCATCACCGAGACCACCGGTCCGGGGTTGCCCGTGATCACGGCGGTGCCGTCGGATCCGGCGGCCAGCAGCCCGAGGAGCGCGGAGAGTCCGAGGGTTACAAGCAGCAGGGCGCCGGCCACGATCGGCAGCGGCCGGGTGCGGCCGCCGGTGATGATTCCCAGCAGCGCGATCAGCAGCAGCGGCAGACCGATCAGCAGCGCGATCCGCAGACTCCAGAAGTCCCCGGCCAGGTAGGCGGGCAGCCAGGAGCTGGCGGCGGTGGCGGAGGCCAGCCCTGCTGCGGGATCGAAGGCGCGGGAGAAGCCGAGCAGCTGCTGCCACAGCGGAGCGGCGTCGACGGCCAGCGCCGCGCCGGGTTCGTGGGCCAGGACCGCGGCGAGGTTCTTCCCCTGCAGCAGGGCGGAGGCGATCATCGGGGCGGCCACCGCGAGGGAGGTCAGCGGGATCAGCCAGAGCGGACGGCCGCGGCGCCCCAGGACCGCTGCGAGCACGATGCCGGTGAGCACCACCAGGGGCAGCAGCGCCGGGGAGGCGGCGGTGAGCACCATCAGCAGCAGCGCGGCACCGGTGGCGTACTCCCAGCTTCCGGCGACACCGAGTCCGACGGCGGCCCGGCCGACCGCGCGGACGGTGGCCACCACCGCCACCGGGAGCAGGATGTGGACCAGGACCGCGCCGATGCGCCCCTCCCCCACGGCGATGTGCAGGGTCGGCACCGCGGTCCAGAGCAGCGCCGAGACCACCCGTCGGGAGGCTTTGGTGGACCAGAGTCCGGCGGCGTACCAGGCGCTGAGTGCGCTCAGCGGCAGCGCCAGGATCAGCAGCCAGACCAGCACGGCGGAGGCGTGGCCGAAGCTCAGGGCGGAGAGCGCCAGCAGCAGCAGGTTGAAGGGGTCCGCGGCGGAGAGCGCGCCGAGGCTGTCAGCGGCCAGGAAGCTCACCGAGTGGGCGAAGACCTCCTGCAGCGAACCGGCCACCGGGAGCGCGGCCCCGCCGGTGATGGCTTCAGCCGAGAGCAGGTCGCGGAAGGCCAGGAGGGAGACTCCGGCCAGGGCCAGCAGCATCAGGAACAGGCCGAGGCGGTCTCCGGAGCGGCGCGATGGCATCTCGTCGAACTCGCCGTCGGAGGCGCCGATCTCCAGCAGCGCATCCTCGTTGTTCTCTCGCTCGGCGGTGTCCTCGGGCTCGCCGTAGAACCCCGGGGTGAACCGGGTGCGCGGGACAGAGACGGTCTCTGCGGTCATCGCGGAGCGCCGCTGCGCGCGGAGGTCGCTGCCGCTGAGCATCATGCGCGCCTCTGACTGTCTTCCGGCGCGCAGGACCTCGGTGGTGGAGCGGATCTGCTCGTCCCGGTGCAGGCGCGCCAGGGCCGCCTTGCGTCCCTGCGCGGCGAAGCGACGCGTGTGCCCGATGGCACCCCAGCTGAACAGGGCACGCACCGTGGCGAAGAACTCACCGGCGCCGGCGTCGGGGGCCTTGACCACGGTGAGTCCGATCAGCCGCAGCAGGGCGGCGATCCACATGCCCAGCCACAGGAACGGAACCGCCAGCGGTGTCACCGTGGCCAGGCGTCGGCGGATCTGGCTCACCCGCTGTTCGGCGGGAAGATACAGCGTGCCACCGAGACGGTGCACGGTATCCCGGCGTGGCGGGTCCTCGCGGAGCACCCGGGCGGTGGGTTCCACGACGATGTGCGCGCCGACCTCCCGGGCGCGGCGGCAGAACTGGGCGGCGGCGTAGTCTCCGGTGAGCGCCGGATCGAAGCCGCCGAGGTCACCGAAGAGCGAGGCGTGGACCAGCATGCCCTCGCCGGAGACGGCGGGGACCGCGTCGCGGCCGTCGTACTGGCCCTGGTCCAGCTCCTTGGGCTCGGTGGCGGTGAGCACCTCGGCGGAGCGGGCGTTGTAGAGACCCACATTGACCAGGCGCTCCGGGGTCTCGGCGGCGAGCTGCTTGGCGCCGATGACCTGGATCTGGGCGTGCGTCTCCTCGTCCTTGACCGTGAAGAGGCGCTCTTCGAGGCGCTCAAGCGCGTCGGAGGTGGGGATGGTCCCCGCAGGCAGGATCCACAGCCACTGGTGACGCGGCGCGAAGCCGTCGGGCAGTCCTCGCTCCAGGCTGCGCCAGAGCTGGGTGACCGTGGTCCCGCCGGGTCCCTTGCGCGCGGTGCTGCGCGCCTGCCGCCGGTCCTCCAAGAGTGCCGAGCGCACTGAGCGGGACAGGTCCTGGACGCCTCGATAGCCGGGCCCGGCGAGTTCGATGACGTGATCCGGCGCCCGGGTCTGCGCGGCAAGCGCCTGCCTGGTCCGCTGCGCCGCACTTTCCGGCTCATTGCCGGGGACGCCGGAACCGGCTTCTGGAGCGCCTGGTGTGGTGCCTGCTGCGGCGGGATCTGGAGCGGACGGCAAATCGCCGCCGTCGTGCAGGACGACGGCGGCGATGTGGGGTCCTGTTGGACCGTTGATCAGAGTGCTCTCTTCCGAAGCTTGCGCCGCTCGCGCTCGGAGAGTCCGCCCCAGATGCCGAAGCGCTCGTCGTTGCCCAGCGCGTACTCCAGGCATTCCTGCTTCACGTTGCAGGCGCCGCAGACCTTCTTGGCGTCACGGGTGGAGCCGCCCTTCTCAGGGAAGAAGGCCTCCGGGTCGGTCTGCGCGCACAGCGCGTCCACCTGCCAGGCGAGTTCGCCTTCGATCTCCTCGGTGGGGACCAGCGTGGGCAGCCCCAGCCAGGTGCGGCTGGGCTCTGCCGGTCGCGTCTGGGGCGCTGAGGTCTCCAGAGACTCATGACGCGGAGCCTCGTGGGTCGGCGCCTCAGTGCGGCGGGAAGGAGCCTCACTGAGGGCGGTGACCGAGGAGCTCGTCGCGGCGGAGGAGCCCTCGTCCGCGAGCCGTTCGGCCTCCTCGTGGGCCGCGAGGAAGGCGGTGGCCTGGTCCTCCAAGGTCTTGCCGTGCTCCAGGCGCTCAGCGGCCTGGGGATCAGCAGGGTCCACGAACCAATCAGCAGGAACCTCGAGTCCCGTCCTGCGGGCTATGGCCGTGGTGCCGGGCCGTTCTGCGCCCAGCCGCTCTGCGTTCCCCATCAAAGGGCCTCCCGAGATTGATCCTGCGTGTACTGCACCTAATTACACTGGCGTAAGTAATGATCCGTCAAGTGAGCGACTTAAGTCGCCACTACCAGACCGTCAACCCCTTGATCACGCCCGACACGCCGTCGAGAATTCGCTGTGCGCGAGGCGTGGCGAACTCAGGAGAGATCTTATGACCCCGCTCACACTCAGTGGTTCCACCGCCGGCCCGCCGCAGACCTTCCCCGCCCTGCTGGACCTGCTCGAGGCCCGTCCGCAGCCGGCGCTGATCTGGTACGGAGCCGGTCAGGGCGAGGAGCGCGTGGAGCTCTCCGGGCGGGTGCTGCAGAACTGGACGGTGAAGTTGATCGGGCTCTTCGACCAGGAGTCTGAGATCGAGGCTGACGACGCCGTGCTGATCCACGCCGCCGCGCATTGGAAGGCCGCAGCCGTTCTGCTCGCCGCGGGGGCCCTGGGCTGGAGGATCTCCGTGATCGATCCCGGAGCCCCGCAGAGCGACCAGGCGGTGCTTGCCGCCGCCATCGCAGCACAGCAGCCAGGACTGGTGGTCACCGAGCGTCCCGGCGACTGGACGGGATCCGGGACCTGGGGACAGCTACTGGGGGACGCGGAGCTCGCTGCGCTCTCCCCCGGACTGCTGGATGCCTCCTTCGAGGAGGCCACCGGCCAGCGGCTCCCGGCTTGGGCGCTGGACATCTCCGCCGAGGTGCGCCAGCATCCGGACCAGCTGCCGGCACCGCTGCCGCCGCGTGGGCTGTCCGAGGTCCTGGTGCCGGAGGGGGCACGCTCAGAGCCCGGCGCCGCGGCTGGGCGCAGCGGCGGGCTCGTCGTCGTCGGAGCCTCGCCGCAGGCGCCCCTGCAGGACTGGGGACTCACCCACTGGGGTGCGGCAGACCTGCTGCCGAAGATGCTGGCGACCTGGGCGCAGAGCCGACCGGTGGTGCTGTTCCAGGGCGATCCGGCCGCGCAGCCGCAGGCGTGGGAGCAGATGCTGCGCAATGAGGCGGTCCGCTGACCCTGTGCGCCCGGCGCGGGAGTCCGGCGTCAGCTCGGATCAGCGGGAGGTGACCTCGGCGGCGTCGGCGGCCGGGTCCTGGTCCGCGGGAAGATCCGGGAGTGAGCCGCGATCGGTGGTGAAGACCCAGTACTTATAGGCGAAGAACCGGAAGATGGTGGCCAGCACCAGTCCGATCACGTTGCCGGCGATGAAGACCTCGGTCACTGAGTCCAGGCCCAGCAGGTATTTGGACACGCCGACGCAGCCGGTCTGGATGCCCAGTCCGATGGCGTTCATCAGCAGGAACAGCATCAGCTCGCGGGTCTTGCCGGTGGAGCGCTTGTGCCGGAAGGTCCAGTAGCGGTTCGCCATCCAGGAGAACAGCGTGGCGACGACGCCGGCGACCACCTTGGCCTTGAGCTGCGAGTCGTCCATGGGTCCGCTGATCAGCCAGAGGAAGATCGCGGAGTCGATGATGAAGGCGACACCGCCCACGGCGCCGAACTTGGCGACCTCGCGCCAGAGCGTGAGGAAGAGGTTCTCGATACGCCGCCACAGCTTGGTGATCATGGGCGTGGGTGCTCCTGGTCTGGGCTGACGGAGGTGGTGTGGGCCACGAAGGCCTGGGCGTGAGCGAGAGCGCTCAGCCGGTGGCCGGTGGGGTCCGGCAGGAAGGCTGATTCGCCCGGTCTCAGGGTCAGCATACGAGAGGTTCCTGCGGAGTCGGTGACTGCAGACTCCTGGACCGGACGCTCAGGCTCCGCCGGGGCGCCCAGTGTGAGCTCTCCGGCCGTGCACAGCACGATGGCGCAGCCCGCGCCTTCGAGCACCGTCTCCCCCGGGAACTCCAGGCTCTCGAGCTGAAACTCTGGGAAGGGCGCCTGGTACTGGGCTCGACTCGGAGCCGATCCGGACCGTCGCACCGGGCAGTGCGGAACAGGCAGGACCTCCCAGTCCGTGACCCGCAGCAGCTCCTCCACGTCGAGGTGCTTGCTGGTCAGTCCGCCACGCAGCACGTTGTCGGAGTTCCCCATCAGCTCCACGCCCACTCCGTGCAGATAGGCGTGCAGGTTCCCCGCCGGGAGGTAGATGGATTCCCCGGGCTGCAGCCGGACCTGGTTCAGCAGCAGCGTGACGAAGATGCCGGGATCCGCGGGGAATGCCGCACTGACCTGGAGCAGCATTTCTCGGGTGCCGGGGTCCAGGGAGTCATCCAGCTCCGTAGCCGGGTGCTCTGCGGAGCCGGAGGAGAACTGCAGCAGCTCATGCAGCTCCTGCGCGGCGGCCTCGACCTCGGCGCGTCCGCTCCCGAGCAGGTGTTCCAGCGCCGCCCGGTAGTCCTGCGCCGCGACGAACCCCTGGAGCCGGTCCAGCACCGCGGGCAGCCGGGTCTGCTGTGCCGAACCTCCGGCCAGGGCCAGCGCGGCGCGCAATGAGGTCAGCACCTTCGACGCCTGCGGGTAGGGCCGGAAGCCGCAGAGCGCCGAGAATTCGGTCAGCGCCACGATCAGCTCCGGCTTGGCGTTGGGATCCTTATAGCTGCGATGCGGAGCATCGGCGGCGATCCCGGCGGCCTCCTCGGCCGCGAAGCCGCGGCGGGCACGGTCCGCGGTGGGGTGTGACTGGATCGAGAGCGGACGGTCGGCGGCGAGGACCTTGAGCAGAAAGGAGAACCCGTCGGGGAGCTGCTCGGCCTCGCGTAGATAGTCCGGCAGGGAGATGACCTCACCGCAGGCTCGCGGCGCCTCACGGGGGCGGGTCGCATCGGGAGCCTGGGTGGCGCCTGCTGCTCGGTCCGCTTCTGCGGCCTGGGCGGCGGGCAGGGTCCGGGAGGACTCTGCACCCAGCTCCAGACAGGAGGGATCTGAGGGATGGGCACCCATCCAGATCTCCGCCCGCGGAGTCGCCGAGGCGGCCCAGCCGAAGAGCTCGCTGAACGCGGTGGTGGAGCCCCACGCGTAGTCGCGAACAGGGTTGATCATCTTGAACATCGGGAGAACCCTACCAGCACTAATTCACGGGGTCGCAGCGGTAGTTCGAGGAGGCAGCCTGTTCCAGCACACCGGTCTGACCGGTCATCTGGGCCTCGATCAGGTACTCCCGGGTCAGTTCGGAGCCGTCCGGCTGGGTGGGCGGCGGCGTGGGGTCGATCGAGGGTTCGTCCTCCTCCACGGCGCCGGCGGCCTGCCCGCTGGCCGGAGGTGTCGCGAGCATCACACCGAGAGCACCGGACTGGGCGGGCAGGAACCCGGCGGAGCCGAAGAGCCCGCCGGCGTCGTCGGCCTGCTCGTTGGCGATCAGCTCATCCACCCGGCGTTGGATCTGCTCAAAGTCCGGGTAGGTGGAGAACAGGTCTCCGGAGGCGCCGAAGTCCGGGGCTCCGAGCACCAGGCGCTGCGGAGTCTGGCCCTGCGCGTCCACCGCGAGGTCGAGGAAGGAGCCCAGCTGAGACTGCGGCAGGTTGGTCTCCACCACGTTCCCGCCGGCCTGCATGATCTCACTGAAACGGGTCAGCAGGGTCTGCGGGTTGAACTGGGACATCATCGCCTGCTGAATGCACTGTTGGCGCTGGATCCGGTTGTAGTCGGAGCTGTAGGTCCGGGAGCGGGCATAGGCCAGCGCCTCCTGGCCGGAGAAGGTGTAGACCCCCGGGCCCCACCAGTTGTCCCCCCAGCTGCCATCGGGAAGCGGGCCGCGGTAGGGCACCCATCCGCCGGAGTCCACGGTCACCCCGCCCATGGCGTCGATCAGGTTCTCGAAGCCGCCCATATCGACCATCACATAGCCGGAGACCTCGAGGTTCAGACTGCCGGAGACCGCGTCCATCATGGCCTCGGCGCCGGGGTCCTCAGCATCGGGGTAGAGGTCCTGATGGTTGTTCATCACATCGGTGTAGAGGAAGTTGATGATGCACTCGTCCCCGCAGTCGTAGCCGGTCGGGTAGACGGCGTTCAGCGGTGAGTCCTCATTGAACTGGGCGTTCTGGAAGTTGCGCGGGATCGAGAAGATGATGGTCTCCGCGGAGTCCTCATTGACGCTGACCACGTGGATCGAGTCTGGGCGCAGTCCCTCGCGTCCCTCCCCGGCGTCGGCGCCCATGAGCAGGAAGTTATAGCGTCCGTCCACGGCGTCGATGGCGGGCCCAGAGGCGAAGATCCCGTCCAGCGCGGCGCGGCCCTCGTTGACCAGCTTGGCGCCGTAGCCCAGGGACCCGGAGGTCACCGCCATCAGCACCACCAGGACGACGGCGACGATCGGTTTCAGCCCCGGCGCCAGAGAGGTGAAGTGGATCAGCCGGAAGGTGTCCAGCCAGAGGATGAACCAGCCGATGGCCAGGGCGCCCAGCACCACTGCGCTGAGCCAGAGCATGAACGGCTGGGTCAGCAGCGAGAGCACCACGGAGCGCATGGTGAGGAACATCAGTCCCAGCAGCAGTGCGGTGAACCAGCAGGCCACCGTCACTGCCAGGGCCGCACGGCCCAGCTTCTTGGAGCCTGCCGCGATCTGGGCGGAACCGGGGATGAACAGGGTCATCCCGAGCAGCATCAGGGCACGCCGGGTGCGGTCGGTCTCGGTGCCGCGCTGGGGGCTGCGGATCACCTCCGGCTGGCTGTCGAACCGGTGATAGCTGATGGCGGAGTCGGTCATCGTGTGCGGTATGTCCCTAACTCGGCGGCTTCTTCGCGCAGCGCAGCGCCCTTGGCCTGGGCCTCGAGTGCCAGCGACTGTTGGAAGTCGAGCAGCTGCTCGCGCAGTCGGGAGGCCTGCGCGGAGTCCCCGGCGGCAAGGGTGCGCACCGCGAGCAGTCCGGCGTTGCGGGCGCCGCCGACCGAGACGGTGGCCACGGGGACTCCAGCGGGCATCTGGACGATGCTCAGCAGGGAATCCATGCCGTCGAGGTGCTTCAGCGGCACCGGGACGCCGATCACCGGCAGCGGGGTGACCGAGGCCAGCATGCCCGGCAGGTGGGCGGCTCCCCCGGCTCCGGCGATGATCACGCGGATCCCGCGCTGGTGCGCGGTCTTGCCGTAGCTGATCATTTCCTCGGCCATGCGGTGGGCGGAGACGACGTCGGCCTCAAAGGTGATCCCGAACTCGTCGAGGGCCTGAGCGGCGGCCTTCATGACCGGCCAGTCGGAGTTCGATCCCATGACCAGGCCGACCTGGGTGGACTGGGTCTCTGCGGGCTGAGTTTCTGCGGGCTGGGGCTCTGCGGGCGCTTCCGGCGCGGAAGGGTTCTCGGCGGGCTGGCTCATTGGGCAGGTCCTTCCACGATGATCTCGGCCACATCTGCTGCGGCTCGGCGCACGCGCTGGAGCCGGGCTCGCCGGGCCTCCCAGGTCTCCTGCGTGGAATGGGTCTGGGTGAGGATGTTCACATGTCCGATCTTGCGACCTGGCCGGGCGGCCTTGCCGTAGAGGTGGATCTTCGAGCCCTGGGAGCGACGCATCGCGGCGGGGAAGGACTCATGCAGTGACCGCTCTGCACCCGAGGCGCTGCCGAGCAGGTTCTTCATCACGGTGTAGCCCCCGGCGCCGCCCTTGACCTCGGTCGCCCCGAGCGGAAGCCCCAGGACCGCGCGCAGGTGCTGCTCGAACTGGCTGGTGATGGAGCCGTCCATGGTCCAGTGCCCGGAGTTATGCGGGCGCATGGCGAGTTCGTTGATGTAGATCCCGGCGACGGTGCCGGTCTCGGGGTCGGCCTCGTCCTCGCTGATCTCGAAGAGCTCCACGGCGAGCATCCCGGTGACCTGCAGCTGCTCTGCGATGGTGCGAGCAATGCGTTCGGCGACCTCGACGTGGTCCTGGCTGGTCAGCGGGGCGGGGGCGATGACTTCGTCACAGACCCCGTCGGTCTGCGTGGATTCCACCACCGGATAGGTGACGGTCTCTCCGGTCGCGGAGCGGGCCACCTGCGCGGAGAGCTCGCGGGTGTAGCGGACCTTCTCCTCGGCGAGCAGGCCCGCGCCGGATTCCTCCGCGCGCGAGAACCAGTCCTGGGCGGTCGACGCCGCATCGGCGGAATCGATCATGCGCACGCCTTTTCCGTCATAGCCGCCGCGCGGGGTCTTCAGCACGACGGGCCAGCCGGTCTCCTCACCGAAGGCGCGCAGCTCCGCGACGCTGCGGACCTCCGCCCAGCGCGGGTTCGGCAGGCCCAGCTGCTCCACGGCGCGTCGCATCGCGAGCTTGTCCTGCGCGTAGAGCAGCGCGTCCGGCCCGGGGTGCATGCTGACGCCGTCGCGGGTGAGCGCGGCGAGGACCTCGGCGGGGACATGTTCATGATCGAAGGTGATCACGTCGACCTCGGCGGCGAAGGCGGAGACCTGTGCTGGGTCGGTGTAGTCGCCCAGGGTGGTGTGCGGGATGACCTGGGCGGCTGAGGAGTCCGCGGAGCCGGCGAGCAGGTGCAGCTCCACGCCCAGCTCGACAGCGGCGGGAGCCATCATGCGAGCCAGCTGGCCGTCGCCGATGACCCCGATCCTCGGCGTGCCGGCCGGGCCGCGGGGGCCGTTGGGCGGGGCTGGGTTGCTGTCCTGTCGCGTCACAGTCCCCAATTATGCGTCATCAGTTCTGTCCCCTCGCACAGGGAAACACCCCCGGTCGGAGTGATCTGCGCCGGACGGTCGGCCGCTGGGAACAATCTCCAGGTCACTCGGCTGGTGTGCAGGTTGCGACCCTAGCCTGGTGCACACTTGTCGGCGCGGCGCAGAGATGGGACAGCCATGGAACGTTTCGTAGTGACCTTTGACACGACAGATCCCGAGATGTTGGAACGCGGAGCTCCCGGGCTGCTCAGCGCCCAGGGATTCTCCACCGACATCTATTTCCCGCGGCTCGGCGTGGGTGTGGTGGACGGTGAGCCCGGGGAGCTGGAGGCCTTCAGCGGGCGGTGCCGGGAGCGTCAGGCGCCGATGAGCTACAGCCGGGAGCTGACCTACTACGCGATCGGCGCGACACCTGCGGATCGCAGCCGGGTCGATGCCGGCGCGGTCAATACCAGCGCGGTTGAAGCCGGCGCGGTCGATGCCAGCGCCGCCACGAACGGCGCCATCTTCGCTGAGTACTCCGACACTGCCGCGCTGACCTGGGGGTTGCAGGCCGTCGAGATCGGTCGTGCCCAGGAGATCGGACTCACGGGTGCCGGGGTCCGCGTCGCGGTGCTCGACACCGGCTTCGACGTCGGGCATCCGGACTTCGCCGGGCGCAGCGTGACCGCGGAGTCCTTCATACCCGGGGAGGGCCCCGAAGATGTGCATGGGCATGGCACACATTGCCTGGGCTCTGCCTGTGGCCCCTGGGCGCCCCCGTCCGGTCGAGGCTTCGGAGTGGCCCCCGGGGTCGAGATCTTCTCGGGCAAGGTGCTCGGCGCGGACGGCTCCGGCTCGGACGCCTCGATCCTGGCCGGGATCGACTGGGCGCTGGCGAACGGGTGCCAGATCATCTCGATGTCGCTGGGCGCCGATGTGCGCGAGGTGCATCCGCCCTATGTGACCGCGGGCCGGCGGGCGCTGGAGCAGGGGTCGCTGCTGGTCGCAGCCGCAGGCAATAATGCCGGGCGTGCTGCCGGAGATCCCGGATTCGTCGGAGCGCCGGCGAACAGCCCCTACGTCATGGCGGTGGCCGCACTTGACCAGGGGCTGCGCGTGGCGGACTTCTCGGCCCGCTCTCTGCCGCACGACGGTGGCGCGGTCGACATCGCCGCCCCCGGTGTCGACATCTATTCCTCCTGGCCGCGACCCGAGCTGCACCGGAGCATCAGTGGCACTTCGATGGCCGCCCCGCATGTCTCCGGCGTCGCCGCGCTGCTCTCGGCTTCCACCGGGCTGCGCGGCCAGGCCCTCTGGGATGAGCTGACCCGGACCGCGCGCCCCCTCGAAGGCGCCGAGGTGGAGGATGTCGGGGCGGGTCTGGCCGTGGTCACACCTGAGGACGGGCGGTGAGCATGGCGGAGCAGCAGTGGGTCATCACCGTCGATGAGGAGCACCTGGACGGGATCGACGCTGTCGTCACGGAGCTCGAAGCCGCCGGACTCGTGGTGGACCGGGTGCTGCGCAGTCTGGGCCAGATCACCGGGCACACGCAGACCTCACCTGGGGTCCAGACCCAGACAACAGGGGCCGCGCCGAGCTTCTCGGCTGTGTCAGGCGTGGCCTCTGCCGATGGTGCCCAGCGGCACCACATCGCCCCGCCCGACGCCGAGGTCCAGTAACCGCCCTGACGAGGTGGGACGGAACCGGACCGTGGCCGGACCGGGACTGGGGCATCTATTTGAGCGGGGACCCGACCACATCGAACTGGTAGCCGCCCATCTCACCCGTGAGCAGAGGCATCGCCTCCGCGATGAGAGCCCGGACCGCAGGGAGCCGGAGTGACTCCCGATGCGCCTCGGCTGAGGTCCACAGTTCGGCGACGAACACCGTCTCGGGGTGCTCCTCACTGACGCCTACCTCGTAGAGGAGACACCCGGCTCGTTCCAGCTCCGCATTATGGCGGGTCAGGATCGCGACGACTTCCTCCTTCGCACCGGGCGCTACTCCCAAGGTCCCCACGTTCGCGAAGGTCATGGGATCACAGTAGAGGCGCCGCGCGGACCTGTCAGCCCCTCCGGGCGCGAACCCGTGCGTCACTGCCGGGTGTAGGACTCCCATTTGCGCGCCTGGTGCTCGGCGTCGATGATCCGGACGGTTCCGGACTTCGAACGCATCACGATGGACTGGGTGGTGACCTTGTCGCCCTGGTACCGGACGCCGCGCAGCAGGTCGCCGTCGGTGATGCCGGTGGCGGCGAAGTAGCAGTTGTCGCCTGTGACCAGCTCGTTGGTGGTCAGGACCCGGCTTACGTCGTGGCCGGCGTCGAGCGCCTTCTGCGCCTCATCGTCATCGGTCGGGGCGAGTCGGCCCTGGATGACGCCTCCGACGGCCTTGATGGCGCAGGCGGTGATGATCCCTTCGGGAGTGCCGCCGACTCCCATGAGCACGTCCACCCCGGAACCCTCGCGGGCTGCGGCGATGCCTCCGGCCACGTCGCCGTCCATGATGAAGCGGGTGCGGGCTCCGGCTTCGCGGATCTCCTCGACCAGCTTGGAGTGGCGCGGACGGTCCAGCACGCAGACATTGAGCTGACTGATCCGCTTGTTCTTGGCCTTGGCGATCAGGTGCAGGTTCTGCTTCACCGGCAGACGCAGGTCCACCATGTCGGCAGCCTCGGGACCGGTGACCAGCTTGTCCATGTAGAAGACCGCGGAGGGATCGAACATGGTGCCACGCTCGGCGACGGCGAGGACCGCCAGCGCGTTGTTATATCCCAGTGCAGTCAGTCGAGTCCCATCGATCGGGTCCACGGCGACGTCGGCCTCGGGCCCGGTGCCGTTGCCGACCCGCTCGCCGTTGTAGAGCATCGGGGCCTCGTCCTTCTCACCCTCGCCGATCACCACGATCCCGTTGAGGTTCACCGTGTCCAGCAGGGAGCGCATGGCGTCCACCGCGGCACCGTCGGCGGTGAGCTTGTCCCCCATGCCCACCCAGGCGCCTCCGGCGATGGCCGCTGCCTCGGTGACCCGCACCAGTTCCATGGCGAGGTGCCGGTCCGGCTCGGAGTCTCCGACCGCCAGCCGCGCCGAGAGGTGGGAGAAGTCCTGGGAGGACCCGTCGTCGGAGCGTTTGCCGCTGTGCTGCGAAGAATCGTTCATGGGCTTGGGCCACCTTGTCGTCTCGGCTTCTGGCCGGCCTCGTCGCCGGCCCTGCGGACATCATAGTCGGCGGCGTTGACGCGGCCCGTGGTCACGCGCCCTGGCATGTCCGCCGGCGGTGACACAATAGAGGGGTGACCGAGCCAGAGAACACCCCCACTCCGCAGCTGACGCAGTCCCAGGCGAAGCGGCTGCGCCAACCCCTGATCGGCGTCGTGGTCACCGTGGCCATCACGATGTTGGCGGTGTTCGCGGTGATGGGGCTCCGCCCGGAGCGTGATGTGACCTTCACCCCGGACGTGGACGTCGAAGAGGCCGCCGGATGGACCAGCGACGTGGCCCAGTTCCACGCCATCGTTCCCGAGGTGCCCGAGGGTTGGACCGCGAACTATGCCCGGTGGGAGAACCGGGCCGAGCTCGGGGTCACCGCCTGGGAGGTGGGGTACTCCGTGCAGGAGCACAGCTTCCTGAGCTTCGCTCAGACCGACGAGCCCAATCCCGCCTGGGTCAACGACGCGACCCGGCAGATCGGTCCCACCGGGGAGGAGACCGTGGCAGGGCTGAACTTCGAGGTTCGCGAGAACGACGAGCGGAGATACTACGTCCTTGAGGCCGAGGAGAACACGATCGACGGCACGGCCATCGTGCTGGGTGGCGAAGCCACTGCGGAGGAGTTCGAGATCTTCCTCGAATCGGTCGCCGAATCGATCGATGCTGAGGTAGAAACAGGGGAAGACAACGGAGGTTCCACAGAATGACCGCATCGACCGCACCTGCCCAGCCGCTGCCCGCCGAGGTCTGGGAGCTGCTGAAGGCCGGCAATGACCGCTTCGTCTCCGGAGAGTCCAAGCACCCCAACCAGAACGCCGCCCGCCGCTCCTCGCTGACCGAGTCCCAGCACCCGGTGGCGACGATCTTCGGCTGCTCGGACTCGCGGCTGGCCGCAGAGATCATCTTCGATGTCGGCCTGGGCGATGTCTTCGTGGTCCGCACCGCCGGGCAGGTCACCGACGACGCCGTGCTGGGCTCCCTGGAGTTCAGCGTCGCCGAGCTGAAGGTCCCGCTGATCGTGGTCCTCGGACACGACTCCTGCGGGGCAGTCTCCGCCGCGCTGGCGTCCACGGAGTCCGGAGTCACTCCCAACGGTTTCGTGCGCAGCCTGGTGGAACGCATCACACCCTCGGTGCTGGCCGCTCAGCGCGCCGGGATCACCAGCGTCAACGAGACCGTCGAAGAGCATGTGAAACAGACCGCGCATAGGGTGGTGGATCACTCCCGGGTGCTCCACGACGCGGTGGCCGAGGGGCGAACCGCCGTCATCGGTGTCACCTACCGGCTCTCCGAGGGGCGCGCCGACGTGGTCACCAGCATCGGCGAGATCTGACCAGCTGAGTCGGCGGCATCTGCGCCGCTTCTCCCCATTGCGGTCCTGCCCATTTTCGGGACCGACCCTGGGGTCTAGGGTGAAGGTGTGATCGCGTTCATCACTGAGCTGCTGAGCTCCGGGTCTCTGGGGCACGCCTCTGCAGGCCTGTTGCTGCTCATCGGTGGGATCGTCTTCGCGGTCTGCGCCATCGCGCTGAGCTTCATCGATCTGCGCGAACATCGACTTCCGAACCGGGTCATCTACCCGTGGACCGTGCTGACCGCGGCGCTCCTGGTGCTCGCTGCCCTGCTCCTCGGTGAGCCGCTGGCAGCCGTGCGCGCCTTCGCCGCCGCCCTGGTCTGGGGCGGATTCTTCCTCACGGTGCGCCTGCTCGCTCCCCCAGCTCTGGGCATGGGGGACGTGAAGCTCGCCGTGGTGCTCGGGCTCTACACCGGGTTCCTGGGGTGGAGCACCGTGCTGGCCGCCGTCGTCCTGTCCTTCCTGCTCGGCGGACTGCTCGCGGCGGCACTGCTGGTCTCCGGCCGCGGCACCGCCAAGACCGCGGTGCCTTTCGGGCCGTTCCTGCTGCTGGGCACCTCGGTGTCGTTGATCTTCAGCGGCGGTGTCTCGCTAGGCTGAGCACATGCCCACCCCTGATTTCATCAAAGAGCTGCGTCAAGACATCGGCACCAAGGAGCTCTGGGTGCCTGCGACTCGGGGCGTGGTGCTCCGCCGGCCCCCGGCACAGAACCACGCGGCCGACGGCGCCGCCGCGACGATCGGTGAGGGCTCCCCCGCCGAGATCGAGGTGCTGCTGGTGCGCCGGGCGGACAACGGGGCGTGGACCGTGACCTCGGGGATCCTCGACCCCGGCGAGGATCCAGCGGTCGGGGCCGTCCGAGAGATCGAGGAGGAGACCGGCGTCCTCGCACGCCCGGTGCGGGTCGCGGGGGTCTTCGCCACCGGACTGGTGCGCTACCCCAACGGGGATGCCTGCCGGTATCTGGACACGGTCCTGGAGATGGAGCCGGTCTCAGGACAGGCCCGGGTCAACGATGAGGAGTCGGTGGAGGTCGGCTGGTTCCCGGTCTCCGCGCTGCCGGAGCCGATCAGCGAAGACCAGCGGATGGTCATCGACTGGGCCCTGGACACCGAAGCCCCGGCCCGCTTCCGCAGCTGATCCACAAAAAACCTGGGTGGTTGAGTTCTCCGGTCACTGCGTAGCAACCGGAGAACTCAACCAGCCAGGAAGGGTGGGGGTCAGCCGGGGTGGGTCATGCTCATCAGGTCCAGGGACTCATCCAGCTGCGCCTCGGTGAGGTCGCCGCGCTCGAGGTAGCCCAGCTCGATCACGGCGTCGCGCACCGTGAGCTTGTTCTTCACCGCGTGCTTGGCGATCTCCGCGGCGGCCTCGTAGCCGATGTGCTTGTTCAGCGGGGTGACCACCGAGGGTGACGCGGCGGCGAGGAACGCGGCGCGCTCCTCGTTGGCGGTCAGGCCCTTGATCATCTTGTCCGCCATCACGTAGCTGGTGTTCTTCAGCAGCCGGATGGACTCCAGCAGGTTCGCGGCCATCACCGGGATCCCGACGTTGAGCTCGAAGGCG
Source organism: Nesterenkonia sandarakina (assembly GCF_013410215.1). Lineage (NCBI taxonomy): Bacteria > Bacillati > Actinomycetota > Actinomycetes > Micrococcales > Micrococcaceae > Nesterenkonia > Nesterenkonia sandarakina. The sequence goes on from NZ_JACCFQ010000001.1 coordinate 181,238, forward strand.
CCGTTGGTGGAGGACAGCGCGACAGTGGTGTCGTTGCCGATCACCTGGGCGCAGACCTGGATCGCGGATTCGCAGATCACCGGGTTGACCTTGCCGGGCATGATCGAGGAGCCAGGCTGCAGGTCCGGGATCGCGATCTCACCGAGTCCGGTGTTCGGGCCCGACCCCATCCAGCGCAGGTCGTTGTTGATCTTCATCAGCGAGTACGCGATGTTGCGCAGCTGTCCGGAGGCCTCCACCAGCCCGTCCCGGTTGGCCTGCGCCTCGAAGTGGTCCCGCGCCTCGGTCAGCGGCAGCCCGGTATCCTCGGCCAGGCTGGCGATGGCCTTCTCGGCGAAGCCCTCCGGGGTGTTGATCCCGGTGCCCACCGCAGTCCCGCCCAGGGGAACCTCGGCTACGCGCGGCAGCGCCGAGTCGATGCGTTCGACGCCGTAGCGCACCTGTGCGGCATAGCCGCCGAACTCCTGGCCCAGGGTCACCGGGGTGGCGTCCATCAGGTGCGTGCGGCCGGACTTCACCACGGAGGCGAACTCGGAAGACTTCGCCTCCAGCGCCTCGGCGAGGTAGGCCAGCGCCGGCTGCAGGTCGTTGACCAGCGCGGAGGTGGCGGCGACGTGCACCGAAGTGGGGAAGACGTCGTTGGAGGACTGGGAGGCGTTGACGTGATCGTTGGGGTGGACTTCCTTGTCCGAGCCCTTCTCCGCCAGGTAGCGGTTGGCCAGGGTGGCCAGCACCTCGTTGGTGTTCATGTTCGAGGAGGTCCCGGATCCGGTCTGGAACACATCGATCGGGAAGTGCTCATCGAGGTCTCCGGTCTCGACCTGCTCAGCGGCGTGCACGATCGCCTCGGCGAGCTCGGCGTCGAGCACCCCGAGTTCCTGGTTCGCCCGGGCGGCGGCCTTCTTCACGCGCGCGAGGGCTTCGATGTGGGCACGCTCCAGGGTGCGTCCCGAGATCGGGAAGTTCTCCACGGCGCGCTGGGTCTGGGCACGGTAGAGCGCCTGGGCCGGCACCTTCACCTCGCCCATGGTGTCGCGCTCGATACGGTATTCGGTCTCAGCAGTGTTCTCGGTCATAGCCTCAGTCTAATAACCGATCTTGCGGCGCCTGACCAGTGACGCGCCTCAGCCGACGCTGGCGATCAACCCGTGGAGGAACTTGGCCACAGCGGCACGCTCTGCCTCATCGAGGCTCTCCACGCTCTGGAGCATCCGGGTGTGCATCGCGGAGAGCGTCTGGCGCACCTCATGGTCCCCGGAGATGGTGGGCTCGATCGCCACGGATCGGCGGTCACCGGGGATCGGCACCCGGCGGACGTGCCCGTCGCGGATCAGCCGGTCCACCATCACGCTGACCGAGGCGGCGCTGATCTCCAGCTCACGGGCGAGATCGCGCTGTCGCAGCAGCTCCCCGGCGCTCTGGGCACGCAGGATGTAGCGCAGCGCGAGCAGGTCGCTCTCCCCCATGCTCATCGAATCCCGGGTTCGGGAACGCATCCTGCGCTCGGCCTCCCGGTAGCTGCGCAGCAGGTTCAGCACCTCCACCGAGCTCGGCGCGTGAGAGGAGTCCTGATACCAGTAGCCTCCCGGCCGCGCGGGCGGTGCAGCGTGGTCCTCGGGCGCAGCGGGCTCCGGGAGCGTCAGGGGCTGCGCAGCGGGCGCGGGGTCCAGGTCCGCCGCGTCGGGGGAAGGGGGCACCGCCTCGGGAGCCAGCACACTGACCATGTCTTTCTGGGGTCCGGGTTCGACCTTCGACATCTCCACCTCTGGATGGCCTGCCGACCACCACATCTCGATAGTTGCGCAGACTAAGTGTTAGCTGCTCGAGGCAATGGTAGGGCACCGATGGTCACCCCGCCACCGGTGTCACACCTTAGAGCTCGCGTCTGCGTAGCATGGAGTGATGCGCAGAGAATTCCAGCGACGCGGATCAGGCGAGCCCAGCGGCGTCGAATCCGGTGATTCGTGGGGCTCCCTCGGCACTGACCTGAAGTCCACCGCGGGGCGCACGTTCCTGCCCGTCGTCGTGCCGCTGGTGGGCATGTGGGCGGTGTACCTGGTGATGGTCTTCACCGGGAACTGGCTCAACCGGGCACTCGGGCTGCAGGCTCGGGAGGCGGAGGGCCTGATCGGGATCCTGTTCATGCCGCTGCTGCACGGCAGCTTCGGGCACATCCTGAGCAACTCGATGTCCTGGTTGGTCCTGGGGGGCATGCTCTCGCTGCTGACTCGGCGCTTCGCGATGATCACGGCCATGATCTGGCTGCTCTCGGGGGTGCTGCTCTGGATCGGGGGCACCCCGTGGATCTGCAACGCCCCGGCCGGCTTCGACTGCGGAGGACTGCACATCGGTGCCTCCGCCGTGGTCTATGGCTTTGCGACGTTCCTGGTCGCCTACGGCTTCATCACCCGCCAGATCCTGGCGGTCATCTTCTCCCTGGCGGTGCTTTTCCTCTACGGATTGAGCATGCTGATCGGAATGACACCGATCAGCCCTGGTGGCGTGTCCTGGTCCGGTCACCTGGCGGGGGCCGTGGCCGGGCTCATCGTCGCATTCATCTTCACCAGGTCCATCCGCGCCGAGAAGGCCGCGAAGAAGCTCGCCCGCGGCTGATCGCCCCGCCCACCGAGGGCGGACGGGGCGATCCCTCGCGATGTGAGGCGATGCGTCGGGGATTCGAGGGCTATGCGTCCTCGAGCAGCTCCGTGACCAGGGCGGCGATCCGCGAGCGCTCGGACCGGGTGAGGGTCACGTGGCCGAAGAGCGGGTTGCCCTTGAGGATCTCCACCACGGCGGCGATGCCGTCATGCCGGCCCACCCGGAGGTTGTCACGCTGCGCGACGTCGTGGGTGAGCACGATCTTGGAGTTCTGTCCCATCCGCGACATCACGGTCAGCAGCACGTTCTTCTCCAGGGACTGCGCCTCATCCACGATCACCCAGGCATCGTGCAGCGACCGGCCCCTGATGTGGGTCAGCGGCAGCACCTCGAGCAGCCCGCGGTGCATCACTTCATCCAGGGCGTTCTCGGAGACCAGCGCGCCGAGCGTGTCGTAGACCGCCTGGCCCCAGGGGTTCATCTTCTCCGCCTCGGAGCCGGGCAGGTAGCCCAGCTCCTGGCCGCCCACCGCGTAGAGCGGACGGAAGACGATGATCTTCTTGTGCTCACCACGCTCCAGCACGGCTTCGAGCCCGGCGCAGAGGGCCAGCGCGGACTTCCCCGTTCCGGCTCGACCTCCCATCGAGACGATGCCCAGTTCCGGGTCCATCAGCATGTCGATGGCCAGGCGCTGCTCGGCGGAGCGGCCGTGCAGCCCGAAGACCTCGCGATCTCCGCGGACCACCTGGACGTATTTGTGTGAGGCGCCGTTCTGCTTCACCCGGCCCAGCGCGGAGCCGCGATCGGAGGAGATCACCAGTCCGGTGTTCACCGGCAGCTCCTCGGCGTCCTCGAGGTCGATCTTCTCGCCCTCGTAGAGCTGATTGATCTGCTCAGAGCTGGCGCTGACCTCGGCCAGGCCGGTCCAGCCGGAGTCGGTGACCCATTCGTTGCGGTACTCATCGGCCGCAAGTCCCATGGCGGAGGCCTTCACCCGCATAGGCAGGTCCTTCGAGACCACGGTGACTTCCCGGCCCTCGTCGGCGAAGCTCTTGGCCACCGCGAGGATCCGCGCGTCATTGTCGGCATCTCGGAAGCCATGTGGGAGCACCTCCAGCGAGATGTGGTTGAGCTCCACGAGCAGCTTCCCGCCCAGGTCGTTGAGCGGGATCGGCCGGTTCAGCGCCCCATGCTTCACCCGGAGCTCATCGAGAAGCCGAAGCGCCGAGCGGGCGAAGTAGCCCAGCTCGGCGTCGTGACGCTTCTTCTCCAGCTCGGAGATCACGACGACGGGGAGGATCACCTCATGCTCGGCGAACCTCAGGAAGGCCTTCGGGTCGGAGAGCAGCACGGAGGTGTCGAGCACGTAGGACTTCTGCGCGATCGCGCCGGCGACGGTCGAGTCGAGCGCGTCACCCCTGACGGAGTCAGGGGCTGCAGGGGTCAGATGCGAGGAGGCCACGGTTTCTCCATATCCGGAAACACAGAAGGTTCCGTCCACGGGGCCGTGTGGCAGGCGCCTGGCGGCTCGTGGCGGAACCTTGTGCTGTCCCCGTTGTGATTCTCAGGGGTGGTCGGTTCAGCCCTGCGGGGCCGGTCCGACCCCTTCTCCGTGATGCCTGTGGCATACGTGATCGGGCCTCTCCGGTCAGTGTTCTGACATTTCTCAGAGTACTCCGGTGCAGAACTACATGGGAGTAGTTCTCGGTGATCTACGTGTGACGAGTCGGTAAACTCTTCGGCCCCGGACGCCTGTGAGGCTCAGTTCCCGAAGCGCCGTTGCCGCTGTGCGTAGTCGCGCAGTGCGCGGATGAAGTCCACCCGGCGGAAGTCGGGCCAGAGCGCCTCGCAGAAATAGAACTCCGAATACGCGGACTGCCACATCAGAAAGCCGGAGAGACGCTGCTCCCCAGAGGTGCGGATGATCAGATCGGGGTCCGGCTGGCCGCGGGTGTAGAGCCAGTCTGCGATCGAGCCCGGGGTGAGCTCCTCGGCGACTTCACTGATGCTGCGACCCTGCGCCTCGGCGTCGCGCAGCAGCTCCTTGACCGCGTCGACGATCTCCTGGCGCCCGCCGTAGCCCACCGCCACGTTCACGTGGACCGCGGGCTCCTGGTCGGTCTGTGCCAGTTCAGCGTCCATGCAGCGCAGACGTTCCGCCAGCGGCGCCGGCAGCAGCTCGGGCTGACCCACGGGATGGACCCGGACGGGGCGTCCTCCGGGGCGGGACTCGCAGAGCCGCTCCAAGGTGTCTGCGATGATCTCCATGAGCTGGTCCAGCTCCTCGGCGGAGCGGCTCATATTGTCTGTGGAGAGCATGTAGAGGGTCACGGTGGGCACGCCGAGCTCGGCGCACCAGTCGATGAACTCCACGATCTTGTTCGCACCAGCCAGGTGCCCGTCGGCGGTGGGAGTGCCGGCCAGCTTGGCCCAGCGCCTGTTCCCGTCCACCACGACACCGATGTGCTGCGGGATCCGATCCTGCGGCAGCGCACGGCTGATCTGCCGTTCATAGACGGCATAGGCGAGGGAACGCAGCCCCATGGGACCTCCTGCGGTATTGACGCATTCCCCACCCTAAGGGACGGCACCGCGATCTCCGCCAGGAGAGGGCAGGTCGTCGAGTGCGGCGTGCGACACATGATGTTACTGGTGAGTCACCTGTGGCTCTACACTGGTGTCGTGGCCCCGAAAGAGCATGAGACCGAGCTTCCCGACCGCAGGACCGCGCCCGCTGAGCGGCTCTTCGACTCCGAGGTGCCGCTGAAGCCGCGAATGCGCGGCTGGCTTCACGCGGGCATGGTGCCGCTGGCCCTGATTGCAGGGATCGTGCTGATCGCCCTGGCGCCCTCCGGCACGCTGCGCGCGGCCTCGGTGGTCTACGTCATCACCGGACTGCTGCTCTTCGCAGTCTCCGCCACCTATCACCTGGGGACCTGGTCGGCGCGCACACAGCGGGTGCTCAAGCGGCTGGACCATACCAACATCATGCTGATCATCGCCGGCACCTACACCCCGCTGACCCTGGCGCTGCTCCCCGAGCCCCGCGATGTGATCCTTCTCGCCGCGGTCTGGATCGGCGCCCTGGGCGGGGTCGCGTTCCGGGTGTTCTGGACCGATGCCCCGCGCTGGCTCTACACCCCGGTCTACATCATCCTCGGACTCGCGGCCGTGGTGTTCCTCGGAGACTTCTTCGCCGCCGATGTCGCCGCGGCCACGCTGATCTGCGTCGGCGGGCTGTTCTACATCGTTGGGGCGGTCTTCTACGCGCTGAAGCGGCCGAACATCTCGCTGCACTGGTTCGGGTTCCATGAGCTCTTCCACGCCTGCACCCTGATCGGGTTCATCTGCCACTACATCGCGATCATGTTCGCGCTGCTGGACTGATCCCTCAGCCGCGCAGCGCGTCCAGCGCCTGTTCCACCGAGCTTACCGGGGGCAGGCAGACCATCGCGCCCACGGAGTTCAGGCACACGCTCAGCTGAAGGTCAGCTTCAGGGCGCTGGGACCCCTTCTCGACGGGCTCCACCGGGACCCCGAGCAGCGCACCCGTCCGGCGCACCTGCACGAGGTCCTCCGTGGTGCCGGCGATGAAGCGGAAGGCTGGGGACCTGCGACCCGCCCGCCGGGCGACCAGCAGGGAAGCCCCGATCACCGTGGGGGCCTTGGCCGCGGCAAGTCTGACGTGCTGCAGGATCTGCTCCGGCCTGAGGTCCTCGGCGTCGAGCAGCTCCAGCGCCTCCGCCATCTGCAGCGCCTGGGCCAAAGCGGCGACGCTGCTGGGCTCCGGACCGTCCAGCGGAGTCGCCAGCAGCGGACCCTGCTGCGCCGTGGCGAGCAGCCCGGCGGTGTCCGGGTTCTCCAGGATCTCGATCACACCGTCCTGCTCACGCACGAAGTTCTGCAGGATCTGGCGCAGCACCGCGGCGCCGCGGCGGATCCACCCGGGATCCGCCCCGGCGGAGCTCAGCTGGAAGCAGGCCACGGCGAGGTGTGCGTGATCGGCGAGTCCGCCCAGCCCAGAGGCGGGGACTCCGGCGTAGGAGATGCGCCGCACCCGCGCCCGGCCGGCGTCATCCTCAGCGGGCATCCCTTCGGCAGCGCCGGAGGCACCCCTGGAATCGGCCTCGGATGCTCCGGTCGGCTCCTGCTGCACGTGGACCTGCCAGAGCCGGTCCGCGAGCGCCTCGGCCTGCCCCAGAAGCGCGGAATCCTCCCAGAGCGCGGCAGCGGTCGCCATCGAAGAGATGGCCTGCGCATTCCAGGCGGCGACGACCTTCTCATCCCGGGCCGGCTGATCCCGCAGCACCCGACGACGGCGCAGCTCCGGCACCAGCTGCTGCCACAGCTGCTGCTGGGCCTGACTCAGGGGCGCGTCGAAGTGCAGCGTGCGCGGGGTGTCTTCGTCGATGTGCAGCGGAGCACCCCGGGTGATCGCCTGTTCATCGGCAGGCACCCCTCGATTCAGCGCCACCAGCAGCTCCTGGCGCTGCTCCCCCAGACCCACGGCCGCGGCGGCATCGCGCAGCTCGGCGTCGGAGAACAGGTAGGTGGCACCTTCGGCGTGGTGGCCCTGGGCATCCACCGTGTCGGCATCCAAGGAGGACGCGAGCAGACCGGTCTCTGCCAGCCGCATCCGTTCGCGGAGCCAGTCCAGGCTGAGCCTGGCCACCCGCTCGGCGCGCTCTCGGCAGGGCTGATCCGCCGCCGGGTGCACACTGAGCCGGGCGTAGTGCCCGATGAGCGGGGCGTTGTCGTAGAGCATCTTCTCAAAGTGCGGCAGCGCCCAGGCCAGGTCGGTGGCGTAGCGCGCGAAGCCGCCTTCGACCTGGTCGAAGAGCGCGGAGCGGCCGAGGGTCTCCAGCGTGCGGACCGCCAGTCCTGCCGCGGCGGAGCCCGGATCCCAGGCGGACTCCTCGAGCAGGAAGCCCAGCAGCGGGGAGGGCGGGAACTTCGGTGCGGAGCCGAAGCCGCCATGGACCCGGTCCTCCTGTTCGGTGAGCACCGCCAGCGCCACGGTCACGAGCCCGTCGAGCTCTTCGGAGTCCATGCCCGCCGGGCGCGGCGTCCCTGAGCGCGGCCCGGCGCCCTCGGGGCCACCAGGCCCCTCTGGGACGCCCGGCTCCTCGCGGCGGCGGGGCGCGGCGTCGTCGTCCTGGGTGGTGACCGTGGTGGCGAGTCCTGCCTGCTGCCGCCGCTGGGAACCCAGCGATGCTGCGATCTGGCCTGCGGAGGTCTCCACCTCGGCCCGGCGCTGGGTCCAGGCCTGGTGCACGGCGTCGAGGACCTCGCTGAAAGAGGGGACCTGACCCACCCGGCGGGGCGGGAAATAGGTCCCGGCGTGGAAGACCCGCGCGTCGGGCAGGGTGAACACGCTCATCGGCCAGCCGCCCTGCCCGGTCATCGCCTGGGTGGCGGCCATATAGGTGTCATCCACATCCGGGTGCTCCTCGCGATCCACCTTGATCGCGACGAACCGCTCATTGAGCTTCTCGGCGAGCCCCGGGTCCGCGAAGGACTCCCGCGCCATCACGTGGCACCAATGGCAGGCCGCGTAGCCGATGGACACGAACACCGGGACATCCCGGCGGCGCGCCTCGGCGAACGCCTCGGCTCCCCAGAGGTGCCAGTCCACGGGGTTCTCCGCGTGAGAACGGAGGTAGAGCGACGAGCTTGCGGCGAGGCGGTGTCCCATCAGCCCAGTCTCGCGCACCACCGAGCGAGCGTCGAGCGCCCCTCGGGTGTCAGCCGGCCACCCCCCTCCGCGTTGAGAGGCGGAATCTGCGCGCATCTCGGGGTCCGATCCCACTCAACTGCTCGGAGAATCAGCCGCTCAAGATTGACGCGGGAGGGGTCAGCGGCTCAATTCGAGGTGTGGGATCCCCGCGGGCTCGAAGCCGAAGATCTGGCCGTAGAAGCTCAGCGAGGCCTCGAAGCTGGCGATGATGTTCTCGGCCTTGCGGAATCCGTGCTGCTCTCCGGCGAAGAGCAGGTAGGCATGCGGGATGGACTTCGCGGCCAGGGCGTCGCGGAACATCTCAGCCTGGTTGGGTGGGACGATCGGATCCTCGTCGCCCTGGAGCAGCAGCACCGGGCAGCTCAGGGAGTCCACGTGGTTCAGCGGGGCCCGCTCGCGGTAGATCTCAGCAGCCTCCGGATAGGGACCCACCAGCCCGTCGAGGTAGCGGGATTCGAAGTCGTGGGTGTCCTCGGCCAGCGCCACCAGGTCCGCCACGCCGAAGCTGGAGACGCCTGCCGCGAAGGTCTCGGTGCGGGTCAGGCACGCCAGGGTGGTCCATCCTCCGGCGCTCCCGCCCTCGATCCCCAGCCGCTGCGGGTCGGCGATGCCCTGGTTGACGAGGTGCTCCATCACCGCGACGGTGTCTGCCACGTCCACCACGCCCCACTGGCCCTTGAGCCGGTCGCGGTAGGCCCGACCGAATCCGGTGGATCCGCCGTAGTTGATGTCCACCACGCCGATGCCGCGCGAGGTGTAGTACGCGATGCCCAGCGAGAGCCCGACGGCGGCCTGTCCAGTGGGTCCGCCGTGGACCTGCGCGATGAACGGCGGCAGCTCCCCCGCCGGCGCCGCGTATCCGGTCTGGCGCGGCCGGTAGAGCACCGCGTGGACCTCTTCGCCCCCGGGCCCGGGCACCGTGATCGGCTCCGGGCTCGGCAGCAGCCCCGGATCTGGCGCGTCCTCACGGGAGGACCGGACGACGCCGAGCTGGTCGAGCCGCCACTGAGGTTCGGGGGCGCTGAGCCGCCCCACGCTGATCGCGGAGAACTCGGTCCGGGAGGCGCCGTGCAGCGCAAGCGCTCCGTCCGGGCGCAGGCTGACCCCGGTGATGCTGGTGTGCGGCAGCTCCAGCGGGGTCACCTCGCCGGTGTTCAGATCCAACACACCCAGCGTCTCCGTGGCCGTGCCATGGATGCTCAGCGCATGGTCGGCGTCGATCAGGCTGAGCCAGCTCGCACCCAGCTGCCACAGCGGACCGGCATACTCTTGCGGATCCTGAAGCAGCTGGCGCGGAGCCGGTGCCGCAGAGGGACCTGCTGAAGTCTGGACCGTCCAGGGATTCCACCAGCCGGAGCGGTCGCTGAGGTAGAGCAGCTCGCCGTCTCGGCGCCACTGCGGCTGCAGCACCGAGACCTCGGTTCCCCCGTCGAGCACCGAATCCTCGACCACGATCCCGCCGGCGACCCGGCCCAGGCGCAGCTCGGTCCCGTCCCACGGCATCTGCGGGTGCTCCCAGGAGATCCAGGCCAGCTGGGTCCCATCGGGTGAGAGCTGCGGGTGCGCCAGGAACCGGGAGGAGGGCGTCACCTTGCGCACCATCGACTGATCCTCGGCCGCGGCGCCATCCAGCGGGAGCGCCGCGATGTAGCGCTCGATCAGCGGGGCGCCGTGTACGTCTGCTCCGTCGAGGTGCTCCTCGCAGACCCACCACACCTCCGTGGCGCCATCGGAGAGCCTGACCGCAGTGGGCTGCGCCCAGCGCAGCGACGGTCCCCCGGCGGAGCTCACCTCGGGCCCCACCGGGCTGATCGGCTGCGGGGTGCCGCCCTCGACGAAGGCGTAGACCCGCTGATCGGTGAAGTTCACGAACAGCACCACCGGAGCCTGCGCCGCGCCGCCCTCGGGCAGGACCCCAGCGGGCAGGGCCCCAGCTGGCAGCGACGCGACAGGGGCTCCACCGGTGACGGAACAAGCAGCCTGCGAGTCGGCAGCGTGCGAGTCAGCAGCCGGTGAGTCAGCAGCCGCGGGCAGCGCGATCCAGGAGGCACCGCCGTATTCATGGACCCGAGACCGGGCATTGAACGGTGCCGGCAGCACGGTCACCGTTGCGGAGGGCGGCGGGGAGCTGGGGCGGGCGGCGCCGTCGTCGGCGTCATCAGCGCTGCGCGGATCCGCGTGGGTCCGGACGATGGTCTGCCGGCCGCCCTCGGCGGCGAGCGCCTCGCTCCAGAAGAGCTGCTCGCCCACCCACTGCGGGGAGCCCAGTCGGTTGCCACCGACGGCGAGCTGTTCAGCGGAGATCATAGAGGGCCAAGAGCCGTACGGAAGAGTTCTCACCATGGCGCCAGTGTAGGACACCCCACCGGCTGGTTGAGGGGCTGAATCTGCGGGTATCTGGCGCCGAGATCCCACTCAACTGCTCGCGAAATCCGCCCCTCAACGCAACGGCGGCGGGGGGAGGTTGGGCTCAGCGGGAGGGCGGCTGGGGTTCGTTCTCCACCGGCGGGGTCGCCGTGGTGGGGGCCGGGCCGAAGCGCGCCTCGGCGGCAGCGTCGCGGGAGCGCTGCTGAGCGGCGGAGATCTCCGCCTCGGTGATCTCCCCGGGGAACTCGGCCTCGTCCTCGACGGACTCCGCCTCTACCTGCGCCCGGTACTTCATCCGGCGCATCCGCTTGACCAGGTCGCGGACCACCACGATCAGCAGCACCACGACCAGAGCGGTGAACAGGAAGCCCTCGATCCCCGGCGTGATCTCGGCCTCTTCCAGGCCAGGACGGAGCTCGGGCGCGTCACCGCCGTCGCCACCACCTGGCCATGGGTTGTTGACCGAGGGAATTAGAACCACAGGTGTCTCTGCCTTCGAACGTCGTCAGTCCTGCCGGACCGGGCCTCTTCGACAGCCGCCGACGGCGACCGCTGGTCCAAGTCTACGCGCTGTAGAAATCCAGCGGTGAACCGAGTCGTCAGCGCAGTCCGCTGAAGAGATCGTGTTCCGGCAGCTCGGTCTCCACCCGGGAATCCACCAGCACATAATCGTCCCAGGGCCACACCTCGCGCAGGAACTCGTTGGGCGTCGCGAAGAAGAAGCCATCGGGCTCCACCTGGGTGCGGTGGGCGCGCAGTGCGCGGTCCCGGTGCTCCAGGAACGTGCCCACCGGGATCTGCGTGGTGACCTTGTGCTCGGTCATCCATGGGATCGAACCGTCCCGGAAGCGCAGGAGTCGATCCTCGTACGGGGACTCGTGTCCGGCTTCGATCAGGGCGTTATGGATCGCCTCGAACCTGCCTGGGTTGAAGGCGCGGTCGTAGTACAGCTTCTGCGGCTCCCAGGCCTCCCCCAGGCCCGGATACTGCGTGGGATCCCCGGCGGCACGGTAGGCCTCCACCGTGATCTTGTGGCTCATGATGTGATCCGGATGCGGGTAGCCCCCGACCTCGTCGTAGGAGAGGATCACGTGCGGCCGGAAGCGGCGGACCAGGCGCACCAACGGAGCTGCGGCTTGTTCCAGCGGCAGCGTCGCGAAGCTGCCGAACGGCAGCGGCGGGGTCGGGTCGCCCTCGGGGAGACCGGAATCGGCGAAGCCCAGCCAGACGTGGGAGATGTTCAGCGCCTCGGCAGCCTCGGCCATCTCCATCCGGCGTACCCCTGGGAGGTCGCGGTGGGTCTGCAGGATCTCTTCGGCCGCGGGATTCAGCAGATCACCCTGCTCACCGCCGGTGGCCGTGGCCACCATGACCTCCGCCCCGGCCGCGGCGTAGGCCGCCATCATCGCAGCACCCTTGGAGGACTCGTCATCGGGGTGTGCGTGCACGGCCAGCATGCGCAGCCCGCTCGAGGGCGGCAGGCTCCGGGCCGCAGCTCCGGTCACCTGAGTATGGACCACGTCGGTGCTCATATCGGTGCCGTGATGTTCGGTGCCGGGCTGTTCGGCCGCGCGAGGTGCGGGATCGGTGTGCGTATCCAGTGAGCCCTCCTGGTCTCCGGCCAGCGAGCTCTTCTCAGCCGAGGAACGGGTGGAGGCATCCGTCGAGGACGTCTGCGGGAGGGTGCGATGTGAACTCTGCATAAGCACCTAGAATAGTCCTGATGACTGAGTCCAGCACCACCGACGCCGAGTCCTCCACCGAGCTGGAGTCACGGTACGGCGCCCGCAGGCGCAGCGCCTCGCCGAAGTCCCAGCGCTGGATGATCATCGGCGCCCTGATCCTCGCGCTCGGCGCGATGGTCTACTTCACGGTGGGCAACGCGGTCGGTCAGATTACGCACAACGACGTCGGATACACGATCATTTCGGACACCGAGGCCACCGTCGACTTCGAGGTCTCGAAGGACCAAGATGTTACGGTGCAGTGCATGATCCACGTGCTGGACAACAGCTATGCGGTTGTCGGCGCCCGGGTCATCACGATCGGCCCTCACGAAGGGTCGGAACCAGGAGATCGCAGCGAGTACTACCGCACCGAGCTGCGGACCGAGTCCCGCGGAGTCACCGGAGTGGTGGACTCCTGCTGGGACATCGAGTAGCCAGCTGCCTCTTCGCATCACACAAAGAGCTCTAGCAGACGGGCTCCACACCCTTTTGGGGGCCTGCCCATGAAACCCGACTCTCTCTTCTACCGCATGCGCGGCGTGATCGCTCTGGTGCTGCTGCTCTGCTTCGTCGCCGCCTTCGTGCTCAGCGCCTGCGGTCCCGCCACCCAGATCTCCACGGCAGACCAGCGCAGCGTGAAGGTGCTCGCCGCACCCTCCACCGCCCCGGCACTGGATGCGCTCAACGCCGAGCTCCACGACCGGCAGAGCGGAGTCTCCGCCCACGTCGAATACCTGGACAGCGAGGCCCTGCAGCGCAGGGTCGAGACCGATCCCGACGCCGACCTGATCCTCACCGCCTCCCGAGAACAGATGCAGTCGTTCACCCAGGCTGGAGACATCGACGGCGACGCGCGTGCCCTGGCGAGCAATCGCCTGGTGCTGGTGGCCACGGCGGAGAACCCGCAGGCGATCACCGGCTTCGATGACTTCACTGCGCGGGCCGCTGATCTGCGGGTGAGCACCTGCGCCGGGGATGCTCCCTGCACCGAGGCGATCACCGGCCTCGCCGGGGACTTCGACCTCGACCTCGGCGTCGATGAGTTCGATGTCACCCCTGCAGGACCCAACTCGGAGCCGCCCCACCCGGTGCAGAGCCTGACGGCCGGCGAGAGCGACGCCGCCCTGGACTACGTCACCGAGGTGCTGGCCCAGGATGCGGCCCTTCAGACCTTCGACATTCCACAGTCCTTCCAGAGCACCACCCAGATCTGGGGTGCCGTGCTGGCCGAGCCCACCAGCGCCGGCGACGCCAACGAGTTCATGGGCATCCTCACGTCAGAGCGCGCACGTTCAGCGTTCAGCGGAGCAGGTTTCCTTCCCGCCCCGGCCGCGGAAGCCGAGGCCAGTTCCGATCAGTAGCCACGGTCCTGATTGAGAATCCGGAGCACCCCCACTAGCATGTGGGGAACGCATCAACACCCCGCCGAGGCATGTTCCGGGCCCAAGGCCGAACACCATGCCGCCCCACGGCGGGGTCTTTGCATGAATAAGGAGAGATGAAAAGTGTCAACGAACACCCCCGAGATCGACGAGAACGCTCAGTGGCTGACCCAGGAGGCCTACGACCGGCTGGAGAGCGAGCTCAAGCACCTCAGCGGACCCGGTCGCCAGGAGATCGTTGACCGCATCGAGTCTGCTCGCGAAGAAGGCGACCTCAAGGAGAACGGCGGCTACCACGCGGCCAAGGAGGAGCAGGGCAAGGCCGAGGCGCGGATCCGCTACCTCAGCGACCTGCTCGAGAACGCCTACGTCGGCGAGGCCCCCACCGGAGACACCGTGGTTCCCGGAATGCTCGTCGAGGCCAAGATCGCAGGCAACACCATGAAGTTCCTCTTCGGCAACCGCGAGATCGCTGGGGACACCGACCTCGAGGTGTACTCCGAGCGCTCCCCCATCGGTGAGGCCATCAACGGCGCCAAGCCCGGAGACAAGCTCAGCTACTCCGCGCCCAACGGCAAGGACATCCCGGTGGAGATCGTCTCCGCCGAGCCCTTCGGCGGCTGAGAGCCAGGCTCACAGCGCATAACGACGACGGCGGCTCCCTCCACCACGGAGGGGCCGCCGTCGTCGTCTGTGTACAGCCCGATGCTGCCAGGGCGTCAGTCCTGCAGTCCGGCGATGCGGGTCAGTGCTGCCGAGTCAGTGTTGCGGAACCATCGGTTCGTAGCCCTGGGCGCGGAGCCGGTTGAGCACCCGTTCGGAGTGTTCGGCGCCCTTGGTCTCCATGTTGATCACGATGGAGACCTCCCCCATGGACAGCGCCCCGCCGATCCGGCTGTGGTCGACTCCGGTGACGTTCGCGTCGGCGTCGGCGATGATCTGAGAGATCGTCGCGAGCTCCCCGGGCAGGTCCTTGAGCATCATCTTCACCGTGAGGAACCGGTCGGCCGCGGAGAGGCCGTGCTGGATCACGCGCAGCATGAGCATCGGGTCGATGTTGCCCCCGGAGAGCACCGCGACGATGTTCTTGGAATCGATGCCCAGGTCCGCGAGCTTGCCCTCCATCAGCGCGGCGACCGGCACCGCACCGGCCGGTTCCACGACCATCTTTGAGCGTTCCAGCAGGAAGATCAGCGCGCGTGCGATCGCATCCTCGCTGACCGTGACGACCTCATCGACCAGGTCCTTGATGATCTCGAAGGGGATCTCCCCCGGACGGCCCACGGCGATGCCGTCGGCAATCGTGCGCTCCCCCTCGATCGGAACCAGGGCGTCGGCCGCGAGCGAGGGCGGATACGCGGCCGCGTTCTCCGCCTGGACGCCGATGATCTTGACCTCACGACCCAGCCGGGCAGCCTGTTGTTTGATCGCGACCGCCGAGCCGGCGAGAAGTCCGCCGCCGCCGATGCCCATGATCACGGTGTCCACGTCTGGCTCCTGCTCCAGGATCTCCAGCCCGATGGTCCCCTGCCCGGCCACGACGTCAGTGTTGTTGAACGGGTGGATGAAGACCGACCCGGTCGCATCAGACTCCCGCTGCGCCTCGGCCAGTGCCTCGTCGACGTTGGAGCCGTGCAGGATCACCTCGGCCCCGTGGTCACGTGTGGCGGCGAGCTTGGGCAGGGCGACGCCGCGCGGCATGTAGATCTTCGCGGTGATCCCCAGCTTCTTCGCCGCCAGCGCCACACCTTGGGCGTGGTTGCCTGCTGAGGCGGCGACGACGCCGCGAGCCTTCTCCTCCTCGGAGAGCCGCGCCATGCGCACATAGGCCCCGCGCACCTTGAAGGACCCGGCGCGCTGCAGATTCTCGGCCTTCAGGTGCACCGTGGCATCCACCATCCGGCCCAGGGCTCGCGAGTGCTCCATGGGGGTGCGCACGATGATGTCGGCGAGCAGCTTCTGCGCGGCCTCGATGTCCTCAAGCTGCACGCTCAGCTGCGCGCCGGGTCGATCCTGCGCGTCGTGCTGGATCTGCGTCATGCTCGCCCGCCCTCGTCGTCGTGCCGCGAGTCGTGCCGCGAGTCGTGCCGCGCAGGGCCGGCCTGGCCGTGGTCCTCACCCGCATGGTCAGCGTCGGGGTGCGGTCGCGTCCCGGCCGCGGTGTGCGTCTCGGTGCGAGTCAGGTGCCCCTCGGGGGCGTCTCCGCGGCGGCCGAAGCCGCGCTTCTCCGGGTCCAGTCCGGGGATCGTCTCCTTGAGCCGGCGGGTGATGTTCGCCAGGGAGGCCTGCTCCTCGGCCTCGTGGACCTCCTTCTGCGCGGCGCGCTTGATCGCTTCCTCCTTCTCCAGCTTCTCCATCTCTTTCGCCTCGGGGTCGCCGCGCCACTCCTCCTTCACCAGGTACCTCGCGGCGCGAGTGACGAAGGCCAGCACCGGCACGGCGAAGAGCGCGCCGACGATGCCCAGCAGAGTGGTGCCGGCGGTGACGGCGAGGATCACGGCCAGCGGGTGCAGCCGCACGGCCTTGCCCATCACGATGGGCTGCAGGATGTTGGACTCGATCTGCTGGACCAGCAGCACCACGCCGACCATGAGCAGCGCGTTGCCCAGGCCGTTGGCCACCAGGGCCAGGATCACCGCGACGGCACCGGTGACCACGGCGCCCACGATCGGGATGAAGGAGCCCAGGAAGACCAGCACGGCCACCGGCAGCGCCAGCGGGACGCCCAGCAGCGCCGCGCCGATCCCGATCCCGACGGCGTCGACGGCCGCGACGAAGACCTGGACCCGCATATAGGAGCCCAGCGCGGTCCAGCCTCGGCGGCCCGCGCCATGAATGGCGGGACGGTGCTTGCCGGGGGCGAAGAACACCAGGAAGTCCCAGATCTTGCGACCATCGGCGAGGAAGAAGATCAGCGTGAACAGGGCCAGAATCCCGCCCACAACGATGTTGCCGGCGGTGGAGCCGATGGCCATCGCTCCGCCGAGGATCGTCTCGGAGTTGTCCTGCAGATAAGTCAGGCCCTCTTCAAGACCCTGGTTGATCTGGTCGGTGGAGAGCTCGATCCCGAACCCGGCGGCGGTCTCCTCGGCGAGGGTGACCAGCTCGAAGAGGCCCGCGGTGACCTGGCTGGCCATGTCGGCAAAGCCCTCCACGAGCTGCTGGCCGACCAGCCAGAGCAGTCCCGCGACGAACCCGATGAGCACCAGCAGCGTGGTGATCGCGGCGACCACGCGCGGGAACTTCCACTTCACGAAGAGGTTGTGCAGCGGGCGCAGCAGCGTGGCCAGCAGCGCTGCCACCAGCAGCGGGATCAGCAGCAGCGAGATGTGACTGAGCAGCCAGATCAGCACGCCCGCGAAGAGCAGGATGATGATGACGCGCCAGGACCAGGCGGCGGCGATCCGGATCCCCCACGGGACATCGTCCTGGATTCGCTGCTCCTCGGCCATCCTGGGCGGGACGTCCTCTTCCATCAGCTCAAGCTTCTCGACGGTGTTCATTGCTACATCCTGCCATGGCGGTCGGGGGTCAAGACGACGACGGGCCCGCCTGATGCGCTCACGCATCGGACGGGCCCGGTGTCTACGGCGGAGAGTCCATCACGTGCGCTCTTCAGCGCAGAGAAGGAACTCGGTTCAAGGGTGGGCCTATTCGGCCATTGATCGGACGATGGCGATCACCCGGAGGATCTCGATGTAGAGCCACACCAGGGACACGGTGAGCCCGAAGGCAGCGGCCCAGCCGTACTTCTGCGACACCCCAGCTTCGACACCCTCCTGGATGTTGGTGAAGTCCATGACCAGGGAGTACGTGGCCAGCAGGATGGCGAAGGCGCCGATGGCGACTCCCATCCAGCCCGCACGCAGACCGAACATTCCGATATCGGTGAACATCACCAGGCCGAAGTTCATCAGCGAGAAGACCGCGTAGCCGATGATCGCCACGAAGAACATCTTGTTCAGCTTCGGGGTGGCGCGGACCTTGCCGGACTTGAACAGCGCCAGCACGGTGCCGAAGACCGCCAGAGTGGCCAGCACGGCCTGCACCGCGATACCCGGGAACATCATCTCCATGACCATGGTGAAGGCACCCAGGAAGAAGCCCTGGGTGGCCGAGTAGGCCAGGATCAGAGCCGGGTTGGGCTCCTTCTTGAAGGCGTTGACCAGGCCGAGCCCGAAGCCGGCCAGGGCGGCGACCAGCGCCAGCGCCATGACCGCGCCCGGCATCACCAGACCGATGGCGACGGCGCCGGCGGCACCGAGCAGCACGACGGCGAAGCTGGTGACGGTCTTGCGGATGACATCGTCATAGGTCATCGCCGCACCCTGGGAGCCGGCGGCGTCGGGCAGGTTGAACTGCTGGTTGAGCTGGTCTGCACCGGCACGGCCGGCCTGCTGGCCCGGCATGCCGTATTGAGCGGCGAAGGGCTGGCCCTGCCCGGGGCTCTGCTGGCGCGACTGCTCGGTCACACCCTGGTCATTCATGTAGAACCGGCGCCGTTCGCGCTTCTTCTCGTTGAACTGGTCAGGGAAGGCACCGGTGTTGAAGATCGGGTTGGACATGTGTGACCGCACTCCTATCGGTGCTCGGTTGAATATCTCGACATCCGCCCTCACCGGACACGGGTGATCCACTGATCTGGTGAGGGACGTCTCCTGAAGTATTCTACCGTCCGGTCCCCGCCTGAGCTGGTGATTACCTGAGAATCTGCCAGCGGCGGACGACCCAGACCCGCAGAGGCTATATTTGAACGGTGTTCAACAGATCTCAGGTCGCCTCCGCGCCGACGCGCCCAGCCTCCATCGCGCCCGCCTCACCCAGTGCCGCCGTGCGTGGGATCAGCCAGATGGCCATGTTCGCCGCGCTCATCGCAGTGCTGGGACAGCTCCCCGCCATCCCCCTGGCCGGCGGCGTGCCCATCACCCTGCAGACGCTCGGGGTGATGCTCGCCGGCGCCGTGCTGGGCCCGTGGCGCGGAGCCGGGGCCGTCATGCTCCTGCACGCGCTCGTCGCCGCGGGTCTGCCGCTGCTCGCCCAGGGGTCTGGCGGGCTCGGGGCCTTCGCCGGACCCAGTGCCGGCTTCGCCCTGGGCTGGATCCCGGGGGCGTTCCTGGTGGGTCTGATCACTCAGGCGTCGTGGCCTCTGCGGCTCTGGCGCACCATCCTCGGCGTCACGCTCGGCGGGATCGTTGTGGTCTATGCCTGCGGACTGCCGGTGCTGGCGTTCCAGATGGGCCTGAGCCTGGAACAGGCCGCACTGATCAACCTGGCATTCCTGCCCGGCGACGTGCTGAAGGCCGTGATCGCCGTGGCGCTGACCCATTCGCTGGCTCGCGCCTACCCGACCCCGTTCAGCCACGCCCGGCGTCGCAGGCGGTGATCCCGCTCTACCGACCCGGGACCTCGCTGCTGCACCGGCTGCCAGTGGGTGCGAAGTTCCTGGGGATCTTCCTGGCCGCACTCATCGCCTCGATGTTCCGGGAGAGCCTCGGCGTGCTGCTGGTCATCTGGGCCGCGAGCCTGCTGGGGTTTCTCCTCGCCGGGATCGGGGTTCGAGGGCTGCTCGCCCAGCTCTGGCGGCTGAAGTGGCTGGTGGTGGTGCTGAGCGTCCCGCAGCTGATCTTCCTGACTCCGGCGGAGACCGGCTACAACGTGGCGCGCGTGCTCGCCGTCGTGCTGCTGGCGGCGCTGTTCACGCTGACCACGGCGACGTCCGAGATCCTCGCCAGCTTCGAGCGGGTCCTGCGACCGCTGGATCCGTTGCTGCGCAGGCTGGGACTCAGCGCCGAACGGATCTCCTTGGCCCTGTCGCTGACGATCCGTTCGGTGCCGGTGATCCTGTCCTTCTACGCCGAGATCCGGGAGGCGCAGCGGGCCCGTGGAATGCGCCCGACGCCGCGCGGCACGGTGCTGCCGCTGCTGGTGATGAGCCTGCGCCACGCGGAGGAGACCGCCGAGGCGCTGGCTGCGCGCGGAGTCCGCTGAGCCGCCGCCGCACCCCGGCAGATTGCACGCCCGCCAGGATCCGTGCGGTTCAGCCCTGTGACTCGGGTTCCGGTCCGGTCCAGGTCTGGAGCCGGCCGCACATGCCCCAGAGCCGAGGTTCCGGGCGAGGTGTCCCACGGATGACCGCGGCCTCGCGCAGATGACTGCCATCGCCTGTGCCCAGCGCCTGCAGCTGAGCCTTGGTGCGCCGAGTCTCGGTCTCGACGTTGTCCTCCCAGATCTGCCGCCAGTCCCCCACCCGGGGACGGACCAGAGCCACCGCGAGCTCGTGGAAACGCCGCATGGCTTCGGCGCCGTCGGCCTGGATCCTGCCCAGCAGCTGCTCGTAGCCGTCGATGGCCAGATCCCGGCGGGCCCGCGCGGCGTCGGCACGGGCGCCTTCGTCACCTGCGGCGGGCAGCGTCACCGCTTCTCGGTAGCGCTGCGGATCGGCGACGATCTCCTCGGGGAAGGTCAGCACCGCGTCCCCTGCCTCGGGAAGCCCGGCGTTGGACATGATGACCTGCATCTGCAGCTGGTCCTGGTTGACCAGCCGGTGCACGGTGCCCGGGGTGAACCAGAGCAGCGAACCGGCGGTGAGCTCGTCCACCGCCGGACCGGCAGCGCTGATGGTGTGCACCTCGCCTCGGCCGGAGGTGACCACATAGGCCTCGGTGGAGAGCGTGTGCAGGTGCGGCGAGCCGCCGTGCAGCCCGTCGGAGGTCTCCCAGTCATAGACGCACAGGTGGCTCAGCGAGGTTCCGCCGGGAAAACGAGGCAGCGACCGTGGCAGCGACCGATGCGCCGCCCGGGCCGGATCAGGGATCGAGCTCTGGTCCTGGACCGGGCCGCCCGTGCCTGGATTCTGGCTGCCCATCAGAGCGTGAACTCCTGCCCGATCCGCGTCCGCTCCTCGGGCTCCAACACCCGGGCGATGAAGAGGAAGCGGTGGTGCAGCCGCAGGGTGGCCCCGGCCGGGAGATGGATCTCTTCGTCGAACGCAGGAGACTGGCTGGCCACGGCGAAGATCGAGCTGCGGGTGAACCACTTGATCGGCGGCAGAGCGGTTCCGGCGCATTCGGAGGTGCCTGCGAAGGCCATGATGGTGCCGCCGCCGTCGAGGTCATCGTGCTCGGAGGAGAAGGCGACCCAGTCGGCCACCTGGCCCATGGTGTTCTCCTCACCCTCAGCCCCGGCCGAGTTGACCACCTGGCAGCCGCTCCAGGAGCGGGGCCCGCGCCAGAACCAGCCGGTGTATCCGGCATTGGGGCGCCCCGCCGTCGTCGGGCTGCCCAGCGGCAGCGTGTCCCCGGAGACGTTGGTGAGTTCGGTGGTCAGGTCGATGGCCCAGATGCCGCGCGCGGTGTCCAGGGAGTGCACGCGCTGGACCCGGTGCTCGTCGATCCAGTGCTCCTCGCGGGAGGTGATCCATTCCAGGGTCTCGTCGAAGACGACCTCGTCGCCTCCGCTGGGAGTGGCGCTGAATCCCTTGTGGTCCATGCGCCCCAGATTGCCGCGCATCTTATAGCCGTCCTCGGCGGCGAAGGTGGGCCCGCCCCAGAAGTTCTGGTCGGCCACATGGGACCAGGTGAACTGCAGCCCGGTGTGCCAGCGGTGGTCCCAGGGGCGACGGACGGAGGCCTCGCCGCCGTCGAGGAAGCGCAGCGGATACAGATAGGGCTTGGGGGCCTCCTCCTGCGGGGAGTCAGGGTGCGTGACGTAGCGCAGGATCTCGGTGCCTGCGGCGGTGACCACGATCTCCTTCTCCCCGGGGGTGACCTCGAACTGGGCGGCCTCGACGCCTGCGTGAGTCCCGGCGGCGGCCTCTGCCGCAGTCGTGGTGGTCTGCTCGGTGGTCATCGGATCAGCCCTGCTTTCCATAGGTGTGGGACTCGTCGTGCATGGCGGTGTAGTAGGTGCCCTCGTTGCGCAGCTCGGAGCGCTTCACGCTCTTCCCGGTCTCCGCGGACTGATACAGCGCCGCGATGAACTCCAGGGTGCGGCGGCCTTCCTCCCCAGAGGCGCGCGGCCGTTCCTTGGCCTCCATGGAGTCCAGCAGCTCAGCCAGCTGCTGCCGGTGCGAGGAGGGCACGTTCTCCTGCGGAGACCAGGAGTCCACGGTCGCCAGATCCTCAGCCGCATGCGGTGCCGGGGTCCACCTCCAGGAGCTGTTGTCATAGCCGTAGAGGTGCTCGACCTCCACGGTGGCGTCCTGGAAGTCGAAGCGCAGGTAGGAGACCTCTCGGGGGGAGAGCACGGACGTCACCACGGTGGCGATCGCACCGTTGGCGAAGCGCACGATGGCGGAGGAGAAGTCCTCGGTCTCCACATCCCGGTCCAGCTTCTCGGCCACCGCGGTGATCTCGGTCCACTCCCCCAACACCTCCAGGAGCAGGTCGATCTGGTGGATCCCGTGGCCCATCGCCGGGCCGCCACCCTCGGTAGCCCATTTCCCGCGCCAGGGCACGTCGTAGTAGGCATGGGGCCGGTACCAGAGGGTGTTGCACAGCGCGACCAGTGGGCGGCCCAGAGTGGCCTCGGCGACCTGCTTCTTCAGCGTCTTCGCCCCGGAGCCGAAGCGGTGCTGGTAGACGTAGGACGCATACGGGCCGCCCTCGGCCTCCTCGGCGGCGACTGCGTCGTATTCAGCCAGGGTGAGCACCGGTGGCTTCTCACACCAGACCCAGGCACCGGCCCGCAGGCCGGCGATGGCCGCGTCCTTATGCGCCGAGGGTGGGGTGCAGATGATCAGCAGGTCAGGGGACTCTGCGTCGAGCAGCTCCTGCGCGGAGCGGTAGCGTCCCGCGATCCCCCACTCGTCGGCGACCTGACCCACCCGATCAGGATCCAGATCGGCGATGCCGACGACCTCCACTCGGTCCTGGTGGGCCTTCAGCGTGGGCAGATGGGCGATGGTGGCGATCCCGCCCGCGCCGATGAGCCCGGCTCGGATCTTGCGATCCGGACCGGTCGGTGAGTGTGCGGCCTCTGACATGCGATCTCCTCGGTGACGGGGCGATGGGCAGGTGACGCCCGAATGTGAACGATCACTTTGATCGTCCCACCTGAGGTTATTGACTCTGCAGTGTGACTGTCAACACATTCCCTCAGGCGCATCGATCACCCGGTGTGCGAGGATCATCGCAACAGTCCACATCCGGTTCCGATCCAGTCCAGGAGCACCCCATGACCAGCCGACCCCCGCGCGCGGCCACTCTGCACGAAGTGGCTGCCCTGGCCGGGGTCTCCCACCAGACGGTCTCCCGGTTCCTGCACAACCGGGGCCCGTTCAAGCCAGCCACGGTGGAGCGGGTCGAGGCGGCCATCAAGGAGCTGAACTACCGCCCGAACATGATCGCGCGCTCGATGCGCACCCGTGAGACCGGGATCCTGGCGGCGATCCTGCCCTCACCAGTCACCGCCATGCCGACACCCACCCTCGCGGCCGCCGCGGAGGTGGCCCGAGGCAGCGGCTATTTCATGGAGATCTCTGTGATCGAGGGGCCCGCGACGGACCGCGCCCGACGCGCCCAGGAACTCCTGGACTCCGGACGACTGGAGGGCGTGCTGTCTCTGGGGTCACTGCCCGGCATGGCGGAACAGGCACGCACCTCCTCGACGACGGCGCTGGCGATCCTTGATCAGTACGATGACAAGCTGCGCGGGATCGGTCCGCTGGCGGACGCCTCGGTGCTGCGGGAGATCATGCAGACCCTGGCTGACATGGGGCATCGTCGCTTCCTGCACATCCAGGGGCCGCAGGAATGGTCCTCCGCGCGTGCCCGGCGCGAGGAGTACCTGCGCAGCATCGAGGTCCTTGGGCTGGAGTCCCATGGGGTGCGAGGCGGCGATTGGACCACCGAGTCCGGCTACTCGGCGATCAGTGGACTGGAGGAGGACTCTGGGGTCACTGCCGTGATCGCCGCCAATGACTACCTCGCCCTCGGTGCGGTGCGGGCGGCCCATGACCGGGGGTGGCAGGTGCCCCGGCGCCTGAGCGTCACCGGCTGGGATGATCTGGCCACCGCACGGTATGCCATCCCGTCGCTGTCCACCGTGACCGTCGACCGGGCCTCCCAGGGACGCTCCGCGATGCAGCGGTTGATCGCCCTGGTGCGCAACGAGCCCGCGCCGCAGCCGCAGATCCCGGCGAGCCGGTTGATCCTGCGCGAGTCCACGGGCCCAGCTCCAGAACTGGAGCCATCCGGGCTCCAACGGTGAACCAGGGCGAGCAGCCAGCCTCGAAACTCCGCGTGAACGTTCACAGGGCGTTCTGCACCTGGCGCACACCAAGGCTCAGCGCGGTCGGCCGATCGGTCGGATCGTCGCGATCGGCATGACGGGTTGCCGCTCCGCGACCAACGGGCCGTCAGACTGCGGCGACGCATAGAGCAGCGAGGACGGCGAGGTCGAACCGAGCATCCATTGATGGCACTCTGACGGCCAGCACCCGAGAGGGCCGACGCCGCGGCAAGATCCAGAGCGAGATGAGCTCACACGACGGCTCTCTGACCACGGTGGATCTTCGAGACACCCGCGGGGGGTGCCGTCGCTGACGGCCCACCCCGCCGGACCCTGCTGTGTACCGTGGGGCAGAAGAGAGAATCTTTACGGGAGACATATGAGACACAGAACCGCACCTCAGACCGCCTTGCTCTCGACGTTGGCTTCCCTGCTAGCGCTGGCGATGGTCGGCTGCGGCAGCTCCGAGTCGACCTCAACGGACCCCTCCCCGGGCTCTGCTCCGGAGGTGTCTGATACGCCCAGCTCCGACGCGGACTCTTCGGCCCCCGTCGATAGCGGGGACCTTGCCGATCCGCAGGAACCAGAGGGCTCAGCGTCTGAGGACGCCGAGGAGCCCCAGAGCGCCGAGGAGACCGAATCTCAGGAACGGCGGGCTCCAGGCAGCGGACTCCCGGCGGGCGGTGTCGAGCGCCTCGCAGCGGATGACTTCGACGAGGAGCGTCACGGCGAGGATGCCGAGAGGATCTACAACTCCGAAGAGGGCGACGAGGTCGGGGTTGCCGGGCTCGACCCGGTTGAGGAGCCACTTCCGGTCTACGCCGAACCCACCCGGTCCAGCGAGGTCACGGCGGAGCTCCAGTCACTCGATGCTGTGAACCTGGGCGGCCGGGAGCGTCATCACCCCAGCGGAGCCGATCGTGGCGACCTTCTGGAAGACGCCGAAGATGACCAGGGCGAACCCTCAGAGTCATCGGTTCAGGAGCAGACCTCCAACGGCGCAGCGGAGGATGAAGGCTTCTGGAGCGAGATCGAGCTCTCCGACGGCTACGGGTGGTTCCACCGCTCGGCGCAGGACGCCGGGCTCTTCTGGTTCGGCGAGACCACGGAGGTCACCGAGGACTTCGCCGAGGTGTCTGCGGCCCAGGACCCGAACGAGCTCGCAGAGTCGGTGGGCGTCCGCGCCACCGAGAGCCGCCAGGAGCCGGGGTTGGACTCCGAGATGGGGCCCTCCTGGGTGCTGGTGAGCGAACCGGCGGATTTCGATGAAGACTTCTATCGGATCGATGTGACCGGCGCCCTGGACGACTCGGTGGCCGGCCAACGCTTCTTCGTGCACGTGGATCAGGCTGAATACGGATACGAGCTCACCCGGGTGGAGCAGACCCTGCTCTGTTCCCGTGGCGTGGGTGAGACTGGGCTCTGCGCCTGAGCGGGGCTGTGTCAGCCTCGCCCCGCGGGTGAGGGCGCTCAGCTACGCGGCTTGCGGCGCGGGTGACCCGAGCTGGCACGCCAGCATCGATGAACTCCGCTGCAAGGTGCCCCCAGTGGGACTCGAACCCACACTGGACCGATTTTAAGTCGGTTGCCTCTGCCGATTGGGCTATAGGGGCAGAAGGCGGGCTGTCATGGACAGCCCGCCTTCTTGTTCAGTCTTGCGAGATCCTCACGCTCAGCCCTTGGCGGCTTCCTTCTTCTTCACGCCGCCGGCAGCCTCCTGGAACTGGCCGTAGGGGTTCTCCAGGTCGCGCACCGGGGTGTAGTCCCGGCCCAGCACCAGTTCGTTGACCCAGCCGCCGATCACGCGGATCTTGCGCTCCACGGTGGGGATGGCCAGTGCGTGGTAGCCGCGGTGAGCCATCCAGGCGGGGAATCCGTTGATCTTGACCTTCAGCGGGTTGCCCACGCCCTGGAACATGCCCAGACCGGCGACTGCTCCGAGGGAGTCGTGCTTGTACTCGCTGAGCTGGCCCTGGCCGTAGCTGGCCGCCAGCAGGTTCTTCGCCAGCACCTTGGCCTGCCGGGAGGCGTGCTGCGCGTTCGGCACGCAGGTGCCGTCGGGCAGTCCGCCGCCGCTGAGGTCCGGGATCGCGGAGATGTCGCCGGCGGTCCAGGCGTTCTGCAGCACCTTGCCGTCTTCATCTGCGATCTGCAGCGTGGCCGTGCCGGTGACGCGGCCGCGCGGATCCACCGGGAAGCCGGAGTTCTTGGCCACCACGTTGGCGGCCACCCCTGCGGTCCACACCAGGGTGTCGGACTCGAATCGATCAGCCTCGGACTTGTCCTTCATGTTGACCAGGCGCATCTCGCCGTCCACGACGGAGCCCAGCGAGGTGTTCAGCAGCACCTCGATGCCGCGGCCGCGCAGGTGCTCGACGACGCCGACGGCCTGGTCCTCGGTGACCTCGGGCATGACCCGACCCATGGCCTCGACCATCAGGATGCGGACATCGGTCTGGCTGATGCGCGGGTTGGCCCCCACGGCGGCCCGGATGATGTCTTCCATCTCGGCCACGGTCTCGATGCCGGCGAATCCGCCGCCGACCACGGTGAAGGTCAGGGCGCGGGACTTGGCTTTCTCATCCGTCATCACCGAGGCGGCCTCGATGCGCTCCAGGACGTGGTTGCGCAGAGTCAGCGCCTCTTCGATGGTCTTCAGGCCGATGCCGTGCTCGGCGAGGCCCTCGATCGGGAAGGTCTTGGTGGTGGCACCGGCAGACATGATGATGTCCTGGTACGGAAGCTCCACGGTCTCACCCTGGGAGAGCTCCACCGTGGCGGTCCGGCCGTCGTGGTCCACGGCGGTGACCTTGCCGGTGATGATCTCGGAGTCCTTGAGGTGACGGCGATGCGAGACGACCGCGTGGCGCGCCTCGATGTGGCCGCCCACGACCTCGGGAAGGAAGGGCTGGTAGGTCATGTAAGGCATCGGGTCGACGACGGTCACGATCCCGCCGGCAGCCTTCACCTTCTTCTGAAGCAGCTGCGCGGTGGTCAGACCGACATAGCCGCCGCCGACGATGAGAACACGGGGTTTCGCGGAAAGCGTCTGTGGGATAGCCATATGCATCATCCTATACGTAGCTCGATTGTGAGTGGTCAACGTCTGAGCCCCTGGGCGGAACTGGGTCGGGGACTTCAGCGATCTTGCTGGCGGTGGAGGAGCCGGTAGTGGATGGCGGCCATGCAGAGCACGGCGAGCACCAGCAGTGCGGCCGCGCTGACGGCCACCGGACCGGCCCAGTCCTGGGCTGTGCTGGACGCCTCGGGCTGGGGCATGGCGCGCGGCTCTCCCTCGGGTCCGGCCACCACCCCGGAGTCCTCGGGAATCTCATTGGTCGCGGTGTCCTCGACCTCGCCTCGGCGGTGGACTCGCACCCACTCCTGAAGCGTCGGGTACTGCGAGGCGTCGAAGGCGGGAACATCACCGGTGACCGCATCGGCGACATTGAGCACTCCGTGCCCGTACTCGGGGTCGACCCCCTCTGCACCTTCGGAATCCGCGGTGGAGAGCACCCGGTGCTTCACCTCCTGGGCGCTGAGCTCGGGGTTTGCGGCCCAGACCAGCGCGGCGGCGCCGGCGACGATGGGCGAGGCTCCGGAGGTGCCGTTCCACTGCATGTAGTCGTCCCCCGGCAGCGCGCCGACCAGCGGCTCTGAGGCGGCGGCGATCCCGATCGCGATGCCCTGCGAGGAGGAGTCCGCGCTGATCCGGCGGGACTCATCCACCCCCGCCACAGCGATCACTCCCGGGATGGTCGCCGGGGCGCCCACGGAGAGGTGCCCCGAGGCGCGGTTGCCCGAGGCCGCGACGACGAGCACGTCGTTCTGCTCTGCGTAGAGGAACGCCTCGTCCCATGACTCAGGCCATTCCTGGAAGCCCGAGCCCAGGGACATGTTGATGATGTCGGCGCCGTTGTCCACGGACCAGGTCACCGCCGCGGCGATCTGCTCCTCGGTGCCGCCGCCGTAGGGGTTGGGATCCTGCAGCAGCAGCGAGACCGAGAGGATGGAGGCCTCAGGTGCGACCCCTACGACCCCGTCGTCGGGGTTCTCCGCCTGGGTCAGCTCGCGGGGGGCAGACCGGGTCTGCTGAAACTCATCGAGGGCGTCGGGGTCGACCTCGTCCTGCCAGTCCTCGCCGTAGATCTCCTCCAGCGCGGCCTCGAAGTCCTCCCACCAGTCTTCCCACTCCTGCTCATCGAGGTCCTCGACGTTCTCCTCCACCAGGGCGGCCACCTCGTCGGCCTCTGCCGAGGTGCCGCGCCCGGCGGCCAGTGATGCCACCAGTGTGCCGTGTTCGGTGGCGATCTGGTCCACCGGGGCCCCGCCGTCGCCGGCGCCGGAGACATCGGTCCCGCCCACGACCGCACCGGAGAGGGTGGGGTGGCCCGAGTCCACGCCGGTGTCGATGACAGCGATCGTCATGCCTTCCCCGCGGGTGGTCTCCCAGGCCTCGGTGATGCCGTAGTCCTCGAGCCAGTACTGCTGGTCTCGCCACTGATCCGCGTGCGCTGCCGGGGCGGAGAGGAACACCGCGCTGACCGCGAGGCCGGCGGCCAGCGCGGCTCCGAGCGGGCGTGCGGCTGCTGTCATCTCTGCTGCTCCGCACCTGACGGTGCGTCTGGGACGGCCTGGATGTGCGTGGGGCTCGGGGCGGGCGAGACCCCCTTCGAGTGCGCCAGGGACATCGCGATGCCGTCGAGGATGTCGTGTTCGGAGGCGACCGCGGAGGTGACCCGCCCGTCGGTGACCTTGTTCAGGTAGTCCAGGATGGTGCCCCAGATCAGCGCGCCGGCACCGATGACGTCGACCCTGCCGGGATGCATGATCGGCATCTGGGCTCGCACGTCTCGGGTGGAGTGCACCAGCTGATCCACCGACTGATGCAAGGTGTCGAGGTCGATCCGTGCCCCGTGGATCAGATCCGGCTCATAGTCTTCCAGGCTCAGTGCATGCGCGGCCACCGTGGTGACGGTGCCGGCCACCCCGATGACCACCTCGGTCTCGTGCAGCGGCATCACCTCGGAGACGTTCTCGAGGAAGGAGAGCGTCTCGAAGCTCGCCATCGAGGTCTCGGTCTCCGTGGGCGGGTCGGTGCGCATGTGTCGCTCGGTGAAGCGCACGCAGCCCATGTCGGTGGAGATGGCGTGCTCGACCCCGGCGGAGGTGCCCAGCACGAACTCCGTGGATCCCCCGCCCAGGTCTACGACCAGGATCTTGCGCTCGGCGTCCCAGTCCAGCACCGAGGCGGCCCCGGCGAAGGAGAGTCCGGCCTCCTCGCTGCCGCGGATCACCTCGGGCTCCACACCGAGCCGATGCCGGACCCCGTCGATGAATCGGTCTCGGTTCGCTACGTCCCTGGAGGCGGAGGTGGCGACGAACCGCACGGCGTCCACGTGGTGCCGACGAATCAGCGCGCCGTAGTTGTCGACGGCGGCGAAGGTGCGGGTCAGCGCATCGTCTGAGAACTCTCCGGTCTCATCCACACCCTCGCCGAGGCGGACCACGGTCATCTGCCGGACCACATCGGAGACCCGGCCGTTGTCGTGGACATCGGCGATCAGCAGTCGGATGGAGTTGGTTCCGCAATCGATGGCAGCAACTCTCATGGGGTGTCCTTCTCCTCGCCGGTTCTGGTGTGGGATCGACGGTGCGACCGTCGATTCGGGGTCCTTCCGAGCACTCTATGCCGTCTCTTCGCTCGGCTGCGAGGCGGGGTGCGGCGCGGCGGACTTCTCCCCTCGGGCGAAGCCCTGGTTCCCCCGGCGCACGTGTCGGCTGAGATCGCGCTGCGGGACGGCGGCCTCGTGGTCCCAGGACGTGGCGCAGACACAGGTGTCAGGCGTGAACTCATCGGCGATGAGCCCCAGCACCTCATCCCCGAGCGGGTTGATCCCCGGTCCGACCGCCAGCGAGTGCCCGACGAGCACGTGGAGGCACTTGACCCGTTCCGGCATTCCCCCGGCGCTGATGCCTTCGATCTCCCATACCGGGTCCAGCCCGGCGAGGCCACGGATCCGTTCCCGCTCGGTGAGGTAGCTCTCGTGAGCGCCGCGGTAGGCCTGGGCCAGCTCCGCGTCGGCGCTCAGCCGCTGGGTCATCTCGGCCATGACTCCGGCGGCCTCCAGGCGGGAGACGGCTGCGGTGGCGGCCGGGTGGGTGAGGTAGAAGGTGGTCGGGAAGGGGATCCCGTTGCTCAGCCGCGGGGCCGTGGCTGCCACCAGGGGGTTCCCGCAGGTGCAGCGGGCAGGAATCTCGACGACGTCGCGCACCGGCCGGCTCAGCTGCAGGCTCAGGGTGTCCAGGTCTTCAGGCTGCGGAGTAGTCGAGTTCACGGGAGCCGAGTTTACTGCACCGCCGGGCCTCCCCGGCTCAGTCCGGGGCCTCCCTGGCTCAGTCTTCGGCGGCGGAGCGGACCAGGGAGTCCCAGAGCGCCTCGGCCCAGGGCAGATCGTGACGCACTTCTTCGGAGTCCAGCTCCGGGGCCTGCTCGGGGCTCGGCTCGGACTCACCCATGACCTGATAGCGGCGCTCCCCCGGCATGACCAGGTTGATGCGCTCCCGGGCCTGCTGGCGCACGAAGTCTGGATCATCCCAGCGCACCAGTTCCGACTGCAGCTGGGCCTGTTCCTCCTGCTCCGCGGCGATCTGGGTCTGCAGCTCGTTCATCTCCGAGCGCTGCTGGAAGAAGCTGTTCACGGTGGGCACCAGGAAGGAGATGACCACCAGGACCACGATGCTCAGCACGATCATCCTGCCGGGGAAGGTCCGCTCCGGAACCACCGTGGCGGCACTGACCGGGGTCTTCGTCGACCCGGAGGCGCTGGAGCTGCGCTTCTTGCGCCGGGCCGTGATGTCTGCGGGGGTGCGGATCTCTGAAGAGACCTGCTCGCGTTCGGCCAGTCGGCGCGCCTGGGCCGCGCGCGCTTTGGTCTGCGCTGAAGAGGCACGTCTGTTCGGCACGAGATGTCACCGCCTAGGAGGGGAAGAGGGGGAAGTCGGCGTGGCTTCCAAGGATATCGGGACTGCGGCCCGGGTTCGGATCTGACACGCGAACACGGCGGGGCGCCAGGTGGTGAGTCGTCGGTCGAAACCACGACTCCGCCCCTGACGCCCCGTGTGCTCAGTGCTCAGTGCTCG
Organism: Nesterenkonia sandarakina; assembly: GCF_013410215.1. NCBI lineage: Bacteria > Bacillati > Actinomycetota > Actinomycetes > Micrococcales > Micrococcaceae > Nesterenkonia > Nesterenkonia sandarakina. Next base: position 212,422 of record NZ_JACCFQ010000001.1, read on the forward strand.
GACTTCCAGTGCTCAGTGCTCGAACTTCCAGTGCTTAGCCTCGCTGAACACTGGAAGCCCTGTGCGCTACGCCTTGAAGCGCGGGAAGGAGGAGGCGCCCGCGTAGCGTGCGGCGTCGCCGAGCTCCTCCTCGATGCGCAGCAGCTGGTTGTACTTGGCCACCCGCTCGGACCGGGCCGGCGCGCCGGTCTTGATCTGTCCGGCGTTGGTCGCCACCGCGATGTCCGCGATGGTGGTGTCCTCGGTCTCGCCCGAGCGGTGCGAGATCATCGTGGTGTAGCGGCTGCGCTGGGCCAGGGAGACCGCATCCAGGGTCTCGGTGAGCGAGCCGATCTGGTTGACTTTGACCAGCAGCGAGTTGGCGGTGTCTGCGGCGATGCCCTTGGCGAGGCGATCCGGGTTGGTGACGAAGAGGTCATCACCGACCAGCTGCACCTTGTCCCCGATCTGCTCGGTCAGCGTCTTCCAGCCGGCCCAGTCGTCCTCGTCCAGCGGGTCCTCGATGGAGACCAGCGGGTAGGCGTCGACGAGCTCGCCGTAGTAGGCGCTCATCTGCTCGGGGGTCTTGGACTCACCTTCGAAGGTGTAGACGCCGTCGGAGTAGAACTCGGTGGCCGCCACGTCCAGTGCCAGGGCGATGTCCTTGCCCGGGGTGTAGCCGGCGCGCTGGATGGCCTCGGTGATCAGGTCCAGGGCCTCCCGGTTGGAGGCGAGGCTCGGCGCGAAGCCGCCCTCGTCGCCGAGCCCGGTGGCCAGGCCCTTCTCCTTGAGCAGCGCCTTGAGCGCGTGGTAGACCTCCACGCCGGAGCGAAGCGCCTCGGAGAAGGTCGCCGCGCCGATCGGGGCGATCATGAACTCCTGGATGTCCACGTTGGAGTCCGCGTGGGAGCCGCCGTTGAGGATGTTCATCATCGGCACGGGCAGCAGGTGTGCGTTGGGACCGCCGAGGTACTTGTACAGCGGCAGATCCGAGGCGTCGGCCGCGGCCTTGGCCACGGCCAGGGAGGCCCCGAGGATCGCGTTCGCGCCCAGGGAGGCCTTGTTCTCGGTGCCGTCGAGGTCGAGCAGGATCTGGTCGATGACACGCTGCTCGGTGGCGTCCTGTCCCTCCAGGGCGGCGGCGATGACGTCGTTGACGGCGCCCACGGCCCCGAGCACGCCCTTGCCGAGGTAGCGGTCCTTGTCACCGTCACGACGCTCAACGGCTTCGAAGGCGCCGGTGGAGGCGCCGGAGGGGACTGCGGCCTGGCCGAAGCTGCCGTCCTCGAGGAGGACATCGACCTCGACGGTCGGGTTGCCTCGCGAGTCGAGGATTTCGCGGCCGTACACACTGACGATCAGAGACATATTCTTCTCGGCTCCTTGTTGTTCATTCGGTGGGAAACTCTTCGGGGGTGCCGAGCGCGCCTTTGCGCCGGTGCGTTCTTCTTCGCGAGCTGGCGGATCTTCTCGTTCCGCAGTTCCTGGATCAGGTCATGCGGTTCAGGTGGCTGCGCAGCGCCCGCTCCGGGTCCTGACCCGCAGCCCGTGCGGTGCGCACCACAGCAAACAGTAGTTCACCGAGCTCCTCCTCGTCAGCCGCCGCCACCGTGGTCGAGCCAGTGTTGGGCAGATGTTCACTGCGCTCCCTGCCCAGCCGGTCGATCACCTTGGCCGCCTTGGCCAGCGCCGGCAGGTGCGCCGGAAGCGACCCGACGACGCCGGAGAGGTGGGTGCCGCCGTCGTCGGCTCTGGTCTCTGCCTGCTCCGGGTCTGCAGGCGCGGCGCTCTCCGAGCCGGGGTTCTCACCTTCAGCGTGCGACGCCGCAGCCTTCTCCTGAGCCTTGATCTGGGTCCAGGCTGCCTCCACCTGTTCGATGGTCGCGTGCGCGTCCACCGAGAGGCGCCCATCGGCGGTGAAGACGTGCGGGCTGCGGCGCACCAGCTTCGCCGTGATGGCTTCAGCCACCCCGTCGAGGTCGAAGCTGCCGCGCTCCTCGGCCAGCCGGGCGTGCAGCGCGATCTGGAAGAGCAGGTCCCCCATCTCCTTGCGCAGCCCCTCATCCAGGCTGCCGGCCTCGATCTCTTCGAGCACCTCGTAGGCCTCCTCCACGAGGTACTCGGTGAGGTCCCCGTGGGTCAGCTGTGAGGTCCAGGGGCAGTGCTCGCGAAGCTGAGCGATGACCCAGCGCAGCTTCGCCACCTGGTCCTGGGGACCGGTCTCGGAGCGGTCCGGGCTCATCGGGTGTGCCTCGGGCAGGGTCACTGCCAGGCTTCGAGGATCATGCCGGCCAGGGCCTCGCGCTCCTCGTGCCCGAGGAAGGAGGATTCCAGGGCGTTGATCTGGAAGTCGGCGAGCTCGCCGAGGCCGTAGTCGAAGGTGCTGGCGATCAGCGCGAGCTCCCCGGAGAGGGTGACCCCGGAGACCAGCCGGTTGTCGGTGTTGACCCCGACGTTGAAGCCCAGCTGGTAGAGCATGTCGAAGGGGTGGTCGCTGAGCTCAGCGGCGTCCCCCTCGGCGAAGCCGGCGATCGCGCCGGTCTGCACGTTGGAGGTGGGGCTGACCTCGAGGTGGATCTGGCGGTCCCGGACCCAGCGGGCCACGGGACCCAGCTCCACCTGGAAGACCTCTTCTCCGGCCTCGGAGTCGGCGTCGCTCTCGATCACGCTGATGTCCTCGGCGACACGCACCCCGTGGCCCAGGCGCTGAGCCCGGCCGGAGACCAGCGCATCGCGGACCGACTCGATGCCGTCTCCTTCCCCGGCGTGGACCGTGGCGGGCAGCATCTCGGTGGCCAGTCGGGTGAAGGCATCGGCGAAGCGGCTGGGCGGGAAGCCGGCCTCGGGGCCGGCGATGTCGAAGCCGACGACGCCCTTGTCGCGGTGGCGCAGGGCGACCTCGACGATCTCATCGGCGCGGTCGGACTGACGCATCGCGGAGACCAGCTGGCCGACGACGATCACGCCGTCCTGAGCGGCCACGGTCTCCATGCCCTGGTTGAGTCCCTCCTGGACCGCCTCCACGGCCTCGTCCAGGCTCAGGCCCTGCTCCTGATGCTGCTCCGGGGCCCAGCGGACCTCGGAGTAGATCACACCGTCGGCTGCCAGGTCCTCGACGTACTCCTTGGCGACGCGGCGCAGGTTCTGCGCGGTCTGCATCACCGCGGTGGTGTGCGCGAAGGTCTCCAGGTACTTCTCCAGGGATCCCGAGTTCGCGTTCTCGCGGAAGTGCACCGCGAGCTCCTCGGAGTCCTGGGAGGGAAGCTCGTGGCCGATCTCGGCGGCCAGCTCGATCAGCGTGCCCGGTCGGAGGGACCCGTCCAGGTGATCGTGCAGCGAGACCTTGGGCAGGTTGCGCAGCTGCTCTTCGAGCTTGGCGGCGGCGGAACGGAGATCTGCAGCAGTGGAAGTCATGGTGATGAGTCTATCGAGGACCGGAGCTGAAGTCGCCCGAGACCACGACCCGGCGCGCGCCTCAGCGGGGCAGGCCATCCTCCGGAGGGTTTTCGTGATCCCGCCGGTGGCCGTGGCCGCGCGGGTGGTCGTGGTCCTCATCGTGATCCCCGCGGTCGCGGTGCAGCCGCAGCGGGGGCTCCACCGGCAGCGCGGCGGTGTCGAAGTAGCCCTCCGGGTCCAGGTGCACGCCCTTGCGATCCAGCCAGCGCGTGAGGAGTCGGAAGATCCGGTCGAAGATCCAGCCCAGCAGCACCGCCCCGGTGATCGAGACCGTCATCGCGACCAGCACCGAGTCGAAGATGTTCGCGCTGATCGCACCGATTCCCACCGAGTAGGACGCCCAGACCAGCGAGGCGATGGCGTCGATCACCAGGAATCGGCGCAGCGAGAACCCGGTGGTGCCGGCGACGAAGTTGATCGCCACCCGGGCTCCGGGGATGAATCGGCCGACGAAGATCAGCAGCACCCCGCGCTTGTCGAGCTCGTGGCGGGCCCAGATCAGCGTGCGCTGCGGGGTGGGGCGGCGCATCCACCCGAAGCGCATCGGCCCGATCGCGCGCCCGATCCGGTAGGCGATGAAGTCTCCGAGCAGCGCCCCCGAGGCCGCGACCAGGATCACCCAGAGCAGGAACGGAGTGCCGGGCTCCCCGGAGAGCGATCCCAGTCCGACCACCAGCGAGTCGGAGGGCACGAGGGGGAAGAACCCGTCGACCACGCACAGCACGAAGAGTCCCACCAGGGTCCACCATCCGGAGGCGGCCTCCAGGATGGTCTGGTTGATGGCGTCGAGGATCTGCCCAGGACTCATCCGGGCGGCCTCAGTCGGTCAGATCCGAGGCACTGATGCGATCAAAGACCAGCTCAGGGGTCTCGTACGGGCCGCCCTCGGCGTCGACGTCCACGGCACCCTCGAGCGCCTGCTGCGCCCTGGCGATCCGGTGCTCGTCATCGGTGAGCAGGGTGAACAGCGGCTGACCTTCGGTGATCCGGTCCCCGGGCTTGGCGTGCATACGCACCCCGGCTCCGGCCTGCACGGCGTCCTGCTTGCGCGCCCTGCCGGCTCCGAGCCGCCAGGCCGCGAGACCCACAGACATGGCGTCCATCCGGGTCATGGTGCCGGAGACCCCGGCGTTGATCGTGTGGCTGTGCGCCGCCTGCGGCAGCGCCGCGTCGGGATTGCCGCTCTGCGCGGCGATCATCTGGCGCCAGGAGTCCATGGCGCGTCCGTTGCGCAGGTTCTCCGCCGGGTCTGCCCCGGTGATCCCCACCGCGGTGAGCATCTCCTGCGCCAGCGCGACGGTGAGTTCGACGACGTCGGCCGGTCCGCCCCCGGCGAGCACCTCCACGGACTCCTCGACCTCGATGGCGTTGCCGGCGGTCAGTCCCAGCGGGGTGTCCATATCGGTGAGCAGCGCGGTGGTCTTCACCCCGGCGTCGGTGCCCAGGGCGACCATGGTGCGCGCCAGTTCGACGGCGTCGGCCCGGGACTTCATGAAGGCGCCGGACCCCGCCTTGACGTCGAGGACCAGAGCGTCGGTTCCCTCGGCGATCTTCTTGGACATGATCGAGGAGGCGATCAGCGGGATGGCTTCCACGGTGCCGGTGACGTCACGCAGCGCGTAGAGCTTCTTGTCGGCCGGAGCCAGGCCGGGGCCAGCCGCACAGATCACGGCATTGACCTCGTCGAGCTGGCGCAGCAGCGCGTCGTTGCTCAGGTCCGCCTGCCAGCCGGCGATGGCCTCAAGCTTGTCCAGGGTGCCGCCGGTGTGCCCCAGCCCGCGCCCGGAGAGCTGCGGGACGGGCACGCCGAAGCTTGCCACCAGCGGTGCCAGCGGAAGGGTGATCTTGTCCCCGACACCCCCGGTGGAGTGCTTGTCCGCGGTGAGCCTGCGTCCGCCCTCGGGCGTGCGCAGGGAGGAGAAGTCCATCCGCTCGCCGGAGGCGATCATCGCGGCGGTCCAGTGCCCGATCTCCTCACGGGTCATCCCGTTGAGCAGGATCGCCATCGCCAGCGCTGACATCTGCTCGTCCCCGACGTAGCCGTCGGTGTAGGCGGCGATCATCCATCGGATCTGCTCCTGGGAGAGCCGGCCGTGGTCTCGCTTGAGCCGGATCAGCTCGACGGCGTCATGGGCGGAACGGTCATAGGTGGCAGCTGTCATCGGGTCTCCATGGTGTTGATCTCAAGGTCGCGGGGGCCGAAGGACTGCGGCAGCAGCGCGTCCAGCGTGGTGGCGCCCTGCGCGGTGCGCACGTGCATGGTCTCGGCGGAGAACTCCAGCAGCAGCTGGCGGCAGCGGCCACAGGGGGTGATGTACTCGCCCTGTCGATTCACGCAGGTGAACGCCACGATCTTGCCTCCCCCTGCCATCTGCAGCGCACCGATCATGGTGCATTCGGCGCAGAGGGTGAGCCCGTAGGAGGCGTTCTCCACATTGCAGCCGGAGATCACCGACCCGTCCTCCAACAGCGCGGCCGCCCCGACCGGGTAGTCGGAGTAGGGCACATAGGCGCGGGTCATCGCGATCCTGGCCTGGGTGGTGAGGCGCTCCCAGTCGGCGTCGTGGTCCGGAACCGGGATGCGGGCGATCCGTCCGGTCAGAAAGTCATCGTCCTGAGTCATAGGGCTCATCCTACGAGGCCGTGCGAGGACCCGGGCGCCGATGTTGCAGGCGCGGAGCAGATTCGGCTAGCCGCGGCGAAGCTCGTTGATGGCGCTGAGCGCCGTGGTGACCATGATCTTGGTGCCGTAGCCGATGCAGCGCTCATCCGGGACATAGTCTCCGCGGTGCAGATCGAAGTCGGCGCCTCCGGGGGTCTTGGTCCCGAGCCGGAACATGGCCCCGGGAAGCTCCTGGGTCATCCAGGCGAAGTCTTCTCCACCCATGGACTGGGGAGCCAGTTCCAGGCCCTCCGAGCCGAGCACCTCGCGACCGGCATGCTCCAACAAGGTGGTCTCCCGTTCGCTGTTGATCACCGGCGGCACGCCGCGGATGTGTTCGAGCTCCACGTCGACCCCCCAGGGTGCGGCGACCTGTTCGACGATCTCGTCCAGAAGCTTCCCGGCGTCGCGCCAGGCATCGGCGTCGAGGATCCGCATCGTGCCCACCAGGGTGCCGCTGGAGGGGATCGCGTTGTGCGCGCTGCCAGCCTCGATCTGACCCCACACGAGTGAGACCGCGGAGCGCACGTCGACCCGGCGGGAGAGCACCGCGGGGACGGCAGAGGCGATGTGCGCCAGCGCGGAGACCATGTCCTCGGTCAGGTGCGGGCGGGAGGTGTGTCCACCGCGGCCGGTGACGTTGATCCGGACCACATCGGCCGCCGAGGTGATGGCCCCGATCCGTGTCCCGATCATGCCCACCTCGATGCGCGGGTCGCAGTGCAGCGCGAAGATCCTGGGCAGCGGCTTCAGGACGCCCTGCTGGACCATCTCCAGGGCACCTCCGGGCATGGTCTCCTCAGCGGGCTGGAAGATGACGCGCACCTTTGCGCCCAGCCCGTCCGGCTCGCCGCCTTCGATCCGGTCCTGATGCAGCCGCTGCAGGCTCAGCGCCACGCCCAGAGCGATGGTGGTGTGGATGTCGTGGCCGCAGGCGTGGGCGACGCCGGGGTGGGTGGAGGCGAAGGGCAGCTCCGTCAGCTCAGCCACCGGCAGCGCATCGATGTCCCCGCGGAACCCTGCGGCGAACTCCCCGGTGCCGATGTCCACGTAGAGCCCGGTGGTCTCGGGCATAAGCTCGGGCTGAAGGCCCGCTGCCTGCAGCTGTGCGGCGAGTCGCTCGGTGGTGCGTTCTTCCTTCCACGAGAGCTCGGGGTGGGAGTGGAGGTCTCGGCGCACCTCTATCAGGGACGCTTCCAACGCGTCGACCACCTCGGAGGCCGAGGCGTGGGCGGCCTTGAGCATCACCGTGTGGGGCGCGGGCTCAGAGGACATCGGATTCTCCCTGCGCCCGCAGCGCCTCCACGGCCTGCTTCACCGACTGTGCGTGGTCGGTGGTCGTCACCAGCAGCGCGTCGGGGGTGTCCACCACCACGATGTTCTCCACCCCGATCAGGGCCACCACCCGCTGGGTGTCGGAGACCACCACTCCGGAGGACTGGTCCGAGTAGACCCGGGCCTTCTCTCCGAGCACCGTCATGGATTCCTGTTCCCGCGCCGGGTTCAGCCGCGCGATCGCCGCGAAGTCCCCGACGTCGTCCCAGGTGAAGTTCCCGGGAATCACCGCGACGTCCCCGGCCGCAGCGGCCGGTTCGGCCACGGCATAGTCGATCGCGATCTTCGGAAGCTCCGGCCAGACCCGTGCGGTGACTGCGGCCTGCTCAGGCGTCCCCCATGCGGCGGCGATCTCGGTGAGCCCGGCGTAGAGCGCGGGCTCGGCGCGGGCGAGATGATCCAGCAGCAGCGCCACCGGGGCGACGAACATGCCGGCGTTCCAGAGGTACTCCCCCGAGTCGACGTACTTCTCAGCGAGCTCCTGGCCCGGCTTCTCGACGAACTCCGCGACGTCCCTGGCGTGCGGCGCCCCCTCGATCGGTGCGCCGTCGACCTCAAGCGTCGCGCCCTTGCGGATGTAGCCGAAGCCTGTGGAGGGGTGCGTGGGGGTGATCCCGATGGTGACGATCCGGCCCGTGGCCGCAGTCGCGACGGCCTCCCGCACCGCCTGCTGGAAGATCTCCACCGGCGCGATGACCTGGTCGGCGGCGAAGGAGCCCATGATGATCTCGGGGTCCCGGCGGTGCAGGATCGCTGCCGCCAGGCCGATCGCGGCCGCAGAGTCCTTCGGCTCGGACTCGAGCACGAGGTCGTTCTCGTCGAGCTCGGGGATCTGCACCCGAACGGCCTCCCGATGCGACTCCCCGGTGACCACCATCACGCGAGGGCCGGTCAGCGGGGCGAGCCGCTCGTAGGTGCTGCGGATCAGCGTGGTGCCGGACCCGGTGAGGTCGTGGAGGAACTTCGGCGCGCTGGCCCGGGAGAGCGGCCAGAGCCGCGTTCCCACCCCGCCTGCGGGGATCACGGTATAGAACTTGTCCAAAGATTCCTGTGAAGTCACCTCACCAGGGTAGTCCCATCCGTCCTGCAGCCCGCTCCGCCGCGCAGCGGACCCTGCAGACGAGGAGCGCCGGGCCGGCCAGGACGCCGCGCAGGTGCGTCTGCAGGCGCTGCACGCCCCCTCGGCGGATCCCGGGCCGCGCGGTGCGGAATTGAGTCTTCATATTGCGGTTTTTCTACACGTTGTAGAAGTCATTTGGCTCTCGCCGCCATTTCGCCAACAAGCCTGCATCAGGTCTAGGCTGAGCGGCGCAACAAAGCCTCCTGAAAGGCACCACGAGCCGCATCGACGGTTGCGGTGCTCTAGTCTGGTAGCTGAGAACAGACTCGCATCGGCGTCACGCATTCCGCACCGCCGCAGCGAAGAAAAACACGTACGTGACTGTGCGGCGCGGAACGCCATGCAACGATGCAGGGAGGTAATGACAGGTGACGCAGACTAAGGGCACCCTCTACAGAGGCCGGGAAGGCATGTGGTCCTGGGTGGGACACCGGATCACAGGCGTGGGGATCTTCTTCTTCCTCCTGGTCCATGTGCTCGACACCTCTCTGGTGCGAGTCTCTCCGGAGGCCTACGACGCGGTGATCGGCGCGTATAAGAACCCGATCATGATCGTCGGTGAGATCGGCCTGGTCGGCGCGATCGTCTTCCACGCGTTCAACGGACTGCGGATCATCCTGGTGGACTTCTGGTCCCAGGGCACCCGCTACCACCGTCAGATGCTGTGGGCCGTGATGGGCCTCTGGGTCATCACGATGATCGGCTTCACCGTCCGCCACTTGATGCTGTTCCTTGACGGCTGGGGAGGGTTCTGAGAATGACCACCACGCAATCTGACGCACTGCTGCCCGCGCAGGGCATCGAAGCCCCGCGCTCCGGTCGCATCGACCCGAAGTACCTGCGCAGCGGCTCCTCGAAGTCCAGCAGCTTCGAGATGGCCGCCTGGGTCTTCATGCGCGTCTCCGGCGCCGCCCTGGTGGTCCTGATCTTCGTCCACCTGGCAGTGAATCTCCTGGTCGGCGAGGGCATCCACCAGATCGACTTCGGCTTCGTCGCCGGCAAGTGGGCCAATCCGGTCTGGCAGTTCTGGGACCTCACCATGCTCTGGCTGGCGATGCTGCACGGCGGCAACGGGATGCGCACGATCATCAACGACTACGCAGAGAAGGACTCCACCCGAGTGTGGCTCAAGTCCATCCTCTACCTCTCGGTGATCGTCATCATCGTCCTGGGCACCATGGTCATCTTCACCTTCGAGCCCTGCCTGCTCGACAACGCTGGCCAGCTGCTCGAGTCCTCCCCCTCCTTCTGCCAGAACGTCTGATGCGCACCGGGTCCGCCCGGTGCGCATCCGTGCGCGTTCACATGCCTTTCGAACACCAAGAAAAGAGAGCCACAAGCTGATGCAGGTTCACAAGTACGACGTCGTCATCGTCGGCGCCGGTGGCGCCGGAATGCGCGCAGCCATCGAATCCGGGCAGCGCGCCCATACCGCCGTGCTGACCAAGCTCTACCCCACCCGGTCCCACACCGGCGCGGCGCAGGGCGGCATGTGTGCCGCGCTGGCCAACGTCGAGGAGGACAACTGGGAGTGGCACACCTTTGACACCGTCAAGGGTGGCGACTACCTGGTGGACCAGGATGCCGCCGAGGTCATGGCCAAAGAAGCCATCGACGCCGTGCTGGACCTGGAGAAGATGGGCCTGCCCTTCAACCGCACCCCCGAGGGCAAGATCGACCAGCGGCGCTTCGGCGGGCACACCCGCGATCACGGCAAAGCCGCCGTGCGTCGCGCCTGCTATGCCGCGGACCGCACCGGGCACATGATCCTGCAGACGCTGTACCAGAACTGCGTGAAGCACAACGTCGAGTTCTACAACGAGTACTACGTGCTGGATCTGCTCACCGTGGACGAAGAGGTGACCCGTGAAGACGGCACCACCTACATGCAGAAGAAGACCGCCGGCGTCGTCTCCTACGACCTGGCCAACGGTGAGATTCACGTCTTCCAGGCCAAGTCGGTGGTCTTCGCCACCGGTGGTCTGGGCAAGATCTTCAAGACCACCTCCAATGCGCACACGCTGACCGCCGACGGCATGGCTCTGGCCTACCGCGCGGGCATCCCGCTGGAGGACATGGAGTTCGTGCAGTTCCACCCCACCGGCCTGGCCGGGCTGGGGATCCTGCTCTCCGAGGCCGCACGCGGCGAAGGCGGGATTCTGCGAAACTCCGAGGGAGAGCGCTTCATGGAGCGCTACGCCCCCACCATCAAGGACCTCGCCCCACGTGACATCGTGGCCCGGTCCATGGCCAACGAGGTGCGCGAAGGCCGGGGTGCGGGTCCGAACAAGGATTACGTGCTGCTGGACCTGACCCACCTGGAGCCGGCGCACATCGACGCCAAGCTCCCGGACATCACCGAGTTCGCCCGCACCTACCTCGGTGTGGAGCCCTACACCGAGCCGGTGCCGGTCTTCCCGACCTGCCACTACGCCATGGGCGGGGTGCCCACCACGGTGAAGTCCGAGGTGCTTCAGGACAACGACACCATCGTCCCGGGCCTCTTCGCCGCCGGCGAGGTCGCCTGCGTCTCGGTCCACGGATCCAACCGCCTGGGTACCAACTCGCTGCTGGACATCAACGTCTTCGGCAAGCGCGCCGGCCTGGCCGCCGCCGAGTACGCGGCCACCGCCGAGTTCGTGGACATCCCGGAGAACCCGACGGCGTTCACCGAGAACCAGCTCAACGCGATGCGCGCCTCCACCGGTGGAGAGCGCACCGCGACGCTGCGCGCCGAGCTGCAGGAGACCATGGACGCGAACATGCAGGTGTTCCGCTCCGAGGAGACCATCAAGGAAGCCCTTGCGGTCATTGCTGACCTGCGCAAGCGCTATAAGAATGTGCAGATCCAGGACAAGGGCAAGCGCTTCAACCTGGACCTGCTCGAGGCTGTGGAACTCGGCTTCCTGCTGGACATGGCCGAGGTCATGACCGTGGCAGCCCTGCACCGCAAGGAGTCCCGCGGCGGACACTACCGCGAGGACTTCCCGGAGCGTGATGATGAGAACTTCATGCTCCACTCGATGATGTACCTGGACCCCGAGTCCTCGACCGATGGCACGAACGGCATCCGCGCCGACACCAAGCCGGTCGTCTTCACCCGTTACGAGCCGATGGAGCGTAAGTACTGATGAGCACTCCCACCAAAGAAGCCGCAGAGCCCGCCTCCAAGATCGACATGAAGGAGAGCGGGGGCGGAGGCGAGGTCCCCAGCTTCGACGTGACCATCCAGGTGCGCCGCTATGACCCGGAGTTCTCCGACGAGGCACGCTGGGATGAGTGGACGGTCACCATGTACGGCACCGACCGTGTGCTCGACGCGCTGCACAAGGTCAAGTGGGAGATCGACGGCTCGCTGACCTTCCGCCGCTCCTGCGCCCACGGCGTCTGCGGCTCGGACGCGATGCGCATCAACGGTCGCAACCGCCTGGCCTGCAAGGTCCTGCTCAAGGATCTGGACCTCTCCAAGCCGGTCCTGGTCGAGCCCATCAAGGGTCTGCCCGTGGAGAAGGACCTGATCGTGGACATGGAACCTTTCTTCCAGTCCTACCGCGAGATCATGCCCTTCATGGTGAACAACTCCCCCGCCCCGACCGGCGAGCGGATCCAGTCCCCGGAGGAGCGGGAACGCTTCGATGACACCACCAAGTGCATCCTGTGCGCCGCCTGCACCTCCTCCTGCCCGGTCTTCTGGACCGACGGGCAGTACTTCGGCCCGGCGGCGATCGTCAACGCGCACCGGTTCATCTTCGACTCCCGCGACGACGCCGGCGACATGCGCCTGGAGGTCCTCAACGACAAAGAGGGAGTGTGGCGCTGCCGCACCACCTTCAACTGCACCGACGCGTGCCCGCGCGGCATCGAGGTCACCAAGGCCATCCAAGAGGTCAAGCGTGCGGTGCTGACCCGCAGCATGTGATCCACTGTGCCTTCAGAGGTGGGGCGTCGGGCGCGAGCAGCACTCGCACCCGGCGCCCCACCTCTTGGTGCATCCCGCTCCCCTACGATGAGGTGTTGTCATGCAACGTTACGATGAGGCCGCCCGGCATCTGATCGAGGTGGGTGTGGGTCCGACCAACTTCACGAACATCGTGGTCGCCGCGGAGGCGCTGGAGCGCGGCATCACGGTCCGCAAGTCCACCAGCAGCCGCAGGATGGTCCTGGAGCACCAGGGACGCATGCGCACCTGGAGCGGCGGGAGCACCAACCACAACAGCGACCTGGTCAAGAAGATCGCCTCCTATAAGGATGTGGCCAGCCGGCTCTTCCGCGACCTGAAGATCAGCGCCCCGGAGAACGCCGTCTTCGCCGTGACCGAGGTCGAGCGGGCCTGGGCCTGGGCTGCTCCCTTCACCCGCAGCGTGATCAAGCCGCACAACGGCAGGCAGGGCCAGAACGTCCACGCCGGACTGCAGACCGAGGCGGAGTTCCACGCCGCCTTCGAGAAGGTGGCCGCGAAGAGCAGCCAGGTGCTGGTCGAGGAGTTCTACACCGGGGTGGAGCATCGATGCCTGGTCGTAGAAGGTCGCCTGGTGGCGGCCACGCGACGCCGGCCCGCGAGCGTCCTGGGAGACGGTGTCAGCAGCATCGCGCAGCTGGTCACCGCGAAGAACCGGGACCGCGGCCCCATCCACAAGGACCTGGTCCTCGACGGCGACTCCCGCGAGTATCTCGCCAGGCATTCTCTGGCCCCGGACTCAATCCCGACGGCCGGTGAACGCATCTATCTCCGGAGCACCTCCAACCTGCATACAGGCGGGGACGCGGTGGACGCGACCGATGAGCTGCGCGCGCCGGAGCAGGAGCTGGTCGAGCGTGCGGCCCGGGCCCTGCCCGGGCTGAAGATCGTCGGTTTCGACGTGCTGCTCCCGCGCGGCGAGGCGGACCTGCACGAACCCTCGATCCTGGAGATCAACGCCAGCCCGATGGTCTCGATGCACCATTTCCCCTGGTCTGGCCAGCCCCGCGACGCGGCCCGACATGTGGTCGACTCGCTCTTCCCGCGCACCGCACGCAGCTGAGACCCCACGCACCTCGGGCCGTGCGGCAGCTGAGGCCGTGCGGCAGCTCGGGCCGTGCGGAAGATCAGCGGCTGCGCGGGCGGAGCGCTCGGCTGCGGTCGTCGGTGGCCAGGGCTGCCCAGGAGGCGCAGAGCAGGTAGATCAGGCTGAGCAGGAAGAAGTAGACGAAGAAGCCCAGCACCGTGGCGAAGGAAGACACGATCAGGTTTCCGTCCTCCACGCCGCTGAGCAGGAACGTCGAGAGGTGGCGCAGCAGCGATGAGCCGACGGCGGCGATCAGCGCCGCACGCCACAGCACCGAGACCGGCATCACCACCCGTGAGGCCACCCGGAAGATCAGGATCGCCACCAGCACGTCCAGGATCAACGGCACGGCGAGGGTGATCACCGTGCCGACCAGTCCTTGCAGCACGTTGAGGTTCCATCCCAGCAGGTCTTCGCTGAACACCAGGACAGATTCTGAGAGCAGGCTGGTGGCGGTGGCGGCGAGCAGCATCACGGCCAGCAGCAGCATCACAGCCAGATCCCGTGACTTCACCACGAACACGTTCTCATCCATCAGCGGCCGGTCGAAGATGCTGCGGATACCCGCGCGCAGCCCGTTGATCCAGCTCAGCGAGGCCACCGCGGCGACCAGCAGCGAGACCACCAGGGTGAGCCCGAAGCCCTCGGTGTTGAAGAGCTGCGCCTGGGTCGCCAGTCCGTCCTCGCCGATCACCCCGGGCAGCGCGTCATTGGTGAGGTCCACGATCGTGTCCTGCAGCTGTTGATCACCACCGATGACCAGTCCTGCCACGGAGAACCCAGCCACGAGCGCAGCCGAGACGGAGAAGAACATCATGTAGGCCGCGCCGGCGGCCATCACCGTGCCGTAGTGGAACAGGAAGAGGTTGAATATCCGCATGCCGCGGGTGGTGTCGAGTCGGGTGAGGCCCCAGAACAAGGTCAGCCCGAACATGGCGGCCCCGCTGCGACCCTCCCGCCGGGCATGGCCCCAGGCCTGGCGTGCCCGGACCTCGCGGCGACGCAGCCCCTCGAGGTCCAGCGGGTTGACCATGCCGGAGACTTCCTCGCGGTCATTCATCGCCTTCGCCGCGGCACGCGCGTGCCCGGCGATCAGCCCGTGACCGCCGGTGCGTGGTCGCAGTCTGGAGGGGTCCTCGTTCACCGCAGGCTCACCCTCTGCTCAGCGCCCGCTCGCCGGAAGGAACCCGACCTTGTCGTAGACCTCGGCGAGGGTCTCCCCCGCCACGGCCCGCGCCTTGGCGGCTCCGGTGGCCAGCAGCGCGTCGAGCTGGGCCGGGTCTTCCAGCAGCTCCTCGGTGCGATCGCGGATCGGACCGAGCTTGGCCACCACCACCTCGGCCAGCTCCACCTTCAGGTGCCCGTACATCCGACCCTGGTACTCCTCGACGATCTCAGCGATCGGGCGGTCGGTGAGCGCGGAGTAGATGCTCAGCAGGTTCGAGACACCCGGCTTCTCGGCCTGGTCGAAGCGGATCTCGGCGCCGTCGTCGGTCACGGCGGACTTGATCTTCTTCGCGATCTGCTTGTCGGTGTCCATCAGGTTCAGCAGCCCGGCGGGCGAGGCCGCGGACTTCGACATCTTCGCCGTGGGGTTCTGCAGGTCATAGATCCGCGCCCCGGCCTCGGGGATCAGCGGCTGGGGCACCCGGAAGGTCTCCCCGTAGCGGTGATTGAACCGTTGGGCGAGGTTGCGTGAGAGCTCCACGTGCTGCTTCTGGTCCTGACCCACCGGGACCCCGTGCGGCTGGTAGAGCAGGATGTCAGCGGCCTGCAGCATCGGGTAGGTGAAGAGCCCGACCCCGGCCGCATCGGCGCCCTGCTTGGCGGACTTGTCCTTGAACTGGGTCATCCGGGCGGCCTCCCCCATCCCGGTCAGGCAGGTCATGATCCAGCCCAGCTGCGCATGTTCGGGCACGTGGGACTGCACGAACACCGTGGAGCGCTCGACGTCGAGGCCTCCGGCCAGGTACTGGGCCGCGGTCCGACGCACCCGGGTGCGCAGCTCAGCGGGGTCCTGGTGCACGGTGATCGCATGCATGTCCGGGATGAAGAAGAAGGCGTCATAGCGCTCCTGCATCTTCACCCAGTTGACCAGCGCTCCCAGGTAGTTGCCCAGGTGCAGGGAGTCAGCGGAGGGCTGCATCCCGGAGAGTACGCGCTCAGTCACGGCGGTTCCTTCGTGTTGTCGGGGTCAGGCGGGGGCGGGTCCGCCGGAGGTAGGGCCGGTGTCCTTCGGGAGCCGGTGCCCTCTAGGGGCGGTGTCCTTCGGGGGGGGGCCGCTCAGGGCAGCTGGTAGTCCACGACCAGCGGGGCGTGATCGGACCAGCGCAGCGAGTAGTCCTGTGCCCGGTCCACCTTGAGGTTGCCCGCCAGCTCGGCCAGGGCCGGGGTGGCCATGTGATAGTCGATCCGCCATCCGGTGTCGTTGTCGAAGGCCTTCCCCCGGTAGGACCACCAGGTGTAGGGGCCATCAATCTCTCCGGCCAGGTCTCGTGCGACGTCGCGGAAGCCGAGCTCGCCGAAGTAGGCATCGAAGTATGCCCGCTCCTCCGGGAGGAACCCGGAGTTCTTCACGTTGCCCTTCCAGTTCTTGATGTCGAGCTCGCGGTGGCCCACGTTGAGGTCACCCATGACCAGCAGATGATCGGTGCGCTGCGCGAGCTGCGGCAGGTACTCGGTCATGTACTGCAGGAATCGCATCTTGTGGTCCTGCTTGGGCGAGCCCACTTCCCCGGAGTGCACGTAGACGCTGACCACGGTCAGCGTGGAGCCGTCGCCGAGCTCATAGTCGGCTTCGATCCAGCGGCCGTCATCCTCGGGGTGGCCCTCGCCGATGCCGCGGCGGGTGGCGATGGGCGGCTTCCGGGAGATGATCGCGACGCCGGCCCGGCCCTTGTCGGCCGCTTCATACTCATGCACATGCCAAGTCTCGGGGGCGGTCATCTCACCGACCAGCTTGGTCAGGATCTCCTCATTGGCACGCACCTCTTGGAGCGCCAGGATGTCGATCTCACGGTCCGCGAGCCATTCACCCATGCCTTTGCGGTGCGCGGCGCGGATCCCATTGACGTTGACCGAGGCGATCCGGGTCTGCTGGCCCGATTTGGCGTCCTGGATCCGGTGCGGGTGCTCGCCGAAGTCTGCTGCCTCGGTGGGGGCGGCGCTGGACGCCGGGGCGGTCTTGGGCGTGGCTGTGCTGTTCGGGGTCACCTGGGGTCCTCTCAGGGCACGATCTCGCCCGTGATGGGCTGGTCGTCGTCGTTGTTCCGGGTCTTCGCGCGGCTGTTCTGGTCTCGGCGCCGGCTGTCGGGGGCGTCCTGGCGCTCCTGCGTCGAGTCGCCTGCTCCGCGCCCGACGTGCTCTGCGAGCATGTCTCGGCCGTTGCCTGCGGTCATCTCGATGGTGTCCAGGGCGCGATCCACCATGGCAAGGTCTGCCTCTTCGCCCTTGGCGAGCTCCTGAGCGATGACCCGCTTCTGGACCTCGACGATCTTGAAGGAATGATCCAGCTTCAGGTTCCTTCCGTGGGTGTCCTCGTCGACCACGGTGGCGCCGCCCAGGGTGTCGGCTCGGCGGGAGGCCGCGTCGGCGCGCGCCGAGTCCAGCGTC
This sequence comes from Nesterenkonia sandarakina, assembly GCF_013410215.1. Taxonomy (NCBI): domain Bacteria; kingdom Bacillati; phylum Actinomycetota; class Actinomycetes; order Micrococcales; family Micrococcaceae; genus Nesterenkonia; species Nesterenkonia sandarakina. The sequence continues at coordinate 229,631 of NZ_JACCFQ010000001.1, forward strand.
TGCCCGAACTTCTTGGCCCCGGAACGCACCGAGACCACCAGCACGGTGGCCAGCAGCAGCCAGCCTCCGGCGATGACGGCGATGATCCAGCCGATCACGTCGTTCTGGTTGGCGGCGAAGATCAGGGCCACCAGGAGCACAGTGATCATCACCGCGAAGCTGATGCCTGAGGTCCGGCGGCCGAAGTTCTTCAGGGTTTCCTGCGCGCCAGATGCGCCACCCGTGGGCAGTGACTGCTGAGAGCTCATGGGGCGATTATCCCTGCGATCACGGCTTGATGGCGAATCGACTCCCCCGCCGGACTGCCACGCGGCTGCTCCCCCGCGGCAGCCTGCTCGGAACTGCCTGTTGGTCTCTTATGATGGCCGTGGACCTCGTCCAGAACTGTCCCGACGATCCAGGAGGACCCGATGGTCGCCCAACCCGAGACCCCTCGCCCCGCAGACGCCGCCGAGCGGACCACGTATATGCGCCGCTACGCCCTGGACCCGGCGCTGGCCGAGGAGTTCGTCAGCTTCCTCACCAAGCAGGTCATCCCGGCGCGTGAGGAGCGCGGGTTCACCGTGGAATCGATCTGGCTCTCAGACGGCAAGGACGAGCTGACCTGGTTCGTCAGCCGCCCCGGCGATCGCGAGGAGTTCGCCCAGGCGGAGCAGGCCTGGGAGGAATCCGACGAGCGCGCGGAGATCTTCGCCGGGGCCCCGGCCTATGTGAAGGCCAAGGACCTGCGCCCGGTCACGCGTCTGCGCTGAGCCGGACCACTCGGCGCTGCGGCAGACCAATCGGCGCTTCACCAGCCCCGGTGGGCCAGCGCTGACCTGGTTCTACGCGGTCTGCTGGTCCTGGGCTGCCTGCTTATTCTGAACCTCCTGCTGATCCTGCATTTCTCGCTGGCCCTGGGCTCCCTGCTGGTCATGGGCTGCCTGCCGGGCCTGACGGGCGGCGAAGAGCGCGGCCGCCACCGAGGTGAGCATCAGCGCCGCGATCACCAGCGAGCTGGTCACGATGGCACTCTGATGTCCGGCGTCTGCGCTGACCGAGAAGTAGATCCCGGTGACCACCGCGATGCCGATCGCGGTGAACACCCGCTGAGCGGTCTGCGCCACCCCGCCTGCGGCGCCGGCCATGGGCTCCGGGACCTCCCGCATGGACAGCGTCTGTGCGCTGGGGATGATCAGCGCCTGGGAGAGACCGACGACGCCCAGAGCGGCGCCGATCAGCCAGAGCGAGCCGTAGCCGGTGCCCATGAGCGCCGCCGCTCCGGCCAGGGAGAGCATCGCGACGACGCCGGCCAGGGTTCCGCTGACCAGCATCCGGGGCCCCTTGCGCTCCACCGCCCGGCCCACCCGTGCCGAGAGCAGCATCACCATCACGGCGCTGGGCAGCGTCACCAGCCCGGCGATCAGCGCGCCCTCCCCGCGACCCTGCTGGACGTAGACCGCCACCACCGCCCAGGTCGCTGGCATCCCCGCGAAGTACAGGCCCAGCACCAGGGAGTTCAACGTATAGCTGGGCAGGGTGAACAGAGCCAGGTTGACCATCGGGGCATCGGCGTCGCGCCGGCCCAGCCGGCGCTCCCAGAGTGCCCACAGCACCAGCACCCCCACTCCGGCGGCGCCGAAGAGTCCGCCGAGCAGGCTGCGGAACTGGATGAAGGGCAGCATCAGCAGCAGCACTGCGACGCTGAGCAGCACCACTCCGAGCGGATCGAGCCGGGCGATGCCGCGCGTAGCAGCCCTCGGCTCGGCCGGTTCGGATGTCCCGCGCGGCGGGGTGGGCCTCGACTCCGCAGCGGCTTCGGGCTCCGCGGCGGGTTTGGGCTCCGCGGCGGGAGTCGGTTTCTCGGTGGCAGCCGGGGGCTCGGCGTCGTCGAGGGTCTTGGGCAGCCACGCCACGATCGAGATCAGCGCGATGATGGTGACCGGAACATTGATCAGGAAGGTCATCCGCCAGCCGAGGTCTGATCCGGTGGTGTCGATGATCAACCCGCCCAGCGCCGGCCCTGCCGCGACTGCGACCCCGATGACGGTGCCCATCATCCCGTAGGCCCGCCCCCGCGCGGCACCGCTGAACAGGCGCTGGATCATCCCGATGACCTGCGGGGTGAGGATGCCCGCGGCGAACCCCATGAAGACGCGTGCGATGTTGAGCACCAGCGGGGTCAACGCCAGAGCAGCGCCGAGGGAGGCCAGACCGAAGAGCAGCACGCCGAACATGAACAGGCCACGCCGGCCCCAGATGTCTCCCGCACGGCCGGCCGGGACCAGTGCCATGCCGAAGGCCAGCGCGTAGCCGGAGAGCACCCACTGCAGATCCGCCGAGGCGGCACCGAGGCTCTCCTCGATCGCTGGCAGTGCGACATTGACGATGCTGATGCTCAGCAGCGAGGCGAAGAGCGGCAGGAACATCGCCGTCATCATCCGGCGCGAGCTGCCCGTGGCAGAGGTCTGGTTCACCAGCTCAGCCTATCCCCGCGAGCGCCTCGCGGATCTTCATGTAACTCCTCCCGGATCTCCCGGTGCAGCGGTCACGACTCGGTGCAGCGGTCACGACGCAGAACGGGGACGCCCCCGTGAAGGAGCGTCCCCGTCGAGCAGGAGAAGAGACTACCGGCGGAACTGCGCCAGGTAGGTCTTGACCTCGGAGCTGAAGGCCAGCACCAGCCAGTAGGCGGCGACGCCCACGTGGGCCAGCGCGAGCACCAGGGTCAGCGGGTCCGCGCCGATGACGCCGATCATCGTGAACACTATGCCCAGGATCGCGAAGACGATGCCAGTGATCCGCGCCCAGTTCTTGTTCTTCTGGAGCCCGAAGAACACCAGCAGGTAGAGCCCCACCCCCACGATCAGGCTGACCCAGATGAAACCGGTCAGGAGTCCCCCGAACAAGTCCGCAGCCTCGGCTGCCTCGGCAGCCGTCATCCCTTGCTGCTCCATGCCGGTGATCATCTCTTGCCGAGTTGCGTCACCGCTGAGGAAGAGGCCCGGCAACGAGCTCAGCACGTAGACCGCCAGCGAGACCAGGGTCATCGTCTTGAGCAGGCTGTACTTCTTGGGCTCCGCGACCGGTCCGCCGTAGCTGCCCGGCGCGTAGGGGTCGGTGCCGTACTTCGAGGCGGGTGCCCCCTGGCCACCGCCCTGCTGGGCCGGGTAGCCACCCTGCTGGACCGGGTAGCCACCCTGCTGGGAGGGGTAACCGCCCTGCTGCGCGGGGTAGTCACCCCCCGGCTGGCCGCCGTAGCCGCCGGACGGGTTGGCGCCGTAGCCGCCTGGCTGGCCGGACTGGCCGCCGGGGACGCCGGGCTGCTCGCCTTGGGGAGGGTTGCTCATGTCTGCTCCTTGTTCATTGGTTGTGTTCACGAATCACTCTAGGCCCCGCGGACCGCGCTCACTCGTAGCGAAGCGCCTCGATCGGGTCCTTCTTCGCGGCTCGTGCCGCCGGCAGCGTTCCGGCGAGGAACGCGATGAACACGATCAGTGCGGTGATCCCCAGGATCGCCAGCGGATCCACGGCGAAGAGCGTCAGTCCCGCCACCGCACCCAGCGGACCGCCTTCTCCGGTGAGCCAGGCGTTGCCGGCCAGGCCGGCGCCGAGTCCGAGCACCACGCCGATGACCGATCCCAGGATCCCGATGACCACGGCCTCCATGGAGAAGAGCCCGAAGACCTTGCCGCTGGACATGCCCAGCGCCTTCATCAGGCCGATCTCTCGGGTGCGTTCCTGGACCGACATCAGCAGCGTGTTCACGATGCCGAAGCTGGCCGCGAGCAGCGCGATCAGTCCGAAGCCGGAGAGCACCCAGGCGACGGCGTCGATCACGCCCTGGACGGCCCCGATCTGATCCTCCACGGTCAGACCCAGCAGGTCCTCCTCGAGCAGCGCGTCCTTGACGCCCTGCTCGTTGGCCTCGATGTCATCGACGTCGAGCACGGCCATGGCGTAGGCGTTCTCTGCCTGGCCCTGGTAGCCCTCCATGGAGAGGTCGTTGAGCTCCTGGTTCAGCTCCCGGGAGGGCATCGGGGTCGCGCCGATCCCGGAGAGCGCCTCCTCGGAGACGCCGACGATCTCGGCCTCCACGGTGGACTGCTGACCGGTGACATCGCTGATCCCGATGCTCACGGTCTCGCCGAGGACCTCTTCCGCGTCCTCGGTGTCGAAGATGCTCAACCAGTCTGCCGGGATGCTGAGCTCCATCCCATCTTCACCGGGGGCCTCCCCGGCCTCGAGCTCGAGCCCCAGCGCGTTGGCCGGGACGTCGAGCTCCATGTCGTACTGAGACCCGTCGGGGGTCTCGATATAGTCCGGCGAGACGAAGACCATCGGGTCCACCGCCGAGACGTTCTCGATCTGCTCGATCGTCTCGATGTCCGAGTCGGTGAGCACACCTCCGCCGGAGCCCGGCCCGAACATGCCGCCGGTGCTGGCCGCGGCCTCCGGGTCATACTCGGCCGGACCATCGGTGGGCTCCGCATCGGAGGCCCCGGTGCTCATCACGAACATCTGCGAGGACCCGCCGAAACCGGCGACCACATTGTCCACGTATTTGTTGACTCCGGCGCCGAGCCCCGAGGTCAGGGTCAGCGTGAAGGAGCCGATCACGATGGCGACCACCGTCAGGGCGGTGCGCAGCTTGGAGCGGAAGGTGTTGCCCAGCGCGGTGCGTGCGACGTCGACTGATCTCATGCGTGCACCCCCGTCGCGCCGTGCTCCTCGGCGTGGATCTCGCCGTCCTGCATCATCAGGCGACGCTGACACTTCCCGGCCAGGTCCTCGTCGTGGGTGACCACGACCAGGGTGATGCCGTGGTCCCGGTGCAGACCGAAGAGGATGTCCTCGACGATCTCTGAGGTGGCGGTGTCCAGGTTGCCGGTGGGCTCATCGGCGAAGAGCACGGTGGGCCGGTTGACCAGGGCGCGCGCGATGCAGGCGCGCTGCTTCTGTCCGCCGGAGAGGTTGGTCGCCTTGTTCTTGGCCTTATCGGCCATATCCAGCTGTTCCAGGACCTCCATCCCGCGGCGGTTGCGCTCAGACTTGCCCACCCCGGCGATCTTCAGCGGCAAGGTGATGTTCTCCAGCACCGTCTGGTTCGGGTTCAGGAAGAACTGCTGGAAGACGAACCCGAAGGTGGCGTTGCGCAGCTGGGAGACCTTCTTGGGCTTCAGCGCGGTGACCGGCTCGCCTCCCAGGGCGACGACGCCGGAGGTCGGCTCGTCGAGCAGCGCCAAGAGGTGCATGAGGGTGGACTTGCCGGAACCTGATTTACCTACGATGGCGACGGACTCGCCCTCATGGATCTCGAAGGTCAGGCCTTTGAGCGCATCAAAACGAGTTGCGCCCTTGCCATAGACCTTGACCAGGTTCTCGGTCTCGAGAACTGGGGTGGACATTGCATACCTTTCATCCTGCGGTGACATCGTGCTCGGTGGGCTGCTGAGGTGCTCCGCAGCCCGAAGATTCGACTACCCGTTCATTCTCCCGGATGAGAGCACCGGGCACATCGGCCCAAAGGATGAGCCTCAGCCTGGCCAGAGCCCCAAGATCAGGCCCATCTGGCTCTCACCAGGGATCATCACCCCGAGTACACTGCAACCCATGCCCGTTGAACATGCGATCCGCGCCACAGGTCTGACCAAACGCTACGGTGATTTCACCGCAGTGGACGGCATCGATTTCACGGTGAACCGAGGTGAGTCCTTCGGCCTGCTCGGACCCAATGGCGCAGGGAAGTCCACGACCATGCGGATGATCGCCGCGGTGGCCTCGCGCAGTGCCGGCACGATGTCTGTGGCCGGACTGGATCCGGAGCAGAACGGACCCGAGGTCCGGGCGCGGCTGGGGGTGATCCCGCAGCAGGACAACCTGGATGAGGAGCTCAGCGTCCGGGAGAACATCATCATGTACGGGCGCTACTTCGGTCTGCCGCGTCGCTGGCTCAACGCCAAGACCGAGGAGCTTCTGGAGTTCGCCCAGCTCAGCCACAAGGCGACCGCCCGGGTGGAGGACCTCTCCGGGGGCATGAAGCGCCGGCTCACCATCGCCCGCGCGCTGGTCAACGAGCCCGAGATCCTGCTCCTGGATGAGCCCACCACCGGCCTGGACCCGCAGGCCCGGCACATCCTCTGGGACCGGCTGTTCCGACTCCGGGAGTCCGGGACCACGCTGGTGCTCACCACCCACCATATGGATGAGGCGGAGCAGCTCTGCGAGCGCCTGATCGTGGTGGATGAAGGCCGCATCATGGCGGAGGGCTCCCCCGCGGGACTGATCCGAGACCACTCCACCCGCGAGGTGCTCGAGCTGCGCTTCGGCATGGACCGCAACCAGGAGCAGGCTCAGCAGCTGACCACGCTGCTCTCCTCCGTCGACGCGGGCTCCCATGGCGCCGCAGCCGGGGACCTCGGCTTCAGCCACGTGGAGGTGCTCCCAGACCGGCTGCTGGTCTACGCCGGCTCCGCCGAGTCTGCGCTGGAGCGCATCCACGCGTCCGGACTGCGTCCGATGACCTCGCTGGTCCGCCGGTCCTCCCTGGAGGACGTCTTCCTGCGACTGACCGGGAGGACCCTTGTCGACTGATCACCTGACCCGGGATCCCGAGCTGAAGGACCCCGTCGGTCCCGCCGCGGACAAGCACACCATGGCCGGGCGGGCACGGCGCTTCGGTGCGCTGCACCAGGCCGAGCGGACGCTGCGCAGCATGCGCGCCTATGGCACCGTGATCCTCTTCTCCTCGGTGAGCCAGCCGATCATGTACATCCTGGCCATGGGGCTCGGACTGGGCATGCTGGTCGGCGAGGGCGGGGACTTCGCGGAATACGGGGCCAGCAGCTACCTGATGTACATCGCACCTGCGATCCTGGCCTCCACCGTCGCCATGGCCGCCGGCATCGAGTTCACCTTCCCGGTGATGGAGGGGTTCAAGTGGCGGCGGCTCTACTACGGCGCCCAGGCCTCCCCGCTGAGCCCGGGCCAGATCGCCTCTGGCCACCTCCTGGCGGTCAGCGTGCGCTTCGGCATCCACGCCGCGATCTTCACCCTGGTGCTCTACCTCTTCGGGGCGATCAGCTCCCCGCTGGGGGTGCTGATGATCGCCAGCGCGATGCTCGGCGGGCTCGCGATCGGGCTGCCGATCATGGCGTATGTCTCCACGCTGCGCGATGAGAAGGGGCAGATGTCCCTGATCCAGCGCTTCGTCATCATGCCGCTCTTCCTCTTCTCCGGCACCTTCTACCCACTGACCAACCTTCCGGCATTCCTGCAGGTCCTGGGCTGGTTCTCCCCCATCTGGCACGCCAATGAGTTGGGCCGGGTGCTCGCCTTCGGCCAGCCCACCCCGGCCTGGCTGATCCTGATCCATGTGCTCTACCTCCTGGGCATCACCGTCGCCGCCTGGCTCGCCACGGTGCGGATCTTCACCCGCCGGCTGGGTCTGGAAGAGTGGCGCGGCCGGACCCCGGGCGCCAAGGCCGATGCCAGACGTCAGGACCGGCTGGCGGTGAAGGACGCGGCCGACGTCGACCGATCGGTCGACACCGGGACAGCCAGCACGCCGGCACGCGCCGAGCTGCCCCGGATCTCGTTCCGCCGCGGGTTCGGCGCGAACTACTACTCCGGGAACATCCGCGCGGTGTTCGGGCGAGGACTCACCGCGATCCGAAACAACCGTGGCGTCATCTTCCTCTCCGGGCTGCTGGAACCGGTGCTGTTCCTGACCTCCTTCGGCCTGGGCATCTCCCCGATGATCGCCGGGGTCGACTCCGAAGCGGTGGGACTCAGCGGCGGGGGGACCATCAGCTACGCGGCATTCATCGCCCCGGCGCTGTTGGCGGTCTCCGCGATGAACGGCGCGATCTTCGACTCCACCTGGAACGTGTTCTTCAAGCTCAAGATCACCAAGCTCTACCGCACCATGATGTCGACATCGCTGGGCCCGGTGGACGTGGCGGTGGGCGAGATCTGCCTGGCGCTCTTCCGCGGCGGACTCTACGCGCTGGGCTTTCTGGGCGTGCTGATGGTCAGCGGCCTGGTGGATCCGCTGGCGGCGGTGCTGATGTGGTGCACCGCGCTCTTCGTCGCACTGGGCTTCGCGTCGATCGGGATGGCGGTGACCTCCTTCATGACCCGGTTCCAGCAGATGGACTGGATGATGATGGTGCTGATGCCGATGTTCCTGTTCTCGGCCACGCTCTTCCCGATCAGCGTCTACCCCGCGGGAGTGCAGGCGTTCATCCAGGCGCTGCCGCTCTGGCACGCGGTGGAGCTGATGCGCGATATCGCGTTCTGGGACTTCAGCGGCCTGACCCTGGTGCACATCGGTTACTACCTGGTGATGATCGTGGCCGGTCTGGCGTTGACCACGTACCGGATGAAGAAGCTCTTCCTGCGCTGACCCCTCCCCGCTTCCTGCGTTGAGGGGCGGTTTCTGCGTGTACTTCAGGCCTTCTGGCCCATGAGATGCCCGCAGAATCCGCCCTTCAACGAGTGTGGGTGAGCGCGTGTCCTTGAATATCTCAATCATTGACTTCTTGAACTATTGGCGGCCGGCCTCTATCCTGAATGAGATGTGTTCTGCATCACAGTGGAGACAACTTCACGGTGGTGATCCGAGCAACCTTGCACAAGGAGTCATAGATGACTGATGAGAGCTCCGGCCTGGGGCCGGTCCCCCGCGGCGAAGCCCCTCACGCCCGCGATGCCGAGATCCACCGGCTGCACCGCTGGGAGGCCTCCGCCGCCACACACCGCAGGGGCGGTGACATCCGCCGGCACACCGACGTCTCCACCTCGGCAGCCCTGGACATCGCCACTCGACCCGACCCCGCAGCGCCGCTGACCTCGGTGGCGCAGAGCGGTGCCACCGGTCGCGCGACGACCTCGGGGCCAGGGCGGGCCCGACGACGACGACGGCGCGGACTCGGCACCAAGGCCCTGGGCGCCGCCGGCGTGGTCGGCATGCTGCTGACCTGGGAGATCGTCCCGCGCACCGGGCTGGTCAATGAGCGGTTCATGCCGCCGGCCTCCGAGGCCATCGGCGGCCTGATCAGCAACTTCGGGCTCACCGACTTCTGGGTCGCGGTCGGCGACACGATGCACGCCTGGGCGCTGGGCATGGTCATCGCGGTGGTCGCAGCCACGGTGCTGGGCTTCGTCATCGGCTCCTCGACGTTCCTGCGCCGCTTCACGAACTCCACCATCGAGTTCCTGCGCCCGGTCCCCTCGGTCGCGCTGATCCCCCTGGCGGTCCTGCTCTTCGGCGTGGGCATCGAGTCCTCCCTGATGCTCATCGTCTACGCCTGCTTCTGGCAGGTCCTGATCCAGGTGCTCTACGGCGTGGCCGATGTGGACTCGGTGGCGATGAACACCGCACGGTCCTACGGGTTGGGACCGATGGCACGGATGCGCCACGTGACCTTTCCGACCGCCCTGCCCTACATCATGACCGGGGTACGTCTGGCGGCGGCCGTGGCGCTGATCCTGGCGGTCACCGCCCAGCTGATCATCGGCACCCCAGGGCTGGGGGCTGAGATCAGCCGAGCCCAGTCCGGAGGCAACTACGTCTCCATGTACGCCCTCGTGCTGGCAACCGGCCTGCTCGGGGTCCTGATCAATCTGGTCATGCGGATGGTCGAGCGCAAGGTCCTCTCCTGGCACTCCTCGGTCCGCACGGAGGTGGCGGCATGACATATATCCGGAGTTTCCTCAATATCGTGGCCCTGCCGCTGATCCTGCTCTTCATCTGGTTCCTCGCCACGCTCGGGGAGGAGAGCTTCTTCGTCCCGACCCCACAGCTGCTGGTCGAGACCTTCATCAACACCTGGACCGTGGACCGCTTCGTCGGCGACGTCTTCCCCTCGCTGGGGCGGCTCATCGTGGGCATCACGCTCTCCATCCTGATCGGGATCATCGGAGGCCTGCTGATCGGCTCCTTCCGCTGGCTGCGGGCCCTGCTGGAGCCCACCCTGGAGTTCTTCCGCGCCATCCCACCTACGGTGCTGATCCCGGTGCTGATGCTCCTGGTCGGCATCGGCGACGAGATGAAGGTCTCGGTGATCGTGCTCGGCGCCGTCTGGCCGATCCTGCTGAACACCATCGAAGGTGTGCGCTCCATGGATGAGGTGCTGGCCGACACCAGCCGGACCTACGGGATGACCAAGATCAACAGCATCCGCTATCTGATCCTGCCCTCGGCCATGCCGCAGATCATGGCCGGGATCCGGCAGTCACTCTCCATCGCGCTGATCCTGATGGTGATCTCGGAGATGTTCGCCTCTACCGAGGGCCTCGGCTTCACCATCGTGCAGTTCCAGCGCTCCTTCGCCATCCCTGAGATGTGGTCCGGGATCGTCCTGCTGGGACTGATCGGCGTGATCCTCTCGTTCGTCTTCCAGCTCGCCGAACGCTGGATCCTGGGCTGGTACCACGGCCTGCGCGAGATCGAACAGGCTGCCTGAGCACCACGCAGCGCAAACACTTCCGCCGGGCACACCCACCCGGCCCCATTGCCAAGAGAAGGGACCCGGAGATGACCTCCGCACACGCACAGCCCAGCAATCCCGTGATCAGCCAGTCCAGGATCCAGGACACCCCCGATGGCCGGATCCCCGTGGGGAAGACCATGCCCGACGAGCAGCCGATGCTCTCGGTGAAGAATCTGAAGAAGGTGTACCACACCGACGGCGGCGACATCGAGGCGGTCAGGAACCTCACCTTTGACCTCCCCAAAGGTCAGCTGGCCTGCCTGGTGGGACCCTCAGGTTCGGGCAAGACCACGCTGCTCAAGTGCATCTCGGGCCTGATGGCGCCCAGCGCCGGGGAGGTCACCCTGCACGGGGAGAAGGTCACCGGGCCGCCGAAGTCCATGGCTGTGGTCTTCCAGGAGTACGGCCGCTCGCTCTTCCCCTGGCTGCGCGTGGCCGAGAACGTGGAGCTTCCGCTGAAGAACCAGGGCATGGACAAGTCCACCCGCAAGGACATGGTCGCCGAGGCGCTGGAGGCCGTGGGGCTCTCCCATGTGCCGAAGTCCTATCCCTGGCAGCTCTCCGGCGGCATGCAGCAGCGCGTGGCCATCGCCCGGGCGGTGGCCTACCAGCCGGAGGTGCTGCTGATGGATGAGCCCTTCGCCGCGGTGGACGCGCAGACCCGCGCCGATCTGGAGGACCTGGTCCGGGGCGTCTGGAAGAAGCTGGGCGTCTCGGTGCTCTTCGTCACCCATGACATCGACGAGTCGGTGTACCTGGGCGAGCGGGTGATCATACTGTCCTCCTCACCGACGATCATCCAGGAAGACGTGCTGGTGGACCTTCCGGCCGAGCGGGATCAGCTCGAGACCCGATCCTCCCAGCGCTTCGCCGAGCTGCGCCACCATGTCTATGAGCAGATTCAGCTCGCCAAGAAGGGGTTCCGGCCCGAGGACGCCGCGGCGATGACCTAGTCACAGCCGAGCGACCCTGGGACCGTGGGGCTCGGCGCAGAGTCTGGGCTCAGCCCCAGGCCCAGGCCCAGGCCCAGCCCCAGCCCCAAACCCAAGCTCAGAAGACGATCTTGGCGAGCAGCTCGCGCAGCTGATCCCGCTCGGCCGGGCTCAGCGCCTGCAGGGTCTGCTCCTCGGCCTCCCGGGTGCGCTCGGTGGCCTGGGCGTAGAGCTCGCGGCCGGTCTCGGTGGCGACCAGGATCTTCGAGCGCCGGTCCCGCGGGTCCGATTCCCGACGGATCGCACCGCGCCCTTCCAGCACGTCGACCAGCGCCACCACCTGACTGGGATCCAGGTCCAGGAATCCACCGAGCTCGCGCTGGGAGGGATTGGTCCCGGAGCATGCCATGGCGAGCACCGAGAAGTGCCGCACCTTCAGGTCCAGATCGGCCAGCAGCTGATTCGCCAGAGCGTTCCCGCGGCCTCTGGCGCGGGCGGTGAGGAACGCGACCTCCCGTGCCAGCGGGGACTGTCGGAAGCGCTCCTCGCTCGTCTCGGGTGTCGCGGACTTCTCGGCTGACGGGGCGGGCGCCGCGGGGGTCGAGGGGGGCATGGATTCTCCTAGCAGCGGGTCCCGCTTCGGGGGTGGAACGGATTGAGAAGACAAATCATTGACTTTCTCAATATTATCAAGTGAGATGTATCACAGTAAGCATAGGCCGTGAGGTCCCACAGAAGGAGAGACTATGTCGTTGCAGGACAAGGTAGCCATCGTGACCGGTTCCGGAGCGGGGCTCGGCCTGGCATATGCCCAGGAGCTCGCCGCCCAGGGCGCCGCCGTCGTCGTCAACGACGTGGACCAGGCCCATGCAGATGCCGCCGTGGCAGCCATCGAGTCCGCCGGCGGGCGTGCCGTGGCCGTGGTGGCCCCGGTGGGCTCCACCGAGACCGCCGAGCAGCTGGTCGAAGCCGCGGTGAGCAGCTTCGGCGGCCTTGACATCCTGGTCACCAACGCCGGGATCCTGCGTGACAAGTCGCTGCTGAAGATGTCAGACGATGACTTCGACGCCGTGATCAACGTCCACCTCAAGGGCACCTTCACCTGTGTGCGGGCCGCGTATAAGCACTTCAAGACCGAGGGTGTGGCCGGACGGATCGTCTGCATCGGCTCCCCCACGGGTCAGCGCGGGAACTACGGACAGACCAACTACGCGGCGGCCAAGGCCGGCATCGTCGGGATGGTGCGCACCTGGGCTTTGGAGATGACACGTGCCGGGGTGAGCGTCAACGCCGTGATCCCGGTGGCGGCCACCGCGATGACCAAGACCGTGCCCTACTTCCAGAAGGCCGTCGAGGCCGACGAGCAGGGTGAGCCCATGCCCGACTTCTTCCGCAAGGGCCTGGGCTTCGGCACCGCCCAGGACGCGGCCGGCGTCGTCGCGTTCCTCTCCTCCGATGCGGTGAACGGCATCACCGGCCAGGTCATCGGCGCCGGCGGAGACCGGCTGCAGGTCTGGAGCCATCCGGAACCGGTGGTTCAGGAATTCCACGACGGCGGCTGGGACTACACCACGCTGCAGACCCAGGGGCGGGAGATCCTCCAGGCGAACCTGCAGTCGGTGGGCGAATCCATGCCGGAGCTCCCCGCCGAGCTGCAGCCCACCAGCTAGTCCACCCGCCCGCTCCACCCGAGCCCAGCAGGAGAGGTTCACCGATGCGCTACCAATCCGCGATCGACGTGCACGCCATCGAGGCCGTGGACACCCACGTCCACCTGGAGATGGACTCGGCAGGACATCGCGCGCTGCCCGAGCTGTTCTTCGAAGCCTCCGCGAAGTACTTCAAGACCGCCGAGCGCACCCCGAGCATCGATCGCATCGCGGAGCTCTACCGGTCCCACCGGATGGCCGCGGTGGTCTTCACCGTGGACGCCCGGACCCAGATGCAGCACGCGCCGAACTCCATCGATGACCTGGTGGCGGGGTGCCTGCGCAACAACGACGTCCTGCTGCCCTTCGGCTCGGTGGACCCGCGCACCGGCCCGGCGGCGCTCATCGAGGCGCGGCGGCAGGCCGAAGAGCTCGGCGTGCGGGGGTTCAAGTTCCATCCCACGGTGCAGGGCTTCGACCCCTCGGATGCGCAGTTCTACCCGCTGTGGGAGACGCTGCAGGAGATCGGGCTGCCGGCGATCTTCCACACCGGGCAGAACGGCATGGGGGCCGGCACGCCGGGCGGGGCTGGGTTGAAGCTGAAGTACTCCAACCCGCTGCTGCTCGACGACGTCGCCGCGGACTTCCCAGGACTGCCGATCATCATGGCGCACCCCTCGGTGCCCTGGCAGGATGAGGCGATCTCGATCGCCACGCATAAGTCCAACGTCTACATCGACCTCTCCGGGTGGTCCCCGAAGTACTTCCCCGAGGTTCTGACCCGCAGCGCGAACAACATCCTCGCCTCGAAGCTGCTCTTCGGCACCGACTACCCGCTGATCACCCCCGAGAAGTGGCTCGGCGCCTTCGCCGAGCTGCCGATCAAGGAGGAGTCCCGGCCCAAGATCCTCAAGCACAACGCCGTGAAGCTGCTGGGACTCGACGCCGGAACGTCCACGGAGCCCGGCAGCCGCGCCGGCTCGGTGGACGCCGCGTCCTCAGGGGTCCACGATGCGTGAACCGGTCACCGGCAGCGTGATCCCCTCGGACCTCTACGGCTTCGCCGAACGGCTCACCCCGGCCGAGCGCGCGGTGATCACCGAGCTGCGCGGGGTGCTCACCGAGAGGGTGCATCCGCACCTGAACGCGGCCTGGGACGAGGCGCGCTTCCCCGAGGAGATCATCGCCCCGCTGCGAGAACTGCACCTGATGGACCCGCCCGCGCTGCGCGAGGCCGGCGAGGGAGTCCGCGAGATCTTCCTGGGCTTCCGAAACTTCGAGCTCACCCGGTGTGACATCAACGTGGCCACCTACTACAACGCCCAGGCCAGCCTGTTCCGCACGGTCTGCACCATGGGCGGCTCCGCCGAGCAGGCCCGTGAGCTCGACGCCAAGATCGCCTCCTATGAACTCACCGGGGTGTTCGGACTGACCGAGCCCGAGCACGGCTCCGACGTCGCCGGAGGCCTGGCCACCGCAGCCACCCAGGACCCGGAGACCGGCGACTGGACCATCGACGGCGCCAAACGCTGGATCGGCGGCGCCACGGCGGCCGACGTCGTCGCCACCTTCGCCCGGGACACCGCAGACGGGCAGGTCAAGTGCTTCCTGGTCCCCACGCATGCCCCGGGGGTCACCATGGAGGTCATCGCTCGCAAGGCCTCGCTGCGGATCATGCAGAACGCCGAGATCACCTACCAAGGGGTCCGGGTCCCGGACAGCGCGCGGCTGCAGCGGATCAACAGCTTCTCCGACGTCGCCGGATGTCTGCGCCGGATGCGCTCCGATGTGGCCTGGATGGCCACCGGGGCGATGGCCGGCGCCTACGAGGCCGCCCTGGCCTACGTCGCGCGCCGTGAGCAGTTCGGCCGCCCGATCGCGGGCTTCCAGCTGATCCAGGAGAAGCTCGCGCTGATGCTGGGCAACCTGACCGCCGCACTGGGGATGGTCGTCCAGCTCACCGAGCAGCAGGCCGCCGGGATCTACCGGGACGAGGACTCGGCGCTGGCCAAGATGTACACCGCGCTGCGGCTGCGCGAGACCGTGGCGCTGGCTCGCGAGGTCTGCGGCGGCAACGGAATCACCCTGGACACCGATGTCGCCCGCTTCCACGCCGACGCCGAGGCCATCTACTCCTACGAGGGCACCCATGAGATCAACGCGCTGATCGTGGGGCGTGCGGTGACCGGAGTAGGAGCGTTCACCTAACCCCTCCCCTGCCCCGCAGATCTCACCGTCGAGATTTCACCTGGGCATACGTCTACCCAGATCCAAATGTGACCCAGAACACACTGGGCATCACGCACCACCTCAAGGAGCAGCATGACCGACACCCACACCGCCCGTACCGTCGTCTCGTTCGAGGACGCCCGCAGCATGGCCGGGACCGACCTGGGCGAGACCGACTGGCGCGAGATCACCCAGGAGATGGTCAACACCTTCGCGGACGCCACCGATGATCACCAGTGGATCCACGTGGACCCGGAACGCGCCAAGGACGGCCCGTTCGGAGCCCCCATCGCCCACGGCTTCCTCACCCTGTCCCTGATCATCCCGTTCTGGGGCGAGCTCTTCGATGTCACCGACGTCAGCACCAAGCTCAACTACGGACTGGACAAGGTCCGGTTCACCGCGCCGGTGACCGTGGGCTCGAAGGTGCGGATGCGCGGGCGCATCAGCGCCGTGGAAGAGGTCAAGGGCGGAGGCCTCCACCTCGTCGTCGACGCGACCTTCGAGGTCGAGGGTCAGGAGCGCCCCGCGGTGGTCGCGACCTTCCTGGCCCGCTTCTACCCCTGATCCACAACCCCCGCAACCGTCACTTCACACCCACTGAGGGCCGCCGTTCTGCGACCCCGCACCTGAAGGAGCACCCATGAAGAAGAACATCGCATCGATCACCGGACTCGCAGCGGTCAGCATCCTGGCTCTGAGCGCCTGCGGCTCCGGCTCCCCCTCCGGCGGGGACGAGGCCGAGAACGGCGCCGAGGCCGGCGGCGGAAACGGCGAGATGACGCAGATCACCGTCGGCGTGCTGCCGATCGCCCCCTCGGTGGGGATCTACTACGGCATCGAGAACGGCGTGTTCGAGGAGCATGGGCTCGACGTCGAGCTCTCCGACTCCAACGCCGGAGCCGCGATGCTGCCCGCCGTGAGCAACCAGCAGCTGCAGTTCGGCATCGGCAACCCGAACTCGGTGCTCAACGCCAACGACCGTGGCCTGGACATGCGGATCATCACCGGATACTCCAACTCGCTGGCCGAAGGCGATGACATCGCCGGCGTCGTCGCCACCGCGGAGAGCGGCATCGAGGACTGGGATGACCTCGAGGGCAACACGGTCTCGGTCAACGCGCTGCAGACCCAGGGCGACCTGACCATCATGGAAGCGGTGGAGCAGGCCGGCGGCGACCCCAGCGCCGTGGAGTTCTCCGAGATGCCGTTCCCCGATATGCAGGCGCAGCTGGAACAGGGCAACACCGACGCCATCTGGGTCCCCGAGCCGTTCCTGAGCAACGCACTGGCCGACGAGGCGAACCAGCTGGTCGGCTATTCCTTCCAGGACTCGATCCCAGGCATGCCGACCATGGTGAGCTTCAGCTCCGGGGAGTACGTGGAGGAGAACCCCGAGGTCGCTCAGGCCTTCAGCGATGCCATGAACGAGTCGCTGCAGATGGCAGAGGAAGACCCCGACGGCGTCCGCGCCCTGCTCCCGGAGTTCATCGACCTGCCCGAGGAGGCGGCCGAGAACCTGCGCATGGAGGAGCTCGACGGTGAGATCCGCACCGAGCAGCTCGAGCAGGCCGGGGAGCTGATGGTGAAGTTCGACTTCATCAGCGATGAGCCCGACACCTCCACGCTGTACTTCGACGGCGAGTAGCCCCACCCACCGCACCGCGCTGGTGGGCGGCAGAATCTGTTCTCCTGCCGCCTGCCACCGCGCCTGCGAGATACCCTGACCCCACCGCACATCGGAGAATCACCATGAAACACCCCTCCCATGGGGCCTTCGCCCTCTGCGCCGTTCTCGCCCTCACCGCCTGCGGCAGCGGCTCACCCTCCGGCGACGCCGACGGCGAGCCCGCCGAGGAGAACGCCGCGGCCGACGGCGAGCTCACCGAGGTTGAGCTCGGCCTGATCCCCATCGTCGATGTCGCTCCGATCTACCTGGGACAGCGAGAAGGCATCTTCGAGGAGCACGGCCTGGACCTGACGCTGACCCTGGCACAGGGCGGCGCCGCGATCATCCCCGCTGTCTCCTCCGGGGATATGGACTTCGGGTTCTCCAATGTGACCTCGCTGCTCATCGCGGCGGACAACGGGCTCCCGCTGCAGACCGTCGCGGCAGGACCGCAGACCACCGGCGATTCCGAGAACGACTTCGGGGCAGTCCTGGTCAAGCCGAATTCCGGCATCGAATCCGCCCAGGACCTCGAGGGCCAGCGGGTGGCGGTGAACACGCTGAACAACATCTCCGACTCGATGATCTCCCAGGGCGTGCTCGAGGCAGGAGGGGACCCCTCCGCCGTGGACTTCGTCGAGGTCGGCTTCCCCGACATGCTCGCCCAGCTGGAAGCCGATAATGTGGACGCCATCTTCGCCGTAGACCCCTTTGCGAGCATGGCCGACGATGAGGGACACGACAGGATCTTCGCTCCCTACGCCGACGTCGTGGAAGACCTGGGCGTGGGCACCTACTTCGCCTCCCAGCAGCTGGTCGATGAGGACCCCGAGCTGGTGGAGAGCTTCCACACCGCGGTGCGGGAGTCCCAGGCCTATGCCGAGGAGAACCCTGAGGCGGTGCGGGAGGTGCTGCTGGAGTACACCAGCATCGATGAATCCATGTTGGAGGAGATCAGCATTCCGGCTTTCCCGGAGGATGTGAACCTGGGTTCCTTGGAGGAGGTCGCGGAGATCTCTGAGCGGCATGGGCTCATCGGCGAGCTCCCCGACGTCGAGGATCTGGTCTGGGAGGGCGCCCGATGAGGAATCACGGACTGGGCGACTGGATCCACCGCCGCCGGGTGCGTTCGGCCGGTCAGACCGCGCTGATCAGTGCGGGTGGCGAACAGACCTATGACCAGCTGGCGCAGCGCATCGACAAGCTCGCCGACGCCCTGGCCGAGCGCGGGATCAGTCCCGGGGACCGAGTGGCGTATCTCGGGGAGAACTCCGCGGCCTTTCTTGAGACGCTCTTCGCCACCGGGAGCCTGGGAGCGGTGTTCGTGCCGCTGAACACGCGACTGGCTCCGCCGGAGATCGCGTTCGCGCTGCAGGACTCCGGGGCCCAGCTGCTCATCGCCTCCACCCCACTGATCCCGTTGGCGGCTCCGGCCTGCCGGGAGACCGGGGTGCAACGCGTGCTGACCGTGGCGGAGGGAGCCGCTGCGGGTGGCGAGCTCGCCGAGTTCCCGGTACCCGTGGAGGATTTCGCGGCGGCCCTGGAGGCAGGCGCGGAGTTCCACCGCGACGTCTCCGTGGAGCTCGACGACCTCGCCGTGATCCTCTACACCTCAGGGACCACCGGCAATCCCAAGGGCGCGATGCTCACGCACGGGAATCTGACCTGGAATGCGATCAACGTGCTCACCGACTTCGACCTCTCCAGCACCGACGTCGCACTGATGATCGCACCGCTCTTCCACGTCGCAGCGCTGGGCCAGGGGGCGCTGCCAGTGCTGCTCAAGGGTGGGAGCATCATCTTGGAGCAGCGCTTCGAACCGGGCCGGGTGCTGGCGCTGATCCAGGAGCACCGGGTCACCAACATCTCCGGGGTGCCCACCACGTTCCAGCTGCTGTGTGAGCATCCGACGTGGCAGGACACAGACATCTCCTCGTTGCGCAACCTCACCTGCGGGGGCTCCGCGGTGCCGCTGCGGGTGCTCGACGCCTACGAGAGCCGTGGACTGGCCTTCACCATGGGCTACGGGATGACCGAGACCTCCCCGGGCGCCACCACGCTGCCCCCGGCGTACTCGCGATCGAAGCAGGGCTCCGGCGGACTCCCGCACTTCCACACCGATGTCCGGGTGGTGGACCCGGCCGATCAGCCCTGCCCGGTGGGCGAGGTCGGTGAGATCCAGGTGCACGGCCCCAACGTGATCGCTGAGTACTGGAACCGACCCGAAGCGACGGCCTCCTCCTTCGTCCAGGAGCCTGATGGCCGCTGGCTCAAGACCGGGGATATGGGGTACTTCGATGAGGACGGCTTCCTCTTCATCTCTGACCGGCTCAAGGACATGATCATCTCCGGTGGAGAGAACATCTACCCGGCGCAGGTGGAGCAGCAGATCGCCGCTCTCGAGGCGGTGGCCGCCGTCGCCGTGATCGGGGTCGAGGATGCCCGCTGGGGCGAGGTCCCGCGTGCGGTGATCGTGGTGCGCGAGGGTCACGAGCTCACCGAGGAGCAGGTGCTGCGTCATCTGGACGGCAAGCTTGCCCGCTACAAGATCCCGAAGTCGGTGGTGTTCGTGGAGTCCATGCCGCGCACCGCCTCGGGCAAGATCCGCAAACCTGACCTGCGCCGGCAGTACGCCTAGGCGGTGGTCGAGGAGCCGGCCTCGGGGGTCTCGCCGGGCGATGCCGCGGGGTTCTCGGCGGGCGATGCCGCCTGCGGGGTCTCCTCGGGCGCTGCCGCGGCGTCGAGCGTTTCCAGCAGCTCCAGGCCCCGGTGCGCCCAGTCCACCTCGGCCTGGGCCTGGCGGATCAGCCCCTCATAGGCGAAGGCCTTGAAGGCGACGATGCGCTCGTGCTGCTCGGCGGGGTAGCGCTCGAGCCGGGCGGCGATCATCGGATGTTCATGGGACTCGATCGCCTGGACCTGGCTGCTCCACTGCGCGATCTGCTCGGTGTAGTGCGCCGCGTGCTGCGTCAAGTGCATGCGCACGCTCGCCGGGTCCGCCCATTCGAAGTACGCGGCCTGCATATGGGCCACATCGCGCCAGGGGGCATATTTCAGCGGAGTGGCCATCCACTCGCGGAACGCCGTCACTCCGGCCTCGGTGATGTAGTAGCGCGTCTTGGTGCCCTTCGGACCCCAGCGTTCCTGGCGTCCCTCCACCAGCGCCTCGGACTCCATCCGGCGCAGCTCGGGATAGATCTGCGAGTCCGGGGCATGCCAGACGTGCCCCACCGAGCCCTCGAACCGCTTGGCGGTCTCGTACCCGGTCAGCGGAGCTGCGGTGAGGATCGCCAGGAGGGCGTAGCGCAGGCTCAAGGCGTGGGGACCTTCCATGATGGGACAGATGCTTGCCCTCCACTATATCCAGAGCTATTGTGTGACTCGGAACACATATAACTATGGAGATAGCTATTGGCGTGGGCGAGTGGACCGGATGGGCCGCCGCGGCGTCGCAGAGCCTCAGGAGGCGGACATGACAGATCTCAGCCCGAGCGGCGCCACCGCGAAGAACATGGCCTACCCGCTCAACGCCTGGTACGTGGCCGGATGGGACTACGAGGTCAACCGGAAGAAGATCCTCTCCCGGAAGATCGCAGACCGTCCGATGGCGCTCTACCGCACCGAGGAGGGCCGCCCGGTGGCCTTGACCGATGCCTGCTGGCACCGGCTGGCTCCACTGTCCATGGGCTCCCTGGTGGGGCCCGACGGGGTCCAGTGTCCGTATCACGGCCTGCAGTACAACTCGGCCGGACGCTGCACCTTCATGCCGGCGCAGAAGACGATCAACCCCTCGGCGATGGTGAACTCCTTCCCGGTGGTGGAACGGCACCGGTTCATCTGGGTCTGGCCCGGGGACCCGATGCTCGCCGATGCCGCCCTGATCCCGGACATGCACCAGATGGGCTCGGATGAGTGGGCGGGCGACGGCAAGACCATCGAGGTGCGCGCGAACTACCAGCTGGTGCTGGATAACCTGATGGACCTCACCCACGAGGAGTTCCTGCATTCCTCCTCCATCGGGCAGAAGGAGCTCAGCGAGTCCGACATCGAGGTGACCCACGACGATCGCACCGTCACCGTCTCCCGGTTCATGGAGAACATCGACGCGCCGCCGTTCTGGCTGAAGAACATGCGGGACAAGTTCCCGGACTTCGAGGGCAAGGTGGACCGCTGGCAGATCATCGAGTTCCAGATGCCCTCGACCATCTGCATCGACGTGGGCGTCGCGAAGGCCGGCACCGGTGGGCTCACCGGGGACCGCAGCCAGGGCGTGAACGGGTATGTGATGAACACGATCTCCCCGGTGGATCAGGCCAATGCCATGTACTACTGGGCCTTCATGCGCAACTACCGGTTGGAGAGCCAGCGGATCACCACCGAGCTGCGCGACGGCGTGCACGGGGTCTTCGCCGAGGACGAGGAGATGCTCACCGCCCAGCAGCAGGCGATCGTGGAGAACCCGGATCACGAGTTCTACAACCTCAACATCGATGCCGGCGGCATGTGGGTGCGCCGGCTGATCCAGCGCGCCGTGGAGGCGGAGCGCTCCATGATGGCCTCCGACGCCGATCTCTCTGACGCCAAGGGCTGATCCCGGATGTCACAGGGAACCCAGCTGCGCTGGCAGCGCGCCACGGTGCTCTCACATCGGGCCGCCGCCGAGGAGATCGCCGAGATCGTACTCGCCGGGGAGGCTCCGCTGTTCACCGAGCCCGGCGCGCACATAGATGTGCGAGTACTCCCGGGCCGGACCGATTCAGAATCGGTGCGTTCCTACTCGGTGGTCGAGGGCGCGGCAGACGGCAGCTGGGTGAAGGTCGGGGTGCGCCGCTCCCCCACCTCGCGCGGCGGGTCCCGGTTCATGCACGCCCTGAAACCCGGGGATGCGCTGGAGGTGACCGCTCCGCTGCAGAACTTCCCGCTGCGGGTGGGTGCCCCGCGCTACGTGCTGCTCGCCGGCGGCGTGGGCATCACCGCGATCCATGCGATGGCCCGGGTGCTCAAACGCCTCGGCACGGACTATCAGCTGATCTTCGTCGGACGCTCCCGCCCGGCGATGGCGTTCCTCGAGGAGCTGCGCGAGGAGCACGGACCCCGGCTGCGGCTCTCGGTGGATGACGAGGGCGACGTCCTCGACGTGCACGAGCTGCTCGCGGATGTGGACGCCTCCACGGAGTTCTACATGTGCGGCCCCATCCGACTGATGGACGCGGTGCGCCGAGCCTGGATCGAGCGCGGGCTGCCGCTGCCGAACCTGCGCTATGAGACCTTCGGCAACAGCGGCTGGTTCGACCCGGAGGAGTTCGAGCTGCGGATCCGCGGGTCCGAGCGCAACACTGTCGTCTCCTCGGAGGAGTCGATCCTGGAGGCGCTGGAGCGGGTCGGGGTGGAGCCGATGTACGACTGCCGCAAGGGAGAATGCGGGCTCTGCGTGGTCAAGGCGCAGCAGCTGAACGGGGTGATCGACCACCGGGACGTCTTCTTCGACGAGGAGGAGAAGAGCTCAGACACCAAGCTCTGCGTCTGCGTCTCCCGGGTGGCCTCGCGCAGCGGGGCTGGTGCCGAGGCGTGCGGCGCAGACTCATCGGCCCACGCCCGGCCCTCGCTGACCCTCGACTTCCCCTGACCCCTCCCCCCAGCGTTGAGGGGCGGATTCGGCGGGTATCTCATGGGCGAGAAGGCCCCAAGTGGTCGCAGAATCCGCCCCTCAACGAAGGAGGCTGGGTGGGTGGGCTATTTCCAGCCCAGCGGCTTGGCCACGTGTTCCATCAGGGATTCGAGGATGTGGGCGTTGTAGTCCACCCCCAGCTGGTTGGGCACGGTGACCAGCACCGTGTCCGCGGCCTGGACGGCTTCGTCCTTGGCGAGCTCCTCCACCAGCACGTCCGGCTCGGCGGTGAAGCTGCGGCCGAAGATGGCCCGGGTCTTCTCGTCGATCATCCCGATCTGGTCCTGGGAGTCGCGCTGGCCCAGGAAGTAGGCCCGATCCTGGTCCGAGACGATCGGCAGGATCGAGCGGGAGACCGAGACCCTCGGTTCGAAGCCGTGGTCGTGCTTGGCCCATTCCTCGCGGAAGGCCTGGATCTGCTTGGCCTGCTGGATGTGGAAGGCCTCGCCGGTCTCGTCGTCTTTCAGCGTGGAGCTCATCAGGTTCATCCCGCGCGAGGCAGCCCAGCGCGCGGTGGCGTCGGAGCCCGCGCCCCACCAGATCCGCTGACGCAGACCCTCGGAGTGCGGCTCCAGGCGCAGCAGCCCGGGCGGGTTGGGGAACATCGGGCGCGGGCTGGGCTCGGCGAAGCCCTGCCCGGAGAGCACCTGCAGTGCCACCTCGGTGTGCCGGCGCCCCATGTCGGCGTCGGACTCCCCCTCGGCTGGCTGGTAGCCGAAGTGCCGCCAGCCCTCCACGGCCTGCTCTGGTGAGCCCCGGGAGATGCCGAGCTGCAGCCTGCCTTCGGCGATGAGATCTGCCGCTCCGGCGTCCTCAGCGAAGTAGAGCGGGTTCTCGTAGCGCATGTCGATCACGCCGGTGCCGATCTCGATCCGCGAGGTCTTGGCCCCGACGGCGGCGAGCAGCGGGAACGGCGAGGCCAGCTGCCGGGCGAAGTGGTGCACCCGGTAGTAGGCTCCGTCGACGCCGAGCTCTTCGGCCGCGACAGCGAGGTCGATGGACTGCAGCAGCAAGTCAGAGGCAGAACGGGTCTGCGAATGCGGTGAGGGCGTCCAGTGTCCGAAGGAGAGGAATCCGAGTTTTTTCACATTTGAAATAACACCCCCTCCGCCGGGACTATTCCGAGAGCGCGCGCTCCGCGGTGAGCACCACGTTGGCCAGCAGCTCGGCCCGGGTCATCGGCCCCACGCCTCCGGGGTTCGGCGAATACCAGGAGGCCACCGCCTCGATGCCAGGAGCGAAGTCCCCGTAGATCTTGGCCTTGCCGGTCTCCGGGTTCACCTCCCGGGTGACTCCCACATCCAGGGCGATCACACCGGGCTTCAGGTCCGCCGGGTCGATCATGTGCTTGACCCCGGCGGCGGCGACGACGACGTCGGCGCTCCCCAGATGCGCGGGGAGGTCCTTGGTCCCGGTGTGGCACAGGGTGACGGTGGCGTTGATCTCGCGCCGGGTCAGCAGCAGCCCGATCGGCCGACCGATGGTGACCCCGCGTCCGACGACGACCACGTGCTTGCCGCGCAGGTCCAGCCCGTAATGGTCCAAGAGGTCCACACAGCCCTTGGGCGTGCAGGGAAGCGGGGTGCTGATCTCGTCATTGACGTTGGCGACCAGCCGGCCCAGGTTCATCGGGTGCAGCCCGTCGGCGTCCTTCTCCGGGGAGATCGCCTCCAGCACCTTCTGCGTGTCCAGGTGCTTGGGCAGCGGCAGCTGCACGATGTAGCCCGTGCAGGCGGGATCGTTGTTGAGCTTCTCGATCTCGGTGAGCAGCTGCTCCTGGGTGGTCTCCGCCGGGAGCTCCACCTGGATCGAGGTGATCCCCACCTCGGCGCAGTCCCGGTGCTTGCCTGCCACATAGGACTGGCTTCCGGGGTCTGCGCCGACCAGCACGGTGCCCAGGCCGGGGGTGATGCCGCGGGCCTTGAGCGCGGCGACGCGGTCGGCGAGGTCAGCCTTCAGCGCCTTCGCGGTGGCCTTGCCATCGAGGACCCGAGCGCCGGCCGGGGCGCCGGCGTCGTCGTTCTGGGGGGCAGCGGGGGTCTGCGTCATACCTGGGTTCACCACTCCTCGAGGCCCTCATAGAGCGGGAAGGCCTTGGTCAGCGCGCTGACGCGGGACTTCAGCCCGTGCAGGTCCGCGTCTGGCTTGAGCGCCTCGGCGATGATGTCGGCGACCTCGCTGAACTCCTTCTCGGCGAAGCCGCGGGTGGCCAGGGCCGGGGTGCCGATGCGCAGCCCGGAGGTGGTCATCGGCGGGCGCGGATCATTGGGCACCGCGTTGCGGTTCACGGTGATGCCGACCTCGTGGAGCCGGTCCTCGGCCTGCTTGCCGTCCAGCTCGGAGCCGCGCAGGTCCACCAGCACCAGGTGCACGTCGGTGCCGCCGGTGAGCACCGAGACGCCGTGCTCGGTGACATCCGCAGCGATCAGCCGCTTGGCCAGGATCTGGGCACCTTCGATGGTGCGCTTCTGCCGCTCGGCGAACTCCTCAGAGCCGGCGATCTTGAACGCGATGGCCTTGGCCGCGATGGCGTGCATCAGCGGGCCGCCCTGCTGACCGGGGAAGACCGCGGAGTTGATCTTCTTCTTGTGCTCTTCCTTGGTCAGGATGATGCCCGAGCGCGGACCGGCAAGGGTCTTGTGCACCGTGGTGGTGACGACGTCGGCGTAGGGCACCGGGTTCGGGTGCAGTCCGGCGGCGACCAGGCCGGCGAAGTGCGCCATGTCCACCCAGAGGATCGCGCCGACCTCGTCGGCGATCTCGCGGAAGCGGGCGAAGTCCAGCTGCCGGGGGTAGGCCGACCAGCCGGCCACGATCATGTCGGGCTGCTCGGCGATGGCCTGCTCGCGGACCTTGTCCATGTCGATCACACCGGTCTCGGCGTCGACCTCGTAGGCGGCGATCTCGTAGAACTTCCCGGAGAAGTTCAGCTTCATGCCGTGGGTCAGGTGACCGCCGTGGGCCAGGGAGAGGCCCATGAGCTTATCGCCGGGCTTCAGGAAGGCGGTCATCACCGCAACGTTGGCCTGCGCGCCGGCGTGGGGCTGGACGTTGGCGTGCTCTGCGCCGAAGAGCGCCTTGGCGCGTTCGATCGCGAGGTTCTCCGCGACGTCGACGAACTCGCAGCCGCCGTAGTAGCGCCGCCCCGGGTAGCCCTCGGCGTACTTGTTCGTGAGCACTGAGCCCTGGGCCTGCAGGACTGCGCGGGGGACGAAGTTCTCACTGGCGATCATCTCGAGGGTGTCGCGCTGGCGTCCCAGCTCATCCGAGATCGCCTGCGCGATCTCTGGATCGACCTCGGCCAACGGGGCGTTGTTGATATCCGGTGTGCTCATGGACTGAAGCTCTCCTTGCGGATGAAGACGGGGCAGCGTGAGTCAGTCTATCGTCCAGTTCCGGCGCGCACGCCGAAGAGAGCGGGACGACCCCGTCAGGACAGGGATGTGGCCGTATGTGACACGTATCGGGTTTTATTGTGAATGATTCATAAGTGCGGCACACTGGAGTCATGATCACCTCCGACTGGCCAGACCGGCTGCGCGAACGCGGACTCCGCGTCACCCGCCAGCGTCTCGCCGTCCTTGAGGTGGTCGCGGCGCAGCCACATAAGCCTGCCGATGCCATCCATAGTGCCGTGAAGGAGCAGCTGCCTGAGATCACCGTGCAGTCGGTCTACACGGTGCTGCATGATCTCACCGCCCGCGAGCTGCTGCGCAGATTCGATCCCCCAGGATCCCCGGCCTGTTACGAGACCCGCACGCATGACAACCACCATCACGCGATCTGCACCCGATGCGGTCGGATCGAAGATGTGGAGTGCGTCCATGGGGAGGCCCCGTGCCTGCAGGCCCCGGCCAGTCTGGGAATGCAGATCCAGGTCGCCGACGTCGTCTTCCGGGGCATCTGCCGCGAGTGTGCCGCAGCCTCCGAAGATCTCGTGGGCTCCGGCGCCGCCGAGGCCTGAGGCCTTTCCCAAGCGTGATCCCCACGGGCGTCCGGTAACGCTCCCTTAGGTGGGTAGACCTGCACGACGAAGAGAGCCCCTGCGGGGAGCTGACGCTCTCCGCAGGGGCTCTCTCGAGAAAAGACGACGATCACATGTCTTCGTCTTCATCCATGGTCTCGTCCTCCATCGGGGACTCCTCCATGGTCTCGTCCTCCATCGGGGACTCCTCCATGGTCTCGTCCTCCATGGGGGTCTCCTCCTCCATCGGAGTCTCTTCCATGGTGTCTTCCTCGGTGGCCGGATCCTCGACTGCCGGATCCTCGGTGCCGCCGTCGTCGCAGGCGGTGGCGCCGAACAGGGCCAGGGAGCCGACGCCGACCACGCCGGCGAGGGTGCGAAGCTTGCTGGTTTCGGTGGTAGCCATAATTCGTTTACCTCCGTCATTCGCATCGAGAGATGCTGCGCGGTCTTTCCGCGGTCTGTCATCGTTGAGTGACCGTGTGGGGTCCCGTTGATGACCTGATTCCATCCTGCACAGATCGCAGGCCTCGGGAAAAGCCGAGGCGGGCCCCGGTGCGGAATTCACGGTGAACTCGGACGGGCTATGGAGCTGATGTTGTCCTGGAACGCGTTTTCTGAGCAAATCCTGGGAATCTCCCGAGCGTCGGTGTCCGCGCCGAGCAGCAGGTCCTCAGGTCAGACCAGGGCGTTGAGGATCTCCTGGAGCTGTTCATCGTTGATGACGGTGTCCTCCTCGGGCTGCTCGGGAGTCTCGGCCTCGTCCCAGTCTGAGAGCGTGGCCTCCAGGTCCTCGGTCTCACCGGGCAGGACCAGGCCGACCAGCGCAGGTGAGTCGGAATCTGCCAGCACGGCGATCTCCATGTCCTCATTGGAGTAGACCCAGACGTTCTGGCCCTCTCGGGTGTCCACGGTGGAGTCCAGGTCGAGCTCCGCCAGCGAGTCCACCTCCAGGGACTCGGTGATCTCCGCGCGCAGCATCTCCAGGACGGCGGCCGGGGTGCGCGGCACCGCTGGCTCGGCAGTGCTGACGTCGACCCATTCGCCCTCTGCTCGCAGGGCGGTGTCCAGCTGCGCAGCGTCCACCTCGGGCTCGACCTCTGGGGGGACCTGTGCCTGGTAGTCGAAGACGAAGGCCTCCAGGGACTGATAGACCTCGTCGCCGAAGCTGCGCACTTCGAACTCGGGTGTGTAGTCCAGCCTGGTGGTCGCGTCGCCCTCGAGCTCTCCGCTGACCGCGAGCTCGAAGCTCTCTCCCTCGCCCTCGTAGAAGTCTGGGGCGTAGCCGAAGAGCTCGTGGCCCCGGTCCAGGCCTGCGGTCATGGTGATGCTGACGCTCTCACCCTCCATGGAGGCAGCCCAGATCTCTTCTTCGATCTCCGCGATGTCCGCGGCCTGCTGATCGTCCTCGTTCTCTGCGATCTCATCCGAGGACACGCCCTGGTCCTCGGCTCCTGAGGGATCCAGGTCCTCCTGCGGATTCTCCTCGACCCGGGGGTCCTCGTCTGCCGCGCCGCAGCCGATCAGGGCCAGGGCCGCGATGCCCAGTGCCGCCGTGGTGCCCAGGGTCCGGGTGACGCCCCAGGAGGGACTCTGCGTAGTGTTGCTCATGGTCTTTCCCTTCGGATGTGTCGGGGACCCGGCTGTGGTGTCCAGGTTCCCCGTTTCTGCACAACCCCCCGTTGTGTTGGTCTTTCTGCGGCTCAGGCTCCCGTGTCAGCGTCCCCCGTGGACCAGCCCTGCTCGGCGGCGATCGCGTCGAAGATCTCATCCAGGGTCATCACGTTCTCCGGCGCCTCGGGACGCTGCGCCTCGTTCCAGGCGCTGAATCGGTAGCTGGACTCTTCGTCGCGCATCTCCAAGAGATAGGGGGCGCCGGTCGCCGCCACCACGAACTCAGTGGAGCCCTCCGCGGCGGAGTAGACGTAGACCTCGGTGCCGTCTCGGGTCTCCGCGATGCCTTCGAGCGTGGCGATCTCCGTGTCATCGAGCTCGCGCCGCCAGGTGCTGATGAGATCCTCAGCGGAGAAGACCGCCTCGGCGCCGTCGGTGTTGAACTGAACCCACTGCTCGGCCACCACGGAGACGAGGAAGTCCTCCTCGATCAGGGCCGCGATCTCATCGTCCAGCTCGCTCATCAGCAGCGAGGCGAAATCCTCGCCGCGGAAGTACTCTGCGCCGTCGATGGCGCGCTGGGTGAAGCTGACGTCCCCGGCGGTGAAGGTCATCTCGGAGTCGCTGCCGTCCACGGCCCCGATGATCAGCAGATCCCCGGTGTCGGTCTCGTCGATCTCTTGGAACATCTGGTCGACGTCGGCCTCGGAGGCCTCGATCTCACCTTCGATGCTCACAGTGTCGGCGGTCAGCATGGCGTCCCACATGCGGTCCTGGATCTCCCCGAAGCTCGGAACCTCAGGCTCGGCCTCCGCCGCCCCGTCCTTGAAGGGGTTGCCGCCGCAGCTCGTGAGCAGGACGACGGCGGCCAGACCGCTGCCAGCCAGAGCCGAACGCTTCATGGGGTCTCCTATAGGGGGTGTCACGGCGCGCACCGGTGAACGGTGTGAACGTCCCGCGCGGGTAGAGGTCTTCAGCGTAGCGCCTCACGGGCGCCTGACTGCGGCGATCTCAGCGGTCGGATGTCGCAGAGCCGGCGGGCGACAGACCGGACCTGCCTCGGCGCCGGGCGGTATCTCAGAGCAGCCGGGGATCACCCGGGCGCTTCACGCGCAGCCAGCGGTAGCCGTACCCCTCCAAGGTGACCTCGGTGCGCTGCTGGGCATCGATCCCACAGGCACCATCTTGGAGCAGGTCGATGAGCTCGCTGCCCTGGTCGTGCTCGTCCAGCGTGAGCGGCACCGTGAGGGACTTTGGTGAGAGGTTGTGCAGCAGCACCATGGACTGATCCCCGCTGGTCATTCGATGCGCGAGCACCTCCTGGTGCGGCTGTTCCAGGATCCTCAGCTCGCCCCATCCCAGTTCCGGGCAGTCGCGGTAGCGTCGCGCCAACCGGCCGATGTGGTGCAGCAGCGAGTCGGGGTCCCTGCGGGCTTGGGCGGCGTTGACATGTTCCGGGCCGAAGGGGCCTTTCACGACCTTGCGTGCCAGCTTCGAGGGCTTGGCGGAGGAGAAGCCGCCGTTCTTGTCCCGACTCCACTGCATCGGTGTCCGAACCGCCTCGCGACCGGGGACCTCGAGGTTCTCCCCCATGCCGATCTCCTCGCCGTAGAAGAGCACCGGGGTGCCCGGGAGTGCGAACAGCAACGAGTAGGCCATCTTGATCCGCCGTGGGTCTCCGTCGAACATGGCTGGCAGGCGTCGGCGCAGTCCACGTCCGGCGAAGCGCATGTCCTGCTCCGGGCCGAAGGTGTCCAGGACCTCGTCACGCTGCTCAGCGCTGAGCAGGTCCAGAGTGAGTTCGTCGTGGTTGCGCAGAAAGTTCGCGTACTGGGTCTCGGTGGAGAGGTTCTGCGGGCGCTCCGAGAGCGCCTCGGCGAGCGGCCTGGCATCTTCGCGGGCGAAGGACAGGAAGGCCATTTGGTTCACGGCGAAGTCGAACTGCATGGTGAGCTCGTCACCGTCCTCCCCACCGAAGAACGCCAGCTGTTCCTCGTGTGGGAGGTTCACCTCACCCAGGATCATGGCGGAGCTCGTGCCAGTGGACCGTCGCTGCAGGAAGGCGCGCAGCGTGCGCAGGTAGTCATGGGGTTCCAGGAACTCGTGCTCATCCGCGCCGCTCAGTGTGGTCTGATTGATCGCGAACGGGACCGCGTCGACCCGGAAGCCGTCGACGCCGAGCTGGAGCCAGAACCCCATGGTCTTGGTGATCGCCTCGCGGACCTGCGGATTGGCGGTGTTCAGGTCGGGCTGGGTGTGTAAGAAGTGATGCAGGTACCACTCCTCGGTCTTCTCGTCATAGGTCCAGATCCCATCTTCCTGGCCGGGGAACATGGCCTCCTCGGAGGTGTCCGGCGGAGTGTCGCTGCGCCAGACGTAGAAGTCCCGATAGGGGTTCTCCTTCGACGCCCGTGACTTTCGGAACCAGGGGTGCTGGTCCGAGGTGTGGTTGATGACCAGGTCCACGATCACGCGGATCCCGCGGTCGTGGGCCACCCGGACCAGCTCGACGAAGTCACCGTGATCGCCGTAGCGCGGGTCCACGCCGAACATGTCGGAGATGTCGTAGCCGTTGTCGCGCCTCGGAGAGGGATAGAAGGGCATGAGCCACAGGCAGCTGACCCCGATGTCGGCGAGGTAGTCGATGCGCTGGGTGAGGCCTGGGAGGTCACCGATACCGTCGCCGTCGGAATCCAGGTAGGTCTCGAGGTCCACGCAGTAGATGACGGCGTTCTTGTACCAGAGGTCTGCGGTGTCGGTGATGCGCATCAGGCGCCCTTCAGTTCGGGGAGGATCGCCTTGCCGGCGAGGTCGAGCCAGTCCTGCTGTTCCTGACCCACGTGGTGCAGGTACACCTGGTCGAAGCCCGGTTCAGCGGCGGCAGCGATCCAATCCGTCAGCTGGCCGGGCTCCGCGGAGATCCAGACCGCCTTCGCCACGGTCTCGAGGCTGACCTCGGCGGCGGCAGAGTCGAAGTGCTCGGGGGTGGGCAGATCCTGGTCCAGCGGTGCGCCGAAGGTGTTGGTCCGCCACTGGTCGTGGGCGATGGCCTCGGCCCGTTCCCGGGTCTCCGCCCAGCTGAGGTGGACCTGCAGCATCGCGGGGCCCTCGCCTCCGGCCTCGCGGTAGGCGCTGAGCACCTCGTTCTGGACGTCGTCGGGCTGGTTCAGCGTGATCATGCCGTGGGCCCAGGTGGCGGCGAGGCGCGCGGCCTCGGGGGTGATGCAGGTGGCGTAGAGCGGGATGGGCTCGGCGGGACGGTCGTAGAGGTAGGCGTCGTCCACGCTGACGAACCCGCGGTGGCTGATGATCCGTTCTCCGCGGTGCAGCCGGGAGATGATGTCGGCGCACTCCGCGAGTCGGCGTCGTCGGGTCTCCTTGTCCATCCAGAGCTCTCCGGTGACATGCTCGTTCATCGCCTGGCCGGCACCCAGGGCGGCCCAGTAGCGGCCGGGGAACATCTCTCCGAGGGTGGCCGTGGCCTGGGCGACGATGGCCGGGTGGTAGCGCTGACCGGGGGCGATCACCGATCCGATGGGGAACTCTGTGGTGGCCAGTGCGGCGCCCAACCAGGAGAGGGTGAAGCCCGAGTGGCCCTGCCGGTGGGACCAGGGCATGAAGTGGTCCGAGCTCATGGCCGCCTGGAAGCCGACCGTCTCGGCGTGCTGGACGTCGCGCAGCAGCTGGGAGGGGGCGATCTGTTCCTGGGATGCGTGGAACCCGTAGATGGTCATATGCGAGTGCCTCTCGTCGGGTGTGCTTCTCTCGAGGCTACTGAGAGTGCCCTGGTGATCGCCTGGACGTGGGAGAACTGTTACCTGGCGTCGTCGCCCTGCGCGACGCGGTGCGCGTCCTTATGCCCCAGGTAGACCTCGGCGTTGCCGCGCAGTCCGGCGATCTCCTCGGCGGTGAGCTCGCGTCGAACCTTCGCGGGGACTCCAGCGACCAGGGAGCGCGGCGGGACCTGCGTGCCTTCGAGCACCACGGCGCCGGCGGCGATCAGGCTCTGCTCGCCGATCACGGCGCCGTTCATGATGGTCGCGCTCATGCCGATCAGCGAGCCGTCACCCACGGTGCAGCCGTGGACCACCGCGGCGTGCCCCACGGAGATCCCGGCCCCGAGGGTGCAGGGGTGGCCCGGGTCGGCGTGCAGCACCGCGTTGTCCTGCAGGTTGGTGCCTTCGCCCACCACGATCGGGGCCGAGTCGCCGCGGACCGAGACGCCGTAGAAGGCGGAGGAGTCAGCCGCCATGGTGACCTCCCCGGTGATCGCGGCGGTGGGAGCCAGGAACACGCGCTCACCGATCTGTGGCGTGTGTCCGTTGACGGTGAGCACATGTGCCATGTGGGTGACTCCTGGGATCCGGAGGGTATCGGGACGTGCGGGGAGGCTGCGGGGATCAGTATCCCTGAGCGGGGTCCACCAGGCCCAGCATCGGTTCACCGGCGCTGAAGCGTCGATGGTTCGCGAGGATCCGCTCGCGCAGCAGCGGGACCACCATCTCGGTGGTGTCCGCGGTGTGCGGGGTGATCAGGCAGTTCTCCAGGCCCCAGAGCGGGTCGGTCTCCGGGAGCGGCTCGGGTTCGGTGACGTCCAGCCCGGCGCCGCGCAGGGCGCCCGAGCTCAGTGCCTGCGCGAGTGCCGCCTGGTCCACCAGGCTGCCGCGGCCGACGTTGGCCACCACGGCGCCGTCGGCGAGCAGTGCCAGCCGTTCGGCGTTGAGCAGGTGCCGGGTGGTCGGCGTCGCTGCGGCGGCCAGGGCGACCACGTGGGCACCCTGCAGCGCCTGGTCAAGACCCTCGAAGGCCACGGTGACATCGGCGTGCTCCACCGGTTCTGAGGTGCGACGGACCACGGTGACGTGGGTGTCGAAGGCCTTATAGAGCCGGACGATCTCTGCCGCAACTCCGCCTCCGCCGACGACGACGCAGCGCAGCCCGTTTAGCGAGATCCCACCCTCAGTGCCCCAGCTGGTGGCCAGGGCACGGGTCTTCAGCCCGCGCAGCGCGGCCAGGGTCAGCGCCAGCGCATGTTCCCCCACCGGCTTGGCGTAGGCGCCCTTCGCCGAGGTCCAGGTCAGGTCGGGGAACCGCTGCAGGATCTCGGAGTAGAGCTCGATCCCGGCGCTGGGCAGCTGCACCCATCGCACCTGCGGGTTGGCCTCGAGCACCTCGGTGAGGTTGAGCTTCTTGAACATGCCGGTGACGATGACGCCCTCGGGCTGCTCATCCGCGCCGACCAGCTCGGCGCCCTGCTCGCGGAGCCCGGCGGCGAGCTCGGGGGCAGCTTCGGGCATGATGTGAAGTCGTCGAGTCATGGATTCATCCTGCCACGCCCACTCCCCCACCCCCCGCATTACCTGGGCTTATGTGTTCTACCGGGCCTGCCGTGGGCCCGGTAGAACACGTAAGGGGAGGTAAAACGCTCAGGGGGTCAGGCCTTGAGGCCGTCGACGATGCTGTTCAGCGTCGCCGAGGGGCGCATCGCGGCGAAGGCCTTGGCCTCATCGGGACGGTAGTAGCCGCCCAGATCCACCGGCTCGCCCTGGACGCCGTTGAGCTCACCCAGGATCTGCTCCTCCTTGGAGGTCAGCTCCTCGGCCACCGGAGCGAAGCGCTGGGCCAGTTCGGTGTCCTCGCTCTGCGCGGCCAGCTCCTGGGCCCAGTACATGGCCAGGTAGAAGTGCGAGCCGCGATTGTCGATGCTGCCCAGCTTGCGTCCCGGGGAGCGGTTATCCATCAGGAAGGTCGCGGTGGCGCGGTCCAGCGCGGAGGCGAGCACCTTGGCCTTGGGGGCCTGGGCCTGATCGGCGTACTTCTCCAGTGAGGGCACCAGGGCGAAGAACTCGCCCAGGGAATCCCAGCGCAGGTAGTTCTGCTCGGCCAGCTGCTGGACGTGCTTCGGAGCGGAGCCGCCGGCGCCGGTCTCGAACAGCCCGCCGCCTGCCATCAGCGGCACGATCGAGAGCATCTTCGCGGAGGTGCCCAGCTCCAGGATTGGGAACAGGTCGGTGAGGTAGTCACGCAGCACGTTGCCGGTCACAGAGATGGTGTCCTCGCCGCGGCGCAGGCGCTCCACGGTGTACTTCGTGGCCGAGACCGGGTCCAGGATCTCGATCTCGAGTCCCGAGGTGTCCAGCTCTGCCAGGGCGTGATTGACCTTCTCGATCATGGTGCGATCGTGGGCGCGCTTCTCATCGAGCCAGAACACCGCAGGGGTGTCGAACTCGCGGGCGCGGGTCACGGCCAGCTTCACCCAGTCCTGGATGGGAGCGTCCTTGGTCTGGCAGGCGCGCCAGATGTCGCCCGCGGAGACCTCATGCTCGAGCAGCACGTCACCGGCGGCGTTGGTCACCTGCACGGTGCCTGCGGCCTCGATCTCGAAGGTCTTGTCGTGGGAGCCGTACTCCTCGGCCTTCTGCGCCATGAGACCGATGTTGGGCACGGTGCCGATGGTCGTGGGGTCGAAGGCGCCGTGGGCGCGGCAGTCCTCGATGACCGCCTGGTAGACCCCGGCGTAGGAGGAGTCCGGGATGACTGCGAGGGTGTCGTCGGTCTCCCCGCTGGGGCCCCAGGCCTTGCCGCCGTTGCGGATCATGGCGGGCATGGAGGCATCCACGATGACATCGGAGGGGACATGCAGGTTGGTGATGCCCTTGGAGTCATCGACCATCGACATCCGGGGGCCCTCGGCCAGGCCCTTGCTGATCTCCTCCTTGATGCCCGCTCCGGCTTCGCCCAGCTTCTCGGCTCCGGCGAGGATCGAGGCCAGTCCGTCATTGGCGGAGAGCCCTGCCTCGGCGAGGGTCTTGCCGTGCTTCTGGAACAGGCTGGGCAGGAAGGCCCGGACGATGTGCCCGAAGATGATCGGGTCCGAGACCTTCATCATGGTGGCCTTCAGGTGAGCCGAGAAGAGGACGTCTTCTTCCTTGGCACGGGCCACCTGGGCGGCGAGGAAGGCGTCGAGCTCGGCGGCGCGCATGACGGTGGCGTCCACGACCTCCCCGGCCTTGACCGGCAGGGATTCCTTCAGCACGGTGGTGGAGCCGTCGCTGGAGACGTGGGTGATCTTCAGCGTGTCCTCGGTGTCGAGCACCACGGACTGCTCGTTGGAGGCGAAGTCGCCGGAGTCCATGGTGGCCACGTTGGTCTTGGAGTCGGCGCTCCAGGCACCCATGGAGTGCGGGTTGGCGCGCACGTAGTTCTTCACCGAGGCCGGCGCGCGGCGGTCAGAGTTGCCCTCGCGCAGCACTGGGTTCACCGCGGAGCCCAGGACCTTGCCGTAGCGGGCGCGCACGTCGCGCTCCTCATCGGTGGAGGGGGACTCCGGGTAGTCCGGGAGCGCGTAGCCGGCGGACTGCAGCTCGGCGATGGCGGCCTTGAGCTGCGGGATCGAGGCGGAGATGTTTGGCAGCTTCACGATGTTGGCCTCTGGCGTCTTCGCCAGGTCTCCGAGCTCGGCGAGCGCGTCGCTCTCCCGCTGATCCTCACGCAGGTAGTGCGGGAACTGCGAGATGATGCGGCCCGCGAGGGAGATGTCGCGGGTCTCGACCTCAACCCCGGCGGGGGCTGCGAAGCCCTCCACGATGGGCTTCAGGGAGAAGGTGGCCAGCATCGGCGCTTCGTCGGTATTGGTATAGATGATCTTTGCCGTCGGCATGGATCTCCTCAAGTTCGGTTATATGTTGTTTCCCTGATCACAAATCTACCCCAGATGGGCCTGCTGGCCCTGTTGACCCAGGGCTCGGCTCCGGGGCTCAGATCCCCAGCACGGTGCGGGCGATCATGAAGTACACGATGAGTCCGGTGGCGTCGACGAAGGTGGAGATGAACGGGTTCGCGAAGACCGCCGGGTCTGCCCCGAGCTTCTTGCCCAGCAGCGGCATCAGTCCGCCCGCCGAGGCGGCGAGGGTGCAGATGGAGAACAAGGTCAGTCCGATCACGGTGCCGATGTCCCAGCCGTAGAACAGGCCGGCGACCAGGAAGCCCAGCACGCCGATCGTGGCGCCGAGCGTCATGCCCACGCGGACCTCGCGCCAGAGCACCTTGAACACGTCGCGGGTGCCCACATCGCCCAGCGCCAGCGCGCGCACGACCGTGGTCGCGGCCTGGTTCCCGGTGTTGCCGCCGGTGCCGATCAGCAGCGGGACGAACAGGCTGAGCACCACCATGGATTCGATGGTCCCCTCGAAGACGTCGAGCACCTGCACGGTCAGTGCGGCGCCCAGGGCCAGCACCAGCAGCCACACCACGCGGGAGCGCATGATCTGCAGCACCGGAGTCGAGAGGTAGGGCCGGTTCAGCGGCTCGGCGCCGCCGTGGCGGGCGGCGTCCTCGGATTCCGCGCGCTCCAGGATGTCCAGCGCGTCGTCGACGGTGAAGATCCCGACCACCCGGTGTTCGGAGTCGGTCACCGGCACGGCCAGGTGCTTGCGGTCCGCGCACATGCGGGCGGCATCCTCGGCGTCGTGGTCGGCGTCCACCGAGTCGGCCTCACGCATCAGGTCCACCACGAGCGCCTCCCCGGGGCTGCTGACCAGGTCGCGCAGCGAGACCACACCCTTGAGCAGCCGACCGTGATCGACCACCGGGAGGGTGTAGAGCGTCTCCGCGTCGTCGCCGGCCTTGCTGACCTTCTCCAGGGCCTGGGCGACGCTGAAGTGCTCCGGGATCGCGACGAACTCCGGGCTCATCTGGCGCCCGATGGTGCCGTTGGGGTAGCCCAGCACGATGTTGGTCAGGCTGCGCTCGCGCGGGTCCAGGTGACGCAGCATCCGACGAGCCACCGAGGCGGGCATCTCATCCATGAGCCGGACCCGGTCATCGGGGTCCAGTGACTCGAAGTAGTGGGCCACCTCGGCGTCCTTGAGGCCCTCGACGATCTCGCTCTGCAGCGCCTGATCCAGCAGGTCGAAGGCCTCCACGGCCACACCCTTGGAGAGCAGCCGGAAGGCCACCGCCCGGTCCTTCACCCCGAGGCGTTCCAGGAAGTCGACGATGTCCCCGACGTTGAGGTCATCGAAGGCGCGGCGCAGCTCCGTGAGCCGCTCCTCCCGGATCATGTCTTCGAGCTCGTCGAGCAGTTCGTTCACGGGTTCCACCCCTTTCAAGGGCACCGGGCGGGCATAGCGGCAGGTGTGCCGCGAGAACAGTCAGGACACTCAGTGGGGAGTCTCAGTCGTCACACACGATCAGGGCACGTGGCGGGGGCTTCGTCACGAGGTCTCCGCCGTGGCGGCCGGTCACCTGACCCGGACTTCCGGGCCGGGGCACGGCCTGCGTCGTCGCGGTCTCCCCTGTGCCGCGGCGCCGCAAACGATCAATGGAAGAAGTGGCGGGTTCCGGTGAGGTACATGGTCAGGCCGGCGTCCCGGGCCGCGGAGATGACCTCCTCGTCGCGCTGGGATCCTCCCGGCTGGACGACGGCGCGCACTCCCGCGGCGATCAGGCTCTGCAGCCCGTCGGCGAAGGGGAAGAACGCGTCGGAGGCCGCGACGGACCCGCGGGCCCGCTCCACACCGTCACCGGCGAGCGTGTTCGCCCGCTGGACCGCGAGCCGGCAGGAGTCCAGCCGGTTCACCTGGCCCATGCCGATCCCCACCGTGGCCTGGTGCTTCGCCAGCAGGATCGCGTTGGACTTCACCGAGCGGATGGCGCGCCAGGCGAAGTCCAGGTCTGCCAGCATCGCCTCGTCGGCGACCTCGCCGGAGACCAGCTTCCAGCCGGAGGTGGTGTCCCCCTCGGCGTCCACGGCGTCGGAGGCCTGCAGCAGCATGCCCCCGGAGATCTGCTTGTACTCCACCCGATCGCGCCGGTGCCCCTCGGGCAGACGCAGCAGCCGGATGTTCTTCTTCTTGGTCAGGATCGCCAGCGCCTCCTCCTCGAAGGCCGGGGCGACGACGACCTCGGTGAAGATCTCCGCCACGGTCCGCGCCATCTCAGCGGTGATGGTGCGGTTCGCGGCGATGACCCCGCCGAAGGCCGAGAGCGGGTCACAGGCGTGGGCGGTCCGGTGGGCCTGCGCCACGGTGGCACCCACGGCGACGCCGCAGGGGTTGGCGTGCTTGATGATCGCCACGGCAGGCTGGGCGAAGTCGAAGGCGGTGCGCACGGCGGCGTCGGCGTCGACGTAGTTGTTGTAGCTCATCGCCTTCCCGTGCAGGGTCTCCGCCTGGGCCAGGCCGGGGCGGGCGCTGGAGTCCGCGTAGAGCGCGGCGGGCTGATGCGAGTTCTCCCCGTAGCGCAGGGTGTCCAGGCGCTGCAGCGCGAGTCCGGCGTAGGGCGGGAAGTTCAGCTTCTTCTCGGTGCGGCTCAGCGGCGAGGCCGGCACGGAGGCGGCGTCGAAGTCGTCGTCGAACTGCTGGGAGGTCCAGCGCGCCACGGCGGTGTCGTAGGCGGCGGTGTGCGCGAAGGCCAGCGCGGCCAGGCGCTGCCGGGCGCTGAGCGTGAAGCCTCCGGCCTCGGCGGCGGTGATGATGTCGTGATAGCGCAGCGGGTCCACCACCACGGCCACGGAGGCGTGGTTCTTGGCGGCCGCGCGGACCATCGAGGGTCCGCCGATGTCGATCTGCTCCACGATCTGATCCTCGGCGGCACCGGAGGCCACCGTGTCGGCGAAGGGGTAGAGGTTCACCACGACCAGGTCGAAGGGCTCGATCTCCAGCTCTTCGAGCTGGGCCCGGTGGTCCTCGCGGCGGCGGTCGGCCAGGATCCCGGCGTGCACCCGGGGGTGCAGCGTCTTGACCCGACCATCCAGGCACTCCGCGAAGCCGGTCACCTCCGAGACCTCCACCACCGGCACCCCGGCGGCGGCGATGCGCTGGGCGGTGGAGCCGGTGGAGACGATCTCGACCCCGGCGGCGTGCAGACCGGCGGCGAGGTCCTCCAGCCCGGTCTTGTCATAGACCGAGATCAGGGCGCGCCGGATCGGCTGCCGGGCCTGGGCGCCGGAGCTGCCCGACGGTGCAGCCGCGGTGGGGTTCTGGGCTGCGGAATCGCTGACGGGGCTCATGCACACTCCTGGGGTGGGGACGACGCTTCAGGGACCTGGGTCAGTCTACCGACTCGGTTCAGGACTCAAACTTGTAGCCCAGCCCACGGACCGTGATCAGGAACTCCGGCCGTGAGGGGTCCGGCTCGATCTTCGCGCGCAGCCGCTTGACGTGGACGTCGAGGGTCTTGGTGTCCCCGACGTAGTCCGAGCCCCAGACCCGATCGATCAGCTGGCCCCGGGTGAGCACCCGTCCGGCGTTGCGCAGCAGCATCTCCAGAAGCTCGAACTCCTTCAGCGGCAGGCTCAGCGGCGCGCCCGCAACCTCCACGGTGTGGCGTTCGATGTCCATGCTGACCGGCCCGGCGGTGACCAGGGAGCCGTCGTCGACCTCGGTCTCCACCCGGCGGCGCAGCACCGCCCGGACCCGGGCGAGCAGCTCCCGGGAGGAATAGGGCTTGGTGACATAGTCATCGGCGCCGAGCTCCAGCCCCACCA
The DNA here is from genome assembly GCF_013410215.1 of Nesterenkonia sandarakina. Taxonomy (NCBI): domain Bacteria; kingdom Bacillati; phylum Actinomycetota; class Actinomycetes; order Micrococcales; family Micrococcaceae; genus Nesterenkonia; species Nesterenkonia sandarakina. The sequence goes on from NZ_JACCFQ010000001.1 coordinate 269,319, forward strand.
CCTTGTCGATCTCGGAGTCCTTCGCCGTGAGCATGATCACGGGAACATTCGACTGCAGCCGGATCTGCCGGCACACCTCGGTGCCGGACTGGCCCGGGAGCATCAGATCCAGCAGGACCAGGTCGGCCCCCTCTCGAGTGAAGATCTCGACGGCGTCGAGCCCGTTCTCCGCGACGACGACGTCGTAGCCCTCCTTCTCCAAGGTGTAGGACAGTGCCTCTGAGAATGAAGGCTCATCCTCGACGAGCAGAATTCTGGTCACGCGTCTCCTCCTTCGCCGGCCCTGGTGTGGCCGGATCTTCTGCCTGATGGTGCGGTGCGGTGTCCTCAGTGACGGCCTGCTCGGCGCGGGTCAGCGCGGGCATGCCGCGGCCGAGCCCTTCGAAGGTATCCAGGCTCTCGTCGAGCTCGGGCAGGCGCACCGTGAACGTGGAGCCCCTGCCCTGCTGCGACCACAGCGCGACCTCGCCGCCGTGGTTGGTGATCACGTGTTTCACGATGCTCAGCCCCAGGCCGGTGCCGCCAGTCTGCCGGGAGCGCGCGGCGTCGACCCGGTAGAAGCGTTCGAAGATCCGCTCCTGGTTCTCCTTGGCGATCCCGATCCCCTGGTCGGTGATGGTGACCTGAGCGATCCCGTCCCGGCTGGAGAGCCCGATGCCGACCCGGGTGGACTCCGGGGAGTAGCGCACCGCGTTGTCGATCAGGTTCCGGAACGCCATCGCCAGCTGGTCGGCGTCGCCGTGGACCCGGTGCGGCAGCGCGCCCCCGATCTTGAGCTCGATGTTCTTCGCCTCCGCCGGCAGCCGGGAGCGGTCTGCGGCGTCGGCGATCACGTCTTCGAGGTCCACCGGACGCCCGGCGTGCACCACGTTCTTGCCCTGCACCCGGGAGAGCTCGATGATGTCCTGGACCAGCGCCGCGAGCCGGCGGGACTCCTTGTGCAGGCGCTGGGTGAAGCGGCGGACGGCGACGTCGTCGTCGGCTGCGTCCTCGATGGTCTCGGCCAGCAGCGAGATCGCCCCGACCGGGGTCTTCAGCTCGTGGGAGACGTTGGCGACGAAGTCGTTGCGCACCGCCTCTATGCGGGAGAACTCGGTGCGGTCATCGGCGAGGACCAGGATGTACTCGTCCCCCAGCGGGGCCACGCGCAGATGCACCACCAGGGAGGTCTCCCCCTGCAGACCGCGGGCCAGCTCATGCTCCTGATCGATGATCACCCCGTCGCCTCGGACCCGCGCGGTGAGAGCCAGCAGCTGCTGGTGCACCACGGTGTGCCCGCGCACCAGGCCGAAGGCGTAGGCGGCGGGGTTCGCGCGGACCACCCCGTCCACGGTGTCCACCACGATGTAGGCCAGCCCCAGGGAGGCCAACACCTCGGTGGCGCCGGCGGGCATCGAGGGTTCGTCCACGTCGATGCCGGCGCCGCGCTGGGCCTCACTGACACGGAAGGCATACATGCCGACCACGCCCAGTGCCAGGCCGACGACGCCGGAGAGTGCGGCGATGAGCAGGGGATCCACGAGCTACAGCTTAGGCCCGGCTCCCGGTGCCCGGCACCACATGGCCCGGGCGGCGCCCAGGGTTCAACCAGCGTTCACCTTCACGTTGACTGCTGACTTCGCTGGTGTTCATCTGCGCCAGCGAGGATTCAACGTCGGGATACTCCACGGCGGGAAAGGAACGCGAACACGTGCGAAAGCTCTTTCAGGCAGACCTCATCAATCTCGGTGAGCAGCTGATCCAGATCACCTCTTTGGTCCATACGGCGATGGAGAAGGCCTATACCGCCTTCGACACCACCGATCTCCAGCTCGCGGAGGAGGTCATCGCCGCCGACGCGCAGATCGACCGGCTGCAGGTGGAGCTCGACGAGAAGGCCATCGAGCTGCTCGCGCTGCAGGGCCCGGTGGCCTCTGACCTGCGCATGATCGTGGGTGCGCTGCGGATGAGCACCTCGCTGGAGCGCATGGGCGACCTCGCGCGGCACATCGCGCAGCTGGCGCGGATGCGCTACCCGGACCGGGTGGCCCCGGAGGCGCTGCACCCGGTCTTCGAGAAGATGGCCAAGCTCACCACGCAGATCTCCGCCCGGCTGGTCACGCTGATGGAGACCCGCGAGCTGCACCTGGTGGCGGAGATCCATGCCCTCAACGAGCAGCTCAACGATCTGCACGCCTCGGTGTTCACCATCGTGGCCGCCGAGGACTGGCAGCAGAGCCCTGCCACCAGCGTGGACTCCTCCCTGGTCAGCCGGTTCTTCGAACGCTACGGCGATCACGCGGTGGCCGTGGCGAACAAGGTCGACTATCTGGTCACCGGCTCCTGGGACTCCCGCGAGCTCTCCTGAGTCACTGCCTCCGGTGACCCGCATCCGGTGACGCGCCGGGTGATGCTCGCCGGGTGACCCGCTGGGTGACCCGCTTCGACCGATGCATATCGGTCAACGCACATCGCTGGGGCGCAGACAGGCGGAACGATCGCATTCTCTGCGAGAATTCCACCCGTCTGCGCCCCAGCGATGTCTGCGACGGCTGCTCGAGCCGCGGCTGGTTGGGCCTTGGCTTGAGCCTTACTTCTTGCCCTGGTTCGCGACAGCCTGGATCGCGTCCTTGGCGGCCTCGGGGTCCAGGTAGGTCCCGCCCGGGTTCATCGGCTTCAGGTCCTCATCCAGCTGGTAGTGCAGCGGGATCCCGGTGGGGATGTTCAGCCCGGCGATGTCCGCGTCGGAGATCCCGTCGAGGTACTTCACCAGGGCGCGCAGCGAGTTGCCGTGCGCGGCCAGCAGCACGGTCTTGTTCTCGCGCAGGTCCGGGACCACCGCGGACTCCCAGTAGGGCAGCATCCGGTCCACGACGTCCTTGAGGCATTCGGTGCGCGGCGCGGCGTCACCGAGGTCTGCGTAGCGCGGGTCCCCGATCTGGGAGAACTCGTCGTCGGCGGCGATCTCCGGCGGCGGGGTGTCGTAGGAGCGGCGCCACATCATGAACTGGTCCTCGCCATACTGCGCCAGGGTCTCGGCCTTGTCCTTGCCCTGCAGCGCGCCGTAGTGGCGCTCGTTGAGCCGCCAGTCGCGCTTCACCGGGATCCAGAGCCGGTCGGCGGTCTCCAGCGCCAGGTGGGAGGTGGTGATCGCCCGCTGCAGCAGCGAGGTGTGCACCACGTCGGGGAGCAGCTGGTGCTCCTTGAGCAGCTCACCGCCGCGCGCGGCCTCTTCGCGGCCCAGCGCGGTCAGCGGGACGTCCACCCATCCGGTGAAGAGGTTCTTCTCGTTCCAGTCGCTCTGTCCGTGGCGGAGCAGGATCAGGTCATAGGCCATGGAGTGTGTCTCACTTTCGGAGTCGGACGTGCACATCGATGCAGCGCGTTCGGTCGGTCAGGTCCGGGGCGGAGGCGCCCGGCCACCGGGTCAGTTGGAGACTTCGGGGTTGACGTCGGTCAGGTAGACCATCGCCATGCAGGCCGCAGCCACTGGGAAGATCAGGCCGAACGGGCCGGCCCCGAAGGCGCCGAGCAGCGCCAGGACGACGGCGCCGCCGGTCATGCCCAGCCAGAAGCCCTTGGTCCGCTTGAACGCGACGTCGAAGCGCTGCGCGTTCTTGGGGATGCACTTGGCCAGTGCGACCACGGCGAGCCCGAGGCAGACCAGGGCGAAGGCCAGGTGCATCCAGGCTTCGGTCTGCAGGACGAAGATCCAGAGGTCAGAGAGGGGTGACTGCATACCTCGATGTTATCGGATGGGCTCCGCATCCGGCGGGTCTGCGACCGCGGCGGTGCGCAGCGCGTTGAGCAGGTCCGCGAAGAGGTCCTCCACGTCCTCGATCCCCACCGAGAGCCGGATCAGACCGTCAGGGACCGAGGCGGGCTCCCCGGGATGACGACGACGGCGCTCGGCCAGGGACTCCACGCCGCCCAGGCTGGTGGCCGGGGTCCAGAGCCGCAGCGCGCCGAGCACGGCGTCGGCCACTTCGGCCTCGGTCCGCTGCCCTGCCGCGGCCGAGGCACCGGGCCCTGCTGAAGCACCGGGCTGGTCGGCGTCGACCTCGATGGTCAGGATCGCGCCGAACCCGCCGAGCTGGGCGGCGGCGCGCGCATGCTGCGGATGTCCCGGCAGGCCCGGGTAGTTGACTCTGCGCAGCGGCAGTCCGACGTCCTGGCTGAGCTCTTCGAGCCGGCGGGCCAGCTCGGCGGCGCTGGCTTCCGAGGCGTCCAGGCGCACGGCGAGGGTGCGCACCCCGCGCAGGGCCAGGAAGACCTCCATCGGTCCCGGGATGGCGCCATGCAGGGTGCGGTGCTGGTGCAGCCGCGCGTGGATCTCGGGGTCTGCGGTCATCGCGGCGCCCATGATCAGGTCTGAGTGTCCGGAGAGGAACTTGGTCACCGAGTGGACCACCACGTCGGCACCGTGTTGCAGCGGACGCTGGCGCAGCGGGGTCGCGAAGGTGTTGTCCACCGCGGTGAGCACGCCGCGCTTCTTCGCGGCCGCCAGCAGCGCCGGGAGGTCCGCGACCTCCAACATCGGGTTGGTCGGGGACTCGATCCAGAGCATCACCGCGGCGTCCTGAGCGCTGGCCAGCGTGGCGACGTCGTGCAGCGTGGTGGTGACCTGCTCGGTGTCGGCGATGTCCACCCGGTGCAGCGTCAGCAGACCCTGATCGGCCATCTGCTGGGCCAGCGCGGAGAACCCCATATAGCTGTGTCGGGGCATCACCAGATGGCTTCCCGGGGCCAGCAGGTGGACCACCGCAGAGATGGCAGCCATCCCGGAGGAGAACAGCAGGCCCGGCAGCACCGGGACCGGATGCTCCTGCGCGGTGGTGAGCAGCCCCTGCGAGGCGGAGCTGGTGCGGGTCCCGGCCTCGAGCTGGGCCAGCAGCGCCTCCAACGGCTCCCAGGACGGCATGCCCTCGCGGGCATAGTCCAGCGCCGCATGGACGCCGGGCCGGTAGGAGTAGGTCGAGGTGAAGTCCACCGGCATGTTCACGGGCTGGTTCGGTCCGTGGGCGCCGCGGCCCGCATTGACCACAAAGGTGCGTTCGCGCTGGTTCACACCGTTACGGTACCGCAGCGCGCGGCGCGAGCCCGGTGGCCGGTCGCCCAGACTCAGATTCGCGGCGTCAGGTCCGTGTCCGTCCGGCTGGGTAGGCTGGGTCCGTGACCCATCTCAGACGCGGAGGATTCCTCGCCTTCGAAGGCGGCGACGGCGCCGGCAAGACCACGCAGCTGGACCTGCTCGAATCCTGGTTCCAGGAGCTGGTGGTGCCCTATGAGCGCACCCGCGAGCCCGGCGGCACTGTGATCGGCGAGCGCATCCGCTCTCTGGTGCTCGAGCACGATCAGGGCGAGGTGGACCCCCGCACCGAGGCGCTGCTCTTCGCCGCCTCCCGCGCCGCCCATGTGGTCCAGCGGATCGAGCCTGCGCTGCAGGCCGGCCGGTTTGTGCTCTGTGACCGCTACGTGGACTCCTCGGTGGCGTATCAGGGTGTGGGCCGCGAGCTCGGCGCCCAGGCTGTGGCTGAGATCAACGCCTTCGCCACGGGCGGGCTTCAGCCCGATCTGACCGTGGTGCTGGACATCGACCCATCCGCCGCGCGGGCGCGCCGGGAGGGTCGCGACGGCCTCTCTGACCGGATCGAATCCGCCGAGGACGCCTTCCACGACCGGCTGCGGCACGCCTTCCTCGACCGCGCCGCTGCTGCGCCCCAGCGGTATCTGGTGCTCGACGCCGCCGCCTCGGCCCAGGCGCTCCAGGCCGCGATCCGGGAGCGGGTCCAGGAGATGCTGGGTCAGGAGCTGCCGAACCCATGAGCGTCTACACCGAGCTGGTCGGGCAGGACGGGGTCGTGGAACAGCTGCGTCGAGCCGCGGGCTCCGGCACCCCGGCCCACGCCTGGCTCTTCACCGGCCCCCCGGGGTCGGGGCGGTCCAACGCCGCCCGGGCCTTCGCCGCCGCGCTGAACTGTGAGCAGGAGGAACCGGCGGCCCGGGGCTGCGGAGAGTGCCGGTCCTGCCGACTGGTGGCCGCGGAGAGCCACCCCTCGGTGAAGCTGGTCTCCACGGAGAACGTGACCTACAAGATCGACGACGTCCGTGAGCTGATCACCACCGCGCAGGAGAAGCCGCAGGGCGCGCGCTGGCGGGTGATCGTGGTCGAGGACGCGGACCGGATGACTGAGCGCGCCACCAACGTGCTGCTCAAAGCCATCGAGGAGCCTCCCCCGCATACGCTCTGGGTGCTCTGCGCCCCGAGCCCGGCGGATGTGCTGGTGACCATCCGCTCCCGCTGCCGGCTGGTGAGCCTGCGAATCCCACCCACCGAAGCGGTGGCCCAGCTGCTGACCAGCCGCGACGGGCTCAATGAGCAGCAGGCGCAGTTCGCCGCGCGGGTCTCACAGAACCACATCGGGGTCGCCCGGCGGCTGGCCCGGGACCCGGAGGCACGTCGTCGTCGGGAGCAGGTGGTGACCCTGCCGCTGCGGCTGACCTCCTCCTCGGCCGCGATCAAGGCGGCCGGGTCCCTGGTGGAGATGACCCAGGCGGATGCGGCAAGCACCGCAGAGGCCCGGCTGGAGTCGGAGCAGGCCTCGTTGCGCCGGTCGCTCGGCCTGGAGGCCGAGGAGAAGATCCCGCCCAAGCTTCGCAGCCAGTTCAAGAAGCTCGAGGAGGAGAACACCCGACGGGCCAAGCGCGCCGTGGCGGACTCCCTGGACCGGGCGCTGATCGACCTGACCGCCGTCTTCCGTGACGTGCTGAGCCTGAAGCTGGGCACCGGCGTCGAGCTGATCAACGAGCATCTGCGCGAGGAGCTGCAGCGCTATGCAGAGTCCCTCAGCGCCGAGCAGACCCTGGCGGGGCTGGACGCGATCAATGCCGCCCGCACCCGGATCACCCAGAATGTCCCCCCATTGCTAGCCATGGAGGCCCTGATGATGCAGTTCCTACCCGGGAGGTCCCGTGCCTGAGCGCCTCACCCTGTCCCGCAGAATCCGCCTGGCGAGTCTCACCGCCGTCTCCGCGCTGCTGCTCTCAAGCTGCTTGAGCTCGGGCGGAGAGTCCGGCGCAGAGGAGACCGAGGCGGAGCAGCCGATCACCCCGACCTCGGTGCCCGCCGAGGCGCTGCCCGGTGAGCCTGCGGGCTACACCGAGTACTACGAGCAGAAGCTGGACTGGAGCGCCTGCGAGGAGACCATGCGGTGCGCCGAGGTCACGGTGCCGATGGACTGGGCGGAGCCAGGCTCCGGGGAGGATCTGCAGATCCAGATCATCAGTTCCGATTCCGGCGGTGAGGACGCCGAGTACCTGCTCACCAATCCGGGTGGGCCCGGGTCCTCCGGCTACGACACCGTGGCAGAGGCGGCCTCGGCCGCGTTCAGCCAGGAGCTGCTGGAAGGCTTCAACGTGATCGGCTTCGATCCGCGCGGGGTGCACCGGTCCGCGCCGGTGACCTGCTTGGACGACGACGAGATGGACGAGTACCGCGAGCAGGTCACCGACGAGCAGCTCGACACCGAAGCCGCCTACGCGGAGGCCCGCGAGTCGGCCTCGGAGCTGGCTGAGGCCTGCGAGTCCGAGAGCGGGGAGCTTCTCGGCCATGTGGACACGCTCTCTGCGGTCCGCGATATGGACGTGATCCGAGCCGCCCTGGGGCAGGACGAGTTGAACTACCTGGGCTTCTCCTACGGGACGAAGCTGGGGATGACCTACGCCGAGCACTACGGCCCACGGGTCGGACGCTTCGTGCTGGACGGGATGCTCGATGTCTCCATCGATGCCCATGAGCTCAACCTTGGACAGGCCCGCGGCTTCGAGGAGGCACTGGAGAACTACGCCCAGTGGTGCACCGAGCAGGAGACCTGCCCGGCTGGTGACACCGTGGAGGAGGTCACCGCCAGCGTGCAGGATCTCTTCGCCGGGGTCGAAGAGAGCCCGGCGCAGGGCGCAGACGGACGCACCATCAACGTCTCCACCCTGGTCAGCGGTTTCATCACCCCGATGTACAGCCGCGAGGCCTGGCCGGTGCTCTCCGAGGCGCTGAGCATGGCGCTGCAGCAGCAGGACCTCAGCGCGTTCCAGTACTTCGCCGACCTCCAGGCCGGGCGCACTCCCGATGGCAGCTATGAGTGGATCAACAACTTCGCCTTCACGGCCGTGATGTGCCTGGACTACCCGATGCCGGAGGATCCCGAGCAGATCGAGGCCGAGTTCGAGGAGGTCTCTGAGGAGGCGCCCACGTTCGGCCCCTACCTGGGGCACCGCGCCGTGGTCTGCGAGGAATGGCCCGCCGAGAACGTCTCAGAGCCCTGGGAGCCGGACCTCGCCGAGGTCGAGAAGCTGCTGATGATCGGGACCACCGGGGACCCGGCCACCCCGGTGGAATGGGCTGAGAACATGCACCAGGAGGTGCCACAGTCCTCGCTGATCATTCGGGAGGGAGAGGGACACCTGGCGTACCGGTCAGGCAACAGCTGCGTGGACGAGGCGGTGGACGGTTACCTGCTCGACGGGGAGCTCGCCGAGGGCCGCACCGATTGCTGAACTTTCTTCTACCTCTTGTAGAAATGCGCAGGTAGACTCAGATCACCGGTGACGACGACGTCCACTCGGCCTCTCTGACTCATCGGCATCATTCAGCTGATCTGCGTTAGGACGCTGCCATGAACATTGAGTCCCCTGCCACTCCCGCTGCGACCTCCTCGGAGTCCAGCCAGGCCCATGACGCCCACGACCTCGCCCCAGAACCCACCGCAGCCGGTGAACAGCAACGCGCCCCACGACCGCTGGGGGTCCTCGTCGGATTCGACGGTTCGGCCAATGCCACCGCGGCGCTGCGCTGGGCCGCGCGTGAGGCGCACTTCCGCGCTCTGCCGCTGACCGTGATGAGCTCCTTCACCATCCCCCCAGCGGTGAGCGGATACCTGGAGAGCTTCCCGGATGCCGGGGGTCAGACCCTGGCACGGCAGGCCACTGAACGGACCCTGAACCTGGCCCGGGAACAGCTCGCAGGACATGCCGGAGAGGTCACCTACCGGCTGGAGCACGGCGACGCCGCCGGGGTCATGGTGAACCTGTCCGGGTCGGCCGAGTTGTGCGTGGTGGGAAGCCGCGGACGCGGCGGATTCACCGGACGGATCCTTGGCTCGGTGGCCGCGGCGCTGCCCTCCCACGCACACTCCCCCACCGTGGTGGTCCCGCACACCGATGAGTCCAGCGTGGGCGAGGGTCCGGAGGCGATCAGCACCGCTGACACCCGGCCTGTGGTGGTCGGCATCGATGGGTCTCCGCACTCCCGCAAGGCCGCGGTGGAGGCCGCCCGGACCGCGATCAGCCACGGCACCCGGCTGCAGCTGGTGATGGCGCTGCCACCTTTGACGACGGCGGCCATGTGGTACCCGGAGCTGGCGGCCCGGGAACAGGCCATGGTGCAGACCAGGGTGGATGACCTGAACAAGGACCTCGACGTGGAGGTCGGATGGGTCCAGGCCCAATTCCCGGAGCTCTCGGTCACCGGTTCCGTGGAAGAGGGCTTCCCGGTCAACGTGCTCCAGTCCATGGGCGGACGGGTCCAGCTGACCGTGGTGGGCACCCGGGGCCACGGCGGGGTGCGCAGCGCACTGCTGGGCTCGGTCTCCCGGGAGCTGCTGCACCACGCGAGCGCACCCGTGATGGTGGTCCCCGCGCACGACTGAGCGAGCTTTGACCGCGGTGAGGCGCACCAGTAAAGTAGACCCTCGTGCGCCTCACCGCGGCGCCACGCCGCCTTAGCTCAGTCGGTAGAGCGATTCACTCGTAATGAATAGGTCGCCGGTTCGATTCCGGCAGGCGGCTCCACGAAAACCCCGCCAACTCAACGAAGTAGGCCCCTCCGGGAAGATTCCCAGAGGGGCCTACTTCGTTCTGACGGCCTTTCTGAACGCCTTTATTGGTTTTGCGCCCAAAACTTCTAGATCCACAAACCCGCTTGTCAAGTAAGTTAGGAGCAATCACTCGACACGTCGGAGAGGCCCCATGAAACGTTCCGCGCCCGCAATGCTCATTGGCGTAGCCCTTCTAGCGGTTTCGTGTTCTGACGACCAACTCGCCTCTCCCGCACCGGAGGAGACAGCGAGCGAGTCGCCCGACACTCAGACAGAACCGCCTACCGAAGACGCGGCCAGCGATACTCCAGAGCAGTCAGAGCCCCCAACGGATCCAGACCTCCCCTCTGACGACGACATCGAGTCGTTCGTCAGCGCCATAGCAACCTCCTCAATTTCCGACTTGGAGAGTGCGCGAGACCTCGTCGTCGAGGACTCCCCTGCCGCCAACTACCTGACCTATTACAGGCATTCTGAAGAGGCAGCGATCGATGGCGGGCTGCCCGCCCTCGAAGGCAACCGAGTCGGCGAAATCGATGCGGGTTTCGAGATATGCGCAACGGAGGAGGGCGAGGAGCGATGCTCGACTTACACGGACTTTGAAGGCGACGAGGGACGGATTACCAGTTTCCAAATCCAGGACAGGAATCTAACGGACCGTTTGGAGATGGGAACTGGCGAGGAGGTGAAGGGACCAGGGGGTTCGACATTCAAACTCGTGGCCGCATACAGAAACGCGAACGACAGCCACCTCCTGGTCGGATACGAAATGCGCAGTGGCGACCGAGAGCTAGAAATGCCACTGGCGAGTTACAGGGGGGCCGAGGGGAGGCAGTCGTCCTCCGACGGTCACATCGGCAGCTTCTCGCTCGCCCCAGATTCAATGAGCCACTACGTGGTGTCTATCCCCAATGCAGATCCAGGCGGCGAGCTATTTCTTGAGGTGTATGGCGACGACATCGGCCTCGAGACCGTGACTCTTACTGCGGCCGACTAAGGGGCGATGAGATAATAGGGCTAGCCCGCTCGACGGGCCGCGAAGTCCGCGAAGCTGACCACCGTGGAATCGGCCTCGGGCTCGGGCTCCGGGGGCGGTGTGGGCTCCGGTTCGGGCGCCGAGGAGCCTCCGAACAGCGCGTCTCCCATCTTCCCGCTGGCCTCGCGCAGCAGCTCCTCCATGACGTGCTGATACCGGTTCAGCATTGACATCTGCGACCAGCCCATCATCTCCATAACCACCCGCTCTTCCACGCCCTGCAGCAACAGCATCGTCGCGGCCGTATGCCGCCGATCGTGAACCCGCATAGGCGAGACGCCCGCGGAGGCGAGGAAGGCCCGCCACCGGTCCAGGTCAGCCTCGGAGGTCCACGGCCGACCATCGCCCTGGTGGAACGCCAACTCCACGGAGGTGCCCGCCGGGTCGACATAGGACGGCCTGCCCGCCTCGACATGCTGGGCGTGCAGGGCCCGGAACTTTTCGAGCAGCGGGGCCGGCAGGTAGTTCGTCCGGGTCGAGGCGCTGGACTTCGCTACGCCGAAGTAGAGACCACCGCCATGAGCTTGCGTGCAGTAACGGGCGTTCCCATCTGAACCTGAACAGCTCCTAGGGTCGGAGCAGCCACGACCGCTTCGGTCGACCCCACCCGCTCAGCCCCGCCGAGGAGTCCGGCTGGCAAGCACCCCGCGGCCCCATCGCAGTCGACACCATCTGCTACCTCGCCCGACCAAAAGGCCACTAGCGCACCGGCCGATACGCCGACCTGCTCAGAGACACAGCCCCCACCTTCCACACGACCAAGCCCGATAAGGACAAGCTCGAGCGAGCGACCACTGACGCGCTCACCAGCTCAGGGGTCATCATCGACGACTCCAAAATCGTCGGAGGCTCCACCTGGAAGCAGTTTGCAGACACCCGCACCCCCGGAGCCCACATCATCATCCGAGACCTGCAGGAGCACACAGCATGAGCACCACCGCCCAGATCAAGACCACCGCCACCTGGCTACTCGAAGGACACGACCCGCTCGCCGAGCTTCGCCACAAAGGCACCCCCCCCCGGCCCTGGAAGCAGACAGACCTCACCGCCGAGCAGCGAGCGCACGCCGACGCCGGGGTCCTCGCCGAGCGGGCCCACCCGAACCTGGCGTCCTGGTCCATATCGATATTCTCGACGACCACACCGACCAGCAGCGCACCGCCCGAAGCACCGCCACCAGCATCGCCAGCAGCTCGGCGACGACACCATGCACGTCCAGCTCACCCGACAAGCCGACACCACCGCCACCGATGTGCTGCGATACGTCCGCGCAGCAGCACCGAGGCTCGACCCCGCCCAGCACGCCGAGGTCCTCGCCACCACCGCAGCGAAGCTAGACCAGATGAAGACGACCACCGCCCGCCACATGACCGAGGGCCAGCGGCTCAAGACCGAGTGCCCCTGGTGCCGCGGCGAGCAGCTCATGGTCCGCAGCATCGGAGCAGAGAAGAACCCGGGGGTGGTGATCCGATGCGAGACGGGCGCCTGTGAGCCCAGCCCGGGAGACTGCGGCACATGGCACCACGGGATGCCCTGCTGGCCACTGCACGAATGGGACTGGCTCACCCGGATGATCGACTGGTCCATGACCCGGACGAAATAGGAGCCACTCACGTCGCCTGACAGGTAGTTATGCTGAGAGGATGCCCAAACAGATAGACGAGGTCTTTGGGGTCTCCACTTCAATCCTTAGCGATTCATACGTAGACCGCGGTGACCTCGACGAGAAGATCACCTCATACCTCCGGCGAGACAACCACATCGCCATTCGAGGAGCGTCAAAGACCGGCAAGTCTTGGTTGCGACAGAAGGTCATCCCCAACGCGCTTGTTGTGCAATGCAGACTCAATAAGACGGTCGAGGATATCTACCGTGAGGCCCTGGGACAGCTCGGTATCCGGCTAGAGATTTCCCAGAGCGCCACCAGATCGCTCTCAGGCACGGTGGAGGCCCAGACGGAGTTCGGCACATCCCTCATTGGCAAAGTCAGCGCGAAGCTGGGCATCACGGGCAGCACTAGCAAGGCAATCGAAACGCAGGCTGTTCGCCAGAACATAAACGATCTGGATTTCATCTGTCAGCTGCTCAGAGAATCCGGCAAGCGGCTCGTGATCGAGGACTTCCACTACCTCAATCACGATGAGAGGAAGCGGTTCGCATTCGACCTCAAGGCCATGTGGGACCTAGAGCTTTTCGTGGTTGTAGTAGGAGTCTGGAGCGACACTAACCTCCTTCTACACCTGAACAGCGATCTGACCGGCAGAGTCCGCGAAGTGTCGGTCCTTTGGAGCGAGTCCGACTTGCTCGAGATATTGCGCCGCGGATCTCGTGCGCTCAACCTCCAGATCAGCCCCAAGTTGGCCACCGAGCTCGTAAGCATCAGCTACAAGAATGCCGGAATCCTTCAGCGGATAACCCTCGACTCTCTGGATGAAGCGGGCATCACAGGTGGGAAGGCAGCGGCGCAGAACCTCGATAGCCCCGAGTCGGTGAGCACCGCCGCTATGTTTTACGCCGAAGAGTTGAACAGCGTCTATCAGACCTTCGCGCAGAACGTGTCTGCGGGGATCAAGAAACGCAGCAACTCCACCGGGATCTATGCGCACGCCCTTGCAGTGGTGCTCGCAGCAGAAGATCAGGACCTAATAGAAGGGGTGCCGGCAAGTACCATCTTCGCCACGGCGCACGCCCGGGAAAGTCGCATCCAACAGGGCAACCTGAAGACCGCATTGGGCAACATAGAGCGACTCCAGATCGACGAGGATGGCCGAGGGCTGGTCCTAACCTTCGCCGACAACAAGGTGCGAGCTGTGGACCAGCAGTTGTTGTTGTACAGGCGCTTTGCGACTGTCCGCTGGCCGTGGGAAGACATGATCGCCCAGGCGGACGCCGCCGGGGAAGACTACGCTGCGCCCACTTCAGGGGATCTTGAGTAGACCAGATAGCCGCTTCGTCCACGTAGAAGACGATGAGGCAGCACGGAGGGTGCTTGCCGACAAACAGACCAACGACATCGCCGGCGACGACGACGGCGAGTTTGCAGACCTACTGGACTCGCTGGCGACCCTCGACGGCACGGAGTTTGGCGCGGCCAGTGTCGAGGAGAGCTTCTCCACGGCACCGGGCAGGACCCGACCCAGGCACCGGACAGTGCCCATGAGCTGCCGCTGATGGCGGCGCTGGTCGTCGATCGTGAACCTCGGCGAACCATCTCGCGGGACCGAGCAGCGCAGTTCCAAACGCACGAGACGGTGCACGCGGCGACCGCGATGACGGCCGGGGCAAAGGCTTCATCCTGCACCTTCGTTAGACCGAACACCAGGGTGTGCCGGCACCGTTCCCCCCAGGAAGAGATCACCCGCGACGTGATCCTGGCCCAATAAGCGGCCAGCACCGCCGGGGACCTTGCCATCCCGCCGGGATACCCGAGGATGACGGCAGGTTCCCTCACCCCGTAATCCCGCGGGTATCTCCGCTGTTAGTCGGAGGTCTGGATGAGCGCGTAGACCCGCGACGGGCTTGCAGTTCCATCTACGATCGGCAGCGGAGCGACCACCAGCATCGCCCCCACCGCCGGCAGCTTGTCCAGATTCTGCAGCGAGGTGATCCCGTATTTGTCGTTACCCAGCAGGTGATAGTGGACCGGGAAGGGCGGGTCCAGTTCGGCGCCGCGGCCGGCGTCGATCCCGACGGTCTCCACACCGATGCCGGAGAGCGAGGTCTCTTCCGCGAGCCACAGGGCTGCCTCAGCCGAGATGCCAGGGGTGTGGGAGCCGGTCTCGTCGGCATTGAGGAACGCTTCCTGGTCCTGGGAGAAGCGGTCCCAGCCGGTGCGCAGCAGCAGCCAGCCATTCTTCGGCAAAGGACCGTGCTTGCTCTCCCAGGCGCGGATGTCATCGATCTGCAGCAGGAAGTCAGGATCCTGCTCGACCTGCGCCCTGATGTCGAGCACGGCGGCCGGCCCGATCAGTCGCTCGGGCGGGATCGAGGCCACATCGTGACCGCCCTTGCCTGAGACCCAATGGACCGGCGCATCGAGATGGGTCCCCACGTGCTCGCCGGTGTGGATGTTGTGGTGCTTCCAGAACGGACCTGGTGCGTCGTACTCTGCAACCTTGTCCAAGCTGAAATCGATCAGGTTGACGAAGGGCTCCGGCAGCTTCAACGTCGGCGTTGAGGCCGAGAGCGGAGTTGTCATGTCAACGATGCGCACGGAGTTCTCAGACAGGCCTGCGATCAGCGCGTTGACTGCGGTCATGTGGTTCCACCTTTTTCTGGTCGGGACGCTGCTGGTGAGGATATCGGAGCGTCAGTGGCCCTTGAAAGCCTCCGCCAGCCACCAGGAGCCTCCATCGTCTGCGATCTTCGCGTCGATCACCATTGGTGCATCCGGGTTCGACGCGACCCATTCACGCAGCGGCTCCAGATCGTCCGTGGAGCGGACGGTCATTCCTTGGGCGCCGAATCCTCGGGCGACCGCGGCGATGTCGGTGTCAGGGAACGTCACCGTCGTCAGGTCTTGCTCCCGGCCGAAATGGTGGACTTCGGCGGAGTAGGCGGCGTCGTTGTAGACCACCACGACCAGTGGCAGCTTCAGACGCACGGCGGTCTCCAGCTCCTGCACGGCCATCAGGAAGCCGCCGTCTCCCGTTCCCAGAACCGGCATCCGCGAGGGCTGCGCCACAGCTGACCCGATCGCGGTGTACAGGCCGAGTCCGATCGACTGGAACGCCTGGGTGAAGCAGAATCCAAACTCATCCGGGACGTCGAAGTACTGACTGGGGTACCCCATGAAGTTTCCGGAGTCGATGCTGACGATGCGCTCGGCGGGAAGAATGCGGTTGATCTCCTTGGAGAGTTCCCGCGGATCCACGCTCTGACCGGGAGTGCCCAGGACCTCGGTCGGGGTCTGATCCCAGCGCGCACCGGCGGCGATGCGCTCTTGCACACCACGGGTGCGGTAGCGGACCTTCTCCCGGTCACCACACCCTTCTTGCAGCGCCCTGGCCACGGCGGCCGAACTGCCGAGGATCGGAATGTCCACCGGCCGATGCGCCGCGAGCGCGGAGTCCTCCACGTCTACCTGCGCGACCACAGTGTCGGGACCGATGAGCTTCCCGTGCCAGGTGGTCCACATGTTCAGGGCACAGCCGAACGCCACGATCAGGTCGGCGTTGCTGATCAACTCTGCACTCAGAGGCGATGCGAAGCCCCCGGAGATGCCGAGACTGAAGTCATCGTCGTTGAACAGCCCCTTGGCAACCGCGCTGGTCGCCAGCAGCGCCCCGGTCGCCTGAGCCAGGGACGCGATCTCCCGTTTCGCCCCGCGTGCACCACGCCCAGCCAGGAACACCGGCCGTTGGCTCCGCGATATCGCCGCTATGAGCGGCTCAAGCTCGTCCTGGGTCGGCACGATCTCGGGACGGGGATCCACGCCGAGCTGCGGGATCGCTCCGACCGCCGCTGCTGCCTGGAGGTCCAGGGGCAGGTTCAACACCACGGTGCGGCGATCTCTGAGGGCTTTCCGGTAGGCCCTCAGCGTGTCTGCGAGCGCCGATTCCGCGGAGTGGACGCGCTCAGCCTCGGCGCCCAGAGCTCCGGCGAAGCCGCTCTGGTCCATGGCGAAATTTGAATGAACCTGGTGGGCGGCGGCCTCGGCGGCCAGCACGACCATGGGGGTGCGCGATTTCGCGGCTTCTGCGATCCCAGTGCCGGCGTTGGTCAAGCCGCACCCCTGGTGCAGGCTCAGCACGCTGACCTGACCACTCATTCGTGAGTAGGCATCCGCCATCGTCGCCGCACCTCCTTCATGCCTGGCTGCGATGAAGGGGACTCCCGCCTCACGCAGCGCGTTGGTCACGACGAAATTGCCACTGCCGACAACTCCGAAGGCGTGGCCCACACCAAGGCGGGCCAGATATGCACCGATCTGCTCTGCGACCGTCGTCATCTGAACTCCTTCTTCGTGCGGAAGCGGCGCGCCCTGTTCCATGACCGGCGGCCCGGTGCGGGAGGCCAGCGGATCGAAGAATTCGCGACCCTGGCGGATGAGCGGATTCCCGCGCCCCCGGACAGGTTGCACTGCCCGGGCCCGGCCTCTTGAATCCAACCCGACCGAGCATAAGACTTCGTCAATGACTAGTCACCTGCTCACCTGGTCCGGCATCGATGATCCCGACCGGCTCGACCACGCCTGCGTCGAGATAGATTCGACCTCGATGCACGCCGTCGGAGGCACCCAGGCACGCCACTTCAGCTCGAGCTGGGAGCTCGAGATCGGCGAGGACTGGACGACGCGATCACTGCATGTGACCACCCGCGGGTTCGGCTGGTCACGCTGGCTGGAGCTCACCCGCGCCGAGTCGGGACGGTGGTCTGCCGAGTCCGGCGGCCGGGGCGACACCAAGCTGCCCCCGCCGGGCCTGGAGGAGCCCGCCACCCTGGATGACGCCACCGACTGTGATCTGGGCCTGTGTCCGGTCACCAACACGATGCCGATCCGCAGACTCGGGCTCCTGGACCGAGACGTGCCCTCCACCCACCTGGTCATGGCGTGGGTGGAGATGCCCTCGCTGCGCGTGCAGCGCAGTGAGCAGGTCTACGCCTCGAAATGGACCGATGAGCGCCGATTGGTGAAGTACAGCACTCTGCGCGGCGACTTCAGCGCAGACCTGACCGTGGACTCCTATGGATTGGTCATCGACTACCCCACGCTGGCCCACCGAATCTCCAGCGACGAGTGATCAGTCCGCCACCACCAGGCCCAGATGCTCGGCCAGCGACGGGGCCAGCTGCAGCAGCTGTTCCTCACTGATCACCGCACCCTTGAGCCCGGAGAGCCCCACGATCCGGCTGAGCTGAGCGCCACGCAGATCAACATCTTTGAACTGGGCGTGACCGACCTCCAGGGTTTCCACAGTGCACTCGGAGAACTTCATGCGCGTGGCGCGGGCCCCGGAGACGTCCAGCTCAGTGATCGTGCAACTCTCGAAGAGCACATCGCTGAGCACGGCGCTGCGCAGGTTCACCAGATCCAGCTTGCACCCGCGCAGCACCAGGCCGGTGACCCCGGCGTCGTAGAGCTCCGCGACCCCGAACCGGCTGGCCTCGATCACGACGTCGCGCCAGGTGGACCGTGGGGCCTTCAGATGTGGTGCGCTCACCCGCTCCCAATGGGATTCCGCCACCGAGGCCGCGGAAAGGTCCGCCTCCGCCAAGGTCACCGAGCGCAGTCTGCATTCGGTGAGCCTGCCTCCGGAGAGATCCACCCCGGTGAGGTCGGCGTCCTGAAGGATCAGATGATCCCCCTGACCGGTGCGCTGCAGCTCCGCGGCGCTGCCGATCTCCAGCTGGTCCAGTCGCGGGGTGCGGAGTTTCGGAGCCTGAAGCTTCGTGGCCTGGAGTTTCGGGGCGGGGATCGGGGCCTCGGTCGGTCGCATCAGTCTGCCTCTCAGTCGCGCCCAGCCTAGCCCGGTGCCCAGACATGGCCCGGTGTTACAGTGCCAAGATGGAACTTCGCGTAGCTGCCTATGCCGTGATCACGGACCAGGATGGGCGGATGTTGCTGCCGCACTGGCATGTCAGCGGCACCGCCAAGGGGTGGACGCTGCCCGGCGGCGGACTGGACCCGGGCGAGGACCCTGCCGACGGCGTCGTCCGTGAGGTCTTCGAGGAATCCGGCTACCAGGCCGAGGTGCAGGAGCTGCTGGGGATCGATAACTTCATCATCCCCGGTGAGCGCCGGATCCACCCGAGCGAGCGCGGCACGCCGTTGCAGAATCTGCGCATCATCTACCGGGCGCGGGTCACGGGAGGCTCACTCACCGTGGAGCCCGAGGGGTCCACGGATGATGTGCGCTGGTTCAGCCACCCCGAGATCGACGCCCTGCACCGGGTCTCACTGGTCGACGTCGGGCGCCGCTTCGCAGGCCTGCTGACCGACGCCGCGCACTGAACCCAGCCCGCTCGCTGAACCACGCTCAACCCGCGCTGAGCCCACAGGGTCAGCCGCTGCTCAGCCCGCCGCGTCGGAGGCGTCCTTGAGCGCCTCCTTCACCTGATCGGCCCGGCGACGCACCGCCACCAGCTCCCCATGACCCAGGCGCACCATCGCCGCGGCCTCCGCGGTCGTGGCCAGGTGGTTCGCGGCCCGAGAGAGCGAGGAATGCAGCTTGGTGGCTCCTCCGGGCACCTGCAGGCCGTCGCTGAAGTGGCTGATCTGCGCCCTGCGGCAGAGCTCGTAGACGGTGTCCAGCTGCTCGGCCAGCTCGTCGCCGATCAGCACCAGCTGGCTGTAGGTGGCGTCGTCCTTCACGCCGTCGATCACCTGGTGGTACCGATCCAGCCCGCGCACGTAGCGGTCGTGGGCCTGCCGCCACAGCCCCTTGCCCAGCTCTTTGTCCAGGCGGCGGGCGCGGCGGCGGCGGGGAAAGAGCTTCATCATGATGCCGGTGAGTCTATCGAACCCGGACTTCCGCCACGCACCGTGGCCTCATGATCCGTCACGGTCTCCCCCACGCGTTGAGTGGCGGATTCCGCGGCTGTTTCGGCCCGAGAACCCAGTCAACTAATCGTAGAATCCGCCGCTCAAAGCCGGCGTGCGGGTCGGGAGGGGTCACTGCATAGTGAGCAGGATCTTGCCGGTGTGGCTGCCGGAGTCGAAATACTCCTGGGCGGCGGCGGCCTCATCCAGCGGGAAGGTCCGGTCGGTCTGGACGGCGATGTCCCCGGACTCGATCAGCGGCCAGATCTCCTCCCCCACGGCCTGAACGATCTCGGCCTTGGCCTCGGCGTCCCGGGCGCGCAGGGTGGTGGCGATGATCCGCAGCCGCTTGGCCAGCATCAACCCCAGGTCCAGCTCGGCGCTGCGCCCACCCTGGAGCCCGATGATCACCAGCCGACCGGCGGTGGCCAGGGAGCGCAGGTTGGTCTCCAGATACTTCGCCCCGACGACGTCGAAGATCACGTCCACCCCGCGCCCATCGGTGAGTTCCTGGATCCGGGCCGCGAGGTCCTCCTCCCGGTAGTTGATCACCTGATCGGCTCCGAGTTCGACGGCGAGGCTCGCCTTCTCCGCCGAGCCGACCGTGGTGAGCACCTGGGCCCCCAGAGCGCGCAGGTACTGCAGCGCGAAGGACCCGATCCCTCCGGTGCCGCCGTGGACCAACACCGTGTCTCCTGGCCGGACTCCTGCCTCACCGCGCAGATTCGAGTGCACCGTGGCGGCGACCTCGATCAGCCCCGCGGCGTCGGTGAGACTGACCCCGGCCGGGACCGGCAGCACGTGCCGGGCGTCCACGGCGACCTTCTCGGCGTAGCCGCCTCCGGCCAGCAGCGCGACGACCTGCTTCCCGACCAGCTCCTTCACCGCGACGTCACTGCCCTGGCCTGCGGCGACGACGCGGCCGGAGATCTCCAGCCCGGGGGTCTCGGAGGCCCCCTTCGGCGGCGGATAGACCCCGAGGCGCTGCATCACATCGGCCCGGTTCAGCCCGGCTGCGGCGACCTCGATCAGCACCTCACCGGTGCCGGGAGTGGGATCCGGCATCTCGGTGAGGCTGATGACCTCGGGACCTCCGGCGTCCTGGTACTGGACTGCTCGCATGCGCACGCTCCTCAACTCGATCCGGCTCTGGGACTCACGTATAGTCTGTGTCTGGAGTTTTCCACGAAACGCTGGGGAGCTCCATCAGGGCTGAGAAGTCCAGGAGCGCTGTCCGAGCGGCCGAAGGAGCTGGTCTTGAAAACCAGTGTGCGGCAACCCCGTACCGTGGGTTCGAATCCCACGCGCTCCGCTCAATGATGAGGTGGGGTCCCGAGAACGGGGCCCCACAGTGGTTCCCGAGCAGGTCTCCCGAGTTGCGTCCCGCACCGAGCACGCGGACACCGGTGGTGAGTCGGAGGTGCGGATGCGCAAGGACACGGCCGGTCCCGGACTGCTGAGCGTGCTGCTCGGAGCGGTGGCCGTCGGCCCGCTGCTGCTCTATGGGCTCAGCGCCACCAGCGCAGAGATCATCACCGACCTCGGCATCAATGAGGCCCAGTTCGGGCTGCTGGCCACGGTCTGCTTCGCCTGCGCCGCAGTCGGCAATGCCACGCTGGGACGCCTGGCCGACCGGCACTCAGACCTCGCGCTGATGACCGTGATCTTCCTGATCGCCTCGCTCGCCCTGGGTCTCGCCGGGATCCCCGGCGGCTACCTGGTGCTGGTGATCGCCGCCGGGCTCTCCGGCATCGCGCAGTCCTTCCCCAACGGGGTCACCAACCGCATCCTGCTGGAGCGGGTCCCGGCCAGCAAGCGGATCGGCTGGGTGGGGGTGAAACAGTCCGGGGTCCAGGTCAGCCAGCTCGTGGCCAGCCTGAGCTTCCCGCTGCTGGCGGTGCTGCTGGGCTGGCGCGGCACGGCCCTGCTCGCGGCCCTGGTGCCGCTGGTCCTGCTGGTGGTGACCTGGCGGATCCTGCGCAGTGTCCCGCCGCTGCACCCCCGGCGCGACGCCGCGAGCTCCCCCGCCGACGGCGGCCGTGGCACCTCCGGGGCGCCCGGATCCAAACCTGGGTCCGGTACACCCAGTGACTCCGGCGCGAGCCGCGAGGCCTCCGAGCCCCACCCCGCGGCGCCGCGCGGTCATTCCGCGGCGGTCTGGGCCCTGGCGGCCTTCGGCTGCCTCAACGGGATCGGGGTGCAGGCGACCAACGTCTACCTGCCGTTGTTCGCGGTCCGGGAGCTGGACTTCTCGCTGGTCCTGGGCGGCGCGACGGCCGCCGTCGCCGGTGTGGTCGGTGTGACCGCCCGCATCGGCTGGGCCCGAGTGATGGCCCGGGGCACCTCCGGGCCGCTGCTGCTGCTGGTCCTGGCACTGACCGCACTGGCCGGCGTCGGCGCGTTCCTCGGCGCTGATGCCACCGGCTGGCCCGCGCTGCTGTGGACCGCGGTGGTCCTGCACGGCGCCTCCGCCCTCGGGGTCTCGGTGGTGCTGATGAGCGTGCTGCTGCGCAGCATCCCCTCGTCGAAGATGGCCTCCTCCTCCGGGGTGGTCACGGCGGGGATGTTCACCGGCTTCGCGATCGGACCGCTGGGGATGGGCCTGCTGGTCAGCTCCGCGGGAGGATTCACACTGGGCTGGGTCGCGGTCGCAGGGGTCTACCTGCTCTCCACGCTGCTGGCGGCGCTGCTGCTGCGCCGGCGTCGCCGGCCTTCGGGCCGCTGAGCGATCCCTGAGCAATCGCTGAGCCGCAACATACCGGTGACAGGGTTCGCGCGCGCAGTACAGTGACACCTGAGCAGACCCTACCCAGGAGGTCACCCATGACCGGTCACACGCCCCCGCAGGACGTCCAGCATGCCGCACAGCGGGCACTGAGCTGGATCGATGAAGGAAAAGCCGGTAAGGGATTCACCGACACCGGCCGGAACCGGGCGAAGGAGCTCGCCGAGGGCGCCGAGGTTCCGCTGGAGCACATCCGCAAGATGCGCCAGTACTTCGCCCGGCACACCGTGGACCGCGACGCCGAGGGCTTCCATCACGGCGAGAACGGGTACCCCACCCCGGGTCGGGTCGCGTGGGACGCCTGGGGCGGAGACCCCGGTGAGACCTGGGCCAACCGCGAAAAGTTCGACGACGCCGACTGATCATCCACCGCAACACTGATCCTCCACCACAGCAGAGAGCAGGCACACCCCATGGCATTCAGCAAAGGCGACAAGGTCTCCTGGAACACCCCGCAGGGCAAGACCCACGGGACCGTGAAGAGCAAGCACACCAAGGATCTGGAGCACCAGGGCCAGACCTTCAGGGCGTCCTCCGAGGACCCGGTCTACCTGGTGGAATCCGAGAAGACCGGCGCCGAGGCCGCGCACCACGAGAAGGCACTGGACAAGGGCTAGCCGTTCCGGACCAGGCCCGGCCGCCGGGTCAGGCCTGGCCGGTCAGGGCAGGTTCCTCAGAGCTGCACGCTCAGGACCGGTTCGCCGCGATCCGCGAGGGTGACCGCACGAAGAACGCCCCTGCCACGGCCGCCAGGGAGACGATTCCGGCGATCATGAAGGCCGACTGCGCTCCGGAGGCCTGGGCCGCGATCTCCCCGAGGGAACCTGCCTCCTGGCTGGCCACCCGGGACATGGTGGTGATCAGGACCGCCACACCGACGGCGCCGGCCACCTGCTGCAAGGTGTTCAGCACCGCGGAGCCGTGGGAGTACAGGCTCGGCCGCAGCGAGCTCAGCGAGGCCGAGAAGAGCGGTGTGAAGGACATCGCCAGACCGAAGGACATCCCGATCTGGATGCTGGTGAGCAGCGCGACCGAGGTGTCCTCCCCGACCATGGAGTAGGACCAGAGGCCGACGGAGACCAGGATCGTCCCGGGAATCAGCAGCGGCCGGGGACCGCGGGCATCGTAGATGCGACCGACGATCGGCCCGAGCACGCCCATCACCACGGAACCTGGCAGCACGATCAGTCCGGCCTGGGTCGCCGAGAGGCCGACGACGTTCTGCAGGTAGAGCGGCAGCAGGGTCAGGCTGCCGAACATCGCCAGCGCCAGGACGGACATCACCACGACCGCCATCGTGAAGTTCACCGAGCGGAAGACCCGCAGGTCCAGCAGCGCCTGCTCGCGACGCTGCAGTCGCAGCTGACGCCACACGAACAGAATCAGCGCCACTGCTGCGGCGCCGAGCATCAGCGCCACCAGGCTGATTGGGGTCTCTGCGGATTCTGCCCCGTGGGCGCTGCCGAGCTGGCTCAGCGCGAAGACCGCGCCGCCGAAGCCCAGCGCGGAAAGGATGACCGAGGCCACGTCGATCCGGCGGTACTGGGACTCCCCCAGGTTCAGCATCCACTTGGCGCCGATCAGCAGCGCGATCACGGCGATGGGCAGGATCAGTCCAAAGATCCAGCGCCAGCTCAGCGAATCCAGGATCACACCCGAAAGCGTGGGGCCGACGGCGGGGGCGAGCGCCATCACAATGCCGGCCCGGCCCATGATCCGCCCACGGGAGTGTTCTGGCACCACGTTCATCACGGTGGTCATCAGCAGCGGCATCATGATCGCGGTGCCCGAGGCCTGTACGATGCGGCCCAGCAGCAGCACCGCGAAGCCGGGGGCGACGAGACAGATCAGCGTGCCCAGGGTGAACAGGGTCATGGCGGCCAGGTAGACCCCGCGGGTGCTGAAGCGCTGCAGGACCAGGCCGGTGATCGGGATGACCACGGCCATGGTCAGCATGAAGGCGCTGGTCAGCCACTGCCCAAGGGTGGGCGCGATGCCGAGCTCCACATTCAGCTGCGGGATCGCGATGCCCATGGTCGTCTCGTTGAGGATCGCGACGAATGCGGAGATCAGCAGCAGCCAGATGACGCGCATCCCACGGGGATCGATCGCTTCTGGTCGAGCTTCGGTCTGGATGCTGACGGCCACTGCGGAACTCCTTGGCTGAATCACGGGACACGGGCGCGGTCTTGCGCGACGCCACGGAGAGACACTATATGACTATCGTGGCAGAGTCTGCCAAAAGTGAACGTTAGACTGGACACATGGAGCAGTCACCGGCCCTCGGCATCAGAGAACGAGCCCGTGGCGCGCTGCGCGGAGAGCTGGCAGATGTGGCGCTGCGCCTCTTCGAAGAACGCGGCTACGACCAGACCCCCGTGGATGAGATCGCGTCCGCGGCGGGCATATCGCCACGGACGTTCTACCGCTACTTCAGCACCAAGGAAGACGTGCTCTTCGGTGATCTGCCCCCGACCAGCGTTGATCTGCCGGCGCTGCTGGAGGACCACCTGACCCGGGTGGGTCCCTGGGAGGCGCTGCACCTGACACTGCGCCACGTGGCGGAGAACATCCGCACCGAACGTGGCCGGTGGTCCCGGCTGCTGCGGGTGGTCAACACCAGCGACACCCTGCGTGCCGGCCATCTGGAGCAGCAGATGAATCTGGCTCAGTCTTTGATCCCCACGCTGATCCCGGCATTGGAGGGTCCTGCGGGCTGGAGCGATCTGCGCGCCCGCGTGCTGGTGCACGCCGGGCTCACCTGCTTCGACACTTCCTTCTCGCACTGGGCCGAGCACGAGGGCGACATCGAGATGCTCGACGCCCTGGACATCGCGTTCACCACATTCCCGCGCACGGATACCGCGAAGTGTTGAATCCCGGGCTTTCCAGCAATGGAACACGGACCGGATCGGCGCCAGCCACCTAGGAGAAATGTCATTTCTCTTGGACACAGCGGCCGAAAGATTGGTCCAAGTTCTAGGGTCGTTCCGGATGTCGCTCGCCCGGATGCCCTCCGGAGAGCGCTCGTGCAACGACCACAGCTGCGGACTGAGCTGCAACTTCACCCCCGTCTTGTCGCATTGCAGTGAGTGACGAGCGGGCACTCATCGGGGTTGCCTTTTAGAAGTCTCTCCACGCCCGGGACGCCGACTAGGCCTTCAGGGGGCATGCTGCTCAACCGCGACGCTGACCTAGGTGAATCGCTCTCGAAGGACGTGGCGAAAGTCCTCGGCTGGAAGTAGGGTTCCCCTAATTGCGCACGCGTGGCTGCAGCGGAGTCGAGTAGCCGGCCGGGGGTTTGCGGAAACCTAACCTCCATCGTTCACGAGGGAAAGATTGGTCGCGATGCTTGATACGAGTCGGCTGCCGAACGGTGAGGTCGGTTGGGGAAAATTGCTCGATTTTGTCCTCGAGGCTGGGGACAAAGCCGAAGCTCACTTCCTTGAGGTGAAGGGCCCCCTGGATCTGGGCACTCAGCCCCATCGAGCGAAGGTAGCGAAGTTCCTGCTCGGAGTAGCGAATCGGCAGCCAGACACGGCTGCAAGAGACTACAAAGGCTATGCGGTTCTAGTCGTGGGTGTTGGCCAGGGTCGCGCGGATGGCGTTCCCACTGGGACGGAGCACCACAAGCTGTCGGACTCCCTCAGGAGATACCTCGGGGATGACTACCCTGGCTTTGATCTGCAACGGCTCCCACGTCCTGACGGCAGGGAAGTGCTGTTCATCATTGCATCCCCACCCAAAGCGGGCGATCCACTCTATCCCTGTCACGCCAGCCTTGATGATGAGGCGAGCAAGCGGAAGCCAAAGCAGCACCTCCTTACCGAGGGGGCGGTCTACGTTCGATCCACGACGGAGACGCGGGTCGCTACAGCACAGGACATCAAGATGTTGAGCACTCGCGCTCAGAGCGTGGGCGCAAAGGCCATCGCCTTGGAGGTCCGCAATGTTGGTCCGATCCACAACGTCCCAGACCTAGACGAGGTGATCCTCGGCCTGTACCAGGTCACAGACGAACGATATCGAGGGAGGTATCTCAACCACCCCAAGAAGAGAGTCGAACCAAGCGTCCTCGTGCAGGCATTGGGGCGCATGGACCAAGGTCTAGGCGGTTATAGAGAGGTCAGCGCAGAAGAGCGCCAGACCCGACTGATGGTCTGGAGGTCAGAATGGGATCAACTCCTCGTTCAGGCCCGAGAGAGGTTCCTCGGCACGCTGTTGTCCGGATTTAGCTTCACAGTCGTGAGTCCCGGAACATTCATCGAGGAACCGCGGCTTGAGATTCGCCTGCACGGTTGCGAAGCGGCGGAGGTCACTCTCGATGATTCCCCACACTTGGATGACTTCATCAAACCCGTGCCGGAACCGCGAAACTCCCTCATTCCACCGCATATGTCGTTTAACCCGGCGGCGCTGCGACGACATGGCGAGGATCCGATCTCGTGGCACCTTGACGGCGATGACGTGGTCGTTGTGATGGAGCGTAACGACTTGCGTCCTCACACGCCGTGGCAGGCACCCGATGACGAGCTTTCGGTCCTGGTCCGAGATGCGTCGGCTCAGACAATCAAGATCTCTTGGCGACTGACAGTGAAGGGAAGCCACGAATCCTGGGTGGGTGAAGAGGAAATCCCTACAGAGCAATCCCGCGACGCGCTGACGATCTTTCGGGAGCTCGTCGAGTTCGACTGACCGGCACGTGCGACGGTCGCACGGACAGTTCATCGTCCGCCGAGCGGGGGCGCATCAGGCTGCCCCTGGAGCGCCTACTTCAGGGAGCTCGTCACTTTTCGGAAATGAATGCTCGGGCACCACGTCCGTCATGCCCAGAATGGGTCTGAGCCCCCGTTCAGGTCTTGCGAGCCGCTAGGCCTTTACAGCAAGCGACGGCGGTCCATCCAGTGTTCTAGGTGCGGCCCTCAGGCCGCCCCTCACGACCGAGAGCCAGCAAGCTCAGACCAGTCTCGCGCCTTACCTGCACATCAATATCCGCTTCAGCCTGCATGGCCTCAGACGTCCGCCGCATGTGGGTGAAGACGTAGATTCCGAAGGCTATTGCTCCGACCAAAAGTACGTGACCAATGCCGGGGATCAATGTGAGGAGAGCCCCGAGCACAATCGACGTCACGAGGGCCGCGGTTGCCCCAGCACGCATGGTCCTCGGAGACGACTTGCGATCCGCATCTCGGACTGTGACAGGCTTGCCCCTCACTGAGTACCTGACGGTATTGCGCTCATCCCCCTCGAAGCTCAGGAGGGCGATGTCACCGACTTCGGCGAAAGGCTGACCTGGATCATCGGATAGCTCCACCAATCGGGACCCTCTATGGCCACTCGACTCAGACGTGGCGGGATTTCTTGGGACACGAGACGGTTGCACGCTGGGAGACTCTTGTCGAGGTCTTTTCGTGGGCCGTTCCGTCGAGGTATTGCGTCCATTGCGAGAGGAATTGCTGGAGTAGGCGGGAGGCACTTCGTAAGAGCGCGCTTCTGAGACCAGTCGCGGGAGGATTGGCATGGAACGCAACCACTGGTCTGGGACCTCTGTGGACTTAGCGCCATGGATCGTAAGTTCGGCCGCGAGTCCAGAGCCCGTCAATTTGGACCAGACTCCGATGGTGCGCTCCATGTCGTTCGCGTGCTGGACGAGCGGCAGGTAATGCCTGGAGGTAGCGGTCGTCAGTTCACCGACTCGTTCATCGTCTAAACGCAGCTCTATGGTCTCCCGGATGCTCCCATTTTTCAGCGTCGATTCATTACGGTGCATCGTCAAGATGACCATTCCGGTTCCGCTGCTCGGCACGTAGTTGAACAGGTGCTCGAAGTGGTCTTCCTCCTTGGTGACTTGGTAAGAACGGCCGTATGGAAGAACGGCCGTGTTTGACGGATAACCATCGTTGACGGGGATCATCATTTCCGGTTCGGGCAAAGCCACACGGACATTGATCTGCGGTTCACCCTTCCACTGGTTAACGTAGGCGTGGGCAGACGCGGCCGCTCTGACTCTTGCGCCGGACGCCACGATCCGTTGTACGGGGAGGGAGTACTCTGCGGCCATCTCTCTCGCGAGGTAGCCCAACACCTTCCCGTGTGAGCGCACTGAAACAGCCCTACGATCGTGCGGGTTGTCTTTCTCCGGGACGAGGTCGATGTGCAGCTCAGCCTGGACGGGATCACCGTTGGACGGCAGGCGAGGCAGTAACGCCAGGATCGCATCAGAATAGTAAAACTCACCGACAACATCCTTACTGGCCCACCCGCGGGCGGGGACCACGTACTCAAGACCTATCGCTTCGTCACTCATTCTTTCCCCTCAGGTAAGTCCAAACCAGTATTCCAGGTAATCGGTACATGACTAGGTAATTTTGGAAAGATTGAGGTCTCTCTCCCGGGCGGCATGCCCCTGAGCCATTCCTGGTCTACCGGAATTCAAGACCACCAAGGCCAGAACTCGCCAGTGACGCTCAAGACTGGCAAGAAGGGCAGAAGTAGATCACCCGGTCGGCCACCGCGGCCTTGCGCAGCTCCGCCTCGCCCAGCTCGCTCTTGCGCACCCGGGTCCCGCAGCGCATGCAAGGTTTCCCGCCGCGCCCGTAGACCCAATACGGCGGCCCTGAGGTGGGGTTGGCGGTGGTACACCGCCGGATGCGAAGCCGGTTCACGGTCAGCAGCTTCTCGCTGAGCTCGATGACCCGAGCGAGATTGGCCACCTCTGCGACGGGCCGGGTGGGCAGGATTCCCGCGAGGAAACAGATCTCACTGCGGAATACGTTGCCGACGCCCGCGAGGTTGCGCTGGTCCAGCAGGGCCACGCCGATGCTGCGCTGGGGCGCCGAGAGCAGCCGCCGGGTGGCTTCCGCAGCGTCCCAATCCGGACCCAGCAGGTCGGGCCCCAAATGAGCGAGTCGCTCCGCCTCCTCTGCTGGGGAGAGCACGCTGAGCTCCCCCAGCGAGAAGCCCACGGCTTCCTGGTCCTGGGTGCGCAGCACGCAGCGCGCAGTATGAGCCGGACGTCGCCACCGAGGTCGTCCGCCCTGCTCATCACGGGGGTAGACGTGCCAGGTGCCCTCCATCTTCAGGTGGGACTGCACGGTGAGATCACCGAACTGCATCAGCAAGTGCTTGCCGCGGGCGATCACCCGTTCCACGGTCCTCCCGGAGAGATCCACGGTGGCGTAGCTGGGCACCCGGAAATCGCTCGAGGTCAACACCTTCCCGGCGAGGGCGGCGTGCAGCACGGCCGCCTGCCGGAACACGGTATCTCCCTCGGGCACGTCAGGTCTCCGTCAGTGGCCCGGCGGGCGCCGTGGCGGGTTCGCTGGAATCCATCGAGGAGAGGTCCACGGATGCATACTGATCGTCCTGTACCCGCTCCTCCGGCTTCGCGCGAAGCTTCGGGGCTGGCGGGGTCCACGGCTTCAACCGTTGCAGCACGCGCCCGTAGAAGTCGTCGATCGAGGTGCCCACGGAGTCGATGAACGATGACTTCGCACGGGTGGATTTGGCTACGCCCATGGGATAGATGTGGGTGATCTTGAACCGGGTGATCTCCTTGTCGGGATCAGGGGCCAGGACCTTCTCGTCTTTGCGGATCTCGGTGATGGGTGCCGCCATCTTGCGACCTCGTCCGCTGGCCTCGATCACAACGTTCCCGAGGTCTTCCGAGAGCTGGCGCATCAGCCAGCGCACACGGGTCTCGCTGCGCGAATGGCCCGAGGCCGGAACAGTGACCGAGACGTGGATCTGCTGACCCCGGAGATCACACTTCACCTCGAGGTCCGCCACCGTGTCGGGGATCCGAATCCGCGCGGCAAGACAGCTGTCTGCCACAAGTTCATCGACGAGCTCCGCCGTGCGCTCCTTCGGGTTCTGCAGCTGACGCCGCGGAAGCTGGGGGAAGACCTCGGTCCCCAGTTTCTGGCCCAGCCTCAGGCAGGTGTATCGAACGAGCGCATCGAACTTGGTCGCCACATCCACGACGTCTGGATCGCTCTTGCGCAGCACACCTTTTCGGGCGTCCTCACGCACCTTGGTCCACGAGGCACCCATGTCGGTGAATGCCAGCGCCCCCGAGTTATCGTGCTCCAAGTAGCGAATGAGCTCGCCGAGAATCCAGGCTTGATCGGGATCCTGGACGCCGTGGACCTCCTTCTGCATGAGGGCGATAGAGACGATCCGCACCCAGGAGAAGTGATACACCGGCACGCTTTTGACCTTGCGCTTGTCCAACACCAGTGGGTGGCTTCCCGCCACCGGTGGAATCTCGTTGGAGATGGTGATGACGGCGTCGTAGCCGTTGTCTTTGGCAAGATCGAGGTAGTTCTCCACCTGCTCCACCTGGAGCTCATTGGAGGAGGTCTTCACC
This sequence comes from Nesterenkonia sandarakina, assembly GCF_013410215.1. Lineage (NCBI taxonomy): Bacteria > Bacillati > Actinomycetota > Actinomycetes > Micrococcales > Micrococcaceae > Nesterenkonia > Nesterenkonia sandarakina. Next base: position 299,841 of record NZ_JACCFQ010000001.1, read on the forward strand.
TCGACGAGAGCGGTCCACTCCCGCTTGCCGCGCGATACCCGAATGACTCCGTCGGGCCGCAGCGCCTTCTTCCCCAGCTCAAAAGGGACTTCGACATAGGTCTCCACGTGTCCAGCCGGTGCGCCACAGGGCTTGAGCAATGCTCGGCCGAACTCATCGACCGCGCTGATGACAGCCAGCAGCGCAGAGGTCGCTCTTCGCTCCTGCTCAATCGGACTTCCGATGCCCGATGTGGGAATAAGCCGAGCTTCATGCCAAGTCTTGGGAACCATCCGAATACCCCTTCGTACGCGAGAATTCACTCGAGCCTATAGGGATTTGCAATCCACCTGAGGGATTTCTTCTAAAAAACTCGTATCACTCTCGCGCTGCGGAGGTTCCGGAAGAAGGTCAGGTCTGGTTCTTGAAGACCACGAGGAACTTGCGGGCTTCCTCTTTGGTCAGCGGGGAGTGGGCGGAGAGCAGCTCGGCCGCCTCATCCACCAGGTCATCGCGGAGCAGCGCGTAGAGCTGGTCGTGGACCCAGGGCTCCAGATCATCGTGGGAGAGAGTGATCTTCTCGTCCCCGCGCTGGACTTCGAGGTGGAAGCCAGCCATCTCTTCTTCATCGGTGTCCCAGTCCGCGGGGATGGTCAGCTCATCCTCGGGATCGAACCCGGACTCTTCCATCAGACGCTTAGCACGGGCGTCCACATCGTGGGGAGCCTCAGCATCGTCCTTGTCGCCGCCCGGGATGTTCGGGATCTGCTGCGGGTTCTCCCCGATGATCTCGCCGGTCTGTGGGTCGGCCTCGCCCAGCGGCTTGGAGGGATCCCGCTCCGCACCGCGGCGATCCGAGGAGCCGGCGTCGTCGCGGACCCCGTCGATGACGTCTTCGATCAGCTCACCGTCGAGGACCTCATCCTCAGGAATATCGCGATCAGCGCCGCTGCGATCGGGGGCACCGAAGCCGGCGGCGTCGTCGGACCCGCCCAGTTCATCTGCGGCGCGCAGTTCAGAGGGCGACTGCTGTGGGTAGGCGTGCAGCGCCTGGACCGCGATGATGCAGTCCTTGATCGGCGCACCGGTGGACTGCTTGAAGATCGCCAGCGCGCGGCGGCCGTCCTCGGCGCCGATGGCGCGGTAGACCTCGCGGTGCTGCTCATCGGAGAGCGCTAGCGCGGCCTTGCGCGCGTTCTCCGGGGTCACCGCGTCCTTGATGCCGTCGTTGAGCTTCTGAGCCTGCCGCTGCATGAGCATGCGGATACCCAGGAACAACATGACACCGACTGCGAGCACTACCAGTATTTCCACACCACCAGTCTACGTCGCTTCACCTGGGCGCGAGCCAGATGAATCCCGCTCACGTACGATAATGCGCGTGACTATTGATCTTTCAGCCTCCTTTAAGGCATACGACGTCCGCGGACTTGTGGACGAGACCATCACCGAAGAGTCGGTGCGCGCCGTGGGCGCCGCCTTCGTCGACGTCCTGGGCCTCTCCGGGCAGACCGTCCTGGTCGGCGGTGACATGCGCGCCTCCTCCGGGGACTTCACCGCAGCCTTCACCCAGGGCGCCACCTCGCGCGGCGCGAACGTCACCCAGCTGGGCCTGATCTCCACAGACATGCTCTACTTCGCCTCAGGCACCATGGACGCCCCCGGTGTTGTCTTCACCGCCAGCCACAATCCGGCGCAGTACAACGGGATGAAGATGTCCAAGGCCGGCGCCGTGCCGCTCTCCGCCGAGACCGGACTGGAAGACATCCGCGACGCCGCCCAGGCCTACCTCGACGCCGAGGAGATCCCGGCCGTGGACGAGCCCGGCTCGGTGGAGCTGACCAACATCCTCTCCCAGTACTCCGAATACCTGCGCTCCCTGGTGGACCTCTCCGAGATCAGGCCGCTGAAGGTCGTCGTCGACGCCGCCAACGGCATGTCCGGGCTGACCACCGGGGCAGTGCTCGGAGATGACCTGCTGGCCGGGCTGCCGCTGGAGATCACCCCGCTGTTCTTCGAGCTCGACGGCAGCTTCCCCAACCACCCCGCCAACCCGCTGGAGTCGGAGAACCTCCGCGACCTCCAGGCCAAGGTGCGCGAGACCGGCGCAGACATCGGTCTGGCGTTCGACGGCGACGCGGACCGCTGCTTCGTGATCGATGAGCTGGGCGAGCCGGTCTCCCCCTCCGCGGTCACCGCGCTGGTCGCCCGTCGCGAGATCACCCGCGCCCAGGCCGAAGGCGAATCCACCCCCGTGGTGATCCACAACCTGATCACCTCCCGGGCGGTGCCCGAGGTGGTGGAGCAGGCCGGGGGCCGCGCCGTCGAGACCCGGGTGGGGCACTCCTACATCAAGGCCGTCATGGCGAAGGAGGAGGCGATCTTCGGCGGAGAGCACTCCGCGCACTATTACTTCCGTGACTTCTTCAACGCGGACACCGGCATGCTCGCCGCCATGCACGTGCTGGCCTCCCTGGGACACCAGGACCGTCCGTTGAGCGAACTCGCCGCCGAGTTCAACCCCTACTCCGCCTCCGGGGAGATCAACTCCGAGGTCGAGGACAAGGCCGGCGCCGCAGAACGGGTCGAGGCCGCGTTCACCGACCGCGACGTGGAGATCTCCCATATGGACGGGCTCACCGTGCGGGCCACCGACGGCACCTGGTGGTTCAACCTGCGTCCGTCGAACACCGAGCCGTTCCTGCGCTTCAACGGCGAGGCCCACAGCTCCGAGCAGATGGAGTCCGTGCGCGACGAGGTCCTCGGGCTGGTCACCCAGGGCTGATCGCGAGTTGATCACCGGCTGTTCCTAGCAGCGCGGGGCCCGGCACCTGGTGCCGGGCCCCGCGCTGTCTGGTCCAGCTCAGCTGCGCGTGGTGCGCTTGAGCAGCCACAGCAGGTACGGCGGGCCCAGCACCGCCACCACCAGCCCAGCCGGCAGCTGATCCGGGGCGATCACGGTGCGTCCGAAGGTGTCCGAGACCGAGACCAGCACCGCGCCCAGCAGTGCGGCCACCGGCAGGAACCAGCGGTGCTCCCGGCCCACCAGCATCCGGGCCATATGCGGCGCCGCCAGACCGACGAAGCTGATCACCCCGACGCCGACCACCGCCACGGCGGAGAGCAGCACCCCGATGATCAGCGCGGCGGCGCGCACGCCGGAGAGCCGCACCCCGAGGATCCGCGGGGTGAGGTCATCGATGCTGATCAGGTCCAGTTCCCGGCGCAGAAGGATCAGCACCGGGATGGAGAGCAGCAGCATCAGCAGGATCGGGGCCAGGTCGCTCCAGGTGGTCCCGAAGGTGGAGCCGCCCAGGAAGGAGATCGCCATCGCCTGGTTATAGGGGTTCGTGGAGGAGATCAGCAGCTGGGTGATCGCCTGCGCCGCGGTCATCACCCCGATCCCGACCAGCACCACCTTCTCCGGGGAGCTCCCGCGTGATCCCGCGAGCAGGAAGACCACCAGACCCGCGAGCACCGCCCCCACGCTCGCTCCGGCGGACATGGTCCACGCCGAGGTGTTGAACAGGATCAGCGCAACCACAGCCCCGGCGCCTCCGGAGGCGGCCACGCCGAGGATCCCGGGGTCCGCCAGCGGGTTCCGAGTCACGGTCTGCACCAGCGCCCCGGCGATCGCCAGCACCGCGCCGGCCAGGATGGCCGCGGCCACGCGGGGGCTGCGGAAGTCCAGGGTGATCTCGATGGCGCGCGCCGCCTCCCCGGAGAGCCACAGCTGCACATCCCCCAGGCGCAGCCACCAGTCCCCCAACAGCAGACCCACCCCGGCGAGCACCAGCAGCAGCACCGCCGCGGCGATGCTCAGGGTGACCCGGCGGCTCAGCGTGATCCCATGCGGCAGCGGCATCGCAGAGATCTCCTGATTGCCTCCGGCGCTGCGCATCCGCAGCGCGAGCACCACCAGGAACACCGCGCCCACCAGGGAGGTGACCACACCGGTGGGGATGGCCACAGCCAGGTTCGGCCCTGCCACCGCAAAGACCAGGGCGCGGACGGCGACATCGGCCCCGATCACGATCAGCGCGCCGAGCAGCGCGGAGCCGGTCAGCGCCCAGGTGAAGCGGCCCAGTCGGCTGACCCGGGACGCGAGCAGCCGCACGATCGCCGGGGCGCAGAGACCCACGAAGCCCAGCGGCCCCACCATGGTGACCGCGGCCGCCGAGAGCGCCACCGCGCAGACCAGCAGGCCCCCGCGCAGCAACGCCACGTTGACGCCCATGGACTGGGCGGTGTCCGCGCCCAGGGAGAGCACATCGGTGCTGCGCGCGAGCAGCACCAGGCCGATGGTCGCGGCGATCACCACCGGCAGCAGCGGCAGCAGCCCGGAGAGCCCCGCCAGGTTCAGCGTCCCAGCGCCCCAGAGGAAGAGCCCTTGGGTGGACTGGGCGTAGAGCATCAGCAGCGCCGCGGTCACCGAGGCCAGACCCATCGCCACCACGGTCCCGGCGAGCACCAGCCGGATCGGGGCATGTTCGGAGAATCCGGCCAGCAGCAGCACGACGCCGGCCGCCACCCCGCCGCCGAGGAAGGCCAGCGCCGCGGAGCTCAGCAGCGGCAGCGAGATCCCGAAGGCCGCGGCCGCGGTGAGCGCCAGGTGCGCCCCGGCGTTGACCGCCAGGGTGTCCGGGGAGGCCAGCGGGTTGCGGGTCATCGCTTGCAGGGCGCACCCGGCGATCCCCAGTGCCGCGCCCACCACCAGCCCGCCCACCAGCCGCGGAAGCCGCGAGTCCAGCGCGAGGGCCCGCAGCTGGGAGGCGGACTCGCCGTCGTCGGGGCTGAAGAGTGCCGCCAGCAGGTCCCCCGGCGAGGTGCCGGAGGTGCCCTGGGTCAGGTGGATCACCGAGAGCAGCCCCAGCAGCACCCCGGCGAGGACCAGCGTCCCCAGCGCGGTGGCGCGCGCCTTCGCCGGGGACCCCTGGGGTTCCCGGACCGGCTCGCGGGCAGGCGCGCCGGATGCCTGGGCGGCACTCTTCAGCTCAGTCACAGCGTGTCAGTTCAATCTCTGCAGGTCAGGTCAATCACTGCTGACCGGCGGTCTCGGCTGCGGTCTCGGCGAGGTAGTCGATCCACTGACCTGCCGAGGCGGGGCCGCCGTAGATCCAGATCTCCTCCACCGGGTGGGTGGCCTCATTCTCGACGAAGCCCAGCGAGTTCCAGACCGAGTTTTCCTCCAGCGCGGAGAAGGGGTCCTCGGGCTCCGTCTCGGCGGTCCACCAGTACAGGATCGTGTCATCCTCCAGCGCGGTGAGGCCCTCGATGTCGGACTGGCTGATCGCGAAGGCCTCATCGCCCTCGTCCTCCCAGGCCGACTCCAGCCCGATCTCCTCACCCAGGGTCTGCGCGAGGGCGCCCGGGCCGTGCATCCGGAAGGTGGCCGTGTTGCCCTCCACCGTCGGGTAGACCAGCACGAACGGAGTCCCCTCGGCGCCAGCGGCTTCAATGGCCTCAGCACCGGCGTCGCGGGTGGCCTCGAAATCGGCCCAGACCTCGTCCGCGCGGTCTTCGGCGCCGAGCAGCTCCGCGGTCATCCGGAAGTTCTCCTCCATGTTCCCCAGCGGATCCGAGGCGTCGGCGCCGGGCTGCAGCACCACCGGCGCGATATCCTCGAGGTCCTCCAGCAGCCCCTCCGGCACGGAGACGTCCACGCCGAGGATCAGGTCCGGGTCCGCCTGGCCGATGGCCTCCAGGCTGGGCTCGGTGCGCAGCCCCACGTCGGTGGTGTCCTCGTCCAGCGGAGCCGCGGAGTTCCACATCCCGTAGCCCTCCAGGTCAGCCACGCCGACCTGGTTGCCGCCGAGGATCTCGACGTTCTCCGTCTGCGCCCACTCCAGGGTGACCACGCGTTCCGCCGGGGCGTCGAGGGTGATCTCCTCGCCGCGGTAGTCGGTCACGGTGACCGGGCCGGAGTCGGCGGCCGCGGCGTCCTGCTCGGTCTCATCGACATCGGTGGTGCCACAGGCGGTCAGCGCCAGCAGGACGACGGCGGCTGCCGCGGTGGTCCTGCCGAGGCGGTCAGTGCGGTTCATAGTGGGCGGGGTTCCTTTCGGTAGGGGTGAAGCGAGGATGGAGATCTTGAGGCGGGCACGGCTGATTCCGGGCGCGACCGGGTGAGGGTCGGCCGGCCCGGCGTGCGGGGAGGCTCAGGCGGAGAGCAGCACCGGCTCGGCGAGCTCTTCGATCCGGGAGGTGGAGCGCCGACCGGCCCGCTGGGCGCGCACGGCGATCCCGCCGAAGGGCAGCGGGGCGACCTGGATGTCGACTCCGAAGGTGGCGCTGAGCCGTTCCGCGGTCATCACCTCGGTCGGGGTTCCGGCGGCGGTGATCCGGCCTTCGGAGACCAGGATGACGCGGTCGGCGATATCGGCGGCCTGCTCCAGGTCATGGAGCACCACTCCGATGGTCAGGCCGTGGGTGTCGGCGAGATCGCGGATCAGGTCCAGCAGGCTCATCTGGTGCTTGAGGTCCAGGAACGTGGTGGGTTCATCCAGCAGCAGCACGTCGGTCTCCTGGGCCAGGCAGGTGGCCAGCCAGACCCGCTGCAGCTGCCCGCCGGAGAGTTCCGCGACGGGACGGTGACGCAGCTCCTCGAGACCGGTGAGGCCGATGGCGCGCTCCACGGCGTCTCGGCAGGCCTGGTCGGTGCGGCTGAAGCGCCTGCGGTGCGGGTGGCGTCCGAGCTCGACCACTTCGGTCACGGTGAGACCGCCGGGGGTGGGGCGCTGCTGGGCGAGGATGGTCAGCCGCTTGGCGAAGGCCCGCGGTGAGAGTGCTGCGCTGTCCTCACCGTCCACGGTGACCTGCCCGGTGGTGTGCGCCAACCGGCAGATCCCGCGCAACAGAGTGGACTTGCCGCTGCCGTTGGGGCCGATCAAGGCGGTGACCCCTCCGGGGAGCAGCTCGATGCTGGCGTCGTGGACCACCGGGGAGGCTCCGTAGGAGACCGAGACGGACTCGGTGCGCAGCGCGGCGGGCTTCTGTTTGATTCGCACATCTGCATGTTAGCAAATTATTGGGAAGGTGAACCTAACTCGTTCGCAGAAGTTCCGTGGACCTGGTCCAGAGCCGCCTGGCATTCTCGGGGTCCAGTGCATAGGCCTTCACACCGTGGGTGCCGTTGACGATCTCCTCGACCGTCTCTGCCTGCTGGCAATCCTCGAGGTAGAGCCCGCCGACGCCGTCGAGCAGCGGGGATGCGGCGGCGAGGACCGACGTGGCAGCGCCCTGAGCGGGCGTCTTCACCGCGATGCCGGCCTCTGCCACATAGGCCTTGGTGTCGGCGAGCGCCTGCGGCTCCCAGTGACGCTGCAGGTTGGTCCAGATGCCTCCGGGCATCACGGCGTTGGCGGTAATGCCCGCTGTGGCCCACCGGCGTGAGGCCTCCACGGCGAAGAGCACGTTCGCGGTCTTGGACTGGCCGTAGGCCTGGCCGGGATCGTAGGTCCTGCGCTCGAAGAACAGGTCTTCGTAGACGATGTCTGACATCCCGTGTCCGGAGGAGCTGACCGAGACGATTCGGGCCTCGCCGGACTTGAGAAGTCCAGCATGGAGTCCCAGTGTGAGGGCGAAATGGCCGAGATGATTGGTGGCGAACTGCAGCTCCCACCCCTGCGGGGTCCGCAGCTCGGGCGTCATCATGATGCCTGCGTTGTTGATCAGCAGGTGCAGCGGACCTGACCAGCGGTCTGTGAACCGCTTCACCGAGCTGAGGTCGGCCAGGTCGAGTGCTCTGACCTCCAGGGAGGCCCCTGGATGGGTGCCGGCGATGTCATCGGCGGCTCGGCGGCCCGCCGGCACATCGCGCACGGCAAGCACCACGTGAGCTCCGGCCCCGGCGAGTGCGCGGGCGGTCTCCACCCCGATCCCGGAGGAGGCTCCGGTCACGACCGCGGACTTCCCGCGCAGATCAATCCCTTCCAGAACCTCGGAGGCGGTGCTGGTCGCGGTGAAGCCGGAGGTGAAGCGTGCCATCGGTATGGTCCTCTGATCCTTGGGGCATATGGGCTCCCACCTTCCACCGACAGTCTGGATGCTCGCCCGAAGCCGGGCGTCGCCAACCGGTGGTCGCATGGACTCCTCCCCCGGCCCCATAAGCTGATCACTATGACGCTCTCCAGCCCGCTGCCCGAGACCCCGGATCCGGCCGACGCCGCACCCGGGGAGGCCACGCTGACCATGTTGAACCCGGACTTCCCGTTCAGCTACGACCACTACCTGCAGCACCCGGCGGGTCTGGGCAACCTCCCGGAGCAGGCACAGGGCACCGAGGTCGCGGTGATCGGGGCCGGGCTGGCCGGCGTCGTCGCCGCCTATGAGCTGATGAAGCTGGGGCTGAAGCCGGTGATCTTCGAGGCGGGCGAGATCGGCGGCCGGCTGAAGACCCAGCCCTTCGCCGCGGCCCCGGAGGTGGTCGCAGACCTGGGCGGGATGCGCTTCCCCACCTCGGGCAAGGCGTTCTACCACTATGTGGATCTGCTGGAGCTGCCCACCCGGGAGTTCCCGAACCCGCTGACCCCGGCGACACCTTCTACGGTGATCGAGCTCAAGGGCCAGTCGCACTATGCCGAGGACGCCAGTCACCTGCCGCCCTTCTTCGCCGAGGTGGCCCAGGCCTGGCAGCGCGCCCTGACCGAGGACGCAGAGCTCGCGGCGGTGCAGCAGGCTATCTGCGAGCGCGACGTCGCCGAGCTGAAGCGGCTGTGGAACCAGCTGGTGCAGCGCTTCGATGATGAATCCTTCTACGGCTTCCTCTCCTCCACCCAGGCGTTCAAGGAGCTCAGCTTCGAGCACCTTGAGGCCTTCGGTCAGGTCGGCTTCGGCAGCGGCGGCTGGGACACCGACTTCACGAATTCGATCCTCGAGGTGCTCCGCGTGGTGTTCACCGGGGCCGATGATCACCACCGCAGCATCCTCGGCGGCGCCCAGCGGCTGCCGGTCCAGCTCTGGAAGCACTCGCCGGAGCAGCTGGCGCACTGGCCCGCCGGGACCTCGCTGGAGTCGCTGCACGGCGGCGCCCCGCGCGGCGCGGTCTCCGGGATCCACCGCGGCACCAGCCAGTCGCTGCCCGGCGGCGGGGTGCGGGTCACCGAGAAATGGGGCCGCACCCAGGAGTTCGCCGCCGCAGTGGTGACGTGTCAGTCCTGGCTGCTCTCGGCGCGGATCGACACCGATGAGAACCTGTTCGCCCCGTCGATGTGGACCGCGATCGAGAAGAGCCACTACATGCTCTCCTCGAAGACCTTCGTGATGGTGGACCGGCCGTTCTGGCGCGACATCGACCCGGAGACCGGGCGCCCGGTGATGTCCATGACGCTCACCGACCGGCTCCCGCGTGCCACCTACCTGCTGGATGAGGGCCCGGACCGGCCTGCCGCGATCCTGCTCAGCTACACCTGGAACGACGACGCGCTGAAATGGCTTCCCCTGGACGCCGCGGAACGGACTCGGCTGATGCTGCACTCGCTGGCGAAGATCTACCCCGGGGTGGACATCGGCGCGCATATGATCGGCGAGCCGATCACCGTCTCCTGGGAGGCAGACCCGAACTTCATGGGCGCCTTCAAGAACAACCTGCCCGGGCACTACCGCTATCAGGAGCGGCTCTTCGGACACTTCATCCAGGACCGGCTGCCGGAGCACCAGCGCGGGGTCTTTCTCGCCGGGGATGACATCTCCTTCACCGCGGGCTGGGCCGAGGGCGCGGTGACCACGGCGTTGAACGCGGTGTGGGGCGTGCTGCACCACCTGGGCGGCACCGCCTCCCCGCAGAACCCGGGCCCGGGTGATCTCTGGGAGGACCTGGCCCCGGTGCGGCTGGACTGAGCGGGCGCTCGAGGCCGAGCGCAACCTCTGGTGAACGGGCGCTCGCGACTGCTGGTGAGCACGGCTGCTGGTGAGCGCAACCGCTGGTGACCGCGCGATGCGCGGCTGAGGCTCCGCTCCTTACAGCCAGCCCCGGTGCAGCTCTGCCCGTCGGTCCTGCAGGTAGTCCGCAGTGGCGGCGCCGGGACCCTCGCTGAGTTCGGGCAGGTCCACCACCAGCAGTCCCGGTTCCGCGCCCAGCTGCCCCAGCGGCTGCCCGGCCGGTCCCAGGACGACGCTGCGACCGTCGAAGATCAGCCCACCCTCGGTGCCGCAGTGATTCGCATAGGCCAGGGTGATCCCGTTCTCCACCGCGCGCGCTGGCAGCAGGATCCCGGGCACCGAGGCCTCGTCCCCGGCCAGCGCGGTGGGCACCATCAGCAGCTCAGCCCCGCGCACCGCGGCGGCGCGGACCATCTCGGGGAACTCCACGTCGTAACAGACCAGCAGCCCCAGCCGCCGTCCACGCCAATGGATCACCGGCGGGGGCTGGTCCCCGGGGAGGAACGCCGCCCGCTCCTCGGGTCCGAAGAGCTGGACCTTCTGGTAGCTGGCGAGCAGCTCGCCGTGGTCATCGGCGAGCTCGGCGGTGATTCCGCGCTGGTCCGGCGCCTCGGTGCCGGGCAGGGACCACACCAGGGCGATCCCCCGCTCCCGCGCAATGCTGAGCAGCCTGGACCGCGCGGCCTCGACCTGCTTCGGGCTGACCTGGGCGCGGATCATCTCCGGGACGTAGCCGAAGCCGAAGAGCTCCGGGGTGAGCAGCAGCTGCGCCCCCTGCGAGCGGGCCTGGGCTGCGGCGTCGTCGATCAGATCGATATTGTGCTCCAGCGCCAGCGGGCGGGCGGTCTGCTGCATCAGGGCGATTCGCATGGGCCTAGTATCTCCCGAGCCCCTGATCGCGCGAGCCCCTGCGCACGGCGGCGCTCAGCGGCGTCGACCCTTGGTGCGTTCATTGGACTGCAGCCGCTTGGTCAGTGGGCGCATCAGCACGTCGCCGAGCACGATCCCGGCGGCGATCGCCATGATGATGATCAGCGCGTCGAAGATCTCGTAGAGCCCGGCGGTCCGGTTGACCGAGGACTGGCTGATGGCGATCTGGTACATCCCGCGGAAGACGATCAGCCCGGGGAGCATGAACATCATCGCCGGGACCGCCACCACCAGCTGCGGGGCGCGCAGTCGCAGCGCCACGACCCGGGCCAGGGCCCCGACCACGGTGGCGCCCAGGATCGGGGTGAACCAGCCTCCGAAGCCCATCATCTCCCCGACCGAGACTCCGCCGAACCCGAGCGCGGCCACGGCTCCGGTGGGCAGCAGCAGCCGGTAGGGCGCCTGCTGCACGATGGCCGCGGTGATCGCGGTCAGGAAGACCAGTGCGGTGAGCACGCCCGGGTGGTAGATCCGCATGATCTCCCGGGTCACGTCCAGCTCCGGCGCTCCGGCGCGCCCGGTGAGCACGACGCCGACCATGATCCCTGCGGTGAGTCCGGAGAAGGCCACCAGCGAGGAGACCAGACGCCCGGCCGCAGTGATCGGGAAGGCGTTGATCGCGTCCTGGATGGCCGAGACGATCCGCACGCTGGGCAGCAGGATCATCAGTCCCCCGGCGACCACCATGGAGGTGGTGATCGGGGCGCCCAGGGTGAGCGCACACAGCGCCACGGCCGTGGCGAGGAAGCCGCCCACCGCGAGGGTGAAGATCTCCGGCACGCGCCAGATGGTGAGCTGGCGGATGACCGCGAGGACCAGAAGTGTCGCGAGGAACCCCAGCGAGGCGTCCAGCAGCGGGGCCCCGGTGTAGCTCGCGAAGAGCCCGGCGAAGAGCGCCCCCGCGGTGGCCACCACCCAGCGCGGGTATGGCTTGGGGTCCCGGAGGATGTCCTGCAGCGTCTCCTCGGCCTCGGCCCGAGTGATCCGTCCGAACGCGATATCGGTGACCAGGGTGTGCACCTCGGAGAGCGCCCGGAAGTTCGCGGACCAGGAGCGCACCACCCGCACCCGCGAGTAGGGCACCTTTCCGGGTGGGGACCAGTTGAGGATGATCGATTGGTTGGTGATGTCCACGTCGGTGTTCTTCATCCCGAACGCCGAGGTCACCGCGAGGATCGAGGTCTCCACCTCGAGTGCGCCCGCGCCGTACCGGAAGAGCGCCTCCCCGAGGTCCAGGACCAGGTTGATGGTGACGAGCTCGTCGGCCTCGCCTGGCTCCTGTGCCTGGTGCGGGTTCTCGAACGGGGTGCCGGAGAGCCAGTCCAGGGTCGACATCTGACCGGTCGCCTGGGAGACCTGGGAGACCGGTCGGATGAGTCTCTGCGCCAGGAGCCGGCCAGGGAAGCTGGCCCGGCGGGCCGGGGTGAGCCCGTCCTGCTCGGGAGCCTCGGTGTGCCCCGTTGCGGGTGGGGCTCCCGCATCGGCGGGCCGGCCGGATCCTGGAACCGTCGCCGCGCCGGTCACCACGCCTGTGCCCGGGTGAGCTCCTACCCCCGTTCCGGTGTCCGGGGGGAAATAGGTTCCGGTGGGAAACAGCGGCGGGGCGCTGGAGTCTTCGAAGCGATAGGGCTCCCGGTCCGGCGCGGAGTCCTGGTCCTGGCGCGACTCCGGCCAATCCAGGTGAGCCTCCTCGGCGGCGGAGTGGTTCCAGGAGTCGACCACATGCTGGGTCAGGCTCTGCGTGAAGCTCAGCTCCGTCTCGGGCTCCTCCGCGGGACGCACGATCGGCCGGGGCAGGGCCGCCTGGTCCTGCCGATCGATGCGCGGATCGATCGCGGCACCCTGACCGCCGGCGTCGACACCGGTGCCGTTGATACGCGTGCTCTCACCACCAGGGCCGCCAGCGTCATTGCCGTCGACACCCGGGCCATCGACCCCCGAGCCGTCGACACCCGGCCCGTCGACATTCGGGCCGTGGACGCCTGAACCGTGGGCACCCGGGCGGCTGTCACCTGCGGCCGCTTGAGACTCGGCTGTGACGTCCCCGCTCGACGGCGAGAGTCCCGTGTCTGACCGGCTTGAGTTCTGGGGCAACATAGGGCCTCCGCGACGTGGAGCATCCGGGACGCACCCTGATCTGTGGTGTCAGTCTGTCACGCGCGAAGGACCTGAGAAACCCTTGCGCAGGATCAGATCTCGGCCCGGCGGTGGAGCTGCCCGACGGTGCCGTCCAGCACCGCCTGCTCCCGGCTCCGACCCCTCAGAACCTGACCAGTCACAGCAGCGACCACCCATGGCTCGGATGGTCGGTGGAGCCGGCTCAGAACACCATGTCGAAGGCGAGCGGGCCCAGGAGCACCGTGAAGATCGTGATCAGGATGACGCCGACCACGTTGAGGACCAGGCCGCCGCGGACCATCTCGGTGATCTTCACATAGCCCGTGGCGTAGACGATGGCGTTGGGCGGGGTGCCCACCGGGAGCATGAAGGCGCAGGTCGCGGCGAGCGCGGCCGGAATCAGCAGCGTCATCGGGTCCACCCCGATGCCCACGGCGACACCGCCCAGGATCGGGATGAAGGTAGCCGCTGTGGCAGTGTTGCTGGTGATCTCGGTCAGCAGCAGCACGATGAGCACCACCACTGCCAGGAGCAGGACGATCGGCAGTGCGCCGAGTCCGCTGACCTGCTCGCCGAACCAGGCGTCGAGCCCGGTGGCGGCCACGGCTGCGGCCAGCGAGAGTCCGCCGCCGAAGAGCAGCAGCACGCCCCAGGGCAGGCCCTCCTCGGCGTCCTTCCACTGCAGGGTCATGTTCCCGCGCTTGTCCCCGGGGATCAGGAACAGCAGGACGCCGGCGCCGATGGCGATCACGGTGTCATCGAAGAGCTCCAGCCAGGGCAGCTGCTCCGCGAGGTTTCCGATGCCGGAGAGCACGCCGGGAACGATCCAGCAGAAGGCGGCGGTGACGAAGACCCCGAGCACGACCTTCTCGCCCTGGCTCATCCGACCCAGACCGGCGATCTCCTCGTTGATCAGCTTCTTGCCGCCAGGGATCTCCTCGAGCTGGAAGCGGAACATCACCCGGGTGATCAGCAGCCAGGACAGACCGATGAAGACGATCACGATCGGCACACCGAGCAGCATCCACTGGGCGAACCCGACGGTCTGGCCCAGCTCATCGCTGATGTACCCGGCGACGATGGCGTTCGGAGGTGAGCCCAGCAGCGTGCCGAGCCCGCCGATGGTCGCCGCCCAGGCGATGGAGAGCACCAGGGCGACGCCGAAGACCCGCACCTCGCGGTTCTCGATGACGTCGCTGATCGCCTTGCCCGAGCGGATCTCCTCGGAGAGGGACGCGCTCTCGGCGCTGGTGCCGGTGTTCCGGCTGTTCTCCACGACCAGGGTCAGCACGCTGAGCCCGATGGGCAGCATCATCAACGTGGTCGCGGTGTTGGAGACCCACATGGAGAGGAATGCGGTCGCGATCATCATGCCCAGGATGATCTGCCGCGGATGTGTGCCGACCCGGCGCAGCGTGAGCAGCGCGATCCGGCGGTGCAGGTTCCATTTCTGCATGGCGATGGCGATCAGGAAGCCACCGAGGAACAGAAAGACGATCGGGTTCGCATAGGGAGCCGTGACCTCAGCGATCTCCAGCGCGGTCAGCACCGGGAACAGCACGATCGGCAGCAACGAGGTCACCGAGAGCGGCATCGATTCGGTCATCCACCACACGGCCATCAGCACCGCCACGGCGGCGACCGTGCGTGCATCCGCCGAGAGGTCTGCCGCACCGAGCAGCGCCCACACCAGGATCGCCAGCGCCACCCCCAGGCCGCGGAAGGCCCAGGTCCTCCCCGGAGCCCGGGCGGGCCCCGCCTCGTCGATGACGTCGCTGCGCTGCGCCGGGCCCGGCGTCGCACCCTCAGAATGATCAGTCAACGCACTGTCTCCTTCGTCATCTTCGATGTCACACAACCTCGTGTGACACGAACCACGTGCAGCTCGCAGCTAAGAGTACCTGCGGCGCGCTGGCCAGGGCCACAGGGTCGCGGGCTCCGCGGCCGACCCCGATCCGCCGGCGGCCACGGCACCATCACACACATCAGGTTCAGTATGCTGGTCCCCGATGTTCTGGCACTCGCCTGCGCATTCGTCGCGGCGGGCTGCAGGCTCGATTCGCTGAGCCAAGGACGTGTGAGACAGATGACCAGCCAGCACCAGAGGCCCGCTGCGGGCACCGACGCCGAACGCAATGGCACGGGACCCAGCGACACAGGACCGAGCGACCGGGGACCAAGCGGCCCGCACCAGGGCCTCGGGGAGAACCACGCCGAACGCAACGGCGCGACGCCTCCCCGCTCCCGCCCCAGTGGGGTCTTCATCGTCTCCGTGGCGGCGCTGCTGAGCTTCGTGCTTTGGGCGGCCCTGGCCCCGGAGAGTCTGAACCTGGTGATGACGGCGGCGTCGAACTGGTCCTCACAGAACATCGGCTGGGCCTACCTGGTGGTCACCGCCGGGTGCATCGTGTTGATGATCTACCTCGGGCTGAGCCGGTTCGGGAAGATCCGCCTCGGCGCAGATGATGACCGCCCGCAGTTCAGCAACTGGTCCTGGATCGCGATGATCTGCGGCACCGTGATGGGCATCGGACTGATCAGCTACGGCGCGGCAGAACCGATGAGCCACTTCATGGTGCCCCCGCACGGGCTCGCCGAGCCGGAGACCATGGATGCCGCCGTGCGCGCCATGCAGTTCTCCTACTTCAACTGGGGACCCAATGCGTGGGCGCTGTTCGGCGTCTTCGGTCTGGCCATCGCCTACTCCACGCACCGGCTGCACAACACCGGACTGATCTCCCCGATGCTGCGCCCGGTGCTCGGCAAAAGCATGGACGGGTGGGCGGGTCAGCTCATCGACATCTTCACCATCATCGCCACCCTCTTCGGCACCACCACCTCGCTGGGGCTCGGCGCGGCGCAGATCGCGGAAGGGGTCAACAGCCTCACCGGCATCCCCTCGGACCTCTTCGTGCAGGTCATCATCATCGCCGGGATCACCGTGGTCTTCACCCTCTCCGCGATGTCCGGAGTCACCCGCGGCATCAAATGGATCAGCAAGGCGACCATGCTGGCTGCGGCCGCGCTCGGGCTCTTCGTGCTGATCGTGGGCCCGACCAGCTTCATCTCCAACCTCTACTTCCGCTCCATGGGGCAGTTCGTCGCGGAGCTGCCGATGGTCGCGCTGCTCACCCCGGGCACCCCCGAGGATCTGCAGTGGATGCAGTGGTGGACCTACTTCATGATGGCCTGGTGGCTGAGCTGGGGCGCCTTCGTGGGAATCTTCCTGGCAAAGATCTCCAAGGGGCGCACCATCCGGGAGTTCGTGGTGGCGGTGCTGGGGGTCCCGACGCTGGTCTTCAGCCTGTGGTTCACCATCTTCGGCGGCGCCACGATCCACCTGGACATGTTCTTCGGGACCAGCCTCGGCGAGGCGACCCTGGAGGACACCAACGTGACCTTCTTCGCGCTGCTCGCCGAGCTGCCGCTCACCGCGGTGACCTCGGTGCTCACCGTGGCCATGGTGATCCTGTTCTTCGTCTCCAGCGCGGATTCGAACACCTTCGTGCTCAGCGTGCTCTCCTCCCGCGGCTCGATGCAGCCCAGGCGCCCGATGCTGGCCACCTGGGGCCTGCTGACCGGGCTGTGCGCCGTCGTCCTGCTGATCGCCGGCGGACTCGAGGCGCTGCAGCAGACCGCGCTGCTCTCCGCGGTGCCGTTCACGATCATCGTGACCCTGCTGGGGATCTCGCTGATCAAACAGCTGCGCGCCGATCCCCGGTTCACCCACGCCGGGGCGCCCCGCGCGGCGCCCGGCACCTCCGGCGACGCCGAGCCGCGCCCCTAGCCAGCACCGAGCCCGCGCTGTTGCCGCGATCTGGGCAGTCGCCGCGCAAGAATGAGGCGTATGAGCACCCACGACGCGCACGCAGATCACCCGGATACACCTGCAACCCCTGAGTCAGCAGAGGTCCCGCGGTCCCCGGTGGGGCCCCGGGACAGTTCCCGTACGCCGCGCTTCGCCGGGGCGGCGAGCTTCGCGCTGCTGCCGCTGCTGGACGCCGTGGGCACCGCAGACATCGCGGTCACCGGGGTGCCGTTCGACTCCGGGGTCAGCTACCGGCCCGGCGCCCGGTTCGGACCCTCCCATGTGCGGGAGTCTTCCCGGCTGCTGCGCCCGTACAACCCGGCTCAGGACATCGCGCCCTTCGCGGTGCAGCAGGTGGCCGACGCCGGGGACATCGTCGCGAACCCGTTCGACCTGGACGAGGCCATGGAGCAGGTCTATCAGGGCGCGAAGCAGCTGCTGACCCGGGCGGACCGGCTCGCGGTGATCGGCGGGGATCACACGATCGCGTACCCGCTGCTGCGCGCTGCGGCGGAGAAGCACGGGCCGGTGGCGGTGCTGCACGCCGACGCGCACCTGGACACCTGGGACACCTATTTCGGGGTGCCGCTGACCCACGGCACCCCGTTCCGGCGCGCCTCCGAGGATGGGTTCATCGATCTGACCGCGAGTGCGCATCTCGGGATCCGCGGACCGCTCTACGGCAAGGGCGATCTCACCGAGGACGCGGCGCTGGGCTTCCAGATCACCAGCAGCGAGTTCATCGAGGAACACGGGGTCCCCGCGGCGATCACCCGGCTCAAGGAGCGCCTGGCCGGGAAGCCGGTCTACATCTCGGTGGACATCGACGTGCTGGACCCGGCTCACGCCCCCGGAACCGGGACACCGGAGGCCGGGGGGCTCACCAGCCGGGAACTGCTGCGGATCATCCGCTCCCTGAGCGATCAGCAGATCGTCGGGGTCGACGTCGTGGAGGTCTCCCCCGCCTACGACCACGCCCAGCTGACCGGGATCGCGGCCGCGCACGTGCTCTACGAGCTGATCTCCGCCATGGGCGCCGAGAAGGCCCGGCCAGCGCGTTGACCGCGCCGGCCGGGCCTCAGGGCTCAGCTCGGGTCCTCAGTGCACCTCAGGGGGTCAGACGACGTCGCAGCTCTTCGCTCTGGGCCGCGATGGACTCCGGCAGGGAATCGCCGAACTGGGCGAACCATTCATCGATGCCCTCCAGTTCGGTGATCCACTCGTCGCGGTGCACGGTGATCGAATCGGTCAGCGCCTCGGGAGAGATCTCCAGCCCGGAGAGGTCCAGGCCGTCCATCGTGGGGGTGAAACCGATCGGGGTCTCCACGGCCTTCCCGCCGCCCTCCAGGCGTTCGGTGACCCACTTGAGCACCCGAGAGTTCTCGGAGAACCCGGGCCAGGCGATCTTCCCGTCGCGACCCTTGCGGAACCAGTTCACCAGGAAGATCTCCGGCAGCTTCGCCTGATCGGCCTCATCGGAGACCTCCACCCAGTGCTTGAGGTAGTCCCCGGCGTCGTAGCCGATGAACGGCAGCATCGCCATCGGGTCACGGCGCACATTGCCCACCGCCCCCTCGGCCGCCGCGGTGGTCTCCGAGGAGAGCGTGGCGCCGAAGAAGATCCCGTGGTTCCAGTCACGGGCCTGGGTGACCAGCGGGACGGTGGTCTTGCGCCGGCCGCCGAAGAGGATCGCATCCAGCTTCACCCCGTTGGGCTCGAAGTACTCCTCGGCGAGCATGTCGGTCTGATCGATCGGGGTGCAGAACCGGGCGTTGGGGTGCGCCGCGGGCAGATCGGACTCCGGAGTCCAGTCCTCACCGCGCCAGTCGGTCAGGTGCGCCGGGGGCTCCTGGGTCATGCCCTCCCACCAGACCCCGCCGTCGTCGGTGAGCGCGCAGTTGGTGAACACGGAGTTGCCCTTGGCGATGGCTCGCATGGCATTGGCGTTGGTGTGCCAGCCGGTGCCCGGGGCGACGCCGAAGTAGCCGGACTCCGGGTTGATGACCCGGAACTCGCCGTCGTGCCCGGGCCGGATCCAGGTGATGTCATCACCGAGGGTCTCGGCCTTCCACCCATCCAGGGTGGGGTCGATCAGCGCGAGGTTCGTCTTCCCGCAGGCCGAGGGGAAGGCGCCGGCGATGATGTAGCTGCGGTTCGCGGGGCTGGTGAGCTTGAGGATGAGCATGTGCTCGGCCAGCCAGCCCTCGTCCCGGGCCATCACCGAAGCGATGCGCAGGGCGTAGCACTTCTTCCCCAGCAGGGCGTTGCCGCCGTAGCCGGAGCCGTAGGACCAGATCTCTCGGGTCTCCGGGTAGTGCACGATGTACTTCTCCTCGTTGCACGGCCAGGGGACATCGCGCTGCCCTGACTCCAGGGGCGCGCCGACCGAGTGCACCGCGGGGACGAAGAACGCGTCCAGCTCCTGAATCTTGTGCAGCACATCGGTGCCGATCCGGGCCATGATGCGCATACTGGTGACCACATAGGCGGAGTCGGTGATCTCCACGCCGAATTTGGGGTCCTCCGCGTCGAGGTGGCCCATCACGAAGGGGATCACGTACATGGTGCGCCCGCGCATGGCGCCGTCGAAGACCCCGCGCAGGGTCTCGCGCATCTGCGCCGGCTCGACCCAGTTGTTGGTGAAGCCGGCATCGCGCTCGTTCTCGGAGCAGATGAAGGTGCGCGACTCCACCCGGGCCACATCGGCCGGGTCGGAGAACGCGGCGAAGGAGTTCGGGAAGTCGGGGCTGGTGAGTCGGGTGAATGTGCCCGCCTCGACGAGTTCGTCGGTGAGTCTGCGGTGCTCCGCCTCGGATCCATCCACCCAGTGGATCCGGTCTGGCTGGGTCAGGGCTGCGATCTCCTCGACGAAGCTCAGCAGCGGGGGGTGTGTCGTGGGAGCATCAGCAGTGATCGCGGAATCCGAGGTCCTCGATCCACTGGCCTTATTCGCACCGGGCGCCGTTGCAACGGTGTTGACCATTGTTTCCCTCCATTGGGTACAGGTTCTCTCTGACCCCCTCCTGGTTGGTGCGACCAGGACCCAAGGAAGTGGACATCGTCGATGCCCCGAGTGAGCACAGCATTGTGCCCCCTCATCCCTGCGTCCCCGTCAACACCGATGGGGACCAGCTGTAGACCACTGTAGCGGTCCAACATGACAGGGCTGTAAACGACGGAGCCCCACCGATGATTTGTTCGCCCCCACGGGTCCGTGTATAGTTTTCTAGGTCGCGATCGCCCAGCGGTCAGGCAGAAATAATTGAAGATGCGCCTATAGCTCAGCTGGATAGAGCGTCGGTCTACGGAACCGAAGGTCAGGGGTTCGAATCCCTTTGGGCGCACCAGATATATCCGAGAACACCCCTTGAATCCCAGGATTCAGGGGGTGTTCTTGTATGTCCTGAGACCCTGCAGATGAGACCTTGCCGCCCAGACCTGCACTGGCTAGTCTCGGCCCAGGCCGCTCAACGGCGCCACCCCTGGGAACGAGGTTCCGCCATGACCACAGCAGGACGAGGCTGGCTGAGCAACGGCGTGGCCGGGCTGCGGATCGTGGGCCACCTGCTGACCGGGCCGCTGCTGCGCCGTCGCCGGATGAGCTGGGGAGCCACCAGCTCAGATGTCGAGGCCTCGTGGCCGGGCGGTGAGCTGATCCCCGATCCGGCGTGGACCGCGACCCACGCGGTGACGGTCGCCGCGCCTGCGGAGCAGGTGTGGCCCTGGGTGGCTCAGCTGGGA
The DNA here is from genome assembly GCF_013410215.1 of Nesterenkonia sandarakina. Classification (NCBI taxonomy): domain Bacteria; kingdom Bacillati; phylum Actinomycetota; class Actinomycetes; order Micrococcales; family Micrococcaceae; genus Nesterenkonia; species Nesterenkonia sandarakina. The sequence goes on from NZ_JACCFQ010000001.1 coordinate 320,296, forward strand.
CAGGGTCGCGGCGGGTTCTACAGCTTCGAACGGCTGGAGAACCTCCTCGGGTGTCAGATCCGCAATGCCGATCGGGTCCTTCCGGAGCATCAGGACGTCGCCGCGGCCGGAGAGATTCGACTGGCACCTCAGATGGCGATGCGGGTGGCACGGGTCCAGAGCGCCGCCGACCTGGTCCTGGTCGTGGACTCGAGGCCCGGAGATGACTCGAGGCCCGGCGATGACGCAGGGCCCGGCGATGACGCAGGGCCCGGCGAGCCGGCTGCGCTCGTGGCGGGCCTCTGGTCGCTGCACCTGCGGCCGGCTCCTGGCGGCGGCACCCGGCTGGTCGAACGACTCAGCTACCCCAGGCAGAGGTCCATCTCGCAGCGGATCTTCAGCTCCCGTCATCTGATCGAACCGATCAGTTACGTGATGAGCAAGGAGATGCTGAGCAACATCAGAGATCTTGCACAGCGCCGCGAGATCACCTCTGCCTCCGACGAGGATCTCGCCCAGCCGAGTCTTCTCTGATCTGAAAGGTTCCCCCTGCCCGAGCCCGGTCCTACTCTTGAAACACGATCTACCCACAGATCCAGCCAAGAGAGCCCGTGATGTCACAGACCTCTCCACCCAGCGCGCACCGGGACTCCCCCACCTCCCCCAAGATGAGACCGGGACAGTGGGTCCTGTTGATCCTCGGTGTGCTGCTCGGCAACCTCGGGGTCACACTCCTGCTCGGCGCCCTGCTCAGGGCCCTGCTTCCGGAACCCGATGAATGGCGGGTCATGAAGCACCAGGAGGCGTCCGACTGGGGTATGCAGCAGGCCACCGACGCCTGGGAACGGCTGCAGGACCTGGCACCCACGCTGGCGATCATCGGGTCGATCGCATTGCTGATCGGCGTGGCCGGGGTGCTGCTCGGCGCGGCCGGACTCGGACGTGACATCGACCCGCAGCGGCTCGCCGCGGCATCGGATGCTCCCGGCGCACCGGGGGCATCCACTGCGCCCGGCCCCCAGGGCTCCCCCGCGGGCCCGGCCCCCGCCGTCGTCGGCTATCCGGTGCGGCTGATCGGGCTCCTCGACTCCCCGCCCTCCCGTGCGCTCTGGCTGGTGAAATGGCTGTTGGCGATCCCGCACTACCTGGTGCTGGCGCTGCTGTGGTCCGCGCTGGTGGTGACCACCTTCGCAGCGGGGCTGGTGATCCTGTTCACCGGCCGCTACCCGCGGGCATGGTTCTGCTTCAGCGTGGGGGTGCTGCGCTGGTCCTGGCGCGTCGGGTTCTACGGCTACGCCGCACTGGCCACGGACCGGTATCCCCCGTTCACCTTGGCCCCTGCGGACTATCCCGCGGATCTGAGCATCGCCTATCCGCAGCGGCTCTCCCACGGACTGGTGCTGGTGAAGTCCTGGCTGTTGGCGATTCCACACCTGCTGCTGATCGGGATCTTCACCAGCCCCTCTGGCACCGGGTGGCAGGGCAGCTGGGAGAAGGCCGGCAACACCACGGGCGGCGGCGGGGGCTTCTCGCTGCTGGGCCTGCTGCTGCTGATCACCGCGGTCATCCTGCTCTTCACCCGGCGCTACTTCACCGGGATCTTCGACCTGGTGATGGGGCTGAACCGGTGGGTCAACCGGGTCGGCGCCTATGTGCTGCTGATGCGAGACGAGTACCCGCCGTTCCGGCTGGATCAGGGACCCGAGGAAACCGACCGGGCCCGCCTGCCTGGTCACGAACCCTCCGAGCAACGCCCCGGGACCAGTCCTGCCACCTGGTCGGACTGGGTGTAGGCCTCTGATGAGAGCATGGTGCGCCAGTTCGATCAGCTCCACGCTGGAACGAGCCGAGATTCCGGTTCCGACCCCGGAGCCCGATGAGCTGCTGCTGCGCGTGGAGGCCTGCGGGGTGTGCCGGACCGATCTGCATGTGATCGATCACGACCTGCCACCGCACCGGGCCGATGTGGTGCCGGGGCACCAGATCATCGGGATCGTGGAGGCTCGCGGAGCGGCGGTACGACGCATCGAGCTCGGGGAGCGCCTCGGCGCCGCCTGGCTCAGACGCACCTGCGGCAGCTGCCGCTGGTGCCGGGCCGGCCGCGAGAACCTCTGTCCGGACTCCCTCTATACCGGGTGGGACGCCGACGGCGGCTTCGCCGACTACGTCACGGTCCCGGCCGGATTCGCCTACCCGCTGGGAGAGCGCGTGGAACCGGTGCAGACGGCTCCGCTGCTCTGCGCCGGGATCATCGGCTACCGGGCGCTGAGCCGCAGCATGCTGCCACCCGGGGGCAGGCTGGGCATCTACGGCTTCGGCTCCAGCGGGCATCTGACCGCGCAGCTCGCCCTGGCCGCCGGGGCCCGCGTCTGCGTGATGACCCGCGGGGAGCCGAATCGCAGACTTGCTCGGCGGCTCGACGTCGAGTTTGTCGGTGACGCCTTTGCGGATCCTCCGGCACCGCTGGACGCGGCGATCATCTTCGCACCCGCCGGGGATCTGGTGCCGGCCGCGCTGCAGGCAACCCGCCGGGGCGGCACCGTCACGATCGCGGGGATCCATATGAGCGACCTGCCCTCGATGCAGTACCAGGGAAGCCTCTTCTATGAGCGAGATCTGCGCAGCGTCACGGCCAACACCCGCGCGGACGGCGCCGCATTCCTGGGCCTGGCCGAACGGCTCGGCATCCACGCCCAGGTGACGCCCTACAGGTTCCAGGACCTTCCCGTGGCGCTGGAGGACCTGCGTCGTGGCCGCGCCTCGGGCTCGCTGGTGCTGACCTTCTAGGCCTCGACTACTCGAGGCGTCCGCCTGTCCAGGCGTCAGCCGCGACGACCCTCAGTGCCTGTGCCAGCGGTGTGGCTTATGCGTGGGGATCACCAGCACCGGGCAGACTGCTCGGTTGAGCACGGCCTGGCTCACCGAGCCCAGCAGCAGCCCGGAGAACCCGCCGTGTCCGCGGGTCCCGATCACCACCAGCTCCGCGGTCCGCGAGGCCTCGGACAAGACACCCGCCGGGGATCCGTCGAAGAACTGCCAGCGCACAGAGACCCCGGGGGATCTCTCCGCCACCTCCTGGGTCATCGCTTCCAGGTGGTCGGTATAGCGTCGGCGCAGATTCGGCAGTTCCAGGTTGTGCTCCACCGTGTTGGGGTACCAGTGGCCCTGCGCGTTCAGCGGAGCCGCGGAGACCAGGGTCAGCGGAGCCTTCACCAGCTCAGCGGCCTCGGCCGCCAGGTGGACGACGTCGGCCGCGCGGTCGCCGACGTCGACCCCGACCACGATCTCAGAGTCGAAGTTCAGCGCCTCGGTGACGTTGGCGAAGGACCGGCGCCGGTGGTCCCTGGCATGGGACTCCTCCATCAGGCTCACCGGCTCCTCATGCTCCGCCTCCGCACCGGGCCGGTCCTGTGCGGGAGCGAGCAGCTCCGTCTCGGAGTCAGACTCCCAGCGCTCCGGGACCACCAGGGTGGGACAGTGGGCATGCGCGGCCAGCTTGCCCGAGACGCTGCCCAGGAAACGTCCCGCGAACCGGTTGCGGCCTCGCTTGCCGACGACGGCGAGCCGGGCCTCCTGGCTCTCATCGACCAAGGTGGCGCCGGGGTCACCCTCCGCGGTGCGCGTGCTGACCTCGACCCCGGCCTCGGTGGCGCGGGCGGAGTATTCATCAAGCAGCGTCTGCACAGTGTTCGCGGCCTCAGATCGATACTGATCGAGCTGACGCACATAGTAGTCATCGGTGACGACCGGGCGGACGAAGGTCCCGATCAGACGCAGCGGCCACTGCCGCTGCTTGGCGACCAGCAGTCCCACCTTGAAGGCGCGCTCGCTGCCGGCCGAGCCATCAATGCCGACGAGCACGCGGGGGACGTTGCTGCTTTCGGATTTCTGGGTGTGTTCCATATCACGATGCTAGACCCGAAACAATGAACTTTACAGGCAGCGGGAGTCGGCAATTTCAGCCGGTTCTCCGAGCCTGCACCGCGGCCTGCGCCGCACGTCGGCCTCCCTCCACCGGGGACCCCGGGTAGCCGCGCAGATAGCTGGCAAGGACCCCGGTGTAGATCAGAGCCATCTCATCCGCCAACTCCTGGGCCTTGACCTGGTTCTGCGCGAGGGGCCGCGAGAGGTGCAGCAGGCGCTCGGTCAGGAGATCGGTGTGCGAGGCGAGCACCTGCGCAATCGCCGCAGGAGCACTTGGGAGCTCATCGGCGGCGGCGAGGAAGGCGCACCATCCTGCGGGGTGATGCTGCTCCTCGCGGTAGGTCGCCACGGCGTCGAAGATCGCCAGGAGTCGTCCTTCGTCGTCGTGGGCCGCGACCACGCAACGGTCCCACACCATTCGCCAGTCGTGGAGCCTGGTGTCGAGGACCTCCGCCACGAGTCCATCCTTGCTGCCGAAGTGCGTGTAGAGGGTGGAGACAGAGACCCCCGCCTCGCGCAGCAGGTCATCGACCGGGGTCGCCCGGATGCCTTGCTCGAAGAGCACTCGGTCTGCAGCGTCGAGGAGCCGGGTGCGGGCGGGAGGTCGTCGGGCTTCCGTCATCGTCCCAGCCTACCGATTCGGACTGCATAAACGTTTACCATGCTGTAGCGTAACGAACGTTCTGTTTTTTGATAGTGAGTGAGTATTCGATGAGGTTCTACATCTTCAGCGCCATGAGCCTGATCGCAGCCACCTACGGGTTGGCTCGATTCGGCTACGGGCTGTTCCTGCCACGATTCACCGAGACCTTCGAGATCGGCGCGGCAGCCTCGGGGTCGATCCAGGCGGGGAACTTCCTCGCCTTCTGCCTGGCCGCATCGCTGGCGATCCGCATCGACGCCCATCCGCGCCGGGTGATCATCTGCGCCGGAGCAACTGCCGCGATCGGGGCGGCAGGGGTGGCAGCCGCTCCGAATGTGGGCGTCTTCGCCGCAAGCGTGGTGCTCGCCGGCGCCGGGGCCGGCTTCGCCACACCAGGCCTGGTCACCCTGACCGCGCGCAACGTCATCGAGGCGCGCCGCGAGAGTGCGCAGACGATCGTCAACGCCGGAACCGGCGCCGGAATCGTCGTCGCCGGCATCCTGATGTTCCTGACCATGAGTCAGTGGCGCCTGGGATGGGCAGCCATGGCGCTGCTGATCGCTCTGGTCACGCTCTCCACGCTGATCAGTGACCGCCCCGACGAAAAGGCCCCGCCGCGCCGGTCGGCGCTGAAGCTGCGCCGCGAGATCCTTCGGCCATTGGCCTGGCCGATCCTCGCCGCGCTGCTGGCGGGAGCATCCAGCGCCGCCATCTTCACCTTCGGGCGCGAGATCATGGAGGAGGCCCGCCCCGATCAGGAGGCCTATTCCATCCTCGCCTGGATGACCCTGGGGGCCTTCGGCGTGCTCGGCGCAGCCGCCGGCCGCATGGCCCAGCGGTGGACCCCCGAGTTCGCCTGGAACCTGACCGTGGTGATCATGGCATTGAGCGCGGTCCTGCTGGCGGGCTTCCCCGGCATCACCCTCCCGGCCTTCACCTCGGTCGCGCTCTTCGGCGCCAGCTACACCGCGATCTGCGGAATCCTCATCATCTGGTCCTCCCGGATCATCCCGGATCGGGCCTCAGTGGGCACGGCCGTGCTGTTCATCGCACTGGCCATCGGACAGGCTGCCGGCGCCGTGCTGCTCGGGATCCTCATGGAATCCACCACCACCCTTCTCACCTTCCTTACAGCCGGGGCGCTCGGCGTCGCCGCGGTGATCCCAGCCGTGCGACTCAGTGCCACAAAAAGCGACCCAGAAACGGTTGCGAACACAGGCAAACACAGATAAAGTCTGTCTAAACCAACACGCACGTGTTGCAGATCACGATCCAGGGGGACCCATGACACTGCTCGCCCCCGAGCGGCACGAGCGGATCCTCGACCGGCTGCGCCGCAGCGGCACCATCACGGTCCAGGAGATCGCCGATGACCTCCAGGTCACCAAGGAGACTGTCCGCCGTGACCTCGACCAGCTCGAGATCGCCGGTTCACTCCAGCGGGTCCATGGCGGCGCCGTCGCCAGTTCCGCGCCTTCGCGCCGGGAGACCTCGCTGCGGCAGCGGCAGAACGAACACTCCCGCCAGAAGCGCGCCATCGCCCGGGAGGCCTTGAGCTTCGTGCCCTCCTCCCCGGATGCCTCCGTGCTGCTCGACGCCGGCACCACCACCGAGGCGCTCGCCGATCTGCTCGGTGCCGAGACCCAGGAGCGGCACACCCGGTTCGTGACCACCAGCTCGGTCCCGATCGCGCAGAAGCTGGCAGAGGTCAGCTCCCTGGACGTGGAGGTGCTCGGCGGGAAGGTCCGCGGGATCACCGGCGCCGTGGTGGGCGCGCAGGCCGTGGCCACACTCTCCCGGCGCCAGGCCGATGTCGCCTTCATCGGCACCAACGGGGTGGATGCCGGCTTCGGCCTGTCCACCCCGGACACGGCAGAGGCCGCGGTGAAGTCCGGACTGGTCCACGCCGCCCGCCAGGTGGTCCTGCTGGCAGATTCCAGCAAGCTCGGGCAACGCACCCTCGTACAGTTCGCAACCCTGGAGGAGATCGATGTGCTGATCACCGATGACGCACCGCACCCGGAGCTGGCCCACGCCCTGCAGGATGCCGATGTCCGAGTCCTGGTGGCGGTGACCCCATGATCGTGACCTTCACCCCCAACCCGAGCCTGGACAAGACGCTCGAACTCGACGCTCCGCTGCGCCCCGGCGCGGTGCAGCGCGCCATCGGGCACACCGCAGAGCCTGGCGGCAAGGGCGTGAACATCTCGCGCGCGCTCACCGCAGCCGGCACCCCGTCGGTGGCGGTGCTCCCGGGCGACCCGAAGGATCCGGTGCTGCTCGCCCTGCAGGAGCTCGGCGTCCCGGCGCGGGCGCTGCCGCTGGGCGCTCCGCTGCGCACCAACACCGCGATCACCGATCCGCAGGGCGTGACCACCAAGATCAACGAGCCCGGGCCGGCGTTCGACGCCGCGCTCACCGATGCGCTGCTTCAGCTGCTGCTTCAGGCCTCGGCCGGCGCGTCCTGGGTGGCCCTGGCGGGGTCGCTTCCGCCGGGAGTCCCGGTGGACTTCTACGCCCAGGCGATCACCGCACTGCGCAGCAGCTTCGGAGACCAGGCACCGCTAATCGCCCTGGACACCTCCGGGGAGCCGATGGCCGCCGCTCTGCCCGCGGAGCCGGATCTGATCAAGCCCAACGCCGAGGAGCTCCTTGAGCTGCATGCCGCCTTCGCTGGATCCGTCGCGCCTGACGCCTCGGGTGCTCAGCGACTCGCCGAGGAGCTCGAGACCGACCCGGCCCGCGCCGTGCAGCTGGCCACCGAGCTTCAGCATCACGGGGCTCGTGCCGCGCTGGTCACCCTCGGCGCCCATGGCGCGGTGCTCATCCCTCGGCTGACCCGCCGGGACGACGACCGTGCACCTGTTGCGCTGCGCGCCTGGGGGCCACCGATCGTGCCGCGTTCCACCGTGGGCGCCGGTGATGCCTCACTGGCGGGCTTCCTCGCCGCCGCCCAGGCCGGCGCCTCCGAGACCGATTCACTCAAGCACGCCATGGCCATGGGACGAGCCGCCGCAGAGCTGCCCGGCTCCATCATGCCGACCCCGCACCACCTCAGCACCGAAACACTCAGCACCGAACACCTCATCCTCAATCCGAGCACCACTACTGTGAATGTGGAGACACCATGAACACCATCATCACGCCGGAGCTGGTGAGCCTCGACAAGCTCACCGCCGGCAGCAAGCGCGAGGTCATTGATGCCCTCGCCGCCCTCGTCGGCTCCGCCGGACGCAGCACCGCCGTCGACGAGCTCGCCGCCGATGTCTGGGCTCGGGAGGAGACCTCCGAGACCGGCATGCCCGGTGGCATCGCCATCCCGCACTGCCGCACCGGCGCCGTCTCTGAAGCTACCCTGGCCTTCGCCCGGCTGGCTGAGCCGGTGGACTTCGGCTCCTCCGACGGACCGGCTGATCTGGTCTTCATGATCGCCGCCCCCGACGGCGCGGACCAGGCCCACCTGAAGATCCTCTCCGCCCTGGCCAGCTCGCTGATCAACGAGGAGTTCCTCGCGGAGCTGCGCAGCGCCGGATCCGAACAGCGCGTGGTCGACCTGGTCGCCGAGGCGGTCCAGCCGGCACCGGTGACCGCCGGCGCCGGGGCCCGCGGGTCCTCCTCGCCGGCGGCATCCACCGCCGGCACCGGGGAGGCCACGGGCCAGAGTTCGACGACGGCCGGTCGCCTGGTCGCCGTGACGGCTTGCCCCACCGGCATCGCGCACACCTATATGGCAGCCGACTCGCTGAAGAAGGCCGCGAAGGAAGCCGGCGTGGAGCTCCAGGTGGAGACCCAGGGCTCCTCCGGCTCGACCCCGCTGGGCGCCGAGACCATCGCCGCCGCCGACGCCGTCATCTTCGCCACCGACGTCGACGTCCGGGATCGCCACCGCTTCGCCGGAAAGCCAGTCATCGCCTCCCGGGTCAAGCGCGGCATCGACGAACCCGCCAAGATGATCGCCGAGGCACTGGCCGCGGCGAAGGACCCGAACGCCGCCGTCGTCGCCTCGGGCGGATCCGGTGACTCCGAGGGCAGCACCGCTGCCAGCGGGGAGCGCGAAAGCTTCGGCCGCGCGACCCAGCGGGTCCTGATGACCGGTGTCAGCTATATGATCCCCTTCGTCGCCGCGGGTGGTCTGCTGATCGCGCTGGGCTTCCTGCTCGGCGGCTACAACATCACGGAGGTCGCCAACGACGTGGCCCTGGGCAACTCGCTGTGGAACCTGCCGACGCCTGATCAGCTGCCCGAGGAGTTCCTCGGCTGGGGTGCACTCGGCGGCTACCTGGGCGCGGTCTTCTTCACCCTCGGTGGGGCGGCTATGGGCTTCCTGGTCCCAGCGCTGGCCGGCTACATCGCCTTCGGCATGGCCGATCGCCCCGGCATCGCCCCCGGCTTCACCGCCGGTGCGATCGCGCTGACCATGGATGCCGGCTTCATCGGCGGCATCGTCGGCGGTGTGCTCGCAGGTGCGGTGGCCCTGTGGTTCCGCAAGCTCAACGTTCCCCGCTGGCTCTCCGGGCTGATGCCCGTGGTGATCATCCCGCTGCTGGCCACGCTGGTCGCTGGTGGACTGATGCTGCTGGTGCTCGGTGGACCGATCGCCTCGCTGACCGCAGCCCTGGAGGGTTGGCTCAACGGAATGACCGGCTCGGCCGCGATCCTGCTGGGCATCATCCTTGGTCTGATGATGTGCTTCGACCTCGGTGGTCCGGTCAACAAGGTGGCCTACTCCTTCGCTGTGGCCGGCCTCTCGGCAGCGGTCGCCGATGGCAACACCGGTCCGCTGATGATCATGGCCACGGTCATGGCCGCAGGCATGGTGCCCCCGCTGGGCATGGCGTTCGCGACCTTCATCGATTCTCGACTGTTCAGCCCGGCCGAGCGGGAGAACGGCAAGACTGCCGTGCTGCTCGGCGCGGCGTTCATCTCCGAAGGCGCCATCCCGTTCGCGGCGGCCGATCCGCTGCGCGTGCTGCCGGCTTCCATGATCGGTGGCGCCGTCACCGGCGCTATGACCATGGCCTTCGGCATCACCTCCTATGCACCTCACGGCGGCATCTTCGTGCCGTTCGCCATCGAGAACTTCTGGCTTTTCCTGGTCTCGGTGCTGGTGGGCTCCCTGGTCACGGCGTTCTCGGTGATCGCCCTGAAGCGCTGGGCGCGTAAGGGTGTAGCCTCTGCTGCATGATTGAACGCACTGCGGTGATCGCCGCGGCGGCCGGGCTCCACGCCCGGCCTGCCGCGGCTTTCGCGTATGCGGCGGCAGAACAACAAGTCCCGGTGGAGATCGCGAAGCTCTCCGCGCCAGAGCTCTCCGTCCAGGCCGACTCTCTTCTGGGCGTGATGAGCCTGGATGTGGCCCACGGGGAGCGAGTCCTGCTGCGAGCCCGAGGCGAAGGTGCCGAGCAGGTTCTCGAGACCCTGGTGCAGCTGCTGGAGGAGTCACCGTGACGCTTGGCCGCCCCTACGGGTTCGCCGCTGTGACGAATTCGAGGCGCTGCCCAAGAAACGCCTCACCCTGAGGAGCCATTCGGATTCCGGCAGCCGCACCGACCGCGACGGTGAGCCCGCCGGCATCGATCTGCCGGCGGGCTCACCGGATCAGGCGCGTTCCACGGGGAGCCACAGGTCGCAGGTGGCCGTGCTGAAGTCATCTGCGCGCTCCAGCACCGCCACCATTGAAGGTCCCGGCCGGAGCCGCCACGGGTTCGATGGGAACCACTCTGTTGCGCTCGCCGCCCAGGCCGACTGCAATGCGGCAGGGTGCTCACCCTGGGTACGGAATACCACCCACGTGCCGGCCGGAACCTCGATCGTGTCGAGGTCCTCAGGAACTGGGGCTCCCTCTGTCACGGCGACGCCGTGGAGGTAGGTGAGTTCGGCACCTTCCGTGTAGTCCGGGTCGACATCGTCGCTGACCTGGAGCAGGCCCGGTGGCTCCGTGTTGCTCAGTTCCTTGAGCCGCGAATGCTCCGTCACAGGCAATGAGGCGATGTGCTGCTGGATATGAGAATTGGCGCCCTCATGGATGAGAGGCACGCGGGCAGCGTGGCCGACGAGCATGAAGGCTGGTCGTTCAGAGATGCGGGCGTCCATAGTGCTGTTCCCTTCTACGGTCAGGCGGAATCTGATCTGCGGTTGTGTGCGAAGGAAGCCGCCGTGACGGCGCACCTCACCGTGGCCGACCCCGTGAACTGATCGAAATGCTCGCCCGAACGCCTCGGTCGACCCGTAGCCGTAGCGCACCGCGATGCCCAGAAGGTCCTCGTTGCCGAGAACATCTGCGGCGGCAAGGGTCATGCGGCGTCGCCGGATGTACTCGGAGAGTGGCATCCCGGCCAATGATGAGAACATCCGCCGGAGGTGATACTCCGTGGTGCCAAGGTCCATGGCAAGCGCAGCCACGTCGATGTCCTCGGCCAGACGCTGCTCAACCGACTCCACCAGCGCGTTCAATTCGGCGATCATGGCACTCCCTTCAACCTCCATGCTTCCGGGCCGCAGGGAAGGGGCGCCCTACTATCTCTGCCCTATTCCATCGGGGTGGATCTAGGCCATTCCGCTCACTCGATCCGGACTCAGCCGGCGGTGAAGAAGTCCGTGAGCTCGGCGTCGCGCCCGTCCAGCTCTGCCCAGGGCTTGTGCACCTGGAACCGGGCGATTCCGGCAGGCGGCCAGGACCCCCCCATCTGGATCACGGGGTCCTCCTGGGACTGTGCGGAGGCCAGGTCCATGCTGAGCTCCTGGACCCCGGGCATATGGGCGACCACCAGCAGCGTGCGCACCGTCTGAGGAACCTCATTGATGATCGAGAGCATGGTGCGCGGGGCGGCCAGGTAGAGCCGCGAGTCCAGGTACGGCGTCGGAGCCTTCTCCCCCAGCTCGTGGTTGACCCAGATGCAGGTCTGCCGGGTGCGCATCGCGTCCGAGCAGACCGTGTTGTCCGGCAGATTGCCCGAGCCGACCAGCCAGCGTCCGACGGCGCGAGCCTGGTCCTGCCCGTGGCTGGTCAGGGTGCGGCTGTGATCCTCCCCGGAGAAGGAATGGCCGGCCTCGCCGTGACGCAGGATCAGCAGTTCAGGCACAGCGGACTCAGATCGAGTATTCCGGGGCCGCCCAGACGGTGACCTCGGGGTGCTCGTAGAAGCGGTATCCCTGGCCCCGCACGGTGCGCACGGTGTTGGCCAGGCGCCCCAGCTTGGAGCGCAGCCGGCGGATGTGCACGTCGATGGTGCGCTCGTTGGGCATCTGGTCCGGATCCACGTTGCGCCACAGGGTGGTCAGCAGCTCCTCGCGCCCCACAGTGCGGGACCCGTTGTCCACCAGGTAGTTCAGCAGCTCGAACTCCTTGAAGGTCAGGTTCAGGCCCTCCCCGTCCAGGCGCACCTCCCGGCGGGACAGGTCGATCAGGACCCCCGAGCTCGAGGGGGCCGGTGGGGTGTTGATCGGGACCTCGACTCCGCGGTGGGTGACGGTGGGGTCACCGAGCGCCTGTCGGACGACCTCCAGGTTGCTGCCCTCGTGGGCTGCAGAGGCCATCGCCATGGCGATGTGCACCTGAGACTCGGCCGCGATGTGCTCCACGTAGTCGCGCAGCTCGGTGGCGATCTTGTGCAGCGAGGTTCCTGCCGCACTGGCGGCGTCCTCATCCAGGCCGACGTAGACGACGAAGCCGCGGGTGACGATGTCGGGCTGGACCATCTGCGGACCACCGCCGTTCTGCGCCACCACCGGCACCGGCGCGGTGCGCGGGTGCGCGTCCCCGGCCTCATGGGTGGCGTTGGCCGCGCGGACCCGTCGGGCCATCTCGGCTCGGCGAGCGGCGTTGCGCACCGAGACATGGACGTAGCCAGGGTTCTGGGGCTGACTCAGGTGTGCGGACATGGTGGGCAACTCCCCCGCTGCTTGTGGACGGTGGTATCCATTACAGCGTGTCCGTCACATTTTGAATCCGCAAGTAACAAAAGGGGGGATCTTCCACATAATGAGATCGCGAGACCTATTTGTGACCGGGAACACCCATTGGGCGCCCTTGAGGCCTTGACTGCGGGCTGGAAGTGTTACTGAGCGAGCCCGTACAGCCGATCACCGGCGTCGCCCAGGCCGGGGACGATGTAGGACTTCTCGTTGAGCTTCTCGTCGATCGCGGCGAGGTAGAGCTCGACCTCGATGTCCCCCACCTTCTCGCGCAGCCGCTCGATGCCCTCAGGAGCTGCCAGCAGGCAGATGCAGGTGATCTTCGCGGCGTTGGCCTTCTTCAGGAAGCGGATCGCCTCGGCGAGGGTGCCGCCGGTGGCCAACATCGGGTCCAGCACAAAGACGTGGCGCCCGGTGAGGTCATCGGGAAGCCGCTCGGCGTAGGTGATGATGTCCAGGGTCTCTTCGTTGCGGGCCATTCCGAGGAATCCGACCTCAGCGGTGGGGACCATCGCGGTCATCCCGTCCAGCATGCCGAGTCCGGCGCGCAGGATCGGCACGACGAGCGGCTTGGGATCCGCCAGCTGAGTACCGGTCATGGTGGCCACAGGAGTCTGGATCTCCACCGGCTCGGTGGCGATGGAGCCGCTGGCCTCGTAGGAGAGCAACATCACCAGCTCGCGGGTGAGTTCCCGGAACTGGTTCGAGGCGGTCTCCACCCGTCGCAGCTGGGTGAGTTTATGGGAGATCAGTGGGTGTTCCACAACCTGTGCGCGCATGGTTCCAAAACTACCAGCACGCCTTCGACCAGGCCCCAGAAGGCCCGAGATCGCGGCGCAGAATATGCTGGGGCGGTGACAGGGAACTCTGAGCTCAGCCCATCGTGGTCACCACGCGCGCGAGCCGATCAGGAGGTGGCGCTCGGGCGCTGCCTGGAGCTGGCCGCCGAAGCCGGCCGCGGCGAGGACGTGCCGGTGGGCGCCGTCGTCTTCTCCGCTCAGGGGACGGTGCTCGGCGAGGGATTCAACACTCGGGAGCGCGATGCGGATCCGGCGGGCCATGCGGAGATCGCCGCGCTGCGGGCCGCCGCGTCAAGCCTCGGGACCTGGCGGTTGGACGGATGCGTGTTGGCGGTGACGCTGGAGCCGTGTCCGATGTGCGCGGGGGCGATCTATCAGTCGCGGATCGGGCATGTGATCTTCGGCGCCTGGGACGAGAAGGCCGGGGCGGCCGGATCGGTGTTCGACATCCTGCGTGAACCCCGGCTCAATCACTGGGTGGAGGTCCACCCAGGGGTCCGCGCGGAGGAGTGCGCCGCGCAGCTGCGGGCGTTCTTCGAAGCGTTCCGCGGATAGGCTTGGGCCCGTGTCCACACCCTCCTCGCCGCAGCTGTCCATGCCCTCCCCCGCGCGGTTGGCCCACGCAGAGTCGCTCTTCGCCGTGACCCCTGACTTCCCTGAACCCGGGGTCCTGTTCCAGGACATCTCCCCCGTGCTGGCCGATCCGGCGGCGCTGCGCACCATCGCGGAGGGGCTGCTCGCGCCCTTCGCCGGGAGCTTCGACATGGTCGCCGGGATCGAGGCGCGCGGGTTCACCTTGGCCGGGATGATCGCCGCGCTCACCGGCACCGGCTTCATGCCGATCCGTAAGGCGGGGAAGCTGCCCGCACCGGCCGGTCGGGTGGAGTACACCTTGGAGTACGGCACCGCGGTGATCGAGGCCCCCGATGTGCTCCAGCCTCAGCACCGGGTGCTCATCGTCGATGACGTGCTCGCCACCGGCGGCACCCTGGCCGCGACCCGTGAGCTGATCGGCCAGCTGGACTGCGAGGTGGCCGGCGCCGCCGTCGTCCTGGAGATCCAAGCACTCGGCGGACGCAAGCTCTGCGGCGAGGTCCACGCGCTGTTCCAGAGCTGAGGCTCCTCTCCAGATCCTGGCCCCTCGCGCGCTTTTGGGTGAGCGCGAGATGTTTGCGTATACTCAACGGGCCTGGTGACGTGTCCGAGCGGCCGAAGGTGCAGCACTCGAAATGCTGTGTGCGGTTACCCCGCACCGTGGGTTCAAATCCCACCGTCACCGCCAATGAAGAAGGCCCCTGCACCCTTAGATACCCGAGGGATGCAGGGGCCTTTCCTCTGCATCGAGCAGAGCGGCTCGCAAATGTTCGGCCAGCATCCATCCGACGCAGGGGTCGCCACACGCGGATAAGGCACGCACACCTTGGATCGACGCGGCCTACCCGGAATCGGTCACGCCAAACCGGGACTCGCGCCTCGTGAACTGACCCGCCGTGCAAGGTCTTGCCGCCGCCCTCGTCATGACTGGCACCACTCGCCATGACCCGCCGGCCCGTGCTGTGGACCGAGCCACTTCCTATGAATGCTGGTCCTGCCATGGCCTTCCTGCCTCATTGCATGCGGGTCTACGATGAAGCATGGACGCAGAACCCGCGAGTGAGACTGAACGGAAGTTCGACGTCCCGGAGAACATCGAACTTCCTCAGTTGACAGACCTCCCCGGGGTCAAGGCTGTCGATCAACCGATCGAGCACCGCCTAGAAACCGAATACTTCGATACCGCAGACCTGCGGTTGGCGTCGCGCAGCATCACTCTGGGCCGCCGGATCGGAGACGAGGACGCCGGGTGGGAGCTGAGACATTCCGCTCGCGCTGACGAGCGCCGCGACCACCATGCGCGGCCCCGTCGAACCTCCGACGATGTCCCGAAGACGCTCCTGCAACGGGTCCGGGTGTATAGCCGGGACAGCGCGCTGATGCCGGTGGCCCGGTTGAGGACTCGGCGTATCGTGTATCGGCTCCGCGACGACGACGGAGACGCTGTAGCGGCCTTCACCGATGACCATGTGAACGCTCAGACGCTCCATCCTGAACCGGCGTCGCAGTCGTGGCGCGAATGGGACTTCGAACTCTGCGATGCGCCGAAGGATCTTCTGAATGCCGGCAACAATCTCATCCTGGCCGCAGGCGGACACCCTTCAGCCCATGGTTCCGAACTGGCCCGGGCGTTGGGGACATTCCTGCACAACACTGTCAAGAGGGATTCTTCGCCCCCATCGACCAACCGGGCCGGAGATGTCGTCTTCGCCTACCTCCAGGAGCAGCTTGAGGTGATCCGGGACCAGGACCCCCGGGTGCGTCAGGACGATCACGACGCCGTCCACAAGATGCGGGTCGCCACCAGGCGCCTCCGATCCGTCCTGGCAACGTACGGGTCCCTGCTGGAGGACCGTGACACCGTTCACGTGGTCCGCGGCGAGTTGCGATGGCTCGCCGGTGTTCTCGCAACCGCGCGGGACACGGAGGTCATGCAAGGAAGACTCATGGAGATGATCGCGAACGAGCCAGCCGAGCTGCTGTCAGGCCCGGTGGCGCGCAGAATCGAAACCGAACTCGGGGGCGACTACAAGAAGGCATACCGGCGGGTGATGCGGGCACTCAACGGGAAACGCTACTTCCGTCTCCTCGACTCCCTCGAGTCTCTGATCGGCGCTTCCACGCTGTCGCCGCGGGGCGCGAAACCGGCGAAGAAGGCCCTACCCCCACTCATCAACCAGGACATCAAACGACTCCGACGCGCCGTCAAACATGCTCGCAGACACCCGGCAGGCACCGGTGATCCTTCGGCATTGCACGACGTCCGAAAAGACGCCAAGCGCCTGCGATACGCGGCCGAAGCAGCACGGACACTCGGTCGGAAGGAAACTGAGCGCCTTGCCGAGACAGCACATGGCATCCAGAAGATCCTTGGCGACTATCAGGACACTGTCGTCACCCGTGCTCTCCTGCGACGCCTGGGGGCCGAAGCCTTCGCCCAGGGAGAGAACGCATTCAGCTACGGCCGGCTCCACGCGCTGGAACAATCCACCGCCGTGAAAGCGGAAGCCGCGTTCCATCGGGGCTGGCAGCGCATTCCCACCCTGTCCGCGAAGAAGTAGACGGCCGCGCGTGCACCGGAGAGCGCTCGCAACCGCGTCTAGCTGGTTCGGCGCAGCACACCCCACAGCCGCTGGACCAGGAAGATCACCACGGCGAGGACCGCGAGCACCAGCACGATGTTCGAAAGCACACCGCTGAATTCTGCGAGCACCGGTTCGATGCTCGGTCCCAGTGCGAATCCCAGACCGATCCAGATGCCGTTCCAGATCGCGGAACCGATCAGCGTGAACAGCAGGAACGTGGACCAGCGCATCCGGGTGATCCCCGCCGGGATGGAGATGAAGGAGCGCACGATCGGTACGCAGCGCCCCAGGAGCACCGCCCAGGGGCCCCACCGATGGAACCAGCGCTCCGCCTTGTCGAAGTCCTGCACCTTCAGCAGCGGCAACCGGCCCATGATGCCCCGGGTCCGGTCAGCACCCAGCGCGGCACCCACGGCATACCAGAGCACAGCGCCGAGCAGGGACCCGAGATTGGCCCAGAGCCACGCGGCCCAGGGACTCATCAGGCCGGCATAGGCCAGGAAGCCGGCGCCGGGGAGAATCGCCTCGGAAGGGATCGGTGGGATGAAGTTCTCCAAGAAGATCGCCAGGCCCACCCCGGGTTCACCGAAGCGCTCCATGAGGCTGAGCACCCAGCCGATGAACCCCTGATACTCGCTGGCCCCGGGCGTCGGCGTGAGGCCAGTCGCCTCGAGATTGAATCTCATGGCAGAACACTAGCCCCACCCCCTTGCGGCGACGATGACAGAAGCCCAGGTCAGGCTAGTGTGATCAAAGACTCCTGCTCCCCGCACGGGTCCGTCACCCGAACTTGATGAGGTTCTCCGATGCTGCCGAAACTCCCGGGGCGCTCCTCCGCGTCCAAAAAGCGCTCCCGCCGCAGGAAGCACAGAGGTTCCGGACGGAACCGCTTCAAGCAGTGGCCGCTGATCGCTAAGATTCCGGCCATCGGATGCGCCGGAGTCGTCGCGCTGTTTGCGCTCCTGCTCGTCATAGGGATCATCGGTGTCGCGCTAGATCCCGAGGAGGCCGATGATCGCGCCGCGGAGACCGAGGAGCAGGAGCTCGTCAGCCAGGAGCCCGAGGAGTCTGCGGAGCCAGAGGAATCCGAGGAGCCCTCGGAGAAACCGACCGACTCCGAGACGCCCTCTGCCTCACCGACCCGCACAGCAACGCCGACGCCGTCTCCCACACCGAGCCCCACCCCGTCTCCCTCCCCCACTCCGACACGAACTCCGACACCCAGCGCGGACCCGAACGAGCACACCGCGGTTGTGGTGCGCATCATCGACGGAGACACCGTGGAGCTGGACTCCGGGGACACCGTGCGGATCAGCGGGATCGACACCCCGGAACGCGGGGAATGCCACTTCGACACCGCCTCCGCTCGGATGGGTGAACTGGTGCTGGGCAAGACCGTCACGCTGACTCGCGACCGCGAGGACACCGACCGCTACGACCGGATCCTGCGCTATGTCGACGTCGACGGCACCGACGCCGGCATCACGCTGATCGAAGAGGGTCTCGCCAAGGCACGCTATGACTCCCGGGACGGCTACGGGTTCCACACCCGGGAGCCGGACTACATCTCCGCCGACGACGGCGCCCCGCTGCAGACCTGCGCGCCAGAGCCGGCACCAGCCCCCGCGCCAGCCCCGGCGCCGGGACAGCAGGGCGCGAACTGCGATCCCAACTACACCCCCTGCATCCCGGTCTTCCCGCCGGACATCAACTGCGGCGATCTCGACGTCTCGGTCAGGGTCATCGGCACCGACGTGCATGGCCTGGACCGCGATGGGGACGGCGTCGGATGCGAGGGCAATGACTGAGGCACTATCGTGCTGACATGGCACAACGGCGCACATCCGGCGAAGATCAGCGCGTGGAACAGTTCACCGCTGACCCAGCTGTGCTCGAGTGGGCCACCGGTGGCAGATTCTGGACCCGTTGGCAGAGCGCGGTGGCGGTCATGGGCATCCCGCTCATCGCGTGGATGTATCTGGCCCCCACGGAGCTCCAGCTGACCCCAGGCTGGTACCTGGTGTCCTGGGTGGCGATCTTCCTCATCGCCTCCGTCGCGGGACGGGTGCGCCGACGCTTCTGAGCCGCAGTCTCAGGCCCAGACCGACCCCCGGCCGGAACCCCCTGCCGAACCTCACCCGCGGCGCATCGGCACGTGCGGGATCTCGTCTTCTAAGAACGCCTCCCCACACCGGGTGAAGCCGAAGGACTCATACCAGCTCTGCAGCGGCGCCTGGGCATCGAGCACCACCGCAGAGGAGGCTGACTGCCCCGCGCAGAACTCCAGCGCCCGGCGCATCAGCTCAGCCGCTACCCCGGTCCCCCGCGCCGCAGGACTCGCCACCACGCGCCCTATCCGGAAGCCCTCCGGCTCCCGGAGCACCCGCAGCGTGGCGGTGGGCGCGGCGTCGTCGTCGGTGGCCTGCTCATCAGAGGTGCCGCCTTCCGCCCAGAGCATCACCGCGCCAGGCTCCAGATCCCGGCCGTCGAGCTCCGGGTAGGCGCACTGCTGCTCGACCACGAACACCTCGATGCGCAGCTGCAGGATCCGGTAGAGCGTGACGGGGTCCATCTGAGCCACCGGGGCGGCGTGAAACTGAACAGGCATGGGCCCCATCCTAGGGTTGCCGGTAGTCTCGGGCGCATGAGCATCACTGCCCTGGCCATCGGGAAGAAGCATGAGAAATGGGCTCTGGAGGGGATCGAGCGCTACACCAAGCGGCTGCGCAAGCCCTATGACCTGGACTGGAAGCTGCTCCCGCATTCCTCCCGGGAACACGATGCCGCGCGGCAGGAGGAGTCCGAGCGGATCCTCGCCGCCCTGAAGCCGAAGGACCACGTCATCCTGCTCGATGAGCGCGGGAAGAACATCAGCTCCACCAGTCTGGCCGAGCATCTCCAGGGCAGCTTCGACGCCGGGCAGCACGTGGTGGTGATCATCGGCGGGGCCTACGGGGTCACCGATGAGCTGAACCACCGCGCCGACTTTGTCTGGTCGCTCTCCAGACTCGTGTTCCCGCACCAGCTGGTGCGGATGTTGCTCGCCGAGCAGGTCTACCGCGCCCAGGAGATCTCCGGCGGACGGTCCTACCACCATGTCTGAGCTCGAAGCGGTGGTCGGGATCCTCGGCGCCGGACGCGCCGGCACCGCCTTCGCCCGGGCCCTGCTGCGCGCCGGGATCGCCGTGGACATCGCCTCCACCCGACCGCCCCGCGCGCTGCAGCATCACCTGAAGATCTACGCCCCCGGCGCCGAGCCGGTCCTCGGTGCAGACGTCGCCGCCCGCGCCCGGACCAGCAGCGGGCTGGTGATCCTCGCGGTCCCGCAGGAGGAGCTCGACGAGGTCGACCCGGACTGGGTGGCCGGCACCGTGCTGATCGACGCGACCAACACCTGGCAGGACGAGCTGCTTCCGGGGTGGCTGCAGGCCGCCGTGGATGAACAGCTGCCCACCTCCATGGCGCTGGCGGGCCGGTTCGGCGCCGCCCGGGTGGTCAAGGCGCTGAACCACATCGCCCACACCGAGTTCGACGACGCCGCCCAGCCCGGCGCCGAGCTCACCCAGCGCCGGGCGTTGGCTGTGGCTGGCGACGACGACGACGCCCGCGGCCTGGTCATGGGGCTTCTGGTCCGCATGGGATTCGACCCCGTCTCTGTGGGCGGCCTCGCCGCGGGACGGATCATGGAGCCCGATGGTCCGCTGTTCAACCGTCCGCTGCGCCGCGAGGACATCCTGCGCTTCGCCCGCTGACCGGGTGGGCGTTGGCCCGGTCCGGCCGCACCCGCTCAGGCCGGCCGCACCCGCTCAGCCCGGCCGCACCCGCTCAGCCCGGCCGCACCCGCTCAGTCCGGGCGGCGGACGAAGATCAGATGCACCACGCCGCTCGGTGACGGGGTCGCCTCGATGTCGAAGCGCTCCTCGAGGCCCTCGAGCCCGTCCCAGAGCCGCTCGCCCCGTCCCAGCAGGATCGGCACCAGGACCAGATGCATCAGGTCGATCAGGTCTGCCGCCAGGAACTCCCGGAGCGTGGTCACCCCACCTCCGATTCGCACGTCGCGATTCCCGGCGAGCTCCCGGGCCCGGGAGAGGGCGGAGACCGGGTCGGCGTCCAGGAAGTGGAAGGTCGTCCCGCCTGCCATCTCCAGCATCGGTCGCGGGTGGTGGGTCAGCACCAGCACCGGGGTGTGGAAGGGCGGCTCGGCGCCCCACCACCCTTCCCATTCGGTGTCGGCCCAGGGGCCGCGCTGCGGGCCGAACTTATTGCGCCCCATGATCTCGGCACCGATACCGGCAGACCATCGGCTGGCGAACGCCTCGTCCACACCTCGGGACCCCGTGGTCTTCCCGGGAAGGCCCATCTTGCGGAAGGTGCGCGTCTTGAACGCCCATTCCATGAGCCGCTGGTCGGCATGACCGAAGGGAGCCTCGAAGGTCTGTCCGGCCCCGGTGCCGAAGCCGTCGAGGGAGACCGAGAAGTTGTGCACGCGGACCAGGGACATGGCGTCTCCCCAAGGTGCTCATAGGTATGATCGCCCCACGCTACTCCCGGGTCTGGGGGACCGCTATGCTCTCGCGGCCACCTGGATGCGTCAGACCATGTCCGTCCCGCCCTTTAGAGTGAGAACATGACCGCCCTGGGACCCTTCACCGAGCCGACCCGGCGCTGGTTCCAGGCCTCCTTCGGCCAGCCCACGGCGGCTCAGGCCGGAGCATGGGAGGCCGTGGCGCGGGGAAAGAACGCGCTGGTGGTCGCCCCGACCGGCTCGGGCAAGACGCTTTCAGCCTTCCTGTGGTCCATCGATCGGCTCTTCGCCGAACCCACCGAGGGCACCTCGGTGCTCTACATCTCCCCGCTGAAGGCGCTCGGCGTGGACATCGAACGCAACCTGCGCAGCCCGCTGGTCGGGATCGCGCACACCGCCCGCCGACTCGCCGCGGAGGGTGCAGCGGCGGAGCCGGCAGAGATCACCGTGGGTGTGCGCACCGGTGACTCCACCCCCAAGGAGCGCCGGGACCTTGTCCGCAAGCCGCCACAGATCCTGATCACCACTCCTGAGTCCCTCTACCTGATGCTCACCTCCCAGGCGCGCAGCACCCTGGCCGGGATCAAGACCGTGATCCTCGACGAGGTCCACGCCCTGGCCGGCACCAAGCGCGGGGCGCACCTGGCGGTCTCCCTGGAACGGCTGAACAACCTGCTGGAGACCCCAGCTCAGCGGATCGGGCTCTCCGCCACGGTGGAGCCCCGCGAGGAGGTGGCGCGCTTCCTGGGTGGCTCAGCGCCGGTGGAGATCGTGGCGCCGAAGTCGGAGAAGACCTGGGACATCACGGTCTCCGTCCCGGTGGAGG
Organism: Nesterenkonia sandarakina; assembly: GCF_013410215.1. NCBI lineage: Bacteria > Bacillati > Actinomycetota > Actinomycetes > Micrococcales > Micrococcaceae > Nesterenkonia > Nesterenkonia sandarakina. Next base: position 342,086 of record NZ_JACCFQ010000001.1, read on the forward strand.
ACCTGGCCTCCCCCAGCACCGCCCCTCCCCAGAACGCGACCCGCCCAGAGCCTGCCGCGATGGGCCCGGACGCTGGCCCCGAGGCTGTCACGAAGGCTGCCCCAGGCGCGGAGGGCTCCGCGGATGACGGGCAGCCGAAGGTGCTCTCCGATGTGCTCGCCGATCTCGCAACGGATGATGCGCTGCTCAGCGATCAGCCGCTGCAGCCCAGCATCTGGCCGCACGTGGAACACCGGATCGTGGACCTGGTCACCGAGAATCGCTCCACGATCGTCTTCGTGAACTCTCGTCGTCTTGCGGAGAAGCTGACCGGACGGATCAACGAGATCTGGACCGAGCGCCAGCCTCCGGCCGCCGAAGCCACCGAGGCCGAGGCGCCGGGCCCCGGAGAGGATGCGCAGTCCGCCGAGTCAGACCCCTTGGCCCGTTCCCACCACGGCTCGGTCTCGAAGGAACAGCGCAAGCTCACCGAGGAGGCGCTGAAATCCGGACGTCTGCGCTGCGTGGTCGCCACCTCGTCCCTGGAGCTGGGCATCGACATGGGCGCCGTGGACCTGGTCATCCAGGTGGAAGCGCCCTTCGCGGTCTCTGCCGGACTCCAGCGCATCGGCCGCGCCGGTCACCAGGTCGGCGAGGTCTCGGTGGGCTGGTTCTTCCCCAAGCACCGCGGTGACCTGGTGAGCACCGCCGTCGTCGTGGAACGGATGCTCGCCGGGCAGATCGAGGCGCTGCACATCCCACGCAACCCGCTGGACATCCTGGCCCAGCAGACCGTGGCCGCCTCCGCCATGGACGCCCTGGACGTGGAGGCCTGGTTCGAGACGCTGCGCCGCAGCGCCCCCTTCGCCACCCTGCCGCGCTCGGCCTATGAGGCCACCCTGGACCTGCTCGCCGGGAAGTATCCCTCAGACCGGTTTGCCGAGCTGCGCCCCCGGGTGGTCTGGGACCGCGACGCCGGCACCATCAGCGGGCGCCCCGGGGCGCAGCGGATCGCGGTCACCTCGGGCGGCACGATTCCCGACCGCGGGCTCTTCGGGGTCTACCTCGCCGGCGGGGAGGACTCCGGCTCGGCGCGCTCCGGCGGACGCCGGGTCGGGGAGCTCGACGAAGAGATGGTCTACGAATCCCGGATCGGGGATGTCTTCGCCCTGGGCGCCACCAGCTGGCGGATCGAGGAGATTACCTTCGACCGGGTGCTGGTCTCCCCAGCCTTCGGGCAGCCCGCGTCGCTGCCCTTCTGGCGCGGAGACGGCTTCGGCCGCCCCGCCGAGCTCGGCCGCGCGCTGGGCCGGTTCACCCGTGAGGTCCATTCCGGGGCGTCCGAGCCCACTGCGGAGCGGCTCACCGCCCTGGGCATGGACACCTGGGCGCAGGAGAACCTGCTGCGCTACTTCACCGAACAACACGACGCCGCCGGGGTGCTCCCCAGCGACACCACCCTGGTGGTGGAGCAGACCAAAGATGAGCTGGGCGACTGGCGGATCGTGCTGCTCTCCCCCTACGGGCTGCAGGTCCACGCGCCCTGGGCGCTGGCGGTCGGCGAGCGCCTGCATGATCGCTTCGGCCTGGACGGCTCCGCGATGGCCAGTGATGACGGGATCGTGCTGCGGGTCCCGATGATGGATGAGGACCCGCCCGGCGCGGAACTCTTCATCTTCGATCCCGATGAGCTCGAGGACCTGGTCACCGGCCAGGTCAGCTCCTCGGCCCTGTTCGCCGGGCGATTCCGAGAAGCCGCCGCCCGCGCCCTGCTGCTGCCCAAGCAGAACCCGGGTCAGCGCACCCCGCTGTGGCAGCAGCGGCAGCGGTCCTCCCAGCTGCTGGAGGTCGCCTCCGGCTACCCGGACTTCCCGGTCATCATGGAGGCCATGCGCGAGGTCCTCCAGGACGTCTATGACATGCCGGCGCTGCTGGAGCTGCTGCGCAGCATCGCGGCGCGCAAGCTCAAGATCGTGGAGACCACCACCCCTAAGCCCTCCCCCTTCGCCCAGTCCATCCTCTTCGGCTACATCGCCCAGTTCCTCTACGAGGGGGACTCACCGCTGGCCGAACGCCGGGCCGCGGCCCTCTCGGTGGATCCCGCACTGCTGGGCGAGCTGCTGGGCAGGGTGGAGCTGCGCGAGTTCCTCGACGCCGCGATCATCGCCGAGTCCGAGGCCTATGCCCAACGGCTGATCCCCTCCCGGCACCTGCGCGGGGAAGAGGGCGTCGCAGACCTGCTGCGCCTGCTCGGCCCGCTCAGCGTCGAGCAGCTCTCCGCCCGGCTCGAGGAGGGTGAGCCCGCCCAGAACCATGCCGAGGCCCTGATCGCGAACCAGCGCGCCTTCCGCGTGAAGTGGCGCACCGCGTCCCCGGGCGCTGCTGGCTCGGCCTCCGACCCCGATCAGACCGAAGAGCGCTACGCCGCCATCGAGGACGCCTCCCGGCTGCGCGATGGGCTCGGGACCCCCATCCCGGTGGGCATCCCCTACGCCTTCCTGGACCCGGTGGATGACCCGCTCGGGGATCTCGTGGGGCGCTATGCCCGCACCCACGGCCCCTTCCTGGTGGAAGAGGCGAGCGCTGAGCTGGGCCTCAGCCGCGCCGTCGTCGTGGACACGCTGACCCGGCTGGTGCGGGAGCACCGCGTGGTCGAGGGCCTGTTCCGCCCGGACCGGGTGCTGCCCAGCGATGCTCGCACCGAGACGGTGGAGTACTGCGACGCCGAGATGCTACGCCGGATACGACGCCGCTCCCTCGCCGCGCTGCGCGCCCAGGTCGAGCCCGTGCCGACCCCTGCCTACGCCCAGTTCCTCCTGGAATGGCAGGGCATCACCGCAGCCCGCGGCCGAGGCTCCTCCTCCTCGGGAGTCTCCGCGGTGGCGGAATCCCTGGCGCAGCTCTCCGGGGCCGCCGCCCCGGCCAGCGCGTGGGAGTCCTACATCCTGCCCGCCAGGGTCCCGGACTACCGCCCGGGAATGCTCGATGAGCTGCTCTCCGCCGGAGAGTTCCTCGCCGTGGGCAAGGGCGCGCTCAGCGGACACGACGGCTGGCTGGCGTTCTACCCCCGGGAGGATGCCGAGACCCTGTTGGCGCAGCCCGGCGGCGCCGGCCTGCGCGGCACCGGGTCAAACGGCCCTGGGTCGAACGGCGCAGGGTCGAACGGCGCTGGGTCGAACGGCGCAGGGTCGAACGGCGCAGGGCTCAACAACGCCGGGGATGCTTTCACCCCCACCGCGCTGCAGACTGCCATCCTCGAGGTGTTGGGGCGTGGCGGTGCCTGGTTCATCGAGGCGCTGCACGATCAGCTGGACTCCGAGCTCACCGGCTCGCGGGAGACCACGAAGAACGCGCTCTGGGAACTGTTCTGGGCCGGGCAGGTCGCCCCGGACAGCTTCGCCGCACTGCGCAGGTTCATGTCCACCGGGACCACCGCCCATAAGAAGCAGCCCACCCCGGCGCGGCCGCGGCATACCTCCCGGAGGATGGCGCTGCGCCACGCCGCTCAGTCACATCGCACCCGAGTCGCAGGATCCTCCGCCACCGGGCCCACCGGCGGCGGTGCGGGCGGACGCTGGCAGCTGGTCCCCACCGGGTCGGTGGACCCCACGGTGGCCGCACACACCCGCGCCGAGATCCTGCTGGACCGCTACGGCGTGGTCACCCGAGGTTCGGTGATGTCTGAACAGCAGTCCGGGCTCGGCGCAGCGTCGAAGGGTGGCTTCGCCGCGGTGTACAAGGTGCTCTCCGCCGCGGAGGATTCCGGGCAGATCCGCCGCGGTTATTTCATCGAACAGCTCGGCGCCGCCCAGTTCACATCCTCAGCGACCATCGACCAGCTCCGCTGGATCTCCGAGCGCCTCGAAGACGCCGCCGAACAGACCAGCGCGGAATCCAGCGCCGGATCCTCCTGGGCGGAGACCCCCGGACCGGCGGCCACGGGGGCAGCCAAGAAGCAGGATGTCGCCGTGGTGCTCGCCGCCACCGACCCAGCCAATCCCTACGGGGCGGCCCTGGACTGGCCGGAGCTGGAGAATTCCACGCACCGGCCAGGACGCAAGGCGGGCGCCGTCGTCGTGCTCTACCGCGGGCAGCTGGTGCTCTATATGGAGCGCGGGGGCCGGACGCTGCTGCTCTTCACCGAGGACGAGTCCACCATGGACCTGATCTCTCGCGCCCTGGTACCTGCCCTGCGATCCGCGAAGACCGGCCGGATCGCCGTGGAACGGGTCAACGGCGACCGCATCCTCACCCACCCGCTGGGTCAGCTGCTGCGCGACGCCGGCTTCAACTCCTCACCCTCCGGGCTCAGGTTCGCCCCATGACCACCGCAGCAGCAGCTCCATGTCAGCCCCGCGAACGGCAGAAGCAGCGTCCAGGACCAGGCACCCCGACTCCGCCGCACTGCCCCGCGAGCGGCGCCCAGCACGCAGAGACCGGGGACCCAGGATTTCCAGTTAGGGTGATGGCATGACTCTTTGCATTCCGTTTCTGATGTTCCAGGGTCAGGCTCAAGAAGCGATCGATCACTACCTCGAGGTCTTCCCTGACGCTGAACTCCTGGAGATCGTGCACCACCCTGACGGCACCGAGATCTACGACCCCGCCCCGGCGCCCTCCGAGGAGACCGAGTCCGTAGATCCCGCAGACCTTGAGGTCCCCGAGGACTCCGACGCCGGGGACTCCGACGCCGGGGACGCGCCGGGCAGCTCCGACGCCGGGGACGCGCCAGGCAGCCCCGACGCCGCAGCAGCCCCAGAGGCATCCGCAGATCTCGGCGAGAGTGCCTCCGAGGCCGATGCCTCCACGGAGACCACCCTGATCACCGTGGAGCACGAGCAGGACGACTCGGAGGAGCGAGAGAGCGTCAGCGTCCCGGTCCCGCTGGTCGCCACCGCGCAGCTGAAGATCGGTGGACAGGTCCTGATGATCCAGGACAGTCTGATGAAGCACCAGTTCAGCTTCACCCCCTCGATCTCCGTGGCCGTGGTCGTGGACTCCTCGGCTGAGTTCCACCAGATCGTCGACAGCCTCGCCTCCGGTGGGGAGTTCCTCATGGAGCCCGGCGACTACGACTTCGCCACGAACTTCGCCTGGATCAAGGACCGGTTCGGCATGTCCTGGCAGGTCAACCAGCCCCTGGCGCAGCCCGAGCCCACCGCCAGCGCAGAAGCGCCGGTCTGGGGCTGAGCCGCCGGCACCGCTCCGAGCACTGACCAGTGACACAGAAGTCTCCTCTCCCCGTGCGCAACGGCGTCAACGCCACGCGCCTGCGGGTCCCGCTGACCGGGCCGTGGCCCACCGTGCATGACTATGTCCTGGAGACCTTCGGGCACATCGACCACGGAGGAATCACCCAGCGCTTCGACGATGGCGACGTCGTCGATGTCCACGGGCAGCCGCTGAGCACCTCCACCGCGCTGGGCGCCCTCGAGTTCCTCTGGTACTACCGCTCGGTCAGCCAGGAGGTTCCGCTTCCGGTGACCGAGGAGCTCATCCACGAGGACGAACACCTCGTCGTGGTGGACAAGCCGCACTTCCTTCCCACCACACCGGCTGGACGCTACGTTCAGGAGTCACTGCTGGTGCGGCTGCGCAACACCTTGAACCTCCCCGACCTGGTGCCGATCCACCGGTTGGACCGCGGGACGGCCGGGGTCGTGATGTTCTCCAAACAGCCCACCACGCGGGGCGCGTATCAGCTGCTCTTTGAGAACCGTGTGGTGCAGAAGTCCTATGAGTGCGTCAGCGCGATCCCGACCGGGCTGAGCCCTGCCGCCATGGCTTCGCGGTTCCCGCTCACCGTGCGCAACAAGATCGAGAAGACCAAGGGGGTGGTGATCTCCCAGCTGGCCTCCTACGCGCCGGAGCACTCGGGCAAGCGCCCGCATGATCGCACCGCCCGGCAGGGCAAGCGCCGCACCGACCCCATACCGGGGGCGAACTCCTCCTCGCAGATCGAGCTGCTCACCACGGGCCGCAGCCCCTCCGGGCACGACGTCGGCCATTTCCGGCTCAACCCGCACACCGGGAAGACTCACCAGCTGCGCATCCACATGGCGCTGCTGGGCCTGGGTATTCTGAATGACCGGTTCTACCCCGACCTTCTCGATGACGCCCCGGATGAGTTCGACAAGCCGCTCCAGCTGCTGGCCAGGACGCTGGACTTCACCGATCCGCTGAGCGGGATGCCGCGTCGCTTCATCTCGTCTCGAACCCTCCAGGAGTCTCCGCAGTGACCAACCCCGCGATCGCCTTCGGCATCAACGACCTCGGCGATCCGGCGCTCTACCAGGAGTGGGGGCTCTACTACTTCCTGGTGCTGGCCGTGGCGGTGGCCTTCACCGCGATCGTGCCCCCGTTCCCCTCCGAGGTCATGGTGATCGCCTCGGGCACGATGGCCGCCGAAGAGATCTTTCCGCTGCTGCTGGTACTCTCTGTCACGTTCCTAGGCTGTCTCGCCGGTGACATCGGGGTGTATCTGCTCTTCCGCTACAAGCTCATCCGGCTGCTCTATCGGTGGAGATGGGGACGTCGGATGCACCGAAAGATGCTGCGAATCTCGCTGCGCGCCGGCGGCGCCTCCACCTGGGCCGGCCTGCTGCTCATCCGCGGCATTCCGGGGGGCCGTTCGGCCTCCATGGCCACCGCCGGGCTCGTCCGGCTGGGCGGTCGCTCCATCGTGGCGCTGTGCCTGCTGGGCGCGCTCACCTGGAGCCTCTGGCTGGTCGGCTTAGGTTACATTACGGGAACAACTACCGGGCTCCCACCTTGGGCCAGCACGGCAGCGGCCATCGTTGTGGGTACCCTGGTGGGGTTGGGAATCACGGTGCTGATGACCCGGCAGCGTTCGCGTCGGGGGTCCGAACGAGAGCCGGCGAGAACCTGACCAGCGCGTTTGACGGGGTGCCAGGCTCCGGCAGCGACCAGATACGCCACCCATGACTTAGAGGGGGAACACGGGCTTGACCGAGAAGTCCCAGGACGAGTCCGCCGAGACGCTCTCCGTCGCCGAGACATCCGGCGCGGAATCCGCGAACTCACCTGCGTCCAGCAGGGACAGCTCCGCCGAGGACACCTCGACCGGGCCCAAAGGTTCTCCTCAGACGCAGGATCCCGCCACCACGGTCCCAGGGACCACGACCCCAGGCACTACCGAGTCACCCGAGTCGGGCGCCCCGGATTCTGCGGCCGATGCTGAGCCGGAACACGCCCCGTCAGGCGACTCCCCCTCACACGACTCCGCGATCACCCCGGACGGCTCCCCCGCCGACGCCGCGGCCCCATCCGCCGAGGCCCCGGCCGTCTCCTCCGCCGAGCCTACGACAAATTCCGAGCCCGATTCCGAGCCTGATTCCCCGGCTGACTCTGGGGACGAAGACGCGGCAGATCCGCAGGACAAGAAGCTTTCGGCAGCCCCGGCGGCCGCCGGATCCGCGGTGCGCTGGAGCCAGCCGACTCCCAAACTGCAGACGTCGAAGGAAGCCGGCACGGCAGACTCCGACATCAGCAGCTTCTTCGATGACCTCGACGAGAAGTTCATGGCCGGTGCACGCAGACTCGGATCCTACTTCCGCCGCACGGCGCCCGACGCCACCTCCGATAGCTCCGATAGCTCCGATGCGGGCAGCTGGGATCAGCCCTCGACTGCTCCGAGCCATGCCCCTCCGGCTCCACCTGCCGGTGACCGGGATTCTTCGTCCCACCCCGAGCCGGCGCACAGCAACGGCGTGAGCTACTCCGACTCGGAGCTCGACGGGACGAGCTCAACCTCGGAGGCGGCCCAGCTGCACCTCCCTCGGCCTCGACGCGCCCTGGACGAACAGCGCCAGCGCGACGTCATCCTGAGGAAGGCTGCGGCCATCGAGGCGGCCACCGACTGGAACCACCGGCCGGCAGGACGCGAAGTCTTCGAGTCCGCCGACGATGAAGAGGACCTCTTCACCTACATCCCGCCCTATAACCTGCCCTCCCGGGATCCTGACCCGGCGCCGTCGCGCACCGACCTGTACCGGCAGATCTTCGTGACCATCGGCGCCCTGGCGTCCCTGGTCTCCCTGTTGTGGATGTTCGGGATCTTCACGGACGCCCCGGCGATCTTGGGCGGCAATGGACTCGATGAGCTCGCCGACGGCTGGTACTCCGGGGGCCAGGCGCTGCTCTCTCCGGACGCGAACTTCTACTGGTTCTGGCCGATCATCGTGCTGGGCCTGCTCGCGCACGCGGTCCATCAGTGGACCACCACGCAGATCTCCACGCCGCGGCAGCGCCGCTCCGGCTGGCAGGTCGGCTCGGCGTCGCTGCTGATGCTGATCTGGACCGCGGCGGTCCATCACGACCTGCTCACGCTCGCGGCGCTGGCCGCGCTGGCCGCCGCGCTGGCGCTGATCGACGCGATCCGCCAGTTCACCTTCCGCACCGCACGCACCAGCTCAGAGCGGCGCTTCGCCGACACCCCCACAGGGCTCTTCACGGGCTGGGCGATGGTGGCGGCGATGTCGTCGCTCTCGGTGTGGCTGACCGCCATGGGCTGGCGCGTCCCCGGGATACCCGCGGTGCTCTGGGCGCTGCTCGGACTGGGCGTGTGCATCTGGGCCGCCGCCTACTATGCGATGACCGAGCGCGGCAGAATCGCCCTGGCCATCGGCATGGGCTGGGGCATGTTCTGGCTGATCTTCCCGCGGCTGCTCTCTGACGTCACCTCGGTATGGGTCGCCATATCGGCCGCGATGGGAGCCTTCGTGGTGATCCTGGCCACCGAGTCCCGCCGGCACAAGATCAACCACGCAGAACGACGCGCCGCCATGGGACGCCCACTCGAAGACATCATCTGAATCTGAGCCGGACCGACCCAGACCACCGCACAGGAGGCACGATGAGGCACCCCCGCAGCAGCCATCTCACCGCACTCGGGGCAGCCATGCTGCTGCTGGCCTCTTGCGGCTCCCCCGCCGCCGAGCAGGACTCCGCCCCCGCGGAGGACTCCACCTCTGATCAGGCATCCCAGCCCACCGCGGACTCGACCGCCGACCCGTCGCCTCAGGAGAGCGAGGACGCGCCGTCCTCGGAGGAATCCCCGCAGGAGACCCAGCAGCCGGAGGACACCGCCACCCCCGACTCCGCGTCCCCGTCCCCGTCCGAGGAGCAGGACGACGACGCCGGCGCAGCGGACTTCAGCACCGAGGCCCAGGAGTCCGAGGGCTTCCCTGGGGAGTTCACCACCGGTGATGAGCCCTCGTACCTGGTTGACGTCCGTTCTGGTGTCCACGACGGCTTCGACCGGGTGGTCTTCGAGTTCGCCGGCGACGTCGTGCCCAGCTGGCGCGGTGAGTACACCGAGTCCGCAGCCGAACTGGGCCGCGGTGAACCGATCGATGTCGCAGGCGGGAACATTCTGGAGATCAACGTCAACGGCCCCTCCTGGATGCTGGGGGACGAGCCGACGGATCAGCTTCCGACCCAGGAATACTACGAGCGCGATCGCGGCGGGGCCTTCGAGGAGATCTTTGTCCAGGGACCCTTCGAGGCGCATTCTCAGTACCTGATCGGCATGGAGGAGGAACTGCCCTTCCAGGTCCGGCTGCTCGAGGAACCGACCCGCCTGGTGGTGGACCTCGCCACCGAGCAGTGACTCGCATCTGAGCCCTGATCCGCGGCAGGCTGGGTTGTGGTGCATGATGGGACTATGAGCATTCGAACCCCAGATCCGAACCCCGGATGGTTGAACGAGGATGACCTGTACGAGGCCCGGCGTCGACTTCCGATGGTCTATGTGGAAGCGATCCCGGTCCGGCTGGATCCGCTGGGCTGCATCACCGAGCTGGGCCTGCTCTACACCGCAGACGCTGAGGGGCACTTCTACCGCACCGTGGTCTCCGGACGAGTGATCTACCGCGAGACCATCAGGGCCGCGCTGCTGCGTAACATCGAGAAGGATCTGGGCTCGATGGTGATGCCTCAGATCCCAGCCTCTCCGGTGCCGTTCGCTGTGGCCGAATACTTCCCTTACCCCTCGGAGACCGGCCTGGTCGATGACCGCCAGCACGCGGTCTCGATGGCCTATATCGTGCCCGTCTCCGGGGACTGCTCACCGCGCCAGGATGCGCTGGAGCTGAGCTGGATGACACCCGATCAGGTGCTCAGCCCGGAGGTCCAGGCGGAGTTCCTCGGAGGACGGGAGAAGCTGATCCGGCAGGCTCTCGCCCACCTGGGTCACACCGGCTGAGCTCCTCCAGCTCCGGCCGGTAGAATCAGGCCAATGACCACCCCCGCCCCAGAGAAGTCCGCCCGCCGCAGAAGACCATCCCGTCAGCGCGATTCCGGACCGCGTCCGGTGCTGCGACTCGGGGTGGCGGGGTGGATCGTCTCCTGGTTGATCCCCACCGCAGTGATGGGCGGCCTGCTGCTGACGCTGGGCTTCATCCCGGGCCTGACCGACGATGGATTCCTGGCTCCGCTGATCCCGCTGATCGCGGCTGCCGCCGTCGTCGTCGGGATCCCCGGCACCCTGCTGGTGGGCCGGCTCTATCGGCACCAGCTGCGCCCCACTGTCCACATCCTGGGCTATATCCTCGTGGGGCTGCTCTACGGCCCCGTGGTGCTGGTGGTCGGAGCCGGAGGGCTGATCCCGATGCTCATCCCGCTGATCGGCTTCCCGGCCGGGCTGCTGCTGGGAATCGGCCGCTGGATGGCCCAGCCTCTGGCACGGGTGGAGCACCCGGACCAAGACGACGCCGAGACCCTGACCACCGATCCGGACGCAAGCCACGACCCCGTCCAGACCCGCGACGCAAAGGACCCTGAGAATGCCTGAGACCACTGCTGCTCCCGCCATGACGCTGACCATCGCGGGGTCTGAAGCCACCGGCGGCGCCGGCGCGCAGGCGGATCTCAAGACCTTCCAGGAACTGGGCACCTTCGGCATGGTGGCGCTGACCTGCATCGTCTCCTTCAACCCCAAGGATCAGTGGAACCACCGCTTCGTTCCGGTGGAGACCCAGGTCATCCAGGACCAGATCGAAGCGATCTTCGGCAACTACGGGTCTGAGGTGCTGGACACGGTGAAGCTGGGCATGATGGGCTCGCCAGCGACCATCAGCACGGTGGCTGCGGCAATCGCAGCGCGGAAGCCCAAGAACCTGGTGCTGGATCCGGTGCTGATCTGCAAGGGCCAAGAGCCCGGACATGCCCAGGACACCGACAACGCGCTGAAGGCTGAGCTGCTTCCGCTGGCCAGCTTCGTCACGCCCAACCACTTCGAGACTGAGCAGCTCTCCGGGATGAAGATCGAGACCCTGGAGGACCTGCAGACGGCGGCAGCCGAAGTCCATCGACTCTCCGGTGCGGCGGTGCTCGCCAAGGGAGGTGTCCGGATCGCCGGAGAGGACGCAGTGGACGTCTTTGTCGACGCCGACGGCCTCGAGGTGCTCCGCGCGCCGAAGATCGGTGAACATGCGGTCTCAGGTGCCGGCTGCTCTCTGGCTGCTGCGGTCACCGCTGAGCTCGCCAAGGGTGCGACGCCCCGGGAGGCGGCTCGGCGCGCCAAGGAATTCGTCACCGCTGGGATCGAGCAGCGCGTGGCCGGCAACACCCCGTTCGACGCCCTCTGGCAGGGCGGTCTGCGCGGCTGATCCGCGCGCGCCCCGCGCGCCACGCACGCGAGCCGACACGGAGGACGCTCAGGGCCTCATGGGCGCTTTTTTGCGGTGACGGCCGCGGCCTGCTTCAGCCAGACTGTTCCGCGTCGCGCTCGTCTTCGAGCTCTGGTTCGATGAAACCCAGCTGAGTCGCCCGGATCAGCAGCTGCACCCGGTCTCGCACGCCGAAACGAGTGCATAGGCGGCCCAGGTGCGCCTTGATCGCACCTTCGGTGAGCACCATCCGCGTCGCAATCTCGCGGTTGCTGTATCCCCGCGCCAGAAGATTCAACACCTCTGATTCCCGGGGTGGGATCCGCGGCAGATAGTCCGATCCAGCGAGCGCCGCAGAGAATTCCTCGGCCTCGTTGACGGCGTTGAACTCAAGCCTTCGCGCCACGTCCGGAGAGATCGGCACCGAGCTGCCGTGCACCTGCCTGACCGCCTCCAACACCTCATCCGCGGTGGCGTCTTTGACGATATAGCCCTTGGCTCCGGCGTTCAGGGCCTGCAGCGCGTGCCCCTCCGAACTGAACGTGGTCACGGCCAGCACCGAGGTCTCCGGAGCGATCGCCATGACCGCGGCAGTCGCCTCGACCCCACCCATCTCGGGCATCTTCAGATCCATGATGACGACGTCGGGCCTCGTCTCGCGAACGACTTCTACGACCTCGAGCCCGTTGGCCGCCTCTCCAATACATTCCATATCTGGGGCGGAGTCCACATAGGCGCGCAGCGCAGCGCGCATGATCGGGTGGTCGTCAGCTACGACGAGACGGAGCATCGCTGAACCTGTTCTTTCTCGGCCTTAGGCACCTGGCGCGGTGCTCCAGCCTATCCGACCTACCCGGTGGCACCCCTCGACGGGCAGCTTTCTGTGGCCTGAGACACCAAAATCAAGCAATTCCGGATAAATTAGCTACTTAAGTCCACTATACCTAAATCTAGGCACACCTTAATCTAATATTACACGCTACAAACTCTCAGGTACACCCTCGAAAGGAACAGAAAATGTCTCTATCTTTGTTTGTCTACCAAATTGCCGTCACTTTCGCATTAGTAACCACTGCTGTTCTTGGATTCTTTGATATCACAGGCGTCGAGGCTGAAGGGTTTATACGTTCATTCTTTTGTCGAGCCTTTCCCAACGCTTCGGCCTGCTGACCCCTTCCTGACATCGGGTCTTGAGGCGTATCCTGGAGAGTGACTTTTTCGAGTGATGTGACCCCTAGCCGTCGAGTCCTGACGATCCTCACGCTGGGCACCCTCGGCGGAATATCGGCCGACATCACGCTGGCACTGATCTTCGATCCGGATTACCTCAGCGTGACACTGCAGTACGGTTACCTGATCTGGGTTCTCGCCGTTGCCCTCTTCTGGCTGCACCCCGCGGCTGGGGCACTCGCAGCACTCGCTGGGGCGGCCTTGGGACTGGTCACAGGTTCCCCATTCGAAACTCTCATCCTGGTCACCCTGTTCAGCGGGCTGTCTGCGCTGTACTGCGCTCCGTGGGCACGGCGTATTTATCTGGCGCTGGCATTATGCCTTGCCGTCAACGTCGGCCTCGCGGAGAGTGACCCCATCCTCGCCGCCGGATTCGGCCTGACAACGGGAGCCTTGATGACTCTCTCCTACACCGTGGGCCGAGCCACTCGAAAGCAGATGTCATCCCGCCTGTCGGCCGAACGCGACCTTGTACAACTTCAGGCGACCCACGAGGAGGCTCTCGCAGGAGAGCGTCGCTCGATCGCCAGGGACCTCCATGACATCTTGGCCCACGACCTGACCGTGATCTCCATGCAGACCCAGGTGGCCGCTGCCACCGGCACCCCCGAATCTCGCGCAGCCGCCTTGAAGCAGATCTCCACCTCTGCCAGCGCGGCCCTGCACGATCTGCGACGCGTACTCCTGGTGCTCCAGCGGGAGAACATCATCGAGGCCGGACCGGGCGACGCGCCCGAGCTGGACCTGGAGTCCGGCCTTCGGAGGTTCACCGACCGACTCCAGGACCTCGGCTTCAAGGTGGAGACTTCGGTGCACGGCGACCTCGGGCGGCTCTCGCAGTCCGTGGGGGCATGCCTCTACAGGATCCTCCAGGAGTGCACCACAAATGTGGTGAAGCACGGCTCGAAGGGAAACGAGAGCAACGACTGCACCATCGAGGTCGAGGTGAAGGCAGATACCGTGAACCTCGCCGTGACCAACCGCACCGAGGACAATCACGTCTCTGCCCTGCGACACCCCTCCTCGGGAACCGGGCTGATCAGCATGGAGGATCGCGCGGCAACCTTCGGGGGAACCGTGGACGCCGGAGCGCCGGCTCATGGGATCTGGAGCGTGCAGGTCACCGGCATCCAGATGCGCCTGCTGCGCTGAGACTGGGACCGCACTCTTCGGTGCTGCAAGACCCCTGAACAGCGGCAGGGCTCCAGGCGCGCAAACAGCTCGCTACCCGAGACTGACCTTGGACACAGAGAGGCTCGGGCGGTGCCGTTCCCACCGCCCGAGCACTGGAATCAGCCGAGGTTCCGCTCCGAACCCTTGCACCGTAACTCGGAGCTCCTCGAGGCTGATGCCTCTTCCCTGAATCATGCATTAGTGATGCACGTCCAGCTTCAATTATAGACCTACGCCCCGGTCTGACTAGTGGACTTTGGTCCAGTGTTTGAAGATGCAACTAAGCACCACAGCTTGTGACTATCGAGTAACATGTGTGCCATGACACACCATGCTCCCGATGCCTCCGTTGACCCGGTCTATGACGTCTCCACCGCGCAGGACCTTGACTACTACGGGGTGTTTGATGACCTCCCCGAGGCTGACCGGCTGTGGTGGGCGCGCGCGAGAGAGTTCACCTCCGGGCTGGAGACGCGGATGGCCCAGCACTGGGAGCACGCCGAATACCCGGTGGACCTGGTCCGCAAGGCCGGTGGCCTGGGCCTGCTGACCGACGGTGTAGACGTCTCGGCGGCCTCGATGGAGACGCTCTCCCCCATGGCCGCCGGTCTGGTCAACATGGAGACCTCTCGCGCCGATGGCTCGCTGGGCACAGCCCTGGCGGTGCAGGGCGGACTCGCGCTGCGTACGCTCGCCTATTTCGGCTCGGCCGACCAGAAGGCTGAGCATCTGACCAAGCTGGCCACCGCGGAGACCCTGGGCTCCTTCGCCCTGACCGAGCCGGCGCACGGGTCCGATTCGGTGTCCCTGTCCACCACGGCTCGTCTGGTCGGTGACGAGGACTCCGGGTACTACGTGCTCAACGGCGCGAAGAAGTGGATCGGCAACGGGGCTTCCGGCGGCCTGACCTTCACCTGGGCTCGAGTGGCCGGTGGCGTCCATGACGGCAACGTGCGGTGTTTCCTGGTGGATCAGGACACGCGTGGGTACCGGGCCGAGGTGATCCAGGGCAAGGCCTCGCTGCGGGCCATCCACCAGGCATTGATCCAGTACGAGGACGTGGAGGTTCCAGCACACGCGGTGCTGCCCGGGTCCAAGACCTTCAAGGATGCCTCCAAGGTGCTCTTCGCCACCCGACTCGGCGTGGCCTGGTCCGCCGTCGGACATGCCTCAGCCCTGGTGGAGGCGGCGCTGAGCTACTCGAAGCAGCGCGAGCAGTTCAGCCGGCCGTTGGCCAGCTTCCAGCTCGTCCAGGAGCGGCTGACCTGGATGGTCTCAGAGCTGACCTCGATGCAGCTGCACGTGCGCCAGGTGACCGAACGCGATATGGCCGGGACCCTGACCGGACCGCAGGCCTCGCTGGCGAAGTACCACAACACCCGAAAGGCCCGGGCGATCGCGCAGGTCGCACGCGACATGCTCGGCGGCAACGGGATCCTGCTCAAGAACAAGGTTCCGCGTCACATGGCAGACATCGAGGCCATCCACACCTATGAGGGCACCGAATCTGTGCAGAGCCTGATCATCGGGCGGGATCTGACCGGCTATTCAGCCTTCGCCTGAGGCGACCTGCCGTCCCGAGACCCCACCGTCCGAGGCCCTGGGGCCTGAGCCCTGAGCCTCGGACGCCGGCCGCCGGGCGCTGTGCGCTCAACGCTCAGCACTCAGCACTCAGCGTTCAGCACTCGACGACGTTGACCGCGAGGCCGCCCAGGGCCGTCTCCTTATACTTCGAGGACATGTCCTTGCCGGTCTCGCGCATGGTCACGATGACCTCATCCAGGGAGACCCGGTGCTCGCCGTCGCCCATCAGCGCCATCCGCGCGGCATTGACCGCCTTGGTCGCGGCCATGGCGTTGCGCTCGATGCAGGGAACCTGGACCAGTCCGGCGATCGGATCGCAGGTGAGCCCGAGGTTGTGCTCCATGGCGATCTCCGCGGCGTTCTCCACCTGCATCGGTGAGCCGCCGAGCACCTCACAGAGTCCGGCAGCGGCCATCGAGGACGCGGAGCCGACCTCTCCCTGACAGCCGACCTCGGCGCCGGATATGGAGGCCTGCTCCTTATAGAGCACCCCGACGGCGGCCGCGGTGAGCAGGAACCGCACGGCAATGTCCTCCCGGTCCTCCTCTCCCGCGTAGCTGGCACCGGGCCCGTAATGGGTGGCGTAGAAGCCGACGGCGGGAATGATCCCCGCGGCCCCGTTGGTGGGGGCGGTGACCACCCGTCCGCCCGAGGCGTTCTCCTCATTGACCGCCAGCGCCACCAGGTTCACCCACTCCTGCCAGTAGGCGTGGGTGCGCCCCGGGTCGTCCTTCCACATTCGGGCGTGCCAGTCCGGAGCCCGACGGCGCACCTTCAGCCCGCCGGGCAGGTGTCCCTCCCGCTCCAGGGCAGAGTTCTTGCAGTCCTCCATGACCTGCCAGAGGTGCAGCACCTGCTCGGTGATCGCCTGCTCGGCCTCCGCCTCGCCGCCGCCGTGGCGAGCCCGGTGCAGCGCGCGCTCATTGGCCAGCATCACCCGGGAGACCGGCAGCCCGGAGCGGGCGCAATGCTCCATCAGCTGCGCGGAGGTGGTGAACGGGTACGGCAGCTCTGCCTCCGGGGTGGCCAGCGCCTCCCCCAGTGAAGCGTCGGAGCCCACCGCATCGGACTCCGAGAGCACGAAGCCACCGCCGATGGAGTAGTAGATCTCCTTCGCGACCTGCTCCCCCGCGGCGTCGCGGGCGGTCAGCGTCATGGCGTTGGTGTGCCGGTCCATGACGGTGAGCGGGCGTTGGATGAAGTCCTCCACCCGCAGCGGGATCTCCTTGCCGGTCTCGTGGTGCTGGGCGCCCAGCTGGACCGTGCCCGAGGCCTCCATGACTGCCAGCCGGGTGTCCACCTGTTCGGGCAGGATGGTCTCCGGGTCCCAGCCCTCAAGTCCGAGCAGCACCGCGGTGAAGGTCCCGTGCCCGCGTCCGGTGGCGGCGAGCGAGCCGTAGAGGTCCACCTGCACCGTCTCGGTCCTGGCCAGGGCCTCAGGGCTGGAGAGCTGCTCGGTCACGAAGCGCCGGGCGGCCCGCATCGGACCCACTGTGTGGGAGGAGGAGGGGCCGATGCCGACCCGGAGCAGGTCGAAGATGCTGATCGTCATAGAGTCTCGAGTTCCGGTCGTCTCAGCGTTCGCGGCGGTAGAAGGGCAGCGGGATCACTTCAAAGGGCTGTGGCTTCCCGCGCAGGTCCACGTCGAGCCGGGTGCCCGGCTCGGTGTGGGCGATGTCCACATAGGCCATCGCGATCGGGTAGCCCAGGGTCGGGCTGGGCAGCCCGGAGGTCACCGCTCCCACGGTCGCCCCGGCGTCTTCCCCCTCGACCGCGAGCACCGGGTAGCCGCCGCGCCCGGCCCGTTTGCCCAGTCCCTTGAGTCCGACGAGCCGCTGGCCTGTGGTCTTGCCCCGACCCTCGGCCTTCGCCGCCTCCAGCGCGGCGCGCCCTCCGAAGTTCTCCTCCTTGCTGAAGGAGACCACCGGCAGGCCGGCTTCGAAGCTGACCCGTTCGGTGGAGAGCTCGTTGCCGTAGAGCGGCATCCCGGCCTCCAGGCGCAGCGAGTCCCGGCAGGCCAGACCGCAGGGCACCAGGCCGTCATCGGACCCGGCTTCCAGCAGCGCCAGCCAGAGCGCGTGCGCCTTGTCATTGGGCAGGAACAGCTCGAACCCGTCCTCACCGGTGTACCCGGTGCGGGCGAGCAGGATCTCGTCGCCGCCGATGCTCACGGTGGTGAACGCGTAGTAGCCGAGCTCCTCGACCAGGAAGGTCTCATTGGCGCGCACCACGGAGCTGATGATCTTCTGCGCGGCCGGTCCCTGGACCGCGATCAGGCTGATCCCCTCGGACTCGTCCCAGACCTCGACCTCGAACCCGGTCCCTTCTGGTGCGGCACCGTCGGCTGCGGCGCCGGCCGGGCCGGCAGCGGCACGTTCGCTCAGTGCCGCGGCGACCACCTCGCGGTTCGCCGCATTGGGGACCAGCAGGTACTCGTTCTCATCGATCCGGTAGGCGATCAGGTCATCGAGGATCCCGCCGTCCTCCTGGCAGATCAGCGTGTACTTGGCCTTGCCGATCTTAACCGCGGCGAGGTTGCCCACCAGCGCGGTGTTCAGGAAGGTCGCGGCGTCGGGGCCGATGATCCGGATCTCGCCCATATGCGAGAGGTCGAAGAGCCCGGCAGTGGTGCGCACCGCGTGGTGCTCCTCGAGTTCGGAGCTGTACTTCAGCGGCATCTTCCAGCCGCCGAAGTCGGTGAAGCTGGCGCCCAGTTCGGCGTGGGCGGCGCTCAGCGCGGTCTCTCTCATGCGGTGCTCTCCTCGAGTTCGAAGGCCTCCGGCGGGGGGCAGGAGCAGACCAGGTTGCGGTCGCCGTGGGCTCCGTCGATCCGGCTCACCGGCGGGAAGTACTTGTCCTGGCGCAGGTTGGCCACCGGGAAGGCCGCCTGCTCACGGGGATACGCCCGGTCCCAGGCGTCACCGGCGACGACGGCGGCCGGGTGCGGAGCCAGGCGCAGCGGGGAGTCTGCTGCGCTGATCTTCTCCTCGATGATCTCCTGGATCTCCGCGCGCACCCCGATCATCGCGGCGATGAACCGGTCGATCTCCGCCAGGTCCTCGGACTCGGTGGGCTCCACCATCAGGGTGCCGTTCACCGGGAACGCCAGCGTGGGGGCGTGGAAGCCGTAGTCGATGAGCCGCTTGCAGACGTCCTCGGCGGTGATCCCCGAGGCCTTGGTGAGCTCACGCAGGTCCAGGATGCATTCGTGGGCGATCAGCCCGTTCTCCCCGGTGTAGAGGATCGGGAAGTGCTGCTTCAGCTGCTCGGCGATGTAGTTCGCGCTCAGCAGCGCGTGGGCGGTGGCGCTGGTCAGACCCTCGGATCCCATCATCGCCAGGTACGCCCAGGAGATCGGCAGCACTCCGGCGGAGCCGAAGGGGGTGGAAGTGACTGGAGCCCCGTCGCGACCTTCACCCTCGTGCTCACCGGTGGCCCAGGAGGCACCCACGGAGGTGCTGGGCAGGAACGGTTTCAGGTGCTCGGCCACGGCCACCGGGCCGACGCCGGGCCCGCCGCCGCCGTGCGGGATGCAGAAGGTCTTGTGCAGGTTCAGGTGCGAGACGTCGCCGCCGAACTCGCCCGGCTGCGCCAGGCCGACCAGGGCGTTGAGGTTCGCGCCGTCGATGTAGACCTGCCCGCCGGTGGCGTGGACTGTGGAGCAGACCTCGCGCACCTCGGCCTCGTACACCCCGTGGGTGGAGGGGTAGGTCAGCATGATCGCGGCGATCCGGTCCGGATGGGCTGCGATCTTGGCTTCCAGGTCGGCCATATCGATCGTGCCGTCCTCCGCGGTGGCGACGACGACGACCTGCAGTCCCGCGAGCACCGCCGAGGAGGCGTTGGTGCCGTGCGCCGAGGCGGGGATCAGACAGATGTCCCGGGCGGCATCGCCCTGGGCCAGGTGGTACTGGCGGATGGCCAGAAGCCCCGCGTACTCCCCCTGGGAGCCGGCGTTGGGCTGAATGGAGACCGCGGCGTAGCCGGTGACCTCGGCGAGCCGAGACTCCAGATCCGCGATCATCTCCCGCCACCCGGTGGTCTGCGCGGCCGGGGCGTAGGGGTGGATCCCGGCGAACTCAGGCCAGGAGATGGCCTCCATCTCGGTGGCGGCGTTGAGCTTCATGGTGCAGGAGCCCAGCGGGATCATGGTCCGGTCCAGGGCGAGGTCGCGGTCCGAGAGCCGGCGCAGGTAGCGCATCATCTGCGTCTCGGAGCGGATCTCGTGGAAGATCGGGTGGGTCATGAACTCCGAGGTGCGGGTCAGGGACTCCGGGAACGCGAAGCCATCGCCCTGTGATGAGGTCTCTGTCTGCGCGGCACCTCCGGAGGAATCCGCACCTAGAAGGGGATCCTCGACGCCGAAGGCCCGGGCCACTGAGGTGAGCTGCGCCGGCGTCGTCGTCTCGTCCACGGAGATCCCGGCGACGTCCTCGCTGACCCGGCGCAGGTTGACCCCTGCGGCTTCAGCGGCGGCGATCACGTCCTCGGCACGATCGTGGGAGTCCAGCCGAACCTGAACGGTGTCGAAGAAGGACTCAGCAACCAGCTCGTGGCCTGCGCCGCGCAGCGCGGTCGCCAGAGTGCGCGCGTGGCCGTGCACCCGCTTCGCGATCCGGGTCAGCCCTTCGGGACCGTGGTAGACCGCGTACATGGACGCGGCCACGGCCAGCAGCGCCTGGGCGGTGCAGATGTTCGAGGTGGCCTTCTCACGGCGGATGTGCTGCTCGCGGGTCTGCAGGGCCAGCCGGTAGGCCGGGCGGCCCTCGGCGTCCTTGGAGACTCCGACGAGCCGGCCAGGAAGCTGACGCTGCAGACCGGACTTCACGGCCATGAAGGCCGCATGCGGGCCGCCGAAGAACAGCGGGACTCCGAAGCGCTGGGAGCTGCCCACGGCAATGTCGGCGCCCTGTTCTCCCGGTGAGGTGATCAGGGTCAGCGCCAGCAGGTCTGCGGCGATGGTCACCATGGCCCCGCGCTCCTTGGCCTCGGCGATGACCGCGCGGTGGTCGACGACGGCGCCGGAGTCGGCCGGCTGCTGCAGCACCAGTCCGCAGATCTCACCCTCGGGCAGACCGTGCGCGGCGATGTCCACGGTCTGAAGCTCGATGCCCAGCGCCTCGGCCCGTCCGGTGACCACGGCGCGGGTCTGCGGGAAGATGTCGGCGTCGAGCACGATCTTCGCGGTGGCCCGCTTCTTGTTGCCACGGCGCATCAGCAGGATCGCCTCGGCGACGGCGGAGGCCTCGTCGAGCAGCGAGGCGTTGGCGATGTCGAGACCGGTGAGGTCCGCGACCATGGTCTGGAAGTTCAGCAGCGCCTCCAGCCGGCCCTGGGAGATCTCGGGCTGGTACGGGGTGTAAGCGGTGTACCAGGCCGGGTTCTGCAGCACATTGCGCAGGATGACCTGCGGGGTGTGGGTGTCGTAGAAGCCCTGCCCGATCATCTGGGTGCGCGGCTGGTTCTTCTCCGCATAGCCGCGCAGCGCCTGCAGCGTCTCGGCCTCGGTCAGGGCCTCGGGGAGGTTCAACGGGGCGGGCTGCCGGATCGCCTCGGGCACTGCGGCGTCGACGAGATCGGTCAGCGAGTCATATCCGAGGGCGGCCAGCATGGTGCCGGCGGTCTCGGAGGTGGGCCCGATGTGCCGGGCGGAGAACTCGGTGGCATCCGGGGCGAGGGTGGAGCTGCGAATTGCAGATGTGACGGTCATTGAGGAACCTTCCAGGCATGGAGATGGCGCGGGTTCCTCCCCCGCTCTGTGATGGACCTGAGAGATTCACCGGTGGCTGACCGCCGTGGGGCGGAGCAGGCCGGCTTGCACCTTCGGTGAGCACCTCGGGGGTCAGACCCGACGTGCTGCTTTCCAGAGTTGCCACCCCTGTACGGTACTGAGTGCCTGAGAGGTTCCCGGGGAGGATATTGCTCCTTCGGCGCCGGATCCGCGCCCCGTGGGCAGTGTCAACACTGCCCTGGGCGCCAGCCGGACTCTCCCACACAGGGGACGTGGCGATGATTGAGTTTCCCTTCATTGTGCCACAGCAGTGTTTTCGGCCACGTTTCACGATGCCCTCATTCGGCACCGGCGCTGCGGTCGCCTGGGGCTTCCGGAGTCTGCCTGGGCTGCCGCTCGGAGGCCTCAGCGGGATGGTGCTGCACGTGCTCGGGGAGCAGACCGACCCCGACCAGGTGGGCCAGGATCCGGCGCAGCACCGGTGAGCCCAACCGCAGCAGCCGCACCGCGCCCGGGGAGAGCACCCGGTGTCCCACCGTGGCGCGAGCGATCACCCGGTGCCCGCGGCCCTGGATGGCCTGCATCAGCTTCACCGGCCGCTGCCGGCGGGTCTGCACCGCGATGAGCGAACGCTCCGTCACCGTTCCCTGCCGCAGCTGCGGGATGATCACGTTCGCCAGCGCGACTGCGTCCTGGATGGCGTAGTTCACCCCTACTCCGAACATCGGTGACATCGCATGGGCGGCGTCGCCGATCGCGATGAAGCCCGGCCGGTGCCAGCGCGGGAGCCGGTTGATCTGCACGGTGAGCAGCTTGATCTGCTCCCAGTCGGTGAGGCTGCCTGCGACCTCGGCGAGCACCGGGGCAGCCTGCACCAGCCGGGTGCGGAACGCGGCGATGCCCGCCTGCTGGATGACGGGAAAAACGCCCTTCTTCACGATCAGGCCGGACTGGTAGGTCTCACCCCGGTCGATGGTCAGCACCATGCCCGCTGAGGAGACGTAGGCCAAGGTGGCCGGCGGCGGGTCGGAGGGCTTGGGGAGGCTGAACCAGAGCACGTCGATGGGCACCCCGAACTCCGCGGGTTCCAGCCCGGCAGCCTCTCGCAGCAGCGAGGTGCGCCCGTCTGCGGCCACGGTGAGCCGGGCGCGGATCTCCTGCTCACCGCCGGATGAGCGGACCCGCAGCCCGCGGACGGCAGCCTCGCCGTCCAGCAGATCCACGGCTTGTGTGCCCATCTGCAGGTCGAAGCCTGGCATGCGCCGTGCCTCCCGGGCCAGGAAGTCCAGGAAATCCCATTGCGGGGCCAGGACCAGGAAGTCATCGGGACCGCGCAGCACGCCGAAGTCCACCAGCGTCATCCGCTGGCCCTCGACGACGGCGTCCAGGGCGGAGAGCCGGGTGACCGGCAGTGCCAGGAACCGCTCGCGCAGTCCAAGCTCGCCGAGCAGCGTGAGCGTGGAGGGATGCACGGTGTCCCCGCGAAAGTCACGGAAGAAGTCCCGGTGCTTCTCGACCACGGTCACCTCAAGTCCGGCGCGGGCCAGCAGGTAGCCCAGCACCATCCCGGCAGGTCCTCCCCCGGCGATCACGCAGTCGCGCTCCCGTGCCGCCGTCGGGGGCCGCCGGCTCTCGAATGAGCTGCTCATCTCGGCCAGTCCGGGGCAACGGTCTCATCCGCGGGGAATCGGTCGGTCCGCTCCGGCGAGACCACGGAGTCGTTGAACGGGAGGCCGCAGCGAACCGTGGTCTCCACTTCGGCAGGCAGCCGCTCGCGAAACTCACGGAACACGATGGGCACGCCCTGGACGCGGTGAAGCTGAAGACCATCCATGACTTGGAGGTGGATATGCGGCTGGGTGGAGTTTCCGCTGTTCCCGCACTCACCTATCAGCTGCCCTGCACTGACCGTCTCCCCGGACCGGACCCGGATCGACCCTTGCCGCAGGTGCACCACCGCGATGAAGCACCCGCTCTGCGGCTCTTCGAGGATCACATGATTACCGGCGATGGCCGCAGGTCCCTGCCGGATCCGAGCGGGCTGACCCAGCGCGTAGCGGAGCAGGCTCAGCGGCGAGCGGCGCGCCGCGTGATCGGCTTCCCCGTCATGGGCCACCCGCACGGTCCCCGCGCGCGGTGCCAGCACGCCGAGGCCGTAGCCGAAGAACAGCTCCGGCGGCTTGGTGGTCAGAGCGCTGCGCCAGCTTCTGGACGCGGCGGACCGGCCCTGGCGGTCCACGGCGATGAAGTCGATGGCGTACCGGGCCCCGAAGAGATCGGTGCCGTGACTGGGCACCCGGTTCGCCGGGCTGTTCTGCACCGTCCATGTGCCGTGAAAGGGCAGGTGCAGTTCAAGCGGGTGCGGTGCAGAGGGCCGGTGCCGCGGTGGCATAAGTCCAGCGTAGACCCGGGCCGCCCGGGAGTCTCTAGCTCCCGATCTGCACGATGCCCCTTGTCAGAGCGCTGGTCTCTGGGAGAATCAGCCCATGGCTCTCCACGACTTCGTCCCAGCAGCGAACCAGGGTGGCGACCCTGCGGTGTACGAGATCGAGAATGAGGCGATCGACCCGCAGGGCACGCTCTGGGAGGCACTCCGGCGGGCTGCGGACTGGCGTCACAAGGTGCTGGTGGACCTCGGCTGCGGCTCGGGCTACTGGTTGCCGAAGTACTCCGAGTCAGAGAAGACCATCGGGATCGAGCCCGACGAGCGGCTGCTGGAGGCGGCGCGGGCCCGGACCCGGCGGGCCCATGTCTATCACGGCTCGGCGGAACATATCCCGCTGGCTGACTCCAGCGTCGAGTGGTCCATGCACGCTTCGCCTACTTCTTCCCCTCGGAGTCCTTCGACCCCTCAGCCGGGCTGGAGGAGGTGGCCCGAGTGCTGCGCCCTGGAGGTCGACTTGTGGTGATCGATAACGATCACGTGCTCGGGGAGTTCGCGGCGCTGCTGCGCTCCAGCGCCCCGGCTGCGGGGCAGGGCCGGGACAGCTATCCCTCCACCTGGTGGCGGGAGAAGGGCGCCAGGACCCTGGCCGTGATGAGCGGGTGGATGTTCCACCGGCGCACCGACCTTGAGCGGGTCCTGCATCTGGAGTTCCCGGAGGAGCTCGCGCAGCAATGGCTGAGCAGCCACCCGGAGCGACTCGGTCTCTCCTACGGCTATCTGCTGCACATCTGGACCAAGCCCTGAGCGTCGGACGGGCGCGGAGCACGCGCGGAGCCGGTGCCGGAGGGCGAGCCGAGATTCGCTCATGCTGCCGCATGTCACAATTCGCAGGGGGAGCGTTTCGACCCAGCTGCGCACGCTATCTTTCAGAGCAGGGCACCACGCCCCTCACTTCTGAAAGGTCCCACGTTGACTCAATACCGCGTAGCTCTGACCCTGGAACGCTCTCTGGATGAGCAGGAGATCCAGAACCTTCGTGAGCAGCGCGGCGAGCCGATCTCGGACTACGAGATGGATGGCGACAACGTGGTCCTGGCGGTCCTCAATGCCGCAGACTCGCTGACCGCCCGTGACACCGCCGAGGCGCTGGTCTCACGCGCCACCGGGGTCGGGATCCAGTCGGCGCAGCTGATTCCCTGATCACCCCAGCACCCCAGCACCTCGTCACCTCAGCACCTCAGTGCCTGAGAAACTCAGCACCTCAGACCTTCAGCGCCTCAGCGCCGTCGCGCGGAGGGGCTCGGGACCTGGTGGATCAGCCCCAGCGTGAACAGGGTGACCGCCGCGCAGAGGTGCAGCAGCAGACCCATCAGCGGCACCAGCCCCGGTCCGATGCTCTCAGTGGGCATGGCGCGCACCAGGACCTCGCCACCGAGGAACAACGCCGCCGCCAGCACCGCCACCGCGCCCAGCAGCAGGTGCAGGGTCCGGGCCGGCGCGGCGCGGTGCAGCGCGTAGAGCGTGCAGCCCGCTGCGGCCAGTGACCCGGTCCCGGCGGCGAGGCTGAACTGGCTCAGGCTGATGACACCGG
This sequence comes from Nesterenkonia sandarakina, assembly GCF_013410215.1. Taxonomy (NCBI): domain Bacteria; kingdom Bacillati; phylum Actinomycetota; class Actinomycetes; order Micrococcales; family Micrococcaceae; genus Nesterenkonia; species Nesterenkonia sandarakina. Next base: position 367,390 of record NZ_JACCFQ010000001.1, read on the forward strand.
AGACGACCAGCGCGAAGGCCACTGGCGGCAGGAGGTTCAACAGCGCCGCGGCCAGAAGCGCTCCACGGGACCGACGCCGCGCCGTCGTCCTCCGGCTCACGCTCAGCGCGCCTGGCGCTGGGACAGCCGGTAGTCCAGGAGCACCAGCACCAGCACGACGGCGAACCCTGCGGCTCCCAGCCCCAGGGCCAGTCCGAGGTTCTCACCTGGGCCCAGCAGTCCCCTGGCTTCGTCCTGCCAGGGCCACAGCGTGCGCAGCGCCCCGACCATGACCCCGGCGAGCACGATCATGGTGATCCGGTGCCGGTGATCGAGCAGCCACTTCAGGCCCTTGACGATGCAGATCATGCCCAGCGCCAGGCCCAGCGCGAAGATGCTCAGGTAGCCGAGGTCGAGGTCGGCAGCGGCGCGCAGGGTCGGTTCATAGAGCCCGAAGGTCAGCAGCAGGAAGGACCCGGAGAGTCCGGGCAGCAGCAGCGCCGACACGGCGATGGCGGCCGCGGGCAGGATCACGTACCAGGTGGGCTCCACGGACGTGGCGGGCAGCGAGACCAGCCAGAAGGTCAGGGCTGCGGCGAGGATCCCGGCGAACAGATGTGAGACCTTCAACGGCCCGGATCGGTCGAACCAGGCCATCTGCAGCGGCACGAAGATCGAGGCCAGCACCATCCCGAAGAAGGTCGCGCGGGTGAGCTCGGGATAGGTCTCCACCGCCGTGGCCATGGGGCCCGCCACGGTGAACACGGCGATCACCATGCCGATCATGACCGGGATGATGATCTTCCACTCGGCCTGGCGCAGGTGGTGCATGAAGCCCGCCCGACGGTCCGGACCGGTGATCAGCGCCTTGCCGGCGGAGACCACGTGGGAGGCTGAATCGATCAGCTGCCGGTAGATCCCGACCACCAGCGCCACGGTGCCGCCGGAGACTCCGGGCACGGTCTCCACCGTGCCGATCATCGCGCCGCGGATCAGGTTCCCCGGCAGCGAGGTGCGGCGAGCTGGCGGCGGGGTGTGGGGCGTATCCCGGGGCGCCGCGGGCGCGACGTCGCCCTGCGGACCGGCCGGTGAGGCGGAAGACTCGGCAGCGATGATGGACTCCTGGGTGATGAGTTTCGGGAAGCGGACGCGGTGACCTCATCTGGGCCCCACGACGTCGGACATTATCTCATCGGGCGCGGACCGCTCCCAGCGTCTCTGGGTCCACGGCCTGGAAGCGCACCTCGGCCCCTGCTGGCAGCTGTGCCGCCAGGGAGAGGTCCTCGCGCACCACCACGCCGAGCACGGGCTCGGTGCTGGTCACCGGGTGTTCGGCGAGCGCCACCGAGGGCTGCCCGGACTCCGTGACGCAGATCGCTCCCCGCAGCAGCGGTTCCGCCGGCAGCGGCTCGGGCTGGGTTCGTCTGATCGGGTCATCGCCCTCCAGCACCAGAGCTGACCTGCCGGAGCCGGCCATGACCTCCCAGGGCTGACCTTCGAGCCGGGCGAGACCCGCGGCCCCGGCGCGTCGGGTGCCGAAGTAGTCCACCCGGGGCCCGGGCACGTAGCGCAGCACGGTGGCCTCCCCCGGCACCGGCAGCGGCGTCGGCGCCACCGAGGCGATGCCCACCAAGCGAGACGCCGCGCCGGCAAGCTGGAATCGATCGTCAACCTGCACCGGGGCCGGGCCGATCTTTGCACCCGTGTCCGTGGAGGCGCTGCCCAGCACCGCCGGGACCTCGAGTCCGCCGGAGATCCCGAGGTAGCTGTAGACCCCGCGCTGCGGCGGCCCGATGTGCAGCACCTCTCCGGGGAAGACCCAGAATGGCGCGCGCCCTGGCACGCTGCGGGTCCGTTCGGTGAGCTGGGCCACCTCGGTGCCGCCGCGGGAGACCGGGGCCGCCTCCTGCGTGGTGATCTCCAGTGGCACCTCCGCGCCGGTCACCGCGAGGATCGAGGTCTGGCACAGACGCAGTCTGAACGCGCCGGAGCAGATCTCGAACACGGCGGCGGAGTCGTCATTGCCGATCAGTCGGTTCGCCTGCCGCGCGGCGGAGAAGTCGGCTGGTCCGGCGCGGCCCACACCCTGGGCGCCGAAGCCGAACCGGCCCGGGTCCTGAACCAGGACCACCCCAGGGATCTCCTCGGCGATCAGTGGCAGCACCTGCACCACGGCCTCACGCTCCTGCGGTCGCAGTCCCGCGGCATAGGACCGCGGGACACTGGGCTTCGAGGGTTCTGTGCCGCTGCGGCGGCGCAGCTTGAGCCGCTTGGCCGGCTTCAGCGCCGCCTGGGCGTCCCGGCGCCGACGGAAGTCCACCAGAACGGTCTTCTCCCCCGGGATCAGATCGAGCTGCCCGGTGAAGGGCTGCTCGCTCAGATGCGTCATCAGGCTGGGGCCGTCCTTCGCCGCGATGACCTCGATGAGGAGGGCCCGCTGCCCCACTTCCCGGACGCTGTGAATCATTCCCCCAGCGTGCCATACCCCGGCGGACACACCGGGATTCCGAGGAGGGGCGAGAACTGGGCGCCGGCAGTCGTTTCCCCTGCGAACCATGAAACAATCAGGCTGTGATCCCACCCAAGAAGTCCGCAGCTGCCCCGAAGGAGCCGCTCTTCACCCGGGACTTCCTGTTGGCGATCCTGATCAATCTCTTCCTGGCCATCGTGTTCTTCGTCCTGGTCACCGGCCTGGCGGTCTATGCCGCAGAGGAGTTCTCCGCCGGAGAGACCGCTGCGGGGTTCGCCGCCTCGGCCTTCGTGGTGGGCGCGCTGGCCGCCCGGATCTTCGCCGGGAAGTACGTGAACTTCTTAGGCAGACGGCGCACCGTGCTGGCCTGCCTGGTGGTCTATGTCCTGGCGGGCCTGGCCTATCTGGTGGTGGACAGCTACGAGATGCTCATCGCGCTGCGCGCGGTGCACGGGATCTCCTTCGGCTTCGGACAGACCGCGCTGAACGCCGGAGTCTTCGCGATGATCCCGCATACCCGCCGCGGCGAGGGTGCCGGGTACTACCTGCTGGCGAACTCGCTGCCCCCGGCCATCGGGCCGCTGGCCGCGATCCAGCTGACCCAGCGCTATGACTTCTGGGCGATGTTCGTCGCGGTCACCATCGTCTCGGTGATCGCGCTGATCTTCTCGCTGTTCCTGCGCCTGCCCGAGGACAAGCCCTGGCGCATGAGCCTGCGTGAGAAGCTGACCCTGCGCCCCCGCGACATCATCGAGCCGCGCGCGTTCAAGATCTCGCTGGTCGCGATGCTGCTGGGCATCGGCTTCGCATCGGTGATGACCTTCCTCAACGGCTACGCCCGCAGCCTGGACATGGTCGACGCAGCCTCGATCTTCTTCGTGATCTACGCCGGCGCCGTGCTGGTCTCCAGGCTCTTCATGGGCAAGATCCAAGACCGCTTCGGGGACAACGCGGCGGTGTACCCGGCGGTGATCTTCTACATCATCGCCATGGGACTGCTCGCCTGGGCCCCGAACCAGACGGTGCTGCTCACCGCCGGGGTGCTGGCCGGCTTCGGCTTCGGCTCGCTGCTGCCGGTGCTCCAGGCGATCATCGCCTCGGACCTGCCGGCACATCGCACCAGCATCGGGATCTCGACCTTCTTCATCATGCTCGACGCCGGCTTCGGCTTCTCCCCGCTGCTGCTGGGCCCACTGGTCAGCTTCGCGGACTACCGCTTCATGTACGCGATGTGCGCCGGCGTCGTCGTGGTCTCCCTGGTGCTCTACTGGCTGGTCCATGGCCGACACGACGTGCACCAGGGCGTGGCGCGACGGATCCCACGCTGCGGCACCCGGGGCAAGGACGACGGCGGCGCCGGGTCCAGTGCGCAGGCCGGCTGACGCCGAGGGGCCCAGTGCCTGCTCGGCGCTCGATGAGCGGTCGCCGCGCACATAGGCGGGGCGACGCATCTGCGCCGCCCCGCCTATGTGCATCAAAAAGCTGCTCCGGTCTCAGTGACCACTACGGCGTGGGTGTGCCGCCGTTGGCGTTGAGCGTCTCACCGCTGACGTAGCTGGACTCCGGGGAGGCCAGGAACACGAAGGCCGGCGCCATCTCCACCGGCTGCCCGGGACGACCCAGCGGGGTGTCGTGGCCGAACTCGGGCAGCTTCTCCTTCGGCTGACCATCGCTGGGCTGGATGACCGTCCAGACCGGGCCCGGCGCCACGGCGTTGACCCGGATGCCCCGGGGGCCCAGCTGCTGGGCCAGACCCTTGGTGAAGTTGTTGATCGCGGCCTTGGTGGCCGCGTAGTCCAGCAGCATCGGGTTGGGCTGGTAGGCCTGGACCGAGGTGGAGTTCACGATGGTCGAACCCGGGCCCATATGCTTCAGCGCGGCGCGGCTGAGCGTGTACATCGACTTGATGTTGATCTGGAAGGCCTCATCGACCTGCTCGTCGGTGAGCTCCTCCAGGGAGTCGTTGACGATCTGCTTGCCGGCGTTGTTGACCAGGATGTCCAGTCCACCCAGGCCCTCGGCGGCGGCGTCCGCCAGGCCCTCGCGGTAGTCCTTGTCCATCAGGTCACCGGGCAGCGCGACCGCGGTGCGTCCGGCGGCTTCGATCGCGGCGATGACGCGCTCGGCGTCCTTGCCCTCGGCGGGAAGGTAGGCGATGGCCACATCGGCACCCTCACGGGCGAAGGCGACGGCAGTGGCCGCGCCGATCCCTGAGTCACCGCCGGTCACCAGAGCCTTCCGGCCCTGCAGGCGACCCAGTCCGCGGTAGGAGTCCAGCCCGATGTCCGGCGTCGGCTCGGCGTCCACCTCCAGGCCCGGCTCGGCCTGATCCTGCTTCGGCGGGGAGATCTTGCTGTGCCGGGTGGTGGGATCGTCGAAGGCCAGCTGGGTGCCCTGCAGCTCGCTGATGGCGGGGAAGGATGTCTGGGTTGATTCGGTGCTCATGCCTTCGACTGTATGGCCGCAGCCAGAATACCCGCAAGGACCGTCTCACGACAATGCCCATGAGGTTTCCCACACCGGTCTCGGGAATGAACCGCAGCGTCCAGCACCGCAGGTGGCGCCCAGCCCCCTCGGTGGGACCGGTGGTGCCCAGCCCCCTCGGTGGGACGCGTGGCGCCCGGCAGGCCCGCGCCACAAGCGCGCTGATGTCTGGTGGCCCGAGGCTCAGGGCACCTGCAGCGCCGTGTTGGGCAGGTCGGTGATCAACATGTGCCCCGGGGCGTGGCTGATCGCCAGCTCCGGTGCAGACTCCATCACCGCCGCCTGCGGGGTGACCCCGCAGGCCCAGAACACCGGGGTCCAGCCCGCGGGGATCTGCACCGGATCCCCGAAGTCCGGCGCGTCGAGGTCCGTGATGCCCAGATCGGCGGGGCTGCCGATGTGCACCGGAGCGCCGTGCACCCCGGGGTAACGCGAGGTGATCCGGACCGCGTCGGCGATCAGATGCGCCGGCAGCGGGCGCATCGAGACCACCAGGGGTCCGCTGAGCCGGCCCGCCGGTTCACAGCGGATGGCGGTCTTGTACATCGGCACGTTCACGCCCTGCTCGATGTGGGCGATCGGGATCCCGGACTCGAGCAGCGGGGCCTCGAAGGTGAAGCTGCACCCGATCAGGAAGGCCACCAGGTCCTCGCGCCAGTGCTGTGTTGCGTCACCAGGTTCGGCGGTGAGCTCACCCTCGCGGTAGACCCGGTAGGCCGGGATGTCGGTGCGCAGATCACCCTCTGCCAGCAGCGGATTCGCCGCGCCGGCGTCGTGGAACTGCCCGGGTTCAAAGACGCCGAGCACCGGGCAGGACTTCGGGTTGCGCTGGGCGAAGAGCAGCATGTCGAAGGCCAGCTCTCGGGGCAGCGCCAGCAGGTTGACCTGGGCGAAGCCAGGGCTGATCCCACTGGTGGGCCGCCGCAGCCCGGCGCGGAACTGGGCGCGGGCTGCGGCGGGACTCAGCGCAGCTGTGGAACCTGCGGCCTGGCTCATCCTTCGGTCCAGAGGCTGGCCAGACCGCCCAGCGAGTTGTAGCCCATGTAGATGGTCAGCAGCCAGACCAGCACGCCGAGGATCAGCAGCCACTTGGGGTACTTATAGCCCTGGAGCAGGTCACGGCGGCGCCAGGCGGCGTAGAGGATCACGGCGAAGCCCAGCGGCAGCACGGTGCCGTTGAAGGCTCCGGCCATGATCAGCAGGGTCTGTGGTGCCTGACCCAGCATCAGGAATACGCCGGTGGTGAGCACCAGGAATCCCAGGAAGTACCAGTTCTTGGTCCGGGCCGTGGTGTTCTTCGTCGTCAGGAAGGACACCGTGGTGTACGTGCAGCCCAGGACCGAGGTGATCGCGGCGACCCAGAAGACCGCGCCGAAGACGCGCAGCCCGATCTCGCCGAGCGCCACGGAGAACGCGTCCGCGGCGACGTTGTCCTCAGCCAGGACCACACCGGTGGAGACCACGCCGAGCACGGCGAGGAAGAGCAGGAAGCGGATCACGGTGGCCACCACGATGCCCAGGATGGAGGTCTGGGAGATCGCCTTGACGTTCTCGACCCCGGTGTTGCCCGAGGCGATCAGCCGGTGGGCGCCGGCATAGGTGATGTATCCGCCCACGGTGCCGCCGATCAGGGTGGTGATCACCAGGAACTCCACCTGGTCGGGCACGAAGGTCTGGCGCAGCGCCTCGCCCAGCGGCGGGGCGGTGGTGGCGGCCATGAAGATCATCAGCAGGATCAGCACGGCGCCACAGGCCACCACGATCCGGTCCAGCGCGACCCCGGCCTTCTTGGAGAGGAAGATCAGCAGCGCGAAGATCACCGAGAGGCCGCCGCCGATGCGGGCGTCCATGCCGGTCATCGCGTTCAGGCCCAGCCCGGCACCGGCGATGTTGCCGATGTTGAACACGACCCCGCCGAAGAAGATCAGCGCGGCCAGCGCCCAGCCCAGTCCGGGAAGGATCCGGTTGCCCAGGGTCTGCGCGTAGAGCCCGGAGACCCCGAGCACCCGCCAGACGTTGAGCTGCACGGCGATGTCCACCAGCACCGAGATCAGGATGGCGAAGCCGAAGGCGGCGCCGAGCTGGTAGGTGAAGGTGGCGGTCTGGGTGATGAAGCCCGGACCCACGGCGCTGGTGGCCATCAGGAACATGGCACCCAGCAGCGCGGTGCGACGGGTGCGGATCAGCACCGGTCCGCTGGGTTCGGGAGTCTCGGTCTGGGAGCTGCGGGGTGCATCCGCGGCAGAGGATCTGGGGGTTGAGGCGTCAGCCACAGGAGCCCTCCGGGGTGAGTAGGGGGAACACCGTGGGCACTGCGCCGGTGGCACATGTGACGCACGTCTATTCCGTGGATCACAGCTCACAGTACTGTTGTTCAACAATCCAGGCAAGGGATTGTGGAACAATCCGCCCAGGTTTTACATGCCCGTCACACGCCCGGCGGCTTGGAGCACGGTCAGGTCCCGGAGAGGATCCGCTGGTTGATGCCGTGGCCGAACCCGAACCAGATCAGTGTGCCCATGATCGGAAAGCCCACCAGCACGATCACCCAGCACACCCGCAGCACCGGGGGCAGCAGCGGTTCGCGAGCCACCTGGATCAGGGCGACCACGATGAAGGCGATGACGGCGATGACTGCTCCGAGCCCGAAGATCAGCATCAGGCTGGACATGGCGGCGTTGGTCATGTGTGTGACCCTAAGCGGCGGCGACTCCACGCTCAAGGGCGGGCTGACCTGGGGTGGGGCGCGGCATCGGAATGCGAGTAGCGTGGTGTCGGTTGTGGCCTGTGCGCTCAACGGTGCCGTCGCAGCCAGCGCGGCACCCGGGAAGATCTTGGGGGTTAGTGCGTGAGCATGGAACGCGCGGCATGGGGCTCGCTGTACAGCATGACCCACGCGAAGAAGGACTACCGGCCGTTCAACCGGGAGACGCTGACCCGGATCGGCCGGTTCGCCCGCCCGCATCGCACCAGGCTGATCTGGTTCCTGATCCTCTCGGTGGTCACCGCCGCACTGGCGGTGGCGACTCCGCTGCTGGCAGGCCAGGTCATCAACGCGATCACCAGCTCCGCGGAGGTGGGGGTCGTGATCCGACTCGCCGTGCTGATCGCGATCATCGCCGTGGCCGACGCCGGGTTCAACATCCTGAGCCGCTGGCTCTCCTCACGGATCGGCGAGGGCCTGATCCTGGATCTGCGCACCGCCGTGTTCGACCACGTGCAGAAGATGCCGATCGCGTTCTTCACCCGCACCCGCACCGGAGCGCTGGTGAGCCGGTTGAACAACGACGTCATCGGTGCTCAGCGCGCCTTCAGCGGCACCCTCTCCGGCGTCGTCGGGAACCTGGTGATGGTGCTGCTCACCATCATCGCGATGCTCTCGCTGTCCTGGCAGGTCACGCTGCTGGCCCTGGTGCTGCTTCCGGTGTTCGTGGTGCCTGCTCGTCTGATGGGCGGCCGGCTGGCCAAGCTGCAGCGCGAGGCGGCAAACCACAACGCCACCATGGGCACCCAGATGACCGAACGCTTCTCTGCCCCGGGCGCCACACTGATCAAGCTCTTCGGACGCCCCGAGGAGGAGTCCGCGGAGTTCGAGCGGCGCGCCCGCCGGGTGCAGGACATCGGAGTCAAGACCGCGATGCTGCAGTCCACCTTCATCACCGCGCTGACCCTGGTCTCCGCGCTGGCCCTGGCTCTGGTCTATGGCCTGGGCGGCTTCTACGCGATCGCCGGCGACCTCGAGGCTGGCGCCGTGGTCTCCCTGGCGCTGCTGCTCACCCGGCTCTACGCGCCGCTGACCGCCCTGGCCAGCGCCCGGGTCGAGGTGATGAGTGCGCTGGTCAGCTTCGAGCGCGTCTTCGAGGTCTTGGACCTCAAGCCGCTGATCACCGAGAAGGAAGACGCCCAGCCGCTGCCCAAGGGCCCCACCGCCGTCGAGTTCGAGAACGTCAGCTTCTCCTACCCCTCCGCGGAGAAGGTCTCGCTGGCCTCCCTGGAAGAGGTCGCCACACTGGACCAGCGCGGCGGCGAGGAGGTGCTGCACGGCATCAGCCTGCGGGTGGAGCCCGGTCAGACCGTGGCCATCGTGGGGTCCTCCGGGGCCGGGAAGTCCACCATCGCCGCGCTGCTGGCCCGGCTCTACGATGTGGACTCCGGCGCGGTGCGCATGGCCGGCGTGGACCTGCGCGAGACCACCTTCGACTCGCTGCGCGCGACCCTCGGTGTGGTCACCCAGGACGGACACCTGTTCCACGACACCATCCGGGCCAACCTCACCCTGCCGGCGCCGGATTCCACCGACGAGCAGGTCTGGGACGCGATCCGCCGGGCCCGACTGGAGGAGGTCGTGCATTCCATGCCCGATGGCCTCGACACCGTGGTCGGGGAACGCGGCTACCGGCTCTCCGGCGGCGAGCGCCAGCGGATGACCCTGGCCCGGCTCCTCCTGGCCCAGCCCCAGGTGGTGATCCTCGATGAGGCCACCGCCGCCCTGGACTCCACCTCCGAGGCCGCCGTGCAGGCGGCCCTGACCGAGGCACTGGTGGGCCGGACCGCCCTGGTGATCGCCCACCGGCTCTCCACCGTGCGCGCAGCGGATGCGATCCTGGTGGTCGAGGCCGGGAAGATCGTCGAGCGCGGCACGCACACCGAGCTGCTTGCCGCCGATGGCCGCTACGCCGAGCTCTACCGGACCCAGTTCGCCACCGAGGGTTCGACGACCCCTCCCCCGCACGAGACGACCCCTACCCGAGGAGAGACCCCCGCATGATCGCACGGTTCGAAGAGCTGGACTGGCAGCAGACCCCGATGGGTGAACTGATGCTGCGTCGGCGCACCGAGCCCGGCACCGGCACGCAGATCTATGAGGTCAAGCTCGGCGAGGAGTTCCTCATGTCGAGCCTGTTCACCGTGGCGGAGGAACAGATGTCGGTGCTGGGTCTGGCTGCGACCAGGGGCGAGCAGCTCGACGTCGTCGTCGGCGGTCTGGGCCTGGGCTACACGGCGGTGACCGCGCTCGGTGATCCCCGGGTCCATCGGCTGCAGGTGATCGACGCGCTCCCAGCGGTCATCGACTGGCACCGGCGCAAGCTGCTGCCGGTCTCAGCAGAGCTCGTCGATGACCCTCGCACCACCCTGCGCCACGACGACTTCTTCGCGGTGATGGGAACCCCGCCGGCCCCTGATGCAGCTGGCCATGACCTGATCCTGCTCGACGTCGACCACTCCCCTCGGCACACGCTTCACCCCAGCCACGCCGATCTCTACACCACCGACGGGCTGGGCGTCCTCGCGCAGCATCTCACCGAGCGCGGGGTCTTCACCCTGTGGTCCGATGATCGGCCTGATGAGCAGTTCATGGCCACTCTCGGGACGGTCTTCGATGACACCGCGGCGCACGTGGTGGAGTTCGCCAATCACCTCACCGGTGGGATCTCCTCGAACACGGTCTATGTGGGGGTGCGGCGGGATGACCCGCCCCGGGCCTGAGACCAGTTCTCTCAGACCACCCAGCCGAGGTGCGGCCGCCCCGAAGCGATGGTGCGATCAGCCTTCGAGCTCACCGATCTCAAGCTCGGCCAACTGGGATTCAGGGGCGGAGTCCCCGCCGTGCTGGGCTCCGAAGTCCTCGGTGGCGTCGGTGCCGCAGAGCTGCTCGATGCGCGCCTCGCCGCCGGGGTGTTCCTCGATCCAGGTCGTCAGGTCATAGACCGTCTCATCCAGGACGGCCCAGCAGGAGTCTGGTGAGTCGTTGGACTCCACCTCGGCCATGGAGATCGCCTGCCCCGCACCCTCGGAGTCAGTGCCCTCGGGCTGCTCCTCCTCGGCCTGCTCCTCCTCGACAGGGTCCTCGCCGGGGGCAGTCTCATCGAGCTCTGTCGTCTCCGCCTGCTCCGCCTCCTGGTCCTCGGCCGGGGACTGTTCCTGGGAGCTCTCGCCACAGGAGGTGAGCAGCAGCAGAGCCGGCAGGGCCAGGGACGCCAGCAGGGTCTTGGGCAGCGCAGCGCTCGGGGCAGAATCAGTCATCATGGTCTTCCTTCTCGGAGAGTCTCGCGCCGCGGGTCGGCGTCGAGCGGGCGGTGGGCGTCGAGGGACGGGGCGTCAGGGTGGTCGAGAACGTCCAGAAGGCGAGTCCCGCTGCCATCAGGGTCAGCACGACAGAGCCGGAGATGTGCTGCGCGATGTCCAGTCCGCTGCCCAAGGATGCCTGGAGGAACGTCAGGGCGAACAGCGCCACCGATACCGCGGCCGCGACTCGACCGGTCTTCGCACGCCAGGCCAGCACCAGGAGGTTCAGGGCCAACACCCCCGAGGTGACATGGAACGCGATGGCGCCGAATCCATGGACCCCCAGGGCGCGGGACTCCTCCACCAGGAGCCCGGCGGAGACGAAGAGCAGGATCACCACGGCCACGTTGATCAGGGCGGTGACTCTCGCCGCCACCAGCAGCTTCTGGGAAAGATCCATGTCAGCACCTTACTTGCCGGGACAGACCGGTGCTCTTCTGTGACTCGGCATCCTCTCGGCAGCGCCACAGGCAGTCCCGCTTCGCCGCGTTCCTCGGAGTCGCCGGTGCACTTCGGAGCACTTGGAGACAGCGTCGGAGCGACACCGGGGTGCAGACGCTCCTGCGCGGCGACACCTGGTCGCACGGCCGGTCATGTAATACGACGTAATGTGAGGTCAGCGGCACGCGAGGTCTTCCCAACCGGGCTTCTCCGAGTGATGATGACGGTGAGCGAGAGCTCACCGATCCTCTGCACCGCAGCCATGCGGCGCCGACATTGTTCAGGAGAAGCAGCCATGACTGAGAGCACCCGCCCCGAGAGCGTGAACCCACAGGGAAACCAGCCCCACCAGATCGGTGACTGGGCAGATCTCGGCCAGGAGATGTGGTCTTACCTCACCGGCCGGGGCGCCGTGGTGAACTACACGCTCCAAGACATGACCGTAGAGGTCCCCCGCGACATCGGCCCGGACGCTCCACGGGCGATCTGGAAGTTCAACGGCACCCTGCGGGTGACCACCAGCGACGACGCAAGCTGACGGTGAACGACTGAGGTTGGAGGAGCCATGCGTCTAGACATCGATCTTGCCGTGAGTCTCACCCAGGTCGCAGAGGACGGCACCCCGGCTGCGCCGGTGAACGCCACCATCACAGCAGCCGGCCGCCACATCGAGGTCCGCACGGACGATTCTTCCCTGCTCGATGGGATGCCGCGCTCGATCACCCGCGTCGCCGACGGATTCGCCAGTCAGCTCGCGGCGCGGGACCTGACGCTCTCCATCATCGGTCCCGACGGGGAGATCGTGAGCCTCGGGGCGGTGAAGCCCACGATGATGAGCCGGGTGCTGACCCGGTCGAAGCATATCCGGCTGGGTTCGCTGAAGTCTCTGCCGCGCTTCGCCGGTGCCGGATCGGGTGACACCCAGGGCGCCTCTTCGCTGATCCCGCCGGAGACCCCCTGGCCCCCGGCTCCGACCTTCAACCGCATGATCCGACGCCGGGTCACGACCACCCACGCCCCGCGAGGGGCGGGACGTCCCCGGCTGATCATGAGCCGGACGGACTACCCCGGGGCGGGCCCGCTGGAGTTCAACCTGGTCTCGGATCGAACCCTGATCGGCAGCGATGAATCCTCGGATCTCCTGCTCTCGGGGTTGGAGCCGCTTCATGCCGAGATCCTGCATGATGAGTTCGACGAGTATGTGATCGTCCGGCACGGCTCCATCGGCGGCTCTCGGAGCGCCGAGCCCGGAGCTCCGGTCACCCTGCGCACCGGTTCCCGGATCGACCTGGGCGTCTGGCGGGTGGTGTTCCTGCGCGAGGAGTACGCCGATCACGGTCGCCCATACGGGGGACGCCAGGGTGGAGAGTACGCCTACCAGAAGCCGCAGTTCGATCCCTACCGGCAGAAACGCTGATCTTCGGGGCTGAACCCTTCAGGTCCAGCCCCGAAGAACCCGTCAGCTCCAGCCCCGTCGAGCTCAGCTGTCCAGGTGTTCCAGCAGCTCGGCCTCGGCCGCGTCGAGGTAGCTCAGCAGGTACGCCTCGGCGGCGGCCCGATCACCCTGGCTCAGCAGCCGTGCCAGCTCTCGGTTGCGCACGATGTAGGTGTGATGGAAGCTCGGCTGCTCGGACTTGGCGTAGAACGCCAGTCGCATCCGCGCCAGCACCTGTTCCATGAGCGCGTCGATCATCGCGCTGCGCACCTGGGCGGCGATGGTGCGGTGGAAGACCTGGTTCGCCTGCGCCATGGCGGGGATGTCTCCGCGCTCGCGCGCCAGCTCGGCGGCAGAGACGATCCGATGCAGCTGCTCCAGCTCCTCCGGAGGAAAATCCGCGGTCCGCACGGCCCCGACCTCCAGCACCCGGCGGACCCGGTAGACCTCCACGACGTCGGCCGCCGTGGGCTGGTGCACGAATACCCCGCGGTTGGGGTGCCGCTCCACCAGGCCTTCCGAGGCCAGGATCTGGAAGCCGCTGCGCAGCGTGTGTCGAGAGATGTCCAGCTGCCGGGTGAGCTCCACCTCGGGGAGCTTCGACCCCGGACGGATGGTGCCGGCTGAGATCGCTCCGCGCAGCAGCTCCGCGACTCGTTCCGGCGCCTGAGCGTGCTCATGCAGCCCTTCGGCGGACAAGGAGCTCCACGTCACGTCGGTCATGACCTCAATCTATCCGAGACGCCTCCCCTGCACCTCAACGTCTGGCAGTCCGTGTCATTCGATGCTGCCGAGCACCTGACCGGCCTGCAGCGCCGCACCCGGCGCGAGGTCCTCCCGGTGGAATCGTCCACCGCGCGGCGCCGCCACAGTGGACTCCATCTTCATCGCCTCCACCACCGCGATCGGATCCCCTGCGGCGACCTCGGCCCCGTCCTGGACCGCGAAGCTGACCAGGCTGCCCGCCAGCTTCGAGACCACGGCGCCGGGTGCGGTCTGCCCCGGGGTGGTGGCCGCGGCGTCGTCGTCCGGGCTGGTCGCCTGACTGCCGCCGGCGTTGAGCAGGTTCAGCAGAGCCCCGGGCAGTCCCAGGCTCACGGCTCGGCCGTCGATCTCCACGGTGGTGCGACGCATCCGCTGCTCACGGTGGCGCAGCGCCGCGGCCAGATGCTCGGACTCGGCCATGGACTCGCCGTAGGCGGCCTCGAACTCGGTCTCGATCCAGCGGGTATGGACGCGGAAGCTCTCGGCTCCCTCGGCGGCGAGGAAGTCCTCGGCCTCCAGGACCTGGCGGTGGAAGGGCAGCACGGTGGGCAGGCCCTCGATGCGCATCTCGGCCAGGGCCATCTGGGCGCGGCGCAGCGTGGTCGCCCGATCCGGGCCGGTCACCACGAGCTTGGCCAGCATCGAGTCGAAGGCCCCGGAGATCTCATCACCGCTGCGCACCCCGGTGTCCACGCGGATGCCGGGCCCGGTGGGCGCGGCGAAGAGCTCCACCGGCCCCGGGGTGGGCAGGAACCCGTGGGCTGGCTCCTCGGCGTTGAGCCGGAACTCCACCGAGTGTCCGCGCGAGGGCGGATCCTCGGTGAAGCGCAGCGGCTGGCCCTCGGCGATGCGCAGCTGCTCAGCCACCAGGTCCACGCCGGAGGTCTCCTCGGTCACCGGATGCTCCACCTGGAGCCGCGTGTTGACCTCCAGGAAGCTCAGGAGTCCGGGCTGCTCCCCCTGGCCGGGGCTGAGCAGGTACTCCACGGTGCCCGCCCCGATGTAGCCCGCCTCGGCGCAGATCGCGCGGGCGGAGCGGTGGATCTCCGCGCGCTGGTCCTTGCTGAGGAACGGCGCGGGGGCCTCCTCGACCAGCTTCTGGTTGCGCCGCTGCAGCGAGCAGTCGCGCGTGCCGATGACGACGACGTTGCCCTGGGTGTCCGCGAGGACCTGAGCCTCCACGTGCCGGGGCCGGTCCAGGAAGCGCTCCACGAAGCACTCCCCGCGACCGAAGGCCGATTCTGCCTCCCGCACGGCCGAGGCGAAGGCGTCTTCGATCTCAGCCTCCTCGCGGACGATGCGCATGCCGCGCCCGCCGCCGCCGTGTGCGGCCTTGATCGCCACCGGCAGACCGTGCTCGGCCACGAACCGGCGGATCTCCTCGGCGCCGGCGACCGGGCCGTCGGTGCCGGGCACCAGGGGTGCACCGACCTTGACCGCGAGCGCCCGGGCGGTGACCTTGTTCCCTAGCGATTCGATGGTCTCCGGTCGGGGTCCGATCCAGGTGAGCCCGGCATCGATGACCGCCCGGGCGAAGTCGGCGTTCTCGGAGAGGAAGCCGTAACCCGGGTGGATCGCGTCGGCGTCGACCTCGCGGGCCGCGGCGAGCAGCTTCTGCTGATCCAGATAACTCTGGGCCGGGGTGGTGCCGTGCAGCGCGACGGCGTCGTCGGCGAGCTGCACGTGCAGCGAATCAGCGTCCTGATCCGCGTAGACGGCTGCGGCGTGATACCCGGACTCGCGGGCGCTGCGGATGATGCGGACGGCGATCTCGCCACGGTTGGCGATCAGGATGCGCTTCATGGGGAGGTCTTCTCTTCTGCGTCAGGGGTCGTGGCGGTCTGGGTGGCAGGGGCTGCCGGAGTGTCCGGGACAGTCGGGTCGTGGGGACCTGGCAGCGGGGTGAGCGTGTCGGGGTCCACCGGCAGGAGCGTGATCTGGTCTCCAGGGGCCAGCTGGGCCGCGCGGGGCAGGTCTTCGTCGATCACCACTCCGATCACGGGGTATCCCCCGGTCACGGGGTGGTCGTTGAGGAAGAGCACCGGGGTGCCCGCCGGGGGCATCTGCAGCGAACCACGGACCACGCCCTCACTGGGCAGCTCGCCCTCCTTCAGCCGGCGCAGCGGGCGCATGGCTCCGGCGGCCTCATCGGTGTCGTGCTCGGGGACCCCGAGTCGGATGCCGATCCGGTTCGAGGACTGGGACACGGACCAGGGCTGAGCCGCCAGCCGGGCGGCCTCCTCGGGGCTGAACCAGTCGGCGCGGGGGCCGTAGGTGAAGCGCAGCACGGGACCGGCCTCGGTGGAGCCGTGCTCCGCCCCGGGCTGGGGTCCGGGGTCCATCGGCGGCTCGACGGCGCCGCGGACGGCCCCGGCGGTGCGCAGCCGGTCGCCGACCGCGAGCGGGTCGGGGCCCAGCCCAGACATGGTGTCTGCTGAGACGCTGCCCAGCACCGGGGTGGCGTGGACACCTCCGCGCAGGCCGATCACGCTGCGCAGTCCACGCTCGGGGCTCCCCAGTCTCAGGATCTCCCCCGCGCTCAGGGCGAAGGGGGCGCGCAGCGGGACGCTCCGGCTGGCGCCGTCGGGGGCGGTGACCTGCATCGGCACCTGGGCACCGGACACGGCGAGCACCACGGTGGCCTCTGCCTGGAGGGTGAGTCCGCCGTGCAGCGCTTCGATCACCGCGGCCTGCGGGGCGTTGCCGAGAAGCCGGTTCACCTGGCGGGCGGCGGCTTCGTCGGCGACCCCCGCGCGGGAGACGCCGAGGTCGCTGAGCCCGCTGCGGCCGAGGTCCTGGATCAGGGCCTGCAGGCCCGGGTCCAGGACCGTGAGCGCGGCGTCCTCCTCCTGCTGGGTCTCTTGCCTTGAGGCGGGCTGCTCGGAGGTGGATCCGCTGGTGACCGACCGGGCGGGCACGGGCTTATAGCGCACCGAGTCTCCTGGGCGGACCAGCGCCGGTGACTCCCCGTCGGCTTCGCGGGAGAGGTCCCACATGGTGGCCTGGGTGTGGCCGATCAGCTGCCAGCCGCCCGGGGAGACTCGCGGGTAGACCGCGGAGAACTCACCGGCCAGGGCGACGGCACCGGCGGGCACGGCGGTGCGTGGGCTGCTGCGGCGCGGCACGTCGAACCGCCCGGACGCCACCGAGGCGGACTCGTCCGAGACAGCATCGCCGGACTCGTCCGGGAGGTCCTGACCGGACTGGCCCGAGAGGTCCTGACCGGACCCGGCGCTGGGCACGCAGTAGGCGAACCCCGGGGCGAAGCCGCCGAAGGCGCCGGTCCAGGTGGTGCTGCTGTGCCAGTGGATCAGTGCCTCGGCGCTGATCCCCAGCTCGGAGGCCAGGTCCTCGAGGTCCGCGCCGTCGTAGACCACCTCCAGCTCCACGTGGCGGGCGTCTGCGGCGGAGAACTCCCCGAAGGTCAGGGTGGAGAGGCTCTCTCGCGCCTGGCGCAGCGCCGGACGGGCGGTGAAGCGCAGCAGGATGGTGCGCGCCGCCGCGACGGCCTCCAGCTGACCGGGCAGCGGTTCGCGGCGCAGCTGCTGGTGGCAGGCGAGCACCTCATCTAGGGTCTGGAACTCCAGCAGCAGCGCGCGGGGGCCGGCCTCTCGAACGGAGCTGATCATGCGAAGCTGCGGATCTCGACTCCGGCGCCCTCCAGGGCGGTGCGCACCGCGTGCGCCATGGCCACCGCCCCGGCCGTGTCGCCGTGGGTGCAGATGGACTCGGCGCGGGTCTCGATGCGGGTGCCGTCCCGGGCGATCAGCACCGACTCCTCGGCCAAGCGCAGCATGTTCTCCACGATCTGCTCGGTGTCGTGGAGCACCGCGTCGGGTTCGCGCCGGGAGACCAGTGTGCCGTCGGGGTTGTAGCTGCGATCGGCGAAGGCCTCGGAGACCCCGCGCAGACCGGCTTCGGCAGCGAAGTCCAGGGCGATCGAGCCCGGCAGCAGCAGCACCGGCAGATCGCGTCCGGTGCTGCGCTGATAGGCCGCAATGGTGTCGATGACGGCGTGGGCGTGCTCGGTGTGCGAGATCATCGAGTGGTAGAGGGCACCGTGGGGCTTCACGTAGCGGATCTGGGAGCCGGCCGCGGCCGCGATCCCCTCCAGCGCGCCGAGCTGGTAGAGCACATCGGCGGCAAGCTCGTCCCGGGAGCATTCCAGGTGCCTGCGGCCGAATCCGGCCAGATCGCGGTAGCCGATATGCGCACCGATGACGGCATCGTTCGCCACCGCTTCGGCGGCGGTGGCACGAATGGTCATCGGGTCCCCGGCATGGAATCCACAGGCGATGTTCGCGCTCGAGACGGTGCGCAGGATCGCGGCGTCGTCGCCGATGGTCCAGTTGCCGAAGGACTCTCCGACGTCGCTGTTCAGGTCGATCTGTGCCACAGGGTCCTCCTTGAGCAGATGTTGCCCACGTCTCAGTGTGAGCTGAGTCAAGAATGCCTGACTCCGCAGGATTGTTCAACAATCCAACTCGGGATTTCCCCGCCCGGATGCACCCGGACAGGCCCGGCCGTCCACCAGGATGCTCAGTCCTGACGCGAGTGCCGCTCCAGGAACTCATAGACCTCGGTGGTGTCCACTCCGGGAAACGCTCCCTGCGGCATGGCCGCGAGCAGGTGGCTGTTGGCGCGCGCCGCCGGCCATGCCTGACCCTCCCAGCGAGCGGCGAGCTCGGTCGGGGGCTGCCGGCAGCAGGTCGGATCATCGGGGCAGCGGGAGGCGGATCGGGAGGTGGTGTCGGAGCCGCGGAACCACTTCACATGCTCGAAGGGCACGCCGATGGAGAGCGAGTAAAGCCCCGAGGAGTGCGCCTCGGTGCGCGCAGTGCACCAGAAGGTGCCCACCGTGGTGTCGGTGTACTGGTGGAAGGAGCGGAACTTGTCGTCGACCTCGAAGACCTGCCGTGAGGTCCACTGCCGGCAGATGGTCTGGCCTTCGATGGCCCCGGAGTGATCCGCCGGGAAGTTCACGCCGTCGTTCTCATAGGCCTTGTGCAAGATCCCGGACTCATGGACCTTCTGGAAATGACACGTGATGCCCAGATGCTCGGTCGCGAGATTGGTGAACCGGTGTGCCGCCGACTCGTAGGAGACCGCAAAGGCATCCCGCAGGTCCTCGATCGCGATCTCCTTGCGCGCCTTGGACTCCTGGAGGAACTTCACCGTGGTGGCCTGGGGCATCAGCAGACTCGCCGCGAAGTAGTTGGTGTAGACCCGCTGACGCAGGAACTCCGAGTAGTCCTCCGGCTCGGTGTGACCCAGCACCTGGTGACCCAGCGCCTGGAGCAGCACCGAACGCGCGTCCCACTGCCGGGAGGCGCCCTGGGTGAGATAGATGATCCGGTTCTTCTGATCCGTCAGCGAGCGGGTGGACTCCGGCAGGTTCTTCACGAAGCGCAGCGAGAACCCCAGATGCGCCGCGATGTCCGCGGCGACGTGGTGGGACAGCGGACCGTCGCGGTGATCCACCGCCTCCAGCAGCCCCTGGGCGGCAGCCTCGATCTCGGGATAGTAGTTGTGCTTGGCGCGCATCTCTTCGCGCAGCTCGGTATTGGCTCGCCGCGCCTCCTCGGGAGTCGCGGCCTGCTCCTCCAGACGACGGCGCAGCTCGCGCTGCAGCGCCACCAGGGATTCCAAGACGTCCATGGGCAGCCGGTTGCTGATCCGCACCGGGGGAAGGTTCAGCGCTGCGTAGAGCGGGCCGCGCTGCGCCTTCTCCAGCTCGATCTCCAGGGCGGCGCGCTTCGAAGGCGGCTCGGCGCCGAAGAGGTCGTCGAAGCTGACCTCGAGCACCTTCGCCAGCTGCTGCAGCTGCGAGAGCTTGGGTTCGCGGCGACCGTTCTCCAGCAGCGAGAGCTGGCTCGGCGCGGTGCCCAGCGCCTCCGCGAGGGCATCGAGGGTCATTCCGGCCTGTTTGCGCAGGTGGCGCACACGCCTGCCGAGCGCGATCAGATCGAAGCCGTCCTCTTCAGACTCGACCGAGGCGCGCTCGATGGAGCGCAGCTGCCCGGAGGTGACCGGAGGTCTGGATGGTGTCGGGGCGGACCTCGGTGTCCGCTGCGGCTGAGCTGTGCTCATGGAGTCGAGTCTACCCAGTGAGGTGCCACACAGTTTCCTCTCGCGCGCAGCGGGACTCCCCGCCCCAGTCGCCCTCCGAAGGACCCGGCCGACCTGCCGGTTTCTTCTTCAAGCCTCGGGGACGGGGAGCGCACGCTGACGTTGATCATCGAGCCGCTCAGCGGGCCCGCTTCTGCAGCAGGACGGCCCCGCCGGCGTCGTCCTGCTCGGCGCTGAACGTGATGGCCCGGATGGTGCCGGCGGGAAGTCCGACCAGCTCCTCGGCGCGGGTGAACATCTCCTGCCAGATCTCGAGCTCCTGCTCACCCTCGATGCCGAGCAGCGAGATGAACGGAGCCCTGCCCTCCGAGACCAGGCGACGGGCCCGGCGCTGGATGTGCAGCGCGAAGTCGACCAGTCCGGCCGAGAGCGGCTGCCCCTGCGAGAAGATCCGGTCCTCGGACCGGGTCAGTCGCCGGGGCGTCGTGAAGGCCGCGGGTGGCTCCACCAGGTACCGCTCGACCAGCGCCTTCCAGGAGGCCTCGGCCTCCTCCGCACTGCCGCGCCGGCCCGTCGGGCTCGGTGCGAAGTTCCGCTGCGGCTGCAGCTCCGGCGCCTGAAGTTCGGCGATGCGTGTGCCGAATTCGCGGTGCAGGGTGCTCAGGAAGGTCAGCGCATCCGCGGTGAACACCTCGTTCTGCCGCGGTGCCCGCGGTGCCGTGAGGGTGATCCCGTTGATGGTGATGCCGGTGCTCTGCGTCTCCTCGGTGGGACCGGCGATGCTCTCATTGCGGCGTTCGGTGCTGGACTGGATGGATGTGCTGGTCTGGGCGTTCATGGCTGACTCCTTTGTCAATGCCGGTGGATCAATGAAATTGTCCTGCTTCGGTGGAGCCCTTATAGGCCACCGTGGAGGACTCGGGGTTCAACGTGGTGGAGATGGCGTCGAAGTAACCGGTGCCGACCTCGCGCTGGTGCTTGGTGGCGGTGTAGCCCTCGGCCTCTGCGGCGAACTCCTTCTCCTGGAGCTCCACATAGGCCTTCATCTGGTTCTCCTTGTATCCGCGTGCCAGCTCGAACATCGAGTAGTTCAGCGCGTGGAAGCCGGCCAGGGTGATGAACTGGAAGGTGAAGCCCATGGCGCCGAGCTCGCGCTGGAACTTCGCGATGGTCTCGTCGTCGAGGTGCTTCTTCCAGTTGAAGGAGGGCGAGCAGTTGTACGCCAGCATCTGGTCGGGGTATTCGGCCTTGACCGCCTCGGCGAACTGCTTGGCGTACTCCAGGTCCGGGGTGCCGGTCTCCATCCAGATCAGGTCCGCGTAGGGCGCGTAGGCCTTGGCGCGGGCGATGCAGGGTTCGATGCCGTTGCGCACCTTGTAGAAGCCCTCGGCGGTGCGCTCCCCGGTGATGAAGGGAGTGTCACGCTCGTCGACGTCGGAGGTGATCAGGGTGGCCGCCTCGGCGTCGGTGCGGGCGATGACCACGCTGGGGGTGTTGTGCACATCTGCGGCCAGCCGGGCCGACTGCAGCGTGCGCACGTGCTGACCGGTGGGGATCAGGACCTTGCCGCCGAGGTGTCCGCACTTCTTCTCCGAGGCGAGCTGGTCTTCCCAGTGCACACCGGCCGCGCCGGAGGCGATCATGGACTTCATCAGCTCGTAGGCGTTCAGCGGCCCGCCGAAGCCGGCCTCGGCGTCGGCGATGATCGGGACCAGGTAGTCCTCCACGGTGCGAGTGCCCTCGAGGTAATCGATCTGATCCGCGCGCAGCAGCGCGTTGTTGATCCGGCGCACCACAGAGGGCACCGAGTTCGCCGGGTAGAGCGACTGGTCCGGGTAGGTGTGCCCGGAGAGGTTGGCATCACCGGCGACCTGCCAGCCGGAGAGGTAGATGGCGCGCAGCCCGGCCTTGACCTGCTGGACCGCCATGTTCCCGGTCAGTGCGCCCAGGGAGTTGGTGTACTTGCCCTCGGCGTGCTCTGCGGTGAGCTGGCTCCAGAGCTTCTCGGAGCCGCGCTTGGCCAGCGTGTGCTCCTCCTGGACGTTGCCCTGCAGCTTGATGACCTCGGCTGCGGAGTAGTCACGCGTGGTGTGCTCCCAGCGCGGGTTGGTGTCCCAGTCCTGCTGCAGCGCGTCGACCTTCTGCTGGAAGACCTCTTGGGTCTCGGGGCTGAGCGTGCCCTGGGGCTGCGAGGTCTGCGATGTCTCGAACTGCGGAGTAAGTGTCTCGGTCATCTGAATCTCCTTTGAATCGTGGACCGTTTTTCGGGGACAACCCCAGTTCACGCCCTGTGAACCCCCAAGACCAGAGATTCTTCATCAAAGATCTGCGATTCTTTGCGCAATCGAAGAAACTGCGGAAGATTCGAGCCGATCCCATCTTCTACACTGTGTAGAAGACGCAGGACCCCGAGATTCAGCCCATCCGAGACCACGAGGAGCACCCATGACAAACCCCGAAACCTCCACACACCCGACGACGACGCCGGCCGCCCCCTCCAGCCCGATGCCGCGGCTGACCCTGATCGTGGGCGGGCTGCTGCTGGTGGTCGGCATCATCGGCTACGTGGCCACCTCCTTTGCGAGCATGACCGCACTGATCCCCTCGGTGGTGGGTGTGCTGCTGCTGATCAGCGGCGGCATCGCGCTGAAGAACCGCAAGCTCGGGGTGCACATCGCCCTGGTGGTCGCGCTGCTGGGCGCACTCGGCATGATCATGCCGCTGATGAGCCTGCCCGAGCTATTCGCCGGCGAGTCCGAGAACCCTGGCGCCGTGATCTCCGCCCTGGTCACCGTGATCGTGCTGGTGGTCTACATCATCCTGGGCGTGCGCAGCTTCATCGCTGCGCGCCGCTGGAGGAACGCACGCTGAGACTGACTGAACTGGGCAGAGCTGTTCCGAGCCGCGCCGGATCGCACCGAGCTGGCTGAGCGAACTCAGCCGGTGGAGCAGCGCAGCTGGCCGGGGACCATCTCGAGGTCCCCGGCCTCTTCCATGTCCAGGACCGAGAACTCAGATCCCAGGATCAGATCCACGCTGTAATCATCGCGCTCATCGACGTCGACCATCGTGCCGGGGATGTGCTGCTGGAGGGTGTACGCCTGGCGCAGACCCCGGTCCCCCACCCGGATGATCCCGGCGAAGCCGGTGTCCGCGAAATAGTCGTTGTCCACCTCGGCGACTCGGAAGCTGCGATCACGGAGCTCGTCCGCCACCTCGTGGGCGAGCCCGGCGGCGTTGGTGGTGTTGAACACCGAGATCCGCACCCGCTCGGGCACCACCGGCTGCTGCGTGCTGGAGGGGCACTGCTCGGCGGTCGGGATCGATCCGCGGCCGAAGATGCTCAGCGGAAGCGTCCCGTTGATCATCAGCCAGCTGGCCCCGCTGATCATCCCGATCACCGCGAAGGTGCCCAGCCAGATGAGGAGCCTTCGGGTGCGCGTGCTCGCGGGCCGGTGATCCATGGGTTCGATTCTAGAAGCTCACAGCGGCCGCAGGTCCTGCCCCGGTCGAACCTGGCGCGCCGGAGACATGAAGAGCCCCACGTGCACCTGCCAGAGCCCACTTACCCTTGCTACCTTCCGGTCCTGGGGGAGTTCAGCAGGATGGCACCGCACGTGGGGCCGGGGTTCATCGTATCTCGGCCTCAGGGTCCAAGGCCAATGGAGCTCATCGCTTGAGCGCGTTGGCCACATCTTCGAGCAGCTGCGGGATGTCATCGCGGTCGGTGATCGCCTCGATGAAGACCAGCTTCTCGCGGTTGCTCATGGTGTCCTTGCAGGCCGCCAGCAGCTCCGCCTCGGTGGTGACCCGGCGGTAGAGGTAGTCCTCCTCTTCCGCGCCGAAGAGCCGGGGCACCAGCTCCCAGCGCCAGGGAGCGATGTCGTTGTAGATCTCGTCGGGTCCGTGGATGGCGCGCTCCACGGTGTAGCCGTCGTTGTTCACCAGCACCACCACCACGGGCAGCTTCTCGCGGATCATCACGCCCATCTCCTGGATGGTCAGCTGCGCAGAGCCGTCACCGATCAGCAACACCGGGCGGCGGCTGGGATCGGCGAGACCGGCACCGATGATCGCGGGCAGGGTGTAACCGATGGAGCCCCACATGGGCTGTCCGATGAACGTGGACTTCGCCGGGAACCGGTGGGAGGCCATCCCGAAGTAGCTGGTGCCCTGGTCGGCCGCGACGATGTTCGCAGATTCCAGCTGGGAGGCCAGCACGGACCACAGACCGTCCTGGGT
This sequence comes from Nesterenkonia sandarakina, assembly GCF_013410215.1. Lineage (NCBI taxonomy): Bacteria > Bacillati > Actinomycetota > Actinomycetes > Micrococcales > Micrococcaceae > Nesterenkonia > Nesterenkonia sandarakina. Next base: position 391,341 of record NZ_JACCFQ010000001.1, read on the forward strand.
CAGCGGACCCTCGGCCGGATCCCGTGGCGTCTGGGTGGCCGGGGCATGCGCCGCGGGCATGGGGGCGACGTCGTCGAGCTCGGTGGTCACTCGGTGCAGCACCGCCAGCGCGTCCTGCAGCGAGATCGGGGTGAAGACCTCGTCCCCGACCCGGGCGCCGAAGCGGGAGACGTCGATCATCCGTGCCGGATCGAGATCCATGGAGAAGCCCGCGGTGGTGTTGTCGGTGTATTCCACTCCCAGGGTGATCAGCGCATCGGCTCCCTCGATGACCTCGCGCACCCTCTCCTGCGAGGCGGCTCCGGCGTAGATGCCCACGAAGTTCGGGTCCGATTCATCGACCAGGGTCTTGCCCCAGGCGAGGGTGGCGAAGGGCAGCTCGGAGTCGGTGAGGAAGGAGGCCAGCTCCTCGGTGGCGCCGAGCCGGTGGACCAGCAGATCGGCGAGCACGGCGGTGCGCCGTCCGGGCAGGAAACGGCGCACGGCGTCTTCGAAGGCGGCGACGGCGCGCGGGGTGGTCACCGGGAGATCGGTGGTCAGCGGCTCCGAGGGCGGGTAGGCGGCCACCTCGGCGACGTCGGCGGCGAGCATCAGATAGCCGGGGCGACGGCGGAAGACGACGTCGCGCAGGACGCGGTCGATCTCCCAGGTGGCGGTGGGAGCATCGAGATCGGCGTGGGCGCAGGTGACCTCTTCGGCCATGCGCAGGAAGTGCTTGAAGTCGCCGTCGCCCAGGGAGTGGTGGATCTTCCGGCCCGAGGCCTGGGTCTCCTTCGGCGGGGCCCCGACGATCTGGACCACCGGGACTGATTCGGCGTAGGAGCCGGCCACCGCGTTGATCGCGGAGAGCTCCCCGACCCCGTAGGTGGTCAGGAACGCGCCGATGCCGCGGATCCGGGCATAGCCGTCGGCGCTGTAGCCGGCGTTGAGCTCGTTCGCGGAGCCGACCCAGCGGATGCTGCGGTGGGCGACGACGTGGTCCAGGAAGTGCAGGTTGAAGTCTCCGGGGACGCCGAACAACTCGGTCAGGCCGAGCTCGGCCAACCGATCCAGCAGGTAGTCACCGATGGTGTAGTTCTCGAGGGACTCTTCCTGGGTGACTTCGGTCTTGTTCTCTTCGGGCATGGGTCTCGCCTTCATGGTCTTGGCCGGCTCCAGCGATGCGGGTGGTTCGACTGGGCGGCCAACGGTCTACGGTGCGCTCAGTCTACGTGGGAGCCGTCACAGCAGATTGCCGCAGGAATAGGCGTCCGCGATCTCCTGTTTTCGAGCGCATACCCCCGAATGGAAGTAGGAGAAGATGCGCGCAGTCACCCAGCAGACCTTCGGAGAGCCCTGGGACGTCCTTGACGTCGAAGAGGTCTCCACCCCGGAACCCGGTGCCGGCGAGGTGCGGGTGCGGACCCTGCTCTCCCCGATCCACAATCACGACCTCTGGACCATCCGCGGGTCCTACGGCTTCAAGCCGGAGCTGCCGGCCCGCACCGGGTCTGAGGCCGTCGGGGTCATCGACGCCCTCGGCGAGGGCGTGGAGAACCTCGAGCTGGGTCAGCGGGTCGCCGCTGGTGGCGTCTTCGGCGCCTGGGCGGAGTCCTTCACCGCGCCGGCGGCGGGCCTGATTCCGGTGGACGACGACGCCGACGACGAGGTCGCCGCTCAGCTGGTCGCGATGCCCTTCTCCACCATCGCGCTGCTGGACTGGTTGGATCTGAAGGAGGGCGACTGGATCATCCAGAACGCCGCCAACGGCGCCGTGGGGCGGATGCTGGCCCAGCTCGCGCCGACCAGGGGCATCAACGTGCTCGGCCTGGTGCGTCGCGACGACGGCGTCGAGGAGCTCAACGCTCAGGGCATCGACCAGGTCGTCTCCACCGAGTCATCGGGCTGGCAGGACCGCGTCGCCGAGATCACCGGCGGGGCGAGGGTCGTCGCCGGCATCGACTCTGTGGGCGGGGATGCGAGCAACCATGTGCTCTCCCAGCTGGGCGAGGACGCGACACTGGTGATCTTCGGCGCGATGGCCGGGGGCACCATGGGACTGAACTCCGGGGCCATCATCTTCAACAACATCACCGTCAAGGGCTTCTGGGGCTCCCGCGTGATGAGCGAGCTGGCGCCGCAGCGCCGGGGCGAGCTGTTCACCGAGCTGCTCACCCGCGTCAAGGACGGCACCCTCTCGCTCACCGCCGAGGCGACCTACCCCTTCGATCAGGTGCGCGAGGCGTCGAAGGCGAACTTCGTCCCAGGCCGCAAGGGCAAGATCCTGCTGCGGCCCTGAGTCCCAGCGGGGGCCCGGGGTCTGGACTGACCAGGGCATCGACTTCCCGGGGTATCGACCCTCAGGGGGTGTCAGCTGGCCGGGGGCTGAAACACCCACGGTTCGCTGGGCAGCGCCTGCGGGTCGAAGGACCTCAGGGCCCGGTCCAGCGGGCCCGCGGGCAGTCCCAGTGAGACCAGCAGCAGGTCGCGCAGCGCCTCGGCGTCGACCCCCTGGTCCTTCAGCGCGGCGCGGGTCACGGCGCCGTCGCGCTTGGCCAGGCGTTTGCCCTCGGTGTTGAGCACCAGCGGCACGTGGGCGTACTGCACCTGCGCGGCGGCCTCGGCGCCGTAGAGCAGTCCGCGCAGATAGGCCTGGTTCGGCGTGGAGGAGGCCAGGTCGTCTCCGCGAACCACCTGGTCCACCGCGGTGAGCTGATCATCGACCACCACCGCAAGGTTGTAGGCCGGGGCGCCGTCGTTGCGTCGGATCACGAAGTCATCCACCGCGGTGGTGATCCGGCCCAGCAGCACGTCCTCGGCGGAGAACTCCTCTGCGACGCCCGCTCCGGACCGGGGGGCCCGCAGCCGCAGCGCGGCTGGCCGCTGCGCCCGACGGAGCGCCCGCTGGTCCTCGCTGAGGTTCCGACAGGTGCCCGGGTATACGCCGGTGGGCGCGTGGGGTGCTCGGGTCGCCTCGCGGATCTCTCGGCGCGAGCAGAAGCACTCGTAGGTCATCCCGTTCTGCGTGAGCTCTGCGATGGCCGCGGCATAGCGATCCATCCGTTCTGACTGCCGGATCAGCCCGGCGCCGTCCTGGTCGTCGAAGCTGACTCCCATCGCGCGCAGATCCTCGGCCTGCTGCTCCTCCGCCCCGGGCACGGTGCGCTCGAGGTCGAGGTCTTCGAAGCGCAGCAGGAATCTCCGGCCGGTGGAGCGGGCGAAGAGCCAGGCCAGCATCGCGGTGCGCAGATTGCCCAGATGCAGCTCCCCTGAGGGACTCGGTGCGTAGCGTCCGGCGGGCATCGGTATCCCCTCTCCTCAGGTCAGATCACGGCAGTGACCCATCCTACGGGGGCCCGATGTGCATTATGCGTCGGTTCTCCGCTAGTATGAAGTCTGCTCTCGAGGGCCGTGCCGATAAGGCAGGCCAGCGGGGAGCAGCCAGGAGGATTCGCCTAGCGGCCTATGGCGCACGCTTGGAACGCGTGTTGGGTTCACGCCCTCGGGGGTTCAAATCCCCCATCCTCCGCCGATGGAAGCCCGTCAGTCTGAGAGATCAGACCGGCGGGCTTCTTCGTGTCTTCACCCGCGCCTGGCACCAGCGGGACAGGTTCAGCGGCCGAAGATCCGGCTGAAGAACCCGCTCGAGGGTGCCGGCTCGTGCCCCGGACAGCGCTGGGCGGCACTGACCCCGCGCATCACCTGATCCACGTGCTGGCCGCATCCGGCCCAGGTGGTCTTTCCGCAGGTCTTACAGGTCACGGCTCGGCACATGGTGGCTCCTTCTTCTCGGGGGAACAGTGACTCCATAATACCCCAGGGGGTATACAGGGTCCGCCGTCCGCTTCGCCGCCGCGAGGCACAACGGTTCGCGTGCTCGCCGCCGAGCTGGAGGAAGGGGGTTTCCCTCGCCGTAGCATCCTGTTCACATGACTTTGCTTGGATTCGAGGTGGTCCCGGTCGGCGGCGGTCTGCTCGCGGCCCGCCCGACCCTTGGATGCAGCACTGACGTGACCATCGGTGAGCGCAGGACGATCACCTAGACCCGAAGAGGACTCCACCTTGATGAACACCTCCCGCGACGTCTCCCCACCCGGGCGAGGACGACCACTCCCCCGCGCACTTGCCGCGCTGGGGCTCAGCGCGGCCCTGCTGGCCCCAGCTCCGGCCTTCGGCTCCACCGCCCCACCAGCCCCCGAGGAGACCGACAGCGAGGGCGGCGCGAACTGCGTCGTCATCAACGAGGCCTTCCCCAACGGCGGCAGCGGTTCCGCTGCACTCTCCCACCGGTTCGTGGAGCTGCTGAACACCTGCGAGGTGGCCGTGGACCTCAGCGAGTGGTCCCTGCAGTACCGGGCCAGGACGACGACGGGCGCGCCGAGCACGACGATTCCGCTCGGCGGGGAGATCGCCCCCAATGGCCACTACCTGATCCAGGGCGGCGGCAACAACGGCGACGGCGCCACCCTGCCCACCCCGGATGCCCAGACCGGAGCGGCCATCGGCGCGGCTGCCGGAGGCACCTTCATCCTGGCCAGCACCTCCGAGACGCTCAGCGAGCTGCCCGTGGACTCGGTGGTGAACCACGACCAGGTGGCAGACCTGCTGGGCTTCGGCACCAGCAACACCTTCGAGACGGCACCGGCTTCCACCGGCACGAACGCCACATCGATCAGCCGCACCTCCGGTGCTGACACCGATGACAACTCCGCTGACTTCACCCGTGGCGAGCCCTCTCCGACCAACGCCGCCGGGGAGACCCTGGGAGAGCCGGGCGAGCCGGAACCCACTGAGCCGGGCGAGCCTGAGCCGACGGATCCGGACGAGCCCGGTGAACCGGGACCCAGCGAGCCCGCCGATCCGGAACCCACAGACCCTGAGCCCACGGATCCCGAGCCCACCGATCCCGAGCCCACCGATCCCGATGAGCTCGAGATCGCCGAGATCAACCAGGCCCTGGACGGCGCCGGTGAGGAGGACCTCCCGGTGACCACCCGCGGCGTGGTCACCGCGGTCTACCCTGCGCAGCAGAGCTTCAACGGCTTCTACCTGCAGACCGCCGGCACCGGCGGGGACGTGGATCTCGAAGACCACGAGACCTCGGATGCGATCTTCGTCTACTCCCCCACTGCGATCGCTGAAGACAGCGTTCAGATCGGTGACTTCGTGGAGATCACCGGCGACGCCACGGTCTACTTCGACAACCCGCAGATCGCGCTCTACCCGGGGTCCACGCAGACCCCGCACCACGAGCTCGCACTGATCCAGGACGAGCCCTTCGAGGCGGTGAAGCCGGCCTCCATCGAGGTCCCGGAGAATGCGGAACAGCGTGCATCGCTGCTGGGCATGCTGCTGGACCCGCAGGGAACCTACACCGTGACCGACCACTACACGCTGAACCAGTATGGCGAGATCGGCATCGTGCTCGGCGAGGAGCCGCTGGTGAATCCCACCTCGGCGTTCCGGCCCGGACCTGAGGCCCAGGCGCTGGCCGCTCAGAACGAGGAACGGGTGATCTACCTCGATGACGCGGCGTCGACCTCCTGGCAGTCCTGGAGCGCAGACCGCGCACAGCCCCTGCCGTACCTGACCATCGAGGATCCGATCCGGGTCGGCGCCGAGGTGCTCTGGGAGACCGACGTGATCATGGACTACCGCTTCGAGGAATGGCGTCTGCAGCCGCTCTCCAAGCTGACCCCGGAGACCGCCGAGCAGGTCCAGCCGGCCAGCTTCGAGAACACCCGGGAAGGCAACGAGTCCCCGGCGGAGCGCGAGGGCGATGTGCGAATCGCCGGATTCAACGTGCTCAACTACTTCATCTCCCTGGGTGAGGATGAGCCGGGCTGTGAGTTCTACACCGACATCGACGGCGAGCCCACCACGAACGACTTCTGCGATGCCCGGGGCGCCTACAGCCAGGCCAGCTTCGAGCGTCAGGAGTCCAAGATCGTCGCGGCGATCTCCGGGCTCGACGCCGACGTCGTCGCGCTCCAGGAGATCGAGAACACCCGGCACTTCTTCGAAGACGGCGGCCGGGACCATGCCCTGGCGGCACTGGTCCAGGCGCTGAACCAGGCCGAGGGCAGCGCAGGTACCTGGGACTACGTGGAATCCCCGGAGCAGGTGCCCGCGGCGGAAGACGTGATCCGCAACGGATTCATCTACCGCACCGACCGGGTGGCCCCGGAAGGGGATTCCCGGATCCTCTTCGAGGACGGCGTGGAAGACCTGGACCAGAGCCAGCTCGGGGAGCTGGACCTGGACGCGATCTTCTCCAACGCCCGTGAGCCGCTGGCCCAGGAGTTCACCGCGGTGGACGCAGGGGCACAGGGAGGCCAGGCAGAGTCTGAGGACAGCTTCCTGGCGATCGTGAACCACTTCAAGTCCAAGGGCGGCAGCGGCAGCGGAGACAACGCCGACACCAACGGGCAGGGCTCCTTCAACGGGGACCGGGTGCGCCAGGCCGAGGCGCTGGTGGCCTTCGCCGAGGCCCTGGAGGAGGAGGCCGAGACCGAGAAGGTCTTCCTGATGGGCGACTTCAACTCCTATGAGATGGAGGACCCGATCCAGGTCATCGCCGACGCCGGCTATGCGAACCTCTCCGCGGAGACCGGCGGGTACAGCTACATGTTCGGCGGCGCCGTGGGGTCCCTGGATCACCTCTTCGCCTCCGAGGCCGCTGCGGCGGACGTGGTGCAGACCGAGATCTGGAACATCAACGCCGTGGAGCCCCTGGCGCTGGAGTACAGCCGGTACAACTCGGTGGGCACCTTGCTGCACACCCCGGACCAGTGGCGCTCCTCCGACCACGACCCGATCCTCGCCGACCTGGCGCTCTCCGGCCCCGCGGCCCCCGGAGACGGTGACGACGGAGACGATGAGGGCGACGGAGACACCGGCGAGACCCCCGAGCACCCGGCCTGGGACTCGGCGGCGGTCTACACCAACGGGGACACCGTGAGTCACGAGGGCGGGGTCTACCGGGCGCTCTGGTACACCCAGAACCAGACCCCGGGAGCCACCCCGTGGAGCGCCTGGTCGCAGATCGGTGCGCCCACCATGTGCGGCGGCGAGAGCCTGCCGCAGTGGGCGCCGAGTTCCCAGTTCGACGGCGGCGAGACCATCGTGCACGAGGGGCTCAGCTACACCGCGAAGTGGTACACCCGGAACCAGGAGCCGGGGAACCAGTACGGCCCCTGGGAAGCGGCCGGCAGCTGCTGAGCTGGTCCAGCCGTCGCTGAAGCCGGCGCAGCGGGTGAGGCGTCGGTGAGCAGGGTGGGATGTCGCAGGGTGGGATGTTGCAGGGCGTGAGCCCCGCGGCATCCCACCCTCGCGCCGAGAGCAGGTTCTAGGACAGACCCCGAGCGGCGCGGCGGGCGGCGATGGCCCCGGACTTCCGCAGGCCCAGCCAGGTCAGCACGGCGACGGGCAGGCTGGTCGCCAACAGGCCCAGGACGCTGGCCATGCCGCCCCAGGAGAAGATCCCGAGCGACATGCCCAGCGCCACCACGGCGGCCCCCAGCAGGGGCTCGAAGCGCACAGTCTTCTCAGTCCCGGAGAATCTGCGCAGGAGCTGCACTGCGAGCACGGCAGCGCCGGCGCTGAGCAGCGCGGGAAACACCACGATGATGAACACCACCGGGTAGAAGCCCCAGGTGGCGGCGCTGGTCGACCCGGCGAGGAGCACCTCGCCCAGGCCGACCAGCAGAAGTCCCCCGGCCACGCCCAGTACGGCAGCCGCGAGGCACATCAGGGCGTCGAGGCCCACTATCCTGCGGGCAGCCGGAGCCAGATTCTGAGTCATGGACCGGATACTACCCAGCGGTGCGATCTCAGCGGGTCTGCTGGCCCATCGGGGAGACGATCGCGTCCACGCGCTGGAAGGACTTCAGGTCCACGTAGCCGGTGGAGGCCATCGCGTGGCGCAGCCCGCCCATCAGGTTCGAGGAGCCGTCGGTGTGGTGCGCGGGGCCCCAGAGGACCTCCTGCAGCGGCGCCACGGTGCCCACCCGGGTGCGGTGCCCGCGCGGGAAGTCCGGGTGCACCGCTTCGAGTCCCCAGTGCCAGCCCTTCCCCGGCGCCTCCTCGGCGCGGGCCAGGGTGGTCCCGAGCATCACAGCGTCGGCGCCCATGGCGAGCGCCTTGACCAGATCCCCGGAGGAGCCCATGCCGCCGTCGGCGATCACATGGACATAGCGGCCTCCGGACTCATCCAGATAGTCCCGGCGGGCAGCGGCGATATCGCTGATCGCGGTGGCCATCGGGACTCGGATCCCCATGGCGCGGCGGGTGGTGGTCGCGGCGCCGCCGCCGAAGCCCACCAGCACCCCGGCCGCACCGGTGCGCATCAGGTGCAGCGCCGGGGTGTACCCGGCGGCCCCACCGACGATCACCGGCACGTCGAGCTCGTAGATGAACTCCTTGAGGTTCAGCGGGTCACCGTTCTGCGCGACGTGCTCGGCCGAGACGGTGGTGCCGCGGATGACGAACATGTCCACCCCGGCCTCGATGACCGTGCGGTAGAACTCCTGGGTGCGCTGGGGAGTCAGCGAGCCGGAGACGACGACGCCGGCCTCGCGGATCTCGGCCAGCCGTGCGGTGATCAGCTCGGCCTTGATCGGCTCGGAGTAGAGCTGCTGGAGCCGTCGGGTGTTCTCTGCCGAGACCTCCTCGGCGCCCAGCGCCGCGATCTCGGCGAGCACCGGGGCCGGGTCCTCGTAGCGGGTCCAGAGCCCTTCGAGGTTGAGCACGCCCAGCCCGCCCTGCCGGCCCAGCTCGATGGCGGTGGCCGGGGACATCACCGAGTCCATCGGCGCGCCGATCACCGGCATGGAGAAGTTATACGCATCGATGCGCCAGTCCAGACTCACGTCTGCGGGGCTGCGAGTGCGCCGGTTCGGGACGATGGCGACATCGTCCAGAGCCCAGGCCCGACGGCCGTTCTTGGCCAGGCCGATGGGGATCTCGTTGCTCAAAGCTGCTCCTTTACTAGCGCCGGTAGTTCGGCGCTTCCACCGTCATCATGATGTCATGCGGGTGCGATTCCTTGAGTCCGGCGGAGGTGATCCGCACGAACTTGCCCTTGTGCTTCAGCTCGTCGATGGTGTGCGCGCCCACGTAGAACATGGTCTGCCGCAGACCACCGGTGAGCTGGTGGAACACCACCTCGAGCGGTCCGCGGTAGGGCACCTGGCCTTCGATTCCCTCGGGGATGAGCTTCTCGTCGGTGGGCACATCGGCCTGGAAGTAGCGGTCCTTGGAGAAGGAGGTGTTCTTCCCGCGGGTCTGCATCGCCCCCATCGAACCCATGCCGCGGTAGGCCTTGAACTGCTTGCCGTTGTAGAAGACCAGGTCTCCCGGGGACTCCGCGGAGCCGGCCAGCAGCGAGCCGAGCATCACCGAATCGGCCCCGGCGACCAGCGCCTTGCCGATGTCTCCGGAGTGCTGCAGGCCGCCGTCGGCGATCAGCGGGACCCCGGCGGGGATGGCCGCCTTGGAGGCTTCGTAGATGGCGGTGACCTGAGGCACTCCGACTCCGGCCACGATGCGGGTGGTGCAGATCGAGCCAGGCCCGACACCGACCTTCACCGCGTCGGCCCCGGCGTCGATGATCGCTTGGGCGCCTTCCCGGGTGGCCGCCTGACCACCGATCACGTCCACCCCGGCAGCGGCCGGTTCGGCCTTGAGCCTGGCGATCATGTCCAGCACCCCGCGGGTGTGCCCATTGGCGGTGTCCACCACCAGGGCGTCCACGCCAGCGTCGATCAGGGTCATCGCGCGTTCGAAGCCTTCACCGAAGAAGCCCACGGCCGCCCCCACGCGGAGCCGGCCCTCGGAGTCCTTGGTGGCCTGCGGGTAGCGGTCGGCCTTGTCGAAGTCCTTGATGGTGATCAGGCCCTGGAGCACGCCCTGGTCATCGACCAGCGGCAGCTTCTCCACCCGGTGCTCGGAGAAGATCCGCAGCACCTCTTCATTGGGGATCCCGACGTGAGCCGTGATCAGCGGCTGCGGGGTCATCTTCTCGTAGACCTTGGTGGTCAGGTACTGCTCGCGCGGGATGAACCGGGTGTCACGGTTGGTGATGATGCCCAGCAGCTTGGACTCCCCATCCACCACCGGAAGCCCGGAGACCCGGTAATGGGCGCAGAGCTCGTCGAGATCGGCGATCGTCGCGTCCGGGGTGATCGTCACCGGGTCGCTGATCATCCCGGACTCGGAGCGCTTGACCTTGTCCACCTGCCGGGCCTGGTCCTCGATGGAGAGGTTCCGGTGCAGGATGCCGATCCCGCCCTGGCGCGCCATGGCGATGGCCATCGGCGCCTCGGTGACGGTGTCCATCGCCGCGGAGGCCACCGGGGACTGCAGCTCGATGTTGCGGGAGAACCGGGTGGTGGTGTCTGCCTCGGAGGGGATGACGTCGGTGGCGCCGGGGAGCAGCAGGACGTCGTCGTAGGTCAGTCCGACGAAGCCGAAGGGGTCGTGCTCCGGTCCTCCGGCGGCGCTCGTCTGATGATGAGTTTCAGTCACGGTGGGGCCTCTCGGGGTCAAAGCGAATAGCTCAGCGACAAGTCTACGTCCCGTGCCCGTCCGCCCGGAGCCAAAGCCTTAGCACTCTGCTTGACCGAGTGCTAAGGCCGTCTATAAAGTCAGACTTAGCACTCGGGACCCTCGGGTGCCAGCTTGTCCGTGGGCCGTCAACCTGCGGAGATCAGCCTGACGGGGCACCATCCGGCACCGCGACGACGGTTGGCCACTCCTAAGGCGTGCGAGAAGATTTCGGCTCGTCGAGCACCCCGGACGCACCGGGAGGCTCAGCACGGGCCTGTGCAGATAAACCGAATCCACACCACGCAAAGGAGAGTACTGACGTGTCAGTCTCCATCAAGCCTCTCGAAGACCGCATCGTTGTCCGCCCCCTGGAAGCAGAGCAGACCACCGCTTCCGGTCTGGTCATCCCCGACACCGCCAAGGAGAAGCCCCAGGAGGGCAAGGTCGTCGCCGTGGGCCCAGGCCGCTTCGATGAGAAGGGCAAGCGCATCCCGGTCGACGTCTCCGAGGGCGACGTCGTCATCTACTCCAAGTTCGGCGGCACCGAGGTCAAGGTCAGCGGCGAAGAGTACCTGGTGCTCAACGCTCGCGACGTCCTGGCCATCATCGAGAAGTAAGAACGGACCGCTGAAGGCTCTTCACGGATCGCCTCACGTTCCGATTCTCACACTCTCAAAGGAGCACTAACCTATGGCAAAGCAGCTTGAATTCAATGACGCTGCACGCCGCGCTCTGGAAGCCGGCATCGATAAGCTCGCAGACACGGTCAAGGTCACCCTCGGCCCCAAGGGTCGCAATGTGGTCCTGGACAAGTCCTGGGGCGCACCGACCATCACCAACGACGGCGTCACCATCGCCCGTGAGGTGGAGGTCGAAGACCCCTACGAGAACCTTGGCGTGCAGCTGGCCAAGGAAGTCGCCACCAAGACCAACGACGTCGCAGGCGACGGCACCACCACCGCCACCGTCCTCGCCCAGGCTCTGGTCAAGGAAGGCCTGCGCAACGTCGCCGCCGGCGCGGCGCCCAGCGAGATCAAGCGCGGCATCGAGACCTCGGTCGCCGCTGTGACCCGCCGGCTGCGCGAGAACGCTCGCGACGTCGAGGGCCAGCAGGTGGCCAACGTGGCCGCAATCTCCGCGCAGAACGACGAGGTCGGCGAGCTGCTGGCTCGTGCCTTCGACGCTGTGGGCACCGACGGCGTGATCACCATCGAAGAGGGGTCCTCGACCTCCACCGAGCTGGAGATCACCGAGGGCATGCAGTTCGACAAGGGCTACCTCTCCCCGCACTTCGTCACCGACGCAGAGCGCCAGGAAGCGGTCCTCGAAGATCCACTGATCCTGATCAACCAGGGCAAGATCTCCAACATGGCGGAGTTCCTGCCGGTCCTGGAGAAGGTCCTGCAGGCCAAGCGCCCGCTGTTCATCATCGCCGAGGACGTCGAGGGCGAGGCCCTCTCCACGCTGGTGGTCAACAAGCTGCGCGGCACGCTCAACGTGGTCGCAGTGAAGGCTCCCGGCTTCGGGGACCGCCGCAAGGCCATGCTCGAGGACATCGCCGTGCTCACCGGTGCACAGGTCATCTCCCCTGATCTGGGCCTGAAGCTCGACCAGGTGGACCTGGAGTCGCTGGGCACCGCTCGTCGGGTGACCGTGACCAAGGACGCGACCACCATCGTCGACGGCGCCGGGTCCAAGGAAGATGTGGACGCTCGCGCGGCCACCATCAAGGCCCAGGCTGACGCCTCTGACTCCGAGTGGGACCGCGAGAAGCTCCAGGAGCGTCTGGCGAAGCTCTCCGGCGGCATCGGCGTCATCAAGGTCGGCGCCGCCACCGAGGTGGAGCTCAAGGAGCGCAAGCACCGGATCGAAGATGCCGTCTCCTCCACCCGCGCGGCTCTCGAAGAGGGCATCGTGGCTGGCGGCGGCACCGCCCTGATCAACGCACTCTCGGTGCTGGATGAGGACGCTGATGTCAAGGCGCTCACCGGTGATGCCGCAGCTGCTGTGGGCATCGTGCGCCGCGCCCTGGTCCAGCCGCTGCGCTGGATCGCGCAGAACGCCGGGGAGGACGGCTTCGTCGTCTCCTCCAAGGTCTCTGAGATGGCACCGAACCACGGCTTCAATGCCAAGACCGGCGTCTACGGCGATCTGATCGCCGATGGCGTCATCGACCCGGTGAAGGTCACCCGTTCTGCCCTGCAGAACGCCGCCTCCATCGCGGCGCTGGTGCTGACCACCGAGACCCTGGTGGTCGAGCGGAAGGACGAGGACGAGGAGCACTGACCTCGCCTGAACCCTGACCACGTGGGGCCCTGACCGTTCTCGGTCAGGGCCCCACGTGCGTCGCAGCTACTGCAGCGAGGCCAGCCGCAGCACCAGCGGGAACGCCAGGAACGCCACCACATCGAGCAGCAGGTGGGCGATCACCAGCGGCATCACCCGTCCGTAGCGCTGATAGAGCCACCCGAAGATGATCCCCATCAAAAGATTCCCGATGCCCGGGCCGAAGCCCTGGTAGAGGTGATACGCCCCGCGCAGCAGCGCGGCGGCCAGGATGATCAGCCAGATCCCCGCTCGGGGCCAGATCCGACGAGCGCGGTCGAAGAGGTAGGCGACCATGATCACCTCCTCCAGCAGCGAATGCCGCAGCGCGGCGAGGATCAGCACCGGGGAGGTCCACCAGTGCTCCCCGACGTCGGCCGGGATGATTTCGGTGGTGATCCCCGCGGCCCGCCCGGCGCCGTAGACCACCAGCGTGCCCAGCCCGATGATCAGGAAGAGCCCGACGCCGAGGCTGAGGTCCCGGGCCGGCCGGCGCAGGTCAAGCCCGAAGCGACGGAACGGGTTCACCCCCTGGAGGAAGAACAGGTAGCAGACCAGCGCGACCGGGAAGAGCGCGAACAGCGAGTCCAGCACCTGATAGCTGAGGTCGAAGAACTCCGCCCGCGACCGTGAGGTCTGCACCGTGGCGCTCTGCTCTGCCAGTGGGGCCAGCGTCAGGCGCTCCGCGAGCTGGAGCACCGCATAGACCGCCGAGCGCCCCAGCGAGAGCCCCAGCACGATCGCCAGCTCCCAGCCCAGGAAGCGCCGCGTCATCGACATCGGTCCTCCCGCCGAGTTCTCAGCGGTGGTGGCGGGGGTGCTGGCGGGCTGCGGACCGGAGACCTCCGGCGTCGTGGGCTTCACGCTCATGAGTCTAGATCTGCCCGCGGCCGATCAGTGTGGTCAGATGGAAGATATGACTGAGACCTACACCCTGCTCGCCGTCTGCACCGGGAACATATGCCGCTCCCCCGCCATGGACCGGCTGCTCGCCCACGTCTTCGCCTCCGAGGACGGCATCGAGGTGCGCTCGGCCGGCACCCAGGCGCATGTCGGAGACGATATGGAGCCCCAGATGAAGCACCGACTTCTCGACTACGGGGCCGTCACCGAGAACTTCGTGGCCGAACAGCTCAGCCCCGAGATGATTTACGGCTCCGAGCTCGTGCTCACCGCCACCCGCGGGCATGTACGCGATATCCTCACCGACGTCCCCGAGAGCGAACCGAAGGTCTTCACGCTGCGCGAGTTTGCGCGGCTGCTGGATTCCCTGGAGCCAGCCGCCCTCACCGAGGTGATGGCATCCTCGGAGACCACCGCGCAGAAGCTCGCGGCCCTGGTCCCGCTGGTGGCGGGCCAGCGTAATCACGCTGCGACCGCCACGGCGCAGGACGACGTGGTGGACCCGTACCTGATGCCCGATGAGGTCTTCGACGAGTCCTTCGCCCAGGTCCGCGGCCCGATCGAGACGCTGCGCGACGCCCTGCAGCGCTGAGCAGGCGACCCAGCGCTCAGCGGCTGCTCCTGGATGCGAGCTGCAGCACAGACTCCGCAGCACTCAGGGTGGGCCCGCTGTAGCTGGCCCCGAACAGCAGCCAGTGCACGCTGAGGCAGAAGAGCTGATGCAGCGGAATCCGCTCCTGCCAGCCCTCGCGCAGCGCGTGCTGCTGCTGGTAGCCGCTGATCACGGCGTCGAGCTGCGGGAGTCCGAAGAGGTGCAGCAGCGCGATGTCGGTCTCCCGGTGACTGGTGTGCGCGGCCGGGTCGATCAGCACCCCCTGCGCCTGGCCGGAGTCGGTGGACGCCCAGACCACATTGCCGGCCCAGAGGTCCCCGTGGATCAGCGCGGGCGGCTCGGCGTCGTCGAGCGCCCCGCTGCCGATCGTCTCCCGTGCCGAGCGCAGCAGCCGGGCGTCCTCTCGCGTGATCCTTGGCTCCAGCGCCGCCAGCACCGGGTCCAGGCGCTCCGCGGCGAGGAAGGCGCCCCAGGAGTCGTGCACACCGGTGCCCAGCTCCAGGGGCTGGTCCGCAGGGCCGAAATAGGCCGGGGTCCGCGCCGGGTGCTCCGGGGGCAGCGCCCCGAATCCAGGAGCATCGGTGGTCTGTGCAGCCAGCCAGTCGTGTGTCCGCGCCAGCGCGGCGCCGAAGTCCCGGGCCGCCTCCGGGTCCGGGGCCACCGGGGTGAGCTCTTGAAGCCTCAGCTCACCGCGCCGCACCTGCGGTCCTGGAGAGCGATCGGCTCCGGAGGCCTCCCCCGGGGAGGCGGCGAGGACCGGCACCACTGGGGCGCCGCCGTCCTGGGCCGCCTGGGCGAGCCAGCGAAGCCCGGCAGCTTCGACCATGGTGGCCTGCGGGTGATCTGCGGGGGCCTGCTTGAGGAAAGCCATGTGTCACACCCTAGTCAGGACTAGACTCGGACGAGTGAGCGAATCAACCAAGACCCCCGCCGCTGACTCCCCCGAGGCCATCCCCTCCCATGCGCTGCGCGAGGAGTACGTGGAGCTGGTGGAGGAGGTGCGCAAGCACCGGATCGCCTACTACCAGGACAATGATCCGATCATCTCCGACGCCGAGTTCGATGTCCTCTTCGAACGCCTGGAGGCGATCGAGGCCGAGCACCCGGAGATCGTGGCCGTGGACTCCCCCACCCAGGAGGTGGGCGGTGAGGTCGCCGAGGCCTTCTCCCCGGTGCAGCACCTGCAGCGTCTGTACTCGCTGGAAGACCTCTTCACGCTCCCCGAGCTGCGCACCTGGTACGACCGCGCCACCGCCTCGCTGGCCTCCCTGCGCCCGGAGGAGACCGTGAAGTGGCTCGTCGAGGTCAAGATCGACGGTCTGGCCATCAATCTGCTCTACCGCCGGGGCAAGCTGGTCCGGGCCGCCACCCGCGGTGACGGCACTACCGGTGAGGACGTCACGCACAACGTGCTCACGATCAAGGACATCCCCGCCCAGCTGGCCGGGCAGGACCACCCCGAGGAGCTGGAGGTCCGCGGCGAGATCTTCATGCCGACGGCAGACTTCCATGCCTTCAACGACCAGCTCACCGAGGCCGGCAAGGCCCCGCTGGCGAACCCGCGCAACGCCGCCGCAGGTTCGCTGCGGCAGAAGGACCCCGCAAAGACCGCCCAGCGGCCGCTGTCCATGTTCGTCCACGGCATCGGCGCCCGCACCGGCTTCGAGCCGGAGAGTCAGCACGCCGCCTATGACCAGCTCGCCGCCTGGGGTCTGCCGGTCAGTCCCTACACGGCGCTGCTCGATGATTACGCCGCCATCGAGGCCTACCTCGATGAGCATGAGAAGAAGCGGCACTCGCTGGTTCATGAGATCGACGGGGTGGTCATCAAGGTCGATGACTTCGCCGCCCAGCGCGGACTGGGACACACCTCCCGAGTCCCGCGCTGGGCCGCGGCGTATAAGTACCCTCCCGAGGAGGTCCACACCCGGCTGCTGGACATCATGGTCCACGTCGGGCGCACCGGGCGGGTCACGCCCTTCGCCGTGCTCGAGCCCAAGAAGGTCGCCGGTTCGGTGGTCTCCCGGGCCACGCTGCACAACCGCGACGTGGTCAAGGCCAAGGGGGTGCTGATCGGGGACGACGTGATCGTGCGCAAGGCCGGTGACGTGATCCCGGAGGTGGTCGGACCGGTGCTTCCTTCACGGAAGAACCGCGAGGATGAGCTGGTGGAGTTCAGCTTCCCCACCCACTGCCCGGTCTGTGGCACCGAGCTCGCCCCGGCCAAAGAGGGCGACGTCGACTACCGCTGCCCCAACGCCGAGAGCTGCCCGGCCCAGGTCAGCGAACGCGTGGTTCACATCGGTTCTCGCGGCGCCCTGGACATCGAGGCCCTCGGCGAGGAGGCCGGACTGGCGCTGACCAACCCTGATCTGCGCCGTCCCATCCCTGAGCTCATCGACTGGGCGGAGACCAAGACCTCTGGCATCGAGCTCCCGCTGGACGACGACGGCGCGCCGCTCCCCCAGGAGCCGGTCCTCCATGGCGAGGCTGGGCTCTTCGACCTGCGCGTGGAGGACCTCAAGGAGGTGTACGTCTGGCGGGAGACCCGGCGCAAGAACGAAGAGACCGGGGAGCGGGAGCCCACCGGCAAGTGGGCGCCCTCACGGTACTTCTACACCAAGGCCCAGCTCGCCAAGGACGGCACCGTGAAGAAGGCCTCCGAGCCCACGGCCAACACCGTCCAGCTCTTCGCCGAGCTCGAGAAGGCCAAGGCCCAGCCGCTGTGGCGGGTGCTGGTCGCGCTCTCGATCCGCCATGTCGGGCCGACCGCCTCTCGCGCGCTGGCCAACGCCTACGGTTCGATGGCCAAGATCCGCGCCGCCAGCCAGGAGGAGCTTGCCGGGATCGACGGCGTGGGCCCGAGAATGGCCACCACGCTCACCGACTGGTTCAGCACCGACTGGCACGTGAGGATCGTGGATCGCTGGGCGCAGGCCGGGGTCCGGATGGTCGATGAGATCGACGACTCCACACCGCGCACCTTGGAGGGGCTCAGCGTGGTGGTCACCGGCTCCCTGGAGGGCTACTCCCGGGACGAGTCCAAGGAGGCCATCATCACTCGCGGCGGTCGAGCCGCCGGGTCGGTCTCGAAGAAGACCCACTACGTGGTGGCCGGCGCGAACGCCGGAACCAAGCTCGAGAAGGCCGAGGCGCTGGGTGTGCCGGTGCTCGATGAAGAAGCGTTCACTGTACTGCTGAACAAGGGTCCCGACGGATTGGATGATGCATGACGAAGCCGAACCCGCAGAAGCTGCAAGACCTGCTGGAGATCGCCCACGAGGCTGCCGCCGCCGGCGCCGGCGTCCTGGCCGAGCGCGAGGAGGTCTCTCCCTCGGGACTGGTCCTGGGACAGGAGCACTCCGGGGTGCAGACCAAATCCTCGGCCTCGGATCTGGTCACCGATTTTGACCGGCGCGCGGAGCAGGCGGTGCGGGAGGTCATCCATCGGCGGCGACCCTCGGATGAGGTCTCCGGGGAGGAGTATGGGACCACCACCCCTGCCGAGCCCAGCGGCTACCGCTGGTCCATCGACCCGCTGGACGGAACCACGAACTTCGTGCGCGGGATCGTGTACTACGGCACCTCGGTGGGCCTGCAGGGCCCGGACGGGACCTGGCTGGCCGGCGTCGTCGTCGCTCCGGCGCTGGCCAGGATCTGGTGGGCCAGCGCCGGCCAGGGCGCCTGGAGCACCCACGCAGACTCGGAGCCGAGCCGGCTGAGCGGGCCCGCAGGGGCGCTTGACGCCGGACTGCTCTCCACCGGATTCGGGTACGATCCAGCGCGGCGCGCCGAGCAGACCGCCGCCGTCACCGCGATGCTGCCCCACTTCGGCAATATGCGCCGCCTCGGAGCCGCCGCCCTGGACATCTGCATGGTCGCCGACGGCACCCAGAACGCGTATGCCGAGTACGGCATCTGGGAGCACGACTGGGCCGCCGGCGCGCTGATCGCCGAGGAGGCCGGCGTCTTCGTGCGCCGCCCCATCGCCGCAGACAGCAGCAAGACCCCGGACTGGACCGTTATCGGGGACATCGGCATCGACCCCAGCGAGCTGTCGCCGGCTCCGCTGACCCGTTGAGCCCCATGCCGCAGCGATCGAATCAGCACGCCGGGCCGGCCCCGGCGCGGCACGGGCTTGCGCCGATGCGGATCCGCGCCGCCACCGAGGCCGACTGGGACCGGATCGCGGAGCTCACCGTGGCCGCCTACGTCGACGGCGGCTTCCTCACTGCCGGGGACTCCTATGTGGCCCACCTCAGCGACGTGGCGACCCGTGCCCGCGGCTCGCAGCTGCTGGTCGCCGAGGTCAGCACCGCCGATGGTCCCGCCGTGGCCGCCTCGGTGGCGGTCACCGACGCCGGGGGTCCGATGGCGGAGGTCTCCCTGCCCGGGGAGATGGAGTTCCGGATGCTCGCCGTGGCGCCGGAGCACCAGGGCCGTGGGATCGCTCGGGCGATGCTGCGCCACATCATCGACCTGGCCGAATCACGACCGGAGATCCAAGCGCTGACCCTGTGCAGCCTGACCTCGATGACCGCAGCCCACGCGCTCTACCGCTCGGAGGGCTTCCACGCGATGCCCGAGCGGGACTTCTATCTGCCGGAGAAGTCGGCACGCTTCCCGTTCTTCCTGCGCAGCACGGTCCAAGACCCGGTCTGAGCCGCAGCACAGCTCCTGGACCGCAGGACGTCGAACCCAGCGCCCTCCTCCAGCGCCGCGGTCCAGCCCCCTCCTTCAGCGCCGCGACTGCTCTGCTCCAGGCACGAAGAAGCCCGGTGGCCCCTCTCCCCTCGAGAGGTGCCACCGGGCTTCTTGCTCGGCTCAGCGCGAGGTCTCGCGCTGGGCCATCAGGATCAGCGGCGCTCCGCCAGCTCGTGCGGAAGCGGCTCCGGATCCTCCAGCAGACGGCCGGCCTTGCGGTCTGACATGTACTGCTTCATCTCTTCCTTGACCTTGGGCGCCAGGATGACCAGGCCGATCACATTGATGAAGATGCACATGAACAGCGCCGAGTCGGCGAAGTCGAAGATGTTCTGCGTGGAGACCAGGCAGCCGATGACGACCAGGACCAGTGCGATCGAACGGAAGATCGCATCACCGACCTTGGTGGTGCCGAAGAGGTGGCGCCAGGCCTGGATGCCGTAGTACGCCCAGGTGATCAGCGTGGAGTAGGCGAACAGCAGCACTGCGATGGTCAGCACGATGTTGAAGCCCGGCAGGAACGAGTCGAAGGCCGCCGAGGTCAGCCCCACAGGGTTGTCCGCGCCGCCGGCGTCGAGTGCTTCCTGGTACTCCGGGGTCCAGGCGAAGATGATGACCAGCGCGGTCATGGTGCAGATCACGACGGTGTCGATGAAGGGCTCCAGGGCGGCGTTGAAGCCCTCGGAGATCGGTCGACGGGTCTTCACCGCAGAGTGTGCGATCGGTGCGGAGCCGATGCCGGCCTCGTTGGAGAACGCCGCACGGGTGACACCGATGATGATCACGCCCAGCACGCCGCCGGAGATGCCCTCCGGGGAGAACGCGCCGCTGATGATCGCACCGAAGGCCTCGCCGATGTTGCCGAAGTTGACCGCGATCACGATCAGGCAGGCACCGACGTAGATGATCGCCATGGCGGGAACGAGCTTGGCCGTCACCGAGCCGATGGATTTGATGCCACCGATGATGACCACGCCGACCAGTGCGGCGAACACGACGCCGAAGATCAGCGCTGCCAGGTCCGAGCCGAAGACGCCCTCTTCGCCGCCGGTGGCTGCGCGCAGCTGGCCGAAGGCCTGGTTGGCCTGGAACATGCCGCCGCCGACCACGCCGAAGAGCATGATGGCGATGGCGAAGAGTCCGGTGATGATGGCCACCGGGATGCGGCCCAGCTTGTGGTAGGCCACCTTGAGGTACTGGAAGGGTCCGCCGTGGACCACCCCGTTCTCATCGATGTAGCGGTACTTCACACCCAGGGTGCACTCCACGAACTTGGTGCACATCCCGAAGAGACCGGCGACGATCATCCAGAAGGTGGCGCCGGGGCCGCCCAGAGAGACCGCGGCAGCCACACCGGCGATGTTGCCCAGGCCCACGGTGGCGGAGACTGCAGAGGTCAGCGCCTGGAAGTGTGAGACCTCGCCCGGGTCCTTCTCGGTGGTCCACTTGCCGCGGACGACCTCGAGGCTGATCAGGGGCGTGCGGAACTGGACGAATCCGAAATAGATCGTGAAACCGATGGCGGCCAGAATCGACCACAGCACCACGACCGGTGCGTCGAAGCCGCCCAGCGGGACGGTGGCGAAGATGATTCCGGCGAAAAACTCAGTGATTCCCGCGAACCAGCCGTCCACGGTGGTGGCGGCCCCTTGCAGCGCGGATTCCTCCGTGGCTGCCGCCGAGATAAATGCACTCATGGTGCTCATGTGATTCCCTCACTCGATGATCGGTGCAAAGCGCGTGCGAACTGACACTCCAGGGCCAGGCCCTGGGTTGCGCAACAATCTACTCCCCCACTATTACCGCGAGTTTGCGACACGCAATGATTGTGTATCGTGCATGTTTCCAGGTGGTGGAATATTGCACAAGAGAGAATTGTGCCATAGAACACAGAAACGGCCCAGAATCGCGCATGGGGGCGGATTCCGGGCCGTCTAAGGGTGTGTCAGTGGCTCTGCGGCTCAGCCGGGGTGAGGCCTGCGCAGCAAGGGGTCAGCCGTCGATCCCCAGCTTCGCCAGGACGATCTCGCGGACCTTGCCGGCGTCGGCCTGGCCGCGGGTCTCCTTCATCACCGGACCGATGAGCGCGCCGATGGCCTTGAGCTTGCCGGCGGCGATCTTCTCCACCACGTCGGGGTTCTCGGCCATCGCCTTCTCCACGGCGGCGGTGAGCGCTCCGGAGTCATCCGAGACGACCTCCAGGCCGCGGGCGGTGACGATCTCCTCGGGGGTGCCCTCGCCGGCGATCACGTGTTCCAGGACCTGCCGGGCGATCTTGTCATTGATCCGGCCCTCTTCGATCAGTGCGTTCAGGGCGCTGATCGTGGCGGGCTGCACCCCAAGGGCGGACGGTTCCAGGTCCCGGGCGTTGGCGAGCCGGGAGATCTCACCCATCCACCATTTCCGCGCCACGCTGGGGGCGACCCCGGTGGCCACGGTCTGATCGATCTCATCGAGCAGGCCAGCGGCGATCACGTCACGGAACTCCTGGTCCGAGAAGCCCCAGGCGGCGAGCAGCCGACGGCGGCGCTCGGCCGGGGGCTCGGGCAGCTGGGAGCGCAGCTCCTCCACCCAGGCGGCGGTGGTGACGATCGGCACCAGGTCCGGCTCGGGGAAGTAGCGGTAGTCATCGGCGTCGGACTTCGGGCGGCCCGAGCTGGTGGTGCGGGTGCCCTCCTGCCAGTGCCGGGTCTCCTGCACGATTGTCCCGCCGGCGGCGAGGATCCCGGCGTGCCGGCGCATCTCGTAGCTGACCGCGTGCTCCACGGCGCGCATCGAGTTCACGTTCTTGGTCTCGGAGCGGGTGCCGAAGGTGGTGCTGCCCTTGGGCATCATCGAGACGTTGGCGTCACAGCGCACATTGCCGCGCTCCATCTTCGCGTCCGAGATGTCCAGGGCCTTGACGATGTCGCGCACCGCGGAGACATAGGCGCGCGCCAGCTCCGGGGCCCGGGCGCCGGCGCCCACGATGGGCTTGGTCACGATCTCCACCAGCGGGATACCGGAGCGGTTGTAGTCCACCAGGGAGTAGTCCGCGCCCTGGATCCGGCCGGAGGTCCCGGCGTGGGTCAGCTTGCCGGCGTCTTCCTCCATATGGGCACGCTCGATCTCCACGCGGAAGACCTCCCCGTCGGCGAGCTCGATGTCGAGGTAGCCGTCGAAGGCGATGGGCTCGTCGTACTGCGAGGTCTGCCAGTTCTTCGGGGTGTCCGGGTAGAAGTACTGCTTGCGGGCGAAGCGGCAGCGCTCGGCGATCTCGCAGTTCAGCGCGAGACCGAGCTTGACCGCATACTCCACCGCCTTGCCGTTGACCACAGGCAGGGTGCCGGGCAGGCCCAGGCAGACCTCGTTGACATTGGTGTTGGGCTCGTCGCCGAAGGCATTGGGCGCCGAGGAGAACATCTTGGTCTTGGTGTTGAGCTCCACGTGGACCTCGAAGCCGAGCACCGGGTCGAACTTCTCCAGTGCCTCCTCGAAGCTCAGCGGGGCTGCCTCAGTCAGCGTCTGCGTCATCTCTTCCTTCACTTCCCGGCGGGGTGAGCCGCCGCTTCCGATGTCTCCGCGAGCTCCGGGGCCTGGGCCCAGAGCGGTTCAGCGTCCTGGGTCAGCAGCTTCTCCAGGGCGGCGCCGGCGCGGTAGACCCGTGCGTCCTCCCGGATCGGGGCGAGGAACTGGATGCCCACCGGAAGGCCCTCGGAGAGTCCGCCCGGCACCGAGAGGCCGGGGATGCCGGCGAGGTTGGCGGGGATGGTGGCCACGTCGTTGAGGTACATCGCCAGCGGATCGTCGTCCTTCTCACCCAGCGGGAACGCCACAGTGGGCGAGGTCGGGGAGATCAACACGTCGGTCTTGGTGAAGGCGGCGTCGAAGTCCTGCTGGATCAGCGTGCGGACCTTCTGCGCGGAGCCGTAGTAGGCGTCGTAGTAGCCGGCCGAGAGCGCGTAGGTGCCCAGGATGATCCGGCGCTTGACCTCGTCGCCGAACCCGGCGGCGCGGGTGGAGCCCATGACCCGTTCGATGGTCATCGGGCCATCCTCGGGCAGCACCCGAGTGCCGTAGCGCACGCCGTCGAACTTCGCGAGGTTGGAGGAGGCCTCGGAGGGCATGATCAGGTAGTAGGCGCCCAGCGCGTAGTCGAAGCTGGGGCAGTCGACCTCCACAATCTCGGCCCCGGCAGCGCGCAGCGCGTCCAGCGCCTCGTGGAAGCGGGCGAGCACGCCCTCCTGGTAGCCCTCGCCCTGAAGCTGCTTGATCACCCCGATCCGCAGGCCGGCCACATCGGCGCCGCGGACGGTCTCGGCCAGGGCCGGGACCTCTCCGGTGAGCGAGGTGGAGTCCTTCGGGTCGTGTCCGGCGATCAGCTCATGCAGCAGCGCGGCGTCTTCGGTGGTCCGGGCCACCGGGCCGATCTGGTCCAGCGAGGAGGCCATCGCGATGGCTCCGTAGCGGGAGACCGCGCCGTAGGTGGGCTTCCCGCCCACAGTGCCGGTCATCGCGCCGGGCTGGCGGATGGAGCCACCGGTGTCGGTGCCCAGCGCCAGCGGGGCCTCGAAGGCGGCCACCGCGGCGGCGGACCCGCCGCCGGATCCGCCGGGGATCCGGCTGAGGTCCCAGGGGTTGCGGGTCACGCCGTAGGCGGAGTGCTCGGTGGAGGAGCCCATCGCGAACTCGTCCAGGTTGGTCTTGCCCAGGATGGGCAGCATCGCGGCGCGCAGCCTGGTCACCACGGTGGCGTCGTAGGGGCTCATCCAGCCGTCGAGCATCTTGGACCCGGCGGTGGTGGGCTGGCCCTGTGTGACGATCAGGTCTTTGACCGCGATCGGCACCCCGGCCAGCGGGTGCAGGGCCTCGGCCTCGGCGCCACCGGCGGCGCGGATCGCGTCGACCTCGGCGGCGGTGCGCAGCGCCTCCTCGGCGGAGACATGCAGGAAGGCGTTGATGCCGCGCTCACCGGCGTCGACGGCGGCGATCCGGTCCAGGTGCGCCTGGGTCAGCTCCACCGAGGTGATCTCCCCGGCGCGCAGCTTCGCGGCCATCTCGGCGGCGGTGAGCCGGATCAGCTCATGGGTGTGGGTGCTCATATCGGGGGTCACTCCTCGTCCAGGATCGCCGGGACCTTGAAACGGCCGGCTTCAGCGTCAGGTGCATTGAGCAGCGACTGTTCTTCGGTGAAGACATGCCCGACCTCGTCCTCACGGAAGACGTTGGTCAGCGGCAGCGGGTGGCTGGTGGCGTGGACCTCGCCGGAGACGGCCTCAGAGACGGTCGCCACGGAGTCCACGATCACGGCCAGCTCCCCGGCCATCTTCTCCAGCTCCTGCTCGGTCATGCTGATGTGGGCCAGTTTTGCCAGATGCTCGACGTCTGCGCGCGAGATCTCAGACATGCAGCTCCCTCGGGGATCGGTGGTGGATGAACTCGGTCCAGTCTATCGGCCAGGACACGACGACGGCGGCCGCTCACCTGTTCAGGTGGGCGGCCGCCGTCGTCATGTGGTTAGGCTGATCAG
Source organism: Nesterenkonia sandarakina (assembly GCF_013410215.1). Taxonomy (NCBI): domain Bacteria; kingdom Bacillati; phylum Actinomycetota; class Actinomycetes; order Micrococcales; family Micrococcaceae; genus Nesterenkonia; species Nesterenkonia sandarakina. The sequence continues at coordinate 415,922 of NZ_JACCFQ010000001.1, forward strand.
TCGATTCGACCGGTGGCTCGGAGCGCTGTCTTGAAGCAGCGTCTTAGGCGCCTGTCCCGGTCAAGCTGGTCAGCCCTCAGATTCTGCCCTGGGCTCAGTCCGCGACGTCCTGGACCGGAGCCTGGTAGCGCAGGATCGCGGCAACGTCCCCGGAGACCGGGGCGCCGACCAGGCCGAAGGAGGCGCCGCCAGCGGTGGCGTCCGCCAGCAGCTGGTCCTCGCCCTCGGCGCGCTCGTGCTGGCGCAGCAGCAGGGTCTCGACCGCACCCAGCCGGATCGCTGCCCGGACCTCTTCGGCGCCCTCGGCGGAGCGGCCGTGTCCGGTGGCCTCGCCGTAGCGGTCGGTCGCCTCCTTGCTGCGGGCGATCACGACGCGGCGAGCGATCACGGTGAGCTCGTCACGCAGCGCCTCCTCGGTGCCCTCGTCGGCGCTGCCGGAGGGGATGCCGCCGCCGGTCTCGGCCTCGACGGTGAGTTCCTGCAGGGCCTTGGGGAGCTCCTCGTGGAGTCCGCGTCGGCCCTGGGTCTCACCGGCGACCACGATCACGTCGGGGTTCCAGGAGTCTGCGATCTTCGCGACCCGCTGGGAGATGTCCCGGATGTTCTGGGTGGCGGCCTCGTCGGCGGAGCGCTGGATCTGCTTGTGGCTCAGCGCGCCCTGGCGCGGCTTGTGCACCGACTCGCTGCTGCTGCCCTGGACCGATTCCTCGGCGCCGGAGGCGAGCAGGTCATCGCCGGAGACCACCAGGCGGCGGATCACGGCCTGCTGCTGGTCAGCGATGACCACCAGCATCCGGGCGGCGCCGAGGCGGTGCCGGACGTAGTCCCCGAGCTGCGGTGGCTCGCCGACGGTCGCGATGTCCCCGGAGCCCTGGGCGGCGTCGAAGTGCTCATCCAGGATCACCCGGTTCTGATCGGCGACCAGGACACGGCCCTCGGTGTGGACCTCGGTGGGTGCCGGGCCGGTGACGGACTCGTCCAGCTCGCTCAGGGCCGCGTCCGGGGTGCCGGCGTCGGCGAGCTGGCTGCGCAGGTCCTGCCAGCGCAGACGGAGCTGGTCCTCGGCGTCGGCGGCGGGGGAACGTGCTTCAAGATAGACGGTGGCGAACGGGCCCTGGGCCTCGTAGACGCCTCGTAGATTGGTCAGCTGCATCGTGAGCTCCTTCCTGCGCCCATGATGCGGCGGAAGCTGAGCTTCGCACCGTGGGACGCGAGCTGTTGGTGGCAACAGGTGACTGTCTTCGACGCTATCGAGGACGGAAAGGCAGGGTCAAACGACCTGTTCCTGGACGTCGACGACGACGACGGTCACGTTGTCCCGGCCCCCCGCGCGCAGCGCCTGGTGGATCAACCAGTCGACGGTGTCCTGGGCATTGCGCCCGGCGCCGAGGATCTTCTCGATCTCGGAGTCGTTGAGCTCTCCGCTGAGACCGTCGGAGCAGATCATCAGCCGCTGCCCGGCGCGCACCGGGGCGCTGAAGTAGTCGGCGTCCCACATGTCTCCGGCACCCAGCGCCCGGGTGATCACGTTGCGCTGGGGATGACTGTGCAGCTCCTCGGCGGTGATCAGTCCGGACTCGAACATGTCCTGGACCTGGGAGTGGTCTCGGCTGAGCTGCCTCAGAGCGGAATCCTCGAAGAGGTAGGTGCGGGAGTCCCCGATGTTGAAGACGGTCCAGTTCAGGCCCTCGCCCTGGTCTTCGAGCAGCGCACCGGAGACCGTGGTGCCGGCCTTGGAGTCGGTGGCCTCGCGGATCCGCCGGTCCGCCTCGGTGAGGAACCCCTGGATCTCGTCCCGGGAGATCCGCCCCTCGGCCTGGTTCCAGCCGTCGGCCAGGGTCTGCACGGCCAGCGCCGAAGCGACCTCGCCCGCCTCGTGTCCGCCCATGCCGTCGGCCACCGCGAAGAGCGTGTCGGTGATCACCGAGGAGTCCTCGTTGAGCTCGCGGCGCAGGCCCACATGGGACCCGTATCCGTAGTCGAGGTAGAGGCCTGCGGGCGGGGTCTGCTGCTCCCGGGGTTCCTCTGAGCTGTCTGTGCTGGCTGCCACACGCCCATCTTGTCACGGGGTCGGTCACTGTGGTGACCGTATGGCGCGTTTCGCGGCCCCTCGCCCGTGCTCAGCGGGATCTTGTGATCAGCGAGGCTCTGTGCTGATCCCAGCGCCCTGGCCGCGCAGCAGCATGTTCGGCTGGACCTCGCCGAAGCCGCGCACGATCCGTGGCGGCTGCGGCACCAGCAGGTAGTCCGGGTTGGACTCCAGGGTCTGGGCGGTGACTTGGTCCACCAGGATGGTGCCAGGGTCTGCCAGTGCGGTGAGTCGGGCCGCCAGGTTCACGGTGGGACCGTAGATGTCCCCCATCCGGGAGAGCACCCGGCCCCAGACCACTGAGACCCGCGCCTCAGGCAGGACGCCGTCGGCGGCGATCGACTCTGCCAGGGCCAACGCGATCTCGGCTCCGGCCTCAGGGGTCTCCGCGTTGTAGAGCACCTCGTCCCCCACTGTCTTGACCAGTCGGCCGCCGCCGATGGAGATGATCTCGGCGCATTTGGACTCGAAGTGCTGGACCATGTGGGCCAGGGTGCGTTCGTTCATCTGCCGTGAGAGTGAGGTGTAGGAGACCAGGTCCGCGAAGCCGACGGCCCGGGCCAGCGGCAGGGCGGCGTCGTCCTCGGCGCCGGTGCGTCCCTGCTCGGTGGCCGCCAGACCCGATTCCACTCGGACCGTGAGGCGCTGCAGGGCCGCGGAGAGCTGGCGCCGCCAGGTGTAGCCCATGAGCTTCTGGATCGGCTCGATCAGCTGCGGCAGCGTCTCCACCACCTGGGACCGAGCCACCGCGTCGGAGAGCTGACCGTTGGCGATCTTGTCCTCGACCAGGGCCTCGATCTGCCAGACCACCATGCGGTCGGTCATCTGACCCACCGAGCGGGTCATCGAGATCGCGGTCTCCTCGTTGAGGTGCCCGTCCCGGACCAGCTCGATCATCGTGGCCAGGGCCTCGACGTCGGTCTTGGTGAAGGCCTTGACGTCGTCGTCGAGGTTGGGGAAGCCCAGGGCACGCCAGAGCCGCCTGGCCGAGCGGGTGGAGACGCCCAGCTGATCGGCCATCTGCCGGTAGGTCAGGGTGCGTTCGGCGCCGAGCAGCCGGTGCTCCAGCTCACGGATGGTCCGGTGCCATTCGCGCTGCTCCATGCTGGGAATCGGGATCGCGGCGGTCTCCGGCGAGCGCTCGTGACCGTTGAACGCCGCGGCGTTTGTCTTGGTCGAGCTCCGGGTGCCGGTGTCAGCGCCGGTGCCCAGACCGGTGTTGGTGTCCGTGCCAGTGCCCGGCGCGCGCTGGTCGGAGCGATCGGCGCCGACCTCCGGCCGGTCCTGGTCGGCGACGCCGGGGCCGCGATCGGCGAGACCCTCTGCGGGGACTCGCGGTTCCGGGCTCACGGTGATCCGGGCCTCGCCGGCCTCCTGCAGAACCGTCCGGCGGACCCGGCCCTGGAGTCGGGGGGAATGGAAGTCGGACCAGTCCTGGCGGGCAGCCTCGAGCTCCGCGGAGGAGTAATGGGCCGAGACCTCGTTGGAGGGACCGTCGGCTTCCGCGGCCTCTGCAGATCCGGCGGCCTCCGCAGAGATCCGCATCGGTTCACCGCTGAGCTCGAGGCCGTGGCTGGCTCCGGGCGGGGTGAAGCGCACCGCCCGCCAGGAGGCGTCGGTGTCCTCCCCGCCGAGATAGATCGGCGGAGCATCCGGGCGCGCGAGCGACTCAGGCCGCTCGTGGCCCGGCGATTCCGAGCGAGCGGGCGACTCGGTCCGCTCATGGCCCGACGATTCCGAGCGAGCGGGCGACTCAGGCCGCTCATGGCCCGGCGATTCGGCTCCCGTGCGGGGCTCAGGCATAGCGCGGCTCTCCGTATCCTCCAGGAGCAGGCGCCTGGCTCGCGTACTGCGCGGCGACGTGGCGTCGGTACTGGCCCAGTTCCTCGGCGATGACGGTCTGAAAATGCGCGGCGTCGGGCATGTTGCTCAGCCGCGTGCGCTGATGCTGCCCATACGCGCCGTGGAGCAGGAGCAGTTCCCCGGCCTCCGACATGGCCTGCAGCCGGGACTGCTTCAGCTGCACCTCAGAGAGCAGCCCCAGGGGCACCACGCTCGCTTGCGCCGCCCCGATCAGGTTTTTCTGCACCACACGGTGGCTGGTGAGATACGTCATCCGGTTGGCCCAGGTAAGCAGGGGCTTGAGCGTGCCGAAGGCGAGCGCGAGGAGCCCCCCGGCCCAGATCAGGAACACCCCGATGTGGTGATAGTGCGCGATGAACGCTGGCTGGTCCGCGCGGGCGATGTAGCCCAGCAGGAAGCTCATCACCATCACCACGATGAGAAAGTTCAGCAGTGCCGGGAGCAGGGCACGGTGATGGGCACGGGTGCGGATGATCACCTGCTCGCCGTCGACCAGCTTGAGCTTCATCGTGAGCCACAGCCTCCTGCCGGTCCTTGTCCACCCCTGGCTCCCCGAGCCAGGTCGTGCCAGTTGATGTGCGTGCTGAAGCCAAGTCTACCGGGGGTCGCTGAGCACGAGCTTGACCCCTCCCCCACCCCACCCCCAGCTTTTACCGGGCCCGCCGTGGATGACCGGGCCCACCGTCGGGCAGGTATCCCACCTATGGCCCGGTAAAACGTCAGGGGTGGGCAAATACGTCAGGGGGTGGGTCGGAGGTGGGTCACGTCCCCGGCGGAGAAGGCTGCGAGCGCAGGCATCACCGGCGTCCACTCCAGCTCCGGTGCTGCGCGACGGTCCGTCACCTCCACCTGCAGCGCACCCAGCGGTGTGAGGCCGACGGCGACGCCGCGCTGGGCGCTGCCGTCGGGAAGCTCCACCCGGACCTGCTGACCGAGCGTGGCCAGCACCTCGGAGACCTGCGCGATCAGCAGCTGCGGCACCGTCTCCGGGTCCCGCTCGGCGGCGGATTCGACGCAGTGCAGAAGGGCCGCGAAGCGCTCCAGAAAACTGCACAGCAGCTCGGTGCGCAGCGGTCCCAGCTCCGAGCTGCCCAGCTCCAGGCTGCTCGACTGCGGGCTGCTCGACTGCGCGCTGCTCGCCTCGAGCCCGGCTCCCTGTGGTCCCCGCGGTCCATGAGCGGCGCGGCGGCGCAGCTCGATCAGCACCGAGGTGGAGTTCTCGATGGGCAGCTGCTCCGGAGTGAGCAGCACGTTGATCCCCACTCCCAGCACGACGGCGCCCGGCCCGGTCCGCCGGGGCCCGGTGGACCCTGCCGAAGTCACCGCCGCCCGGGCGCCGGTCGAGACGGGTCCGAGCGGGATGGCTGATGAGCCGGGGGCAACTGATCGGGCGGCTGTGGCGGATGAGGCCGGGGAGACCGCAGCGGCGAGGATTCCGCTGATCTTCTTCGCCGGTCCCTCGGCCTGGGTCACCTGAACATCGTTGGGCCACTTCAGGATCGCGCGCTGGCCCTCGGCGTCCAGCCCGCAGTCCTGGCGCAGCGTGTCCACGAGCGCGCGCCCGGCCAGCATGGATAGCCAGCCCAGGTGAGCAGGGTCCAGCTGCGGGCGCAGCACGATCGAACTCGAGAGGGACGCGCCCTTCGGTGAGCTCCAGGCCCGCCCGAGCCGGCCCCGCCCGCTGGTCTGTTCCTCCACAGTGAGCACCGAGAGATGCGGCCACGCAGTGCCCCGCTGCTCGGTGGCCTCGGCGGTGAGCGCCTGGGTCAGCCACTGATTGGTGGACCCGACCGAGTCCATCCGTTGGATCCGGGAGTAGGCGCCGCCGGCATCGGTGAGCAGTCGTCGGGCGAGCAGCCCCTCGTCGAGCGGGGGCAGGGCGGCAGTCATCTGCTCAGATTAGGCCACGGAGCCCCCACCCTGCCTCAGAGGAAGGCGTCGGCGATCAACTCGGCGTCGGGGTCCACGGCGTAGTCCGTGAAGTCCTCGACGCCGAGCCGGCGCAGGACCTGCTCATCGGTGAGGAAGGCTCCGCTGATCGGCCGTTGCGAGCCGTCGGGCGCCGTCTCGCGCACCTGGCCGGAGAGCATGGCCACGGCGGCGTCGGCGACGATGTCCACCCGACGGGCGCCGCGGATCATGGTCTCGCCCTGTTCCCCGGCGAGCGCGGCGAGGTTCCGGATGGCGGCGGTGTCGATGTAGGTGGCGGGCCACAGTGAGTTCACCACCACGCCGTCGGGCTCGAGCTCGGCCGCCAGACCCACCGTGGTCATCGACATCCCGTATTTGGACATCGTGTACCCCAGGTGCCGGCCCAGCCAGACCGGATCCAGGCCGGACTCGCGCAGCGCCAGCGGCGGCGAGAGGGTCAGGATCTGCGGGGTGAAGCCTTCCTGTGCCGCCGCTGCCGCGGCTGGGCCGGCCGCCCCGGAAGCCGAGCGCGCGTCGTCGTCGGTGCTGGCGTCGGTGCCGGCGCGGTGCTTTGCGGCGCTGGTGCGCAGGTGTGGGGCGGCGGTCTTGGAGAGCAGGAAGGTTCCCCGGACGTTGATGTCATGCATCAGGTCATAGCGCTTCATGTCCAGCACCTCGGTGGGTGAGAGATCGATGGCCGAGGCGTTGTTGATCACGATGTCGATCCCGCCGAAGGCCTGGACGGTCTGCTCCACGGCGGCGATCACGTCCTCATCGCGGCGCACGTCGCCGACCACGGCCAGCCCCTGGCCTCCGGCGGCCTGGATGTCCTCCACGGCGGTGTGCACCGTGCCAGCGAGCTTGGGGTGCGGGGTGTCGGTCTTGGCCAGCAGGGCGACATTGGCTCCGCGGGCGGCCAGCGCGACGGCGATGGCATGACCGATGCCGCGGGATCCGCCGGAGATCAGCGCGGTGCGTCCGGTGAGGTCGTCGGTGGCGGCCAGGCTCGGCGCCACGGCCGGGGCGCTCTCGGAAGGTGTGAACTGAGTCATGGCGACACCCTACCGGTGGGTAACCTCACGTGGAAGCGTCCGACCCGGTCGGAGCACGCAAGTCCCGCCGGGCTTTTTGTAGAGAGTCCACAGCGGAACCACCCTCGGCCGTGGATAGACTGGCCGCTGAATTGTGGACTTCCTCCAGCCTGCGATCGGAAAGGTGCCCCCGCGCAGCCATGACGTCAGATCTCACCACCACCGCCGGCAAACTGGCAGACTTCCGCCGGCGCCGCGACAAGACCCATGCCCCAGCCGGGGAGGAAGCCGTGGCCAAGCAGCACAGCCGCGGGAAGAACACGGCTCGCGAGCGGATCGACATGCTGCTGGACCCCGACTCCTTCGTGGAGCTCGACGCGCTGGCGGTGCACCGCTCCACCTCCTTCGGGATGGAGACCCGCCATCCGCTCGGGGACGGCCTGGTCTCGGGCTACGGGACCATCGATGGCCGACTGGTCGCGGTCTACTCCCAGGACTTCACCGTCTTCGGTGGCTCGCTCTCGAAGGTCAACGGCGAGAAGATCGTCAAGGTCCAGGAGTTCGCGGCCCGCAACGGCTGCCCGGTGATCGGGATCAACGACGGCGGCGGCGCGCGCATCCAGGAGGGCGTGGCCTCACTGGCGATGTTCGCCGACATCTTCCGGAACAACGTGCACTCCTCCGGAGTGGTCCCGCAGATCACCCTGATCATGGGACCTGCCGCCGGCGGCGCGGCCTACTCTCCTGCCCTGACCGACTTCGTGATCATGGTGGACAAGACCTCGCACATGTTCATCACCGGACCCGACGTCATCAAGTCGGTCACCGGTGAGGACGTGGACATGGAGACCCTGGGCGGGGCCCGTTCCCATTCCACGGTCACCGGGACTGCCGCGTATATGGCCTCCGACGAGGCCGACGCCGTGGAGTTCGCCAAGGAGCTCCTGGAGTTCCTGCCGCTGAACAACCTCGCCGAGGCCCCCATCGAGGACCACGAGGAGCGGCCCAAGATCGAGACCGGGGACGAGGCGCTGAACGCGCTGATCCCGGATGCCTCCTCCGCGCCCTATGACATGCGCACGCTGATCGAGCAGATCCTCGACGACGGCCACTACCTGGAGCTGCAGAGCCTCTACGCGCCCAATGTCAGCATCGGCTTCGGCCGGGTGGAGGGCCGCTCGGTCGGCGTGGTCGCCAACCAGCCCTCGCAGTTCGCCGGCACCCTGGACATCGCGGCCTCCGAGAAGGCCGCCCGCTTCGTCCGGTTCTGTGACTCCTTCAACATCCCGATCCTGACCCTGGTCGACGTCCCGGGTTTCCTGCCCGGCACCGACCAGGAGTTCAACGGGATCATCCGGCGCGGCGCGAAGCTGCTCTACGCCTACGCCGAGGCCACCGTCCCGAAGATCACGGTGATCACCCGCAAAGCCTTCGGCGGCGCCTACATCGTGATGGGATCCAAGAAGCTCGGCGCCGATGTGAACCTGGCCTGGCCCACGGCGCAGATCGGCGTGATGGGCGCTCAGGGCGCGGTGAACATCCTCTACCGACGGGACCTCGCTGCAGTGGAGAAGTCCGGCGGCGATGTCGAGGGACGCCGGAAGTCCCTGATCGCTGACTACGAGGCCGAGCTGCTGAACCCCTACCAGGCTGCCGAGCTGGGCTACATCGACGCGGTGATCGAACCCGCCGAGACCCGCTGGCAGATCGCCAACGCGCTGCGCGCCACCCAGCACAAGCGCGAGGCGCTGCCGGCCAAGAAGCACGGGAACATTCCGCTCTAGGAGGGCCCCAGAACATGACCGATGCGACCCTGGACACCGAGACCGAGCACACCGCCGCGACGGGCACCGCTGCCGACTCCGCCGTCGACTCCGAGGTGAGCCCCGATCTCGACCCCGAGACTGACCCGGAGGCCGAGAACGAGGACGAGGCTGAGGACGGGCAGACCACCGGAGCCGAGGAGGGATCGGACCTGCAGCTGGCCGGAGGGTCCCTCACCGCGGAGGAGCTCGCCGCGGTGACCGCCCTGCTGGGCACCCTTGCCGGGGCCGCTGAGACCCAGGACACCGGGGCCGGCAGCACCGGGCCGAAGGACCGCACGCTGCAGCGGCGCCGTCGGCTCGGCCTGTGGGGTCGGCCCGGACCGGACTCCTGGCGGCATGCGGCGGGCCTGCGGTGACCCGCCTGATCCTCGGCTCCGCCTCAAGCAGCCGGGCGCGGATCCTGACCCAGGCCGATATCAGCTTCACCGTGCGCGTCTCTGATGTGGACGAACCCGCTGCGGTCGCCGCCGCGACGTCCACGCTCGACGGCGAGCAGCTCACCCCCGCCCTGGAGGCGCAGCTGCTCGCGGACCTGAAGGCCGCCGCCGTCGCGAACCTGCCCGGGATCAACGGCCGGCCCTCGGTCCTGGTGCTCGGCTGCGACTCGGTCTTCGAGCTCGACGGCGAGAGCTACGGCAAGCCCTTCGAGGTGTCGGTGGCGGTGCAGCGCTGGAAACAGATGCGTGGCCGCACCGGGGTGCTGCACACCGGCCATACTCTGGTGGACGCGGCCAGCGGCGCTCGGGCCCAGCGCACGCTCTCCACCCGGGTCAGCTTCGCAGAGCCCAGCGACGCCGAGATCCTGCGCTATGCCGAATCTGGTGAGCCGCTGCACTGCGCCGGAGGGTTCACCATCGACGGGCGCGGCTCCGCCTTCATCGAGGAGATCGAGGGTGACCACCTCTCCGTGATCGGTGTCTCCCCCGCCGCACTGCGCTCGATGCTCTCCGAGCTGGGGCACTCCATCACCGACCTCTGGTCTCCGCCGACGCGGTGACCACCCCCTGACACACACCAGGTGCGGGACGTCCCGCGCCCACACACCCACCGACGGGTGAGAACGACACAGAAAGAGGAACCATGACCGAGTTCACCAAGGTCCTGATCGCCAACCGCGGCGAGATCGCCGTGCGCGTGATCCGCGCCGCCCAGGACGAGGGGCTCACCGCCGTCGCCGTCTACGCCGACCCGGACCGTGACTCGGTGCATGTGCGCATGGCCGAGGAGGCCTACGCCTTGGGCGGCGCCACGGCTGCCGAGAGCTACCTGAGCATCCCCAAGATCCTCGCCGCGGCCCGCGCCACCGGCGCCGACGCGGTGCACCCGGGCTACGGGTTCCTCTCCGAGAACGCCGAGTTCGCCCAGGCAGTGATCGAAGCCGGGCTGACCTGGATCGGGCCTCCGCCGAAGGCCATCGACACCCTCGGTGACAAGGTCTCAGCACGCCAGCTCGCGGAACGGGTCGGCGCGCCGCTGGCTCCGGGGACGAAGGAGCCGGTCAAGGACGCCAAGGAGGTCCTGCGCTTCGCCGAGAAGCAGGGACTGCCGCTGGCCATCAAGGCCGCCTACGGCGGCGGCGGGCGCGGGATCAAGGTGGTCCGCGAGTACGACGAGATCGCCGAGCTCTACGAATCCGCGGTGCGCGAAGCCGTCTCAGCCTTCGGGCGCGGCGAATGCTTCATCGAACGATTCCTGGACTCCCCGCGCCACGTGGAGACCCAGTGCCTGGCGGACGAGCACGGCAACGTCGTCGTGGTCTCCACCCGCGACTGCTCGCTGCAGCGGCGGAACCAGAAGCTCGTGGAGGAGGCCCCCGCGCCGTTCCTGACCCGGGCGCAGAACCGACAGCTCTACCGCGCCTCGAAGGCCATCCTGAAGGAGGCCGGCTATGTGGGCGCCGGCACCTGCGAGTTCCTCATCGGCCAGGACGGCACCATCAGCTTCCTGGAGGTCAACACCCGGCTGCAGGTCGAGCACCCGGTCTCCGAGGAGGTCACCGGCATCGACCTGGTCCGCGAGCAGTTCCGGATCGCGCGCGGCGAGCGTCTGGGCTATGAGGATCCGGAGATCCGCGGGCACAGCATCGAGTTCCGCATCAACGGCGAGGACCCGGGCCGGAACTTCATGCCGGCACCGGGCACCCTGGAGGTCTTCGACCTGCCGCACGGACCAGGGGTCCGGGTGGACTCCGGGGTCCACGCCGGAGAGACCATCTCCGGGGCCTTCGACTCCATGATCGCCAAGGTCATCATCACCGGCGCCACCCGCGAGCAGGCGCTGCGCCGCGCCCGACGCGCGCTGAAGGAGATGAAGGTCGAAGGCATGCCCACAGTGCTGCCCTTCCACCGCGCGGTGCTCGAAGACAGCGCGTTCGCTCCGGAGCTGGTCTCAGAGGGCGCCGGCTCGGCCTCCAGCAGCTCCGCTACAGCCGGTGGCCACGGCAACGCGGTCTCCCAGGCGGCGGAGCGACTGGCACGACGACGGGCGCAGGCCCCGGAGCGCTTCCATGTGCACACGCGATGGATCGAGACCGAGTTCAACAACCAGATCCCGCCCTATAACGCGCTGATGGCCCACCCGGCGCACGAGCACGAAGCCCCGCGCGAGTCAGTCGTGATGGAGGTCAACGGCAAACGGATCACCGTGAACCTGCCCGCCGCCCTCTCCGGCGGCAAGCTTGGGGGCAAGCCGGCCGGGGGCAGGAAGCGGCGCAAGACCCGCAGCGCCGCGGCCGCCGCGGCCTCCGGAGATGACCTGACCTCGCCGATGCAGGGCACGATCGTCAAAGTGGCCGCGAAGGACGGCGCGAAGGTCGCCGAGGGCGATCTGGTGCTGGTGCTGGAGGCGATGAAGATGGAGCAGCCGATCACGGCGCACAAGGCCGGACGACTCAAGGGGCTCAAGGCGAAGGCCGGCTCCACGGTGACCGCCGGCCAGGTCGTGGCCAGCATCGTCGACTGAGCCCCACCGGCACACGCAGACGATCAGGCCCGCCCCGGCGGTCTGTCGCATGCCTGTGCCATGTCCCATCGTTGTTTCCGTCTAAAACGAGGGGACATGGCACAGCGGTGCGACGGATGCGGACGGGGCCGCGGTCAGCGCTGCCGCGCGGCGACCAGCTCGCGGACCCTGCTGAACAGCGGATCCGCCGGGCCCAGGCCCGTGACCTCGGTGGTCAGCGCGTCGGCGTCGAGCTCGGTGAGCAGCTTCTGCAGCTGCTGGGCCTGCTCGTCCTCCGCGGATTCGAAGTGCAGGGCCGCCTCGATCACCGCGAGCAGCCCCTCCACGCGCAGCCCTCGTTCCTGAGCCTGAACGGCGGGGCCGATCAGACGCTCATGCCGGGAGAGCTTGCGCAGCGGCTGCCGCCCCACCCGGTCCACGGTGTCGGGCAGCTCCGGATTGCGGAAGCGCTCCAGGATGGTCTCCCGGTATTCCGCCATCTCCGCCTCGGCGAAGCCGTGCTTGGCCACCAACAGCGCTGAGGTCTCCTCCAGCGCCGCCCGCACTCCGGCGAACACCGCCTCATCGGCCAGCGCCTCGGCGATCTTGCTGCGGCCCGCGCGGGAGCCCAGGTAGGCCGCGGCCGCGTGCCCGGTGTTCACTGTGAAGAGCTTGCGCTCGATATACGGTCCCAGGTCCTCCACGAAGTGGGCCCCCGGGATGTGTGGACGGTCCGCACCGAAGGGCCCGGATTCGATGGCCCACTCGTAGAAGGGCTCCACGGTGACATCGATCCCGGCGTCGGCGGGCTGTCCCGGCACGATCCGGTCCACCGCGGTGTTGGCGAAGACCGCCCGGGCGGAGAACTCCTCCCACTGGTCCCCGGCCAGGTCCTGGATGTGTCCGCGCAGCGTGTCGGTCGCACCCAGGGCGTTCTCACACGCCATCACCTGCAGCGGTTTGGCCTCGGCAGGACGCTGCAGCAGTCCCGCGAGGACATGGGGAGCGATGAACCGCAGGATCGCAGGACCCACGGCCGTGGTGACCACATCGGCCGCGGCGACCTCGGCGGCCACCGCCTCAGGATCCTCCGCGCTGTTGATCGCCCGGAAGTTCTCCACCTCCCGGTCGACGCCGCCGGCTCCGACCTCGTGGACGGTGTAGCTCTGCGCCGCGGACAGCGCGTCCACCAGGGGTGCGGCGACGTCGGAGAAGACCACCTCATAGCCGCCCTCGTGCAACAGAGTGCCTACGAAGCCTCGACCGATGTTTCCCGCGCCGAAATGGACTGCCAGCATGTTGACTCCTGAAGATTGAGTGCTCAGATTCATGTCGTGTGTACAGATGCGAAGGGGGTGCGCCCCCGGGGTGACCCGGCGTGACGCACCCCCTTCGGCTCAGCTGGTGCGCGCAGGCACCGGCAGCAGCGGACTCAGCTCGCGTTGACCGCCGAGAGCAGCTGCAGCAGCTCCTCCTCGGTGGAGGCCTGCTTCAGCCGGGCCACCTCCGCATCGTCGGAGAAGAGCTCCGCGATCTTGGAGAGGATCTCCAGGTGCTCGTCGCCGACCCCGGCGATGCCGATCACGAAGGTGACCTTCTCCCCGGACCAGTCCACGCCGCCGTCGTAGCGGGTCACCGAGAGGGCCGAGGCCTTGATCGCCGACTTCGCGTCGTTGGTGCCGTGCGGGATGGCCAGCTCGTTGCCCATGTAGGTGGAGACCGTGGCCTCGCGCTCCTTCATGGCCGAGAGGTACTCCCCGGTGACCGCGCCGGCCGCGCCGAGGATCTCGGCGGCTTCGGTGAGCGCCTCGTCCTGGGTGGCAGAGCCGGCGTGGATCCGGACCTGGGAGCGGGTCAGGATCTGCGCCTCGCTGCGCACCCGGGTGTCTGTGGCGACTCCCCCGGCGGATGCGTCCTGTGTATCCGTGGTCCCCTCCGGGTTGGACCCAGAGGACTGGGCCTCGCTCTCGCGGATCAGCTCGACGACGTCGTCGTACTCCGGGGCGTTCATGAAACTGTCCACGGAGACATGCACGGCCTGGGGCTCCTTGGCGCGCGCCCGGTCGGTGAGCTGCTGCTGGGTGATGACCAGATCAGCGTTGCCCGGCAGGGAGGCGACGGCCTTGTTAGTGACCGTGACACCCTCGATGCCGGCACCGATGATCTTCTTGCGCAGCACCGAGGCGCCCATGGCGGAGGACCCCATTCCGGCGTCGCAGGCGAAGATCACATTGGTGATCTTCTGCGCCGGGACCTGGGCCGCGGCAGAGAGGTTCGCAAGATGTGAGGAGGACTTGCCCTTATTCGCGGCGGTCTTCGCCACCGCGGCGGAGAAGCCGTCCTCGGTGGCCAGGAGGTCACGCTTGCGGCTGGAGAGCAGGATCGCCGAGGCCACCGCGAAGGTGACACCTGCGGAGAAGATCACCGAGAGGATGACGCCCACGTAGGAGTCCGATGCCGTCTGCAGCATCACTGCAAAGATGGAACCTGGCGCAGCGGGGGCGCGCAGTCCGGCGTCGAAGACCATGTTGGTGCCGACACCGGTGGCGCCGCCGGCGACGACTGCCAGCAGCAGCGCAGGCTTCATCAGCACGTAGGGGAAGTAGACCTCGTGGATGCCGCCGAGGAACTGAATGAGGATCGCGCCCGGTGCCGTGGCCCGCGCAACTCCGGTGCCGAAGACGGTGAAGGCCAACAGCACACCCAGCCCTGGGCCGGGGTTGGCCTCGAGCAGGAAGAGGATCGACTTGCCGTTCTCGGCGGCGTCCGCGATGCCCAGTGGCGTCAGGACGCCGTGGTTGATGGCGTTGTTGAGGAAGAAGACCTTCGCGGGTTCGATGATGACCGAGGTCAGGGGCAACAGGTTGGTCTCGATGAGCCAGCGCACCGCCGTGCCCATGACGTCCATCAGCGCGTTGATCACCGGAGCCAGCCAGTAGAAACCGGCCAGAGCAAGCAGGAATCCACCGATGCCAGCGGAGAACATGTTGACCAGCATCTCGAAGCCGGACTTGATCTTGCCCTCCCACAGACCGTCCAGTGCCTTGATCGCATAGGCACCCAGCGGGCCCATGATCATCGCGCCGATGAACATGTGCACTGGATTCAGCTCAGCCGCACCTTCGGGGAGGGTCGCATTGAACTGCAGGACGAGCCAGTCGGAGCCTGCGATGACGCCCATGGTGGCGATGGCGCCGACCACCGCGCCGCGGGTCTCATAGATCATCCGTCCGCCCTGCATGGCGATCAGGATCGGCAGCAGATAGTGGATCATCGGTCCGACGATCGAGGCCAGACCTTCATTCGGGAACGGACCGACGTCGATGAACAGCGCGGTCACGATGCCCCAGGCGATCAGGGCCGGAATATTGGGCATGATCATGCCCGAGAGGAACGAGCCGAATCTCTGGACGGCTACTCGGGCGCCGCCCGTCTTCTTCGTCTCAGCTGACACCGTTGTCATGACGGGGCCTCTTTCTTGTACTGGTGCGACGCTCCCGAGGGAGCCTCAAAGGTGGTGGCCCTCGGATGAGGGACCAGTTTCAGTGATTCAGGCAGTGCTTCATTCAGTTGTGGCCCCGCCGTGGCTCAATGCGGCACCGCGGGCTGGACCGTGTCCTGGACTGCGTCCTGAGCGGCCTGCTGCGCGGTCTCCCGGGCCTGTCCCGCCGTGGCGGCGGTGAGCGCGGCGGCCGCGATCCCGCGCGCCTGCTCCAAGGTGTGCAGCTTCAGCTCGGCACGGACCTCGGCGAGCGCCGCCGGAGACATCGAGAGCGTGTTCACCCCGAGCCCGACCAGGACGACGGCGAGCAGCGGGTCAGCGGCCGCCTCGCCGCAGACTCCCACCGGCTTTCCGGAGGCGATTCCCGCTGCGCCGACTTCACGGATGAGCCGCAGCACCGCGGGGTGCCAGGGATCCTGCAGCGAGGCCACGGAGCCGAGCAGCCGGTCGGCCGCCATCGTGTACTGGGTCAGGTCATTGGTCCCGATGGAGGCGAAGTCGGTGCGCGAGAGCAGCTCGTCGGCCATCAGCGCGATGGAGGGAACCTCCACCATCACCCCGGCAGTGGCCAGGCCGTGCTCCTTGGCCAGGGCGGTGAACGCCTCGGCCTCCTCCACGGTGGAGACCATCGGAGCCATCACCCAGACATCGGCCTCGGTGCTCTCCTGGGCCTGGGCCAGGGCGGTGAGCTGGTCGCGAAGGATCTGCTCGTTGGCCATCAGTGCGCGCAGCCCGCGCAGGCCCAGTGCCGGGTTCTCCTCGGGTGCGTCGTTGAGGAAGCTCAACGGCTTGTCCGCACCCGCGTCGAGAGCCCGGACCACGACCTTCTGGCCCGGGAAGGCCTCGAGCACGGACTGGTAGGCCTCGCGCTGTTCCTCGACTGAGGGGGCTTCGTCGGCGCTGAGGAAGAGGAACTCGGTCCGGAAGAGCCCCACGCCTTCGGCGCCCAGCGCCACGGCCTTCTCGGTGCTCTTGGCGGAGCCGAGGTTCGCCAGCAGCGGCACCGCGGTGCCGTCTGCCAGGGCGCCGGGGGTGATCGGCGCCTCGGCCTGCGCCGCGTGTGCCGCGCGGCGGGCCTGGGCCTCGTCGAGCTGCTCCTGAGTGGGTTCGGTGATCACGGCACCTGCTCCGGCGTCCACGATCACCTGCTGGCCCTCGGTGAGGCTCGCGGCCTCGGCGACGCCGACGATGGCGGTGATCGACTTCTCCCGGGCCAGGATCGCGGTGTGCGAGGTCGGCCCGCCCTGGATGGTCACCAGGGCCTGGACCTGGTCCAGGTTCAGCAGCGCGGTGTCCGCCGGCGCCAGGTCCTCGGCCACCAGGATGAACGGGTGGCCGGGGTCCGGCACGCCTGGGGCGGGGAGCCCGCGCAGGCTGGCGATCACCCGCTGGGAGACGTCGGAGAGGTCCGAGGCGCGCTCACCCAGGTATCCGCCGAGCTCTTCAAGCGTGGCGCGGAACTCGGCGAAGGCCTCATGCACGGCGTACTCACCGGTCTTGCCGGCCTGAAGCCGGGTCGCGACAGCCTCGTGCAGGGTCGGGTCCTGGGCCATCATGGCTTGGGCCTCGAGCACGTCGCGCGCCATGCCCCCGGCGGTGCGGCCGCGGGCTTCAAGCTCGGCCGCCACCTCGGCGACCGCCTTCTGCACACGCTCGGTCTCGGCCGCGGCGCTGCGCTCGGAGGCTTCATCGGCGGGCGCCGGCGGCGGAGGGGACATCCGTGCCACGGGTCCCGCGGCGATGCCCCTTCCGACGCCGATTCCGGAGAGCTCCGGCATCAGGAGGCCTCGTCGTGGTCGGTGGTGAGGAACTGCTCCAGGCTGTCCAGGGTCTGCTCCTCGTTCTCGCCCTCGGCGGTGAGCTGCACCTGGTCATCGCGCTCCACGCCCAGCGAGAGCACGCCGAGGATGCTGGCCGCGTTCACGGACTTCTCACCCTTGGCGATGCTCACCTGTGCACCGGAGGCCTGGGCGGCCTCCACGAACAGCTTGGCCGGGCGGGCGTGCAGGCCCTGGGAGGAGGCGACGGTGACAGTGCGAGTTGAGCTCATGAGAGTCCCTTTCGGGTTGATGCGGCGGCAGCCACGTCGGGCATGGGGAGCACCTCGAGGATCAGCGCCAGTGCGCTGGTCCCCTCGAGGTCGGTGTAGATGTCTTCAGGAAGCAGCCTCACCTGGGTGCCTGCCGGCGCGGTGAGACCTCGGATGTCCTCAAGCGAGTCCGCGAGGTGCGGGCCCAGCAGGATCAGATCCGCGGAGTCGAGATCATGGAGCAGGGAGGCCTGGTTTCCGGCGCGCACCGCGTAGGGGACGCCGGATGAGCGCATCGCCTGCTTCAGACGTTGCGCGACGAAGGTGCTGGACGCACCAGCACCGCAGACCACCAGGATCTCCATTGATCACACACTCCTTCCTCTTCGATTGTGCAGTGATTCAGGGCACACCGCACCGGGATGGGGCCGAGAGTTCTTTCCGCCGGGGAGGAAATAACGAGTCCCCCCTAGACGGGTGCCCGGTAAGGTTTGAGCGTGGAGAGGATGAACAGACGCCAGGAGCAGCTGATCACTGTGCTCCTGCGTGAGCCCGGATGGATCACCGCCGGCTCCCTGGCCGATCTGCTCGGCGTCACCCCGCGCAGCGTCCGCTCCTATATCGCACAGCTCAATGCCCGCGTCCCCGCCGGTGCCCGCGCAGCCGACTCGCAGACGGCCCTGATCGAATCCGGCCCCGCGGGGTACCGAGCGGACCGGGCCGCGCTGGCGTCCCTGCGCAGTGACTCTGGTCGCGCATCGACCCGAGACCGGCTCCACGGTCTGGTGCGCGATCTGCTCGAGGCGCAGAACGGAGTCGATCTGCGTCGGACTGCCGAACGGCTCTACGTCTCGGTGGCCACGGTGGAAGCAGATCTGGGACGGGTCCGCGAGCTGCTCGCGGGCACCGGCAACACCGTCCACCGATCAGGCTCCCGTGCGTTCCTGGTCGGTGATGAGCTGGCCCAGCGGCGGCTGGTCTCGAAGCTCGCCCATGAGGAGATGGAGCACGGATCCTTCGACGGCGAAGGACTGCGCCGCGCGGCAGGGCTGGGGTCCCTGGAGGCGGAGGCCTTCGGTCCGTTCAAGCGCGAGCTGGCGACACAGCTGGCCGAGCAGGGCTACTACGTCAACGAGTTCGCCTCCACGGACGTGGTCCTGCACGTGGCCATCGCCGCGGATCGGGTCAGTCACGGCCACCCCCTGGCGGGGACCCATCTTCAGCCCAGCGCCCAGCAGGAGCGGCTGGCCGGCGTCGTCGGGAAGCTGGCGTCTGCGCATTTCGGAGTCAGCCTGGGCCAGGGCGACCTGCAGCATCTGGCCTCGCTGGTGCTGACCCGGGTGGTCGCCTCCGACGGCAGCGCGGGCACCGAGGTGCCGCTGGACGCCGAGGTGGAACGCGCGGTGGTCCGCGCCGTGGGCCACGCCGCAGAGGAGTATCTGGTGGACATCGCTCACGCGGACTTCATCCGGCGGCTGAGCCTGCACGTGCAGAACCTGGTCCACCGGGCACGGGAGCAGGCGTTCTCACGCAACCCGCTGACCAAGTCGCTGAAGTCCACCTATCCGATGATCTTCCAGGTGGCGGTCTCCATCGCCAGTGACATCGCTGAGCAGCTGGATGTGCTGATCCGTGAGGATGAGATCGCCTATATCGCCATGCATGTGGGCGGACGCCTGGAGCGCAGCCGCCGCACCGAGGCGGCGCTGACCGCGACCATCGTGTGCCCCGGCTACTACGAGCTGCACGACCTGCTGCGCTCCCGGCTCGATGAGTCCCTCGGTCCGGGCATCGAGGTCACCGCAGTGGAGACCCGGACCGACCCGGATTGGGCCTCCATGGCCACCGATCTGGTGCTGACCACGATCGAACCGCCGGTGCCCGATGAGCGCACCGTGCAGCTGGCCCCGTTCATCACCGACGCTGACATCCAGCGCATCGCCGCGGTGGCCTCGAAGCGGCGTCGCGCCCGGCGGCTGACCCGGCTGCGCGGGGAGCTTGAGCGGTATTTCAGCCCCGAGGCGTTCATCCGCCCGCTCAAGGCCAAGGATGAGGAGGACGCGATCCGCCAGCTCAGCGCCCCGCTGCTGGCACAGGACATCATCGATGAGGACTATCTGCGCGGCACCATCGAGCGCGAACGTCTCTCCTCCACGGCCTTCACGGAATCGCTCGCGGTCCCGCACGCGCTGAGAATGACCGCCCGGCGCACCGCGCTCTCCATCGGAATCGCCGAGGGCTCGATCCGCTGGGGCGAAGGAAGGATCCAGGTCGTGGCCCTGGCGGCATTCTCCGAGTCCGAGCGCGACGCGTTCCAGACCATCTTCGAACAGCTCGTCGAGGTGCTCAGCGAACGTGACTCGCTGCAGCGGATCCTGCGCCGCGGCACCGACTTCGGTGGATTCCTCGATGAGCTGGTCGCGGTGATCGACGGCTGAGCCGACCTGCGACGTCCCGCTGCCAGCCCTAAGACACAGCATTGCCCCGCCCCAGGAACGCCGCTCACCCCAGACACAGAGCTGCCCCGCCCCTGGCTCACGAACCGGGGACGGGGCAGCTGGGGCCGGCTGATTACTTGGCGGCCTCGGTGTAGAGCGACTTCTTCGAGGTCTCCGGGGCCAGGATCAGCGCGATCAGAGTCAGCACGCCCAGGCCTGCCAGGTAGAGCCCGACCGCACCGACCCCGTAGGCCTGGACCAGCCAGGCGGCGACGAAGGGAGTCAGCGCCGCACCCAGGATGGAGGCGGCGTTATAGGCCACGCCAGATCCGGTGTAGCGGGTGTTGGTGGGGAAAAGCTCCGGCAGCACTGCCGACATCGGGCCGAAGGTCAGCCCCATCAGCGACATGCCCACGGCCAGGAAGGCCAGCATCTGCCAGACGTTGAGGTCCTCGCCGGTGCCCATGGAGCCCGCGGAGAGCCACCATCGGAAGCTCAGGCCGAAGATCATGATCGCGATGGTGACCACGATCAGCATCGGGCGGCGGCCGAAGCGGTCGGCCAGTCGACCTGCCACCGGCACGAAGATCGCGAAGAAGGTGATCGCGACGATCTGCAGCACCAGGAAGTCCTGGTAGCCGTAGCTCAGGCCCCCGACCTCGGCGCTGCCGATGGCGTAGGAGAGGATCCAGGTGGTCATCAGGTAGAACAGCCCGTAGGTGGCCAGCATGATGAAGGTGCCCAGGATGATCTCCCACCAGTTGCGCCGGAAGACCTCCCCGATGGGGGCCTTGACCCGCTCGTTGCCGGCCATGGCCTTGGCGAAGACCGGGGTCTCCTCGATTCGCAGCCGGACGTAGAGCCCGACGACGACCATGACCACCGAGAGCAGGAACGGCAGCCGCCAGCCCCACACCAGGAACGGGTCGTTGAGGTCCCGAGCGGTGGAGTCATAGGCGAAGAGCGTCGCCAGGATCAGGAAGAGCCCGTTGGCGAGCATGAAGCCGAACGGGGCGCCCAGCTGCGGCCACATGGCGGCCTGCGCGCGCTTGCCCGGCCGGGCGGTCTCCGAGGCCAGCAGCGCGGCGCCTGACCATTCGCCGCCCAGGCCCAGTCCCTGGCAGAAGCGCAGGATGGTCAGCATCGCCGGCGCCCACAGTCCGACCTGGTGGTAGGTGGGCAGCGCACCGATCAGGAAGGTGGCGATGCCCATGGTCAGCAGCGCGCCGACCAGCGTGGCTTTGCGCCCGATCTTGTCTCCGTAGTGACCGAAGATGATGGCACCCAGCGGGCGGGCCACGAAGGCGGCCCCGAAGGTGGCCATGGAGGCCAGCAGTGCGGAACCCTCATCGCCGTAGAAGAAGAGCAGCGGGAAGACCGACACGGCCGCGGTGGCGTAGATGTAGAAGTCGTAGAACTCGATCGTGGTCCCGATCAGCGAGGCCATGATGATCCGGCGGCGCGGGACCGTCAGATTCTCATCGGCCACGTCGTCGACTTTTCGGCTCGAAGCACCGGGCCCGGTGGGGTCAACAGAGGTAGACATTGCTGGGCATCTCCACAGAAGTATTGGTGGTGAACAGCACCGAGTCCGGCGCAGACCCAAAATGATAGGTCGGGGCTTGCGGAGCGATGTACCCAGGTTCAGGCAGTCTCAACTGTTGAGACCCGACGCAGCCGCCTGTGAGGCCGGAGGGATGCTCAGTAATACACCGCCAGCGGCCCGCGCGGGCCGTCGATCACGGTGACCTCGGTGTCGAAGACCCTGCTCAGCACCGCATCCTGCATGATCTCCGCCGGGGTTCCGTGCTCCACCACCACCCCGTCCTTCATGGCTAGGATCTTGTCCGAGTAGCGGGCGGCGAAGTTGATGTCGTGCAACACGATCACCACGGTGCGGCCCAGTTCGTCGGCGGCGCGGCGCAGCTGCTGCATCATCTGCACCGCGTGCTGCATGTCCAGGTTGTTCAGCGGCTCATCCAGCAGCACATAGTCGGTGTCCTGGGCCAGCACCATCGCCACATAGGCGCGCTGGCGCTGACCCCCGGAGAGCTGGTCCAGGTACCTGCCTTCCAGGGCGGTCAGATCCAGGAAGTCGATGGCCTCGGAGATATGCCGCTCGTCCACCGCGGTGAGCCGGCCCTGTGAGTGCGGGAACCGACCGAAGCCCACCAGCTGGCGCACCGTGAGCCGGGTGACGAAGTGGTTCTCCTGGCGCAGGATGGAGAGGATCTTGGCTATGGTCTTCGAAGGCGTGCTCACCACGTCGTGCCCGGCCACCTCGATCCGGCCTGCATCCACCTCGAGCAGCCGCCCGATCATGGTCAGGATCGTGGACTTTCCGGCACCGTTGGGCCCCACCAGCGCGGTGACACCGCCCGCGGCGATCTCCACGCTGACCGGGCCGATGGCGACGGCGTCGTCGGCCTTCCCGGAGCCGTAGTTCTTGGTGACCTCGGTCAGGCTGATCACAGGCGACCCTTTCGCATCAGGACTATCAGGAAGACGACTCCGCCCAGGAGCTCGATGATCAGGGTCACCGCGCCCTGCGCGTAGAAGATGTTGCGCATGATGAAGTACGCCCCAGCAAGGACGGTGTAGCCGATCAGGATGGCCATCGGGAAGAGCATCCGGTGGGAGTAGGTGTCGGCGAACTGATACGCCAGGGTGGCGACCAAGAAGCCCAGGAAGGTCATCGGGCCCACCAGCGAGGTGCTCATCGCCATCAGCACCGAGACCAGCGTGAGGATCAGCATCACCTCACGCCGGTGGTCCACCCCGAGGTTCTCTGCGGTGTTGCGTCCCAGGGCGACCACGTTGAGCCGGCGCGCCCGCCACCACAGCAGCAGTGCCGCGGCCAGCACGATCGGGAGCGCGTAGGGCAGGTACTCGCTGCGGGCATTGCCGATATTGCCGAAGAGCCGGGCGGTGAGCACGTCGAACTCGCTGGGGGTGAGCACCCGCTGCATGAAGGTGGCGAGCGAGCCGAGCCCGCCGCCGAGCACCACACCCACCAGCAGCATGATGTGGATGTTGGAGAACCTCCCACTGAGCAGCCAGGAGTAGAGGATCACGGCGAAGAGCACCATGGCGGCGGCCTGCATCAGGAACTGCGGCAGACCGGTGACCAGGGTGACCCCGGCGATGCCGAAGAAGAACACGGCACCGGTCTGGATCGCCACGTAGAGCGACTCGAACCCCATGATGGAAGGGGTGATGATCCGGTTGTTGGTCGCGGTCTGGAACGCCACCGTGGCCATCGCCTGAGCGAGAACGACGACGCCGATGACCAGCACGGTCTCAGCGCGCATCCTCGCGATCAGCCAGTATCCCTCGGTGCCGAAGGGCATCGGGTTGTCATAGCCGAGGATCCCGGCCGTGAAGAACACCGAGAGCCCGCCCAGCAGCGCCATGACGCCCCAGTAGCGCACCCGGTGGCGCCCAGTGGTGATCGCCCCGGAATGCCGACTGAGCTGCGCGGGGGTTTCCCGGTCAGGGGCCTCGTCGCCCGGGGCTCCGCCACCAGGGGCGGTGGTCCCGGAGTCGGCGGGGCCGCCGGCGGCCGACTGGCCGGTGCGGCGCGCGCGATCCAGCTGCTCGGTCATGCGACCAGCCCGCCTTTCCGCCGCTGCCGCAGCAGCAGCCCGATGAAGACCACTGCTCCGAGAAGGCCCAGCACCAGTCCCACCGGGATCTCGAAGGGCGCCCGGATGGTGCGACCGATCAGGTCACAGGCGGTGACGGTGGCGATCCCCAGCAGCGCCACCCAGGGCAGGTTGCTGCGCAGGTCATCGCCGCGGAAGAGCGAGACGATGTTGGGCACGATCAGCCCGAGGAAGGGCAGGGTGCCCACCACGGTGGCGGTGACGCCGGTGGCCACGGCGACCATGGCGGTGCCCAGGAACAGCACGGCGGTGTAGTTCAGCCCCACGTTGGTCGCCATATCGCGTCCGAGTCCGGCCACTGTGAACCGGTCGGCGGTGAGGAAGACCAGGACGGTCACCACCAGCACCAGGAACATCAGCTCATAGCGCCCTTCCACGACCCGGGTGAAGGATCCGGCGAACCAGATGCCCAGGGTCTGCAGGTGGTCGGTCATCAACGCGATGTAGGTGGTGAAGGAGCTGACCACCGCCCCCAGCATGATGCCGATGATCGGCACGATCAGCGAGGACTTCAGCGTCACCCGCTGCAGGAAGAGGAAGAAGATCACAGTGCCGATGAAGGCCATGGTCACGGCCCCGCTCATCCGGGCGAGCATGGAAGCGCCGGGGAAGAGCCAGAGCACCAGGATCAGTCCCAGTCCTGCCCACTCGGTGGTGCCAGTGGTGGTGGGCTCCACGAAGCGGTTCTGGGTGAGCAGCTGCATGATCAGCCCGCACATGGCCATGGAGGCACCGGCGAGCACCAGTGCCACGGTGCGCGGCACCCTGGTGATGCCGAACATCCAGAACCCATCTTCGGAGAAGACGGCGTACTGCCCGGTGCTCAGCGAGAGCAGCAGCAGTCCGAGGGTGACCAGGATCCCGATCAGCAGTGCCGGGGTGAACCGGCGCTGCCTGCGGATCGCGCGGGCATCCGGGAACGGCGACGGCGGCTGCGGCGGGGTCTGCTGGAGGGATCGCCGCGGTGGCTCCGGACGGGCGGATCGGTGGCGATGCGGTGCCGCGGAGGTGGTGTCAGGCATAGGAGGCTTTCACGAGGACGAAGGCAAGGCTGAGCATCGAAGCATGCAGTGCCGCCCAGTGGACACGTATTAGCGGATACCGGCGTGTTGATATTGGGACGGTCCCGCGCAGGTTGTCCAGGCCTGCACGGGACCGTCGGGCGACCATCATTCACCGACTGGCAAGAGAGTGAACTGCGGTCATTCCGCGGCTTCGAGTGCGTCTGCGAAGTCGCGGAAGAATTCGGTGTACGCCTGGATGTCCTCGGTGAGGTAGAAGTTCTCCGGCAGGTACACGATCTGGTCGTTCTCCACGGCGGAGACGTTGGCCAGCGCGGCCGAGTCCTCCACGATCTCGGCCGCGGGACTGTACTCCTCACCCTCGTCCAGGGTGAGCCGGGCGTCGCGGTCCAGCACGAGCAGCCAGTCCGGGTCCGCTGCGGCGATCGCCTCCACGGAGATGTCATCACCGTGGGACTCGTTCTCACCCTCCTGCTCCAGCGCAGGGGTGAGGCTGAATGAGTCAAAGACCGGGCCGATGGCTCGACCATCGGGACCTGGCGCCACGTAGCTCATGTCACCGCCGGAGGTGAGCAGGCCCATCACGGTGGATTCGCCGTCGTAGGCGTCCTGGACCCGAGTCATCTCGGTCTGAAGCTCCTCGACCAGCTCTGCGGCGACGTCTTCCTTCCCGAAAACCTCGCCGAGCGACTCGGTCTTGCGGATCAGCTCTTCGACCAGGTCAGCGTCGGGCTGCGGTTCGAACTCCAAGATCGTGGCGTCCGGCGCCAGGGCACTGAGATCCTCGTAGTAGTCCTGGAAACGCTGCCCGTTGATGATCAGGTCAGGCTCCGCGGCGACCACGTTCTCCAGATCGGGCTCACGATGATTCCCCAGATCCAGGATGGACTCATCCTCCGCATAGGCGTGGGTCTGGGCATCCATCAGACTGCGGGCGGCGGCGGTGGGCTCGACCCCGAAGGCCTCCAGTGTGCGGTAGGACCTGTTGTCGGTGACCACGACGCTGCTGGGATCCGTGGAGACCTCATGGGTGCCGTGATCATCCTGGATCGTGACGGTGCCAGAGCCCTCAGCATCGCCCCCGGCCTCCTCAGCCGTCTCACTGGCACCGGCTTCATCGGCTGCCGCGTCGGAGCCGCAGGCGCTGAGTGCGAGCAGGGCGATCACACCGACGCAGAGTCCGCCCAGGATCCGGGACCCCGGCGCTCCGGTGGAGCTGCGCATCGGGGACCGCTTCTCACCCTCGGGGCCTCCGCGGATGATGCGACCGGTGTTCTGGGATGCGAGTTCTGCAGTGGGCATAGCCCTGCCTTTCAAGGTCTGGGGTGCGAAGTGCGCGACATGGCGTCGCTGGTTAGTCTGTCCTAAGCTAAATAGAACTTACATAGTTAACTAATTCAGCGCAAACGGTGACTGCGATGTGACGCTTTCTCGCCATTCGCACATTCAACTGTGAGCTATTCTCCTGCGCGTCCCGCGGCGCAGCGCCTCCACTCGGCGCACTCGGCCCGGTAGCGTAGGGGCGATGTCCTCTCCCGCCGCAGATGCGCTCGACCCCGTCCTCACCCCGGAGGGGTGGGAGCTGCTGAACTCCCTGCCGCCCTATGACGAGCAGACGGCGCTGCAGCTGAACCTGCGGCTGCGCGACGCCGGTCACCCGCCTGAGCGGGTGGCCTCCGCCCTGACTCAGTCCCGGCTGCGCGCGGCCGGACGCCAGAAGTTCGGCGAGTTCGCCGCGCGGATGCTCTTCACCCATGAGGGGCTGCAGCAGTCCACGCGGCTTCCCGTGGCGGCGCGCCACGCCCAGCGCTTCCGCAGCGCCGGCCTGGACCGGGTGGTCGATCTTGGCTGCGGCCTCGGCGGTGATGCACTGGCGGCGGCGTCCCTGGGGCTGAGCGTGACGGCCGTGGAGGCGGATGAGAACACCGCTGCGGCGGCCACCATGAACCTGCATCCGTTCCCGGAGGCGAACGTCCAGCACGGCACCGCCCAGGACTTCGCGGCGACCTTCGATCTGCTCCGGGCAGGGGCCCCCAGAGGCTGGGGGCTGTGGCTGGATCCAGCGCGCCGGGATCCGCACGCGGCCCAGGAGACCGCGGCGGCCGGACCCACCAGGCTCTGGGACCCCGAGTCCTTCTCCCCGCCGCTGAGCTTCGTGAAGGCGCTGGCCAGCACCGGCACCCCGATGGGGGTCAAGCTCGGTCCGGGGCTGCCGCATGAGCTGATCCCCTCCGACTGTGAGGCCGAGTGGGTCTCAGTGGACGGAGATCTGGTCGAGTTGGTGCTCTGGTTCAACGCACTGGCCCGGCCCGGCGTCCGGCGGGCCGCCACGCTGCTGCCTGAGGACGGCAGCGCCGCTGTGGAGCTGGTCAGCGACACTGACTTCGGCGCCGGCGTCCAGGCCGAGCCGTCGGGGCGAGCAGGGCTCGTCGGAGTGCTGCATGAACCAGACCCTGCGGTGATCCGATCTGGACTCATCGCCGAGCTCGCGGACTCGCTGGGAGCTCATCTGCTGGATGAACACATCGCCTACTTCTGCGCCGATGAGCCCGTGACCGACCCCGACTACCGGCTCTCCCGGCAGTTCCAGGTGCTCGAGGTCGACTCCTTCAACCTGAAGACGCTCAAGGCCTGGGTCACCGAGGCCGCAGTGACCAGTCTGGAGATCAAGAAGCGCGGCGTCGACGTCGTCCCGGAGAAGCTGCGCCAGCAGCTGCTGCCGAAGAAGCGGCCCAAGGGGCCGAAGCGTCACGCCACGCTGGTGATCACCCGGCTGGGCGAGGAGCGGGTCTTCGCGGTGGTGGAGCCGCTGTGATCGCTCAGCATGCAGAGTGGCCGCGAGGCAGCTCTCCCACCTCCACCGGGAGCGTTCCCGGCGCCTGAGTTCCGGCGAGCACCGCGGCGAGAGCCTGGAAGGACTCCTCGGTGCGCCCGTAGAGCGCGATCTGCGTGGCCGCATCGGCTCCAGCCAAGACCTCGGGGCGGTCCAGGGCGACCGCGACGTCTCCCCCGGCGGCGCTGGACTCCCCGACCAGGTTCACCACAGTCCCGGTGCCCACGCTGAGGCCGGCGGCCTCGGCGGCTGCGGTCAGCCGGGAACGATCCTGTTCACTGCCGCCCACGATGCTGATGCCGGAGGCGGCCAGGTCCGCCTCGCACTCCCCAGCGACCAGGGTCACCGCGGATTCACTCAGCTGCGCCGCAGTCGCTTCTGCACTGCCGGAATCCGATTTCGCGGCGGCGTCTTCATCCTCCTGCTCCCCGCGCAGCTCCTCGGGCAGCTGAGCTCCCGGCCCGGCGGCGAGATCCCCGGCGGCCAGCTCGGCCTGCCAGAGCTGCAGCGCAGCGACACGTTCCGCCGCCTCCTCAAGGCGTTCGCGGTCCAGCTCGCCCGACTCCACGGCCGCGAGGATGCCGGCGTGCGCGCCGCGGACATCGGCGGGCATCAGCAGCAGGTCCGCGCCTGCGGTGAGCGCACTCACGGCGGCCTGGTCACCGCCGTAGCCCTGGACGATGGCGCCCATGTTCAGCGCGTCGGTGACCACCACCCCGTCGTGACCCAGTTCGCGCAGCTCGGTGTAAGCGGCGGCGGAGAGAGAGGAGGGCACGCCTTCTTCCAGCGCGGGCACCTCGATGTGGCCCATCATGATCATCGGCACACCTGCCTCGGCGGCCTCGGCGAAGGGCGCCCAGTCCCGGGTGCGCAGCTCCTCGAGGCCGGCGTCCTGGACCGGGAGCGTCTGATGGGAGTCCTCGGTGACCGACCCATGCCCGGGGAAATGCTTGATCGATCCGGCCAGGCCACCCTCGGCCAGACCCCGGATGCCCTGCATCGTCAGCTCGGTGACGGCCTCGGCGTCGGAGCCGAAGGAGCGCGAGCCGATGGTCGGATCTGTGGCCCCCGCGGTGACGTCGCCGTTGGGCGCGAAGCTGGTGCTGAATCCGAGCTCGGCGAGCTCCGAGGCGAGGAACCGGTGCCCGGTGCGGGCGAGCGCGTCGTCGTCGGGTCCAGCCTCGTCCTGATCAGCCTCGTCCTGATCAGCCTCGTCCTGCCCGGCGGCCGCTCCGTAGGCCATCGGGGTGGGCCATTCGGTGAGCGGGGCGCCGACTCGGGTGACCAGTCCACCCTCCTGATCCACGCTGATCATCGGGGGCACCTCCCGCTCTCCGGCGGCCTCGCGCAGGGTGCTCAGCTGGGCGGCCAGCTCCTCGGTGGCCACACCCTGATCCGCGCTCGGCACGTTGGCCCCCATGATGATGGCGCCGCCCAGGTGCAGCTCCTCGATCAGGTCCGCCATCGGCGCAGCATCGGTGGTGGCGTACTCCCCCACCAACACCGACCCGGCCAGCTCGGTCA
This sequence comes from Nesterenkonia sandarakina, assembly GCF_013410215.1. Taxonomy (NCBI): domain Bacteria; kingdom Bacillati; phylum Actinomycetota; class Actinomycetes; order Micrococcales; family Micrococcaceae; genus Nesterenkonia; species Nesterenkonia sandarakina. Next base: position 444,595 of record NZ_JACCFQ010000001.1, read on the forward strand.
GGGAGTACTCCGCGACGATCTGCTCGGCGCGCTCCTGATGCTGCGGCCCAGGTCCCGCGAGCGCGGCCTCCCGAGCCTGCTCGGCCTCGACGCGACGCTGCTCTTCCGCGGCGGCCGCGGACTCCTCGGTGCTCTGCCCGCCGGGGCTGGAGGTGTCCTCGGGGGTTTCAGGACCAGCTCCTGGGGCGCAGGAGCTGAGCAGCAGACAGGACAGCGCGGCGGCAACCAGCAGCGGGCGAGGACGCGAGGAACCGGCAGAAGACATGTACCTCAGGGTATCCGCGCCGGCTGGACGACAAGGGCAGCGACCGCGGGCGTGACCTTGCACGCCGAGGCAATGTCCTGCCGGGCGCCAGGCAATGACCGGTCTGGGCAGTATTCTGTGTGGTGATGCGGCCGCCGGCCCCGACACCTGAGGAGCCACTGTTGGAACTACCCTTCGCTGAATCACGACGTTCCACCCTGGGCCTCGAGTGGGAGCTGGCGCTGGTGGATCGGCAGACCGGAGATCTGCGCTCGGTGGCGGACCGCGTCCTGCGCGCCTGTCATCAGGATCTTCCGGAGCTCGGCTCGGAGGATGAGCATCCCTACGTGAAGCAGGAGCTGCTCACCAACACCGTGGAGCTGGTCACCGATGTCTGCCCAGACGTGAACACCGGGGTGGACCAGCTGCGCGAGACCGCGCGCAACGTGATGCGCCACTGCGAGCCGCTCGACGTCGAGCTCTACTGCCAGGGCTCGCACCCGTTCGCCGCACCCACCGCGCAGGAGGTCACGGACAAGGAGCGGTACGCGGAGCTGATCAGACGCACCCAGTGGTGGGGCCGCCAGATGGTGATCTACGGGGTCCATGTCCACGTGGGCCTGGACGACGTCGCCCAGGCGATGCCCGCGGTCAACGCGCTGTGCAACTACAACGCGCATTTCCAGGCGCTGACCGCCTCCTCGCCGTACTGGTCAGGTGAGGACACCGGCTACGCCTCGCAGCGCGCCCTGGTCTTCCAGCAGCTGCCCACCGCCGGGGCCTCCTTCCAGTTCGAGGAGTGGTCCGGCTACGAGAAGGCCGTGAGCGACTTGGAGCACACCGGGGTGATCAACGACGTCACCGAGGTGCGCTGGGACGTCCGCGCGGTGCCGAGGCTGGGCACCGTGGAGCTGCGGGTCTGCGACGGCCTGGCCACGCTGGAGGAGATCGCCGGAGTCGCCGCGCTGACCCAGTGCATCGTGCACTCCACGGTCAAGGACCTGGAGAACGGCGGCAAGGTGGTCTCGATGCCACCCTGGTTCGTGCAGGAGAACAAGTGGCGGGCCGCGCGCTACGGCCTCGACGCCGAGATCATCCTCAACGCCGAGGGCGACGAGATGCTGGTCACCGATCATCTTCAGCAGGAGCTGAACCGGCTGGAACCGGTGGCCAAGGAACTGGGATGCGCCGATGAGCTGGCGCTGGTCGAGCAGATGATGCGCGACGGTGCGGGTTATATGCGGCAGCGCCAGGTTGCGGAGACCCACCAGGGGGACCTGCGCCAGGTGGTGCTCGATGCGGCGGCGCGCACCCGGATGTCGATCAACGGGCCCCGACGGGTCTGATCCGACCAGCCCTCAGCGGGAGCCGGCTCAGACGCTGATCCGCTGAACCGGCTGGGAGGAATCGGCCGGGATCGAGAGCGAGGACGGCGCCGTCCCGGCGGCGACGAGCTGGGCGCCCAACGCGGCGACCATCGCGCCGTTGTCGGTGCACAGGCTCACCGGGGGGATCTGCAGCTCGATGCCGGCGTCGGCGCAGCGGTGCGCCAGCAGCTCGCGCAGCCGCTTGTTCGCCGCGACTCCCCCGCCCAGCAGCAGCGTGGTGATCCCGTGCTCCGTGGCGGCGCGCACCGCTTTGGCGGTGATCACGTCCACCACGGCCTCCTGGAAGCTGGCCGCGATATCGGCCACCGGGACCGGCTTTCCGGCGGCCTCGAACTGCTCCACCGCGCGGGCCACCGCGGTCTTCAGCCCGGAGAAGGACCAGTTGTGCCGGTGCTTTCCCGGGGTCTGCGCAGAGCCTTCGAACTTCGGCAGGGTCAGCCCGCGCGGGAACCGGAAGGCCTGCGGATCCCCGCTGGCTGCCGCGGCGTCGATCGCGGGTCCCCCCGGGTAGCCCAGGCCCAGCAGGCGCGCGGTCTTGTCGAAGGCCTCACCGGCGGCGTCGTCGATCGTGGAGCCCAGCAGCTGGACATCACTGGTCAGCGAGCCGACCCGCAGGATCTCCGTGTGCCCGCCGGAGACCAGCAGCGCCCCGGAGTTCTGCGGCAGCTCCCGCATACCGGATTGCCCGGTGCCGTTCGCCGCAGTGCCGTTCCCTGCGGTGCCGTTCTCTGCAGTGCCGATCCCCCCGGGACGGTGGTGCTCCGCCGGGTCCAGCAGGCCCACGCCGACGTGGGCGACGAGGTGGTTGACCCCGTAGAGCGGCTTGCCGGCGGCCAGGGCGAGTCCCTTGGCGGCGGAGAGTCCCACCATCAGGGCGCCGGCCAGGCCGGGGCCCGCGGTCACAGCGATCGCGTCCACCTCGTCGAGCTCGATCCCAGCGGTGTCCAATGCCTGGCGAAGCGTAGGCCGGAAGGCTTCGAGGTGCGCGCGGGCGGCGATCTCCGGGATCACACCGCCGAAGCGGACGTGCTCCTCCATCGAGGAGGAGACGGTGTTCGCCAGCAGCTGGGTTCCTCGGACGATCCCGATGCCGGTCTCGTCGCAGGAGGTCTCGATGCCGAGCACCAGCGGGGCGCGGGGAGCCGGGGAAGTCTCGGTCATGGGGTGGGGCTCCTGAGGTCTGTCGCCGAGCTGGGCGCGGAGAGGTCGGTCAGAGGCTTCGCCATGATCAGCGCGTCCTGGCCGTCGGGGTAGTACTGCGCCCGGGTGTGGATGTGGGTGAAGCCCTCACGCCGGTAGAGGGCCTGCGCCCCCGGGTTGTCGGCGCGGACCTCCAGCAGGATCTGCTCGGCGGCGTCCTGACGTGCGGCGAGGATCAGCAGGCGCAGCAGACGGGTGCCAAGCCCACGGCCCTGCGCCTCGGGCGCCACCGCCAGGGTCTGCACATCGGCCAGCGGCAGCAGGCACATCATCCCGGCGTATCCGGCGAGCTGACCGGCGGCATCCCGGGCCACCCAGTAGCGCCGGGTGGGCGCCTCGCCGGAGCTGCCGGTGGTGTGCGCGAGCTCGTCGTAGAAGAAGCTCTCCGGCCAGGCGTCGTGCGGGAAGAGCCGGTTCTCCAAGGCGAGCACCTCGGGCACGTCCAGCGCCGTCATCTGGCTCACCTGGTGGCGCTCCGAGTCCGAGCGTTGCACTTCTGGGCTGCTCATGAGGCCTGCCTGGCTCTCATCTGGGCCGGCACCTTGGCGTCGGACTCCCGGAGGTAGAGCGGGAGCGGGTCGCGCAGCACCACACCGGAGCGAGTCTCGGCGGAGCGAGACTCGGCGGGGCGGGGCTCGGCGGAGGGGTCGCGTTCGAGCGCGCGCTCGGCGAGCTGGCCCAGCTCCACGGCATCGGGCAGCCAGTGCCCCTGTTCCGCCGAGCGCGGGGTCAACACCTGTGGATAGAGGCTCGCCGCGATGCCCACCACCGGCAGATCCGGCAGTTCGCTGGCGGCACTGACCTGTGGCCCCTCCAGCAGCTCCGCGAATCCATGGGCATCGCTGCGGTAGCGGGCCCAGTACACCTCGCGGCGCCGAGCATCGCTGGCGGCGAGGAATTCCCCACTCGCGGGTCCTGAGTCCTCAGCCGACGCGTTCTGGGCAGACTGGTTCTGGGCAGGCTGGTTCAGGGCACGCTGGGCCAGCGAGTCCAGGCTGCACACCCCGTGCAGCGGCACGCCCCAGACCTCGGCGAGCGAGTGCGCCAGCGCCAGTCCGACCCGCAGCCCGGTGAAGGGACCCGGCCCCACGCCGACGACGACGCCGCGCAGCCCTGCTCCGGTGACCGCGGCCTCGCGCATCGTCTGCGCCACCGCTTCGGCGAGCACCTCGGCATGGGTCGTCGTCTCGGCGGTGCGCCACTGGGCCCGCACCTGGCCGTCGTCGAGCACGGCCACAGAGGCGCCGGCGGAGGAATCGATCGCGAGAAGCACCCCTCCATCGTAGTTCGTCACAGCTGCGGCGGCTGCGTCCAGTCCGGGCCGTAGCCGCGCAGGACGGCGCGCCGTCGGGCTCCGAGCAGGTCGGCCTCGGTCTCCGAGAAGTCGGTGCGGATGGTGTCGGCTCCTGGTTCTGTCCCCGGGGTGGAAGCGGCTGCCGGGTCCCGGATCAGCTCGAGATCCAACCAGGACCCATCAGCCCCCATCAGCGCCGTCTCAAGGATCCCGCGGCCCCACTCCACCACGGTCACGGAGTCCGCCAGGGTGGAGGCCAGGTCCAGAGACTCCAGGCTCCCTGACGCGGCCCGGTAGGCATCGACGTGCACCAGGTCCGGACCCTGGTCCTGCGCTCGGTGGATCCTGCTGAGGATGAAGGTCGGTGAGCTGATCGATCCGCTGACCCGCAACGCGCTGCCCAAGGACTGGGTGAAGGTGGTCTTGCCTGCGCCGAGGCCTCCGGTGAGCACCAGCAGATCACCGGGCCTGAGCTGACCCGCGAGCGCCTCGGCGAACTGCGCAGTGGCGCTGAGGTCCTCCAGGATCACCTCACGGCTCCAGTGCTCACCCGGCAGCGCGGCGACCGGCCCCTGGTCGCGGCTCATGCGAGATCCCGCCGCTCTCCCCCGTCTGGGGTGCCCGCAGCGTCCGGCCCTGCGTTCTGTCCAGAGTCCAGCCCCGAGTCCTGCACGATGCGGGGCACGCGTTCCCCGATCCGGGTGATGATCTCGTAGTTGATGGTTCCGGCGGCGCTGCCCCAGTCGGCGGCTTCGATCCCGGAGTCTCCGCCGAAGATGACCACCTCATCCCCGACCTGGACGTCGGTCTCCTCCTCCCCGAGGTCGACCACGAACTGGTCCATGGCCACACGTCCCACTGACTGGTAGCGCCGGCCCTGGATCCAGACCGGGGCGTGGACCGCCACTCGTGGGATGCCGTCGGCGTAGCCCATCGGGATCAGCGCCAGGCTGGTGGGGCGGTCCACCCGGTGGGTCAGCCCATAGCTGATGCCCTGGCCGGTGGGGACGCGTTTCACGTTGGCCACTGTGGTGCGCAGCTCCATGGCCGGGCGCAGGCCCAGATCCTCGGCGGTCCGGTCCGCGAACGGGCTGTGTCCATAGACCCCGACCCCGACCCGGACCATGTCGAAGTGGGCGTCCGGGCGGGAGAAGGCGCCGGGAGTGTTCGCCACATGCCTCAGATCCGGCACGATCCGATGCTCTTCGGCGAGCTCGAGTGCGCGCCGGTAGACCGCGAGCTGCTCATCGGTCTCGCGACGGTCCGGCTCGTCGGCCACGGCGAGATGGGTGAAGATCCCCTCCACGCTGAGCAGGCCGCGCTCCTGGTACTGCGCGGCCAGGCGCAGCAGCTCGGGCCATTCCTCGATGGTGCAGCCGTTGCGACCCAGGCCGGTGTCGATCTTCAGGTGCACCCGGGCGGGCTTCTGCAGGGACTCGGCCGCGCGCGCCACGTGATGGATCTCCCAGCCGGAGATCCCCAGGTCGATGTGCTCTCCGAGTGCGGCGGCGAAGTCCGTTCCCCGGGTGTGCAGCCAGGCCAGGATCGGCGCCTGGATTCCGGCTCTGCGCAGCACCAGCGCCTCACTGACATGGGCGGTGCCCAGCCAGTCGGCTCCTGCCTCGAGCGCGGCTCGGGCCGCGGTGACGGCGCCGTGTCCGTAGCCCTCGGCCTTCACGGCCACCAGCACCTTTGCTGGCTGCACATAGGACGCGATGGTGCGCACGTTGTGCCTGATCGCCGCAGGGTCGATCACCGCTGCGCGCTCAGCGGCCTCGGGGTGGAAGGTGGCGCGGGGGTCGCCGTGGATGCTCATGGAACCACCCTATCGAGTGCCATGGACACGGTCGCGGCGCGGCCGCTACTCGCGCAGCGCGCCGACGAGCGCGCTGGCACCGAAGTGCCCGCGGCCCTCGGGGTCCAGGCGGGCGGCAGCGGCGGAGTGCAGACGCGCGCCCTCGGCGGCGATGCCGGAGAAGCTCAGATCAGGGGTGCGCGGTGCGGTGGCCAGCAGCGCCCCGATGATCCCGGTCAGCACATCCCCGGTCCCCGCCGTGGCCAGCCCGGGGGTCGCCGCGCGCACGATCCACGCCGGCTCGTCCGTGGGGCCGGCCACCACGGTGCTGGGCCCCTTGAGCAGGACCGTGACCCCCAGCGCCCGCGCCAGGGCCCGCGCCGCCTCGAGAGTGTTCGGTTCACCGGCCAGAAGTTCCTGCAGCGCGTCGTCCTCCAGTGCCTCTGCCAGGCGCCGGGCTTCCCCCAGGTGCGGGGTCACGATCAGCTGCGCCCCCAGATCACCGGCGCTCAGCAGGTCACCGCGCAGCAGCTCCAGGCCGGTCGCGTCGAGCACGCAGGGCAGCTCGGCCTGCACTGTGCCGCGCAGCATGGTCTCAGCCTCCACCAGTCGTGACCGGTCCCGTCCCAGTCCCGGGCCGATGGCGACGGCGGTGGCCCCCTCGAGCGCCTTCTCAGCGCGGCCCTGACTCATCACCGCCTCCGGCCAGGAGTGCAGCACGGAGGAGGAGACGGCCGGCTCGGCCTGGAGCCGGACCATGCCGACTCCGGAGGTGATCGCAGCACCCACGGTGAGTTCGGCGGCCCCCGGGAACTGGCCGGAGCCGGCGACCACCTGCAGGATGCCGCGGGTGTATTTGTGGTCCCCCGGACGTGGTCGTGGGGCGCCGTGTGCGGGACCGGTCAGCTCACGCGCGGCGGGGGCCGGCAGCTGGTCGCCGAGGCCGATGTCCACGGTGTGGATCTCGCCGCTGAGCAGCCCGCCTTCGCCCAGCAGCAGACCCAGCTTCGCAGCGCCGAAGCTCACGGTGTGCTGGGCGGCGAGCGCGTCTCCGGGGCAGCGTCCGGTGTCGGCATCCACCCCGGACGGGATGTCACAGGCGACGACGGTGCTGCTGCGCGCGGCCTCGGCCAGGCCCGGGATCGTGGGCAGCGTGAAGGCGCCGCGCGCTCCGGTGCCCAGGATCGCGTCGATCAGCACCGTGGTCTGGCCCGGCACCTCCTGGCTCAGGCGCCCTCCGGCGCGCCGGAACTCTTCCAGCGCCGCGGCGTGGGCTCGCTCGGTGACCAGCACCGCTCGCGCGTCGACGCCCCGGGCGCGCAGCTGAGCCAGCGCGTAGAGCCCATCTCCGCCGTTGTTGCCGGAACCGATGAGCCCGACCACCAGGGACCCATAGATGCTGCCCTGGCTGCGCAGCAGGCTCAGCACCTGGCTGGCCAGGCCGTGGGCGGCCCGGCGCATCAGAGCAGGCCCCTGACCCTCTGCCAGCAACGGCTCTTCGGCCGCACGGATCGCGGAGCCGGAGTAGACGGGCAGCGAGGCAACAGGCATGCTCAGCCCTCCGCGATGACCATCGCAGTGGCCACATCACCGTCGTGGGAGAGCGAGAGGTGCCAGCGCTTGACCCCCTTGGACTCGGCCACCTGCGCCACGGTGCCGGAGACCTCCACATGGGGTGCGCCGGCGGAGTCCATGACCACCTGTGCGTGCTGCCAGTTCATCCCGGCAGGGGCGCCCAGCGCCTTGGCCACCGCCTCCTTCGCGGCGAAGCGGGCGGCCAGGGATCGGGTGTTCAGCTCCCGCTCGGCCGGGACGAAGAGGCGCTGCCGCAGCGCCGGCGTCCGCCTCAGCTGGTGCTCGAACCGGGTCACCAGGACGACGTCGACGCCGATTCCGACGATCATATGCTGCTCCTTCTGCGCGAGGGGTCACTCCGATGCCGGGTCACTCCGATGACCGGGTCATCCCGCGGATCGGGCAACCTGATCAGCGGGCCGACCTGCTGATCGGGTCACCCGATCAGCAGGTCAGTGCATACCGATGGTCACTCCACAGTGACCGACTTGGCCAGGTTGCGCGGCTGGTCGACGTCGTAGCCCTTCTCGGCGGCCAGCGCGCAGGCGAAGATCTGCAGCGGGACGGTGGTCAGCAGCGGCATCAGCAGCGGCTGGGTCTCGGGGACGTAGAAGACCGTCTCGGAGTAGTCCACGACGTCGCCGTCGCCGGCCTCGGCCACGGTGATCGTCCTGGCACCGCGTGCCCGGACCTCCTGGATGTTCGAGACCACCTTCGCGTGCAGCGAGTCCCGGCCGTGTGGGGAGGGGACCACGACGAACACCGGCTGGCCCTGATCGATCAGCGCGATCGGGCCGTGCTTGAGCTCACCGGCGGCGAAGCCCTCGGCGTGGATGTAGGCGATCTCCTTGAGCTTGAGTGCGCCCTCCATCGCCACCGGATAGCCGACGTGGCGGCCCAGGAAGAGCACCGAAGGCTCCTGCGCCATCTCGCGGGCGAGCTCGCGGATCTGATCCCCGCCGTCGAGGACCTCTTGGATCTTGCCGGGGATCTTGTGCAGATCGGCCAGGATGTCCTCGATCTCGCCCTGGAAGAGCTTCCCGCGCAGCTGCGCCATGTAGAGGCCCAGCAGGTAGGAGGCGGTGATCTGCGCCAGGAATGCCTTGGTGGAGGCCACCGCGATCTCCGGTCCGGCGTGGGTGTAGAGCACGGCGTCGGACTCACGCGGAATGGTGGAGCCGTTGGTGTTGCAGATCGCCAGGGTGCGTGCGCCCTGCTCCTTGGCGTAGCGCACCGCCATCAGGGTGTCCATGGTCTCGCCCGACTGGGAGAGCGAGACGATCAGGGTGGAGTCGTCGATGATCGGATCGCGGTAGCGGAACTCGTGGGAGAGCTCCACCTCCACGGGCACCCGCACCCAGTGCTCGATGGCGTATTTGGCGACCATGCCGGCGTAGGCGGAGGTGCCGCAGGCCAGCACGATGATCTTGGAGATGCCCTTGAGCTCTTCCGGGTCGATCCGCAGCTCGTCGAGGACCAGACGGCCGGAGGCGTCGGTGCGGCCCAGCAGGGTGTCCTCCACGGCCTTGGGCTGATCGTGGATCTCCTTCTCCATGAAGGTCCCGAAGCCGCCCTTCTCCGCGGCGGCGGCGTCCCAGTTCACCGAGAAGCGCTTGCCCTCCGCGGGGGTGCCGTCGAAGTTGATGATCGTGACGTCCTCGGTGGTGATGGTCACCACCTGATCCTGCTCCAGCTCCACGGCTTCCCGGGTGAAGTCGATGAACCCGGAGACGTCGGAGCCCAGGAAGTTCTCTCCCTCCCCCAGCCCGACGACCAGCGGGGAGTTCCGCCGCGAGGCGACCACACGATCCGGCTGGTCGGCGTGCACGGCAAGCAGGGTGAAGGCGCCCTCGAGCTCGCTGGAGGCCAGTCGCATCGCCTCGGTGAGGTCACCGGCCGCGGAGCCGGTGAAGTACTGACCGATCAGCTTCGCGGCCACCTCGGTGTCGGTCTGCGAGCTGAACTCTTCCCCGGCTGCGACCAGCTTCGCCTTGAGCTGGGCGAAGTTCTCGATGATCCCGTTGTGGATCACGGCGAGCTTGCCGCCGTCGGCCAGGTGCGGGTGGGCGTTCTGATCCGTGGGAGCTCCGTGGGTGGCCCAGCGGGTGTGCCCGATGCCCACCGAGGCTGCCTCCATCGGGGCGGCGTCGATCTCGGCGAGCAGGTTCGCGAGCTTGCCGGACTTCTTCCGCGTGGAGACGGTCCCCGCCGCCACGGTCGCCACACCGGCGGAGTCATAGCCGCGGTACTCCAGGCGACGAAGTCCCTCTAGAAGCACGTCGAGTGCTGAGTGCTGACTGGTCTTCTCGGGCAGGCCTATATAGCCGACGATTCCACACATGGGGGATAGCGTATCGTGTCAACGTGTCTGAGCACCCATCCGAAGATCCTCACCCGCGCGCCTCCACGGGGCCGCTGCCCGCCCTGGTGGCGGGCACCGCACCGTGGGCAGGATCACCCTCCAAGCCCGAGCCGCCGAACACCTCCCACTCCCCTTTCGCGGAGCTGGACCGGCAGGCCTGGGCCCGGTTGGCAGACACCATCGAGCAGCCGCTGAACCAGGACGACGTCGACCGGCTGCGTGGCATCGGCGAGCACCTCTCGCTCAACGAGGTCGAGCAGATCTACCTTCCGCTGAGCCGGCTGCTCTCGATCTACGTGGAGTCCGCCGCGCAGCTGCGCTCCGCGGCGAACGAGTTCCTGGGTGAGCAGACCCTGCGCACCCCCTTCGTCATCGGGGTGGCGGGGTCGGTGGCGGTGGGCAAGTCCACCACCGCGCGCGTGCTCCAGGAGATGCTGCGCCGCTGGCCCTCCACCCCGCGGGTGGAGCTGGTCACCACAGACGGCTTCCTCTACCCCAATGCCGAGCTGCAGCGCCGCGGCCTGATGGACCGCAAGGGCTTCCCGGAGGCCTATGACCGCCGGGCGCTGCTGCGGATGGTCTCCGAGGTGAAGTCGGGCAAGCCTGAGGTGCGCGCCCCCTGGTACTCCCACCTGGTCTATGACATCGTCCCGGATCGTGAAGTGGTGATCCGGCAGCCTGACGTGCTGATCGTGGAGGGACTCAACGTCCTGCAGCCCGCCCGGGTGCGCGAGGACGGCACCACTGGGCTGGCGCTGAGCGACTTCTTCGACTTCTCCATCTACGTCGACGCCAAGCCCAAGCACATCGAGCAGTGGTACGTGGATCGGTTCATGCGCTGGCGGGACGGGGCATTCGCGAACCCGGAGAGCTACTTCCACCAGTACTCCTTCCTCGACGACGAGCAGGCCCAGGCGCGCGCGACGGATATCTGGAGCCGGATCAACGGCCCGAACCTGCGCGCCAACATCGCCCCGACCCGTTCCCGGGCCCGCCTGGTCATGGCCAAGGGCGAGGACCATTCGGTCTCCCGGGTGCTGCTGCGCAAGGTCTGATTCTCAAGATGTTCTTGCCGCCCCTGTGTGTCCCCTGCCCCGTCCGCCGCAGCCGGCCCCGGTTCGGGGGCCTGTGATGCCACGAGCCCGGCTCACCGACCAGGGGCGCCGTGAGTTCCAGGAGCAGGCGGACCGCCGCGCTCGGATCTATCGTCGGCGTCGAGCGCTGGCAGCGGTGCTGGTGATCGGCGTACTGCTGCTGATCGGCTACTTCGTGCCGCGCGCCTTCAACGCTGTGGCCACAGGGCTGGGCGCGGAGCAGCCGCTGGCCGAGGTGCGCGGGGACCAGCTCCCGCAGGCCCCGGATCCCGAGTCCGAGTCCGACGGGGCGTCAGGCGCCGAGTCCGACAGTGCGTCAGGCGCCGGGGCTGATGCGGATCCCACCGAAGAACCCGCCCCGGAGTCGACTCCAGAACCGACCCCGGAACCGACGCCGGAGCGCGCCAGCGAAGCCTCGTGGGACCCCGACTCGATCCACGTGCTGGTGAACGCGCGGAACCCGTTGGAGCCCCTGAGCTACGCGCCTGAAGACCTGGTGGTGCCAGAGGTGCGGATGACCACCCAGAACCAGTTGCTGCTGCGCGAGCCGGCCGCCGAGGCGCTCGCCCAGCTCATCGAGGCCGCGAACCAGGACGGTGAGGTCCTCGCGATGACCAGCGGCTACCGCTCCTACGAGGCCCAGCGAAGCATCTACACGAATCGGCAGGCGGCGGTGGGCACCGAGGAGACCGATGAGCTGGTGGCCCGGCCGGGCTACTCGGAGCACCAGACCGGACTTGCGGCAGATGTGATCAGCATCGAGAACCCCGAGTGCACCCAGGGTCATTGCTTCGCCGAGACCTCCGAGGGCCGGTGGGTCGCGGAGAACGCGGCCGAGCACGGCTTCGTCATCCGGTATCTCGAAGGGGCTCAGGAGATCACCGGCTATGAGTTCGAACCCTGGCATCTTCGCTATGTCGGCCGGGAGACCGCCGAGGAGGTCGCGGCACAGGGGCTGACCCTGGAGGAGTACTGGGACCAGCCGGCGGCACCTGACTACGACTCCGCGGAGCCGGAGCTGCCCGCAGCCCCCTGACAGGACGACGGCGGCGCCACGGCTGGCCCTGCGAGCCTCGCCTGGCCGTCATCTTGGCCGCTACGGGACGCCGCCGTCGCAGGTCAGTGGTGTCCTAGACTTCTCTCATGCTCAAAGGATTCAGGCACTTCATCACGCGCGGAAACGTCGTGGACCTGGCCACTGCAGTGGTCATCGGAACGGCATTCACCGCCGTCGTCAGCGCCCTGGTGGAGAGCGTGCTCATGCCGCTGATCTCCGCGCTGGTCGGGACCCCGGACTTCGACGACTTCGCCGTGGTGATCCTCAACGACACCCCCATCCGGTTCGGGGTGCTGCTGACCGCGATGGTGAACTTCCTGCTGATCGCCGGTGCGGTCTACTTCGTCATCATCGCCCCGATGACCCGGATGGTGGAGGCCCGGGAGCGTCGGGCGAAGACGGCGCCGCCCGCCGTCGAAGACGAGAACATCTCGCTGCTCCGCGAGATCCGCGATCAGCTCAAGGCCCAGACCGAGGTCACCAACCCCGCGTTCCTGGCCTCCCTCGCCGAGGCGCAGCGGCAGGCGGCGGAGGAGGCGGAGCAGAGGAGCTCCCAGGAGCCCAGGCGTCACCCAGTGCTGGGCAAGGCCAAAGACGTGGTCTGGGGCAAGGGCTAGCCCCTCCCCCAGCCGTCGAGAGTCGCCCCGAGAGGACCTTCAGCGAGGTGCCTGTGCAGCTACAGGGCGAGTTCGGCCTTGACGATGTCCGCCAGCGCCTCGGACTCGGCGCGGGCCAGCTCCGCGGTGGAGGCCTCCACCATCACCCGGACCACCGGTTCGGTGCCCGACGGACGCAGCAGCACCCGCCCGGTGGCTCCCAGCCGGGCTTCGACCTGCGCGACGGCCTCCTGCACCGGCTCGTGAGTCTTGACCCGGGTGCGGTCCACGCCCTTGACGTTGATCAGCACCTGCGGGAGACGGGTCATCGCCTCATCCGCCAGGGTCCGCACGGAGCGGCCGGTGGCCGCGACCCGGGCGGCCAGCTGCAGGCCGGTGAGCAGGCCGTCACCGGTGGTGGCGTAGTCCGCGAAGATCAGATGGCCCGACTGCTCCCCGCCGAGGTTGTACCCGGAGGCGCGCATGGCGGCCAGCACGTAGCGGTCCCCCACGGCGGTCTCCACCAGCTTGACCCCGGCTGCCTCCATGCCCAGCTTCAACCCCAGGTTGGACATCACGGTGACCACCAGGGTGTCATCGATCAGGGTGCCGGCTTCCTTCTGCGCGATCGCCAGGATGCCCATGATCTGGTCGCCGTCGATCACCTCGCCGGTATGGTCGACCGCCAGGCAGCGATCGGCGTCGCCGTCGTGGGCGATGCCCAGGTCGGCGCCATGCTCGCGCACCGCCTCCTGCAGCGGACCCAGGTGGGTGGAGCCGTAGCCTTCGTTGATGTTCAGCCCGTCGGGCTCCGCGCCGATGACGATCACTGCGGCCCCGGCGTCGGTGAAGGCCTGCGGGGAGACTCCGGCGGCGGCGCCGTGGGCGCAGTCCAGCACGATCTTGAGCCCCTTGAGGCTGGTGCCGTCCAGGGAGCGCAGCAGGTGCACCAGGTAGCGGTCCTCCGCGTCGGCGAACCGGCTGACCCGTCCGACATCGGCCCCGGTGGGCCGTGGCGGCGTCAGTCCCATCTGGGTCTCGATCGAGTCCTCCGCGGCGTCATCGAGCTTATGCCCGCCGCGGGCCAGGAACTTGATGCCATTGTCCGGGGCCGCGTTGTGCGAGGCGGAGATCATCACGCCGAAGTCCGCGTCGATGTCGGCCACCAGGAAGGCGGCTGCAGGGGTGGGCAGCACTCCGGCGTCGAAGACGTCGACGCCGCTGCTGGCGATGCCCGCCTGGACGGCGGCGGAGATGAATTCTCCCGAGATGCGCGGGTCGCGCGCGACCACCGCGGTGGGTCGGGTGCCCGGGAGCACCTGACGGTGGCCGAGGACGGTTGCTGCTGACTGGGAGAGGGTGAGGGCGAGTTCAGCGGTGAGCAGCTCGTTGGCCACACCGCGCACGCCGTCAGTGCCGAAAAGTCGTGCCATGATGACGTTCAGTGTACTGGCCGAGGCCCGCTCAGACGCGAAGAACCCCGCCGGAGAGTCTCCGGCGGGGTTCTTCGAGCGGAACGATCAGTCCCGGGGCAGCGCGTCGCGCCCCGGGAGCAGGTCGATCAGCGCTTGGAGTACTGCGGGGCCTTGCGGGCCTTCTTCAGACCGGCCTTCTTGCGCTCCACGGCGCGGGCGTCGCGGGTCAGGAATCCAGCCTTCTTCAGCGGCGCACGGTTGTGGTCACGGTCGACCTCGTTCAGCGCCCGGGAGATGCCCAGCCGCAGCGCGCCGGACTGACCCGAGGGGCCGCCGCCGTCGATGCGGGCGATGACGTCGTAGGCGCCCTTCAGGCCGAGCAGGGTGAAGGGGTCATTGACCTCCTGCTGGTGCAGCTTGTTGGGGAAGTACTCCTCCAGGCTGCGACCGTTCAGGCTCCACTTACCGGTGCCCGGGGTGATGCGCACACGGGCACGGGCGCGCTTGCGGCGTCCGATGGCGGCGCCGCCGACGGTCAGCGGTGCACGCTCGGACTCGCCGGCGGTCTCCTCGGTGGGGGTTGATTCCGAGGTGTAGCTTGAAAGCTCCTCGGTTTCGGTGAGCTCTTCAGTGTTCTGAGCCACGATTCTCCTTGAAAATTCTAGTGTCGGGTGGCCAGGACTACTGAGTGACCTGGGAGATGTCGAACGGCTTCGGCTGCTGCGCGACGTGCGGGTGCTCAGCACCTGCGTAGACGCGCAGCTTCTTCAGCTGTGCCGTGCCGAGCTTGTTGTGGGGCAGCATGCCCTTGACCGCCTGGTAGACGGCGCGGGTCGGGTAGCGCGTGACCATCTCGTTGAAGGTCAACGACTTGATGCCGCCGGGGAAGCCGGAGTGGCGCCAGTAGCGCTTCTTCTCGGCCTTGTCGCCGGTCACGGCGACCTTCTCGGCGTTGATGATGATGACGAAGTCGCCCATGTCCTGGTGAGGGACGAAGGTCGGCTTGTGCTTGCCGCGCAGCAGCGTGGCGGTGTGGGAGGCGAGACGGCCCAGCACGACGTCAGTCGCGTCGATGACGTGCCACTGGGCATCGGCGTCGCCAGGCTTCGGGGTGTACGTACGCACGTTGGTATGCCTTCGGTCGATGTTCTACGGTTCAGTGCACTGGACTCTGCGATGTGTGAGAAGCACCGAGCGTCAATGACTGTTTCTTCGCGAGTGCGACATCCGGATTCCCAGGTGAGGACTGGGAAAAGACCGGGCCCGTGAGTTCCCCTGCAGTCCGTGGAGGCTGACGACCATGCAACTGAGCCGCCTCGACACGGACCCACGCAGGGGTGGACACGCACAACAACCAATAACTATACAGAGCGCCCCCGCCTTTGAGCAAAGTCGCGCTGCGGGCGGGCCGCTGGCGGGACGCCCAACGGGGCGGGGGCGGCACTGGTTCTGGGGGGCCTGCCAGCTGAGCCGGCCGGGGATCGCGGGCGCAAGTCAGCGTGTCTTCGCGACCCGCGGCGTCTTCTCGTAGGCGGCGTCTGACATGTCTTCGAGCTCGCGCCCCTTGGTCTCGGGCACCCATTTGAGCACGAAGAACATGGAGAGCAGCGCCGAGGCCGCGTAGAAGCCGTAGGCGAAGACCAGGGAGAACGCCGCCATCTCGGGGAAGAGCATCGAGATCAGGAAGTTCGCGGCCCAGTTCGCGGACGCGGTCACGCCCAGCGCCACGGCGCGGACCCGGTTGGGGAACATCTCCCCCAGCAGGACCCACATGAACGGCCCCCAGGTGGCTCCGAAGAAGAGCACGAAGACATTGGCGGAGACCAGCGCGATCATTCCCCAGGCGCCGGGGAGCGAGACCAGCTCTTCGCCGTCGGCTCCCACGGTGATGATCGCCTGGCTGAAGGCCACCGCCATCATGCCCAGTCCTGCGGCCATGCCTGCAGAGCCCACGGCGAGCGGGATCCGGCGACCCACCCGGTCCACGATGATGATGCCGATGACGGTGGCCACGATGTTCACGCTGGTGGTGATGATCTGGACCAGGAATGCCTGGTCCTCCGCGATGCCCACCGCCTGCCACAGCGTGTTGGAGTAGTAGAAGATCACGTTGATGCCGACGAACTGCTGGAAGACCGCCAGGCCCAGTCCCACCCAGACGATCGGGGTGAGCCGCCCGCCCACGATCAGGTCCCGGAAGCGCTGTCGGGCCTCCATGTTGATGGTCTCGCGGACGTCTTTGATCTTCTGCGCGATGGCGGCCTCACCCTGGATGCCGACGATCTCCTGCAGCACCTTCGCCGCCTGCTTGTCCCGGCCTCGGGAGACCAGATAGCGCGGGGATTCCGGGATGGAGGAGGCAAGCAGGGCGTAGAGCAGCGCCGGACCCGCCTCGAGCAGGAACATCCAGCGCCAGGCCTCCAGTCCGAACCACAGCTCCTCGGCTGCCCCGCCAGCGAGGTTGGCGATGAACGCGTTCGACGCGGCAGCCATGAAGATGCCGACCACGATGGCCAGCTGCCAGGTGGAGCCCAGGCGTCCGCGCAGGTGTGTCGGGGCGACCTCGGCGATGTAGGACGGAGCGATCACTGAGGCCATGCCCACGCCGATGCCGCCGAGCACCCGCCAGAGCACCAGGTCCGCGGCGCCGAAGGCGAGTCCCGAGCCGATCGCAGAGATGAAGAACAGCGCCGCGGCCACCATCATCGCGCGCTGGCGACCGATGCGGTCTGAGAGGCTCCCGCCGGCCCAGGCGCCCACCATGCAGCCCAGCAGGGCCGAGGAGACGGTGAAGCCGATGGCAAGGTCTGAGAGTGAGAACTGGTCCTGGATGGGGCCGACGGCCCCGTTGATCACTGCGGTGTCGAAGCCGAAGAGGAAGCCGCCGAACGCGGCGACCAGTACGACCCACGCGACGCCGCCTAGACCGGATTCCTGGGAGCGGGGAGTGGTGCTCATCAGAGGTTGGTTCCTTAGCAGGTCAGGGATGAGGGCCTTCGTCGATGAAGGCAAGCCCGAATGAGTATGCTGCCTGAACGTGAACCACGCCACCCCCGGACCCCCGGGTGACCCCCGCCCGCCTGGGCTGATGCTGGCATTCTCCCGCGCGGTGACAGGCTTCAGGCACGCCAGGACCTGACTGAAAGACTTCCTCCGATGTGCTTGATATCACAGCTTTGCGCGCAGCTCAGGTCTGCTCGGCGCTGCGCCGAAGCGCCCGGGTCTGCTCGGCGCGGTGGCCCAGCTGCTCCGGAGCCGGGTACTGCACCGATTCCAGCACCAGCCCCGCGGGCTGGGCGAGCCTGACCGACTGGTCCCAGCTCGGCTCGGCGAGGCGGCTGCTCAGCCAGCCAGGGGCTCGGCGCCCCTCCCCCACGTCCAGGCAGGCGCCGATGAGCGCACGCACCATGTGATGGCAGAAGGCGTCGGCGGTCAGTTCCGCGACGATCACTCCCTGCGGCTCACGCCCGATGTTGAAGCCGTGGAGCTCCCGGATGGTGGTGCTGCGCTCCCGAGGCCGACAGAAGCTCCCGAAGTCCTGGAGTCCGGCCGCAGAGGCTGCTTCCAGGCGCATCGCCTCCGCGTCCAGGGGCGTGCGATGCCAGGCGGTGTCCCAGCGGCGCAGCGGGTCCTGCAGCGCCGGGGCATCCGCGATGCGATAGCGGTAGCTGCGACTCAGCGCGGAGAACCGAGCGTCAAAGCTCGGCGGCACCGCGGCGGCGGAGAAGACGACGACGGCGCCGTGCTCCCGGTGCAGGACCCCGGCGAGCCGGCGCACCAGTGCCTGATCGGGGGTGATCCCCCGTCCTCGGCCGAGACCGGAGTACTCGGCGTCGCTCAGGTCCAGGTGGACGACCTGCCCCCGGGCATGAACCCCGGCGTCGGTGCGTCCGGCGACCACCAGCGGCACCTCGCGACGGAAGAGTGTGGCCAGACCCTCCCGGAGAGTTCCTTCCACGGTGCGCAGACCCGGCTGTGCGGCCCAGCCGTGGTAGGCGCTGCCGTCATAGGCGAGATCGAGACGCACCCGCTGAGTCGGGTCCTGATGGGCTTCGCGGACGCGCATGGGCGCTCATCCCTTCCTGCGGCTTCCGTGCTCGCACCGGATGTGCCCCCGGTGCGCAGGGCGGTTCAGACGTCGCTGCAGACACGTCAGGCGCCCGCGATCGGTGAGATCGGGGCGCCTGAGGTGTGCGTTGTTGAGAGGCTTACTTCTGGCTCTCACCCTCGGTGGACTCCGCTGCAGCGGACTCCGCCTCGGTGTCGGCAGTCTCGGTGGACTCGACCTCGGCGGTCTCCTCCTGGACCGGCTGCGCGGCGGGGGTCGCGGTGGCCTGCTCGGCCTCCTTGACCACTGCCTGCTTCGGCGAGACGGGCTCCATGACGAGCTCGATCACGGCCATGGGCGCGTTGTCACCCTTGCGGTTGCCGATCTTCACGATGCGGGTGTAGCCGCCTTCGCGCTCGGCCATGGCCGGGGCGATCACGGTGAACAGCTCGTGGACGATCGCCTGGTTGGTCGCGCTGTTGGCGCTGATCTTGCCGACCACACGACGACGCGCGGCGATGTCGCCCTGCTTCGCCATGGTGATCAGACGCTCGGCGTAGGGACGCAGGCGCTTGGCCTTGGTCAGCGTGGTGGTGATCGAGCGGTGCTCGAACAGGTTGGCGGAAAGGTTCGCCAACATCATCTTCTCGTGCGACGGGCTGCCGCCCAGGCGCGGACCCTTGGTGGGGGTAGGCATGGTCTGGTTCTCCTTGAGTGGTGCGCAGTCGGTTCAGGTGAACGTCAGCGCGAATAGTTGTTCTGGGCCGCAGTTCTTCAGAACCGCTGCTGCTCTTCTTCGACGTAGTCCTCGTCGCCAGCATCCTGGAAGCGAGCCGCGGTCGGGTCGAAGCCTGCCGGGGAGTCCTTCAAGCTCAGGCCAAGCTCGACGAGCTTGTCCTTGACCTCGTCGATGGACTTGGCACCGAAGTTGCGGATGTCCATCAGATCAGCCTCGGAACGTGCCACGAGCTCACCCACGCTGTGGATGCCCTCGCGCTTGAGGCAGTTGTAGGAACGCACCGTCAGTTCCAGGTCCTCGATCGGCAGAGCCATGTCCGCGGCAAGTGCGGCGTCGGTCGGCGACGGGCCGATCTCGATGCCTTCTGCCGCCACGTTGAGCTCGCGAGCCAGGGAGAAAAGCTCCACCAGGGTGGTGCCCGCCGAGGCCAGTGCGTCACGGGGCTCCATGGAGGGCTTGGTCTCCACATCGACGGTGAGCTTGTCGAAGTCGGTGCGCTGCTCCACACGGGTAGCCTCGACCTTGAAGGAGACCTTCAGGACCGGGGAGTAGATGGAGTCCACGGGGATCCGGCCGATCTCTGCGTCGGCCATCTTGTTCTGAGCCGCCGAGACGTAGCCGCGGCCGCGTTCCACGGTCAGCTCCATGTCGAGCTTGCCGTGCTCGTTCAGCGTGGCCAGGTGCAGCTCCGGGTTGTGGAACTCCACTCCTGCCGGAGGGGTGATGTCGGCCGCGGTGACGGGGCCGGGGCCCTCCTTGCGGAGGTAGGCCACGACGGGCTCATCGTGCTCGGAAGAGACGGAGAGCCGCTTCACGTTGAGGATGAGTTCGGTGACGTCTTCCTTTGTCCCGGCGATGGTGGTGAACTCGTGGAGCACACCATCGATCCGGACGCTGGTGACGGCGGCACCGGGGATGGAGGAGAGCAGGGTGCGACGCATGGAATTGCCGAGGGTGTAGCCGAAGCCCGGCTCGAGGGGCTCGATCACGAAGCGGGAGCGATTCTCGGCGACAACTTCTTCGGTCAGCGTGGGGCGCTGTGCAATGAGCACTGATTGTTCCTTTCAGAGTGCGTCCGCTATATGACGCATTCTCACTGAGTAATGATGCTCGGCCTGCCCCCGGCGCGACGGCCGGGGGCAGGCTCTAATGTCTTTTAAAGAAGTTCGCTCAGACGCGGCGGCGCTTGGGCGGGCGGCAGCCATTGTGCGCGCTCGGGGTGACGTCCGAGATGGAGCCGACCTCCAGGCCAGCGGCCTGCAGCGAGCGGATCGCAGTCTCGCGGCCTGAACCGGGTCCCTTGACGAAGACCTCGACCTTCTTCATGCCGTGCTCCTGGGCGCGCTTCGCGGCCTGCTCGGCGGCGAGCTGTGCGGCGAAGGGCGTGGACTTGCGGGAGCCCTTGAAGCCGACCTCACCCGAGGATGCCCAGGACACGACGGCGCCCTGCGGATCGGTGATCGAGACGATGGTGTTGTTGAAGGTCGACTTGATGTGCGCCTGACCCTGCGTGATGTTCTTGCTGACTTTGCGGCGCGGCTTGCGTGCCGCTGCGCGTGACTTTGGTGGCATTTCTTCTCCGTGACTGAGTTCTTCGGATCAACTGCTGACTCGATGTGAGTCTGCGCTGCTGAACTACTTCTTCTTACCTGCGACGGTCTTCTTCGAGCCCTTGCGGGTACGAGCGTTGGTCTTGGTGCGCTGACCGCGGACCGGGAGGCCGCGACGGTGGCGGATGCCTTCGTAAGAGCCGATCTCGACCTTGCGGCGGATATCGGCGGCGACCTCACGGCGAAGGTCGCCCTCGACGGTGAGGTTGCTCTCGATGTAGTCACGCAGAGAGATCAGCTGATCGTCAGTCAGATCCTTCACGCGGGTACCAGCTTCGATACCGGTTGCTTCCAAGGCTGCTTCGGCGCTCGTGCGCCCAACGCCATAGATATAAGTGAGTGCGATCACCGTGCGCTTTTCGCGCGGGATGTCTACACCTGCCAGACGTGCCACAGTGGCAGTCCTCCTTGTTCTCTTCCGAAGGTCTTCAGCAGTGCAATTCCCTCTGGGACCTTCACGGTCCGACATCGGAGGTGATGTCATCAGCGGGTCCCCGGCCTTCGGAAACCGGGGGTGTGCCCGTCCAGCTCAGTGACGGGCTGCACTGCATATGATGTGAGCTGTCCAGCGCGGGTGCGCCCTCACTTACGAGGTGTAAGTGAAGGACTCAGCCCTGGCGCTGCTTGTGGCGTGGGTTTGACTTGCAGATCACGCGGATCACGCCGCTGCGGCGGATGACTTTGCAGTCGGTGCAGATCTGCTTCACGCTCGGCTGAACCTTCATGGGTTCTCCTCTTATTCGGTCGCGTGCGACAGGTTTTTACGTTGACCGACGCGTTCGTCGACTCACTTATAGCGGTAGACGATGCGCCCACGGTTGAGGTCATACGGGCTCATCTCCACCACTACGCGGTCCTCGGGGAGGATGCGAATGTAGTGCTGGCGCATCTTGCCCGAGATGGTCGCGAGGACAACGTGCTCGTTCTCCAGACGCACGCGGAACATTGCATTCGGCAGGGCTTCAGAAACCCGGCCCTCTACTTCGATGACGCCTTCTTTTTTACCCATATGCTCCACATACCGTTCGTGACCCGGGGCCGATCGAAGCACGCGCTGCGGCGCAGCGCGCTTCCGACCGACCATAGGGTCTGATTCGATTGCTGCGGCGTCTCGAGATCCGCCAGTGCAGGCACCGTGTGAAGACACCGTGTGCAACACCGTGCGCAGGCACGCAGAACGGCAGAGACAACCAGCAGTAAAGCCTACAGGACGGTTCTGCCCCGGACAACTCGCACCCTGGAGGGCAGGCACGTCTGGGACGCCGCGTGGACCGCGCGGAAGTGCTCAGTGCGCGGGCAGCGGCACCGGCGTGACGCCCAGCGGCGCCAGCTCGGCGGCGCCGCCGTCGGCCGCGGTCAGCACCCAGATGCCTTCGGCGTGCCGGGCCACGGAGTGTTCCCACTGGCTGGCTCGGGAGCCGTCACTGGTGACCACGGTCCAGTCGTCCTCAAGCACGTCGGTCTCGATGCCGCCCCGGGTGAGCATCGGCTCGATGGCCAGCGCCATGCCGGGGCGGACCTTTGCTCCTTTGAACCCGGTGGCGTAGTTGAACACGTCCGGGGGCATGTGCATCTGAGAGCCGATGCCGTGGCCCACGTAGTCCTCCAGGATGCCCAGCTTCTTCCCAGGCTGGGAGGAGACGTAGTCCTCGATGGCCTCACCGATCTCCCCGGTGCTCTTCGCCGTCGCGAAGGCCGCGATCCCCCGCCACATGGCGGCTTCGGTGACGGCGGAGAGCCGCTCATCCTCAGGATCGGCGGTGCCTTCCTGGGAGGAGCCCAGGATCCGGGTGCGGGCGGAGTCTGAATGCCAACCCTCGACGATGCAGCCGCCGTCGATCTTCAGCACGTCTCCCTGCGCAAGGACCCGCTCCCCCGGGATCCCATGGACGACCTCTTCGTTGACCGAGGCGCAGATATAGCCCGGGAACCCGTGGTAGTTCAAGAAGTTGGGCTTCGCGCCGCGAGAGGTGATCACCTCGGCGAACACGTCATTGAGCTCCCCGGTGGTCACCCCTGGCGCGGCGGCCGCCAGCGTGGCCTGAAGCGCCTCATTGAGGATCTCTCCGGCCGCGGCCATGTGGCGCAGCTGCTCGGGGGTCTTCAGCTCGACGCGGCTGCGGGAGAACATCAGGGCTTCAGCGCTTCCATGATGCGCGCGTTGACCTCATCCACGGCGCCCAGGCCGTCCACTCGGCGCACCAGTCCGCGCGCATCGTATTCAGCGATCATCGGGGCGGTCTCGGAGGCGAAGATCTCCAGTCGACGGCGGATGGCGTCCTCGTCGGCGTCGTCCTCTCGGCCTTCGATCTCCGCACGCTTCTTCAGGCGCTGGATCAGCTCCTCGCGGTCCGCGGTGAGCTCCAGCACGACGTCGAGGCTGACATCGAGCCGGGAAAGCATCTCATCGAGTGCGGCGACCTGGGTCCGGTTCCGCGGGTAGCCATCGAGCAGGAAGCCGTTCTTGGCGTCCTCCCAGGTCAGTCGATCCTCGACCATCCGGTTCGTGACCGAGTCCGGCACCAGGTCGCCGGCGTCCACGTAGCCCTGCGCCTCGCGGCCGAGCTCGGTCGCCTCCTTGATGTTCACCCGGAAGATGTCCCCGGTGGAGATCGCGACGATGCCCAAGTCCTCGGAGATCCGCTTGGACTGAGTTCCCTTGCCCGAGCCGGCCGGCCCGACTATCAACATGCGCGTCATCGCAGCAACCCTTCGTAGTTCCGTTGTTCCATCTGTGCGTTGATCTGCTTCACGGTGGTCAGTCCGACTCCGACCATGATCAGGATCGAGGTGCCGCCGAACGGGAAGTTCTGGTTCGCCCCGATCAGCACAAAGGCGATCAGCGGGATCAGGGCGATCAGGCCGAGGTAGAGCGCGCCGGGGAAGGTGATCCGCGAGATCACATAGGCGAGGTAGCTCTCAGTGGGCTTGCCTGCTCGGATCCCGGGGATGAATCCGCCGAACTTGCGCATGTTCTCGGCGACCTCATTCGGGTTGAACGTGATCGTCACGTAGAAGTAGGTGAAGAAGATGGTCATCAGGAAGAACGCCGCCATGTAGAGCGGGTGCGTCCCGCCGACGAAGTAGGTCTGGATGAACTGGATGAAGGCGGAGGGCTCCTCACCGGGACCGGGCTGGTTGAACTGCGCCAGCACCGAGGGCAGCATCAGCACCGAGGAGGCGAAGATGACGGGGATGACGCCCGCCATGTTGACCTTGATCGGGATGTAGGTGGAGGTCCCGCCCACGGTGCGACGGCCCACCTGGCGCTTGGCATACTGCACCGGGACGCGACGCTGTGACTGTTCGACGAAGACCACGGCGGCGATGGTGACCAGACCGATCAGCATCACCGTGCCGAAGGTCCGCCAGCCCTGGGTGGTCCAGATCTCGCCCATGGCTCCGGGGAACCCGGCGGCGATGGAGACGAAGATCAGGATGGACATGCCGTTGCCCACGCCTCGCTCGGTGATCTGCTCGCCGAGCCACATGATCAGCGCGACGCCGGTGACCAGGGAGAGGATCATCAGCAGCACGACGGGGAGCACGTCCTCGGTGATGATCGGGATGTCACAGCCCAGCAGGGCCCCGGTGCGGACCATGGAGACCAGGGTGGTGGCGTTGAGCAGGGCCAGTGCGATCGTCAGATACCGGGTGTACTGGGTGAGCTTGGACTGACCCTGGGGGCCCTCGCGCTGGAGGTTCTCGAACCGTGGGATCACCACGCGCAGCAGCTGCACGATGATGGCCGCGGTGATGTAGGGCATGATGCCCAGCGCGAAGATGGACACCTGGAGCAGAGCTCCGCCGGAGAACATGTTCACGAAGGAGTAGAGGCCGCCCTCAGTCGTCCCCAGTGCCAGGCACTGCTGCACTGCTGAGTAGTCCACCCCGGGTGCCGGGATGAATGCGCCGATGCGGTAGATCGCGATGATCGCGATGGTGAACCAGATCTTTCGACGCAGGTCGGGTGTCTTGAACACCCTTGCGATCGCGCTGAACAAGCGGCCTCCTGATGCGTGAATTGCCGTTGCGCGGCCATCGGCCGCACAGTCAGTCATACTAACGCGCAGTGCGCACGGTAAAAGAATCCTATGGCCGGGACCGGCCGGGAGATGACAGGCCGGAACCGGCCAGGATATGACAAGACCCCCGTGGGAACCACGGGGGTCTTCATCATGGCGAGCCGATCAGGCCTGCTTGGAAGCAGCCTTCAGCGGCAGCTGCTCGGTGGAACCACCGGCAGCCTTGATCTTCTCTTCGGCGCTGGCCGAGAAGGCGTGAGCCTTCACGGTCACGGCGACCGAGATCTCGCCGGAGCCCAGGACCTTCACCGGGCGGCCCTTGCGGGCAGCCCCCTTGGCGATGAGGTCATCGGCGTGCACGTCGCCGCCCTGGGGGAACATCTCGCTCAGCTTGGTCAGGTTGACCGGCGAGTATTCCACCCGGAACGGGTTCTTGAACCCGCGCAGCTTCGGAAGGCGCATGTGCAGCGGGAGCTGCCCACCTTCGAAGCCGGCGCGGACCTGGTAACGGGCCTTGGTGCCCTTGGTGCCACGGCCTGCGGTCTTGCCCTTGGAGGCTTCACCACGTCCCACACGGATGCGGGACTTCTTGGCGCCGCGTGCTGGACGCAGATCGTGGACCTTGAGGACGTTGGATTCTTCAGCGGTGTTCTCTGGCATCCTTAGTTCGCCTCCTCAGCCTGCACTAGATGCTTCACACTGTTGAGCATGCCCACGGTCACGGCGTCGGCGTCACGGACCACGGTGTGGCCGATCCGCTTCAGACCAAGCGAACGAACAGTCTCGCGGTGCTTGGGGTTGGCACCGATCAGGGACTTCACCTGAGTGACGGTGAGCTTGTGCTCGCCGACCTTCAGGTTCCGCGCGGTGTTGTAGTTGACGGTACTGCGCAAAGTCATGCACCTGCCTTCTGTGCACGGGCTTCGCGGTCAGCCGCCATGGTGCGCAGCATCCGGGCCGGTGCGATCTCGTCGAGAGCCTTGCCGCGGCGAGCCGCCACGGCTTCGGGCTCTTCGAGCTGCTTGAGGGCGTCGATGGTGCCGTGAACGATGTTGATGGCGTTCACCGAGCCCATGGACTTGGTCAGCACGTCGTGAATGCCTGCGCATTCCAGGACCGCGCGGACCGGACCGCCGGCGATCACACCGGTACCCGGTGCGGCCGGACGAAGCAGGACGACACCGGCTGCATCCTCACCCTTGACCAGGTGCGGGATGGTGGAACCGACGCGCGGGACGCGGAAGAAGCTCTTCTTGGCCTCTTCCACACCCTTGGCGATGGCTGCCGGGACTTCCTTGGCCTTGCCGTAGCCGACGCCGACCAGGCCGTCGCCGTCTCCGACGATGACCAGGGCGGTGAAGCTGAAGCGACGACCGCCCTTGACGACCTTGGACACACGGTTGATGGTCACGACGCGCTCGAGGAACTTGTCCTTCTCCTCTTCGCGTCCGCCACGACCACCACGACCGCCGCGGCCGCCGCTTTCGCCGCGACCACCACGACCGCCGCGGCTCTCACCGCGGCCGCCGCGCTCACCGCGAGCAGCATTGCTGTTCTCGCCGGCGGCCTGAGTCTGCTGGGCAGTCTCGGGTGCGGCGGTTTCCTTGGCCTCAGTCACAGACGAGTCCTTCTCAGGGTTGTTTGCGTTCTCACTCACAGCTTCAGACCACCTTCCCGGGCGCCGTCGGCGACGGCGGCCACGCGACCGTGGTACTTGTTGCCGCCGCGGTCGAAGACCACAGCGTCGATGCCGGCAGCCTTGGCGCGCTCGGCGATCATCTCGCCGATCTTCTTCGCCTTGGCGGTCTTGTCACCGTCGAAGCTGCGCAGGTCTGCCTCCATGGTGGTGGCGGAGACCAGGGTCTTGCCCTCCAGGTCGTTGACGACCTGAGCGACCATGTGGCGAGCGGAACGGTTGACCACCAGGCGCGGACGCTCGGGGGTTCCGTTGAGCTTCTTGCGCAGGCGGAGGTGGCGGCGGCCGCGGGCAGCGGATTTGGATTTGCCCTTGATACCAATAGCCATGGTTTACTTACCTGCCTTTCCGGCCTTGCGGCGAACCTGCTCGCCCTCGTAGCGCACGCCCTTGCCCTTATACGGGTCAGGCCTGCGCAGTTTACGGATGTTCGCGGCGACCTCGCCGACCTGCTGCTTGTCGATGCCGCTGACAGAGAGCTTGGTCGCGCTCTCCACCGCGAAGGTGATGCCCTGGGGGGCCTTCACCGGAACGGGGTGGGAGTAGCCGAGTGCGAACTCCAGATCGGAGCCCTTGGCCAGCACACGGTAACCGGTGCCGACGATCTCGAGCTTCTTGGAGTAGCCCTCGGTGACGCCGATGATCATGTTGTTGATCAGGGTGCGGGTCAGGCCGTGGAGGGAACGCGATTCGCGCTCATCGTTGGGACGGGACACCGTGAGGGTGCCGTCCTCGTTCTCGACGGTGATGCCTTCGGCAAGGCTGCGGGAAAGTTCGCCCTTGGGTCCCTTCACAGAGACCTGGCGACCTTCCAGCTTGACCTCGACGCCGGCAGGGATGGTGATCGGAAGACGACCGATGCGTGACATAGTGCTTCGACTCCTTCCGGTTACCAGACGTAGGCGAGGACTTCCCCACCCACACCCTTCTTGGCTGCCTGCCGGTCCGTGAGGAGACCGGAGGACGTGGACAGGATCGCGATGCCGAGGCCACCCAGGACGTGCGGGAGGTTCGTGGACTTCGCGTACACCCGGAGACCGGGCTTGGAGATGCGGCGCAGGCCGGCGATCGAACGCTCACGGTTCGGGCCGAACTTGAGGTCGATGGCCAGGGTCTTGCCGACCTCGGCCTCCTCTTCGCGCCATTCGGAGATGTAGCCTTCCGCCTTCAGGATGTCAGCCAAGCGAACCTTCAGCTTGGAGCTGGGCATGGAGACCTGATCGTGGAAAGCCGAGTTGGCATTGCGCAGACGTGTCAGCATGTCTGCGACTGGGTCAGTCATTGTCATGAGGGGCTTCTGCCCTTCCTCGCCGTGGTTTCAGATCTCCGAAGGAACTCGAGCCTGAGCATGTGACTGCTCAGGGTTCGGAACCTTTGGTGAAAGGACCTGCGGCGTAGTGCTTGTTAGTCGGTCTTGAAGGGGAAGCCCAGCGCCTTGAGCAGCGCACGGCCTTCCTCGTCAGTCTTTGCGGTGGTCACCACGGTGATGTCCATGCCGCGGGGGCGATCGATCTTGTCCTGATCGATCTCGTGGAACACCGACTGCTCGGTCAGCCCGAAGGTGTAGTTGCCGTTGCCGTCGAACTGCTTGCCGCTGAGTCCGCGGAAATCGCGGATACGGGGCAGCGCGAGGGTCACCAGGCGGTCCACGAATTCCCACATGCGGTCGCCACGCAGCGTGGTGTGCGTACCGATGGGCTGTCCTTCGCGGAGCTTGAACTGCGCGATGGACTTCCGTGCGCGGGTCACCTTGGGCTTCTGACCGGTGATCTTGGTCAGGTCCTCGACGGCGCCCTGGATCAGCTTGGAGTCGCGAGCTGCCTCGCCCACGCCCATGTTGACCACGACCTTGACCAGGCCGGGGACCTCCATGACGTTGGAGTATCCAAACTCATCCTGCAGCGTGGAACGGATCTCCGCGCGGTACTTGCCCTTGAGACGGGGGGTGGTCTTCACAGTCTCGCTCTGAACCTCAGTCATCACAGGTCCTTTCCGGAAGCTTTGGCGAAGCGGACGCGCACAGTCTTGCTGACGCCGTCACGCTCCACGGTCTCCTGCCGGTAGCCGACGCGAGTGGGCTTGCCCGTCTCGGGGTCGACCACGGCGACGTTGGAGATGTGGATAGCAGCCTCAGACTCCACGATGCCGCCCTCGGTGCTGCCGAACTGGCCGGCACGGAGGTGACGCTTGACGCGGTTGACGCCCTCGACGAGGACGCGCTCCTTGGCGGGCATGACCTGCAGGACCTTGCCCTGCTTGCCCTTGTCTTTGCCGGTGAGGACCTGGACGAGGTCGTCCTTCTTGATCTTGGCCATGAGTCAGAGCACCTCCGGAGCGAGCGAGACGATCTTCATGAACTTCTTCTCGCGCAGCTCTCGACCCACGGGCCCGAAGATACGGGTACCGCGCGGTTCGGGAGTCTCACCCTTAAGAATCACA
Source organism: Nesterenkonia sandarakina (assembly GCF_013410215.1). Classification (NCBI taxonomy): domain Bacteria; kingdom Bacillati; phylum Actinomycetota; class Actinomycetes; order Micrococcales; family Micrococcaceae; genus Nesterenkonia; species Nesterenkonia sandarakina. The sequence continues at coordinate 473,172 of NZ_JACCFQ010000001.1, forward strand.
GCAGCGTTCTCATCGAAGCTGATGTAGGACCCGTCGTTGCGACGGATCTTCTTCTTGGTGCGCACGACAACAGCCTTGATGACGTCGCCCTTCTTGACGTTTCCGCCCGGAATTGCGTCCTTGACGGTGGCGACGAATGTGTCGCCGATACCTGCATAGCGGCGTCCCGATCCACCGAGGACCCGGATGACAAGGACTTCCTTGGCACCGGTGTTGTCGGCGATCTTGAGCCGCGATTCCTGTTGAATCACTTGTTCTCTCCTGTCGTCTCACTGGTTCTCGCAGTCGTGCCGAGCCTTGTGGAACTTCTAGCCTGAGCCGGGGCACCGTCGGCGGCGATCATGCCGTCGAGCGCCTCGGCTTAGATGACAAGTCCCCTGGCCGCTTACCCACACACTCTCCATCCCTGTCGGGACGGGCAGATGAATGCATGGCCGAGGCGGCGTTTCCCGGGACCCCGCGGGGCCCTTTCGGGGACATGCGCTGTCCTTTGAGGTGGATAGCCTCATCGATAAGGGCGCACAGCCTCAATATCTTACACGAGATGCACCAAGGGCCCAACTCCCACACCGGTGAGGTGTGGGCGTCGGGCCCTTGGAGGACGCAGAATGCCGTGTTCCGCGATCAGCCTCGGAGCGTGCCGGGCTGATCGCGGAACACGAGGATCACTCTGCCTTTTCGAGGATCTCGGCCAGCCGCCAGCGCTTGGCTGCCGAGAGCGGGCGGGTCTCGGAGATCAACACGGTGTCCCCCACGCCTGCCTGCTCGTTCTCATCGTGTGCCATGAACTTCTTGTGCCGCTTCATGATCTTGCCGTACAGGCCGTGCTTACGACGGTCCTCGACCTCGACGACGATGGTTTTGTTCATCTTGTCGGAGACGACGACGCCGCGCAGGGTCTTACGGTCATTGCGGGTCTCTGCAGTTGCTTCGCTCATGCTCAGTCCTCAGTCTTCTTCTCGTTCTGCTCATCAGCCGAATCCGAGGAGTCCGCGGCGGCATCGACATTCTCACGAATGCCCAGCTCACGTTCACGCACCACGGTGTAGATCCGGGCGATGTCGCGCTTGATGTCCTTGAGCCGGCTGGAGCTCTCCAGCTGGCCGGTCGCGGACTGGAAGCGGAGGTTGAACAGCTCTTCCTTGGAAGAGCGCAGCGCCTCTGCCAGGGCTGCTGAGTCCATCTCTGCGAGCTTCTCAACGGTCAGCTCTTTGGTTCCAACTGCCATTGTCACTCACCACTCTCTCGGCTGATCACGCGTGCCCTCATGGGCAGCTTGTGGATTGCCAGGCGGAGCGCCTCTTTGGCGACTTCCTCCGTGACACCGGACAGCTCGAACATGACGCGTCCGGGCTTGACGTTGGCGATCCACCACTCCGGGGAACCCTTACCGGAGCCCATGCGGACCTCGGCAGGCTTCTTGGTGAGCGGCTGGTCCGGGTAGATGTTGATCCAGACCTTGCCGCCGCGCTTGATGTGGCGGGTCATGGCGATACGCGCAGATTCGATCTGGCGGTTCGTCACGTAGGCGGGGTCAAGGGCCTGGATGCCGTACTCGCCGAAGGCGAGCTCGGTTCCACCCTTGGCCCGGCCGCGGCGCTTGGGCCGGTGCGGCTTGCGGTACTTGACTCGGCGGGGCATCAACATCAGTTCTGCCCTCCTTCCGCTGCAGCTGAGGCTTCGGCAGGCGCCTGGGCGCCAGCCTCGCGACCGCGGCCCGGACCACGACGACGGCGCTCTTCGCCTCCGCCACGGGGTCCACCGCGACCGCCGCGTGCTCCACCGCGGCCAGAAGGCTGTGCAGCCTGCTGCGCGGCGAGCTCCTTGGCGGTCAGATCGCCCTTGTAGACCCAGACCTTCACGCCGATGCGGCCGAAGGTGGTCTTGGCCTCGTGCTTGCCGAAGTCGATGTTCGCGCGCAGGGTGTGCAGCGGAACGCGACCTTCGCGGTAGAACTCGGAGCGGGACATCTCTGCACCGCCGAGGCGGCCGGCGCACTGGATACGGATACCCTTTGCGCCCGAACGCATCGCCGAGGTGATGGCCTTCTTCATCGCGCGGCGGAACGCCACACGAGCTGCGAGCTGCTCGGCCACACCCTGGGCAACCAGCTGAGCATCGGTCTCGGGGCTCTTGACCTCGAGGATGTTCAGCTGGATCTGCTTGGCGGTGAGCTTCTCCAGCTCGCTGCGGATCCGGTCCGCCTCGGCGCCGCGGCGACCGATGACGATGCCTGGGCGTGCCGTGTGGATGTCCACACGGACCCGATCGCGGGTGCGCTCGATCTCAACCTTCGAGATGCCGGCGCGCTCCACGGTCTTGGCCAGGAGTTCACGAATCTGGACATCCTCTTTCACGAAGTCCTTGTAACGCTGACCGGCCTTGGTCGAGTCGGCGTACCAGTGCGAAACGTGGTCAGTGGTGATGCCCAGACGGAAACCATTGGGGTTGATCTTCTGTCCCACTACTGATCCCCACCTTTCTCTTCGGCGCCGACCACGATCGTGACGTGGCTGGTGCGCTTGTTGATGCGGAACGCCCGGCCCTGAGCCCGGGGACGGAACCGCTTCATGGTCGGACCTTCGTCGACGCGTGCCTCGGTGATGAAGAAGGCGTCCTCGTTAAAGGCGACTCCTTCCTTGTCTGCGTGCTGGCGAGCGTTCGCCAGCGCAGAAGCGACCACCTTGGCCACCGGCTCTGTAGCGCCCTGGGGGGCGAACTTCAGAATAGCCAGTGCTTCGTTGGCCTGCTTGCCGCGGACAAGGTCGACGACGCGCCGGGCCTTCATAGGCGTCACACGCAGGTAGCGCGCAATTGCCTTGGCTTCCATTGCTTTCCTTCTCTCGTCTTGTGACACGAAGTACAAGCTCACTCATCGCTCCTCGGTAGAGGAAGCGATCAGCGGCGCTTGCCCTTCTTGTCGTCCTTCACATGGCCGCGGAATGTACGCGTCGGAGCGAACTCGCCGAGCTTGTGCCCGACCATCGACTCAGTGATGAACACGGGGATGTGCTTGCGCCCGTCATGCACGGCAACGGTGTGTCCGAGCATGTCGGGGATGATCATGGAACGGCGGGACCATGTCTTGATGACATTCTTGGTGCCCTTTTCGTTCTCAGCGACGACCTTGAGGTACAGGTGCTGATCGACGAAGGGGCCCTTCTTCAAGCTGCGTGGCATGTCTCCAGGCTCCTATCGCTTGTTCTTGGTACGACGGCGACGCACGATGAGCTTGTCGCTTTCCTTGTTCGGACGGCGGGTGCGGCCCTCCGGCTTGCCATTCGGGTTGACCGGATGACGACCACCGGAGGTCTTGCCCTCGCCACCACCGTGCGGGTGGTCCACCGGGTTCATCACGACACCGCGGACGGTGGGACGAACACCCTTCCAGCGCATGCGTCCAGCCTTGCCCCAGTTGATGTTGGACTGCTCGGCGTTGCCGACAGCGCCGATGGTCGCCCGGCAGCGGACGTCGACGTTGCGGACCTCGCCGGAGGGCAGACGCAGCTGGGCGAACTTGCCCTCGCGGGCCACCAGCTGGATGCCGGCTCCTGCGGAGCGGCCCAGCTTGGCGCCGCCTGCAGGACGCAGCTCCACTGCGTGCACCACGGTGCCCAGAGGGATGTTGCGCAGCGGCAGGTTGTTGCCCGGCTTGATGTCGGCGTTGGCGCCGGACTCCACGGCTGCACCCTGCTCCAGCTTGGCCGGGGCCAGGATGTAGCGCTTGGTGCCGTCGATGAAGTGCAGCAGGGCGATGCGTGCGGTGCGGTTCGGGTCGTACTCGATATGAGCGACCTTTGCCGGCACGCCGTCCTTGTCTGCACGGCGGAAATCGATCACGCGGTACTGGCGCTTGTGGCCACCACCCTTGTGACGTGTGGTGATCTTGCCCGAGCTGTTTCGGCCGCCGGTCTTGGACAGCGGACGCAGCAGGGACTTCTCCGGGGTGTCCCGGGTGATCTCTGCAAAGTCGGCCACAGACGAGCCGCGCTGGCCCGGTGTGTTCGGCTTGAGGTTACGGATAGCCATATTCTTCTTCCTCGATCAAGTGGTTCCGATCAGCCGTTCAGGCTGCGGATCCTCCGAAGATGTCAATGTTGTAGCCCTCTTTGAGGGTGATGATCGCCCGCTTGGTGCCGGTGCGCGAGCCCCATCCGAACTTGGTGCGCTTGCGCTTGCCAGCCCGGTTGATGGTGTTGACCGAGTTCACACGCACGGAGAAGATCTTCTCCACGGCGTACTTGATCTCGGACTTCGTGGCCCGGGGGTCCACCAGGAAGGTGAACTTGCCCTCATCGATCAGGCTGTAGGACTTCTCCGAGACGACGGGTGCGATGACGACGTCGCGCGGGTCCTTGCTAGTCAGGACGCTCACTTGGTCTCCTCCTTCGCAGTGCCCTGGGCCAGGAAGGCGTCATAGCCGGCCTGCGTGAACACGATGTCATCGGAGACGATGACATCGTAGGTGTTCAGCTGATCGGCGTACAGGGTGTGGACGTGCGGCAGGTTGCGAGTCGAGAGCGCGGCGACGTCGTCGCTGCGGTCGATCACGACCAGCCAGTTGCGGTTCGCGCCGCCGAGACCGGCCAGCGCAGCCTTGGCCGCCTTGGTCGAGGCCTGGCCGGTGACCAGGGAGTCCACGACGACGATGCGGTCGTTGCGTGCCCGGTCCGAGAGGGCTCCGCGCAGGGCGGCGGCCTTCATCTTCTTGGGCGTGCGCTGGGAGTAGTCACGCGGAGTCGGGCCGTGGACGATGCCACCGCCGATCATGTGCGGACCGCGCATGGAACCCTGACGGGCACGGCCGGTGCCCTTCTGCCGGAACGGCTTGGCGCCGGTGCCGGAGACCTCTGAACGAGTCTTGGTCTTGTGGGTGCCCTGGCGTGCCGCAGCGCGCTGCGCGACGACCACCTGGTGGATCAGCGCGACATTGGTCTTGGCGTCGAATACCTCGGCGGGGAAGTCGACGGAAACCTTGTTAGCCATGTGGATCATGCTCCCTTCACTGCGGTGCGGACCAGGACGACCTGGCCGCGAGCACCCGGAAGGGCGCCCTTGATCAGCAGCAGGTTCTTCTCGGGGTCCACGGCGTGGACGGTCAGGTTATGGGTGGTCTGGCGGACGCCGCCCATCCGACCTGCCATGCGCAGACCCTTGAAGACGCGACCCGGGGTGGATGCGCCGCCGATGGAGCCTGGCTTGCGGTGGTTCTTGTGGGCACCGTGCGAGGCACCCACGCCGCCGAAGCCGTGACGCTTCATGACACCGGCAAAGCCCTTGCCCTTGGTCTTGCCGATGACATCGACCTTCTGGCCGGTCTCGAAAGACTCGACGGTGAGGTCCTGTCCGAGTTCGTAGGACCCGGAGTCACCGGTGCGGATCTCCACCACGTGGCGGCGCGGGGTCACGCCTGCCTTCTCGAAGTGACCTGCCAGCGGCTTGGTCACCTTGCGGGGATCGATGCGTCCGAAACCGATCTGGACGGAGTTGTAGCCGTCGCTGTCGGTGGTGCGGACCTGGGTCACGACGTTGGAGTCGGCCTGGACAACAGTGACTGGGATGAGAACGTTGTTCTCGTCCCAGACCTGGGTCATGCCGAGCTTCGTGCCCAGCAGTCCCTTGACGTTCAGTTCAACGCGGGAAATATTGGTCATAGTGTTCTCAGCACCTCCCTGCTAGAGCTTGATCTCGATATTGACGTCTGCAGGCAGGTCGAGTCGCATCAGGGAATCGACGGCCTTGGGCGTCGGATCCACGATGTCGATCAGGCGCTTGTGGGTGCGCATCTCGAAGTGCTCGCGAGAGTCCTTGTACTTATGGGGAGAACGGATCACGGCGTACACGTTCTTCTCGGTGGGCAGCGGCACTGGGCCGACAACCGTTGCACCAGCACGTGTGACCGTGTCGACGATCTTCCGGGCCGAGGTGTCGATGACTTCGTGGTCATACGACTTCAGCCGGATGCGGATTTTCTGTCCCGCCATGCGTTGAGCCTCTTTCTGGTGTTCTGACATTCGTCTTACGTCGCAGCCCAAGACCGGGACGGAGCCATGGGGCTCCCAGAGAGGCATTCAGCGCTGGCCCCTGGTGGGGCGCAGGCGGTACTGACCTTCTGCAGTTATGGGCTGCGCAGCCGCGACACGATCTGCTCGATCTCCCGAGCCTGACGATGAGGCAGCAGCTGCACGACCCGCTCAGTCCGAATCCGTGCCTGCGAATCCTGCATGACACAGGAGTCGACGGGTTCCTCGGGCTGACGGGCTACCGACCCCCGCGGTCGGGCGTGTCGCTTATATGAGCAGGATTCCTGCGCACAGCGAAACACATCGCGAGGTGTCGGATGGTAAGTTTCGGTATTCGCTCCACACGGTGGACCCGAGGGCACACCGGGGCATAGCGCCCGTGAGCAACCTGTCTATTCTCACACAGATCCCCGACCATGACAAACAGAAGACCCCGGTGGCCTCAGCCACCGGGGTCTTCTGTTCATCGCACTGCGCTGCGGGGCTTCTCAGCCCTGCGGCGCTGCTCTGAGGTTGGTGATTACTTCAGGATCTTCACAACTCGACCCGAACCAACGGTGCGTCCACCCTCGCGGATGGCGAAGCCGAGGCCGTCTTCCATCGCGATCTCCTGGATGAGCTCCACGGTCATCTCGGTGTTGTCTCCGGGCATGACCATCTCGGTGCCCTCGGGCAGCGAGATGACGCCGGTGACGTCGGTGGTCCGGAAGTAGAACTGCGGACGGTAGTTGGTGTAGAAGGGGTTGTGGCGACCGCCCTCATCCTTGGAGAGGATGTAGACGTTGGCCTCGAACTGGGTGTGCGGGGTGATGGAGCCGGGAGCTGCCACAACCTGGCCGCGCTCGACGTCATCGCGCTTGAGACCGCGCAGCAGCAGGCCACAGTTCTCGCCGGCCCATGCCTCGTCGAGCTGCTTGTGGAACATCTCGATGCCGGTCACCGTGGTCTTCTGCTTGGCACGGATGCCGAGGATCTCGACCTCGGAGTTGATCTTCAGCGTGCCGCGCTCGGCGCGACCGGTGACCACGGTGCCGCGACCGGTGATCGTGAAGACGTCCTCGATGGGCATCAGGAACGGCTTGTCCTTATCGCGCTCCGGCTCGGGGATGAAGCTGTCCACAGCCTCCATCAGGTCCTCGACGGTCTTGACCCACTCGGCGTCGCCCTCGAGAGCCTTGAGGCCCGAGGTGCGGATGACCGGTGCGTTGTCGCCGTCGTAGCCCTGGGAGTCGAGGAGCTCGCGCACCTCCATCTCGACCAGGTCCAGGAGCTCTTCGTCCTCGACCATGTCGGACTTGTTCAGTGCGACCAGCAGCGAGGGGACGCCGACCTGGCGTGCCAGCAGGACGTGCTCGCGGGTCTGTGCCATCGGGCCGTCGGTGGCGGCGACGACCAGGATCGCGCCGTCCATCTGGGCGGCACCGGTGATCATGTTCTTCACGTAGTCAGCGTGACCGGGGGCGTCCACGTGTGCATAGTGGCGCTTGTCGGTCTGGTACTCCACGTGGGAGACGTTGATCGTGATGCCGCGCTCGCGCTCCTCGGGAGCGTTGTCGATCGAGGCGAAGTCACGGCCCTGGTTGAGGTCCGGGAACTTGTCCGCCAGGACCTTGGAGATCGCGGCGGTCAGGGTGGTCTTGCCATGGTCGACGTGACCGATGGTGCCGATGTTAAGGTGCGGCTTGTTACGCTCGAACTTTGCCTTGGCCACAGGTTCCTCCTATAGAACTTGTTCAGGTAAGAAGACTTACTCCAGCCGCACTGTCAACGAGGCTGAAACTCATGCAAGTCTACTAATCGCTAGGTATTTGGTGAAATTCTCTGCAATGGTGCTGGGTGAGGAGCGGCGGAGGTCACTGGAGACCTCGCATCCTCGCGGCGCTGGGCCCGCCTGGGTCCGGCCGGCCCCGGGTCCGCCGCGCGGCGGCGACGAACCCGGGGAGCCGAAGCGGGATCAGGCGCCGCGGTTCTTCTCGATGATCTCTTCTGCCACGGCCTTCGGAACCTCCGCGTAGGAGTGGAAGGACATGGTGAAGACTGCGCGGCCCTGAGTGCGCGAGCGCAGCTCACCGATGTAGCCGAACATCTCCGAGAGCGGCACGAGTGCCTTGATGACCTTCACGCCCGCCGCGTCATCCATGGACTGGATCTGTCCGCGGCGGGAGTTCAGGTCGCCGATGACCTCGCCCATGTACTCCTCGGGAGTACGGACCTCGACCGACATCATCGGCTCGAGCAGCACCGGGCTGGCGCGGCGTGCGCCCTCCTTGAACACCTGGGAGCCTGCGAGCTTGAACGCCATCTCCGAGGAGTCCACGTCATGGTAGGCGCCGTCGACCAGTTCGGCCTTGACACCGACCATCGGGTAGCCGGCGAGCACGCCGAGCCCCATGGCGTCCTGGATGCCTGCATCCACCGAGGGGATGTACTCGCGGGGGATGCGGCCACCGGTCACCAGGTTGGCGAATTCGTACATCTCGCCGTCGGAGGTGTCCAGGGGCTCGAAGTTCATCAGCACCTTGGCGAACTGACCCGAACCACCGGTCTGCTTCTTGTGCGTGTAGTCGACCTTCTCCACACGCTTCTTGATGGTCTCGCGGTAGGCCACCTGGGGCTTGCCCACGTTGGCCTCGACGTTGAACTCACGCCGCATGCGGTCCACCAGGATGTCCAGGTGCAGCTCACCCATGCCGCCGATCTCGGTCTGGCCGGTCTCGTCGTTCTGGGTGACGGTGAAGGTCGGGTCCTCGGCGGCCAGCTTCTGGATCGCCGTGGAGAGCTTCTCCTGGTCGCTCTTGGACTTCGGCTCGATGGCCACGGAGATCACGGGCTCCGGGAAGGTCATCGACTCGAGCACGATCTGGTCGTTCGGGTCGCACAGGGTGTCACCGGTGGTGGTGTCCTTGAGTCCGATGACCGCGTAGATGTGCCCGGCCTGGATCTCGTCGACCGGGTTCTCCTTGTTGGCGTGCATCTGGAAGAGCTTGCCGATGCGCTCCTTCTTGCCCTTCGTGGAGTTCACGATCTGCGCACCCGCGGCGAGCTTGCCGGAGTAGACGCGGATGAAGGTGAGCTGCCCGAAGAACGGGTGGGAGGCGATCTTGAACGCCAGAGCGGAGAACGGCTCGTCCTTGCTCGGGCGACGAGTCAGGATCTCGTCTTCCTTGTTCGGCTTGTGACCTTCCATGGCCTCGACGTCTGCCGGGGTGGGCAGGTAATCGATGACCGCGTCGAGCATCGGCTGGACGCCGCGGTTCTTGAACGCGGAGCCACAGAAGACCGGGTAGGCGGCGGAGGCGACGGTGAGCTTGCGCACACCTTCCTTGAGCTCGTCGTTGGAGATCTCTTCGCCCTCGAGGTACTTGTTCATCAGCACGTCGTCGGCTTCCGCGACCTGCTCGATGAGCGTGTTGCGGTACTCCTCGGCCTGCTCCTGCATCTCCTCGGGGATCTCACGGGTCTCGTACTGAGCACCCATGGTCACATCGCCCTTGGCGTCGCCTGGCCAGACCAGCGCCTTCATCTGGAGCAGGTCCACAACACCGACGAACTCGCTCTCGGAGCCGATCGGCAGCTGCATCACCAGCGGGGTGGCACCGAGGCGGGACTTGATGGTGTCCACGGTGTAGTAGAAGTCAGCGCCGAGCTTGTCCATCTTGTTGACGAAGCAGATGCGCGGGACGTTGTACTTGTCGGCCTGGCGCCAGACAGTCTCGGACTGCGGCTCCACGCCCTCCTTGCCGTCGAAGACTGCGACGGCGCCGTCGAGGACGCGCAGCGCACGCTCCACCTCGACGGTGAAGTCGACGTGGCCGGGAGTGTCGATGATGTTGATCTGGTTGTCGCCCCAGAAGCAGGTCACCGCGGCGGAGGTGATCGTGATGCCGCGCTCTTTCTCCTGCTCCATCCAGTCCGTCGTGGACGCACCGTCGTGGGTTTCACCGATCTTGTGGTTCATACCGGTGTAGAACAGGATGCGTTCGGTTGCGGTGGTCTTACCGGCATCGATGTGGGCCATGATGCCGATGTTGCGGACCTTCTTGAGGTCAGTGAGCACGTCTTGTGCCACGGTGATTCCCCTTTTCTATTACCAGCGGTAGTGGGCGAAGGCCTTGTTGGACTCAGCCATCTTGTGAGTGTCCTCGCGGCGCTTCACAGCAGCACCGAGGCCGTTGGAGGCATCCAGGATCTCGTTCATCAGGCGATCCGTCATCGACTTCTCGCGGCGATCCTTGGAGTAGCCGACGAGCCAGCGCAGGGCCAGCGCGGTCGAGCGACCGGGCTTGACCTCGACCGGGACCTGGTAGGTCGCACCGCCGACGCGGCGGGAGCGGACCTCCAGGGCCGGGCGGACGTTGTCCATGGCCTTCTTCAGGATGGTCACGGAGTCCTCACCGGACTTCTTTGCGACACCATCGAGCGCGCCGTAGACGATGCGCTCTGCGGTGGACTTCTTGCCGTCGACCAGGACCTTGTTGATCAGCTGGGTGACCAGCGGGGATCCGTGGACCGGATCCTGGACGAGAGGGCGCTTGGGTGCGGGTCCCTTACGAGGCATTACTTCTTCTCCTTCTTCGCGCCGTAGCGGGAGCGAGCCTGACCGCGACCCTTGACACCCTGGGTGTCGAGGGCGCCGCGGACGATCTTGTAGCGGACGCCGGGAAGGTCCTTCACACGACCGCCGCGCACGAGCACGATGGAGTGCTCCTGCAGGTTGTGACCCTCGCCCGGGATGTAGGCGGTGACTTCGACGCCGCCGCCCAGGCGCACACGGGCGACCTTGCGCAGTGCGGAGTTCGGCTTCTTCGGGGTCGTGGTGTACACACGGGTGCACACGCCACGACGCATCGGGCTGCCCTGCAGGGCAGGGGTGTTGTTCTTGGTGCGCTTGGGATGACGCCCCTTGCGCACAAGCTGCTGGATAGTAGGCACTATGCGTTCTCCGTACGTGTAGTGAGGGAAGCAGAGCCTGAGGTCTGCCCGCGGTCGAGAGTTCTATACACTGTCCGCGGGCTCTGGTCCCCAGGCGTGCAAAAATGTGGCATGTGTTGCGCACCTTCCCCGCAACCCGGACCGAGTCCCTCTGCCACATCAGAAACAATCAGGTTAACACTACCAGGTGCACCCGCGGAGCGCGAACGCACCCCGGGACGCCGAAGAGGTCCGGGCGAGCATCGCTCCCCCGGACCTCTTCGTGAACCTCAGCCGCCGGACCCCGACCTGCGGATCCGTGCGACCTCAGATGTCAGCTGCGCTCAGCGGAAGTCGACATCGGTGTTGTAGTCGTCGAGCGGGATGGCATGGAACTCGCCGTCGCCCTCGGCTCCTGCGTAGTCGAAGCTCGAGCCGTAGAGGCTCGGGCCGGTGAACAGGCTGGCCTTGGCCTCCTCGGTCGGCTCCACCGTGGACTGGGTGTACCGGTCCAGACCGGTGCCGGCCGGGATCAGCTTGCCGATGATCACGTTCTCCTTCAGGCCCAGCAGCGGGTCGGACTTGCCTTCCATCGCCGCCTGGGTGAGCACCCGGGTGGTCTCCTGGAAGGAGGCCGCCGAGAGCCAGGAATCCGTGGCCAGCGAGGCCTTGGTGATGCCCATCAGCTCGTCGCGCCCCGAGGCCGGCTGCGCACCCTCGGCGACTGCCTTGCGGTTGGCCGCGGTGAAGCGGAACCGGTCGGCAAGCTCGCCCGGGAGCAGATCGGTGCCACCGGAGTCGATGACGGTGATCCGGCGCAGCATCTGCCGGACGATGACCTCCACGTGCTTGTCGTGGATGCCCACGCCCTGGGACTGGTAGACGTCCTGGACCTCGGAGACCAGGAACTTCTGCGCGGCGCGGGGGCCGAGCACACGAAGCACCTGCTTGGGATCCACGGCACCTGCGACCAGCTGCTGACCGACCTCGACGGCTTCACCGTCAGAGACCAGCAGACGCGCACGACGCAGGATCGGGTAGGCGTGCTCCTCGGACCCGTCATCCGGAGTCAGCACCAGGCGGAGCTGCTTCTCGGAATCGTCCAGGTGCACCCGACCAGCGACCTCCGCGATCGGCGCCACACCCTTGGGGGTGCGGGCCTCGAAGAGCTCCTGGATACGGGGCAGACCCTGGGTGATGTCGTCCGCGGAGGCGATGCCGCCGGTGTGGAAGGTACGCATGGTCAGCTGGGTGCCCGGCTCACCGATGGACTGTGCGGCGATGATGCCCACCGCCTCACCGATGTCCACGGTCTGCCCGGTGGCCAGCGAGCGTCCGTAGCAGCGAGTACAGGTACCCACGGCGGACTCACAGGTGAGCACCGAGCGGATCTTGATCTCGCTGATCCCGGCGGCGAAGAGCTCATCGATCAGCACGTCCCCGACGTCGGAGCCTGCCTCTGCGAGCAGGTTGCCCTTGGCGTCGCTGACGTCGACGGCGAGCGTCCGCGCATAGGCGGAGTTCTCGACCTCTTCATGCAGCTTCAGCTCACCGGAGTCATCGGCCACCGCGATGGTGACGGTCAGCCCGCGGGAGGTCCCGCAGTCCGCTTCACGCACGATGACGTCCTGCGAGACATCGACCAGACGACGGGTCAGGTAACCCGAGTTCGCCGTCTTCAACGCCGTGTCCGCCAGGCCCTTGCGGGCGCCGTGGGTGGCGATGAAGTACTCCAGGACCGAGAGGCCCTCCCGGTAGGAGGACTTGATCGGACGCGGGATGATCTCACCCTTCGGGTTGGTCACCAGACCACGGATGCCCGCGATCTGCCGGACCTGAAGCCAGTTGCCTCGGGCACCGGAGGTGACCATCCGGTTGATGTTGTTGTGCTCATCCATGCCGGCCTGCATCGCTGCGGCCACCTCGTCGGTGGCCTTGGTCCAGATCTCGACCAGCTCGGAGTGGCGCTCGTCGTCGCCGATCAGACCCATGTCGTACTGGGACTGGACCTTCGCGGCCTGGTCCTCGTAGACGTCCATGATCTTCTTCTTGTCCATGTTCGAGGTCACGTCGGAGATCGCGACGGTGACACCCGAACGGGTGGACCAGTAGAAGCCGGCGTCCTTGAGGTTGTCCAGGGTGCGCGCGGTGACGATGTTCGGGTAGCGCTCGGCCAGATCGTTGATCAGGGTCGAGAGCTGGCCCTTGTCCGCCACCGAGTCCTGCCAGGGGTAGCCCTCCGGCAGCAGCTGGTTGAAGAGCACCTTGCCCATCGTGGTGGTCAGCGTGGCCGGAGTGCCCGGCTCCCAGCCCTCAGGGGCCGGGACCGCCGCCGAAGGGGTATAGCCCTCCACGGTGATCTTCACGGGCGCGTTGATGTGCAGCTCCCGCAGGTCAAAGGCCATCTGAGCCTCACCGATGGAGGAGAAGGCACGGCCTGCGCCGGTCTCGTCCTCGCGCTGAGTGGTCAGGTGATGCAGACCGATGATCATGTCCTGCGAGGGCAGCGCCACCGGGCGTCCGTCCGAGGGCTTCAGGATGTTGTTCGAGGAGAGCATCAGGATGCGCGCCTCGGCCTGGGCCTCGGGTGAGAGCGGGAGGTGGACTGCCATCTGGTCGCCGTCGAAGTCGGCGTTGAACGCCGAGCAGACCAGCGGGTGCAGCTGCAGCGCCTTGCCCTCCACCAGCTGCGGCTCGAAGGCCTGGATGCCCAGACGGTGCAGGGTGGGTGCGCGGTTGAGCAGCACCGGGTGCTCGGTGATGATCTCTTCGAGAACATCCCACACCTGGGGACGCTGCCGCTCCACCATGCGCTTGGCCGACTTGATGTTCTGCGCGTGGTTCAGATCCACCAGGCGCTTCATCACGAAGGGCTTGAACAGCTCCAGCGCCATCTGCTTGGGCAGACCACACTGGTGCAGCTGCAGCTGCGGGCCCACCACGATGACCGAACGGCCCGAGTAGTCCACGCGCTTGCCCAGCAGGTTCTGCCGGAAGCGTCCCTGCTTGCCCTTGAGCATGTCAGAGAGCGACTTCAGCGGACGGTTGCCCGGTCCGGTGACCGGACGACCGCGACGACCGTTGTCGAAGAGCGAGTCCACGGACTCCTGGAGCATCCGCTTCTCGTTGTTCACGATGATCTCGGGCGCACCGAGATCCAGCAGACGCTTCAGACGGTTGTTGCGGTTGATCACGCGACGGTAGAGATCGTTCAGATCCGAGGTCGCGAAGCGACCGCCGTCGAGCTGGACCATGGGCCGGATCTCCGGTGGGATCACCGGGACGGCCTCCAGGACCATGCCGCGCGGAGAGGTGCCGGTGGAGAGGAACGCGTTGAGCACCTTCAGCCGCTTCAGAGCACGCGTCTTGCGCTGGCCCTTGCCGGTGGCGATGATCTCGCGCAGTCGCTCTGCCTCGGCCTCCATGTCGTAGCTGGCCAGGCGACGCTGGATCGCCTCGGCCCCCATGGCGCCTTCGAAGTACTGGCCGTACCGGGTGCGCATCTCGCGGAAGAGCGCCTCATCGCCCTCGAGGTCGGAGACCTTGAGGTTCTTGAAGCGATCCCAGACCCGCTCGAGCTGCTCGATCTCGGCGTCGGCGCGCTTGCGCACCTGTGACATCTGCTTATCAGAGGTGTCACGTGCCTTCTTCTTCTCGGCAGCCTTGGCGCCCTCGCCCTCCAGTCGCTCGAGGTCACCCTCGAGGTCCTTGGAGATCGCGGCGATGTCGGCGTCGCGCTGATCTGCCAGGTGCTTGAGCTCCTGGTCGATCTCGGCCTGCAGGTTCGGCAGGTCGTCATGGCGACGGTCGGTGTCGACCTCGGTGATCATGTAGGCGGCGAAGTAGATGACCTTCTCGAGGTCCTTCGGCGCCAGGTCGAGCAGGTAGCCCAAGCGCGAGGGAACGCCCTTGAAGTACCAGATGTGGGTCACCGGCGCGGCGAGCTGGATGTGGCCCATCCGCTCGCGACGCACCTTGGCCCGGGTCACCTCGACGCCGCAGCGCTCACAGATGATGCCCTTGAAGCGCACGCGCTTGTACTTCCCGCAGTAGCACTCCCAATCCCGGGAGGGTCCGAAGATCTTCTCGCAGAAGAGTCCGTCCTTCTCGGGCTTCAGGGTGCGGTAGTTGATGGTCTCAGGCTTCTTGACCTCACCATAGGACCAACCACGGATTTCGTCACCGGTGGCAAGCCCGATACGCATTGTGCCGAATGAGGATTCTTGGGACATAGTCCGGTATCTCTCTTTTCTCTAAAGATTCGTGACGGAGTGAAGGTGCATCGGTGAGGTCCTCAGACCTCTTCGACCGAGCTGGGCTCTGCGCGGGAGAGGTCGATGCCAAGCTCCTCCGCAGCGCTGAACCCGGTTTCCTCCGAGTCACGCATCTCGACCTTGCTGCCGTCTGCGGAGAGGACCTCCACGTTGAGGCAGAGCGACTGCATCTCCTTGATGAGCACCTTGAACGATTCCGGAACGCCGGGCTCCGGGATGTTCTCGCCCTTCACGATGGCCTCGTAGACCTTCACACGACCGTGGATGTCATCGGACTTGATCGTCAGCAGCTCCTGCAGCGTGTAGGCGGAGCCGTAGGCCTCCAGGGCCCAGACCTCCATCTCACCGAAGCGCTGACCGCCGAACTGCGCCTTGCCGCCCAGCGGCTGCTGGGTGATCATCGAGTACGGTCCGGTGGAGCGGGCGTGGATCTTGTCGTCGACCAGGTGGTGCAGCTTCAGGATGTACATGTAGCCCACTGCCACACCCTCGGGGAACGGCTCGCCGGAGCGGCCGTCGAAGAGCTGCGCCTTGCCGTTGGCGCCCACCAGCTGCTCGCCGTCGCGTGACGGGTTCACAGACTCCAGGATTCCGGTGAGCTCGGCCGGCTCGGCGCCGTCGAACACCGGGGTGGAGACCTTGGTGGGTCCGGTCTCACGGGGCAGGTTCGGCAGCTTCTGGATCCACTCGGGCTCGCCCTCGATCTTCCAGCCCTGCTTGGCGGCCCATCCGAGGTGGACCTCCATGACCTGACCGATGTTCATACGGCCCGGCACGCCCAGCGGGTTCAGCACGATGTCCACCGGGGTGCCGTCGGGCAGGAAGGGCATGTCCTCCACAGGAAGGATCCTGGAGATGACGCCCTTGTTGCCGTGGCGCCCGGCGAGCTTGTCGCCGTCGGTGATCTTGCGCTTCTGCGCCACGTAGACGCGCACCAGCTGGTTCACGCCCGGGGGCAGATCGTCGCCGTCCTCCGCGTCGAAGATCCGGACACCGATCACGGTGCCGGACTCGCCGTGGGGCACCTTCAGCGAGGTGTCGCGGACTTCGCGGGACTTCTCCCCGAAGATCGCGCGCAGCAGCCGCTCCTCAGGGGTCAGCTCGGTCTCGCCCTTGGGCGTGACGCGACCGACCAGGATGTCGCCTGCCGAGACCTCGGCGCCGATGTGGATGATGCCGCGCTCGTCGAGCTGGGCGAGCATCTCCTCGGAGACGTTGGGGATGTCACGAGTGACCTCCTCGGCACCGAGCTTGGTGTCGCGAGCGTCGACCTCGTGCTCCTCGATGTGGATCGAGGTGAGCACATCGTCCTGGATCATCCGCTGCGAGAGGATGATCGCGTCCTCGAAGTTGTGACCCTCCCAGGACATGAACGCCACCAGCAGGTTCTTGCCCAGGGCGAGCTCGCCGGCCTCGGTAGAGGGTCCGTCGGCGATGATCGACTGGCGCTCCAGGCGATCTCCCTCGGAGACCCGCACCCGCTGGTTGTAGGCGTTGCCCTGGTTCGAGCGCTGGAACTTCATGATCGGGTAATGGATCTGAGTGCCGTCGTCGTTGAGCACGGTGACCATGTCGGCGGCCACACGGGTGACCACGCCGGGCTTCTCGGCGGTGACCGAGTCTCCGGCGTCGATGGCGGCGAACTTCTCCATGCCGGTGCCCACCAGCGGGGACTCCGACTCCAGCAGCGGCACAGCCTGACGCTGCATGTTCGCGCCCATGAGTGCACGGTTGGCGTCGTCGTGCTCCAGGAACGGGATCAGGGCGGTGGCCACAGACACCATCTGGCGCGGCGAGACGTCCATGTAGTCGATCTCTTCGGGAACGGTCAGCACGGGCTCGCCCTGCTCACCGGTGCCATCGGCACGACCACGGCAGAGCACGGTGGCCTCGGTGAAGGTCCCGTCCTCGTTCAGCGGCGCGTTGGCCTGAGCGATCTGGGAGATCAGCTCGTCATCGGCGGTGAGGTACTCGATCTGGTCGGTGACCACACCGCCCACGACCTTGCGGTACGGGGTCTCGATGAAGCCGAACGCGTTGATCCGTCCGTAGGTGGCCAGCGAGCCGATCAGGCCGATGTTCGGGCCTTCCGGGGTCTCGATGGGGCACATGCGGCCGTAGTGCGAGGGGTGGACGTCACGGACCTCCATGCCGGCGCGGTCACGGGAGAGACCGCCCGGGCCCAGCGCGGAGAGGCGACGCTTATGCGTCAGTCCGGCCAGCGGGTTGTTCTGATCCATGAACTGCGAGAGCTGCGAGGTGCCGAAGAACTCCTTGATGGAGGCGACGACGGGGCGGATGTTGATCAGCGTCTGCGGCGTGATGGCCTCGACGTCCTGAGTCGTCATCCGCTCGCGGACCACACGCTCCATGCGGGACAGGCCGGTGCGGACCTGGTTCTCGATGAGCTCCCCGACCGCGCGGATGCGTCGGTTGCCGAAGTGGTCGATGTCGTCCACGGTGATGTGGACGTCGATCTCTTCAGCGTCGCGGATCCCCTTGATGGTCTCCTTGCCGGCGTGCAGCGCGGCGAGGTAGTGGATCATCGCGACGATGTCGGCCTCGCTGAGCACCGAGGCGTCGGCGTCGGTGAAGGCCTTGTCCACGCCGAGCTTGCGGTTGAGCTTATAGCGGCCCACCTTGGCGAGGTCGTAGCGCTTGGGCGTGAAGTAGAGCCCGCGCAGCAGCGACTCGGCGGCCTCCACGGTCGGCGGCTCGCCCGGGCGCAGCTTGCGGTAGATGTCGATCAGCGCATCGGCCTGGGTCTCGAAGGCGTCCTTCTCCATGGTGGCGCGGATCGAGTCATACTCGCCGAACTCTTCCAGGATCCGGGACTCGGTCCAGCCCAGCGCCTTCAGCAGCGCGGTCACCGGCTGCTTGCGACGACGATCCAGACGCACGCCGACCTGATCGCGCTTGTCGATCTCGAGCTCGAACCAGGCCCCGCGGGAGGGGATGACCTTCGCCGTGTAGATGTCCTTGTCGCTGGTCTTGTCCGGGGTGCGCTCGAAGTAGGCTCCCGGGGAGCGGACCAGCTGGGAGACGACGACACGCTCGGTGCCGTTGATGATGAACGTGCCGCGATCGGTCATGAGCGGGAAATCGCCCATGAACACGGTCTGCTGCTTGATCTCACCGGTGTTGTGGTTCATGAACTCGGCCTTGACGTACAGCGGAGCGGAATACGTGGTGTCCCGCTCCTTGCACTCGGCGACCGGCATCTTGGGGTCGGCGAACTCGGGATCGGAGAAGCTCAGGGACATGGTGCCCTGGAAGTCCTCGATCGGTGACATCTCTTCGAAGATGTCGGAGAGTCCGGAGGTTTCGGAAACGCCCTTGATGCCCTTCTGCCGGGCCTCCTCGACCCGAGCAGCCCAGCTGTCGTTGCCGATCAGGCGGTCGAAGGAGTCGATCTGCAGAGCCAGCAGCTCCGGAACATCGAGGGGTTCGTGAATCTTTGCGAATGAGAGTCGGCCTGCGTATTCAGCAGTGCGGGCCGAGGCAGCGGTTTGCGTCGTTGAGGTGCTCGAGGCGACCAAGTTGGATCCTTCCACAGACCTTCGTAGCTTCCGTAGGAATCACGCATAAATTCAACTGCCCACCGCTATTTGAAGGCACTGATGTAGAGAAGATGCGCAAAGGTACAGAGTAGACCATGAAGGCAGCCCAGGGCAAGAGAAAGCCGCTGGGGCGAAAGACGCGAGGGCTGAGCCTGGCGCCGAACGGGAAGGCCGGCGGAGAGTGAAGATGGGCCTCCGGGCTTTCTGGGCAGTAACTGTACCAGCCTGCACCGCCGGGCGTGCGGTGCGACACATCCACGGCGCGCCCAGGTCGGTGAGGGATCAGACGATCCTGCGCCGCTCCGCCCAGCGGGTGAGCTCATGGCGTGAGGAGAGCTGGAGCTTGCGCAGCACCTTCGAGACGTGGGTCTCCACGGTCTTGATCGAGAGGAACAGCTCGCTCGCGATCTCCCGGTATGTGTAGCCGCGGGCGATCAGCCGCATCACCTCCACCTCGCGTGCGGAGAGCCGGTCGAGCTCCTCGTCGCGGACATCGGCGACGCCGGCGGTGCCGAAGGCATCCAGCACGAATCCCGCCAGCCGCGGAGAGAAGACCGCATCTCCGGTGGCCACGCTCTCCACCGCTGCGGCGAGCTCGGTGGTGGAGATGGTCTTGGTGACATAGCCGCGCGCCCCGGCGCGGATCACCGAGACCACGTCCTCGGCCTGGTCCGAGACGCTGATCGCCAGGAAGCGCACCTGGGGCAGATCCCGGCAGGCACGCACGACCTCGGCCCCTCCCCCGCCGGTCCCGCCCGGGAGGTGGACATCGAGGAGCACCACCTCTGGCAGCGCGGCGCGGACGGCGGCGATCGCGGAGTCGACGTCGTGCCCCTCCCCGACGACCTGGACCCGTCCGGACATCTCGGACTTCAGTCCGGCACGGAAGATGCCGTGGTCATCGATGATCACCACCCGGCGCAGCGCGGGCGCCTCCGTGGCGCCTGCCAGCTCAGCCATGGGTCTCCTCTCGCTGGGCCGTCGGTTCCACCGGCGTCTCCGGTCCGCCCGCCACAGCCACGGGCATCCGCAGCTGGACCTCGGTGCCGGTCTCACCCGAGCGGATCCGTACCGAACCCCCGGCGCGCTGCATCCGTCCGATGATCGATTCGCGCACTCCCAGCCGGTCGGACTCGATCCCCGAAGGGTCGAATCCGGCCCCGCGGTCACGGATGAACACCGCGTCCTCGGCGGGAGTGGACTCCAGGTACACCGAGGCCGGTCCGGCGTGCTTGAGCGCGTTGACGATGCCTTCCCGTGCCGCCGCGACCAGGACCCGGTGGTCGCTGCGCCGTGACTCGCCGACTGCGATCAGCTCCACCGGGTCGTGGTGCAGCTCCTCCAGCTCGGCGGCGACGCTGCTCAGCTGCTCCTTCAGGGTTCCGGTCTCGGGGCTGTCCCGGGAGTACAGCCAGCCGCGCAGCTGCCGCTCCTGCCGTCTCGCCAGCCGCTCCACAGCGGCAGGATCATGGCGGTGCTTCTGGATCATGGCCAGCGTCTGGAGCACGGAATCGTGCAGGTGGGCGGCGATGTCCGCGCGCTCGGCCTCGGCGGCGGCACGGGCGCGTTCGCTGTTGGAGGTGCGGTAGAGCCGGATCAGCCAGGGAGCGGTCACCAGGGCGACGCCGGCGAGCAGCATCGCGGCCACCATCAGGCCCAGCAGCAGGTCAGCGGCGGGCAGGAAGCCACCGGCCAGCAGCAGCAGGGCGAGGATCACTAACAGCGCACCGATGGAGAACTGCCAGAGGATCGCCTGCCGGGAGCGCGCGGTCGGCGCGTGCAGATCGGGATCCTGATCCCCGGTGCGCGGCCCGATGGCGTCGACCTGGGACCAGGCGAGCAGCACCCCGACGCCGAGGATCAGCGGGGGCCCGATGAGCCACCAGTTGATCTGGGCACCCAGCAGCTGCAGCGCGATCAGACCGGCGCCGCCGAGCAGCGCTCCGCCCAGCAGCACCTGCGGCGAGCTGGTCAGCGAGTGCAGGAGTTCGCGTCCCCGGGCACTCCAGTACTGGACAGGCTCCGCCCCAGGGTCGATGCCGCTGGCGGCGCTGCCCCAGGACCTGGTGCTCGCTGCGCCCTGGGAGGTGTCACCCTCGACGGCCGGTCCGCTGAGCCCTCGGGCCGCGGCATCGGGGCGCGGCTCGTCCTCCCGGGGGACGAAGATCCAGAGCCAGCAGTAGAGCAGCAGACCGATCCCGCCGGCGATGCTGAGTCCGATCATCACGGTGCGCACCGAGGTCACCGAGACACCCAGATGCCGGGACAGGCCCAGGCACACCCCTGCCAGGGGGGTCTGCGCGGCGCGCAGCAGAGGGAGCCGCTGCGGGCCTGCGCGCTTCGACGCCGGGGGCGGCGGGCTGGCGCTGTCCATATCTTCCATACTGCCACGCCACCCGGCGCACTTCGATGGCTCAAGCCCCATATCCGGGGCGCTGGAGCCAGGATTCAGGGTTCAATCAGGGTGCCCCCTCATGGCGGGGACCGGCGGGTCCGGCGGAGACTGGAGGCATGGACAATCAGAAGCCTGAGACAGGCCGCCGCTTCTTCGACTGGATGCGCACCACAGGACTCACCCGTCCCGAGGAAGGCTGGCTCGGAGGGATCTTTGCAGGAATCTCACTGAAGGTGGGATGGGACGCCGCCCTGGTGCGCGGGCTCGGCGTCGTCGCGTTCATCATCTTCTTCTCCCCCGCGGCTCTGCTCTACGGGCTGGCCTGGATGTTCGTCCCGGACCGGGCGGGCAGGATCCATGCCCAGGAGGCGGTGCGCGGGGACTACACCTCGGGCTTCATCGGCGGCGCGGTGCTCGCGGTGATCGGTGCGCTGAACATCTTCACCCCGGTCAGCGTCGCGGGTCCGCTCGCGGTGCTGCTGAACCTGGTCATCCTGGCAGCCGTGGCCTGGCTGGTCTACGTGATGGTCCGCAATCACCGACGCAACTCCGGCGCCGCGCAGACCCCGGGATCCGGGCCGGCCGGTGCCGATGGAGGGTCCACACCGGGCCGCTTCGGCACCTCGGGGCAGGACGCGCCGGGAAAAGCTGAGGCCGGGAGCTCGAAGCCGCCGCGCGCGGACGGGAAACCGGCCTGGTACCCCAAGGAGGAGTCGCAGGCTCCCAGCCCGGCTCCAGGCTCGACGGCGCAGGCCTCCGCCGCCGGCACCGCCGGTGGTCACCCCTCCCCCGCTGTCACCCCGGCGAGCTCGGTGTCCACCAGGAGCCGTGAGTCCCGCCCGCAGGACTCACCCCGCGAACGGGCCGCCCGACGGCGTCGTCGTCAGCTCAGCTGGGGGCTGGGGATGCTGGCGGTGCCGGTCATCGTGGGCCTCGCCTGGCTGGGCGGGACCCTCGGGCTCTCCACCATCACGGTGGCCCTGGCGGCCACCGCCGGGCTGGTGCTGATCCTGGGGCTGACACACTTCACCGCGGCGCTTCAGGGCCGGCACGGGACCCCCGGGCTGCTCGGGCTGAGCACCGCCGTGATGCTCGTGCTCTTCGCGGGTCAGTCGGCTTCCGGATTCGGCGGCGGCGCGAACCACGTGTTCGGTGACTACAGCACCTCGGAGTCTCAGGTGCAGAGCGTCTTCTCCAACACCACGGTGGACCTGCGCGAGCTTCCCGCGCAGGACGGCCCGGCCGATCCGAGCGTCTGGGACGCCCAGGTGAACCAGGCCTTCTCCAATGCCACCGTGATCGTCCCGGATGAGACGCGGGTGATCGTCAGCAACGGCCAGGCGTTGAGCAACCTGGAGATCCTCACCCAGGATGAGCGCCTCGAGCGCTCCGGGATCTCCGGCGATGATGTGGTCATCGGCCCTGAGGAGTCCCAGGACGAGATCCACCTGGAGCTGAACTCCGCCTTCGGGAACACCACGATCTATGACTCCACCACCTATGAGCAGGAAGAAGCTGAGCTGTGATGAACCCGGAACGCCCAGAACCCGAGGCCGGCACCCACCCCACCAGGCCGCTTCCGGCCGAGCCCGCCGACGTCGACGAGCTGCTGGCGGAGTCGCTGCGCGCCCAGAGCGAGCGCGACTTCACCTGGAAGGAGCCCGAGCGCGGCCCCCGCTGGTTCGAGCGCGCCGAGCAGCAGGCGGCGCTGAGCGCAGCCGCCGCTGCGTCGAGCCACTCGGTGGCGGTGCCCGAGCCGCAGTCCCCGCCGGCGGGGAGATCTGGCCGCGCGGGTTCCCGATCCGGCGGCGGACCGCGCATCGCCGGGGTGATCTACGCGGCCATCGCCATGGCGCTGGCGCTCTGGGTGCTCGCGAGCATGGTGCTCGGCATCTACATCGACTGGCTGATCGTGGCGCTCGGGGTGTTCGCCCTGGCCGGACTGGCGCTCGTGGTGACCGGGCTGATGCCCAAGCCCGGCACGCGACTCTGACCCGCCAGCCAGAGATCCCCCAGACGCAGATCCCCCCCCCCGAGACAGAGAGATCTTCAGACGCAGAGAGATCCCGATACACAGAGAGAGATCCCCCGGGAGGAAGCCTTCCGGGGGATCTCTCTATGCAGTCAAGACTGCCTGGCAGCGGCTGAAGCCGCACCGATCACTTGAGGGTGACGGTGGCGCCTGCGCCTTCCAGTGTCTCCTTGGCCTTGTCGGCGGTTGCCTTGTCGACACCCTCCAGGACGGCCTTGGGTGCGCTGTCGACCAGGTCCTTGGCTTCCTTCAGACCCAGGGAGGTCAGACCGCGCACCTCCTTGATGACGCCGATCTTCTTCTCGCCTGCGGACTCCAGGACGACGTCGAACTCGGTCTGCTCTTCGGCTTCCTCAGCTGCGCCGGCTGCCGGAGCAGCTGCTGCTGCCACGGGGGCAGCTGCGGTGACGTCGAAGGTCTCCTCGAAGACCTTGACGAACTCGGAGAGCTCGATCAGGGACATGTCCTTGAACTGTTCGATCAGTTCTTCGTTGCTCATCTTCGCCATGGGGGCGCTCCTTCTCAATGTTTAGGGGGTGTTGCTTGCGGATCAATGCTGAGCTCGAGCTCAGGCGGCTTCCTGCTTCTCGCGCAGCGCCTCGACCGTGCGAACGGTCTTGGACAGCGGCGCCTGGAAGACGGCAGCGGCCTTGGACTGGACGCCGATGAAGGCACCAGCCATCTTGCTGAGCAGAACTTCACGGGATTCAAGATCCGCGAGCTTCTTCATACCTGCCTCATCGAGGGCGGCGCCATCCATATAGCCGCCCTTGACGATCAGTGCAGGATTGCTCTTGGCGAAGTCACGCAGCGCCTTGGCCACGTCCACGGCGTCGCCGTGGACGAAGGCGATCGCGGAGGGTCCGGACATCTTGCCTTCGAAGGCGTCGATGCCGAGTTCCCGTGCCGCAATCTCGGTAAGCGTGTTCTTCACCACAGCGTAGTGTGCGTTCTCTCGCACGGACCGGCGCAGTGTCTGCAGCTGGCCCACGGAGAGGCCGCGGTATTCCGTGAGCACTGCGGCAGTCGATGCGTTGAAGAGTTCCTTCAGCTCATCGACGGCGGCAGCCTTCTCAGGATTCGCCATGGCACTCCTTCCGATCATATAAGCCGGTCACCTGCTTCGGGCTGGGCATAAAAAATGCCCCGCTGCGCAAGGCACGGGGCATATCTCCGGCGAGCAGGCTGACCGCGAATGATCGCAGACGGCGTGATACAAGAAGAGCTGAACGTGTCCTGCGCAGGTCGCCCGATTAGGGTCTTTACGTTGCATCGCATCACAGACTTGGTATCTGCTGACCGCGCAGATCAGCCAATGATCTGCGCACGAGAACAACGACCGGCGGTCTTTGGTCAGCCCTTACTCTACACGGGGATCCGGGCACCCGCAACGCAGGAACAGCAGAAGGCCCCCGTCCGAGGACGAGGGCCTTCTGAGCTGCTGCACCAGGAGCTGGTATCAGTCAGCGATCACCTTGGTGACGTTCGGGTCCACGGGGATGCCGGGGCCGAAGGTCGTGGTCACGGTGGCCTTGGAGATGTAGCGACCCTTGGACGCCGAGGGCTTCAGCCGAAGGATCTCCTCCAGGGCAGCGGCATAGTTCTCCGCCAGCGCCTTGGCATCGAAGCTGGTCTTGCCCACGATGAAGTGCAGGTTGGCGTGCTTGTCCACGCGGAACGTGATCTTGCCGCCCTTGAGCTCGTTGACCGCCTTGGCCACGTCCGGGGTGACGGTGCCGGTCTTCGGGTTCGGCATCAGGTTGCGGGGACCGAGCACCTTGCCCAGGCGACCGACCTTGCCCATCATGTCCGGGGAGGCGACGGCGGCGTCGAAATCGGTCCAGCCGTCAGCGACCTTGGCGATCAGCTCATCGCCGCCGACGTGGTCGGCCCCGGCCTCTTCGGCCTTGGCGATGTTGTCACCCTGGGTGAAGACGACCACGCGGGCGGTCTTGCCGGTGCCGTGGGGCAGGATGACCGTGCCGCGGACCATCTGGTCCGCCTTGCGCGGATCCACCGAGAGGCGCATCGCGACCTCCACGGTGCTGTCGGTCTTGGAGGGGTTGATCTCCTTGGCCAGGGCTACCGCCTCGGCCGGGGAGTACAGGGCATCCTCGTTGACCTTCTGTGCCGCTGCTTCATAAGCTTTGCTGCGCTTTGCCATCTGCGTTGTTCTCCTTAGCAGTCGTGGTACGCGGGTCGCGCTCGACCCTTCCCACCGTCCGACTCTGGGCCGGACTGTTTGTCAGTTGATGATGGGCGTGAGCCCGGTTCAGCCTTCGACCGTGATGCCCATGGAGCGGGCAGTTCCGGCGACGATCTTGGAGGCCGAGGCGAGGTCGTTCGCGTTGAGGTCCTCCATCTTGGTCTGAGCGATCTCTTCGACCTGTGACTGGCTGAGCTTGCCGACCTTCTCGGTGTGCGGCACGCCTGAGCCCTTGGCCACGCCTGCTGCCTTCTTGATCAGCTCGGCGGCCGGCGGGGTCTTGGTGACGAAGGTGAAGGAGCGGTCCTCGTAGACCGTGATCTCCACAGGAATCACATTGCCGCGCTGGGACTCAGTCGCGGCGTTGTAAGCCTTGCAGAACTCCATGATGTTGACACCGTGCTGACCGAGTGCGGGACCGATCGGCGGGGCCGGGTTAGCGGCGCCTGCGTTGATCTGCAGCTTGATCAGGCCGGAGACTTTCTTCTTCGGGGCCATGTTCAGCGTCCTTTTCATGCGTGGCGGGTTCTGCCCTCCGTGCCGAGAAGCGGCACGGCGTCGAACCCTCACCTGGTGTCCCTGTGCCACAGGAGCGTGACGCAGGGGGGTGGCCATCATGGCGTGATGACCGGTTCGGCGCCGCCGGCCAAAGCCACCTGCGGCACCGAAAGTCTCTAGGTCTCACACGGTGCGCTCCGACGACATCGTCGGTGCGCACCTGCGAGGAACATCAGTAGATCTTCTCGACCTGGTTGAAGTTCAGCGTCACCGGGGTCTCGCGCTCGAAGATCGAGACGAGCACCACCAGCTGACGCGAGTCTGCATGGATCTCCGAGATCGACGCCGGGAGGGTGGCGAACGGGCCGTCGGTGACGGTGACCGACTCCCCGATCTCGAAGTCCACCTTGATGTCGGAGGCCGCCGCTGCGGGGGTCCCGTCCTCGCCGACGCCCTGCTTGGGTGCATCGGGCTTGCCCAGCAGGTGATCCGAGAGCATGTCGAAGACCTCGTCGGAGCTCAACGGGTGCGGGTCGTGGGCGTTGCCGACGAATCCGGTGACACCTGGGGTGTGGCGCACCACGCCCCAGGAGGCGTCGGTGAGCTCCATGCGCACGATCACGTAGCCGGGGATCCGCACCCGGCTGACGACCTTGCGCTGGGTGCCCTTGATCTCCACGACCTCTTCCATGGGGACCTCGATCTCGAAGATGTGGTCTTCCATGTCCTGGGTCTGGATGCGGGTCTCCAGGTTGGACTTCACCCGCTTCTCGTAGCCGGCGTAGGTGTGCACCACGTACCAGTCACCGAGCTGGCGGCGCAGCTTGGACTTCAGGGCGGCGGCGCGCTCCTCGTAGGACTTCTCCTCCTCGGGCACCTCGGCGTCAGCCTCAGACGTGGCCTCGGCGTCAGTCTCTGCCTCAGACTCGTCTCCGGTCTCGGCGTCCTGCGCCGCATCCTCGCTCGGGGCGTCGGTCTGCTCGGCCGTCTCGACAGCGGCTGAGGCGTCCTCGGTGTCCGCGGCTGCTTCGGCGGCGGCATCCTGGGCGGCGTCGACCTCTTCGGTCTGCTGCGAAAGATCCTGTTCAGACACTGTTCTCCTGCTTTCCGTGGTGCTCACCGACGCACGGCGAGCTCTCGTTCACGTGGTGGATGCCCCGGCTGCGGCATCACATCATGGTCATCTGGTGAGCCCTGCTCAGTCCTCGACTCCGGCCGGCGGCGCGGCGGGCTGCTCCACGCCACCTCCGGTGGAGCCGAAGAGCGCCTCGGCGCCCCGGCTGAAGACGGCGTCGAAGCCGGTGACGATCCCGATCACGATGACCACGAAGACCAACACGACCAGCGTGTAGTTGGTCAGCTCTCGACGGGTCGGGACGACCACCTTGCGGAGTTCGTCGATGACCTGGCGGAGGAACAGCCACAGCTTCCCGAACGGGCCCTTCGCATCGCCACCGGCGGGCGTGGAGCCCTGATCTGGCGTCGAAGGCGACTGGGACACGAAGACTCCATCTGTTCACGGTTAAGGCGGATGCCTAGCAGGGCAGACAGGACTCGAACCTGCAACCTACGGTTTTGGAGACCGTTGCGCTACCAATTGCGCCACTGCCCTAGGGGACTCTTCAGCTTCCGTCACGCTACCGCACCGAGGACCGGAAGTCCGGTTTCGGGGCACGATCGATCGGGGCGCCTGAGACACCGAACGACCACTTTACGCCCTCGGCCCGGCGCAGGACAAACCGGTAGGCTGGAAACAGTCCATGAATCCCGAAAGGATCCCTCAGACATGACTGCTCCGAGCTCCCGCATCTCCGATCGCATCGGCTCCATCGCCGAGTCCGCCACCCTCGCGGTGGACGCCAAGGCCAAGGCCCTGAAGGCCGCGGGTGAAGATGTCATCGGCTTCGGCGCGGGTGAGCCGGACTTCCCCACCCCGGACTACATCGTCCAGGCGGCTCGCGAGGCGGCGCTGAACCCGCGCTTCCACCGCTACTCCCCCGCGGCAGGCCTGCCCGAGCTGCGCGCCGCGGTGGCGGAGAAGACCACCCGGGACTCGGGCTACCGGATCCAGGGCAAGGCGCTCGAGTCAGGGAACGTGCTGATCACCAACGGCGGGAAGCAGGCGGTGTACAACACCTTCGCCACCTTGCTGAACCCCGGTGATGAGGTGATCCTCCCGGCACCCTTCTGGACCACCTACCCGGAGGCGATCAAGCTCGCCGGCGGCGTGCCGGTGGAGGTCTTCGCCGGACCCGAGCAGGGATACAAGGTGACCCTCGAGCAGCTCGAGCAGACCCTGACCCCGGCCAGCAAGGTGCTGGTCTTCGTCTCTCCCTCCAACCCCACCGGCGCGGTCTACTCCGCCGAGGAGGTGCGCGAGATCGGCCGCTGGGCGGCGGAGAAGGGCCTGTGGGTGGTCACCGATGAGATCTATGAACACCTCACCTACGACGAGACCGAGTTCACCTCGATCGCCTCGCTCGAGGAGCTCGCCGATCAGGTGGTCATCCTCAACGGGGTCGCCAAGACCTACGCGATGACCGGCTGGCGGGTGGGCTGGATGGTCGGCCCCAGCGACATCATCAAAGCCGCCGCGAACCTGCAGTCCCACGCCACCAGCAACGTCGCCAACGTCTCGCAGATGGCGGCGCTGGCCGCGGTCCAGGGCCCGCTGGACGCGGTGGTGGAGATGAAGACCGCCTTCGACCGACGACGCCGCGCGATCGTCACCGGGCTCAACGCCATCCCAGGGTTCTCCTGCCCCACCCCCGAGGGCGCCTTCTACGCCTACGTCGATGTCCGGGGAGCACTGGGCCGCGAGGTCGCCGGTCGCACTCCGCAGACCTCGGCGGAGCTGGCCGAGGTGATCCTGGAGGAGGCCAAGGTCGCCGTCGTCCCGGGTGAGGCCTTCGGCCCCAGCGGGTTCCTGCGGCTCTCCTACGCCCTGGGGGATGAGGACCTGGCCACCGGGATGAGTCGGCTGAAGGACCTGCTCGGGGGATGACCCACGCGCCGCCGGACCCCATAGACTGAGCCGCAGCAACCTGCCGAGGACGTCAGGCCTGAGATTTATCCTGAAATCCATGAAGGGACGAGCTGAATCACCATGCGCATCGGACTGCTCACCTCCGGCGGCGACTGCCCCGGCCTGAACGCTGTCATCCGCTCCGCCGTGCTGCACGGCATCAAGAGCTACGGCGACGAGTTCGTCGGCTTCAAAGGCGGTTGGCGAGGACTCATCGAGGGAGACTACATCGATCTTCCCCGGCAGTCGGTGCGCGGACTCTCCCGCGAGGGCGGCACCATCCTCGGCACCTCACGCACCCACCCGTACAACCACCCGGGCGGCGGGCCGCAGAGCATCGCCAAGCAGCTCAAGCGCCATGACATCGACGCCGTCATCGCCATCGGCGGCGAGGGCACCCTGGCCGGCGCCAAGCGGCTCGCCGACGACGGAATCCCGGTGGTGGGCGTGCCCAAGACCATCGACAACGATCTCAAGGCCACTGACTACACCTTCGGATTCGACACTGCGATCTCCATCGCCACCGACGCGATGGATCGGCTGCGCACCACCGGGGAGTCCCATCACCGGTGCATGGTCGCCGAGGTCATGGGCCGCCACGTGGGCTGGATCGCGCTGCACTCCGGCATGGCCGCCGGCGCCCACGCGATTCTGATCCCGGAGCACAAGGTCTCCATGGATCAGGTGTGTGAATGGGTGGAGCAGGTGCACTCGCGCGGACGCTCACCGCTGGTGGTCGTCGCGGAGGGCTTCATCCCCGAGGACGCCGAGTCCGCGCTTGCGGGCAAGGGCGAGGAGTCCGATGGACGCCCACGGCTGGGCGGCATCGGGGAGTGGGTGACCCGCCAGATCGAGACCAAGACCGGGATCGAGTCCCGCCACACGACCCTGGGCCACATCCAGCGCGGCGGCAACCCCACCGGCTATGACCGGGTGCTCGCCACCCGGTTCGGCATCCGTGCCCTGGATCTGGTGCATGAGCAGGCCTGGGGTCATATGGCCGCGCTGCGCGGCACCGAGATCGTCAAGGTCGATCTCGCCGAGGCGCTGGACGGGCTCAAGACCGTGCCGCCCGAGCGCTACGAAGAGGCTCAGATTCTCTTTGGCCGCTGAGGAAGCACCGGGCGGCGGCCTCGCGGAGCACACCCGCAGCATCATCGCGCTGTCCTGGGCCCGCAGGCTCGGCCTCGGCGACGAGGATCTGCTCGGCCCGGGCTCCCGGCATGAGCTCAGCACCCCCGCGGGATCCCCGGTGAGCTTCCTGCGACTCTTCGACCACACGGTGCTCAGCGCACCGAGCGAGGTGCTGCACCAGGCACGCCGGCTCGCCGATGCCGAGCTCGCTGATGAGCGCAGCCTGCTCGCCCTGGCGCGCCGCTGTGCCGCCGGTGCGCGCAGCCTCGGTGCAGCCCAGCTGCTCTACGCCGAGGAGCCGCCGATCCTGACCGCCGCCCAGCGCGGCGCGATCTCCTTCGAGCCGGAGGCGGTGCAGGCGGCGATCGCAGCCTCACCGGCCGATGACGTCCAGGCCTCTGGGATCGGGGCGGCGCCCTGGAGGGCCGCCCTGGTCGACGAGGACACAGGGGTCAGCCTCGGCGCCGCCGGACGCGAGATCTGGGCCGGGATGCTGGCCCAGCTGGGCGTGCTCACCGTGCCGGGCCAGCGTCGCCGCGGGGTCGGGCTGCAGCTGGCCGCCGTCGCGGCCGAGGAGGCGTTCACCGAGGGACTCATACCGCAGTGGCGAGCCGGCACCGAGTCGCTCGCCGCGCTGCGGATCGCCGCCGGGCTGGGGTTCAGCTCCGCAGGGACCCAGACCACGGTGACCCTGGACTGAGCCCCGGCCGTGGGCCAGGCTCAGCGGCGCTGGCCGCGCAGGAAGTCGCCCTGGGGACGCCCCACGGCCTGCCCGGCATCCGGGCGGACGATGACCTCCTGAGCGGCGGCATAGAAGGTCGCCTCCTCGGCGGCGCCGTCGCGCACCACCAGCTGCACCGCGGGGTCCACCTTCCGCTTCACCAGTGCGAGCGCGATCGGGCCCATCTCATGATGCCGTGCCACCGAGGTCACCTTCCCCACGGGGCGCTCCTGAGCCAGATCCTCCGCAGTGGCCTCCGGGCCGGCGGAGAGCACGTCGGAGCCGACGGCGGGCAGCGTGTGCTCGCTGCCGTCGAGGTGCAGGAAGACCAGGCGGCGCGGTGGATGTCCCAGGTTGTGCACCCGCGCCACGGTCTCCTGACCCTTATAGCAGCCCTTGGACAGGTGCACGGCGGTGCGGATCAGGTCCAGCTCGTGCGGGATGGTCTTCTCGTCCACCTCACGGGCCAGCCGAGGCCGCCAGGCAGCGACGCGCAGCGCCTCGGACGCCATGGTCCCAGCCAGGGTCCACCCCGCCTGCTCCAGCTGCTCCACCACGCCGTGCAGCCCCGTGCGCGGAACCACGCTCAGCCACCAGGACCAGTCGAGGCCGGGATGCTCCTCCTCGGCGACCTGGGCGTAGCTGGAGGCGCCGGGGCCCAGCTTCGGCCACGGGTCCTCCCAGGCGACGGCGAGCTCGGCGTCGGCCGGAGTCGGCAGCGGCGCAGTGGATCCGAGCACGGCATAGTCCGCGGTGCGATCGGTGATCTCCACCCGGAGCATGAACTTCATCGAGTCCAGCCACTGGGCCAGGTCGGCGCCGTGGGAGTTCTCGGTGATCAGCCAGACGGTCTCGCCGTCGTCGACCACGGCGGCATCATGTTCGATGCGCCCAGAGATGTCCAGCAGCAGCAGCTCGGTGGACTCCCCCGGGGCCAGCCCGGCGATCTGCTGGGAGGACAGCGTGGTCAACCAGCTCAGCCGGTCCGGTCCGGTGACCGTGACCACGCTGCGATGGGAGAGGTCCACGACGCCGGCGCCGCGGGCCAGCGCGCGCTGCTCCCGGGTGGGGTCTCCGTAGTGCGCGGCGACCGGGGCGTCATCGCCGGCCTCGGGGACGGCGCCGGAACGCTCTAACAGGGGCGACTTCGAATACTCTTCCACGGGCGGACTCCTTCATCGGTGCGGCGGGTGCGCGGGGGCGCACCGCGCGCGAGGCCTGCCGGGGGCAGGTGCGAGCGGAGCTCAGGCGGTGCGCGTGGCGCTGACCTCTTCGGCGGAGGCGGTGCGGTCCAGGATCGCCGAGGCGTGCGGGACCATCTCACCGTCGGCCGCGCGCAGGTCCCAGCGCCAGAACAGCTGGCTGTTCACCAGTCCGAACATCCGGGAGGCGCTCGGGTATTCCGCGGCGTGCTCTCCGCGCATCACGGCGTCCGTGGCCAGATGCAGCTGCGGTCCCTTGATCTTGCCGTAGTAGAGCTCTGCGATGCTGCCAGGATGGGCGATGGTGGCGGTGATCGCGAAGGACCCGTCTGACTCGGCGAGCTGGTCGACCTCGGCCGCGCTCTTATACGCCGGCACCACATCGGCCGGCTCCAGGCCCGGTCCGACGTCGGCGTCGGTGCGGGCACGGTCCAGGGACCAGAATCCGGATTCCACGGAGAGCGGGCGCAGACGTGCCCCGGCCTCATCGGAGAGCCAGGTCTCCGCGCGGTACTCCACGAACTCCAGCCCGGTGTCACGGAACGTGACGTCCTGGGTGAAGATCGGATCATCCTGCTCCCCCGAGCCGAGACGGCCCTGGCCGCGCCAGCTGCCGAGCAGCCAGTACAGCGGTGCCAGCTCCGGGGTCAGGTCGGTGGGAAGCTCCATCGGGGCCATCGGCTCAGCTCCTGGGCGCGCGGTGGACGAGGCCCGGACGGGCCGTTTTCGGGCGGCGGTGCAGGCGGATCAGCGCTGACCCTTGTACAGCCGGGAGATGACGGTCCAGGAGATGCCGGCGATCATCAGCGTGACCAGGACCAGCAGCCCGATGAAGAAGATCTCCAGTGCCAGCAGTGACACGTTCTGCAATGCAAAGTTCATGGGGGAAGTGTACAACTTCACACCAGCAGAAGACGCTCCGTGAAGTAGGTCAGCGCACCCATGGCCGCGATCGGTGCCGCGCCGACCGCGATTCCGGAGAGGACCCCCTGCGGCGGGCCCTGGGTGATCAGGAACCGGCGGAAGGACCCGAGCAGCAGCCCCGCGATCAGGCCCAGCGTCCCGGCGAAGAGCAGGGTGAGCTCGCCCCAGGCCAGGGTCATGCCCAGGGCGGCCGCGGTGCTTCCCACCACCACCAGCAGCATCGCCCACATGTTCGGCAGCGGGATCACGGCCAGCAGGGTCGCCACGATCAGAGTGCCTGCGGCCAGCGTCACCACCGCGAGCTCCCCGGAGGCGCCGGTGACCGCAAGCAGCGCGGTGTCCTCGAAGAGCAGTCCCCGCACGGCCAGCAGCCCTCGGGCACCCTCTGCCCCGGAGGCCTCGGCGAGCTCCACCGGGTAGCGCAGCCCGGCCACCCACCCGGCTCCGGTGGTGGCGATCAGCACGCCGGCACAGGCTCCGATGGTGGACTCCAGGCGGTGCGGCCTGCCGGTGCCGCGCAGGACCTGGATCAGGAAGACGCTCATGACGCCGAAGGCCAGTGCCACCGAGGACCAGAAGAACAGATCACTCGCCGAGCCGACGACCCCGGCACCGAGGGCCGAAATCACGCCGGCGCCGGCGATCACCGCTGAGAGCGAGCGCCGAGCGGAGACGCCCATCAGCTGGGGCCATCCCAGGGCGATCAGGATCGAGAGCCCGCAGACCACCATGGTCATCGCGAAGGCTCCGGCCCAGGAGGCCAGAGCGAGCGCCATGGCTGCGAGCAGGGCGGAGGCTGCCACTGGGATGTACTTCACAACAGGCCATCCTAGGGGGCGGCGCTTCACACGTCGCATATACTCAACGGCAGATCGCTGAATCGCGTTTTCACATTGTGAAATCCCTGGCGTTGAAGACCGCAATCACCGTTGAAGACCCTGCGGGACCCGGACAAGACAGTGACCCAAGGGGAAGGAGTCATGGATGGCTCAAGTTCTGCTGCTCTCAGACACCCCGGACGACGCGCTTCCGTCCCTGGAGCTGCTCACGCACCGCATTCGCAGCTTCCCCGCGGAGGCCTCCTCGATCGTGCGTGCTCCCAATGTGGATGTGACGCTGATCGATGCGCGCAGCAAGCTCGCCCACGCCCGCTCGCTGTGTCAGCTGGTGAAGTCCTCCATGCTCTCCCCGGTGCTGGTCATCGTCACCGAGGCCGGGCTGGCCACGCTGAACGAGTCCTGGCAGGCCGATGACTTCATCCTCGGCGAGGCCAGCCCCGGCGAGATCGACGCCCGGATCCGACTGGCTGCGGTGGAGACCGTGGAGGAGACCCCGGTGGGGGAGATCCGCGCCGGGGGCATCACCATCGACGAGACCACCTATATGGCCACGATCAACGGGCGTCTGCTGAACCTGACCTATAAGGAGTTCGAGCTGCTCAAGCACCTGGCTCTGCACCCGGGCCAGGTCTTCACCCGGGACCGGCTGCTCCACGATGTCTGGGGCTATGACTACTTCGGCGGCACCCGCACCGTGGACGTGCACATCCGACGCCTGCGCGCGAAGCTCGGACCCGACCACGAGTCCCTGATCGGGACGGTGCGCAATGTGGGATACCGCCTGGTGATCAGCGGAACCGACACCGTGGACCCCCCGGAGGGCGACCGAGAGGACGACGGCGCGGACGCTGCCTGAGCCGGTGACCCCAAGGGTTCAGCTCCGATACAGTGAGCCCATGAACCCAGGCGACGTCACCCCAGAAGGCAGCGACCCAGCAGTCGTCGAGCTCAGCGAAGGCGCACCCGACGCGGATCTGCACCACGCGCTGCTCGAGCTGGCCGCCGTGGCCACCGAGGCCGACGCGAACCCGCCGTTCTCCGAACAGACCCTCATCGAGCTGCACCGAGCGGCAGACCGGCGGGCGACCGAGGCCGGCACCCGGTCCGATGTCGCTGATGCCAGCGAGTCCGCTGATGTTCAGGCGCAGGGGCGCATTCCGCTGCGCATCGTCTATGCCTGGACCGACGCGCGGCCGGACTCGCGGCTGCTCGCCGGAGCCGGCGTCGTCGTCGAAGGTGAGACCGGGGTCCCGGACGTGCTGGAGATGGTGGTCCGTCCGGACTGCCGACAGCGCGGGATCGGCGCCGCCCTGGTCGAGGCGCTCACCGAGGCCGCCCCCTCCCCCGAGTCGGGCCGGGTGCAGCGCGCCTGGGCCCACGGGGAGCACGACGCGGCCGCCCGCCTGGCCCGTCGCTTCGGCTGGGCCCCGGTGCGTGAGCTCTGGCGGATGCGCCTGACCGACCTCGATGAGGCGCCTGCTCCCCAGCTGCCGGAAACCGTCTCGATCCGCGCCTTCCGACCCGGCGTGGATGATCAGGCCTGGCTGAGCGCGAACGCCGCGGCCTTCGCCGATCACCCCGAACAGGGACGGCTGACCCTGGAAGACCTGCATGACCGCATGGCCGAGGACTGGTTCGACCCGGAGGGGTTCCTGCTGGCCTGGGAGGGCGAGACGCTGCTCGGCTTCCACTGGACCAAGGTCGCGGACCCGGAGCTCGGTGAGGTCTATGTGGTCGGCGTGGTGCCCGAGGCCCAGGGTCGAGGACTGGGCCGCAGTCTGACCCTGGCGGGGATCGAGCATCTGCACCAGGCGGGACTCGCCGCCATCATGCTCTACGTGGACGCCGACAACGCCGCCGCCGTGAAGCTCTACAAGAAGCTCGGTTTCACCAAGTGGGACGCGGACACGATGTACGCCCCGACCGTGGAGGCTGCGGCGGAACCAGCCTGATATCTTGGTCTCTCGTGAGCTCCCCCGAGACCATGAGCAAGGTCCCCCGCCGCAGAACTGTCACGGTCTCCGATGACGGGCTCGACGCCGAGATACTCGCCGCCGGCGCCCTGTGCTGGCGCCTGCGCCGCTCCGAGCTTGAAGTGCTGGTGATCCACCGGCCGCGCTATGACGACTGGTCCTTCCCCAAGGGGAAGCTCGATGAGGGCGAGACCCTCCCGGAGTGCGCGGTCCGAGAGGTCCGCGAGGAGATCGGGCTGAAGGTCCGGCTCGGCATGCCGCTGCCGATCACCCGCTACTGCGTGGGCAAGGCCCGCGGCACCAAGAACGGCAACGGCGGCAAGGACAAGGCCGTCTGGTACTGGGCCGCGCAGGTCTCCGAGGGCACTCCGGTGCCCGATGGTGACGAGGTCGACGAGACCGCGTGGGTCAGCGTGGCCCGGGCCCGGGAGCTGCTGAGCAATCCGGGCGACGTGCTGCCGCTGGACGAGCTCGAACGGCTCCACGAGGATCAGCGCCTGCACACCCTGCCCTTCATCGTGCTGCGCCATGCCAAGGCCAAGCCGCGGTCCTCCTGGTCGCGTGCCGAGTCGGAGCGTCCGCTCGCCGCGACCGGCAAGCGGCAGGCCCGGGCCGTGGAACGGCTGCTGGTCTGCTGGCGACCCCGGCACCTGGAATCCAGTCCGTGGCGGCGCTGCGCGGAGACCATCGCTCCCTATGTGAAGGCCCACCGCAACCGCGCCACCTACCGGAAGTCGCTCACCGAGAAGCGCGCCGAGGTCCACCCGGAGCGCACCCAGGCTCGGGTCCGACGGGCCCTGGAACTGCTGCTGCCCACCCTGATCTGCAGCCACCGCCCGGTGCTGCCGCTGATCCTCGAGACCACCAGCGGCTGGCTCCAGGACCGGGCGCTGCTGGAGGCGATCCCGGATGAGGACCCCTACCTGCGCCCCGGCGCCGTGCTGGTGGCTCAGCAGGCCATGGACCGCGGCGGGGAGATCGTCTCGATCGAGGTCTACGAGCCCTTCGAGGACTGAGCCTCGCCGGCTCGGCCGCCAGGACTGACAATCACGGACTGTGACGGTACTCTCAGTCCATGAGTGCGCCGAAGAACGTTCATCCCACCGCCGAGCTCAACATCGACGAGGACCGAGGCCGTGCGGAGCTCTGGGACACCATCAATGGCCGGCGCACCTTCATCGGGTTCATCGGGTTCACCCCCGAGACGCTTCGCGGCCAGGAGGTCACACTTCTGCAGCACACCATCGTGCACCCGCAGTACGGCAGGCAAGGCTACGCCCGCTGCCTGGTCACGCTGCTGCTGGACCAGCTGAAGGCGGAGGACCGGCTCTTCGCCTCGGAATGCACCTATGTGGATGCCTATCTGCACCGCTACCCGGAGTACCGCTCCCAGCAGGCCACGTTCTCCTGAGCCGCCGGACGCGGTGACCGGCAGCCGCTGCGAGCCGGCCATCAGCCGGACTGCGACGGCGGACGAAACGCCTCAGGTGCGCTTGGCCTGCACCGGTATGCTGGGTCCGTGAACTCGCCGATCCCCACCCCTTATGAGGACCTGCTGGCTGACGTGCTGCGCACCGGCACCGCCAAGTCCGACCGCACCGGAACCGGCACCCGAAGCGTCTTCGGACGCCAGATCCGGTTCGACCTCAGCGAGTCCTTCCCGCTGATCACCACCAAACGGGTCCACTTCAAGTCGGTGGCCCTGGAGCTGCTGTGGTTCCTGCGCGGGGACTCCAACGCCGGCTGGCTCCAGGAGCGCGGCGTGCGGATCTGGAACGAATGGGCCGGTGAGGACGGTGAGCTCGGCCCGATCTACGGAGTGCAGTGGCGCTCCTGGCCGACTCCGGATGGCAAGGACATCGATCAGATCCAGCAGCTGATCACCTCGCTGAGGACGAACCCCGATTCCCGGCGCCACGTGGTGAGCGCCTGGAACCCGGCGCAGATCGATGAGATGGCGCTGCCGCCCTGCCACATCATGTTCCAGTTCTACGTGGCCGACGGGCGACTCTCCTGCCAGCTCTACCAGCGCAGCGCAGACATGTTCCTCGGTGTGCCCTTCAACATCGCCTCCTACGCCCTGCTCACCCGGATGGTCGCCCAGCAGGTCGGGCTGCAGCCAGGTGAGTTCATCTGGACCGGCGGCGACTGCCACATCTATGACAACCACGTGGAGCAGGTGCGCGAACAGCTCTCCCGCGCCCCCTACCCCTCCCCCCGCTTGGAGTTCACCCGCACCCCGGAGTCGATCTTCGACTACGAGTTCGAAGACTTCGACGTGCGTGACTACCAGCACCACCCGGCGATCAAGGCCGTCGTCGCCGTATGAGCGGGGACCCCACCCCGGCACAGATCGGCATGATCTGGGCCCAGACTCAGAACGGTGTGATCGGCGACGCCGGGGCCATGCCCTGGCACCTGCCCGAGGACCTGGCGCACTTCAAGGCCACCACCGGCGGCGCCCCGGTGGTGATGGGCCGCCGGACCTGGGAGTCCTTCCCGGCGAAGTACCGTCCGCTCCCCGGGCGGCAGAACATCGTGATCACTAAGGATCCGCATGCCGCGGAGCAGATCCGCGAGCTGGGCGGACATCCGGTGACCAGCCTGGACGAGGGGATCAAGATCGCCTCGGAGCTCGCGACGGAGAAGATCTGGATCATCGGGGGCGGGCGGGTCTATGCCGAGACCGTGGACCGAGGCCTCGCGGATCTCGCCGTGATCACCGTGATCCAGTCCGACGCCTCCGGCGACACCTCGGCCCCGGCGCTGACCCCGGAATGGGAGCTGACCGAGCGTGAGCCCGCTGCCGGGCGGCATCAGGGAGCCAACGGGCTGGCGTTCCACATCGAGACCCACCGACGAAAGCCTGAGATGACACCGACCTCCCTCTCCACCGAGGACGCGACCCGCAGCGCCGAGACGAGCTCCCAGGCCACCTCGACGAACCTGATGCTGCTCGGCCTCGGCGGTTACCTGATCCTGCCGTTCCTGGCTCTGTTCACGGTGACACTGGGCTTCGTGCTGGTGCTCAACGACCGGATCATCCCGGGCCTGGCCTTCCTGTTCGTCGCCCAGCTCTGGGTGGCCGGGGGGCTGTGGGCGCATCTGAAGCGCCGTCGTCTGCTGCAGGAGATCAAGGAAGCCAGCGCCTCCACGAACCACCAGGAGAACCTCGGCGCCGAGGGCTGACTCTGACCCGCTGAGTCGACTCCGCTACCCTGGAGGCATGACTTCTGCAGTGAACTCCTCCGTGTCCCCTGCCCTCTCCGCCGTCGCCGGCGAGTCCCCTTCGGTGGGCCTGATCGGTTGGCGCGGCATGGTCGGCTCGGTGCTGATCACCCGCATGCTCGAAGAAGGCGACTTCGCGCACATCAACCCGGTCTTCTTCTCCACCTCGAACGCCGGGGGTCAGGCGCCGAGCTTCCCCGGGGTCACCCCCGAGGAGACCACGCTGCAGGACGCCTTCGATCTGGACACGCTGCTGAAGCTGCCGATCATCGTCACCGCCCAGGGCGGGGACTACACCTCCGAGGTCTACCCGAAGCTGCGCGAGGCTGGCTGGAGCGGGATCTGGATCGACGCCGCGTCCACGCTGCGCATGGCGGACACCTCGATCATCGCGCTGGACCCGATCAACCGCGATGTCATCGACGCCGGCCTGGAAGCCGGCGTGAAGGAGTACATCGGCGGCAACTGCACCGTCTCGAACATGCTGATGGGCCTGGGCGGGCTCTTCACCCATGACCTGGTCGAGTGGGGCACCGCGATGACCTACCAGGCGGCCTCCGGGGGCGGCGCCAAGCACATGCGCGAGCTGCTCAACCAGTTCGGCACCCTGCACTCCGCCGTCGCCGAGGACCTCAGCGATCCCGCGGCCGCGATCCTGGACATCGACCGCGCCGTGCTCGAGGCCCAGCGCAACGACCTCGACGCCACCCAGTTCGGCGTCCCGTTGGCCGGCTCGCTGATCCCCTGGATCGACGCAGACCTCGGCAACGGTGTGGCCAAGGAGGAGTGGAAGGCCGGTGTGGAGACCAACAAGATCCTGGGCCGCGGTGAGAACCTCGCCCCCGGGGTGACCTCCCGGGGCGCCGCAGTGCCCTTCGACTCGCTCTGTGTCCGGGTGGGCGCGCTGCGCTCACATTCCCAGGCGCTGACCCTGAAGCTGCGCGAGGACCTGCCGCTGGCCGAGATCGAATCGATCATCGCCTCGGGCACCGAGTTCTCCAGCTTCGTCCCCAACGAGAAGGACGCCACCGTCGCTGCACTGACCCCGGTCGCCGCGACCGGCTCGCTTCAGATCCCCGTGGGGCGGATCCGCAAGCTCGAGATGGGTCCGGAGTACATCTCGGCGTTCACCGTCGGGGACCAGCTGCTCTGGGGTGCGGCCGAGCCGCTGCGCCGGATGCTGCTGATCAGCGTCGGCAAGCTCTGAGCCCAGCCCCGGAGGACACCTGAGTCCATCCCGGGGAATCGGCTGCGCCCGGGCCCGGAGAATGCTTCGGCCCCGGGCGCAGCCCCGCTGCGGGCCTGTGAGAGCCCCTGAAAGTCGCTGCGAGGCGCTGCGAGGCGCGCTTAGAGCGAGTGACCGATCAGCACCGGCTCTTCGTGCATCGTGATGCCGAAGGCCGTGGAGACCTGATCCCGCGCGGCCCGTGCGACAGCCAGCAGGTCATCGGTGGTCGCCGTGCCGCGGTTGGTCACCGCCAGGGTGTGCTTGGTCGAGAGTGACGCCCGGCCTCCGGCGATCCCGGCCCCCTGGGCTCCGCGTCCGGCCACCGGACCATCGGGCAGCCCGAAACCCTTGCCGCAGCCCGCGTTGTCGATCAGCCAGGCCGCGGAGAGCTTGACCAGGGGGACGCCCGCGTCGTCGACCCCGGCGGAGAACTTCGGGGCTGCGCTGGGCAGCGCTGCAGCGACCTCGCGGGGAACGATCGGGTTGGTGAAGAAGGAGCCGGTGGACCAGGTGTCGTGGTCACCCTCCTGCAGCACCATGCCTTTGCCCTCACGCAGCCGCAGCACCGTGCTGCGGACCTCTTTCAACGGCGCCCGGCGCTCGTGGTCCGCGCTCTCGGCATCCAGGCCCAGGGTCCGGGCCAGCTCGCCGTAGCGCACCGGCGCGGAAAGCCCGTCTCGGCGGTTCTGAAGCATGAAGCGGACCTGGAGCACCACGTAGCGCGGGGAACCGTGCACGGTGGTCTGCTTGAGCACCGAGTCGCGGTAGCCGAACGCCAGCTCGGCGTTGCTGAACCGCACCAGCTCTCCGCGCTCCCGGTCCCAGGCCTGGATGTCTTTGAGCGTGTGGGCGACGTCGGCGCCATAGGCGCCCACGTTCTGCACCGGGACCGCGCCGGTGGAGCCGGGGATCCCGGAGAGCGCCTCCAGCCCGGTCAGGCCGCGCGCCACGCTGAACCGGACGACGTCGTCCCAGTTGTGCCCTGCGGCGACGGTGAGCAGCACATCATGCTCGCCGTGGAACTCGGTGCTGATGCCGTGGAATGCCAGCTGCAGCACCGTACCGGGGAACCCGTCCTCGGTGACCAGCAGGTTTGATCCGCCGCCCAAGACGATCAGGGTGTCCTCCCCGCGTTCACGCGCCGCGTGATCCGGCAGCGGGTGCGCCTGCAGCACCTGAAGCGCCTGCTCCTGGGTGTCCGCGCGGACCCACCGGCCGGCGGGCCCACCGACACGGGCGGTGGTGTGAGCGCTGAAACGGCTGGGGGCTGCGAGGGAGGAATCGTCGACACTGGTCACAGCCCAGAAGCCTACCCGGCGTCGCGGCAATGGGCATCTGCGCCCCGGCGAAGCCAGTCGGGACCCCTGGGAGCCCGGGTGGACCCCCGGGACTGAGGTCTTGCTACTCGCCGAGCGGATTCAGCACCCGGCGCAGGAAGTCCTGCGTGCGCGGCTGCTGCGGGTCGCCGATGACCGCCATGGCCGGGCCCTCCTCGACCACGAGACCCTGGTCCATGAAGACCACGCGGTCCGCGACCTCGCGGGCGAAGCCCATCTCGTGGGTGACCACGAGCATGGTCATCCCGGCCTGAGCGAGCTTGCGCATGCTCGCGAGCACGTCACCCACGGTCTCCGGGTCCAGCGCGGAGGTGGGCTCGTCGAAGAGCATCAGCTGCGGCTTCATGGTCAGTGCCCGGGCGATGGCCACCCGCTGCTGCTGACCACCCGAGAGCTGGTCGGGGCGGCGCTCGGAGAGGTGCTTGAGCCCGACGGCGTCGAGCTGGGCCATCGCCTCCGCCTCGGCCTCCGCCTTGGACTGCCCCAGCACGCGCCGTGGCGTGATGGTGCAGTTCTCCAGCACGCTCAGGTGCGGGAACAGGTTGAACTGCTGGAAGACCATGCCGATCTGCCGACGCATGGCGTCGAGGTTCACGTCTGGATGCGTGGCCTCGTGCTCGCCCACCGTGATGGTGCCTGCATTGGGCGTCTCCAGACGGTTCACGCAGCGCAGCAGCGTGGATTTGCCCGAGCCGGAGGCGCCGATCAGGCAGACCACTTCGCCGGGGGCCACGCTCATGTCGATGCCTTTGAGCACCTCGTTGTCGCCGAAGGACTTGTGCAGTCCGGTGATGGTGACCCCTGCGGCGTCTGTGCCGTGGCCTCCGGGCACGCCCTTGGCTGAGGCGGCGCGTGCTGCCGGGACTTCTGGGGACTCGCTCTGGCTCATGTTCGCGTCCATCTCTACTTCTTCGCCGTCCGGGGGTTGCGGTGCTCCATGCGGCGCGCCAGCAGCGAGAGCGGCACGGTGAGCAGCAGGTAGCAGAATCCAGCGACCACCAGCGGGGTCAGTCCCGCCTGGTAGATGTTGATGCCGTCACGGCCCATCTTGGTCAGCTCGGCGGCGCCGCCGGCCATGCCGACCACGAAGATCAGCGAGGAGTCCTTGGTGAGCAGGATCGCCTCATTGGTCAGCGGGGGCAGCACGACCCGGAAGGCCTGCGGGATCTGAATCGTGACCATGGCGCGCCAGGCCGGCATGCCCAGCGCGCGGGCCGCCTCCAGCTGGCCCTTGGGCACGGCCTGCAGCCCGGCACGCAGGGTCTCTGCGATATAGGCGCTGGCCACGATGGCCAGCGCGGAACCGGCGATCTG
Organism: Nesterenkonia sandarakina; assembly: GCF_013410215.1. Taxonomy (NCBI): domain Bacteria; kingdom Bacillati; phylum Actinomycetota; class Actinomycetes; order Micrococcales; family Micrococcaceae; genus Nesterenkonia; species Nesterenkonia sandarakina. The sequence continues at coordinate 515,996 of NZ_JACCFQ010000001.1, forward strand.
CAGGGTGGAGAGGTTCCAGCCGAAGGCCAGCGACGCACCGAAACCGAGCGCGATGAACACCAGGATCGCGGGGATGCCCCGGAAGAACTCGATGTACGCGGTGGCCACCCACCGGTAGATCGGGAACGAGGACATGCGCATCAGCGCCAGCAGGGTCCCGCCGAGCAGACCGAAGAAGAAGCCCACCACGGTGTACTGGACCGTGTTCACCAGTCCGACGGTGATGATCTCCGGGAACATCGGTCCCAGGTTCTCGAAGGCGAAGAAGCTGCCGCGGATCGCGGTCCAGTCGATCAGGACGGCCAGCACGATCACGACTGCCAGGAAGATCGCTGCCTGGATCCCGAGGCTCAGTCGCGCTCGGTCACGGGTTGTCATGGCCATGAGGGTTATTCGTCGCCCTCGTCCTCGGTGGCTGCGTCCTCAGTGGGCTCCTCGGAGGCCTCACCTTCGGCGTCGCCCTCTTCAGGGGTGTCACCCTCGCGGAACCAGCTGTCTTCGAGCTCCTGCATCTCACCGGATGAGTCCATCTCGGCGAGCGCCTCGTTGACCGCGTCGATCAGCTCGGTGTTCTCGCTCTGCGCGGCGATCCCCAGCTGCTCTCCGGTGTCGATCTCTTCGATGAACTCGGAGGTGTCAGACTCCCCGGCCTGGTAGCCGAGGATCGAGATGTTGCCGATCGCGGCGTCGACCTGTCCGGACTCCAGGCCCTGGATCAGCAGGCCGGAATCCGGGTAGTCGCGCACGTCGTATCCGGCCTCGGTCGCGTAGTCCGCGCCGGTGGTCTCGGTCTGGACTCCCACGGTGAGGCCTTCGAGGTCCTCCAGCGAGGCGACATCGGCGTCGGTGGCGGCGAGCAGGCCCAGGTTGTCATCGAGGTACGGCTCGGAGAAGAGCATGTTGCCCGCGCGCTCCTCGGTGATGGTCATCCCCGAGATCGCCAGGTCGCAGGTGTTCGAATCCAGCGCCACTCCGGACTGGATGCCTTCAAATCCGGTCTGCACGATCTCCAGCTCGACGTCGAGCGACTCTGCGATCGCCTCGGCGATGTCGATGTCGAAGCCGACGACCTCACCCTCGGCGTCGTAGTACTCGAACGGCGGGTAGGGAACGTCGGAGCAGACCTGGAGGGTGCCGGCGTTGTTGAGCATCTCCTGGTCCGCGTCACCGGACCCGTTCTCGTCGCCGCCGCAGGCGGTCAGGACGAGCGCTGCCAGCGCGGAGGCGCCTACGGCCTGGGCCGCGGTCTTATGCATAGCCATGTTGGGATCCTTAGGTTGATCAGCAGAAACCGAAGTCTGACGGTCCCGGCGATTATACGGTGAAGCTGTGTTTCCGCCCTATGACCACCGGGCAGGAGCTTGACGGCGTGTTGTGTCTGAGCTCGACTTCGCGAGCTGGGCGCCACCGGGCGCGGCTTGCGACCTAGAGCTGCACCAGGGCCTGGGACTTCGCGAGCACCTTCGTGCGGACGGGTTCCGCAGTCTCATCCTGGGATTCATTCGTTCCCGCCTCGGGGGCGGGCTCGGTGAGCAGCTCTACGCTGAGGTCCACCCGGACGCGGCGCTCATCGAGGTCCAGCGCGCCGATCTTCCCGCTGATCACCAGCCGTGCGGTGGGCGTATCCGGTGCCCCGGAGGCGGCGTCGGGCACGGGCACCGGTTTGGTGAACCTGGACTGGTAGTCGACGACGGCGCCCGGATCGCCCGCCCAGGCGCTGACCAGGTCCACCGCGGAGCCCATGGTGAGCATGCCGTGGGCGATGACCCCGTCCAGGCCGACCTCCCGGGCGAACCTCTCGTTCCAATGGATCGGGTTGTGGTCCCCGGAGGCGGCCGCGTAGCGGATCAGATCGGCACGGGAGAAGCGCAGCTCGCGGGTGCCGATCTGCTGTCCCTTCTCGAGCTCTTCGAAGACCGGGGCGCTCATGCGTCATCCTTCTCATTGCGGGCCGGCGAGTCGGCGGGATCATTGCGGACCAGCAGGCTGGAGGTCACGGTGGTCCGGGGCGAGCCGTCCTCGGCGCTGATCTGCACCACGGTGGTCACCATCGCGCCGGCGCCCATGGTGCGGATCTTCTCCAGGGTGACCTGGGAGCTCAGCGTGTCTCCCGCCAGGATCGGGCTGTGATGGGTGAAGCGCTCCTCGGCGTGGACCACGCGGGAGAAGTCGATGCCAGCCTCGGCGTCGTTGACCACGGCGGCCTCGGCGCGCTGGGCGATGATCACTGCGAAGCTCGGCGGGGCCACCAGGTCTCGGTGCCCCAGTGCTCGGGCGGCGTCGACGTCGTGGTGGGCCGGGTGCTCGGCCTGCACCGAGAACGCGAACTCACGGATCGCCTCCCGGCTGACCTGGTAGGGCGCGGCGGGCGGGTACTGGTGACCCTGCCGGTCGGGGTTGATCATTCAGTCGTCCTTCGACGCTCGGCGGGAGAGGATCTGCACGGCCTGGCGGCGGCGCAGCCCTATGGAGATCAGGTGACTCAGGATTCCGGCGCCCAGCAGGACCAGGCCGATGCTGCGCAGCGCCGTCGTCGCCTCTGCGGAGTCCAGCATGGCCGCCAGGATCACCAGGATCACGCCCACGGCGGTGCAGGCCATGCCCAGGACCAGGGTTACCCGGTAGGCGCGCGTCCCGCTGTTCCACGGATCGAAGGGCTGAGTGCTCACGGCGGCCAGCTTACAGGCCCCGAGGAGGCGAGCTCGAAAAACCTCACAGTGACCGGCGCAGAGCTGGTTTCGGACTGGGTGAACGCGATCCGGCACCTGCTCGACACCCGCCCGACTCTGCACCCCAGTGGCCGCTGCTTCGAGAATCACCTCCGCGCGGCGGATGATGCCATACCGAGCGCGGGCCGGTGCGCAGGTGTCCCGCGTCATGAATCCCCCTGCGAAGGCTGAGATTCGCCCCGCACGCGGTACGCTGGCTGGGCCCTCCCGGCGGGGCACGCTCCATGCGTCGATCTCTTTCACGGATCCGCTGGACCAGCTTGTGCACCGGGACGTCTCTGCCGAGACTGCTCGGACGTCCCTCACCCCGCCGCGGGTGCAGTGTGGGCTCTGTCCCGCCGAGAGGAATGACCCATCGCTCCAAGGAGGACTCCGTGGCTCGAGGAGCCCAGCGTCAGAACCCCACGCGCAGCCGCGCCCGCCGGCGACCCCGCCGACGCGAGGACGGCGGGATCATCGCGCTGCTCGCCAAAGTCGTGCGCGAGGTCGAGTCCGCGGTCCAGCGCGGCCTCGACCTGCCCTCGACCCGGACCAAGTTCCAAGTGGTGGCGCTTCTGGTGCGGGAGGAGCGCGCCCGGCTCAAAGCGGTGGAGGCCAAGACCGGATCCCGAGGCGCCGAGGACCTGAAGCGGCTCGACGGCGTCGCCACCATCCTCGCGACCACCGCCGCCCGCGACACCTCGCTTCTGGGACTGCTCGCCGACGACGCCGTCATCTCCGACCGCGCGCGCTCGCTGCGCCGGGAGCTGCTGGAGTCCGCCGGCATCGAGGTCCCAGACGAGCCCGCCAAGGCGCCCGAACCGGCCGCCCCCAGAGAGGACCGGCAGCGCCGAGTGGTGCCGGTCTCGGTGGAGTCCCGCCAGCTCGCCAACCCCTTCCTGGAGCCTGACTACTCGGCGGTCGCCAAGCGCACCGCCAAGCCGCGTCGCCTCGTGGGCTGGGAGCTCATCGAGCCGCTGATGAAATCCTTCGCCGAGGGCGGCTCGCTGGCCTGCATGGACCTGCCGCAGCCCGGCGCTTCCCGGATGAGCCGGGAGCTGGACCTGATGCCGCACCAGGCACGGCTGGTCGCCTCCGCCGCGCAGGGACACCGGTCCTTCCTGATCGCCGACGAGCCCGGTCTGGGCAAGACGGCACAGGCGCTGCTGGCCGCACAGGCAGCCAACGCCTACCCGCTGCTCGTCGTCGTGCCGAACGTGGTGAAGATGAACTGGGCGCGAGAGGCTGAGCTGTGGACGCCGAATCACCCGGCCACCGTGGTCCACGGCGACGGTGAGCGGATCGACGGCTTCGCGGACATCATCATCGTGAACTACGAGGTGCTCGACCGGCACGCGGGATGGCTGCAGGAACTGGGGCTGCGCGGGATGGTGGTCGATGAGGCGCACTACATCAAGAACCGCCGCTCACAGCGGTCACAGAACGTGCTGCACCTCTCCGAGCGCATCCGCACGCGGATCGCTGACCCGCTGCTCATCGCGCTCACCGGCACCCCGCTGATCAACGACATCGAAGACTTCCGGGCGATCTGGCAGTTCCTCGGCTGGGTCGATGAGACCAATCCGATCGGTGAGCTGATGGAGTCGCTCGAGGAGATCGGCCTGACCCCGGCCGACCGCGGCTTCTCCCCGGCGGCCCGCGCGGCCGTGATCAACCGCGGCATCGTGCGCCGGCGCAAGATGGACGTGGCCGCCGACCTGCCGGCCCGCCGGGTGGCCGACGTCCCGGTGGAGATCGACGACGCGGCCGCGCGCTCCATCCGAGCCGCCGAGCAGAAGCTCGCCGATCGCCTGCTCACACGCTATGAGCGGGCGCTGGCGGCGAAGCCGGCGGGCGAGGCCGCTGAGGGCACCGACCACGCGCTGGTGCGTCAGGTCGCCGCACAGGAGCGTGCGAGCAAGTCCACGAAGAAGTCCACCGAGAACGTGTTCACCATGACCCGGCGCATCGGTCAGGCCAAGGCCGGGCTCGCGGCCGACTATGCCGCGCAGCTCGCCCGCAGCGCGGGCAAGGTGGTCTTCTTCGCCAAGCACATCGATGTCATGGACATCGCCGAGGAGACCTTCGCCAAGCAGGGCATCCGGTACGCCTCGATCCGAGGAGACCAGACGGCCTCGGCCCGGCAGAAGCACATCGACGCGTTCACCAACGACCCCGACGTCAGCATCGCAGTGTGCTCCCTCACGGCCGCAGGCGTCGGGCTGAACCTGCAGGTCGCGTCGAACATGGTGCTCGCGGAGCTCTCCTGGACCGACGCCGAGCAGACCCAGGCCATCGATCGCATCCACCGCATCGGGCAGGAGGAGCCGGTGACGGCGTGGCGGATCATCGCGGCGCAGACCCTGGACACCAGGATCGCTGAGCTCATCGACGCCAAGGCGGGGCTGGCTGCTCGGGCGCTGGACGGGGCCGAGCAGGAGCTCCCAGACTCCGCAGATGTGCAGCTCGAGGCGCTCGTCACGCTCCTGGAAGCGGCTCTGGAAGAACGCGGCATCCGGCAGGAGCCCTGAGGCTCCTCGGCGAGGCGGCAGAACGGGTGGGCCCGGTCCTGGAGCGTGAAGCGGTCCAGGCCGCCCGCCGATGGGCGGAGACAGATCGGGCCCCCACGCGGTGATGCGTGGGGGCCCGAATCGTCTCGCTCGCCTGTGCGGCGTGTGGTAGCGGTGCCGGGGCTCGATCCCGGGACCTCACGATTATGAGTCGTGCGCTCTAACCAGCTGAGCTACACCGCCATACCCCGTTCCTCCGGCTCGCTGTGCGGGTGGAGAATCGGTGTGAATGAGAAACACCCGCGCCGCGCAATATGCTGCGCTGCGCGGGCTCTCAATCAGAGCCCCAAGCGGGAATCGATCCCGCGACCTCAGTCTTACCAAGACTGCGCTCTACCACTGAGCTATTGGGGCAACAGCACTAAACTCTACCATCAGTCCAGCACCGTTCAAAAACCGGTCAGAGGTGAGCTGCGTCTCCCCTGACCGGGGGTCTTCGCCGCCACAGATCGAGACCTGCGGCGACGAAGACCGACCCCCTCGCGGGGGACGAGATCACTTCCAGCGGGGCTTGCGATCCTTGTTGCCGAATCGGCTGTCGCCGGAGCCTGCGCGGCCGCCTCGATCGCTCGAGCCGCCGTCACGCTTGCCGGCGTAGCCGCCGCGGGACTCGCCGTAGCCGCCCTCACGCTTATAGCCGCCGCGATCGCTGGAACCGCCGCGATCGCTTGAGCCGGAGGGAGCGCCGGTGTCACGCTCGATCTTCAGCAGCTCGCCACCGATGCGGGTCTTCGCCAGGGCGGCCCACTGCTCGGAGGAGAGCTTCTCGGGCAGCTCCACCAGGGAGTGCGTGGGGCGGATGTCGATCCCGCCGATCTCGCGGGCGCTGAGCCCAGCCTCGTTGGCGATCGCCCCGACGATGTGCCCGGGGTTCACCCCGTTGCGACGGCCCACGGCGATCTTGTACATCGCATTGCCCGGACCGGCGGTGCGCGGTCCGCGGTCCCGCGGTCCACGCTCGGGGCGGTCCCCGCTGGGGCGGATCTCGCCGACCTCGCGCTTGGACTCGCGAACCAGCTCGTCGTCGCGCTTCTCATCGAGCAGCAGCGGCCGGCCCTCGTGGACCATTGCCACCAGGGCGGCGGCGACGTCCTCGGCCGGGGTGTTGTGCTCCTGGGTGTAGGAGGAGACCAGTCCGCGGTACTCCTCGAGCTCCTCAGAGGCCAGGGTCTCGGTGATCCGCTCCGAGAAGCGCTCCAGCCGCGAGGAGTTCACGTCCGCGATGGTCGGCATGGACATCTGCTCCACCGGCTGGCGGGTGGCCTTCTCGATGGCGCGCAGCATTCGCTTCTCTCGAGGAGTCACGAACAGCACGGCCTCGCCGGAGCGACCGGCGCGGCCCGTGCGCCCGATCCGGTGCACGTAGGACTCGGTGTCCAGCGGGATGTCGTAGTTGAACACGTGGCTGATCCGCTCCACGTCGAGCCCGCGGGCCGCCACATCGGTGGCGACCAGCACGTCGACTCGACCGGCCTTGAGGTTCTCCACGGTCTTCTCGCGCAGGTTCTGCGGGATGTCACCGTTGATCGCCGCGGTGCGGAACCCGCGGGCGGCGAGCTTGTTGGCGACCTCCTCGGTGGCCGAGCGGGTGCGCACGAAGACGATCGCGGCGTCGTGCGGCTCGGTCTCCAGGATCCGGGTCAGGGCCTCGTGCTTCGCGGAGTGCTTGATCAGCACGAAGCGCTGCCGGATGTTGGTGCCGGTGGAGGTCTTCGACTTCACCGAGACCTCGACCGGGTCGTTGAGGTAGTCCGCGGAGATCCGGCGGATCGCCTTGGGCATGGTGGCGGAGAACAGCGCGACCTGCTTGGTCTTCGGGGTGCGGGCCAGGATCTGGTCCACCTCCTCGGCGAAGCCCATGCGCAGCATCTCGTCGGCCTCGTCGAGCACCAGGTGCTTGATCGTGGAGAGGTTCAGCGAACCGCGGGTCATGTGGTCGATCACGCGCCCCGGGGTGCCGACGACGACGTGCGCGCCGCGGCGCAGGCCCTCCAGCTGCGGGCCATAGGGGGAGCCGCCGTAGATGGGCAGCACGGTGATCCCGGGCACGCCCTGGGCGTAGGTGGAGAACGCCTCGGCGACCTGGATCGCCAGCTCACGGGTGGGCGCGAGCACCAGGGTGGAGGGGGAGTTCCCGAGCTCACCGGAATCGTGGGCCCGAGCCATGTGCGAGAGCGCCGGCAGCGCGAAGGCAGCGGTCTTGCCGGTGCCGGTCTGGGCGAGGCCCACGACGTCGCGGCCCTGGCTCAGCAGCGGGATGGTCTGCGCCTGGATCGGCGACGGGGTCTCGTAGCCCAGCTTGGTCACCGACTCCAGCACCCGGTCATCCAGGCCCAGCTCCGAGAACTTCGGTCCGGTGGACTCTTCGGCGGCCTTCGGAGCCTTCTCGGCCGGGGCCTCAGCCGCCGGAGCCGCGTCAGCGGCCGGAGCCTCAGCGGGTGCGGCCTCGGCAGCGGGAGCCTCAGCGGCCGGAGCCTCAGCAGTGGGGGCAGTCTCCGGCGACTGCGTCGCGCCGGACTCGGTGGTGGCCGCCGTCTGAGCGGCAGCTGCGGTCTCCGCGTCGGCCGGCGTGGGCTCGGTGGGGAACTGGTCCTGGATGGTCATGTTGACTCCTCGTCACATGTCACGCGACCGAGAGTCCCCGCTGAGGATCCAGTCCCAGAAACCTGCACAATCAACCACCGCTGCTCGAAGCAGCTGGGCATGCCGAATGGCACTGCACGCAGCCGCTGCATGGGCAGGGCAGGTTGCTCAAGGTTCTAGGACGGGACTGGATCAGTCACAGGGACTCGGCCGCTTTGTCGGCTCCGGAGTCGACCCGTGGATACACACAACCCTCAACGAGCTTCCGGCCCCATGCGGATGGGGCACGCTCGGAGTCAGCAAGAGAAAACGGGATCATCCGGAGAATGCCCATTGAGTCTAGCCCACATCATCCTCAGCTGTCGCCTTAGGAGACGAAGCTCACGATGTGCCGGATGCGCTGGCGGCTCAGTCGCCCGGGCGAGCCAGGGCCGGGCCCCGCCGCAGCGCAGTCTCCCGGATGCTGGGGCCCGGGGTCTCTGGGATCGCGCTCACCACGGCGCGGTCTCCCGCCTGCACGGTGCCGGGAGTGATCACCTTGAAGTAGGTGCCGGGCCGGCCGGCCGCCAGGAAGCGCCTCACCCAGCCGGGCTCGCCCAGCCACCGGCCGAAGGTGGCGCAGGGGATCCGTGGGACCGTGGCCTCGAGCACCACGTGATCCCCGATCTGCCAACGCTCCCCAGGGTGGGCGCCGTCCAGGTCGATCCCGGAGATCCGCAGGTTCTCCCCGAAGCTTCCTGCGGGGATCTCCCGTCCCAGCTCCTGGGCCCACCAGGCGGCGTCCTCGGCGGTGTAGCCGTAGATCGCCTTCTCTGCTCCACCATGGTGCTTGCGGTCGGCCTGGACATCACCGTGGAGTCCCAGGGTGCGCACCCGGACCGGGCCGGAGACCGGGCGCTTGTCGATCCCGCTGACCCCGACCTGCCCGACGTCGTCGGCCACCAGCTGGTGCACCACACAGACCGCATCGATCGTGCCGGTGAGTCCCAGCCGGTCGGCCGCGCCCGCCAGACAGGTCGGTGACGCCTCGGTCATCGGATCAGAGTCCGGCGAGCGCGGTGTCGAGGTCGTTGATCAGGTCCGCGACATCCTCGATGCCCACCGAGAGCCGCAGCAGGTTCTCCGGGACGGCGAGCTCGGTGCCGCGCACCGAGGCGTGGGTCATCTCATGCGGGTAGTTCATCAGCGACTCGATGCCTCCGAGAGACTCCGCGAGGATGAACAGCCGGGTGCCTTCGGCGACCTTCCGGGCGGCAGCCTCACCCCCGGCGAGCTGGACCGAGACCATCCCGCCGAAGCCGCTCATCTGAGCCTTGGCCAGCTCGTGGCCGGGGTGGTCCGGCAGACCCGGGTAGAGCACCCGTTCCACGGCGGGGTGGTCCACCAGGTGCTCGGCGATCGCCTGGGCGTTGCTGCAGTGCCGGTCCATCCGCACCGCGAGGGTCTTCAGCCCGCGGGTGGTCAGGTAGGCATCCAGCGGGCCGGAGACCGCACCCACGGCGAACTGCTGGAAGCCGATGGCGGCGGCCAGCTCGTCATCGGAGGTGACCACCGCGCCGCCGACCACATCGGAGTGCCCGCCGATGTATTTCGTGGTGGAGTGCACCACGATGTCCGCGCCCAGCGCCAGCGGCTGCTGGAGGTACGGGCTGGCGAAGGTGTTGTCCACCAGCAGCAGCGCGTTGTGGGCATGGGCGATCTTCGCCAGGGCCGCGATGTCGGTGATGGCCATCAGCGGGTTCGAGGGGGTCTCCACCCAGAGCAGCGTGGCCTCCGGCGCCGAGATCTCAGCCTCGACCCGGTCGAGGTCGCTCAGGTCCAGCGGGGTGTTCGCGATCCCCCAGTCGCCGTGGATCCGGCTGATCAGCCGGTAGGAGCCGCCGTAGGCGTCGTTGCCCATCACGATCCGCTGCCCGGGGCGGGTCACCGCCCGGATGATCGCGTCCTCGGCGGCGAGCCCGGAGCCGAAGCTGAACGCGTGGCGCCCACCCTCGAGTGCCGCCAGCTGGGTCTGCAGCGAGGTGCGGGTGGGGTTGCCGGCCCGGCCGTAGTCGTAGCCGCGGCGCAGGTTGCCGATACCGTCGGGGGCGTAGGTGGTGGAGAAGTGCAGCGGCGGCACCACAGCACCGAAGACCTCGTCGATCTCCTGTCCGGCGTGGATGGCGTCGGTGGCGAATCCGTGGCGGTTCTCGGTCATCGGGTCTCCTTCTTCTGGGCACCGGAGAGGTGCGCGAGCAGGTCGTTTCGGGTGAGCACTCCTACGATGTCGCCGTTCTCGGCGACCAGCAGGGTGGGGCTGGTCCGCAGCTTCTTCAGGATCTCCGGCAGCGTCTCGGTGATCCCGACCAGCGGCAAGTTGATGTCCAGATGCTCGGAGACCAGTTCATCGGGGGTGGCATGACCGATGATCAGGTCCTCGGAGAGGTGCGCGACGTCGACGACGCCGTAGACCTCCCCGATCCGGGCCACCCGGCCGGGCTGGTCGATCACCGGGACGATGTCGATGCCGTAGCGGTTCATCACCGAGACCGCCTCGCGCAGCGTGGTGTGCCGGGAGATCGAGACCACCTCGGGCATCGCGGAGGAGAACAGCGAGCTCTTCGCCAGCAGCACGTCGGAGGCGGTGACCGGTTCAGCGTCCTGACCCCCGGACTCCTCGGCGGCCTGGGCCTCGCCGTCCTCGGGCTCGGCGCCGATCAGCCCGGTGCTGACCGCCTCGCTGAGCTCTGCGGAGGTCTTCACGCTGATCTCCACGCCGGTGGAGTTCGAGACCACGGCGCCGAAGCCGTGGTCGATCATCCACTGGTCGTTGAAGATCTTGCCCAGGTAGCCGCGGCCGGAGTCGGGCAGCACCGCGACCACCACATCCTCGGGGCCGAGGTCCTTGGCGATCTTCAGCGCGGCGACCACGGCGGTGCCGGAGGAGCCGCCGACCAGCAGACCCTCCTCGGTGGCGAGCCGGCGCGCCATCGCGAAGGACTCGGCGTCGGAGATGGCGTGGTGCTCATCGGGGATCGAGGCGTCGTAGTTCTTCACCCAGATGTCCTCGCCGACGCCTTCCACGAAGTAGGGGCGGCCCTCCCCGCCGGAGTAGATGGAACCGTCCGGGTCGGCCACCACCACGCGGACGGGCCCCTGTGGGCGATCCGCGGAGACCTCCTTGAGGTAGCGCCCGGAACCGGTCACGGTGCCCCCGGTGCCGGCGCCGACCACCAGGTGGGTGATCTTGCCCTCGGTGTCCTCCCAGATCTCCGGCCCGGTGGTCTCGTAGTGCGAGTTCGGCGCGGCCGGGTTGGAGAACTGGTCCGGCTTGTAGCCGCCCTTGATCTCTTCGGCCAGCTGATCCGAGATCCCGTAGTAGGACAGCGGAGACTCCGAGGGGACACCGGCCGGGCCCACGACGACGTCGGCGCCATAGGCGCGCAGCACGTCACGCTTCTCCTGGGCCACCTTGGGAACCGTCACGAACACCGCCCGGTAGCCCTTCTGCTGGGCCACCAGCGCCAGGCCGACGCCGGTGTTCCCGGAGGTCGGCTCGACCACCACTCCCCCGGGCTTGAGCAGGCCCGCGGACTCGGCCTCCTCGATCATCCTCAGCGCGATGCGGTCCTTGATGGACCCGCCGGGGTTGAGGTATTCGAGTTTCACAAGGACAGTGGCGGAGACGCCCTCGGTGATCCGATTCAGCTTCACCAGGGGGGTGCGGCCGATCAGCTCGACGACAGACTGGGCATATTTCATGCCGCCAACTCTACCGACCTGGGAAGCGGATCAGTCAGGCCCGGTCTTCTGAGGAAACCTCACCCCGCTGATCTGGGTCTGTGGGGGCCCACCGGACGGGCGCCGGGACGATGCCGCGGGCCTGTGCCACAGTGGAACCATGACCACGGGAGCAACCACCGGCGCGACCCCGGGCCCGACCCCTGCGGCGACCCCGGCGGCGCACCATCACGAGGTGCTCCTGGACCTCGGCGGGCCGATCGATCTACCGCGCACGCTCGCGGTGCTCCAGCGCGGCGCCGGCGACCCGAGCATCAGGCTGGATCCGGGTGCCGCGTCGATGACCGGAGGCCCGCGCGGCACTCCCGGCGCGGGCGCATGGATGTGCCAACGGATCTATGACCCGACCGGGGCGCAGCTCGGGGCGACGACCTGGCGCTTCGATCAGCGCACCGCCTCTACGGTGCGGGTGCGCGTGGCCGCAGCAGGCCCCGGGCTCGAGGCCGAGGCGGTGGCCGATCTCGCCGCCCAGCGGGGCGGGCAGATCCTCGGCGTCGAGGATGACTGGCAGGAGGTGGAGCTGCTGCTGGACGCCCTTGGAGACCAGCTCTCGGCCGCGCTGGTGCGGGTGCGACGTCGGCATCCCGGTGTGCGCCTGCCGGCCACCGGCGGGCTCTTCGATCAGCTTGTGACAGCCACCTTCGAACAGAAGGTCACCCACGATCAGGCGCGCAGCGGATGGCGGGAGCTGCTGCGTCGGCATGGTGAGCTCGCCCCAAGCTCGGCGCATCTGCCGGCTCCACCGTGGATGCGGCTTCCGCTGACCGGTGCGCAGCTGCGCCGGGTGCCCTCCTGGGAATGGCATCGGCTCTGGGTCCAGCCCGCGCTGTCCAAGACCATCCAGCGGGTGGCGGAGCGCGCCAGCACCATCCATCAGCTCAGTGCGCGCACCGCCGCGCAGATCGACGCAGTCGCGGAGCTGGCTCAGCGGCTGCGCTCGATCCCCGGGATCGGGGAGTGGACGGTAGCGGAGGCGCTGCAGCGCTCCCATGGGTCGGCCGATCTTCCCTCGGTCGGGGACTATCACCTGAGCAACTTCGTGGGGGCCGCGATGACCGGGGCGCGCACCGATGATCCCGGCATGCTGCGCCTGCTCGCGCCCTATTCCCCGCACCGGCAGCGGATCATCCGACTGCTTAAGCTCTCCGGCTTCCGGGACCAGAAGTATGGTCCCAAGCTGACCCCGGCGGATCACCGGGGCCGCTGAGTGAGGTCAGGCCTGCGGAGTGGTGTCCTGCGTGGCCTGGTCCTCGGCGATCTGCTTATGCACCTCAGCCATGTCAAGGTCCTTCACCGCAGTGATGACCTCGTTGAGCTGCTCGGCGTTCAGCGCGCCGGGCTGGGAGAAGACCAGGACCTTCTCCCGGAAGGCCATCAGGGTCGGGATCGAGGTGATGTTCGCGGCGGCGGCGAGCTCCCGCTCGGCCTCGGTGTCCACCTTGGCGAAGGTGACGTCGGGGTGCTGCTCGGAGACCGCGGAGTACACCGGGGCGAACTGCTTGCACGGGCCGCACCAGTCGGCCCAGAAGTCGACGAGCAGGATGTCGCTGTCCTCCAGGGTCTGCTGGAAGTCTGTCGTGGTCAGGTCAGTGGTAGCCATGCCTCGCCACCCTACGCGAGCACGCGCGGATTGTCGGCCCCCGCCCTGCGCCCCCGGGAGCACTTAAGCGTCCAGCGGAACCCGCGTCCGGGGAACACCGTTGAAGACTGCAACCGGGCATTCAGGACATGATGTTCAGGTGATACAGATCATCCTCACCGGGATCTGGCTGGGACTTCTCTACAACGCCGCCCCTGGTCCGATCTTCACGGAGTCGCTGCGCCGCGGGGTGCGCGGCGGGTTCCGGTCCGCACTCGGGGTCCAGCTCGGATCCCTGGTAGGCGACGCCGTGTGGGCGGTTCTGGGGCTCGCCGGGGCGGCGGCCCTTCTCACCCAGCCTCATCTGCACATCCCGATCACCCTGGCAGGCTGCCTGGTGCTGGTGATCCTGGGGGCGCAGGGGATCTACGCCGCGTCCGGGCGCGCCGTCGCCCCCGCGACGGGCAGCAGCGCACCCGGTACGCACCTGCTTCGAGGTCCACTGGCAGCCGGGGCGCTGCTGTCGGTGGGCAACGTCTGGAACGTCGTCTACTGGGGCGGAGCCGGCGGCGCGGTGGCCGGAGCACTCGGGGAGGATGCCGCGCTGAGCTCGCTGCTGGTCTTCTTCATCGCCTTCATGATCACGTCCCTGCTCTGCTGCTTCCTCTGCGCCGGCTTCATCGCCGGGGTCAAGCGCACGCTGAGCTCCGCCTGGATCCGCGTCGTCGAGGGCGGGTCCGGTCTGGCCCTGCTGGTGATGGCCGTGCTGCTCGCGCTGCAGGCTCTGACCTGAGCCGCTGGGACGGACTTGGCACACGAAGAAGGGCCCTGAACCGAAGTTCAGAGCCCTTCTCTGATGTCCTGAGACATCCCATGGTGGCAGATGAGGGATTCGAACCCCCGTAGGCGATGCCAGCTGATTTACAGTCAGCCCCCTTTGGCCGCTCGGGTAATCTGCCGTGCAACCATGCGGACGCTCCCTGAGGAGTTTCCGGCGCCCCGTATGAGGCACCCCATTACTTTAGCGACAACAGGGGAAATTTTCGAATCCGCGGCTCATACCAGGAGTAGGGTTGAACTCATCATTGCTGCGTGTTCGACGATCCCCGTTCAGATCGTCGACGTCGACGCATGCCCGATCCCTAGCACCCATCTCAAGGAGCACCGTGGCCGATATCGAGGCTGAGACACTGGCTCGACACCTCAGTGAACGCAGTCCCAATGGAATCGCCGAGCAGGTGCGCGAGCTGATCAGCGCCGGCACCCTCAGTGGCGGGATGCGCCTGCCCACCGTCCGTGACCTGGCCACCGAGATCGGTGTCAGCGTAGGGACGATCGCGCAGGCCTGGAGCCTGCTGCGAGAGTCCAACTTGGTCGAGACCCGCCGCCGCGGCGGGACTCGGATCGTGGAGCCCGGCGACGTCGGCGGGCCGAACTTCCGCAACTGGTCCGGAGTCGATCTGCTGCACTCCAGCCCGGATCAGCGACTCCTGCCCTCCTTGGAGGAGGGGCTGGTGCGCAGCCTCAAACAGCCTCAGCTGCACAGCTGGAGCCGGGAGCACATCCTGCCGGAGCTCCAGCGCGCCATGGAGAAGAAACTGGGACACCCGGCCGAGCCCGCTCGCGGGCGCAGCTTCGCCGCCGTCTCCTCCGCCACCGAGGGGCTGTGGCTCGCGACGCGATCCGTGGCTGGCAGCGGTGCCCTGATCGCCGTGGAGGAGCCCGCCTCCCCCGGTTATCTCTCCGTCCCGAAGAGCTTGGGACTGGGCACCATCGGGGTCCCGGTGGATGAGCACGGCCCGGTCCCCGAGGCGCTGCAGCGGGCGCTCGACGCCGGCGCCGTGGCGTTCCTGCACAGCCCCGGCGGCGCCTTCTCGCCACGCCACGTGTTGAGCTCCGAGCGCGCTCAGGAGCTCGCGCAGGTGCTGGAGTCCTCCCCTGAGACCGTGATCATCGAAGAGGACCCACTGGGCCCGCTCGCCGAGGAGACACCGTTCGCGCCCTCCCTGGACGCCCTGCTGCCCGAGCGCACGCTGCGCGTCATCGGGTTCGAACGCGCCTATGGCATGGACCTGCGCACCGCCGTGGTGGCCGGGCCCAAGCACCTGATCACCGCGGCGATCGCGGAGCGCTCCGGAGGTGTGAGCTCGAACAGCCGGATCCTGCAGAACACCCTGGCGTTCCTGCTGCGCGACCCGGCTGCCGCTCGACGGGTAAACAGCGCCAGGACACGCTATGCCAATCGCCGTCGACTCGCGCTGGAGGCATTCACCTCAGCGGGGCTCTCGGCACAGGCAGGTCCCGGCAGCTGGGCCATCTGGGTCCAGGTCCCCGATGAGCGCGCCGCTGCGCTGACCCTCAGCGCCCAGGGCGTCATCACCGATGTGGGGACCAGCTCCTTCATCACCGAACAGCCCACCGGCCTGCTGCGCCTCTCGATCGCTCAGCTTCCCGAGGACATGGAGCTGCTCGACGGACTGGCGCAGCTGGTGCTCCACGCCACCGAGGACGGACTGAACTCCACCTTCGTCTGAGCAACCCCTGCGCAGGAGCATCGCTCGAGCGGGCGAGGTGCTGCGTCGTCGTCGGACCGGTTCCTCCGCTCGGAGCGGCCACAATGATCGCCGTGGCCACAATGATTAGACTCAGCCGCATATATCCATGCCGATCAGGAGGTACTCATGGCCAAGGACTCGACGTTCGACGTCGTCTCGAAAGTGGACAAGCAGGAGGTCGCCAATGCGCTGAACCAGGCGCAGAAGGAGATCGCGCAGCGCTATGACTTCAAGGGCACCGGTGCGGAGATCGACTATTCCGGCGAGAAGCTCCTGATCAAGGCCAACTCTGAGGAGCGCGCCAAGGCCGTGGAGGACGTCTTCGGCTCCAAGCTGGTCAAGCGCGGGATCTCGCTGAAGTCCTTCGACTCCGGGGAGCCCTACGCCTCAGGCAAGGGGTTCCGGATCGAGGGGACCATCAAGGAGGGCATCGATCAGCCCACCGCGAAGAAGATCACCAAGCTGATCCGCGATGAGGGCCCGAAGTCCGTGAAGGCCACGATCCAGGGTGATGAGCTCCGTGTGACCTCGAAGTCCCGGGACGATCTCCAGGAGGTCATCACGATGCTGAAGAACTTCGAGGACGCCGACCTGCAGTTCGTCAACATGCGCTGACCCTCCCCGACACCCCAAGAAACCCGGCTGGTTGAGTTCTCCGGTGGATACGTATCCACCGGAGAACTCAACCAGCCGGGTTTTCTGGTGCCGGACCGGTTCTAGGGTCGCGAGGTAGCCTCGCCGTGCCCGGCTCGTGCTCGGCGGCTCTGGCGGCACAGCAGCAGCGCCAGGATCGGTCCGAGGATCGGCGCGCTCAGCGTCAGAAGCAGCAGCACACCCTTGGCGGTGATATCCAGGGTCGCGGTGCGCATGACCACCACGATGGCCCAGATCGCGAGCGCCAGCGCGAGCAGCGGAACGATCAGGAAGAAGCCGAGCCCGAGCACGTCCACGGGGTTGGGCACCATCGGGTTGGTGTCACCGGCGCTGAGCAGCGTGGTCAGGGTCATGGGGTCCTCCATGTCGATGTCATGGCGCTGACCTGCGCGATCAACGTCCAGCGCCCCACGCTAGTGCGACTCCACACACGAATAAACCCCGTTGGTTGAGTTCTCCGGTGGATACGTATCTGCCGGAGAACTCAACCAGCGGGGTTTGGTGGGGTGTGAGGCTCAGAACAGGATGCTCAGGCCGATCAGCGTGAGCGGGACGAGGACGAAGACGCCGAGCACCCAGGTGAAGGCCCAGAGCTTCTTCTCCGCGGCCAGGTCGGCCAGCCAGGTGGCGCCGCGCGGCGGGAGGTCCCGCAGCCACGGGGTGCAGAAGATGATCAAGGTGGCCATCACGTTGAACAGCAGGTGCGCCAGGGCCGCAGTGAGCGCGATCTGCCCCGCGGGGCCGTCGAAGGCGAAGGCCGCGATCAGCGCGGTCACCGTGGTGCCGATGTTCGCCCCCAGGGTGAAGGGGTAGAGCTGCTTGAGCGAGAACGCGCCGGAACCGGCCAGCGGCACGATCAGCGCGGTGGAGGTCGAGGAGGACTGCACCATCACGGTGACCGCCGCCCCGGAGCCGATGCCCGCGATCGGACCGCGGCCGATGGCGGCGTGGAGCACCTGACGGGCCTTGCCGACCAGCAGCACCTTGAGCAGCTTGCCGATGAAGTTGATCACCAGCAGGATCAGCACGATCGCGACGACGATCATCGCCACCCCGTGCCAGCTGCCCGGGATGAAGCTCAGCGAATCCTCGATCAGGTTCGCCAGCGGCTTGGTGCCGGCCTTGATGGTGGAGCCCACGCCTTCAAGCACATAGGCGACCGGGCCGCCGTCGGTGCCCACCGCGAGTCCGGCGAAGAAGGTGGAGAGCCGCTCGAGCAGGCTGAACATCATCTCCAGCGGCAGGAAGATCACGACTGCGATCAGGTTGAAGAAGTCGTGCACGGTGGCGGCGGCGAAGCCGCGGCGGAAGGACTCCTGCTCGCGCACCATGCCCAGGCTGACCAGGGTGTTGGTCAAGGTGGTGCCGATGTTGGCGCCGAGGATGATCGGGATCGCGATCCCCAGCGGCAGCCCGCCGGCGACCAGGCCTACCGTGACCGAGGTGGTGGTGGAGGAGGACTGGGTCAGCGCGGTGGCTGAGATGCCGATCATCAGACCGATCACCGGGTTGCTCGCGAAGGCGAAGAGGCTCTCGGCCTGATCCCCGGTGGCGATGCCGAAACCGGTGCCGATCACGTTGACCGCGGTGATCAGCACGTAGATCGCCAGGGCCACAGAGACCCAGTTGGCGGCGTCGAGGGGGCGCCCGGTGAGGCCGAACCGTTCGAAAGGACTGAAGGTCCGCGTGGCGGGTGCTTCGTCTACGGTGCCGGCGACCCGCTGCGGGGCCTGAATCGACGGTGCGGACATGCAATCTCCTCTTGGAACACGAGCGTGGTGAGCCCTGTTTGAGTCTTGGCGCTGGCACTTGAGCGAACCGATCCTCACAGCGTCTGCGAGGCGCATCACAGGGGCGGATACCACTGCCGGATGAAGGGCCGTGGAACACTGTGCACCGCGTGCTCGACGAGCGTCACACGGGAAGGTGAACTGCAGGTGAACGATCCACCGAAACCGCTCGAGAGTAGGATGTCATTGGTCACATGGCGACCATCAAGACCCTGATCCCCCTCTAGGAGAGTCCATGCACCAGCACCACGGACGGCTGCGCACAGCGGGTCTGCTCGCGTTCCTCTTCGCGATGCTCCTGCTCGTCGGCGCCGTGATCGCCTATGCCACCCAGACCCCGGGACTGATCTTCGTCTTCGGGCTGATCGGCCTGGTCTCCGTGGCCTACTCCTACTGGAACTCGGACAAGATCGCGCTCAAGGCGATGAAGGCCTATCCGGTGACCCGGGAGCAGGCGCCCCAGCTCTACCAGATGGTCGAGGAGCTGGCCCAGCGCGCCCAGCAGCCGGCCCCGCGGATCTTCATCGCCCCCTCCCCCACGCCGAACGCCTTCGCCACCGGTCGTAATCCGGAGAACGGCGTGGTCTGCTTCACCGAGGGCATCCTGAACCTGCTCAACGAGCGTGAGCTGCGCGGAGTCACCGGCCACGAGCTGATGCATGTCTACAACCGCGACATCCTGATCTCCTCGGTCGCCGCGGCCGTGGCGGGCTTCCTGACCACCATCAGCCAGTTCTTCCTGCTCTTCGGCGGCGGCCGGGGCAACAACCAGGGCGGCAACCCGCTGGCCCTGATCGGGGCGATCGTCGCGGTGTTCCTGATGCCGATCGCCGCCAGCCTGATCCAGATGGCGGTCAGCCGCACCCGGGAGTACGACGCCGACGCCGACGGCGCCGCGCTCACCGGAGATCCGCTGGCGCTGGCTTCCGCCCTGGACAAGCTGGAGCGCGGAATCTCGCGCTACCCCCTGAAGGAAGATCCCAAGCACGACGCGCACGCGCACATGATGATCGCCAACCCCTTCGGGGCCCGCGCGAAGAAGCTCTTCAGCACCCACCCGCCGATGCCGGAACGGATCGCCCGACTCGAAGCGATGGCCGGTCACAACCCGAGCTGAGCCGGCTCCGGCTGAGCCGGACCCGGCTGATTCAGGCCGAGGGAACCAAGCCCGGCTAGATCCACCCCCGGGTGATCCGCCCCCGGACGCAGCGATGCCCCCGCGCCATCAGGCGTGGGGGCATCGCTGCGTCCGGGCTCTGGCTGGGACGCTCGCGCCGGCTCAGCCCTCTCGGGAGATCCGGATCATGTCCTCGCGCTCGACGACCTTGACCCGCTCCCGGGCACCGCCGTCGGGCAGCGGGCCGTAGGCCTCGCCCAGGGAGACCTCGTGGGCATCGAGCTTCTGCCAGCCGTCCCAGGTGGTGTACTCCACGCTGCGGGATTCCAGCAGCTCGATCACCGCGTCCTCGGCGGGCTCCGGCGCCACCGGCAGGTGGTGCAGGTCCTCGAGCAGGCAGCCGATGGTCTCCAGGGCGTCGCCCTTGGTGTGCCCGATCAGCCCCACGGGTCCGCGTTTGATCCACCCGGTGGCGTAGATGCCAGGGACGTGGGCGCCGGCGTCGTCCTTGACCCGGCCGGCCTCGTTGACCAGCACGCCTCGGCGCTGGTCGAAGGGCAGCCCGGGGATCTCCGAGCCGAGGTAGCCCACCGCGCGGTAGACCGCCTGGACCTCGAAGTCCTGGAACTCACCGGTGCCGCGCACGTTGCCGGTCCCGTCGAGCTCCATGCGCTCGAACCGGATGCCTGCCACGGCGCCGGTGCCCTGTCCGGCCTCGTCGGTTCCTTCGAGGATCTCCACCGGCTGCAGCAGGAAGTGCAGGTGCAGGCGGCGGGAGGCCTCGGACTCACGCTCCTCCTGCTCGACCAGCCAGTTGCCCAGGGTGTTGACCATCGTCTTGACCTGGTTATTGGTCCTGATCGCCTCGTCGGAGCCGGCGTCGAAGTCGAAGTCCTCCTCGTTCAGGATGATGTCGACGTCGCGGCTGTGCGAGAGCTCGCGCAGCTCCAGCGGGGTGAACTTCACCTGCGCCGGGCCGCGCCGCCCGAAGACGTGGACATCGGTGACCGGGGAGGCCTTCAGTCCGGTGTAGACGTTCTCCGGGATCTCCGTGGTGAGCATGTCCTCGGCGTGCTTGGAGAGCACCCGGGCCACGTCCAGGGCGACGTTGCCGTTGCCGATGACCGCCACCTGCTCGGCGTCGAGCGGCCAGTCGCGGGGGTAGTCGGGGTGCCCGTCGTACCAGGAGACGAAGTCAGCGGCGCCGAAGCTGCCCTGCAGCTCGATCCCCGGGATGTCCAGCTCGGCGTCCTTGATCGCGCCGGTGGCGAAGATCACGGCGTCGTAGTGTCGGCGCAGGTCCTCCAAGGTGAGGTCCTTGCCGATCTCGACATTGCCGATCAGCCGGATGTCGCCGCGGTCCAGGACCTTGTGCAGCGCCTTGACGATCCCCTTGATCCGCGGATGGTCCGGGGCCACGCCGTAGCGGATCAGCCCGAACGGGGCCGGGTAGCGGTCATAGAGGTCGATGCTGAACTCAAAGTCGCTCTTCTTCTGCGCCTTGGCCAGGATGTCGGAGGCGTACACGCCTGCGGGGCCGGCGCCGACGACGGCGACTCGGATGGCCCGGTCTGCTGGCCGCTGCGAGGAATTCTGGGACACGGATAGGTTCCTATCGATCGATTAACTCAGCACAGTATGCCGTATTGGTCTCAACGTCGGCGGCGAATGACTCTGTTCCCGGTCTTCTAGACTGTGGCCATGGCTGATATGTTCCTCGACAAGTTCCGCGCCCTGGTGCCTGCCTATCTCGACGCCAAGTGGACCCCCGCCGAGGGCCTCACCGTCGATCAGCTGCGCCAGATGATCGCCGATTCCGAGCTGCCCGACGAGCTCAAGGCCCGCCCGCGGCTGCCCCAGGTGCTCGAGGAGTTCTACCTGGCGCTGGGCAGCTGCGAGGAGATCATGGAGGCCTACCACTTCTTCTTCGATCCCGATGAGCTCATCGTCGAGGACGGGCACCTGCTCTTCCTGGAGGATGAGCAGGAACGCTGGGTCTGGGGCGTCGATGTGGACACTCTGGATGTTCCGGACCCGCTGATCGTGCGGCGCAGCAACAACTCCGGAATGTGGAACGACGAGGGCGCCACGGTCAGCGAGTTCATCTTCGACCTGCTGGAGTTCTCCTTCGAGGAGGAGGACTCGCCATGAGTGCCCCGGATCTGGCGCAGCTGTGGAGCTCGCACGCCCCGGAAGGCTATTCCTGTCCGTTCTGCGGACTCGCCCGCGGGGATGTGGCGGACCCCGGGAACCGGTGCGAGCTCAGCGACCTGGTGCACCAGGATGCGGATGTTTTGGTCTTCATGGCCTGCGACGGCTTCGGCCCGCATGAGGGGCACGCGATGATCACCCCGGTCCAGCACCGCGAGGCGCTCTACGACCTCGACGACGAGCTGCTGGGAAAGATCGCGATCATGTCCCGCGAGGTCTCCAAGGCGATGAAGCTGGCGTGGAACCCGGAGGGCACCTCGGTGCGGCAGCACAACGAGCCCGCCGGGAACCAGCACGTGTGGCACTACCACCTGCATGTGTTCCCGCGCTACGCCGACGACATGCTCTACCGCCAGGTCCGGCATCCGGTCGACGTGGAGGTGCGCGCCGAGAAGGCCCGTGAGCTGCGGTCAGCCCTGATCCAGGTCCTCGCCGAGCGCAGCTGAGCCACCTCGGAGAAGGTCACCTCTGTCGAGGGCACCTCCTATGAGGCCACCTCCGAGGAGATCACCTCCGGGCAGCTCCGGACGGGCTCAGCCCTCGCGCTCGACCACCGCGTCGGCGAAGGAGAGCAGCGCGGACTTCACCGTGGACTCCGGCAGCTCGGCGATGGCGTCCTTGGCCCGCTCGGCCCAGCTGTGCGCCACCTGCCAGGATTGCTCGGTCACCGGATGGGCGACGACGGCGGCGACGGCCTGCGCCAGCGCCTCGTCCGAGCTGAGGTCGGCGTCGATCATGGCCAGCAGCCGCGCCGCCTCCTGCTGCCCCTGCACCGAGTCGGCATTCTGGGCCTGCTGGCGCAGCAGCAGCACCGGCAGCGTGGCCACCCCTTCGCGCAGGTCGGTCCCTGGAGTCTTCCCGGAGGATTCCGGGTCTGCGGTGAGGTCTATGACGTCATCGGCGAGCTGGAACGCGACGCCGACCGCCTCGCCGTAGCTGGCGAGCATCGCGATGGTCTCAGCGGAGCAGCCGCCGAAGTGCGCACCCAGCCGTGAGGCCGCGGCGACCAGGGAGCCGGTCTTGTCACCGATCACGCGCAGGTAGTGCGCGTACGCGTCCTCGCCCTCCTGTGGGCCGACGGTCTCATGCAGCTGACCCATGACCAGACGCTCGAAGGTCTGGGCCTGGATCTCCGAGGCCTGCACGCCGAGCTCGGACATCAGCCGGGAAGCCCGGGCCAGGATCAGGTCCCCGGTGAGGATCGCCACGGAGTTGCCCCACACCTGATGGGCCGCGGGCGCCCCGCGGCGCACCGGCGCGGAGTCCATCACGTCATCGTGGTACAGCGTGGCCAGATGGGTCATCTCCATGACCGCCGCCGCTCGGCGGACCCGGTCATCGACCCCGTCGCCGAGCATCGAGGTCAGCACGGTGAGCAGCGGACGGACCCGCTTGCCGCCGGCCTGGGCCAGGTATCGCGCCGAGGCGTTGACCAGCTCATCGGCGCTGGCCAGGGAACCCAGGAGGTCCTCCTCGACCTGGGTCAGGGCCTCGGCGACCTCGGTGGCCAGCGCCACGTCGTCGGCCAGCACGTCGAACCCTGCCGGAAGCTTCGCGGTCAGGGGGTCAGCAGCTGATTCAGTCATCGGTGTCTAGCCTATCCAGGGTCAGGATGCGAGGAGGTCGCCGGGCTTGGTGGCGTGATGAATCGCGACGATTCCCCCGCTGAGGTTGCGGTACTTCACCGCGGCGTAGCCGGCGGCAGAGATCTCGGCGGCCAGGTGGTCCTGATCCGGCCAGGCCCGGATGGACTCGGCGAGGTACACATAGGCCTCCGGGTTCGAGGACACGGCCCGCGCCGTGGGAGGCAGCGCGCGCATCAGGTACTCGTTATACACGGTGTTGAAGACCTTGTTCGTGGGGTCGGAGAACTCCATCACGGCCAGGCGTCCACCGGGCCTGGTGACCCGCAGCATCTCGCGCAGCCCGGCCAGCGGATCCACGATGTTACGCAGACCGAAGGAGATCGTGACGGCGTCGAAGGTGTCATCGGCGAAGGGCAGGTTCATCGCGTCCCCGGCGATGAAGCTCATGTCCGGACGGCGGCGCTTGCCCACCTGGAGCATGCCCAGGGAGAAGTCGCAGGCCACGGCCTCGGCACCGGCGTCGTGGAAGGGTTCGGTGGAGCTCCCGGTGCCTGCGGCCAGGTCCAGGACCCGCTCACCTGGGCGGACCGCGAGCGCGGCGACCAGCTTCCGGCGCCAGCGCCGGGTCTGTCCCAGCGAGAGCACGTCATTGGTGATGTCGTAGCGGTCGGCGACCTCATCGAACATCGAGGCGACGTCCTCGGGCTTCTTCGCGAGGCTTGCGCGGCTTCCGGTGCTGGGGCGATTCACCTTGGCATTCTCCCACATGCGCCGATCCCTCCCACCGCCATGTCCTAGACTTGTCCAGCCATGACAGCGCTCCCCGGTTCCCTCGACTCCACCACCCTGGTGGTGGATCTCCCCCTCGGAACCACCCTGGCGGACCTGTTGCCGGGGCTCGAGCCCAGCGGGGTGTGGCTGCTGCGCGGGGAGGGCCTGATCGGTCTGGGCACCACCGCGCACGTGCGCACCCGGGGAGCGGAGCGTTTCGCCGAGCTGGCGGAGTGGCATGCCCAGCATCTGACCCCGCTGGCCGAGACCTCGCCGCTGCCGGACGAGCTCCGTGGAATCCCCGGGGCCGGGCCGGTGGCGCTGACATCGATCACCTACTCCTCCACCTCCGGCGCCGATTCCCACCTGATCCTTCCCGAGCTGATCCTGGGCGCGGCCGAGGGCACCGCCTGGGTCACCGCGGTGGTCCGCACCTCCGCTCTGGACGAACCGATCGACGCGGAGGACGACGCCGCGCGGCTATCTCAGGTGCAGCAGCTCCTGGCGAAGCATGCCCTGCAGCTGCGAGAGGGACGGCTGAGCCTGGCCGATCCGGGCGAGACAGGATCAGCCGGGGCCGGCACGGCTGAAGTGGGCACCTCAGCGGCCACCTCGTTGATCCAGGGCGCACATTCCGAGCAGCACTATCTGCAGGCGGTGCGCGCCGGTGTGCAGGCGATCGGGCACCGCAGGCTGGAGAAGCTGGTGCTGGCCCGCGACGTCGTCGTCGCCGCCGACGCACCGCTGGCGACCGGTCCGGTGCTGGCCGCGCTGGCCGCCGACTACGCCGACTGCTGGACCTACCTCGCCGGAGACGTGCTGGGCGCCACCCCGGAGATGCTGGTCAAGATCCGGGGCCGCCAGCTCTCGGCCCGGGTGCTGGCCGGGACCGTGGACGGCGGCACTGGTCTGCAGCAGGCGCGGGCCCTGCTGCTGGAGGATCCGAAACAGCGCGACGAGCACCGCCTGGCCGCCCAGTCGCTGCTGGACCAGCTGGCGCCGGTGGCGCAGCATCTGCACGCCCAGGATCCTCCGGCGGTGCTCCAGCTGCCCAACGTCTTTCACCTCTCCACCGACGTGACCGGCGAGCTGACCGCCCAGACCCCGGCGCTGCTGGTGGCCGAGCGCGCCCACCCCACGGCTGCGATCTGCGGCACCCCCACAGCGACCGCCGCCGAGCTGATCTCCACGCTGGAGGGTCTGGACCGCGGCGCGTTCTCCGGGCCCGTGGGCTGGCTCGACGCCCAGGGCAACGCGGACTTCGGCATCGCGCTGCGCGGCGGGGTCCTGGAGGAACAAGGCACCCAGATCCGGCTGTTCGCCGGCTGCGGGATCGTGGCCGGGTCAGATCCCGAGGAGGAGCTCGCCGAGACCTGGGCCAAGATGCGCCCGATGCTCGGTGCCCTCGGCGTCCGCCAGCCCTGAGGCTTCCCCTCGCCAGCGTTTTACCGGCCCTTGGCGGTGTTACTGGGCCTGCCGTAAGGCCGGTATCTCACGTAGAGCCCGGTAAAACGCGGGGAGGGGGGTGCGGGCGGGAGGGGTCAGAGGTCGGCGGCCGCGGCGCGGAGCCGGGCGTGGAAGTCCCGCAGCACGCTGCGGTCGGTGCGCACCTCGATGATCCGGATGCCCACCCGGTCCTCGAGCCCGGAGAGTCCTTCGCCCAGCGCCTCGAGGTCCTCGGCGAAGTGGTAGTCGTGGCCGTAGGCATCGGCGAGCGCCTCGATGTCCACGGTCTGCGGGGTGCCGAAGAAGCGCTCTACCGCCTCGGCCTGGCCCTCTCGGCGCCCGACCGCCCCGTGCTCGAGCTGGTCGAAGATCGCGCCCCCGGAATCGTTGACCACCACGATGTCCAGGTCCGGCTCGCGCTCGGTGGCCGGAAGCAGCAGCGCATTCACATCGTGCAGGAAGGTCAGATCCCCGACCAGCGCGGTGACCCGGGTGCTGCGGGCCAGCGCGATCCCGGAGGCGGCGGAGAGGTTGCCGTCGATCCCGGACAGACCGCGCATCGCATAGATCCGCCGGGCGTCGTCGCGGGCGCCGAGCACGGTGCGGTTGAGCACCGCGGCGAGATCCACGTCGCGGATCACCGAGGAGGAGCCCAGCAGCAGCGGGGTCTTCACCGTCTCCGCCACGAACTGCGCCACCCGCACCGAGGAGAGCTCTCCCTGGGCGAGGGCCTCCTGCTCGGTCAGCGCCGCGTCGATCAGGCGCTGCGCGGCCAGTCCGCGTTCGGTCCAGGAGTCATGCCACCCCGGGGGCGCCTTGCGGGCGAACTGCGCCAGCGCGAGCAGATCGGGAAGCACCCGCCGGGCAAGCCGGTGATCGAACCAGGCCTCCCCACCGGGGGCGTACTGCACCGCCTCGACGTCGGACCGGTTGATCAGCGCCTGGACCGGTCGGGTCAGCGTGGGCCGACCGGCGACGACGACGCGCTCCACGCTGTCGGTGAGGATGCCCGCGGGCGAGCCCTCCGGGGCCTGCAGGATCAGCCGGTAGCCCTGGATGGTGCCCAGATCGCTCCAGCGAGCGTCGCTGCTGGGTTCCGCGAGCAGCGGGTGCCCGAGCCGGCGGGCCAGCTCACGGGCTTCTGCAGGGGCGTCGGCGCCCATGACGAAGACAGTGCGCGCCGTGCCCAGCCCGGCCTCGAACCGGGCCGCGGCCTCGGCCGGTGACTCCCCCGCCGCAGCGGACGCCGCATCCGACGCCGCATCCGACGCCGCATCGAGCGCCGGATCCGCCGACACGGGGGCCGGCCCCTGCGCACCTGGGGCATTCGGCGCCTGGTCCGAGGACTCCCCCGGCTGCGGATCGGCCGCAGGGCCGACCGCTTCCGTCAGACCGGGAGCCGTCTCGGTCCCGGCGTCGAGGATCTCGCTGCCGATGATCTCGGCGCGCAGCTGCTCGGCCGAGTCGGTGCCTCGGCTGCGCCGGACGATCGGGGTGCGGGCCCAGCGCTGGACGCCGCTGGGCCGATCCTGCCCCGGCGCGGCCGGGACCAGCGGGTCGCGGAAACCGATGTTCAGGTGCACCGGTCCGGGCGAGGTCCCGGTGGCGGCGCGCAGCAGCAGTCCCACCTGGGTCTCGGCGGCGAGCATGTCATCGCGGGACTCCGGCTCCAGTCGGGCCTCACCCTGTTCCAGGTGGATCTCATCACGGACTCGACCGGCGAACATCCCCTGCTGCCAGGTGGTCTGGTTCGCGCCGGTGCCGTGCAGCTCCTCAGGCCGGTCGGCGGTGATCGCCACCAGCGGGATCCCCGAGAGGTCAGCCTCCATCATCGCCGGCAGCAGGTTCCCGGTCGCCGTGCCGGAGGTGGTCACCACTCCCGCGGGGGCCTTGGTGGCCAGCGCGATGCCCAGCGCGGTGAAGGCCGCGGAGCGCTCGTCGATGCGCACATGCACCGTGATCGCGCCGAGCTCCTCCGCCTCACGCAGCGCGTAGGCCATCGGTGCGGAACGCGAGCCCGGAGCCAGCACGATGTGCCGCATGCTCATGGTCAGGCCCCGGATCACCCGACGGGCCAGGCGCAACGACTCCACGTCATAGGCGTCGTCGAACTCACGGAACGGGCGCCGGGGTGTACTCATGCCCTCAATCCTAGAAGCTCTGCGGCGAGCACCTGGTGGGCGTCACGTAGACGCTGGACCCACCACTGTTCCCGGTCTGCCTCGACTCGGTGCAGCTCGAGCAGGGCCGCAGAGGGCTCCACGGCCCCCGGCAGCACCAGTTCCCCTGCGGTGGGCAGCAGCGGGGCGTCGACAACGTCATGTTCGAACAGGGCGGCGGTGCCCAGCCCGCAGGCGTAGGGCAGGCTGGGCAGCCGGGCCGCAAGCGCCAGCCCTGCGGCCAGACCCACGGAGGTGTCCAGCGCCGAGGAGACCACCGCGTCCAGACCCGCCTGCTCCACGATCTGCAGCGCCCGCCGCACCCCGCCCAGCGGGGGGACCTTGACCACGATCAGGTCCGCCGCGCCGAGCCGGGCCACCCGCAGCGGGTCCTCGGCCTTGCGCACCGCTTCATCTGCGGCGATCCGCAGCGGGGCTCCCGCGGAGCTGATCCCGGCGGCGGCGAGCGCCTCACGCAGCTGCGCCAGCGGCTCGACGCCGGCCACCGGCTGTTCGGCGTATTCGAAGTTCCCGTCGGAGATCTCGGCGAGCCGCTCCAGCGCTGGCACTGCCTCGGCGATGCTCCAGCCGCCGTTCGCGTCCGCGCGCAGCCCGGCCTGAGGTGCCAGCCGGCGCACCTCCCGGAACCGGGCGACGTCGTCCTGGAGGGTCTGACCCGGTTCGGCGACCTTGATCTTCACTGCAGGGATGGACTCCACCGCGCCGAAGCGGGCCAGGACCGATTCCACCTGGCCCGGTGAGACCGCCGGCATGGTGGCGTTGATCGGGATGCGGCGGCGCAGCGGCGCCGAGAGGTCCTGCCAGCCGGCTTCCAGACCGGCGCGCAGCCAGGCCGCAGACTCACCGGCGGCGTACTCCGGGAAGGGCGCGAACTCACCCCAGCCGGCGGGTCCGCGGAACAGCATCGCCTCGCGGCGGGTCTGCCCGCGGAAGCGGGTGCGCAGCGGCAGCGAGACCACATGCGCCTGGGCGAGGATCTCCTCCACCGCGGGCAGCTGCCAGGTCTCACGGTTACCGAGGGAACGCGCAGTGTGGGGGTCCATGGCGTTCAGTCTAGGCAGAGCCGGACCTGCGATACTGGTGGACATGTCAGCTGCCAGCGCGCTTCGTCCCCCGGCCCGGCGGACCGGCCTGTGGATCCTCGGAATCCTGCTCTGCTGCGCGGTCTTCATCGCCGTCTATGAGTACTTCGTCCGCTCCGACTCTGGCCAGTGGGTGGAGTATGCGATGCTCGACGCCGCGGCGGAGCGGGTGAGCTCGCTCTCCGAGCGCGGCTACGACCTGTGGTGGCTCAGCCCGGTGATCATCGCGCTGCCGGCGGTGATCTTCCTGGTGATCGTGCTGGTGCGGCAGCGTTTCCTGGCCGCCCTGATCGCGGCCGGTTCGGTGGTGGGCGCGAACCTCTCCACCCAGGTGCTCAAGACCTACTGGCTCGAGCGCCCCGATCTCGACAACGGCGTCCCCTACTGGACCGGAAACTCGCTGCCCTCCGGGCACACCACCCTGGCGGCGTCAATGGCAGTGGCGGTCTTTCTGGTCAGCTCCCCCCGGCAGCGACCCTTCGTCGCCGTGCTCGCCGCCTCCTACGCCGGGCTGGTCGGGGCCTACACCTTCACCGAGACCTGGCATCGTCCCGCCGACGTGATCGCGGCCTACCTGGTGGTGGCCGTCTGGGCGCTGATCGGAGGCTGGCTGGTGATGCGCACCGGCCCGGAATGGAACACCGCCGTGGTGGACTACGAGCCGGAGACCGCACCGCTGGCCGGGCTCGCCTGGTTCCTCGGTGTCACCCTGACCGTGGCGGCGGTGCTGTGCTTCCTCTTCTCAGGCGGATGGAGCGGGATCGCGCTGGCCGGTGAGGAGCCCAGCCTGTGGCACTGGTTCGCCGGACTGCTCTTCTCCATCGGGCCGGGCTTCCTGATGGCGGCCGCCGGGATCAACCTCTTTGGCGCAGAGACCGGGCGGCGCCAGCGCGGCGCCCCGGTTCCCTCTCCCAAGGGCGAGACTGTGCGGTATCCGATTCCCCCGGAGTTCAGCGAGCTCTACCGGGTCTGAGCCGATCCGCAGCTCAGCGGCCGCGCAGCCGGGTGATCAGTTCGCGAGATTCCCCCGGGCCGTAGGGGATGATCGGGATCGCCTTGGTGGCGTCGTTGACCGCGTCCCGGATCGCCTGGGAGGAGACGTTGTAGCCCTGCTGCATCCTTCGGCGCATCGATCCGATGAACTCCGCATCCACCTCCTGGCCGTGACCAGGGATGAAGCGGCTGTAGGTGCCCGACATGGAACTCAGCCGGCCCAGCGAGCGCACCCATTCCTTGGGGTAGGAGTCGTGGAACTCGGGATCATCGCCCTCCCGGACCAGATCTCCGCAGAAGATGATCCCGGTGGAGTCCTCGGCGCGGACCCCGACCACCAGGTCACCTTCGGTGTGCGCCCGGCCCAGATGCTCCAGGACGACGTCGACGCCCCCACCCAGGTGCAGCGTCACCGGTTCGGAGGAGACCAGGTCGGTCGCGGTCGTCACCCCCGCGTCGGCATGGGCGAAGATGCGTCGCACGCCCTCCCGGAGCAGCAGCTCATTGGCCCCGATGTGGTCAGGGTGGCCGTGGGTGTTGACCACGACGAGCTCGGCGGAGCTGAGCTCACGCACGGCGGCCAGCAGCGCCTGATGGTCTCCCTCGGCTGGGCCTGGGTCGACGAGGACTGCGGTGTCCTGTCCCAGGATCAGGCCCACGTTCAGCGGCGTGGGACCCCCCAGTTCGGCGAGGAAGACGTGGTCGTCCAAGCGGCGGAAGAGAGCGGATTCGGGAGCGTGGTCCATCATGATCACCTTCTGTGAAACCGTAGTTCCCCCCATTCTGCCTCACCATCCGCACAGAGGCTGGGAGCAAGCTTGGGGCGCCGTGGGCGGTAGAGTCTGGCCATTATGACTATGGACAATCTCCTCGACTCGATCGGCGCGGTCGAAACCCTGGCCTGGAACACCGTGGGCATCTTCGTGATCCTCGCCGTGGGCGTCTACCTCGGTTACCGCACCCGGCTGGTCCAGCTGCGCCACATCCCTGACATGTTCCGAGCCATCACGGACAAGGCCACGAGTGATGCCGAGGGTCGGACGCGATCACTCTCGGCCTTCCAGACCTTCACCATCACCGCCTCCGCCCGGGTGGGCACCGGCAACATCGCCGGAGTGGCCGGCGCGATCGCGCTGGGCGGCCCCGGTGCGGTGTTCTGGATGTGGCTGATGGCGATCTTCACCTCGGCGGCCTCCTTCGTGGAGTCCACCCTGGCGCAGCTCTATAAGGTCCGTCGGTTCGACACTTTCAAGGGCGGGCCCGCCTACTACATCGAGCGCGGTCTGGGCAGCCGGTCCGGGGGCATCGTCTTCGCGGTGATCTTCATCTTCTGCTTCGCGCTCTCCTTCACCTCGCTGCAGTCCAACACCATCGTCGACGCCGCCACCGGTGCGGCCACCGAGCTGGGCCTCGAAGACACCACCAGCATGGTCTGGATCCTGGCCATTGCCCTGGCCGGGCTCACCGGACTGGTGGTGCTCGCCGGGCTGCGCCGGGTGGCGCAGGTGACCCAGCGTGTGGTTCCGCTCATGGCCATGGCCTACATCCTGCTGGGCCTGGTGGTGGTCGCGCTGAACATCGAGGCGATCCCCGCCGTCTTCGGGATGATCTTCGGAGAGGCGTTGAACTTCACCTCCGCCGCGGGCGGCGCCTTCGGCGCGATGATCATGGCCGGGGTCCAGCGCGGCATGTTCTCCAATGAAGCCGGCATGGGTTCGGTGCCCAATGTGGCGGCCACCGCTGATGTCTCACACCCGGTCAAGCAGGGCCTGGTGCAGACCCTCGGGGTCTACCTGGACACGCTGATCATCTGCTCGGTCACCGCGTTCATCATCCTGGTGACCTTCCCCGATCAGGCGGTCCGGGCGGAGACCAACCTCGGCGGTGAGCTGACCCAGGAGGCGCTGACCGCGAACTTCGGGGCGTTCGGCGCCATCGCGCTGGCGGTGATCATCCTGCTGCTGGCCTTCACCTCGATCCTGGGCAACTACTCCTACGGCGAGATGAACGTGCTGTTCATCTCGAGCTCGGAGAAGAGCCGCAAGATCTACGCGGTGGCGCTCACCGCCGTCGTCTTCCTCGGCGCGATCATTCCGGTGGACCTCGCCTGGGCGATCGCCGGTGTGACGATGGTCATCATCGCGGTGTACAACCTGGTGGTGATCTCCCTGCTCGGCGGGACCGCGGTGCGGCTGCTCAAGCACTACGAGGCGCAGAAGCGCCAGGGGCTGGATCCGCTGTTCCTGGCCTCTGACATGCCAGACCTTCGCAACATCGAGTGTTGGGGTGAAGCCGACATGGCCGATCATCGGGCAGGACCTGCAACAGAGTCCCGGACCTCGGCGGGGCGGCAGGACACGCGCAGCCAAGGCTGAACGGTGCGGCAGAATGGCCGCATGCCCTCACACAGCAGAAACCCGGCCTTCCACCTTGAGCGGTGGGTGGCCGGGTTTCTGCTGTGTGTGGCGCTCTTCGGGGTGCTCTACCTCGGGGCGGTGCGCACCGGAGGCGGTCAGCTATTGGATCAGATGATGCAGCGCACCGCCGCCGGGACCTGGAACCCGCTGCCGGAGCTGAATGCGCACAGGCAGTGGGCCACGGTCTGGATCCTGCTTCCCCCGGTGCTGGCCTGCCTGGCGCTGGGCCATCAGCGTGGACCCCATCAGCGCTGGCTGATCCTGCTCTGCGGGGCCGCGGTGGCGCTGGGCTCCAACATCACCACGCAGCTGATCAAGCTCATCTGGTCCACGCGTCCGGCGCTGGTGACGCTGAGCGAGGAATGGTCGGCGAACTCGCTGCCCAGCGGTCACACCACCATGGCCGCCGGCGCCGCGGCCGCCGTGTTCCTGATCTGCCGCCCCCGGGACCGCGCCTTCTGGGGAGTCCTGGCAGGAGTGTGGGCCGCCGGATGGGGCGGCTACATCTTCATCGAGGGATGGCATCTGCCCAGCGACATGTTGGCGGCCTACCTGGTGGTGGCGGCGTGGACTCTGCTCGGCGGGGCCGTGGTGCATCACGTCGAGGCGACGGACCCGCAGCTGGCGCCGCTGCCCGCGGAGCCGGGGATCCCCGGAGGTCGGCAGGCCGGGATGTGCCTGACCCTCGGGGTCATGGGCACTGCGATCGGATTGGCGGCGCTGTTGGGACCAGTGGCGCGCCACGGACTCGCCGAGGCGACCGCCTCGCCCACTCCGTGGCTGTACATGGCCGGTGCGGCCCTGTCCTCTGCCCCGGCGTTCCTGCTCGGCGCGGTGCTGATCCCGCTGTTCTCCAGCGAGACCAAGCACCTGACACGCACGGCGCGGCGGAGCTGATCCCTGGCTGGTCTCAGCGAGGACGGTACTGGTTCATGATCGGGCAGTCCATGGGATCCGCGTAGCCCAGACCCACCCGGTTCAGGTAGGTGACGACCATGCCGTAGGACTGGACGAGTCCGGTCGCGGTGTAGCTGATGCCCTTCTCGGCGCAGAACTCCTCCACGATCGGCTTGACCTTGTGCAGGTTGGGGCTGGGCATCCGCGGGAAGAGGTGGTGCTCGATCTGCAGGTTCAGCCCGCCCATCGCCACATCCATGACGCGCCCGCCCTTGATGTTGCGGGAGGTCAGCACCTGGCGCCGCAGGAAGTCCATGTCGGAGTCTTTGGGGATGATCGGCATGCCCTTGTGGTTCGGGGCGAAGCTGCCGCCCATGTAGACCCCGAAGACCAGCAGCTGCACGGCGAGGAAGCCCAGCGCCAGGCCGGGGCTCATGGCCAGGAACAGCAGCACCGGGAAGCCGAGCAGGCGGATCGCCAGCATGGCCAGCTCGGACTTGCGGCGCTTGAGCTTCTTCGCGGTGAACACGGTCTTCAGCGCGTTATAGTGCAGTGCGATCGCGAACAGGGTCAGCAGCGGGAAGAACATCCATCCCTGACGGCGCGCCAGCCAGCCCATGAAACCGGTGCGCTGGGCGGCGTCCTCGGCGACGAAGACCAGGGCGCCGGGAGCGATGTCGCCATCCTTGCCGATGGTGTTCGGGTTGGCGTGGTGCTTGCCGTGCTTCTTGGTCCACCAGCCATAGGAGAGACCGACGATGAGGTTGCCGGTGACCCGACCGAACCACTCGTTGCGCTTGCCGGTGCGGAAGACCTGCTGGTGGGCGCCGTCGTGAGAGAGGAACGCGACCTGGGTGAAGAGGATCCCGAAGATCGCGGCCAGGCCGAGCTGCCAGAGGCTGTCACCGAGGGTGAACATCGCCACGAAGGCGCCGGCGAAGGCCAGGGTCAGCACCACCACGCGCGCCACGTAGCTTGAAGCGCCCCGGTCCATCAGGCCCTCGTCCTTGACCCGCTGGGCGAGTTCGAAGAATTCGTTGACCTGCTTATTGCCTGCCGGGCGGGACCGCGGGGCCGGCGACCGTGTCTCGGTGATTGTCATACCCCCACGGTATTCAGCCGGGCACTGCCGGGCGTCACCCGGCGGAGCCAACTTCACCCCCTACCCGGGTAGGGGGTGAGGGTCAGGTCGGCGGGCTCACAGCGGGAAGGAGGCCCGGATGAAGTATCCGCCGTCTGGGGTCTCACCGGTCTCCACCGTCCCGCCGACTGCGCTCACCCGTTCCCTGATCCCGTCCAGGCCCAGGCCGGCACCCGGGGCGGGCACCGAGACCGGGTGCGGCGGTGCGGTGTTGCGCACCTGGAGCAGCAGGTGCCGGGTGTCGGTGGGCGCGCCCGGCTCATCGGGGCCGCCGAGCAGCTCCGCGCTGACCTCGATGGTGGAGGACGGCGCGTGGCGCAGCGCGTTGCTCAGTCCCTCCTGGACCATCCGGTAGGCCGCAAGCCCCACGGCGGAGGAGGCCTCCACGACGTCGAGCCCGGTGACCCGGATCGGGGTGCCCGAGGCCCGGGTGGCCTCCACCAGGGAGTAGATGTCCGCCAGGCCCGGGGTCGGCCCGGTCGGCGCCTCTTCCTCGCTGCGCAGGGTGCCCAGCAGCATGCGCATCTCACCGAGCGCCTGCCGGGAGGAGCGGGCGATCTCCTCGAACTCCTGCTGCGCCTCGGGGGTGATCGCGGGGAGCCGGTATCGGGCGGTGGCGGCCTGCACGCTGATCACCGACATGGAGTGGGCGACCACGTCATGGAGCTCCCGGGCGATCCGGTTGCGCTCCTCAAGCTCACGACGACGCCGGCTCTGCTGGGCGCTGGTGCGTTCTGAGACCTCAAGCCGGTCGGCGTCGCGGATCCACTGCCGGGTCAGGCTTCCCAGCACGGCGACGCCCACCCCTACCGAGGCGAACACGATCCCGGTGCTCACCGCACCCTCGGGCAGTCCGGGGGCGGCGGTGACGATCGCCGCGGCGGTCAGCAGCGCACTGGCGGCCCAGCCGCTCGCCGCGCAGTACCAAGGTTCGCGCAGCGCCGCGACCAGGATGACCCCAAACTGGATGAGCATGGCGGTCACCGGCCAGGGCCAGACTCCCACCCCGGCGTCTGCGGTGGCGCCCATCAGCGCCGCCGAGACCATCACAGAGGCGCCGATCCCGGCCCACGGGAACTTCAGCGTGAGCACCAGAGAGAGGCAGTGCGCGAGGGTCAGCACCAGGGAGAAGGCCGGGTGGACCCCGTAGATGCTGCTGGTCAGCGGCCAGGCCACCGCGAAGCCCACCACCGCGGCGAAGCAGATCCCGATCCAGGACCAGGCTGCGGCGCTGAAGGAGGCCGAGGATTCCTGCTCCTGGGAGGTCTGGAACCCCGGCGGCGGCGCGGCGACCCGGGAGAGCGTGCGCTCCAGCGGGTGCGCCTGGGGATGTTCCAGGGGAATCAGCCGCCCGCGCCCGCCGGCGCCGAGCAGGCTGGTGGCCAGCAGCGCGTCCAGCGCCGCGAGACCGCGCATCACCGCCGGCAGGGTGACCAGGAAGACCACGCCAAGGATGAAGAACACCGCAGAGTCCAACAGGTACTGCCAGAACTCAGAGTCCGGGACAAGCGCCGGGCCGATGAGCTCCAGCAGCCGGATCAGCCCGCGCTCACCGGGGATGAAGCGGGACCAGAAGAAGTAGGTGATCCCCACCGGGCCCATCAGGATCCAGAGCAGCGCCACCACGAAGGTGACCAGCCGCACCGGTAAGGCCAGGACCATCTCGAAGATCAGGTCCAGCCAGCGGCGTGGATCCCCCACGGGTCGCAGCCGTCCGGAGATTCCCCGGTCCCGTGGCAGGTAGCTCACCGGGTCCAGCACCGCGCCCCAGATCCGCAGCCTGCGTCGGGAGAGCTCCGCGAACTCCGAGGCCGTGACCAGGGTCAGGGGCAGCACCAGGGCGCCCACCCACAGCGGCGCCGTCGCGATGGAGACCACCAGCAGGGTCAGCAGCAGACTGGTCCCGAAGAGCGCGATCGGCAGTCCCGGGAGCACATAGGCGCTGTCCCGCAGCAGCCGTCGGATCAGAGATTCAGGGCGAGGACTGTGCACGGAGAAGATCCTGGGCTGGAGGCATGGTGCTCACATCACACCACAGGCACCGGGGCGTGCGGTACCGGGGTAGCGTTGCACCATGTCCCCCGTCGTTCCCGCCGCGCCCTCGGCTCCGCTCCCCGGTCCTGCCATCCGGGTGCTCATCGTCGATGATCAGTCCATGATCCGCGCCGGGTTCGCCGCCCTGCTCGACGCCCAGTCCGACATCACGGTGACCGGCACCGCAGAAGACGGTGCCGGGATCGAGGAGGTGGTGCGCAGCACCACCCCGGACGTGGTGCTGATGGACATCCGGATGCCTCGGGTCAACGGGCTCGAGGCCACCCGGCAGATCCTGAGCATGGACGGAACTCCTCCGCGGATCCTGATGCTGACCACCTTCGACGCCGATGAATACGTCTTCGACGCGCTGCGCGCCGGGGCCAGCGGCTTCCTGCTCAAGGATGCGACCCCCGAGGAGCTGGTCCAGGCGGTGCGGGTGGTGGCCCAGGGCGAAGCGCTGCTCTCGCCGAAGATCACCCGCACCCTGATCTCGGACTATGCCGGGCGTCCCACCGCCACCCCGGTGCAGTCACAGATGCTCTCGGAGCTCACCGACCGGGAGCAGCAGGTGATGATCGCCGTCGCCCGTGGCCGGTCGAACGCGGAGATCGCGGGGGATCTCTACCTGGCGGAACAGACCGTGAAGACCCACGTCTCACGGATCCTGACCAAGCTGGCGCTGCGGGACCGGACCCAGATGGTGGTCTACGCCTACGAGTGCGGGCTGGTGCGCGCCGGGGAGTGAGCCCAGAGTCGCGCTCGGGACGCCAGCCGGCACTGGGCGGTCTGGTTGAATGGCGGCATGTCTGATTCCACTGCCCCGCAGGCCAAGCAGGTCCCCACCGAGCGCACCCACCACGGGGACACCTTCGTGGATCACTATGAATGGCTGCGCGAGAAGGACTCCCCCGAGGTCCTGGAGCACCTGCACGCGGAGAACGCCTACGCCGAGGCGGTGACCGCGGCGCAGAAGCCGCTGCGAGAGCGCATCTTCGAGGAGATCAAGCACCGCACGGTGGAGACCGACCTCTCGGTGCCCTCCCGCCGGGGCGACTGGTGGTACTTCACCCGCACCATCGAAGGCGAGCAGCACCCGGTCTACTGCCGGGTCGCCGCCGGCCCAGCAGCAGATGTCAGCCCCCAGGAGACCGGGGCCGGTCAGAACGACGGCGAGCACGGGTCCTGGACTCCGCCTGAGGTCGAGGCCGGCGTCGCGCTGGAGGGCGAGCAGACCTTCTTCGACACCAACGCCGAGGCGGCGCAGCACCCGTTCTACCAGCTCGGCGGACTCTCGCTGAACGCCGAGGGGACCCTGCTGGCCTACTCCGAGGACACCTCGGGCGATGAGCACTACACCGTGCGGTTCCGGGACCTGGGCACCGGGGAGAACCACCCCGAGCAGATCGGCAACGTCCATGGCGGACCGGTGCTGGACCCCACCGGGCGGCGCGCGTACTACATGGTCGCCGATGCCGCGTGGCGGCCGTACCGGCTCTACATGCACACCCTGGGCACCCCGGCCGAGCAGGATCGGCTGGTCCTGGAGATCAGCGACGAGCAGCTCTGGACCGGCGTCGGGCTCTCCGCAGACAAGCGCGAACTGGTGATCATCTCGGGGAACTCCGAGTACGACGAGTCCCGGCTGCTCGATGTCACCGACCCTGATGCGGAGCCGGTGCTGCTGATCGGCGCCGAACGGCGACTGCTGCACAGCATCGACCCGATCGAGGTCGACGGCGAGCGCCTGCTGCTGATCACGCACAACCAGTCCGGGCCGAATAATGCACTCTCGGTGACCACCGCCGAGGCGCTGACCGCGCAGGCCGCTGGCGTCGGCTCTGACCCCGATCAGCCGCTGGACCTGGGCAGACCGGTGCTGCCACATGAGGAGACGGTCAAGCTCGAAGGGGTCACCGTCACCGCCGCGCAGGTCATCGTGACCGCGCGCAGAAACACCGTGGAGTCCGTGCAGCTGCTGAGCGTGGACGCGCTGCGGGCCGCACGCACCGGCGCCGATCCGGTGCGCACCTCCACCCTGCCCGGCCCGGCCTTCGAGGAGGAGCTTTACACCTGCGCGGTGATCGCTGCGGAGTACGAGGCGCCGCTGTTCCGGGTCGCCTATGAGTCCTGGCTGACCCCGACCCGGATCTATGACATCGACCACCGCACGGCCGAGCCGGTGCTGCGCCGGGAGACCCCGGTCCATGATGTGGACCTCGAAGCTTACCGGGCCACCCGGATCTGGGCTCCCACCGGGGACACCCGCGCCGACGGCTCCGCGATCGAGGTTCCGGTCACGGTGCTGCACCATCGCGACGTCGTCGCCGACGGCACCAACCCCACGCTGGTCTACGGGTATGGCTCCTATGAGATGAGCATGGATCCCAGCTTCGGGATTCCGCGGCTCTCGCTGCTGGATCGCGGGATCGTCTTCGCGATCGCGCATATCCGCGGCGGCGGCGAGCTGGGCCGCGGCTGGTACGAGGACGGCAAGAAGCTGAAGAAGATGAACACCTTCACCGACTTCATCGCCGCCACCGACCATCTGATCGATCAGGGCTGGGCGGATCCGGCCCGAGTCGCGGCCCTGGGCGGTTCCGCCGGGGGCCTGCTGATGGGCGCGGTGGCCAACATGGCCCCGGAGAAGTACGTGGCGATCCTGGCCCAGGTGCCCTTCGTGGACAACCTGACCACCATCCTGGACCCGGAGCTTCCGCTCTCGGCGCTGGAGTGGGAGGAGTGGGGCAACCCGATCACCGACCCCGAGGTCTACCGCTACATGAAGTCCTACGCCCCCTACGAGAACGTCCGCGAGCTGGCCTACCCCGCGATCGCGGCGGTCACCAGTCTCAACGACACCCGGGTGCTCTACGTGGAGCCCGCGAAATGGGTGCAGGTGCTGCGTGAGCACCAGCGCGGGGAGTCCCCGGTGGTGCTGAAGATCGAGATGGACGGCGGCCACGGCGGCGCCTCCGGACGGTACGAGACCTGGAAGGAACGCGCCTGGGACTACGCGTTCATCGCGCACCACCTGGGGGCGGACCAGAAGCTCGGCGCGGGGCAGGACCTCAGCGGCAGTGAGCCGCGCCGATGAGCTTCCCCGAGGCGCCGGGCCCCGGGACCCCCGCGAGCGCGGGCGGCTCCGGCGACTCCAGCCAGCACAGAGCCCCCGAGGTCGACCCGGTCTTCGCCTGGGTGAGCGACCCGGAGCTGGTGGCGATCTATGACGTGGAGAACACCGGCGGCTGGGACCACGAGTTCTACCTCGAGCTGGCCCAGGAGCTCGGGGCCGAACACGTGGCCGACATCGGCTGCGGCACCGGGGTCTTCGGGATCCTGCTCGCCGAACATGGCATCGCGGTCACCGGGGTGGACCCGTCGGCGGCGATGATCGACGTCGCCCGCGGCAGGACCCCGGCGGACCGCGCCGAGGCTGGCTCCGCAGAGCCGACTCCGCCGCCGCGCTGGATCCATGGCTTCGCGGATCAGCTTCCTGCGGGGGTCGCGGACCTGGCTGTCATGGAGGGCCATGTGGCGCAGTACTTCCTGACTCGCGCGGACTGGGAGGCGGTGCTGAGCCACGCCTTCTCCGCGCTTCGACCGGGAGGCCACCTGGCCTTCGAGGTGCGCAACCCGGCGGCCCTCGAGCTCGACGACTGGGACCCGGAGTCCACCCGAGAGACCCAGCCGCACCCCGACGGCGGCGAGTTCACCTCCTGGCTGGAGATCGTCAAGGTCACCGAGGATCCTGCCGAGGGCGCGCTGATCACCGCGCGGAGCCATAACATCCTGCCTGATGCCCGCACGATCATCGCCGAGGAGACCTTGCGCTACCGGCCGCTTCCGGCGCTGCGCGAGACGCTGAGCGCCGCGGGGTTCCGCGAGGTGCGCATCTGGGGAGACTGGGACCGCGAAGAGCTCACCGAGGACTCCCCCGAGATGATCTTCCTGGTCCAGAAGCCCGGCTGAGCAGCAGCCTCGGTGCGTCCCCGCTCCTGGGTGGCAGCACGGGGTGGCGGCACAGGATCGGGTCAGAGCCGAGTCGGGTCAGGGCAGCGCAGCGCCGGTTCAGCGCCGCAGCGCTCGGGCGGACTGACCGTGCGGGGCTGTGCGCGCGAGCGGCTGGCCATCGAGGCTGAGCACGAATCCGGATTCTGACACGGTCTCCCCTGGGAGCTGCTCGGCGATTCCGTCGACCACCCGCAGCCCCTCGTTGCTGACCCAGCGGG
Source organism: Nesterenkonia sandarakina (assembly GCF_013410215.1). Classification (NCBI taxonomy): domain Bacteria; kingdom Bacillati; phylum Actinomycetota; class Actinomycetes; order Micrococcales; family Micrococcaceae; genus Nesterenkonia; species Nesterenkonia sandarakina. The sequence goes on from NZ_JACCFQ010000001.1 coordinate 556,322, forward strand.
CACCGGAGGCTTCCACCTGCCGGCGGAACCGCCGCCGGTCCTCCCGGCTCAGGTAGGCCAGGACCGCGGTGTGAAAGACCACCGGGATCATCGAGGCCGGCACCTGGGCCAAGACCTCGGCGAGTCGTTCGTTGAGGTCTCCGGCGTGGAGCTGCGGCGGGTCTGCGGCCACCAGTTCAGCCCCCGCGGCCAGCCGAGGGGTCCGGTGTTCCATGCCGGGCCAGATCAGCATCTCCAGCCAGCGCAAGTCTCCCTCAGCGGTGACGTCCAACGGGTTCAGGTCGATCCCCGCGCGGTGGCCGACCCGAGGAAGCGCGGCAGGAGCGTCGAGCCCGTGGAGCTCACATTCGAGCTCCACGGTGCCGCACAGCTCGCCCTGGACCGGGCTCAGCAGCACCTCCGCCGTGGCCCCGGTCCGGTATCGCACCGGCCAGGCGTCAGGGTAGAGGCAGAGCCCGGCGGAGGCGCCGACCTCGATCAGCGCCAACGGGGCCGGCTCCTGCGTCTGGATCCGCGCGAAGGCCAGGTTCAGCGTGGCGATCCGACCGGGTTCATTGGTCTGCGTGGCGCGGGTGCGCATGGTGGCCTCGATCTGTGGCCAGCGCAGGCTGATCAGCGCGCGCGCCTGGGACCAGGCCTCCGCCTCGACTCCGTGCAGCCGGGCCGCGGCGAAGAGCAGGTTCGCTTGGCGCTTCGCGGCGGGAAGCCGGGCGAGCCGGGTGAGCATCTCCGCATCCTGGCTGACCCCGTGCGCCCAGTCGGTGTAGCGACGCGAGACCCAGGCCGCCTCCACCTGGGCGAAATGCCGGTAATAGGTCGCAAGCTCCTCTAGGGCGGCTTCGTCCTGGGCCTCGCGACCGGGCAGTTCACGCATCGGTTTCACCTCTCATCAGGATCTCAGCGACCTGGCAGTACACCACCCCTGAGCTCAACACCCCTGAGCTCAACACCCCGAGCTCCCCACCCCGAGGCTCATCACCCCCGGCGCTCAGCCGACCGGCCAGTTCTCCCGCCGGTGGGCTGCGTCCCAGAACATCCACTCGTACTGACTCGCCCGGAGGTAGGCGGCGTGCATCGCGGCCAGGGTCGCTTCGCTGGCCGTGGCGGCGAGCTCATCGACCACCCGCTTCGCGGTCTCGGTGAGTTCGTGGAACTCCGGGTCACCGTAGGCGCTGATCCAGTCCGCATAGGGGTGCTCCTCGAGCCCACCCACCCGGGCCTTGAGCCGGGTGCCGACGTCGTCATAGATCCAGAAGCAGGGCAGCACCGAGGCTGCGAGCACCGGCAGGGAGCCGGCGGAGGCCAGCGCGAGCTCGTAGGAGGTGTAGGCCACGGTGGTGGGTGAGGGCTGCACGGTGGAGAAGTCCATCACATGGCTCGCGTGCAGCGCGCGCTCCTCCTCGATCGCTCCGGCGGCGGCCCGGGACCAGAAGATGATGTGTTCCGGGTCGCTGGACTGCGCGGCGCAGGCGGCGAGCGCGCGGGCGTAGGCGGTCAGGTACAGCGCGTCCTGGCCCATATAGTGCTCGAAGACCTCCCGCGGCAGCGATCCGTCTTCGAGCTGCTGCAGGAACGGCAGCTCATCGATCGCAGCGCGGATCCCCGCGGTGCTCGCCCAGGCCTGCTCGGTGAATCGTCTCGCGCTCATGTTCTGCCTCTCCATCACCGCCTGACCAGCGGCTTCAACGGTCATCCAGGTCTGCTCACCCCAACGTATCGCAGGACCGCCTCTGAAGAGTGGACCGGGGCCAGGACGACGACGCACCCAGGCTCCTCGGTAGACTCGGGCTCGTGACCGGATCCGATACCCCCAGCAGCCCGACCGTTCCCAGCCTCCCCCCAAAGGTCTCTGACATCTTCGACCCCTGGCAGTGGCGCAGTGTGGAGGGCTTTGACTTCACCGACGTCACCTACCACCGGCGCGTGCAGCGCGACGCGGCCGGCACGATTACCGCTGATCTGCCGGCGGTGCGCATCGCCTTCGACCGCCCCGAGGTGCGCAACGCCTTCCGCCCCGGCACCGTGGATGAGCTGTACCGGGCGCTGGACCACGCGCGGATGACTCCGGACGTGGGGGCGGTGCTGCTCACCGGCAACGGGCCCTCCCCCAAGGACGGCGGCCACAGCTTCTGCTCCGGCGGCGACCAGCGGATCCGCGGCCGCGACGGATACCGCTACGCCGAAGGGGACACCGCTGAGACCATCGACCCGGCGCGCGCCGGACGGCTGCACATCCTGGAGGTGCAGCGGCTGATCCGCACCATGCCCAAGGTCGTGATCGCGGTGGTCAACGGCTGGGCGGCCGGGGGTGGGCACTCGCTGCACGTGGTGGCCGACCTGAGCATCGCCTCGCGGCAGCACGGGAAGTTCAAACAGACCGACGCCACCGTGGGCTCCTTCGACGCGGGCTACGGCTCGGCGCTGCTGGCCCGCCAGGTGGGGCAGAAGAAGGCCCGCGAGATCTTCTTCCTGGCCCGGGAGCACTCGGCTGAGGAGATGGTCGCCGCCGGAGCGGTCAACGAGGCGGTGGACCACGAGCTCCTCGAGGAGGTCGCGCTGGGCTACGCCACCGACATCGCCCAGCAGTCCCCGCAGGCCATCCGGATGCTGAAGTTCGCCTTCAACGCCCCCGACGACGGCCTCGCCGGCCAGCAGGTCTTCGCCGGGGAGGCCACCCGGATGGGCTACATGACCGACGAGGCGGTGGAGGGCCGGGACGCCTTCCTGGGCAAACGGTCACCAGACTGGTCGGCGTTCCCGTACTACTACTGATTCGGGGTATCACCGCAGGTCAGCAGGCTGCGGGCGTTCTACTGGGCACAACAGGAGTCGCTAGGCACAATGGGGCATCGAAGCAGGCGGCAGCAACCGCCGCCGGGGGAAACCGTGCAATGCACCCCCTAGCTAATGGATATCCCCGTGGGCGACACACGCGAACTGACCTTGGCCTCAGACACCACCCTCACCTTCACCACCGGACTCAACCTGAGCGGCGACATCGTCATGCTGTGCCGTGCCGGCTCCTATATCCCGTCCCAATTGATGCTGACCACCCCCTGAGGGCGACCTGGAGCACCTCTCGATCACCTATGGGCCCGGCTTCCGCGCTATGTGCCCAAATCCGATCTGCTGATCAAGAACTACAGTGAGCACACCGGCCTGCCGGCAGCACTGGAAGCAGCGGGAGTCGGCGTCATCACTGACACTCTCGAGCTCCCGCCCTTAGGATCCGAGATCTGCAGCTTCCAGCCGCCTCTGGCCTCACAGGCGGTCAACGCCATCCTCAGCGAGCAGATTGCGGCGTTCGATGCTGTGACCGCTGATCCTGACTGGGAGTGGGCCCGATGGTGGAAGCCGAGCGCAGGCGCTATCAGCGCAGCTGATCCGCAGCCAGAGACGAGACAGCCCCGTAGCCTGATCGGCTGCGGGGCTGTCAGCGATTGGGCACAGAAGATGCATCAGCTGAGCGCCACACTGGTCGCCGAGGGCCTGGAGACCAAGCAGCTGACGGCATTCGAGACCGACGAGGCGTTCTGGCAGGCTCATCCCGCCTACGAAGACCTGCCGGTGAGCTTCTATTAGCCAGCCACCGGAAGAGCTGCGGCGCAGCTTCTGGCCGATCACGGGCTCGACATCGACTTCCGAGGAGGATCGGACAGCGGCGACTGACAAAGAGAGCGTCGCTGATGAGGTTCGCCAGATGCAGCAGCAGATCACTGCGAAGGAATCGGAGCTCGCAGACCTTGTCGCCAAGCGCAGCCAGGTCCTGATCGATGCTACTGAAGCGGGGCTAAACATGTCCGCCATCGCGCGCGCCGTCGGGGTCGCGGGCCCGCGCCTGTTCAATATGCGCCGCGGAAACCCGCAGTGGAAGACGAAGGCCGACTGACCGGGCTTCAGCGCTTTCTCACCGCGGCTCTACCGCTTGCCGCGCTTGCCCAGACTCGGAAGTCCGCTGGAGGTGATCGAGCCGATCTTCTTTCCCTTGATCTGTGCAGGCCGCACAGGTCCGGAGCCCTCGATCCCGGGCGAGTAGTACCGCAAAAACTCCAGCGTCGATCGGCAGTGGCCAAGCCGGCGCAATGAGTCGCGCCGATCGTAATCGTCCTCGACCCGCTCTGCCTCAGCACGCAACGTGTCGATTTGCTTGATCGTCTGCCGTGCGACTGGGTAGAAGTCCTCCGAGCCCTTCTCCCAGAGCCTCAGTGCCATCAGGACGTACTTCTCGATCCGGCTGACCGCGTAGTCCGCGCCGTGGGGATCCTCTTGTCCCAAATGCACTTCTGGGAGCTCGATGACTCTGTCGTCGTTCTTGACTCCCCGAACATGACCGTGGCCGTCGCCGCTCATGGCGTAAGCGGTGCCGGAGCGGTACCGGAAGGCAATCAGCTCCGGCATTCTCTCGCCGCTCTGCACACGCTGTGCTGCCAACAGGTCCTGGAAGTGGATTCGCATCTCAGCTGTGAGGATTACCTCACCAAAGGGTCGCTCTCTCACCGGCCACTGACGCGATGTGATCTCATTCAGCCGACTCAGGGGCAGCCGCCCGTACTTGGCGAAGACCATATCGAGGATCTTTGCCTCAGCTTCGGTGTAGGTGGGATCACTGTCCTTCTCCAGCACTTCTTCGCGACCTCTGTCGTCTAGCAACGCTGGCCACTCTGGACCGGACTCTCCTGCGAGAACCGTGTCGTCGATCAGGGTCACTCCCTGTATGCCGAGGCTGTAGCCCTCTATGAGATACAGCAGACGATGGATCTGGCCGAATGAGATCTCTTCATTGCTGCGGGCCAAGAGGTCGCGGGCGACCATCCATGTGCGGCCTCTATGGTGGCTGTTCCACACCCCTCGTCGACCTGACATGCTGTCGATCCCCCTCTGACTGGCTGTTTGTCCAGCATAGGGGTAGGGCCGGACTCTCTTTTTTCTTCAGCGGAGATCGCACGTCCGGCCGTCGATTACCTTGCGCACCTTTTCAAAGATTTCGGGGTACGAGTGGCACAGAGACGCGATGTCCGTGCTGATCGGTAGAGTTACACACGAGAAAGGCCGTGATCAAAGTCGTACAACCCAGTTAAGCTCGTCGAACGGGTTGATGAGCTGCGAGCTGCCGAGGAAGTCGAAAACTCACGCATCTACGAGTTTCTCCTCTCGGGGGAAGAGAGGAATCAGCTTCTCAACATCCGCCTTTCTAAGGGCAACATCGTCGATCACACCTACAAACAGCAGAGACAAGGCCGAGGCCGAAGGTCTGTCGAACTGCCCGCTCTGCGCCATCAGCGGCACATCGAACGCTACGAAGATTTGGAAGAAGTCCGAAATGGACGCTGATCACGTCGCCGCGTGGTCAAAAGGCGGAAAGACTGACTTGGATAACTGTCAGATGCTCTGCAAGACCCACTACCGCGCCAAGGGTAACAACTGGCCTCTCTGAGCCTCAACCAATCCCCAGCACATCTGAGCGGTTAGCTTCCTGTCTCCTGAAAGCGCGTCCTGACTTTACGAGCAAACTCTTCAATTTTCTGGCGGTTCTTGAAGAAAGACATAGGAAACCCACCTGGGTTCTCATTCTCGTGAAGCTCTACGACTATCGCGGCGAGCCCATATATGTCTGCACCTTTAGAAGAGACCCAGGATTCAACATCAAGGTCAATGTCGCTGAAGTCCAATTTTTCGTTTCGTGCTTTCTGCATGAACAGGGCACACGCCATATACGTAGAGTTCTTGATGATCCCGCCGGATCGCGTGTCCATCCACCTGCTTGACGCCATGTATCTTTCGTCAAAAACTCTGCGAAACTGTACGGCGTTATACATCGTGGCGGGATGGAGGTTGCGCGGGAAGAGTTCACGGTATGGGTTTGCGGTGATATCAGACCACATGCGCCCGATTTCCCGTTTGGCACGCGTTGCGTTGTCCACTCCGGTAAGGCACGCCAAGGCTCGGGTGGCTTCCTCTAAATCGAAAGCGAAGGCGTGTTCATCATAGTCCAGTGTCTGTCCCGTTCGGAACGAGTACTGGATCTGCTCCGAGAGCAGACTTTCACTCAGCTCTTGCTGGTAGGGGTCGAGAGAAACGAACTCGCGATTCGTTACCTGGTTCTGAGTGTTTGTGTAGCGGGTTACCTTCTTCGTGAAATCCTCTGAGTGTCCCTCCTTGGACATGACGCGGACAGTTACACGCACATCTTCTAATGGTGCGTTTTCGCGCAGGGCTCGCCCCAGTGCCCCACATGTCTGCGCACCGTTGACGACACTCAGACCCTGTAGCTTGAAGGTCTCGTCGGCTGTTCGAGGGCTCGTTCTTGCGCAGCTTATGGAGTTCGAAACGATTGTTATACCATTGTTATAATACCAAAAGTCTTGAGGAGATCTTTCGAGAGTTGCGTCCAGGATTTTGTTCGTGTCAGTGGCCTTGAGTACAGCGCGGATATTCTTATCGAATAACCTCTCGTTGAATGAATCGACCATTCGCGCAAGTTGGTCGCCCGTCACGACGCCCATAATTTCCGACCGGTAATCATTCATAGTGATCCAACGCTCAAAGACAAGATCGTAGTCTGGCAGACCCAACCCGCTGGCAATGTTGCGATTGTCGTGATTCTCACGAAGACCTTGATACTGAAAGTCAAGGATGTTGCCCGACGAGTTAACCTCGGAAAGCAACTTGTCACTTAGCTTTGTAGCCGCCTCGTCAGTCTTTTGTGCGCCAAAGTGCGAAAAGATGGCTATGACCTTGACGTCGTCTTCAGAGGCGGCCTCAATTTCCCCGCGACGTTTCTGCGTCTTTCCTCCGAGACTGTCCCAGTCCCAGTCAAGGAGGTATCGAATCCCCTGATTGAACTTCAGAACCTCTGTCGGGCTTGGGGAACCCGATGAGGCCTTTGCCTGAACGACGTAGATTTCCCCGCGTGCGAGCGTAATGCCGATGGCATCAAGTCCTTCGTCTCCGGACTCATCAACGACTGAAGCGCAAGCATCCTCGACAGAAATCTGTGCATTTGCGGCAATGGTCAGTGCAGCGAGGGCTCGCGAAGTACGAATCTTGGCTTGTTCTTCTTCGTTGTGGTGCTGAGAGTCAGACATGTCAATGAGAGGCTCAAAGTCCTCTCTAAGCCGTTTGCGTAGCTGCCGTTCTTGAAGTTCCAACTCAAGGCCCCCTAAAAGATAGTCTGAAACGGATCCTACCGAACAGTGCGGGGCATGGGGTTGCACGGGTGACCCGCTGGCTTACAGACACGGTGTAGATATGACACAAGCGGTCACTCACCTTCGTTGTCGCTGCCGCAGGACTCGCTGATCCCCATCGGCCTCAGCGACGGCAAAGCCCGCGGCCACCTCCGTGTCGACCTCGTGCCGCTATCCACTTTTCCAGGAGCGCAGGCCCAAAAGCTCGCCGACTGGATGCTCACCGACACAGCCAAGGCCCTTCAGACACTCGCTGTGCTTGTCGCGGACCAGAACCAGCTGCTCACCGAAGAGGAGACTGAAGCGATCTCCAGCGCCGTCGGCACTGTCTTCAACGATCGAAACGTCTTCATCGCAGCAGAGCATCGGCTCACAGATCACCAGCACTATCTGCTCAGCCTGCAGTAAGCGCTGGAGAAGCAGCCGCAGCTGGCTGTGGCGACCGCTGATCCTGTCACTGAGGCTCGGGAATGGCTGAGCCGTCCGGCTGAGGCGATCACGTATCCCGACAACCACAGCCTCGATGTGCTGCTTCCGGACCTGGTGGAACTGGTGGTTCAAGCCGAGCAGCCCGATTGGTCGACGATCGATGAGCTGGAGACTGCCATCGATGCGGCTCTTCCGAAGACGAATTCGGACTATCAGCACCTTCTCCGAGCAGCGAAGGCTTTGGTCGTTCACGCCAAGGGCAGAGCAACCGCTGCCGGCGCGCACCTCGAGAACATCGGCAACGAGGACAACCCTGTCGCGCGGTTCGCACGTCTGCAGCTCCAGCATGTCCACCGCTTCGCGCTCAGCTATGCAAGCAGCTACTCCGCGTACAAGAACAAGCAGTGACGCCACCCTCAACGCAAAGAGACCCGGTGCCAATGCGGCATCGGGTCTCTTTGTTTTTCTCAGCTGACCGATGCGCTGAGACCGTTCTGCGCGATGCGGATGATGTTTCTGACACATTAGAGGGGGCTGTACTTACGTCAGCAGTGCGTCACAATGGAGAAATGAATAACCCTGAAAGTGCAGAAGAGCTCATTGAGCGTTTGGGACACGAAGCACGAACGGCCGCTACCCGTCTCGCCTTCGACCAACGCGCTGAACTGATCCGAGCCGTCGTCAGTGGCGTTCGCGACGGCGTGAAGTTCGACGCGACGTTGGGCGGTGCACCCGAAGGGCGGGAGTGGGAGCTGGAGAGACTGACCCCGATCCACACGGCAGCCGAGGACCACTACCACGAGACTCTCTCCGCAAAAGCAGCAAGGGCAACGGACTAGACGACCGAATGAGGATCCGCACCCTCAATGAAGAAGAGACCAGGTGCCCTAAGCGCATCGGGTCTCTTTCTTTTTCGGATCCTCGTCGTTCTAACTACCTTCGCCGAAGTTCCGGAGGGTTTCGCCGGCTCCTTCTGCCACATCGAAGATCAGTGCACGGCCTGTGGAGACAGCGGCTTCGCCCAGCATGATCAGAGGCAAGATCTGGCTCAGCCTCACTGGCGTACCTGCCTGCCGGCGGGGGAGGTGTGATCAGCCGCCGGAACAGCCTGATTCCGCCCCAGACCAGCGCCGCCATCCCGATCAGGCCCAGGCCAAGACCGCCGAAAGTCTGGATGGCATTGTGCGCGTTGCCCAGCAGGTTCTCCAGCGTCCAACCCGTCAGCACCGCCGTTATCTCAGTGCCCCATGACGAAGCGTTCGGTATCGCCGCAGAGGCCGATAAAGCGCGGCATCACGTCTTCGCGATCGTCGTCACTGACATAGCCGCCTGCAGCGTTGCTGTAAGCATTGAACTCCAGCTCCCGCTCGGAGATCGCCACATCGCGCACCCGGTCATCTGCGTGATTCAGCGGAGAATCTCCATAGCTGATGTTGATGTCGAAGAGCTCGTCGTCATAGCGAGCGTCGCTGAGACTGCCGATGCCGGTGTCCGTCTCGTCACCGATGCAGTTCCACCGCGAGTATTCGTTCTCGGTGCCGGCGCCTACCGTCTCAGCGTCGCCGTCGTGGAGAACGACGAAGCGCTCCAGGCTCGGATTGAAGGAGCGGTGATAGCCGAAGTACACAAGCACTTCGTCCTCATCCTCGGGCATCAGCGCGACCTCCGCAGCACCGGCAGCAGAGCCGCCCGAGATCCCGTCATCGCCCAGGATCTCGCCGACCAGGGACGTCGAGCCCTACCGCGGGATCAAAGCCATCATCTGCCCGCCGAATTACAACTCCTACAGGACTGTCGCCATTCCAGATGAGCTGATCGAGATTCTGCTGGCTCACTTCGCCCTGCACACACCCGACGGTGCTGCCGACCGCTGGCTATTCAGTGATGATGAGGGCCCGCCGCACACCGACAACTCGATCAACTGGCGCTGGAGGGGTACCTGCAACGCGGCTGGCATCACCGGCTTCAGCCTGCACGACCTCCGTCACTTCTACGCCTCGGGACTCATCCATGCAGGTTGTGACCTCATCACTGTGCAGAAGGCGCTGGGACACAAGAGTGCCACCACAACGCTGAACACCTACGCGCATCCCGATGCTGGCGACCGCACGCGCACAGCCGCTTCGGAGCTGGCCCAGCAGGCCCTGGCCCCGCAGGCTACTGGGCACAAAAGGCTCGAAAGCCACCCTCTCTCACCAGCACGACAAACATTCTCTGGACGCATAATGACTGATCAACTGCGGCTACTAGCGCTCACAAACCATGCCAATGAGGAATATACGATCACCCACAGTTCCCGTACTACTACTGACTTCCCCGCGTGCAGGCGGTTCCGATGGAATCGCAGCCGCTAGGAAGAGGTTGCCAGTGCGTGCTTCTTGATCGCCTCGAACTCCCCCGGCGTGATGGTGCCCGCGTCGGCCAGCGCCTGTGCCTTGGAGATCTCCTCTGCGGGGCTGCTCTGCCGGGCGACGCTTCGGATACGTTCATCCACGGCCTTCTGTGCCTGCTCGGTCGCGGTGGCTGCGCGTTCCTGCATGCCGGTTCCTCGTGCGATCAGGTAGACCAGGACTGTGAGGAACGGGACGAAGATCAGGAAGACCATCCAGGCCGCCTTGCCCCATCCACTGAGCTTGTGGTCCCGGAAGAGGTCACCGATGACGGAGAACAGGGCCATCAGGTAGGCGATGAATGCGAAGATCCAGAAGAAGGACCAGACCACGCTCCAGAATTCAGACCAGTCGAACATCGTTCTTCCTTTCGTCGGTACCTATGGTTCTGTTTCACGCGGCCCGACTCGGTCGCATATCCAGCGTGGCCCCGCGCATCAGCGATTCCCAGGGCCGAAGGTCACACCCCTCCATCCCACCCCCGTGCAGACCATGCCTCGGCGCCGGACGGCTGGCACAGCGCACCGGCCCACGGTGAACGGGAAGCACGGTGAACGGGGTGCACGGTGAACCGGAAGCACGCCCCGGGCGCTGAGGGACCAAGGACCCTGGCCACCTCACGTGAGACCGACCAGAGTAGATCGAGGCGCGCAAGAGGGCGTGCCTGAATCGAAAGGCTCGGCACATGGCAACCGCTCCGCCCCATCAGACCGACGCTCCGCGCGCCACCCTCACTGCTCCAGCACCGCCGAAGGCCACACACGAGCTGTGCAGCCCGGGGGCTGTGCGGCGAAGTGTAGAGAACGCACTACACCACACCCGGAATCAGCCGACCCACCTCGTGATCGTCACCATCGTGGAGAACACCGTCGTGCTCAGGGGACGCGTGAAGTCTCGAGCCGAGAAGAAGCGGGCCGGTCTGGCCGCCTGGGCATCTCCCGACGTGCTGCGAGTCGACAATCGCCTGCAGATCCGCCACTTCTGAGCCTTTCTCATGAACCAGACGTGGACACCGCCACGCGGGGCACGCGTGGGCTCCATGAGTGAGGCCCCCAGTCAGTGCGCCGCCGATGTTGCGGGCGCTGTCGGCATCGGCGGGCGCGCTGTCGGCGCTGCCATCGGCATCGAGGAGGAGTTCCTCCTGATCGACCAGGAGCAGCTGCTGCCCGCCACGCCCACCGCGGGCCAGACCCGCATCCTGCAGGCGATCACCCCAGGCGGCGGGACCACCTCGCAGGAGTGGCTCTCCTGTCAGGTGGAACACGCCTCCGCTGTGCTCGACGACGCGACCGCCGCCACGGCGGCCCTCTCCGGCTTCCGACGGGAGCTCGCCTCCACCGCGCAGCGGCTCGGCATGTTCGCCGCACCCCTGGGCGCTGCTCCGAACATCGGCGCAGGCTCCGCAGCCATCAGCGAGAACCCTCGGTATCAGCAGATGACTGAACTGGCCCCGGCCATCCCCGCAGAGCAGCACATCAACGGCATGCACGTCCATGTCAGCATCCCAGATCCAGAGACCGGGATTCGGGCGCTGAACGGGATTCGCCGGTGGCTCCCTCTGCTGACCGCGCTGGGGGCCAACTCGCCGTTCTGGCGCTGTCGCGACTCCGGCTTCGCCAGCTGGCGATCGATCCACTACCGACGTTGGATGATCAATGGAGCACCCCCGGTCTTCCAGGACTTCGCGGACTATCAGCAGCGCATCGGCGCGCTGGTGAATTCCGATGTGGTGGCCGATCAAGGAGGCGTGTGCTGGCTCGCCCGGCTCTCCCAGAACCATCCCACCCTGGAGGTGCGCGCCTGCGACGTGCAGCTGGGAACACTCGACGCCGTGACCCTGGCCTTCTTCATCCGCGCCCTGGTCTGTGCTGGTGCGGAAGCCTCTGCCGACCCGCAGCCGGCACCCGAACTCTTGGACGTCGCGCATTGGCAGGCCGCGAAGTTCGGCCTCCAAGCGCGACTGCTCGACCCCTGGTCCGGAAGCTCGGTTCCCGCCTCGAGGGTGGTGCGGCAGGCACTGAGCCACGCGCGGCCCTACCTGATGCAGTTCGGCGATGAGGAGTTGGTCCATGCCGGGCTGGAGCGGATCCTGCGCCAGGGCACCGGGGCATCCCGGCAGCGCAGCCTGGCCCAACGCTCCGGCCTCACCGGGCTGCTCCGAGGCTCAGGAGAGTCGATCGCGGATCTCGATCTGCACCTCACCGCGAGCCCCTGACTGAAGAATCTAGATTCCCGAGGTGAGATGAATGCGCAGCATCGCCTCCGGCCGGCGACCCGGCTCGCTTCGGTGAAACTCGCAGGCCAGGACCTGCCCTTGGCTCACCACCAGGGCCATCAGAGGGTCCCAGAAGCTTGGCGCCGCCTGTATGCTCAGGCCCATACGCCGAGGGGAGAAACCCATTGGATTCACCAATTCACCATTCCGGAGACTCTTCAGGCGCTGAAACCACCCTCCCGAACCCCAAAAACGTTTCCGATGATAACCAATTGCAGGCTATGCAGAGCAGATTCCAGAATCTTCTCGCGGCCAGCCAGCTGGTCACCGGCGAGCTGGACCTGGAACAGGTGCTTCGGCAGATCGCGGAATCAGCGGTCACTCTGGTGAACGCCCAGTACGGCGCCCTGGGGGTTATCGATCCCGATGGCCACCTGGAACGCTTCATCCATGTCGGGATCCCGGCGGACCTGGTGGACCGGATCGGGCACCTCCCGGAGGGTCATGGGGTGCTGGGCGCTGTGATCGACGCGGCGAGACCGATCAGGCTCCCGAATCTCAACACCGACCCGCGGGCTGTGGGCTTCCCCGAACACCACCCCCCGATGGATTCCTTCCTCGGAGTCCCGATCACGATCCACGGCGAGACCTTCGGGAACCTCTACCTGACGAATCGGTCGGGCGGCCCGTTCACGGCAGAGGATGAAGATCTGGTCACCGCCCTGGCAACCACGGCGGCCACGGCCATCAACAATGCGAGGGTCTACGGGGAGGCGCGCCGCGCCCAGCGCCTGAGCGCTGCACTCGGCGAGGTCACCTCGGCCCTGCTGGCCTCCAATGACGCTGACGTCTTCGGTGTCCTCACCCAGAGCGTCGCCTCCCTGACCGGAGCGCAGCTGGTCAGCGTGGTGGTCTGCGAGGCCGTGGGCCGGGAGCTCTACGTCGACACCGCCCGCGGGGATCAGGCAGCCGAGGTCGAGGGGACGTCGGTCCCTTGGATGGACTGCGTGATCTCCCGCGCCATGGAGGGCGAGCCCGGCATGACTCCGGAGGGGGAAGACGAGCCGGTCCCCTTCGCCGCCGACATCCCCAGCGCCTCGATGATCGCCGTTCCGCTGGTCATCTCCGGAGACCGCATGGCAGCGCTGTGCGCCACGCGCTCGACAGACCAGGCTCCCTTCCACCGTCGTGATCTGGAGCTGCTCTCCGAGTTCGCCGCACAGGCCGGTCTCGCCGTGGCGCTGGTCTGGAGCCGGGCCGACCAACAGCGCCTGGAGATGGTCGAGGAACGGACCCGCATCGCCAGGGACCTCCACGATCACGTCATTCAGAGACTCTTCGGCACGGGGCTGGGTCTGGAGGCACTGGCATCGACCTACCCGCACCTGGCCACCAGCATCGACACCCACGTGACGCAGATCGACGCGGCCATTGCCGATATTCGCGCCGCGATCTTCGCGCTCCAGACCCAGGCACCCTTCCAGAACGTGAGGCACCGGCTCTTGGAAGTCATGACTGAGCTCTCGCCAAGACTCTCGACGATTCCCCGCCTGATCTTCACCGGACCTGTCGATCTGATCCTGGAAGGCGCACTCGCCGACGACGCTGTCGCGGTGCTCCGGGAGTCCCTGAGCAACGTCGCCCGTCATGCTCAGGCCGAGACCGTCTCCGTGGAGATCACCGCGACCGAAGCTCAGATCACCATCACGGTGGACGACGATGGCATCGGGGTGCCCTCCGACTCCACCCGGCGCAGCGGCACCAAGAATCTCAGCGCCCGCGCGCAGGCCTGGGGCGGAGACTTCACGCTCTCCCCCCGCATCGCCGGAGGGACCCGCGCCCTGTGGCAGGCCCCAGTCGGCTCGGAGGTGCGCCCATGACCCGGGTCTTCCTGGTCGATGACCACGAGATCGTGCGACGCGGGATCGCCGGTCTCATCGACGCGGAGCCCGGCTTGGAAGTCGTGGGTGAGTCCGCCACCGCACGGGGGACGCTCGCCCGGATCACCGCGACGCTGCCCGACGTCGCGGTCCTCGATGTCCAGCTGCCCGACGGCAACGGCATCGAGCTGTGCCGCCGGATCCGGTCCGCGCATCCGGAGATTCCGTGCCTGATCCTCACCGCCTACGACGACGACGCCGCCAGCATCGCCGCCGTCGTCGCCGGCGCCTCGGGGTACGTGCTGAAGAACATCCGAGGACGCAACCTGGTCGACTCGATCCTTCGAGTCGCGCAGGGCGAGAACCTGGTCACCCGGGATCTCGCCCGCAGGGTGCACTCCTCGCTGAGCGCCCAGCGGGTCCAGAAGGCCCAGGCCGCGCGGGACCCCCGACTCGATCTGACGCTGCGCGAGACCCAGGTGCTGAAGCTGATCACCGAGGGACTCACCAACCGGCAGATCGGTCAGCGGCTCAACCTCAAGGAGAAGACGGTCAAGAACTACGTCTCCGGCCTGTTGGCCAAGCTCGGGATGGACCGCCGCACACAGGTCGCGGTCTATGGGGCGACGCTGGGCGCAGAGGGGCTGAAGGGGTAGTGCGGAGCCTCTTGCTGCGCAGCGCGGCACCCAGCACGTCACCGGGAAGGGACTAACGGCCCTAACGGACTTCGGGCCCGCGGGCCAGAGTGGAACCAGACGCGCAACCTCGTGCCGTCAGCCTGTCATCCCCGTGCGCGCAGACTGGAGGATTCCACCCGTGCAGACCGCCTCACCGATCGGAACTCCCCGGGATCTGAGCCTGGACACCGCGCTGCTCGCGGAACTGGAATGGACACCGGACCTGGACGCCTCTCCGTGGGTCCCCGACATCGACCTTCACAGAGACGTCGAGCGGGCCCTGAACGCATCCACCGTCGTGCCCCGAACCGTCACCGCTGAGGTGCGCCACCGGCACGTCACCCTGAGCGGAGAGGTCGACTGGGACTTTCAGCGCGATGCCGCCGCGCAGGCGATCCAAGACCTTCGCGGAGTGGCGTCCCTGGACAATCAGGTGCAGCTGATCCCTGGCAGCGCGGTGGTCAACTCGGAGCGGCGACTGCGCAGCGCGATGCTGCGGAACCCCCAGCTCGACCCGCGCCACGTGACGGTCACGATCCTAAAGGGCACGGCGATCCTCACCGGCCATGTGAGTTCCCTGGAGGAGAAGAAACAGGCGGGGTTGGCGACCGGGGTCTGCCCCGATGTGACCCGAGTCGAGAACCGGCTGCTGGTCCGTCCGTACTGACCAGCACATCCTGTGCGACCAATGGCCCTAGGAAGGGGTTTTCAGGTCGCGCACACTGGGCTCAGGTCACTTCACCAGTCCAGAGAGGCACTGCCATGAGCGGCTACTCCCCCACCCGGCGATTGCTCGCCGCCACTCTGATCAGCGGGGTGCTGATCATCGGTCCAGCGGCAGGAGCCTTCGGGACCTCCTCCACCCTCGACGCCCCAGACTCCACCCCCTCCAGCTCAGACTCCGCCACGATCCTGGCATCAGCCGACGCCTCGCCGGGCAGCGACGGGCAGGGCCCGCAGTTCTACAACGGATCCGTCATCGACGTCTCGGAGGATGTCCAGGGGGATGTCTATGCGGCCGGACAGCACGTCACCATCAGCGGCGATGTCAGCGGCGACGTCATCGCGGCAGCCCAGACCATCGAGATCACCGGGACTGTCGACGGCAACGTCCGACTGGCCGCCCAGAATGTCTCGATCAGCGGTGAGGTCGAACGCAGCGGCACGATCTTCGCCGCCACCGTAGACCTCACCGAGCGGGGTTCCATCGGCACCGACCTGGTCGGCGCCGCAGCCGAGATCGACATCAGCGGCGCCATCGAGAGAGACATGGTGGCCAGCGTCGAAGAGCTCCAGATCGATGGCTCCGTCGGCGGGGACGTGACCTACTACAGCGCAGCCGAGGCGAGCATCAGCAATGACGCTGTGGGCGGTGAGGTGGAGCGGATCACTCCCAGCCCCGCTGCTGAGCAGCCCGAGGCCTCCCCAGGCCAGATCTTCCTCTTCTGGCTGCTGGGGCTGCTCTACGCCCTCGTGGCGCTGAGCCTGATCACGGTGCTCGCCGGACTGCTGCTGCCACGCCGGCTGACCCTGGTGACCGATCAGCTGCGACACTCCCCCTGGAAGGCTCTGCTGGTGGGCTTCGTCGCCGCGGTCACGGTTCCTATCGTGCTGGTGGTTCTGCTGATCACCATCATCGGCGCGCCGCTTGCCCTGCTCGGCGCTCTGATCTGGCTGTTGATGACCCTGGCGACGTTCGTCTACGCCTCCTTCTTCCTCGGGCGGCTCATCCTGCGAAACTCCAGGCCACCGGTGGTCATGGCGCTGCTCGGCGGGGTGATCCTGATCATCGCGCTGCACATCCCCTGGGTGAACATCCTCGTCTGGCTGGCGATGGTGTTCTTCGGTCTCGGCGCGCAGCTCCTGGACCTCTACGACCACCGGACACGCCGGGCCCCGCGGCAGCCGGCCGCTGCTGTTAGTGAGACGAGCCCGTGAACACCCACACCGACGTGGCCCCACGTCCGATCGACTTCGACCCGGCAGCCCGTCTCGCAGGAGTCCTGGTCGGCTTCGACGGCTCCACACAGTCCATGCTGGCGCTGCACTACGCTGCCGTGGCAGCCCGGCACAGCAGCCGGGCACTCACCGTGGTCACGGCCTTCGGCGCCACGGCCCAGATCGAGACCGCCAGGAGCTCCACAACAGATCGATCGGGGTCCGATCATGCGCTGGAAGCGGCGAAGATCGTGCTCAATGACGCGCGACGGTACCTGAGGAGCCATCCGGGCCCGGTCGCCTACCGGGCAGAACGCGGCGACCCCTCCGGAGTCCTCGCGAACCTGTCCGCGGAGGCCGAGCTCGTGGTGGTGGGGGCCCGGGGCCGCGGCGGCTTCCTGGGCCGGATCATGGGATCGGTGTCCTCCGCGCTTCCAGCACACGCGCACTGCCCCACCATCGTGGTGCCTCGGCACTACCAGATCGCCGCGCCAGAGGCACAGGGTCGATCTGCCAGCCCAGGTTCCGGTCCGCGCCCGGTCCTGGTCGGCGTGGACGGTTCTCAGCACAGCAGGATCGCGGCCCTGCACGCCGCACAGTTCGCCCAGGATCAGCACGCGCCGCTGCATCTGCTGCTGGTCCTGCCGTCGCTGGAGGGCTGGCTGGACTGGTACCCGGAGCTCGACGCCCCTGATCAAGGCTTCATCGACCGGCGGAGGGTGCAGCTGGAGGACTTTCTTCACACCGAGGCGACCTGGGTGCGAAAGCACTATCCGGGGTTGAGCGTGACCTGCTCGGTGCGACCGGGAGATCCCGCCGCGCAGTTGAGCAGGTCCACTCGGGAGGCTCTGCTGACCGTGGTCGGCACTCGCGGGCGGGCCGGATTGAGCGGGGCTCTGCTGGGGTCGGTCTCACGCAGCGTGCTGCTCCAGGCAACCGGCCCCGTCATGGTGGTCCCGGAACTTCACGACGCGCGGCTCCGCGATCAGCCCGGACCGCTGCGCTGACCTCCCCGCGTTGCCGGGTGCGGTCTCTCCCGGGCTGAGGAGCACAGTTGCTAACCTTAGGACATGCCTTGGGTCGCGTGGGTCGCCATCATCGCCATCATTGTGTTCGGTGTCACTCAGATCGTGAGCATGGCCACCGGACGCCCGCTGCCCTGGGGCTCAGACTCGGAGGAGGAGATCGAGGCGCTGCGCAAACGGCTGAAGAAGCTGGAGAAGGGCGGCGCCGCGCAGCTTGAGGAGCCGAAGCTCCCCTCGAAGTCTGAGGAGAACATGTCCGCCGAAGACCGTTGGCGCCTGGACATGCTGGAAGCTCGGCTCGAAGAGCTGGAGAAACGCCGCCGCGATGACCAGGACACAAAGGACGACGGCGGCAGCTGAGGTGCCAGAGACCACTCCCCCGACCGATTCCTGGATCCCGGCGGCGCTGAGCGCGCTTGCGGCAGCCCTGAAGACGAACTCCGGTTCGCGATCCGACTCCGGAATCGACGCGCCCCCGCTGGAGTTCCAACCCGCCGATCCCACGGAGAGCCCCACCTGGGTCACCCGACCCGAGGTGCCTGTTGATCTGGCGGCGGTGATCGTGCGCACCTCCGGCTCCACGGGCACCCCGAAACAGACCCTGCTCCCCGCCACGGCCATCCGCGCCTCAGTGGCGGCCACCGCGCAGGCACTCGGCGGGCACGGACAGTGGCTGCTGACCCTGCAGCCCAGCTACGTGGCCGGACTCGCCGTGCTGGCCCGCAGCCTGGCGGCAGGCACCACCCCGGTGGCCCTGCTGGAGCACACCACCGACCCGCTCGCCTTCACCCTGGCCGCGCAGCAGCTCACCGCGGAACGCCGATACGTCTCTCTGGTCCCCACCCAGCTGCAGCGCCTGCTGGAGCACCTGCCGCACGAGAAGGCGCTGGCCGCAGCACTCGCCCGCTTCGACGCGATCCTTCTCGGTGGCGGCGCCTCCTCGGAGGACCTGATCGCCCGCGCGCAGGCCCACGGGTTGAACCCGGTGCGCACCTACGGGATGAGCGAGACCTGCGGCGGCTGCGTCTACGACGGACGGCCGCTGCCGGGCGTGCAGCTGGAGACCGTGGGCACCGGGAAGCAGACCCCCTCCCGGGTGCGGATCAGCGGTCCGATGGTCGCTGCCGGCTACCTCGACGACGCCGATCTCGACGCAGCGCATTTCAGCTGGGACCCTGGCTCCGGTCAGCGTCGGTTCCTCACCGATGACCTCGGGGAGCTCAGCACGGACGCTCAGGGCCAGCTGCTGCGTCTCTCCGGCCGGGCCGATGATGTCATCAACACCGGAGGCGTCAAGATCTCGGCGGAGCGGGTCCGCTCGGTGCTGCTGAGCCACCCACAGGCCACCGAGGTGTTCGTCGGTGCGCTCCCAGATCCGGAGTGGGGGCAGATGGTCGGCGCCGCCGTCGTCATCTCCACCGGCCTGGACGAGGGTGAGCTCGACCAGGATGAGCTCGGTCGCGAGCTCCGTGAGCTGGCCGGGGACGCGCTGGGCCGTCCCGCGGCACCGAAACGGCTGCTGTTCCTGCCCCGGCTTCCGACGCTGGCCAGCGGGAAGCCGGATCGGCAACGGCTGCTGCAGATGCTGAGGGCTCAGGCAGGGTAGAGACCCGCTGGGGAGCCGGGGTCGGCTCGGCTGACCCGGCCCGACACGGGCGAACTCGCACCGAGATCCCGTGGTGATCACGCTTGACCGCGTAAGAAGAGAGCAACGAGAGGACACGATGTGGCAACTGTGAAGGAATGGGCAGCGGGTGCGCGGCCGCGGACCCTGCCGCTGGCCGTGGCCCCGGTGATCATCGGCGCCGCCGCCGCGCAGGCCCTGGGGCGCTTCGATCTGACGATCGGCCTGCTCGCCCTGGTCGTGGCGCTGGCCCTGCAGGTCGGCGTGAACTACGCCAATGACTACTCCGACGGGATCCGCGGCACCGACGACGTCCGGGTGGGGCCCATGCGCCTGACCGGGTCCAAGGCGGCGAAGCCTCGGCAGGTCAAGGACGCAGCGTTCTTCAGCTTCGGGCTGGCCTCGCAGGCCGGACTGATCATCGTGATCCTGACCGGCATGTGGTGGATGCTGGCAGTGGGCGCAGCCTGCGTGCTGGCTGCGTGGTGGTACACCGGGGGCTCCCGACCCTATGGCTACCGCGGGCTGGGCGAGATCATGGTCTTCGTCTTCTTCGGCCTGGTCGCCACCCTGGGCACCACCTGGGCCATGGCGGCGCAGCTCAGCGTTCACGCGTGGATCGGCGCCGTGGGCTCGGGACTGATCGCAGCCGCCCTGCTGATGGCCAACAACGTCCGTGACATTCCCACCGATCGCGAGGCCGGGAAACTCACCCTTGCGGTCCGGCTCGGCGATCAACGTGCCCGGATCAGCTACGTCCTGATGGTCGGACTCGCACTGGTGCTGCCGCTGACGCTGCTGGTGCACAGCCTATGGTTCCTGCTGGTGCTGCTGGCCTGGCCGCTGGCGCTGGGACCGGCCCGGATCATGCTCTCACCCGAGAAGAAGGGCCACGCACTGATCAAGGTGCTGCAGCTGACCAGCCTGATCGGGATGGCCTTCGCGCTGAGCTATTCGGCAGCGCTGATCCTCAGCTGAGGCCGACCCCGTCCAACCCTGGCCCCGTCCAACCCTGGCCCCGTCTGACCCTGGCCCCGTCCAACCCTGGCCCCGTCGAGGCTTCGCTGGCGCCGCCGCCGGGCGGAGTGCCGCTCGGCTTCCCAGGGCCAGGCCCAAGAGCAGCTCAGCTCTGCGGGGCGGGCGCGGGTCCGTCGTCGTCATCTGAGGACTTCTTGCGGGTGCCCTCGGCGTCCTCATCCACCGGGCGACCGTTGCTCGAGGAGCCGCCCGCGGCCTCATCCTGCCCTGCCTCCGGCGCGGCGGTGTCCCCCGCGACGGCGGCATCGGCGGCCTCGCCGAGCTGCTTCTCACGCTCATCGTCGCTGCGCGACTGCAGCTCCCGCTCCTTGCGGCGGGCTTCCGCCTCACGCTGGCGCTGCTCCTCGGCGCGCTGACGCTGCCGACGCTGGATCTCCACCTGACGCAGGAAGTCGGGGTCGTCATCGGGCGAGCGCGGACGGCGCGAGGCCGCAGCACCATTCTTCGGGGCGCGGACGCGACCAAAGCCCAGCCACAGGCTGGCTCCGATGATCGGCAGCAGCACGATCACCGCGATCCATGCCAGCTTCGGCATCACGCGGATCCGATGGCGCGGGGTCTGCAGGCATTCGATCAGGCTGTAGATCAGCAGCCCCAGCCCCACGATTCCCAAGCCGATAATGATCCTCATCATCCTTCCAGGGTAGTTGATCCGTGAACTCGGATTCACCAGCGTGCAGACCTACACTGGGGGCATGTCTGTGCTGAAATATTCGCTGCTGCGCCTGGGGGCCTTCTTCATCGTCTTCGCGGCGTGTCTGCTGCTGGACCTGGGGCAATACACGGTGTTCTTCGCCCTGATCGTGGGTCTGATCGTGTCCTGGGCGCTGGGGTATCTGTTCTTCAACAAGCTGCGCCTCGAGGCAGGCCAGGAGCTCGCCCGGCGCTTCGGCGGAGGCCGCAAGCTGGGCGGCTCTGAGCTCGATGACAACGCGGCGGAGGACGCCCTGGCCGAGGACTTCCACCTCAGCCAGGAGCAGCTGCGCGCGCAGCAGCGCGGCGCGGAGGAGAACGGGCCCCAGTCCGGGTCCACCCGCTAGCCGCCCACCCCGGGACGACCTGCTCGGGGCGGGCTGCTCGGGCAGCCCGGCAGGTCGACTCGGGCAGGTCGACTCGGGCAGCCCGGCCCGGGCAGACCTGCTCGGGAACGACCTACTCGGGCAGGCCGGCGTAGGAGTGCAGGCCGGGGAAGTAGACGTTGACCACCGCGTAGTTGAAGATGATGCAGCCGTAGCCGATGATCGAGAGCCAGGCGGCGCGGTTGCCGGTCCAGCCGCGGGTCGCGCGGGCGTGGAGGTAGCCGGCGTAGACCGTCCAGATCACGAAGGTCCAGACCTCCTTGACGTCCCAGCCCCAGTACCGGCCCCAGGCCTCCTCAGCCCAGATGGCCCCGGTGATCAGCGGCCCGAGGGTCCAGAAGACGAAGCCCACGGCGTTCATCCGGTAGGCCCAGTTCTCCAGCGAGGTCGCCGAGGGCACCAGACGCAGGAACTGCCAGCCGCTGCGCCGGGTGGCCTGCCCTGCGGCCTGGGCGAGTTCCCGACGGTGCTGGATCAGCTGCAGCACGTTCATCGCGAAGGTCAGCGTGAACAGCGAGATGGCCATGACCGCGAGCGAGACGTGGATCGCGATCCAGGGACTCTGCAGAGCCGGCTGCACATGGGCCACCGGCGTCGGGAAGCCGATCGTGGCGCCGGCCATCATGGTGACCACCAGGCCCAGCGCGAAGGTCCCCAGGAACCGGACGTCCTTGCGGGTGAGCACCAGCAGGTAGACCGCGGCGACCACCAGGCCCCCGGTGACCAGGAACTCATACATGTTCGCCCACGGCACCCGGTTCGCCGCGATCCCGCGGGCTGCGACGGCGAAGGCATGTGCGGCCACGCCGAGCACCGTCAGCGCCACCGCGACGTTGGCGAACGGCCGAGAGGTGCCCAGGTAGGCCATCTCCTCATCGACCAGCTCCTCGGCCGGTGCGGCGGCCGGACGTCCGGCGTCGTTGTCCGCCTCGGCCGACCCGGCGGAGACGGACCCCGCACCGACCAGCTCGCGCTCGGCGGCGTTCTCAGCCGCCAGCTCGGCCTCGACCCGGCGGATGGTGGCCGAGCTGCGGATCATGTCCACCGCGAAGAGCATGAATGCACCGGTGTAGATGAACGCGGCGATCAGCGTGAACAGTTCGCTGTACTGCGCCAGCTCCATATTGATGGATTGCATCAGGATTCCTTCTCTGGGTCGCGCACCGGCCACTTCTTCTCGAACTGGGCGCGCAGGGCAATGTTCTCATCTCGCAGGCGGAAGTCCTCCCCGCGGGAGAGCAGGCCGTAGCGCACCAGGGTGCGTCCGGCCGGTGTGGTCTCCACGGTCACCCAGGCGCGACGACGGCGCAGGAAGAGCGAGAGCACGAGACCGCCGAGTGCGGTCAGCGCGAAGATCAGCACTCCCTGCTGCGCCGGGTTGTAGTGGATGTCGATGGCGATGTAGTCCTTGACCCCGTCGAAGCTGATCGAGCCCATGCCTTCGGGGAGTTCGTAGGTCTCGCCGGGAGAGAGCACGATGCCGCCGGCGTCGAGCTCTCGGGAGTTCAACGTCTCGAGAGATTCGGTGTCGAGCACGTAGACGTTCTGGGCGAGCCCGTCGTCGAGGCCGAGATCGCCGTAGTAGGAGTTCAGCTGCAGCTCCGGGTTGCCCAGCTCGGGGTCCACCGAGACGGCGAGGCCGTCACCGGAGTCCTGTGAGGTCGGCAGGAGCAGCCCCACGAAGCCGAGCTGCTCGGGGGCGGCGTCGGGTGCCTTGATCACCGCCATCGAGGTGTAGACCTCGTCCTCCGGGCGGGTCACCACCGGGCCGGAGAAGGCGACGTCGCCCGCGCCGTCGCGCACCGTGACCTCCGGGGCGTAGCCGTTGCCGACCAGGAAGACCCGGGCTCCGTCCATGGTCAGGGGCTGGTTGACCTTCAGCTCCTCGGTCTGCGGCTGACCATCGGCACCGAGTCGGGTGGTGACCTCGGCGGTGAAGTCCAGGGCCTGGCCGAAGTGGGTGGTGGACTCCCGGTCGAAGACCCGCTCGAAGCTGTCCAGCCGGACCGAGAAGGGCTGCATCTGATCCTCGTTGAAGGAGCCCCCTGGGTAGAAGTTGTCATAGGCCACCAGGGCGTTGACGAAGCTCTCATCCTCCACCAGGACCTTCTGTCCCCGGTAGCTGAACATCGAGCCCAGCGCGACGCAGATCAGCACCCCCACCAGCGACACGTGGAAGAGTAGATTCCCGGTCTCCTTGAGGTAGCCACGCTCGGCCCCCACGGAGGTCTCTCGCACGTCGACCCGGTAGCGGCGAGCCTTCAGGATCGCAGCGGCGTCTTCGAGCGCCTGATCCCTGCCGGGGCCGTCCTGGGCGTCCCCGGCGGCCGAGGACGCCAGCTCCAGGGCCCCTGACTCGGGGAGCCGCTCCAGTCGGAGCGGGGTGCGCGGCGGCGGCGAGCTGATCTGCTGCCAGTGCTTCTTCGCACGCGGCAGGATGCAGCCGATCAGGGAGATGAACAGGAGCAGGTAGATCGCGGAGAACCAGATGGAGGAGTAGACGTCGAAGAACTGCAGGAAGTCCAGCACCTCCCCGACCCCGGGGTTGTCCTCGATCCAGGTGGCCACCGCGAAGGAGTCCTGCACCCGCTGCGGGAAGATCGATCCGGGCACGGCCGCCACGGCGAGCAGCAGCAGCAGCATCAGCGCAGTGCGCATCGAGGTCAGCTGGGTCCACGCCCAGCGCAGCATGCCCTTGACGCCCAGCGCCGGAGCGGTCACATCCGGCTTGCCGCCGGTGCCGCGCGGGGTGTTCTCGGCTGCTTCGGGGGCGTCACGGTGCCCGGCCGGCATATAGGTGTTCTCGCGTTTCTCGGCCATCAGATGGGCAGCCTCACTTCATTGGCGAACCAGTCCTGCAGAGCATAGACCCAGGTGTTCCAGATCCCGGAGAGCATCAGCAGTCCGACCAGGATCAGGATGGCGCCGCCGAGGCGCATCACGGCGACCTTGTGTCGGGTGAAGAACGCCAGCGCAGTCATCCCGCGCTTGAGTCCCAGGCTGATCAGGATGAACGGGATGCCCAGACCCAGGCAGTAGATGAACATCAGGAAGACTCCGCGGCCTGGGTCTCCCCCCATCGGAGTGGCCAGGGCGAGCACGGCGGCCAGCGTGGGCCCGATGCATGGTGCCCAGCCGATGCCGAAGGTCGCACCCAGCAGCGGCGCGCCGAGCAGGCCGTCGGGCGGGCGGCGCTCGATCTTGCGTTCCCGCTGGAAGAAGCTGAAGGCCCCCATGAAGACCAGACCCATGATCACGACGACGCCGCCGAGCACCTGGGTCAGCCAGCCCCCCTCCACCCGGAGCCAGACCATGGCCTGGGTGAAGACCACGCCGATGAGCACGAAGACCACGGAGAAGCCCAGCACGAAGAGCGAGGCGCCGAGCACCATCCGGGACCGGCGGCGATCATGGAGCTCCACCCCGGAGAGACCGGTGACGTAGCCCAGGTAGCCGGGTACCAGCGGAAGCACACAGGGCGAGAGGAAGGAGACCAGCCCGGCGAGCAGCGCCACCGGGGCGGAGATCAGCAGAGACCCGTCGAAGACGATCTCGGCGAAGCGGTTGTCTGCGGCACCCGCCAGCGGGGCCGCCAGAAGCAGTGTGTCCGTCACGGCTGCGCAGACTCCGAGTCTTCATCCAAGGCGGTGTCGATCAGCGCACGCAGGGTGGCCGGCTCGGCGATCCCAAGGATCCGCGCGGAGACCCGACCCTGCTTGTCCAGCACCAGGGTGGTGGGCACCGCTGATGGTGGAACATAGTCGGTCATGGCGAGCATGACCTCACCGCTGCGATCCTCCATGGAGGGGTACTCGATGCCGAAGGTGCGTTCGAACGCCTCGGCGGTGGGCTGGGTGTCGCGGGTGTTGACCCCATAGAACTGCACCCCCTCGTCTTCGAACTCCGCGTGCAGGTCCGCCAGGTCAGGAGCCTCCACCCGGCAGGGAGCGCAGGCGGCGTACCAGAAGTTGATCACGGTGACCTCGCCCTCCCAGCGTTCGGGACCCACCGGGGAGCCGTCGAAGAGCGTGGACTCGAACTGCACGGGTTCGCCCCGATCCGCGACGGCCAGCTCCTGGACCGAGCCGTCTCCCGCGACATAGTTGGTGCCATCATTCTGGGCGCGCTGGCTGAGCTCGTCGTTGGCGGAGCTGCATCCGGCGAGCGCCAGCATCGAGGCCAGGGCCACTGCGGCCAGGGCGCTCAGGCGTGACGTCCGGGGGGTGGTCTTCTCAGTGACGGTCATGCGCGCGGTGTCCAGATCTGAAGAGGGAGTCAGGGTCAGCCGAGCACTAATTCTACAGTCCGTAGAAGTGCTGCCGGAGCCAGAAGTCACACAGGGGTCTCCTGGCGGTATTCCCCGCCGTCTCGGCGCACCGGTGGTGTGGAGCGGACGTGGTGAGCCGATGGCGGTGGGCCGGGCAGAGAGATCAGGCGCCGGGGAGGTTCGCGGCGTTCTTGAGGAGTTCGTGGTTGGGCTCGGCGTAGCTCACCGACTCCACCCCATCGGGGCCGATGTGCAGCGAGGTCACCGAGGTCAGTGAGCACTCGCGGTCACGCGGGTCATGGAACAGCGGGCGGCCCTCCGCCCAGAGCCTGGTCACCCAGATCGGCAGCTGGTGGGAGACGACGACGACCTCGGCGCCATCGCCATGCTCGGCGACGGCCTGGTCAGAGAGCTCTTTGACGGCGGCGAGCACCCGGTTGACCTGCAACTTATAGGGTTCACCCCAGGAGGGACGCCACGGGTTGACCAGCAGCGGCCACCAGCGCGGGTTCTTCAGCTGCCGCTTGACCTCGGAGAGACCCTCGAAGGCGTTCTCCGCCTCGAGCACCCGATCCTCCACGGTGACCGGGAGCCCCAGACGTGCCGAGATCGGGGCCACGGTCTCTTGGGCCCGCTGCAGCGGCGATGCCGCCAACATGTGAACCGGGCGTCCGGAGTCGGCGCGCGCCTGGAAGTACTCGGCGATCCCCTGGGCCATCTGCTGACCCAGCACCGAGAGCCCGAAACCGGGGAGCCTGCCGTAGAGCACCCGGTCCGGATTATGCACCTCACCATGGCGCACCAGGTGCACGGTGGAGCCTGCCAGCGGCGCTGTGAGTGGATCCGTGTTATCCCGAGGTTTCATGGCGCACAGTCTTGCAGAAATCTCTGCGGCCGCCACACTTCCAGGCAGAGCACGGGTACGGTGCGCGCCGGCCCGCCGATACAGTAGTGCTGAGATCGGACCGCGGCAGCGTCGCAGGTCATGCTCTGCACACGGTGCACCGAGCGGACCCAGGCGCGGAGGAGGCACAGCATGAGCAGCACACCCGAAGAGAATCTCCCCCCGGAGCAGCCCCGTTGGGGTCAGCGCCGGCCCGAGACACCGGCCCCCCAGCACCAGCCGCCGCAGGGCTCGCCACAGCCCCAAGGCCCGGGGGCTTCCTCCGGCTACGGCCAATCATCGGGCTACGGCCAGCCATCGGGTTACGGCCAGCCCTCCGGCTACGGCCAGCCATCGGGTTACGGCCAGTCCTCCGGCTATGGTCCGCCCTCCGGTCAGGGCGCATCAGGGGGCTATGGCGCCCCGCAGGGGCAGCAAGCCGGTCCCGGACGGCATCAGGGCGGCTACGCCCAGCCCGGCGCACCGGGTGCCGCCGGAAAACCGAAGCGGCCGCTGACGCTGATCCTGGCCATGGTCCTGATGCTGCTTGCAGGCGCGGCAGCATTGATCCTGAGCATCTTCAGCTTCCTGGACTTCACCTCCATGGACCCTCAGGACGTCGACCCGTTCTGGACCGAGGTGGCGGAGGAGTCCCAGGCCCAGCAGGGTCCCGGCGCCGAGGAGCTCTCGGTCCAGGACATCATGCTCGGACTCGGGGTGATGGTGCTGCTGGGAGGGATCATCCTGGCGGCGCTGTACACCGTGTTCGCCTTCGTCGGCACCATGACCGGCAATGTGGGGCGCATTCTGGCCACCATCTTCCTCGCCGGCAGCGTGTCCATGATCCTCTTCGGTCCCGCGAACCTGATCGTGACCGGCCTCAGCCTTGCCGCTCTGGTGGCGCTCTGGCTCCCGGCCAGCAATGTCTACGTGCGCGATCGCAAGGCCTTCAAGGATGCCGCGCGGTCACCGGGCCCCTACGGGGGTCCCGGTCAGCCCGGGCCGCAGAGTCCTCAGGGACTGGGTCCAGCATCGCCGGGCCAGCATCAGCCGGGTCCCTACCATTCCGGCCCGTACCAGCAGAACCCGTACCAGCAGAGCCCCGGCCAGCAGGACTCACCGCAGCAGAACCCGTACCAGCAGGGTCCTTACCAGTCGGGCCCGCGCCCGCAGGATGATCCTTATGGCGGCTCTACTCCACGGTGATCTCACCGGCGCCGAGCCCGCGCAGCGTCTCCACCAGCAGGCGTCGTTCCTCGGTCTTGATCCGTTCGTGCAACGAGTCCTGATCGTCCTGCTGCTGCACTCTGACGGCCTCCTGGGCGAGGATCGGGCCGGTGTCGACTCCTGCGTCGACCTGGTGCACGGTGCACCCGGTGATCTTGACGCCGTGGGCCAGCGCGTCGCGGACCGCGTGAGCGCCGGGGAAGCTGGGCAGCAGCGCCGGGTGGGTGTTGATGATCGGCGCGCCCACCCGCGCGAGGAACTCGGGCCCCAGGATCCGCATGAATCCGCTGGAGACCACGAGGTCGGGGTCATGTTCGCGGACGGCTCGGGCGAGTTCCAGGTTCCATGCCGAGCGGTCGCCGCCCTTGACCAGGGGCACCGCGAACGTGGGGATCTGCGCCGCCGTCGCACGCTTGAGCCCGCCGCAGTCCGGGACGTCAGAGCCCACCGCGGCGATCTGAAGGTCAAGCTCACCGCCATGCACGGCATCGATGACGGCTTGCAGGTTCGTCCCCGCACCGGAGACCAGGGCCACTATTCGCATGACCGCCAGCCTAATGCCGGTTCTTCGACTCGGCAGTCCCGGCCCTTGCTGGTGCACGGATAGGGTGGTGGACCATGAGCATGACACCACCGGGCCGCAGCCGCGCCGCTGACCTTGATGAGAAGACCTTCCGCTTCTACGGTCGCTTCACCGGGTGGCTCGTCCTGGCCCTGTTGCTGAGCTACCTCGGGCTGCAGCTGCCGCTCCCCTACAGGCTGCTCGCAGTGGTCGCTGGTCTGCTGGGCATCGTCGGAGGGATCATCCTGCTCGTCGCCTGCTTCCGCCGGCGACTGCCGGTCATGATGCATATCAGCGCGATCGCGGCCCTGCTGTGCTGTGGGATCTTCACGTTCACGGCCGGTTCGCAGGCGATCTTCTGGCAGGCCACGGTGGACTTCGACCAGTGCCAGGCCAGCGCCCTGACCGAGCGGTCGATGCAGCGCTGTCTGCTCGAGTACGAGGACGGCATGATGAACTCGGTCCCCGGCCTCGGCCGCTGATCCCAGTTGAGAGCCGGGCTTTCTCAGCTCCTGGTCCGACGGCGCAGCCGCTGGGCCCCGAGGGAGATGCTGTAGCCCAGGATCGCACCGAGGGCGACCCAGGCGCCGAGCATCCCGGCGCTGAGCAGGGCATGCGGTCCAAGATCGGTCATCCGCCCCACGCCCAGGGAGATGTGGGAGAGCCAGAGCGGGCCCAGGGCCAAGAGGCCGGTGACCAGACCGGTGAGGACCCCAAGCGCAAGGGTGGAGAGTCCTGCCGCGAGCGGCCGGAAGGAGATTCGCAGCGTGAACCAGTCGTCCAGGTGATTCTCGCCCTCCCGCATCAGCCACCACCCGGCCATGACGCCGGCGAGCACCGGCAGCCCCAGCACGAGCAGGCTGTAGGGGGACGCCTCTGCCGGCAGCGCGGCGAGCACCGGCACCGCCGGCACGGCACCCAGCTCGGTGCTCAGCGGTGAGACCAGGGTGCCGGTGCCCAGCGCGAAGCCAGAGCCCGTGGAATAGGCCAGGGCCCAGAGCACCAGGTTCGGGGCCAGGCCAAGATGCAGCACGGTGAGCCCCGTGACACCGGCAACACCGGGGTTGAGCTGCTCGTAGACGTTGGCGATCTCCATCCACCGCATGCCCAATGCTCCGGCGAGCAGCAGTGCCGCCAGCCCGCAGGCCGCGATGCAGCCGACGAAGCCCGCCCTGGCCACTGCCCAGGCATAGGAGCCGGCCCAGCGCAGCCGCTGCGAGAGCGCATCGATCCGCTCCTCGAGGTCTGTGCCGAACATCCGCCCCGCGCTGCGCGCCTCGGCGTAGCAGCCGGCGAGCGCGGCAAGGCTCATCAGCACCGCGGCGCAGAGCGCTCCCAGCAGCGGCATCACCTGGAAGGTCTCGCTCTGGGCCAGCCACGCCAGCCCGGCGGCCCCGCTCGCGTACCCCAGGATCAGTGGCAGCAGCCCCTGCCAGAGCTGGTCCGAATAGGACCCGCGGGCGATGCGCCCCCCGGCGCGCCACCCCAGCCAGAGCGGGATCAGGGTGAGCCCCAGCGGCACCAGGTGGAACCAGCCGGGCGCAGGCACGGTGAGACCTCCGCCCAGGGCGGCCGCGTCTGAGTCCAGGACCAGCTGCACCGGGGTGCCGTGGAGCACCAGCCAGGCCTGCGCGGTCAGCTCCGCCACCGCGCCCAGGTCAAACCCGGAGAAATCTCCGGCCAGGCTCATCACCAGCACCGGCAGCCCCACCAGCAGGATCGTGATGAGCAAGATCTGAGCCGCCTCCACCAGTCCGATCAGTCACAGCGGAGGGGCCGGCAGGCGGAAGCGGCGTCGGGGCCCCGAGGGGGCGCCGGGCCGGGAGCGCGCGGCGGCGCTGGGGGTGGAGTCGGTGGTGGCCATCGCTTCTATGGTGCCAGCAGGTGCTGGTCTTCGGCTGGAGCAACAGGCCTCAGTCGAGCATCAGTCGCAGACCTGTGATCAGAGCCATGATCGAGCCGATGAAGGCCAGGATGAGCACCAGCCGCCGCACCAGGGTCTCGTCGATGCGGCGCTGGAGCCACTCCCCGATCCCGATCCCGACCACGATCGCCACCACGGAGCCCGCCCAGGCCCACCAGGGCAGCCCGGGCAGCGCGCCGTCGTCGAAGGACCATTTGATCCCGAAGGAGCCCAGGGAGAGCAGGATCCAGATCGGCTGCAGCGTGGCGATCATGGACATGATCGGCCAGCGCGAGACCACCGCGTAGATCGTCATCGCGGGGCCGCCGACCCCGGCGATCACGGTGCCGGCACCGGACCCGAGTCCGGCGATCACCCGGGTGGTGACCCCGTCGGCCTGGAAGGTGATCCGGCTCAGCAGCATCGAGGTGATCAGTCCGATGATCACCAGCGCCGCGACCACCACGTAGAGCGGACCGGAGGAGGAGTTCACCGAGATCCACGCCGCGGCGGGCATCACCGCGAGCGCAGGGAGTCCCAGCCAGAGCACCTTGCGCCATTCGATGTCGCCCCAGATGCGGGGCAGCACCAGGATCGGGGCGAAGATGCTCAGGAAGTTCACCAGCATCACGCCCTCGTGGGCGCCGATGAGCACCACCAGGAACGGTGCCATCACCATGCCGAAGCCCAGACCCACCAGACGTTGGATGACGGCGGCGAGCAGGACCAGGCCGACGACGGCGAGAGGGATCAGTGACTCCACCTGGTCACCCTATCCGCTGGGCAGGAAAACGTTTGAGCGGCGTTCACAGAGCGGTCACGACGACGTCGACCCGTGCTTCTCCGGGCTTCCTAGCCTGAGGGCGTGAGAGTTCTCGTGGTCACCGAATCCTTCCTGCCCCACATGAACGGCGTGACGAACTCCGTCCAACATGTGCTCGCCCATCTGCGTCGCCGCGGCGACCAGGTCACGGTCATCGCCCCCTCGGAGTCCATGTTCGACATCGGCCCGCGCACCGACCCGGGCGCCCTCGGCGGGGAGCTCCATGAGGGTTTCCCCGTCATCCGGGTGCCGTCGCTGCCGCTGCCGGACTATCCGAAGGTCCGGGTGGCGGCGGGATCCGTGACCCGGATCCGCCAGATCCTGGAACGGGTCCGCCCCGATGTGGTCCACGTGGCCTCACCCTTCGTGCTGGGCTGGCGTGCCATCCAGGCGGCCGCCGCGCTGGGCGTGCCCACGGTGTCGATCTATCAGACCGAGGTGCCCACCTACGCGGCGCGCTACCGGCTGCCCTGGGCCACAGAGCTGCTCTGGCAGCACGTGGATCGGATGCACACGGCTTCTACGCTGACCCTGGTGCCCTCCTCCTTCTGCCGGGAGCAGCTGACCCGGCGCGGGATCAGACGGCTGAAGACCTGGCGGCGCGGTGTGGACACCAAGCGCTTCAACCCGGCCCGACGCAGCGAGGCGCTGCGGGCGCAGATCCGCAGCAGCGCCGGGGCGCGTTCCGGTGACACGAACCCCGAGGAGCTGCTCATCGGCTTCGTCGGGCGGCTCGCCGCGGAGAAGCAGGTGGAGGACCTGGCGGTGCTCGACGCGCTGGAAGGCACCCGGCTGGTGATCATCGGTTCGGGCCCGCAGGAGGACGCGCTGCGCCGGAGACTCCCGCGCGCGCACTTCGCCGGTTTCCAGTCCGGTGATGCGCTGGGCACCCACGTGGCCAGCCTGGATGTCTTCGTCCATCCCGGAGAGGCTGAGACGTTCTGCCAGACCATCCAGGAGGCGATGGCCGCTGCGGTGCCCGTGGTGGCGGTGGGCCGGGGCGGGCCGCTGGACCTGGTCGACGTCGGACGCACCGGCTGGCTCTACCGGCCCGGTGACCTCACCGGACTGCGTTCGGCTGTGGAGCACCTGCTCAGCGATGACTCGACGCGCCGGGACTTCGGGCTGCGAGCCCATGAGAGCGTGCAGTCACGCACCTGGGAGGCGCTCTCGAACGAGCTGATCGGGCACTACGCCCGCGCGGTGGAGGTCAACCGGCGCGTGCTCAGCGGCGATGCCCGGCCACGGCGGGCCGAGTCCTGGACCACGGAGGTCAGCTCAGCACGCTGAGCGGTGAAACCCCACTGCCGCCGGGCTGCCGTGCCGCCGGGGGCTGGGAGCGCGTCGGTGCTCCGCGGCCTCCGCTCAGGAAGGCGCCTGCTGGGAGAGCAGTCCGTGCTGGGAGAGCTTCGCGGCGATGTCCTTGCCGTCCGGCCCGTAGATCCACGGGATGCGGCGATCTCCGGCGAGCTGGACCGCATCGGAGGGCTCCGTGGGGTCGCCGTAGTTGAGCAGATCGTTGCCCGCCGGGTCCTCGGCGCGGCCACCGGCCAGCATCGCCTCGGAGTAGGTCAGCTCCCGGATGATCACCGCGGTGACGTGCTCCGGGTGACGGCGGACGAAGTCGGCGTAGATGCTGGGGTCATGCTGGCCGTCATCACCGATCAGCACCCAGGACATCTCCGGGAAGTCCTGGGCCAGCCGCTCCAGCTGCTGGACCTTGTGCTCGCGACCGGAGCGGAACCAGCGGTCCTCGGTCGGCCCCCAGTCGGTGAGCAGCAGCGGCCCATGCGGGTAGAGGTTCCGGGTGAGGAAGCGGGTCAGGGTCTGGGCCACGTTCCAGGCGCCGGTGGAGATGTAGATCACCGGGGAGCCGGGGAAGCTGACCATCAGTCGTTCCATCATCACGGCCATGCCGGGGGTGGGGGTGCGGGCGTGCTCGTCCAGCACGAAGGAGTTCCAGGCCGCCAGCAGCGGGCGCGGCAGCGTGGTGACCACCACGGTGTCGTCGATGTCGCAGACCACCCCGGTGAACGTGTCATCGTCGATGATGTGCACATCGGCCGTGGTCGGCTCGCTGCCGGGGGCACGCAGGGTGACCTGCTGCCAGCCCGGCTGGAGATCGGTCTCGATCACTGCGTCCACGATCCCGCCCCGGTCGGCCACCACTTCGAACTGCCGGCCTGCGATCTCCACGGTGAGCTCCGCGAAGGGAACCGGGGCGGAGACGAAGTTGCGCCAGCCGCGGACCCCGTCGGCGATGACCTTCGCCACGCGCATGCCGTTCTCGAAGTCGGAGTCCGGGGCCATCACCACTCGGGAGAAGATGCGCACCCAGCGGCGGCAGCCGTAGCCGGTCATGGAGAGCATGGTGACGTTCTGCCCACGCCGCCGGGCCAGGCCGAGCCGGAACTGGTGCCAGCGGTCCTCGGTCTTCATCACCCGGTTCCGGGTGCGGTCGCTGTAGTGGGACCGCGCGGCCGCATCGTCCTGAATGACCTCGGTGGGCTCTGGGTTCGTCATCGGCTCGATCATACCGGCTTGTGCCCTGGGCCACTGCCGCATCCCCGGGTGGGTAGGGTGAACATGTGCCGAACACCACCGCCGCCCGACCCTCCACGCGCGAGCTGCGCAGGATCGCCCTGCACGCCGCGCAGACGGCGGGGCTCCCGCTCATCGAGGCCTTCCGCCCCTGCGCCGAAGCCAGCCCCTCATCGGCGAGCCCAGCGGCAGCCGGCCCCGCAGCAGGCAGCCCGACTGCGGCCCGCCCAGCCGCGGCCCACCCAGCCGCGGACCCGTCCCGCTCGGACATGGGCGTGCGCGCGAAGACCAACAGCCATGATCTGGTCACCTTCTACGACGGCGCCACCGAGGACGCCCTGGCCCTGGCACTGACCCGCGCGGTCCCCGACTCCTGGGTCACCGGTGAGGAGTCCGGGGCACGCGGCAGCGGCTCCCTGGAGTGGATCATCGACCCCATCGACGGGACCAGCAACTTCGCGCACGGCTTTGCGATGTTCTCGATCTCCATCGCGGCGGTCTTCGGCGGCGAGGTGATCGCCGCGGTGGTCCATGACCCGGTGAATCGGCTCAGCTTCTCCGCCGACGACGACGGCGCCTACCTCTCCTCCTCCCAGCGGCCCGAGATCCGACTGGGATCCCCCCGTGAGGCGCCGCGCTCGGGCGCCGCGCTGAACCTGATGACCAGCTATCCCTCCGCGGAGGTGCTGGCCCAGGAGGGACCCCTGGCCCTGGAGGCCTTCGGGGAGATGGTCA
This sequence comes from Nesterenkonia sandarakina, assembly GCF_013410215.1. NCBI lineage: Bacteria > Bacillati > Actinomycetota > Actinomycetes > Micrococcales > Micrococcaceae > Nesterenkonia > Nesterenkonia sandarakina. Next base: position 590,745 of record NZ_JACCFQ010000001.1, read on the forward strand.
CCAGCTTCTCCACGGTGCGCCGGGTGGTCTCCGGAGCACTGGAGCTCTGCCACGCGGCCGCGGGATGGACCGATGTCGTGCTGGGCGTGGACACCAAGCCCTGGGACATCGCGGCCGGGATGCTCATCCTTCGTCGGGCCGGGGGCAGCTACCTCGCCTCCCGCGGCACCACGGATGATCTCGGGCAGAGCCCGGACCACCTGGCGCCGGACTATCTGGGGCTGGGCCCCGGGGTGGACTCCCCCGCAGCCCGCCGACTCTTCGACGCGGCCAGCGCGCGTCGTCGTCGGTTTAGCCATTCCTGAACTTCGTCACAGGCCGTCCAGAGGTCCGCGGCGAGCATAGATCGGGAAGACTGAGCTCAATGAGCTCCCCAGATCCCGCAGACCCGTCAGCGCCTGCCCGCCCCGCGAACACCCCGAGCACGAAGGCCTCACCCCCGACTCCGCGGCAGATCCGCCGCTGGCGCAAGTACCTCGCCGATGAGCAGGCCGAGGGTCGGCTCTACACCGCACTGGCCGAGCGCAAGCGCGGCGAGGAGCGTCAGATCCTGCTCGGGCTCGCCGCAGCGGAGAAGCGTCACGAGCAGCACTGGCGGGATCTCCTGGGCGCTGACGCCGAGCGGCTGCCCGCACCCTCCGCGCACCGGGTGCTGCTGGGCTGGATGGCGCGCATCTTCGGCTCTGTGTTCATCCTGGCGCTGGCCCAGCGCGCCGAGGGCGGCTCGCCCTACGACCAGGACGACGATGCGACCGCCCGCATGGCCGCCGATGAGGCCATCCACGAGGAGGTGGTCCGAGCCCTGGCCACCCGCGGGCGCGAGAAGCTCTCCGGGGGGTTCCGCGCCGCGGTCTTCGGCGCCAATGACGGGCTGGTCTCGAACCTGGCGCTGATCGTGGGCATGGGCGGCACCGGGGTCGGGGCCGGTGTGATCCTGCTGACCGGGATCGCCGGACTGCTCGCCGGGGCTCTCTCGATGGCCGCCGGGGAGTTCGTCTCGGTGCGCAGCCAGCGCGAGCTCCTGGACGCCACCCGGCCCACACAGGTCACCCTGCGCGCAGCACCGGACCTGGACTTCGACCACAATGAGCTGATCCTGGTCTACCGGGCACGCGGCATGAGCCAGGCCGATGCCGAGCACCGCGCCCTGGAACGGCTGAACGTCTTCACCTGCGACTGCAGGCCGGAGCTCTCCCATGACCCCGAAGAGCCTGCCGATTCGCACGAGATCGTGGGATCGGCCTGGACCGCGGCCGGCTCCAGCTTCGTGTTCTTCGCCGTGGGAGCACTGATCCCGGTGCTGCCATATCTGCTGGGCAGCGAAGGGATCACCGCGATCGTCATCGCCAGCTCGCTGGTCGGGGTCGCGCTGCTGGCCACCGGCGCGGCAGTGGGACTGCTCTCCGGGGCCTCACCGCTCAAGCGCGGCCTGCGCCAGCTGGGCATCGGCCTCGGCGCGGCCGCCGTGACCTATCTTCTGGGCACGCTGCTCGGCGGCACCGTGGCCTGATCCCCCGCCTGAGGTCCCCCGGGACGCCGGCGCGGCCCCTGGAGACGGGACCGGGAAGCAGGTCTAGACTCGGTGGGGCATGGTGAGCTGCATCACACATCCCTGACGAGAGGCGGCGACGATGTTCGAACACGTTGAGGGCGAACCGGTCCTGGTGCTCAGCGAGGACCGGTGCTGGGCCCTGCTGGAAGGCGTCGCCCATGGCCGGCTGGTCACCGTGGTCGGCGGGCGGGCCGATATCTTCCCGATCAACTGCGCCGTCGCAGACCGGAGGATCGTGCTGCGCACCGCTCCGGGCTCCAAGCTCGCGGAGATGGCCGTCAATGAGAGCGTGCTCTTCGAGGCCGACGGGATCCTCTCGGATCAGGCCTGGTCGGTGGTGGTGCGCGGCACGGCCGCCCGGCTGGAAACCTCCGCGGACCGGGAGGCCGCCGAGGCGCTGCAGATCAAGCCGTGGGTGCCCACCGTGAAGGACTACTTCGTGCGGATCACCCCGCAGGAGATCAGCGGACGTCACTTCCGCTTCGGCGAGCACCCGGAGCGCGAGCTGGGCGAGGGCTCCGAGGGCGGCTGAGCGCACAGACGAGGACGGGGCCGCCCCTGATGATCAGGAACGGCCCCGCTCTGTGACTGTTGAGCCTGCGGCTGGTCAGGCTGCGAGGTGCAGTGAGCCTCAGCCCTTGAAGACCTCGCGGAGCAGCGCGGCGGTCTCGGACGGCGTCTTGCCGACCTTCACACCGGCGGCCTCCAGGGCCTCCTTCTTGCCTTCTGCCGTGCCCGAGCCGCCGGAGACGATGGCGCCGGCGTGGCCCATGGTCTTGCCCTCGGGAGCGGTGAAGCCGGCCACGTAGCCCACCACGGGCTTGGTGACATGTTCCTTGATGTAGTCCGCGGCACGCTCTTCTGCGTCGCCGCCGATCTCACCGATCATCACGATGGCCTTGGTCTCCGGATCGTTCTCGAAGGCCTCCAGCGCATCGATGTGCGTGGTGCCGATGACCGGGTCGCCGCCGATGCCGATGGAGGTCGAGAAGCCGATGTCGCGCAGCTCGTACATCATCTGGTAGGTCAGCGTCCCGGACTTCGAGACCAGGCCGATGGGTCCGGCCTCGGTGATGTTCGCCGGGGTGATGCCGGCCAGGGCCTGACCCGGGGTGATGATGCCGGGGCAGTTCGGGCCGATGATCCGGGTGACGGGCTTGCCGTCAGGACCGGTCTTGGTCAACGAGAGGTTGAAGAACTCCGCGGAGTCCTGCACCGGGATGCCTTCGGTGATGACCACCAGCAGACCGATGCCGGCCTCGATCGCCTCCACAGCGGCATCCTTGGCGAACTTCGGCGGCACGAAGGCCACGGAGACGTCGGCCCCCGTCTTCTCCATGGCCTCGGCCACGGATTCGAAGACGGGCAGCTCGACCTCGTCGCCGGCCTGGTCCTTGTGGGACACGGTGGTGCCGGCCTTGCGGGCGTTGACGCCGCCGACGATGTTGGTGCCTGCTTTGAGCATCAGGGCGGTGTGCTTGGTGCCCTCGCCGCCGGTGATGCCCTGGACGATGACCTTGGAGTCCTTGTTCAGGTAGATAGACATTGTGTGAGCAGGTCCTTACTTGTCAGTCCGCGCGGAATGCGCAAGTTCGGCGGCCTTGTCGGCGCCGGCGTCCATGGTGTCAGCGGTGGTGACCAGCGGGTGGTTCGCCGCTTGCAGGATCCGGCGCCCCTCCTCCACGTTGTTGCCGTCGAGGCGGACCACGAGCGGCTTGCTGGCGGAGTCGCCGAGGATCTCCAGAGCCTTGACGATGCCGTTGGCCACGGCGTCGCAGGAGGTGATCCCGCCGAAGACGTTGACGAACACCGATTCGACCTGCTCGTCGCCGAGGATGACGTCGAGGCCGTTGGCCATGACCTCAGCCGAGGCGCCGCCGCCGATGTCCAGGAAGTTCGCCGGCTTCACGCCGCCGTGGGCCTCGCCCGCGTAGGCGACGACGTCCAGGGTGGACATGACCAGACCGGCGCCGTTGCCGATGATGCCGACCTGGCCGTCAAGCTTGACGTAGTTCAGGTCATTGGCCTTGGCCTTGGCCTCCAGCGGATCCTCGGTCTGCTCGTCCACGAGCTCGGAGTGACCCGGCTGGCGGAATCCGGCGTTCTCGTCGATGGTGACCTTGCCGTCGAGGGCGATGATCTGCCCGTCGCCGGTCTTCACCAGCGGGTTCACCTCGACCAGCGTGGCGTCCTCCTTGGAGAACACGGTCCACAGCTGCACGAAGGCGTGCGCCAGCTGATCGTGCTGCTCGGCGGGGAAACCGGCCTTCTCGGCGATCTCCTTGCCCTTGGCCGCATCGATGCCGGTGTTCGGGTCCACGTTCACCCGTGCCAGCGCCTCGGGCCGCTCTTCGGCGAGCTGCTCGATCTCCACGCCGCCCTCTTTGGAGCACATCACGAGGTAGTCGCGGTTGGCTCGGTCCAGCAGGATCGAGAAGTAGTACTCATCTGCGATGTCTGCACCCTGGGCGATCATCACGCGGTGCACGGTGTGCCCCTTGATGTCCATGCCCAGGATGGCTTCAGCATGCTGCTGCGCTTCATCGGCGCTCTTGGCCAGTTTGACGCCGCCGGCTTTGCCGCGGCCTCCGACCTTTACCTGAGCCTTGACGACGACGACGCCACCGATCTTCTCGGCGGCCGCCTTCGCTTCTTCCGGGGTCTGCGCCACGATTCCGGCCAGCACGGGAACACCGTGTGCCTCGAAGAGATCGCGCGCCTGGTACTCATACAGGTCCACGTGTGTGTCCTTCTACGTCGAAGTCATCTCTACATGTGAAGGCCCGCGGCGCGGCGCGGTTCACGCGCAGCGCTCAGCTGACCTTCTCCAGTGGAGCATATCGCAGGAGGAGTCGCTTCTCGGACCCGGCGAAGCTGACCTTGGCCACGGTCTTCGCCCCTGAACCTTCCACCGCGAGCACCTCACCCACCCCGAACCGCTGGTGACTGACCCGATCACCGGGGCTCAGACTGGGCAGCTCCCGGTCCGGGTCCACCTGACTCGGCGCGGCTCCTCGGGTGGCCCCGGGCAGCGAGGAGGAGACCTTCTCGCTGCCGGCCGCGCCGTAGATGGTGGCGCCTGAGCGCGGTGCCCCGGAGCCGTAGGAGTTCGACCCCGAGCCCCAGCCGCCGCTGAGGCTGCCGGCCCCGCCCTGGATGGAGCCCCCGAAGCCGGAGGATCCGAAGCCGCCCGAGCCGAAGCGCGGGCCGCGGGAGGAGGTGGAGGACGCGGCGTCGACCTCGATCAGCTCCTCCGGGATCTCTCCGAGGAACTGGCTCGGCGGGTTGAACTGGTGCTGGCCCCAGAGATGCCGGGACTCAGCCCGGGAGAGGTAGAGCCGCTGACGAGCACGGGTCAGACCGACATACGCCAGCCGGCGCTCCTCGGCGAGCTCCTCGGGATCAGACATCGACCGGGAGTGCGGGAAGATCCCGTGCTCCATGCCGGTGAGGAAGACCACCGGGAACTCCAGGCCCTTGGCGGTGTGCAGGGTCATCAGGGTCACCTGGCCCTGCTCCACCGCCAGCCGCTGAGACTCGGCGTCCTCCGCGGAGGGGATCGCGTCGGCGTCGGCGACCAGAGAGACCTGCTCCAGGAAGTTCGCCAGCGCACCGGGGCCCTCCTGCGGTCCCGCGCCGGTGAGCCCGGCGTCGGCGCTGGCGCCGGCGGTCGACCCGGTCTCGGTCTCCAGGAAGTCCTCGCCCGGGACGACTCCCCCGGAGACGGTGTCCCCGTTGGTGTCTCGGGCGGAGTCTGCGGCGGCGGCCTCGGTCTCGTATTCCTTGACCACGGCCACCAGCTCACCGAGGTTGTCCGCCCGGGATTCGTCCTGGAGGTCCTTGGACTGGCGCAGCGCCTCGAGCATCCCGGACTGCTCCAGCACGGCCTCGAGCACCACTGAGGGCCGGCCGTCCTGGTTGAGCTGGATCAGGTCATCGATCATCCGCACGAAGGAGGCGATGGCCTTGAGCGAGCGGGTCGCGATCCCGGGGGCCTGATCGGCCCGGCGCAGCGCCTCCAAGAAGGTGGTCCGGTCCCGGGTGGCCAGGGTGGCCACGGCACCTTCGGCGCGCTCCCCGATCCCGCGCTTGGGCTCGTTGAGGATCCGGCGCAGGTTGACGTCGTCGTCGGGGTTGTTGACCACCCGCAGGTAGGCGAGGGCGTCCTTGATCTCTTTGCGGTCGTAGAACCGGGTGCCGCCGATGACCCGGTACGGGATGCCCCGGTTGATCAGCCGCTCCTCCAGCGAGCGGGACTGCGCGTTGGTCCGGTAGAACACGGCGACGTCGGAGGGCTTGATCCCGTGCGAGTCGCCGAGGGAGTCGATGGTGCGCGCGATCCATTCCGCCTCGTCGTTCTCCGAGGGGGCCACGTGCAGCACCACCGGGGACCCCTCGCCCAGGGCGGTCCAGAGCTTCTTCTCGGTGCGGTTCGGGTTCTGCGAGATCACCGCGTTGGCGGCGTTGAGGATGGTCTGCGTGGAGCGGTAGTTCTGCTCCAGCTTGATCGTGGTGGCATCGGGGTAGTCCCGGGCGAATTCGACGATGTTGCGGATGTCGGCGCCGCGGAAGGCGTAGATGGACTGATCCGAGTCCCCGACCACGGTGAGCTCCGCGCCGGGCGTGGGGACCTGGTTCATCGCCTCCGCTGCGGTCTCGGTGGGGCCGGTGAGCTGGCGGACCAGTCGGTACTGGGCGTGGTTCGTGTCCTGGTACTCATCGACGAGCACGTGCCGGAAGCGGCGCCGGTAGCTGTCCAGGATCCGCGGGAAGGCGTCGAACATGTAGACCGTCTCGGCGAGCAGGTCATCGAAGTCATAGGCGTTGGCCGCGCGCAGCCTCTCGCTGTACTCCCGGTAGACCGTGGCGACCGCCTCGGAGAACGGCTCATGGGCGGCGGTGGACTGGAACTCATCGGCGTCCACGAGTTCGTTCTTCAGCGCCGAGATCTTGTTCTTCAGCGCACGCGGGGCGAACCGCTTCGGGTCCAGGTCATGGGACTTCGCGATGGTGGTGATCAGCCGCAGCGAGTCCGCACTGTCATAGATCGTGAAGGTGGAGCGACGACCCAGGTGGGCGGCCTCGGCGCGCAGGATCCGCACGCAGGAGGAGTGAAAGGTGGAGATCCACATCCGCTCCGCCGAGGGGCCGATCATCTCCGCGATGCGGTCCTTCATCTCCCGGGCCGCCTTGTTGGTGAAGGTGATCGCGAGGATCTCATGCGGCCGGGCGGCTCCGCTGCGCAGCAGGTGTACCACCCGTCGGGTCAGCACCCGGGTCTTGCCGGAGCCTGCACCGGCCACGATCAGCAGCGGGGATCCTGAGTGCAGCACGGCCGCCTGCTGCTCGGGGTTCAGCTCGGCGTCGGCGTCGGCGGGCGGCTGAGCGGCCGAGGGCTGGGACTGCTGCAGCACGGCGGGCCCGCCGTCGTCCTGGGGTTCGGAACTCTCGGCAGCGCCGGGGCTGGTGGGCTTGCGTGAGTGCTCGGCGGGCGCGGCCTTCGGCGGGGTGAAGAGGAAATCCATGGTGGACCCAGTCTAAGCGCCGGAGCTGACACCCACCCGGGGCGTGCGCGGGTGAAACCTCTGCCAGACTAAGAGCACGCGGATCTATCCAGGAGGGTCATGTCCAAGCGGCGCAAGAAGGTGCGGGGCAACCCCGCGCGCGAGCCCACGCAGCCAGAAGCCTCGGGAAGCCCGGGTGCTGCCGGCGGGCTCCGGGCGTTTCGGCAGGCCCGCCGGGAGGGCCGCGACATCTCCACGACGCCGCAGCGGCGCGACGACGTGCGCCCGGGCTACCTCAGCGAGGCGAGCCAGCGGGCCGGGGCGGGCACGGATTCCAATCCGCACCTGCTGCTCTACGCGCTGCTGGGCCTGATGGCCTTCCTCTTCGCCTACCTGCACCTCTATGCGCTGCCGCAGATGAATTATTTCGCCGGCGGCTTCTCCATGCCGGACAGCCGACTGCTGGGCTACTCGGTGGAGGACATCGAGAGGCTGCGCAATGGCATGGACGCCGACGGCACCGGGCAGCTCAGCTTCCTGCACCGCACCGCCGGCATCCTCTTCCCGCTCTCCTTCCTGCTCGCGAGCTGGGCCGTGGTGGGGCTGGTGATGAAGCGCGGAGTGATCCGCTGGATCGTGCTCAGCGGGGCGGTGCTCTTCGCCGCGGTGGACATCACCGAGAACTTCCTGATCGACCGGATCCTCACGATGGAGCCGCTGGATCCCGGACTGGTCGCCGTCTCCTCGGTCTTCACCGTCACCAGTTGGGCGCTGCTGATGATCCTGGGGGTCGTGGTGCTCGGTTCAGTGGTGATGAGCCTGATCCGACAGGGCGTGGAACGGCGCTAGCCCGCAGGCCAGCTCCGGGCGGGACGCGCCCCAGGTAGGATGGTCCGGTGCCGCGCAGGACTCACGGCATACGGTGGTCTCCACCGGTCAACCCTCCGTAGCTCAGGGGATAGAGCACCGCTCTCCTAAAGCGGGTGTCGCAGGTTCGAATCCTGCCGGGGGGACCATGCCTGCCTCAGCCACCGCATTGCCTGGCCGAGTTCAGCATCAAAAGACGCCGAACCGGGTGCAGTGTGGCAGAACACATCTACAGTAGACCTAGCCGGCCCGCTCAGGACCGGGGCTAACTGGAGGAGAGCGACATGTCCGAGACCAATTTCCAGGATGAGGTCCTGCATAAGCTTCGGTCGCTGGAAGAGTCGAATCAGAGAATCGAACGCGAGCTGCGGCTGATCAAGAACTACCAGCAGGAAGTCGTAGACGACCACACCGACTACACGACTCGAGGCTGAGCCGCGCAGCAGCCTGGGGTCAGATGCGCTGCTGCAGGTCTCACGAGAGGGCCGGTCCTGGTGACCGGCCCTCCCTCATGTCCTGAGGGTGCGGGAGATGCACCTACCTCGACTCAGCGCCCGAGGTGGCGCTGCAGCGCCTCGGCCCGCTCGGCTCGTCCCATCAGCCGGTAGGCCGCCAGCCATTCCTCCGGACGCGCCATCCTCAGGCCCTGCCACATATGCCCGGGCCTGGCCGGAATGCTCACCACGCGACCCTGCGACTCCAGCGCGAAGCCGACCAGCACGTCGATGCTGTGGTCCCCGGCATCGACCTGCAGGGCGGCGCTGGTGCGGAAGATCCCGGACCGCTCCCGGCGCAGGTGCCGCAGCCCCATCGCCGCCAGCACCTGCTCCACGGCGGGCACCGGGTCGACCCAGCGCCCGCCCTGGACCCCCGCCTCTGAATCGATCACCAAGTCCCAGTCCTGGACCGTCTGGATGAGCCCCAGGCTTGCCAGCAGCCAGGATCCACCGACCACACTCTCGATCCCGGCCTCGCTCAGCGCCGACTGGAGCCTGGTCACCGTCTGCAGCGGCGGGATCGACGGGGCAGCACTGGCTGCGAAGACATCCATCGCTCCACGATATCCACCCGGGACTGTGACCTTCGCCCGGATCAGGAATCGAAGCCGCCCGGTGACGGTTGGTCTGTGCAGAACGGACCGGGCGCCTCCTTCACCGGGGGCGCGCGGACCACCACGGATGAAAGGACCTTCTCCATGACCACTGCCGCTGAGACCAGCCAGGTGCAGGACACGCTCTTCTCCCCGCTCTCTCTGGGAGCCATCGAGATCCGCAACCGGCTGGTGATGGCCCCGCTGACCCGGATCCGCGCCGGCGAGGACGGGGTGCCCAATGAGCTGATGGTTCAGTACTACACCCAGCGCGCCTCGCTGAGGCTGATCGTCACTGAGGGCACCTTCCCGGTGATGGAGGGACGCACCTGGATCGGTCAGCCCGGACTGCAGACGCCCGAGCAGGTCGCCGGCTGGCGCAGGGTCACCGATTCGGTGCACGCCGCGGGCGGGAAGATCATCGCCCAGATCATGCACGGCGGGCGGATCGGCCATGAGCTGATCTCCGGCACCGGCCGCGTCGTGGCACCCAGCGCGCTCGCCGCCCCCGGTGAGATCCGCACCCCTGAGGGCAAGGCGCCCCACCCGGTGCCGCATGCGCTGAGCGCCGAGGAGGTCGCACAGACCATCACCGATTTCACCGAGGCCTCGCGCAACGCGATCGAGGCGGGCTTCGACGGCGTGCAGCTCCACGGCGCCAACGGCTACCTGCTCCATGAGTTCACCGCCCCAGGGTCGAACACCCGCACCGACGGCTACGGCGGCTCCCCGCAGAACCGGGCGCGGCTCTCGGTGGAGGTCGCGGCCTCGGTCTCCGCGGCGATCGGCGCTGACCGCACCGGCATCCGGCTCTCCCCGCAGCACAACATCCAGGGGGCCATGGAGGAGGACCACGACGACGCGATGGCCACCTACCGCGCCATGGCGGAAGGTTTCGCACCCCTGGGACTCAGCCACATCGATGTGCTCAACGCAGACCCGGCCAGCGAGATCGTGCAGCTGATCCGTTCCGTCTCCGGCGCCCCGCTGATCGCCAACTCAGGCTTCGGCGTGCAGACCACCCGCGAGGAGGCGCTCCGGCTCCTCGAACAGAACCTCTCCGAGGCTGTGGGCGTGGGCCGCTCGGCGATCGCCAACCCGGATCTGGCTCGCCGCTGGGAGCTCGGACTCGAGGAGAACGAGCCCGATCCCTCGACCTTCTACGTCGGCGGAGAGCGCGGCTACACCGACTACCCGGCGCTGCGGAACTGACCCGGCGGAGCGTCGGCTGAGGGCACTGCCAGCGGCGGCACCGTCAGAGGCAGCGCCGTCAGGGGTGATCACCGTCCGGCGGCGGTCACCGGCTGGCGGTGCCTACCGGATGCCGGTGACCGCCGCTGAGCGCTGCGGCACACGCAGCTCCAGGTGACTCGCGCCCGGGGCCTGAAGCTCGAAGCTGGCCACCGCGCCGTCGACCTCGAGCTCATAGCCGCCGAGGAAGCCCTCCAGGCTGACCCGGCCGGCCTCGTCGGTGCGCAGCGGGGTCTCCGGGGTCCACCATTCGCCTTTGATCAGCTCATGGAGCCGGTCGTAGGCGGGCTTGGGGCTGCCGTCGCGGCGGAGCAGACCGCCGGGGGCGTTGAGCCACATGTCCTTGTCCGGCAGACCCCAATAGGTCAGGGACTCTACGGCCGGGTGCGCGAAGAGCCGTCGGTAGTGGGCCTGGATCTCCTCGGCCTGGCGCGCTTCCCCCTCCTCGGTGGAGGGCCACTGCGCGGCTGAGACCTGCCAGTCGTTGAGGTCGGAGATGTGCTCGGGCACCGGGGTGCCGGAGAGGATCGTGGTCTCGGTGAAGTGGATCGGGATGTTGAAGCGCGAGAACCGCTCCAGCACGTCGTGGGTCTTCTCCTCACCCCAGGCGCCCTGGTGCATATGGGACTGCAGACCCAGCCGGTCGATCTCCACCCCTGCCTCCAGCGCCGCCTCGATCAGACACTCGTAGCCGGTGGACATGTCGAAGTCGTTCAGCAGCAGGGTGGCCTCGGGGTTCGCCGCTCGCGCCTCCTCGAAGGCCAGCCGCAGCATCGCGACCCGCCCCTTCTGCCGGGCGAGCGTTGTGACCGCATTGGGCTCGGCGGTGAACACCGGCATGATCACGGCCTCGTTGATCGCATCCCAGGTGTCGATTACTGTGCTGAAGTCCGCCACCTCGCGGCGGATCCGCTCGCGGAGCGCCTGGTCGATCTGCTCGGCCCCCAGGTCCATCAGCCACGGCGCGGTCAGCGTGTGCCACAGCAGCGGGTGGCCTTTGACGCCCACGCCGCGGTCCTTGAACCACTGCGCGGCGGCACGCAGCTCGGCGGTCTTCGGCTCGCCGCGGACCGCCTCGAACCGGCCCCAGTAGAACGGCAGGGTGGCCTTGTTGAACAGGGCCGTCCAGCGCCGCGCGAGCTCGGCGTCGCCGGTCTCGTCCTGGGATCTCCCGTTGATCCAGTCGATGAGCTCGAACCCGATGCAGCCGAACCCGAAGGCGTGGTCCCGCTGGCGCACCAGCACATCCTGCTCCGCCAGAGGCGACCCGTCCTCACCGGTGACGGTGAGCGTGGCCTGGGCCCGGCGGTGCGCCAGACCGGGGTCGGGGCGGAGCGATGATCCGGGCGAGGTGAAGAGCGAGGTCATGGTTGAAGTCTGCCATGGACATGTGACTCAGCGCATAGTCGCCTATCGAAGCCGCCTGAACCCCTCGGTCTTCTTGGCCGGCCCGGAGACCAGGATGATGTCGTCGGCGGCCAGCACGGTCTGCGCGGTGGCCGGCTCCCATCCCCTGCCGGCGTGCTTGACCGCGGTGATCGTGACCCCGTGGCGCCGCCGGACGTCGAGGGCGCCCAGCTCGCGCCCCAGAATCTCCTGGTGCGGTGTGGTCTTGGCCAGGGCATAGTCCTCGTCGATCAGGATGTAGTCCTGCAGACTCCCGCGCACCATATGCGCCACCCGGCGCCCCATGTCCTGCTCCGGGAAGACGATATGGCGCACGCCGAGCTGCTGAAGGATCGCCCGGTGCGGCTCGCTGACCGCCTTCGCCCAGAGCTCGGGGATGTTGAACTGCAGCATCAGTGAGGTGACCAGGATGCTGGCCTCCAAGTTCGAGGCGATGGCGATGACCACGTGGTCGAACTCGTCCACCGCGAGTTGGCGCAGCGCCTCCTCGCTGGTGACATCGGCCACCGCGACGTGGGTCAGGCGCCCGTTCAGCGACTGCACCACCGACTCGTCCTGGTCGATGCCGAGCACATCGGTGCCGTGGGACATCAGCTCCAGGGCCAGGGCGCGGCCAAACCGGCCCAGTCCGATCACCGCGACCGAGTCCGGCCCTGCGACGTCGCCGGGGTTGGTTCCTCCGAAGAGCTTGAAACTAGCCAATGATCGGCCTTTCCTTGGGGAGTTCATAGAGGGTTCGGCGCTCGCGCAGCGCCAGTGCCGAGGCGAAGGTGATCGGGCCGACCCGCCCGATGAACATCAGCAGGACCAGCATCAGCTGGCCCAGCATCGGAAGCTCCGCGGTGATCCCGGTGGAGAGCCCCACGGTGGAGAACGCCGAGACGGTCTCGAAGAGCACCTGATCCAGGGGCAGGCCGCTGAGGTGCATCAGCGCCCCGGTGACCACGACCACGAGGCTCCCCGCCAGCAGCACGACGGCGATGGCCTGCCGGTGCACCGCCCGGGAGAGCCGTTTGCCGAAGATGTTCACCGCGGCGTCTCCGCGCAGCTCGGTGAAGACGATGAACAGCAGCACCGCGACGGTGGTGACCTTGATCCCGCCGGCCGTGCCGGCAGGGGCGCCGCCGATGAACATCAGCACGTCCATCCCCAGCCAGGTGGTCGGCTTCATGGCAGAGATGTCCACGCTGTTGAAGCCGGCGGTGCGGGTCTGGACCGACTGGAAGAAGCTGGCCAGCAGCTTCTCTGGCCAGGACATCGGTCCCAGCGTCGCCGGGTTCGACCACTCCAGCGCCAGGATCATCCCCGTGCCCAGCACCAGCAGCACGCTGGTGGCCCAGACCACGATCCGGGTATGCATGGACCACAGCCGCGGTGTCCGGAACCGTCGGCGCAGCTGCATGATCACGGGGAAGCCCAGTCCGCCGAGGATGATCGCGGCACACAGCGGCAGGCCGATCACCGGGTCCCCGACGAAGCCCATCATGGAGTCGCTGTAGAGCGCGAAGCCGGCGTTGTTGAAGGCCGAGACGGCGTGGAAGCTGCCGTGCCAGATCGCGTCCCCGAGGCTCATGTCGTAGCCCAGGTGGAGCCGCAGGGAGAGGATCACCGCGAGCACCGCCTCGATGACCAGCGAGATCTTGATGATTCCCAGGATCAGGGAGCGCAGGTCTGCCAGGCCCAGGCTCTTGGCCTCGGTCGCGGCCAGCAGCTTCGAGCGCAGCGAGAGCCGGCCCAGCACCATCAGGCCTACCACGGTGGCGAAGGTCATCACCCCGAAGCCGCCGAGCTGGATGAGCACCAGGATCACCACCTGACCGAACACGGAGAAGTGGGATCCGGTGTCCACCACGGTGAGGCCGGTGACGCACAGGGCGGAGGTGGCGGTGAACAGCGCGTGGATGAAGTCGGTCTGCCCTCCCGGGGCCGTGGCGGCGGGGAGCAGCAGCAGTCCGGTTCCGGCAGCGGTGACCAGGAGGAAGCCGAGGAAGATGAGCTGGACCGGTCTGACCCGGCGCAGCATCGCCCGCTGATCAGCGGGCAGGGGCTGATTCACAAAGCTGAAGCGTAGACCTGCAGGCACCTCCGGACAAGGCCTGCGGCGGTATGACCTCGGTCGTAGCGATCAGCCCGGGTCGGAAGGGGGATAAACCCAGAAAAAAAGACCGACCCCTGGACTCGCAGCTGCGAGTCCAGGGGTCGGTCTCTATGAGGTTCTGTTCATCGAACCCGAGGTGCTCAGCGTCAGACGGCTAAGAAGCCATCCTCGGCGAACTCAGTGGAGTTCAGAGCGGGTTGACGTTCTCAGCCTGGAGACCCTTGGGGCCGCGGGCGGTCTCGAACTCAACCTTCTGGTTCTCCTCGAGGGAACGGAAGCCGGAAGTGGTGATCGCGCTGAAGTGCACGAAGACATCGTCTGAACCGTCTTCGGGGGCGATGAAGCCGTAGCCCTTTTCAGCGTTGAACCATTTAACTGTGCCAGTGGCCATGATGTTTCCTTAATATACTTGCTCTTGCTACGCATCGATCTCACGATGCATGTGCCGCAACCAACCTGGCCGGTCGAGAGCGGTGTCTACTGGACGACCGCATAAGTGTAGAAGCCCGTGTAGTACTCCGTCAGCCTACGCTAATAATCGGCTGGGGTCACTACTGGTCTCGGGAGCATCATCATATGCCCACTGTGGCCGTGAAGCCCCGGCGTTGGCACACCCTCCCGGCTTAGCTCTCCTCTGCCGGGATCCCGTTGTGGGCCTGGAACCGGACCATCATCGCCTTGAACCCCGGGGTGTTGGATTCCCGAGCGACCAGATTCCGGTGGGTCAGCGCGTTGGCCTCCGGGTAGTAGGCCGCCACGCAGCCGCGCGCCGTGGGGTAGGCCACCAGGTGGAAGCGCTGCGCGCGGCGCTCCTCGCCCTGGAACACCGAGATCACGTCGACCAGCGCCCGGTCCTCGAAGCCGGTCTCGGCCAGGTCCTCCGGATGGATCAGGATCACCCGGCGGCCCCCTGAGATCCCCCGGTAACGGTCATCGAGCCCGTAGAAGGTGGTGTTGTACTGATCGTGGGAGCGCATGGTCTGCAGTACCAGGTGCCCCGGGGGCGGGGTGAGGTACTCCAGGGCGCGCACCGTGAACCCGGCTCGGCCGTCCGCGGTGGCAAAGGAGCGGTGATCCCGGGGCGGGTTGGGCAGCACGAATCCCAGCTTGCCCCGGATCCGGCGGTTGAAGTCCTCGGTGCCCTCCACCACGCGGGAGGCGTGGTCACGGATGACGTCGTAGTCCTCCGCCATCGACTGCCAGTCCACCACGTGGTCGGGCCCGAAGATCGCCTGCGCCATGCGGGCGATGATGACCGGCTCCGCGAGCAGGTGGTCCGAGACCGGCTCCAGTCGCCCCCGTGTGGAGCTGACCACCGACATCGAGTTCTCCACGGAGAGGAACTGGGCGCCGCCGGGGTGCTTGTCGTCGCGGTCGGAGCGTCCCAGCGTGGGCAGGATGATGGAGGTCTCCCCGTGGACCACGTGCGAGCGGTTGGGCTTGGTGGAGATGTGCACCGTCAGGCCGGTGCGCTTCAGCCCGGCCTCCATCACCGCGGTGTCGGAGTTCGCGGCCGCGAGGTTTCCCCCCATGGAGACGAAGACGTCGACGTCTCCGGCGTCCATGGCGGACATCCCGTGGGTGGAGTCGTAGCCGTGGGCTCGCGGGGAGCGGATGCCGAACTCGGCGTCGAGCCTGGCCAGGAAGGGTTCGGTGGGCTTCTCCCAGATCCCGAAGGTCCGGTCTCCCTGGACGTTGGAGTGCCCGCGCACCGGACAGGCTCCGGCCCCGGGCTTGCCGAAGTTGCCCTGGAGCAGCAGCAGGTTGACGATCTCCTTGATGGTGTCCACCGAGTGCGGCTGCTGGGTCAGTCCCAGCGCCCAGCAGAAGATCGTCGCCTTCGAGGCCGCCATCAGATCGGCGATGTGTTCGATCTCTTCGCGCTGCAGGCCGGTGGCCCGCTCGATCTCGGTCCAGTCCAGGGTGGCGCGAACCTGGGCGTATTCGGCGAAGCCCCTGGTCTTGGACTCCACGAACTCCCGGTCGACCACGGAGCCGGGGTGCTCCTGCTCCTTGCGCAGCAGCAGGTGGCCCAGGGCCTGGAACAGGGCCTGGTCTCCGCCGACCTTGATCTGGAGGAACTCGTCGCTGATCCGTTCCCCGTCCCCGAGCATGCCCTTGGCGGTCTGCGGGTCCTTGAACCGCAGCAGCCCTGCCTCGGGCAGCGGGTTGACCGAGACCACCTTGCCGCCGTTCTTCCTGGCCTCGGCCAGGGACC
The DNA here is from genome assembly GCF_013410215.1 of Nesterenkonia sandarakina. NCBI lineage: Bacteria > Bacillati > Actinomycetota > Actinomycetes > Micrococcales > Micrococcaceae > Nesterenkonia > Nesterenkonia sandarakina. Next base: position 606,732 of record NZ_JACCFQ010000001.1, read on the forward strand.
CGAGCATCCGGGGGTGGTTGGTGCCGGGGTTCTGACCGACCACGAAGATCAGCTCGGAGTGCTCGATGTCCTTCAGCGAGACGGTGCCCTTGCCGATGCCGATGGTCGGGTTCAGCGCGGTCCCGGAGGACTCGTGGCACATGTTCGAACAGTCCGGCAGGTTGTTGGTGCCCAGCGAGCGCGCCAGCAGCTGGTAGAGGAACGCGGTCTCGTTCGCCGTGCGCCCGGAGGTGTAGAACATGCACCGCTCCGGCGTCGTGGCCCGGACGTGCTCTCCGATGGTCTCGAAGGCCTCGGTCCAGCTGATCGGTCGGTAGTGGGTCTCCCCGGCCCGGATCATCATGGGGTGGGTGATCCTCCCGGACTGGCCCAGCCAGTACTCGGTCTTGGTCTCCAGCTCGGCGATGGGATGTTCGGCCCACCACTGCGGGGTCACGATCCGGGTGGTGGACTCCTCCGCGAGCGCCTTCGCACCGTTCTCGCAGAACTCCACCGGCTTGCGCTTGGTCTCGGTGGGCTCGGGCCAGGCGCACCCGGGGCAGTCCACGCCCTGGGACTGATTGACCCGGTACATCGACCGCACGGTGCGGGAGAGCCCGCCCTGGGCCATGCCGCGGGCGAAGGAGACCTCCACCGCCTTGAGCCCGGCCGCGTGGGTCTTGGGCTCGCTCACCTGCAGCGAGTCCTCGTCGATGTCCTGGAACTGCGCGGCGTGGCCGCGGACTGATTCATCACGCACCTTGGTCATGAGTCCTCGTCCTCCCTCTCGATGCGCTGGAAGTGGGTGTAGAGATTGATGGATCGGCCTCGGGAGAATCCGGCAAGGCTCAGTCCGGAGCGTTCGGCCAGGTCCACCGCCAACGACGACGGCGCCCCCACCGCGCTGAGCATCTCGATCCCCGCCAGGGCGGCCTTCTGCACCAGCTCGAAGGAGGCCCGTCCCGAGACCTGGAGCACCGTTCCGGCCAGCGGGAGCCGCCCCTGGGTCAGCGCCCAGCCGACCACCTTGTCCACCGCATTGTGCCGTCCCACGTCTTCGCGCAGGCACAGCAGCTCGCCGGCGGCGTCGAAGAGGCCTGCGGCGTGGACACCGCCGGTCTTGGAGAACAGCGTCTGGGACTCGCGCATCCGCTCCGGAAGCTGCAGCAGCGTCTGCGGGTGCATCCGCAGCGTGTCCGTGGGGTGCGCGGGCAGGGTCTTCTCCACCGCGTCGATGGAGGTGGTTCCGCAGATCCCGCAGGCCGAGGTGGTCAGCACGTTGCGAGTGCGCAGCAGCGAGGTCGGCGGCAGCGCCGGATCCAGTTCGGCGTCGATCACGTTATAGGTCTGATTGCCCTGCTCGTCGGTCCCGGCGCAGTAGCGCAGGCTGCGCAGGTGCTCCTGGGCGCTGATGATGCCCTCGGCCACCAGGAACCCGGCGACGAGCTCGAAGTCGTGACCCGGGGTGCGCATGGTCACGGTGAAGGACTCCCCCGCCAGGCGCAGCTCCAAGGGCTCTTCCACGGCGAGCAGATCACCCTTGCTGCGGGTCCCGTCGGCGCGCAGGGTCAGCACCCGGCGACGTTGGGTCAGCCGTCCCATATCGACTCCTGGGCGTGCTGTCCGGGGACCGGGAGACACTCCACCGGTTCCCCTGCGGCCACCCCGCGGGGAGGGACGATCGCCAGCGCATCGGCGTCCGCGAGGCCGCGCATCATATGTGGCCGACTGTGACCGGCCGGGCGCATCCCTTCCGGGCAGCGCCGCACCGGCAGCAGCCGGACCCCGCGGCGCGCACCGGGCAGCGGTTCGGCCGCGGTGGCAGAGAGCACCCGGGTGCGTGCTTGAGCATCGATCCCGCGCAGCGCGCGCAGCAGCGGCACACCCAGCGCGGTCAAGCCTGAGAATCCTGCCAGCGGATTTCCGGGCAGCCCCAGCAGGTACAACGGTCCCTTCCGGCGCGGGAGCTGTGCCAGCAGCACCGGATGACCCGGGCGCATGTCCACCGAGTCCACCACCAGGCTCGCGCCGAGCATCTCCAGGGCTGGTCGCAGCGCGTCGGCGCGGGAATGGGCGGTGCCGCCGCTGGTGATGATCAGGTCGGCGCGCCCGGCCTGCGCGACCTCGGCCAGCGTGGCTGCCAGCACCTGGGGGTCATCGCCCAGCCGCTGCGCGTCCACCGAGGCGGCGCCCATCTGGGTGAGCATCTGCGGCAGCGCCAGGCCGAAGACGTCGCGCACCTGTCCGGGGGCGGGGATGCCGGTGGTGGTCACCTCCTCACCGGTGAGCACCAGCTGCACCTCTGGTCGCGGGATCACCGTGACGTGATCGTGGCCGGCCACCGCGGCGACGGCGGCGCGCGCCGGGGTCAGCATCGCGCCGGCCGGGACCAGCAGGTCCTGGGCACGGCACTCCTCCCCCGCCAGGCGCACGTTGCGCCCGGGCGCGGTGTCGGGGCTGGTGCTCAGGGCCTGCAGCTGTTGCCCCTCGGTGATGCCGTGCTCGGCACGCAGCACCGAATGTGTGCCCTGGGGCAGCGGGGAACCGGTGAGCACCGCCGTGGCCTCTCCGGGGTGCAGCGGGGACTGCCGGACGGCAGGGCTGTGCGCGATGCCGGCTCGCAGCGCCCAGCCCCGGTCTGCTTCGGTGCGCGCCAGGGGCTCGGCGGTCAGCGCCCAGCCGTCCATCGCGGAGGTCGAGACATGCGGGATGTCCTGCAGGGCCCGGACCGGGCTGTGCAGCACACCGCCGATCCCGTCCTGGAGGCTCACGCGCACCGGAGACAGGGATTCGGCGGCAGCGGCCCGGTCCCGGGCCTGGGTCAGGGTCAGCATCACAGGGCAGGCATCGATCAGCCCACGGCTCCGGACCGGCGCTCAAGCAGCTCTGCGGCCACCCGGGAGGCGGCGCGTGAAGCCGTCTGGAAGTCGGCCTGCCCAGTGGCCTCGGCAAGCCCGGCGACGTAGCCGATGAGGTAGGTGGTCACCGGCGCCGCGGGACGGACCACGGTGTGCGCGGCCTGTCCGGCGAGTGCCAGGACCGCATCGATGTCGATCTCGATCCCGTCCACCTCAAGATGATGGGCGAGTTCCTTGACCCAGAGCTCGATGGGCTCGTGCGGGTGGGTCGATTCAGCGGTCATCTCGGCTCCTTCATTGACTGGCTCAAGAGTCTCACAGTCGGGTTGGTCGGGGCAGCTGGACTGGTCAGGGCAGCCGGACTGGTCAGGGCAGCCGGATGCCGAGTCGCTGGGCGTCCGCAAGGGTGTCCACATCTGTGCAAAGTCCGTCCGGGATCACGGGCTGCCGCAGCCGGGCTGCCTCCTGAAGCCCGTGGAGCAGCCAGCGCAGCGGCTGGTTCTCGGCCTGGGCCGGGGTCAGCTGCTCCACCCGGCGCAGCAGCCAGCCTGTGGGGACCGCCGCGCTGAGATACTGCCGGCGTCCGGTGGCGTCACAGGGGAGCACCGCGACCGACTCTGGACCCGGATCGTCATCGGGCACCTGCGGGAGCGGTGGGAGCTGGTGCAGCAGCCAGTCCAGCAGCGCGGCGGGTTCGGTGAGGTCCACGGCGAGCAGCAGGGTCCAGCCGGGCAGGTCGGCAGGGTCGACGTCGGGACCGGGAGCGAGGCCGCTGCGTCGCAGTTCACCAGCACCAGAGAGGACGGCGGCAGCTGGTCCGGAGTAGGCGGGCTGCTCTTGGACCAGCGGGACCGCGGCGCCGATCACCCCTCGCAGCGACGCCGGGCCCACCACGACGGTGCCGATGCCGCGGCTCTCCAACGCCTGGAGCCAGCGCTGGATCTGAGACTGCCCGTCGCTGCGCAGCAGCGACTTCTCCACTCCTCCCAGGCGGCTTCCCCTCCCTCCGGCGAGCAGGATCGCAGAGACCGAGGACGCGCGGGGGCGCCCGGTTCCGGACGGGGGGTCAGTGCGTTGCACGATGGGCCAGGAAGGGCATCCAGACCTCGCGCGGCGCCTCGAGCTCCACCGGCATCCAGACATGGTGCAGCGGCGCCGCCGGCGTGATGCTCAACATCCAGCCGAGCTCGTCGAGGGTCTTGCTGCCTTTGCGCGCATTGCAGGCTCCGCAGCAGGCCACCAGGTTCTCCCAGCTGGAGTCGCCTCCGCGGGCCCGCGGAATCACATGGTCCACGGTGGCGGCGGGGCGCTGGCAATAGGTGCACGTGCGGCCGTCGCGGCGCAGGATGCTGCGTCGCGAGGGGGCGGCCGGGCGCCGTCGTGCGACCCTGACGTAGTGATGGAGCAGGATCACCGCCGGGCGCGGGACCATCGCCGTGGGCGTGGCGATCGGAGTGAGGTCCTCAGCGAGCACGCTGGCCTTGCCGTGCATCACCAGCACGGCGGCGCGGCGTGAGGTGACCACGCTCAGCGGCTCATAGCCTGCGTTGAGCACCAGTGTGCGCATATCGGGGCTCCCGTGCGTTCACCCCTGCTCGTCGAGCTGCCGATGCATGCGCCTCAGGGCGCTTCTCGGCGCGGTCCTCACAGGGTTCCACAGCGTTCTGCTCTGCCTGTACAGGCTCAATATAGACGGTGCGCTCGATGATGCCCACTTGATGACATCGCATCTGGCGACACAAAAGCCGCAGGGCACGATCCCGGTGATGGATCGCGCCCTGCGGCCGAGGTGTCTCTTACCGCCGAGGCGGAAGAAGCATCAGTTGACGCTGAGGTACATGGTGTTGGACCAGTACGGAGAGTTCAGCGGGTACTGCACGGTGCCGACGCGGGGGTTGTTCGCGCCGATCAGCTGGCCGTTGCCCACGTAGATCGCGGCGTGGCTGCCACCGTTCTGGATGACGATGTCGCCCGGGGAGGGCGAGGAGACCTGGCGCAGCGAGCCCATCATGGCGTAAGTGCTGCGGGGCACGTCGATGCCGGCCTGGCCGTAGGCCCAGTTGATGAACCCGGAGCAGTCCCAGCCGGCGGGAGTGGTGCCGCCGAAGGAGTAGGGGTTGCCGAGGCCGGCGTAGGCTGCGCCCACCACCGAGCCGTTGCCGCCGCCGGAGGAGGCCGGAGCCTGATCCTGCGAAGAGGAGGTGGAGGCGACCTGGGTGTTGCCCTGGGACTGCTGGCTGGTCTCGGCCTGCTGAGTCTGCTGGCCGGTGTTCTGCTGCTGACCGGTGCTCTGCTGCTGACCGGTGCTCTGCTGCTGGCCGGTGCTCTGCTGCTGGCTGGTGCTCTGCTGCTGGGGCTGCGCGGGGGCGCTGGCCTGCACGGCCTCCTGCTGGGGCGCCTCTGCGGCCTGCTGCACGGGAGCTTCCGGCTCTGCCTGCGGTGCGGCGGGAGCGGTCTGGACCTCTTCCACCACGGGAGCGGGCTCCGGTGCGGGCTCCGGCTCGGGAGCCGGGGTAGAGGTCACCACGGGACGGTCGAAGGAGAGCTGCACGTCCTGCGCGGCGGTCACTGCCACCGAGGAGGTGGTGCTGGCGCGCTCCACGCTGAGACCGGACGCGGTCACGTCCAGGGTGGTGACCTCGGGGGTCTCGATGTCGGTGCCGGCGTTCGCGGCAACTCCCGAGGAGATCACGAGGCCGGAGGCGGCGACGGCGACTGCCGCGCCTCGTCCGACGGTGCCGGCGTTGGATGCCACGGCCTGTGCCAATGACGGCTTGGCCTGGCGGCGCCGGTCACGGCGCGAGACGAAAGTCATGTCTGTCACTTCTCTGGAAACCTCTCCCTGTAGTTGTGGGGCCGCCTACGTGAAGTGCGAGCCGGGAAGCTCACGTTCTTCAGGTCCTGATCGACCGCGATGCCCCACACCCTGCCGTGCGGTAGTTTTCGTGGAACGGCTCCGGTCAGCGGCAGGAGAAGATCTGACCAGAGGGGCTGCGACTTCGGACATCGGCCGCAAGCACGAGTAAGACGTTATAACAGATCGATAAAATTGTCACGCTCAGGTCACGGTCTGCGCAGAGATCTCCGCGATTCTCCTGCTTCACGGTGCCCGTCAGCAGCCAGCAGACACTGTTAGACAGACTAAAACCGCATGTCAGAGCGATTTCTAGGCAGATCACGCAAGGTATCGAACGGATCACGGATACTACGAGATCTGTGACCATGTGCGTCATCTCACCGTGACATTGCGCGGTGCGGGCGCCCCCGGAGTCGCCTCAGGAGGCGGCGGCGTGCTCCACGAAGAGGTGCTGAGCGACCTCCAGCGGCAGCTCCACCTCCACGTCCTCCTCGGATCCGAGGACGACTTGGAGCATCACGTAGGCCTGGTTCACGCCACGCAGCCGCACGGCGCCGCCGGGGCGCAGGCCGGCCTCGAGCAGCTGCTCCAGGACTTCAGGCTCCATCTGGATGGACTCCGCGAGCCGCTTGAGGATCCAGAGCTGGGAGCTGCTGCCCGCCGGGTCCGCTTCGGCGGCCTGGCGCAGCGTGATCTTGGTCGGCACCGGAGGCTCCTCGTCGAAGACCACTCCGAGCTGGTCCAGACCCGGGATCGGGTTGCCGTAGGGGGATTCCACCGGAGACTGCAGGATCTCCACCAGTCGGCGCTCCACCCGCTCGCTCATCACATGCTCCCAGCGGCAGGCCTCCTCATGGATGTACTGCCACTCCAGCCCGATCACATCTGAGAGCAGCCGCTCCGCGAGACGATGCTTGCGCATCACCTGCACGGCCAGCTCGCGCCCGGAATCGGTGAACTCCAGCCGACGGTCCGAGGTGAGCACCAGCAGGCCGTCGCGCTCCATACGAGCCACGGTCTGGGACACCGTCGGACCGGAATGCTCGAGACGTTCAGCGATGCGGGCACGCAGCGGCACGATGCCCTCTTCCTCGAGGTCGAGGATGGTGCGCAGGTACATCTCAGTGGTGTCGATCAGATCGGTCACGTATGACTCACTCTCCTGCGCCGCGCACTTGATAACGTGAGCTTCGGCGCTGTTCGTCCTGGTGGAAGCAGCTGCTGTACAGCATAGTTCCGCACCGGAACCCCTCGGCAACGACGCTGACCGATGCGACTGTCCAAGAACCCCGTGAGCGCACCGCCTCACCCGATCGAGGAGTCACCATGTCCCAGCGCGTCACCATCCCCCGCGAGCTGCTGCCCCAGGACGGTCGCTTCGGCGCCGGGCCCTCCAAGGTGCGCTCGGCACAGGTCGAGGCGCTCTCCGCCGCAGGCCGTGAGCTGCTGGGCACCTCGCACCGTCAGGCCCCGGTGAAGAACCTGGTCGGCGAGCTGCGCGAGGGCCTGCACAGCTTCTTCGGCGCCCCGGAGGGCTACGAGCTGATCCTCGGCGTGGGAGGATCCACCGCCTTCTGGGACATCGCGTCCTTCTGCCTGGTCGAGCGCAAGGCCCAGCACCTCTCCTTCGGCGAGTTCGGCTCCAAGTTCGCCAAGGCCACCGACAAGGCTCCCTTCCTCGAGGCCTCCAGCATCCTGACCTCCGAGGCCGGCACCCTGCCCGCGCCCTCGGCCGAGGCGGGTGTGGACGCCTACGCCTGGCCGCATAACGAGACCTCCACCGGAGTGGCGGCGCCGGTCAGGCGAGTCGCCGGAGCTGACGACGGCGCGCTGCTGCTCGTCGACGGGACCTCTGCCGCCGGAGGCCTGGCGGTGGACGTCACCGAGACCGATGCCTATTACTTCGGTCCGCAGAAGAACTTCGCCTCGGACGGCGGACTGTGGCTGGCCATGATGTCGCCGGCGGCCCTTCAGCGGGCGGAGAAGCTCGCCGCGCAGCGCTGGGTGCCGGACTTCCTGCAGCTGACCACGGCCATCGAGAACTCACGCAAGAACCAGACCTATAACACTCCGGCGCTGGCCACCCTGATCACACTGAACGAACAGGTCCGCTGGCTCAACGGCAACGGCGGCATGGACTTCGCCGCGGCGCGCACCGCAGACTCTGCGGGTCGGGTCTACGCCTGGGCCGAAGCCCATGACCTGGCCCAGCCCTTCGTGACCGATCCGGCGGAGCGCTCGAACGTGATCACCACGGTGGACTTCGCCGAGGAGGTCGATGCCGCAGAGCTGGCTCAGACGCTGCGCGCCAACGGGATCGTCGACGTCGAGCCTTACCGCAAGCTCGGGCGCAATCAGCTGCGCATCGCGACCTTCACGGCCATCGAGCCCGAGGACATCACCGCCCTGCTGAACTGCATCGACCACGTGCTGGGGCACTGAGCCAACGGGGCCGGGCGCCTGGGCTGCTCCAGGACCGGATCGGGCTCGAGCAGCCCAGGGCCGGAATGGAGCAGCTCCGCGCTCAGCCAGCGCTGGATCAGCTCCGCGTCCGGTTGAGGCCGGAGCGGGTCCGCGCCCGGTTCAGGCTGGAGCGGGTCCGCGCCCGGTTGAGGCCGGATCAGCTCCGTTCGGAGTCGGCCTGCTCAGCCTGGTGGGCCTGCTTCTCCTCGTCGTTCATCCGCTCCAGCCACGGGACCCATGGGGGCGCGATCAGCGCCTGATCCCCAGGCAGCAGACCGATCTCGCAGACCGTGACCTTCTTGGCGCGAGGCGCTCGGGCCACGGTGACGAACCATTCCCAGCCCCGGTATCCGGGCTTGTCCGCGGCGAAGCGGTGCGTGAGCAGCCGATCCTCCTCTGCGCTGACCCCGAGGTGGTCCCCCACCTGTTCGGGGGCGGCGATCTCGTGGAGCGCCTCATGGGCAAGCTCCACGGCCGCCGAGAGCACCGGGTCCACCTTCGGCTTCCCGGGGCGCCGCTTGCGCGCCACCGGCTCTGCGGGTGCAGGCGTGGCGGGCGCATCGGTCGACCCCGAGCCGGACTGCTCAGGGCTGGACTGTTCACTCATCAGGCATCAAACTCATCGGCCACGCGACGCAGCATGGCGGCGATCTTCTTCGACTGCGCGGTCTGCGGGTAGTGCCCGTTGCGCAGCGCTCCGGTGGAGTTGTCCAAGACGTTCACCAGGTCCTGGACCAGCTCCGCCATCTCATCGGCGGGCTTGCGCGTAGCACGGGCCACGGAGGGGGCCTCCTCGAGCAGGCGCACGGAAAGCGCCTGCTTGCCCCGTCTGCCGTCGGCGATCCCGTATTCCATGCGAGCGCCTGCTTTGACGCTGGGCACTCCCGCCGGCAGGGCCGAAGAGTGCAGGAACACTTCCTGGCCGTCATCTGAAGTCAGGAATCCGAAGCCCTTCTCGGCGTCGAACCACTTCACTTTCCCGGTTGGCACGGTGTTCTTACCTCATGAATCGCTGTAGACGGATGCTGATGATCAAGGCCTCTAGAGTACCGCCGTCCACGCCTGAGCCCGAACTTCGGCCCCGGACTCACAGGCCCGCGCGCTAGAATCGGGACATGTCCCCAACCACGACCGCCGTTCACGGCTCGGATCGGCGCCGCACTTCCCGCCCCGGTCAGGCGCTGCTGTGGTCAGGAGTGGTGATCACCGCACTCTCCGGGATCGCGCTGCTGGTGATCCTGAGCCTGTACTTCATGCAGGCCGATCCGCATCCTGTGTTCTACGGCCTCGCCCTGTGGGGCTTCCCGCTGGGATTCGCGCTGCTGGTCGGCTTCCTGCTGTTCTCGGTGAATCGGCGCCGCCGCGGCACCGGCATCGGCTGAAGTGTCGCTGCTCAGCCTGGAAGCTCTGCTGGAGCGCCTCGAGACCTGGGACCAGGATCGACTGGCCGCACTGCTGCGACTGCGCCCGGACCTGCTGCAGCCCAGCCCCGGGGATCTCACCACCCTGTCTGTCCGGGCCGGCTCCGAGTCCAGCATCCGCCAGCACCTGCAGCGCCTGGACGCACCGACGCTGCGCGCGGCCACCGAACTCTCGCGCGCGGCGACGCAGTCAGCGTCTGAGGCCGAGGTGGCCCCGGCCGAGCGCGCCGCACTGGACGCCGCAGGACTGTTCTTCGACGAGCCCGCAGCGCCCGAGGGCGCAGGCGAATCCGCCGGGCACTCCGTCCCTCATGCCTCTGAGTCGGCAGAGGTGGCGACCCCGGCGCGGGTGCCACACATCATCGACTCCCTGCTGGCGCACCTGCCGCAGCTCACCGACAACCTCGTCGCGCAGAGCCCCGCCGCACCGTCCCCGGCCGGAAGCTCGACCGGGGTCTCCGCCGCCGTGCTTGAGAACGCCTCCCTGGCAGCGATCTCGGAGCTGCTCGACGACGTGGCGGAGCTGCTCTCACTGCTCGCCGACTCCCCCGCCGCGACCCTGCGCACCGGCGGGGTGGGCATGCGTGAGCTGCGGAGGATCGCCGCGACGTCTGCCCGCTGGGGGGCTCCCAGCTCTGGGCAGCGCGGACGCCCCAGCTCCAGCCTCGGAGCCGGTGCGGGAAGCGATGCCGGCGTCGGTGAGATCGGATGGCTCTTGGAGCTCCTGGCCGCATCCGGACTCATCGAGCTCACCGACGCTCAGGCCTGGTCCCCGACCCGGCTGGCTGAGCAGTTCAGCGCCGCGGCGCGGCACCATCAGCACCAGCTGCTGGTCTCCGGGTGGCTGCTGGCGCCGCGCGCGCCGATGCTGCTGCGCGAACCGCACCCCACGAGCCGGATCGCCCCGACCCTGGGGTTGGACCGGCAGCGCGGAGATGCCGAACGGCTGCGCCGGACGCTGCTGAGCACCGCCGGGACGCTCAGCGCAGAGGCCGCCGATCCGGGGGCGGTCCTCTACGCGCTGAACCTGCCCGAGGATGATCTCCCCGGACCCGATGCGCTCAGCGGCACGCTGCCGCAACGACTCCAGTGGGAGCGCCCGCTGATGAGCGCGCGCGTGGCCCACCTGATGCCGTGGCTGGTGCGCGAGGCCGAACGCCTGGGCCTCTTCGCCGTCGGCGCCCTCAGCCTCGCAGGAGCCGCGCTGCTCAAGGGCGCAGCAGCGGATGGCTCTGCAGAGGGTGCGGCGCGGGAGGCACCCGCGCCACTACCACCGATGACCGGATCGGACTGGCGAGCGGGGCTGAACAGGCTCGCCGAGCAGCTGGCCTCTGCCATGCCGGCCCAGGTGGACACGATCCTGCTGCAATCGGATCTCACAGCGATCGCCACCGGTGCGCTCTCCCCCGCCAGTGCCGCGGCGCTGGCGGACTTCGGTGAACGTGAGGGACACGGCTCGGTGCCGACCTTCCGATTCAGCCCCGATTCGCTGCACCGCGGGCTCGGCAGAGGATGGACCGAAGCGGAGATCCTTGACTGGCTTCAGACGCACAGCCTCACCGATGTGCCCGCCCCGCTGCGGACCCAGATCCAGGACGCCGCCCGCACCTGGCGCGGGGTCCTGATCGGTGAGGCCGGCGCCTGGCTGCGCGTCTCGGATCCCGCGCAGCGCGAAGCCCTGCTCGAGGACCCGGTGCTGCGCGAACTCGGACTGCGCGTGATCAGCGAGGACACCATGATCTGCCGCGCCTCCCCGGCCGCACTTCACAAGGCCCTGCAGGAGGCGGGATTCAACACCGCACGCGAGACCCCGACCGACCCCGGCCCGACCCGAGGCGGATCCCCCGCGGCCCCCGCGCAGCACACCGCCTCCTGGTCGCTGGAGGCCTCCCCCTGGGAGCAGTCCCCGGTGCACAGCAGCAGTGCAGAACCCGGCCAGGTGGACGAGTCGCTGGTGCACTCCACCGCCGCCGCGCTGCTCAAGGCCGGACGCGCCGCGCCCTCCTCCTCCGCCTCAGCCGCCGCCCAGGACGTCATCGGGGTCCTGCGCTCGGCGCTGGCCGCGCGGCGCGAGGTGCGGCTGACCAGGGTCTCTCCGCAGGGCAGCACGCACCGACTCACCGGGGTTCCCACCGGGATGAACGCTGGCAGGGTCCGGATCAGGGTGCGCGAGGACGACGGTGAGGCTACGGTGATGCTGCACCGGATCGCCGCCGTCGAGGAGACCTCTGCGGCGACTGCGGCGGAGCACAGGAGCACTAGCGAGGAGAGCAATGGCTGATGGACCGCTGATCGTGCAGTCGGACAAGACCGTGCTGCTGGAGGTCGATCACCCGCAGGCCGACTCTGCTCGCCGGGCGGTGGGCGCCTTCGCCGACCTGGAGCGCGCGCCGGAGCATATCCACACCTACCGGATCACCCCGCTGGGGCTCTGGAACGCCCGCGCCGCCGGCTTCGACGCCGAGTACGTGGTGGACACCCTGCTGAACCATTCCCGGTTCCCGGTGCCGCACTCGCTGCTGGTGGACATCGCCGAGACCATGAGTCGCTACGGGCGGCTGCGCCTGGAGAAGGACCCGGTGCATGGGTTGGTGCTGCGCAGCCAGGAGCCGGAGATCCTCAGCGAGGTGCTCCACTCCAAGACGCTGACCTCCCTGCTCGGTCCCGAGATCGATGAGACCACCGTGGCGGTGCACGGCCAGGCCCGCGGCGAGCTGAAGCAGCAGCTGCTGCGGCTGGGCTGGCCGGCAGAGGATCTCGCCGGTTTCGTCGACGGCACCGCTCATCCGATCGCGCTGCGTCAGGACGGCTGGGCGCTGCGCGGGTACCAGCAAGAGGCGGTGGACAACTTCTGGCAGGCGGGCTCCGGCGTCGTCGTGCTGCCCTGTGGCGCGGGCAAGACGCTGGTGGGCGCGGCCGCGATGGCCACCTCGGGGACCATCACCCTGATCTTGGTGAACTCCACGGTCTCGGCGCGGCAGTGGAAGGACGAGCTGCTCAGGCGCACCTCGCTGACCGAGGAGGAGATCGGCGAGTACTCCGGGGCCAGGAAGCAGGTCCGCCCGGTGACCATCGCCACCTACCAGGTGCTGGCCTCCCGGCGTCATGAGCTGTTCACCCACCTGGAGCTGCTCAACGGCCACGACTGGGGACTGATCATCTACGACGAGGTCCACCTGCTGCCCGCCCCGATCTTCCGGATGACCGCAGACCTGCAGGCCCGCCGCAGGCTCGGACTGACCGCGACCCTGGTCCGCGAGGACGGTCGGGAGCGTGAGGTGTTCTCCCTGATCGGACCGAAACGCTATGACACGCCCTGGAAGCAGATGGAGGCTCAGGGCTGGATCGCCCCGGCGACCTGCATCGAGGTGCGCACCGACATGCCGCGCAGCCTGCGGATGGAGTACGCCTCTGCCGCGGACAAGGAGCGCCACCGGCTCGCCGCCGGGGCCGAGGTCAAGGACGCCGTCGTCGCCCGGTTGGTGGCCCGGCACCGGCACCGCGGTGAGCAGGTCCTGGTGATCGGCCAGTTCGTGGACCAGCTGCAACGCCTGGGAGAACAGCTCGGTGCCCCGGTGCTCACCGGCTCCGCCTCCGTCGCCGCACGCCAGAAGCAGTTCGACGCCTTCCGCGCCGGCGAGCTCGAGGTGCTCGTGGTCTCAAAGATCGCGAACTTCTCCATCGACCTGCCCCAGGCCTCGGTGGCGATCCAGGTCTCGGGAACCTTCGGGTCCCGGCAGGAGGAGGCACAGCGCCTGGGTCGGCTGCTGCGCCCCGGTGAGTCCGCCGACGGCGAGGACCCCAAGCGCGCGCACTTCTACTCCGTGGTCACCCGCGACACCGTGGACATGGAGTACGCGGCCAAGCGCCAACGGTTCCTCTCCGAGCAGGGTTACGGGTACTCCATCCTGGACGCCGAAGACATCGTCTGAGCACCCCGGGCAGCCGTGGCGCGTCCCCACCGCAGGCATGGACCGATGCGTCACCGCGCAGCCAGGTAACGTCCAGCGAGTTTCCAGGAGTGAGGAGCATCCTGGACGGGTGAGTGAGAAAACCCCTGAAGCCAAGCTGCTCGTCGTCGACGACGAGCCCAACATCCGCGAGCTGTTGGCCACCTCGCTGCGGTTCGCGGGATTCGAGGTCGCCGCGGCCGGCAACGGTCGAGAGGCGCTGGAGATCGCCGAGGAGTTCCAGCCCGACCTCGCCGTCCTGGACGTGATGCTCCCAGACATGGACGGCTTCACCGTCACCCGCCGGCTGCGCGCCGCGGGGAAACACTTCCCGGTGCTCTTCCTCACCGCTCGCGACGACACCGATGACAAGATCACGGGTCTCACCGTGGGCGGGGACGACTACGTCACCAAGCCCTTCTCCCTGGATGAGGTGGTCGCCCGGATCCGGGCCGTGCTGCGCCGGACCGCTCCGTTCGAGGACGAGGACGCCGTGATCATGGTCGACAACCTCGAGCTCGACGACGACGCCCACGAGGTCCGTCGCGGAGGTGAGATGGTGGAGCTCTCCCCCACCGAGTTCAAGCTGTTGCGCTACCTGATGATGAACCCCAACCGGGTGCTCTCCAAGCAGCAGATCCTGGATCATGTCTGGGAGTACAACTTCAACGGCGACGCCTCCATCGTGGAGTCCTACATCTCCTATCTCCGCCGGAAGATCGACTCCGGCTCCGAGGGAGCTCCGATGATCCAGACCAAGCGCGGGGTCGGCTATGTGCTCCAGACCTGGGAGCGCCGGCAGCGCTCGCAGGGGCTGTAACAGACTGCCCGGACCCGTCGCGGCCTCCACCCCGATACGCCGCTGCGCGTAAGGTCTGAGTATGCGCCCGTTGAGCTCCGCCACCCAGACCTGGCGCAAGGCGTCGCTGAGGACCCAGCTGGTGCTGATCATGTCCGGGCTGCTGGTGCTGACCCTGTTCGTGACCACCTTCGTCTCGGCCTCGCTGTTCCGCCAGGAGCTGCTGCGCAACCTCGATGAGGACATCTACGCCAACGCGAACAACGTCTCGGTGTTCCTCACTCGGCGCAGCGCCCCGGAGTTCGGGGACACCCAGTCCATCCTGCGCTTCTACGGGATCCTGATGGACTCCGAGGGGCAGCCGCTCCAGGCGACGGCGGGCCCCGGCGGAGATATTCCTGAGATCCCCAGCATGACCTTCGACGAGGTCTTCGAGCTCTGGCAGGACGGTGAGCACCTCGACGTCGCCGGCACCCAGGAGGGCTCCCGGGGCTGGCGCGTGCACGTGATGCCGCTGGAGAACGGGGAAGACACCCTGGCGGTGGCCCTGCCGCTGGAGCAGGTGGAGACCTCGGTGGAGCGCGCCACCTTCCTGGTGGCGACCATCGGGCTGATGGCCACGCTTGGGGCCTCCACCATCGCCTACGCCCTGGTCACCCGCGCCTTCCGCTCGCTGTTCCATGTGGAGAAGACCGCCGCGGAGATCGCCGGCGGGGACTTCTCCAAGCGTGTCGAGACCACCGCTCCCGCGGACACCGAGATCGGCAGGCTCTCCCGGTCGCTGAACGTGATGCTGGAACAGATCGACACCTCTTTCCAGGCCAAGAGCGCCTCGGAGGAGAACATGCGGCGCTTCATCCAGGACGCCTCCCATGAGCTGCGCACCCCGTTGGTCACCATCCGCGGCTTCTCCGAGCTCTACCGGCAGGGCGGGGTCAGCGACAACCCCGAGGCGGTGGGGATGGCCATGGGACGGATCGAGTCCGAGGCCAAGCGGATGGGACAGCTGGTCGAGGACATGCTCACCCTGGCCCGTCTCGATGAGCAGCGTCCGCTGCAGAAGGCTCCGCTGGACCTGAACCTGATCGCTCACGACGCGATCATGGACCTGGCGGTCAACGCGCCGGACCGCGAGACCCGGGTCACCGGGCTCGACGGCGGCGCCCCGGTCCCGGCCCCGGCCGTGGGCGACGAGGGCAAGATCCGCCAGATCGTGACGAACCTGGTCACCAACGCGCTGCGCTACACGCCGCAGGGGACTCGGCTGGAGATCGCAGTGGGCACCCAGGAGCGCACCGACTCGCAGATCGACGCCGTCCTGGAGGTCCGCGACCACGGCGACGGGATCTCCGAGGAGGACGCCACGAAGATCTTCGAGCGCTTCTACCGGGCAGACAACTCACGTCAGCGGGAGACCGGCGGCACCGGCCTGGGCCTGGCGATCTGTGCCGCGATCGCGGCTCAGCACCAGGGCACCGTCCGACACAGTCCCACGCCGGGCGGCGGCGCCACGATGACGCTGCGACTGCCGATGGTGGCCCCCGACGACCAGAGCGACCACGAGACCGACATCGACGAGGATGAGCTGGACCAGCTCCGCGCCGCAGCCAGGGAACACCACACGCCTGACTGAGCCACCGCGCCACCGGCCGGTCTGCCCCGGTTGGGTCTGGCCCGCTGGTCTGCCTGCTGGTCTGCCTGCTGTGCTGGACCATCGCGGTCTGCCCCAGCGCGTTCTGCGCCTGGCGTCCCAGCCCGGGGTTCCACAGCGGAAGCTGCAGCGCCCGATGTGTGCTCGGCCCTCGGTAGCGTCCTGTGCCATCGGCGGGGCAGCGGGTCCCGCCAGATCCCTACTACGCACCGGTTGGACCGGTCACCCGAGGAGAGAACCATGGCACTGCTACAGATCGACACCGCCGAGCTGCTCGCCAAGAGCCAGACCGTGGAGGCCACGCTGGGCCGCATCCAGAGCGATGTCAGCTCGATGGAGTCCCAGCTGCGTCAGCTGCAGGACTCCTGGAAAGGCTCGGCGTCCACGGCCTTCCAAGAAGTGCTCACCCAGTGGCGCGCCACCCAGGTCCAGGTGGAGCAGTCTCTGGCCAGCGTGCGCCAGGCGATGGCCTCAGCCTCCAGCCAGTACGAGGAGACCGAATCGGCGAACACCCGGATGTTCGGCCACTGAGCAACGTCCCCGCGCAATTCGTCTGAGCAAGGTCAGGGGGCAAGGTCGCTGGGCGAGGTCACTGGGCGCCCTCGCTGGGCAACCTGTCAGGGCAGACGAAGAACCCCGCCACAGACCAGGTCTGTGGCGGGGTTCTCAGCTAGCGACGGTGCGCGAGGGATCGGCTGGTCAGCTGATCACATCATGCCGCCCATGCCGCCCATCGGGTCCATGCCCTCGGCGCCGGCGCCGGCAGCGTGCTTCTCCGGCTTGTCGGCGACGACGGCCTCGGTGGTCAGGAACAGCGAGGCGATGGAGGCGGCGTTCTGCAGCGCAGAGCGGGTGACCTTCACCGGATCGTTGACGCCTGCTTCCAGGAGGTCCTCGTAGACACCGGTGGCGGCGTTGAGGCCGTGGCCGTCGGGCAGGCCGCGGACCTTCTCGGCCACCACTCCGGCCTCCATGCCGGCGTTGATGGCGATCTGCTTCAGCGGGGCCTCCACGGCGAACTTCACGATGTTCGCGCCGGTCGCCTCGTCTCCGCTGAGCTCCAGGGCCGCGAAGGCGCGGGCGCCGGCCTGGATCAGGGCCACGCCGCCGCCGGCGACGATTCCCTCATCCACAGCGGCCTTGGCGTTGCGCACGGCATCTTCGATGCGGTGCTTGCGCTCCTTGAGCTCGACCTCGGTGGCGGCGCCGGCCTTGATGACGGCCACGCCGCCGGCCAGCTTCGCCAGGCGCTCCTGGAGCTTCTCGCGGTCGTAGTCCGAGTCGGAGTTCTCGATCTCGGCCTTGATCTGGGCCACGCGACCGGAGATCTCGTCGGCCTCGCCGGCACCTTCGACGATGGTGGTCTCGTCCTTGGTGACAACCACCTTGCGGGCGGTGCCCAGCAGCTCCAGGGTGGTGTTCTCCAGCTTCAGGCCGACCTCTTCGGCGATGACCTGTCCACCGGTGAGGATGGCGATGTCAGCCAGCATGGCCTTGCGGCGGTCACCGAATCCGGGGGCCTTCACGGCCACGGACTTGAAGGTGCCCTTGAGCTTGTTGACGACCAGCGCTGCCAGGGCCTCGCCCTCGACGTCTTCGGCGATGACCAGCAGCGGCTTGCCGGACTGCATGACCTGCTCGAGGACGCCGATGACGTCCTTGACCGAGGAGATCTTGGAGTTCGCGATCAGGATGTAGGGGTCCTCCAGGACGGCTCCCTGGCGCTCGGCGTCGGTGACGAAGTACCCGGAGAGGTAGCCCTTGTCGAAGCGCATGCCCTCGGTGAGCTCGAGCTCCAGACCGAAGGTGTTGGACTCCTCGACGGTGATGACGCCTTCCTTGCCGACCTTGTCCAGTGCCTGCGCGATCAGTGCGCCGATCTGGGGGTCTGCGGCGGAGATGGAGGCGGTGGCAGCGATCTGCTCGGTGGTCTCGATCTCCTTGGCCGACTTGAACAGCTCGGCGGTGACGGTCTCCACGGCCTTGTCGATGCCGCGCTTGAGCGCCATCGGATCGGCACCGGCCGCGACGTTGCGCAGGCCCTCCTTGACCAGGGCCTGGGCGAGGACGGTGGCAGTGGTGGTGCCGTCGCCGGCGACGTCGTCGGTCTTCTTGGCGACCTCCTTGACCAGCTCGGCGCCGATCTTCTCGTAGGGGTCCTCCAGCGTGATCTCCTTGGCGATGGAGACACCGTCGTTGGTGATCGTGGGGGCACCCCAGGACTTCTCCAGCACGACGTTGCGGCCGCGGGGGCCCAAGGTGACCTTCACGGCATCGGCGAGGACGTTCAGTCCACGCTCGAGGCCGCGGCGGGCCTCTTCATCGAATGCAATAGTCTTTGCCATAGTGGCGCGTGTCCTTCCTGGACTCGGCTTGTCTCAAGCCGTGGTGTGTGACTGTCAGACGTGTTCGCGTCTGCTGGGTCGAACCATTCCAGGTGCCCGCGACGGACGGCCGTTCCCGCGTCACCGGGAACATCTGTATGGCCTCACCTGCTCAGGTTCCTCTAGCAGTCTCGACACGAGAGTGCTAAACCAATTTTTAGCACTCTGACCTATCGAGTGCAAACCTCTGCGCCGAGGGCGGATCCAGCCTCCTCCGGCGGACCGCAGGCCACCGCCGGGACCACCACCGGCAGCCGCGCTCCGCTCCCCGAGTGCGGGACCGGCCTGCGCAGCTGATCTCCCAGTCGCCGGGCACGCAGACGGTACCCTTGAGGCGTGATGGAGCATAGAGATTCAGGCGTCGCCGCCGCGTACCAGGTCCGCCCGATCAGCACCCAGGAGCACACCCGCTTCCTCGCTGATCACAAGACCGCATCCTTCCTGCAGAACCCGCGCTGGCCCGCGGTGAAGAAGGAGTGGCAGGCGCAGAGCCTCGGAGTCTTCGAGTCCGGATCGGGCTCCGACGCCTCGCCGGTGGCCGCCGCGCTGGTGCTCTTCCGGCGACTCCCCATCCCCGCAGCGGTGCCGCTGCTCGGAGGGAAGAAGCTCGCCTATATGGCCGAGGGCCCGGTGATGGACCCGGCGGCCGCGGATCTGGAGCAGCTCCTGCCGCCGCTGATCGATCATCTGAAGTCCTCCGGCGCGTTCCTGATCCGCATGGGTCTGCCCTCGGTGCTGCGCCGCTGGGAGGCCAAGGAGGTCCGCCGGGCACTCGCCGCCGGGGAGAACACCAGCATCGAGGAGCTCGCAGAGCTCGAGGTCGACACGGCAGGTTCCGCCCAGGCCCGCCAGTGGCAGGAGCAGCTGCGCAGACTGGGATTCAAGGCCCCCGCGCCGAGCACCGACTTCGAAGCCGGACAGCCGCAGTTCCAGGCTCGGATCCCGCTCACCGATCCCTCAGGCGCTCAGCTCTCGATCGATGAGGTGCTGGCCCGGATGGATCAGTCCTCGCGCCGGCAGACCAAGAAGTCCACACGCTCGGAGCTGACGGTGAGCGTCGGGGCGGAAGCTGACCTTCAGGCCTGGCACACGCTCTACGCGGAGACCGCCGAGCGGGATGACTTCACCGGTCGGCCGCTGAGCTATTTCCAGGACATGTACTCAGAGCTCAACGCCTCCCCGTTGAGCGAGTGCACGCTCTACCTGGCGCACTTCGAGGATCAGCTGCTCGCCGCGGCGATCTATGTCCGGCAGGGCGAGTTCGCCTGGTACGTCTATGGCGCCTCCTCCGCTGCGGAGCGCAAGCGCTACGCGCCGCGGGCGCTGCAGCTGCGCCAGATCGAGGACTCCCTCGCCGCGGGCTGCCAGTTCTATGACCTCGGTGGGCTCAGCCCGTCACTGGACCCGGAGTACCCGCTGGCCGGGCTGACCCGGTTCAAGACGACGATGGGCGCCGATGTGGTGCAGACCCTCGGTGAGTGGGACTACGAGGTCAACCCGCTGCTGGCGAAGGCGTTCAACCTCTACATGTCCCGGCGCTGAGCCCGCGCTACTCCGGGACCGCGATGGTCAACGACGCGATCAAGCCGGCCTCGTCCAGGACGAAGCTGCTCCGGAGATCGACCCGGCCGCCGGGGAAGTCGCCCTCCACGCGTTCGGTGATCTCCACGACGTCCTGTGCCTGCTCAGCAGACACCATGGTCTTGGTGTAGCTGAAGGCCTGCGCGACCTCACTGCGCCACCTGGCGATCTCCTCGCGCCCGTGGTGTCGTCTGCCGTCGTCGACGACGACCGCGTGTTCGTTGAACAGCTCGGCGAGGGCCCGCGGTGAGCTCGACGCCTCGGCGTCGAGGTAGGCCGTCACCACGGCTGGCAGCGCGGTCGGGTGTGTGGTGCGCTCTGTCATGAGGTGGCTCCTGTCCATGCAGTGGTTCGACTCTGGTGGGGTTCGGCGCAGTCCGCTGGGCGAGTTCTCGCGCCCACGTCCCGCTCTGGCCACGCTGCCCCTTCCCCTTGGGGCAAGGTCAAGCGCTGGGCTGGATCCGCGAGTCGGCATTGGCGCTGGCCGAGTGTCAGGGGTGAGGATGTGTCCATGGCTGCCTATATGACCATCGGAGACTTCAGCCGGGCGACGAGGCTGAGCGCCAAGGCGTTGCGCTTCTACCATCGGGTCGGCCTGCTGGAACCGGCAGTGATCGACCCGGTGAACCACTATCGCCTCTACGAATCGGCGCAGATCCCCGAGGCCCGGATGGTCCAGCGGCTGCGCTCCCTGGACATGCCGGTCGACGAGATCCGGCGGATCCTGGGCTCGACCGACCCGGCTGCCGGAGCGCAGGCGATCGCGCATCATCTGCACCGGATGGAACAGCGTCTGAGCGAGACCCGAGACGCCGTCGCTGCGCTGCGCGAGATGCTCACGGAGCCAGAGACACCCCTGGAGATCCGACGGGTTCCCGCCCTGGACGTGGTGATCATCAGAGACTCCATCGAGCTGCCCCAGCTCGGAGACTGGTTCACATCCGCCCGGCGGGAGCTGCGCGCTGGGCTCGAGGCGGCCGGGGTCGACGCCGTCGGGCCCCTGGGCGGGTTGTTCTCCACCGAGCTGTTCCTCCACGAGGCGGGCGACTGCGCCCTCTTCCTTCCAGTGGAAGCCGCACCCCGCGCGGCGTGCGGCGGACGGGCGACCTTCGAGACCCTTCCCGCCACCCGGATGGCGGTGGCGGTCCACCAGGGATCCGACCACACGATCTCTCGCGCCTACGCCGCGCTGGGAGCGCGTGTCGCAGACCGCGGCGACAGCGCAGCAGGCCCGATCCGGGAGACCTATACCGGCGACGCCCCCTCCGGTGTCGGCACCACGGAGATCGGCTGGCCGCTCACCGACGCAGCCGCGACCTAGGTGCAGAGCCGCCAGACCTCACGGCGCACCAGTCAGCCCTGACCGGTGCGCTCCTCCTGCAGCACCCGACGCCCGATGCTGAACGCCGTGTTCGCCGCGGGGACCGAGCAGTAGATGGCGCATTGCAGGAAGACCTCTTTGATCTGATCCTCGGTGAGCCCGTTGCGCAGCGCCGCGCGGATATGCATCTCCAGCTCCTCCCAGTACCCGCCGGCGATCAGGGCGGTCAGCGTGATCACCGAACGGGTCGACCGGTCCAGCCCGGGGCGGGTCCAGATCGAGCCCCAGGCGTAGTTGGTGATCAGTTCCTGGAAGTCCTCGGTGAAGTCGTCCTTCTTGGCCTCGGCGCGGTCTACGTGGGCGTCGGAGAGCACCTCGCGGCGGACCTTCATGCCGTCCTGGTAGTGGGGATCAGTCATTGAGGAACTCCTTGAGCAGTCGGGCGGTGGCCTCCGGGGCTTCGGCCGGGGCCTGATGGGCGACGCCGTCGAGCACCGCGGTCTGGGTGTGCGGGGCTGCGGCGAGGTCCTGCACCGCCGAGGGCGGACACACCGGATCCTCCACCCCGCTGATCACCAACAGCGGTCGGGCGACGCCGGCGAGCTCGGCCGTGAGGTCATAGCGGCCCAGAGCCCGGCAGGCGGCGGCGTAGGAATGCCGGTCGGTGTGCTGCAGGCAGTGCAGCAGCCCGGTGACCACCTCTGGCTCACGGGCCATGAACCCCGGGGCGAACCAGCGCTGCGCGGAGCCCTCGACCATGGTGGGAGTTCCCGCCTGCGCGACGAGCTCCGCGCGTTCGCTCCACATCTGGGGGTCACCGATCTTCGCCGCGGTGCACAGCGCCGCCAACCGGGTGAACCGCGTGTTCCCGCGCAGCGCGAGGGTCAGACTGACGGTCCCTGCGATCGAGACCCCGGCGGCGTAGACCGGAAGATCGGCGGGCAGTCCGTGGTTGTCGGCGAGCTCGGCGACGAGCTCCTCCAGCGCGTCGGCGAGGTCGCTGATCTCGAAGGACTCGGTGAAGGGCTCCGCATCGCCGTGGCCGGGCAGGTCCCAGCCGATCAGCGTGAAGCTCTCCTGCAGATGTGCCAGGGCACCCTGCCACAGGACGGCGACGCTGGTCCCCAGCGAGGGGCCCAGCACCAGCACCGGCCGGGCGCCGGTGCGCAGATCCTCGACGGACCCGGAGAGCAGCTGCGGGGTCAGGGTCAGCGTGGCGGCTGACCCCGACGCATCCGGGTGGGGCAGGTGTGATTCAGACATGATCGGTGGATCCTTCCGGCTGCACGAGGGTCTGGTCGGGGTGCGGTGGGTGGATGTCGGGCTGGGTGGCGCTGTGCTGAGTGGCGCTGTGCTGCGCGAACTCCTCCACGGCGGCGTCGATGAACTCCTGCGCCCGGCCCAGATACTGCAGCGGGTCCAGCAGCTCATCGAGCTCCGCCGCGGTGATCCGATCCCCGAGCTGGTCCTCGAGCAGGCCTCGCAGCGGCACCGCTTCGACGACGCTGCGCCGCACCAGATCCTGCAGCGCCTTGCCTCCGCCGGGAAAGGAGCCTCCCAGACGCGCCATCAGTCGTTCGCTGAGCACGGCGTCGCCGCTGAGTCTCAGGTTGGCGCGCATCGCGTCGGGGCGCACCACCAGTCCCTCGAACAGCTCGGCGGCATGAGTGGCGGCGCCACCGGCGAGCCGGCTCAGCTCGACCAGGCTGGGCCATTCCGCGTGCCAGGCTCCCGCCGGCCGCTCGTCCTCGGCGGTGGCCGCCGCCAGGTAGAGCGTGCTCAGCTGCCCCGGGGCGCTCAGCGCCGCGGAGCGGATCAGCGTGGAGAGCACCGGGTTCTGCTTCTGCGGCATGGCAGAGGATCCGCCGCGACCCGGCGCAGCAGGTTCGCGCAGCTCGGCGATCTCGGGGCGCTGCAGCGTGAGCACGTCTCCTGCGGCCTTCCCCAGCGCCGCGAGCAGGCCTGCCAGCCCCGAGCCGAGATCCAGGATCACCTGGCGCTGGGTGTGCCAGGGGCGGGTCATCGGGCGCAGATCAAGACGGTCCGCGAGGTCAGCCGTGAGCGTGCCGGTGCGCTGGGCGCCGAGCGAGTCACTCAGCGAGGCCTGGGTGCCCACGGCCCCGCCCCACTGCAGCGGGAGCGCTGCCGCTGCCAGCTGAAGCCGCTGGATCGCCTGGGTCAGCCCGTCGAGCCACCCCGCGCAGCGCAGTCCGAAGCTGGTCGGCAGCGCGTGCTGGGTCAGGGACCGGGCCACGCAGATGGTCTCCCGATGCTCCTGGCTCAGGCTGCTCAGCGCCGCCCCTGCCCGGCGCGCCTCGTCGAGGACCTCGGCTGCGGCGTCGCGGCAGAGAAGCATCAGCGCGGTGTCCAAGATGTCCTGGCTGGTGGCGCCGCGGTGCAGCGCGGCGTCGGACTCCCCGGACTGGGCCAGGGCGTGACGGACGGCGGCGAGCATCGGGATCACCGGGTTGCCCCCGCCAGGGCCCTGCGCCGCGATCGCCTCGACCTCGATTCCGGCACCCGCGGGGTCCTCGCTGATCGCCTGGATGGCCGCGGCACTCTCAGCAGGTGCCTGGTCGGCATCGGCGAGCGCCTGGGCCCAGGCGGCCTCCACGCGCAGCATTGCCCGCAGGATGGATTCCTCGGACATCAGCCGCGCCGTCGAGGTGCCGGCCCATGCCGGGCTCAGGATTCCGAAGGGTCCGGTCATGGTCGGGGCACGCTCCTGTCGATCACTCCACCGGGCCGGTGAACTGCGGGGTGTTGGGATAGGTGAGGAACACGGTCTCCTGGGCACCTTGGAAGTGGATGTCGAAGCCCAGACTCCCGTCGGGCTCCCGGGTGGCGATCAGCGTCTGGCGGCGATCGGCCGGCACCGAGCTCAACAGCCGGTCCTGCTCGAGGGTGGACGGGTCGGCAGGCAGATAGGCCCGGGTGAAGAGTCGATCCATGAGCCCGCGGGCGAAGACCGTGACCAGGAAGTACGGTGCCACGCCGTCGCCGGTGCTGCCCGGTTCCACGGTGGTGAACGAGTAGTGCCCCACCCCGTCGACGGCGGCGCGGCCCCATCCGGTGAAGGTGTAGCCGTCGCGGTGCAGGGATCCCGGCTGCTGGGAGATCCCGCCGTGCTCATCGGGCTGCCAGATCTCCAACAGCGCGTCGGGCACCGGCACGCCGTCGCCGTCGTAGACGGTGCCGTGCAGCCGCACCGCGCCGGGGTGCGAACGGTCCACCAGGGCCTCGCCTCCGGCGTAGGGCAGCGCGTAGCCGAAGAAGGGCCCCACGGTCTGTGCGGGGGTCGGGGTGAGTCTCATATCAGTGCTCCTCCTCCTGCTCGGCCCAGGTGCGGTTGCTTCCGGAAAGGACGATGTCCCAACGGTAGCCGGTGTTCCATTCGTGCTGGGAGACCGAGTGGTCGTAGGTGGCGACCAGGCGATCCCGGGCGGCCTGGTCGGTGATGGACTGGTAGATCGGGTCCAGGGCGAAGATCGGGTCCCCGGGGAAATACATCTGGGTCACGATCCGCTGGGTGAAGTCGGTGCCGAAGAGCGAGAAGTGGATGTGCGCCGAGCGCCAGGCGTTGTTGTGGTTCTTCCATGGATACGGCGCCGGTTTGATGGTGGTGAAGCTGTACTCACCGTTGGGACCGGTCAGGGTGCGCCCCACCCCGGTGAAGTTGGGATCCAGCGGCGCGGGGTGCTGGTCACGCTTGTGCATATAGCGTCCGGCGGCGTTGGCCTGCCACATCTCCACCAGCTGACCGGCCACGGCGCGTCCGTCCCCGTCGATCACCCGGCCGGTCACGATGATCCGCTCCCCGATCGGCTCGCCGTTGTGCTGGATCGTCAGGTCCGCCTCCAGCGGGGAGACGTCGCGGTGACCGAAGGCCGGGCTGTAGAGCTCGATATCCTCGGGGTCCGCGTGATGCAGGGACTTCGTCGGGTGTCGCAGCAGCGAGCTGCGATACGGCGGGAAGTTCAGCCGGGCGTTGGTCTCGACCTGGCCGCCGGCGTCGCGCTGGGCGCGATACTCTCCGTGGATGGCGGCGATCTCGGCGTCGATCTCTGCCTGAGAGAGCGCGGCGGCATCCGGGTTCGTGTTCTTCTCAGCCATGGGTCCAGGCTCCTTGACGGGGATCGGCGGTGTGCGTCGCCAGTGTGTGACGTGGTTCTCACTCAGTCTGCTCAGGGCAAGCCCGCACCCGCCACACCATTGCCATTCAATGGCTCAACTGGCTAGACCGGCCGGACGGGCTGAGCTGGCTGGTTGGGCCGGACTGGCTGAGCTGGCTGGGCTCAGTGGCTCATGCCCTCCAGCGCACGGGTGATGCCGCGCCCCGCGGTCTGCAGCGCCATCAGGAACTGTGGGATCTCGGCAGCGTCGCGCGGGACCACCACGGTCAGCGCCGCGACGGCGTGGCCGCCACCGCCCAGCACCGGCACCGAGACGCCGGTGGTCTCCGCGTTGATCACCCCGCTGAGCTGGGCATGCCCCCGGGTGCGCGCCTCCGCCAGCTCCCGGTGCAGCTGCGGCCGAGCCTCCTGGATCTGCGCTGCCCGGGGAGCCCACCAGCGCTGGACCACGTGGACCGGGGAATGGGCGAGCAGCACATGCCCCATCGAGGTCAGATGCGCCGGCATCGTGGTGGCCACCTCCGCGGGATTGATCACGGCCCCATGGCGGGAGAGTCGCTCGACGATCAGCACCCCCTGGTCATCAAGGACCGCAAGCTGGGTGGTCTGCCGGACCACGGCATTGACGTCCTGCATGAAGGGAAGGGCCGCGGCCCGCAGGGTCCGGCTGATCGGGGCACCCTGGGCGATCTCCCAGAGCCGCTGCCCCAGCACCAGCTCCCCGGAGTCCGAAGCGGCGAGCAGGCCATGGGCGCGCATGGTCCGCAGCAGCCGGTATCCGGTGGTTCGAGGCAGCCCCGCGGCGTCGATGAGCTCACCCGCAGGCAGGCTGGGGTGAACCTCAAGGACGGCGAGGATCCGCATCGCACGGTCGAGCACCGCGTCACCGCTGGACGAGTTGGCCATGACGCCAGCCTAGCCAAGCCTGCAGCGTCAAGGCTTCGCCCGTTGAATGAGCCGTCGGACGCTTTTCGAGCCGCGCAATTGTGTCTCGGGTCACGAAGGGCTAACGTCCGGTGAGTTCTGTGACCTGAGCCACGGCACGTCACCACCGTCCAAGGAGATCCTCATGACCCAGACCAGCCTCCGGGAATCGATCGACTCCCGCCCGATGAGCCGCTACCAATGGTTCGTCGTGGCGCTGGCCACTGCCCTGATGGGACTGGACGGCTATGACGTGCAGGCCATGGCGTTCACCGCCAACCCGGTCTCTGCCGACCTGGGCCTCACCGGCACCGAACTCGGCCTGCTGCTCAGCGGAGGGCTGATCGGCATGGCCCTGGGCGCGATCTGGGTGGGACCCTTCGCAGACCGCTTCGGACGGCGCCGGATGCTGGTGATCGCGATGATCATCAACGCCGCTGGGCTCTTCCTCTCCGCCACCGCATCCTCGATGCCGGAGCTGATGGCCTGGCGAGTCATCACCGGGCTCGGCGTGGGTGGGATCCTGACCTCCGGCACCGTGCTGGTCTCGGAGTATTCCAACGCCAAGTACCGCGGCCTGTGCATGAGCATCTATGCCGCCGGCTACCCGGTGGGCGCCACCCTGGGCGGACTGGCCGCGATCCCACTCATCGGGAACTTCGGCTGGCAGGCGGTCTTCCTGCTCGGTGGCGCGGTGACCGTGCTGGCCGTGATCTTCGTCTGGCTCAAGATGCCGGAGTCCCTGGACTTCCTCGGCGCGCGCGCCAGCGGGCCGCAGGCGAGCGGCGACGGCTCCGAACAGCGCCGCGCCGAGGAGATCGCCGCGCGGATGGGCATCACCGGCCCGGTGACGCTGGAGCGCGAGGATCCCAGCGACACGGGGACCCCGGACCGCTCGAAGAACTCCTATGCAGCCTTGTTCAGCCCGGAGAATCGGAGTCGCACGCTGCTGCTGTGGGCGATGTTCTTCATCGTGATGTTCGGCTTCTACTTCGCCAACACCTGGACCCCGCAGCTGCTCACTGAAGTGGGCTTCTCCACCGACGAGGGCATCATGGGCGGGATCATGCTGATGATCGGAGGCACCATCGGCGCGGTGCTCTTCGGCGTGTTCGCCTCCCGCTGGGACGTCCGCCGGGTCCAGGCGGTCTTCGCCATCTGCTCTGGCGCGATGTTCATCGTCTTCATCAGCGCCACCGCCTGGCTGCCCGCGGCGCTGGTGGCCGGAGTGCTGCTGGGCATGATCATCAACGGCTGCATCTCCGGGATCTACACGATCGCTCCGATGACCTACGCGCCCCGGCTGCGCTCCACCGGGGTGGGTGTCGCCCTCGGCGTCGGGCGCACCGGCGCGATCATCGCCCCGATCGCCGTCGGTGCACTGCTGGACCTCGGAGCCACCCCCACGGCGCTCTACATCGGCGCCGGAATCATCGTGGCCATGGCTGCGGTCGTGGTGCTGCGAATCTCGCTGCACCAGCGCACAGCGAGCGAGCTGCGCGCTGATCCGGTCGCGGCCCGGGACTGAGCCGTGGGCACCGCACGGCACCGGGGACCCCGCCCGACACCGGAAGCTAGCATGTGAGCCATGGCGAACTCCCCCACCGGTGACTCGGTGCTGACCCGGCTGGACCGGGTGCTCTCCACCTTCTCTGCCGCGGAGAGCCTGCTCAGCGCCGCAGAGATCGCTCGTCGCACGGGACTTCCCCCGGCCACCGCACACCGGCTCTGCCGGGACATGGCGGAGCTGGGCTGGCTGGAGTCGCTGCCGGCGGGGTACATGGTGGGGACCCGACTCTGGGAGATGACCAACCGCTCAGCGCCGACGATGAAGCTCGCCGTGCGAGCCCGCCCCTACCTCACCGATGTCCACGCCGTGATGGGCCAGCACGTGCAGCTCGGGGTCATCGAGGGTCGCGAGGTGCTCTTCGTGGATCGGCTCTCGGCCCGGGAGGCCCCAAGCATCCATGGCGGGGTGGCCGGCCGGCTGCCGCTGCATGTCTCTGCCACCGGGCTGGTGCTGCTTGCTCATGCGCCCTCGGAGTTCCGCACCTTCTACCGCACCCAGCACCAGGACGCCGCCGGAGGACAGATCATCTCCGAAGACCGGCTGGAACAGGTGCGCCAGCAGGGCTACTGCGCACAGACCGGAGTGATCGAGCGCGAGGTGACCGGGGTCGCGGTCCCGATCCGGCAGCGCGGCCGCTCGGTGGTGGCGGCCCTGGGCGTGGTCACCGACGACGACGACGTCGCTCGCCGCCCCGCACCCTGGGTGCAGATGCTCCAGATCGCCGCCCGGGGCATCCAGCGCGAGATCAGCGGCAGAAGCTGAAGCCAACTCGCTGCATCCTCGCATTCAATGAGATGACTGTGGCGCCACACACACCGGGTGCGCAGACTGAGGCACAGAGACAGACGTGGCTGGCCACCCGGAGGACCGGAGGCTGCTTCGAGAGGGAGAGACATGACCGAGCACACCACCCGAGTCGACGTGGGCATCGTGGGCGGCGGCCCGGCAGGGCTGATGACCGCGCTGCTGCTGAAGCGCCGGGGCATCTCCGCCGCGGTGATCGAGACCCGCACCAAGGACACCATCCACCACACCCAGCGCGCGGGGATCCTGGAGGCCGCCACCGTGGACATGCTGGTGGACGCGGAGGTCGGATCGCGGGTGCTCACGGCAGGCCATGAGCACGAGGGCACCGTGCTCAGCTTCGACGGGGAAGCGCACCGCATCGACTTCCAGGCACTGGTCGGCCGCTCGGTCTGGCTGTACCCACAGAACGAGGTGTTCTTCGACCTGGCCAACGCCTGGGAGCGCGAGGGCGGGGAGATCCACTGGGCCGTCACGGACACCGAGGTCCACGGGGTCGAGACCGCCTCCCCGCGGATCAGCTTCACGGACGCGCACGCTGCGCAGCGCAGCATCGAGGCCGATCTGATCATCGGCACCGACGGGTCCAGGTCGATGTGCCGCAAGCTGATTCCCGAGGCGGTGCGCACCGATCACTTCATCTCCTATCCCTTCGCCTGGTTCGGCATCCTCTGCGAGGCCCCACCCACCGCGCCGGAGCTGATCTATGCGAACTCCGAGCTCGGCTTCGCGCTGATCTCCCAGCGCAACGAGACCGTCCAGCGGATGTACTTCCAGTGCGACCCGGACACCGATGTCCAGAGCTGGTCCGAGGACGCGATCTTCGACCACATCCAAGCGGTGCTGGGCACCGAAGGCGGCGTGCAGCTCAAGCGCGGACCTATCATCGAGAAGACCGTGCTGCCCTTCCGGTCCTACGTCTGTGACCCGCTGAGCCACGGCCGGCTGGTCCTCGCCGGCGACGCCGGGCACACCGTGCCGCCCACCGGGGCCAAGGGGTTGAATCTGGCCTTCGCGGATGTGCGAGCCCTTGTCCCGCGCGTGGAGGAGTTCATCACCGAGCTGCGCGAGAACCGCACCGCAGATCCCGCCAAGGGGTCCGAAGGGCCTGAATCAAAGGAGCCTGGAGCAGCGGTCGAGACTCCGGAGGCGCTGCGCCGCTACTCGCGCACCGCCCTGGACCGGGTGTGGAAGGCGCAGAACTTCTCCTATTGGGCGACGAACCTGCTGCACCGCCAGCCCGAGGAGAACCCGTTCACCCATCAGCGCCGCCGAGGCGAGTTCGAGGCGATCACCGGCTCGGTGTACGGGCAGGCATACTTTGCGGATTCCTACACCGGGTGGAGCGACTGAGGCCTCGGGTCTGGTCCGGCAGGCCTCTGGTCCGGCAGGTCTCCGGACCAGCCCGGTCTGCGGTCCGGTCGGGGACCGCGAGCGCCTCGGCTACCTGGGCTCCAGTCGGATCGCCCCGTCGAGCCGGATGGTCTCGCCGTTGAGCATCGGGTTGCCCACGATATGCATCACCAGCCGGGCGTAGTCCGTCGGCTCACCGAGTCGGGCCGGGTGCAGCGTCTTGGCCCGCAGCGATTCCCTGGCCTCCTCGGGCAGTCCCGCCATCATCGGGGTCTCAAAGAGCCCCGGGGCGATGGTCATCACCCGGACGGCGTGACGGGCGAGCTCGCGGGCGGCGGGCAGCGTCAGCGAGGCCACCGCACCCTTGGAGGCGGCATAGGCGATCTGACCGATCTGACCTTCGAAAGCCGCCACTGAGGCGGTGTTGATCAGCACCCCGCGCTCACCCTCGGTGGGATCGTTGTGCTGCATCGCATCGGCAGCCTGGCTCATCAGATTCACCGTGCCACCGACGTTGATGCCAAGCACTCCCATGAACTGCTCCGCCGAGAGCGGGCCATCCCGACCGAGCAGCTTTCCCGGGGTGGCGACCCCGGCGCAGCTCACGGCCACCCGCAGCGGTCCCCGGACGACTGCCATCTCCACGGCGTCGCGGGAGGTGGCAGGGTCGGTGATGTCGCCGGCGCAGAAGGCGGCGCGCTCACCGAGCGAGGCGACGGCCTCGGCGCGCTCGGTGCTGCCCTCCGCGTCGGGCAGGTCCACCACCACCACCTGCGCGCCGGCCCCTATCAGGGCCTGGGCGGTGGCATGACCGAGGCCTGAGGCGCCTCCACTGACAACCGCACTGGCTCCCGACAGCTCCATGCTGGTCTCCCTGTTCCTTCCGTCGAGCCGGCCGCGACGGTTCAGATACCGGTCGCACGCGCGATAGTTGCACATCCAATAACTCGAGCCTACGCTAACACAGTGAGAGCTGCATCACAGGTGCCGCCGAGTGGATCAGCTCCGGCACAGGCGCCCTGCGGCCGATCTCAACGCGAAGGAGTTCGTCCATGACAGAGCTGACCCACTTCATCCATGGCAAGCACGTGCAGGGCGCCTCTGGCAGGAGCCGAGAGATCTTCAACCCGGTCCGGGGCGAGCTCACCGCACGGGTCCCCCTCGCGAACTCCGCGGAGGTGGCACACGCCATCGAATCCGCTCAGGAGGCCTTCGGTGCCTGGTCGGGCATGAACCCGCAGCGGCGCGGGCGCATCCTGCTGAAGTGGGCGGAGGCGATCAATACGCATCGCGATGAGCTCGCGGAGACGCTCTCCAATGAACACGGCAAGACCTTCGAGGATGCCAAAGGTGACATCCAGCGCGGCGTGGAGGTGGTGGAGTTCGGCGCCGGAGCCCCGCACCTGCTCAAGGGCGAGTTCTCCCACGATGCCGCCGCCGGGATGGATGTCCACAGCCTGCGCCAGCCCTTGGGCGTGGTCGCCGGCATCACCCCCTTCAACTTCCCCGCCATGATTCCGCTCTGGAAGGCCGGGACCGCCCTGGCCGCGGGCAACACCTTCGTGCTCAAGCCCTCCGAGCGCAATCCCTCCGTGCCGCTGCGCCTGGCCGAGCTCGCGCTTGAGGCCGGCATGCCGCCGGGCACGCTGAACGTGGTCAACGGGGACAAGGAAGCGGTGGACGCGCTCATCGAGGACCTCCGGGTCAAGGCCATCGGCTTCGTGGGTTCGACTCCGATCGCCCAGGCCATCTACACCGCCGCCGCGGCCGCGGGGAAACGCGCCCAGTGCTTCGGCGGGGCGAAGAACCACATGGTGATCATGCCCGACGCGGACCTCGACCAGGCCGCCGATGCCCTGATCGGCGCCGGTTATGGCTCCGCCGGTGAGCGGTGCATGGCGATCTCCGTGGCCGTCCCGGTGGGTGAGGCCACCGCCGAGGCATTGCGGGCCAAACTCCTGGAGCGCATCGAGAAGCTGGTGGTGGGACCCTCGCTGGATCCCTCCAGCGATTTCGGTCCGGTGGTCGGCGCGGACGCCAAGTCCCGGATCGAGGGCTACATCGGGCTCGGCGTCGAGGAAGGTGCCGAGCTGGTGGTGGATGGGCGCGGCGTCGTCGTCGAGGGCCACCCCGACGGGTACTGGATCGGGGCCACCCTCTTCGACCACGTCACGCCGGTGATGCGGATCTACCAGGAGGAGATCTTCGGTCCGGTGCTGTGCATCGCGCGGGCCCGGGACTACGAGGAGGCGCTCCGGCTGCCCACCGAACACCAGTTCGGCAACGGCGTCGCGATCTTCACCCGCGACGGGGACACCGCGCGAGACTTCGCTTCCCGAGTGGAGGTGGGGATGGTCGGGGTGAATCTGCCGATCCCGGTGCCGATCGCCTACTACACCTTCGGCGGGTGGAAGGCCTCAGGATTCGGCGACCTCAATCAGCACGGCGTCGACGGGCTGAAGTTCTACTCCAAGACCAAGACGGTGAGCACACGCTGGCCCTCGGGCACCAAAGAGGGCGCCAGCTTCACCATGCCTGAAGGGAGCTGAACCATGGCGACGGATTCAGGAGGAACGTCCTTGAGCAGCACCAGCAGCGAGACACCCTCGCACCCGAGGGTGGCGTTCATCGGACTCGGCAACATGGGCGGGCCCATGGCTGCCAATCTCGCCCAGGCGGGCGTGCCGGTCTCCGGCTTCGACCTCAGCGCCGAGGCCCTGGAGACCGCCCGGGCCAAGGGCGTCGAGACCGTCACCGACCCGCTCGAGGCCGTCGCCTCCGCCGAGGTGGTGCTCACCATGCTCCCGTCTGGCCAGCACGTGCTCTCGGCCTACCGGGATTCACCGGGACTGCTCTCGGCAGCCAGGCCCGGGACGATCTTCCTGGACTGTTCGACGATCAACATCTCCGAGGCGCAGCAGGCCGCAGAGCTGGCCGAGCGCGCCGGATTCCGGGCCGCCGATGCCCCGGTGTCCGGGGGCGTGGTGGGTGCGGAGGCCGGAAGCCTGGCGTTCATGGCCGGGGGCCGAGTCGAGGTCTTCGAAGAGATCCGCCCACTGCTGGAGATCATGGGCGCCCGCGTGGTCCACTGCGGCGGCAGCGGCCTGGGCCAGGCGGCCAAGCTGTGCAACAACATGATCTTGGGCATCAGCCAGATCGCCGTGGGAGAGGCCTTCGTCCTGGGCGAACGGCTGGGACTGGACCACCAGGCGCTCTACGACGTGGTCTCCAACGCCTCGGGTCAGTGCTGGGCGCTGACCACCAACTGCCCGGTCCCTGGACCCGTGCCGAGCTCCCCGGCCAACCGAGACTTCGCCCCAGGCTTCGCCGGCGCGCTGATGGCCAAGGACCTCACCCTCGCGAACAACGCGCTTCAGGATCAGGGAGTGGACGCCCAGCTGGGTCGACTCGCCGCCGCCATCTTCGCCGAGTTCGCGCAGGGCCCCGGGGCACGGCAGGACTTCTCCGGCATCATCAACACCATCCGAGACAACTCCACACACCCAGGAGCCTGAGGCATGACCGACTATTCCACGATCCTGGTCTCCGCCGAGGCGCGGGTGGGCCGGATCACGCTGAACCGGCCGGAATCACTGAACGCCCTGAACACCGTGCTGATGGAGGAGGTGGTGCGTGCCGCCGGCGAGTTCGACGCCAGCACCGAGATCGGTGCGATCCTGATCACCGGCTCGGAGAAGGTGTTCGCGGCCGGAGCCGATATCACCGAGATGGCGGAGCAGGACCACCCCGGGATGTACGCCGCCGACTGGTTCCGCCGCTGGGACGACCTCACCCGGCTGCGCACCCCGATCGTGGCCGCGGTCAACGGCTACGCCCTGGGCGGCGGCTGCGAGCTGGCGATGATGGCCGATGTGATCGTGGCCGGAGAAGGCGCGAGCTTCGGTCAGCCCGAGATCAACCTCGGCGTCATTCCCGGGATGGGGGGCTCGCAGCGCCTCACCCGATCGGTGGGCAAGGCCAAGGCGATGGACATGATCCTCACCGGGCGACGCATCCACGCCGAGGAGGCCGAGCGCATCGGCCTGGTCTCACGAGTCGTGGCCGATGCCGACACGCTCACCGAGGCCACCAGGGTCGCCGAGCTGATCGCCTCGAAGTCCAAACCCGCGGCGCAGATGGCGAAGGAGGCTGTGGGCGCGGCCTTCGACTCCTCGCTGCATCAGGGCCTGAGCTTCGAGCGGCGGATGTTCCATTCGCTGTTCTCCCTGGAGGATCAGTCCGAGGGCATGCGCGCGTTCCGCGAGAAGCGGGAACCGCGGTGGAGGCATCGCTGAGCAGCGGCTCAGGAGGGGAAGTCCCCCGCTCGCTGGCGGAACTTCGCCAGGATGGTGTTCAGTTGATCGATCTCCTGTTCTTCGAACCCGGTGTGCTCGAAGAGCTGCTCATTCAGCGCCCGGGTCGCCTGTTCGGCCACTTGTTTGCCCTCCGGGGTGAGGACCAGGAGCATCGCGCGCCGGTCGGAGTCATGCGGCTCCCGGCGCACCAGGCCTGCTGACTCCAACCGGTCCACGGCGTTGGTGATCGATGTCGGATGGACCTGCAGCAGCTGGCTGGCCTTGTTCATCGGCAGCCGCTCCTCCCGGGAGAATCCCAGCAGTGCGAGCACCTCATAACGGGCGAAGGTCAGCTTGAACGGTTTCAGGATGTCCCGTGCTCGCCCCAGGAGGATCTGCTGGGTCCGCATGATGGCGGTCACCGCCGCCGCCGGGGCAGCCGCGGACGTCCATCCCTGCCGCTCCCAGTTCTTCTGGATCTCAGCGATGGGGTCCTTCGCAAGCGGGGGCTGCATGTGGGGCGTCTCCTCTTCCGTGCTCGGTCAGACAAGTGTGCGGATGCACCGGAGTTTATCGGGGAATCCGCGCAGGCTCGGACCTGCCGGGGGAGCCGAGGCAGCGCCGTCGGACCGTCTCCTCACCGAACCGGACCGTCTCACGGGCGCTTCAGCCCCAGATCGACATCTCGGTACTCCACACCGAATCCTGCTGGGCTCGCACCTGCCTCGGCTCGCTGCGCCTCGGACTGGCGCAGCTGGACCCGCCGGATCTTCCCCGAGATCGTCTTGGGCAGCTCGGAGAACTCGATCCGCCTGATCCGCTGGTAGGGCGCCAGCCTGCCCAGCGTGAACTGGAGGATCTCCGCCGCGGTCGCCTCATTGGGCTCCCACCCGGAGGCCAGCGTCACATATGCCTTGGGAACGGAGAGCCGCAGCTCGTCCGGGGCCGGCACGATCGCTGCCTCCACCACCGCCGGATGCTCGATGAGCACCGACTCCAGCTCGAAGGGTGAGACCTTATAGTCGCTGGACTTGAAGACGTCATCGGCTCGTCCCACATAGGTGATCACGCCGCTGCTGTCCCGTGAGGCGATGTCTCCGGTGTGGTAAAGCCCCTCGCGGAAGACCTCCGCGTTCTTCTCGGCGTCGCCGTAGTACCCCTTCATCAGACCCACCGGGCGCGGGTCCAGAGCCAGGCAGATCTCCCCCTCATCCGCCTGCGCGCCGGTGACCGGGTCGATCAGGACGACGTCGAATCCCGGCAGCGGGAGGCCCATCGCGCCGAACTTCACCGGCCGTCCCGGGGTGTTCGCGATCTGCAGCGAGGACTCGGTCTGCCCGAAGCCATCCCGGATGGTCCTCCCCCAGGCCCGCTGAACCTGTTCGATGACCTCCGGGTTCAGCGGCTCGCCGGCGGAGACGGTGACCCGTGGCGGTGTTTGCAGCTGTGCGAGGTCCGCCTTGATGAGCATCCGCCAGACCGTGGGCGGAGCGCAGAAGCTGCTCACCCCGGCGTCGTCCATCGCATGCATCAGGGCTTCGGCGTCGAACCTGCTGAAGTTGTACAAGAAGATCGTGGCCTCCGCGATCCACGGTGCGAAGAAGTTCGACCAGGCATGTTTGGCCCAGCCCGGTGAGGAGACGTTCAGATGCACATCGCCGGGCTCGAGTCCGATCCAGTACAGCGTGGAGAGGTGGCCCACCGGATAGGAGGTATGGGTGTGCTCGACCAGCTTCGGCTTCGACGTCGTGCCGGAGGTGAAGTAGAGCAGCATCGTCTCCTCGGCTGAGGTCAGCACGACCTGCTCGAGCTCCGCTGATGCGGCGTAGGCATCGCAGTAGGAGTTCACGGTGCGCTCCGACACCTGCGGCACGACCGCTGCCTCCCGGTCGGCATACACCCCGGGCACGTGGATCAGCGCGTAGTCCCCCTGGACCTGCGTGAACTTCTTCAGCGTCGCGGAGTCCCCGACCACCCAGCTCGCCTCGGCCCGCTCGACCCGGTCCTGCAGATCGCGTGGGCCCATCTGTGTCGTGGTGGGGACCAGCACCGCGCCGAGCTTGATCGCCGCGAGCATCGTCTCCCACAGCTCGACCTGGTTGCCCAGGATCAGGAGGATCCGGTCACCCCGACGGACCCCGATGCTTCTCAGCCAGTTCGCCACCCGATTGGAGTCATCCCGAAGCTCGGCAAAGGTGCGGGTGAGCCGGGATCCGTCCTCCTCCACGATCACCAATGCGTCCTGACCGGAGCGTTCGGGACGCTTGGCGACCTGGTCGAACCAGTCGAAGCCGAAGTTGAAGTGACTGAAGCGGGGCCAGACGAAGTCCCGGCGGGCGCGCTCCCAGTCCTGCTGAGCGCTCACGAGCTGATCCCGGGCCGCGCGGAACTCTTCGGTCACTGTCATGGTGGTCTCCCTCGCGAAATGCGTGATGCAGGTCACTTTCGAATATACTTGGAAGTCATATAGTCGGTAAAGATGCTGTTTCACGTGCATCGACATGCCGTCTTCGCCAGAGAGGCCCGGGACGACCGGCTGAGAAGGAGACTCCGATGACCACTCAGGACACCCACGGTGCCACTGCCTCCATCTCCGAGGATCCGGACCTGATGCAGCTGGCCCGCCACCTCAGCCCCGAAGAACGTGAGCGGCTGCGCTTCATCGAGGATCACGCCCAGCGCACCGTTCGGCACCAGTCCCTCGAGGCCTGGAATGAGGCTCGCCTTCCGCTCGACATGCTCTCCGGACTGGGAGACATCGGACTGGGGCAGCTGCACCTGGACGGCTCCTCGCCGCTGCTGCGCGGACTCGTCCACGCCGCACTGGCGCGCGCCGATGTCTCGATCTCGGCGGTGATCGGGATCCACAACGAGCTCATCGTGGGCATGATCCATGCCCTGGGATCCCAGCGTCAGCGCGAGGAGTGGCTTCCGGATCTGCGCCGGCTGCGCACCTTCGGCGCGTTCTGCCTCACCGAACCCGACCATGGCTCCGACGTGGCCGGAGGACTGGCCACCTCGGCGACGCTGCGCGGCGGGCAGTGGCGCATCCAGGGAGCCAAACGCTGGATCGGGATGGGCACGGCGGCCGACGTCGCCCTGGTCTGGGCTCGAGACACCGCCGATGGGCAGGTCAAGGGATTTCTCGTCCCCACCTCGAGTGCCGGGTATCAGGCTCGAGAGATCACCCATAAGACCGGGCTGCGCATCATGCCCAACGCGGACATCGAACTCGATGTCACCGTGCCGCAGGACGCACTGCTGCCAGGAGCGACCTCGTTCGCCGCCACGAACACCGGACTGCGCAGCTCCCGAGCCTGGGTGGGATGGCAGGCGGTCGGCGCCCAGCAGGCCCTGCTGGACATCGCGCGAGACTATGCATCGCGGCGCGATCAGTTCGGAGTTCCGCTGGCATCCTTCCAGCTCATCCAGGCTGCGCTGGGCAAGGTGGCCGGGAACCTGGCGGTCTCCACCTCCTTCATGGCCGAACTGACCAGGCTGCAGGCCGAGCGTGGACTGACCATGATGCACGCATCCCTGGGCAAGGCGACGCTGACTCGACTGGCGCGGGACTCGGCCGCCGCCGCGCGGGAGATCTTCGGCGGCAACGGCATCCTGAGTGACCACGAGGCCGCCAAGATCGCCGGAGACATCGAGGCGATCTACACCTACGAGGGGTCCCAGGGCATCAACCTGCTGATCGTCGGCCGGGAACTCACCGGAGTCTCCGCCTTTGCGCCGCACCGCAGGCCCGAAGGCACGGGCGTCAGCGTTGCGGCGGCGCAGTCCCAGGTTCAGAGCTGAGCGGAATCAGCCCTGGTATTCGTCCCCGATGATCAGCGTGACGTAGCTGGCCTGGTCATGGGACTCCACGGTCTCCGCCCCGAAGCTCTCGGCGAGCTCCTCGGCGAGCGCCTGCTCGGCCTCCCCTGAACCGGCGGGGTAGACCACGGCCGGGGTTTCGGCGCGCTCTTCGAAGTTCCAGCTGCCGTTCCAGACCACGTTGTAGTCGAGCTCCTCGAGCTCGGCGCTCATCGCCGTCTCCCCGCCTTCGACGCCCTGGTAGTTCGCGACCTGGACCGGGGTCTCGGTGTCACTGGCCGGCTGCGGCCCTGCGGGCTCCTCAGCTTCCGCCGTCTCACCTTCCTCGGCGGCGCCGTCTTCCGCCGCGTCCTCCTCGGTCACCGCGGCGTCCTGCTCCTCCGCCGTGGTGTCGGCGTCGGAGTCTGAGAGCATCGGCACGATGAAATAGGCGAACGCCCCGACCAGCAGCACGAACCCTGCCAGCAGCCCGATCCAGCGCAGCCCGCTGCCACCGGCGCCCCCGGTCCCGGAGGCCCCCGGCGCCCGGTGCTTGCCGGCCTCTCCTGCCTGGTAGGGCGGGACGTCGTCGAACTCGTCGTGCGGGTGCTGGCTCATAGGTCCTGTCCTCAAAGGTGCGTGGTCGATGCTCGGCGCTGCGGGGCCCGACCGGGTCAGCGGCGGGTCGCGCGGGCCCGGTGCCGGGCGTCGCGCTGCCGACGCAGGCGTTTGACCAGCATCGGGTCGTGGGCGAGTGCCGCCTCTGTGTCGATCAGTCGATTCAGCGCCTGGTAGTACGCCACGGCTGACATCTGCAGCGCGTCACTGATGGCCTCGTCCTTCGCGCCGGCGTACTTCCACCACTGGCGCTCCAGGTCGAGCATCTTCTTCTCCGGTTCGGTGATCATCTCACCGTCATCTTACGGCGGGCCGACGAGCATTGCCGGAATATCGGTGCAGATGAACCCGGCGGTGTGTTCCTGGGAGCACGCTGTCTATGGTGGTGGAGATGACATCACAGACTGAACTGATCGCTCCGCTGGAATCCGGCTGGCAGCGCGCCCTGGCCGGGGAATCCGCTCACTTCCAGAATGTCCGGGATGAGCTGACCCGCCGCCGCGACGCCGGGGAGCAGGTGCTCCCCGCCCCGGAGCTGGTGCTGCGCGGGTTCCGCCAGCCGTTCGAGGCGGTGAAGGTGCTGATCCTCGGGCAGGACCCCTACCCGACACCGGGCCATGCCATCGGGATGTCCTTCGCGGTGGACCCGGAGGTGCGCCCGCTGCCGCGCAGCTTGAGCAACATCTTCACCGAGCTGGAGTCTGATCTGGGGATCCCGCGGAGCCCGCATGGAGATCTCAGCGACTGGACCACGCAGGGCGTGCTGCTGCTCAACCGGGTGCTCACGGTCACGGCCGGCGCACCGGCCTCGCACCGGGGCATCGGATGGGAGCAGATCACCGAGGCCGCGCTGAGCGCCCTGGTGGACCGCGGAACCCCGCTGGTCTCGATCCTGTGGGGGGCCGACGCCCGGAAGCTGGCGCCGCTGCTGGATCGGGGCGAGCACACCGCGGTGCTCACCAGCCCGCACCCCTCACCGCTCTCGGCTCGGCGCGGGTTCTTCGGCTCGCGCCCGTTCTCACAGGCCAACGAGGCGCTCAGCCGACTCGGTGGGGAGCCCGTGGACTGGCGGCTGAATCCCGCCGAGCAGGCCGAGCAGGCCGGGCAGGCCGGGCACGCCGGGCCCTGAGGCTCGCGGCTTCGGAGAAGTCCTCAGCGACGTCGGGTGCGGGAGCGTTCGTGGGACTGCAGCCCTGCGGTGAACGGGCGCATCAGCACATCTCCGAGCACGATCCCGGCGGCGATCGCCATGATGATGATCAGCGCGTTGAACAGCTCGGTCAGTCCGCCCATCATGCCCACGGTGGAGGCGTCCATGGCGATCTGATACATCCCGCGGAACACCATCAGCCCGGGCAGCATGAACATCATCGCGGGGACCGCGACCACCAGCTGCGGCGAGCCCATGCGCAGCGCCAGGACCCGTCCCAGCGCCCCCACCACCACGGCTCCGAAGACCGGGGTGATGCGTTCGCCCAGGCCGATGACCTCGGCGGCGTAGTAGGCGCAGAAGCCCAGCGCCGAGACCGCGCCGATCGGCAGCAGCATCCGCCAGCTCGCCTGTTCGACCACGGCGGCCGCCACGGCCGCCAGGAACACCAGTGCCACCAGGACCGCCGGGTGGTAGAGCCGGGTCAGGCCCACCGCCACCTCGATCTCCGGGGCGCCGAGCATATTGGCGATCACCACCGCGGCCATGATGCCGGAAGTCATCCCGGCGAAGGCGATCATCGAGGACATCAGACGACCGGCAGCGGTGATCGGGAACCCGTTGATCCCGTCCTGGATGGCTGAGACGATCCGGGCTGAGGGCAGCAGGATCATCAGCCCGCCGGCGACCACCATGGACGGGCGGATCGGCATGTCCATCGCGAAGGCCCCCATGGCGAACGAGGTCGCCATGAACCCTCCGGCCGCCAGTCCGAAGTACTCCGGCACCCGCCAGGTGGCGAGCTGCCGGGTGGTCCAGAGCACCAGGATCGTGGCGAAGAAGCCCATCGAGGCGTCCAGCAGCGGGGCTCCGAGGAATGCGGCGAAGAAGCTTGCGAAGATCGCACCGCAGATGGTGACCATCCAGCGTGGATACGGCTTGGGCTCGCGAGTGATCTCCCGCAGCCGGTCCTCCGCGTCGCCGCGGGTGAGCCGGCCGGAGATGATGTCGGTGACCAGCTGATGCACCGAGGCCAGCGCCCGGAAGTTGTTCGACCAGGACCGCACCACTCGCACCCGGGAGTACGGGATCTTCCCGTCCGGGGCCCAGTTCAGGCTGATCGACTGGTTGGTGATGTCTGCGTCGGTGTTCTTCATCCCGAAGGCGGCGGTGACAGCGATGATCGAGGTCTCGACCTCCAGCGCACCGGCCCCGTAGCGGAAGAGCGCCTCCCCGAGGTCCAGCACGAAGGCGATCGTGGCCAGCTCATCGGTCTCGACGTGCGCCTCGGCCTGGTAGGGGTTCTCGAAGGGCGTCCCGGCGAGCCGGTCCAGGATCGGCACGGTGCCGGTGGCCGCGCGCTCGGCCTGCATGATCCGGCGCAGCACCTGGGGCGAGCGCGGCCTGCGATCGAAGACGCTGGGGTCGAAGTCGGGGTCGCGCCGAGCCGAGCCGCTCAGCTTGGCCTTGAGCCAGGTGGGACGAAGCGCGGTTCCCCGGCGTGGGGAGTGGCTCAGCGGTGACTGCCGCAGCCGAGCCCCGGGGGCGCTGTGCGGCAGGCTGATCAGACCCGAGGAGGTCGGTGAGGCGGGCTGCTCGGTCCGCTGCGTCCAGGAGGTCGTGGTCTCCTGCGGTCCGGTCGGGATCTGCGGACCCAGCGGATCGGTCTGATGCCAGTCCCCGGTGGCAGGAAAGGCGTAGTGGTCCGTGGGCTCGCTCGCGCCGGGGGCGGTGGTGTAGGACTGCTCGAAGCTGGGATCCGCGACGTATTCGTGGCGGGCCGCGTCGTTCTCGTCCTGTTCTGCGGCGCGGGCCACCGCCTCGGCGTCGTACTCCTCCCATTCCAGCGCGGCCTCGGCCTCTGCGGAGGCGTGCCAGGAGGAGGCGAAGGAGCTGCGCAGCGTCTGTACGAACCCGGTGGGGGTGGCTTCCTCCAGCACTTCCTGGGTGGAGTGCACCACGGGGATGTGCGTGACATCGTCGGTGGGCTCGGTGCGCAGCGGGTCGATCGCTTCGGCGACGTAGTCTCCCGTGGGATGCCGGTCAACGTACTCGGGTGCCACGAACCCTCCTCGCAGGCAACTGAACCACAAAAGGACCCTGGCAGATGCCGGGGCCTTGCGGGGTGTGTGAGTGGTGGTGCCTGGATCACAGGCCAAGAGAGTGGATCTGAATGGACTCGAACCATCGACCTCTCGCGTGTGAGGCGAGCGCTCTAACCAACTGAGCTACAGATCCTGAGGCACCTGAGCGCGGAATCCCGCGTTCACGTGCCTCAGAAGGTTATCACCTGTTCAGACTCAAGACGAAACCGATGCCAGTGCCTCCGGGATCGGGGTCTTGCCATCGAGGAAGTTCACAGTGGCGCGCACCGCGGCGCCGCTGCGCAGGGTCTCGGTGATGACCTCCGCGACGTTCTCCCGCGAGGTGTCCGTTGAGGTCTCCTCGCTGGACATGGTCTCCCCGGCGGTGGCCGGGTCGAGCACGGTGATCTTCCCGCTGGCAGGCTCCAGGGTCAGCGCACCCGGGCCCAGGATGGTGTAGTCCAGGGAGGTGCTGCGCAGATGGTTGTCCGCCTGGTGCTTGGCCAGCGCGTAGGGGTAGAACGAGCTGTTGGGGTCCACCGTGTTGATGTCGGTCTCGCTGCGCGCGTAGGAGACCATCACGTAGCGCGACACGCCTGCCTCGGCGGCGGCATCCATGCTGCGCACCGCGGCCTCGTGGTCCACGGCCTTGGTGCGGGCGGGGTTGCCTCCCCCAGCCCCGGCGGCGAAGACCACGGCGTGCGCGCCGGTGAACGCCTCGGTCAGTTCGGCGGTGTCGGCGGACTCGATGTCCAGGACCCGTGGGGTGGCTCCGGCTTCGGTGATGTCCTGGGCCTGATCGGGATCTCGGATCAGGGACTCGACGCTGAAACCGGCGGCGGTGAGCTTCGGTGCTGCCAGGAGTGCGATCTTGCCGTGGCCGCCGACGATGACGACGCGCTGAGATTCAGCCATGGGGTGCTCCTTCGGGTCAGGGTGCCTTCTCGAGTTCAGGCCCGCCGGGATGGGTCTTCCCGACGGTTCTCTCCCCACAACGTCACAGCGCCCGCACTATTCCTGCGGGCGCTGCGGCGGGCCGATCTCCCACGGCGCGGCCCGGCTGGTGCCGTGGCACCCTGGCCGCGGGACCCGCGCCGGGTGACCGGCGCCGGGTGAGGCCTTAGCCCCGGGGCTGAGGCATCAGCCTCGGGGGCTGGGTCCTGCCTGTGCGCGGTCCTCGATGTCGGTGTCGGCAGCGGCGCCCGTGAGCTTGGGATCTGCGACCACGGAATCCGTGACCTCAGGATCTGCAACTTCAGAATCCGTGACCTCAGGGTCTGCAATCTCAGAATCCGCGACCTCATCGCTCGTCGCCTCGACCGCGGGGGTGGCGCGCAGCGTGGTGGCCAGGATCAGGGTGCCGATGCTCAGCCCCGCAGCGAGGCGGAACGCCACGCGGAAGCCCTCCACGGCGGCGTCGTCCGGGTTCATCCCGGAGTTCACCGCGGCGGCGGTGCCCAGGCCGACGGCGGCCACCAGGGCGGCGGTGCCGATCGCGGCGGCCAGCTGCTGCAGCGTGTTCAGCGCCGCGGTGCCGTGAGAGTACAGCGCCTTGGGCAGCGGGTTCAGCGCCGTGGTGAAGGCCGGGGTGAATAGCAGCGCCAGGCCAGAGGAGAGCAGCAGGTGCAGGCCCAGCACCAGCGGCACCGGAGTGGTCGGCGAGAGCAGGCTCATGCAGAACAGTGCCACGATCAGGATCGAGGCGCCCGGGATGACCAGCGGCTTGGGTCCCACCCGGTCGTAGAGGCGGCCGACGAAGGGCGCCATCAGCGCCATCAGCAGCCCGCCAGGCAGCAGGATCAGCCCGGTCTGCAGCGTGTCCAGGCCTCGGATGGTCTGCAGGAACAGCGGCAGCAGGATCAGCGCTCCGAAGAGCGCGATCATCATCAGCAGCATCATGGCCAGAGCGCGGGTGTACATCGTGTACGCGAAGGGCTTCAGGTTCAACAGCGCGGAGTCGGTCTTCTGCAGCTTCACCTGCAGCAGTCCGAAGCCGATCAGGCACAGCACACCTGCCACGAGGACGGCGATGGCCACCGGGTCCACGCCGGGGGCCGCGTCCGCGGAGACCTCCTGGGTGCCGTGCCCGCCGCCGATCTGGCTGATGCCGTAGACCACGCCGCCGAAGCCGGGGACCGCCAGCAGCAGCGAGGGGATGGAGAGTCGCTTCCCGGCGGTGCCGGGGTCCTTGTTCAGCCGGGGACGGCCCAGGAACAGCGCGATCACCGCGATCGGCAGGATCATCAGGAACAGCCAGCGCCAATCGGCCAGGTGCAGGATCAGACCCGAGAGCGCCGGCCCGGTGGCCGGAGCCACCGAGATCACGATCGAGATGTTGCCC
Organism: Nesterenkonia sandarakina; assembly: GCF_013410215.1. NCBI lineage: Bacteria > Bacillati > Actinomycetota > Actinomycetes > Micrococcales > Micrococcaceae > Nesterenkonia > Nesterenkonia sandarakina. Next base: position 651,069 of record NZ_JACCFQ010000001.1, read on the forward strand.
ATGACCACGCCCCGGCGGTGCAGCGGCACCAGGGTCAGCACAGTGGTCATCATCAGCGGCAGCATGATGGCGGTGCCGCTGGCCTGGACCACGCGACCTGCCAGCAGGACCTCGAAGCCGGGGGCCGCGGCGGCCAGGGCCGTGCCGGCGATGAACAGGCCCATGGCGGCGGTGAACACCGCGCGCAGGCTGTAGCGCTGCATCAGGAAGCCGGTGATCGGGATCACCGTGGCCAGGGTGAGCATGAACGCGGTGGTGAGCCACTGGATGGTCGGCTCGCTGACCTGGAACTCCTCCATCAGCGGCTGCAGCGCCACGTTCATCAGAGTCTCGTTGAGGATCATCACGAAGGTGGAGACCAGCAGCGCGCCGATGGTGAGCTTGTCTGCCGAGGGCAGTCGGCCGCCGTCGGGCGTCTTCACCTGCGAGCGGTCGTTGTGGGGTGAAGCGGGCACAGATCCTCCATAGAACACTAAAGAACCCCAGAGCGGTTCACCGCTGGGGTGACACCACTCTGGGGTTTTCGGAGCCCCCTGCCGGGTTCGAACCGACGACCTGCTGTTTACAAGACAGCTGCTCTACCAGCTGAGCTAAGGAGGCGAGGCGCCCCGCCAGGCGGGGCGCCAGTCACCGATGGTATCAGTTCGTCAACGTCAGCTCTCCGACTGGTATTCCTCGATGTGCTCTTCGACGAGTTCCCGGAAGGGGCGCTCGGAGTCGGCCCAGGAGACCTCGTCCACGTAGACGCTCGGGGTGCCCTCGATGCCCGCGGCCTGCGCGTGGCGGGTGGTGTAGCTCGCGAACGCCCGGTAGGTGCCGTCCTCGATGCACTCGCCGATGTCCGCGTTGAAGGTCTCGCTGGCGAGCTGGGTGAGCTGATCGTTGGACATCTCGTCGTTGTTCACCCGGTTCGCGGTGACCTGCCCGAGGTACTCGCTGTAGTTCTCCGGGGACTCCTCGGCCATGCAGGCGAAGGCGTTGGCCGCACGTGCGGAGTAGTTCGTGGAGGAGGAGAGGTAGGACACCGACCGGTACTCCGCGGTCACCAGACCCTCGTCGAGCCATTCCTGCATCTGCGCGGAGTGCTCAGCCTCGAAGTTCGCGCAGTGGATGCAGTAGGCGTCGGTGTAGATGATGATGTGCGGAGCCTCTCCGGTCTCGCGCTCGGCCACCCCGGGCGGCAGCTCGGACTCGGGGTCTGCGACCTCGGAGGCGTCGATCTGGCCCAGGTCATCACCCTCGGCCAGCTCGGTGGAGGAGCTCAGCACGAAGCCGCCCTGCTCGTTGGCCGCTGCCGGCGCCGGACCCTCGCTGGGCGCGGCACCGGAGTCGTCACGGTTGAGCACGAAGAGGGTCAGGCCCACGACGACGGCGAGCGCCACCACCACCACGCCCACTCGCAGCAGCACGGAGCCGAGCTTCTGCTTGCGCTCCTGCTCCTGCTGGATCTTGCGGGCCTGTTCACGCGCGTTGCCGCTGCGCGGGGATTCTGTGCTGCGAGCCATGGTGTTCTCCGGTGACTATCTGGATCATCTCTGTCCTGGTGCCCAGGACGATGATCGGGGTGTGGCTGGGGTCGAGATGACGCCGGGATCTGAATCCGGCAGTGCTCAAGATACAGGGTCAGCCTCGGGGCGGATGCCAGGGTATAGGCTCATGACGACGGCATCGCTGTCGCCAGGGGGTGTCTGCAGCTATCCACGGAAGGTGTCTCACGTGCCAGAGAGCAACGAGAACGGCAACGGCTATGACTTCGTGGTGGTGGCCAACCGTCTGGCCGTCAACCACGTCACGAACGAGGATGGAACCACCGGCTGGGAGCGTTCCCCCGGCGGTCTGGTCACCGCGCTGGCGCCTCTGATGGAAAGCTCCGAGGGCGCCTGGGTCGGCTGGCACGGCGCCGCCGACGACGTGCTCGAGCCCTTCGACCACGGCGACATGCACCTGGTCCCGGTCCCGCTGAGCAGCGAGGACATCGAGGACTATTACGAGGGATTCTCCAACGGCACGCTGTGGCCGCTCTATCACGATGTCATCGCCCGGCCAGATTTTCACCGCCACTGGTTCGAGGCCTACCGCCGGGTGAACCAGCGCTTCGCTGAGCACACCGCGCAGGTCGCCGCGCCCAAGGCCACCGTCTGGGTCCAGGACTACCAGCTGCAGCTGGTGCCCGCGATGCTGCGAGATCTGCGTCCGGACCTGACCATCGGCTTCTTCAACCACATCCCGTTCCCTCCCCCGGGCCTCTTCGCGCAGCTGCCCTGGCGGCACTCGGTGCTGCGCGGGCTGCTCGGAGCGGACCTGATCGGCTTCCAGCGTGCCTCTGACGCCTCGAACTTCCGCCGTGCGGTGCACAACCGGATGGGCTATTACGTGGAGGACGAGATGATCCACGTGCCGCTGCAGACCAACGCCCCGGATCACGGCTCCCCGCTGGCCGGCTTCAACGCCGACGCCGACCGCGGCACCGCGGTCCGGGTCAACAGCGCGCCCCCGGCCGGCGTCGCGCGCCTGGTGGAGGCCAAGGAGTTCCCGATCTCCATCGATACCGCCACCATCACGGCGCTGGCCAAGCGGGAGGACATCATCGCCCGCTCCCAGGAGATCCGTGAGGAGCTGGGCAACCCGGAGACCGTGCTGCTCGGGGTGGACCGGTTGGACTACACCAAGGGCATCCGGCACCGGATGAAGGCCTATGAGGAGCTGCTGCAGAACGGCTCGCTGACCGTGGGCCAGGTCTGCATGGTCCAGGTGGCGAGTCCTTCCCGGGAAGGCGTGGAGAGCTACCGGCTGCTCAAGGAAGAGATCGAGCAGACGGTGGGCCGGATCAGCGGCGAGTTCGACACGCTCTCCCACCCGGCCATCCGGTACTTGCACCACTCCTACCCGATCGAGGAGATGGTGGCGCTCTACATGGCGGCCGATGTCATGCTGGTCACTGCGCTGCGTGACGGGATGAACCTGGTCGCCAAGGAGTACGTGGCGGCCCGGCGCGGGGACGACGGCGTCCTGGTGCTCTCCGAGTTCACCGGCGCCGCCGATCAGCTGCGCCAGGCGCTGCTGATCAACCCGCATGACGTCGACGAGCTCAAGGCCGCGATCCTGCGCGCGACCACCATGGACAGTGAGGACGCCAGCGCTCGGATGGAGAACCTGCGCCGACAGGTGGTCCATCACGATGTCCGCCGCTGGGCCACCGACTTCCTGGACCGCTTGGGCGAGCTGACCGGCGTCGTGAGCGTGAAGGGATGAACATGGAGGCCTCCGTGGACACGGACCGTACGCTGCGCGGCGCTGTAGAGCGCTTCGCCGATCACCCGCGGATCCTGATCGCCCTGGACTTCGACGGCTGTGTGGCCGAGCTGGTCTCCAACGCCGCCGATGCCCGCCCGGTCCCGGCGAACGCCGAGGCCATCGCGGCCCTGGCAGAGCTGGACGGGGTGGACGTGGCCTATGTCTCCGGGCGCTCCCTGGAGTCCCTGCGTGAGCTTGCGCAGCCACCCGCGGGGGTGCTGCTGATCGGCTCGCACGGCGCGGAGAAGGATCTCGGCGAGGACGCGCCCGGCCTGGAGCTGAGCACCAACGAGACGCTGGCCCGTGGACAGATCATCTCCACCCTCGAAGAGGTCGCCGCGGATGCCGAAGGCGCCTGGGTGGAGCACAAGCCGGCCGGGGCGGCGCTGCACGTGCGCAACGTCGACGGGGATCAGCTCGGCGAGCAAGTGCTCGAACACGGACGGGCCGCGCTGTCCCTGGTCGACGGCGCGTACCTGAAGAACGGCAAGAAGGTCCTGGAATCCGTGGTCGTGCTGGCGACCAAGGGCGAGGGGATCACCGAGCTGCGCCAGCACACCGGCGCGGACGCGGTGCTCTTCGCCGGGGACGATGTCACCGATGAACATGGCTTCGCGGTCCTCGAGGGAGAGGACCTCGGCATCAAGGTCGGCGAGGGTGAGACCGCCGCCGGTCACCGGATCGCCGAGCCGAAGGACCTCGCCGGCGTGCTGCGCCTGATCGTGCAGCGGCGCAGCACCGACTCGGAAGCCCGACCGACCCGCTAAGGACCGCCCATGACCACCCTGCCCGGACTCGGCCTCACCGCCTCAGGCACCATTCCCCAGGAGCTGCTGGATCTGCCCTGGCAGCTTCCGCTGGAGGACTGGCCCGAAGAGGTCATCGCCGCACTTCCGCGCGGCATCTCTCGGCACATCGTGCGCTTCGCCTATCTGGGCGGCTCGGTGATCGCGGTCAAGGAGACCTCGGAGCGTGCCGCGCGGCATGAGTACCGGATGCTGCGCCAGCTGGGCAAGCTGGGCGCGCCCTGCGTGAAGCCGGTGGCCGAGGTCACCGGGCGCACCACCCCGGAGGGTGAGGAGCTCTCCCCCGCCCTGGTCACCCGGCATCTGCGCTTCTCCCTGCCCTATCGCGCGGTGTTCAATCAGATGATGCGCAAGGAGACGCTGCTGCGGCTGATCCACGCCCAGGCGCTGCTGATGGTGGAGCTGCACCTGATCGGCTTCTACTGGGGCGACGTCTCGCTGTCCAATACGCTCTTCCGGCGCGACGCCGGCGCCTTCGCCGCCTACCTCGTGGACGCCGAGACCGGCGAGATCCATCCGAAGCTCTCCACCGGTCAGCGGGAGTATGACCTCGACGTCGCCCAGGTCAACATCGCCGGGGAGCTGATGGACCTGATGGAGGGCGGCATGGTGGACGAGGAGGTGGACCCGATCGCGACCTCGCACCAGTTCATCGACGCCTACCGCGGTCTCTGGCAGGAGCTCACCGGTGACACTGCGTTCAACCCGGACCAGCGGTGGCTGATCGAGGAACGGATCCGGCGGCTCAACGAGCTCGGCTTCGACGTGGAGGAATATGACATCCGCACCGTGCGGGAGGACTCCAAGCTGCTGCTGCGCCCCAAGGTGGTCGACCCGGGTCACCACCAGCGACGCCTGATGAATCTCACCGGACTCGACGTGCAGGAGAACCAGGCGCGGCGGCTGCTCGGTGCGATCGACGCCTACCGGGCCGAGTCCGACCCGCACGGCGACGAGGCGGTCGCCGCCCATATGTGGACCCAGCAGGTCTTCCAGCCGCTGATCGCGCAGATCCCCAAGGAGCTGCGCAATAAGCTGGAACCTGCGGAGATCATGCACCAGCTCATCGACCACCGCTGGCGGCTCTCCGAGCGGGAGCACCGGGACATCAGTCTGGAACAGGCGCTGCCCTCCTTCATCGACGAGGAGCTCAAGGGCCTGCGCGACGAGGCAACCCTGATGATCGATCCTCCCGGGGAAGTGATCGATCAGATGAACCGGCTCAACCGCGGCGAGGGCTGAGCCGGCTCATCCGGCGGCCGATCTCCACTGCGGTGCGGCGCATCAGCGGCACCGCATGTCGGACGAACCCGTCATGCATCCGGCCGGTGGGGCCCGAGACCGAGAGCCCCATCGGCGAGGGACCGTGCGGCACCACGACGGCGAGGCAGCGCACCCCCATCTCCTGCTCCTCGTCATCGAGGGCATAGCCCTGGGCAGCGATCCGGGGCAGCTGGTCCAGCAGCGCCTGCGGCCGGGTCAGCGTCTTCTCGGTCAACGAGGGCATCCCGGTGGCGCCGAGGATCTCCCGCACCCGCACCGGGTCCATTCCGGCCAGCAGCGCCTTGCCCACCCCGGTGGAGTGCAGGTGTGCTCGTCGTCCCACCTCGGTGAACATCCGCATCGAGTGCGGCGAGGGGACCTGCCCGATGTAGACGATCATCTCGGACTCCATGGCCGCCAGGTTCACGCTCTCGCCCAGCTCGGCCACCAGGGCCTGCATCTGGGGCACGGCGGGGCCGCCCAGCTGGCGGGTGGCAGACTCCCCCAGCGGCACCAGATTCGCACCGAGCGCATAGCGCCGGTCGCTGAGCTGGTGCACCACCCCCACACCCATCAGGGTGTGCAGCAGCCGGTGCACGGTGGGCCCGGCGAGCCCGGTGGCGGCCTTGAGCTCCCCGGCCGTGGCGGACCCGCCCAGACCGGCGAGCACCTCGAGCAGCGCGAAGGCGCGCTCCACCACCTGTACGCGCTGTGAGTCCGCATTGCGGACATTGGCTTCCATGATGCGAACTCTATGCCATAGGAATGGAGCAAGCGAGAGCATCCGCGTCGTCGTCATCTCTGCAAAGGAGCAGCGCATGAGCATCACCATCCACGCCCCCTATGAGGTTCCCGGCACCGAGGAGATCCTCACCGATGAGGCCCTGGCATTCCTGCAGGAGCTGCACACCAGGTTCGCGGACACCCGCAACGAGCTGCTCGAGGACCGGCGCGCCGCGCAGGCGCAGGCGGCGAGCACCGGGACCGTGGACTTCCCCGCCGAGACCGCGCAGGTGCGAGACTCGGACTGGACGGTCGCCGAGCACCCCGCCGCGCTGCAGGATCGCCGCGTGGAGATCACCGGCCCGGCCGCTCCGGCGAAGATGGCGATCAACGCGCTGAACTCCGGCGCGAAGGTCTGGCTGGCCTGCTTGGAAGATGCGCTGGCCCCGAACTGGTTCAACGTGATCGACGCCCAGCGCAATCTTGCCGGTGCCGCCTCCGGGACCTTGGAGTTCACCTCTGCTGAGGGCAAGCAGTATCGGCTCCGCGACGACGTCCAGGCGCCCACCGTCGTGGTGCGCCCGCGCGGCTGGCACCTGCCGGAGAAGCACCTGAAGCTGGACGGAACTCCGATGATCGGTGCGCTGGTCGACTTCGGGCTGCACTTCTTCCACAACGCGAAGACGCTCACCGCACAGGGCCGGGGCCCCTTCTACTATCTTCCGAAGCTTGAGCACTATAGGGAGGCGCGGCTCTGGGATGAGGTCTTCAGCTTCGCGGAGGAGAAGCTCGGGATCCCCCATGGCACGGTCCGCGCCACCGTCCTGATCGAGACGCTGCCCGCGGCGTTCCACATGGAGGAGATCCTCTATGAGCTGCGCGATCACGCCTCCGGGCTCAACGCCGGACGCTGGGACTACCTGTTCTCCTTGATCAAGTACTTCCGCGCCGCGGGCGAGAAGTTCGTCCTGCCCGACCGGGCGCAGGTCTCCATGACCCAGCCCTTCATGCGGGCCTACACCGAATTGCTGGTGCAGACCTGTCACAAGCGCGGAGCATTCGCCATGGGCGGGATGGCGGCGTTCATCCCGAACCGGCGCGAACCCGAGGTCACGGCCAAGGCCATCGAGAAGGTCCGGGATGACAAGTCCCGCGAAGCCGCCGACGGGTTCGACGGCTCCTGGGTGGCTCATCCGGATCTGGTCGAGCTCTGCAGCGAGGAGTTCACCGCCGTGCTGCAGGAGCAGCCGAACCAGCTGCACCGGCAGCGCGAAGACGTGTCGGTCTCCGCGGCAGACCTGCTCGACGTCGCCGCGGCGGAGGGTGACGTCACCGAGGCCGGCGTGCGGATGAACCTGTACGTGGCCGTCTACTACACCGCCATCTGGCTCTCCGGCAACGGCGCCGTGGCGATCCATAACCTGATGGAAGACGCTGCCACCGCGGAGATCTCACGCTCCCAGGTCTGGCAGCAGATCAACAATGGGACCGTCACCGCCGACACCGGCGTGCCTGTGACCAATCAGCTGGTCTCGGGGCTGCTCGACGAGGAGGTCGAACGCCTGCGCTCGGAGATCGGGGACGCCGAGATGTTCTCGAAGTACTTCGAGCCGGCCGCCGAGATCGTGCGCTCCCTGGTCCTGGATGAGGACTACATCGATTTCCTCACCCTGCCGGCCTACGAGCTCATGCCCTGACACCAGCCGCATAGCGCCTCCGCGAAGGTGCTGAGAATCGGTTCTCAGCGCGGGGGTGCCAGCAGACGTTGCAGGCCATGGCGGTAGATTCTTTCTGCGGCCATGGCCTGCGGCGCGCCGGGGCCCCGCCCGGTAGCGGGCTGGGCCGGCTGCAGCAGCGCCTGATTCTGCTCGGTGGCCACGGCCCCCAGGGCGAAGCGCATCACCACTGCGGTCGTCTGCTCCGCCTCAGCCGGCGCCCACCCGGCATCCCTGAGCCGCTGCGGCAGCAGCTGCGCCGGTGGCAGCGTGGTGTCGAGCGCGTAGGCCAGCAGCAGCAGATCGCCAGCATCGCGCAGCGGAAGCACAAGCAGGCGGAACCGAAGCATGAGCGCCAGTGCGTCCCCGGGCTCATCCAGGAGAGGGTCCAGGATCTCCTGGGCCACCGTGCGCAGCAGCTCCTGTTTGCTGGGCACGTGGTAGTAGAGCGCACCGGGGGCGACGTCGAGCTCCCTGGCCAGTCGACGCATGGAGACGTCCTGGAGACCGTATTGGCTCAGCAGCGATCGCGCCGTGGCGGTGATCAGCTCCAGGGAGAGTGCCAAGAGGGTCGGTTCCTCACGTGATCAGGGACAGAGGGTGAAACGCTGGGGCGGCGGTCTCCCGCCGTGCCTGGCAGCCGGCGCCGGGAGCCGCACACAGGCGACGCCCACCGGGCCGCGCAGGGCAGGCAGCAGCTACAGGCCGTTGTCGCGGAAGAGCTTCTCGTCCGGGTCCGTCAGGGACTCTTCGATCAGCCAGCGGTTGGTCTGCAGCGCCTGGAGGTTCTTGGAGACCAGGGTGTCTCGGGTCTTGGCCACACCTTCAGCCAACAGCGCGATCTGCCCCTTGAACTCCGCGGCGTGCTGCGGCTTCTCGCTGTCGGGCAGAGCCAGAAAGAGCTCCAGTGTGCGTGGCAGGTGACGTTGGATGGTGCGATTCACCGCATCCTGATGTTCGGGATACCGCGAGAGAGTGTCCCAGCGATCTACGATCTCCTCGAGACCGACCAGCATCATCCGGAGCTGACCCTTGGTCGAGGGGGGCAGCTGCGCGGACCGGTCTCGCACGGTGTCGCTGATCTGCGTGAGCTGGGCGTGCAGTCGCTGCTGGTCATCGTTGATCCGTTCGGTGCGCCGCAGTCGACTCTGCGCACTGCCGACGACGACGCCGTAGGTCCCGGCGGCGGCGGCTCCTCCGACCATGGCGCCGGCGAGGATCGCCCAGAGATTGGGCAGCATGACCAGCAGCATCAGCCCGAAGCCGAGCAGGAACGCCAGGAGAGGCAGGGCGATGTGCGTGCGGCGCTGGGCATCGGTGCCCTGCGGTTCGCCGCGCGAGAGTTCAGAGCCGATGGGAACCTCCTGCTCACTGCTGCTGGGTATCACTCAAGGATATAGCCCGCCGATGGACAGACTCTGGACGAGGCATGAGGCAGACCTGGCGGCAGGCACCAGGGTCTGGAGGGGGCCCGTGCGAGCCAGGCCTGCCAACCCCGGGCCGTCACCGAACCAGGGCGGTCAAGAACCTGGGCGGTCAAGAACCCGGGAGGTCAAGAACCCCGGCTGGTGGAGCAGCGGCGGACCTGTCCCGGAGGATGCATCGGATGGTGAACCCAAAGATGGGCCGGGGTCCTGCCTGGCGGCAGATCCACGGCCCATCTCATCAGTGGTCGGGGTGACAGGATTTGAACCTGCGACCTCGTCGTCCCGAACGACGCGCGCTACCAAGCTGCGCCACACCCCGTGATCCCACGCCCCGAGAACCTTCATGGTCCAAGGGCGCAGACTGTCATCCTATCCAGGAAGGCATCCGCTGAGCAAAACGGCGAATACCATCCCGGATACAGGTCAAGCCCGGACCCCCGCAGGGGACCGGGCTTGAACCCTCTTTACTAAATAGTGTCCGGCGGCGACCTACTCTCCCACACACTCCAGTGTGCAGTACCATCGGCGCAGTGGGCCTTAGCTTCCGGGTTCGGGATGGGACCGGGCGTTTCCCCCACGCTATGACCGCCGTAACTCTAGAACAACACCTCATGTTTTCCCACACCACCACACACCCCGTACATCTGGGCTCTTGTGGTGGGGTACTCACCGGTGCTGTAAACCTAAACTCACAACAACACTCTTCACTTATCCCCCACACCGGCCCCTCGAACACTCGAGGAACCAGCACACATGGGGGTCTGACCTGACCCACACCACCACCAACAGGCCCCTCAAAAAGAGAGGGCGCGGTGGTGTTGTGGGGTTGTTGGCAGAGAACCGCCTAGTGGACGCGAACACGCAGTGTTCTAATGAAACTCACCGAGCACACTTGATAAGTGTGGTGTAAGTGATCGGCTTATTAGTACCAGTCAGCTTCACGCATTGCTGCGCTTCCACATCTGGCCTATCAACCCAGTAGTCTAGCTGGGAGCCTTCACACCTTAAAGGTGACGGAGATCTTATCTTGAAGCCGGCTTCCCACTTAGATGCTTTCAGCGGTTATCCATCCCGAACGTAGCTAATCAGCGGTGCACTTGGCAGTACAACTGACACACCAGAGGTTCGTCCGTCCCGGTCCTCTCGTACTAAGGACAGACCTTCTCAAATCTCCTGCGCGCGCAGCGGATAGGGACCGAACTGTCTCACGACGTTCTAAACCCAGCTCGCGTACCGCTTTAATGGGCGAACAGCCCAACCCTTGGGACCAACTCCAGCCCCAGGATGCGACGAGCCGACATCGAGGTGCCAAACCATGCCGTCGATATGGACTCTTGGGCAGGATCAGCCTGTTATCCCCGAGGTACCTTTTATCCGTTGAGCGACGGCCCTTCCACACGGTGCCGCCGGATCACTAGTCCCAACTTTCGTTCCTGCTCGAGCTGCCGCTCTCACAGTCAAGCTCCCTTGTGCACTTACACTCGACACCTGATTGCCAACCAGGCTGAGGGAACCTTTGGGCGCCTCCGTTACTCTTTAGGAGGCAACCGCCCCAGTTAAACTACCCACCAGGCACTGTCCCTGGACCCGATCAGGGCCCGAAGTTAGATGCCTAACAACACCAGAGTGGTATTTCAACGATGACTCCACAACCACTAGCGTGGCCGCTTCACAGTCTCCCACCTATCCTACACAAGTGATGTCAAACACCAATACCAAGCTATAGTAAAGGTCTCGGGGTCTTTCCGTCCTGCTGCGCGTAACGAGCATCTTTACTCGTAGTGCAATTTCGCCGAGTCCACGGTTGAGACAGCGGGGAAGTCGTTACTCCATTCGTGCAGGTCGGAACTTACCCGACAAGGAATTTCGCTACCTTAGGATGGTTATAGTTACCACCGCCGTTTACTGGGGCTTAAATTCAGAGCTTCGCCACAAGGACTAACCCTTCCTCTTAACCTTCCAGCACCGGGCAGGAGTCAGTCCGTATACATCGTCTTACGACTTCGCACGGACCTGTGTTTTTAGTAAACAGTCGCTTCCCCCTGGTCTCTGCGACCACCACCAGCTCACCAAAGCAAGCCTGGATCACCAGGGTGGTCCCCCTTCTCCCGAAGTTACGGGGGTATTTTGCCGAGTTCCTTAACCGTGGTTCTCTCGATCGCCTTAGTATTCTCTACCTGACCACCTGTGTCGGTTATGGGTACGGGCGGTACAAGCCCTCGCGCCGATGCTTTTCTTGGCAGCATAGGATCACTGAATCCCCCACATAGTGGAGTCCCATCAAGTCTCACCCTTATAACGAGTCCCGGATTTGCCTAGGACTCGGGCTACACTCTTAGACCCAGACAACCATCGCTGGGCTCAGCTACCTTCCTGCGTCACACCTGTTAATACGCTTGGCTCCCCGGTTCAGGTCCTGCGCTCCTCGTACACGTCGATCCCACAAGGGGACCGCTCTAGCACGATTCGGGCAGTTAGTATCACCAGTTCACCATGGGCGGTCTTATACCGGTACGGGAATATCAACCCGTTGTCCATCGACTACGCCTGTCGGCCTCGCCTTAGGTCCCGACTAACCCAGGGCAGATTAGCTTGACCCTGGAACCCTTAGTCATTCGGCGGACACGTTTCTCACGTGTCTTTCGCTACTCATGCCTGCATTCTCACTCGAACACACTCCACAGACGAGCTTACGCTGCTGCTTCACCGCAGTGTTCGACGCTCCCCTACCCATCTAATCCTCAAGGGACTAAATGCCACAGTTTCGGTGGTGTGCTTGAGCCCCGCTAAATTGTCGGCGCGGAATCACTTGACCAGTGAGCTATTACGCACTCTTTCAAGGGTGGCTGCTTCTAAGCCAACCTCCTGGTTGTCTAAGCAACTCCACATCCTTTCCCACTTAGCACACGCTTAGGGACCTTAACTGGTGGTCTGGGCTGTTTCCCTCTCGACCATGAAGCTTATCCCCCACAGTCTCACTGCTGCGCTCTGACTTGACCGGCATTCGGAGTTTAGCTGACGTCAGTAACCTTGTAGGGCCCATCGGCCATCCAGTAGCTCTACCTCCGGCAAGAAACACGCAACGCTGCACCTAAATGCATTTCGGGGAGAACCAGCTATCACGGAGTTTGATTGGCCTTTCACCCCTACCCACAGCTCATCCCCCCAGTTTTCAACCTAGGTGGGTTCGGTCCTCCACGCGCTCTTACACGCGCTTCAACCTGGCCATGGGTAGATCACTCCGCTTCGGGTCTAGACCCAGCGACTAAAAACGCCCTATTCAGACTCGCTTTCGCTACGGCTTCCCCACACGGGTTAACCTCGCCACTGAGCACTAACTCGCAGGCTCATTCTTCAAAAGGCACGCCATCACACCCCTCAAGGATGCTTTGACGGATTGTAGGCACATGGTTTCAGGTACTATTTCACTCCCCTCCCGGGGTACTTTTCACCATTCCCTCACGGTACTGATTCACTATCGGTTAGTAGGTAGTATTTAGGCTTACCAGGTGGTCCTGGCTGATTCACACAAGATTCCTCGAGCCTCGTGCTACTCGGGATACATCTACAGGCCGGCGGAACGCATTACGACTACGGGACTCACACCCTCTACGGCGAAGGACTCAACCTTCTTCGTCTATACGCCCGCACCTCAACCCCAAGGACTGGTAGATCCTCAACGAGATGTCCCACAACCCCGGCCACGCAACCCCTACCAGGTATCACACGCAACCGGTTTAGCCCCATCCGCTTTCGCTCGCCACTACTCACAGAATCACTACATTGTTTTCTCTTCCTGTCGGTACTGAGATGTTTCACTTCCCGACGTTCCCTCCAACCGGTCTATACATTCAACCGGTGGTCACACACCACAACAGCATGCGGGGTTTCCCCATTCGGAAATCCTGGTATCAACGCTCGGTTATCAACTCCACCAGGCTTATCGCAGATTCCCACGTCCTTCATCGGCTCCTACTACCAAGGCATTCACCATGCGCCCTAAAACACTTACGACCATCATCACAGTAGCTGCGATGACACTCACAACATTAAGTGCTCGACTAAAAATTGACACAAAGAACACTGACCACACCACACGGCGTGATCAGCATGATTCGAGTACTTTCGTTCAATTAAGAACAAAGATGCTCGCGTCCACTATGCAGTTCCCAAACAACAACCCCCACCACCATCACCAACCCCACTGACGGGGCCGGCTACCTGAAGCCGAGGGCCAGATCATGAAACAACCATTGTTGTCTCAGGACCCAACAGTGTGCCAAGCACCATGACCACCAGGCACTGACTCTCTTCCCAACCCGAACCCCACACAAGGTGAGGATCAGGCGTACCGGAGAAACCAGCGCCAAGACCATGATGACGATTCGTTGATATTCCACCCTTGAGCAAACCACCAGTCACACGAACGGTGACATCAAGTGGCGGACCCGACTCGGGTCCAGCTCCTTAGAAAGGAGGTGATCCAGCCGCACCTTCCGGTACGGCTACCTTGTTACGACTTAGTCCCAATCGCGAGTCCCACCTTCGACGGCTCCCCCCACAAGGGTTAGGCCACCGGCTTCGGGTGTTACCCACTTTCGTGACTTGACGGGCGGTGTGTACAAGGCCCGGGAACGTATTCACCGCAGCGTTGCTGATCTGCGATTACTAGCGACTCCAACTTCACGAAGTCGAGTTGCAGACTTCGATCCGAACTGAGACCGGCTTTTAGGGATTAGCTCCACCTCACAGTATCGCAACCCATTGTACCGGCCATTGTAGCATGCGTGAAGCCCAAGACATAAGGGGCATGATGATTTGACGTCGTCCCCACCTTCCTCCGAGTTGACCCCGGCAGTCTCCCATGAGTCCCCACCATGACGTGCTGGCAACATAGGATAGGGGTTGCGCTCGTTGCGGGACTTAACCCAACATCTCACGACACGAGCTGACGACAACCATGCACCACCTGTGAACCGACCCCGAAGGGAAACTGCATCTCTGCAGCGGTCCGGTCCATGTCAAGCCTTGGTAAGGTTCTTCGCGTTGCATCGAATTAATCCGCATGCTCCGCCGCTTGTGCGGGCCCCCGTCAATTCCTTTGAGTTTTAGCCTTGCGGCCGTACTCCCCAGGCGGGGCACTTAATGCGTTAGCTACGGCGCGGAAAACGTGGAATGTTCCCCACACCTAGTGCCCAACGTTTACGGCATGGACTACCAGGGTATCTAATCCTGTTCGCTCCCCATGCTTTCGCTCCTCAGCGTCAGTAACAGCCCAGAGACCTGCCTTCGCCATCGGTGTTCCTCCTGATATCTGCGCATTTCACCGCTACACCAGGAATTCCAGTCTCCCCTACTGCACTCTAGTCTGCCCGTACCCACTGCACACCCGGGGTTGAGCCCCGGGCTTTCACAGCAGACGTGACAAACCGCCTACGAGCTCTTTACGCCCAATAATTCCGGATAACGCTCGCGCCCTACGTATTACCGCGGCTGCTGGCACGTAGTTAGCCGGCGCTTCTTCTGCAGGTACCGTCACTTTCGCTTCTTCCCTGCTGAAAGCGGTTTACAACCCGAAGGCCGTCATCCCGCACGCGGCGTCGCTGCATCAGGCTTTCGCCCATTGTGCAATATTCCCCACTGCTGCCTCCCGTAGGAGTCTGGGCCGTGTCTCAGTCCCAGTGTGGCCGGTCACCCTCTCAGGCCGGCTACCCGTCATCGCCTTGGTGAGCCATTACCTCACCAACAAGCTGATAGGCCGCGAGTCCATCCAAAACCGATAAATCTTTCCACCAGCACCCCATGCGAGGACTGGTCGTATCCGGTATTAGACCCAGTTTCCCGGGCTTATCCCAGAGTTAAGGGAAGGTTACTCACGTGATACTCACCCGTTCGCCACTAATCCAACCGTGCAAGCACGGTCTTCATCGTTCGACTTGCATGTGTTAAGCACGCCGCCAGCGTTCATCCTGAGCCAGGATCAAACTCTCCATTAAAAAATTAATAAGAGAAAGCATCCACAACTAACAACAAACAGACCAGACCCTGCCAGAAAAACAAGGCCCTCACGATCCGTTCATCACCAGCCACAGACACCTGTTTAATGAATCCTTGGCTAAATTTGCGATCACTACCACGGGGGTGGTAATGTCACTGTTATAACCAAATAAATAATTTGGTATCAACAAACTTGGCACACTATTGAGTTCTCAAACAACAACCGCTACCGGCACCATCAGGACTGTTGTTTTCCTGAATCGCTCCGAAGCAACTTTGTAAGCTTACCAACAAGCTTCCGCATCGTCAATTCGGTGTTTCCACCGTATTTGACTGACATGATCAGCACCACGCGGCTGCAGCGAAGATTCGCTGTCTGCCAGACCGTGCTGCTCGTCGTCTGCGCGGTTCTCAACTCTACGTCGTGATCCTCGCTGGCGTCAACTCGAGGTCAACACCAGATGAACACCATAAAAACAGTAGAACGAGAACCCCCTGATCAGTGGTTTCCCTTCGCTGGTGTGGGGCCTGATTGGTCCGAAAACCCAGGCCGCCGCAGCGAGGAACTCACTGGTGGGGTGAAGCTATGTGGTTATCAAATCCGCTCCGAGTTCCAGCCGGTCTGCCTCTCGGCTTTCCGCTGTGCCCCGTGAGCACGAGATAGAACTTTACACACACCCCAGACCAGCGCGCAAACCAGATCCGCTGCGACCTCGGTCACACCCCTGGATCCCCGCGAGCCGGGGGTTCACTCGGGGTGCAACGCCAGGGAACGGCCGAATATCCATCGCCCCTCGCTGCGCTGCACCAGCTCCAGCGCCTCGGTGAGCACCGCGGCGTGGAACAGGGTCGAGTCCAGACCCGCCTCGGCAGCGTCGCTGTGTCGGTATCCCTCCAGCAGAGCGGTGGTCACCTGCTCGCACCAGAGTTCGCCGTCCAGCTCCGACGCATCGGCCTGCGCAGATCTCGGTGTCTGTGCCGATGCCGTCGTCGATGCCGGTGTTGATTCCGTGGTCATCCTCTGCATCGTGAGCTCCGCGATGGAGATCAGCACGGCGACCACGTCGCGAAGCGGCAGAGCGTGGTCCGACATGCCGCCCTGCTCGTCGATGATCCAGGGACCTTCGGGGCCGGTGGCCCGGATGCGCTCCAGGTTCAGTGCGCCGTGGATCTTCTGCAGGCTCATCGCCTGGTCGGTCTCGCGGAGCTGGGTGATCAGCCGGTCTACCGTCGCACCCAGCACATCGGCTTCGGATTCCTCGAGGGTCGTGTGCACCTGGGACCAGCTGTGCTCCAGCGCTGCCACGGCCTGGTCGATCGTGGTCCTGCGCTGCTGATCCGTCTGCGGATAGGCCCCGAAGGTCCCGGCCAGATCAGCGTGGAAGTTCCCGAGGGTGCGCCCGATCTGTTCAGCTTCGCTCTGGAAGTCCGATGCTTCGAGCAGCGCGGCATCCACCTGGGCCGAGGCAGCCGGGGCACCGAGAGAGGCTTCACGGATGAGCCCGAGGTCACAGGAGACCCACGGCTGTTCCGCCGCTTCGGAGTCCGCCTCGGGCCAGGTTCCGGTGACCACTCCCAGAACGCGGGAGACCGTGCGGCTGCCCGTGCGTCCCATCCGCACCACCGTGTCCAGGGCACCGGAGCGCTGCTCTGGTCTGCGGGGGAAGTCGATGATGGTGCGCTGGTCCTGCCCGGTGCCGGCCTCGAGGGTGATCGCGGTGCGAGTCATCGCTGCGGTGGGCGCCTCGAGCACCGTGCGCTGCAAGGTGGCGCTGAAGGCGGGCCAGTCGGCGAAGTCCTCGAAGGCCTGGCCGCGGGAGCGCCCATTGCGGCTGCCCTGTCCGCGGCGGACCATCTCGTGGATGGCTGCCAGGAAGGCACGATCGTGTGCGCCGTCGTAGACCCAGAGGTCTCCATCGACTCCGCGAAGGCGACCGATGAAGGCGGCCTTGCCGGCCAGCGCGGAGGGCCTGCTGCGCAGCGCCATCGGCACCGCGAGCCGCTCCTGGCCGGCGGCGTGCTCCACCAGAAAGACATGCAGCTCCAGGCGCACCCTCTGGTCGGGCTCACCCTCCGGGGCGGGAAGCCGCAGACCACCGACGCGGGTGATCACGCGGCGACCTGGTGCAGCCGTGAACCAGGACTGCTGGGACAGCCAGGTCCCCACCAGATCCAGGAACCCTGGCTGCTCCTCGCCTCGGAAGCTGCGCATCTACCGCTGAGCCCCCTGGCGCCGCATCGCGATCTCGTAGAGGCTGATGCCCACCGCCATGGAGGCGTTCAGCGACTCGGTGGCCGAGGTGATCGGGATGGAGACGATCTGGTCGCAGGTCTCACGGACCAGGCGGGAGAGTCCCTTGCCTTCGGAGCCGACCACGATGATCACCGGCTCCTGGGCGAGTTCGATGTCTTGGAGCGAGATATCGCCCCCGCCGTCGAGGCCGAGCACGAAGTATCCGAGCTGCTTCGCCTCCTTCAGCGTCTGGGTGAGGTTCTTCGCCCGCGCCACGGGAATCCGTGCCGCGGCTCCCGCAGAGGTCTTCCAGGTCGTGGCGGTCACCCCGGCGCTGCGCCGTTCCGGGATCAGCACCCCGTGGGCGCCGAATGCGGAGGCGGCGCGCAGCATCGCGCCCAGGTTGCGCGGATCAGTGATCGAGTCGCACGCCAGGAACAGCGGCTGGTGGGCGATGTGTCCCTTGGCCGCGCGTTCCAGCTCGTCCTCGGCCAGATCCAGCGCGTCGAGGTAGTCATAGGGCTCCAGCAGCAGCGCGAGTCCCTGGTGGACCGCTCCCCCGGTGGCGTTGTCCAGGTGGCGGCGGGTGACCTCGCGGACCCGCACCCCGGCCTCGGCGGCGAACTGCAGAGCCTCGCGGACCCGACCGTCGGACTCGACGTCCGTGGCGACGTGGAGTTCCTTGGCAGGGACTCGTTCGCGCAGCGCCTCGAGCACCGAGTTGCGTCCGGCGACCATGTCCTCGGCGCCGAACCCGGAGCCGCGCTGGCGCGGTGCGTTGCTGCTGGACTTGGTGGCCGCCCGTTCGGCGAGCATCTTCTGCCGGTGCGCCTTGTGATACACCCGGTCCTCGGCCTTCGGCGTGGGGCCCTTGCCGCGCAGCGCGCGCCGCCCCTGACCGCCGGACCCGGTCTGGGGGCCCTTCTTCTCTCGTCGGATCGCGGCCGACTTGGGCCGTGAATCTCTTGCCATGATCAGCCTTTCCTCGCCCCGGTGGCGGGGCTGGTGGTCGAACCCGTCCGGGCAAGCGCCCAGCGGGTTCCATCTTTGGAGTCTTCCAGCGCGATCCCGGCCTCGGTGAGCCGGTCGCGCAGAGCGTCGGCGCGGGCGTAGTCCTTGGCGGACTTCGCCTGCACGCGCTCATTGAGCAGCGCCTCGACCAGCTCAGCCAGAGACTCTTCGGCCTCAGAGCTGCCCGACTCCCCGGCTTCGGGGACATCGCTGAGTCCGAGCACCCGCATCATGGTGTTCACGGCTGCCGCGCTGCGGGTCATAGCTTCGGTGTCCCCGGCGTCGAGCGCGGTGTTGCCGGCCCGCACACTCTCATGCAGCACCGCCAGCGCCTGGGGAACGTTGAGGTCGTCGTTCATCGCCGCGGCAAACGCCTCGGGCACGGTCTGACCACCGCCCAGGTCCTGGTCTCCGAGGCTGCGCTGGGCACGCGCCAGGAAGGTCTCGACCCGTTCGACCGCTGACTGGGCCTCCTGCAGGGAGGTGGGTCGGTAGTCCAGCTGGGAGCGGTAGTGCGCCTGCCCCAGGAAGTAGCGCACTGCGCGCGGGCGGGCCGCGGCGAGCATCTCCTCCGGTGCGATGGTGTTGCCCAGGGATTTGGACATCTTCTCTCCGGCGTAGGTGACCATCCCGTTGTGCAGCCAGAAGCGTGCGAAATCGTCGCCCGCGGCCGCGGACTGCGCCAGCTCGTTCTCGTGGTGCGGAAAGCGCAGGTCCAGGCCGCCACCATGGATGTCGAATTGGCTGCCGAGGTACTTGGTCGCCATCACGGAGCACTCCACGTGCCACCCGGGACGCCCGGCGCCCCAGGGCGCGTCCCAACGGGCGGTCACCGGGTCGCTGGACTTGTGGCCCTTCCACAGCGCGAAGTCGCGGGGATCGCGCTTGCCCCGTGCGTCGGCGTCGGCCGCGTCCTGCATGTCTTCGGCCCGCTGATGGGTCAGCTCCCCGTAGCGGGGCCAGGAGCGGACATCGAAGTACACGTCCCCGGAGCCGTCCTGGGCCGGGTAGGCATGCTCGGCGTCGATCAGCCGCTGGATCAGTGCGAACATCTCGGTCATATGTCCGGTGGCGCGCGGCTCGTAGCGTGGGCGCTTCACTCCGAGCGCGTCGTAGGCCTGATGAAACGCCTGCTCGAAGCGGTACGCGAGGGCGAACCAGGGCTCCTGCGCCGGGTAGTCCGGGGTCGCGGCATGTTCTGGCAGGTGGGACTGGGCCGACTTCTCCAGGATCTTGTCATCGATGTCGGTGACGTTGCGGACGCTGAGCACATCGAAGCCGCTGTGTTCGAGCCAGCGGATCAGAATGTCGAAGGCCACCGCGGATCGCACGTGCCCGACGTGGGGACGCCCCTGGACGGTGGCGCCGCAGTAGTACAGGGACACCCGTCCCGGTTCCAGGGGCTCGAAATCCCGCACGGTCGCCGTCTTGGTGTCATAGAGTCGCAGTCCCACGCGCTCAGCCTATCCGGTCCTCGGTTCGCAGCGTGTAGACCACAGCGGTGGCGGTGGCCAGGATGCCCTCGCCGCGCCCGGTGAAGCCCAGTCCGTCCGAGGTCGTGGCGCTGATCGCGACCGGCGCTCCTGCCGCGGCGCTGAGCACCTGCTGCGCCTCAGCTCGGCGCGGGCCGAACTTGGGGCGCTGCCCCACGAACTGCACCGCGATCGAGCCGATGCCGAAGCCCTCCCGGGCCAGGATGCGCGCGGCCTCGGCCAGCAGCTGCGCCCCCGAGGCGCCTTCGAGCTCCGGGCGGGCGGTGCCGATGGTGTCTGCCCCGAAGTGCACGCCCAGATCGCCCAGCCCAGCGGCACTGAACAGCGCGTCGCAGCAGGCGTGGGCCACGGCGTCGCCGTCGGAGTGTCCGGTCAGTCCCTGCTGGCCCGGCCAGTACAGCCCCGCCAGCCAGAGGTCCCTCGGCTGGTCCTCCGGGGCGAAGCCATGGACGTCGTGCCCGATCCCCACCCGCGGGAGCACCGGCTGGGCTGCGGCGCCGGTGGTCTGGATCAGCGACTCGGCCGCCGCGAGATCGGAAGGGCCGGTGATCTTCACGGCCTGCTCGGAACCAGGCACCACAGCGACCTCGACTCCCATGGCTTCAGCGATCATGGCCTCATCGGTCAGCGTCTCCGCCTGGGCGTCCGGGAGGTCTCCGATGAAGTCGAAGGCCCGCTGCAGCAGCTGAAGGGTGAAGCCCTGCGGGGTCTGCACCGCGCGCAGCTCGGACCTCGGCACCGTCTCGAGGACCGTCTCCGCACCGGTGGCCGCGCCAGGCTCGGTGTGCACCCGCTTGATGGTGTCGGTGACCCGCAGAGCCGGGACGACGGCGGGGGCGCCTGCCTCCACGGCGGCGAACACCGTCTCGTAGACGCCCGGTGGGGTCATCGCCCGGGCGGCGTCCTGGATCAGCACCGAGGTGGACGCGGGATCCCACGTGCCTGCTGCCGCGCGCAGCAGCTCATGGACTCCGGCGCGCACCGAGGAGGATCTGCTGGCGCCGCCCCGGGTGAGGTGGACAGGGACCCCCGTGGCGGTGCGGAACTGCTCCCCCACGGCGGTGAGCGTCTCGACGCTGCTCTTATCCGCAGGCAGCACGAGCACCACGGCGTCCAGGCCCGGAGCCTCTGGGTCTGGAGTCCCCGGGCCTGGAGCCGCCCCGCCTGGGTTCATGGGGCCCTGGGTGAGCTCCTGGATGCGCTGCATCACATGGGCGAGAATCGGGCGTCCCGCCAGTTCCACGCAGGCTTTCGGTATGCCGCGGCCAAGCCGCTCTCCGCTGCCGGCGGCCACAACGATGATCGCCCGGCGCGCTGTGACAGGTGTCCCTGTCCCGGCGTCCGGGCGATTCATCGACGAGGCTCCCTGAGGAGCTTCCCTGGCTGCCGGTGCGACCTGTGGTCCCACCTGGCTCATATCTACTCGGCGACCTTCTCGGGCTCTGCAGCCGTCGGGGCCTGATCGAGGATCTCGTCGAGGAGCTTTGCGGCGTCCTCCTCGTCGAGCTTCTTCGCCAGCGCCAGCTCCGAGACCAGGATCTGCCGGGCCTTGGCCAGCATGCGCTTCTCCCCGGCGGAGAGACCGCGATCATTCTCGCGCCGCCACAGGTCACGCACGACTTCGGCCACCTTGTTCACATCGCCGGAGGCGAGCTTCTCAAGGTTGGCCTTGTACCGGCGCGACCAGTTGGTGGGCTCCTCGGTGTACTCGGCACGCAGCACGTCGAAGACATGCTCCAGACCTTCTGCACCGACGACATCACGCACACCGACCAGGTCCACGTTGTCTGCTGGCACCTCGATGGTCAGGTCACCCTGGGAGACCCTGAGCTTGAGGTACATCTTTTCCTCGCCGCGAATGGTGCGGGTCTTCACTTCTTCAATCGTCGCCGCACCGTGGTGTGGGTATACGACCGTCTCGCCGACCTCAAAATTCATGTAATGATTCCCCTTTCCCGACCTCAAGTTTATCACGCGTCACAATCGGCTCCGCGTGTCGCACCGGGGCGCCTGCGCCGTCACCACATAGGGTTCGCCGCCATCTGATTTCGACATCCTGTAGAATTGTGCTCAGTTCAGACCGGCACGAAGGCGAGGATTTCCGCGCTGACGTGGACGACATCTGCGACGCACACTGATCTCCGGGCACCGACACCGCGTACCCTGGAGCTGATCTGCATCGCCCCAAGCCCGTGAGGAGACTCTCCCCGTGAAGTTCTCAGCCGATAAGACCCGCCGCCTGGCAGCGGTCTCTGTGGCAGCTGCCGCGCTCCTGGGCGCCAGCGGCTGCAGCGCCGTCAACTACCAGGCCACCACTCAGCAGTACGCCGCCTCCGACGGCACCCGCGCCGACGTCGAAAACGTGCAGTTCCGCCACATGGCCTTCGTCACCGACGAGGCCGGCAACCCTGCCCGGGCGATGGGCTCGATCATCAACAGCGGCGCCGAGGACGTCGAGGTGGAGCTCGACGTCGACGGCGAGAGCTTCTCCGCGACGCTTCCGGCCGGCGAGAAGGTCTCCCTGGAGCTCGACGAGGAGCTCGTCGTGGAGTCCTTCCAGGGCGATCCCGGCGAGATGCATGAGATCACCGTCAGCGTGGACGGCGAGTCCGAGCAGATCATGGCTTCGGTCTTCGACGGGGTCCTCCCGGAGTACCGGCACCTGCTCCCCAACGGCTTCGACGAGTCCATGGCAGAGCACCTCGTGCATGGTCCCGACACCTGGGGCAGCGGCGCAGCGCACCACGATCCAGACGACGAGGGCCACTGAGGCTCAGTGACACGACGAAGGACCCACTTCACGATGAGGTGGGTCCTTCTTCGTGTCCGGGGGCTGATCGTCCTCAGGACCCCGCAGTGGCCTCTCGGAGCAGCCGTCGCAGACGCTGCGGGTCGATGCGCCAGAAGTCCCTGACCCGCCCATCGATGCGCAGCACCGGGATCTCCTCGGCGAAGCTGGCCAGCAGCGTCGCGTCCTCGGTGATGTCGTGTTCGATGAATGTCACGGAGAACTCCGCGCAGGCTTCGCGGGTGACCGCCACGGCCTCTTCGCAGAGGTGGCAGCCCTGCTTGGTGAGCAGCTCGACCTCGACCGTGTGACCCATGACGGGGCCTCCCCTCTCGGTGGTTTCCTGATCCGACGAAGAAACCCCGGCCGCCTGTGGGCTGCCGGGGTTTCTTCACGCGTCCAAGAAGTCTTATTTCTTGTTGCGGCGCTGGTGACGAGTCTTCCGCAGACGTTTGCGGTGCTTCTTCTTCGCCATGCGCTTGCGGCGCTTCTTGATCACTGAGCCCATGGGGTGCAGTCCTTGTCTGTAGGTAAACAACGAGAAAAAGGTCTCGGAACAGTGTAGCCGCAACGCCCTGCTGGCACAGAATCGGCGGATCCGCCCAGGATCAGTCGAACCAGGGGTCGAGCCCATAGAGCGGGAAGATCTCCCTGCGGGTCTGCATCACCGCGCGATCCACGGCATCGGATGGGTCGTAGCCGAGCTCCCAGGAGCGCCACCACAGCTCGGCGTCGTCGCCCATGGTCTCCGGTGTGAGCACCTGGTGGCGCTCACGCACATAGTCCCGCCAGGCCCCCGGCACCGGGGTCTTCAGGGAGAGCGGCGCCCCCACGATCACCCCGGTCAGATGGGTCCAGCTGCGCGGGACCACGGTGTGCACGGCGTAGCCGCCGCCGCCGGTGGCGATCCAGCGCCCTTCGCAGTGCTCATCGGCGAGGTGGGCGATGTCCAGCGCGCTCTGCCGATGCGCGTCCACGCTGAGCAGCAGATCAGACAGCGGGTCATCGCGGTGCGAGTCGCAGCCGTGCTGGGAGACGATGACCTCGGGCTCGAAGGCCGCCACCAGCTGCGGGACGACCGCGTGGAAGGCGCGCAGCCAGCCGGCGTCGCCGGTGTTCTCCGGCAGCGCGATGTTCACGGCGGAGCCCTCGGCGCCGGGTCCTCCGGTCTCGTTGGGGAACCCGGTGCCCGGGTAGAGCGCGACCCCGGTCTGATGGATCGAGATGGTCATCACGCGGGGATCGTCGTAGAAGATGTCCTGCGTGCCGTCCCCGTGATGGGCGTCCACATCGATGTAGACCACCCGGCGGGTGCCCTGCTCGAGCAGCAGCGCGATGGCCACCGCGGAGTCGTTATAGACGCAGAAGCCGCCTGCCCGGGATCTCGCGGCATGATGCATCCCTCCGGCGAAGTTCAGCGCGCGCACCGCGGTTCCCTCCACCAGCGCCTGGGCGCACTGCCGGGTGCCGTCGACGATGCGGGCCGCGCCGAGATGGATCTCGCTGAACACCGGGGTGTCCTCGGTGCCGAGACCGTGATCTTCCGAGGCGTGCCCGCGCTCGGCGGCGTTCTTCACGGCGCTGATATAGTCGCCCGAGTGCACCGTGCCCAGCACGGCGTCCGAGGCGATCCCGGTCTCCAGCCGCTGCACGTGCGCGCCGTCGAAGAGGCCGAACTCCCGGCAGAGCCGCGCGGTGAGGTCCAGCCGCACCGGATCCATGGGGTGGTCGGAGTTGAAGCGATACTCGAGCAGCGCCTCGTCCCATACGAGAGCGACAGGAAGTTCTCCCACGGGTGGCCTCCTCAGGCGTGGTCGGCGAAATACTCCAGCTGGGAGACGTCTCCGGAGACGATGATGGTGTCTCCTGCGGAGACCAGGGTGTCGGGCTGGGCGTAGACGAAGTCCTTTCCCGGTGACTTCACGCCCACCACATTGACCTTGTGCCGGCGCCGGGGCTGGCACTGGTCGATGGTCTTGCCGTGAAGCTCGCGCGGCGGGCGCATCTTCACGATCGCGAAGTCGTCGTCGAACTTGATGAAGTCCAGCATCTGACCCGAGACCAGGTGCGCGGCGCGGACCCCGGCGTCGTGCTCCGGGTAGATCACGTGGTGGCACCCGATCCGGGTGAGGATCTTGCCGTGGGTCGGATTGATCGCCTTGGCCCAGACCTGACTCACCCCCAGGTCGACCAGGTTCGCGGCGATCAGCACCGAGGATTCGATGGAGGTGCCGACGCCGACGACGGCGGAGTCGAACTCCTGGGCACCGACCTGACGCAGCGCCTCGATATCGGTGGCATCGGCCTCGACCACATGGGTGAGCATGTCGGCGTACTTCTGGACCAGGCTGCGGTCCCGCTCCACGGCGAGAACTTCCTTGTTCTGGCTCACGAGCTGGTTGCTCAAGGCGATGCCGAAGCGGCCGAGGCCCACGACCAGGACCGGCTTGTTGCTCTGGGGGTTCAGCTTGGCCACGAATGCGTCCTTTTCCGCGAAGAGGCTGCTCGGCCCTGCGGAGCCGAGTCTTGAAGTGCTGACTCAAGGGTAAACCCCCGGACTCGCCCCGGCGGCACCGGGAAGACGCCCCGCTTCCGGGGATCCGCCCGGATTCCAGGGGGACCTCAGCCGATCATCGGACGACCCTCGGGGTAGCGGTAGCGGACCCGGCTGCGCTGACGCACGGTCAGCGAGGCGGCGAAGGTGATGATTCCGACGCGGCCGGCGAACATCAGTGCGGCGAGCACGTAGAGCCCCTCCGGCGGCAGGTCCTCGGTGAGCCCGCTGGTGAGACCCACGGTGGCGAAGGCGGAGACCGACTCATAGAGCGGGCGTCCCATGTCGAGTCCGGTGATGTACATCAGCCAGACGGTGGAGATCAGCACCAGGGTCGCACCCATGGCCACCACCGAGACGGCCACCCGCACCGCCGAGGGCGGGATGGTGCGTCCGTGTGCGGTGGACTCGGTGTCGCCGCGGGCCTCGGCCAGGAATGCCAGCCAGATCACCGCGATGGTGGTGACCTTGATGCCTCCGGCGGTGGAGGCGGACCCGCCGCCGGCGAACATCAGCGCGTCTGAGATCAGCATGGTCTCGGAGTTCTGCAGGTTCGACTCGACCACCGAGAACCCTCCGGAGCGCATGTTCACCGAGGCGAAGAGCGAGTTCTGCAGCTTCTCCGCGACGCTCATATCGCCGATGGTGGAGCTGTTGGACCATTCCATGACCCCGTAGAGCACCGCGCCGATCACCATGAGCAGCAGCGTCACCTCCAGGGTCAGCTTGGTGTGCAGGTTCCAGCGCCGGACGTGCCAGCGGTTGGTCCAGAGCATGAAGAGCACCGGGAAGCCCAGGCTGCCCAGGAAGACCCCGACCATGATGGTCCAGATGACCACCGGGTCGTTGCCGAAGCCGGCGAAGCCCTCGGCGTGCGCCACGAATCCGGCGTTGTTGAATGCGGAGATGGCGTAGAAGGTGCCGTCCCAGACCCCGCTGGAGATATCTCCGTTGATCTGGATGAAGCGCGGAATCAGCACCAGCATCAGCAGCGCCTCCACCACCGCGGAACAGATCACGACGGTTCGGATGACCTGGCCGGTCTCCCCCATCGATCCGGTGGAGATGCCGCCCTCCTGGGCCACCAGCCGGGTCCGCAGCCCGAGGTTGCGGGTCACCGAGATCGCCAGCAGCGCGGCGATGGTGATGATGCCCAGGCCGCCGACCTGGATCCCGATCAGGATCACCAGCTCACCGGCGAAGGACCAGTGCTCAGCGGTGTTCACCGGGGTGAGCCCGGTGACGGTCACTGCTGAGGTGGCCACGAAGAGCGCCTCGTGGAAGGCGGCGGACGACCCTGACGCGGTGGCCCAGGGCATGTTCAGCAGCGAGGCGAACACCGCGATGGTCACCCCGAAGATCAACATCGCGGCGCGGGCCGGCGAGGTGCTGGTCAGTCGTCGCGTCCAGTGCTTCAGGTAGGCCCGGAACCCGACTCGGCGGCCTCCGCCGGGCTCAGTCTGCGCTGCGGAGCTCATCGGTGATCTCGGCTGAGCGGTGTGCACTGGCGCTGACCGCGGCGCGGACGGCCGCCGGCAGCCCGTGGTCGTCGAAGGCGTCGATGGCGCGCTCGGTGGTCCCGTTCGGGGAGCAGACCGCACGGCGCAGCCCCGCGGCGTCGGCGGTGCCCGCGCGCTGGTTCTCGACCAGCATCTTTCCTGCCCCGTAGATGGTCTGGGCGGCCAGATCCGCGGCCAGCGCCGGATCCAGTCCCAGCTCTTCCCCGGCCCGCGCCATCTGTTCAGCGAGGTAGAAGGCGTAGGCGGGCCCGGAGCCGGAGATCCCGGTCAGCGCGTCGATCTGAGACTCCTCGATCACATGCACCGCACCGCTGGCACCGAGCAGCTCAGCCACCGTCTCGGTGTCTGCTGGGCTGACGTGGCTGCCCGGGACCAGCCCGACCACGCCGAGCCCCACCGAGAGCGGAGTGTTCGGCATCGACCGGATCACCGGCTGACCCGCGGGCAGTGCGTCCTCGAGCATCTCGACACTGATCGCGGCGGCCACAGAGACCACCACGGCCCCCGGCTTCAGCGCCTCGGCGATCTCTGCCGCCAGGGCCGTGGTGCCGTGCGGCTTGACCCCGAGGAAGATGATGTCGGCCTCCGCCGCGACGCGCCGGTTGACCTCGGCGTCGTCCTGCTCGGCGAGCACCCGGATCCCATAGTGGGCCGCGCGCTCCCCCGCGGTGGCGGCGCTGCGGGTGGTGGCCTGGACCTGCTCCGGGGTCACCGTCGACTCCAGCAGACCCGCCAGGATCGCCCCGTTCATGGAGCCCAGGCCGAGCATCGCGATCTGCGGCGCGGCGGGAGTGCTGGTGCTGGTGCTGGTGCTGGTGCTGGTGCTGGTGCTGGTGGGCATCGTCACTCCTGGCCGAGGTGGGTGCGGGCGAAGGCCAGGGATTCGGCGAGCCAGCGCTCGCGATCTCCGACGTTGCGGGCGGTGCGGGTGGCGACCTCCACGGCGACGACGCCGTTGAAGCCGGTCTCGGCGAAGTCCGGACGAGCCAGCAGCTCCATGGCCTCGGCCACCCGCTGCTCTCCCTGGCCGGGGATCAGGTGGTCGTCCTTGAAGCCGTTGGACCAGCCGTCGGTCAGGTGCACATGGCGCAGCCGCTGCCCCAGGGCGCGGACCGCCTCCAGCGAGTCGGCCTCAGCCGTGGCTGCGTGGGAGAAGTCCCAGGTCACGTGGGGGTAGGGCTGGTCCACCGGGTCCCAGTGCGGGAGGTACATGGTGGCCTCCCGGGTCCCGGCCCGCCACGGGTACATGTTCTCCACGGCGAAGAGCACGCCGGTCTCCTGCTCCAGCTGCTCGATCCCCTCGGCGAAGCCTTCGGCGTAGCCGACCTGCCAGCGGAAGGGCGGGTGTGCGACGACGACGCCGGCCCCGACCTCCTGCGCGAGTGCGGCGCTGCGCTTGAGCTTCTCCCAGGCGGAGCCCCAGACCTGCTGGGTGAGCAGCAGGGTCGGAGCGTGGATGGCCATGATCGGCAGACCGAAGCGCCAGGAGAGCTCGTTGAGCGTGGAGGCCTGCTGCGACTCGCTGCGGTGGGTCACCATGACCTCCATGCCGTCGTAGCCGAGGTCGTCCGCGATGGAGAATCCCTCCGCGACTCCCATCGGGTAGACCGAGGAGGTGGAGAGCGCCACGGGAATCCGGGGCAGCTCGTGGGGCGGGCGCGGCTGGACGTCTTCAGTGGGCATGTTCCACCGCCGCCGCCGCCAACGGCCGTCCGCCGGGGATCTCGCCGCGGGAGGGCTTGCGCAGCTCGCGGGCGAGGTTGACGTGTCCCACGCCGGGGGCGGTGGGCACAGCCACGGCTCCCTCGCGGACCAGCGAGTCCAGCCGACGCAGGATCAGGCCCTCGCGCAGCGCCCAGGGGCAGATCTGCAGCGTCTCGATGCCGAAGACCTTCATCGCCTGCTCGGCCACCAGCGCCCCGGCGAAGACCTGTCGGGCGCGCAGGGTGGAGACCCCGGGAAGCTCTGCCCGTTCCGCCGCGCTCATCGTCGCCAGGCGCTTCACCAGCGGCTTCAGCTCGGCGTGGGCCAGGCCTCGAGGCACATAGGGGCCCTCCGCGGAGGGTGCGGCACCGGTCATCCGAGCCAGCGAGCGGAAGGTCTTCGAGGTGGCGAGCACCTCGGTATGTCCGCTCAGGGTCGGGAACTCGCGGCGCGCCGCCTCGAGCTCCTCGCGGACATAGCTCTTCAACGCCTTGACCTGATCCTTGCTGGGCGGGTCCTCGCCCAGCCAGTCCCGGGTGAGTCGTCCTGCTCCCAGCGGCACCGAGACCGCCGTGGAGGGCAGCTCGTCGCGACCGTAGGCGATCTCGAAGGAACCGCCCCCGATGTCGAAGTTCAAGATGTCCCCGGCGCTCCAGCCGCGCCAGCGCCGGGCCGCGAAGAAGGTCATCGCCGACTCCTGGGCGCCGCTGAGCTCGGTGAGCTCCACACCGGTCTCAGCCGCCACCCGTTGAAGCACCGCCTCCCCGTTCGCGGCCTCGCGCAGTGCAGAGGTGCAGAATGAGAGCAGGTCTTCGGCGCGGTGCCGGGCGGCGAAGCGCGCGGCCTCGGCGATGAAGCCGGTGAGCTCGCGCTGGCCCTCTTCGGTGATCGCTCCCTGCTCGTCGAGGTGCTTGACCAGGGAGAGCGGTCGCTTATGGGAGGCGAAGGCCTCGGGCTTGGCTCCGAGGTGAGCATCGACCAGCAACAGGTGCACGGTGTTCGAACCGATATCCAGCACGCCCAGACGCATCAGGTGACTCCTTGACTAGGATCCGGTCTTCGCGGTGGTCTTCTTGGCTGGTGCCTTCTTCTTGGCCGGAGCCTTCTTCGCAGCAGGCTTCTTGGCCGCGGGCTTCTTCGGGCCTGCGGCTCGCTTCTCGGCGAGCAGCGAGTACGCGTGCTCCTTGGTCAGCGTCTCGAGTGAGACGCTGCGCGGGACCGTCACGTTGGTCTCCCCGTCGGTGACGTAGGGGCCGAAGCGGCCGTCCTTGACCACCACCTGCTTCTCGGAGGTCGGATCGGCGCCGAACTCGGCAAGCGGGGGCACCGCGGCCCGCCGGCCGCGCTGCTTGGGCTGGGCGTAGATGGCCTTCGCCTCCTCGAGGGTGATCGAGAACATCTGGTCCTCGGTCTCCAGGGAGCGCGAATCCGAGCCCTTCTTCAGGTAGGGGCCGAAGCGGCCGTTCTGCGCCGTGATCTCCTCGCCGTCCTCGTCGACGCCGACCACGCGTGGCAGCGAGAGCAGGCGCAGCGCCTGCTCCAGCGTCACGGTCTCCAGCGTCATGTCCGAGAGCAGCGAACCGGTCCGGGGCTTGACCTTGGCCGGCTTCTTCTTCGGCTTGGGCTTGCCGTTCTTGTAGTACTCGGTCGGCATCGCCGCCATATGCTCTTCGAGCTGGGCCTCGGTCAGCTCTTCGATGACCTCGGTGACGTAGGGGCCGTATCGTCCGTCCTTGGCGACGATCTCGCGACCGGTCTCCGGATCGGTGCCGAGCACCCGTCCGGAGTGCTGGGCCTGTTCGAAGAGCTCCTCGGCCTTGGCGGAGGTGAGCTCGTCGGGGGCCAGGTCCTGGGGCAGGTTGGCACGCTGGGGCTCGAGCTCTCCCTCGGCGTTGACCACGCCATCGGGGTTCGGCCGCTCCAGGTAGGGGCCGTAGCGGCCCACCCGCAGATTGACTCCGGGAGCGATCTCAATGGAGTTGATCGCCCGGGCGTCGATCTCCCCGAGGTTCTCCACGACGTGCTTAAGCCCTTCGACGCCGTCTTCGGCCCCGAAGTAGAAGCCCTGCAGCCATGCCTCACGCTGAAGCTCGCCGCGGGCGATCTGGTCCAGGTCTTCTTCCATGCGAGCCGTGAAGTCGTAGTTCACGTACCGGCCGAAGTGCTCCTCCAGCAGGCGGATCACGCTGAACGCGGTCCAGGAGGGGATCAGCGCCGACCCGCGCTTGGTGACGTAGCCGCGGTCCATGATGGTCGAGATCGTCGGCGCATAGGTGGAGGGACGTCCGATCTCGCGCTTCTCCAGCTCCGCGACGATCGTGGCCTCGGTGTAGCGCGCCGGCGGGGTCGTCTCATGGCCCTTGGCCTGGACGTCGCGCCCGGTCAGGCGCTCCCCGGTCTCGATCTTGGGAAGCCGCTTGTCGGTCTTGCCGGCCTTGGCGTCCTCGTCCTCTGCGGAGCTCTCGCGGACCTCCTCGTAGGCGGCGAGGAACCCGGGGAAGGTGATCACGGTGCCGGAGGCGCCGAAGGTGGCGGTGGTCCCGGCCTGGGCTCCTTCGGAGACCTGGGCGCTGAGCCGGACCGAGGCGGTGAAGCCCTTGGCGTCGGCCATCTGGGAGGCGACGGTGCGCTTCCAGATCAGCTCGTAGAGCTTGAACTCATCCTTGGAGAGTTCCTGGGCGACCTGGCCGGGGGTGCGGAAGTGATCCCCCGAAGGGCGGATCGCCTCGTGCGCCTCCTGTGCGGTCTCGTTCTTCTTGGCGTAGTGCCGCGGGCTGGAGGGCACGTGATCGGAGCCGTAGAGCTCGGTGATCTGCCGGCGAGCCGCGGTGATCGCCTCGGTGGAGAGCGTCACCGAGTCGGTACGCATGTAGGTGATGTAGCCGTTCTCGTAGAGCCGCTGCGCCACCTGCATCGTCGCCCGGGAGGAGAAGCGCAGCCGTCGGGAGGCCTCCTGCTGCAGCGTGGAGGTGATGAACGGGGGCTGCGGGCGGCGCGAGTAGGGCTTGTCATCCACCGAGTCCACGGTGAACTGCGCCTGGGTCAGTCCCTCCGCGAGGGCCTCCGCGGCCTCCCGGTCCAGGACGCTGACCTCGGTCTTGGACCGGGTGGATTTCAGCTCGCCACGGTCGTTGAAGTCCGATCCGGTGGCCACCCGGGCCCCGTCCACGGCGTTGAGCTTGGCGGTGAACTCCTCACCGGCGGCGGTGGCGAAGCCGCCGGAGAGGTCCCAGTAGCCTGCCGGGATGAAGGCCATGCGTTCGCGCTCGCGCTCGACCACCAGCCGGGTGGCCACGGACTGCACACGGCCTGCGGAGAGGCCCTTGCCGACCTTGCGCCAGAGCACCGGGGAGATCTCGTAGCCGTAGAGCCGGTCCAGGATGCGTCGGGTCTCCTGCGCGTCGACGAGGTCGTCGTCGATCTGACGCACGTTCTGCAGCGCCCGGGTGATGCCTTCTTTGGTGATCTCGGTGAAGGTCATCCGGTAGACCGGGACCTTGGGCTTGAGCACCTGCAGCAGGTGCCAGGCGATGGCTTCACCCTCGCGGTCGGCGTCAGTGGCGAGGTAGAGCTCAGAGGCTTCCTTCAGCGCACGCTTGAGCTCGGTGACCTTCTTCTTCTTGGAGTCAGAGATCACGTAGTAGGGCGCGAAGCCGTCGTCGGGGTTCACCGCGAACCGGCCGAAGGGGCCCTTCTTCATGTCCGTGGGCAGCTCGGAGGGCTGTGGCAGGTCACGGATATGCCCGGCGGAGGCGTCCACGATGAACTCATCGCCGAGATACTTGGCGATGGACTTGGACTTCGCCGGGGACTCGACGATGACGAGTTTCTTGCCTTCGGGCACTGATCTCCTTGAGGGACTTCTTGCGGTGCAGCTTCGGGCGCTCAGCAGTGGGCTGGCCGTCGAGTGCTCAATATATCAGCGAGCAGAACACGTCGAGGCCGGGGAATCAAGACTCCCTGAGGTAGCCCTCCACGTAGAGCTCGAGGACCTCACGGCGCAGCGCCTGCTCGAGATCCTCCTGCTCTGCAGCCTCGGCAGCGGTCAGTGACGCGACCGCTGTGATCAGCGCTCCGGTCTGATACTCCCCGTCGGAGGCGCCCAGCAGACCCGCCGCGGCGCTGGAGACGGGACGGCTGCGGCGCAGCCCGGAGCCCTGACGTGCCAGGATCACCTCGGGGTGGGCAGCGCCGAAGCGCTGGTGGCGCTCCTCGGTGACATCGGCGCCCACGCACAGCGCCGTCTCGAACACCGCCTCAGGGTTCGCTGCGGCGCGCTGGGCCCGGGCGGCGGTCGCACCGATGACCGGTCCCAGCGGCTGCTCCACGGGCCCGGTGAGCTCCTCGAATCTCCTCCAGGGCAGGTTCTCGGCCTGGTCTGCGCCGCGCCGGCGCAGGAAGATCATCCCGAATCCCACGGCGAGCACCGAGCGGGAGCCGAAGTCCTGCAGATACGCGGTGTAGCCCTGGCGGTACTGCTCGGGGTCGCGCTGCGTGGAGGCGTCGCGCAGCCAGGTCTCGGCGTACTGCGAGCCCTCCTGCCGGTCGCGCTGGATGAACCAGGCGTCCATCTCTGCCGGGAGCTGTTCGCACCACAGGCGGGGTCGCGCGTCCCAGGCTTGCTGGTCCTGGATCTCCCAGTTGCCCAGCAGCTGCGCGATCCCGGAGTCGGTCAGGTGCTCGGGCAGTCCGGAGATCAGCTCCGCCATCAGCTCATCCCCGGCCCGGCCGCCGTCGCGGTAGGTGTAGCGGGCCTGTGTCTGCTCATCCGCGGTGCGCGGGGTGATCACGAAGGGCGGGTTGGAGACGATCAGGTCGAATCTGCGTCCGGCCACCGGTTCCAACAGGCTGCCCTGGATGAGCTCCACGCGGGCACCGAGGTCCTCCGGGTCCAGGTCCAGCGCAGGCGCGTTGAGAGCCAGGTTGAACTCGGTGAAGGCCAGGGCGCGCGGGCTGAGGTCTGTGGCGACCACGTGCTCGGCGTGATCGAGCAGGTGCAGCAGCTGGATCCCGCAGCCGGTCCCGATCTCCAGGGCCTGCGGCACCGGGGCGCGGTGGATGCTGGCGGCCAGGGTCAGGCTCGCTCCGCCGATGCCGAGCACATGCTCCGGATGCAGCGCGGCCTGACGCTGCGCGGCGGGCAGGTCGCTGAGCACCCAGAGATCGGTGAGTCCCTGGGACTGTTCTGCCTGATAGGGCTGCAGGTCGACGCTGGGGCGGTAGCGTTCTCCAAGCTGCGGCTCCCCGGACACCTGGTGCACCAGGTTCAGCCGGCGCAGCCCCTGCACGCCGAGCTGCGGCAGCGCGGCCTGCAGCTGCCCGGCGGGGATCGGGTGCCCGAGCAGCCAGAGCTGGGCGAGCACCGCGCAGGGGTCGGGAGCAGGCTCGGCGGCCAGCAGCTCTGAGAGCTCCAGCTCCGCGGGCAGGAACTGATCCCGGTCCAGCGCGGCGAGCGCGTCGGCGCTCAGCAGCTGCGCGATCCGCTCGTTGGTGAACCGTGCGGCGTCCAGGTCAGCGCGCAGCGCAGCGATCAGCTCCCGGTCGGCCACCGGCGCGGGAAGCTCCTCGGCACGGTCTGCGCGGCTCATGCGCGGCGCACCTTTCCCAGGGCTCCGGCGTTGGGGTCATCGGGGTCCTGCTCCAGGCGGGCCCGGCAGTTCTCGCAGCGGGTGGTCTCGGGAATGTGGCGGTGTTCCTCGCAGTAGAGCTCCAGCGTGGAGCAGCCGCGGTCCATGCAGTTATAGAAGGAGCTGGTCGCCGCGGAGCAGCACACGCACTGCCCGAGGGTCTTCGCCTGCTCGGAGAAGCGGGTGTTCATCCGGGAATCGAAGACGTAGAGCTCTCCTTCCCAGAGGCCCTGGTCCCCGAAGGTCTCTCCGTAGCGGACGATCCCGCCGTCGATCTGGTAGACCTCCTCGAAGCCGCGCCGACGCATCAGCGCCGAGAGCACCTCACAGCGGATCCCGCCGGTGCAGTAGGTCACCACCGGCTGGTCCTTGAGATGGTCATACTTTCCGGAGTCCAGCTCGGCGATGAAGTCCCGAGTCGTCTCGGTCTCCGGGACCACGGCGTTCTTGAACCGGCCGATCTGGGCCTCCATGGCGTTGCGGCCGTCGAAGAACGCGACCTCCACCCCCTGCGAGCGCTTGTGCTCCACCAGGTCGTGGACCTGCTGCGGCTGCAGGTGCTCACCGCCGCCGACGACGCCGCGCTCATCGACCTCGATCTCCTCGGGCACGCCGAAGGCGACCAGCTCGGGGCGCACCTTGACCGAGAGCCGCGGAAAGTCCTCTGCTGCACCCTCGGACCATTTGAAGGCCATGTCCGCGAAGGGGGCGTAGGCCCGAGTCTGCTTCACGTACTGTTTGACCGCCTTGATCTCACCGCCCACGGTGCCGTTGATCCCCTGCGGCGAGATCAGGATCCGGCCCCGCAGGCCGAGCTCCCGGCACAGCGTGTGCTGCCAGAGTCTGACCGCTTCCGGGTCTGAGAGGGGGGTGAAGGTGTAATACAGGACGATCCGGGACATGCTCACCTCTCAAGGGTAGTTCTGAACAACATCTTTATGAACTCGTTGTCCGGTCCTCTCACGGGGACTGGTTTTTCTTTGTATGGTCGGACTATGACTTCTGAGCTCAGCGATGACCTTGTCCGCCATTGGGTGACCGGATGGGCGCGAACTCACGACTACGACGTCCAGCATGAGGGCAACGTGCACTCAGCTCTGCGCTCCGGGGACTCCGATGAGTGGGAGTACGTGCTCTACTCCCCCCAGGACACAGATCTGCGCAAGATCGCCTCGGCGGTGTCCAAAGACTCCGCTCGGCTGCTCACCGTGATCGCCGAGCCCGGTGCGCCGGCGCTGAGCCAGAACCCGGTGGACGGTCTGCAGCTGATCAGCGACGAGGAGAAGCTGATGGTGGTGGACATGGAGACTCAGGACGTCGAGGATCCGATCACCCCTGAGGGATACACCACCAGCCGCGAGGACCACGAGGGATGGACCCGCCTCACGGTCCACGACGGGGACAAGATCGCCGCCCGCGGGCGCGTGGCGACGGTGGGGCACTACGCCATCCTGGACCGGATCTACACCAACCACGACTACCGTCGGCAGGGCCTGGGGACCTTCGTCACCCGCGCGCTGATCGCGATCGCCCATGAGCACGACGTGGAAGAGGGCCTGCTCGTGGCCACCGCAGACGGCCAGGAGCTCTACGAGTTCCTGGGCTGGACCCTGCTCGGCGATGTCCACGTCTATGGTGCGACCTCCGGATCCCGGCTGCAGCCCAGCCACTCGCAGTTCGACGACCTCAACGACTAGGCACCCCGCCGCACCTCGGGTAGCATCGGCGCACAGCTGCATTAAGTTCAATTGTTCACCTGACTTTTGAGGTGTGCAGCTCCGCAGACTCGCCGAAGGAGCCGCCATGAACGGGAACCCGCTGACCGACCGCCTGGACACCGGGCCGCTGCTGTGCGCCGAGGGCTTCCTCTTCGAGCTCGAGCGGCGCGGCTACCTCACCGCCGGGGAGTTCGTCCCGGAGGTGTCGCTGGAGAACCCCGACGCGCTGCGCAGCCTGCACCGAGACTTCCAGCGGGCCGGCTCTGACATCGTCGAGGCGTTCACCTATAACGGGCACCGCGAGAAGATGCGAGTGATCGGCAAGGAAGAGCTGCTGGAGCCGTTGAACCGCTCGGCGCTGCGCATCGCCCGCGAGGTCGCCGACACCCGGCCCGGTGACCTGATGGCCGGGAACATCTCCAACACCAACATCTGGGATCCTGCCGACCCGAGCCGCCAGGACGAGGTTCGCGGAATGTTCGAAGAGATGGTCGGCTGGGCGGTGGATGAGGGCGCAGACCTGATCATCGGGGAGACCTTCTACTACGCCGGGGAGGCGCTGACCGCGCTCGAGGTCGCCCGCTCCTCCGGTCTGCCGGTGGTGCTGACCCTGGCACCGATGGCCGCCGAGGCCATGGCGGATGGACCTGGCGTGGTGGAGACCGCTCAGCGCCTGGAGCAGGCCGGGGCCGACGTCGTGGGCCTGAACTGTTTCCGCGGACCGGACACCATGATGCCCTGGCTGCGTCAGATCCGAGCGGCGGTCTCCTGTCATGTGGCCGCCCTGCCGGTGCCCTACCGCACCACCCCGAGCGAACCCACCTTCTTCAACCTCTCCGATGTGCAAGCCGGGGTGCCCTCCCCGCACGGCCGGACCTTCCCCACCGCGCTGGATCCGCTGTTCACCAACCGCTACGAGATCGGCGCCTTCGCCAGGGAGGCCTACGAGCTGGGAGTCCACTATCTGGGGGTCTGCTGCGGCGCCTCCCCGATGCATATCCGGGAGACCGCCGAGGCGGTGGGACGTCAGACCGAGGCCAGCCGCTACTCCGAGCGGATGGAGAACCACTTCATGTACGGCTCCCACGACCGGCTCCCGGCACATATCCGCTCCCTGGGCGAGCGCGCCTGAGTCTGGGCGGCGCAGGGCTGCGAGCCCCATCCTGACGTAGCCTGAGGGTGATGCCCGATCAGGACCCCTATGAGCTGCTGCGCCGTGCAGGTCTGCCGGCAGAGATCGGCGATGCCGGTCCGCTGCGGCATGTCCGCACCCTCCCAGCTCGTGCGGCGCATACTGCGGCCTGGCCGGAGTGGGTCCCCGAGGAGCTGCGCGCCGGGTACCGCCAGCTGGGGGTCACCGGGCTCTACACCCACCAGGTGCGCGCGGCTGAGGCGCTGCACGCCGGGCACCATACGATCCTGGCCACCGGCACCGCCTCTGGGAAGTCGCTGGGCACCCAGCTGCCCGGACTGGCGGAGATCTGCGGGGGCCGACGCGGACGCTCGACGACGGCGGGCCTCGGCGCTCCCCGGGCAGGCTCACCCGAGGGCCGGAGCGCCGAATCGGGCACCGCACCCGGCGCGGGCACGACCATGCTCTACCTCTCCCCCACCAAGGCACTTGCCGCGGACCAGCTCGACGCGCTGACCCAGCTGGCCGAGGCCACCGGGCCCGCCGGGACCCAGGGCGGCATCCGCGCCGCCGCCTATGACGGCGACACCGACCCGCAGGAGCGCCGCTGGGTCCGGCAGCATGCCAATGTGGTGCTGACCAACCCGGACATGCTCAACGTCGGCATCCTGCCCAACCATCGCGCCTGGGCCCGGTTCTTCGCCCGGCTGCGCTATGTGATCATCGACGAGGCGCACAGCTGCCGGGGGATCTTCGGCTCGCACATCGCGCTGCTGCTGCGCCGGCTGCGTCGGATCTGCGCGCACTACGGGGCTGACCCCGTCTTCACCGGCGCCTCGGCGACCAGCGGTGACCCGGCGACGTCGTTCTCCCGGCTGATCGGCCACCCCGAGACCTCGGTCCAGGCCATCACCGAAGACGCCTCGCCGCACGGCGCGGTGGATGTCTACCTGTGGGAGGCCTCGAACTCCGCGCTGACCGGGGACAACGCGGCTCCGCTGAAGCGCAGCCTCACCGTGGAGGCCGCCGACATCCTCACCGACCTGGTGGTCGCCGGGCACCGGACGCTGAGCTTCATCAAGTCCCGCCGCGGAGCCGAGACCATCGCCCAGATCGCCGCGGACTCCCTCGCGGAGGTGGACCCTGACCTGCGTGGACGGGTGGCGGCCTACCGCTCGGGGTACCTGAAGGAGGAGCGCCGCGAGCTCGAAGACGCGCTGCGCCAGGGGCGGCTGCTCGGCGTCGCCTCGACTCCCGCCCTGGAGCTCGGGATCGACATCTCCGGGCTGGATGCGGTGATCATCGCGGGGTGGCCGGGCACCCGCGCCTCGTTCTTCCAGCAGCTGGGCCGGGCCGGACGGTCCGGCCAGCGTGGCGCCGCGTTCTTCATCGCGGGCGATGACCCGCTGGACTCTTACCTGCTGGATCACCCGGAGGCGATCTTCGAGACCGCTGTCGAGGATGCGGTCACCGACCCGTCCAACCCGCATGTGGCAGGCCCGCACATCCTCGCCGCCGCGCAGGAGCTGCCGCTGACCACGCCGGACCTGGAGCTGTTCCCGGCTTGGCTGATCGACTCGCTCACCGAGCAGGGACATCTGCGGCGCCGACCGCGTGGCTGGTTCTTCGCCCACGACGACGTCTCTGCCGCCGCCTGGGTCAAGCTGCGCTCCGACGGCGGGGGGCCCTACACGATCGTGAACTCCCAGGACGGCACCGTGATCGGGGACATGGGTTCCGCCCAGGCCCAGCCGCAGGCGCAT
This sequence comes from Nesterenkonia sandarakina, assembly GCF_013410215.1. Lineage (NCBI taxonomy): Bacteria > Bacillati > Actinomycetota > Actinomycetes > Micrococcales > Micrococcaceae > Nesterenkonia > Nesterenkonia sandarakina. The sequence goes on from NZ_JACCFQ010000001.1 coordinate 689,837, forward strand.
CCCGGGGCGGTCTATCTCCACCAGGGGCGCAGCTACATCGTCGAGGAGCTGGATCGGGAGAACAGCGCGGTGCTGGTCTTCCCTGCGAGCCCGCCGTATTACACCCAGGCCCGAGCCACCACCTCGATCGAGGTGCTGCAGATCGAGGAAGCCGTGGACTGGGGCCGCTACCGGCTGCATACCGGGATGGTGGAGGTGACCAGCACCGTGGTGGGCTTCCAGCGCAAGGCGCTGGGCTCCTCCGAAGTGCTCTCCGACGAGCCGCTGGACCTTCCGCCGTCCTCGCTGCGCACCCAGGCGATGTGGATCACCGCTCCGGAGACCGAGCTCGCGGCCGCCGGGGTCACCCCGGAACATGTGCCCGGTGCGCTGCACGCCGCAGAGCACGCGATGATCGGGCTGCTGCCGCTGCTGACCTCCGGGGACCGCTGGGACATCGGCGGGGTCTCCACCGCGCTGCACCGGGACACCGAGCTGCCCACGATCTTCGTCTATGACGGGCACCCCGGCGGGGCAGGCTTCGCCCGGCGCGGGTTCGAACTCGCCGCCGAATGGATCTCCGCCACCGCGGAGACCATCGCCGGCTGCGACTGCGCCACCGGCTGCCCCTCCTGCGTGCAGTCCCCGAAATGCGGCAATAAGAACAATCCGCTGGAGAAGCAGCCGGCGCTGCACCTGCTGCGCGCGATGCTCGCAGCCCGTCCCGAGGCGCCCACCGCCGGTTCGGGCGTCTCGACGGAGTGAGGCGTCCGGCCGGTGGGAGTGACCCCGCGGGCGTCTGACGTCTCCCCCGGTGCGTGACGTCTCCCCGGTGCGTGACGTCTCCCCGGTGCGAGGCTGAACACACTGCGCTCTGTGACGGAACATGAATCCCCGTCCGGAGGCTGAGAAACCTGAGTTATGATGGAACCTGCTTCACGAGAAGTGACCTGGGGATCCGCCGTCGGCGGTGACCCGACGATCCGTTCACGGTCACTCACCAACCCCATGTTCAAGGGTGGTCCCGGATCACGAAGCGGCTTGTTCTCACCAGAAGTGGGGCCCATGGGCCTCAGCTGAGGTGCTGACCGGAACAGGCAAGAGCAGCGTCGAAAGGACATTCCCCTCCCACGCACCCATCGGTGCGTTCTTCGCTCGTGCGTGAACATTCGCGAGCACTCCAGGCACATTTCCCTGGACACCCTGTCTTCATTTCGGGCGAGGATCCGCCCGTACTGACCGAAGGATCACTCATGACTCACCAGCAGACCCCCGCCGGACCCCTCTCCAACCAGCGTCGCCGTGGAATCAGCGCACTGGCCCTCAGCGCCACACTCGCGCTGGTGCTGAGCAGCTGCAGCGCCTTCGATCGCGGCGACGCGGCCGAGGCCGCGCCAGAGGACCAGCAAGAGTTCACCATCGGCGTCGTCGGCGCCACCGAGAGCCACCGCGAGGTCGAGCGGATCGCGGAGGAGGAGCTCGGCTACGAGATCGAACTCGTCGAGTTCACCGAGTACACCCAGCCCAACCCGGCGCTGACCAGTGGTGACATCGACGCCAACTGGTTCCAGCACATCGCCTACCTGGCTGACTACAACGTCAGCTCCGGTGAGGACCTGCAGCCGATCGGCTCCACCGCCGCTGTGCCGCTGACCCTGTACTCCAACGAATACACCGACGTCAGCGAGTTCGCCGACGGGGACACCATTGCGATCCCCAATGATGCGGTGAACCAGGGGCGCGCGATCAACGTGCTGGTGGAGGCCGGGCTGCTGGAGCTCTCCGAGGAGACCCGCCAGCCCGAGCCCCGGCACATCGATGAGGAGGCTTCCACCGTGACGGTGCAGCCGGTCGCCGCCCAGCAGACGGTCAACGCGCTGGAATCGGTGGAGGGTTCGGTCATCAACAACAACTTCGCCCAGGACGCCGAGCTGGACCCCGAGGGTGACGGCATCTTCGCCGATGACCCCACCGACGCCTCGGCGTTCCCCTACATCAACGCCTTCGTCACGCGCGCCGAGGACAGCGAGAACGAGGCGCTGCGTGAGATCGCGGCGGTCTACCACGATGAGCGGGTACTGGAGATCGAGGACGAGCTCTCGGCAGGCACCTCGGTCCCCGCCTCCGAGGTGACCCCGGAGCAGCTGCAGGAGGCGCTGGTGGACTACGAGGACTCGCTGCGCAACGCTGGTACCGAGTCCGAGGACGAGAATGGCTCCGACGACGAGGAAGCGGACGAGGACGCGTGAGCCCAGCTCCGCTGATCGAGTTCAACAACGTCACCCGGACCTTCGGGTCGGGAGACAAGACCGTCACCGCGGTCGACGAAGTGAGCCTGCGCGTCGACCGCGGTGAGGTCTACGGGGTCATCGGGTTCTCCGGGGCCGGGAAGTCCACCCTGATCCGCCTGGTCAATGGACTCGAGCGCCCCACCGCCGGGTCCGTCCATGTGCTGGGCCAGGAGATCTCCGCAATGCGGGAGGGGCAGCTGAACAAGGTCCGCTCCCGGATCGGGATGGTCTTTCAGCAGTTCAACCTCTTCCACTCCCGCAATGTCGCCGGCAACGTGGCGTATCCACTGAAGGTGGCTGGGTGGAAGAAGGCCGAGCGTGAGGCCCGAGTGGAGGAGCTGCTGGAGTTCGTGGGACTCACCGAGAAGGCAACCCAGTACCCGGAGCAGCTCTCCGGTGGGCAGAAGCAGCGTGTTGGCATCGCCCGCGCGCTGGCCGCCAAGCCGGACATCCTCTTGGCGGACGAGTCCACCTCTGCGCTGGACCCGAAGACCACCGGAGAGGTGCTGCGGCTGCTGCGTCGCGCCAATGAGGAGCTCGGCATCACCATCGTGGCGATCACCCACGAGATGGAGGTCATCCGCTCCATCGCGGACCGGGTCGCCGTGATGGACCAGGGTCGGATCGTGGAATCCGGACTGGTCTATGACGTCTTCTCCAGCCCGCGCGAGACCAAGGACGCCAGCTTCGTCGGCGCCGCATTGAAGAACCGCCCCACGGCCGAAGATGTGCAGCGGATCCGCGGGCACGCCACCGGTCGGCTCGTGGTGGTCTCGCTGCAGAACGCGGCGGCGGTCAGTTCGGTGCTGGGCGAGGCTGCGTCGCATGGGGTCTCCTTCGAGATCGTGCACGGCGGCATGAACACCACCAAGAACGCCTCCTACGGCCTGCTCACGCTCGCCCTGGAAGGTGATTCCCGTTCGGTCGAGGCCTTCGTGGCGGCGCTGAACTCAGCCGGAGAAGTCCAGGAGGTGCACGAATGATCGACACATATCGAGCTCTGGACTGGAGCTACTACGGGCCCGAGCTGCTCGAGGCGATCTTCGACACCATCTACATGGTCGCCTGGGCCTTCCTGCTCGGCGGCTTCATCGGGCTGACCATCGGACTCACGCTCTACACCACTCGGGAGGGCGGGCTGCTCTCGAACAAGTACGCCTATATGGCGATGAACGTCATCGTGAACCTGATCCGCCCGATCCCCTTCGTGATCCTGATCGCCGCCCTGCAGCCGGTGACCATCTTCGTGATCGGATCCGGGATCGGCAATGATGCGGTGATCTTCGTGATGATCTGGGCCTCCACCTTCGCGATTGCCCGAATCGTGGAACAGAACCTGGTCTCGATCGACCCAGGCGTGATCGAGGCGGCCCGAGCCATGGGTGCTTCCCGACTGCGCATCATTCTCACGGTGCTGCTGCCGGAGGCGCTGGGCCCACTGATCCTGGGGTATACCTTCGTGATCATCGCACTCACCGACATGTCGGCGCTAGCGGGGATCATCGGCGGCGGCGGCATCGGCAACTTCGCCATCGTGGAGGGTTACAACAGGTTCCGCCCCGAAGTGACCTGGCTGGCGGTGATCGTGGTGATCCTCTTCGTCCAGTCACTGCAGCTGGTGGGCAACTGGTTGGCGCGCAAGGTGATGCGGCGCTGACCCAGGAATGGCGCGGGTGACGGTCTCGCGCTCCCTGGACGGTGTCTCCGAGCGCAATGCGGGCATCAGATGGCGGCGGAGCTGCGGACCGAGACGGTTTGCCCCAGCCCTGATGATCTGCTCGGCCTGTGTCCCGCCAGTGCACAGCGCGAGACTCTTCGTCCTCGCCGGTGGTGCAGCGGCCAAGACTGGTGGGACCTGCAGCCAGCAGGTCCCACCAGTCGTCGGCTCTGCGGAACCGCGACCGTCACGGAAGGCACGGTCATGAACAGCATGGTCATCACACGCGCGGACCAGGAGAGGACTCCGAAGGGTCCCGCTGCGCAGCGGGTCGAGGTCTGGGCTCGGCAGCTGCATCAGGAGGAAGACGGCCTGGCGACCGCCGAGTACGGCATCGTGATGCTTGCCGCAGTCGGCTTCGCGGGACTGCTGGTCGCGGTGCTGAGCTCCGGCACAGCCCGCGGACTGCTCACCGGCATCATCGAACGTGCGCTCTCCTTCTGAGCGCGGCTCGATCAGCGCCGAGTTCGCCCTCGCGCTGCCCTCGGTGGTGCTGGTGCTGCTGCTCGTGCTCTCCCTCGGGCTGCACGGAGCGACCCAGGTCAGCCTGGAGGCTGGCGCCGGCGCCGCGGCCCGCGAGCTCGCGCGTGGGCAGGGACCGGAGGCTGCGCAACGGACCGCCAGACGGATCGCTGGCGAGGAGGTGTCCTTCGCGCTCGGCCACGACCAGGATTACGTCACGGTCTCACTGACACGTCCCGTGCGAATCCTAGGAGGGATCGAGGTCGCGATGACCCAGGACGCTCAGGCCACCGCCCGGGTCGAGACCCTGCCGTGAGTCACCTGAGGCGTACCACCGAGGAGCGCGGCTCGGGAACGGTGGCGGCGCTGGGGCTGATCATGGTGCTGCTCCTGCTGCTCGCGGCGGCGCAGGTTGCGAGCCTGGTCGCGGTCTCCTCCGCGCAGGCTGCCCGCGGGGCGGACCTGGCGGCGCTCGCCGGAGCCGATGCGGCGCGCGGGCTGAGCACCGGCAGCCCGTGCGCCGTGGCGGAGGCTGTGGCCCTGCGCAACGCGGTTCAGCTCACCAGCTGCACTGTGACCGGCGAACACGGCACCGAGGTGCTGGTGCGCACCGCAGTGCCGATCCTTCCCGGCCGACTGATCGACCCCGGTGGCGTGGACCTCTCCGCACTGCTCAGTCGTGGTGCGGCGCGCGCCGGGCCTCCCGGGTGAGCCTGGATCAGAGCCGGGACAGCAGCGCCGCCAGCAGCGCGATCCGTTCCGGGATCGATTCCAGCCGGACCTGTTCGTGATCGGCGTGGGCCCCTGCACCGTCAGGACCGAACCCGTCGAGGGTCGGCAGCCCGGAACCGAGGAAATTGGTGTCTCCGGCGCCAGCCGCAGGACGACCGCCGACGCCGGGAAGTCCGGCGTCCTGGGCAGCGGCCTCCACAGCGGCAAGCAGCTGCTCATCCGCGGCGTCGGCCTGCCAGGCGGGACGCTGGGACAAGGTGTGCACCTGCAGCTGGGCATCTGGACGCACCGGAGCCAATCCCCGGATCGCCGCCAGCACCTGCTCCTCGACCTCGGGGGTGCGGAACCGCAGTCCCACCTCCACAGATGCCGCCGCGGGCACCACGTTGGTCTTCCCTCCCCCGGTGATGGTGCCGACATTGCACAGCACGTCTGCCGGGGCGGCCTCTTGGGCAGCACCGATGATCTTCCGCAGCGCCAGGATCTGATCCACCAGCTCCTCGATCGCGTTGATCCCACCCTCGGGGTCCAGTGCGGCATGCGAGGCGCGCCCGGTGACCTGCAGCCGGAGCCTGGTGCTGCCCAGCCGACCCACCTTCAGCGCCCCACCCGGGTGTGGCGACTCGAAGCCGAGCACGGCACTGACCCCCTGCGCACTGGTCAGCAGCAGTTCCCGCGAGCTGGGGGAACCGATCTCTTCATCCCCGACCACGATCACGCGCACCGGCGGCCGGGAGAGCCCCAGTTCGGTGCTCACGCTCAGGCCTTGGTGCATGATCAGCAGCCCGGACTTCATGTCGAAGATTCCGGGCCCATAGGCGATGCCGTCCTCGATGCGGAACGGCATGTTCTGCAGCGTTCCGGTCGGCCACACGGTGTCAGAGTGCCCGACGAAGAGCACCGGAGCAGCATCCCGCTGCTCCCCGGCTCCCGGAATGTCCAGCACCAGGTGGGTCCCCCACTCCCCGGTCTGGGCAGAGACTTCGGCGTCATGTTCGGCGAAGAGCTCGCGCACCTGATCCGCGACGGCGGTGACTCCCGCTGCGTCGCCGGTGGGAGACTCGACTCCTACCATGCGTTCCAGAAGTTCCAGGGTGCTCTCGTAGCGATTCCTCGCCAGATCAAGCAGGGCAGTGGGAGAAGGGGTATCCATGGGACTATGATACGCAACGTAAGAACATTGACCAGGCTTCGAGAGGACCGCATGAGAGACCAGGATGCCGTCGCACCCGCTGCCCCCGCCATGCCGGAATCGGTCAGCCTGGCAGACGGGGTGCAGGTCAGGGGCCTCACCGAGGTCGCCGAGCTGGAAGCTGCCTGCCGGCTCTATCGCGATGTCTTCTCCTACAGCGGGGAGGATCAGGGCATCAACGCTCGGCTGCTGAAGAACCTGCTCACCTACGGGGGCACCGTCGTCGGGGCGCTCGACGCCGCGGGCGCCGTGCGCGGGATGGCGTTCGGCTGGACCGCCGTGGAGACCGATCCGGAAGACCCGCACATCTATCACTTCTCCCAGGCCGCGGTGATCGCCCAGGACCTGCAGGGCCAGGGGGTGGGCCGTGCGCTGAAGAACGTCCAGGCCGCCGTCGCACACCGGCAGGGTGCAAGCCGGATGCGCTGGACCTATAACCCGATGATCAGCCGCAACGCGCACTTCAACCTGGACGTGCTCGGCGCACAGGGCCGCTGGTTCACCCGGGACGCCCTGGCCGGCCCAGGCACCGATCGCATCACCGTGGAATGGCGCCTCGGCGGTGACAGCGCCCCGACGCTGCCCGGCGCATCCCATGAGTTCGACGCCGAACTGACGGAGCAGCCGCTCACCGCTCCCGGAGAGACCCGGTCTCATGGCGACTCGATGGCGCTCGCCGTTCCCGCCCAGCAGCCCACCGATCCGGCAGTCGTCGTGGTGCTCCGGAGCCGCTTCAGCGAGATCTTCGACCAGGGGTTCGTGGCAGTCTCCTGCCGCCGCGTAGATGAGGATCTGGCCGTCTACAGCTTCACGAGGCCATCGTGAGCAGCAACGGAACCAGCAACAGCCGCGACGATATGCCGGGCCAGGACCCGGGCACGGCGCCGGAGGAGCAGGTGCCGGACGAGCAGGTGCCGGAGGAGCTTCGGGGGCCGGATAGTCCCGCGGCACGCTTCGGAGCCAGCATGACTCCTCGTGCCTCGGCCAAGACCCTGCAGGCGAGGTTGATCCGCAAGGAGCGCGAGAACCTGGACCGGGTCTTTGCCAGCTTCGAGACCGAAGACTCCGTCGCCCGAGCCGCCGCGTTGATCGCCGGGGCCCGCCGTCGGTTCATCGTCGGTCATGGGAGGTCCGCCGCCTTCGCGCACCTGCTGGATCTGGATCTCTCTCACGGGCTCTCTCAGGTCTGGCTGATCGATGGCCAGAGCACCCGCGGACTCGACGTGCTCACCGATGTGCGCGGCACCGATGTCCTGGTCGCGTTCTCGATGCGCCGCTACCGCCGCGAGACTGCAGAGCTGGTGCAGGCCTTCGCCGCGCGCGGTGGCACGGTGGTCGTGGTGACCGACTCAGCGGAGGCACCCGTGGTGGAACCGGCCAGCGAAGCAGTGATCGTGCTCACCGACTCCGCCTCCGTCACGGACTCCGCCACCGGCATCGCCGCAGTGATCCACCTGCTCACTGCGTTGACCACGGCAAGCGCCAAGGGAAGCCGACGCCGGCTGACCGAGAGGGAATCACTGATCCAAGAGATGGGACTGTATATCTGATGCGCGCCACCGAGATAGTGCTCCACGACGTCGAGCTCCCCCTGCGGCATGCCTTCGAGACCAGCTCGCACCGGAAGTCCTCGCTGCGTCACCTGCTGGTGGAGATGATCGCCGAGGACGGGTCCGTGGGCTGGGGCGAGATCGCCTCACCCGCTGGACCCTTCTACGCCCCCGAGACCACGACGACGGCGTGGCAGACCGCCGTCGAGCATCTGATCCCCGCCGTGCTCGGCGCCCAGTGGGAGCACCCCGATGAGATCGCCGGACTCTATGCCAAGGTCCGCGGAAACTACTTTGCCAAGGCCGGAATCGAGATGGCCGCCTGGACCCTGTGGACGCAGGCGCAGGGTATCCCGTTGGCAGCAGCACTTGGCGGTGAACGCGACAGCGTCATCGCGGGGGTGTCACTGGGCATCGAGCCGAGCATCGAGGCGCTGCTCACCGAGGTGGCCCGGCATGTCGACTCGGGCTACCCGCGGGTGAAGCTGAAGATCGCCCCGGGCTGGGATGTGGAGCCGGTGCGCGCGGTGCGCGAAGCCTTCCCCGACCTCGATGTCCACGTCGACGCCAACGGGGCCTACCCGGGATCCACCGAACCCGGCGGTGAGGCAGCCTTCGAGGTGCTCCGCACCCTGGACCCCTACCGATTGACCATGATCGAACAGCCCTTCGCCCCGAAGAACTTCTTGGACCACGCGCGGCTGACCGCCGCGCTGGAGACCCCGGTCTGCCTGGACGAGTCGGTGGAGACCCTCGATGACCTGCGCACCGCGCTGGCCCTGAAGGCGGGCAACGTGCTCAACATCAAGGTCTCCCGGATGGGTGGGCTCAGTGCAGCCCGAGACGCCCACCGCCTCGCCGCCGAGGCTGGTTGGCCGGTCTGGTGCGGAGGCATGCACGAGTTCGGTGTCGGCCGGCTGGCCAATGTGGCGATCTCTTCGCTGCCCGGCTTCACGCTGCCCTCAGATGTGTCAGCCTCCGGGAAGTACTACGCGGAAGACATCATCGACCCTCCGGTCACCGCGGACCAGGGAGTGGTGCAGGTCCCGACCGCACCAGGGCTCGGCCACGGCGTGCGCCGCGAGGTCATCGACGCCCATGCCACCAGGCAGGAGCGCTTCCGGGCCTGACGCGTCCCTGCGGCGCACTATCCTGACATCAGTACCCTGAAGAGTCGGCAGTCCTCGCGACGTCTCATCTACTGAGAGGCAGAGAAAGACCATGGTCACCGCATTCGTGATGATGAAGACCGATCCGCACCGGATCCCCGAGTCCGCGCAGGACATCGCCAATATCGACGAGGTCCAGGCCGTGTATTCGGTCACCGGCAAGTGGGATCTGGTGGCGATGGTGAAGACTCCGAACCTGGAGGATCTCAGCGACCTGGTCCCGGCGAAGATCTCCAAGGTGGCCACGGTCCATGACACCGAGACCATGGTCGCGTTCCGCACCTACTCGGATCAGGAGCTCGAAGCCAGCTTCAGCCTGGGCGGAGAGTAGCCCGGGCTCTGCTCAGACACTGAGGGCCCGACCGGAATCCGGTCGGGCCCTCAGTGACTGCTCGGGGTAGAGCGTTTCAGGCCTTCAGCGCCTCGGGTTCAGCATCCCGCGTGCAGCGCCTGAGGGACTCCACCCGCTGCGCCTGGACTCAGGCCATCCCCGGTGCGGGGTTCTCCACGGAACCGCCGCCGCGGGCGGTGACCCGTGCGCCGTCGTCCTGGGGCTCAGTCGTCTCAGACGACCCGTCCCCGCGGCCACGCCGGACGACCTGCAGGACCACGGCCACCGCGAGGGCCGCCATGCCGCCGACCGAGATCAGCAGATCCGGGTAGATCAGCATCAGACCGCCCAGGATGAGCAGCACCCGCTCGACGACGTTCGCGCGCAGCAGCAGATACCCGGCAAGGCCTGCGGCCAGCGCGATCATCCCCACGATCACAGTGAGCAGGGACGTTGCCAGTTCGTCCCAGGTGCCCTGCAGCAGCAGCGCCGGCTGCAGGATGAACACGTACGGGATCAGGAACCCGGCCAGCGCGATCTTCACCGCCGCCACACCGGCCGCCATCGGGTTCGCCCCGGCGATGCCGGCACCGGCATAGGCGGCGAGACAGACCGGTGGTGTGATGTCTGCCAGGATGCCGAAGAAGAACACGAACATATGCGCCGCGATCAGCGGGACGTCGAAGTTGTTGTACAGGATCGGCGCCGCCACGGAGGCGGTGACCACGTAGTTCGCGGTGGTCGGCAGGCCCATGCCCAGGATGATGCAGGCGATCATGACGAAGAAGAGCACCAGCAGGAAGCTGCCTCCGGCGATGGAGACCAGCCCGCGGCCGAGCTGACCACCGAGTCCGGTCGCCGTCACGGTGCCAGCCACGATGCCCGCCGTGGCGCAGGCCGCGATCACCGGCAGCGCAGTCCGTGCCGCCGCGATGAAGAGCTCCACGAACCCACGCAGGTTCAGTCGCGTGGAGGAACGGAAGAAGCTCAGCACGATCGCTGTGGCGATGCCCAGCAGCGCCGCCCGCGTGGGGGTCAGCCCCGAGATCAGGGTGCCGATGATGACCACCAGCGGCAGCAGCAGGTCCGCCCGGGTCAGCAGGGACCGGATGCTCGGAAGCTCCTCCACCGGAAGTCCCTCGATCTGCTGACGCTTCGCCTCGAAGTGCACCGAGAGGAAGGCCCCCAGGAAGTAGAGCAGCGCAGGGATGATCGCGATCACGATCAGGTCGTTGTACTCCACGTTCGGGACGTTCTGCGCCATGATGAACGCCGCAGCGCCCATGATCGGAGGCATCAGCTGCCCGCCGGTGGAGGCGGTGGCCTCAGTGGCCGCGGCGAAGTGTGGCTTGAACCCTGCCTTCTTCATGATCGGGATCGTGAAGGAGCCCGAGGCGACGGTGTTGGCCACCGAGGACCCTGAGACCATGCCCTGCAGACCTGAGGCCGCGACGGCGGCCTTCGCCGGTCCGCCGGTGTACTTGCCCGCAGCCCGGAAGGCCAGGTCGTTGAAGAACTGGCCGATGTTCGTGCGCAGCAGGACCACGGCGAAGAGCAGGAACAGGAAGATGAAGTTCGCTGAGACCTGCAGCGGGGTGCCGAAGATGGAACGGGTGGAGAGGAAGGTCTCCGCGGCGAAGGCATCCAAGGATCGCCCGCGATGCGGGAAGATCGGGCTCATGTTGCCCCAGATGCCGTAGGCGATGGCCACGCTGGCGATGATCACGATCGGCAGACCCACGCAGCGGCGGGTCGCTTCCAGGACCAGCAGGGTCCCGGCCACAGCCACGGTGTAGTCCAGCGCGCTGAAGCCCAGGATCTGCACGGCGTTGCCGACCAGGTAGTCGTAGCGGAAGACGATGTAGAGGTTCACCGCCATGCCAGCTGCCGCGAGAACGGCGTCATACCAGGGCACACCGCGGCCACGACCGAGCAGCAGGTCCTTCCAGAGGACCCCGCTGGGCGGGACGTTGAGCAGCTTCTTGCTCGCTGGGTAGAGCAGGAAGACCAGGGAGGTGGCGCCTGCCAGGTGCAGGGCGCCGTGGATCCAGCCCGTGAAGGGCCGCTCGAGAGCGTAGTAGAGGTGGTACAGGGTGAAGGCCACGGAGAGCCCGCCGACGAGCCAGGTCCACCATCCCAGGTCCGTCCGGAATCGACTCGAGGTGTCGTGCTGCCGAAGAACCTCGGCCGCCCGCTCCTCCGCACCGACCCCCGGCTCCTGCTGATCCGCAGGAGCCGGGGAGCGATTCTCAGCGGTGCTGCGTGTCACGGCAGTTCGATGCCCTGCTCTTCGAAGTACCGCTGCGCACCGGGGTGCAGCGGGATGTCGCCGATGCCGGTCAGGGCGTTCTCCTCGGTGATGTTCTCGCCGACCTCGAGGGTGATGTCGCCGGCGTTCTCCAGCGTGGCGGCGGTGATCTCGTAGCCGAGATCCTCGCTGACCTGGGTGGTGGAGGCGACCAGCGCGGCGAAGACCGAGACGGTGGTGACGTCCTCGTCGAGGAAGTCGTAGGCGTCTGCGGAGATGTCATAGGACTCAGCGCCGGAGTTCTCCGAGATCGCGTCGGTCATGTCATCTTCGATTCCCAGAAGCCTGACATCGGTGGAGGCCGCCAGCTGGGTCAGCCCGGCGACCGGGGTGCCGACCACGAAGATCGAGGCGTCGATCTGGCTGTCCGCGAGCATGTCCGTGGAGGTGCCGAAGTCGGCGACCTCCGCGGTGTAGTCGCCCTCCTCGATGCCGTGGGCGGCCAGGATGGCGTCGGAGATCGCGCGGGTGCCGGAGCCGGAGTCGCCCACGGCGATGGTCTGACCCTCGAGGTCCTCGATGGACTCGATGCCGGAGTCCTCGCGGACGATGATGTGCGCGGCCTCCGGGTAGAGGTTGGAGATCCAGCCGAAGTTGTCCAGCTCGATGCCGTCGAGGTCCTCGATCTCACCGGCCACGCCGCTGGCGGCGGTGTCGTTCTGACTCAGGCCGAGCTGCATCTCCTCCTGATAGATCCCGCCGAGGTTGTCTGCGGATCCGCTGGTCTCGATGGCGGTGACCGAGACGTCCTCGATGTTGTCCTCGAAGATCGCGGCCAGCTCGTCTCCGAGCGGGAAGTAGGTGCCGGCGGTGCTGCCGGTGCCGAAGGTCAGCTCATTGGTGAAGCTGTCCTCGTCGCCGGTCTGGACCTCTGCGTCCCCACCTTCGTCGTCCCCTCCGCAGGCGGACAGGGCCAGTGCGGCTGCGGCGGTCGCCGCAATTGCTGTTCGACGCATTTTCATGAGTCTTCTCCTCAGTCGGGTGATATCAAGGTGCGTGGGATGTCCAGAGATGCGTTGAGCAGCCCACGGATTGAGTACACGGTGCGATGTGTAGTCAGCCACTTTACCGTGGTGCAAGACACTTTAGTGGCTAGATGGCGACCCTCCTTAGACTGTCCTATACGGATGATCAGGGTGTTTCGTGTTTTTCGCAGCGTGGAAACCACGCGCCGAGGCGTCGAGAGTCGGGAGGAGCTGGGATGACGATCTATATCGACCCGCCGACCTGGCCGGCGCACGGCACCGTGTTCTCCCACCTGATCTCGGATCACTCGCTCGAGGAGCTCCACGAGGCCGCCCAGGCCGCCGGCGTGAGCATCCGCGCCTTCGATCGGGATCACTATGATGTGCCGGCCCACCGGTTCGATGACCTGGTGGGGCGTGGGGCGGTGCCGGTCTCAGGGCGCGAGCTGACCCGGATCCTGCTCGGCTGCGGGTTGCGGATCCCAGCCGCGCAGCGCCCGGAGAAGCTGCGCCGGAACCTGACGCGCGCCTGGGACCGGTTGGGCGCGCAGTGGGACCAGACCCGGCGCAGCGCACCCGCCTCCGGGCCCCGCGAGACCGACGACGACGGCCCAGCCTCCCGGCTCGCCGGCGCAGACGAGCCGTGGGTGGCGCTGGGCGAGGAGCTGCTCGGCCGCTGGTCCGAGCCACACCGGAACTACCACTCACTGACCCATCTCGGCTCGGTGCTGCACGGGGTGGGTGCGCTCCAGCGGGCCGGAGAACTGACGTCACAGCAGCGCCCGGTCGTCGCGCTGGCCGCCTGGTTCCATGACGCCGTCTACGCCGGGGCGCCGGAGACCGATGAGGAGCTCTCTGCGAGGCTTGCGGAGGAACGGCTCGAGGCGCTGCTCCCCGCAAGTGCGGTGGCGGAGACCGCACGGTTGGTGCGGCTCACCGCGCACCATGACCCTCAGACCGGGGACCGCTCAGGGGCGGTGCTGGTGGACGCCGATCTCGCAGTGCTGGCCCAGGCGCCGGAGCACTACTCGCGCTACGTCGCAGCCGTGCGTGCGGACTACAGCCACGTGGACGAGGAGGACTTCCGTCGCGGCAGGGCGCAGGTGCTGCAGCGGCTGCTCGCAGCGCCGTCGCTGTTCCGCACCGCCACCGGGGTCCAGCGGTGGGAGCCGCAGGCTCGGGTGAATCTGATGCGCGAGCTCGAGCAGCTCAGTCGCCGCTGAGGCGCTGCTCGAGCCGGGTCACCTTCTCGGTGAGCTGCCCGGTGAATCCCTCGCGGATATCCGCCTTGACCACGAGGCTGACCCGGGAGCTGACCGCGGCCACGGCCTCGGTGGCGCGTCGGATGACATCGAAGACCTCGTCCCAGTCGCCTTCGACGGTGGTGAACATCGACGTGGTCTCGTGCGGCAGCCCAGACTCACGCACCACACGGACGGCTTCGGCCACGGCCGCGCTGAGCGACCCGTCGGGGATGTCCACGGCGACGGGCGCGACGGAGAAGGCTGCCAACATGAGTCACAGATTACGTCAGTTCCTGGACCATGCCCAGGACCACGGGGATCACGCCGATCAGGATGAAGCCCGGCAGGAAGCACAGCCCCAGAGGCAGCACCATCTGCACTCCCAGCCGAGCGGCCTGCTCCTCCACGGCGCGTCTGCGCCGTCTGCGCGCCTGGGTCGCGGTGAGTTCCAGAAGCTCTGCGGTGGGCGCACCGGTGGCGTGAGCGAAGGCCAGTTCCTGCCCGTACTCGCGCAGCGGGGTGTCACCGGCTACACAGGACCAGGCGTGCTTCCACTGCTGACCTGCGGCGAGTCCACGATGTACCCGGGCCAGCGGTGCGCAACCCGGGACGTCCTCGCCCAGCCGCTGGACTGCAGCGTCGATCCCGACACCAGCGCGCAGCATCGCCGCCGTGAGGTCCAGAAGCGTCGCCGCGTCGGGGGCGCGCGGCGACGCGGATCTCTCCGCGGAGCAACTCTGCGCTGGGGATCTCGCGGAGGATCTCTGCGCGGTGAACTTCTGCGCGGCGAAGCCGCCTGCGGGGGTTCGTCGCTGGCGAGGCACTGGTGGGACCGACACCAGCAGCACCAGGAGACCTACCAGCAGCGCGCACACGAGTCCCGAGAGCAGCTGCCACTCAGCCATGCCGCGCCACCGACCGGATCATGGCGCTGCTCCAGTGCCAACCCAGGAGCATGCACCCCAGGCCCAGCAGAAGACACCCCCAGCCCAGCACCGAGCCGAACAGGACTGCGAGCGGAGCAGCGCCCATCAGTGCCCCCAGCACCACTCCGCCCACGGGCAGTGCGGCGAGGATGCCTTGGGTCAGACGCGGACCAGCCGCCGCGGCGCGCACGGCGGCCTCCAGCGCAGCCGAGTCCTCCATGGAGTCGGCCGCTTTACGGCAGAGCCTGGCCAGTGGCGCGCCCGTGGATTGAGAGAGCGCATGGCTGCTGATCAGACTCTCGAGGACCTCTGCGAGGACCCCCTGAGCGCCGGGCGAGGCACCGGACCCGAGGACCCGGGAGTGCACAGTGGCCGTCGCAGTCCACAGGCGCCGCCCCCAAGCCGAAGACCCCGGGATGCTCAGCGAGTCCAGGCTGCGCCGGAGCCCGACCACGGCACCGAGTCCCGCCTGCTCCGCCGCGGCCGCCAACACACAGACCTGGGTCAGCGGGTGCTCGGTGTCCCGCGAGCGCCAGTGTGAACTGAGGTCGGCCCAGGCCTGCGCCTGCGACCTTCCCGACTGCAGCAGCGACGCGTATTGGTGCAGCAGCACCTCGGCGCTGCCGCGCAGCTCATCCTCACCACCGCCATGAGACCTGCTGCCTCGCAGAATCCCGCTGACCAGCGGAATCACCCTGAGCACCCGGCGCCGCAGACCACCGGACGCCCGGCGAGACGGCGGAACCCCGAGGAGACCTGCGATCGCCGCGGCCGTCCCGAGAGCGCAGATCAGCAGCAGCTGCGCCGGCTCGGTCATCGCAGACCGATCCGGCGGGTCAGCTCGTCCCATCCGCTCTGGGTCTGCACGTCCGCTCGGCCAGCCGAGCCGAGCGGCCCGCCCACCAGCGCCGGCACCATCTGCAGCACCCGTTCTCGGCAATGGACCAGGGAGATCGCCACCGGCATCCGACGTCCGCAGCGGCGCTCCATGTGGATGACAGCGTCCAGGGCGGCCCCGGCCTGAAGCGCCACCGATTCCGGTGAGAGCTCGGCGAGCGCGCCCATCGCGGTGAGCCGGGCTGGCACCGCTTGAGGAGAGTTCGCGTGGACCGTCCCCACCGCCCCCTGGTGCCCGGTGTTCATCGCCGCCAGGAAGTCCTTGAGTTCACTGCCCCGGCACTCCCCGACGATGAGTCGGTCCGGGCGCATCCGCAGCGTCTCTCGGACCAGCTGGCCGATTCCCAGCGCACCGGCTCCTTCGACGTTGCCCCGGCGCTGCTGCAGGTGCAGCACATGCGGGTGGTCCGGGCGCAGCTCCGTGGTGTCCTCCACGATGATGATCCGCTCCTGCTGCGGGCACTCGGCGAGCATCGCTGCCAGCAGGCTGGTCTTCCCGGAGCCGGTGGAGCCGGAGATCAGACAGTTCATCCGGGCCTCGATGATGCCGCGCAGGACCGGCAGCCACACCTCCGGGGCGTCCCACTGCTGCGCGAGGTGATCCAGGCTCGAGGTTGAGCCGCGGGAGATGCGCACCGAGATCATCGTGCCCTCCACCGCGACCGGCGGGATCACGGCGTGGATCCGGCAGTCCCCGATCCGGCCGTCGGCGCAGGGCTGGCCTTCATCGAGCCGACCGCCCGAGAGTGCGATCAGTCGCCGCGCCAGACCGCGCACCTGCGCCTCCGTCGCGAAGCTCACAGCGGTCAGCCTCAGTCCGGCCTCTCCGTCGGTCCAGACCTGCCGGAGCCCATCGATGAGCACATCGGTGACATCGGGCTGGTCGACCAGCGGCTGCAGCGGCCCTAACCCGACCAGCTCATCGCGCAGCGCCCTGACCAGCTCACCGGTGCTTCGAGCTCCCAGCGCCAACCCTGCGGCGCGGACCGCCTCAGCGATGCGCGCGGCGGTCACCGGCTCCGGAGAGCTGGTCAGCTTCTCCCGGAGGGCCTGAAGCTGCTGATCACTCATGGCGGACCCGTTGTTCCAGGTCCAGGACCTCCAGCAGCGCTCCTATACAGGAGGCGCCTCGCCGCGAGCGCAGCAACTCATAGGCTGCACCGAGGTCCTCTTCGCGGCGGAGCCAGCGCTGTTCGGGGATCGCTCCGGCCAGTGGAAGATCCGCGGCGAGCGTCAGATCGTTGAGATCCCACCCAGCCTGCGCGGCTCCGTTGACGACCAGCATCCGCGGGGCTCCGTCTGCGTCGCCCAGCTGCCGGGACGCGGCGGCGCCGCGTGCGCTGCACGGGGTGACCAGCAGCAGCTGATCCAGGTGTTCGCGCACCAGCGACTCTGTTTCGGGATCCCGTCCGAGGTCGATCAGCACGGTGTCGAAGGCTCTGCGGGCCGCACGCACCACCGGTTCCAGCATCCGCTGCCGCACCTGGCGACCGGGAGCTCCGCTGAGCACGTGCACTGCGTCCCGGACCGGCAGCGCGGCGGCCAGCTGCGTGGCGGCTATCTCTCCCTCCAGGTCGGCAAGCTCCTCCCACCCGAATTCTGCGGCTCCCTCTGCGCTGTGCCCTGGCTCCGGCCTGCGACGTGCATCTGGGGTGGGCATCCCCACTCCAGATGCCATCCGATGTGACCGGGCATCTGAGAGTGTTGCGATCCCAGACCCCGGCGCCGGGTCAGCATCGATGAGCAGCACCGACGCCCCGCGCACTGCCTGCTCCGCCGCCAGGAGATACGCCACGGTGCTGGCTCCGACCCCGCCCAAGACGCCGGCCACTGCCACGACCCGGCCGGGGCTGCGGTCCAGGAGCTGCTCGCTGAGGTGCCGGGCCAGCCATCCCTCTGCGGCGGGCAGCGGGACCGGCCGCAGCCCGGTGTGCTCTGCCGCGATCTTCCACAGCCGCTGCTCCTCTCCGGGACCCCCGCCTGGGTCTCCCAGCAGCAGAGCGCCCCGCCCGTGGCGGGCCGACGCGGGCGGGGCGTCAGCACCGCACATCAGGACCGCCCAGTCCCGGGACGCGGCGGCATCCCAGCTTTCACGACACTCCAGCGCAGCACCCACGGTGGCCGCGATCAGTGCGACGTCGTCACGCAGCACACGGTTCGCCGTGATCAGCAGAAGGCGAGGTTCAGGGTCCATGCCTTCACCCTGCCGCGGGTTGGGGCTGGGGTCCGCCGGGGCTGCCGAGCTGTGGGCCGCTCCATCGGGGAGCGGGATCTCACCCGAGGTGGGGAAAAGTCCACAGAGGAGACACACCCCGGCTCCGAACCCGTCTGCGTGCGCCAGAGGTGCCAAGAGCTCCAGCCCCTGCGCACCGCGACGGCCGCCTCTAGACTGGGCCGATGAGCCCAGACTCCTCTCCCCTGCCCACCTATCAGGACTCCGAGCTGCGCCGGGTGCTGTGCGTGGTGGCGCACCCTGACGACATGGAGTACGGCGGATCGGCCGCCGTCGCCCGCTGGACCGCGCGCGGCGCCGAGGTCTCCTATCTGCTGCTCACCGCTGGGGAAGCCGGGATGCGCAGCCGAGACCCCGAGGAGGCCGCGGAGATCCGCGCCGAGGAGCAGCGGCGGGCCTGTGAGCTGGTCGGCGTCTCCGACCTGGTGATCCTGGATCTCCCGGATGGGACGCTGGAACCCTCCCTGGACGCCCGACGCCAGATCGCCCGGCGCATCCGGCAGCTGCGCCCCGAGGTGGTGCTGACCCAGACCTGGGAGCTCGAGGTGGCCTGGGGACTCAACCATGCCGATCACCGCGCGACCGGGCTCGCCACCCTCGACGCCGTCCGGGACGCCGATAATCCCTGGGTCTTTCGTGAGCTTCTCGAGCAGGAGCGGCTTGAGCCGTGGGCGGTGCGTGAGCTGCTGGTCTTCGGCTCGGCACCGACGCATGTGATTGACATCAGCGGGGAGCCGCTGCAGCAGGGCCTGGCCTCGCTGGAGGCTCACGAGCAGTACCTTCAGGAGCTGGGAGGCGCCGCGGAGACCCGGCAGATGCTGGAGTCCATGGCTGCAGAGCAGGCGGCGGATCTGCCCGGAGTCGACCATGCCCTCGGCGTGGCCGTGCACCAGATGAGCTGACCTGCGACCCGGAAACCCGGACTCATCTGCAGCGGGAGAGCCCGCCTGGGCATCGGGACCTAGAGCCCGGGCAGGTACTCCCCCGGGTCCACGCTGCGCTCGGGGTCCCAGGGCTGCTCCCAGCCCAGCCGGTTGAGCACCCGGTCCACCAGGATCCCCGTGAAGCCCCAGATCAGCGTGCCGTCCACGAGGAACGCCGGGGCCTTGAACACGGTTCCTGCGCGCCGCAGAACGGTCATCCGGCGATTCTCCGGCTCGACCAGGGCGTCCAGTCGCACGGTGAGCACCCGCTCGACCTCACCGGTCTGGGGCACCAGCGCACCGGTGTGTCCGGTCATGCCGATCACCGGTGTCACCATGAAGCCGCTGATCGGCACCGGAGCCGGCGGGAGCGAGCCCAAGACCCGGACCCGGGCGGGGTCCAGGCCCACCTCTTCCTGAGCCTCGCGCAGTGCCGCGGCGGTCGGATCGCGATCGAACTTCTCCTGCGCCCCGCCGGGGAAGGAGATCTGCCCGGGGTGCTTCTTCAGCCCCGGGGAGCGTTCGGTCAGCAGCAGGTGCGCCTGGTCTTCGTCGGGGGTGGGGGCGCAGAAGAGCATCAGCACCGCGGCCTGCCGGGCGTTCTCCATACCTGCCGGAGTCTTCTTCGGGGGCACGGTGATCGGGCGCGGATTCCACCAGCCGCCGGAGCTTGAGGATTCCGGATGCGTGCTCGCGTACTCGCGCCCCTGCTGCAGCAGGGCCTCGAGCCGGGTCGGGACCGCGGCGCCGGTCAGCGAGAACTCCGCAGGGACTCCCCCGCCGAGCACATCGGGTCCCTGCCGCGCGGCCTCGGCATCACGCACTGAGCGGGTATCCCTGCGCGCGCAGCTCCCGGCGGGTGTGCCCGGCCTGCATCTTCGCCAGCAGCTCCTCGCGCCCCGGGGCCAGCTCGTACTTCAACAGGGTGGCCGCCGTCTCCGGATCGACCTCCCCGGCGCCGAAGGACGGACACAGCGAGGCGATCGGGCAGGCTCCGCAGGCAGGGCGCCGGGCATGACAGATCCGCCGCCCATGGAAGACCAGTCGGTGGGACAGGTCGGTCCAGTCGCGCCGCTCGAAGAGCTCGGCCACCTCCTGCTCCACCTTCACCGGGTCCTGCTGCTGGGTCATCCCCAGCCGGCGGGCGAGCCGGCCGAAGTGCGTGTCCACGGTGAGTCCCGGTTTGCCGAAGGCGTCCCCGAGCACCACGAACGCGGTCTTGCGCCCGACCCCGGGCAGCTTGACCAGCGCGTCCAGGGAACCGGGCACCTCGCCGTCGTGCTCGGTGACCAACGCGTTGCAGAGCCCCAGCAGCGAGCGGGTCTTGGCCCGGTAGAAGCCCGTGGACCGGATGACCTCGGCCAGTTCATCCTCCTCGGCGTGGGCCATGGCGTGGGCGTCGGGCCAGCGGCGGAAGAGCTCCGGGGTGATCGTATTGACCCGCACATCGGTGGTCTGCGCGGAGAGCACCGTGGCGACCAGCAGCTCGAAGGCGTTGCTGAAGTCCAGCTCGGCCACGGCGTAGGAGTAGACCTCCCCCAGGACACGATTGATCCGGCGCACGCGGCGCTTCTTCCCCAGCAGGGTCTCTTGACTCATCGCAGACCATTCTACGAAAGCCTCATGGGTGCGTCCGCTATGTGATATCCACCTCAGACCTGGCGGCCCGGAAGATGTATTGTGAGCGGGAACACAGGAGTATCCAAGGAGGAGCCGCATGACCCAGAATCCCCAGCAAGAGAACAAATTGGACTCGATGCAGAAATCGGGTCAGGTATTCCCCCCGAGCGAGACTTTTGCGAAGAACGCCGTGGCCACCCAGGACCGGTATGACAGCGCAGCCAAGGATCGACTGGGCTACTGGGCCGAGCAGGCCCGCTCCGTGCTCAGCTGGGACAAGGACTTCACCGAGGTGCTGGACTGGTCCGAGGCCCCGGTGGCCAAATGGTTCGTCGGCGGCGAGGTGAACGCGGCCTACAACGCAGTGGACCGCCACGTCGAGGCCGGCCACGGCAGCCGCGTCGCGCTGCACTTCGAGGGCGAGCCCGGAGATTCCCGCAGCATCACCTACCAGGAGCTGGCCGACGACGTCGCCCGCGCCTCCAACGCCTTCGAGTCCCTGGGCCTCACCAAGGGTGACCGGGTGGCCATCTACATGCCCATGATCCCCGAGACCATCGTGACCATGCTGGCCTGCGCCCGCATCGGCGCCATCCACTCCGTGGTCTTCGGCGGGTTCTCCTCCGATGCGCTGCGCTCCCGCGTGGACGACGCCGAGGCGAAGCTCGTGGTCACCGCCGACGGCTCCTACCGCCGCGGCAAGCCCTCCACCCTGAAGCCAGCCGTCGACGACGCGCTCGCCGAGCCCGGACACACCGTGGAGCACGTGATCGTGGTCAAGCGCAACGGTGAGGAGGTCGCGTTCAACGAGGACCTCGACGTCTGGTGGCACGATGTAGTGCCGCAGCAGTCCACCGAGCACTCCTATGTGGCACACGACTCCGAGCACCCGCTGTTCATCCTCTACACCTCCGGGACCACCGGGAAGCCCAAGGGCATCCTGCACACCACCGGCGGCTACCTGACCCAGACCGCGGTGACCCACCGAGACAGCTTCGACCTGCGTCCAGAGACCGATGTCTACTGGTGCACCGCCGACGTCGGCTGGGTCACCGGGCACTCGTACATCGTCTACGGCCCGCTGGTCAACGGCTCCACCCAGGTGATCTACGAAGGCACCCCCGACTCCCCGCATAAGGGGCGGCTCTGGGAGATAGTGCAGAAGTACGGCGTCACGCAGTTCTACACCGCGCCGACGCTGATCCGCACCTGCATGAAATGGGGCCGGGAGATCCCGGACCAGTTCGATCTCTCCACGCTGCGCGTGCTCGGCACCGTGGGCGAGGCGATCAACCCCGAGGCGTGGCTGTGGTTCCGCGACGTGATCGGCGCGAACAACGGCGTCGGCAAGGACCCCAAGACGGAGCCCGCCCCGATCGTGGACACCTGGTGGCAGACCGAGACCGGGGCGCATATGATCGCGCCGCTGCCCGGTGTGATCGCCACCAAGCCGGGCTCCGCGCAGACCCCGGTCCCGGGGATCTCGATCGGCATCGTCGATGAGATGGGCACACCCCTTGAGAAGGGCGAGGCCGGGCTGCTGGTCATCAAGGAGCCCTGGCCGGCCATGCTGCGCGGGATCTGGAAGAACCCGGAGCGCTACCAGGAGACCTACTGGTCCCGCTTCGGTGACGTCTACTTCGCCGGCGACGGCGCGCGCACCGATGAGGACGGCGACGTCTGGCTCATGGGTCGCGTGGACGACGTCATGAACGTCTCCGGACACCGGCTCTCCACCACCGAGATCGAATCGGCCCTGGTCTCCCACCCCTCGGTGGCCGAGGCCGCCGTCGTCGGAGCCAAGGACGCGACCACCGGCGAAGCCGTCGTGGCGTTCGTGATCCTGCGCGGCGACGCCGAGGGAGGCGATAAGGAGCAGATGGAGCAGGACCTCCGCGCCCATGTGGGCAAGGAGATCGGCCCGATCGCCAAGCCGCGCAACGTGCTGGTGGTCCCTGAGCTGCCGAAGACCCGCTCGGGCAAGATCATGCGGCGGCTGCTCAAGGACGTGGCCGAGGGCCGGGAGGCCGGCGACGCCTCCACCCTGGCTGATCCGACGGTGATGCTGCAGATCGCAGAGGACATGCGCGCCAAGCACGGCGCGTCCTAGCTCCACCGGGTCTCCCCACCTCGTTGAGGGGCGGATTCTCCGGGCATTCTGACCCCTCAAGGGGATGAGATGCTCGCAGAATCCGCCCCTCAGCGCGTGGTGGGGGCTTCTGCGGGCCGGTAAAGTGTGTCCATGCCCACTGAGACTCCCCGCCTGCTGATCATCAACGGCCCCAACCTGAACCTGCTGGGCACCCGTGAGCCGGGGATCTACGGGGCCTCCACACTGGCCGACGTCGAGCAGCTGTGCCGGGAATCGGCCTCCGCGCTCGGCTTCGAGGCCGAGCTGCTGCAGTCCAACCATGAGGGCGTCATCATCGACGCGATCCAGGCTGCCAGGAACAACGCGGTGGGCATCGTGATCAACCCCGCGGCCTACACCCACACCTCGGTGGCCATCGCCGATGCGCTGCGCGCGGTGGAGCTTCCCGTGGTGGAGGTGCACCTCTCCAACGTGCACTCCCGGGAGGAGTTCCGCCGGCACTCCTACGTCTCCCCCGCCGCGGTCGCGGTGATCGCCGGCGCCGGGATCAACGGCTACCGCTACGCGGTGGATCACCTGGCCTCGCTGCTGCGCGAAGACTGAGCTGCTGCTCGAGAGCTGAGTGCTCAGCTGCCCATGGAGCTGCGCCACGCGGCGTCGAGCTTGGCGTAGTAGCCGCCCTGGGCCGCCAGATCTGCGGGAGCCCCGTCCTCGACCACCCGGCCGTCGTCGATCACCAGGACCCGGTCGGCGATCGCCACTGTGGAGAGCCGGTGCGCGATGATCAGCGCGGTGCGGTTGCCCAGCAGCCGCTCCAGCCCCTGCTGCACCAGCGCCTCGCTGGGCAGGTCCAGCGAAGAGGTCGCCTCATCGAGGATCAGCACCGCCGGGTCGGCGAGGAAGGCGCGGGCGAAGGAGATCAGCTGGCGCTGACCGGCTGAGAGCCGACCGCCGCGCTTGTTCACATCGGTGTCGTAGCCCTCGGGAAGGTCCATGATCAGCTCGTGACATCCCACGGCCCTGGCCGCGGCGATGATCTCTGACTCGGTGGCCTCCGGGCGGCCCAGCGCGATGTTGCCCCGGATGGTCCCGGAGAAGAGGAACGCCTCCTGGGTCACCATCGCCACGTGCCGGTGGTGATCGGCCACGGAGAGGTCTCGCAGGTCCACGCCGTCCAGGCTGACCGAACCGTCGCTGACATCGTAGAAACGCGCCAGCAGCTTGGCCAGGGTGGACTTCCCCGCCCCGGTGCGCCCCACCACGGCCACCGTCTGACCGGCGGGGATACGCAGGTCCAGGGCATGGAGCACCTCGGGGCCATCCTCGGAGTACCGGAAGGTGGCCTGGGCGAACTCTAAGTCTCCGCGGGCGGAGGGAAGGCGTCGCGGGTGCTGCGCCTCGGTGACTGTGGGGCTCTCCTCGAGCAGCCCGGAGACCTTCTCCAGCGCCGCGGTGGCGGACTGCAGGGAGTTGTAGAACATCGCGATCATGTCCAGCGGCTGGAATACCCGCTTGCTGGCCAGCACCAGGGCCACGAGCACCCCGATGCCCAGATCCCCTTCCAGCACCCGGTATCCGCCCCACAGCAGCACCACGGTGACCGTGACGTTGCCGATGAGCATCAGCGAGGGCTGCAGCACGCCGAAGAGCGAGATCGAGCGGACCATGTCATCGCGGTAGTCAGCCGCCAGGCGGCGGTACTGCCGGGACCGGGAGTCCTCCCGGCGGAACGCCTGCACGGCGCGGATGCCGGTCATGGACTCCACGAAGTGCACGATCATCCTCGCCGAGGACACCCGGGTGCGCCGGTAGGCCACCTCGGAGTTGCGCTGGTACCAGCGGGCGAGCACCGTGATCGGGATCAGCGCCGCCACCAGGACCAGCCCGGAGCGGAAGTCCATGATCCAGATGGTCACGGCGGTGAAGAACATGAACATCACGCCTTGGACCAGCGAGTTGACCCCGCCGTCGAGCAGCTCGCGCAGCGACTCCAGGTCCGAGGTCTGCCGCGAGATCACCTTCCCGGAGGTGTAGTCCTCATGGAAGTCCAGGCTCAGCGCCTGGGTCTTGCGGAAGACCTCCCCGCGCAGCGTGAAGAGCATCTGCTGCGAGGCCTCGGCGGTCATCCGGGTGTAGTGGAAGATCAGCACCCCTGCGGTGACCGCGCAGGCGATGTAGGACAGTCCCGGCAGCCACATCCCGGAGCTGTCCCCCTCGGTCATCCTGGGCAGCCCCCAGTCGATGGCCCAGGCGACGATCAGCGGGATCGAGGCCTGCGCGGCCTGGGCGATCACCACGAACAGCGCGGTGATCAGCAGCTTGCGCCGGACCCCGACGGAGAGCTGGACCAACAGCCTCCAGGAGCGGTGTCGGATGAATCCGCGCTCCTGCTTGTCCAGCTGGATCTGCTCCTCACCGGCGGTGCCGCGCAGGTGCGCGAAACGATCCGACTCCGGGTCACCGGACTGCGCGGGAGCCTCACTGAGCCCGGGCAGGCTCCGAGGTTCTTCGCTCTTGCGGGTCTGGCGGCTGGACTCACTCATGGCTGAGCACCTCTTCGGCACTGACGGGGCGGATGCTCGCGCTCATGACCTCGCGGTAGGCGGTGCTGCGCTCCAGGAGTTCGGCGTGGGTGCCGACGTCGCTGATCCGGCCGTGCTCCAGCAGCGCCACCCGGTCGGCCATCGCCACGGTGGAGGGACGGTGCGCGACGATCAACGTGGTGGTCCGGTGCAGCACCTCGCGGAGCCGGTGGGTCACGGCCTCCTCGGTGCGCACGTCCAGGGCGGAGAGCGGGTCATCGAGCAGCAGCACCGAGGGTGCGGCGGCGATGGCACGGGCCAGTGCCAGACGCTGGCGCTGACCGCCGGAGAGGCTCAGCCCCTCCTCCCCGACCGGGGTGTCGACGCCCTGGGGCAGGGTCTCGACGAACTCGGCGTCGGCGGTGAGCAGCGTGCGGCGCAGCACCTCCTCGAGCTCCTCCGGAGCGGGGGCCGCGTCGCGGTGCGGGTCCTGGGGATCGTCCACGTCGCGCAGATGGGAGGTGCCCAGCAGCACGTTGGACTTCACCGAGGTGGAGAACAGGATCGGGTCCTCGAAGGCCACCCCGATCCGGGAACGCAGATCCGCCAGGCTGAAGTCCTTCACGTCGACACCGTCGATCCGGATGGCACCGCCGGTGGCCTCGTAGAGTCGGGGGATCAGGTTCAGCAGCGTGGAGGTCCCTCCACCGGTGGCGGAGACCAGGGCCATGGTCTCTCCGGGTCGCACGTGCAGGGTGACCCCGTTGATCAGGTCACGCTCCCCGGTCTTGGTGTCCGGGTAGCGGAAGTGCACGTCGTCGAGTTCGAGCAGTCCGCGCTCCGGGGCGCGGACCGGCGAGGCCGGGGACGTGATCTCGGTGCGGGTGTCCATGACGTCGACGTGCCGGTCGATGGCGGTCTTCGCGGTGAAGGTCATGCCCAGCATCATGCCCACGCCTTCGATGGGGCCCTTGAGCACGGCGGCGGTGGCGAAGAACGCGGCCAGTGCGCCGACGCTGACCCCGGTGCTCTCCTGGTTGGCGACCTGCCAGAGTCCGATCAGCAGGCACAGTCCCAGGATCCCTTCGGGCAGGATCACCATGGCCATCAGGAACTTCGCCAGGGTGCGGGCCTTGGAGACCTCGAGGTCGCGCAGCTCATCGGCCTCTTCGGTGAAGCCCTGCAGCGCGTGGTCGCCGCGGCCAAAGGCCTTCAGGACCCGGATGCCGTGGACGGACTCCTCCACCTTGGTGGCCACGTCTCCGGCCTGGTCCTGGGAGGCACGCGAGTAGTGCACGAACTTCTGCCGGAATCTCGGTCCGATGATCATGATCGGCAGCGCGGCGCCGAGGAACACCACGGCCAGCAGCGGGGAGAGCGTGGCCATCAGGGTGAAGCCGACCACCAGGCTGACCACCGAGGTGATCAGCATCAGCGAGCCGAAGGCGAACCAGCGGCGCAGCAGGTTCAGGTCTGCGATGGCGCGGGACTGCAGCTGCCCGGCGCCCCAGGCGGCGTGGAAGGAGGCGGAGAGGTCCTGGAGCTTGTCGAAGAGCCCGGTGCGCATCGAGGTCTCCGCATCCGAGGCCGGGGGGATCACGAAGAACCGGCGCAGATAGACCAGCCCGGCCTCCAGGATGCCCAGACCGAGGATCACCGCGCCGGCGGCCCACACCGCGCTGACCTGGGCGCCGTCGTCGAGCAGTGAGTTGACCAGGACCTGGAGCACCTGAGGGATGGACAGCGCGACGACGCCGGCGCCGATCGCCGCGATCAACCCCAGGGTCCAACGCAGCTTCAGACCCTCGAGGTAGGGCCCTAACCGCGCAAGCGACTGGAAGAGCGTACGACGGCCCCCGTCGGTCTCAGCCTTCTCCACCCCGGTCGCTCGTTGCATCAAGCAACTAACCTATGTGGTTTCCTGCTGAACTTCAATGAGTGTGGCCTCGGGTGGGCAGAACAGCCGCACCGGCGCGGTCCGGGAGGTTCCGATGCCTGCAGAGACATGGAGCGGGACGGACCGGGCAGGCTGCTCCGGATGGCCTGGCGGCTTGCGCGCCGGAACCTGCACCGAGCTCAGCCCCTTGGCCCGCGGACGCGGCAGGTCACAGTTGGTGACCAGGGCGCGGCCGCCAGGCAGGCAGACCTGTCCACCGTGGGTGTGCCCGGCGAGGATCAGCTCGGCCCCGCTGCCGGCCAGCGTGTTCAGCGCCGCGGAGACCGGGGCGTGGGCCACACCGATGCGCAGCAGACCGGTGCTCGAGTCCTGTTCCGGCGAGGCTGCCGCGTCCGTGGGCCAGCCCTGGAAATCGTCGCGACCGATGTGCGGATCATCCACCCCGGAGAAGGCCAGCGGCTGCCCGGCCACGCTGAGTGTTGCGGTCTGATTGTTGAGGTTCTTCCAGCCGCTGGATTCGAAGCTGCTGAACAGGCGCTGCCAGTCCAGATCCTCAGGGTGCGCATCCAGGCTGGAGGGGCCGCGGAAGTAGCGCAGCGGATTCTTCCAGGTGGGCGCGTAGTAGTCATTGGATCCCCCGACAAAGACCCCGGGCAGTTGACGCAGCGGCTCCAGCGCCTCGAGCACCTCGCCCACGGCGTTCGGGTGCGAGAGGTTGTCCCCGGTGTTCACGACCAGGTCTGGCTGCAGCTGCGCCAGGGACTGCAGCCAGGCGAACTTCTTCCGCTGACCCGGGACATAGTGGATGTCCGAGATATGCAGAATCCGCAGTCCCGCACCGGCTCGCAGCGGCAGCGCGAGGCGGCGGGTCCGGAAGTCAGTGACCCCCAGGCCGACCACCTTCAGAGACGCGACGGCGCTCAGTTGTCGTCCCCGCCGTTGTTGCCGCCGTTGTTGTTGTTGCCGCCACCTCCGTTGTTGGAGTTGCCGCCGTTGTTGTTCCCGCCGCCTCCGTTGTTGTTGGAGTTGTTCCCGCCTCCGTTGTTGGAGTCGTTCTCGGAATCCTCATCGGACTCGTTCTCGCTGGAGTCTCCCCCTCGCGAGACGGTGCCGCCGTCGCGGTAGCGTGCGCGGTCGCGACGATCATCGAAGGGCGAATCATCGGCCTCGCGGAAGTCGGAGGTGTCATAGTCGCCGCCGACCTGCTCCATGTATGCCAGCCACATGGGGGCGGCCAGGGTGGATCCGAAGAGCTCCTCGTAGCGCTCGCCGTTGATCACCCGGTCCCGGTAGCCAGTGCTGCCCTCGGGGTTCCCGACCCAGCTCGCGGTCGAGACTCCGGAGGAGAAGCCGACGAACCAGGTCTGGGCGTAGTCCTCGGAGGTGCCGGTCTTGCCCGCCATCGGGAACGGCGGGTTCCCGGCGGCGATCGTTCCTTCGGCGATGTTGATAGTGATGTCATTGACCTGCGCGACGACGTCCTCATCGATGACCTGCTCGCAGTTCGCCTCGGGGACGTCGTAATCATTGCCACGAGCGTCGGTGACCTCAAGGATGGCGCGCGGTTCGCAGAAGTTTCCGTCGTCGGCGAAAGCCGCGTAGGCCGCGGCCTGAGTCAGCGGCGCGATCTCATCGGTCCCCAACACGAAGGACGGGTTCTGAGGCGACAGGCCCAGGCTGGTGTCCGAGGCGCGGTGGATGCCCAGGCGGTCGGTGAGATCCGTGATGGCGCAGAGGTCCATATCCGCGGCCGTGGCGATGGTCGCGGTGTTCACCGAGAAGTAGACGCCGTAGTCGATGGTCATGCGACGATTGGAGTCCTCTTCGACGTTCTCCACGTTCCACTCACCGTCGGTCCTGGCGAAGCCGCCGTCGAGGCAGCTCGCCTCCCAGCGTTCGGTGTCGGCCCACTCATCCCCGGAGGCGTCCACCACGTCATCGGTGGCACCGCCTTCTTCAATGTGAGCGGCGACGACGAAGGGCTTCAGCGAGGAACCGGGCTGGAAGCCGATGCCGCCGCCGTCCTCCTGATCGACGTTGTAGTTCAGCGTGGTGTTGCCGTCGCCCTGCTCCGGCGTGTACACCCGGTTCTGGGCCATGGCGATAATGTTGCCGGTACCGGGCTCGACCGAGGAGATGGCGGCACCTGCACCGGAACCGTCCGTCGCCGGAACGGTCTCGTCAACCTGGTCCTGCGCGACGGTCTGAGCGTCCGGGTCCAGGGTGGTGGTGATCCGGAGACCGCCACGGTCGAGCAACTCCTCGCGGGCCGCCTCGTCGGGACCGAAGGTGTCGCTGGCCAGGATCTCGCGGCGCACATAGTCACAGAAGTATGGCGCCATGGAAGCCGAGACACAGCCGACCTCTTCGCGGTTGATCTCCAGGCCCAGGTCTGAGGCGATCGCCTCGTCGTACTCCTCCTGGGAGATGGCGCCTTCGTCGAGCATCGCGCCGAGCACCACGTCGCGGCGCCCCTGGGATGCCTCCGGGTTGACCTCGGGGTTGTAGCCGTTGGGCGACTGGACCATGCCGGCCAGCACTGCGGACTGCGCCGCGTTCAGCTCCGAGGCCGGGATCCCCCAGTAGTACTGCGCAGCGGCCTCCACACCGTAGGTGCGGCCACCGAGGAGCACGATGTTCAGGTAGCCCTCAAGGATCTCGTCCTTGGTCATCTCCTGCTCCACGGCCACGGCGAGCTTCATCTCACGCAGCTTGTCCGCGTAGGTCTTCTGTCCGGTGCCGGAGATGGTCAGCCGGCCCTCACCGGTGAGCACCACCGCGTTGATCAGCATGTTGTTCACATACTGCTGGGTCAGGGTCGACGCGCCCTGCTGGGTATCTGAGGTGGCGTTGTGCACCAGCGCGCGGGAGAGGCCGCGGGCATCGACGCCCCCATGCTGGTAGAAGCGCTCGTCCTCGATCGCGATGATGGCGTCGATCATCTCCTGTGAGATGTCCTCCAGGGCGACCGGCTGCCGGTTCTCCGCGTAGAAGGTGGCCAGCTCGGTGCCATCGGAGGCGTAGATGTAGGAGGGCACGCTCAGCGGCTCCTCCGCCAGCTCGGCGGGGATGTCCTCCAGGATGTCCGTGCCGGCTGCCGCGGCGGCACCGCCGGAGGCCGCCAGCGGGAAGATCAGCCCTGCTGCCAGCAGGCCGCAGAGAGCACTCACGCCCAAGAAGGACATGATCTTGCCGACCGTGGTGGCAGTATCAAACAGGGGAGATTTACGAGACGCCATGGGCTGTATCTTACCGGCAAGGTCCAAGCGGCCGTGTGAGGTGACATCGAGGTGATCGGGGCGGTCCCTTCAGGCTGACGGCGAGCGTCCGTTAGTCTGAGGATATGAGTGCATCGCAGACCCAATGGGAATACGCCACGATTCCGCTGATCATCCACAACACCAAGGGCATCCTTGACCAGTGGGGCGAGGACGGCTGGGAGCTGGTGACCGTCCTGCCCGGACCAGAGGGCAACGCCCCGGTCGCCTATCTCAAGCGCCCCCGGAACTGAGCAGGTCGGCGTGGCTGAGCAGGTCTCTGCAGTCGAATCCCGCCTGGCCGAGCTTGGCCTGAGCGTCCCCGAGGTGGTTCCCCCGGTCGCCTCCTACCAGCCGGCGGTCATCGCCGACGGCGTGGTCTACGTCTCCGGGCAGCTGCCCTTCGTCGACGGCGCCCTGCCGATGACCGGCAAGGTCGGCGCAGAGGTCACCGAGGAGCAAGCTCATGAGCTCGCGCGCCAGTGTGCGCTGAACTGCATCGGCGCGCTGAAGTCGGCACTGGGCGATCTGGATCGCGTCACCCGGATCGCCAAGGTCGGCGGCTTCGTCGCCTCAGCACCAAGCTTCACCGGTCAGCCCAAGGTGCTCAACGGCGCCTCGGAGCTGCTCGGCGCGGCCTTCGGCGACGCTGGGCAGCACGCCCGCAGCGCCGTCGGCGTGACGGTGCTGCCGCTGGACACCCCCGTGGAAGTCGACCTCATCGCCCATGTCCGCTGAGCCCGCCGTGGTCCTGACTCAGGACAGTCGGTGGCAGAAGCAGGAGCGCGCCTGGGCCGCCGTCGGCTTCGCCCCGGTGATCATCGGCGGTGACGCCGGAGCCTACGGGGCCGCCCGGGCGTTCCATGAGGCCTACGGCATCACCTCGCTGGTGCTCTCGAAGCACCAGATGTGGATGATCAAGCATTCCAAGATCATCACGCATCTCGAGATCGAGAACGGCACGGTGATGGAGCATGTGCGCACCGGGCTGAACCTGGCACCGATCCGCCGACTGCGCGATCAGGGCATCCCGATCCTGCTCCTGGGGGCGATCGACTCCACCGTGCAGGCCATCATCGAGCTGCGCGAGGCCCACCCGGAGGACCTGGGCGAGGACGTCGTCGTCCCCTATGTGGACCGGGCCCGGTTCGACGCCGCGACCGTGAAGGACAACTTCACCGCGCTGGCCGAGAAGCTCGGCGTGGACCACCCCGTCACCCGGGTGGTGGACTTCAGTGCGGACCTGGACACCCAGCTGCCGCTGGATCTCAGCTTCCCGGTCTGGGCGAAGCCGGCCGATGTCACGGCCTGGTACTGGACCGAGTTCGAGGGCAAGCACAAGGTGCACCGGGTCGAGACCCCCGATGACCTGGCTGAGCTCTTCGGCAAGGTCTACGCGGCCGGCTACCGGGCCAGCTTCGTCGTCCAGGAGGAGGTCCCCGGTGATGATCAGAACATGCGGGTCCTGACCTGCTATGCCGATCAGAACTCGCGGATCCGCTTCGCCTCCTGGGGCGAGACCGTGGTGGAGGATCACTCTCCCGCCGCGCTGGGGAACCCCTCGGTGATCCTCACCACGAAGAACTCCGAAGCGGTGGACCAGGCGCAGAAGCTGCTCACCGCGTTGGACTGGGTGGGCTATGCGAACTTCGACCTGAAATACGATCCCCGCGATTCCAAGACCAAGTTCTTCGAGCTGAACCCTCGGCTGGGCCGCTCCAGCTACTACATCACCGGGGCAGGGAACAACCCTGTGGAGTACTACGTGCGGGACTTCATCCGCGGCGAGCTCTCCGCCGACGGCGGGACCTCCCGGGTGGAGGACCAGGCCGAGACGGTCTACACCGTGCTGCCGGGTTGGCTGGCGGCTCGCTACGTCTCGGACCCGGACCGACGACGCCGGATCCGGCGCGTGCTGCGCTCCGGTGGCACGCGGAACCCGTTCTTCTATGCCGCTGACCGCAGTCCGCGACGGATCGGGCTGCTGCTCGCCGCCCAGGCCTCATTGGTGCGCAAGTTCCTGCGGTTCTACCCGCCCTCGCGCGTCACCGGGGAGTAGCGCCCCGCACAGACACCAGACATAGAAGGAGCGCCCGGCAACATGCCGGGCGCTCCTTCTATGTCGTGGGAACGATCTCTCGGGAGTCAGCGCTGGTCGCTGCCAGCCGGGTCAGCTCAGCGGGAGCGCTGGCGGATCCGCTGGATGTCCAGGATCACCACGGCTCGCGCCTCCAGACGCAGCCAGCCGCGCTGGACGAACTCGGCCAGCGCCTTGTTCACGGTCTCGCGGGAGGCGCCGACCAGCTGGGCCAGCTCCTCCTGGGTGAGCTCGTGGGCCACCAGCACGCCGTCGGGCGCCGGGCGGCCGAAGCGGTCAGCCAGGTCCAGCAGCGCCTTGGCCACGCGGCCTGGGACGTCGGAGAAGACCAGGTCCGCGAGGGACTCGTTGGTCCGGGTCAGGCGCTTGGCCAGGGCCTGCAGCAGCTGGACCGAGACCTCGGGGTTGGTGGTGATGACGTTGCGCAGGCTCTCGTGACGCAGGCCTGCCAGTCGCGTCTCGGACACGGCGGTGGCCGTGGCGGTGCGAGGGGCCGGGTTGAACAGGGCCATCTCGCCGAAGATCTCGCCCGGGCCGAGCACGGCCAGCAGGTTCTCGCGACCATCGGGGGTGGTGCGTCCCAGCTTGATCTTCCCAGAGATGATGAAGTACAGCTGATCACCCTGGTCACCCTCGTGGAAGACAGAGGAGCCACGGGAGAGGTCAACCTCATTGAGCTCTTTGATGAGGGCGCTGAAGACGTCGTCGTCGAGCGTGGCGAACAGCGGTGCGCGGCGCAGTACTTCAAGGTCCATGGGCGATCCGTTCTTCCTGGATGTGTGAGATGACAGACTCTCGGTGCTTAGAAGTTACCAGTTCGCCTCGACGTGCGGAAACGTTCGGCAGGCGGCCAAGGATTCTATGTCATTCTTGAAGCAGCGATTCTGCGGCCCCCGCGCGCCGGGGTTGCGCCCCTGCAGCTGCCCGAGAAGGCGCCCCGCTGCACAGACCACCCTGGACCATAAGGAGCCCGCCACTGATGGGAATCACCCTGCTCGACGTGATCTTGGTGGCGGTGCTTCTGGGCTTCCTGATCGCGGGATTGCGCCGAGGCGTCTGGGCCACCCTGGGCGGGGTCTTCGGGTTCCTGGTGGGGGCCACCGCGGCGTTCTTCGCCATCCCGCTGGTCGCCTCCTGGGTCGCGGACCCGCTCTGGCGGGTGATCGCGGTGATCGCTGCGGCAGTGGCGCTGGTGGCCGCCGGTCATGGACTGGGATCCGCCGCCGGCGCCGAGATCCAGCGGATGTTCCGCTCCCGCGCCGTGCGTGGCATCAGCGCGCTGATCGGTGGTGTGCTCAACGTGGTGGTCGCCTGCTTCGTGATCGCGCTGCTCTCCTTCTCGATCTCCGCAATGGGGTTCCCGGCGGTGAACCAGGCGATGAAGCAGTCCACCGTGCTGGAGACCATCGACTCGGCGGTGCCGGAGCAGGCGGAGTCCTGGTTCGCGCAGGTCCGCTCGGCGGTCCTGGAGTCTGACATCCCGGAGATCGCCCAGCTGGTGCCGGAGCCGGCAGAGCCGCCGGAGAGCCAGGACCTCAACGACGCCGGGCTCGCCTCGGCAGCCTCCGTGGGCCGGATCACCGGGGTGGCCGAGCAGTGCGGGCAGTCTCAGTCAGGCTCGGGCTTCGCCGTGTCCCCTACCCGGGTGGTGACCAACGCCCACGTGATCGCCGGAGTGGGCGAACCTGCGGTGGAGATGCCCGACGGCGAGGTGCTCACCGGCCGCGCCGTGCACTTTGACCCCGCCTCCGACCTGGCGCTGATCGCGGTGGACGGCCTCGGCGTGGAGCCGCTGCAGGTCAGCGACGGGATCGACGTCGGGGACTCGGGCTACGTGATGGGCTACCCGGCCGGCGGGCCGTTCTCCGCAGGCAGCGCCACGGTGCAGGCTCGCGACGTCTCCCAGGTCAACAACATCTACGGCAGCTCCCCGGGCTCGCTGGAGATCTTCCAGCTCAGCGCGGATGTGCGGCAGGGCAACTCTGGCGGTCCGCTGATCGATACGTCCGGGGACGTGGCCGGTGTGGTGTTCGCCCGCGCGGTGGAGGGCAGCAACGTCGGCTTCGCGATCACCGCGGACCAGGCCGGGAGCGTGCTGACCGACCCCGACCGCTACACCGAGACCGTCTCCACCGGTCAGTGCACCGACCGCTGACCCGCCCCCAAGCTCTAGATGGGCCGGTGGCCGCGGCTAGAGCAGCAGCTCGGTGCCGGTGAGGCGCTGATAGGCATCCAGGTAGCGCCGACGGGTTGCGGCGATGACCTCCTGCGGCAGCTCCGGGGGCGCCTGGCCGGAGTTCCGGTCCCAGCCGGATTCCGCCGAGGTCAGCCAGTCCCGGACGAACTGCTTGTCGAAGGAGGGCTGCGCGGTGCCGGGCTCCCAGCTCTCGGCAGGCCAGAATCGTGAGGAGTCCGGGGTCAGGACCTCATCGGCGACGGTGAGCGCCCCGGCCGGGTCGAAGCCGAACTCCAGCTTGGTATCGGCCAGGATCACGCCCGCCTCCCGGCAGGTCCCCTCGGCCAGCGCGTAGATGCGCAGCGTGGCTTCGCGCAGCCGCGCCGCCAGCTCTGCGCCCACCTGCTCGCTGAGCGTCTCGAAGCTGATGTTCTCATCGTGATCCCCCTGCTCCGCCTTCGACGAGGGGGTGAAGATCGGTTCCGGCAGCGCGGAGCCATCGGTGAGCCCCTCGGGCAGCTGCAGCCCGGTCACAGTCCCGGTGGAACGGTATTCGGCGAGCCCGGACCCGGTGAGGTAGCCGCGAGCGATGCACTCTGCGGGCACCATCTGCAGGTTCCGGCAGATCATCGCGCGCCCGGCCACGGCCTCGGGCACCTCCACGGAGACCACGTGGTGCGAGATCCCCGCGGCCTCGAGCTGGTCGAACCACCACAGGCTCAGCTGGGTCAGGATGATGCCCTTCTCCGGGATCGGGCTGCTCAGCACATGGTCGTAGGCGCTGATCCGGTCGCTGGCGACCATCAGCACCACGTCCTGCCCGTCCCAGGGCGAATCCGGCGCGGGGCGGTAGAGCTCCCGGACCTTTCCGGAGGAGACATGCACCCAGCCCGGCAGGTCCTCGGTCGTTTCCTCCCGCGGGTGCGCCTGCCCCGTCGCGTCCTGTGTGGTCAGCGCGATCTGACCGGCGAGCGCCTTCGCGGCGATGTCCGTGCGATGCTGTTCCCCGTCCCAGGAGATCTCCTGAACCCCGGCGTAGGCGCCTCGCACTGCATCGCTGAGCGAGTCCCCGGTGCCGACGACGGCGAGCACCCGGCCACCGTTGGTGATCAGCCGGCCCTGGTCGTCGAGGGCGGTGCCGGCGTGCAGCACCGCCACGCCCTCGAGGCTCTCGGCCTGGGCGATCCCGGTGATCGGGTCACCCCTGCGGGGGGACTCCGGGTAGTTCTCGGCGGCCATCACGACGTCGGCGGCGTAGCCTCGGGCCCATTCAAGGGTGCGTCCCGGGCCCAGCGAGCCGGTGGAGCACTCCAGCAGCAGGGCTCCCAGCGGGGTGGCCAGTCGTTCCAGGACCGCCTGGGTCTCCGGGTCTCCGAAGCGGGCGTTGAACTCGATGACCCGCACGCCGCGGGAGGTGACGGCGAGCCCGCAGTAGAGCACCCCGACGAACGGGGTGCCGCGGCGGGACATCTCGGCCAGGGTCGGGGCGGCCACGGTGTCCACCACGATCTCCACGAAGTCACGCTCGGTGCCCGCAGCGTCGGTCTCGGTGTACCCCTGAAGCCAGTCCAGCGGGGTGTAGGCGCCCATGCCGCCGGTGTTGGGGCCGGCGTCGTCGTTGAAGATCCGTTTGAAGTCCTGGGCCGGGGACAGCGGGACCAGGTCCACCCCGTCGGAGAGCACGAAGAGCGAGACCTCGGGACCGTCGAGGAACTCTTCGACGACCACGGTGCCGCCCGCGGCGAAGCATGCCTGGGCGTGGTCCAGCGCCTCGGCGCGGTCCTCGGTGACCACCACTCCCTTGCCGGCGGCCAGCCCGTCGTCCTTGATGACATAGGGCGCACCGAAGTCATCGATGGCGGCCTGCGCGGCGCCGAGCTCGCTGACGTGGACGGCTCCGGCGGTGGGCACTCCGGCAGCCGACATGACCTCCTTCGCGAAGGCCTTGGAGGCTTCCAGCCGGGCCGCGGCAGCAGAGGGTCCGAAGGCGGGGATCCCGGCCTCGCGGACCGCGTCGGCCACACCTGCGGCCAGCGGCGCCTCAGGCCCGATGACCACCAGATCGAAACCGCCGGCCACGGCGAGCGCCGCCACCGCGGCCCCGTCCTGGGCGTCGAGGTCGTGGCAGCGGACCTGCACCGCGATCCCGGCGTTGCCCGGTGCGGCCTCCACGGTGGTGACTGCTTCATCACGCAGCAGTGCTCGGACGATGGCGTGCTCGCGGCCCCCGGGGCCGACTACAAGTACCTTCACGCCGCTCAGCCTATCGAACGGCGACCTGTGCCGGTCTGTCTCGCGGCGCGCGGCCTGGCCGCTTCCGTAGACTGAGGCCATGACTGATGCGCGCCGCTCCCCCGTTGCACCTTCGGTGCCCGCCCCGCACAGCTCCGCGGTGGGTTCCCCTGACCAGCGGGAGCTGCAGCCGGCCTCGGTCGCGGAATCGGCCGAGCTTGCGGTGGTGACCCGCGCCGGCGTCGTGGAGTCCCGGCACATCGGCTCGGCGGTGCTGGTGGGACCCGGCGGTGAGGTGCTGGAGTCCATCGGCGCCCCGGAGCGGCTGATGTTCCCGCGCTCCACGCTGAAGCCCTTCCAGGCCATCGCCGCGCTGCGCTCGGGAGCCCTGATCTCGCCGGAGGCGGTCGCCCTGGCCTGCGGCTCCCATGTGGGTTCGCGCAAGCACCAGGAGCTCGCCGCCAGCGTCCTGCAGGCCGAAGGACTGGACGAGTCCGCCCTGAAATGTCCCAGCGCCTGGCCCGCACGTCACGAAGACCTGCGGGTGCACCTGCAGGCGGGCAAGACCGAGACGCCGCTGGCCTTCAACTGCTCCGGCAAGCATGCCGCGTTCCTCGCCGCCACACGGACCAACGGCTGGCGCCTGGCCACCTACCTGGAGCGCTCACATCCGCTGCAGCAGGTGATCATGGAGGTGATCGCCGAATACTGCGGCGAGGATCCCACCGAGGTCGGGATCGACGGCTGCGGGGCCCCCGCCCCGGCGCTCTCCCTGACCGGGCTGGCCCGAGGCTTCTCCAAGCTGGCCGCCGCCACCTCGCGCCGCGACGCCGAGGTCCACGCCTTCACGGTGAACCAGGCCATGCTGGACTACCCCTGGGCGGTGCACGGCTGGGGCGAGGCCAACACCGTGGTGCTCGAAGATCTGGGGCTGACCGCGAAGCTCGGCGCCGAGGGTGTCCTGGTGGTCGCCGCACCGGACGGCACCGCCGCGGCGGTCAAGGTCCTCGACGGCTCCTCCCGCGCCACGAACTTGGTCGCGCTGAGCCTGCTCGCCGCCCGCGGGGTGATCGATGTCGAGGCGCTGGGCCCGGTGCTGCGCAAGATCGTCAAGCCGATCACCGGCGGTCTCGCCGCCGAACAGGTGGGCAGCATCCGGCTGGCGCCTGCGCTGATCGACAGGCTCTGAGAAGCACCTGCGGCGCAGGACCTGCAGCTCAGGAGGACCCGGCGGTTTGTAGCTGACATTCAGGTTCCTGCCGTCCAATGAGGTCTGCGCAGCCGCTGCCCGCAGCGGCACCCGAGAACCGCGCCCGGACTCCGACGACCCAGTCTGCGCCCCGGGCGGCTGATGAGGAGAACCACGCATGCCACGCCTGAAGCGGGTGATGCCCGGCAAAGACCCGGGCATCGAACGGATCGCCGGAGACTCTGGGTTCAGCTACCAGGACGACGACGGGGCCCCTCCGAGCCCAGAGGATCTCGAGCGCATCGAGGCGCTCGTGATCCCACCCGCCTGGACGGACGTCTGGATCTGCCCGATGCCACACGGACATGTCCAGGCCGTGGGCACCGACCAGGCGGGTCGCCGCCAGTACCTGTACCACCCCGACTGGACCTCCCGGCGGGACCGCGGCAAGTACGCGAAGGCGCTGACCCTGGCCTCGGCCCTGCCCCGGGCTCGGGCCCGGGTCACGGTGGCGCTGCGCGCGGAGACCGTGGACCGGGACCTGGTGCTGGCAACCTCTTTCCGGCTCCTGGACGTCTCGGCGCTGCGGGTCGGCTCCAAGCGGCACCTCTCCCGCACCGGCAGCCGCGGCATGACCACCCTGCAGTGCCGGCACGTGCGCATCGAGGAGTCGCAGATCTCCTTCACCTTCCCCGGCAAGTCCGGGCAGCGCCAAGCCATCGTGGTGCAGGACCCCGAGCTGGCTCTCTCCATGACCTCGTTGGTCTCGGCAGGTCAGCGCGCCCCGCTGCTGGCCTGGAAGGAGGGACGACGCCGGGTGGCGCTCACCCCGCAGCAGGTCAACCGGTATGTCGGTGAGCTCACCGGCGGTGCGTTCACTGCGAAGGACTTCCGCACGCTGCGCGGGACGATCATCGCCGCGCAGACCCTGGCCGAGATCGGGGACCCCGGCACCAAGCGGGAGCGGGATCGCGCGGAGCGCGCCGCGGTGGCGGCGGTGGCGGAGGCGCTGGGCAACACCAGCGCCGTGGCGCGGGGCTCCTACATCGATCCCCGGGTGTTCGCTCGGTACCGCCGGGGAAGGGTCCTGGACACCTCACGGGCCCCGGAGTCTGCGCTGCGGTCCCTGCTGCTCACCCGCTGAGCCGCCGAGCCGCTGGGCCGCTGGACACCTGAGCCGCCTGAGCCGCCCGAGACGTTGAGCCGCCTGAGCCGGGCCGTCCGCTCAGATGACAGCACCAACCCGGGTTTTTATTCCGCACCTCGGGTGCATTTCGCGCATCGGTGAACTGCCCGCCCCAGCGCCGCATCGGCTTGTGTCAACCGGGTCGGGACCATAGCGTCGAGGAGTCCGCCGCTTCGGCGGGCAGGTCACCGATCGACCACTGAAAAGCGAGGCAGAGATTCCCATGGCCGACTACAAAGTCACCAACCCAGCCACCGGAGAGGTCGAGGCGGAGTTCGCCACCCTCACCGACGATCAGCTGCGCGAGTCCCTGGACCGCACCGCTGAGACTTTCACCTCCTGGTCCGAGTCCGAGCTCTCCGAGCGCGCGCAGCTGCTGCGCCGCGCCGCGGAGCTCTACGAGGAGCGCAAGGACAAGCTCGCCGAGATCATCACCCGCGAGATGGGCAAGCCGGTCAAGCAGGCGCGTTCCGAGCTGGACATCGTGATCTCGATCTTCAACTACTACGCCGATCACGGCGCCGAGTTCCTGCAGGACGAGGAGATCACCGACGCCCCCGACGGGCGCGCCTTCATGCAGAGCGAGCCCGTGGGCGTGCTGCTGGGCATCATGCCCTGGAACTTCCCGTACTACCAGGTGGCACGGTTCGCCGCGCCGAACCTGATGATCGGCAACACCATCCTGCTCAAGCACGCCTCCCAGTGCCCTGAGTCTGCGGCCGCGATCGAGGAGATCTTCCACGACGCCGGCTTCCCGACGAACGCCTACACCAATGTCTACGTCTCCAGCCAGCAGATCGCTGAGATCGTCATCCCGGACCCCCGGGTCCAGGGCGTCTCGCTGACCGGGTCCGAGCGGGCCGGCACCAAGGTCGCCGCCACCGCGGGGGAGAACCTCAAGAAGGTCGTCCTCGAGCTCGGCGGCAACGACCCGCTGCTGGTGCTCGATCGCGAGATCCTGCCCAAGGCCGTCAAGGGCGCCGTCTCCGGCCGGATGGCCAATGCCGGACAGGCCTGCAACGCCGCCAAGCGGGTGATCGTGCTCGAGGAGTTCTACGACGAGTTCATGGAGGCGTTCCGCGAGTCCCTGGGCAAGATCGAGCTGCGCGATCCGCTCTCCGAGGAGGCCTTCATCGGTCCGATGTCCTCGGTCTCCGCAGCCGAGGACCTGCACGAGCAGGTCCAGGACACCGTGAAGCAGGGCGCGACCCTGCACATGGGCGGGGACTTCGATGAGCGCGGCGGCGCCTGGTACCAGCCCACGCTGCTGACCGACATCACCCCGGAGATGCGCGCCTATGGCGAGGAGCTCTTCGGGCCCGTGGCGATGGTCTACAAGGTCGCCGACGAGGAGGAGGCCATCCGTCTGGCGAACGACACCCAGTACGGTCTCTCCGCATCGGTCTACTCCACCGATGAAGCACGCGCCCAGCGCGTGGGAGAGCGGATCCAGACCGGGATGGTCTTCGTGAATCAGCCTCCAGGAACCTCCGCGGAGCTTCCCTTCGGCGGCGTGAAGCGCTCCGGTGTGGGCCGCGAGCTGGGCCCCTACGGCATGGCGGAGTTCGTGAACAAGCGTCTGGTGAAGATCGCCGGATGACGAGCCGCTGAACATGGCACGACGTCGCATCACCGCCGACGACGGCATGGCCGCGGTCCGCGCTTGGGAGTCTGGAGACTCCGAGCGCCGGACCGTGGCCACTGCTGTGCGGTACTTCCTCGAAGAGCTGGCCGAGACCGCGCCTGGGAACTCCGTGGAGGTCCGAGTCCCGCCCTTCGGGGTGACCCAGTGCGTCGAAGGGCTCTCCCACTCCCGCGGCACTCCCCCGAACGTCGTCGAGCTGGCCCCGCAGGACTGGCTGGAGCTGGCCACCGGGGTCACGGACTGGCAGAGCGCGCGATCCCAGGGGCGGATCTCCGCCTCCGGCACCCGCGCGGACCTCTCGGCGCTGCTGCCGCTGACCCGAGGCTGACCCAGGTGCTGGCGCGAGGCTGACCCAGGGGCTGGGACGGGCAGAGCCGGCACCCAGGCAGGGCCGGTAGCATGGAGGACATGTCATCACGTGAGCAGACGGGCGAGCCGCAGCCTCGGCAGGTGACCGTCCGCCCCACCCCGCGACTGAGCCCGTTCCTGATCGCCGGCGTGGTTGCGGCCGTGCTGGCCGCCGTCGTCGTGGTGCTGGTCACCGGCCCCGCCGATGACTACTCGCTGCGCGGCTCGCTGGGCTATCTCATCGTGGCCTTCGCGATGCCCGGGCTCGCCCTGGGCGCTGTGACCTGGCTGTTCATCGACTGGCGCTCACGCAAGCGCACCCGCACTTATGACCTGCAGAAGATCGACTCTGCAGAGAGGACTCCTGCGCATGACCCGGAATGATGGTCGGTTGAATTTCAATCTGCTCGACGAGGACCCGCTGCCCCAGGATGAGTGCGGGGTCTTCGGCGTCTGGGCGCCAGGGGAGGAAGTCTCCAAGCTGGCCTACTACGGGCTCTACGCCCTGCAGCACCGCGGTCAGGAATCGGCCGGGATCGCGGCCTCCGACGGCAAGAGCATCCGGGTGTATAAGGACATCGGCCTGGTCTCTCAGGTCTTCGACGAGTCCACGCTGAACTCACTGACCGGGCACATCGCGGTGGGTCACTGCCGCTACTCCACCACCGGAGCCAGCCAGTGGTCCAACGCCCAGCCCACCCTCGGGGACACCCCACACGGGACCGTGGCGCTGGGCCACAACGGCAACCTGACGAACTCCGCAGATCTGCGCGAGCGGATCATCGAACGCCACGGGCGCGCCGATTTCGGCGAGCTCAACCAGGGCAACACCACCGACACCGCCCTGGTCACCGCACTGCTCAAGGATCAGCCCGGAGACAGCCTCGAAGCTCAGGCGATGGCGCTGCTGCCCACCCTGGAAGGCGCGTTCTGCCTGGTGTTCATGAACGAGAACACGCTCTACGCCGCCCGAGACCCGCACGGAGTGCGCCCGCTGGTGCTGGGCCGCCTGGCCAGCGGCTGGGTGGTCGCCTCGGAACAGTCCGCACTGGCCACCGTGGGCGCCTCGGTGATCCGGGAGATCGAGCCCGGTGAGCTGATCGCGATCGACTCCGACGGCGTGCGCTCGCACCACTTCGCCGCCGCCACTCCGGCGCGCTGCGTCTTCGAATACGTCTACCTGGCCCGCCCGGACGCGAACATCAACGGCCGCTCGGTCTACGAGTCCCGGGTCGAGATGGGCCGCCAGCTGGCCCGCGAGGACACCCACGACGCCGACATCGTGATCCCGGTCCCGGAATCCGGCACCCCGGCGGCGGTGGGCTACGCCGAGGCCTCCGGGCTGCCCTTCGCGCAGGGGTTCATCAAGAACGCCTATGTGGGCCGGACCTTCATCCAGCCCTCGCAGACGCTGCGCCAGCTCGGGATCCGGCTCAAGCTCAACGTCCAGGATCACGTGGTGCGCGGCAAGCGCGTGGTGGTGGTCGATGACTCGATCGTGCGTGGGAACACCCAGCGCGCCATCGTGCGGATGCTGCGGGAGGCCGGTGCCGCCGAGATCCATGTGAAGATCTCCTCGCCGCCGGTGCAGTGGCCCTGCTTCTACGGCATCGACTTCGCCTCCCGCGCGGAGCTGATCGCCAACGGCGCCACCATGGAGGAGATCACTCAGGCAGTGGGAGCGGACTCGCTGGCCTACATCTCCGAGGACGGGATGATCGCGGCCACCCAGCAGCCGCGCTCCACCCTGTGCACCGCATGCTTCTCCGGGGTCTACCCGATCAAGCTGCCGCCGGAGAGTCGGCGCGGAAAGATGCTGCTGGAGACACCCTCGGCCACAGACGCCGGTTCCACGCAGAACCCCGGTGGCGGCTGTGACCCCGGTCCGGACGCCGAATTCGACATCGACGAGATCCCCCTCGCGGAGGCCAAGAAGTGACTGCACAGAACACCAGCGCCGCATCAGCTTCCGGCGCTCCGATCACCTATGCCTCCGCCGGAGTCGACGTTGAAGCCGGGGACCGCGCGGTCGAGCTGATGAAGGCCCATATCGAGGCCACGCACACCCCGCAGGTGATGGGCGGGGTGGGCGGCTTTGCAGGGCTCTACGACGCCTCTGAGCTCAAGCGGCTGCCGCGGCCGCTGCTGGCCACCTCCACCGATGGGGTGGGCACCAAGGTGGCCATCGCCCAGGCCATGGACATCCACGACACCATCGGCTTCGACCTGGTGGGCATGGTGGTCGATGACATCGTGGTGATGGGCGCCAAGCCGCTGTTCATGACCGACTACATCGCCACCGGGAAGGTGGAGCCGGCCCGGATCGCCGCGGTGGTCTCCGGCATCGCCAAGGCCGCCGCGGAGACCGGCACCGCGCTGGTCGGCGGGGAGACCGCCGAGCACCCCGGGCTGCTGGAGCCGGAGGAGTACGACGTCGCCGGTGCCGCCACCGGCGTGGTCGACGCCTCCGCCGTGCTGGGCCCGGAGCGGGTGCGCGCCGGGGATGTGATCATCGGCATGGCTTCTTCCGGCGTCCATTCCAACGGCTACTCGCTGGTCCGCCGGGTGATCTCCTCCGCCGGCTGGGACTATGAGCGCGAGGTCGAGGAGTTCGGCCGGACGCTGGGTGAGGAGCTGCTGGAACCGACCCGGCTCTACACCACGCCCTGCCTGGACCTGGTCACCGCACTCAACGGGGATCCGGCCGAGACCGAGGTCTCCCCGGAGGCTCCGGTCCGCGGCTTCAGCCATGTCACCGGCGGCGGTCTCGCGGCCAACCTGGCGCGCGTGCTGCCGGCTGGACTGATGGCGACCGTGGACCGCTCCACCTGGTCCTGGCCCGCCGTGTTCTCCCTGATCGCGCGGCTCGGCTCGGTCCCGCAGGCCGATCTGGAGCGCACGCTGAACCTGGGCGTGGGCATGATCGCCGTGGTCGCTGCGGAACGGGCCGAGGACGCCGTGTCCATGCTCAACGCAGCCGGGCAGAGCGCCTGGGTGATGGGTGAGGTCAGCGCCTACAGCGCCGACGAGTCACGGGTGGCCCAGGCCGGTCTGGACTTCGTCCAGGGCGCCAAGGGCGTCGACGGCGGCGGCGTGCTGCTCACCGGGCGCTACAGCTCCTGATCCGCCCCTCAGCGCCGGCGCTGACTTCAGGGGCGGCGCGGCTTCAGGCCCGGCGCGACGTCAGCGGGGGTCTGCGGAGGGGTCGTTCACGCTCTCCGTCAGGGCGCGCAGGAACTTCGCAGCCCCGGCGCGCTCCTGCTCGCTGA
The DNA here is from genome assembly GCF_013410215.1 of Nesterenkonia sandarakina. Classification (NCBI taxonomy): domain Bacteria; kingdom Bacillati; phylum Actinomycetota; class Actinomycetes; order Micrococcales; family Micrococcaceae; genus Nesterenkonia; species Nesterenkonia sandarakina. The sequence goes on from NZ_JACCFQ010000001.1 coordinate 734,287, forward strand.
GCGCCTCGGTCACCGAGATCATCCTCGCGTGCATGCCGCTCAGAGTGGCCTTGACCTCACGATCCGTCTCGCCCAGGACCTCGATCGCCACCGAGCGCCGGTCATCTGGATGCGGGATCCGGCGGACGTAGCCGTCGCGGCTCAGCCGGTCCACCAGCACGCTGGTCGCGGCTGCGGTGAGGCCGAGCGCCTCCGCCAGATCACGCTGGCGCGGGGTGCGTTCGGCGGAGCGCTCCCGGACCAGGAAACGCAGGGCCACCAGATCCGTCTCCCCCATCCGCATGGAGTCGCGGGTGCGGGCGCGCATCTTCTTCTCGGCCTCGCGGTACTCCCGCAGCAGATTCAGCAGGTCGATGGAGGAGAAGGTTTCCTCGTTGCGTCCGTACCAGTAGCCGTCCCCGGGGTCTCCACCGGGGGCGGCGCTGCGGTCCGGTCCTGCGGCGTCTGCGATAGGCGCCTGGAGTCTTGACGCGGTGTTGGTGGCGCCGGAAGTCCTAGATTTCACGTGTGCCTCCTTAAGTCACTGACTAGTCTACCCGCTTGCGTAAGTCCGTCTAACCGTTATATCTTCTAACTGTTACCTGTTGAACAGTTTTCAGAGGGAACAGATATGCGACGACATCGACCCGCTCAGCTCTTGTGGGATCAGTGGACGTCCGGCAGCCGCCTCGTCACCCAGGAGAGCACGATGAACCACCCAGCCCCCGCCACGCCCCTCAGAACCTCCACCGCCGCCGTCTCAGCCGTGCCAGACACCGCCGATGCAGAGCTGGCACGCGCCGCGGAGGCCGCACACTCGCTGCCGGAGCTGCCGGATCAGCGGTACAGCCAGATGGCCAAGGCCGCGTCGACGGGGCTGATGGCCCACCAGCACGTGGACAGCGCAATCGTGGAGATCTCCGGCACCGCCGGGGACCTCGTCTTCCACCTGCAGTGCGCCCTGGTGCCAGGATCCGAGTCCTCCTCGGTCATGGAACTGATCACCCACGGCGTGGTCCCCAACATCGAGCGCATGCTGGGTGAGGCGTTCACCTCCAGAGACCTGCACTTCTCCTTCGCTCCAGCCTCCTAGGCACCTTCCCAAGGCGTGCTGACAACGCCTTCTCCCACTTCATCCTCCGCCCCGCCGCTGAAGCGGAGCACCTTCTTCGAGGAGTCCTCATGGACCTGGCTCTCATCTACACCATCAACGCCTTCGCAATGCCGCTGCTGCTCATCGCAGCGACTGCACTGATGGTCAAAGGACTGATGCTTCTGCGCGCCCGGCTGCGACCTGGCATGACCGGCGACCCGGTTTCCCCTGCGCTGCCCGGCGCTGAGACCTCACCCGCAGCCACCCCGCTGCGACTGAACTGACCCCGTCGCCGAGACCCACCGGAGACTCCCTTGGGTGACGTCATGCCAGAAGATCACCTGGATTCCGCGCAGAGCCTGCGCCAGGACCCGGCGGACCGGTGCGCGGAGCTGCTGGTGAAGATCCAGGCCGGGGACGAGCAGTCCTTCGTTCAGCTCTACCGGGACCACGGCAGAATCCTGCTGCTGATCCTGCGCAAGGCGCTGCCCGAGAAGGCTGCCGCGGAGCGCGCGCTGCGGGGCGTGTTCGCGCAGATCTGGGCACAGTGCGCCTCCTTCGACCCGGCGCAGACCAGCGGGTCCGGATGGATCACTCGGCTGGCCCGGGAGCAGATCCTCAACCAGGCCAAGAACCCGGTCCCAGGACCCGAGGTGCCAGAGCCTCGACTCAGGACGCCGGGCCTCTGGTCACCCCCAGGACGCGTACCCGCAGGGTGAAGCTGCCGGGCGTCCCGGGGTGCGGCGCATCCGCACCGGTCGAATCCGCGCCGGTCGAATCCGCGCCGGTCGAATCCGTACTGGCTGACTCCCCACTGGGTGAATCGGCGTCGAGGATTCCGTGCACCGCCCGGTGGATGTCGTCGACAACATCACCGGCGGGTCGTGAGCCGTCGGTGTAGAGGTCGATGAAGACCTGCGTCTGATCGTCTTCGGTGACGATGTCGACGACCCGGGCCTGGGAGTCGCCGGCCCCGAAGAACTCTTTGGTCGAGGCCGTGAGCGCTTCCTTGAAGCTGGGCACCAGACGGTCCACCCCGGGAAGGTCCGAGACGGCGTCGACGATCGACGCCGAGAGAGCCTCGAGCGAGGTCGGTGCAGGGTCAGTCATCATGGATGTCCTCCGCGATCAGATCGATGGTGCCGGTGCGCAGACCCACGGCGTCGCGGAGACGCTCCGCGATGCTGGTGCGCAGCCGGTCCTGTAGGTCGGGGATGACGGTGGACGCAGAGAGCGTCATCGTCACCCGAAGGTCTAGTGTCATCTGGGCAGCGTCGATGCTGCCCAGATGAACTCGGCGGGCGTACACGCCGGGTTCCTCGTCCACGGCCTCGCGCACCAGCGCGCGCAGCGCGGAGAGGGTCATGGCGTAGTCGCGTCCCAGAGCCGTGGTCAGGGCGGCGCTGGGACCTCTGGCGAGCTCTTGGGCGAGGATCTCCATGACGCGGGACTTCACTCGTGAAAGCTGGGCCTCATCGCCGAGGCTGCGGTCTCGGTAGTCCAAGACCACCTGCCGCAGCCGAGAATCTCCGTCCAGGATGCGGGGCTCGCCATCGGGGCGTCCGGCGTTGTGCACCGGTTCCGGGGGCACTGGTTCTTCAGGCACTGGTCTGGTCGTCATGCCTGTCCTTCCCTGTCGGTGAGGAGGGCTCGCTGCGCTCGTCGGATCCTTTCGCGCACTCGTTGCGGAGCCACCTCGAGGATCTCCGCGATCTCTTCGGGTGTCTGACCGTCTACCGCGTGGAGCAGCCACGCCAGATGCTCCTCGACCGGGAGACGAAGCAGCGCGGTGTGCGCCGCCTGGACCGGGTCCCCGGCGTCCGGTGAGACAGGTTGCTTGCGCAGCACGAAGAGGCTGTGGTGGGCGGCCATGCGGCTGAGCCAGTCGGGGAACTCCTCGGGGCGCTGCAGGGCGTCCAAGCGTCGCCATGCGGTCAAGAACGTCTCTTCGACGATCAGTTCTGCTTCGGCCTCATGATGCAGGATCTCCCGACACAGGGCGGTGATCCGGGGGCCGTGGGACTCCAGGAGCAGCGCGAAGGCCAGCAGGTCGCCGTCCTGGGCCCGGAGGACCAGAGTGGACTCGTCTGTTCCGCGGAGGCCGGGGTCGTCTTGGGCAGTGCCAGGCGCTGCGGCTGACGGGTCGTGCACAGCTGGTTCTTACCTCCAGGTGATCTGTTGCGGCGCCCGAACCTCCTGGTCCCGGCGCGGGCCGCCGGCCCCGGGGGTCTCCGGGGCCGGCAGCGGTGTTTCAGCTGGTGAAGCCGTCGCGGACGTCTTTGGCGGCGTCCTTGGTCTTCTCACCGGCCTGCTTCATCTCGGCCTTCTGCTTCTGCGCAGCACCCTCGGCCTGGGTCTCACGGTCCCCGGTGGCCTTGCCCACGGTTTCCTTGGCCGCGCCGGCCGCCTTCTCTGCGGCGTTGCTGATCTTGTCTCCGATACCCATGATCTGGATTCCTTTCGTGTTCTTCGTCTAGTTCTCCACGGTTGTGGCCTGGCCCGGTCAGTGCAGCGGGTTCCCTCCACCGGCCCCGGACGCCATCTCCACCTCTGCGTCGCGGGATCGGCTGGAATGCCGCACCGGGTCTACGATCAGTCGCACCGCGCTGAGCTGCGCCTGCAGGGACTGCTCGAGCTCACCGCAGGTGTCTCGATGGATCCGCTCCACGGCGGCCCGGACGTCGCTGCGTTCATCGATCTCGACCTTCATCAGCAGCCCCGGCGCCTTCGCGGTGCCCTCCAGCCGAACGGTGCTGGAGACCACGCCGGGGACCGCCTCAGCGGATTCGGCGATAGCGCGCTGAAGCACCGTGGTGTTCAGCCGGGTCACGCCCTCGCGGCCGTCGGTGTGCAGCTGGAACTCTCCGGCGCGTTCGGACCGCGGGACTGCGGTGAGGATCCACCACAGGCCCAGCAGCACCAGAAGGGCGCTGACGGTCAGGGCCGCGGCTGGAAGCCAGGCGGGCAGCGCATCTGCGGCTCCCAGTGCATCCTTGGGTCCGGGCGCCTGGTCCCAGGAGCCGAAGAGCTGGCTCAGCAGGCCCAGCGCGGTGGCGAGCACGGCTGCGCTGGCCAGAAGAAGCACCAGTCCCAGCAGGAACAGGATGGCCCGGTTCGGAGCCTTCGATACGGCGATCATCGCTTCTCCTTCTTGCTCGTGCGCACTGTGACCCGCGGGCTGCGACGCAGGCCCAGGGCGTTGAACCGCTCCTGGATCCGCCCGGTGAGCTGGGCCTGGACCTCACGTCCGTTCGGAGCCACGGTGGCGACGTCGACCTGAACCCGGCCGGGCCGGGAGTCTGCCCGCGAGGAGACGGTGCCGTCTGTCCGGTCAGCCTCCGCGGCGGCGATCCGCCCCAGTCCGCGGGTGGTGATCACCGTGGTCCGGCCTGGGCCGAACTCCTGAAGCGTCATCTCCACCACCGCGGCGCGGCCCGGCTTCAGCGCCAGCACCAGCAGGACGACGCCGATCACGGCTGCCAGTCCCGCGAGCAGCACCACGGGGATCGCGCCCCAGGTGAGCCCCTCGAGACCATCCAGTCCTGCGAGCGGCTGGGCAGCGGCGACCGCGGTGATGGACCACCACAGGCCCAGGGCGCCGAGGGCGACGATCAGGGTCGCGACGATCAGCGCGGGGACGCGGCGGTTCGGCCTGCGGCGAATCTTCGGGTTGCTCATTGCAGCGTCCTTTCCCCGGTTCCCACCAGCAGCTGATCGATGCGCACGTCGACCCATCCCACGCTGACCCCGGTGAGCCGCTGGACCTCGGCGCCGATGTGGCGCCGGGCGTGGTCGGTGAGCTTCTCCAGAGGGGCCGGGTAGGGCAGGGCCAGGTGCACGGTGATGTTGGCGACCCCGCCGGTGATCTCCACCTCGGTCTTCGGCCGGGCCCGGGGTGCGGCGCCCAGGCCGATCCCGGCGATGGTCATCCGCTCGGTCGCGGAGACTCCGTTGAGCTGCCCGGCAAGGTGCGCGGCGGTCTTCTGCACCGCAGCGTCCTTGACGATCAGCCGCCCACGAGTGTCAGCGCCGGCACTCATCGCCGGGACCGTTCTGCTCCGGTCAGACGATTCAGATCCACCTGACCTTCGATGACAAGACCCACGAAGAGCCCCAGCCCGCCAAGGAAGGCGACGCCCAGGAACGCCAGGAAACCCTCAAGGATCGCGACGATGCCCAGGATCAGGCCGGTGAACAGTCCTACATACGATGCTTTCATGTGCTTTCTCTTTCACTCGATGGACGGCAGGTGTCCAGCTCGGCTGGGGTCTCAGGCGAGCTCGTGACCGGAATCCCGGGGCTGGTCGTCCTCTTCGGGGAGGTGCACGTCGGCCACGCTGATGTTGACCTCCACGACCTCCAGTCCGGTGCCGTGCTCCACCGCGCGGATGACGTTGCGACGGATGTTCTCGGCGACCTCGACGATGGAGGCGCCGTATTCGACGATCACGGTCAGGTCGATCGCCGTCTGGCGCTCGCCCTTCTCCACCGAGACGCCGCCGCTGACCTGGGTGCGCGAGCCGGGGATCCGCTCGGAGATCGCATCGAAGGTGCGGCGCGCGATGTTGCCCATGGCGTAGACGCCGGGGACCTCGCGGGCGGCGAGACCGGAGAGCTTCTGCACCACGGTCTCTTCCACGGTGGTGGCGCCGTACTCGGTGACCAGCGGGCTCTTCGCGGCGGCCGCGGCCTGCTTGCGGGTCAGCTCGGCGCTCTGCCCGTTGCGGTCCTGGGCGGCGGTGTTCTGGCCGTTCTTCAGGTTGGCGGAGGTGTTCTCAGTCATGGTTCTCTCCTTCTTCATCGCCGAGCGCTGCGGAGCGCACTGTGCAGTGGTGTCTCGCTGACCTGTCCGGTCAGTCACAAGCTAAGACGCACCAGCTCGGAGATCCTCACGCAGATTTCTCAAGTTTTTTTCTGGCGTCTTCTCGAGCCGCCCGAAGCTCCTGGTCCATGCGGGCAGACTCGGCCTGCTCCGCCTGGCTCGGGCGCATCGCCAGCAGCGCCCAGCCGATGCAGGCCAGGTCCACCACCTCTTGGAGCCAGGCGCCGAGGATCGCGGGCAGCAGGCCTGCCGCCGCCAAGATCATCAGCCCCACGGACATGCCGACCCCGAGCCAGATCGCCTGCCAGGCGATGCGCATGGTGCGCCGCCCGATCTGGACTGCGCGGGCACTCCGGGAGAGGTCATCGACGGTGACCACGACGTCGGCAGACTCACTCGCCGCGCTGGACCCGCGCGCCCCCATCGCGACCCCGACGTCGGCGACCGCGAGCACCGGCGCGTCGTTGACCCCATCCCCGACCATCATCACCGGACGTGGCTGCGCGGCCTGCACCGCGGAGACCTTGTCCTGCGGGAGCAGGTCTGCGCGGACGTCGTCGATGCCTGCCTGCTGCGCGATGTGGCGGGCGACCTGCTCGCCGTCGCCGGTGAGCATCACGGTGCTTACGATCCCCGCGCGGCGCAGCGAGGCCATAGTGGCCCGGGTCTCCAGGCGCAGCTCATCGGCCAGCGCGATGCACCCGGCGTAGGCGCCGTCCACCGCCACGTGCACGCCGCTGGCACCCGCCGGCGGCGCCTCGGTGCGCTCACCGGTCTCTGCGGTGATGAACCGGCCGCTTCCCACGACGACGGCGCGGCCCGCCACCACTCCGCGGACCCCGTTGGCCGGGACCTCGGTGACGTCCTGGGCGCGCGGCACACCGGTGGTCTTGCCCCGGGCGGCCGCGACCACCGCGGCGGCCAGCGGGTGCGAGGAGTACTGCTCGATTCCGGCGGCCAGTGCGAGCATCTGGTCTGGGCCGATCCCGACGGCGTGGACCTCGGTGACCTGGGGCCGGCCGTGGGTCAGCGTGCCGGTCTTGTCGAAGGCCGCGGTCTTCACCCGGGCCAGCTGCTCCAGGGTGCCGCTGCTCTTGACGATGATGCCGTTGCTGGCCGCGCGGGACATCCCCGCCATGAAGGCCACCGGTGCCGCGATGATCAGCGGGCAGGGTGTTGCCACGACGAGCACCTCGGCGGCGCGGGAGGGATCCCCGGAGACCGCCCAGGCCCCGGCGGCGAGCGCCAGCGCACCCAGGGTGAACGGCACCGCGACTCGGTCGGCGAGTCGGACGAAGGGCGCCTTGGACTCCTGCGCCTCGCGCACCAGGGCGATGATCCGTTGGTACTGGGACTCGGAGGCGTTGGCGGCGGCGCGGACCTCGATGGCCTCACCGCCGTTGACGGCGCCGGAGAGCAGCTCCTCCCCGCGGGTGCGTTCCACCGGCAGGGACTCTCCGGTGAGTGAGGACTCGTCGAAGGTGGCCGCGGCGCTCAGCAGAACACCATCCACCGGCACCACCTCGAAGGGCCGCACCAGCAGTCGGTCGCCGACCTCGACCGCTTCCACCGGGACATCTTCGGGTCCGCCGCCGGTTTGCAGGCGGTGGGCGGTGTGCGGAGCATTCTCCAGCAGCCCGGTCAGCTCCCGACGGGCGCGGCCGGCGGCGTAGTCCTCCAGGGCTTCACCCCCGGAGAGCATCAGGCAGACCACCAGGGCGGCCCAGTACTCCCCCACTGCCACCGTGGAGCCGATGGCGGTGATCGCCAGCAGGTCGATGCCGTAGGTTCCGGCGCGCAGATCCTTGATCATCCGTCGGGCCTGGAGCAGCGCGATGAGCACCGCGAAGCCGGAGATCAGCCAGCGCGCGCCGTCGGACTGGCCGCTGATCTCCAGGACGCCTCCGAGCAGACCGACGGCCACGGTGGCGAGAACCATCGGGTAGCGTGCCAGGCCGAGCGCGGTCTTGCGCATGCTTCAGTGATACGCCGGAATCCTGTGGCTGTATAGCAAGGCGTCACTAGCCGCATTATGGCCAGCGCTCAGGGGCTATTCCCGGTGCGCCCCCACGAGGGCGTCCCCCTCGGGACGGGAACTGATCCGCACCGAGGCGGGCCCGGCCGAGCAGGACTGGCACTTGGAGGAGGCCGGGTAGAAGACTCCTGCGCCCTGCACGGTGAGCTGGACCTGGGTGCCCGGGGCCAGCGGGACCGCGTTGAGCCGGCGCAGCCGCAGCGGTGAGGCCACACCGTCGAGCTGCACCAGGGCGGTGGTGTCGTGACCGAAGTACTGCGAGCTGAGCACTGTGGCTGCCACACCGTGGTCGCTGAGCGTGATCTGTTCCGGGCGCAGCATCACCTGACCTGTGGCGCCGCGCACGGTTTGGTGGGCGCTGTCCAGGTTGGGGCAGACCAGTTCCACGTTCACGCTGCCCAGGGCGGTGGCGGCGTCCCAGGCCGTGCGGGCCTGGCCGGACTGGTGGTCCAGGTGGCCTGCGCCGAGCGGGTCGGGGAGCTGACTGAGGAGCTCTCCGGGCAGCAGCACCGCGTCGCCGAGGAACTGGGCGGTCTCCACGTCGCAGGGCCGGGTGTAGACCTCTTCGGGGGCACCGATCTGGCGCAGCCGCCCGTTCTTGAGCACTGCGACCTGATCGGCGAAGGACAGCGCCTCGTCCTGGTCGTGGGTGACCAGGATGGTGGTGGTCCCGGTGACGTGCAGGATCTCGCGGATCGCCTGCCGGGTGCTCTCGCGCAGCCCGGCGTCCAGGGCGGAGAACGGTTCGTCGAGCAGGATCATCTCGGGCTGCCGGGCCAGCGCCCGGGCGAGTGCGACCCGCTGACGCTGCCCGCCGGAGAGCTGGTCCGGGCGTCGGGCGGCGTGATCTCCGGTGAGGCTGACCAGTTCCAGCAGCTCCGTGACCCGGCGCTGCCGTTCTCGGCGGGGGGTGCCGCGCGGAAGTCCGAACGCGATGTTCCCGGCCACGTCGAGGTGCGGGAACAGCGCGCCGTCCTGGGCGACCAGCCCGATGCTGCGCCGGTGCGCGGGCACTGCCGTCACGTCGGCGCCGTGGAGCCGGACCGCTCCGCGCTCAGGCACCAGGAACCCGGCGATCACCCGCAGCAGCGAGGTCTTGCCCGAGCCGGAGGGGCCGACGATCGCCGTCGTCGTCCCGGTCTGCACGCTCAGGTCGATCTCATGCAGGACCGGCTGGTCGCCGAAGCACACCTGGACGCCCGAGACTTTGAGCATCGTGGCGCCGGCGTCAGCGGCGGTGCCAGCAGCGGCGGTGCCTGCGGGGGTGGGGCCAGCGGCAGGGGTGTCACGAACGGTGGCGTTCATCGGACCTCCTTGAGTAGTCGCGAGATCATCATCCAGGCCGGGACCGCTGCGAGGAGCACGAGCAGCGCGGCGAACGGGGCTGCGGCGGCATAGGATTCGCCGCCGGTGTAGGTCCACAGCCGGGTGGCCAGGGTGTCGAAGCCGGTGGGGCGCAGCATCAGGGTAGCCGGGAGTTCTTTGATCGTGGTCAGCAGCACCAGCAGCGCACCGGAGAGGATCCCGGGCAGCATCAGCGGCAGCGTCACGCGCAGATAGCCCATGCCGGGGCTGCTGCCCAGGGACTGGGCGGCCTCCTCCAGCTCCGGCGGCGCGGAGAGCGCGGAGGCGAGCACCGGTCCCAGGGCCAATGGCAGCATCAGCGCGCAGTAGGCCAGGGTCAGCATCCACATGCTCTGGTAGAGCGCCGGGAGCACGGCGATCCCGAGCATCACCACCGAGAGTCCGATCACGACCCCGGGCAGCGAGTGCGCCAGGTAGGCGGTGCGCTCGAGCAGCCGGGCCAGCCGGGAGGGACGCCGCGCCAGCCACAGCGCCAGCGGGATCGCAATCGCGGTGGTGGCCAGCGCGGCAAGACCGGCTGCCCAGAGCGAGCTCAGCAGCGCCGAACCGATCTCGGCCAGCGACCCGGGCCGGGAGACCCCGCGCAGGCTCCAGACCAGCAGGGCGGAGAGCGGGACCGCCAGCGCGGTCAGCACCGGCGCCCAGGCCAGCGCGAGGATCGGGAGCCCCCACCGGCCCATGCTGAAACGAGCCGGGCGGGCGCGTCCCTCGCCGGAGAGCGTGGAGTACCGGGTCCCGGTGCGGCGGACCCGGCCTTCGAGGATCAGCAGGCACAGCGTGAAGACCAGCAGCACCGAGGACAGCGCGACCCCGCCGAGCCGGTCGAAGCCCATCGAGAAGCTGGTGAACACGGCCCGCGTGAAGGTGTCCACCCGCAGGATCGAGACCGCACCGAAGTCGGCGATGACGTAGATCGCGCAGAGCAGGGTTCCCGCGGTGATCGCCGGGGCGGCCTGCCGGACGGTGACATGGAAGAACGTGTCCACCGGGCCGCGGCCCAGCGCGCGGGCCGCCTCCTCCTGGGCCGGGTCCACCGAGACCAGGGCGGCGACCACCGGGAGGTAGATATACGGGTAGGTCACCGAGGTGATCACGATCGCCGCGGCGAGGAAGCCTTCGAAGCTGGTGCCCGGGTTGATGAGGGCGTTCATGGACTGCCAGCCGAAGGCGGCGACGTAGCTGGGGACCGCCAGCGGCAGCGCTGCGGCGACCCCGAGGATCAGCCGCCCCGGGAGCTGGGTGCGGGTGACCAGGAACGCCAGTCCCACCCCGAGGACCAGGCAGGCCACGGTGACGGTGCCGGTGAGCGTGAGAGAGGTGTAGGCCAGTCGGGCGCTGCGCGCGCTGAACACGGTGTCCAGGAAGTCCGGCAGCGGGAACTGGGCCAGCCGGATGATCAGGTAGATCAGCGGCAGCAGCGCCACCGAGGTGGCGATGAGTGCGGCGGCGCGCAGCCACAGCGGCACCGCCACGCGCCCGTTCCCTGCGGAGACGGAGCGTGCGGCGGTGCACGCGGGTGCTTGCAGCTGCGGGGAGATGGGTCAGCCCACCAGGCCCGATTCGACGATCATCTCCACGGAGGTCTCCAGGTCATCGAGCTGGTTCAGGTCGATCTCGGGGGCGTCGAGCTCCTCCAGGCTGGGCATGCCCTCGGGCCCGTCGACGCCCTCGATCAGCGGGTACTCCGCGGTCTCCTCGGCGAAGTAGGTCTGACCCTCGGTGCTGAGCATGAACTCGGTCAGAGAGGCGGCGGCGGGGTTCTCGGAGTTCAGCACGCCGACACCTGCCACATTGACCAGCGAGCCGACGTCGCCGTCGCTGAAGAGGTGGTTCGCCACGTTCAGCTCCTCGGGGGCCTCACCGAGCTCCTTGGCGCGGCTGTAGAGGTAGTAGTGGTTCACCAGACCCATATCGAGGACACCCTCGGCGACGTCGGTGACGATCTCACCGTTGCCCTCGCGGATCTGCGGATCGTTCGCGGCCAGATCGTCGAGGAAGCTCTGGGTCTGCTCCTCGCCCTCGATCTCGCGGTGCGCGGTCACGAAGGACTGGAAGGAGGCGTTGGTGGGGGCGACTCCGACCCGGCCGGTGTAGTCGGCGCCGGTGAGCTCATCCACGCTCGCAGGAAGGTCAGCCTCATCCACGGTGTCGGTGTTGTAGATCAGGGTGCGGACACGGCCGGAGAGACCGACCCACTGGTCCTCGGTGTCACGGTAGGCCTCGGGCACCTGCTCGAGAAGCTCGGCGTCGAGCTCATCGAAGAGGTCCTCGGCGGCCACGGCTCCGAGTGCTCCGGCGTCCTGGGCGAGGAAGACATCGGCGGGTGAGCCCTCCCCCTCCTCCAGGATCTGCGCGGCGAGCTCGGCGGTGTCTCCGTACCGGACCTCGACCTCGATGCCGGTCTCCTCGGAGAAGGTGTCGATCAGCGGCTGGATCAGTTCCTCATTGCGCCCGGAGTAGAGCACCAGGCTCTGCGCCTCGGCGCTGGCCTCCCCGCCTTCGGCGTCGGCGTCGGACTCGGCGGTGTCGCCGCAGGAGGTGACGGTCAGCGCGAGGATCGCGCCCAGAGTGACCGCCAGGGAAGTTCTGCGCATAGCTGTGTTCCTTCTTCTCGCATCGCAGGCTCACCCGTCCGGAGCCTGATTGATCTGATCCAAGGTTACCCTAAGATACGCAAGACAAGTGTGTCTTAATTGAATAAGGCTCTCTATGTAGCGGGGCCTTCGGGTGCACCCGGCACAATGGGACGGGTGATCCCTCTCTTCCTCGACTGTGACCCCGGCATCGATGATGCACTCGCGCTGGGCTGGCTGTTCTGCCAGGACGACGTCGAGATCACCGGCATCGCGGCGAGCGGCGGCAACGTCTCCACCGCCCAGGTGCTGACGAACACGCTGGGCTGGCTGCAGCTGGCCGGGCGCACCGACCTGTGTGTGCACGCAGGGGCAGAGCACCCGCTGGCCGGAGTCAGCGAGTACGCCGAGGAGACCCACGGCGACACCGGCGCCGGCTATGCCCAGCTGCCTGTCGGTGGGATCGCCGGCGGATTCACCGCCGATGCGCTTCCCGCCGCGCAGGCCTGGGTCCGGGCGGCCCACGCTCATCCGGGTGAGCTGCTCGGAGTGCTCACCGGACCGGCCACCAACCTGGCCCTGGCACTTCAGCTGGAGCCCCGGCTCCCGCAGCTGCTCAAGCGGCTCTTCATCATGGGCGGGGCCTTCAACTACCGGGGCAACACCCGGCCCACCACCGAGTGGAACATCAGCTATGACCCGGAGGCCGCGAAGGGCGTGCTCGACGCCTTCGGTGCCGCAGCCCGGCTGCCGGTGATCGGCCCGATCGAGGCCACCGAGGCGGTGGCGCTGACCCCTGATCTGCTGGCGAGAATGCTCGAAGGTCCCTGCTCCGCGCAGTGGTCAGCCTTTCTGGAGCAGCTGGCCGAGGCGCTGCGGTTCTACTTCGAGTTCCATGAGAGCGATGGCCACGGCTACCTCGCCCATGTCCACGACCCCTATGTCACGGCCGCCGCCGTTCTCTGGGCGCGAAACCAGGCTCAGCACCAGCCGCAGACCCCCGTCCGGCGCCATCAGGAGAGCCCCTCCCCCACGGCGAAGGCTGACCCAGATTCGTCCGCACCTCCCGCAGACGGGATAATTCCCTGGGCGCGCAAGACCGAGCAGGCAGCGGTCGACGTCGAGCTCATCGGCTCCCTGACCCGTGGCGAGACCGTGGCCGATTGGCTGGGCCGCTGGGGCCGTGCGCCGAATGCGGAGATCATCCGCAGCCTGGACGCCGAGGCGTTCCTGGATCACCTCACCACCACCTTGAGAAGAGGACCACAACACCATGACTCACACTGACCCGCACTCTGGGCAGGGGTCCGTCACCGCGGCGGATCCCGGAGAAACCCCGAAGACGCACCCGCAGCAGACCCGCACTCCTAAAGCTCGCACCGCCAAGACTCGCGACACCGACCGCGCGGGCAACCAGCTCCGCCCCGCTCCCCCGCTGTGGTCGACTCTGGCGCTCACCGCCGGCGCCGCCGTCATCCTGGGCACCTATCTCTGGGTGCTGACCAGCCAGCCCGCCACCCTCGGCGCCGACCTGGGCCACACCACGCTCGGCGTGATGGTCGGCTACCTGCTGGGCGCCGCGCTGATCGCAGCCGGCACGCTGCCGCGGATCCCGCGCAGCGTGCTCGCCCTGATGCCGGTGATGATCGCGCTGAACATCGCCACCGGCCAGATCGTGGGCACCATGACCCCGATCCCGCTCTACCTGGATTCCCTGGGCACCGTAGTCATCGGCGTCATCGCCGGCCCCGCCGCCGGAGCGCTGACCGGAATCCTGACCAATGTCATCTGGGGCGTGACGATCAACCCCACCGTCATCGCCTTCACCGCCGGCTCCGCCTTCATCGGCGCCGCCGCCGGCTGGGCCGCCCGGCTCGGCGGCTTCCGCCGCATCTGGTGGGCCGTGATCGCCGGAGCCCTGGCGGGGATCCCCACCGGCCTGATCGCCACCCCGGTGGCCGCCTTCATCTACGGCGGAGGTCTCGGCGTGGGCACCGGGAGCCTCGTCGCCGCCCTGCAGGGGGCCGGTGCCTCGATGCTGGGTGCTGCCACCATCCAGGGGCTGGGCAGCGACGTGGCCGATAAGGCGATCATCTTCGCTCTGGCCTTCCTGGTGCTCGCCGCGCTGCCGAACCGGCTGCGCAGCCGATTCCCGTTCACCGAACACTCCCGGGTGAGGCGCCGGAACCGGACAGACGCGGGACCTGCGCATGCGGCTGCATCCGGCCACTGAGCTGGTCCTGCTCGGCTGTGCGCTGCTGCTCGTCTACGGGGTTCCCTCCCCGCTGATCCCGGCCGCCGTGCTTCTATGCGCGGTGGCCGGGGCGGCGGCCTCCCCACGAGTCCGCTTTCGCAGCTGGGCGCTGACCCTGGTGGTGCTCGCCGGACCCATGCTGGTCATGGTCGGGATCATCCAGGGACTGTTCTATCCCGGCGAGCAGGCCCAGGTCCTCGCCGAGTTCGGGCCCGCCGCGGTCACCGTGGAGGGCCTCGCGCTGGCGATCCAGCTCTGGCTGCGTGTTGCCGCGATGGTCGCGGTGTGCGCACTTTTCGCCTTCGGCTCGGATCCCTCGCGCGCCTTCGACGGGATGCTCACGCTGCGCCTTCCGCTGTCCCTGGCCTATGTCTGCGCCGCCGCGATGAGTCTGATCCCGCTGGCGCGGCACCGAATCTGGGCGGCGCTCACCGCCCGCTCGGCACGCGGCTGGGACACCGACAGATTCCTGGTGCGGCTGCGCCTGCTCCCCGGAGTGCTTGCCGGCCTGCTGATCACCGCCATCACCCAGCTGGACCAGCGCCATGACGCGCTGACCCAGCGCGGGTTCGGCCTGACCCCGCGCCCCACCCCTGCCCGGTTCTATCCCGCAGGGCCCGGTCAGCGCGGGCTGCGCTGGGGCGCCGTCCTCGGGTCCTGTCTTCTCGTGGGCGCCTCCCTGGCCGGGCTGCTCCCGCTGCCCTCGGCCACCGACCTGCTCGGAGTCCTAGATGTCTGATCCCACGATGTCTGATCCCTCGACGCCCGATTCCAGGACGCCCCCGCCCGCAGTCGTGCCCTCGGGGTGTTCCCCGCTGCTGCGTCTGACTGACTTCGGATTCACGTACCGCGGCGCCGAGACCCCGGCCCTGCAGAGCGTGGACCTGGTGCTGCGCCCCGGTGACGCCGTGGCGGTGCTCGGCCCGCAGGGCGCGGGCACCTCCACCCTGGCCCGCGCCGCCGCAGGGCTGCTGGGTGAACATGGGCAGAGCACCGGGGTGCGTGAGGTGGCCAAGGACCGCGTGGGCATGCTCGGCGATGACCCGGAGGCCCAGCTCACCGGCCTGACCGGCACCGTCGAAGACGAGGCCGCACTGCCGGGGCGGCTCCTCGGGCTGCCGCTGAAGGACTGCCTGGAGCGTGCCGAAGCCAGCCTGCAGGCGCTGGGCATCGCCGCCCTGGCGCAGCGTCAGCTAACCACGCTCTCCGGCGGGGAGCGCCAGCTCACCGCGCTGGCCGGGCTGCTCACCCTGCGGCCCAGCGTGCTGGTCCTCGATCAGCCCTCACAGGCCCTGGACGCGGGCGCACGACGGCGACTGGCCCGGTCCCTGCGCGCGTTCCGGGATGCCGGGGGCGCGGTGCTGCTCACCGGACATCAGCACGATGATCTCACCGCGGACTGTGACCGGGTGCTGTTCCTGGACCAGAGCCGACCGGCCACTGATGCAAAGGAGGAGCGCTCAGCACCGGACCGCGTCACCGAGCAGCCTGGTCAGGGGGAGCCAGCGCAGCCTGACCTGGCGGAGCCAGACCAGCCGGATCAGGCGTCGGGGAGGCCTGACCAGCGACCCCAGGATGAGCTGCGGCTGGACCCCGCGCGGCTTGATCGGCATGGGATCTGGGATGTCCGGCGCGCACCCTCCCGCCCCGCTCCGCAGCCCGCCCCGACCACGCAGCCCGCCCCATCACGGCAGTCCGCCCCAGCCCGGCACCCCGAAGCAGCATCCAATCCTGCCCCGGAGCCCAGCCGCGATGCGGCAACCGGCCGCAACACAGACGTGCAGCTGCACGTGCAAGGACTCTCGGTCACCCGAGGTGACCGCCCGGTGCTCCAGGACCTCGGGCTGGAGCTGCGCGCCGGGGAGGTCACCGCCCTGCTGGGCGCCAATGGCTCCGGGAAGTCCACGCTGCTCGGCGCCCTGGCCGGACTGCTGCCCGTGGCGCCGGGGGCCCAGATCACCGGGCCGCGCGGCGTCGAGCTCGCGGGGACCCCGGCGCATGTCCGGGCCGCTCATCTGGCCTGGGTGGGCCAGGACCCCGGGGACCAGCTCTCCGCCTCCACGGTGCGCGCGGAGCTGCTGCGTGCGGCACCGCTGGGCCCCGGCGGGCGTCGGCTGCGCCGGGCGGATCGTCAGCGCGCCCGGGCTCAGCGAGAACTAGCCGTGGACCACGTGCTGCAGACCGCGGGACTCACCGACCACGCGCAGGAGCACCCCTATGATCTGGTGCCCGCCCAGCGCAAGGATTGTGTGATCGCCTCGGCGCTGCTGCTGGGGCCTGCGGTGCTGCTGCTGGACGAGCCCACGCTGGGCCGGGATGCGGCCGGGATGGATCGGCTGAGCACCCTGGTCCGCGGATTCACCGCGGCGGGGGGCGCGGTCTTGGTGGCCACCCATGATCAGCGCTGGGCGGCGGAGATCAGCGAGCATCAGCTGCGCCTGGACGGAGCAGACTCACCTTCGCAGTGATCCAAGGCCCGCACCGACGCGAGGTCGCTGCGTCGGCACCCTTGAAGCGGCACCGCACCTAGACCGGCGCCACACCTAGAGCGGCAGCGACTCCCAGGTGTCCACGATGGCGGGCACCACCGAGGCCACCAGCAGTCCGGCCATGACCAGGTTGAAGATCAGCATGTGCTTCGGCTGGGAGATCACCTTGCCGGCGCCGACCCCGAGCAGGGTCCAGGCCACGGTGAAGGGGGCGCCGAAGGTGCAGGCCACGAGCGCGATCACGGCGACCTCGAGCATGAAGGAGTCCCAGAAGCCGGTGAAGGCGCTCAGCGCCGCCACCGAGAGGGTCCAGG
Source organism: Nesterenkonia sandarakina (assembly GCF_013410215.1). Classification (NCBI taxonomy): domain Bacteria; kingdom Bacillati; phylum Actinomycetota; class Actinomycetes; order Micrococcales; family Micrococcaceae; genus Nesterenkonia; species Nesterenkonia sandarakina. The sequence continues at coordinate 751,211 of NZ_JACCFQ010000001.1, forward strand.
CCTTCGGGTTCACGAACTGGAAGAGCGCCATCTGCACGAATCCCGGCGGGGTGGCTCCGGGCTTGGGGGTCAGCGTGGTGGGGCCGTTGGCGATCTTGAACGCGAGCCAGAGCAGATACAGGATCCCGATCGGACGCAGGATGTCGAGGATCACCGGCCACTGCTCCAGTGCCTGGCCCAGACCGATTCCCACCAGCAGCACCATGGTCGGGAAGCCGACGTTGACTCCCAGGATCGCCGGCAGCGTGCGCTTGAAGCCATAGGCGGCTCCGGAGGCCATCACGATGGTGTTGTTAGGTCCCGGGGTGCCCGCGCCGGCCACCACGAAGAGCATCAGAGAGAGAATCGCCACTGGTCGAGACTACTCTGCCGGTACGGTCGCGTTCTGCGCGAGCGCGATGATCTCCTCGGTGACTCGTTCCCGCAGCCGGGGGTCCAGCCGTTCGGTGGAGAGCGCCTCGTAGAACCACAGTCCGTCGGCGGCGAGCCGCGCGATGAAGCGCTGGACCGCGGCGGCTTCCGCGGCGTCGTCGTCGGAAGCCTGCGCCGTCTCGGGGGGCTGCGGGGCCCAACGGGCGAAGATCTCATCCCAGGCGGCGTTGGCCACCGGGTCCTCGGATGCCTCGAGCATCAGCAGCAACTCCGCGCGCTCCGGGTTCTGCGAGAGCCGCACGAAGGCGCGGAAGCGTTCGTCCCGGTTCAGCTGGGCCGCGGTGCCGCCGGCCTCTGCCTCCAGCGCCAGCTCCCAGTTCTCCGCCACGTGCCGGTGCAGCCCGAGCAGCAGCTCCTCCCGGGACGGAAAGTGATACAGCAGCCCGCCCTTGGTCATTCCCGCCTCGGCGGCCACGGATTCATAGGTCAGGGTGGTCACGCCTTCGCGCTGGACCACACGGGTGGCGGCGTCGAGGATCTCGCGGCGTTTGGAGGGTCGCACAGGGGTTCGTCTCCGCTCAGTGGTTCTCGGGGTAGGCCTGGGACTCGGTGCCCGGAGTGTAGCGGCGCAGCATCCAGGAGGAGGCGACGGCGGCGAGCACCATCACCACCGCCACACCGATCAGCACGCCCAGGTAGGCGATGTCGAAGGCCTCCGCAGCCGCGGCCATCGCCGGGGCGTCCCCGGATTCCAGCACCGCGGCGGGCGCCTGAGAAGCGTATTCCTCGGAGCCGGCGGGCAGCACCAGCACCCGGGTGTAGACGAAGGTGAGCAGGCTGCCCAGCAGCGCCACCCCGACCAGTCCGCCGAACTCGTAGGAGACCTCCTCGATGGAGGCCGCCATGCCGGCCCGGCGCGGGGGAACATTGCCCATGATCGCGGTGGAGGCCACCGACATCGAGGCACCCAGCCCGGCGCCGAGCACGCAGAAGCTGATCACCAGCAGCACCAGAGAATCCTCCAGGGTGGCGTAGATCGAGCCCAGCGCGCCCACTGCGGCCAGCGCCATGCCGCCGCCGATCAGCGTGAGCAGTCCGGCGCGGTGCAGGATCGCGCCGCCGAAGAGTGCGAAGGGCATCGAGCCCACGGCGAGGGCGGAGACGATCAGGCCGGCGTCCAGCGGGGAGAAGCCCTCGACCAGCTGGAAGCGCTGGGTGGTGCCCAGCTGGACCCCGACGATCGCGAAGATGCTGGCGCCGGCGGCGATGACTCCGCCGCTGAACCCGCGGTTGCGGAAGATCGTGAAGTCCACCAGAGGCTCGGCGGTGCGGGTGAGTCGCATCTGACGCCGGGCGAAGACGGTGAGCATGACGACGGCGACCACCACGGAGACCACGAAGCGCACCCAGTCCACCGGGGTCTCGGCGATGGTCTTGATCGCCAGCACGGCGGCGGTGAGCCCGATCATCACCTGGGCCGAGGACAGCCAGTCCCAGCGGCGGCCCGGGCTGGCGATGTTGGCCGGGCCGACCACCAGCATCAGGACCAGGGCGGCGACCACGATGGGCACGTTGACCAGGAACACCGAGCCCCACCAGAAGAACTCCAGCAGCACCCCGGAGACGATCGGGCCCAGCGCCATGCCCACGGTGGCCACTGCGGCCCAGATGGCGATGGCCATATTGCGCTCGCGCTCCACGGAGAAGGTCAGCCGGATCAGCGCCAGGGTGGCGGGCATCATGGCGGCCGCGCCCACGGCCAGCAGGGCCCGGGAGGCGATGAGCATCTCGGAGCTGGGTGAGAAGGCTGCCAGGATCGAGGCGACACCGAAGATGCCCAGGCCGACCTGGAAGATCCGTTTGTGACCGAACCGGTCCCCCAGCGCGCCGGAGCCCGGCAGCAAGCCGGCGATCACCAGCGGATAGGCGTTGATGATCCACAGCTGCTGGGAGGAGGAGGCGCCGAGCTCCGCGGTCAGCGTGGGCAGGGCGGTGTAGAGGATCGTGTTGTCCAGGGCGATCAGCAGCAGCGCCGAGGAGACGATGGCGAGCATGGTCCAGCGCTGCCACGCGCTGAGGGCGGGCCGGGCGTCGGCGCGCACAGAAGGAAGGGTCATCACCCGAGTAACTATACTATACGTACGGTATAGTTACTGGTGATCCTGCTCACCCAGCAGAGCGTTCAGACTCTGCAGCGCCGGGGTGATCCGGGTCCGCCAGCGCCAGTCGGCCTTGGTGTCAGCGCGGGAGGGTCCACCGTTGATCACCCCGATGGGCCGATTCGACTGGTGCATGGTCAGCGCGATCTTGAATCCGCTCATCACCGCCATGGAGCTGCCTACCACCAGCAGGGCCGAGGAGGCCGCGATCAGCTCCTGCACGGCGGCCTTGCGCTCAGCGGGCACGGATTCGCCGAAGTAGACGACGTCGGGCTTGAGCTTCTCCGAGCCGCAGACCAGGCAGGTGACCATGTGGAACTGCTCCACCCAGGACTGATCCAGGGTGACATCGCCATCGGGGTTCACGTTCTCGGCCGCGGCGAAGGCGGCCTCGGCGTAGCCAGGGTTCGCCTCCTGCAGCCGGGTGTCCAGTGAGGAGCGCATCTCGCGGTTGCCGCAGTGCAGGCAGATCACGGAGTCCATGTCGCCATGCAGGTGGATCACCGGGTCTGCCCCGGCGGCGCGATGCAGGCCATCCACGTTCTGCGTGATCAGGCCGCTGAGCAGACCCTCAGCCTGCCAGTCGGCGAGCAGCCGGTGCGCCTCATTGGGCTCCGCGCGGTGCATCTGGCGCCAGCCGACGAAGCCGCGGGCCCAGTAGCGGCGCCGCGAGGCGGAGTCGTGCTGGAACTCCTGGTAGGTCATCGGGCGGTGCCGATGCAGGGATCCCTGGGGTCCGCGGTAGTCCGGGATCCCGGAGTCGGTGGAGACTCCGGCTCCGGTCACGCAGAGAACATCGCCGGAAGCCAGCATCTCGCGGATGCCCTCGCGGGCGATCTCCTCAGGTTGCGGTTCGGCGGTGTCGTGCACCACCCGTGCGATGGATCGCAGAGCCGCCTTATGGGCGTTCTCGACGGGCTTGGTGAAGGCCGCTGGGGTGGGCTCTTCCACAGGTCAGCGCCCGTACTTATCCTCGTACGGGTCGAAGCCGCTGCTGCGCTCTTCAGTGTCCGGCCGTACTGGGCGGCTGGACGGCTCCCTGTCGCCACGGGTCTTGGCGAGCTCCCTCTCGAGAGCGGTCAGGTCGGTGTCAGGAGTGTAGTACTTGATCTCCCGAGCCTGCTTTGTAGCTTTCGCCTTCTGACGGCCACGCCCCATAAGCGAGACCCCCTCTGTCTTCTCGTGTCCCTGTGCGATGCCGGGCAGGCGCTATCGCGGGATTAGCCGTATATGAAGTAGTTCGTGATCACTAGGTTAACATGACTGGCGCTGCGTCGTCGTCCGATGCACGCTCAAGGTCAGCACGATCACATGCAGATCGGCCCTCCCCGCAGCTCAGTCATCCGGTACAACGCCGCGGCAGCGCCGTCTGTTCCGCAGCATCGACCCGGGATCCAGGCGTGAGTGGACCTTGCCCGCTGAGCGGTGGAGAATTTGGTTTATGACTGCCGCACCGCCGCTTGAAGAGTCCTACCTGCCCGAGCTTCGCTGGTGCTCGGCATCCCTGGAGGGCCTGGGCGCGATCGTGGTGATCTACTCCCCGGAAGATGACACCATCCGCGCCGCCTCGCTGGCGCAGGCCTCCGGGGACGAACCGGAGGTGGCCGCCATCGGGCGGGTGCTCCTAAAGCTGATGGACCAGCTCGAGGTGCTGGCCCCGGCCACGGCGGCCCGAGAGATGAAGCCGCTGCCGGCAGGATCAGGCCCGGTGCCCGAGGCGGTGGCGGCCTATGCCGCCGGGGATCATGCAGCACTCGACGCACTGACTGTGGTGCAGCCGGGTTCGGCCTACCGTCAGGAGGTCTGGGCCGCGATGCGCGAGGTCCCGGCCGGGGAGACGGTCTCCTACGGAGAGCTGGCGCAGATGGCTGGGCGCCCGCTGGCGCACCGGGCGGCGGCCAGCGCGTGTGCGAACAATCTGGTGGCCTTCGCAGTGCCGTGTCACCGCGTGATCCGCTCCGACGGGAGCCTAGGCGGCTACGGCTTCGGCGGCGTCGAGACCAAACGCGCCCTGCTGGCCCGCGAAGGCCTCCCCCTCCCCCGCTAACCCCTTCCTGGCTGACCCCTTCCTGGCTGGTTGAGTTCTCCGGTAGCTACGTACCGACCGGAGAACTCAACCAGCCAGGAGGATGTCCGGGGTGCACGCTTCCCTAGCCGTGACAGCCTGCCCGCCGTGGTGCAGAATCGAGCTCTTCGACTCGGGAGGTCACATGGCCAGGGAATTGGTGTGGACAGGTTTCATGACGCTGGACGGGGTCGTGGACTCCCCGGGCGGGAGCAGCGAGGGACATCCCAGCGGCGGCTGGGTGCTCGGCACCGAGTTCCTGCCGGAGGCATTCGCGCTGAAAGCCGAGGAGCTCGAAGACACCACGGCGCTGATGTTCGGGCGGCGCAGCTATGAGGCCTTCGCCCCGATCTGGGCCACCTCCGAGGATCACGCGGGTTACCAGGACCTCCCCAAGTACGTGGCCTCGACCAGCCTGGAAGAGGACGCCCTGGTCAGCAACTGGGGACCGATCACCCTGCTGCGCTCCACCGAGGACATCGCGGCGCTCAAAGACGACGACGGCGGCGCGATCTTCATCCACGGCAGCGCCGAGCTCGCGCGGAGCCTGCAGGATGCCGGGCTGATCGACCGGTACAACCTGTTGATCTTCCCGGTGCTGCTGGGCTCCGGGAAGCGACTCTTCACCGCCGAGGACCGGGAGTCGACCGCGCTGAGCCTGCGCGAGTCAGCCCACTACCCCAATGGAGTCATCAAAGCGGTCTACGAGGTCCATCACTGAGCCCCTCCCGCACCGACCCCTTCCTGGCTGGTTGAGTTCTCCGGTGGTGACGTTCCGACCGGAGAACTCATTCGGCCAGGAGGAGGGGGGACTTCGGCTTCTTGGTCACGGTCAGACCATGCACGGACTCCCCTTCCAGGGTCAGCTCCTCACGGTCCACCAGGACGGTGTCGCCGTCCTCGACCTCCCCGGAGAGCAACGCGCGGGCCAGCTGGTCACCGATTTCGCGCTGCACCAGCCGGCGCAGCGGCCGGGCACCGTAGGCGGGGTCATAGCCGGTGAACGCCAGCCAGTCCCGGGCAGCCTCGGTGACCTCCAGGGTCAGCCGGCGCGCCGCCATCCGCTCCTGAAGCAGCCCGATCTGCAGCTGCACGATCCCACTGAGCTGATCCATGCTCAGTGGATCGAACATCACGATGTCGTCCAGCCGGTTCAGGAACTCAGGCTTGAAGGAGGCATGGACCACGTCCATCACCCGCTGATGCTTCACACGAGTCTCCAGGGCCTGGTCCACCAGGAACTGGGAGCCCATATTGGAGGTCAGGATCAGCACCACGTTGCGGAAGTCCACGGTGCGGCCCTGCCCATCGGTGAGCCGGCCGTCGTCGAGCACCTGGAGCAGGATGTCGAAGACCTCCGGATGGGCCTTCTCCACCTCGTCCAGCAGGATCACCGAATAGGGACGACGCCGGACCGCTTCGGTGAGCTGACCCCCCTGGTCGAAGCCCACGTAGCCGGGGGGCGCCCCGACCAGGCGCGCCACGGAGTGCTTCTCGGAGTATTCGGACATGTCGATCCGGATCATGGAGCGCTCGTCGTCGAAGAGGAACTCTGCGAGCGCCTTGGCCAGCTCGGTCTTGCCCACGCCGGTCGGGCCTAGGAACAGGAAGGAACCGGTGGGCCGGTCCGGGTCGGAGACTCCGGTGCGGGCGCGACGGACCGCGTCGGAGACCGCGCCGACGGCCTTCTCCTGCCCGATCAGCCGGGAGCCGATGAGCTCCTCCATCTGCAGCAGCTTCGCGGTCTCGCCCTGGAGCAGCCGGCCGGCGGGGATGCCGGTCCAGGCGGAGATGACTCCGGCGATGCCGTCGGCGTCGACCTCATCGGCGACCATCTTCTTCTCCGGGGCGGGGGTGGAGGCGTCTTCCTCCTCGGCGGCGGCCAGGTCCTTCTCCACCTGCGGGATCTCCCCGTAGAGCAGCCGGGAGGCCTCGGCGAGGTCACCGTCGCGCTGGGCGCGTTCGGCGGCGGACTTCAGCTCATCCAGGGTCACGCGCAGCTCACCGGCACGGTTGAGCTCGCCCTTCTCGGCCTCCCAGCGGGCGGTGAGCTCGGCGAGCTCCTCCTTGCGGTCGGCCAGGTCCTCGCGCAGGGTGATCAGCCGCTCGGCGGAGCCGGCGTCGGTCTCGTTCTGCAGCGCGAGCTCCTCCATGGTGAGCCGGTCCACCACGCGGCGCAGCTCGTCGATCTCCACCGGGGCGGAGTCGATCTCCATGCGCAGCCGGGAGGCGGCCTCGTCGATGAGGTCGATGGCCTTGTCCGGGAGCTGCCGGCCGCTGATGTAACGGTCGGAGAGGGTGACCGCGGCGACCAGCGCGTTATCGGCGATGCCGACCTTGTGGTGCGCCTCGTAGCGTTCCTTGATCCCGCGCAGGATCGCGATCGCGTCCGGCACCGAGGGCTCGCCCACGTAGACCTGCTGGAAGCGGCGCTCCAGGGCGGCGTCGGCCTCGATGTTCTCCCGGTACTCATCCAGGGTGGTCGCGCCGATCAGGCGCAGCTCCCCGCGGGCGAGCATCGGCTTGAGCATGTTGGAGGCGTCCATGGAGCCCTGGGAGGCGCCGGCGCCGACCACGGTGTGGATCTCGTCGATGAAGGTGACGATCCGGCCTTCGGCGGCCTTGATCTCCTCGAGCACGGCCTTCAGCCGCTCCTCGAACTCGCCGCGGTACTTCGCCCCGGCGATCATCGCGCCGAGGTCCAGGGAGATCAGCGTCTTCTCGCGCAGGGACTCTGGGACGTCCCCGGCGACCATGCGCTGGGCCAGGCCCTCGACGACGGCGGTCTTGCCGACCCCGGGCTCACCGATCAGCACCGGATTGTTCTTGGTGCGGCGCGAGAGCACCTGGACCACGCGGCGGATCTCGGAGTCGCGCCCGATCACCGGGTCCAGCTTGCCCGAGCGCGCGATCTCGGTCATGTCGGTGCCGTACTTCTCCAGGGCCTGGAAGGTGTTCTCCGGGTCCGGGGTGGTGACCTTCCGGTCCCCACGCAGCCCCGGCAGCTCGGCCTTGAGCGCCTGCAGGGTGGCGCCGGCATCGGCGAGCGCGCGGCCGACCGGGCCGCCGTCGGTGGCGGCACCTATGAGCAGGTGCTCGGTGGAGACGAAGTCATCGCCGAAGTCCTCGGCCTGGGCCTGGGCGGCCTTGATGACGTTGAGTCCTGCGGGTGAGAACTGCGGGGCGGCCACGGAGTCCCCACTGGTGGCGGGCAGAGACTTGATGATGGCAGAGGCGCGTGTGCTCACGGCGTCGGGATCCGCGCCAGCGGCCTTGAGTAGCGCGACGGCCATGGATTCACGCTGATCCATCAGCGCCTTGAGGATGTGCGCCGGTTCCACCTGCGGGTTGCTCGCGGTGTTGGCGTTCATGGCGGCCGCGGAGACGACCTCCTGCGATTTGGTCGTGAGCTTGACGTCCATGTCTTCCCCTCCCAGTGCTAGGTGACGCCGGATGCACGACGACGCCGAATAAACTTGAGTCCATCCTACTCAACTTTGAGGCGAGCGGAAGTATTCCAGGAGATGTCACCTATTGGTTCGGAAGCACTCCTTCCACCCGGTTGGGCGCCCTGGGTTCCCGGCAGGGCGGCATCGTGGTTGTCTCATCCTGGAACAGGCATTGACCCCCAGCGCTACCGCTGGCGCCTGTCTTGATCTCGGCATGTAGCTTCACCGGAAGCCGCGAGGACGATAGCGGCCTCTCGCTTGTTGGCATGATCTCCATGGCGTTCTGCACCGTCGTGGGAACACTCGTCGCCCTCGGTATCACCCGCTTTGCGCGTAGCTTGAGCGAACAACGCAAGTCCGCCGCCGCTCGGCGGACACGGCTACCGTCCTCGACCAAGTGACCCATCCGACGTCGACAATACTGCCGGCTTTCCTGGCGGCTGAGTTGTCCTTCAACGCAGATTCTCCCGCATGAGCTGTCCCGAAAAACAGCGGATCTCGATGACACAAGAAACGATGGTGGTCGCTCCACCCGTAGAGGTGAAGCGACCACCATCGTTAGAAGCGATCCAAATCTGCGCTGAGTGGTTACTCAGAACTGCGCAGTGACCATCCTTGCGTGAAATTGCGTCGAATCCGCCGCAGTGCCTCGCGGCCACTCGCGGTCATCACCGTCGCACCGATCGCGGCTAAGGCTGCGCTGATGTACAACACGAAGGCCAGGTTCTCCGAGCCGGTGAGCATCCCACCGACAACTAGTAAGGCGAAGAGCAGCACGAAAAGTCCGGCTCGCATATCGATACCTCCTGTTACCAGCCCATGTAGACGGCCAGAGCACCGCCGGCTCCGGCGACACAACTGATGGCAAGACCTGGCCCGATCTTACCGCCGATGAACTTCACGAGCGCCCAGTACGAGACTCGCTTTTCCAAGATGGAGACGATTGCGTCGAAACCGATAACGCCGCCCGTGCATCCAGCGATCGTTGAAGCGATACCTCCCAGTGCACCCTTGCTGCTGGACTGGGCCTGGGCGCTGGATTCAATGCCAGCGTTCGCCGCAGAGGCTGCTGTCATTTCATCTTCCATGGACCCAGCACTTGCCAGCTGCACTTCTGAGCCATCATCTAAGACCACGACGGCATCGCCTTCCGCGTTGAATCCCAGAGCATGAGCATCCGCGGTGAGAGTCTCTTGCCCGACGGCAGTGAGATCTTCGTTGATCGCTTCACGCGCGGCGTCATCCAGGACCTGACTGTTTTCTAAGTCGGATGCAGCCTGTTCTGCAACTGATGGGACGCTCGCGGCGGCACCTGCGACCCCGGTCGCCATCAGTGATCCCGTAACAAGGAGTGCTGGAATTCCTCAAGACAGCGTCTTCATAACTCTCCGTTCCTGATACGGTCGTCGACCTCTTCGACGGCCAGGCCTTCGTCCCCGTCTGAACGACGGCTTAACACGACCAAATCACAGCTAATACACAAACTGAAGGATAGTTGCTAGATTCACACAGAATATACAGAAAAGGAATGCTTACCTTAAAGATAGCTGTCCAATATATACTAAAGAAATTCAAGTTTTAAGCAACAAGCCACATAAGGTGCCTTTGACGCACCACAGGGGGAACCATCTTCAGCCACAAACCCACGCTCGAAGGTCAGCTAGTCCGTCTGCGACCCATCCAGGGGCAAGACGCCGAGGTGATCCACCGACTGATCCACGATCCTGAAGTCGCGGTCCTGACCGGCTCGGTTCACACCAGCGCACCCCAGCCTTCATCGTGGTCGGTGGAGGCCCTTCGAGAGACCTACCAACAGTGGAGCACCTCGGAGGACCGTCTCGTGCTCGCAGTGATCGAGCGGAAGACCGAGACAATGGTCGGTGAAGTAGTCCTCAATGACTGGCACGAGGAGAACCGCTCCTGCGGCTTCAGAACCCTCATCGGTCCGGAGGGCCGTGGCAAGGGCCTCGGCACCGAGGCCACCCGCATGATCATCCGCTATGGACTGCAGTCCCTCGGGCTTCATCGGATCTCGCTGGAGGTCTACGATTTCAACCCGCGCGCTCGGCACGTCTACGAGAAGGTCGGTTTCACTCACGAGGGGACCGGACGGGACGCCTTGTGGTTCGAGGATCGGTGGGTCGACGTGCACTACATGTCGATCCTCGACACCGATATCTTCGGAGGCGCCAGCTCGCGGTGAAGCATGATTGCGAGGATCAGCTCCGCGCGTCGTCGTCGGCCTTCACGTCCCCTGGGGCAAGAGACTCGCGCCGTCGCGCCCCTAGCCCCGGCCACCACTCCCGGGCCCCAGCGTGCGAAGCAGCCCGTCCATGGTCATCATGGCTCCGCCCAGCACCGCCGGCAATCCGCCGCCGGGATGAACCGAGGCGCCTACCCGCCACAGCCATGGCCGCGTCACACTGTGCCGAGCCGGACGGTGCAGCGGCCCGCTCATCACCAGGGGGCGGATCGGGCCATACAGGGAGCCTCCGGAAGAGCCGGCGAGACTGAAATAGTTCGGATCTAGGATGGTGTACTCCTCAGCGCACGTCTCGAAGCTTCCGGGAAGCCCCACCGTGTCCCACACGCGGCGCAGTTCCCGGTCGACGAAGGCATCATCGAGGCCGTAGCGCCGCCCATTCGGAGGCGCTGTCAGCAGCACTGCGAGCGTGTCAGCGGTATTGGCGCCTGAGTCCGTCGCCGGATAGTAGTTGAGAAACGCCATGGTCTGGCCCGGCTCCCGCTGGGCCTCGAGGCTCGCGTAGAGCTCCCGTGGATCCTCGGGCAGCACCACACTGTGCTGTGGCGTGCCCTCGGGAAGGGGGCGCTTGAGCGCGGCGTACACCGCAACCGCGGAGCAGGAGAGCTTCTGCGGTGCTCGAGGTGTGCGCCCAGGCAGCAGCGCCTCGAGGCGGTGCGCCTCTATACCGCTGACCACTGCGTCGGCCCGATACTCCCGCTGAGCGGTCCTGACTTTTCCCCGTTCCAGGCCCAGGACGGGCTCATCGGTGCGAACATCGACCCCTGCGGCTCGCGCCAGACGCTCCAGGGCCCGCACCAGCTCGTAGATGCCACCTTGTGGCACCCACACCCCGTCTTGGGCCATCACCGCGGGCATGCTGGCGTAGAGCGCCGGGGTCCGGGAGGGGCCCACCCCCGCATTGAGTGTGTGGATAGCGATCACTTCGCGCAGCCCATCCGGCAGCCAGGTGAGACTGTCGAGATAGCTCCGGGTCGTGAGCCGGTGCCCATAGAGGCGCTGCATCCGAGCCAGCGAAGGGTAGGCCTCGCGCGATAGTGGCGCGGTGGTCAGCAGCCGGGTCACGTCCGGCCCGATCGGTCCGTGCAGCGCAGCGAAACGCTCCCACGCCGGGTGCCATGGGTGCCCCGGCGGCACCGGCAGCGAACAGACTTCCCCGCGGAAGTAATACTGGCCTACCTCCGACAGCCGCTGAAGATTCAGCCCTGCTGTCTCTTCGGCCGCTAAGGAGGGATCCCGGTTGGAGTCATCCAGGCGGCGCAGCAGCTCCTGCCAGACGGCAGGGAAGGTGAACAACGACGGGCCGGTGTCGATGCGTTGACCAGCGACTTCGATGCGGTGGCTCTTCCCGCCCAGCGTTGAGCCCGCTTCCAGAAGCGTGACAGCGTGTCCTGCCCAGGCGGAGAGGACCGACGCCGTCAGGCCTGCCACTCCGCCACCGACCACTACGACGCGACTCATGGGTACCACCCCAGCAGCAGCGCCGCGACCAGTTGAATACCTGCCACCGCTCCGGCGACGTAGGGAAAGGCAATGGAATACCGGTACAGACCGTGGGCGGTGCTGGTGAGGGGCGAGCGGAACAGCCTGTAGAGCAGCCACCCACTGATCAGCGCATTCACCAGCGCAACCGGAATATTGACCATGGCAAAGCCGATGGTAGCCGAAGCCCACCAGAACCCGCTCCAGAACACCGCCCCGCGCACCCCCAGGCGCACCGCGGTGGTGGTGATTCCGGCAGCCTGGTCTTCCTCGATGTCCTGCACCGCGTCATAGGTGTGCTTAGCCACGCTCCAGGCCATCAGCGCCAAGGCAGCGGCCCAGACCGGACCGGCACCCAGGGCCAGCGGCACAAAGACCATCGGCAGGGCGTAGGCGGCGTTGCTCAGCGAATCCAGATAGGGGCGGGCCTTGAATCGCAGCGGTGGCGCCGAGTAGAAGACGAACACCACCAGGTAGAGCGCGATCCACAGCAGTGCTTCACCGGGAAGTGCCCACACGAAGTACGCCAGGAACGGAAGATTGGCCACGAGAACGGCGATCCAGATCGAGGAGACCTCCGCGGCGCGAATCCGGGCGCCTTCGAAGGATCCCTTGCGCGGATTCAGCGCGTCGGTCTCTTGGTCAAAGATGTCGTTGACGCCGTAGATGAGCAGGTTGAACGGCAGCGTAAGCCATAAGAGCAGGGCCAGTGCATCCCAGTGCCATAGATGACCGGCCAGCCACATCCCCAGGACGGCGGGACCGACGGTGTTGATCCACAGCACCGGCCGGGAGATATGGAGCATTCTGTGGAAGACAGATCCAGCTTGCGAATGAGTTTCGACGGTGGAGCCCCTTCTGCCTCGTGAAACAGCTGCGCCGGAATCACCACGTACCCATGTCAGCCGGCAATCTGACTCTGTAGCGTCCAATCGCCGACGGCGGAGGGCCCACTCTCGCCATGCTACGTCAGCCGTCCCTAGGCACTTGACGGCCTACGATCACAGCGCCTGCCGCAGCAGAGGAGTACGCTCAGAATTGGACGGGTGGCGTGAAGCCCGAAGCCCTTCGCATAGAGAACTACCCGCGATGTTCGTGAGGATGTGAGGATGCCATGTCGACCCCCAGTAGCCACCAGCCGGATGCGCCCCAGGGTGCCCGTCGAAGCGTGACGCCGGACCAAGCGCAGCTGACTCCCGAAGAGAACTCCGGTAAACCTCCTCGCACGACGGCGTCGCTGCTGGCGATCTTCGCCCTGATCTGTCTGGGCCTGTTGTTCCTGCTCCTCATCGGTGAGATCGGAGTGTTCGAGATCGGAAACTGATGCCGAAGGTGGAGGGCCGGACGTCCTCCCCCAGGTGAATTCCGTCCTGGACTATTAGACAGATCGGGGCTGAGCCGCGCCGTCGGCGGTTTCTACTTGCCCGCGCAGAGCAGCGTTCGGGACCAGAGGTCCTGGTGGTGCCGGACGTACTCGGCGACGGCCCGCCAATGCGCTCCATGGCCTTTCTCGAACATGGATCCCCAAGGTTCTATGTCCGCCTCGTTCGAGTGCTTCAGGAGGTCGTACATCGCCGTCGTCCGCGCAGCCATGGCTGCGGGCAGTGCTGCGCGCAGGTCGTCTTCGGCGTCGTATCCACCGACGAATGCCGCCAACCCCGGGGCAGCCTGCTCTGGTGCCTGATCGGGGTCAGGCAGCGCAAACGCCTGCGCCGCGTACGCGAGGTCCCAGAGCCGGGTGCTCGGTGCCGCGGCATCCCAGTCGATGAAGGTCCACCGATCTCCGATGACGAGGTTCCAAGGAGCAAGATCGTTGTGGCAGATCAGTTCCTCCCCCGGTGCCGGAATCGCGGTGGTCCAGACAGCGCGGGTCTCCGGTCTGTAGGCCTGGCTGGCGTCGTGAATCGCTCGGACCATCGAACCCACCCTGGCGAGTTCTGAGTCCGTCAGCGGGGCGGAGTTGATGGCGAGTTCTCCCGGGATGAACTCGGTGACCTGCCGACCCAGCTGATCCCGACCCAAGGGTGCGGGCACATCAACACCGGTCGCAGCAAGGAAAGTCATGTACCGGAACACGCTGGGGCTGGCATCAGTCCACGGCTTACGCACCGTCTGTCCCAGGCGGTAAACCGAGTCACTCGAGTGTCCGCCAGTGAGCAGCTGCTCCTCCTCCATGGGCCGACCCTATCTCCTGGTCGTCTCCGTTTCGCCGCGAGCAGCGTCCTCATACGCGCCAAGCCGCGACGCTACCGCCACGTGCCGTAGCGTCGGCTCCATGGCGATGCACGACGACGAGCTCCGAGTCAGTGCCGACACCGCACGGCAACTGATTCTCGATCAGTTCCCGGCGTGGGGCGACGAAGCAATAGAGGAGATCCACGGGGCCGGAACAGACAACACGATCTTCAGAGTCGGAACGACCCGAGCGGCGCGGTTTCCTCGTCGACGCGCAAACGCGACGATTCTCGGCGCAGAACTTCTCCGTGAGGCCGCTGCCATGCGAGAACTTGCCGAGGTGGCTCCCGTACCGACACCCTTGCCGGTCGCGATCGGACGTCCCGGCCATCAGTATCCGTTGCCATGGACCCTCCAGTCATGGATTCCTGGCACGGTCGCGACGCCGCTGGGGTCTGCCCATTCCACGGGACTGGCCCGCCAAGTGGCCGAGCTCATCGCCACGTTCCGTGACGCCCCGACACGGGGCCGACAGTTCGCCGGCACCGGACGAGGCGGAGACCTCACCGCCTCCGACCAGTGGATGGATACCTGCTTCTCAGAGAGTGCAGGCCTGCTGGATGTTCCTCGTCTACGAGCCATGTGGGCGGAGTTCCGGCAGCTTCCCCGAGACCAACCGGATGTCATGACCCATGGAGACCTCACTCCACCCAATCTCCTCCTGCTCGAGAGTCAACTCGTGGGCGTTCTCGACGCTGGGGGTTTCGCCGCTGCCGATCCGTCCCTGGATCTGATCGTGGCGTGGCACCTCTTCGACGACGACGGCCGCACCGTTCTTCGGGATGACCTAGGGGCCGATCGGCTGGAGTGGCAGAGGGGCGCCGCGTGGGCGTTTCAGCAGGCCATGGGATTGGTCTGGTACTACCAGAACTCGAACCCCGGGATGGCTCAGCTCGGTCGCAGCACCCTCGCCCGCATCTCAGGCGACCTGGAGCTGTCTCGGACGCTCTTCGGCGCGCCCTGAGAAACTCCCACGGGGCGCCTTGCCCCCGGAGGCACCACCGGCTGAGACCCTCCAGCGACTAGAACCGGGCCGGCGCACCCGAATCGAGGGCCCACTGGATGCGCTCACGGTGACTCTCCGTGAACGGTTCCGGCAATGCGTTCGCGGGAAACCACGCGACATGCGTGGATTCGTCATCGCCAACCTGCGGAACCCCCGAGATCCACTCCAGTTCGAACGCGACATCTACGAATCGACACTGGTCCCCATTGGGGTAAACCGATGGCGGGGTCGCGGATACTCCGGCCACCCGAACGACCCGCGCTTGAACCCCAGCCTCTTCCTGAACCTCGCGCTGGGCCCCGGAGGCTGGCGAGTCACCAGGTTCAAGGATCCCGGAGATGGCGCTCCAGTGAGCGTTGTCTGATCTCTTGACCAACAGCACCTCTGGCCCCTCGAGGGCCGTCCGGGTTTCATCTTCGCGCCGAAGCACCACGCTCGTGACACCTGGAAGGAAGAGCTCCTTGTGCCCAATCTCTTCACGCAGGTCAAGTACGAAGTCGGGGGTCGCCATCGATCCAGCCTATGTCTTCGGTGTTCCAACCGGGATCGACGATCGATTCGTCGCGTGCGCGGCGGATGGATCTTCCTACAGCTGTCTCCTGGTGAACAACGTAGTCCCGCTATCAGGGTGCACTTCCCTGCGATCAGTCTCGGTAAATCCGACCTTGGCCAAGACACGGCGAGAAGCAGTGTTCCAATCCCAGACCGTAGCCCACAGCTGTTCATACCCAGAGGATCTCGCCCAGTCCAAGACCACCCACGAGGCCTCCGTCGCGTAGCCACAGCCCCAGGTGCGGCGCAGCAGCTCAAACGCCAGCTCCGGCTCACCCGCCGTGCCACGCCCGCTCGCCACCAACCCGCAGTACCCGATCACGCCCGGTACGGCCTTGCGTTCAATGGCGAGCAGACCAACTGAGGATGGCCGGTTGGCGCGGATGGAATCTTCGAGTTCATCCAACGTGGGGCGCCCCTGCGCATCTATTCGGCGGTGGGGTGGCACACGAGGATCTCGTTCGCTCCATAGTTCACGCAGGACCCCAGCCTCGCTCACCCTCCAGGGCCTGAGTCGCAGTCGAGGCGTCTCCAACAGGGGTGCACGGTCTTGGGCAGCAGCTTCGGTCATGCCAGCGATTCTTGCATTCGCTGCCATCACGGTGGCCTATCCCCGAGAGCTTCCTGCAGCACGAAGACTGCCGGGGGCGGGTTCTCACTTGCCTTGTTAGCGTGATCGCATGCCCGACCTGATACTGCTCAATGGCGCCCCGGCCAGCGGGAAGTCCACCCTGGCGCGACTATTAGCCGACGACCAAGACCTGATGCTCGTCCTGGACATCGATACGGTCCGCGGGCTTCTGACTCGCTGGGAAGCTGCTCCAACCCCCGCTGGCCACGCGGCTCGGCGTCTGGCGCTCAGCATGTGCCGAACTCATCTGTCAACCGGGAATGACGTGGTGGTGCCCCAGTTTCTTCAACGCGAGGCATTCATTCTTGAGCTCGCTTCCGTGGCAGCCGAGACGGGCGCTCGTTTCATCGAGATCTGCTTGACCAATACGCCGGAGATCGCCTCGTCGATGTTTGCTGCACGCGCCTCATCTGATGAACCGAACCATCGGGCGGCGAAGCTGCTCCAGGGGGATCCGGAAGCCGTCCCCGTCTCGGATCTCTACAACACCATGATCGGCATGCTCGCAGCCAGACCCCAGACGATCTTTGTGGAGTCGGTCCCTGACGACGTCGGACGAAGTCTTGAGAATCTGCGCACCGCGATCGACCACAGGTTCGGTCTGGAGTCGCGCTCCTGACCTGGGCGTGAGCCCGACTTAGACTTGATCGCGTGACCCACCAAAGGAGCAGCGCGGCGTATTCACGGCGCGCAACGGAGTACATCGAACGTCTTGGGCTGATGGACCCCGTGCATCCATCGGATCGCGAGCTCGTCTCCACGTGGGCATCCGGCGTCCACGAGGCCATCGACGCTGGATGCGGACCAGGTCACTGGACGAACTTCCTTGCCGAGCAAGGTGTCATTGTCCGCGGGGTCGACCTTGTTCCTGAGTTCATCGCGCACGCCCGGAACACGTACCCCGCCGTGCGCTTCACAGTCGGTGATCTCGCTTCCCTCGATGCCGCGGCCGACTCGGTCGATGGGATTCTCTCCTGGTACTCCCTCATCCACTACGAGCCGCAAGCGATTCAGTCCCCCTTGCGCGAGTTCGGGCGCGTGCTCAAGCCCGGAGGCACGTTGCTCGTCGGTTTCTTCGAGGGACCCACGGTGGAGAAGTTCGCTCACGCGGCCACGCCGGCGTACCAGTGGCCGGTCGACGACCTCGGCGCTGAGTTGCTGGCAGCTGGCTTTGACGTCCTCGAATCCCACGTTCGCAAGACCCCCGATCAGCGGCCTCACGGAGCAATCATCGCGCGGTGTCGCGGCACACGCTGAAGGGTGGCCCATCGGGTACTTGGCCCGCAATAAGTGACCCCTAGACCGGCTCTAGACCTCTGACTCACCCCAACCCGGCACTCGGTGCCTCTGCAGCGGCACTGGTGATGACCTCAGATACTTTCTGGACCGCACGGGACTGGGCTCGGCGCGGATCAATGACGAGTCGCACGGGATAGTCCGGACGAGGCAGTCCCGGTACACGTGCGATGCCTTCAGAACGAGCCATGCACGCCGCAACTGGGAGCACCGCAAGCCCCAGACCCGCTTCCACACACGCCCGAGCTGCCTCGATGCTGCCGAAGCGAGTCACCCGCGGGGCCCTCGGCAGTCCTTCTGAGAGATCCCGGAACAATGCATCCGAGTAGCCACAACCATCCTCGAGCAGATAGAAGACCTCTTCGGAGAGTTCTGACCACTCCACCGATTTCTGCTGCGTCAACGGGTGTCCCTGGGCAGCGAACACGGCTACTTTCTCATGGCCGATAACGTCTATATCCAGCCTGGAGGTGGGCGGCGCTTCCTCGACAATGAGGCCGATGTCGAGGCTGCGATCTGAGACCCCGGCTAGGGAAGCTCTCGTATCCGAGGGGACCAGATGCAAGTTGATACGCGGATGCTGCTTCCGAACCTCGGCAATCACGGAGGGGAGACGATACGCACAGATCGACTCGGGAGCCCCCACGACCACGTCACCCTGTGGCTCTGCCTCATGGCCGCGAACCGCTAGGGCCATTGAATGCTCGAGGTCCAGAAGCTGCTGGGCTTGCTCATGAATCCGTTTGGCAGCTTCCGTCAGGTGCGCCCCAGTCGGGGTGCGCTCAAACAGAGGCGCACCAAGCTCACGCTCCAACAGCTTCACACGGGCGGTGACCGTCGACTGCGCCAGGTGGAGCTCGTCAGCTGCGGCGGTGAAATTGTTCCACCGAGCCACGGAGAGGAAAGTCTTCAGCAACGATGTGTCCATACAACCAGGCTATCGACAGAACCGATGCAGCACATCAGAAACTATCGTTGGAATCGATTGACCGAATTGACCAGACTTGGCGTCATGGACGAAATCCTTCACTACACCGCCTTCACCTCCGACCCCTCTGGAGGCAACCCCGCCGGAGTTGTTCTCGATGCTCAGAATCTCTCCGACGAGGAGCGGCAAGACCTCGCGTCGCAGATCGGCTACTCTGAGACCGCCTTTCTGGAGTCCGGCCCAATCGCCGGTACGTACCGCGTACGCTTCTTCAGTCCACTTGCTGAGGTGGCCTTCTGCGGGCACGCCACGATCGCAACGGCCGTCGCACTAGCGCACCGATCCGGCGTCGCCGATGTTGTGTTCGAGACATTGGCAGGTCCCATCCCGGTCTCAACCCAGGCCGTCGATGGGGTTGTCCGTGCGACGCTGACCAGCACTGAGACCTGGAGTCGACCAGCTTCCGCCTGGCAGATCCAGTATGTGCTCGACGCACTGGGGTGGTCTGCCGAGGATCTCTCGACTGAGTTTCCACCCCACGAAGCTTTTGGCGGGGAAACCCACCTTGTTCTCGTCACCGCGTCTCGTCGACGGCTCACCGACGTCGAGTATGACTTCGACGCACTGAAGGCGATCATGCAAGACTACCGGTGGACCACGGTTCAACTGGTCTGGTTCGAGAACGAGCATCTGGCGCACTCCAGAAACCTGTTTCCTGTCGGCGGTGTGGTGGAGGATCCGGCAACTGGCGCTGCGGCCGCGGCCTTGGGAGGTTACCTACGCAGCCTCGGCCGCGTGCACGGCAGGTGCGAACTGACAATTCTGCAGGGCGAGGACATGGGCAGACCTAGCCGACTCGACGTCGTGGCTCACGCCGACTCCAAACGCGTCACTGTCGCCGGATCGGCGGTGCCGATAACGCATTAGAGGGCCTGCATTGTGAGACAGGACAGTCGCTCAGCGGGAACTCTCCCCTCGTTCCGATGCGCCCAGATTCGACGCCACGTTCCGCCCATCCCTGGTGAGTCGACCGAGAGCTCCGCCGGGGTTCGGCCTCACCTATGAGGCAGGGGTGATATGTCGGGAAGGGACGGGACTCGAGTAGACAACGCTGGTGGTGATTCCACCAAGGGTTGCGAGTCTACCGGTGATGCGTTCGAGGTCCCTCATGGACCGCGCGAGGACTTTGATGATGAAGCAGTCCGCACCCGTGACGTGATGGGCCTCGATGATCTCAGGCAGCGAGTCCACGAGATCGTGGAACGGCTTGTAGTTGCCTGTGGGGTAGGCCAAACGCGCGAAGGCAGTGACGTTGTATCCGAGGGCCTCGGGATCGACAGTGATCGAGTAGCCGGTGATGACCCCGGCATCGGTGAGACGACGCAAACGATCAGCCGTCGCGCTGGGGGACAGATTGATGGCGCGCGCGAGCTGCGCCACGCTCATCCGGCCGTCCTGTTGCAGGTTCCCGATGATGGCGTGATCGGTGTTGTCGAGATCTATCCGTGGATTCGAGGGCATACAGCAGAATGTACCGCTCAAAACGTTGCCGTAGGAGCAGACTGACAACGATCACATCTTCACGGAGAAACTGATCAGCGGATTCAATCGAGTCATGACATCTTCTATCTCCGCCACGGAATTCTTCGCCGCGAAACTCACCTATGAGATCGACCCCGCAGACCTCGCGGCCGCCCGGACCTCCGACTCCCCGCCCGTGGTCATCGACACCCGCTCAGCAGCAGCCTGGAGTCAGGGACGCATCCCCGGAGCGATCCACATCCCTAATGCCGAGCTGGACGCGCGGATCGCCGATGCCGTGCCTGATAAGAACGCCGCCGTCGTCGTCTATTGCTGGGGGCCTGGCTGCAACGGCAGCACCCGCGGCGCACTGATACTGACAACCCTGGGTTATACCAATGTGCGAGAGCTCATTGGTGGGTTCGAGTACTGGGCCCGCGAGGGACTGGCCACGGTCAGCGATGCTGGTCGGGGCCGACTCGCTCCGGACCCCCTGACCGCGCCTGCCTCATGACCTCGCATCAACCATCGGCGCGGCTGGCGCCTGGGGCTTCCGTGAACACGCTCACTCGGGCGCAGCGTGGACGACAACGGACCAAGCCCCTGCCTCCGACGCCCCGTAGCCCTGCGCGGTCACTGCGTTGACATCGTCTCAGCCTATGACACGGGGGCCTCGTCCACCCCAACCCTAGAACCTGCGCCCTGAGGGTGTTCCCCCTACCTGGCCCGATCCAAAGTTGTGGCTGGCACACTGGCCACATGGCCTTCGAACGGTTTCCCCTCCGAAGATTGAGCGAAGATCCCTCCAACACCCTGGACCGGAAGATGTGGCCAGCGACGTTGGCGCCTGTAGCCACGATCCTCGATCGTGGACTGGACCTCGGCATGGCGACCGTCCTGGTGGGCGAGAACGGGTCCGGCAAGTCCACCATCATCGAGGCAATCGCGTTGGCCTACGGACTCTCCCCGGAGGGCGGCTCAACCGGAGCCCAGCACCGAACACGTTCCACGGAGTCCGTACTCGCCGATCACCTCAAAGTGGTCCGCAACGCCGGCGCCACCCGACGCGGGTACTTTTTGAGAGCCGAAACGATGCACAGCTTCTTCAGCTACCTCGAATCACATCCCAGCACCAGCGGTCGGCCTGACCTTCCGTTCCACGAGATGTCCCATGGTGAATCGTTCCTCGAACTCGTCGGTGATCGATTTCGTGGATCAGGTCTGTGGCTCCTCGATGAGCCAGAATCAGCCCTGTCCTTCTCGGGCTGTCTAGCGTTACTCAGCGTCCTGAAAGACATTGTGGCCGCCGGGGATTCCCAGGTGATCCTCTCGACGCACTCGCCCCTCCTGGCCGCTCTGCCCAATGCTCAGATCCTCGAAGTAGGCAGCTGGGGCCTCCGCCCTCGGCAGTGGGCGGATCTTGACCTGGTCACGAGCTGGCAAGCGTTCCTCGACTCGCCCGAGCGCTACCTCAGGCACCTCTAACTGACAGCTGAATGGACGCCTCCGCACCGCATCTGGTGAAGCTCCGGCCCGTTCGTTGCTGACATCATCATGTTCATGATTGCCCTCGCGTCTGTGGTGCTTCACGCTCTCACCGTCTGACCCAGCGCGCCGCGCAGCCACTGCCATCAGAGATTCGTCCATCAAGGAGAGAGACCATGCTCGAGAAAACCATCATCCTCACAGGTGCCAGCGACGGAATCGGAGCTGCAGCTGCCCGCCAGCTGGTCGCAGATGGCCACACAGTCGCCCTTGTGGGGCGCTCGAAGCAGAAGACGGAAGCCTTGGCGCAGGAGCTCGACGCCGACTTCTTTCTCGCTGACTTCACGAGGTTCTCCGAAGTCAGGACACTGGCTGCGCGCCTGAAGGACGAATATCCCCGGATAGACGTTCTCGTCAACAACGCTGGCGGCATCTTCGGGGATCAGACCCGCACTGAAGATGGGTTCGAGAAGACGCTGCAGGTGAACCACCTGGCGCCGTTCCTGCTCACCAACCTCTTGATGAACACCCTTACGGCGAGCAACGCTTCGATCATCAACACCGCCAGCGTGGGCGCGCGCTTTTTCGGCAAGATCGACCTCGATAACCTCAATAACGAGCGGAGGTACTCCGCCAACAAGGCCTACGGCGACGCGAAGCTGGCCAATATCCTCTTCGCCAAGGAACTTCACCGCAGGTTTTCCCACCAGGGGATCTCCGCCGTCGCCTTCCACCCCGGAAACGTGATGACAAGTTTCGCCTCAGACACCACAAGCGTGCTGCGCTTCATCTACCAGACCCCCTTGGGTCGTATGACTGGTCTCATCAGCCCGGAGCAGGGCGCACTACCCCTGGTGTGGCTTGCTGAGGGCGAGTCGGGCAGGGAGTGGGTCTCGGGTGAGTATTACGAGAAGCAGAAGATCGCCAAGACCAACCCCCAAGCCGCAGACGCGCAACTGGCAGCCGGACTGTGGGACAAGAGCGCTGAGTTCGTAGGGCTCTCCACCCCAGCGCAGTAGGCGTCTGGTCGGGCAGGAGGCGTCTTGTCTGTTTTGGCGGTGCCCGTTAGCCGATCGGCGGATTCCCGCGGTGATTGCAACAGGTGAAGTGCCGACCATAGAAAGTCTGGCATGAAGTCTCCAATCCCTCGGGCAGGCCGACATACCTACCTGTAGCGCTGCGTAGTATCGCGGACGACGAGTTCAGGTTCTGAAACGCGGGTATGGGTATCGCCTGCACCAGCAACTTGTTCTCGCAGGAGCTCTAAACAATTGCGTGCAATCTCATCGAACGGGATCCGCACTGTACTGAGGGGGGCCGAAAGGTACCTTGCTAAGGGGATGTCGTTGTAGCCAACCACCGAGACATCCTGCGGGACGGATCGGCCGGCGCCCCTGAGTGCGGAAATCGCCCCGACTGCGAGGTTATCTGTAGCAGCGAAACATGCACTGAATGACGCTTGTCCCTCGAGAAGGTTCCCCATCTGATGCTCCGCTGACGCTGTAGTGAAGTCAGTCTCGCGCATCAGCGAGGCATCAACCTCGATCCCAGCCTCCTCATGGGCTTGGCAGTATCCGGCACGACGCCCCCGGGCGCTGGAGGCGAAACCGGGGCCATTTATCAAAGCGATCCTCCGGTGTCCCAGTTCGAGTAGATGCGAGGTCGCAAGATAGGCCCCCTGAACGTCGTCTCCCAGGGCAGCATCACTCAGACCCTCTGTACGGAGAGCACAGACGTGCGGAACCCCTAACTTGCGCAGCTTAGCTACCGTCGGATCCTCTGCCTGATCCGTAGTCAGGATGAGTCCGTCGACTCGCCGCTCGAGCAAGGTGTCGACCGCTTGCTCTACTGCCTGAATGCTGTTCTCCGAGGTAGCAACGATCGCGAGCTTGTGCTCCGCCTGGCAGGCTTTCGAGATCTCTTCATAGAGCACCGCCATCGTCGTGTCGGTCAACCGCGGAACTATCAACCCGATCGTGTTCGTCTCGCCACGGCGCATGCCTGACGCGAAGATGTTTCGCTGATAACCCAGCTCACTTGCGGCCTGACGGACCCTCTGTGCATGCGGTGACCCGGAGTTTCTGCGTCCGTCGAGAACTCTTGAGACGGTCGATTTACTCACGCCAGCAAGTTTCGCGACATCGAGGATCGTCGGTTGACTCACCACTTCCCTGCCCTGGGCTCCCTGTGACAACTCGCCGCACTTCCTTCTATTCAGTCTGCCTGGGTCCTACAAGAGATTCTGCGTCCGGGTGGCGCGATCTCATGATCTAGCTTACGCTGTGACGTGGGACACGTGGGAACGTTCCCACCACTCATATTTCGACATAGGAGAGATACCGATGGACGTCATGGATCTTCGAGGACTCAACCCCGCACCCGTCACCGTTTTCACCCAAGACGGCGGCGTCGACCATGAGGCGAACGCGAAACTGGCCAAATGGCTGGTCTCCGTCGAAGGAGTCAAAAGCCTGGTCTGCCTGGGCCACGCCGGCGAGGGCACGTTCCTGACCACCGAGGAACAGACCGCACTCATTGAGACTCTGGTCGAGGCTGTCGGCGACCAGGTGCCGATCATTGCCGGCATCACCGGTGAAGGAACAGAGGTTGCCGCCAAGGAAGCAAAAAGGGCAGCCGACGCAGGTGCGGTGGGTGCACTGGTGTACCCGTCTCATGGATGGCTCCGCTTCGGCTACCAGGCAGGAGCTCCTCAGGAGCGCTACCGCGCGATCCATGAAGAATCAGGGTTGCAGAGCATCCTCTTCCAGTACCCTGATGTCACCAAAGCCACGTACAACCTGGATACCCAGCTGGAGATCGCCTCCCAGCCAGGGGTAGTCGCCACCAAGAACGGTGTGCGCAACATGAAGCGTTGGGACACCGAGATCCCAGTGCTGCGTCGCGAGCACCCGGATCTGCAGATCCTGACGTGCCACGATGAGTACCTCCTCCACACCATGTTCGACGTCGATGGCGCACTCGTCGGATACGGCGGGCTGGCCCCGGAACCGCTCGTCGACTTCATCCAGGCCGGCAAGCGTGGCGACTACGCGGCAGCCCGCGCCATCCATGACCGGTTGCTGCCGCTGACCAAGGTGGTCTATCACCGCGGATCACACATGGAGGGGACCGTCGCGCTGAAGCTTGGCCTCGTGGAACGGGGAATCATCCCGACCGCAACAGTCCGGTCACCTCTGATCGATCTTCCGGATGAGGCACGTATCGCCATTCGAGAAGCGCTCCAGGCGGCTGAACTGGCATGAGTGCGACCCATGAGAGGAAGTCCCAGTCGCGCGGCCTGGGCCCACCTGAGGGATCCAGGCCGGGATGGGGCAGAAGACTCGTTACCGGACTGGCCATCATGGGGCCGGCCTTCATCGCGGGTGCGTGGCAGTTCGGGCCCGGCGCCCTGACCACCGCAGTCCAAGCAGGAAACCGCTACGGCTACGTACTGCTGTGGGTTATCGTCCTGTCCACCGTGCTGGCCATCATGTTCACCGACATGAGCGTCCGAATCGGCCTGAGAAGCGGCAAATCGGTTATCCAGACAGCGAAAGACGCATACGGTTCAGCCGTGGGGGCTGCTTCAGGTCTCGGGGTCTTCCTCATCACGCTGATCTTCTCCGTGGGTAACGCCGTCGGCACCGGCATAGGACTCAGCGCACTGTTCGGCGGACCCGCGATCATGTGGACGATCATTGCCTCCCTGGCCGTGGCTTTCGTGGTCTTCGCGAAGAACGTCTATCGGATCATCGAGCGAATGCTTATCGCCATGGTGGCGGTGATGGCCATCGGTTTCGTGGTCAGCGCTCTCATGACATCCCCGGAGTGGGGTTCAGTGGCGACCGGGATCGTGATACCCACCATCCCTGCCGGAGGAGAACTCCTGGTCGTGGCGCTGGTTGGGACGAACTTCTCGATCAATGCCGCCTTCTACGTGAGCTACGCGATTCGTGAGCGCCAGATGAAAGAGCAGCAGTACCGAACGATCACCCTGCGTGACACGATTCCAGGGATCGCCGCACCGGGCATCATGGCGGTCTTCGTCATAGTTGCAGCTGTTGCCACGAGTGAACGAGGTCTCGAGTCCAATACACTCCAGGAACTGGGCGTAGCACTCGAGCCCGTGGCGGGACCTGTCGCGTCCACTCTGTTCTCTCTGGGATTCTTCGCCGCTGCATTCTCCTCTATGACAGCCAACGCAGTGGCCAGCGGCACGGTACTCTCCGACGCTCTGGGACGTGGTCACAAGTTAGAGACCAAGAGCGTGAAGGGATTCATTCTGATCCCCCTGGTGTTCGGCGCTACCGTCATGATCGTTGCCGGGGGTAATCCCATACAGCTGATCGTTTCCGCCCAAGCACTGATCGTGCTGGTGGCACCGTTCGTGGGGATCATCCTGGTGTTGCTCTCTAGCAGGCGCACGCTCATGGGAAAACTCGTCAACGGACCAATCAGGAAATCTATCGGGGTCATCGGCATATTGATCCTTCTAGCGATGAGCTTCCAGCTCGTACTGTCCTGGTTCTGATAGAAACCACGCGAACCCGATGCGGGTGTGCCTAGGGAATCTCCTGAGCACACCCGCATCGCTCTGTGCCGAGGAATCATTCCGGTCAACGTCGACCGGTTCTCTCACCAATGTCGGTGCACGCAAGCCGATGGTCTAGCGGGCACTGAGGAACCCAGCGCGCATAGCTGGGACCATCAGAGGCCATGGGCGCTGACCAATCAACGCGGCGAGGTCTCACCGCGCCAGCTCTGTACTGGTAGCTCATGGTCAGTGGTTCGGTGACCGTCTCGCGATCGCCACCGCGACCATTACCGCGCTACCCAACAGGATCAGTGACAGCAAGAACATCGCCGTGGAGTACCCGAGATGTGAACCCGCCATCCAGCCCACCAGCGCAGGACCGCCTGCACGGCCCACAGCGATCGCCACAGCCTGGACACCCATGAGTGCCCCGAAACGCGGACCGGTAAACCAGTCGCTCATGATCACGGCGCGCAGCGGCATGAAGGCACCGAATAGCAGGCCGAAGATGATGAAGTGCCCATGGAGTTCCCAGGCTTCGGTCCCGCGTACCGCCATCCATACAGAGGGCATGATCAGTGCCGTGCTGATCAACCACAGTTTCGCCGGGTCAAACCTGTTCGCCAGAACCGGGAGCAAGAACCTCGCCGGAAGACTGAGCAATCCAACAGCCGCGGCCCACCAGGCCACCATCGTGGGATCAAAACCACTGTCTTCGAATCGCGCGATGCGGTGGACGTTGAACGCTTCCAGGACTGCCATCGTCAGCAGCACGCCCAGAGTCAGCGGGATGAACCCCGTGGGGAATCTTTTCAGAGACTTTGACTTGCGGGGCGTGATGGCTTCCTCCCCGCCGGCACTAGGGGCAGGTGGGTGAACACGCAAGGACCATCCCGCCACCGCGAGACTCACCACGAGAACGACTGCGCCCAGCACGATTGCGGTGGCCCGCCATCCAAGTTCCTCCGCGAGGTAAGTGGTGGTGGGTATGAAGATGGGTCCGGCCAGCCCGGTGATCAGTGTCAGAGTGCCAGCGGCCTTGTTCCTGGCTGTCCTGTCGAACCATTGTTGGATCCCGATGAAGGCTGGTTCGAAGAGCACCATAGCGCTGCCCGGACCGATCAACGCCCACCAGCAGCCGAGCACCTGCCACGGCGTCTGGCTCAGCGCGAACCCGATGAAACCCAGGGCCACCAGAGTGCCTCCGAGCGCAGTGATACCGCGGATTCCATGACGGTCCCCGTAGCGACCTACCGGTACGGCGAAGATCGCGCCGGTGAGGACGGACCCGGAGAACGCCGTAGACAAAAGAGCGACGGAGAACTCTGCGCCGGCCGCGGTTGAGGTGATCAACACGGAGGTGCCGAAGAGAATAGCGCCAAAGCTGACCCCGACGCTCAGAGCTAGCGGGTAGATCAGTCGACCAAAGTGCGGCGCTGGGTTGGTCTGAGGTGGCGGAGTCTGGGACATGTGGTGAAACCTTCTGGTGGGTGGGCATCGTGAGATGCCGACACCATTCCTGCAGGTTTCTATCCCTTGAGATCAATTCCGCTTTTGAGCGGGCTACCGCGGCGCTTGAACCAGACTCGACGCCCGTAGTGCGTCGACGGAACCCTAGCCGCCAGTGTTGGTCGGTGACCCAAGCATACAGAAGCCCCTAGTGCCTTCCTGCCGAGAGATTGTGGCCTCGCCGCTCGGTGGACTGTCCGGGTCGTTCACAAACCGATCCTTTTGCGTGCCTATATTCGCGCGGGGTATTCGTGCAGCAGCTACATCGTCGGCGTCGATATGCTCGCACGATGTTTGGAGGATTCACCACCGAGATGATGGCGGTGAATCAACGAACGCTGTGCCCCACTCATTCATCAACGCCACCAGCGGTGCTAACGACAATCCCCATTCGGTAAGCGAGTACTCGACCTTCGGGGGCACCTGCTCGAACACCTTGCGTGTCACGATGCCGTCTTGCTCCAGCTCACGCAGCTGACGAGTCAACGTCTTGGTATTCGCCGTCGGTACCCGGCGCCCCAGCTCCCCGAAACGGTGGGTCCCTTCCAGCAGGTACTTCACCAACGTCAGTTTCCACGCCCCACCGAGCACCGAGACCGCCACCTCGACCGGGCACACCTGCATCGCTCGCTCCACCGGTACACGCATGCGAACCTCCTGGCGACAAAAATGACAGTACTACCCAAGTATCGCCTGACACGTGACGATAGGTCTATGACCGAAAAGCACACCGTTCTCTGGGTGAGTGCTCACCCAGAGCCTCAGTCCTTGACACATCAGCTCCGCCGCGACGGCATCGCTCACCTTCGCGCGCAAGACCACAAAGTCCTGGAGTCTGATCTCTACGCCATGGGGTGGGACCCTGTCCTCCGGTCCTCGGATGCTCACCTCTCAGAGGGTCAGCGGTTCCGGGTCTCCGCCAATGTCCGGCAGGCCTACCTCGAGGACGCACTACCCCCAGAGCTCCGCACGGAGCACGAGAAAATCCTGCAGGCCGAAACGATCGTCATTCAGTTCCCGCTGTGGTGGTACGGCATGCCGGCCATCCTCAAAGGATGGTTCGACCGCCTGTTCGTCAGCGGCTTCGCCTTCGGCAAAGACCCCGACACCGGAAAGCGACTGCGCTACGAAAAGGGCCCCTTCAGCGATAAAAGAGCGCTGGTCCTCACCACACTGGGCGACCGTCCGGCTTCGATCGGCCCCAGGGGCAAGAGCGGTGAGATCACCGAGCTGCTCCACGGCGTCCTGCACGGCACGTTCGCCTACACCGGGATGAACGTCCTGACCCCATGGGCTCTACCCAGCGCGGACTTTACCGAAGACTACGACCAGGTGCGTCAGAACCTGCTGACCAAGTTGGACCAGCTGCCCACCGAACCACCGATCCCTTACCGTCCCCAGTTCACCGGCCAGTACACCGACGAATGGGAACTGGTCCCAGACATCGCCCCAGGCAAGTCCGGGCTCTCCATCCACATCGATAACACTGATCCTTCTTCGGCGGTGCGGGGTGGTTGATGTCGCAGTCCTGCCGGCGTTTATCGCCGTCATCTTGCTGTTCTTAATCCCTCCGGGGCCCGATATGGCTTTCATGGTGGCCGTGGGTCTCGAGCGAGGTCGACGGGCTGCCGTCACGGCGATCCTCGGCATCGGGACCGGGATGAGTCTCTACGCCGCGGGAGCCGTCGCTGGGATAGGACAACTAGCCCAAGCGCACCCGTTGCTCTTCGACCTGGTGAAGCTACTCGGCGCCGGTTACCTGATCTGGTTGGGAATCGGAACTCTTCGTAGCGCCCGTCGGGCCACAACTGATCATGACGTCAGCGTCACGGCACGGCCCTACGTGCGGGGTCTGTTGATCAGCCTCACGAACCCGAAGATCATCCTCTTCTTCGTCGCTGTGCTGCCCCAGTTCCTAGGAGAGGCCCAGAACACAGGGCTCCAGCTAGCGATGTTGGGAGCGGTCAACGTCATGATGGAAGTCGTCCTGTACGGCGCTATTGGATTGCTGGCCGGGACCTTCAACGCACGCTTCGCGAGCTCTGGAAAGGGAAGAGCGGTGCTGAGCTATATGGCCGGTGCCGTATACCTAGTGCTTGCTGGTGTTGCCGTTGCTGACGTTGTGAGCGCAGGGTTCTTTCCATGAACCCCAAACCCGTCGAAAACGACACAACGACCGGTAGAGCATCCCTCTGCGTGCGATGACCCCGTTGTACACGATGGCGGCTAGCCCATTGAGCTTGGCGGAGAGAAGGACCCCTACCTTCCGGGCCCCTCGGTATCTAAGGCGCCCATGGTCCGCCAGCCGTGCTCGATTCAGGGACGCTCTGCTTACACGCGGCTGAGTCTGTCGCCAATGAGATCCGGAATCGCAGGGTCAATTTTGATGGTTGCTCTGAACAGCATCACCATAGGCTCGTACCCCTGGAGGAAACAATGAAAGTTCAGACGACCTAAAGATATGACCTCATCTTTGGACAAATCCCCTGACCCAGCTATCAACTTGGACACTGCGGCCTTCGAGTCGCTAGCCATGATGAGAAGGACAGCCTCTCCTGGCGCGAGTTCAGGGTCTGCCGTGTGCCACTGCCGATGTGGCTCCCCAGGAGCTGGCACTACTGAAATCTTCCGCTCGTGATCCATAGCTCCTAACTGTAGGCCCGCCTTCAACCACGTGCACTTGTCTTTGAACCCTTAGGTTGCAAGGCATCGGCCACTCGACCTAACAGTCGCGAGGTTTGCACACTTCGCCGTCTCAGATAAGAAGCACGAGCGAAACGTCACCGCCAAGCTCAGCCTCACGGACCACGATCACGCAGTTGGGTCGCTTTACTCCAACACGGTCAGATGCTGTGCCCGTAAGCCGGTCGACAACCGGGCGCGATTCCTCGGACCGGAAACGGCGGGCCCGCCCCATCATTGGGATGCCCGTTTACCCCGCCCGATGAAGATGCCCGCCCCGGTGCCTTATCTGACACATGGATCGCCTCTCCAGCAGCCCGTTGCAAGCCGCATTCGCTGCGAGTGCGTAGCATCGGCCAGATGCATCTCAATGACATCGCCCAACGCATCGAGAACCTCTCGGTCCAGTACGCCCAGGTGTACGGGATCAACCGCTCTGCCGAATGGGCGCTCCTCAAGCTCACCGAAGAGCTCGGGGAACTCACCCAGGCCCACCTCACGGCGACGGGACAGAGCAGAGATCGTGATCTCAGCGCCGAGGAGCGGCAGAATGTAGTGGCTCGCGAGCTTGGAGATGTCCTGGGGATGTGCCTGGTCTACGCGAAACAACTCGGAATCGACCCAGAGACGGCGATTGCTGAGAAGTGGTTCCCCTACGAGAAAACGCCAAAAATCTCGGCCAAGTAGCGCGACACCCCGACGTCGCCACTCCCCAGGCTTATGGGCCAGCAGATAACGTTCACTCGATGACAGCGATTCACGCCTCAGACCTCTACGACGCGGTCAATCAGTGGAGCCCCAGCGATGACTTCTTCTTGGAGTTCCTCACCAAGACACCCCGCCCCCACGCCCTCGACCTGGGATGCGGCACCGGCGAAATCACCCTCGCGGCGGCAGAGGCGGGCTGCGAGATGGTGGGCATCGACCCCGACCTGCCCTCGCTCCAGGCGGCTGAGGCGAAGCCCGGCGCCCACCGGGTCCGGTGGATAGAAGGCACCTCGTCTGCGATTCCTGCCGGAACCAGCTTCAACGCCGCAATCATGTCCTCGAACGTCGTCCAGGCCATCCTTGACGACGCCGAACTCGCCACGTCCTTCCACGACATCGCCTCCCACCTGAAGCCCGGGGGCCGCCTGGCCTTCGACACCCGAGACCCCGACGCCCGCGGCTGGGAAGCCTGGACCAAGGAACGTTCACACCGCCTGGTCAGCCTCCCCGAGGGCGAGGCTCAGCACTGGTACCAGACCACGCAGGTCGAGGAGGAGACCGGACTCGTGGATTTCCGCGCGCACGAGATCGCAGAAGATGGCACCGAATCGGTGCAGCCCTCGCGAATACGCTTCCGGTCACAGGACCAGATCCGCAGCATGCTCATCGAAGCGGGGCTGGCCGTAGAGGACGTGTTCGGTGGATTCCGCTCGGAACCAGTGGGGCGAGGAGTAGGTGCATTGGTGTTCATCGCTCAGCGCCCCTAGGGTCACGCCCCTAGCTGGAGAGGTCCTTGCAGTACCGCGCCACCGGCCACCTCTGGAAGCCGGCCGCCTCGGAGGTGCGCCCTGACGGTTCATGTCCGGGGTCATCGCCGGTTCCGACCAGCACCATGCGCATGCCGGCTTTCCGGCCCCGCTGGAAGGCATGCTCCATGAGCATCCGAGCGATCCCCCGCCCATGTGCTGCGGATCCACTGCCAGCACGTAGACCTCACCTATGCTGTCCTCCGGATGAAGGCGGGTGCAGACCCAACCCACCACGGTGGAACCCTCCACCGCCTACCCAGCTACTCACCACTCCACCGCAGAGGCACCCCCGGCTCGGCGAAAACCGTGTTCACCCCCACGTGACACGAGTGAAACATTCGTTTCGTACGGTGTGAAACATGGTTGCTACCCAGTCGCAGGAGACCACCGCCAAGCGCGGTTTCCAGATGCCGCATATCTACGTGATCCTCTTCGTGCTCTCCGCGCTGGCCGCACTGACCACGTACCTCATCCCGGCCAACGAGTTCCAGCGGGTCGAGGGACCTGACGGCAGGGAGGTCATCGACCCAGACTCCTATGGGCCCGTGGAGGCGAGCCCGACGTCGTTCCTGGAGTTCATCACCGCTATCCCCCGCGGCCTGGTCGACGCCGGTGAGGTGGTGTTCTTCACCTTCATCATCGGTGGGGTCTTCATGGTCATCCGGCGCACCGGCATCATCGAGAACGCCCTGGACCGGCTGCTGCGGGCCTTCGCCAACCGCCGGCTGCTGCTGATCCCGGTGCTGATCACCCTGTTCGCGGCCCTGGCCTCTCTGATCGGCACCCAGGAACTGGCCCTGGTCTACATCCCGGTGCTCATCCCGGTCATCATCGCCTTGGGCTATGACTCCATGGTGGCAGTGGCGATCGCGCTGGTGGGCACCACCGCGGGCTTCACCTCCGGGGTGCTCAATCCGATCAACACCGGGCTGGCCCAGCAGATCGCCGGGGTCGAGACCTTCTCCGGGGCGGGACTGCGCGGGGCGCTCTTCCTGGTGATGATCACGCTGGGCTCCTACTGGGTCATCCGCTACGCCCGCCGCATCGAGAAGGACCCCGCGAAGAGCCTGGTCTACGGCGAGGACGCGGAGGCAGAGAAGCAGCGCCTCTACTCCTCCGGGGCCGAGGGAGAGGCCAAGCGGATGACCCGCCGGCAGAAGATTTCGCTGCTGCTCTCCGCCCCGGTCCTGGGGGTCACGATCTGGGGCGTCTCCTCCCAGGGCTGGTTCATGATCGAGATGGCCGGGATGTTCGTCCTGCTGATGCTGATCATCGGCTTGGTCAGCGGGCTGACCCCGTCCACGATCTCCAGCTCCTTCTCCGAGGGCATGCGCAGCGTGCTCGAGGGCGCCATCATCGTAGGCGTCGCGCGCTCCGTGGCGGTGGTCCTGGAAGATGGACAGATCCTGGACACCATCGTGTACTCACTCGGCAACGCGGTCAGCGGGATGCCGGGGGAACTTGCCGCCGTCGGCATGTTCGCGGTGCAGACCGGCTTCAACTTCGTGGTGCCCTCCGGCTCCGGCCAGGCGGTGGTCACCATGCCGATCATGGCTCCGCTCGCGGACCTCCTGGAGGTCACCAGGCAGACCGCCGTGCTGGCGTTCCAGCTCGGCGATGGGCTGACCAACATCCTCTACCCGACCTCCGGGTACTTCATGGCGGCCCTGGCCATCGGCGGGGTCCGGTGGGAGAAGTGGCTGAAGTTCTACCTGCCGCTCTTCGGGCTCTGGGTCGCCGTGGCACTGGCGTTCCTGGTCTTCGCCCAGATGACCGGCTGGAGCTAACGGCCGGGTGCCGGGCGCCTGCCACCCCGCGAGGGTAACACCGCATGCAGCAGCGGAACCAGAGAGATCCCCATCAGCACCGGCCCGAACAGGCTGTCCTGGGATTCCAGCAGCGCGCCGGTGACCAGCAGTCCGGTGAACAGCACCGCTGAGATCAGCCTCCTGCCGACCCGCTCCAAGGCCGTGGTGCGCCGATCCAGCTCCGGGGTGCGCACCGCGATCCGGCCATCTTCCAACCTCTCGATGACGTCGGAGATCCGGCCTGGCAGCCGCGCAGCGGTCAGCGCGGTGTTGAACACCTGCCGGGCGGCGTCCTGCACCGCGGGCCGACCCTGGTCCCGGATCAGCTGCTCGGCGTAGGGCTCGATGGCGTCCCAGAGGTTGAATCGTGGGTCCAGGGTGCTGCAGACCCCGGAGATCAGCGAGACGGTGCGCAGCATCAGCAGGAAGTTCTCGGGCAGCTGGAACGGCAGCGAGCGGACCAGCTCGCCGAACTCATTGGCGAAGTCCCGGAACTCCCGCGGGTCGACCTCCTTGAGCTCGGCGAAGCCCATCCCGCCGAAGCGGGCGAAGAGCTGGGTCATGGCGCGTTCCAGCTCGGCGGTGTCCGCCGAGGGCAGCAGCACCCCGACCTCTTGGATCGCGTCGACCAGGCCCTTGCCGTCTCGCGAGGCCGCGGCGATGAACACCCGGCGCAGCCCGTCGCGCAGGGTGTCCGGGATCTCGCCCATCATCCCGAAGTCGATGAAGGTCAGGTGCCAGGGAAGCGGCTGCCCCTCCCCGGGAAGCCCCTCGGCTGCTGGTCCGGCCGCCGGGGGCGCGGCTGGCGCCGTCGTCGTCGTGACGAAGATGTTCCCGGGATGCGGGTCGGCGTGGAAGAACCCGTGCACGAAGATCTGATCGAACATCACGTTTGCGAACTGGGTGGCGACGGCGGTGGGGTCGATTCCCAGTGACCTCAGCCGCTCCACGTCATTGATCTTGATCGCGCTGACATCCTCCAAGGTGAGGACCCGCCGCGTGGTGCGTTCCCACATCACCTCCGGGACCGAGACGCGCGGGTCCTGGGAGAAGTTCCCCGCGAAACGTTCCGCATTGGCCGCCTCGTGGAGGTAGTCGATCTCCTCCAGGCTGGTCGCAGCGAACTCTTCGACCAGCGCCGGGGCGTCCACCCGGTTGCTCACCAGTCGGATCCGCGAGAGCCAGCGACCCACCCGGCGCAGCGCGGCCAGGTCGACGTCGACGATCTCACCGATCCCAGGACGCTGGATCTTCACGACGGCGGCGCCGAATCCTGCCAGCTCAGCGTCCTGCGCGGTGGGCGTGGCCTGGTGCGCCTGACCCAGGGAGGCGGCAGCCAGCGGGGCACCGTCCACGGCGGAGAACACCTCATCCAGCGGCGCTCCCAGTTCCCGCTCGGCGGCGGCCTGGATCTCGGCGAAGTCCACAGGACTGACCTCGTCCTGCAGCCCCTCCAGCTCCTTGGTGATCTCCGGCGGCAACACGTCTAACCGGGAAGACATGAACTGGCCGACCTTGATCATCAGCCCGCCCAGATCGACCGCAAGCTTGTGGAAGCGCTGCGCGAGCCGCCGCATGCGCCGGGATCGCCCCGCGCCGGCCAGCCGAGACAGACCGATGCGCGGCAGGAACAGCTCGAACCACCACACCTGCACCAGGTGGAGCGCGGCGAACCGCAGAATGCGGCGGTAGCGTGAGCGCAGCGTCTTGGCAGTGGGGCTCACTCGACGTCCCGGACGCCGCGACCGCGCTGGTCACCTGGTGCAAGCACGCAGTTCAGTCCTGGGCGAGGATGGCGTAGAGCTTGCGGCGCACCGCGTCGATCTCCTTCTCCGCCTGGTGGATCTGCTCCGGAGTCCCCGAGCGGCCCACCTGCGCGGCGGCCTGCGCGAGCTCCATCCCAGCCTTGGACAGGGTGCGCACCGCGTGGCCGCGATTCTCCGCGCCCTGCCATTGCGCCGGCCACTGATCTGCGGCGGCTGCGGCTTCGCGCCCCTCA
Source organism: Nesterenkonia sandarakina (assembly GCF_013410215.1). NCBI lineage: Bacteria > Bacillati > Actinomycetota > Actinomycetes > Micrococcales > Micrococcaceae > Nesterenkonia > Nesterenkonia sandarakina. The sequence goes on from NZ_JACCFQ010000001.1 coordinate 786,704, forward strand.
TCGGTCAGCGAGTAGGTCTTGCGTCCACCCTCGGCCTCGGCGTGGATGAGTCCTTCATCGGCGAGCAGCTGCAGGGTCGGGTAGACCGAGCCGGGACTGGGCTTCCAGGCCCCTGCGCTGCGCTGCTCGATCTCGTGGATGATCTGGTACCCATGCATCGGGCGTTCCGCGAGCAGCACGAGAACCGCTGCACGGACATCACCTCGGCTCGCGCGCGGAGCGGATTTGTCCTTGAACGCCCCCCGCAGCTGATCCAGCGCGTCCCACAGGTCAGCCGGTGGGCCTCCTGGAGCTGGCCGGCGGTCCCCGAAGAACCCCCGGGCATGCGAGTCGCCTGTAAATGATCCAGTCATGACAGCCTCCTAAGCGCCGCACCCAGGGTGGGCCCGGTACAGGCTAACGATATATCGCCCGGCGCTGGGGCGTGAAGATGTGACGCCAGACCTCACGCGTGGTCACCCTTGGCCCAGGCGACGTCCTCCAGGGAGAGCTGCCGGGTCATGTCCTGGAGGAAGCCGATGATCACCTCGCGCTCCGAGACGCTCAGCGCCGCGGCAGAGTGGAAACGCTTGGCCTGTTGCCGCCCGACGGTCTCCATCGCCGCGTCGGCTGTGCCTGGCGTGACCCGGACGGCGAAGGCGCGCCGGTCGGCCTGGTTGACCTCGCGCGTGACGTGACCGCCCTGTTCCAGGCGATTCAGCAGCTTCGTGGTGGACGCCGCCGAGATCTCCAGATGGGCGGCGAGCATCCCTGGGGTCACCGTGGTTCCGCGATTATGCGCCACGATCAGGTAGTGGATGGCGCGCATGTCCAGCTGACTCAGCTTCATGTACCGCTGGGAGGCCTCGGAGAGATGCTCCTCGGCCGTCCGGAGCTCGGAGAGCGCCCGCATGAGTCGACCGATCTGCACGAGGTCCTCGGGGGACATCTCGGATCGATCCACGAGGCGCTGCCGCGGGTCGGTGGCATCGACCTCATACAGGCGCTCCGATATGGGATCCGAACCGATCTCTCCTGCTGCCATGGTGACCACCTTACGACGCGGCGACGACCCTCTCGACGTTTATTATCTTCCGGTGTACTTTATCCTCAGGGACAGCATATAGTTCCGTCAAGGAATTCGTCTCGTCAGGGGAGAAGAACATGTCGCACACCGCCACGGACACCCGCAGGTCACCGCATCGAGGCGCGGGCACCCCGCGCGGTGAGCGCCCCACCCGAAGCAGCGTTCCCCGGTGGCTGCGGGTCTTCCTGCCCGCGGCCCTGATCCTGCTCTGGCTCACCGGCACCGCCATCGGCGGCCCCTACTTCGGCCGGGTCGCTGAGGTCTCCTCCAACGATCAGACGACGTACCTCCCGGAGTCCGCAGACGCCACCGCGGTGCAGGAGCTGTTGGGTGAGTTCAATGACTCCGACACCATTCCCGCCGTCGTCGTCGCCACCTCGGACTCGGAGCTCAGCGAATCGCAGCTGACCGCGATCGAGGACGCGGTCGCCCAGCTGCCCGAGATCTCCGGGGTCCAGGATGACCTCTCCCCGGTCATCACCTCGGAGGACGGACTCGCGGTCCAGGCGTTCGTGCCGATCGGATCCGAGGAGGAACTCGGCGCCATCGTCGAGGAGATCTCGGAGACGCTGCGCGCAGACCTTCCCGACCTCGAGGTCTTCGTGACCGGTCCGGCCGGGTTCACCGCGGACCTCGCCGCCGGCTTCGAGGGCATCGACGGCCTGCTCCTGGCAGTCTCCCTGGCCGCGGTCTTCCTGATCCTGATCGTGGTGTACCGGTCGCTGCTGCTGCCGCTGGCCGTGCTGGCCACCAGTGTCTTCGCACTCACGGTCTCGCTGTTGACCGTCTGGTGGCTGGCGTATGCAGACATCCTGCTGCTCAGCGGACAGACCCAGGGCATCCTGTTCATCCTGGTGATCGGCGCGGCCACCGACTACTCGCTGCTCTACGTGGCGCGCTACCGGGAGGCGCTGCGGGTCCACCAGGACAAGTGGACCGCCTCCTGGAAGGGCCTGCGCGGATCCTTCGAACCGATCCTGGCCTCGGGAGGCACCGTCATCGCGGGCCTGCTGTGCCTGCTGCTGAGCGACCTGAAGTCGAACAGCACCCTGGGTCCGGTCGCCTCGATCGGCATCCTCTTCGCCATGGCCTCGGCACTGACCTTCCTCCCCGCGATCCTGTTCATCCTTGGGCGTGCAGCCTTCTGGCCCCGCCGCCCCCGGTTTGAGCCCGAGGTCGTCGCCGCTGAGGACGGGATCCCCAGCCGCGGCATCTGGGCACGGACCGGGCGCGTTGTGGAACGACGGCCGCGCCGGATCTGGATCGCCACGACCCTGGTGCTGTTCCTGGGCGCCGTGGGTGTCACGCAGCTCGACGCGCAGGGGGTGCCGCAGTCGGAGCTGGTGCTGGGCGAGTCCCAGGCGCGCGACGGCCAGGTCGCCCTGGGCGAGCACTTCCCCGGAGGGTCGGGCAGTCCTGCCTACGTGGTCACCGAGGAGGGCTCGCTGCAGAGCACCGCTGATGTCCTGCTGGAGAACAGCGGGGTCGACGGGGTCACCGTGGTGACCGACGACGACGCCGGCTCCGCCCCGGTGGACTCAGACGGGGTCAGCGCCTTCGGCCCTCCCGGGACGCCTGCCCCCGAGCCTCTCGTGATCGACGGCTCGATCATGCTCCAGGCCACCCTGACCGAGGCAGCGGATTCCGCCGCCGCACAGGACACCGTCCGCGAGCTGCGGGACAGCTATGCAGACGCAGACTCCGAAGTGCTGGTGGGCGGGGTGACCGCCACCGCGATCGACACCAACGACGCCGCGATCGATGATCGAAACCTGATCATCCCGCTGGTGCTGGTCGTCATCCTGCTCATCCTGATGATGCTGCTGCGCTCGGTCCTCGCCCCGGTGCTGCTGGTGCTCACGACCGTGCTGTCCTTCGCCACGGCGCTCGGGGTCTCAGCACTGGTGTTCAACGGGGTCTTCGAGTTCCCGGGAGCCGATCCGACCGTGCCGCTCTACGGCTTCGTGTTCCTCGTGGCACTGGGCATCGATTACAACATCTTCCTGATGACCCGGGTGCGGGAAGAGTCGCTGAGCCACGGGACGCGCCGCGGGGTCATCCGTGGACTGACCGTCACGGGAGGGGTGATCACCTCGGCCGGGATCGTGCTCGCTGCAACCTTCGCGGCGCTCTCGGTGATCCCGATCCTGTTCCTGGTGCAGATCGCGTTCATCGTGGCCTTCGGCGTCCTGCTGGACACCTTCCTGGTGCGAGCGCTGCTGGTGCCCGCCCTGGTGCACGACATCGGACCAGCGGTCTGGTGGCCGTCCAAGCTCGCGAAGGGTGACCGGGGAGGCTCCGATCAGAGGCTCAGATCTGGCACTGCGGGGAACTGATCCCACGCATCCTCCCCATGCGGAGCCAGTTCCAGGTAGCTGAGCCGGTCATCGTCGATGAACAACAACAGTGACGCCTCCGGGTGCTCGGCGCTCAGCACGACGCTCCTGCCACCTTTCGATGTCCGACCGCGCCCATCCTCCAGTTCGATCGACGGGCAGGCGTCACACACGCAGCCCGGGCCCGCCAAGGTGGCAGGGATGGACCGGCGCCATCGTGCGCGCGCGGCGGCGGGCACAGGTTGGTCACCTCCCGGGGGAAGGGCGTTCTCGATCATGAATCTCAGCACGTCTCGCTCGCGCTCGGTGAGAGGTCGTCCCATGTCCGGATCATAGAGGGTCGCGGCGCTGCGAACCGCTGCCGACCCGAGGAATCTCGCGTGAAGCAGGTTCAGGCCCGTGACACCCAATAGGGACTTTAGTCCCTGTCCTGGGGCAGGCTGCGGTGATTGACTGCCTGAAAGAAGCAGGATTCAGGTCTACAACAGCAGACCCGCCCTCGGTGTGTCTCCTTGCACCGGATAGGACCCCGAGGGCAGTAAGGGACATCCGTCATGCCTGTCTATCTCACCGTTGATCACCGTTGCTTCACCCCGAAGCTGACCACTCAGGCGCGCCAGGATCCGGGTCTCGCCCCGCCCTATGCTGCCCTGGCAAGCACCGCCGTCGTCGCTGCGCGGGCCGGAATGCTGGCTGGACTGCTGGCTGGCGACCGGGCTAGAACACCAGGAGGCCTCTCCCATGCAGACTGAGATTGAGGCCGTCTTCAACGTCGCTGAGTCCTATGCCGCCCACGGCAGCGTCCTCTTCGCCTACGCCCTGAACACGCTGGGAGACCGCGAGGAGGCCGAGGACTGCGTGCGGGAGACCTTCATCCGCGCCTGGAGCCGCAATGATGAGCACACCAGCCCTCCTGGTTCGGTGCGGACCTGGTTGTTCGGCATCTCCCGGCACCTGATCAGCGATTCCCTGCAGGAACGCGCTGCACATCCGGACCCCACGCACTCGCGGGGGGTCGACTTCGCGCAGGGGCAGGATGCCGCGTCCAAGCAGGGCGCCGGACTTGAGCAGCAGTCCGTGTCCCAGCAGCAGTCCGTGTCCCAGAATCCTGCTGCCCCTGAGCAACAGGCCACCCCAAAGCAGGCTGCTGCGGAGCAGACGGCAGAGGACCCGGCCGTGGCGGAACGTCTGCTGCTCTGCGAGTCACTCGCCACTCTCCCACCCGATCAGCGCGAAGTCCTCTCCGCGGTCCAGCTGGACGGCAGGAGCTACCAGGAGCTCTCGGAGACCACCGGGGTCCCCATCCCGATCCTGCGGATGCGGATGTACGAGGGACTGAAGGCACTGCGCGCAACACTGGGAAGCGATTCGCCGGTCCCCCGGGACTGAACACCGTGTTGCTGGCGCTCTCCCCTCTCGAGCCACCCAGGGGTGAGTTCTCGGGGTAGTACGTGGCGACTTTGGTCTCCTCGTGCCCGGCCCCGGGGACCCGAGTTCTCTGCGGTCTACTTGGCAACTTTGGTCTCCTCGTGCCCGGCCCCGGGGGACCTGAGGCTCTTGGGTGTACGTGGCGACTTTGGTCTCCTCGTGCCTGGCCCCGGGGGGCCTGAGGCTCTGCGATCCCCAGCACCTTGGGACCGGTCACCGTGGTGGATCACGTGGGGACTTTCGTCTCCACGTGATCCACCACTGAGAGACTTTCGTCCACACGGGCTTCCGGTCGACGGTCGGCCTCCCCGCCCCGTCGTCGACCGCCTTCGACTGCGCCGTCAGCTCGCCCATCTGGAAGACTCAAGGGCACCGACGAGATGACGGAGGGGAAGGCTTTGACATCCATGCTCGATCGCACCGCCTGGATCGGGTCCGAGGTCTTCTCTCCCCCGGTATTGGTCGCGGCGATGCTGGCCTCCTTGGCCGTGGTCACCGATCCTCGCTGGGCACTCACCACTGTGATCTCAGTGTTCGCGTTCGCCGTGGTTCCTCAAGGGGTGGCCATCGCGATGACGCTGCGCGGGCGCGCAAGCGACAAGTTCATCGTCAACCGACACCAGCGCCACCTGTTCTACGCGATCGTGATGGCCTCGACTCTGTTGGGCGCCGCCGCCACGGCGCTGGTCACCGAGAGCACCTGGGTGAGATGGACATGCGTCATCGCCGTCGGGCTGGTGATGATGGTCGCCGCGATCAACCTTGTCTTCAAGATCAGCCTCCACGGGCTGATCTCCGCGCTTTCCGCCGTGGTGATCGCCAGCGCATTCTCCTGGTGGGTGCTTCTGGTGGGCATCCCGGTCTGGGCGCTGGTGATCTGGTCTCGGGTCTACCTGCGCCGTCACTCGGCAGGCGAGGTGGCCGCCGGCTCAGTGCTCGGCTTCGCAGCGGCGGGAGTGCTGCTGGCCGCGGCCGGGATCCCAATGCGCATCACCTGATCCACGTGCCCAACGACCCATTCCGAGGTGAAGGGACCTGTTCTCAGCAGCCAGCGGTGCAGGATCGCACCGAGCAGAAGCTCCGCCGCCAGCTCCGGCACTCGGAAGCCGGCCTTCTGAAACCTCTCGGCAACTGCCTCGAACTGCGGCCGCCAGAGGCGCTCGCGATACTGATCCGCCAGTTGCTGATCGGTCTGGATGCTGGCAGTCACGGCCCGCAGCAGCGGCTCGACGGCGGGGTCGGTGAGCTCATGGACCGTGTCAGTCACCAGGGATTCCAGATCCGCCCGAAGTTCGCCGGCATTGGGCACCAGGACGGACCCGTCCGCGTCCTGGCTACGGGCGAGCAGGGCGTCGAAGACGATCTCTCCCGGCGAGGACCAGGTGCGGTAGAGCGTCTGCTTGCTGACTCCTGCACGCCCCGCAATACCCTCCATGCTGAGCGCGCCGATGCGCCCAGACCCGGCGAGCACAAGGACGGCCGCGTAGACCTTGTCTCGAGTTTGTGTGCGAGCCATGCACCCACTCTAGTCGGCTAAACGAGACGGTTCGTCCAGTTTCGGAGTACTCTGGGGTCATGACCTCCCACGGGACCTGGCTCATCACCGGCGCCGGCCGGGGCTTGGGCCGTGCGATCACGCTCGCCGCCTTGGACGCGGGGCACTCCGTCGTCGCCACCGTCCGCGGCGCGCACGACCTCCCGGCATCCGATCAGCTCCTGGTGCGGGAGCTCGATGTTCGGGACCGGGCCGCCGTCTTCCGGGTCACAGAGGACGCCGTCACGCGGTTCGGCAGCCTCGACGTCGTGGTGAACAACGCCGGCTACGGGATCATCGGCGCGGTGGAGGAGATCACCGAAGGTGAAGCGCGAGAGATCCTGGACACGGATCTTTTCGGACCACTCTGGGTCTCTCAGGCTGCGATCCCGGTGATGCGCAGGCAGGGACGCGGACACATCATTCAGATCTCCACCGTGGGCGCGGCGGGGACCATGCCCACCTTGGGGCTCTACAACGCTGCCAAGTGGGGGCTGGAAGGTTTCAGCGAGGCGATGGCCGCGGAGGTCGCGCAGTTCGGGATCCGGGTGACGCTTGCCGAGCCCGGCGCCATCGCCACTGATTGGGCGGGGAAGAGCATGCGGTTCAGCTCCCCGGTCCCTGCCTATGACGAGCTGCGCGAGAGTCTCTTCGGCAGCCCGACCGTGCCCTGGCCCGCCAGCGAGACCGATGACGGCACCAGCGACGGCACCCCGGCGTCGGAGATCGCGGCAGCCCTGCTGGCCCACGTGCAAGACCCCGGGGACACCCGGCTGAGGCTGCTCCTCGGGGATGACGCCCCCGGGCAGGTGCGGGCGGCACTGGATCTGCGGCTCCAGGACTACGGCCGAGACCCACGGTTCAATTGACCCGCCGCACCCCCCCATCCTGCGTGGTTGAGTTCTCCGGTCGGTACGTAGCCGCCGGAGAACTCAACCACGGGGGTGGGGTGGGGGTGGAGCGGTCAATCGGCGGTTGCCGTCAGGTCAGCTCTTCGGCAGCGGCGCCTTCGGAGAGATCAGCCCCTCCTGGGCCAGCTCCTCCCAGAACGCGCCGGGGATCTTCGCCGACAGTGCGGCGATGTCCTCCGAGATCCGGCCAGGTCGGCTCGAACCGGGGATCACGGCCACGCTGGCGGGGTGCGCGGTGGAGAACTGCAGCGCGGCGGCCTTGAGGTCGACCTCGTGGCGAGCCGCCACGTCAGTGAGTGCTGCGACCTGATCCTTCACCGACTGCGGCGCCTCGGCGTAGTCGAAGTGATCCCCGCCCAGCAGGGCTCCGGAGTTGTACGGGCCGCCCACGATGATCCCCACACCCTGGGCCTCCGCCCGGGGCATCATCCGCTCCAGGGCCTTCTCGTGCTGAAGGATCGTGTACTGGGTCGCGGAGAGGCTCACATCCGGCGGGGTCTCATCGAGCTGCATTGCCAGCTCGATGGGCTCGGTGGTGTTGACCCCGAGCCCCCATCCCTTGATCAGCCCCTGCTCGCGCATCTCAGTCAGCACCCGGAAGGCGCCGGTGCGGGCCTCTTCGAACTTCGCGAGCCACTGGTCCCCGTGGAAGTCCCGCGAGATGTCGTGGACGAAGACGAAATCGATCCGGTCGGTGCCCAATCGCTGCATGGACTGCTCCAGGGACTTCCGGGTGGCCTCCGCGGTGTAGTCCGTGACGACCTTGTTGCCGCGACCGTCCGCGAAGAGCCCCTCCTTCTCTTCGGTCTCCTCCGAGATGTAGCGCCCGACCTTGGTGCTGAGCACGAACTCATCCCGCGGCTTCTCACCCAGGGTGGCACCGAGTCGCTTCTCGGCGAGCCCGGCACCGTAGAACGGGGCCGTGTCGAAGTACCGGATGCCGGCCTCCCAGGCGGCTTCGACGGTGTCCCGGGCCTCCTCCTCGGGGATGTCGCGGAACATGTTGCCCAGAGGCGCAGTGCCGAATCCGATGGTGTTGTTCAGCAGCTGGTGCAGCTCGCTCATAAGATCAAAAGTCCTCACTATCGGCGGTGTTTCTCTCCCCGGGGGAACACCCTTGGCGCCGGGGTTTATTTCATCGCGCACCCGCCGGCCGTATCTTGGGTTCCATGACACCCAGCACCTGCTGGTCCGCTGAGTCCGGCGCAGGCGAGCAGCTCCTGCTCCTGCACCCCGGTGGCACCGACTCAGCGGCGATGGGCCCGCTCGCGGAACACCTCACCGGCTACCGCCAGGTGGTCCTGGACCGCCCCGGGCATGGCCGCTCAGCGGACGTCGACGGGGACTGGTCCTTCGCGATGATGGCGGACGCCGTGGCGGAGGTCCTGCAGCGGCATCCGACGCCGGCCCACGTCGTGGGGTGGAGCGACGGAGCGATCGTGGGGCTCTACCTGGCGCTGCGACGGCCCGAGCTGGTGCGCAGCCTCGTCTTCGGTGGGGCGGTTTTTCACCATTCCGGCTGGCGTCCGGGGGTGCTGGACGGGGAGCCGCCGGAGTTCATGCGGGAGGCCTACGGCGCGGTCTCCCCCGACGGGGTGCAGCACTGGGACGCCGTCGTGCAGAAGGCCCGGGAGCTGCACCTCCGGGAGCCTGATCTCAGCGTGGCGGACCTTCACGGTGTCGGCATCCCGGTGCTCATCGTGGTCGGTGATGATGATCAGGTGCAGTGGGGGCACCTGATCGAGATGCTGGAGGCCCTGCCCGACGGTGAGCTCGCCGTGCTCCCCCGCGCCACCCACGGGGCGATCGTCGAGAAGCCGGCGCTGCTGGCCAAGTTGATCCGCGAGTTCCACCATGGGGACCGCGACGACGGCGTCGCCCCGCTCCGTCGGCGCCCCTGACCCCCCCCTTGACCTGCTGGGATCCTGGCTCTGGCCGCATAGTCGATACGATGGCCCATCAGGGGTGCCGCCTGCCTCCCACTGACGTCCGTACTCGGCAGATCCTAGGGGCCTGATGTTCCAGAGAAGCGCCCCACCTGCGGGGTCCAGCACACGACGCCTGCAGATCGACGGTCACGCCGTGGATGTCCGCGGGACCTTCTCCCCGCAGCGACCTGCGATCGTCATGGTTCACGGGCTGGGGATGTCTGGGGAGTACTTCCTGTCCCTCGCCGACGAGTTCGCGGCCACCCACGACGTCTATGCCCTGGACCTTCCCGGATACGGCAAGACCCCGAACCCGGACCATGCGCTGAGCATCTCTGAGCTCGGCGAGGTGGTGGCCGGAGTGGTCCGCGCCCTGGGCCTGGATCGCCCCGTCGTCGTCGGGCACTCCATGGGGTGTCAGATCGCCGCAGACGTCGTCGCGGCCGACCCAGAGCTGTTTGCCGGGTACATCCTGATCGGGCCCACCGTGGATCCGTCGGCGCGCAGCCTCCTGGGCCAGGGCGCGCGACTGATGCGGGACACGTGGCGCGAACCGCTGCGCAATAACCTCGTGGTGTTCCGCAACTACCTGCGGATGGGCCCGCTGCGCTACCTGCACACGGTCCGGCATATGCTCGCCGACCGCACCGAGGACTCGATCCGTGCCTGCACGATCCCTGGGCTGGTGATCCGCGGCGAGCAGGACCCGATCGCCTCGGCGCCATGGGCCCGGCAACTGGTGGACCTTGCCCCGGATGCTGCTCTGCTGGAGATCCCCGAGGCCCCACATGCCCTGCAGATCAGCCAGGCCCAGCAGCTCGCGTCCGGGTGCGCTCCGTTCCTGGCAGCCATCGACGGCGCGCGACCGGGCCCGCAGCCCACGGCACCCGCCGCGTGACCCGGCTGCCGCCCACCGATCCCCCTGCCGGGGCGGCGCGCCTGCGCCTGCGCGCGGCCACCGAGCTGGGGCTCAACCTGAGCGCCTGGGGCCGGGACTATGCCTACGCGCTGCGCCGGCAGGCCTCCGGGCTGCTCCGCAGACCTGACCCGCGGGCCTACCGGCAGCCGGAGTCACCGCGGCCTCCGGTGTTGCTGCTTCCGGGGATCTATGAGGCCTGGGCGTTCATGCTTCCGGTGGCCAATGTGCTGCGGGAGCAGGGCTACGACGTGCACGCCGTGGTCGACCTGGGGTACAACGGCGGCAATCTCGAAGACATGGCGGATCTGGTCGATGAGTACCTCCGCCGTGAGGGGCTGCACCGCTGCGTGCTGGTGGCGCACAGCAAGGGTGGGCTGATCGGCAAGCTGCTGCTCACCCGGCACGCCCAGTCTGATCTGCTGCTCGGTCTGGTCACGATGAACACCCCGTTCGAAGGGTCACCGCTGGCGCGCGCGCTGCCGCTTCCCGCACTCCGGCTCTTCCTGCCGCGCTCCCCCGAGCTCGCCGAGCTGGACGCCCACCGCGAGGTGGACCAGAGGATCGTCTCGATCTATGGGCGCTTCGACCCGCACATCCCCGGTGGCAGCCGGCTGCCCGGAGCCCGCAACGTGGAGCTGGGCACCCGGGGACATTTCCTGCCCCTGGGCGACGCCCGGGTGCACCGGGCGGTGCTCGACGGGGTCCAGCAGCTCGGGGGCTGAGCAACGGCCCTGCTCCCCAGCTGTCGAGATCAGGCGTCGAGCGACCTCGCTCCCTGGTGTCCGGCAAGGGCCTCCCGCCGTTGCTTCTGCTCCACCGGGTCCGGCACCGGAACCGAGGCCAGCAGTCGCTGCGTGTAGGTATGCTGCGGGTCAGTCAGCACCTGCTCGCCGGTCCCATGCTCGACAAGCTCTCCCCGGTAGAGCACCCCGATGTGGTCCGCGAGCATCCCGACCACCGCCAGGTCATGGCTGATGAACAAGGTCGCGAAGCCCAGGCGCTGCTGCAGCTCGCTGAAGACCTCCAGGACCCGAGCCTGCACTGAGACGTCCAACGCCGAGGTGGGCTCATCGGCCACCAGCAGCTCGGGGTCCAGGGCGAGCGCCCGCGCCAGGCTGGCTCGCTGCCGCTGACCACCGGAGAGCTCGTGCGGATACCGCTGGGCGTAGTGGGTGGGCAGGTGGACGGCGTCGAGCAGCGCTTGCACCTTTTTCTTGGCACCCGCGGGGTCCTCGGAGACCCCGTGGATCAGCAGCGGCTCGGCGATCGCCTCTCCCACGGTGAGCAGCGGGTTGAAGCTGGTGGCCGGATCCTGGAACACGAATCCCATCCGGGAGCGCAGCGGTCGGAAGGCGCGCTCCTTGAAGCCCACCATCTCATGGCCGAGCACGCTCAAGGACCCCCCGGTCGCACGGGTCAGCCCCACGATGGCCCGGCCGATCGTGGTCTTCCCGGACCCGGATTCACCCACCAGGCCAAGCACCTCACCAGGGGCGATGGTGAAGTTCACGTCTTTGACGGCGTGGAACCCGGCCCGGCCCAGTCGTCCCGGGTAGACGATCTGCAGGTCCCGCGCCTGGACCACCGGGGTGGCCGGCTCGGCCGCGGAGGCCGTAGGCCGGTAGACGGTGTGCGCGCCCAGGCGTGGCACCGCGCCCAGCAGATGCTGGGTGTATTCGTGTTGGGGATGCGCGAACAGGTCGCCGACCGCCGCCTCTTCGACCACCTCGCCGCGATACATCACCGCGACCCGGTCCGCGAGGTCCGCCACCACACCCATGTTGTGGGTGATCAGAACGATGGCGCGACCGAAGTCGTCGCGGACACGGCGCAGCAGGTCCAGGATCTCGGCCTGCACGGTGACGTCCAAAGCCGTGGTGGGCTCATCGGCGACGATGACCTTGGATCCCAGGGCCAGGGCCATGGCGATCACCACGCGTTGCTTCTGCCCGCCGGAGAATTGGTGCGGATAGTGGTCCACCCGCTTCTCCGGGTCGGGGATGCCGACCGTGCCGAGGATCTCCACGGCGCGCTCTCGTGCCTGTTTCTTCGAGTACTTGCCATGCGCGCGGAGCCCCTCGGCGATCTGCCATCCCACGGTGAACACCGGGTTGAGCGCGGTGGAGGCCTCCTGGAAGACCATGGCGACATCTCGACCGCGCACCTGGCGCAGCTCTGAAGGGTTGAGCTGGACGACGTCGTTGCCTGCCAGCACCACGGCACCGGAAACTGTCGCGTTCTCCGGCAGCAGACCCAGGATGGACTTGGCGGTGACCGTCTTGCCCGACCCGGACTCCCCGACGATGGCGAGCACCTCACCGGGCTGGACGTGGAGGGTGACGCCTTCAACCGCGCGGACAGGTTCGGCGTCCGTGGCGAAGCTGATCCGCAGGTCGCGGATCTCCACCGCGGGATCGACCGCGGGCTCAGGCTCGGTATGGTTCTGCACGAGACTCATCACGCAGCTCCCTTCATGGCGGTGGCGGTCTTCCGGGGCAGCTTCGTGGGGCGGCGGCGCATCCGCAGCCGGGGGTCCGAGAGGTCGTTCAGCGACTCGCCCACCAGGGTGATGCCCAGCACCAGCAGCACGATGGCGACACCGGGGAACACCCCGGTCCACCAGATTCCACCGGCGACGTCGGAGATGGCGCGGTTGAGGTCATAGCCCCACTCCGCGGCTGCGGTGGGGTTGATACCGAAACCGAGGAAGCCCAGCCCGGCCAGGGTCAGGATCGCCTCTGAGGCGTTGAGTGTGACGATCAGCGGCAGCGAGCGCGTTGCATTGCGCAGCACATGCCGGGAGAGGATCCGCGGAGTCGACGCCCCCAGCACGCGGGCCGATTCGACGAACGGCTCCGCCTTCAGGCGCACGGTCTCGGCGCGGACCACACGGAAATACTGCGGGACGAAGACCACGGTAATGGACAGTGCGGCCGCGAGGATCCCGCTGAGGAACCCGGACTCTCCACCGGAGATCACGATGGAGACCACGATCGCCAGCAGCAACGACGGAAAGGCGTAGATGGCATCAGCGATGGTGACCAGGATCCGGTCGAGCCAACCTCCGAGGTAGCCGGAGATCAGACCCAGCGCGATGCCGAGGAAGATCGAGGCGAGGACGGCGAGCAGAACGGTGAGCACCGCGGTCTGCGCGCCCCAGATCACGCGGGAGAAGACGTCATACCCGCCGACCGTCGTGCCCCACCAGAACTGTGCGGAGGGTGCGGCTTGGCGGGGGAAGTTGCCCTCGGCGTCGGAGAGCTGGTTGAAGCCGTAGGGGGCGATCAGCGGAGCGAGGACCGCCATGAGGATGAACATCACGCAGAGCACCAGCCCGGCGATCAGCATCCCGCGCTGGAGCCCGACGCTGCGGCGCAGCTGCCAGACCACCGGCAGTCGCTTCCAACGGGGTTCCCGCTGGGCGACCTCGCCATGGGCGACTGGATCGGCGGCCACGGGATCGGGAGCCACCGGATCGGCAGCCGGGTTCGGCCCGGCGGCTGGCGTGGTGTCGTGGTTGGGGGCGTTCATGCTCAGTACCTCACTCGGGGGTCGATCAAGGCGGCGATGACGTCGACGATGAAGTTGGTCAGGGCGACGATCACGGCGAGCAGCGCCACAATGCCCTGGACCGCGACGAAGTCCCGGGCGCCGAGGTACTGCGCCAGCTGGAAGCCCAGCCCACGCCAGCCGAAGGCGGTCTCGGTGAGGATCGCGCCTCCCAGCATCAACGCGATCTGCATGCCCATCACGGTGATGATCGGGATCAGCGCGGGCTTATAGGCGTGCTTGCGCAGCAGTCGACCTTCCCGCACGCCGCGTGAGCGCGCGGCGTCGACATAGTCCATGGAGAGGGTGCCGATCAGGTTGGTCCGCACGAGTCGCAGGAAGACCCCGGCTGTGAGCAGCCCCAGGGCCACGGCAGGAAGCACGGCGTGGGAGAGCACATCCGAGATCAGGTCCCAGCGTCCGGTGCGCAGGGCATCGATGATGTTGATCCCGGATGAGCCGGAGATCCGGTCCAGCACCAGCTGAGTCTCGGTGCTGGCGCGTCCGCCCAGCGGGAACCAGCCCAGCCAGACCGAGAACACCAGCTTCAGCAGCAGCGCGGCGAAGAACACCGGGGTGGCATAGCAGAGGATCGCGAAGATGCGCAGCGCGGCGTCGGGGATCTGGTCCCGGTGGTAGGCGGCGAAGCGGCCCAGCGGGATGCCCACCACCAGGGCGACCACCAAGGCGTAGAAGACCAGTTCCAGGGTTCCCGTGCCGTAGGTGACCAGGATTTCACTGATCTCACGGTTGTCCGTCAGGGTGCGCCCGAAGTCACCGGTGAAGATCTGACCGATGTATTCGAAGTACTGCACCAGCACCGGCCGGTCGTAGCCGGCCTCAGCCAGCCGGGCGTCGAGCTGGGCGGGGGTCAGCCGCCCGCCCACGGAGGCGGAGATCGGGTCACCGACCACGCGCATGAGGAAGAAGACCAGCGTCACCAGGATGAACACGGTGGGGATGATCAACAGGAATCGCACCAGGATGTAGCGGCCCAGACCTCCGCCGCCGGAACTCTTCCCGGGAGCGGTGGTAGGGGTGGTTTGTGCAGCGACGGTCACGCTGGTCCTCTTCTCTCAGGCTCTCTCGGTGGTCCGGGGACTCAGCGAGACAGCGGGGCGTAGCGGAACTTGAACGAGGCATCCAGGGTGACGCCGGTGATGTCGTTGCCCGACACCGCGACCTGCGCGCCCTGAAGGTACGGCAGCGTGGAGAGATCCTCAGCCACCAGCTCCTGGGCCTCTTCGATCAGCGCAGTGCGCTCGGCTTCAACGGCGGTGCTGGACTGCTCCAGAATGGTCTCCTGGACCTCGCTGTCGGAGTATCCGTTGACCAGGAAGTTGTCCTCCTGGAAGAACGGGCTGAGGTAGTTGTCAGCATCTGAATAGTCCGGGAACCAGCCGAGCTGGTAGGCCGGATAGACGCCCTCGACACGCTCGGCGTTATAGGTGTCCCAGAGCGTGGACTGCAGGTTCACCTCGAAGAGGCCGTCGGCCTCGAGCTGGCTCTCGATCATGGCGTACTCCTCGTCCGAGGAGCTGCCGTAGTGATCCGGGCTGTACTGCAGGTTCAGCTCGACCGGGGTCTCGATGCCGGCCTCTTCCAGGACCGCAGCGGCGGCCTCTGCGTCCGGGCCGCCCTCACCGTCGCCGTACATCTCCAGCAGCGGCTCGTTGGCGCCGGTCAGACCCTCCGGGACGTAGGAGTAGAGCGGGGTATAGGTGCCCTGGTAGATCTCCTCGCTGAGCGCCTCACGGTCCAAAAGGTCCGCAGCCGCCTGGCGCACGGCCAGGGCCTGGTCCTCGTCGGCGTCCTCGGTCTCAGCACCGAAGGGCTGTGAGTTGAAATCGAAGACGATGTAGCGGATCTCTCCGCCCGGACCGTCGTGGACGGTGACGTTCTCGTCCTCGCGCAGGTCACCGAGGTCGGTGGGGCTCAGGTTGCGGTAGGCCAGGTCGACATCGCCTTGCTGCACGGCGAGCTTGAGCTGCGTCTCCTCGGTGAAGTACTGGGCGGTGACGACGTCGGTCTCCGGAGCTTCGAGCAGACCGTTGTAGTCCTCGAATGCCTGATAGCGGATGAGCTCGTTCTCGGTGTAGTCGGTGATGGCATACTGCCCGGCGAAGGCGTTGCCCTCGACGATGTCCTCGGAAGGGGTGAGCTCGGTGGCGGAAAAGACCTCCTCATCCACAATCGGTCCCACCGGAGAGGAGAGGATCTGCGGGAAGGTCTGGTCATCTTCGCTCGCGAGGTTGAAGACCACGGTGAGATCATCTGGCGCTTCAACGCTCTCCAGGTTGTACAGCAGCGAGGAGGGACCGTTGGGGTCGGCGATCTCCAGCTGACGGTCGAAGCTGAACTTCACATCCGAGGATGTCAGCTCGTTGCCGTTGGCGAAGGTCAGACCCTCTTTGAGCGTGACGGTGTACTGCGTGGGTTCGGTGAACTCGGCCGACTCGGCGATGTCCGGCTCGACGTCCGGGCTGCCGTAGGGGGTGTTCAGCAGGAAGGGGTACACCTGGTTCTGCACAGAGAACGAACCGTTGTCGTAGGAGCCGGCAGGATCCAGCGAGGTCACGACGTCGGTGGTGCCGACGGAGATGCTGCCGCCGCCTTCGCCCTCGGTGCCTCCTCCACCGTCGATGTTCTCGGTGTCTGCACATGATGCGAGCACCAGTGCGAGAGATGCGGTGAGGCCGACCGCGCTGAAGGCGCGGCGCCGCTGTCCAGAAGATGCCATGTTTCACGTCCTTAACGGTGATGGACGGTCCACGGCAGAGCACTGCCGCGACCGGGGTCGCGGCGAATCGTCGTGCCCAGGGAATAGTGAAACACACAACTATCTCGATTCGCGTGAGGAGCCACACTTTCTTCGCCACGGTGCAGACTGTTTTTCGTCCTTGAAACCTGGTCCTCTGCCAGGGTGCGAGGAGTAGTCTGCGAGCGTCCAGCCAGCCTCGGACCGACCCCTCAGGAGATGAGCATCATGCGCGCAGCACGCTTCTACGATCGCAAAGACATCCGCATCGAAGACATCGACGAACCCCCGCTGAAACCGGGACACGTGGCCATCGACGTCGCCTGGTGCGGGATCTGCGGCACTGATCTGCACGAGTATCTGGAAGGCCCGATCTTCGTCCCGGCCCACGGCCACCCACACCCGCTCTCCGGCGAGTCCGCGCCGGTCACGATGGGCCACGAGTTCTCCGGCACGGTCACCGAGGTGGCGGCCGACGTCGACGATCTCGGCCCCGGCCAGAAGGTGGTGGTGGAGCCCTACATCCTCGGAGACGATGTCGAGGTCAAGCCCGGAGTGGACTACCAGCTCTCACCGAATATGAACTTCATCGGCCTCGGCGGGCGCGGCGGCGGACTCAGCGAGAAGATCGTCGTGGAACGCCGCTGGGTGCACCCGATCGCGGACCACGTCGCCTTGGACCACGCCGCACTGATCGAACCGCTCGCCGTGGGCCACCACGCCTTCATCCGGTCCGGGGCCAAGGCCGGGGACGTCGCGATCGTCGGCGGCGCCGGACCCATCGGGCTGCTCACCTCCGCGGTGCTCAAAGCTCAGGGGCTCACCGTCTTCGTCTCGGAGCTCTCCGAGGCGCGCAAGGCCAAGGCCCGGGAGACCGGGGTGGCCGATGAGGTTTTTGATCCGCGCGAGGTCGACGTCGCCGCGGAGGTCCGGAGCCGCACCGGAGGCCGCGGGGCCGACGTCGGCTTCGAATGCTCCTCCGTGCCGGTGGTCCTGGACATGCTCCTGGACGCGGTGCGACCCGCCGGAACCATCGTGAACGTCTCGATCTGGGGCCACAAGCCGGAGGTCGACATGCCGAAGCTGGTGCTCAAGGAGATCGCCCTGCTGGGCACCATCGGTTATGCCAATGATCATCGGCGCGTGATCGAACTCGTCGAGCAGGGCAAGATCGACCTGGGCCCGTTCATCACCGGTCGGATCGGTCTCGACGGGCTGGTCTCCGAGGGGTTCGATCAGCTGATCAACAACAACGAACAGCACGTCAAGATCCTGGTGAACCCCCGAGCCTGACCCTGCCAGCAGCTGCGGGGGCAGGCCTGCGCGCCGGGCCTGGCCCCGGGCCCCAGCGGTGCACCCCGTGGTAGGAAGAGAGCTATGACTCCCGTGCCTGCCGTGCTGGTCTTCGACGTCAACGAGACGCTCTCCGACATGCGTCCCCTGGCGGGGGCGTTCGAAGACGCCGGGCTGCCACCCGGCGCGGCGTCGTTGTGGTTCTCAGAGGTGCTCCGCGACGGGTTCGCGCTGACCACCACCGGGGTGAATCCGGACTTCGTCACGATCGCGCGCGACGCGCTGCTCCGCCATCTGGCTGCGTCGCCTGCGCCGCGGGATGGCGAGGAGAGCGCGGATCGCATCCTTAAGGTCTTCAAGCATCTGGACCTTCACCCCGACGTCGCGCCGGGCGTCACCGCCTTGAGCCAGACCGCCGAGCTGGTCACGCTCAGCAACGGCTCTGCGGCGATCGCGGAGGCCCTGCTGGAGTCCGGCGGTGTGCGCGGGCTCTTCGCGCAATGCCTCAGCGTCCAGGACGCACCCCGGTGGAAACCTGCGCGAGAGGCCTACGACTACGCCGTGCGGCAGATCGCTCGGGAGGCGCAGGAGCTGATGCTGGTCGCGGTGCACCCCTGGGACATCCACGGGGCCGCCGCCGCGGGTCTTCGCACCGCGTGGATCAACCGGACCGGGGCCGCGTACCCGAGTTACTTCCAGGCGCCGGAGATCGAAGCAGAACACCTGGTCGGTCTCGCGGACATACTCACAGCGACCGAGGACTGAGCACGCGGCCACCGCTCAGCGCAGCACCCGGACTTTCTCCTGCAGACCCCAAGGCGGCGATCGCAGCACGGGCTCGTCAGTGGTGCCAGTGTGGGCGGAACTCCACGGACGCGCAGACCCGCGCTCAAGGAGACGCGCACCGAGAGTGTGGTTAAGTTCAATGATGAGTCTGGGCCGTCGATTCCGCGTGCTGCTGGGCGCCAGTGGTCTCTCGAACCTCTCAGACGGCCTGGCCTTCGTCACGATGCCGCTCCTGGCCGCCTCGATGACGGACGATCCGCTGTGGATCGCTGGGCTGGCAACCATGTACGCCCTCACGCGGCTCTTGGTCGTGCTGCCCATCGGTGTCTACGTGGATCAGCTGGATCGCCGGTCCCTCATGGTCAGCGCCAATCTCCTCCGAGGACTGGCACTGGTGCTCCTAGCTGCCAGCATCCAGTTCGGCGCTGCCTCTTTGCTGGCGCTCTACACAGTGATGGCGGTCGTGGCGACCCTGGAGAGCCTGGCGGATGGCGCGGCCGTGGCCATGCTGCCCGGCGTGGTGCCCAAACCTGCACTCGACCGGGCGAACTCTCGCATCGCCAGTGTCCAGCTGATCAGCGACGAGTTCGTCGGCCCACCGCTGGGCGGCCTTCTCTTCACCGTGGCCGCTGTTCTGCCGGTCTACGTCATGGGCGGAGTCTGGGCCGCGGCCGGCGTACTTGCTCTCGCTCTGCCCAGGAGCGACGATCCGAAGGCGCGGGCTGAGTCGCGGCAGGCGTTCGGCACGCAGGTCGCGGAGGGCGCACGGTGGCTCACCGGACACCGGACCATCGGCAAGCTGTCGTTGATCGGCGGGCTCGCCAGCGCGGGGTACATGCTGCCCTTCTCGGTCTTGGTGATCTTCGCTCAAGACCGACTTGATCTGGCGAGCTTCGGCTATGGGCTCATGCTCGCCGGATCGGCGCTCGGCGGGCTCCTTGCTGCCCTGCTCGTCCCTCGACTGCGGCGTCGGTGGAACTACAGGACTCTCATCACAGCCAGCCTCGCACTCGGATCATTGAGCCTCGCCTGCTTGGCCTGGACATCGGCACCGATGCTCGCCGCGATCCTGCTGGCTCTGTACATATTTCATGCGGTGCTGTGGAACATCTGCGCCACGTCGTTGCGCCAGTGGCTGGTGCCAGGCGAGCTCCTCGGGCGGGTCGGTGCCGCGACAAGCGTGGTGAGCCTGCTCGGACTGGCCATCGGCTCCGCCCTCGGTGGGTTGCTGGCTGGAGTCGATATCCGGCTGCCAACCGCCTCAGGAAGCCTCGTGTTCGCTGCCTGCGCCGCGCTCGCCTGGTTAGGCCTCCCGGGCCGAGACCCTGACTCGAGCAGCTAGCTCCGCGCCTCGAGCACGAAGAACATGAAGCAGATGAAGGAACGCCCCACCAGTGGCGGTGGGATCAGCTCCAGCGGAGTGTTCGGGTCATAGGGCGGTTCGGTGATCGAGGAGATCTCGAAGCCGGCCTGCGTGAACGCCGCGGTGATCGCCGGCAGCGGGCGGTGCCAGTAGGTCAGCGTCGCCTCCTGACCCGCGAAAGTGAACTCATCGGAGAACTGGGTCCTCGCGAAGTAATCGGCCTTCGGGTGATTCAGCATGTAGGCGTAGGGGTGGTTGACCGAGAGGATCAGCCTGCCGCCGGGCTTGAGCACACGGTGCAGCTCCGCCAGCGCCGCCGTCCAGTCCTCGAGGTAGTGCAGCACCAGGGAGCCGACCACGTCGTCGAAGGAATCATCCGGGTAGGGCAGTGGCTCGCCGAGGTCGGCCACGCGCAGGTCCGCGTCCGCACCGAGTCGCTGGCGCGCAATCTCCACCATCTCCGGGCTCAGGTCGAAGCCGACGACGTCGGCGCCCCGGTCGATCAGCGCAGCCGCCAGAGGCCCGGAGCCGCAGCCGGCGTCGAGCACCCGGCGCCCGGCCACATCACCCGCCAGATCGATCATCGCGGGGCGCTCATAGTGCCCGTTCACGAAGTTGGATTCGTTGTCTGCCGCGTAGGCCGCAGCGAAACTGTCATAGGGCGCTGTCTGCATTGCGTGGACTCCCGTTCATAGGCTCGGCATGAGAAACCCCCTGAGCAGCCCATTTCAGCACGTTCGGCGTCCCGTGACCGGAGCAACACCCGAAACCCGCTCACCCGGTTGGAGATGGGAGTTCACACAGCGCGCGTAAGCTGGTCCGCTCCCAGCATCCTGCGTCGGACCATGGCGCTGAGCTGCTCAGCAAGCAGCACCACGACCAGGATCATGAGGATGATCGCGAATGCCGTGTCGAATTGGCGCAGAGTGAATGCCGTGGTCAGCTCCCCGCCGATGCCACCTGCACCGACCATCCCCAGCACGGTGGCACCGCGGATCGACTTCTCCAGGCAATAGAGGCTGGTCGCGGTGAACGAGGCGAATGATGCCGGCAGCACGGCCCCGACCACGATTGAGATCTCGTTGGCCCCGGTGGAGCGCAACGCGTCGATGGGCCCGCGCTCAACCTCCTCGATCCGCTCGGCGAAGAATCGTCCGGCGAAGCCGATCACGTCCACGGCGATCGCTAGGATCCCCGCCAGCGGACCCAGGCCCACGGCCATGACGAAGATCAAGGCCCAGACGAGGTCGGGGATTGCGCGAAGCGACGTGAGCATGAACCGCACCGCATGCGCCAACGGCTTCCACGGGGTGGTGTTCTGTGCGGCCAGAAGGGCAGCGGGCACGCTGAGCACCACCCCGATGATGGTGCCGATCAGCGCGATCTCGATGGTCTCCAGCATCGCTTCTGCGAAGTTGGGAAACCGCTGCGCATCGGGCGGGAACGCCCCGGAGAGGAATCTCCAGACGTTCTCGGGTGCGCGGAACAGGCGCTCGATCGAGATGTCCATGCGGATAAGTCCGTTGACCGAGATTCCCAGGAGGATCACCACGATCACGGTGGTGGACCAGCGCGGAGGCTTGCTTCGGCGCGGAGCCATCGGTGGTCCCTGCGTCGCCGGTGGGTTCCGCAGGGCAACATCGTTGCTGGGATACGTCATCACGCGGCTCCTTCAAAGACCTCGTGAGACGGAGAGTCCCCCTGGTCCTCGGTGGTGTAGAGCCCCTGGAGCTGTTCATCCGCCACCTTGGACATCACGGTGTCCATATCCATGGCCCCGTCGCGAAGGGCGATCACCCGGTGGCCGTAGGCTCGGGCAAGTTCTAACTGGTGCAGAGTGCAGAGCAGGGTCAGACCTCGCTCCTCGGTGATTTCCCACAGAAGGTCCATGACCGACCTCCCGGCCCTGGGGTCCAGGGCCGCCACAGGCTCATCAGCGAGAACCACCCTGGGCTGCTGCATGAGCATGCGCGCGATGGCGACGCGTTGCTGCTGACCTCCGGAGAGCTCGTCAGCCCGGCGCTGCGCCACATGTGCCAGCCCTACACGATCCAGGGCCTCCATGGCTTCCTCGCGCTGATCTTTCCGGGCGGTCCCGGCGAACCAGTTCCGCGGGCTGCCCACCCGTCCCAGCGATCCGTGGATG
Source organism: Nesterenkonia sandarakina (assembly GCF_013410215.1). Lineage (NCBI taxonomy): Bacteria > Bacillati > Actinomycetota > Actinomycetes > Micrococcales > Micrococcaceae > Nesterenkonia > Nesterenkonia sandarakina. Next base: position 808,721 of record NZ_JACCFQ010000001.1, read on the forward strand.
ACGTTGGTCATCACCGAAAGTTCCCGCACCAGGTTGATCCTTTGGAACACCACTCCGACCTGGCGCCGCAGTGCGGTGATCTCGCGAGTCCCGGCAGTGGTGATCTCTGTGTCGAGAACCCGTACTGAACCGGACGTGGGTTCGACCAGCTTGGTCAGGCACTTCTGCAGGGTCGACTTGCCCGAACCGTTGGCTCCGAGGAGCACCACCGTCTCACCTGCGTTGACCTGGAAGTTGATCCCGCTCAGGGCCTGTGTGCCGTTGATGAACCGCTTCGCCAGATCCGAGACCTCGATGATCGGAGGCTGTCCGGAGAGGTCGCGCACCGACATCAGTCTTCTTCGACGTCGTCGTCTGCTTCAGCTGGTTCATTCTCGTCAGGCAGCTGCGAGTAGTCGGAGTACCCGGCAGCCTCGAAGGAACGGCGCACCGGGTCGTAGTCTCCATCCTGCGCATCGACGAACTCGGAGCCGATGTACTTATCGTTCTCCCCGGTCCCCACGATGGCCTCCAGGAGCACCTCCTGGTTCTCCAGCAAGGACGCCTTGAGGTAGTCAGCGCACTCCTCGCCGAGTCCGGTGCGAGCAACGAAGAGATCATTGGGAAGATCCGGTCCCTCCTCGAGCATCTGGACCTGATCTTCGCCCATCATGTCCTGGAGTTCTTCGAAGTCGGAGATGCCGCTGCCGAGGGCGTCCCCGTCGCCGCCGGCAAACGCTTCGAGCTGGGTGTCAGCCAGCGGAATGACCTCGATGTCACCCAGCGTCGGGTCAAGGCCGGCAGAGTCCAGCATTTCCAGCGGGCCAAGGTGCCCCGAGGTCGACCCGACCTCCTTGGTGATGATCTGCCCGCCGGCGAGATCCTCGACGGACTCGGCGTCGGAGTCTGTGCGGGTGAAGATCGCTGCCTGGTAGTTCTCCCGGGTGACACCCACGATGGGCAGCGCGTCCGCGTCGTGCTTGAGCACCACATACTCCGCGGGCCCGGTCAGCAGCACGTCGAGGTCGTCGAACTCCAGCGCGGTGGCCGCAGCGGTCCGCGAGGACATGGGCTGGAACTCGATCTCCAGCTCTGTTGCCTCCTCCAAGGCTGCCCGGAAGTCCTCGAACTCCACCTGCAGGACCTCCAGACCCTCCACCCCGGTGTCGGAGAAGCGCAGCGGCTCGGTCCCGCATGCCTCCTGCCCCTCCCCCGATGGTTCTGAGGCGGCGGCGTCTGGTTCGCTGCTGCACGCAGCCAGCGCCAGCCCGGCAAGAGCAAGGAGTGAGACAGCGGACGTCACGCGAGGCGCGGAGTGGTTGAGCACGGGAATCCCTTCGGTGTTTGCCTGGTCTGCCCTGACCCTCACGGACCGATGTGACCGGCATGCCGCTGATCGGTGAACGAAGATCGAACAGCAGACCACATCCCCAAAAGAGACTGCTCAGCGTTCGCACAGGGCGGGACGGCACTGTGGTCCCCTCGTCCAGCGCCTTGCGGTCTGAACGTTCTCGACGACGACGTCGACGCGGCTCGCGAATCTGGACAAACACTGCGCGGTGCGCGGGTCAGTCCAGCTTCCACAAGTCTTAGGCTGCTTGCAGCCGGGGTACGTCCCCTGTCCGGGATGATGACCGCGCAGAGAAACCCTGGGTAGGCTGGCGCGATGAATCACACGCTCCTGGAAGTGGAACACGCGTTCCGAAACGCCTGGGGTGCCGACACCACATGCCTGGCCCCTGGAAGCCTTCCCGAGTGGAGCCCTGATAACCCCTCGCATGGGCAGTGCGGACCGACGGCTCTCGTCCTCCAGGACCTCTTCGGTGGCGATCTGCTTCTCGCAGACGTCAGCGCCGGCGTGGGTGGAGTGAGCTCGGTCCATTACTGGAACCGGCTTCAAGGTGGCCTCGAGGTCGACCTCACTCGGGATCAATTCGCGAGCAGCCACACCGTGGGGGAACCGCGTGTCGTCGTCCGGCCGGCGGAGGGTCCACGCGCGCACCGCAGCGAGTACCAGCTTCTGCGCCGCCGGGTATTCGCGGCCTTAGGGCTTGGGAAACGGCACGACGGCGCAGAGACCGTCGCCTGAGATGCGAATCGACTACGTGGAGCCCGACCGTGAAGTGGTCATCGAGCTTGTAGAACAGCTCCTCCATGACTCTGGCCACCGCTCGGCCCCGGAACGGTGGCAATGGATCCACGTCGGATCATCGTCTCTCGTGGTGCTCGCTGACCAGGTCGCGGTGAGAATCGGGCGCGATGACGAATCGGCCCGGCAGATGCAGCGGAGCCAGCGGCTCGTGGACAGACTCCCTCGATTGAGCTTCGAGGTCCCGCGCTCGCTGGTGGCCCCACGCACCCACGCCGGTGTCACCGGAGTCGCGGTGATCCGGATCCCCGGAGAGCCCCACCCACCTGGGCCGGCGGACCCGCACGTGTTGCGAGCACTTCTCGATGAGGTTCACGCCGTTCCGCTCGACGACCTGAGACCGTTCCTGGCGCCGGCCCGCGCGTTCTATGGCGGAGACTCCTGGCGCGAGGTGTTGCGTGAGCAGGTTGTTCCGCTCTTTCCAGAGTCCGCGCGTGCACAGGCGCAGAACAGACTCGACGCACTGGAATCGCTTCATGCGCTGGCCGCATCACACCAGACTTTCAACCACAGCGACCTTGCCGGGATGAACATCCATTGGCGGTCCGGGAGAGTGGTCGGCGTCCTCGACTGGGACCTGGCCAGTGAGGATGACCCGGCTGAAGACCTTGCCAGCCTGGCGAACTGGCACGGCTGGGACCTGATCACGGAACTGGCCGAGACCCCGACGGTCCGCCGCGCCGAGGTCTACCGGGACGCGTTCCCACTCATGATCGTCGGCTTCGCGGTCTTGCGCGAGCGTCCAGAATCTGAGGTCGAAAGAACCTTGGAGCGTGCCACTGCCAAACTACTCCGGTGAGCCGGCCACCGCTGCCCCGGCGCCGCAGCACCAGAGCTCACGCCCTGCCTCGGGAAGCGATCACCTTCAGCGGCGGTTGACTCTGAGGCAGGCACCACCCCGGTGCCGAGATCTCGAGGAGAAGACATGAGCATCGTCGTCACCGGAGCCACCGGTCATCTTGGCCGCCAGATCATCGAGCAGCTCCTCGCCCGAGGGGCCACAGCCTCGGACATCCTCGCGGGAGGTCGCAACGCTGCCGCGCTGCAGGATCTCGCCGCCTTAGGAGTGCGCACCGCGCGGATCGACTACGAAGATCCCGCCACACTCGACGCCGCCTTCGCCGATGCCGAGAAGATCCTGCTCATCTCCGGAAGCGAGGTCGGCCGGCGCGTCCCCCAGCACGCCGCGGTCATCGACGCCGCCAGAAAGGTCGACGCGACACTGGTCTACACCAGCGCCCCTGGTGCGACCACCTCCACCCTGGTGCTCGCACCAGAACACAAAGCCACCGAGGAGCTCCTCGACGCCTCCGGACTGACCCACACCGTGCTGCGCAACAGCTGGTACACCGAGAACTACGACGAGACCATCCAGCAGGCAATCACCACCGGCGCCCTGCTCACCAGCACCGGGGACGGCAGGATCGCCAGCGCCCCTCGCCGGGACTACGCGGAGGCAGCCGCCGTGGTGCTGCTCTCTGAGGATCACGACGGCGCCGTCCTCGAGCTCAGCGGAGATCACCCCTGGAACTTCGAAGAGCTGGCAGCGACCATCACCGAGGTCTCCGGACGCGAAGTCCGCGTGGATCAGCTCTCCACCGAGGACCACCTCGCCGCCCTGCTGAGCTTCGGCCTGGACGAGGGCACCGCAGGCTTCGTCACGGCCCTGGACGCGAACATCAGGGACGGCCTGCTCGCCGGTGCCGACGGGACCCTGTCACGCCTGCTGGGGCGCCCGACGACGACGCTGCACCAGCACGTGCGCACGCTGCTCGCAGAATGACCCGACCTGCCCCCCACATACAGACGACAAGGTGACCACGATGAACAGCATCGAGCTTCTCCACGACATCGCGCGCCGTCCGTTGGAGCAGGCGCAGCATCTGCGTCCGGCGCTGACCGCGCAGGCGCTCAACGCCCACCCGCATCATGACAACTCCATCGCCTGGCTGCTCTGGCACTCGGCGCGAGAGATCGATGAGCAGCTCGCCGGCCTCTCCGGAGAGCCGACGGTCTGGACGGCCCAAGGCTTCGCCGCACGGTTCGCCCTGGACCTGGACGAGCACGAGATGGGGTTCGGCCACACCGGCACCGACGCGCGGAGAATCCAGGCCAGCGATCCGGACCTGCTCCTGGAACATCTGCGCGCCGTCGTCGCTGCCCAGCTCGCCTACCAGGAGACCCTGAGCGAAACCGACCTCGATGAGGTGATCGACGCCGGATGGAACCCACCGGTGACCCGGGCGGCCCGGTTGATCAGCATCTCGCTGGACGCCGTGGCGCACATCGCTCAGGCCGCCTACATCACCGGGATGGATCCTGCCGGGTTCGAGGAGCCCCAGCCCCGGGAGCAGCCGAGCTAGAAGCTCTCCGCGCCGACCGGAGGCGGTGACGCAACCACGCCGGAGCCTCGAACAGCCAGTCCTGACCCAGCCTTTGGGCCGAGGCGTAGACCAGCAGCGGGCCGATCACCCCGCACAGCGTCGGCAGGACCACATGGGCGACCAGGGCATCGACCCCCAGCAGGCTCAGCGCGATCCGCGCGCTCGCGGTGAAGAAGACGTGAGCCACGAAGATCACCAGGGAGAGCTCCCCGATCCGGGCAAGCCAGCGGGTCCTGCTCCCCACCCGGGCCAGCAGCAGCGCCACCGCCACGATGGTGAGCACCCCAGCGCTCGAGGCGAGGACACCGAGTGCGATGCTGGGCACCGTGCGGCTGCCGCCATAGGCCGTGGGCGGGGTGGCCAGCAGCGTGGACCCCAGGAACAGCCACACCGACCCGGCGAGGAGCACCAGCAGCACCGCTTGGCCGACCCTGGCGCGCTGGACCCAGCCGAGCAGGCGCCTGCCGGTGAGCACCACGCCGAGGAAGAAGAACACGCTCAGCGCGAGCCCCTCACCACCGAGCACCCTCCAGTTCAGCCCCCACACCACGGCGGATCCCAGGCCCGCCAGGCTCAGCGTCAATACGGCGGCCCGCGGGCTGCGCCAGGGTCTCGAGGCGGCGGCGAGCAGCATCATCAGGGTGATCCAGCCGAAGAACCAGAACTGCTCCTTCGGCTCCCAGATCCGCAGCAGCTCGGCCGGATGCACCGGATCATTCACCGCCGAGCCCAGAGCGATCTTCATCCCCAGCTGCAGCGTGGACCACAGCGTATAGAGCCACAGGAAGGTCACCGAGCGGGCCGCGGCGTAGCGCCACGCTCCGTCTCGACGCATCCCCGAGGCGACGAAGAGGCCCGCCAGAAACGCGAAGACGGCGAGGTGAGACATGTACAGCACCGAGTCCACCTGGGTCAGCAGCGGGTCCTCCACCAACCCCGCCGGTTCCAGGGCACGCCATACGTGGCCGAGAACAATCAGGATTATCGCCAGCGCCTTAGCGATGTCGATCGTGGCATCCCGCGCCGGCTGCACAGAGTCTGGCGTCACGCGATGATCAAATACCAGATTCCTCTTTTCGACAAGCCCTTTTCCAGATTTACCGTCAGTTCGCCCAGTTCCCTGTGACCGAGACACTCAGGGGCGTGGTTAAGTGGTGACATGTCCGCGCGCATCGTCTCCATCGGCACGGCCCTGCCGGCCACCTCGGTGCCGCAGCACCAGCTGCGCGCCTTCTTCGCCGATCAGCCCGACACCACCCGGCTGACCCAGCGGCTCATCGGAGCAGCGTTCGACGCCGCCGGCATCGAGAACCGCCACACCGTGCTCACCGGTCTGGGCGGCGCCGAGGACGGGGTGTTTGTCGGCGAGGGTGCCCGGCTGCTCTCCCCCACCACCGGCACCCGCAATGAGCTCTACCGGCACAGCGCACCGGAACTGGCGGCCGACGCCTCCCGGTCCGCGCTGACCGAGGCGGAGGTCGACGCCGACCAGATCACGCACGTGGTCACCGTCTCCTGCACCGGGTTCTTCGCCCCCGGCTTGGACTTCCGCCTGATCCGCGACCTCGGCCTGCCTGAGACCGTGGCACGCAGCCACCTGGGATTCATGGGCTGCGCCGCGGCGCTGCCAGCCCTGCGCAGCGCCACGCAGATCACCGCCGCGGATCCGGACGCCGTGGTGCTCGTGGCCTGTGTGGAACTCTGCTCGCTGCATATCCGCGACACCGCAGACTCCGAGCAGATCGTCGCCGCCTCGGTCTTCGCCGACGGGGCCGCCGCAGCAGTGATCACCGCCAGGCAGGACCTCGGTCTCCCCGGGGGCCTCGATCTGGAGCGCTTCGCCACCGCCCTGACTGACCAGGGGGAGTCCGATATGGTCTGGACCATCGGAGACCGCGGGTTCAACATGCGGCTCTCCGCGGAGGTGCCTCGGATCATCGGCCGGGAGATCCGCGCCGCCGTGGACCGCTTCCTCGGCGCAGATTCGGCGCCGGCCCGCTGGGCGGTCCACCCGGGAGGACGCAGCGTGTTGGACCGGGTGGAGGCCGGGCTGGAGCTTGAGGCCTCTGCGCTGAATGCCTCTCGAGCGGTGCTGCGCGACCACGGCAACATGTCCAGCGCCACGATCCTGTTCATCCTGCGCCAGCTCCTCGCCGATCCCTCGGTGAGCGGGCGGATCGCGGCGCTGGCCTTCGGGCCCGGTCTCACCGTGGAATCGGCCCTGCTGAGCAAGACCCGGTGACCCGGTGAGCCGGGTCAACCTCTCCCTCCGCGATGAGCAGCTGCGTGAGCTCATGGATGACCCCGACTGTGACCCGGTGCGGCTGGAGGCGACGCTGCGCCGCTTCCACCGGGTCAACCGGCTGATCTCCGGCTGGGACCAGGTCTACCGGCGCCGGCTGCGCCCGCTGCTGACCGGTCTTCACCGGCCGGCCCGGGTGCTGGACCTCGGCTCCGGCGGCGGGGACGTGGTCACCCGGCTGGCCCACCTGGCCTGGCGTGACGGCCTGCAGGTCCACTGGACCGGCGCCGATCCGGATCCACGGGCGCACGCCGCCGCCCTGGGCGCGCAAGAGCAGCACACGCAGGACCAGCTCCCTGAAGAGCAGCGCGTCGAGGAGTCTGCGCAGGTCAGGTTCCTGTGCGCGGACGCGGACGCGCTGCTGCGGCAGGGCGAGAGCTTCGACGTCGTCATCTCCAACCACGTGCTGCACCACCTGGACGCCCCGGGCCTGCTCGACTTCAGCCATGCCTCGCGGCAGCTGTGCACAGGCACCGTGCTGCACAGCGACATCGCCCGCAGCCGGCTGGCCTACAGCCTCTACGCCGTCGGGATCACCCCGCTCGCGCCCGGGACGTTCCTGCGCACCGACGGGCTGCGCTCGATCCGGCGCAGCTACCGGCGCGAAGAGCTCTCCGCCGCGCTGGGCGCCGAGTGGACCGTGACCTCCCCCGCCGCGTTCCGGCTGATCGCGGAAGCGCCCGGTCTTGGCTGAGGTGATCGTGGTGGGCGCCGGTCCGGTGGGGCTGCTGCTGGGCGCGCTGCTGCGCGGTTCCGGGGTCGATGTTCAGATCCTGGAGCAGCGCAGCGAGGGCAGCGGCGCCAGTCGCGCCATCGGAGTCCACGCTCCGGTGCTCACCGCTCTGGAGGACTCCGGTCTCACCGCGGGCCTGCTGGAGCAGGCCGTGCGGGTCACCCGAGGGGAAGCTCGGGCCCAGGGAGAACTCCTCGGCGTCGTGCGCTTCGACCGGCTCTCCACCCGGTTCCCCTTCGTCGCCACCCTTCCGCAGTCCGGCACCGAGGCGGTGTTCGCCCAGGCCGCCCCGCCCCCGCAGCGCGGCGTCAGCGTCAGCGCGGTGCGCACCTGCCCGGACCATGTCGAGCTGGAGACCAGCCACGGAGACCGGCGCGCCCCGGTGGTGGTGCTCGCCGGCGGTCCGCGTTCCAGGGAGCTGGTCTACCGATCCGCGCAGGCGCACACCTACCCGGATCGATACCTGATGACCGATGTCCTCATCTCCGACGATCTTGTGCCCAATCGTCCGGTGCCAGGTGACCAGACCTCTCAGGACCAGCTGCCGGAACATTCGGCCGCACACACTGCGCTTGTGCACCTGGAGCCCGGTGGTGTGTTGGAGTCCTTCCCGCTGCCGCAGGGACGACGCCGGCTCGTCGCCTGGGACTCTGCTGGCGCCGCCCAGAACCCTGCGCTTGAGGACCCGGCAGCCCAGCGGGACCGGCTGCAGCGCCGATTGGCCGCCCACGGGCAGGAGCTCACCGGGGAGGTCAGCAGCTTCGGGGTGCGCCGGTTCCTCGCCCCGGCGCTGCGCCGGGGCCGACTGCTGGTGATCGGCGACGCCGCGCATGAGGTCAGCCCGATCGGGGGCCAGGGGATGAATCTGGGCCTGCTCGACGCCGCGACCCTGGCCCCGCTGCTGGCATCCTGGGTGAACACCGGGGCGGCACCGGAGGCCGCGCTGCGGGAATGGGAGCGGACCCGGCTGCGCTCGGCACGCCGGGCAGCCCGACTCGCCGCGCTGAACACCCGGCTGGGCCGTCCGCTGCCAGGGGCCGGTGATGCTGTGCGCCGCACCGGGGTGCGGCTGATGCTGGGCCCGGGCGCCGGAAAGGCGTTCGCCCACGCCTACTCGATGGGCCTGGACACCGCCTCCCGAGGTCCGGCCGGCAATTCCTGAGGTTCAGCCGATGTGGCCTGAGGCGCCGTCGGTGAATCCTGAGGCTCAACCGGCGAGCGAGCCTCCGGCCACCACCAGCTGTGCCGCGAGCAGCAGTGCCGCCAGCATCACGAGGCGAAAAAGCATCCGGCCCGAGCGGGCGCGCACCGCCATCACCAGCGCCAGCAGCGCCACCGAGCCGACCGCGGCGAAGAACACCCAGGAGATCACCGGCACCTGCTGCAGCTGCCACCCGGCGGACCCGGCCGTCACGGCGATCCCGCCGGCGAGCACCGCGGCTGCGGCCAGTGCGGCCGAGGGACGCGCACCGAGCCGGTGCGGCAGGCCGGTGATGCCGGTGCGGGCGTCGTCGTCGAGGTCCGGCAGCACATTGGTCAGGTGGATGGCGGCACCTAGGGCACCCCCGGCGAATCCGGCCCAGGGTGCGGCGAACCCGGGGTCTTCGGCCGCGAGGGTCGCGAAGGAGGGGAACAGACCGAAGGCCAGGATGAAGGGGGCCAGCGAGAACACGCTGGCCTTGAGCCCGGCGTTATAGGCCCAGGAGGCCGCCAGGAACACCGCGTGGGCGCCGAGCAGCCACATCCCCAGGGGTGCGGAGAGGGCCAGGCCCAGCACCAGGCACCCGATCGCCGCCGTCCAGGCTGCGCGCACGCTGAGATCCCCACGGGCCAGCGGCTTGTCAGCGCGTCCGACGGCGCGGTCCCGTTCCGCGTCGAAGGCGTCATTGGAGATCCCCACCGAGAGCTGACCCAGGAAGACCGCCAGCCCGAGCAGCAGGATCCGATCCAGGCTCAGCCCGGCGGAGACCGCGAGCGCCACCGCGAGGGTCGTCACCACTACGGTTGGTCCAGGATGAGAGGATCCCCACAGGCCTCGAGTCACTTTCAGGATCGGCATCCGGTCAGTGTCTCACCCCGGACCGGACGTCGATCCGGTCCACGCCGCCCCGAACACGCCAGCTCGACACCCCCGCTCTGGAGGATCTGATGAATAGCACCGCGCGCGCCGCATCGATGGCTGGGCTCCTGGGAGCCACCGGGGTGCTGCATTTCCTGCGGCCCGCCGTCTTCGACTCGATCGTGCCTCCGCAGCTGGGCAATCGCCGCCTGATCACCTACGTCAGCGGCGTCGCCGAGCTGGGCTGCGCAGTCCTGCTGGCGGTTCCTGCGACCCGACGGGTGGGCGGGGTGTGCACTGCGGCGCTGATGATCGCGGTCTACCCGGCGAACATCTACTCGGTGCAGAAGTACTGGCACCGTCCCACGGCGCGGAGCATCGCGCTGGCTCGGCTTCCGCTGCAGCTGCCACTGGTGCGCAGCGCGTGGCGGATCGCCCGGGAGGCCTAGGCCGCGCGCTACCTCGGCGGTTCGGTGCGAAGGCTGGGTTCGGCGGCTGGATGCGGCGGCTGGGTTCGACACTCGGCGGGGGTCCGTGGTTACGGTGGGAGGACCGGCACGACGGGCCCGCCCGCGGGGCACCGACCCCGCGAGCACGTGGAAGCGGACGTTCTCGTCTCCGCGCACGGCCCGCCGGCCTCAGCAAGCAAAGGAGCACTCGATGCGCCACGACGAATTCCTGAAGACCGTCTCCGAGAAGGGCGGTCCCACCGACCGCGATCAGACCAGCCAGCTGGTCCACGTGGTCCTGGAGGACCTCGGCAAGCGACTCAAGGGCGGCGAGGCGGAGAACCTCGCCGCGCAGCTGCCCGCGGAGCTGAAGGCCCCGCTCACCGCCGAGACGCAGAACCAGATCGCCGATGACGTCGATGAGTTCCTGCGTCGGGTCGCGAGCAAGCTGGAGCCGGGCCTCGGCACCGAAGAGGTCCTCCCGCAGGTCAAGGCGGTGTTCTCCACTCTTGCGGACTCCGTGTCCGAAGGTGAGATCAAGGATCTGCGTTCCCAGCTGCCCACAGGCTTTGCACCGCTCTTCGCCTAGAGTGTGCACACCTGCCCACTGCAGGGCACCTCGCTGGGCCACCGGCCCAGCGAGGCAGGGCCTCGAGATGAGACCCCATCCACAACAGCTAAGGAGCCCCTGAGGCTGTGTCTGAGTCAGAGTCCGAGCCCGCCTCCGAGACTGCGTCTGGGCCTGAGCCCGCGTCAGGGTCCGTGTCTGCGAAACCGTTCCACATCCTGCTGCTCGCCGATCCGGGTCTGCCCACCCGGCGGGTGAAGTCCATCCGGGAGTCCTTCACCGCCCGAGCCCGTCAGCTCATCGACGGCGAGGTCACGGTGTCCGCAGAGACCCGGATGCTGCGCATCCACCCCGACGCCACCTTGGACATCGACTCGGTCCGCAAGATGGAAGAAGATCATGCCGACGCCGACGCGGTCATCATGCTCACCGAGATCCCCCGCCACACCCACGGCTACCCGCTGATCTCGGAGATCTTCCCCGAGCAGAACGTCGCGATCGTCTCCTGCCCGACCCTGGGCGCCTGGGCGACCAAACGCCGCATCCAGAAGGTCTTCACCGGTTCTCTGCTGCGCCTGCTGCCCCCGGGCACCGGGCCAGACCCGGAAGAGTACGACCAGCGCTGGAGCCGATGGCAGTCCACCGAGCGCGGAGAGGCGCTCGGCCTGTTCGCGCACACGATCACCGGCGGGCCGCGCACCGTGCTGGGCATGGTGCTGGGCAATGATCCGCTGCGCACCGTCCCGAAGCTCTCCAGCGCCCTGGCCGCAGGTGCGGCCACCGGAGCGTTCGGGATCTTCTACAGCTCGATCTGGCAGATGGCCGATGCGTTAAGCCCTCTGCGCCTGGTAGTGGTCGGGCTCGCCGCGATGATCACCATGATCGTCTGGCTGATCATCCGCGACGGGCTCTGGGACCGGCCTCGGAACCGCAGCCTCACCACCGTGGTCACCCTCTACAACGGGTCCACCGCGATCACCTTGCTGGTCTGCATCCTGATGCTCTACCTGGCCCTGGTCGTGGTGATCTTCCTGGCCGGGCTGGTGATCATCGACGCCGAATACCTGGCCAGCGTGATCAGCAGCGAGGTCAGCGTGCTCAACTACCTGAACATCGCCTGGTTCAGCGCCGGGATGGGGGTCTTCGCGGGCGCCATCGGATCAAGCTTCGACTCCGGCGTGGACCTGCGCCGGCTCACCCACGGGCAGCGCGAACGCCAGCGCGAATACACGGAGAGCGCATGAGTGACCAGCAGACCCTGGTGCGGACCCTGACCTCGATCGACGGGCGCGGATACGCCTCTTATAAGCAGCTGAGCGGCCGCTACACCCTGGGCCGGTTCACCCTGAGCGTGGACAAGGTCCAGGTGGACCCGTACGCCCCGCCCTCCCTGATGCAGATCAGCCTGCGCCGGGAGGACGCCGAGCTCCCCGCTGACCTGCTCGATGACCGGCTTGGACGCATCGCCGTCAGCGACTTCCTGACCCGCGCCTTCGGCGACGCGCTCAGCGAGGGTCCCTCGGAGCGCTCAGGTGCCGCTGCCGGGATCAGCATCGGGCGACCCGGCCAACAGGTGCTCGAGCGCACCAGCGTGGTGATCACCGAGGAGCTGATCACGGCCCGGCTGTCCGTGGCGCTGCCCGCCGCGGGACGTCGGGCCCTGGGACGCAAGGCCGCCCGGCTGCTCACCGAGACGCTGCCGCGGATCGCGCAGGCCGCATTGCTGCACAGCAGCCTGGACCCGGAGGCGCTGCGCTCCCACGTCGCGCTGCTGCGCGATCAGGAAGATCTCCGCACCCAGCTCGAGGCCGCGAAGCTGGTCTCCTTCCTGGCCGATGGCTCGATGCTGCCGCGCCGGTCGGGGGACTCCGATCTGCCCCTCGGGGCGGACGCGGTGGCCTTCCGCAGCCCCGAGGCGCTGCGCCGCTCCTTCACCCTGGCCTCCGGTCGTCAGGTCACCGGGATGGGCGTCCCCGAAGGCGTCACCGTGATCGTCGGGGGTGGCTATCACGGCAAGTCCACCCTGCTGCGCGCCATCGAACGCGGGGTCTACCCGCATATCGCCGGGGACGGCCGCGAATGGGTGATCACCACCAGCTCGGCGGCGTCCATCCGGGCCGAGGACGGGCGCTCTGCTGCCGGCGTGGACATCTCCGCCTTCATCTCCGGGCTGCCCTCGGGGGCCGATACCCGGAGCTTCTCCAGCAGCAACGCCTCAGGCTCCACCTCCCAGGCCACCAACCTGATCGAGGCCGTGGAGTCCGGGGCCACGGCCCTGTTGATCGATGAGGACACCTCGGCGACGAACTTCATGATCCGCGATGACCGGATGCGCCAGCTGATCCCGGCCGACCGGGAGCCGATCACCCCATTCGTGGACCGGGTCCGCGCGCTCTTCAGCGAACGCGGGGTCTCCACGGTGCTCGTGGCCGGCGGATCGGGGGCCTTCTTCGAGGTCGCCGACCAGATCATCGCGCTGGAAGACTACACACTGCGCGACGTCACCGCGCAGGCCCACCAGATCGCCGCAGAGCACAAGCGGACGACGTCGCAGCCGGCCACCCCGGACGCAGCTGGCCCCGCCTCGGACGGCCCCGCTGAGCGGCGCTTCGACAGCCTCCCAGCGCGCGTCCTCCGCCGCGACTCGCTGCATCCGCCGAAGAAGACCAAGCCCGCCCGCAGCCGTGGGCCCCGGATGATCCAGTACGGCCGCGAGGACATCGACCTGACCGCCGTGGCCCAGCTGGTGGACCCCGCGCAGACCGAGGCGCTGGCGAAGGCGCTGGACCGCCTCGCTGAGCAGTCCGATGCGGAGCATGACATCACGGCCCTGGTCGAGAAGCTGGTGCGCCGTCTCGACACCGAGGGACTCGACTCGCTCTCCCCGCACCGCGGACACCCCGGGCATCTGGCCCGCCCCCGTGCCCAGGAGATCCACGCCGCACTCAACCGCTATCGCGGCCTGACCGTGCACTGATGCTCGGCCCGGGGTGCTCCCGGTTCGGGCATCGCCGCGCCGAGGTCAGGGACACCACCGAGGACTGCCCGGTGACTCACCGTCGTTGGGCTACCCTGAGAGCCAGTCCGACATCGCCGCAGGTCCTGATCCTGCCGGGATCACAGGGGGGGCTCCATGACGATCACCACGCGGCGCTTCACCGCCGAAGGGACAAGTTCCGCAGCGGACTCTGCAGGCGGCCTCCCGAACGGAACTCCGCCCAGTGGGCTGACGTGGGTGGATCTCAGCACGGCAGACCTTCCAAGCTTCGGGGCCACGGCCACCGCGCTGGGGCTGCGGGAGGCTCAGGTCGACTTCCTGCGCGGCAGCCGGAGCCGACTGCCGATCCCCACGCGCTCTGCGGAGTCGGTGGCGGCTGTGCTGCACCGCGTCGCCATCACCACCGAGGAGGACGGCCCCACCGCGGAGTTCCGCTTCTCGGAGCTGCGGATCCTCGCCTTGGACGCACTCGTGGTGACCGTGCAGCCGGAGAACCCCGGGCAGCCGCCCCTTCAGCTGCAGACCCTGCTCGAGAGCGCACACCCCTCTCCGCCGAAGCGCCCGCTGCGGGCCTCGGATGCCATCTCCGGGCTCATCGGTGCGGTGCTGCGGGACTACCCGGTGGCGCTGGACGAGCTGGAGACTGCGATCGAGTCCATGGAGAGCACCCTGTTCCAGGAGGCCCGGCTCGATGCGGCGCTCTCGCATCGGATCTATCAGCTCCTGCAGAAGGTGCACCGCTTCGACTGGGCGCTGCGGCCGGTGGAGTCACTGGCCACCGAACGTGGCACGGACGCCGTTGAATCCAGCCCTGCCGGTGAGGAGTCCTCCACTCGGGCCGATCTGATCATGCGCGCCAGGCGGATGCGAGACCGGGTGGAGCTGCTGCGCTCGCACCTGGAGAATGCGGTGGCCCTGCATTCCACCTTGCTGACCATCGAACAGAACGAGGCCACCCGTCGAGTGGCTGACGCCTCCTATGCCCAGGGCGAGCAGAGCAAGAAGATCTCCGGGTGGGCCGCGATCCTCTTCGCCCCGACCCTGATCGCCTCCATCTACGGCATGAACTTCCGGCACATGCCAGAACTCTTCTGGTCCTGGGGCTACCCGGCGGCGGTGGGGCTGATGCTCGCGCTGAGCCTGACGCTGTGGGTCATCTTCAAACGTCGCGAGTGGCTCTGAACCGGTGCAGACCGGCTGCCAGCACCAGCCCCCAGAGCAGAAGCATCGGATACCAGAGCAGCGCCTGTCCCAGCCGTGCCGCAGGGTCCTGAAGGGACAGACCGGGCCAGAGCAGCAGCCCGGTGTTGATCAGCAGACCAACCGCCCCGTAGAGGATCAAGCCGGCAGCGACCAGTCGGGAGGCGTTCCACCACAGGACCCGATGTGCCCGGCGTCGCGAGGATCCGGCCGCACCGGCGGGCAGCGCGTGGACCGCCACCAGCGGAATGATCGCCGCACCCGTCTTTCCCAGAGCGATTCCCAGCAGGGCAAGGCCGGTCAGCACCGGCATTGCATCCCGCAGGTCGATCAGCCACTGCCCGATGCTCGGCCGCAGCGCGTCTCCGCCGAAGGCCCAGTAGTAGCTCGGTGCCGCATTGAGCAGACCCAGCAGCGCGGCGACCCAGATCAGACCGGTGGACCGGGTCAGCCCGGTGGAGCGAGTCATGTCAGCGACCTGGTCATGTCAACGATTGGAGACGCATCGATTCCTCCGCTCCGAGCAGCGCCTCGGCTGCCCGGCGGGCCTTGCAGGCCATCGAGGAGTCCCCGGTGATCGCTGCGGTGGTCTGTGCGCCTTCGGCCAGCAGCATCAGCTGATCCCCCAGCTCCTCGGAGAACCCCGCCTCCACGGCGAGCTGTTCCATATAACGCCGGAAATCGCGTTTATGCGCCGCCGCCTTGGCGGCCACGGCGGGGGATTCGGTGGCCAGCTCGCCGAAGGCATTGATGAAGACGCAGCCGCGGAAGGAATCCGACTGGAACCATCCGGCGAGGTAGTCATAGATCGCCAGCAGGCGCGCCCTCGGGGAGTCTTGGAGCGCCATCGCCGTCGCGATCTCATCCACCCAGATCTGGTGGCGGTAATCCAGGACCGCGAGCACGATGGCCTCTTTGGAGGGGAACACCGTGTAGAGACGCTTGAGCGAGACGCCGCTGCGCTGGCGCAGCGCGTCCATCCCCACGGCGCGGAAGCCATGGGCGTAGTAGAGCTCATCCGCCGCCTCGATGATGCTGGCGCGCAGCGGATCGCTGGACTGGTGCAGGTGGGCGTCCCCCTGACGCGTCATCCTGGGCCTCTCCTTAGAATTTCCGGGATCTTCATGGTGCGGTCATTCCAGTGTACTTGCCAGAGAACGTTGGTTCTCCTAGGCTGGAGAACGTGGAGAACGAACGTTCTCCCACCTACAAGGAGGAACTGACATGTCACACGTCACCGTCGGAACCGAGAACAGCACAGACATCTCGCTCTACTACGAGGATCACGGCGCGGGCCAGCCCGTCGTGCTCATCCACGGCTACCCCTTGGACGGCTCCTCATGGGAGAAGCAGACCGCGGCACTGCTCGACGCCGGCTACCGCGTGATCACCTATGACCGTCGCGGGTTCGGGAAGTCCTCCCGCCCGACCACCGGACACGATTACACCACCTACGCCGCTGACCTCAACGCCCTGATGGAGTCCCTGGATCTGCGCGACGCCGTGCTGGTCGGCTTCTCCATGGGCACCGGCGAGGTGACGCGCTACCTGGCCAACCACGGATCGGACCGGGTGAGCAAGGCGGTCTTCCTGGGCTCGCTGCAGCCCTTCCTGCTGCAGACCGAGGACAACCCCACAGGTGTCCCCCAGGATGTGTTCGACGGCCTCTTCGACGCCGTGACCACCGATCGCTACGCCTTCTTCACGGCGTTCTTCGATGACTTCTTCAACACCAAGGACAACCTGGGCAGCCGGCTCAGCGAGGAGGCCCTGGCGGCGCACAAGAACTTGGCGTACGCCGCCTCCCCGCACTCCTCGGTCTGGGCCCAGCCGACCTGGCTCACCGACTTCCGGGAGGATGTCGCCGCCGTCGGCCGTTCCGGGGTCAAGGCGATGATCGTCCACGGCACCGCCGACAACATCCTGCCGATCGATGCCACCGGCCGGGTCTTCCACAAGGCACTGCCCTCGGCGGAGTATCACGAGATCGACGACGCGCCCCATGCCATGCTCTGGACCCATGCCCAGGAGGTCAACGAGCACCTGCTGACCTTCCTGCGCTCCTGACCACGTTCAGGAACCATCCGGACACAGCGACAAGACTGACGCTGGAACCACCAACTCAAGGAGACTCACTATGCCTACACGCACAGCCCGCACCGCCTGGAACGGATCACTCGAAGAGGGCTCCGGCCAGGTCGAGCTCAGCAGCTCCAAGATCGGCACCTACGAGGTGTCCTTCCCCAAGCGCGCTTCCGACGAGGCCAATGGCAGCACCAGCCCGGAGGAGCTGATCGCCGCAGCGCACTCCTCCTGCTTCGCCATGCAGCTCTCCGCCGTGCTCTCCGGCGCCGGAGGCACCGTGGAGTCCCTCGACGTCCGCGCCGACGTCTCCATGGGCCCGGATCAGGCAGGTGGCTTCAAGCTCACCGGCATCAAGATCACCGTCCACGGCGAGGTCACCGGCATCGACGAGGACACCTTCGTGAAGTCCGCCGAGGAGGCCAAGACCGGCTGCCCGGTCAGCAAGGCACTCACCGGGGTGGAGATCACCCTGGACGCCACCCTGGAGAGCTGAGCCCGGGACCCCACCGGGTCCACCAGATTGTTGCAGGGTCGCGGCGCGCATCCATTGCCCGCTGCGGCCCTGCGCCATGTCCACCGTTCTTCCCCATCAGCTTTAAGGAACCACCCTTCATGACCACCACGATCACCGCACTCCAGGCCGACAGCGCCGAGTCCAGCTTCACCACCCGCACCCTTGAGCGGCGCAGCCTGGCCGCCGACGACGTGCGGATCGCCATCCGTTACGCCGGCATCTGCCACTCCGACATCCACCAGGTCCGCGACGAGTGGGGCGGCACCACCTTCCCGATCACCCCGGGCCACGAGATAATCGGCGAGGTCGTCGAGGTCGGCTCCTCGGTCTCGAAGTTCACCCTCGGCGACACCGTGGGTGTGGGCTGCTTCGTGGACTCCTGCATGGAGTGTGAGGCCTGCAAGGACGGCGAGGAGCAGTTCTGCAGCCAGGGCGTCGTCGGCACCTATAACGGCCAGGACAAGTTCGGAGAGAACACCCACGGCGGCTACAGCCAGCAGATCGTGGTGCGCGACCACTTCGTGCTGAACATCCCTGAGGGCATGGATCCCGCCGCAGCCACCCCGCTGCTCTGCGCCGGGATCACCACCTATGCCCCGCTCAAGCGCTACGGCGCCGGCCCCGGCGTCAACGTCGGCGTCATCGGCATGGGCGGCCTGGGTCACGTGGCCGTGAAGATCGCCGCCGCCATGGGCGCCGAGGTCACCGTGCTCAGCCGCACCGACTCCAAGAAGGAAGACGGCCTGGCCTTCGGCGCCAAGGCCTACCGTGCCACCGAGGACGGCTCGGCGTTCAAGGACCTCGCCGGCAGCTTCGACCTGGTCATCAACACCGTGGGCGCCTCGGTCAGCCTGGACTCCTTCCTGGGCCTGCTGGGCCGCGGCGGCACCATGGTCAACGTCGGCGCACCCAGCGAGGAGCAGTCCTTCCAGATGTTCTCGCTGCTCGCGATGCGGCGCAACTACGCCGGCTCCATGGTCGGCGGGCTGCCCGAGACCCAGGAGATGCTGGACTTCTGCGCGAAGCACGGCATCACCTCCACGATCGAGCTGATCAACGCCGACCAGGTGGATGAGTACTACGAGAAGGTCGTCTCCGGCGACGTGCGCTACCGCGCGGTCATCGACATCGCCTCGCTGGAGTCAGCCGCCGTCTGAGCGCTCGGCAGGTGCGGTGACGCTGTCAGCCCGGCGCTATGGTCGCCGCTGACCCTGCGGCATCGAGAACGCCCCGTCCCGGAGGAGCCCTTCCAGCTCTGTTCCGCGGCGGGGCGTTCCTCGTGGCGCTTGATGAGACCCCCGGCAGCAACGAAAGCCGGTGATACGAGCGACCGGAGCTCGACCCCTCTTCCAACGCACACCGAGTAGCCCCGGAGGGTCAGGGCTGGGAGGTTCGGGATGCCGCGCGCCGGACCCTCGCGGAACGCTGCGTCCTCCGGGAGAATGCCGTCATGGGCAGCACACGCCAGGATCAGCGACTTCAGACCCTGGTGCTGCTGCGCAAGGTGCGCGATCGGATCGATCGGGAGTACGACAGGCCGCTCGACGTCGATCAGCTCGCGCGCGGGGTGCACCTCTCCGCCGGGTATCTGAGCCGGCAGTTCAAGCTCAGCTTCGGGGAGTCGCCGTATTCCTATCTGATGACTCGCCGGATCGAACGGGCGATGACCCTGCTGCGGCGGGCGGACATGACAGTGACCGACGTCTGCTTCGCCGTCGGCTTCTCCTCGCTGGGCACCTTCAGCACCCGATTCGCCGAACTGGTGGGTGTCCCGCCACGGATCTACCGGGAGAGTGCGGCGGGGGCCTTGGAGGGGGTCCCGCCCTGCCTGGCCAAACAGGTCAGCCGACCGATCCGGGCCGGCACGACGGCATCACCCATCGCGTCGAACGGGAAACTGGTCAGGAATCGAGAAGCGCGGGATGCCGCGCCTGCCTAGGCTCGTGGCCATGAACAACATCACGATTCATTACACGTTTCTGCCACACACCGACCCCGAGGCCTCCCTCCGGTTCTACCGCGACCTGCTGGGCTTCGAGGTCCGTCAGGATGTCGGCTACGAGGACATGCGCTGGATCACCGTGGGACCCGTCGAGCAGCCTCAGACCTCGATCGTGCTGCAGCCCCCGGCGGTGGACCCGGGCATCACCGATCAGGAGCGGGAAGTGATCCTCTCGCTCATCGCCAAGGGCAGCTTCGCCGGGATGACGCTGGCCGTCGATGACCTGGATGCCTTCTACCAGCAGCTGGAGAGCGCCGGAGCTGACGTGGTCCAGGAGCCGATCGACCAGGACTACGGGGTCCGGGACTGCGCCTTCCGAGACCCCGCCGGGAATCTGCTGCGCATCAGTCAGCGGTGAGCGCCTCGCTCTCAGTCCTTGTTTCCGCATAGGAAACTCGCTAGTGTTTCTTTCATGGAAACACCAAGGTCCACGCCTAGCCCGGATGAGGCCCGCCGCGCCCTGGACGCTGCCCAGCGCGAAGAACAGGCCACCATCAATCGACCGGTGCCTGTCTGGTACTTCCCAGCCCTCGCCGGCTTGATCCTCGCCCTCTTCGGGCTCAATGCGCTCGGAGGGCTGAGCGGCCCTGCCCGGATACTCCAGGCAACGTTGATCATTCTGCTCGCCGTCGGGATGGGCGCCCTAGTGGGGCGGGTCAGCTTCAACCAGCCTGCTTACCGGGGCACCCGCGTGCCGTGGGTGACGGTGGGCGCGTCAGGACTGCTGGCAGGCGCAGTCCCGATCACGGCGATCCTCCTGGACGACGTCCTGGGCTCCTGGGTGTGGCTGATGGCCGGCGTCATCCTCGCGGCAGGGATCCTCGCTCTCGGCGTTCCCTATGAGCGGCGGCATCGTGGCGCCTGAGCCACAGTTCGACGCACTGATCCACGCCCCGCACCGACTGCGGATCTGCGCGATGCTCTCCCAGGCCACGGGGATCGAGTTCGGCGAGATCCAAGAACGCACCGGGCTCTCGAAATCTGCGCTGAGCAAGCACCTCGGTCAGCTCACCGATGTTGGATACCTCAGCGAGGAACCGATCCTCCGGGCAGGACACTCACGTCTGGTGCTCTCGCTGACTCAGGCAGGGCGTCAGGCTTACCTCGCACACAAGGAGGCGCTCAAGCTGCTGCTGGAGGACCAGGATCCGTGACCCGTGGTCACTGCAGCGGGAGTCTGACCTGCCGCTGAGAGCGAAACGCTGTTGCCCCTCCCGGGATCTTCACGTTGGATCGGCCTATGAGACGGATCTTGATCCTCGGCGGCACCGGGTGGCTCGGTGCCGAGATCGCAGCCGCCGCGGTCGCCCAGGGCCACCAGGTGACCGCGCTGGCTCGCGGCGTCTCAGGATCCGCACCCGCAGGGGTCCAGATGGTCCACGCCGACCGGACCGAGTCCGGAGCATACGCACCGGTGCAGCATCCGTGGGATGAGGTCATCGAGCTCAGCTACACGCCAGAGCTGGTGGAGTCGGCGCTCCACGCCCTCGCCGCATACGCCCGGCACTGGACGCTGATCTCCAGCGTCTCGGTCTATGCGCGCAACGATCAGTCCGACGCCGAGGAGACGGCGCAGCTGCTTGTGCCCCAGGATCTTCAGGACTACGCCGACGCCAAGGTTCACGCCGAGAACATCTCCCGGGCCCGCCTCGGGCCGCGACTGCTGATCATCCGCCCCGGGCTGATCAGCGGACCCGGTGACCCCAGTGATCGGTTCGGATACTGGCCCGGCCGGTTCCAACGCGGCGGACGGGTGCTGGCCCCCGAACCTGCTCACCGTTGGGTGCAGACCATCGATGTGTCCGACCTTGCCGACTTCATCCTGGGACCGGGCTCCACCGTGGCCGGGACAGCTATCAACGCCGTCGGACTCCGCATCACCCTGGAGGAGTTTTTCGCCGAACTCCAAACCTCCGCTCCGGCGGGCACCACATTGGCTCCGGCGGAGGATCCATGGCTGCTGGAGCACGGCGTGAACTATTGGTCAGGCCCGCGATCCCTGCCGCTGTGGCTTCCGCTGCGTGACGCCGGCTTCGCCCAGCGCAGCAACGACCGCTTCGTGAATGCCGGCGGCACGCTGAGGTCTTTGACTGAGACCATCGCGCGGGTGCTGGTCGACGAGACGCGGCGGGGCCTGGACCGAACACGCCGTTCCGGACTGAGCGCTGAGGAAGAAGCTGACCTGCTCCGAATGCTCCCGACTGCAACAGCGGGAGCGCCACTGAAGGATCAGGACCAAAACAACGGATCACGGTGACGCTGGCACCCGCCAAGAGCCTAGACTCAGTCGAGTGAAAACCCCAACAGCGCCTGAGGTGCACGCGATCGTGGTGATCCCCGCCCACGATGAGGCGACCACCGTCGGCGCCGCGGTCACCTCGGTCCAGGCGTCTGCCCGGCGCGCGGCTCTGCGGCTGCGGCTGATCGTGGTCGCCGATGCCTGTGCCGATGCGACGGCTCCCACGGCACGTGCCGCGGGGGCCGAGGTGATCGAGATCGGCGCCAACAACGTCGGCGCCGCGCGGGCCGCTGGATTCACCCACGCCTTGAGCACCACGGGCCCGGACACCGGCTCACACCCCGGCGCGCTGCCCTGGCTGGCCACCACTGACGCCGACACTCAGGTCCCACTGGACTGGCTCGCCAAGCACGCCGCGTATCGGGACCGCGGTGCCGACGTCGTCGTGGGCACTGTCCTGCTCGCCCCGGTAGACGGGGAAGACCCGGTGGGCCGCGCCTGGGCCGAGGAGTACGCCGAGAAGATCACCGCAAGCGGACACCGGCACATCCACGGCGCGAACCTCGGCTTCAGCGCGCACGCCTATCTCAGCGTGCAGGGGTTCCGCAGCCTCGCCGACGATGAGGACGTGGACCTGATGGCCAGGCTGCGCCTCAGCGGCGCCGTGATCGTCACCGCCACCGACCTGCCGGTGGTGACCTCGCGGCGCACCACCGGCCGCGCCCCGCGCGGATTCGCCCGAACCCTGGGAGCCTTGAACGCATGACCGACCTTCTGCACCAGCTCCACGAGCAGCTGCGCCGACCCAGCCCTGCGCTGCCCGGACGCGGCGACACCGCGGCCCGCTGGCAGCGCCTGGCCGCCATCGCGGCGCAGAACACCGTGCTGGGTCGGCTCTATGAGGCCCATGCCGACGCGGTCGCGATCACCTCCGACCTGCAGCACCCAGACCTGGTCTCTGCCGGTCAGCTCTGGGGAGTCTGGGCGGCTGAGCCCCCGAGCCCGGTCCTCACCGCTACCCGCGGCGATGCCGGCTGGACCCTCTCCGGCAACAAGCCCTGGTGCTCCGGCGCCTCCCTGTGCAGCCACGCCCTGCTGACCGCGACCGTGACCCAGGAACCCCAGGCCGAGGACGACGGCGGCAACTACGACACCGGCGCCGCGCAGAAGATGTTCTTCGCAGTGGACCTCTCCTCCCCCGGCGTCGCCCCGGTGCCTGACACCTGGCATGCGGTGGGCATGGCGGCCAGCGACTCCGGCTGGGTGTCCTTCGACCAGGTGCCGGCCCAAGCGCTGGGCACCCACTCGGACTACCTGGACCGGGCCGGCTTCTGGCACGGCGGCATCGGGGTCGCCGCCTGCTGGTACGGCGCCGCGCGCGCCATCGCCGAACCCCTGCTCCTGCGCGCCACCGGCCCTACAGCCGCGCCGATCCTTCGAGCACACGCCGGAGCAGCGGGCGCCGCGCTGACCGCCGGATGGGCCCTGCTGCGCGGAGCTGCCCGCACCATCGACGCCGACCCGCAGAATCTTCCGCTGGCGAAGGCGGAGGCCTTCGCGGTGCGCACCTACATCGATCGCATGGCCGCTGAGGTCATCGACCGCACCGGACGCGCGCTGGGACCAGGCCCGCTCGCCTCAGACCCCGCCCACGCCCAGCGGGTGGCCGATCTCAGCGTCTATATCCGCCAGTCCCACGCCGAGACCGATGAGGCGGCGCTGCCCGCGATCATCGCCGAGCACGGCCTGAGCTGGGACCACCTGATCGGAGACGCTCATGGCACCTGGTGAGACCCCGCCGACCTTCCACGGCACCCAGGCCCCACGCAGCAGCCTCAGCGCCTGGCAGGACTACGACGCCGACGTGCCGGAATGGGGCATCGGGGCGCTCGACCACGCCGGACGGTGGATCCCTCACCAGCTGCCCGGACTGCTGGTGCTGGCTCCGCACCCTGACGATGAGGTGCTCGGGGCGGCCGCGCTGATCGCCGCCGGGCTGCGCAGCGCAGCCCCGGTGAAGATCCTGGCCGCGAGCGACGGCACCGGATCCCATCCGCCCGAAAACATTCCCGCTGATCAGCTGGCGAGGATCCGCACTGCGGAGTCCGAGGCCGCCTTGGATGAGCTGCGCACCCTCGGCGCTGGCTCCTCCAGCGGACTGGAGCGGCTGAGGCTGGAGCTGCCCGACGGTGAGCTCAGCGCCCACCAGGCAGCGCTCACCGAATCCATCGGGGCCGCGCTGGAACAGATGCCCCGCGGCACCCTGCTGGCCGCCCCACTCTCCCATGACGGTCATCCTGATCATGACGCCTGCGGTGAGGCCGCGCGGGCGGCAGCAGCCGAGCACAACGTGGCACTGGTGCAGTACCCGGTGTGGCTCTGGCTGCACAGCGCACCTCCCGGGTCGTCGGGAGAATCCGAAGCAGCTGCGGAGGTCCCCTGGTCGGCGGCGCGCTCGATCCCGATCGATGCCGAGCTCGCGGAGGTCCGGGCGCGCGCCGTCGCGGCCTTCGCCTCCCAGCTGGGCACTGAACTGGGCACCCCGGTGGACCGCGGGCCCGGGGAACCGGTGCTGACCTCGCACATGCTGGCAACCGTGCTGCGCGATCAGCAGATCGTCTTCCCGGCAGCGCCGCTGGACTTCGAAGGCCTGCATGCCGGGCGTGAGGACCCCTGGTCGGTGACCAGCCGATGGTATGAGCAGCGCAAGTACACCCTGACCATGGCGGTGCTGCCGCGCAGGCGCTACCGCCTTGCCTATGAGCCGGGGTGCTCCATCGGCGGGCTGACCGAGCTGCTCGCCGAGCGCTGCGATGAGGTCCTTGCCACGGACATCTCAAGCTCAGCGCTGGAGGCTGCGGCTCGGCGGGTGCCTGAGAGCAATGTGCGCTTCCAACAGGCCAGCATCGAAGACTGGCCCGCCGCTGAGATCGACCTGATCCTGATCAGCGAGCTGGCGTACTACCTGAACGACTCTCAATGGGCGGCCGTTCTGGGACGCGCGAAGACGACCCTGGCCTCGGGAGGACACCTGGTCTCCGTGCACTGGCGCCACCCCGACGCCCAGGCGTACCGCAGCGCAGCGCAGATCCGCGCGGACCTGCGGGGAGTCCCGGGCTGGGAGCTCCATGCCAGCTATCAGGACCCGGACATGCTGATCGACGTCCTCGGCCCATCAGGTCCCAGCGTGGCGCAGGCCGAGTTCCTGGACTGAGATCAGGGCTGGCGGAGGGTGCCGCGCGCCGGACGAAGCTCCGGTGCACCGGAGATGAGGCGGCGCAGGTTCCCGGCCGTGGCCCAGAGGCCAGCGGTGATGAGCACCGGTCCGGCCAGCACGATGGCCGCCAGGAAGAACGCATTGAACGTCTGGATCAGGGTGATGCCCACGGCAGGCTCCTTAGGTGTGCGGGGATGGGTGGAGGCTTGAGCTGGCGGGCTCAGGCGGCGCTGTACAGACTGCGGTTGAAGTGGAGCCTGCGCGAGGCGAACTCCGTGCCGAGCATCCGCTCGATGTTCGGCACCACACCGCGAGCGACCGTCTCCATCAGATCCGAGGGGTCAGACTCTGCCGTGATCGTGCAGTTCAGGTGAAAGACCAGGTCAGCCTGGTCCCCTGAGATCTCCACGATGGCGGACTCCACATGCGGGTGGGCCATGAGTCCAGCCGATGCGGCCTTGGCCATCTGGTCATAGCGGGTGCAGCGCAGCCGCTGCGCCCGGCTTGCCTGGAAGGCAGGGCCGGTGCTCTCGGGCAGTGGCCGCTGTGGCGCTTCTGCCTGCGTGAGTCCTGCCTGCGGAAGCGTGCTGGTGGGGACTGGCTGTGTACTCATCTGGCATCTCCGTACCCTTCGGTGGCTGCCCCCTGTTGCAGTCACGCCCGATCCTGTTCATTGACGTTACTGTTAGAACGTATAACTATTCGATGCACTCGCGCAACGTGACTAAAGGTGCCAGTTGCTCCTGTCGGTCGACGAGCTGGGAAGAGCTGGCGCATATCCGCGTCTGTAGGGTGAGAGCACCACCCTGACCTGAGAGGTTCACCTATGCCGTACACCCCGTCCGAGGCCCGCAGCCCTTCCCTCAAGAAGCTCGCCACTGCCCCGGCAGCCGTCGACGCCGGCGTCGCGGAAGCCAAGAGGGTATTCGCCAGCGGACGGACCCGGTCGATGGACTGGCGGAGGGACCAGCTGCTGGGCCTCCAGCGCCTGCTGCAGGAGCGGGCCACTGAGATCCACGCCGCGATGCATGCGGATCTGGGCAAGAACGACGTCGACTCTCACCTCACCGAGGTGCTATCCGTGAAGTCCGAGGTCAAGCAGACGCTGAAGCACCTGACCCAGTGGACCCGAGACCGGAGCACCCCAGTGCCGCTGCTGGTGGGCAGCGCGCGCGCCCATGTGCAGCGCCAGCCGCTGGGCACGGTGCTGATCATCGGGCCGTGGAACTACCCGTTCCACCTGCTGCTGATGCCGTTGATCGGCGCCCTGGCGGCGGGGAACTCGGTGGTGCTGAAACCCAGCGAGCTGGCCCCGACCGTCTCCGCCACGGTGGCGCGGCTGATCCCGCAGTACCTCGACCCCGAGGCGGTGCAGGTCATCGAGGGCGGCGTGGAGGAGACCACACGCCTGCTGGAGCACCCCTTCGACCACATCTTCTACACCGGCAATGGCGCGGTGGCTTCCATCGTGATGACCGCTGCGGCCAAGCACCTGACCCCGGTGACCTTGGAACTGGGCGGGAAGTCCCCGGTCTGGGTCGACCCCTCTGCGGACCTCACGAGCACGGCGGAGGCGCTGGTCTGGGGCAAGTTCAGCAACTGCGGTCAGACCTGCGTCGCCCCGGACTACCTGCTGACCACCCCCGAGATCGCTGAACCTTTGGCCCGAGAGATCGCCCGGGTCACGCGACGCGCCTTCGGGACAGACCCGTCCACCGCCGAGAACTACGGCCGGATCATCAATGAGCGTCACACCGAACGTCTGACCGAGCTGCTGGGCTCTGGCCGCGTGGTCATCGGAGGCGAGACCGACGCCGCCGCGCGCTACGTCGCCCCCACGGTGCTGCTAGGGGTCGGCCCCGACTCTCCGGTGATGCAGGAGGAGATCTTTGGTCCGATCCTGCCGATCCTCACCGTGGCAGATCACCGGGAGGCGATCGACTTCATCAACGCCCGTCCGAAACCGCTGGCGCTCTATGCCTTCACCGAGCGCGAGGAGGTGCGGGAGGACTTCCAGGAACGGACCTCCTCCGGCGGGCTGACCTTCAACACGGTGATGACCCAGCTGGCGGTGTCCAGCCTGCCGTTCGGCGGTGTCGGGGCGAGCGGCATGGGGCGCTATCACGGGGAGTACAGTGTGGCGACCTTCAGCCACGAGCGCGGCGTGCTGCGCAAGCTCCCCGGCTTCGATCCCACCCGGTGGGCGAAGGCGCCGATCTCTTGGGGGATGCGCAAGATCCTGCTCAAGGGCTGAAGCGCGCCGGACCGCTGGGCTGGCGGAGCGCCGGACCGCTGGGCTGGCGGGGCGCCGGGTGGCTCAGCTGGCAGGGCACCCCCCCCGGTTTGGCCAGGCCTGGCCTGCGAGCCCGCCCGTTCAGGCGTGCCGGTAGGTCGGCAGCACCGCGTTGGAGGCCACGATCACCTTGCCCAGCGGCATCAGCGAGACCGGGATCAGCTTGAGGTTCGCGATGCCCAGCGGGATCCCGATGATGCTGACGAACATCGGGATCGCGGTGAGCACGTGCCCGATGGCGATCCAGATCCCCGCCACCAGAACCCAGATCACATTGCCGATGGTGGTGAAGAGCCCTGCGCCTCGGGGGCTTCGATCCACGATCGTGCGGCCGAAGGGCCACAGCGCGTAGGCCCCGATCCGGAAGGACGCCAGCCCGAAGGGGATCGTGATGATCAGCAGGCAGCACACGATTCCGGCGAGGAAGTAGCCCAGCGCCAGCCACAGACCGCCGAAGACCAGCCAGATGACATTGAGAATCGTGGAGATCATGGAGTTCATCTCTCCATTCAATAGCATCAGGCGCCGTGTTCGACAGGGCAAAGGTCCCCTATGGCGCCATTACTCCGTTTTCGCGGCTGGTATTCTCAGATAATGCCGCAGATACGGATCTCAGACGCCGCTCGCTTCCTGGCTGTCAGCGATGACACCGTCCGCCGCTGGGTGGCCAAGGGAGACCTGCAGGCCGAACATGACTCCAACGGTCCCATGGTGCTCGACGGCGCCGAGCTGGCCCGCTTCGCGCAGGCGCGGGCGGCCGCCCCAGCGGAGCTCGGCGGTGCACAGAGCTCTGCCCGGAATCGGTTCACCGGCCTGGTCACCGCGGTGACAAGCGACCCGGTGATGTCCCAGGTGGAGCTGCAGTGCGGGCCGTTTAGGGTGGTGTCCCTGCTCAGCACGGAGTCTGTGCAGGAGCTGGGGCTGGAGCCCGGCGTCGTCGCCACGGCCTCGGTGAAGGCCACCCAGGTTGTGCTTGAGCGGCCTGGGAGCCAGCCCTGATGCACCGGACCCCGATGTACCGGGCCCCGATGCGCCGGACCTTGATGGGCCGGACCCTGGGCGCCGCAGCGATGCTGCCGGTGCTGCTGCTGAGCGCGTGCTCCTCCGATGGGCCGGGCCCAGGCCCGATCCAGGTGTTCGCCGCCGCCTCCCTGACTGAGACCTTCACCGAGATCGGGGAGCGGTTCCACCAGGAGACCGGAGTCGAGGTCGCCTTCAACTTCGCCGGCTCCTCGGACCTCGCCGCGCAGCTGGACCAGGGAGCCCCGGCGGATGTCTTCGCGGCGGCCGACGAGGACACCATGGACCAGATCGTGGACGCAGGGCTCACTGGGTCGACCCCGGTCAGCTTCGCCTCGAACACGCTGACCCTCGTCACCCCGCCGGGCAACCCCGCCGGCGTGACCGGACTGGCGGACCTGACCGGCGACGATGTCGTCACTGTGGTCTGTGCCCCGCAGGTCCCCTGCGGGGCCGCCACGCAGCGCCTCGCCGCAGTCGCCGGCGTCGAGCTCTCACCGGCCAGTGAAGAATCAGCCGTCACCGACGTGCTGGGGAAGGTCCGGGCCGGTGAAGCCGATGCCGGGATCGTCTACATCACCGACGCCGCCGTCGCCGCTGAGGACGTGGAGCAGATCGATCTCCCGGAATCCGAGGAGGTCGTGAACCACTACCCGATCGCCACCCTGGAGTCGTCCGCGAACCCCGCAGCGCAGGAGTTCGTGGCCTTCGTCGAAGGTGAGCAGGGACGAGAGGTGCTGCGCGAGGCCGGGTTCGGGCGGCCATGACACTGACCCCCTCCACCGCAGCCTCGCCGCGGAACGGTCGGCATGCCTCCCCCGGCCCACGATGGCTGCTGCTCCCGGCCGCCGTCGGCATGGCGCTGATCCTGGTGCCGCTCCTGGCGATCGTGCTGCGGGTGTCCTGGAGCGACTTCCCTGCCCTGGTGACCTCGTCCTCCTCCGTCTCGGCCCTGGCACTGAGCCTTCGCACGGCCGCGACCTCCACGGTGCTCTGCGTGGTGCTGGGAGTGCCGATGGCGTTCCTGCTCTCCCGGATGCACTTCCGCGGAAACGGGGTCCTGCGAGCGCTGGTGCTGCTGCCCATGGTGATGCCGCCGGTGGTGGGCGGCGTGGCGCTGCTCTACACCTTCGGACGCCAGGGCCTGCTGGGTGAATCCATGAACGCGCTCGGGATCAGCATCGCGTACTCCACCACCGCGGTGGTCCTCGCTCAGACCTTCGTGGCGCTGCCGTTCCTGGTGATCACAGTGGAGAACGCGCTGCATGGACTTGATCCACACGTCATCGAGGCCGCCGTGATGGACGGAGCGGGCCCCACCGCCGTGCTGCGCACGATCATCCTGCCGCTGATCACCCCGGGGCTGATCTCCGGCGCGATCCTCGCGTTCGCCCGCGCCCTGGGAGAGTTCGGCGCGACCATCGCCTTCGCCGGGAGCCTGCAGGGGGTCACCCGCACGCTGCCCCTGGAGATCTACCTGCAGCGCGAGACCGACCCGGATGCCGCCGTCGCCCTGTCCCTGCTGCTCATCGCCGCCGCGGTGCTGGTCGTGGGACTAGCTGGGGCCCGGCACCCGAGACACTGAGGCGCCGCGGCGCGCGCGCAGCCCCAGCAGCAGATCGATCACGAGGAAGACGACCAGGCTGACGCCGAGCACGGGCAGGAACCACCCGATGCCACCCAGCACACCGACGGTCAGGAGTTTTCCCCACCACGGGGCCCGGCGGAACGCGCCTCGCGCGGGGGCCGGACCCAGAGTCTTGCCGCTGTGCCGTGGGCGGCGCTGCCACCACATCACATAGCCGAAGATCACCATGGCGATGATGCCCAGCGAGATTCCGAGCAGCAGAACCTGATTGGCCAGCCCGAAGAGGGTCCCCATGTGCAGCCAGATCCCCCACTGGGCGAGTTTCGCGACGAAGGGAAAGTCGTCGAAGTAGAGCACGTCGTGGGCTTGAAGATTCTCAGGGTTGACCGAGACGCTGTGCACCTCAGGAGCTGGAAGCGCAAGACTGACATCGCGCATGCTCCACGCCTGGCCCTCCTCCGCCGGGGTGATGATCTCCAGCTGTGTGGAATCAAATCCTGCGGCCCGACCCGCTGTCAGCACCTCATCAAAGAGAGACGGGTCAATCGCGCCTGTTGCCGGGGCGTCGGAGGACCCGGAGCTGCCGTGGTCGTGTCCGGCATGAGCGTCCCCAGTGGATGATCCCTCCAGCTCGGTCTGCACCGACGGGGTCTCCCAGCTCAGCGCCGCGCGGGCATCAGAGACATTGGCTCCGCCGTAGGTGGACCAGGTGATTCCGGTGGCTGCGAGGAACAGGGCGCCCACGGAGAGCCAGATGCCCACCGACGCGTGCCAGGACCGGGTCCTGGCGTAGCCCTTCCGGGAATGATCCGGAACGAGCAGACCCTTGACCGGCGTCGTCGAAGACCTTCGACGACGAGCGGTGACCCACCGTGAGACCCAGAGACCGAGCCCCGCCAGGACCACCACCGCGAGCCAGGACGCGGCCAGCTCGCTGTACAGCCGACCCCAGTCTCCGAGGAAGAGGTGCCGGTGTGCCTGCGCGACGTCGAACCGGAAGGGCAGCGAGCCGCTGGACCCATAGACTGCCTCCTGCCCCAGCACCTCGGCGGTGTCCGGGTCGACGAAGACTCCCATATGTTGCGATGCCGCGAGGTCTTCATCATTGAACATGACTCGGGTGGTCTCGCCAGGCTCGGCGGCGGGACGCACCGCGGCAATGGCTGCACCCTCCCCCATGCTCAGCTGCGCAGCCTCGACCTGATCGGCGAGCGGGAGCGGATCCGTGCCGCCGTCGACCTCGAGCACGTCACCGTAGAGGGCGGCTTCGATCTGTGGTGAGAAGGCGTAGAGCGCGCCGGTCGCGGCGGCGATGAGGATGAACGGGCCCACGAAGATCCCGGCGTAGAAGTGCAGGCGGCGCAGCAGCGGGGCGAACCACGGTGGCTGTCTCCGCGGCGAACCCTCGTGGGGGAGACGCGCTCGACTCGATGGGGGTTGTTTCTCAGCGGGCTCCGTGGCCCTGGTATCCGTAGTCATGGGGTGCTTTCTGAACAAGAAGGTTTAAGTGAGGAAGTCGCCGATGAAGCCGCCGGGCTGACACCCCGGTGGCACGGCGAAGACGGCGCTGCCGATCGGGGTGGTCCACTCGTTGAGCCGGTCCCCTTCTGCGAGTCGCCTCTGGATGGGCAGGAACTGGCGCTCCACGTCGGCCTGATACGACATGAAGATCAGACCCGAGTCACTGATCCGCTCCCCGGAGGGTGGATCGTCGTAGTTGTAGCCGCGACGCAGGATCTGTTCCTCAGGTGCCATCTGGCGTGCCCGGCGGATATGGGCGAACTCTTCGATCACCGGGAAGCCCAGCGCGCTGGTGGCCTCGAAGTCCGGATCCTCGTGTTCCCGGGTGCCGGTCAGCGGTGCCCCGACGCTCAGATCGCGCCCTACCGAGGACTCCTTGCCGCTGCGGGCCAGCTCGTCCCACCCATCCATGTCCAGCCGGATCCGGCGGATGACCAGCGAGGTGCCACCCTCCACCCATGGGCTGAGCGAGCTGGAAAACCCCTGCGGTGGGTGACCCCAGACGGCGAACTCGTTCCCGTCACCGCCCCGCTCGGGCTGCACGGTCTCATCAACCTGACCGAAGAGGTTGCGCATCGAAGAGCCTTCCTCCTGCGCCCCATGCGCCGAACGAAATCCGTCCTGGACCCAGCGCGGACGGGCCTCGCTGCGCGCGGACTTCAACATGATCCGGCGCGCATGAGCCAGCGAGATCGGGTTGTTCCCACAGATCTGCAGCAGCAGATCACCACCGCACAGCGCCGGATCCAGATCATCGATCTCGAAGTCCGGCAGATCCTTCAGCCACGTCGGCGCGGCCGAGGGGTCCAACGCCTCGATGAGCCGAGGACCGAAGCCGAAGGTCACCGTCATGCTCGCGGGATGAGCGGCGAGCTCCGGCTCGGTGTCCGCCAGCGCCGGCCTCCCGGCGGTCAGCCGGGAGGCGTCGTCACTGAGCAGCCGCAGCAGCCGGGTGACGCTGTTCGGATCGGTGGGATCACGCAAATCCAGGGCGACCAGCACGGCATGGGCCTGGGCGGGGGTTTCGATGCCCGCCTGCCGCGCGCCGTAGAACGGCACCGTCTCCGCACCGTAGCTGATGCTGCGCACCTCGGGCTGCGTCTCACCCCAGCCCAGGGCGCTGCCCATGCTGGCCGCGGCGGCGACTCCTGCCCCGCCCACGCCGGCGCCGAGCAGGAGCCCTCGGCGGGAGAAGCCGCGCCGGGAGGTCCCTCGTTCGGGTCTGCCCCGTTGAGCTGGTCCCTGACCGGCGCCCGTCGGATCAGGCCGCTCAGTGCTCATGATCATCGGAGTCGTGATCAGCCTCAGCGGCGTCATGGTCCATCTCGTCCATGTCTTCGCTATGGTCCATCTCGTCGCCGTGGTCCATGCCCTCCATCTCATCGCCGTGCTCGTAGGGCTCATCCTGCCCGCCGTCGTCGCGGACCATGGCTTCAATGGACTCCTGCGTGCCGTCCTCGAACTCCAGCGAGATCTCCAGCACCTCGCCGGGCAGCAGCTCCTGTTGCAGATCCATCAGCATCAGGTGGTCCCCTCCGGTCTCCAACTCCAAAGCGCCTGAGGCCGGGATGGTGAAGCCGCCGTCGATCTCCTGCATGACCTGCTGGCCGTCTTCCTCCACGATCTCGTGGAGCTCCGTGATGCCGGCGACCTCAGAACTCGCTGCGACGACCGTGAGGTCCTCATCGGTCAAGTTCTCGATGGTGCCGAAGACGCTGGTCATCTCAGAGTCCGTGGCGCGTGCCCAGACATCGTCTTGACTGCTCTGGATCAGAGCATTGTCGCCCGACTCAGCCTGGGGGGCCTCGGACTGAGTCGTCTCAGCCTCGGTTTCAGACTCTTCAGGCTCGGTTCCTGCGTCTGCGCAGGAGGTCAGCGTCAGCGTTGCGGCTGCCGCGAGGGCGGAGAGGGTCCAAGTGGTGTTCTTCATGACAGTGGTGTCCTTTCGGGCGTATGACCCTGAAGCCCGAGGGCGCACTGAGGCGCGACGGGCATAGGTGTGTTGGGTGAGGAGGCGATCCGCGGATGCGGCTCTGCTCAGCTGCACCTGGCCACAGAAGAGAGGCAGGCCAGCATTGACCTGATCAGGGGCTGCGTGAGGGCAGCACCGGGACAGGCGTGGGAGCTCGACGTCGACGAGTCAGGCGCGGAGTTTCCGCCGCGACAGCTCAGGCGCGTTAGGT
This sequence comes from Nesterenkonia sandarakina, assembly GCF_013410215.1. NCBI lineage: Bacteria > Bacillati > Actinomycetota > Actinomycetes > Micrococcales > Micrococcaceae > Nesterenkonia > Nesterenkonia sandarakina. The sequence continues at coordinate 842,204 of NZ_JACCFQ010000001.1, forward strand.
CAGGCGCGACGGGTCAGGCGCGGGGGTTCTTCCGCCCGCGCAGGACAGCGGTCGCGATCGCGGCGATGCCACCGACTACGACGATGCCACCGAGCACGAACGCCCAGACCGGAAGCCCGGAATCCTGCTGGGTGTCAGCAGCGGCGTCACCCGCGACCGGCTCCTCCGCCTGATCAGGATCAGCGGCGCTGGAGTCGGCGGCGTCGTCGTCCTCTGCTGGCGCAGCGGATTCAGTCTCCGTCTCGGCCTCATCCTCGGTCTCCTCCGAAGCGGAGGCCGTGGGCTCTGGCGTCGGCTCAGGCTCCGGGGCGGTCTCCTCGACTTCGAAATCGAAGGACTGCTCCTCGGCGTGGCCATCGGAGTAGACCACTCGGTAGGCCACCGTGTAGTCGCCTCCGGGGAGATCCTCAGGGAACTCCGCTGACATGGTCGCACCTTCGACCTCGGTTTCGCCCTCCCAGTTCTCCCCGTCGGCATCGCTGACCTGGATGATGTTGGTGATTCCATCACCTGTGGTCAGGCCGCCTCCGGAGAACTCGAGGGTGATCTCCTCGGGGCTCTCCTGCAGGACCTCCCCCGCCTCCGGGGAGGAGGCGATGAGCGAATCGTGCGCCCAGGCCGGAGCGGCCATCGTGGTGACCGCCAGGCCGAGCGCCGCAGTGGTGGAGAGCGCGGTGATGCGACCGGCGCGTCGGCGACGCGTGGTGGGCGTACAGGGTGCAGTGGTGTTCGGTGACATGGGGTTGTGCTTTCCGTCGTGAAGTGACTGGTCCCCGGCGTCGTGCCGTGGGGACCACGGGTGATGTCAGCTCACGAGGACAGGCGGTCCACGCAGCGTCTGCGCGCCACCGCCGCACCAGAGATCCTGCAGGATCACGGTGGAGAAGGAGTCATGCGCGCGGATCGCCCGGGGCCCGGTCAGCGACACCGGGCGCAGGAACAGCAACAACACCGGGCGCAGCAGCAGCAGGGAGCCGAGCGCGTGCAGGATCAGCTCGCCGCGACGGATCACCGCGAAGGTGAAGATCCCGGCACAGACGTGGGCGAAGACCATCGGCGCGTCGGGCAGCACCTGAGCCACCGCACTTGTCTCCCCCGCTCCCGCGACGGTCACGACGTGATCATGGACCGCATGTCCGGTGTGCGCTGCGGCGTCGCTGTGCACGGTGGTGCTGGCTGACGAGCCGGTGGCCGGGAAGAGCGCAAACAGGCCGTGCAGCATGGCCTGGCTGAAGACGACGGCGACGCCGAGCCGGACGCGGCTGAGCCGGACGGCGGAGAGCGAGGCGCAGACGGGCAGGCTCACCGCGAGCGCCAGGACCAGCACGATCCAGTGCGGCATGTGATGCCCAGCAGCGGTGTGCGAGACGGCGGCGGACCCGATGGCCAGGCTCGCGGCCAGCAGTCCCCGGCCCAGCCGGGCGGGACCCGAGACGAGGCGCGGCGAAGGGGTGATGTCCGCGGCATTGACCACAGGAAACCCCCTCCTTCGGCTGATGTCGGCGAGTCTACTACAGCGCGTAGAACCGTTGCCGGGTGGATCGCTGCTTGTCGGATCGGTTACGGGGCCCGCTCCGCTCATGGACGCCTCGCCCCGGTTCGTGTCATCGATTGTGCAATCTGTGCAGGTTCTCCGCCTCCTGGCGGATGAAACGGCGGTCGAATTGCACAATCGATGCAGGCAGGGCGGCTTCACCGGACTAAATCGCCCCGGAGTGGCTCGCGCGGATGACTCGGGGCGGGGACATACTGGCGCTATGTCGAGCAGCCAGTCACCGAGGGCCCACCGCATCGGGTGGGCGAGTCGATTCCTGCGCATCACGGCTTGGGCGGCGTTCCTGGTTGCGGGGACGGCCGGGACCTGGTTCGGGACCCTCGCCCTGCTGCCCTGGGGGCTGGGCTACAGCTACGACACGGCCACTGGGATTCAGCACGGCCCTCCAGTGCCGTGGCAGTTCCTGGTCTGCGGCGTCCTGCTCCTGGGCATCGCGGTGGTGACATCCTGGAACCGGTGCTGGCCTACGGTGCTGCTGCTGCCGCCGTCGCTGACTCTGGCCTGGTCCATGACCGCCAGCAGCGAGGACATCACCGGCCTCTGGCTGGTGGGGGCGGGCTTCATGGCGGTGGGCAGCACGCTGGGGACGCTGGTGGTCCTGGGCGTCACCAGATTCGCCCGGCCCGAGCACACACTGCCGAAGTCCCCCTTCGACGGCGGCACCCGCGTGTCGCAGCGTGACTGACTCTGCCTCGAACATACTGACGCGATGACCACCCTTCCGCCGGCCGGACCTGCCGACCGCAGCCACTCCTGGGGAAGCTCGCGCTTCCTGGCCTGGGCGCTCTTCGTGATCCTCGGGTCCACCGGCGCCTGGTTCGCGTGGATGGGCTGGGACCAGGAGTATCAGGTGGACCCGGTGACCGGACTGGCGCACGGCCCCTATGAGGCCTGGCAGGTGATCGGCTGCGGCATCACCCTGTTGGCGGTGGCCGTGCCGGCTTCTTGGGGGCGGCACTGGAAGTCCGTGCTGCTGCTGCCGCCGTCGTTCACTGTGGCCTGGAGTGTCACCGCGGCCAGTGAGGACAGCAGCGGACTGTGGCTCGTCGGTGCGATCATGGTGCTCATCGGCAGCAGCCTGGGCACAGCCGTGGTCCTCGGTGTCACCGGCGGTGTCGAGAGCCTCCTCGGGCGGATCCGGAGACCCGGAGCTCCGCGCGAGGTGGGCTCAGGTCACCCCTGAGGCATCGAGTGTGCAATTCGTGCAGGTTTTTCCTCGGGATCCGTGCTCTGCGGCGCTCGAATTGCACAATCGATGGCGCGGGGGGCGGAGGCGGGACGGGTGGGATGCGCGGGGTGGGAGAGGCGGGACGGGTGAGCCTGCCGCCCCACGGCGGCTCAGCGCTCCAGGGTCGTGGCCAGCGGCTTCTCCTCCACGAAGAGCAGCATCACGGTGGCGATCAGCGCCAGCGGGACCATCCAGAGGAACAGCGGCACCAGTGCCTCGTTATAGGACTCCACGACCACCGTGTAGATCGGATCCGGCAGTCCGCGCACCAGCTCCGGGGTCAGCGAGTTCGCGCCGACCCCACCGGCGGCGTCGGCGGGCAGCCGTTCGGTGAGCATCTCGGTGAGTCGGCTGGCGAACAGCGAGCCGATCACGGCCGAGCCCAGCGTGGCCCCGACCTGGCGGAAGTAGTTCTGCCCCGCCGTCGCGGTGCCCACGTGACGCAGCGCGAAAGAGTTCTGCGCGACCAGGGTCAGCAGCTGCATGGTGCAGCCCAGTCCGAGGCCGAGCACTCCGAGGTAGAGGCATTCCAGGATCACCGGGGAATCGGCGCTGACCGTGGAGAGCAGCCCCAGCCCGAGTGCGGTGATCACGCTGCCGATCACCATCGTCTTCTTATACCGGCCGGACTTGCTCACCCGGCGCCCGACGATGATGGAGGCGACCAGCAGGGTGCCCATCATCGGGATCATCAACAGTCCGGCCTGGGCGGGCGTATACCCGGTGACCATCTGCAGGTAGGTGGGCATGTACCCCAGCGCGCCGAACATCGCCACGCCGGTGATCAGCCCGGCGACCATGGTCAGCACGAAGTTGCGGCTGCGGAAGAGCATCAGCGGCAGGATCGGTTCCGGGGTGCGGTGCTCGATCCAGGTGAAGAGCAGGCCTGAGATCACCAGCGCGCCGAGCAGCCCAAGGATCATCGGGGAGGTCCAGGCGTATTCGCCCCCGCCCCAGGTCGCCACCAGCACGACGGCGGTGGTGGCCACACCCAGCAGCGCCATCCCCCACACGTCGATGCGACCGCGCGCCTCGGGCTCGCGCGGCGGCAGCTTCAGCAGCATCACGATCCCGATCAGCGCGAGCACGCCCAGCGGCACGTTCATCCACAGCGTCCAGCGCCAACCGGGGCCATCGGTGAGCCAGCCGCCCAGCAGCGGGCCGGCCACCGAGGAGAACGCGAAGACCCCGCCCATGACTCCCATGTAGCGGCCGCGCTCACGCGCCGGGACGACGTCGGCGATGGTCGCCTGGGACAGGATCATCAGACCTCCGCCGCCAAGGCCCTGGATCACCCGGGCTCCGATCAGCTGGGACATGCTGTCCGCGGCCCCGCCGAGCCCGGAACCGATGACGAAGGCGATGATCGCGAAGATGAACAGCGGCTTGCGCCCGAACATGTCCCCGAGCTTGCCGTAGACCGGCATCATCACCGTGGAGGCCAGGATGAACGCGGTGATCACCCAGGCCATGTGCTCCACCCCGTCGAGCTCCCCGACGATGGTCGGCAGCGCGGTGGCCAGCACCGTCTGACCCAGGGAGGCCATCAGCATCGCCAGGATCAGGGCGCTGAAGATCCACTTGAGGTGTCCGGTCTCGGGCTCCGGCGAGGTGCTGGCGTCGGTGGCCGGGTTGCTGGCGTCGGTGACCGGGTCGGCGGCGCGGTCGGTCACGGGCTCGGCGGCAGAGTCGGTGACCGGCTCAGTAATCGCGTCGGTCTCCGCGGCCTGCCCCTGGGTCTGGGACGGCGGTGTGGCCTTCGGCAGCGAAGGCGTCTCTGGCTTGGTCATCGGGTGGTCTCTACGACTTTCCTGAACAGGGCGATGGTCTCGCCGATGAAGGGGTCCAGACTTTCCGCGCCGGACTCGTGGTACCGGGAGAAGGCGAACTTGGTGATGCCCCCGGCCAGCGCCAGCAGGGCCTCGAAGGCGTGGGCTCCGGCTCCTTCGGGAAGCTGCATCCCGCCCTGGTCGGCCTCGGCGTGGACCGCGGAGTACACCAGCCCCTCCACCTGCGCCAGCAGCTCGGCCAGGCGGGCGCGCAGCTGCGGATGCTCGGCGATGATCGCCCGGCGCTGCGCGGCGGTCTCCTCCGGGAGACAGGTGCGCACCACGGACACGAACAGATGCACCACACGGGTGAGCTCGTCCTCGGTGGAGGCATGGAAGCGTTCGACGACGGCTGGGTCCAGCTCGGCGGTTCGGGTGCCGAGCACGGCATCCTCTTTCACCGGGAAGTAGTTGAAGAAGGTGCGGCGCGAGACGCCCGCGCGGGACGCGATCTCATCCACCGTGACGGCTCCGGGACCACCGGCCGATGCCAGGGCGAAGGCCGCCTGGTGGATGGCGTTCCAGGTGTCGCGCTGGTTGCGTTTGCGCTGAGTCAGATTTTCTTGCACCAGTGCATCTTATGCACTGCTATAAGTTTGCACAAGTGCACGTCTTTGACCTGCGGCGCGCCGGGCGGATCACCCCTCAGGCTGACGCTTACGAGCCGCTCCTCCGAAATAATGAAGCAATGCTCGAATCACTCACACTTGCCTCAGACGTCGCCCCCTCGGTCACAGGGGACAGCTGGATCGCCGGCCTGCAGAACTGGACCCAGGGGCTGCCGCCCGCGCTGCAGTGGCTCGGCGTCATCCTGGTCTCCGCCATTCCCTTCGTCGAGTCCTACGGGGGAGCTCCGATCGGGATCATCGCCGGCCTGTACCCGGCGGTGGCGATCTTCGCCGCCGTCGTCGGGAACATGCTCTCGCTGATCCTGGTGGTCTATGTCGCCCACTGGGTGCGCACCGCCGTGCTGCACAAGCGCCCGCAGCGCCCGGCCCCGGAGAAGTCCTCTAAGCGCGAGAAGGTCCGGCGGATCTTTGATCGCTTCGGTGTCCCCGGGGTCTCCATCCTGGGGCCACTGGCCCTGCCGAGTCAGTTCACCGCACCGTTGATGGTCTCCTTCGGGGCCTCCCGCCACGCGGTGATGGCCTGGATGCTGGTCTCGGTGATCCTCTGGGGCGTCGGACTGGGACTGCTCGCGCTCTTCGCGCTCGCCGCCATCGCCTGACCCGGCTGACCCGAAGGGGTGGGCGGGGCGCCAGGCCTTAGGGGCGGCCGGGCCCGTGGGACACCGGGGCCGTAGGCGCACCAGGAGCACTGATCCGACCGGGCACCCGAAGCGCAGGTCTCAGCGCTGCTCGGCGTCCTTGGGGTAGCGCTGGAGTTCGCGAGACCCCTGCGTGAGGTTCTTCAGCTCCACGGTGTCGTCGAAGTTCGCTCCGATGGCCCCGGCGAAGGTGCCCAGCGAGGCTGAGAGCCACGCGATCTCCACGTAGTTCATGAAGCCTGTCCCCTCACCGAGGATCTGCGCCATGAATCCGGGTTCGATCAGCAGCAGCCCGACCACCAGGATGGAGATGAAGAGCCCGAAGTACAGGGCGGCAACGCTGGTCAGCAGGCTCACCACCGTGGAGATGTTGTACATGGCGGCCTCCCGGGCGCCGCCGACTGCCGCCGATCGGTCCCAGAGGCGGTTGCTGATGATCAGCCAGGCGCTGACGATCCCGACGGCGGCCAGCGAGACGATCGCCAGGCGCCAATGCGGCAGGAAGTTCGCCATCTCCCAGATGGTGGTGAAGAAGATGCCGAAGGCGCCGGTGGCGGCTGCGGCGGCGAAGACGCCGGAGAGCTTGGGCAGGGACCACAGCGGCTCATTGGCCGCCACCATCCCCAGGGTCATCCAGAGCCTGCCGGGGAAGAGCATCCCCGGGGAGATGAAGAAGGTGTCGTCGCCCTTCTGCTCCTCCACGTGGGCGTAGTAGCCGCCGTACTCGCGTGCCGCGTCCACCGACTGATTGAGCAGCGCGGTGACCACCCGGTAGAGCTCTCGACGCAGCGAATGCATGATGAACACCGGCCCCAGCGCCGGCAGCGAGACGATCGCGAGCCTGTCTGAGAAGTGCAGCTCCGCGGTCTTGGGGCGTTCACCGGCCATGCGCGGGATCTCGGTGATGATCACCGTCATGTCAGCCTCGGCTTCGCGGGCCCACTGCTTGGCCACGTCGAGGTCGAGCGTGGCGTCTTCTCGCAGCGGGATCAGCACCTGCTCCTGGGTGACCTCGGCACCCCGCGCCCAATGCGCGTTGCGCCCGCGCGGGGGCTGCTTGAGCATCTGGCGCACCAGCAGGGAGGTGCGTCCCGGGTCGGAGTAGACCACGATGCTGCCGTCCCCGACCGGCAGGTCGGCCTCGGAATACTGGCTTACCTGACCCTGGTTCTGGGTGTCCTGCTCCCCTGGTGCCGTGCCCTGATTCGATTCCTCATGCGTATCCTCGGAGGTTTCCTGCGATGCCATGTCATCACAGTACCGTCGCGCGCTGATGACGGTGTCGGCGCGATCCAGCGCGCCGACACCGCCTGCAGGGCCGCTCAGGAGTCGCTGAGCATGTCCAGCACCAGGGGCTTGACCTGGCTGCCGTAGAGCTCGATGGCGCTCATCATGTGCTCATGCGCCAGGCTGGCGTTGCCGTATTTCATGCCGAACCGGCTGTTGCCCAGCAGCTTCTGGGTGCGCACGATCTTCTTGGCCACCGTCTCCGGGGAGCCGACATAGAGCGCTCCCTGGTGGACCTCCTGCTCGAACTGCGCCCGGGACGGGTGCCCGTTGCCCCAACCGCGCTCACGCCCCAGCTTCGCCATGGATTCCGCCCAGGACGGGTAGAAGATGTCCAGCGCCTCCTCGTCGGTGGGGGCCACGAATCCATGCGAGTGCACCGCGATGCGGCGGTTGCCGCTGTGACCAAACTCATCGAGCGCCTTCTGGTAGAGCTGCGCCAGCGGCCGGAAACGCTCGGGGGCGCCGCCGATGATCGCCAGCTCCAGGCCCAGGCCGTGACGCGCGGCTCGCACCACGGAGTTCGGCGTGCCGCCCACAGCGATCCAGGTGGGCAGGCCGTGCTCATGCTCGGTCTTGGGGTAGATCTCCTGGTTCTTCAGCGACCCCCGGGTATTCCCCTGCCAGCTGATCGCCGCCTCGCTGCGCAGTCGGGTGAACAGCTCCACCTTCTCCTCGAAGAGCTGCTCGTAGTCGGAGAGGTCGTAGCCGAAGAGCGGGTAGGACTCGATGAAGGAGCCGCGCCCCAGGGAGACCTCGGCGCGACCACCGGTGAGGCCGTCGATCGTGGCGAAGCGCTGATAGACGCGCACCGGGTCGTCCGAGGAGAGCACGGTGACCGCGGAGGTGAGCTTGATCCGTTCCGTGGCGGCACCGATCGCGGAGAGCACCACGTCCGGGGCGGAGATCGCGTAGTCAGGGCGGTGGTGCTCGCCGATGCCGATCACATCCACTCCAGAGGCGTCGGCCATCTTGGCCTCCGCCAGGACGTTGCGCAGCACCTGGGGCTGCGGGACATCCTGCTCGCCGTCGAGCGTCTTGGTGACGTCTCCGAAGGTGTGCAGGCCGAGTTCGAACTGGTCGCTGTGGCGCTCTGTGCTGATGGTCATGGTCGGTGCAACGCCAAGCCCCGCCACTCCATTCCTAAAAATTTGAAGGACTTTTCAAGCTCGCCCTCAGCGCATGCGGGCCGCCGCCCTCACCGCATGCGGGCCGCCGCCCGACGCACGGCGCCGGTGAGCCGGTCCATCACCGCAGTGGTGCTGGACCAGTGCTGCCAATGCAGGACCGTCTCCTGCAGTCCGATCTCCTCCACGACCGCGAGATCGGGATGCGTCCCCTCCCGCACCCCCGGGGGCATCATCGACTCCGGGATCATTCCCCACCCCAGGCCGTAGCCGACCGCCGCGTTATAGGCCTCCACGGAGGGCACCATATGCGTGGTCGGCGTGCCGGAGACCCCGAGGCGGCGCAGCCCGGTGCGCTGCAGCGAATCGCGGATCCCGTACTCCACCAGCGGCACTCGCTGCCAGTCCACCACCCGACCCGGGGAACGGTGCCGGTCCAGCAGCTCGGTGCTGGCCACCGGCCAGTACCGCATCACGCCCAGCACCGTGGAGCGGCACCCGGAGACTGGGGTCGGATTCTCCGCCACCGCCGCCGCCACCGTGCCGTTGCGCAGCAGCTCATGGGTGTGCTCCTGGTCCTCGGCGTAGAAATGCAGCTCCACGTCATCCCAGGTCGCAGCCTCCTGCAGCACCCGCAAGAACCAGCTGGCCAGGGAATCCGCATTCACCGCCACGGAGAGGGTCACCGTGGGGGCCGCCTCCCCGGGGATCCGATGGAAGCCCAGGCTCCGCCGCGCCTCATCCTCGAGCATCACGGTCTGCCGTGCGATGCGCAGCAGCTCCGCCCCTGACTCTGTGGGCGCCACCGGGACCGTGCGAGTGAGCAGCACATGCCCGACCTCCCTCTCCAGGGCCTTGATCCGCTGGGAGAAGGCAGATCCGGAGATCTGCAGCAGCGCCGAGGCGGACTCGAAGGTCCCCTCATCCACCGCTGCGACGAAGGCGCGCAGGTGATCTGTGTTCATGCCACCAGCCTACCGAGGGATCTGAAGCATTGCTTCAGATCATGAAGGATGATGAGCTGGTGCGGATGCGCCTGGACACTCCAAGATGGAGCCATGACCACCTTGCTCACCGGACTCCTGACCTGCCTGGCCCTCATCGTCGCGATCGGCCCGCAGAGCGCCTGGCTGCTGCGCCAGGGCCTGCGCCGCGATCGAGTGTTCCTGGCCGTGGCCTGCTGCATCTTCGGTGACATCCTGCTCATTGCCCTGGGCACCGCCGGCGTCGGCGCGGTGCTCGACCACGCCCCCTGGCTGATGGAGGTGCTGCGCTGGCTGGGCGTGTCCTACCTGACCTGGTTCGCCTATCGCTCCTTCCGCTCCGCCCGCCGGGCGGGCCAGGCCCTGAAGCCCGGGGTCCACGTCGAGCTCACCAGCACGGACGGCGGACCCTCCGGCCGGGACGACGACGGCGCGCCCACCTCCCCCGGCTCGGGCGGCACCGCCGTGAAGCAGGCACAGCAGGTCCAGGTCACCCGGATCTCTGCCATCGCCGCCACCGGTCTCAGCGTGAGCATCCTGAACCCCCACGCCTGGGTGGACACGATGGTGGTGCTGGGCACCATGGCGAACACCTTCGGGGATCAGCGCTGGCTCTTCGCCGCCGGCGCCGTGCTGGCCTCGATCATCTGGTTCAGCTCCCTGGCACTGGGCGGTGCGGTGCTCTCGAAGTGGTTGAACCGGCCCCGGACCTGGCAGGTGCTCGACATCATGGTGGGTCTGATCATGCTCGTGGTCGCCGGGCTGCTCGCCTTCAGCGGCTTCTGATCCCGGCTCCTGGCCTGGCTGCTGACCCCAACGGCCGGTCCACACGCATGATGCCGGCTTCTGACCTGCCCGCTAGCCCCGGCGCAGCACCGACTGCGCCGCGTGGAACCCGGCCATCCCATGGGCTCCACCACCGGGGGGCGCCGAGGCGGAGCAGAGGTAGACCGCCGGGGCCTGACCTGCCGCGGTCAGGACGGATGTCACACCTTCGGGGGCTCCCGGGGCCTCGTCCCCGGCATGGGGCACCCGATACGGATCCGGTCGCAGCGCAGGCCGGGCCAGGAACTGGCGCAGCGTGGGAGCCCCGGCGCTGATCGAGCCGTCCACGAGGTTGGGATTCCATTCCTGGAGGTCCGCCGGGCTCCACAACTTGCGGGCCTGCACGGTGCTTGCGAAACCAGGCGCCTGGGCCTCGATCTCGGCCTCGATCATCCCCGCGGCCCGGGTCACCGCGGCCCCGGAGAGCCCACCGGGGACATGGGCGTAGGCCCAGGCCACAGTGCGCTCATCGGGCGTCCTGGACGGGTCCGCGGCGCTGGGCTGGGTCAGCAGCACATACGGGCGGCCGGGCAGCGTGCCGCTCACGGCGGCGGCCTCTGCAGCCGCCATCTGCCGGGCGCCGCCGCCCAGATGCACGGTGCTGGCCTGGCCCATCGCTTCATGCCGCCACGGGATGGGGCCTTCGAGCAGATAGTCGATCTTCACGATCCCGGTGCCGTAGTTCCATCGGCTCAGCGCACGGGAGTATCCGCGCGGCAGCCGGAGTCCGCCGAAGCTGCGCAGCTGACGCGGGGTCAGATCCAGCAGCACCGCATCCGGGACGTGCGCACCGGGGCCGGTGCTGCCCGGGATGCGCAGGTCCTCCAATCCGGAGACCCGGCGACCGGTGAGGAGCTTCCCGCCATGGGCTTCGAGCTCTGCCACCAGGGCCCGCACCACCGCGCCGGAGCCTCCCTGGGCCACCGGCCAGCCGCTCGCCTGTGCCGCCGCTCCCAGCAGCAGCCCGAAGGCCGAGGTCAGGGGTCTGCGCAGATCAGTGGTCGCGTGCCCGGCGAGCCCGGCGAAGAGCGCCTTCGCCGGGGCTTCGGCGAAGAGCTGCTGCAGCCAGGTCGAGGGCCAGGCGCCGCGGGCTCCGATCTGGACCAGGGACTGCATCCGGTGCGCTCTCGAATCGGACTGCAGGTTGCTCAACGGAGCGGTCACCGGGGTCATCCCCGCACGCAGCACCCGATCCCAGTCCCGCACCAGCGGGCCGAAGATCCTGGTCCACGCGGCACCGTCCGGGCCCAGCCCGGCGGCGGTGGCACTCACCGAGGAGTGCAGCAGGGCCGGGGGTGCGCCGTCGTCGAGCCCGTGCGCGGCCGGGAACCCAGCGTGGAGATACTTCAGGCCGTGGCGCTCGACCCCGGGAACCGGCGGCGGGCCGAAGGGGAACACACTGGCCCCGAGGTCACTGATCACTCCCTCCGCACCCGGGACCGCCGGGCCGAACTCTCCGGCGAAGAGCTCTGCCGAGCGCATCGCACCTCCAGGCGCGTCCGCGGCCTCATAGACGGTCACCTCCCAGCCGGCCTGGGCCAGCAGGCAGGCCGCGGTCAGCCCGTTCGGACCTGATCCGACGACGGCGGCTCGCTTCATAGGGCTGGACCTTTCAGCTGGGCCACCAGGGCGGCGATGTTGCGGATGAACACGACCATCCAGGAGAACAGGACGGCGGCGCCGATCAGCTCCAGGGAGGTCAGGTTGTAGTAGCCGATGGGCTCCCAGAGCGCCCCGGCGAAGACCACGGCCGCCGCCGCCAGGTAGCTGACCAGATAGAAGGTGCGCGGGAAGCCGGGCAGCAGGTAGGGCATGCCGATCAGGAGGATCAGGAAGGCCAGCCCGAACCCGGCGGTGAAGAGCACGTGGAGGTCATGGTGCAGGCTGATCGGGACCAGTCCGACCCCTGCCAGAGAGACCCCCATGCCGATCATCACCGTCCGGAGCATCCCGATCCTGGGCCGGGAGATGTGCCGGGAGACTGCTGCGCGGAGCCGATGACCGAGGGCGGGCCGGCCATTGCGACGTCGGCCTTCTGCCTGCCGCTGCTCCAGCCTCTCCTCCCGGCGGGTGGTGATGTGCTCGGACCAGATCTCCAAGTCCCGAGTGATGAACGCGGTCAGCGTGGTGATGATCGTCCCGGAGACCACCAGCGTGGTGTTGAAGGTCCAGAACGAGGTCAGCCCGGCCTGGCCGGTGCCCAGCTCCGAGAACATCACATGCCACCAGAACGGGTTCTCGGCGAAGATCATCGAGACCAGCACACCGGAGGCGGTGAACAGCGCCAGCAGCGTGGAGAGCGTGAACGCGTTGATCCGGGCACCGGAGTTGAAGCTGAAGTACCCCGAGGTGCCGCCGACGATGGCGAGCAGCACCGCGCCCGCGATGTAGTCCACGGTCAGCCCGATGAACGCCTCCTGGAAGACCCGGAAGAGGCCCAACGACACCATCACCGCGATCGAGGAGTGGACGACCAGCAGCGCGAGAGTGTCCATCACCTGACGGATCCGCGGGCGCTGACCCAGCCAGATGTTCGCCAGCCGGGTGTTCAGCGAGAACCCCAGCAGAAAGCCCAGCCCGGCGGTGACCCCGCCGATGATCGAGCCGTAGACCTGGATGGACTCCTCCCCGGCCAGCGGCGGCCGGTGCTCACCGAAGACGAAGAACCCCAGCCCCAGACCGATCAGCGCACCACCGATCGCGCACCAGATGGCGCGCGATTCGATGAGCACCTGAAGCCGGGCCTGCGTCTCGGCCTGGGACCGGGTGGTCTCGGCCGGGTGGGTGGCCTCCTCCACCGCGGCCTGCGCCGCGAGCCGGCGGGCCGTGCCATGGGTGGAGGGGGAGCTGGTCACGGTCCAAGCCTTGCCGCAGGTGGGACTTCTTGCAAGCTGGCCCGGTGATCTCCCGGGGATCGGACCCCGCCACGCCGGCACAGCAGACCTAGACTGCCCGGTATGACATCAGCGCCTCACACCCCGCCGAACCCGCCCTCCGCTCCGGGGCAGGTGTACCTGGGAGATCACATCGTGGCGTTCAGCGCCGAAGTGGCGGCCTCCCCCGACGAGATCTTCGCCCTGATCGCCGATCCGCACCGCCACCATGAGATCGACGGTTCGGGCACCGTGCAGCGGCGCGCCACCGGGCCGCACCAGCTCAAGGCCGGGGACCGTTTCAGTGTCGACATGCGGGTCTTCGGGATCCGATACCGGCTGCCGCTGCGGGTGCTGACCGCGCAGCCCCCGGAAGGCGGGCGGCCCGGCGTGCTGGAATGGGCCCAGCCCACCGGACACCGATGGCGCTGGGAGCTGACCCCGCTGCCGCAGGACCCGGCGCGCGAGGAGAAGGGACGCACATGGGTCACCGAGTCCTACGACGCACGGGCTCAGCTCCGACCGGTCCGAGCGGCCCTTTCTCTCTCGAAGGTCTACTCCCGCAACGCTCGCGGCATCCAGGCGTCACTGTCCAGGCTGCAGAAACGCTTCGCCTCTGACAGGTGAGGACAGTTCCGGCACATGAGCAGACCTTCGGTGCGCTGCGGTGATGGACTAATATTGGCCCCACACCAGTGCCCGCCGCCGCGAGGCCGCGGATCTCGGACGGGTGCTATGACCTCGGGAGAGGAGATGCATGTTCGATGTGGATACTGACCGAACCCTCGTAGCAGCAGCCGACCTGGTGAACACCAGCGATGGTCTGCGCAGCGCTACACCCGGTCTGGACCAGCTCACCACGGTGACCCAGCTCAAGGAGTATCTGAGTGCGCGGGATCCGGCGATGCGGTGGCCCGTGTCCGGGGCTGACAGGACGCAGCTGGAGAAGGTGCGGAACCTGCGGGAGAAGGTTCAGCGGATATGGAGCGCGGCCCCGATCGAGTCCGACGCCCCGGTGCAGGTGCTCAACGAGCTCCTGACCGGAGTGGGCCTCAGGGTCGCTCGCGGTTCAGACGGTGACTACCGTGCTGAGCCGGTGCCGGCGTCGAAGGAACTCGTAGATGTGATGACAGCCAGCGTGGCCACCGCCATCCAGCACCTCGTGGTGCGGGATGAGACGGCACGGATGCGCACCTGCAAGGGGGAAGGCTGTGATGCGGTCATCATCGACCTCACCCGCAACCGTTCCCGGCTGTTCTGCGATTTCGGCAACTGCGCCAACCGTGCTCACGTGCGGGCCTACCGGGCCCGTCAGGCGGCACATCGCAAGAGCTTCTCCACCGGTGCAGACACGGCATCGGCAGCAGGGCGTCCCGTCCGGCACGTCGGATCTCATGCGGACACCCTGGAGAGTCCGCGACTGGTCAAGCCGAGCGCGGCAGAGAAGGCGGCACAGATCGAAGTGCCCACATCTCAGTCCGCGGTCGCGGCCAAGGAGTTCCGGGACCGGATGCGGGACGAGCTGATGGAGAAGCGTGAGAAGAAGTCAGCCAAGAAGCTGAAGAAGGACAAGAAGAAGGCCAAGAGATAGCCGCAGGACTGAGGGACCGTCACGGAAACAGGAGGCTGTGACGTGCTTGTCAGTCAGCGACTATGACCCCGGGTCGGTCGGGACTGGTGCTGCTGCACCGGGATCGGCGGACTCGGGGTCAGCTGCGGTCTTCACGGCGGCCGTAGGGCGGCTCGTCCGCCGGGGGCTCCCCGGCGTCGCGCCGGGCCTGGGCCGCCTCATCGGCTTGTTTCCGGCGAGCCTGCTCGCGGCGCTTGGCCACCTGCTGGCGGTAGAGCTCCTCCGAGTTCCGGTTCACCCCGGAGCCTTCGGAGAGGTGCTCGGGATTGTCCCGCGAGGCGAGGTGGAGCATCGAGATCAGCAGCAGCGTGGCGATGAAGGCGATCCCGAACGCGATCAGCCCCAGGTCCAGCCGCGCCGGATTGTCGGTGCCCCCGGAGGCCGTGATCAGGGTGACGAAGCCCGCCACGAACCCCATGGCGAAGGAGAAGATCAGCGGAGCCTTGACCGTCTCGAGCAGAGATCGGCGCCCCTTGTCGTCTTCAGCCACTGGGAGTTCCTCGTTCCTGAGCATCGGTATCTGTTCTGTGATGGGCTGCGCCCGCACCACCTGATCAATTCTACGTCCTGTAGTAGAACCGCGGCGATTCAGCGACTCAACGAGTCGAGCTTCGCCCGCGCTTGACGTCGTGGAGCAGGCCGGCCCCGCTGATCAGCAGCACCACGGCCATGATGGTCACGCCCATCCCGGCGAGCCCGAGGATCCCGTGCGGATCCAGCTGAAGCCCGATGGCCAGGGCGAGTCCGGTGAGCACCCCCACGGCACCGAGGATGATCTGGTCCCGGGCGGGCACGAAGTCATTCCGGGCCCGGAGACCTCCGACGAGCTCGGCCAGGCCCATCGCAGTGAACCCGATGGCGGCGATCACGGCGGCCGCGGTCGCGGTGTTGACGAAGATCACCGCCACCCCGGAGAGCACCCAGGCCGCGGCACCCATGGCCAGCGGGCCGCGCAGCGTGTTCGGCACCGCCTCGACCTTGGCGTAGTCCCAGATGGCCGTGGCGCCGAGCACGAAGAAGCCGGCGATGGAGATCTTCAGCAGCGTGACGGTCTCTCCCTGCCAGAAGATCGCGACCACGGCGAAGACGACGGTGATGACCGCGCGCAGCCAGACCGGACGGGTCAGCTCTTCGGCGGTGGCGGCGGGGATCTTCTGCACAGACACGCAGCAGAGTCTACCGCTGCCGTCTCACACCGCGTCCCCCGGGGCGCCCCGGGGGACGCGGTTCAGCGATGCTCTCCGGCGATCATCCAGCGCTCCCCCCGGGCCCGGACCCCGAGGGTGACCGCGCGCGCGCCCATGAACACCACGGCGAACCCTGCCCAGAGCCAGAGGATGGCCTCGGTACCGGTGAATCCGGCACGCGAGATCCACCACAGCAGCGGCAGGTACACCACCAGGTTCACCAGGCCGACGACGGCGAGGTAGCGCACGTCCCCGGCGCCCATCAGCACGCCGTCGAGCACGAAGACGAACCCGGCGATCGGCTGGGCGAGCGCCATGACCAGCAGGGCTGCGGTGATGCCAGCAGCGACCCGCTCATCGGGGGTGAACAGCGAGGGGACGAAGGGCGCCGCCAGCGCGATCACCGCACCGGTGACCACCCCGAACCCCAGACCCCACCGGGTCATGGTGCGGGTCATCTCCCGGGCCTGGAGCACCCGGGAGGCGCCGAGCTCCTTGCCGATCAGCGCCTGGGCCGCGATCGCCAAGGCGTCGAGCACGAAGGCCAGGGTGGAGAAGATGGTGAAGGCCACCTGGTGCGCGGCCAGGGTGTGCGGGCCCAGGTCGGTGGCAATCAGCACCGTGGCCACGATGGCGGCGCGCAGCGAGACGGTGCGCAGCATCATCCAGGAGCCCACGCTGGCCGCCTGGCGCAGCGCGATCGGGTCCACACCCAGGGGCACGCCGGCGGCGCGCATCCGCGGCACCAGCATCACCAGGTAGGTCAGCGCCATGCCCCACTGAGCGATCGAGGTGCCCAGCGCCGCTCCGGCGGTGCCCATCCCCACCGGGTGCACCAGGATCAGGTTCAGCACGATGTTCGCCCCGAAGCCCACCGCGGCCACGATCAGCGGGGTCTTGGTGTCCTGGAGTCCGCGCAGCATCCCCACCGCGGCGAAGACCAGCAGGATCGCCGGGACCCCGGGAAGCGAGAAGAGCAGGTAGTTCCAGGCGTGGACCTGCATCTCCCCGGAGCTGCCCATGGCCAGGAGGAGCTCCTCGCCGAAGGCCAGTCCGGCGAAGCCGAGCACCGCACCGAGCATCACGGCGAGCCAGAGCCCGTCGCGGCCCGCGGCGAGCGCCCGGGAGAGCCGCCCGGCGCCGAGCAGACGAGCCACTGCCGGGGTGGTCGAGTACGCCAGGAAGATCATCAGCCCGGTGACGGTGTGCATCACGGTGATGCCCAACGCCGCCCCGGCCAGCTCCTGGACCCCGAGTCGCCCGATGATCGCAGTGTCCGCCAGCAGGAACAGCGGCTCGGCCACCAGCGCGCCCAGCGCCGGGACCGCCAGGGCGAGGATCTGCCGTCCCAGCGGGCGTGGGTCTCGTGCGGCGGGGGACTCCTGTTCTGAGCTCTCCGCCATCAGCGCCGCTGGTTCACTTGCCGCCGGTCAGCGTCAAGGTCGTCTCGGTGAGCAGCCGCAGCAACGCCGTCGTGTGCGAGATCAGGCCGCCGACCCCCTCCATGCCGTTGTCCTCGAGGAACTGCTCGAGCCGGGGCTGGACGAAGTAGGCCATCACCAGGGCCATCACGTTGTTGAAGGCATGCAGCAGCCAGGCGTAGACCAGCGAGCGCCCGGTGAGGATGTAGGCCAGGGTGAACACCGAGCCCATCACCACATAGGGCACCACCGAGATCAGGGTCAGATCCGTGGGAGCGCTGGGGTCGGCCAGCATCAGCACCAGCGCGGGGATGAAGTGCAGCAGCGGGAAGGTGATCACCGAGAGGACGCCGCAGATCCAGATGTTGATATACCGCGAGAGCTTGCCGATGAGCAGGTGCCGGAAGAAGTACTCCTCCACATAGGGCCCCAGCAGCCCCATCACCAGCACCGCGGCGAGGAACGGCACGAAGGCCAGCATCGACTCGATCGCGAGCTGGTTCTCCGAGGTCTCCGGCTCTCCGCCCAGGCTGAGCACCAGCAGCGCGGTGAGGATCAGCGTGCCCACCCACGCCACGGGCACCAGCAGCAGCTTCAGCCACCACAGGTAGCCGAAGGCCCGCACCGATCGGATCAGCGCCTTGCCGGAGAGCGCGAGCGCGATGACCACCATCACGGTGTAGCCGACCACGTTGATCAGGAACAGCCCCTGCTGCTCCTGCTCCTCGACCCCAGAGCCGAGCATCGTGGAGAAGGGCGGGATCAGGGCCAGCAGGCTCACGCCGCCGACCAGCATCACCACCACATATGCCAGCACCGCGATGAGATCGCCCCAGATGAACCGGCCCGGCTCGGAGTCGCGCTGCCGCTTGCGCGGCGGGTACGACGGCGCCCCGCCCTGCCCCGGCATGACCCCCTGCGGGTGCTGGCCGTAGTTCCGCGGCGGCTGACCGTAGAGTCCGGGCTGCTGGGGCTCACCATAGGGCCCCGCCTGCGGCGGCTGCCCGTAGAGTCCGGGCTGCTGGCCGTAGTCCTGCGGCGGCTGCCCGTAGGGTCCGGGCTGCTGGGTCGGGGGGCCCAGGTGATCGGGGCCCGGGCAGTTCGGGTCCTGCCCATAGGGGTTCTGTGGAGGCTGAGTCATCGCATACCAGTTCAGTTCTGTGAGGTGATCGGGCTGGGCGTCAACAAGGTGGCGTTGCGCAGGTCACGCAGCCGGCGCGCCCGGGCCGCCACCGCGTGATCCTCATCGGTGATCGGCTCCCAGGGCGCGATCGCACGGGCCGAGCCGGTGCCATCCGGGGCGACCATCACGGGAAGCCCGTAGGCCACCACCGCAGGGTGCTTCTCTCTGCGGTCCCCGGCGCGGACCCGGACCAGCACGTGCATGGATTTGGATCCGGTGAGCACCAGCCGGGCGTCGACCTCGACCAGGTCCCCGACGGTCACCGGCCGGTAGAAGCGGACCCCGCCGGTGAGCACGGCCGCGACGTCGTGGCCGCTGTAGCGCTCGGCGCAGATCTCCGCGGTCTTGTCGATCCACTTCATCACCGCGCCGCCGCGGATCTTGCCGTCGGGGTAGCGCTCGTCGGTGTCGGCCAGGAACCGCAGGGTGAGTGCCTCGGAGCTGCCCATTCCCTCGGGCAGCGACTGGATCGTCTCTTCCATCTGCCGGCGGTAGACCATGCGCTGGGAGGCGTCGAGGTCCCGGCGTCGCTCCAGCTCGGTCTGCGGCTCGAAGGCCTCCGCGGGGGCCGGTTCGCCGTCGTCGCCCACGGCCACATAGATCATGAAGCACTCGGTGCAGACCACCCAGCCCTGCTCCTTGCGGATCAGCACCCGGGTCTGGATGTGCACCGAGGTGCGTCCGGTGTGGACCACCCTGGCCTGCACGGTGACCGGGGTCTCCCGCGGGACCGGCACGGTGAAGTGCATATTGCCCACATAGGAGGTGACGCAGTCGGTCCGGGTCCAGGAGGCCGCGCAGGCGTAGGCGGTCTTGTCGATCCAGTCCACCACGGTGCCGGCCGCCACGAAGGAGTCCGGAGCGGTGCCCGCCACCTCTCGAAAAGTCAGTTCGATGCTGCTTCGCCGCGCCATGACAAAGACGCTAGCACCCCCACATGGGAGACCTGCGCCATAGGTGGACACCCGCTGGGTGTATATCGTTGACCCTAGAGACCTAGGATGGGGCACCGTGCCCGAGCGGAGACGCCACCGTTCTGGGGACAGACACCCGACCTTTGCACCATCTCAGCGTGAGGCAGATATGCACCCCTTTGAGAATCCGTTCCGACACAGTGCCGAGGCCAAACGCCATGCACTGCGCCATTTCCGTGCCGTGATCTTCGACATGGACGGGGTCGTCACCGATACCGCCGGGGTGCACACGCGCGCGTGGAAGGAGCTCTTCGACACGGCGCTGCCGGAGATCGCCGGCTCCCCGCAGCCGGAGTTCACCGAAGAGGACTACCTGAACTTCGTGGACGGCCGGCCCCGGGAGGACGGGGTGCGCTCGCTGCTGCGGGCCAGGGACCTCCACGTCCCCGAGGGCAGCCGGGACGACGCGCCGGACACGCTGAGCATCAACGGACTCGCGGCGCGCAAGCAGGGCTACTTCGAGTCCGTGCTGGCCCGCGACGGCGTGGAGGTCTTCGGCACCACCGTGGAGCTGATCACACAGCTGCGCAAGGACGGGATCCCCACTGCGCTGGTGACCTCCTCGCGCAACGGTCGCGAGGTGCTCACCATCGCCGGACTGCTCGACGCGTTCACCGTGATCGTGGACGGCTCCGACGCGTTGGAGCTCGGCCTTCCGGGCAAGCCGAACCCACACATGTTCCTCCACGCCGCGGAGCTGCTGCGCGTGGAGCCCCAGGACACCATCGTGATCGAAGATGCGGCCTCCGGGGTCCAGGCCGGACGGGCCGGGGACTTCGGCATGGTCGTGGGACTGAACCGCGGGGATGACCCGGCTCGGCTGAAGGAGGCGGGCGCCGACGTCGTCGTCACCGATCTGGCGGTGATGAACCTCTCCACCCGCACCACCCGGCCCTATGACTCGGACTGGGTGCTCTCCTATGAAGGCTTCGATCCGAAGCTGGAGCCGACCCGCGAGGTGCTCATGGCCATGGCCAACGGCTACTGGGGCACGCGCGGGCACTACCCCGGCACCGCGGCGGACGCCACCCACTATCCGGGCAGCTACATCGCCGGGGTGTTCAACCGGCTCAAGACCGACCTGATGGGCAAGACGGTGGAGACCGAGCACATGGTCAATGTGCCGGACTGGACCTTCCTGCAGGTGACCCCGGACGCCGGGACTCCGCTGCTGCCCGGCTCCCCGGAGCTGATCCACTACCACCAGGAACTGGACATGCGGCGCGGGGTGGTCACCCGGATCGCGCGCTACCAGGACCTCCATGGGCGTCGCACCAAGGTCACCATGCGCCAGTTCCAGTCTCTGGCCGGGGTGCAGATCGCCGCCCTGGAGATGAAGATCGAGGCCGAGAACTGGTCCGGCAACGTCAACGTCCGCTCGATGATCGATGGCCGGGTGGCCAACCGCAACGTGGACGCCGACCGCGAGCTCGCCGGGAACCATCTGGAGCCGGTGCAGTCCCGTGAGGTCGACGGCGACACGGTGCTCCTGGAGACCCAGACCAACCAGTCCGAGGTGCGCATCGCCCTGGCGACCCGCACTACGGTGACCACCTCCGGGACCAGCAACCCGATGCGCCGGGCGATCCACGAGGGCGAACTCGTGGCCGGCCACGACATCTCCCTGGCCCTGGAGTCCGGGAAGCCGGTGATCCTGGAGAAGATCGCGGCAGTCTCGAACTCGCACGACCAGGCCATCTCCACGGTCTGGCACAACGCCGTCAAGAAGGTGCAGCGGGCCTCCAGCTTCCGCACCATGCTGACCTTCCACGAGGAGATGTGGGGCGTGCTCTGGCACCGCTTCGCGGTCTCGATCGGGGAGAACGCCTCGCGGCAGCAGATGGCGCTGAACCTGCACACCTTCCATGTGCTGCAGACCGCCTTCGGCGCCCGGCACGACCTGGACGCCACCCTGCCGGCACGCGGGCTCACCGGTGAGGGCTACCGCGGGCATCTGTTCTGGGACGAGATGTTCATGTATCCGATGCTCACGCTGCGCCGGCCCGAACTGACCCGTGGCCTGCTGCTCTACCGCTACCGGCGGCTCAGCGAGGCCCGGGCGATGGCCCGCAGCGAGGGCTATGACGGGGCGATGTTCCCCTGGCAGGCAGGATCCGACGGCCGCGAGGAGACGCCCAGCGAACTGTGGAACCCGCGCTCCGGGATGTGGATGCCGGATAACTCGCACCGCCAGCGCCACGTCTCCCTGGCGATCGCCTACTCGGTGCTGCAGTACTTCGAGACCACGCAGGACTACACCTTCCTGGCGGACTATGGGGCCGAGATCCTGGTGGAGATCTCCCGGTTCTTCGTCTCCATGACCAGCTACGACGCCGAGGCTGACCGGTTCAGCATCGACGGGGTGATGGGTCCCGACGAGTACCACGACGGCACCGCCGAGGCGCCCGGGACGGGTCTGCGCGACAATGCGTACACCAACGTGCTGACCTCCTGGATGCTGCGTCACACCGCACGCCTGGTGCGCGACCTCGACGGTCGCGATGACCCGCTCTCGGAATGGCTGGACATCTTCGAAGACGAGCTGGATCACTGGGAGCACATCGCCAAGCGGCTGCACGTGCCCTTCCACGAGGACAACGTGATCAGCCAGTTCGAGGGCTACGAGGCCCTGGAGGAGTTCGACTGGGAGGGCTACCGGGCCAAGTACGGCAACATCGGGCGGCTTGATCTGATCCTGCAGGCCGAGGGCGACTCGACCAACCGGTACAAGCTCTCCAAGCAGGCCGATGTGCTGATGCTGTGCTACATCTTCTCCGCCGATGAGCTCGTGGAGACCCTGGACCATATGGGCTACACGCTCTCCATGGAGGACTTCGGCCGCACGGTGGAGTACTACCTTGCCCGGTCCTCCCACGGCTCCACGCTCTCCCGGCTGGTCCACGGCTGGGTGGCTGCGCGGTTCGACCGCTCAGGCTCCTGGAACCTGTTCAAGGAGGCGCTGGAGGCTGACCTCGCCGACACCCAGGGCGGCACCACCCGCGAGGGCGTGCACCTGGGCGCCATGGCGGGCACCGTGGACATGGTGCTGCGCTGCTACGGCGGCGTGGAGACCCGCGCCGACGCGCTGTGGCTGCACCCGCTGCTGCCCGATGAGCTGCCCTCGCTGACCTTCCGGATGCGCTACCGCAACCAGCCCATCGTGGTCTCGATCAACCACGACGAGGTCGAGCTGAAGCTCTCCGAAGGCTCGGCGGAGCCGATCGACGTCAACGTCGAGGGCACGCGCAAGACCATGGCCCCGGGTGAGACCTGGACGGTGAAGCTGGCCCACTCAGCCCGGGTGCATCAGCGCCAGCCCGCTGAGGTCTGAGCCCGAAGAGCTGACCACCTGAGGACGACGACGACGGCCCGCCCGGTTCTGACCGGCGGGCCGTCGTCGTCTCTGCCGCATCCTCGTCTCAGGTCCTGCGGCCTCACGCCGCGAGCAGTGCCCGAATCGGCCTTCGGTGTCAGAGCCGATTGACGGCGGAAAAAAATACTCCATAGGCACTGTTCAAAGATGAATCAGCGGTTATCGTATTCACAGAACATTGCGCTGCGGATCAATGTGCGATTCCCCGGTGCACCTGCAGGGACAGCAGTGCCCGTAACCTCCCGGGCGCGGTCTCTTCATCCACCGTAGACGCCCACCGGCCACTGTTTCGATGACCTTCTGGGAGGGTCCCCATGACACCGACGCCAGCTGAGCAGCCGAGCCGGGCCAGCAACGAGGACAGCACTGCGAGCAGCGCAGGAGACCCATCACCCAGCGCCGGTGACACTGCGGCGGCTGAGCCTCGCTCGGACATCACCGCCGAGGTGCTCTCCCCCCGGCAGATCCGGATCAACGGGGAGCCCCACACCGTGACTGAGGGGGAGAATCCCTACCGGGAGGTCTACGCGCAGGCCCACCAGCATGCTCAGCAGACCGGCACGCCTGCGGTGGTCCATGGAATCGACCATGTCCGCGGCGAACAGAGCTGGTTCTCGATGTCCCCGGCGGGTGAGGTCGCCGCACACGAACAGCCGGGCAACGGCCGGGCCCCGGCAGCGCCCCTCGCCGAGGCCCCCGGGAAACCCCCAGCGCAGCCCGAGCCTCCCGTGCAGGCCGCCCCTCCGGCGCAGTCCGAGCCCTCCGCGAAGCCACAACCCGGCGCGCAGGCCGGTCCGGCAGATCCGGCTCGAGCCACCGTCTCGATCCCTGCCAACCCGACAAGTCTGGATCCCGCGGCGCAGCAGACACGGGCGGAGCGCCGTCGCATCGCAGAGGCCGGACGGCCCTTCGTCGCGGAGGCCGCGGAGAAGCCTCAGGGCGGGTTCCGGCGCTTCCTCTATGACGCCACCGGCGGCGCGATCAACATCGGTCCCAGCCAGAAGGAACTGCGAGAGCGGGAGCTGATCGAGCGGATCGCCCGGCCGCTGCAGGGCAGCCACAACACCGCCGTGCTCTCACTCAAGGGTGGGATCGGCAAGACCTCCACCACGGTGGGGGTCGGCATGATCCTGGCCCACCACCGCGGGGACATTCCCTGCGCCATCGACGCGAATCCGGATTCCGGGGATCTGGTGGAGCGCGCCCTGGGCGAGCGCGCGATCCAGGCGCATCAGCCGCCGAGCATCTCCGATCTGCTCAAGAAGCTCGACGGCGTGGACTCGCTGACCGCGCTGCAGGGCTATCTGCAGCAGGCCGGGCGACTCCATGTGCTCGCCGGGGAACAGGATCCAGCCCTCTCGGACAGCCTCACGGCCGAGGAGTGGCGCCGGATCCATGCGGAGTTCGCCAAGTACTACTCCGTGATCGTCACCGACTGCGGCACCGGGGTCACGCACAACGCCATGAAGGGGATCCTGCACACCGCGGACAACATCGTGATCGCCGCCGGGTTCGCGGTCTCCGGAGCCCAGCGCGCGCTGCAGACGCTGAACTGGCTGGCCAACCACGGCTACGAGCGGCTGGCCCGGGAGTCCATCGTGGTGATCACCGATAAGGAACGGGTCTCTGACCGGGTGGACAAGCAGGCCATCCAGGAGAGCCTGCGCGGATACTGCGGGAAGCTCGTGGTGGTGCCCTTCGACCGGGCCGTGGTGGACGGGGACCGGATCCACCTGGACATGCTCCAGGAGGAGACCCGCCGGGCCTATATGGACATCGCAGCCGCCATGGTGGACGGGTATAAGTAGCCTCCGCCGAGCCCGGAAGACATCCTGTGCCGGCTGGGAATCACACCCGGCTCAGCCGGAAACTCAGCCAGGACGTCGCGACCAGCCCTGGGTCAGGTTGCCGCGGATCCGGCGCACCGAGACCCGTCCTGGTTCTCCAGCAGTCCATCACAGCACCCGCCGTCTGGGAACCCCCAGAGCAGTGAGCGGGATCAGTGGGCGCAGGGCCTCGCCCCGCAGCACGACGACGGCCGCCCACCTGGGTGCAGGTGGACAGCCGCCGTCGTCGTCGTGGTGCGGGAGGGTTCCTCAGGTCAGCCGAAGATCCCGACCAGGGCGAAGTAGAAGACCGAGGGGCCCAACAGGCAGCCCAGGCCGGTATAGAAGGTCGCGGTCATCGCGCCGTAGGGCACCAGTCGTTTGTCCGTGGCGGCCAGTCCGCCGGCCACCCCCGAGGTGGTGCCCATCAGCCCGCCGTATGCCATGGCCGACTTCGGATTGTTCAGGCCGATGAGCGGGGCGATCAGCGGGGTGCAGACCATCACCACCACCGCCTTGATCAGTCCGGCGGCCACCGAGAGGGCGATCACCTCGGAGCTCGCCCCGATCGCGGTGCCGGTGACCGGTCCCACGATGTAGGTCGCGGCGCCGGCGCCGATGGTGGCCATGGATTCGGGGTCGGTGTAGCCGAAGGCGGCAGCCACCGCGGCGCCCACGATGAACGAGACGACGATTCCGGCGAGCAGCGCCAGCACGCCGGCGGCCCCGGACTTCTTGATCTCCTGGAGGTCCACGCCGTAGGCGGTGGCGACGATGGCGAAGTCGCGCAGCATTGCGCCGCCCATCAGGCCGAGACCGCTGAAGATCGCGATATCGGCGAGGCCGGATTCTCCACCGGTCTGGATGCCGCCGAAATAGGCCAGCACCAGTCCGAGCATGATCGCGATCGCGGAGCCCTGCAGGCGTCCTCGAGTCAGCGTCTTGGAGAGCCAGCCCGAGATCATCATCAGGCCACCGACCACCACGAAGGCGAAGAGCAGGCCGTTGCGTTCAAGCACATCAGCGATGATGTCCATCTCAGGCCTCCTGCTTCTCTTCTTCGGTCATCGCGGGCAGCGGTTCAGAC
Source organism: Nesterenkonia sandarakina (assembly GCF_013410215.1). Classification (NCBI taxonomy): domain Bacteria; kingdom Bacillati; phylum Actinomycetota; class Actinomycetes; order Micrococcales; family Micrococcaceae; genus Nesterenkonia; species Nesterenkonia sandarakina. Next base: position 867,859 of record NZ_JACCFQ010000001.1, read on the forward strand.
TGTCCCCCGATCCGCGCGATCACCGGGACCAGCGCCGCGCCTGCGGCCAGCGCCCCGAGGCCGGCGATCGCGGCCATGGGCCCGCCGCCGATCGCTTCGGCCACATTCTGCGTGGACGCCATCGCGATCACGATCGGGATGTACAGCGCGGACCAGAACAGCACCCCCTGCTCGGTGGGCTTCGGGAACAGCCCGCGCTTGCGCAGCCGGTCCGTGGCCACCACGAGCAGGATCATGGCGAAGCCCACCCCGCCGACATTGGCGTCCACACCTACTGCGACACCGAGGACATCACCGATCAGCATTCCCACGAGCATGCACAGCGCCAGCGCTGCAACTCCATAGAGAACCATCGTCTACTCCTGACTTGCGGTTGAGGTTTCTTGAGCGAGCATTCAGCTGCTGAAGAGGTCTGTGTACTGCTTGCGCAGCTGCGCCTTCTGGACCTTGCCCATCACGTTGCGCGGCAGCGCGTCCACGAAGCGGACGGCGCGGGGCTGCTTGAACCGGGCCAGCTCACCGGCGAGCGCCCGCAGGATCGCGGTCTCCTCGGGGGCGTCGTCGCCGGTCGGGACCACCACGGCCACCAGACCCTCGCCCAGATCCGGGTGCGGCACCCCGATCACGGCGGATTCGAAGACACCGGGGTGATCGTCGATGAGTCCCTCGACCTCTTTGGGGTAGATGTTGAATCCCCCGGAGATCACCAGATCCTTGTCGCGGCCCACGATGCTCAGGTAGCCCTGCTCGTCGATCACGCCGAGGTCTCCGGTGATGAAGAAGCCGTCCTCGCGGAACTCCTCGGCGGTCTTCTCCGGCATGTTCCAGTAGCCGGCGAAGACGTTGTCGCCGCGCACCTCGATGATCCCGACCTCACCCTGGGGCAGGCTTGCCTGGCTCTCTCGGTCCACGATCCTCACCTGGACCCCGGGCAGCGGGTGTCCCACGGTGCCGGGTCGGCGCGGCCCGTCGCGGTAGGGGTTGGAGGTGTTCATCCCGGTCTCGGTCATTCCGTAGCGTTCCAGGATGGCGTGCCCGGTGCGGGCCTCGAAGGCCTCGTGATCACTTGCCAGCAGCGGAGCGGAGCCGGAGACGAAGAGCCGCATCCCGGCGCAGGCCTCGGCGCTGAGCCGCTGCGAACTCAGCAGCCGGGTGTAGAAGGTGGGCACCCCCATCAGCACGGTGGCGCGGGGCATGGCATCGAGCACGGCGTCCGGGTCGAACTTGGGCAGCCAGATCATGGAGGCGCCGGAGACCAGGGTCATATTGACCGCCACGAAGAGGCCGTGGATGTGGAAGATCGGCAGCGCGTGGATCAACACGTCTTCTTCGGTGTACTCCCAGGACTGGATCAAGGAGGCGCAGTTCGCCGCGAGGTTCCCCTGGGTCAGCACCGCACCCTTGGAGCGGCCGGTGGTCCCGGAGGTGTAGAGGATCGCGCCGGGATCTGAGGGGCTCAACTGGGCGACCTCGGCGTGCTCCTGCTCCGCGGCGAGCAGCGTGCCCTCTCCGCCCGCACCCAGGGTCTCTACGACGATCCCGTCCTTGCCGCGCTGCACGTGGGCCGCGGTCTGGCTCGGGTCGCAGACCAGCACCCGAGGCGCGGCGTCGGACATGAAGTAGTCCATCTCGGCCCCGGTGTAGGCGGTGTTCAGCGGCAGGTACACCCCGCCCACCTGAAGGGTGGCCAGGTAGAGCGCGATGGCCTCCGGGGACTTCTCCACCTGCGCAGCGACCCGGTCACCGGGTACGACGCCGTCGCCGATCAGCTTCGTGGCGATGCGCCGGGAGCTCTGGAGCACCTGGGAGTAGGTGAGCGTGCGTCCCTCCGGGAGGTGGAACAGCGGCTTCTCCGGATGGGTCTGGGCCTGCCGGAGGAAGCCTTGATAGATGCCGTCAATCTGGTGGTCCACTGGTGTGGTTCCCTTCTCGCTGCTGCTGTCTGTTCTGGAAGAGTCGGAGGTGGTGCTGGCTGTGCCGGATTCGGCACGGGCTGTGCCGGTGCGGCTGCCCGCACCGGAGGGAAGCAGGCCCGAGACCTTCTCCCCCACCGCGATGGACCCGTGCCGGACGTAGTCCTCATGGCGCTGCTCCACCAGGGCGGGGTCGTAGCGGTAGTTGATCATCGCCCCGTAGGACTGCTCCCACATGTAGTCCGCACCGCTGGCCGCGGTGTGAAGCTGCCAGGCGGTGGCCCCGTTGCCCAGGTGGAAGCGGGCCACCGGATCCACCGGCTGACCGTCCGGGCGGCGTTCCACCGCGACGTAGTGCGCCAGCGCCGCGGTGAGCCGCTCGGCAAGCTGCTTCGCGCCGGGCGCCTGGGCTCCGGCTGCCGCGGAGAACTTCGCTGCGCCGCTGGAATCGACTGGGCCGCTGGGATCGACTGTGCCGTTGGGATCCGCTGGGCTGTGGAGCTCGAAAGGGCTGTTCAGCTCCTGGAGGTCCATGTGCAGCGCCGCGAGCTCGGCGGATGTCGCCGTCCGGGCCTGTTCACGCAGCCAGCTGCGGAACCCTGGGATCGGGGAGAGCGTCACGAAGTGCTGAAGATGCGGCAGCTCGGCGGAGACCTGGTCGATGACCTGCTTGATGAGCAGGCTGCCGAAGGAGATCCCGGCCAGCCCTTCCAGCGAATTGTTGATTGAATAGAGCACGGCCGTATCTGCCTTGGCCGGAGCGAGCTCCTCGGTGGGGGCCAGCAGCGGTGCCACGCTGCCGGGGATTCCCTTCACCAGGGCGACCTCTACGAAGATCAGCGGGAGCTCCCCGGTGGCGGGGTGGAAGAAGGCATAGCAGGTGCGGTCCTTCGGCCGCAGCCGGCGCTTGAGGTCATTGAGGTCGCGCATCGGGTGGACCTTCTCGTAGCGCAGCAGATGATTCTTCATCTCTCGGGAGGAGTCCCAGCCGAGCTGTTCCATCCGGAGGAAGCCGCGGTTGAACCAAGACTGCAGCAGGTGCCTGAAGTCCCGGTCCAGCGGAGCCAGCTCCGGATGGTCCCGGAGCGCCCGGCGCAGGTCGGCGCGCATGTTGACCAGGTGCAGAGTGCCCTCGGGGGCGTGGTTGAGTCGCCGCAGCAGCGCCTGGCGGCGCGGCTCGCTGGCGTCGAAGAGGTCGGCCAGTTCGGCCTGTCCCTCCTCGGCGTCCCACCGGGCGTAGGCGTGGCGCAACGCTTGAGGGTCCACGGCATAGGAGTGGAGCATATGGGCGAAGAACTCCGCCCGCGCGGCGGCATCGAGCTCCCGGTAGGTGGCGAGCGCCCGATCGGCCACGGCCCGCATGGACGCTTCCCCCAGGTCCCCCATCAGCACCGCACAGCCTGCGGTGAGCTGAGCCAGGCCTTCGGATCCCGGGGTCTGCACGCTCGGCCGAGGCTTGTGCCCGCCCAGGCTGCGCAGCAGATCCGCAAGCAGCCATCCCTGCGTGGTTGCCATGATCCCTCCCTACGTGTATATCAGTAGCCGTGATGTATATAACAGCGACTATAGGGGATTAACGTGATCCACGCCACACTCTGTGGCTGGCGATATGCTCATCAGAGGAGGTGTCATGGTCCGAGTCCCGGAATCCCAACGGGTGCGTGATGCGCTGGAGAACGCCATCGTCGACGGACACTACGGTCCCGGGCAGCGTCTGGACCCTGCCAAGCTGCAGGAGGAGTTCGGCTGCTCGCGCACCCCGGTGCGGGAGGCGCTGCAGGGGCTGGAACGTTCCGGATTGGTGCGCATCCGCCCCAAGCAGGGCACCTATGTCACCGAGCTGAGCCTGCCGGAGCTGGCGGAGCGCTTCGAACTGATGGCTGAGCTCGAAGGAATGGCCGCACGGCTGGCTTCGAGTCGGATCGAGCGCGAGCCCCTGGCAGAACTGGGCAAGGCACTGAAGGAATGTGAGCGCTTCGAGGCACTCGGTGACGCCGACGGCTACTACTACGCCAACGCCTTGTTCCACGGCATGATCTACGACTCCTGCGGCAACGGGTATCTGCAGCAGCAGGCACACCATCTGCGACGCGTGCTGCAGCCCTACCGGCGACTGCAGCTGCGCGCCCCGGACCGTATGCGTCGCTCCCTCGCCGAGCACCTCGCCATCGTGAACGCGATCAGCGCCGGAGACGGTGAGACTGCGGAGAACACCGCCCGTGACCATGTCCTGGTCCAGGTCAAGGAATTCAGCCAGCTCGTGCGGACCTGGACCAGACTGCGCGAGGCCCGCGCCGATCACGTCCACACCGCGTCCTCCTGAAGAAAGGAACCAGATGTCACCGGAGCGCAGCCCCGAGTTCATCGAAGCGATCTCGCGCGGGTTGTCGGTCATCAAGGCCTTCACCCCCGAGTACCCCATCCTGACCCTGAGCCAGGTGGCCAAGGCCACGGATCTGGCGCGTCCCACCGCACGCCGGATCCTGATGACCCTGCAGGAGCTGGAGTACGTGCGCGCAGAGAACGGCGCCTTCGCCCTGACCCCTCGAGTGATGGAGCTCGGGATGGCCTACGTGAGCTCCCTGGGCCTGTGGGAGGTGGCGAGGCCTCATCTGGAGGCGCTGGTCACGCACACCCACGAGTCCGCTTCGATGTCCCAGCTGGACGGCCCGGACATCGTCTATGTCGCCCGGGTTGCGGTGCCGAAGCTGATCGGGCTGCGAGTGGACATCGGGACCCGCTTCCCGGCTCCGCCGACCTCCCAGGGCAAGGTGCTCTTGGCAGACATGGAGCGTCGGGAGATCCTGCAGCGGCTTTCCGAGGCTTCGCGCTCCTCGGTCATTCCGGTGGTCCAGTGGGACCAGAAGTCCTTCCTCGAAGAGCTGGACCGGGTGAAGCAGCAGGGTTACGCACTCGCCGATGAGGAGCTTGCCCGTGGCATCCGTTCCGTCGCCGTTCCGGTCCGTGATGCCCAAGGCCGAGTGCTGGCCTCGATGAACACCACCGTCCATGCCGCCGAGACCAGTGTGGAGACGCTGCTGAACAAGCACCTTCCTCCGCTGCGCGAGGCTGCTGCGGCGGTCACCGAGGATTGGACCCGCTGGCAGTCACTGCCGAGTCAGGTCCGCGAGCGCGACCCCGCCGACGTCGGCCGGATCCCGCTGCTGGTCTCCCCGGAGGAGTAGCCCAGCCAGACCGCCCAGCCACCCCGCCCATTCAGCCCGTTCAGCCCGTTCAGCCCGTTCAGCCAACCCGTCCGGACCGCAGGCCCCGCCGTAGGGGACAGGGCTGCAGCGTCTTGCTCACATGGCGACCGAGGGGTAGTCCCGGCCGGTCCAGTGGCCCAGCTTCTGCGCCATCTCGGTCTGGAACGCCAGCGGACCCTTGGCGGCGGCGTACTCCTCGTCGAAGAGTGCGATGAACAGGGTCAGGTTCAGGAAGAAGTGGGCGCCGTGCTCGAAGAGCCAGACGTAGTCGTGGGTGGCCAGCGCCTCGCGCTCTTCTTGAGTGAACTCCAGCCAGCTGGTCTGCTCCACCGGATTCAGCCAGCGCCCGACCTCCTTCTCCCAGCGGAGGACGGTGGCCCGCGGATCCTCGCGATAGCTGGCCACCCATTCGGGGTCCCGATCGATGGTGAAGAGAAACTTGTTCACGTAGTACTTGCTCATGCCTGCTCCTGACTCACGCGGAACTGATCCCAGGCCGGGTCGGAGGCGTAGATCGGGCCGGTGCTGGCCTCCGAGGTCTCCGCGGCCCGGGCGGCCGCATCGAGCTGACCGGGAGTCTTGTTCGGGTACCAGGTCATGTACATCTCCCGGGTGTGGAAGAGATCCAGGTGATCGACGTAGTCGGCGTGGACTCCGGGGCCGGCGATGCCCATCATCAGCAGCAGGTCCATGAAGCCGTGGGTGGCATTGCCGGCTCCGGCCATGGACGCGTGGGTGACGTTGTCCAGGATCGCGTCGACATTGCCGGTGGAGAGCCATTCGATCGCATCGGCGTCGAAGAGCGGGTCGGGGCCGTGCTCACCGAACTGGCGCGGCCCGCCGAGCTCCAGCGAGAGATGCCCGGTGCCGATGGCTGCCACTTTCTTCTCGCTGGGGAAGCTGTCGATGATCTCCCGGATGGCCCTCCCCACCTGGTAGAACCGACGCGGGGAGGGCAGCGGGGGCACGAAGATGTTGGTGTAGATCGGCACGATCGGCAGATCCGCTTCGGGGCGGACCGTGATGATCGGGCAGATGATGGAGTGATCGATCTTCAGCTCATGACTGACCGAGAAGTCGAAGTCCTTGCCCAGCAGCTCCTCATGCATATAGCGGGAGAGCTCGATGTCCCCGGCGAGGGTGTACTTCGGGATCCCGAACTCGCGCTCCTCGTTGTAGAAGGTCGCGTCGTAGCTCTCCTGCTTGCCGATCAGGAACTGCGGATAGTTGTCCAGCCAGAGCTGGTGGAAGTGATCCGCCCCGACCATCACCAGGATGTCAGGCTCCGCGGCGGTGAGCGTCTCGCGGTAGGCCTCGACCTTGCGCTGCCAGTCGGCGGCATAGGGCGGTCGCTGATCTGCCGGAGACGTGGTGGCCTTGTAGTAGAACGGGTGATGGGTGCTGGCGAGCACCGCGGTCAGCTCTGCCATGCTCAGATCTCCTTCGACTCACCGGCGTCGTCGCCGCTCAGCGGGACGAACCTCGCGTTCCGGTCCACATGCATATAGATCTCGTTGGCGATCGGGTTCCGCCGCTCCTCCGCGATCTGTCCCAGCAGCCCGGCAGTGCGGGCCAGCAGCGCGAAGCCGCGCAGGAAGTCCACCGGGAGGCCCAGGTCAGCCAGGGCTGCTCCGCAGACCCCGGCGCCGTTGAGCGGCAGCTTCTTGCCCAGCACCTCTTCACTGACCCGACCCATGGCCTCGAACAGGCGCAGATGCTCCCCGCGGGTGTCGCCCTCCTCAGCGATCTGGATCAGCCGCGGGGTCCGCGGGTCCCCCTGCTTGTGCACCGGATGGCCCAGGCCGGGAACGATCTGCTTCGCGGCCCGCGCCCGGGTGATCGCCTCCCGCGCCAGCGCGTCGTAGTCCGCCTCGGTGCTGCGCTCGCCGTCGTCGGCCTGAAGCACCTGGTGCAGGAACCTCCCGGTGTCCTCGGTGACCCCGAGGAAGCGGGAGCCCCCGCCCAGCAGGCCGGCGGCGATGGCGCCCTGAATGGACTCCGGGGCCGAGAGGTAGGTCAGCCGGGCCGCGATCGCGGTGGGGGTGAAGCCGTGATCGGCCAGTGCGACCAGCACCGCCTCGAAGGTGCGCAGCTCACCGGGGGTGGGCCGGCGAGTGGCGGTCATCCAGAAGGCCAGCTCGGCGAACCCGACCTTGCCCATCAGGTCCTCGGAGAGGGACTGGCCCATCAGGCTGATCTCTTCGGTGGTGGAGGTTCCCAGCGAGGTGGGGTAGCTCGGTGTCTGATCCTCGTGCGCTGCGGTGCCCATCAGTGGGTCCTCTCGGCGGGGTGCTGCCCGCTTCGCGTGGAAGCCGGCTGCTTCAGCCAGGCCTTGATCTCCTCGGTGTGCTCGCCCAGCTCCGGCGGGGCCAGCTCATAGCGCGGAGTCATGGTGTTGAAGCTCAGCGGGTGCCGGACCCCGGGCACAGCGGACTCCCCGCTGCCCACCTGGACCACCGGCTTCAACCCCAGCGCCTCGGCGTATTCCACCCCCTGTTTGATGGTGTTGATCGGCCCGCAGGGCACTCCGACCTCATTGAGCTTCTCGAAGAGCTCCTGGGCGGTGTGCTTGGCGAGCTCCGCCTCCAGGATCGGGCGCAGCTCGTCACGGCGGTCGGTGCGGTCTCCGACCTCGGCGAAGCGCTCATCCTGGGCGATCTCCGGGATTCCCAGCACCGTGCAGAGCCTGCTGAACTGAGTGTTGTTCCCGGCGGCGATGATCACGTCGTCGTCGGCGGTGGGCATGGCCTCATAGGGGTAGAGCGAGGGGTGGGCGTTGCCCATCCGCATCGGGGTGGTGCCGCCGCCCACATAGGCGTGGGTCTGGTTCACCAGGCCGGACATGGCCGAGGCCATCAGGGACGCCTCGACGTGGGTGCCGTCGCCGGTGCGATCGCGCTGGCGCAGCGCGGCGAGGATGCCGATGGTCGAATGCAGCCCGGCCATCACGTCGAACACGCTGATCCCGGCGCGGTAGGGCGGGCCGTCCGGGGAGCCGGTGAGGCTCATCAGCCCCGACATCGCTTGGACGATCAGGTCATAGCCGGGGTACTTCGCGCCCTCCCCCTCGGTGCCGAAGCCGGTGATCGAGGAGTAGATGACCTGCGGATTGGACTCCGCGACGGCGTCGTAGTCCAGTCCGAACTTCTTGAGCCCGCCGGGCTTGAAGTTCTCGATCACCACGTCGGCGCGCTGCGCGAGCGCCTGGGCGGCGGCGAGGTCCTCGGCGTCCTTGAAGTCCAGCACGATCGACTTCTTGTTCCGGTTGATCGCCGCATAGTAGGTGGAGACTCCGTCCGGACGGCGGGGCGGGACCCAGGTGCGGGTGTCGTCTCCCCCGGCGTTCTCGACCTTGATCACCTCGGCTCCGAGGTCTCCCAACAGCATGGTGGCGTAGGGGCCGGCGAGCACCCGGGAGAAGTCCGCGATCAGGATGCCCTCCAGCGGCAGGCCGCCGCCGGCCTGCTGGGGCCGCGCATCTGCGGCGCTGGTCTGATCTGGATGATGTTGGCTCATCTCGGAGTCCTCCTTCTGCGAGTCCCACACAGGTCCTGTCACACCCGGACGTGTCGTCATGCGGACACTCGTCCGCACGTGTCGTGATCAGTTTCACACCGGCTGCCTGTGGCCGTCAACCCCGGGATCACCTGGGCCAGAGTCCCTAGACTGGATTACTTGGGCCGACTTCACGAGGTAAACGGACTCTTGTCCACTGTGCGAACGACCGCTATCGTGAGCAGCATCACAGAGAACTTCAATGGAGGCTGATATGAGTTCTGAAGCCGCATCCAACGGCACCGGCGCGCCCGTCCTGTTCAAGAACGGGATCGTGCTGACCATGGACAAGCAGCACAGCGTCTTGACCAGGGGTGACGTCCTGGTGCTGGGTGACACCATCGCGGCCATCGGCCCGGACCTCGAGGCGCCCGAACATGCCCGGGTGATCGACGCCGAGGGCGGGATGATCACCCCCGGCTTCATCGACACCCATCGGCATATGTGGCAGACCGCCATGCGCGGCTACGGCGCCGACTGGACACTCACCCAGTACTTCGTCTGGAACTACTTGGAGCACGGCAAGAAGTTCCGACCCGAGGACATCTATGCCGGGAACCTGCTCTCCGCCGTGGAGGCCATCGACTCCGGGGTCACCACCTCGGTGGACTGGTCCCACGGGCTCTCCACCGTGGACCATGCCGATGCCGCGGTGGACGCACTCCAAGAGGTCGCCGGGCGCTTCGTCTTCGCCTATGGCAACATCCACGCCGGGCCCTGGGAATGGTCCGCCTCACCCGAGTTCCGCGACTTCGTGGACCGTCGGATCCCCCGCTCCGGAGGCCAGCTCGGCGATGACATGCTCGGATTCCAGATGGCCTTCGACGTCACCGGTGACCCGGAGTTCCCGGAGAAGAGGGCCTTCGAGGTCGCCCGGGAGCTGGGCGTGGGCGTCACCACCCACGCCGGGGTCTGGGGTGCGACCAACGACGACGGCATCCGACTCATGCACGAACACGGGTTCATGGATGAGAAGACGGTTTATGTCCACGCCGCCACTCTGAACCAGGACTCCTACCAGCGCATCGCCGCCACCGGGGGTGCCGCCTCGGTCTCGGCGGAGTCCGAATCCAGCTGTGGGCAGGGCTACCCCTCCTCCTGGCAGCTGCGCAGGCACGGGATTCCGGTCTCCCTCTCGGTGGACACCTCGGTCTGGTGGAGCGCAGATCCCTTCGCCGCCATGCGTTCCACGCTCAGCTCCGACCGGGCGCGCGAGCATTTCGAGCACCACGCCACCGGGGAGACCTGCACCAACCTGGGCCTGCGCGCCGACCAGGTGGTCGGCTGGGCCACCCATGGCGGCGCGGAGGCGCTCGGGATGGGAGACTCCATCGGCTCCCTGGAGGTCGGCAAGAAGGCCGACATCGTGCTGATCAAGAACGATGACTCTCCGGCGATGTTCCCGATCCTGAACCCGCACGGCCACGTGGTGTTCCAGGCCCAGCGCGGGGATGTGCACACCGTGATGGTCAACGGGCGGATCGTGAAGCATGCGCACAAGCTGGTGGATGTGGACCTGGCCAAGGTGCGGCGCACCGTGCAGGCGACCGTGGACCACATTGCCGCGGAGCTGGGACAGGCGGAGTGGGAGGCCGGGATGAGCCCCGAGGTTCCGGAGACCAAGATCCTGGACAACCCGTACACCTACACCGAGTACCGCTCCGAGAAGACCCATACCGCCCAGGGGCGCGGCCCCGGGGCGTGAGCAGGCCGAGCGCCTGGACTGGATCCGGGCACGCGTGGTGCGTGCGATCGACGGGGGCTGCGCCGGCGAGGGGAGCACAGCCCCCGCGAGCGCGGCCCCCGTTCTGCTGCGCTGCGAGTCGCGCCGGTCCTCAGCCGGTGACTCTGGCGCGGCGAACCAGCAGCGCAAAGGGCACTGCGGCGATCCCTGCCGCAAGGAGGATCAGGATCCCCACCCAGGTGGCCGGCTCCTGGATCAGCGTGCTCCAGAGCTCACCGGAGAACTGCGCATCCACGGCATGGGCCCCCGCCCCGGTGAAGCCCAGCACGGCGGCGGCGGCCGCGAGCACATAGGGATACTCCCCGCCCCCGGCGATGTTCCAGAATGCCCCGGAGTTCAGCTGCATGGTCAGACCCGCCACCATCATGGTCCCGGCCGCGAGCAGCGCCCCGATGGGTGTGAGCAGACCCAGGAGCAGCAGTGTGCCGGCGAGCAGCTCGGAGAGTCCCGCAGCGAGCACCATTCCGCGGCCCGGTCGCAGCCCCAGGGAGGCGAAGATCTCCCCCTGACGGCGCAGCCCGTTGCCCCCGAACCATCCGGCGAGCTTCTGGCTGGCGTGGGTGAAGAGGATCAGCGCCAGCACCAGGCGCAGCAGCAGCAGACCGATGTCCATGATCACCTTTCATTCAGCGGACGAGTGTCCGTTTGGCAAGTGTCGCCCGCCAGCACTCGCTCGTCAAGGGTTTCCCCGCCGCATGCAGCACCAGTCATCCGACCCTGGGCGCTGCTCTGGCGTAGCATGAGGTGCCTCACACCAGTGGGCAGGATCTCTCGGAGGAAGGGGACGGGCCGTGGCACATGCAGCTGGCCATCAACCCCGAGCCGAGGAGCCGGCCAGTCTGTGGAAGCGGTTCAACGCCGGGCTCCACGAGTTCTACGTCGCCCCGTACCGGCGGGTCTTCGCCCGCGCCAAGCGCGATGAAGAGGACCTGTTCATGATGCTGGTGCTCTCCGAGGCGCTGGGCCTGCCGAACCCCGCCTCGGGGATGACCCTGGAGCTGCTGCCCGAGATGCTGGACCGGATGCATGAATGGCACACCCGCCAAGGGTTGGAGCACTCCCCGATGGATGGACTGAGCTGTTGCTGAAAGGACTCGGTACATGCTGCTGGAGCTGATTCAACGACGCCGCGTGCTCTTCCTCGGCGGCAAGGGCGGGGTCGGCAAGACGGCCACCGCCTCTGCAGCGGCGCTGCACCAGGCCGCCTCCGGGCGACGCGTGCTGCTGGTCTCCACCGACCCGGCGCATAATCTGGGCCACCTGTGGGACCAGCGGGTGGGCGATGAGCCGGTGGAGCTCTACCGCGACGACACTACCGGCGGGGTGCTGCGCGGAGTGGAGATCGACCCGCAGCGCACCATCGACGAGCACCTGGCGGAGGTCGGGGCCACGCTGCGCGACTTCATGCCGGAACACCTCCACCCACAGGTCGCCGCGCATCTGAAGCTCTCCGCACACTCCCCCGGCACCCATGAGTCGGCCATCTTGGAACGCATCGCCGTGCTGATCGAATACGGGCTCGACGCACATGATCTGATCGTCTTCGACACCGCCCCCTCGGGTCATACGGCACGGCTCATGGCCCTGCCGGAGATCATGTCGACCTGGATGTCTGGACTGCTGACCCGGCGCAGCAAGGCAGAACGCTTCGGTGCGGCGGTGCGGGTGCTCGACGGAGACGATGACCCGGCGTCGAACGCTCCGAGCAACCGGGATCAGCGGATCCGGCAGGTGCTGACCCGCCGCAAGGCACGGTTCGAGATGCTGCGCGAGGTGCTCAGCAACCCCAAGACCTGCAGCTTCGTGGTGGTGCTGACCCCCGAACGACTCCCGGTGCTGGAATCCGTGGAGCTCTGCGCGCAGCTGCGCGAGTCAGGGGTCGACGTCGGCGGCCTGGTGGTCAACCGACTCTCTCCCCGCGATGCCGGGGAGTACCTGGCGCAGCGGCGGGAACAGGAGCAGCGTCATCTGGACTCCCTCTCCGAGCTGCTCCCCGGGGTGGCGGTGGACACCCTTCCGATGCTCTCCGGGGATCTGGTCGGCCCGGCGGCGATCCAGCGTCTGGCCCACGAGCTGCGCTGAGCCCCCGCTCGCCTGAGTCGACAGCTCTTCTCCGGCAGCAGGAGTCCCGGGCTGGATCAGCCTGTTCAGCCCCGGGCGTGACGCCTGAGATACTCGCGGATCCGGGCCACGGCGTCCTCGGCGATGTGGTGCTCCTCGTCGCGGTAGACGCTCAGCGTGGTGACCGCGGCGAGTCCCTCGAACGCCGCGGCGGTGTCCTTCACCCGGTGCAGCGGCACCCAGGGGTCCTCATCGGCGCAGAAGAGCTCGATGGCGCGCCCGCTGAGCCCGGGCTCGGAGGCCGCATCGAAGCTGCGTGGTCGCGGCCCCAGATACCCGCCGGTGTGCAGCAGCGCCCCGTCCACCGCCGGCTGGACCGTGAGCAGGTACTCGGCGAGCAGGCAGGCTCCCTGGGAGAACCCGAAGACGACCACCGGGGCGCCGTCGTCGTCGCGGGTGTCAAGCAGCTTGCAGAGCTGATCCTTGACCACCGCGAGGGCCTGGCCGAGCTGGGGCTGGTTGGACTCGAACGGTTCCATGAACTTCCCCGGATACCAGGAGTGCCCCGCCGCGCTGGGCAGCCACCAGCAGATGCCGTCCACGCCGATACGCTGCGCGAGGTCGATGAAGAACTGCGGGCTCTGGGTGCGACCATGGACCCCGTACACCACCAGCCGCGCCTGCTCGGGCTCGGCGCCGTGGTGCACGAGGTCCATCTGGTGATGGGTCAGCACGGCGGATCAGTCGTCCACGCGCAGCGGCTCGAGCTGGGACATGATGTGCTCGCGCTCGTGCTCGAACTGCGGCGGCAGCATGAACTTCCGGCCCAGCTCCTCGGGGGACTCATCGCAGTCCCAGCCGCCGTCGGCATGGGTCACCGCCAGCTCGAAGAGCGCCCCTCCGGGGGTGCGCACGTAGTGGGACTTGAAGTAGGTGCGGTCCTTCAGCTCCGAGATGTCGGTGTAGCCCGCGCCCTCGATCTGGAACTTCGAGGCCTCCTGGTTCTCCAGGGTGTCGAAGTTCCAGGCGAAGTGGTGGTAGGTGCCGGCGGCGAATCGCCAGGTCCCCTGATCATCGGTGCGGTTGCCGCGGAGCTGGACCCAGTTGCCGTAGTCATCGGAGCCGACCTTGAACCGGGCGACGTCGCCGGCCTCGCTGATCTCACCGTCGAAGAAGAACACGTCCTTGGCGAAGTCCACCATCCGGTCCTGGTCATAGACGTGGATGCCCATGCCGTAGATCCCGTGCACCGCGTGCTCCGGGGGCACCCCGTGTCCGGGATGCCCGACTCGCGGGTCACCGTGCACCCCCACCAGCACGTATTCCAGACCGCAGGGGTGGTGGAACTCCAGCCGCCGTTCACCGAAGAGCTCGGACTGCTGGTGATCGATCTGCATGGAGCTCAGCCGCTTCGCCCAGAAGTCCAGTGAGTCCGCCGGCACCGCGAGCATCACCTCGCGGGCCTGATTGGTGCCGCGCGTGCCGAATCGTCCCTGCTGGGCCCAGGGGAAGGTGGTGACCACCGCGGAGGGGTCCCCGTGGGCGTTGGAGTAATACAGGTGATAGATCGGGATCGAGCCGTCGTAGAGCACGGTCTTCTTGATGAAGCGCATCCCCAGGACCTTGGTGTGGAAGTCGACGTCCTCCTGGGCCTTGCCGACGGAGAGCGTCACATGGTGGGAGCCGAGCAGATACGTCATGGTGGTGCCCTTCTGTGGAAGTGACTGCTGCGTTCTGGGGACTAGGGTGACCTGCTGCCTTCCAGGTGCCGGACGGGACGCTCCAGCGCGGAGGCATCCGCTCCGGAGAATGCCGCCCGGATCAGCTCGGCCGCATCGGTGGCGGTCATCTTCCGGGGATTGCTCGCCGGGACGACCTCCAGGATCAGGCTCGCAGCACGGTCCAGATCGGCCTCCTTCAGCCCGTGGTCCCGCAGTGCACGCGGGGCATCGATCTGGGTGCGCAGCCGCTCCAGGCCGGTCAGCGGATCCGGGGCGTCGAGGGCCTGCGCAATGCGCTCCCCGGCCGCGGGCGCATGAGGCAGGTTGAAGGCGAGCACGTGGGGCAGCAGCACGGCGTGGGTCTGGGCGTGGGGCAGCCCGAAGGCTCCACCGAGCATGTGGCAGATCTTGTGGTGCAGCCCGGAGCCGGCCGAGGCGAAGGCCGTGGCGGCGAGGTAGGCCCCGTACTGCAGCTGCTGGCGGGCCTGCAGCTCGGCGCCGGCGGAATCGGCGGCCCCTGAGGTCCCTGGGCCTGCTGATCCACCTGGGTTTCCTGATCCACCTGAGTTCCCTGATCCATCTGAGTCCCCGGCGAGCGGGCTCATGCCGCGACGCAGGGCACCCATGGCCTCACCGGCGAGCAGAGCGTTGAGCGGATCGGCCCGCGGGCCCCAGAGCGAGTCGATGCAGTGCGCCAGCGCGTTCATGCCGGAGGCGCTGGCCAGCTCCTGTGGGAGGTCACGGACCAGCTCGGCGTCGTAGACCACCCCGGCAGGCAGGACGACCTCGTCGGTGCCGGTGGCCTTGGCGCCGGCCTCGGTGACGCCCCAGACGTTCGTCGCCTCGGACCCGGCGTAGGTCGTGGGCACCGCGATGATCGGAGCGCGGGTCTTCAGGGCAACGGCTTTGCCCAGCCCGATGGCTGAGCCTCCGCCCACGCAGAGGATCAGGTCGGCCTGGGCCTGGGTCGCGGCGTCGCAGGCGGACTCCACGTCCTCCACGGGAACATGCTGACGGGCGCCGTCGATCCGGTGCGCGATCCGCAGCGTGGCATGCAGCTCATCCGCGGCAGCGACGGCGCTGCCGGAGGCGATCAGCAGGATCTGCTGGGCCTGGTGACGCGTCACCTCACTCCGGACGTCTCTGGTGAGGTTCCCGACGCCGAAATGGACCTGCTGGCCCAGCGTCTGATGGCTGAAGCTCATGGGCATAGGTGTCTCTCCTCCCGCGCAGCGGCGGAGTCAGGACGGCGGGCACCACGACTGGGCGCAGGTTTCGGACAGCTGTCCGAGCGCCATTATGTGATGTAGACCACGCAGTATGTCAAGGGGCTGCCGTCTGACGCTCGGTCAGCACCGGGCGGCAGGCGTGATCATCCCGCCCGGCGGAACGCGGTCTCGATCTGCTCCAGTGTGCGCTCCTTGGTCTCCGGGACCTTCTTGAAGGTGAAGAGGAAGGCGGTGAAGCAGATCAGGGAGAACCCGGCGAAGATCCAACCCACCCCGAAGGCCGCCAGCGCCGTGGGGAACAGCAGCGAGACCAGCCCGTTGGCCAGCCAGTGCGCGGTGGTGACCACGCCCATCGCGGCCGCGCGGACACCCAGCGGGAAGATCTCCCCGAGCACCACCCAGACCAGGGCGCCCCAGCTGACCTGGAACATGAAGATGAATACCGCCAGGCAGGCCAGGGTGGCGATGCCCAGCGCGCCGAGCCCGTCCGGTGCGGGCATGAGCAGGTTCACCGCGGCGAGCACGGCCAGCGCCAGCGAGGTGCCCAGCGCCCCGACCAGCAGCATCGGCCGCCGTCCCCAGCGGTCGGTGTAGCTGATCGCGATCCAGACCGCGACGATGTTCAGCGCCCCGATGATCAGGTTTGAACCGATCGCACCCTCGTCGGAGAAGCCGACGTTCTGCAGCGTGGTGGGCGCGTAGTAGAGCACCGCGTTGATGCCCATCACCTGCTGATAGACCCCCAGACCGAAGCCCACCCCGAGGATCGAGAGCACCCAGGGCCGGCGCAGTGCGCGCAGACCCGAGACGCCGTCGCGCTGCTCCGCCTCATGGACCTCATGGATCTCGCCGAGCTCCCGGCGGGCCTCTTCGGGAGTCCGGTCGCGCAGCAGCATCTGCTCCGCCTCGGCCTCCCGGCCGCGGTGGACCAGCCAGCGCGGAGTCTCGCGCACCACGGTCAGGCCCAGCGCGAAGAGCACCGAGGGGATCACCGAGAGCCCCAGCATCCAGCGCCAAGACTCCACCGGGGCGAACGCCACCCCGACCACGAACCCGAGGAACTGCCCGATCACGATGGCCAACACGTAGGAGGCGGTGACCCGGCCACGGATCCGCGCCGGGGCGATCTCGGAGAGATACACCGGGAGCACGACGGCGGCCAGGCCAGTGCCCAGCCCGACCACCAGCCGGGCGGCGAAGAGCACCTCGGGGTTCGGGGCGAAGGCCATGCCCAGTGGGGCGATCAGGAACAGGGCCGCGGTGACCAGCAGCACGGCCCGGCGGCCGTAGCGATCGGAGAGCCGTCCACCCAGGCCGGCGCCGATCGCGGCGCCGACCATCAGCCCGGTGACGATGGCGCCTTCCGTCCAGCTGCTGAGCTGGAAGTCACGGCGCAGGTACACCAGCGCCGCGGAGATCACCCCGGTGTCATAACCCCAGTTCAGCCCGCCCAGGGCGCCGAAGAGGTAGATCAGGGTGGAGCCCCGGCGGCGTTGGGCGGTGGTGGGCGCTGCTGTGCTCATTCGATTCCATTCTGCTGCTGTGCTCCAGGCTCCAGACGCCGACCTGCGCATGGAACGAACGTCAGACTAGTCCGTGAGGCCACCGGTGGCAGAATATCGAGCATGCGCATCACCGAGGGGACCCTGGATCATCCTGCCGTGCGGGAGCTGATCACCGAGCATCTGCGGGACATGCACGAGACCTCACCGCCGGAGAGTATCCATGCCCTGGACATTCAGGCGCTCAGCGGACCTGGGATGACGTTCTTCAGCGCCTGGTTCGAACCCGAGGAGGCGCTGGCCGGCTGCGCCGCGCTCAAGGAGCTGGAGCCTCGTCACGTGGAGATCAAGGCCATGCGCACCTCGAAGGCGGCGCGCGGTCAGGGCGTGGCCAGCGCCATGCTGGAGCACCTGATCAGCGTGGCCAGTGCCCGCGGCTGCACCCGGCTGAGCCTGGAGACCGGGGTGGAGGACTACTTCGCCGCCGCGCGTCGGCTCTACCTCCGGCACGGGTTCACCGAATGTCCGCCCTTCGGCAGCTACCGCCCGGATCCCAACAGCGTGTTCATGACCCGGACCCTGGGCTGAGGCTGGTGGAGGGGGTCACCGCAGCCCCGCGGCGATGGTCTCTTTCAGGATCTCGCTGGTGCCGCCGAAGATGGTGAGCAGACGCACTGCGAGGTAGGCCTGGGCCACCGGATAGTCCAGGATGTAGCCGTAGCCGCCGTGCAGCTGCAGGCAGGCGTCCACCGAGGACTTCGCCTGCTCGCTGGCCCAGAGCTTCGCCTTCGAGGCGCCGACCAGGTCCAGCTCACCGGCGTTGAACCCTGCCACGGCAGCCGCGACGTAGCGCTCGGTCGCCTCAAGTCCCACCTGCAGCTCGGCGAGCTGGAATCGGGTGTTCTGGTGCTCGCTCACCGGCTGCCCGAAGGTCTCCCGCTGGGCGACGTAGTCGCGCGTCTGGCGCAGCACCTCGGCGGTGATCGCCGCGGCTGAGGTGGCGATGCCGAGCCGGCCCTGCGGCAGGATCGCCTTGGCGTATTCCAGGCCCCGGCCCGCCTCGCCGATCAGGTTGGCGGCAGGGATCTGCACCCTGGCGAAGAACAGCTCGGCGGTGTCAGAGGCCGTGAACCCCATCTTCTCCAGCTGGCGTCCCGGCTGGTACCCCGGGTTGTCCTGCTTCTCGACCAGGAACAGGCTGAAGGAGTCCTCGGCGCCGCGCTGACGGACATCGGAGCCGTCGGTGCGCGCCAGCACCAGGGCCCCGTCGCCGGAGATGCCGTTGCCGATGAAGGTCTTCTGCCCGTCGAGGGTCCAGCCGCCGTCGTCGTTCTTCACCGCTTTGGTGCGCACGGCGCGCAGGTCTGACCCGGCGCCGGGCTCGGTGAACGCCACGGAGGAGACGAAGGAGCCGTCCATGAACCGCGGAAGCCAGGCCGCCTGCTGCTCCGGGGTGCCGAACTTCAGCAGCGCCGGGAGCACCCAGTCATCGTGCAGATGCAGCGCGAGGGAGACCGCGAGCGCGCCGGCGCGGGCGAGCTCCTCGTCCAGGATCATCCGGAACCGGTAGTCCCCGAGCCCCATGCCGCCGTGGTCCTCCTGAACCGCGAGCCCGAGCAGACCGTTCTCTGCCGCCGCAAGCCACATCGAGCGCTCGATCATGTGCGCAGATTCCCACCCCGGGTAGTGCGGGGTGACCTCGCGGGCGACGAACTCGCGCACCACCTCGCGGAACTCCTCGTGGATCTCGTCGTAGAAACCGGCAAACATCGTAGGCGGGTGACCTTTCAGGCGGTGGAGGTTCAGGTGGTCGCGGTCGGTGCGGTTGGGGGCGGTGCTGCGGCGCGCCAGGCGCGGCTCAGACGACCCTGCCGATGGACTCGAAGCGGGTCAGGATCCGCTGGACCTGGATGATCACCGGCATGTCGATCATCTCACCGCGGAAGCTGAAGGCCCCTGAGAGCTCCGGGTCGGCGCGATGTCCGGCACCGGGAGCCAGTCCCGCCGTGTTCTCGAAGGCGGCGATGACCCCCTTGGCCCATTCCAGATCCGTGGCCGTGGGGGTATAGGCCTGCCGGATCGGGGCGATCTGCTTCGGGTGGATGCAGGCCTTGCCGATGAAGCCGGAGGCGCAGGCGTCCTCGGTCTCCACCGCCAGGCGCTGCAGGTCCGGGACCCGGGTGAAGACCGCGTCGATGATCGGCACCCCCACGGCGCCGGCGGTGAGCAGCAGCCGGTTACGGGTGAAGCGGATGATCTCCCGCTGCGAACCGTCGCTGTTGCGCGAGGTGGTGCCGCCGATGCCGGCGATCAGGTCCTCGGTGCCCCACAGCAGCGCCACGGTGGCCCGGTGCTGGGCCAGCGCGACGTCGTTGAGCACCCCGACCGGCGTCTCGATCTGCGGGATCAGGCCGACGCCGGGCAGCGCAGCCGCCACCCGGTCCAGGACCTCGGTGCGCTCCGCCTTGGAGACCACCACGAAGCGGATCTCGGTGCCCGCGAGGGCACGCAGGTCATCCTCGAGCTCCCCGGAGCCCGGGGCGTTGACCCGCACCAGGGTGCGCGCGGGATCAAGGGGCCTCTCCCCCGCGTTCAACGCCTGCACCGCGTGGTCCCGGGCGATCTCCTTGGCCCCGGAGACCACGGCGTCCTCGAGGTCGATGATCACCGCGTCGGCGGCCTCGGCGGCCTTGCCGAAGAGCTCGGGACGGCTTGCCGGGCAGAACATCAGGGCTGGGCCAAGCCCGAAGCGGTCTGAGGCGAGGTGGGACATGGATCTTCTCCGAGCGTGGTGGGCGAGCCGGGGGTGGTGCGGGTACCCGGTCCTGATGGGCGAGCCCGGTGCGGGTGGGCCGATGCGGGGGCGAGCCCGGGGTGGAGCGGTTCAGACGCGCGGGGTCATCCCTTGCGCCGTCGCAGCTCCTCGATCATCTGCGGGATGACCTCGTGCAGGTCCCCCACGACGCCGAAGTCGGCGATCTCGAAGACCGGGGCGTCTTCGTCCTTGTTGATCGCCACGATGGTGCCGGCGGTCTGCATCCCGGAACGCTGCTGGACCGCCCCGGAGATCCCCGCGGAGATGTAGAGCTGCGGGGAGACCGTCACCCCGGTCTGGCCCACCTGGGCGGCGTGTTCGATCCAGCCGGCGTCGGTGGCCGCGCGGGAGGCGCCCAGTCCGGCGCCGAGTTCGTCGGCGAGCTCCTCCAGGGGCGTGAAGTCCCCGTCGACTCCGCGGCCGCCAGCGACGACGACGCGCGCCTCCGCCAGGGCGGGACGGGCCGAGACCTTCAGCGCCTCGCGGTGCAGGACCTCCACACCGCCCTGGGAGGGACGCACCGGCAGCACGGTGCCATCGGGCTGGTCTCCGGCGTCGAGGAGCGCGTCGACCCGCTGCGGGTCCAGGCTGTTGGGCCTGAACGTCGCGATCAGCGGGCGACTCAGGCCCGGAGCGAGCTGCGAGACCGTCGTGTAGGAGCCGGCCAGCTCAGATTTCGTGGCGAGAAGCTCCCCGGTCAGCGCGGCGATGCTGCAGATGATTCCGGTGTCCAGCCGGACCGCCAGCCGGGCCAGGGCGTCGGTGACGTCCGCCGTGGAGGAGCCCAGGATGACCTCGGCACCGCATTCGGCCACTGCGGTCTCTAACAGGTCCACCACGGCGACCTCGGGGGCGGGCAGGCTGGCCTCGGCCAGGTAGACCTCGCCGACGCCGCTGATCGCCAGCGCCGGGGTGGGGTCACCCTGGTAGGCGCCGATGGCGATGTGGACCTCTCCCAGTGACTGGGCCTGCGCGATCAGCTCGCGCTGGGTGAAGCTCAGCGTCTCGCCGAGGACATCGAAGAAGACCAGGACATTGCTCACAGCAGACGCTCCTTCGCCAGGAACTCGACGATCTTCAGACCGGCGTCCCCTTCATCGGTGATGATCTCTCCCGCGGTGCGCGCGGGACGGGCCTGGGTGCTCAGCACCCGGACCTTCGCGGTGACCTCTTCGGCGCGCAGCCCGAGGTCAGCAAGGCTGAACCGGGTCAGCGGCTTCTTCTTCGCGGCCATGATGGCCTTGAAGTTGGGGTAGCGCGGGTCGTTGGCCTGGTCGGTGACCGAGACGACGGCGGGCATGCGCACCGCGACCTTCTGCGACTCGGTGCCTCCGGACCGGGTGACGATCAGGCGTTCCGGCTCCAGCTCGAGCCCGGTGGCGTAGGTGACCACGTGGGCGCCGAGACGCTCGGCGAGCTGGGCGGGGACCGCGCCGGACTCGCCCTCCTCAGAGGCCATGCCGGTGAGCACCAGATACTCCGGCTCGCCGGACTCGAATTCGGCGGCCCCCGCCACGGCCTCGACCGCGGCCTTCAGCGCTACCGAGGTGGCCCAGATGTCGGCGCCGATCAGGGCGTCGTCGGTGAGCTGGTAGCCGTCGTCGGCCCCGATCTGCAGGGCCTTCTTCACAGCCGTGCTGGAGCCGGCGGGGCCCATGGTCAGCGCGGTGACCCGGACTTCGCGGTCCGCCGCCGCCTCGCGCAGCTGCAGCGCGGCCTCCAGGGGGTATTCGTCGAGTTCGCTGAGCACGCCTTCGGAGCGGTCGATGCGCGCCTCGGCGTTGTACCGGCGCTCCAGCTGGGCGTCCGGGACCCATTTGACCAGGGTGATGATGTGCAGGGGTGCATTCACCATGCGGTGCTCCCGCCTCACTCTCGAGATGTATGGAGAAACAGACCTTTTCCATGGTCGCATGAAACCCGGCTCCAGGCAGGGTCGTGAAGCCCCACGACACCTCCCCCCCGAGCCCCGTCCACCCCACCCCTCCTGGCTGGTTGAGTTCTCCGGTTCCGACGTTCCGACCGGAGAACTCAACCAGCCAGGAAAAGTTGGCACGCTGTGATCGGTGGAGATTCGCTTGTCTGACTATATGATCACTCTGTTCAGGAGTGGATCCTGCTACCGCCCCGTCCCGCGCAGCGGACGCCTCACACTGGAGACGAATGCCATGGGAGCCTCCCAGCATTGGCGGACCTTCACCTCGGTCCTGACCACCACCGTATTGGCCGCCACTCTGATCGGGGCTTCAGCGCCGCCGCCAGAGCTGACGACGACGCAGCTCAGCCACTCTGCACTCAGTGTCTCTACACTCCGTGCCTCCGCGCAGGCGGCTCTCCCGCTGAGCGGGGCCCCGGCGTCGTCCACGTCGTCCGTCGCAGCACCCGCAGCAGCGCCCGTGGTGCCGGACATGAGCAGGGCTGCGCTGAAGACGCTTCGCGCGCCCACCCCGACGATCTCGGGAGCCGCCGCTGTGGGCACGAAGCTCACCGCTAAGCCGGGCACCTGGACCAGCGGGACCGCTCGCAGCTACCGGTGGTACGCCGACGGCAAGGCGATCAGCGGTGCCACGCGCAGCACCTTCACCCCGAGCACCGCACAGCAGGGCAAGCGGATCACCGTGCAGGTGACGGGGAAGCGCTCCGGCTACAGCACGGTCACCCGCACCTCGAAGGCCACGCTGAAGGTGGCGCGGTCCTCCACCCCGAAGATCACCGGCTCGGCGACCGCGGGGAAGACCCTCTCGGCCAGCGTCGGGACCTGGACGTCCTCGACCTCGTTCTCCTATCAGTGGCGCGCCAACGGCACCTCGATCAAGGGCGCGACCAGCCGGACCTATAAGGTGGCCAGCGCGCACACGGGCAAGCGGATCTCCGTGGTGGTGACCGGCAGGAAGTCCGGGCACACCACGCTGACCCGCACCTCGGCGTCGACCGCGACGGTGCAGAAGGCAGCTCCGGCGAAGACGCCGACCCGGGTGAAGATCACTTCCTCGACCTTCAACTGCCCGAAGGGCTACCCGGTCAAGGGCAACGCCGACTCCGGGATCTACCACGTGCCCAGCGGAGCCTTCTATTCCCGGACCAAGCCCGAGGAGTGCTTCACGACCACGGCGGCCGCCAAGAGCGCCGGGTACCGCGCGTCTAAGCGCTGACCCCTCCCTTTTCCTGGCTGGTTGAGTTATCCGGTCGGAACGTCACCGCCGGATAACTCAACCAGCCAGGAGGGGTGGGGCCTCAGCGGGCGCGGGGGACGAGCCGTTCCAGCTGGGTCACGTGCTTGGGCTCAAGCTCGGCGAGGTTCGGGACCTCCAGCAGCTTCATGGTGCGTTGGACCTGATCGGCGAGGATTTCGATGGTCCGGTCCACCCCGGCCCGGCCGCCAGCCATCAGACCGTAGAGATACGCCCGCCCGATCAGGGTGAACTTCGCGCCCAGGGCGATCGAGGCCACGATGTCCGCGCCGTTCATGATCCCGGTGTCGATGGTCACCTCGAGGTCCTCGCCCACCTCGCGGACCACCTCGGGCAGCAGATGGAATGGGACCGGGGCGCGGTCGAGCTGCCGTCCGCCGTGGTTGGAGAGCACGATCCCGTCCACCCCGAGGCTGGCGAGTTGCTTCGCATCCTCGACGTTCTGCACTCCCTTGACCACCAGCTTGCCGGGGAACAGCTCCCGGATGATCTTCAGGTCCTCGAAGCTGATCGAGGGGTCCATCGCCTTGTCCAACAGCTCCCCCACTGTGCCGCCGGTGGAGGAGAGTGAGGCGAACTCCAGCGGCGGGGTGGTCAGGAAGTCATACCACCACCAGGGCCGCGGGATCGCGTTGAGCACGGTGCCCAGGCTCAGCTGCGGCGGGATCGAGAACCCGTTGCGCTTATCCCGCAGCCGTGCCCCGGCGACCGGGGTGTCCACGGTGAAGAACAGGGTGTCGAACCCGGCCTTCCCGGCGCGCTCGGTGAGCGCATAGGAGATCTCACGGTCCTTCATCACATAGAGCTGGAACCAGTTGCGCCCGTCCGGGTTCGCCTCCTTCACCGCCTCGATGGAGGTGGTGCCCAGCGTGGAGAGGGTGAACGGGATCCCCGCGGCACCGGCTGCGGTCGCCCCGGCGATCTCGCCCTCGGTCTGCATCAGCCGGGTGAACCCGGTCGGGGCGATCCCGAAGGGCAGCGCGGAGCGCCCGCCGAAGATCTCACACGAGGTGTCCACCTCGGAGACATCACGCAGGATCGAGGGGTTGAACTCGATGTCCTGGAACGCCTCCCGGGCACGGGTGAGTGAGAACTCGCCCTCCGCGGCGCCGTCGGTGTAGTCGAACGCCGCCTTCGGGGTGCGCCGCTTGGCGATCTTGTGCAGGTCCTCGATGGTCAGCGCCGCATCGAGCCGGCGACGGGAGGCGTTGAAGTCGAACTTCTTGAACTTCATCAGCGGCGCGATGTCGCGCGGCTTGGGCAGTTGACGCTGAACCATGGGTTGCTCCTAGACCGGTCGCTTCGACGACTGTGGAATTTCAGGACTGTGGACGGTACGTGATGGGAGAATACGTTCGGATGATCAGCTCGCGCAGGTCCTCGAGGCTGCCCGAAAGCGTCCCCGCGGTGCGCGCCTGGACGAGCAGATTCCCTATGGCAGTGGCCTCCACAGGCCCGGCCACCACAGGATATCCACTGCGATCGGCGGTGGCCTGGCAGAGCAGCGCGTTCAGCGACCCTCCACCGACCATATGGACGACGTCGACCCGCCGGTCCGCGAGTTCACCGGCGGTCCGCAGCGCCGCGGCGAACTGGTAAGCGATGGACTCCACGATGCTGCGCACCAGCTCCGCCTTGCCCGCCGGGATCGGGGAATCCTGCTCCGCGCAGAGCTGCCCGATCCGGGCCGGCATGTCACCAGGCGCTACGAACCGCTCATCCTGGACATCAAAGACGACGACGGCGGCCGGGTTCACCTCGGAGGCCGCGTCGAGCAGGCCGACCAGATCCTGGCTCTTCCCCTCCTGACGCTCCCAGGTGCGCAGCGTCTCGGAAAGCAGCCAGGTGCCCATGACGTTGGTGAGGAACCGGGTGCGCCCGTCGACTCCGCCCTCATTGGTGAAGTTCGCCGCGCGGGAGGCGTCGCTGACCACAGGAGTGTCCAGTTCCAGGCCGACCAACCCCCAGGTGCCGCAGGAGATATAGGCGGCGTCGGGAGTGGAGAGCGGGGTGCCCACGATCGCGCTGGCGGTGTCGTGGGAGCCGACCAGGGTGACCGGCAGCTGGCACCCGCCGAGCAGCGGCTTCAGCTCGGCGCGGATCGGGCCCAGCGTGGTGCCCGGTGCGGCCACGGGCGCGAAGATCCGCGAGGACAGGCCAAGCGTGGACATGAGATCGGTGTCCCACTCTTTGGTGTGCACGTCGAGCAGTCCCGTGGTCGAGGCGTTGGTGACCTCGGTGAGCTGCTCGCCGGTGAGCCAATAGCCCAGGAGGTCCGGCACCAGCAGCAGCCGATCTGCATGCGGCGCCAGTCCCTCCTGGGCCAGCTGGTAGAGCGTGTTGAAGGGTAGGAACTGCAGTCCGTTCCGTCGGTAGAGCTCAGCGAAGGAGACTCTGCCGTGGACCTTCTCCACGCCGGCCGCGGTGCGCTCGTCCCGATAGTGGAACGGGGTGCCCAGCAGCTGCATTCGGTGCGGGTCGGTTCCGGTGAGCAGACCGTAGTCCACCGCCCAGGAGTCGATGGCCACAGAGGCGAGTTCGCCCTCGGTCTCCCGGACGGCCACACCGAGCCCGGCGAGTGCCTGTTCGTAGAGGCCCGCGAGGTTCCAGTGCAGCCCATCGGGCATAGGGACCACGCCATTGGAGAACCGCGCGGCCTCGTAGAACTCGAGCGTGTCCGGGCCCACCCGACCGAGCACCACGCGTCCGGAGGAGGCGCCGAGGTCGACGGCGGCGTGCGTCGTCGTCGGCGCCGCGGCTCTCCCCGCTCCCGTGTTCGTCGCTGGGTGCATCAGCGCAGGAACGCGGCAGCCACGCCGGCGTCGACGGGCACGTGCAGTCCGGTGGTGTGCGAGAGCTCGGGTCCGAGCAGGGCGAATACCGCGTTGGCCACGTTGCGCGGCAGCACCTCGCGCTTGAGGATGGTGCGCTGGGCATAGAAGGCGCCCAGGTCCTTCTCCTCGATGCCGTAGGTGGCGGCACGATTGGCACCCCAGCCGGAGGCGAAGATGCCCGAGCCCTGGACGACGCCGTCGGGGTTGATGCCGTTGACCCGGATCTGGTGCTCGCCAAGTTCGGCGGCGAGCAAGCGCACCTGGTGCGCCTGATCCGCCTTGGTGGCGGAATAGGCGATGTTGTTCGGGCCCGCGAAGACGCTGTTCTTCGAGGAGATGTAGATGACGTCTCCGCCGAGGCCCTGGTCGATGAGCACCCCGGCAGCGGCCTTGGAGACCAGGAAGGAGCCCTTGGCCATCACGTTGTGCTGCAGGTCCCAGTCCTTGGCGGTGGTCTCCAGCAGGGACTTCGACAGGCTCAGCCCGGCGTTGTTGACCACGATGTCCAGGCCGCCGAAGGCCAGCAGGGTCTCGTCGATGGCCTTGACCACGGCATCCTCATCCGAAACGTCCACGGCGATGCCCACTGCCTTGTCAGGCCCGCCGATCTCGGCGGCGGCCTCCTGGGCCTTGGCAAGGTTCAGGTCCGCGATGGCGACGACGGCGCCCTCCTCGGTGAGACGCTCCGCAATGGCCTTGCCGATGCCGGAAGCGGCCCCGGTCACCAGGGCGATCCGGGTGGCCAGCGGCTTCGGCGCCGGCATGCGCTGCAGCTTGGCCTCCTCCAGGGCCCAATACTCGATGCGGAACTTCTCCGACTCCTCAATCGGCGCATAGCTGGAGAGGCCCTCCGCGCCGCGCATCACGTTGATGGCGTTCAGGTAGAACTCACCGGCCACGCGGGCGGTCTGCTTGTCCTTGCCGAAGCTGAACATCCCGACGCCGGGGATGAGCACGATCGCCGGGTCGGCGCCGCGCAGCGCCGGGCTGCTTCCGCTGGCGTGACGGTCGTAGTAGGCCTGGTAGCCCTCGCGGTACGTCTGGTGCAGTTCGCGCAGCCGGGCGATGGAGTCCTCCACCGAGGCATCGGCGGGCAGGTCCAGCACCAGCGGCTTGACCTTGGTGCGCAGGAAGTGGTCCGGGCACGAGGTGCCCATCTCGGCAAGCCGGGGGTGCTCGGCGTGGGCGAGGAACTCGAGCACGGCGTCGTCGTCGCTGAAGTGGCCGATCTGCGGCTTGTCCGCACTGGCGATGGACCGGATGGTCGGGATCAGCGCGGCGGCCTTGGCGCGGCGCTCGGACTCATGCAGCGCCGAGAAGCCCTCGAGTGCGGGACCGAAGGGCTCCGGGCTGGAGTGTTCGGCGATGTAGGCGGCTGCGGTGTCGATGATCCACAGCGAGTTCTGCTGGGACTCCTCCGAGGTCTCACCCCAGGCGGTAATGCCGTGACCGCCGAGGATGCAGCCGATGGCCTGCGGGTTCGCTTCCTTGATCGCGGCGATGTCCAGGCCGAGCTGGAAGCCGGGACGGCGCCAGGGCACCCAGACGACCTTCTCACCGAAGATCTTCGTGGTCAGCTCGGGTCCGTCAGCGGCGGTGGCGATCGCGATCCCGGAGTCCGGGTGCAGGTGATCCACGTGGGCGGCGTCCACCAGACCATGCATGGCGGTGTCGATGCTCGGGGCGGCGCCGCCCTTGCCGTGCAGGCAGTAGTCGAAGGCGGCGACCATCTCATCCTCGCGCTCGACTCCGGGGTAGACATGTTGAAGCGCGCGCATCCGGTCCAGCCGCAGGGTGGTCAGGCCGGACTCCTTGAGGGTGCCGAGGTCTCCGCCGGAGCCCTTGACCCAGAGCAGCTCGACCTCTTCGCCGGTGACCGGGTCCTGCTCGGTGCCCTTGGCCGAGGTGTTGCCGCCGGCGTAGTTGGTGTTCTTCGGGTCCGCGCCGAGGCTGTTGGACCGGTTGATCAGGTCGTTGACCGTGGGGTTCATGGGGGTCTCCTTCACCAGCTGAGCTGGGTTCCGCCGACGCGGTCGGCCTCGATCGTCTCTTGGTATCCCGACTCGGCGTAGGCGCGCATCGGCGAGGCCGGGAGTCCGCGGGTCTCGCGCCAGGCGGCGAGGTCGGCCCGGACATCGGTGTAGAAGGCATCCATGAAGACCTCGTGGGCGCCGAGCACGTCACCGGCCTGCTGAGCGGCGGCGAGTGACTCGGTGTCGACCATCAGCGCGCGGGAGGTCATCTCCTGGACATTGAGCACGCTGCGGATCTGACCGGGGATCTTCTTCTCCACGTTGTGGCACTGGTCCAACATGAACGCGACTCCGGAGTCCGCGGCGTAGCCTCCGCCGCGGACCACTTCGAACATGATCCGGAACAGCTGGAACGGATCGGCCGAGCCGACGATGAGGTCGTCGTCGGCGTAGAACCGGGAGTTGAAGTCGAAGGATCCGAGCCGCCCGAGTCGCAGCAGCTGGGCCACGATGAACTCAACATTGGTGCTGGGGGCATGGTGGCCGGTGTCCAGGCAGACCATCGCCTTCTCTCCCAGGGCCTGGACCTGCACCAGAGCGGTGCCCCAGTCGGGGACATCGGTGTGATAGAACGCCGGTTCGAAGATCTTGTACTCCAGCACCAGGCGCTGATCGTCCTTGAGCTCGGCGTAAATGGCGGCCAGGGACTCTGCGAGCCGGTCCTGGCGGGAGCGCATATCGGCCTGCCCGGGGTAGTTGGAGCCGTCGGCCAGCCAGATCTTCAGGTCCTGGGAGCCGGTGGCGTCCATGATCTGCAGACATTCGAGGTGGTGGTCGATGGCCTTGCGCCGGATCACCGGGTCGTGGTGGGTGAGCCCGCCGAGCTTGTAGTCGTCGTCCTGAAAGGTGTTGGAGTTTATGGTGCCGATCTGCACGCCCTGCTCGGCGGCATAGGCGGTGAGCGCGGCGTAGTCATCGACCTTGTCCCAGGGAATGTGCAACGCGACCTTCGGCGCCAAGCCGGTGAACCGGTGCACCGCCGCCGCGTCGGCGATCTTCTCCTGAACGGTCCGCGGGGTCCCGGCAGAGCCGAAGACCTTGAACCGGGTCCCGGAGTTGCCATAGGCCCAGGAGGGGACCTCGATGGCTTGATGGTCCAGCTGCTGGGAGATCTGCTCGAAAGTAGGCATGGTTCCTCTAGTTCTGCGGCGTCTGGTGGTTCTGCGGTGTCGGGTGGTTCTGCGGGGTCTGGGCGGCGGACCGCTCGACGGTGGCCAGCTGGTCCTCGAGGTGGAAGACCTCATGGAGCTGGAGGAAGCCGGTGTCCGGCCTGGCCCCTTCGAGGTCGATGAAGAACTCCCCCATCTGTTCCTGCCAAGCGGCGTTGATCGGCTCGGCGTCCATCGCGGCCTGCGCGGCGGCGATGGAATCGACCTCCATGTACCCGATGAGCAGCCCGTCCCCGCGCAGGAACAGCGAGTAATTGCGCCACCCGGAACGCTTCAGCGCCTGCAGCATCTCGGGCCAGACGGCTCGATGCCGAGCGGTGTATTCCTCCAGGCGTTCCGGCCTGACCTGAAGCTGGAAACAGACTCGTTGCATGGGGGTCCTCTCGGCCGCTAGGGCCAGCATCGCCGGTGTATTAAATCGTTTCAATCATTGCCCATGATCGTATGATCCTCATCACAGCGTGTCAACGAGGGCTTAGACCGAGATTCCCGAGCCTACTGAGGAACCACACGTAGCGTTCCCCGCCAACGAAATCGGCGGTCCAGCGCGATCGCCGACTTTGCTGGAGCGGCGCAGTCCGCACATCAGAACCATCTCGGCACCGCATGATGCCGTTCAGGCATCAGTGGCATCGACGCTTCCAGCGGACTCCCCAGCCGCAAGCCGTGCATCCAGCCACCGCGAACCGAATGCAGCGCCGGCGCCGATCAGAATGATCCAGCCGATCTGCGCCCATGCCGCCAATGGCGCCCAGAGCAGCCCGAAGGTCGCCATCGCCCCAACACCTGTGGCGGTGACCCCTGCGAGCACGGCCGTTCCGCGCGGCCGGGTAGCCGTGGACCAGCGTGAGTAGGCACCCACGCCACCGCCCAGCGCCCCGGCGAGCCCGGCCACCGGGATCATGGCCAGCGCATAACTGCCGGCCGCCCGAATCAGGTCCCCACCTTCGAGGAACCCCTGGATGACGTCCAACGGCAGGGCCACGAGCAGGATCAGCACCGCGCCCAGGGCTGCGCCAGCCGCGCAAAAGAGAACTCGGCGGCCGGGGGCTGGGGGCTGAAGCGGTGCGTCCATGGCCCTCATGATGCCTGAACCCGCGAGGTATTCTGAATCTCATGGCACTGGCTCAGGTACGCGACGTGGCTGCACGAGCCGGAGTCTCCCCCGCGACCGTCTCCAATGCGCTGAATCACCCAGACAAGGTTTCCCAGGCCACGCGGGAGCGCGTTCAGGTGGCCATCGCCGATCTCGGTTATGTGCGCAATGATGCAGCCCGACAGCTGCGTCAGCAGCAGAATCTGGCCGTAGGCATGATCGTGCTCGACATCGGCAACCCCTTTTTCGCAGACGTCGCCCGAGGCGCGGAGAACAGCCTCGAGGTGTTCCACCGACCGCTGCTGCTGGGAAACTCAAGTCAGAGTTCTCAGCGCGAGCTGACCCAGCTGCGGCTTTTCGAAGAACAGCGAGTCTCCGGGCTCCTGGTGACCCCGGTGGGTGACATCATCGAGCGGCTCCAGGAGATCAGGCGGCGCGGGATCGCTGTGGTCCTCGTGGACCGCGACGCGGGCGCCGATGCGCTCTCCTCGGTCTCCACCGACGACGTGCTCGGCGGGCGCCTGGCCACCGAGCACCTGCTCGAGCTGGGACGACGTCGTATCGCCGTGGTCGGCGGTCCGCAACGCATCCGCCAGGTCGCCCACCGACACCAGGGTGCGCTGGCGGCGGCCCAAGAGTACGACGGCGCGCAGGTGCGCCTCGTCGACACCGGAGCCATGGACGCCACCGCCGGCCGCGAGGCGTCCCGGAACCTGCTCGAACTCCCGGAGACACAGCGTCCCGACGCGATCTTCGCCACCAACGACTTGGTCGCCCTGGGTGCCCTGCAGGAGCTCTCCCGCGCCGGGGTTCGGGTGCCCGAGGACATCGCACTCATCGGCTACGACGACATCGCGTTCACCGCATCGGCCACTGTGCCGATCAGCTCCGTGCGGCAGCCCGCTGAGGAGATGGGCGCCCGCGCGGCAGAGCTGCTGGTCGCAGCGATCGAGGATCCCGAGGCGCCCGTGGAGCACCAGGTGTTCACCCCCTCACTGCTGGCCCGAGAGTCCACCCTGGGGCGCTGAAGCTTCTCCGTCCACTCTTGTATAACAAGTAATCCACTTGTACGATCACTGGATGTCCTACACCCCAGACGCCATCCGGCACATCACCCTCTCCGCCGCCACACTCCCGCTGGCCGGCCCGATCTCCGACGCCAAGGTCTTCACGGGTAGGCAGAAGCCGATGACCGAGGTGGAGGTGCTCTTCGCCGAGATCACCACGGAGCAGGGCTTCGAAGGGGTCGGGTTCTCCTACTCCAAGCGCGCCGGCGGGCCGGCGCAGTACGCCCACGCCAAAGAGGTGGCCCAGCTGACCATTGGCGAGGACCCCAGCGACATCGCCAAGCTGTATGACAAGCTGCTCTGGGCCGGCGCCTCCGTGGGTCGTTCGGGCGTGGCCACCCAGGCGCTGGCGGCGATCGACATCGCCCTCTATGACCTCAAGGCGCGCCGGGCGGGCCTGCCGCTGGCGAAGCTGCTCGGCTCACACCGCGACTCGGTGCGCACCTACAACACCTCCGGCGGCTTCCTTCAGGCCTCCATCGAGGAGATCCAGCACAACGCCTCCGCTTCCCTGGAGGCGGGGATCGGCGGCATCAAGATCAAGGTCGGACTTCCAGACACCCGCGAAGACCTCCGCCGGGTCACCACGATCCGCGAGCACCTCGGCCCCGATGTGCCGCTGATGGTCGACGCCAACCAGCAGTGGGACCGTGCCACAGCGCTGCGCATGGGCCGGCGGCTCGAAGAGTTCGACCTGAACTGGATCGAGGAGCCGCTGGATGCCTACGACGTCGAAGGCCACGCCTCCCTCACCGCCGCCCTGGACACCCCGATCGCCACCGGCGAGATGCTCGCCTCGGTCTCGGAACACGAGAAGCTCATCGCAGGCCGCGCCTGCGACATCCTCCAACCCGATGCCCCGCGCATCGGTGGGATCACCCAGTTCCTGCGGCTGGCAACCCTCACCCATCAGGCGGGCCTCGCCCTGGCACCGCATTTCGCCATGGAGATCCACCTGCACCTCGCCGCGGCCTACCCCACGGAACCCTGGGTGGAGCACTTCGACTGGCTCGACCAGCTCTTCGAGCAGCGACTCGAGATCGCGGATGGCCGGATGCTGGTCCCGGCACGCCCAGGGCTGGGGATCTCGCTGAGCCCCCGCGCCCGGAGGCTGACCCACGCGACCGCCGAGTTCGGCCGATCCTGAGGGCTTCGGGGCTTCGGGGCCTAAGCTGATCTCTGACGAAAGCAGGCCATGAACCGCACCGAGAACCTCTCCGCCCAGCTGCGCCAGCAGATCCTCGACGACACGCTGCCGATCGGCACCAAGCTGCCCAGCGAATCGGAGCTGATCAGCGCGCACGGCGTGAGCCGCACCGTGGTTCGTGAGGCGCTGACTCAGCTGCGCGCCGAGGGCCTGATCCACACTCGGCGCGGCACTGGCAGCTTCGTGCTGGCAGCTCCCGCCGAGACCTCGCCCACCTCAACCCCCGCCCCCCGCACAGCACAGGACCGAGCGCTGCTCATCGAATACCGGATGGCCCTCGAATGTGAGGTGGCAGCGCTGGCCGCGGTCCGCCGCACGCAGCACCAGCTCGCCGCGCTGGCGGCGGCACTGGAAGGGTTTGCGGCCGCCGTCGAACATCCCGCCACCGCAGTGGAGCAGGACTTCGCGTTCCATCGCACCCTGGCTGAAGCTGCGGGCAACCCGCACCTGATCGAGGCGGTGAGTCGCCTGGGTCCCACGATGATCTCGATGCCGCGCACCCGCCTGGAGGCCAGTGCCGACCGGCATCAGCTGGCCGCGCTGGAACACCGGGCGATCCTCGACGCCGTCCGCGAGGCCGATTCGGCAGCCGCTTCCGCGGCGATGCGCCTACATCTGACTGCCTCGCGCCGGCGGGTGCTCGAGCTCGACTGAGCTGCGCGCCTGCGGCAGACCCCCCGGGGCGCGGGACTGGGCCACGCTGCCCGTAGGGCTCAGGACTCGGGGCTCAGGACTCGGGGCTCAGGACTTCATTGCGCATACGGCACCACATGATCCCCATCGTGCATCGCAGTCGCCCGTGCTTGAGCCGGCGTGACCCACATGACACGATGATGCTCAAACGCTTGTTGAGACCCGCTACTGATACTCGGAGTGCATTGTGTTCACCTTGGACCAGACCCGAAGCTTCGTCGCCGTCGCCGAAGAGCTCCATTTCGGGCGAGCCGCAGAGCGCCTCAATATGACTCAGCCGCCGCTGAGCAGACAGATCCAGAAGCTGGAGAAGTCCGTTGGAGTGCAGCTCATCGAGCGCGACAACCGCAAGGTGGCGCTCACCACGGCCGGCAGGGCCTTCCTCGCCGACGCCCGCAAGCTGCTCATCGCGGCCGATCAGGCTCCGCTGACCGCGCGCCGGATCGCTCGTGGACGCGCCGGAGTGCTGCGCATCGGCTTCACGGCGACCTCCGCGCTCAGCATCTTGGGCCAGGTCCTCAGCACCGCCGCCGAACACCTCCCCCAGGTCGACATCGACCTGCGCGAGATGGTCACCCGAGAACAGCTCGCGGCATTGAACAGCGGCGGCATCGACCTGGGCCTGGCACGTCCACCCATCGACCCGGATCGTTTCGAGTCCAAGCTCGTGCAGACCGAATCCCTGCGCCTTGCCGTGCCCGATGAGCATCCCCTGACCCAGCTGGACCGCCCGGTGGAGGCCGCGGACCTCCGGGAGACTCCGCTGATCATGCATTCGCCCCTGAAGGCCCGCTACTTCTACGACCTCGCGATCCGACATATGCCGATCCAGCACGGGAACGTGGTGCACACCGTGAGTCAGATCTTGACCATGGTTTCTCTCGTCGGAGCCGGACGCGGTGTTGCCTTCGTCCCAGAGTCCGCGGCACGACTGGGAATCGCCGGAGTCACTCACCTGGAGCTCGCTGAACAGGCTCGGGACGTCGTGGAGCTGCACGCGATCTGGCGACGCAACCACCGCAACCCAGCATTGACGAGTCTCCTCGAGATCCTCGGGGACACACCGCTGCGCTCGGGACACCGACCAGGCTGAAGATGCTTTGAGTGCATCAATCCATACGAAACAAAGCTTAGACGGGCATCACTGGCGGAACCTAAGGTGGGAAGGACTATGCCCCGAGCTGCCGCTCAGAGGCACCGCAACGATGAGAGTTCGCCTCCTGGGAGGCATACCCTCCGAACCACAACCTAGGAAGGTCTCCGTGGCCAAGTACACCCCGCATGAACTGGCGGCACAGCTCAAAGAGGGACTGCTGTCCTTCCCCGTCACCGCTTTCACGGCTGATCTCGAGGTGGACGAGGAATCCTACCGTCGGCATCTGAACTGGCAGGCCCGGCAGGGTGTTGCGGGGCTCTTCGCCGCCGGCGGCACGGGTGAGGGATTCAGCCTGTCCCCGGAGGAGAACGCATTCGTGGCACGAATGGCCGTGGAAGAGGCCGGCGACGTCGTCCCGGTGCTCGGCTCCGCCGGAGGCGCCACCTATCTCGCGGTGGCCAACGCCCGCGCGGCACAGGCCGCCGGCTGTGAGGGTCTGCTGCTGCTGCCGCCCTACCTGACCGAATGCGACCAGCTGGGCCTGGAGGCCCATGTGGATGCCGTCTGCTCGGCGGTGGACATCGGAGTGATCGTCTACAACCGCGCCAACGCGATCTACCGGGCCGATACGATCAGCCGGCTCGCCGCCAAGCATGAGAACTTCATCGGCTTCAAGGACGCGACGGGTGACATCGAGGCCGTCACCCGAGTGGTCGCCACCGCTGGAGACCGACTCTTCTACCTGGGCGGACTCCCGACGGCGGAGACGTTCGCACTGCCGATGCTGCAGCTGGGAATGAGCACCTACTCCTCGGCGATGTACAACTTCGTCCCGGAGTTCGCCCTGGAGTTCTACGCCGATGTGCGCCGTCAGGACCGCATCGCGGTGACCGAGAAGCTCAACCGCTTCGTGCTTCCCTACCTGGAGATCCGAGACCGGGTGAAGGGTTATGGCGTGTCCATCGTCAAGGGCGGGCTCAAGGCGGTTGGCCGCGACGCCGGACCGGTACGCCCGCCGCTGCAGGACATGACCGCCCAGGACATCCAAGACCTCTCCGATCTGATCGACGCCGCCGGGATCCGGCCGGCAGAAGCACCGGCCCTGGCCAGTGCCTGAAAGGAACTCCCCCATGACCACAGAGACCCTAGAGACCCAGAACCTGACCGGAGCCTCGCTCATCGCCGGGCAGAGCGTGCCCGGAGCCGGTCGAACCGTCAACGGCGTCAACCCCGCCACCAATGAAGCGCTTGAGCCGGGCTACACGCTCATCGATGAGGCCCAGCTCGCCGTCGCGACCGCGGCCGCCGCCGAGGCCTTCGACTCCTTCTCCCAGCTGGACCCAGAGACCCACGCGAGGTTCCTGGAGAAGGTCGCGGAGAACATCGAGGCTGAAGCCGAACCGCTCACCGAGCGAGTCATGGCCGAGACTGGTCTGCCCCGGGCCCGGGTGCAGGGCGAACGGGGCCGCACCGTGAACCAGCTGCGGCTCTTCGCCTCGGTGGTGCGCCAGGGCGACTTCCGCGGCACCCGCTGGAACACCGCAGATCCCGAGCGGAAGCCGCTGCCCAAGCCCGACGTGCGTCAGCGCTTGATCCCACTGGGCCCGGTGGCGGTCTTCGGCGCATCGAACTTCCCGCTGGCGTTCTCCGTGGCCGGCGGGGACACCGCCTCGGCCCTGGCCGCGGGCTGCCCGGTCGTCTTCAAGGCGCACAACGCCCACCCAGGCACCTCCGAGATCGTGGGGGCGGCCATCACCGCCGCGGTCAAGGAGATCGGCCTGCACCCAGGCGTGTTCTCGCTGATCTATGGACCCGGAGCCTCCATCGGGCAGGCGCTGGCCAGCGACCCCGCGATCAAGGCCGTGGGCTTCACCGGATCCCGCGGGGCCGGCGTCTCACTCATGCAGGCCGCCGCCGCGCGTGAGGTGCCGATTCCGGTCTACGCCGAGATGAGCAGCATCAACCCGGTGTTCTTCTTCGAGCGCCTGCTCGAGGACACCGTGGCCGCCGGCGAGGACGCCGTGGCGGACTTGGCCAATGCCTATCTCGGCTCCGTGACCGGGTCCTCCGGTCAGCTCTGCACCGCGCCCGGACTGGTCTTCGTGCCCGCCGGTGCCAGCGGAGATGTGTTCCTGGCGGCCGTGGGCGAGGCCGCGAAGCCCGCCGCGGGCCAGACCATGCTCACCAAGTCCATCGCAGCCTCCTGGAACGAGGGCGTCGAAGAGCTAGCCTCCCAGTCGGGGGTCGAGCTGGTGGGCCGCGGCACCCCAGGTGAGGGCGAGAACGCCCCGGCGCCGGTGATCTACCAGGCATCGTCCGCTGCGTTCCGGAACAACCCCGTGCTCCATGAGGAGATCTTCGGCGCCGCCTCCCTGGTTGTCCGCTATGACTCGTCGGAAGACCTGATCTCGGCGGCGAAGAGGCTCGAAGGTCAGCTCACAGCCACGCTGCACCTGAGCGAGGCCGACCACGAACAGGCTGCGCCACTGATCCCGGTCCTTGAGGGCAAGGTCGGCCGAATCCTGGCCAACGGCTGGCCCACAGGCGTGGAGGTCAACCATTCCATGGTTCATGGCGGACCGTTCCCGGCAACCTCGGATTCCCGCACCACCTCCGTGGGCACCCGTGCGATCGAGCGGTTCCTGCGACCGGTGGCCTACCAGAACCTGCCGGAGTCCCTGCTGCCCCAGCCGGTCCAGGCCGAGAACCCGTGGAAGTTGAACCGGCGCGTGAACGGCAGCATCTCCCTGGCCGAGTAAGCCTCGCTCCGTTCGCCACGGAGCAACACGCCCCGCACGACGTCGGCCCCGATCCTCATTCAGGACCGGGGCCGACGTCGTGCTGCGCGCGCTACCTGGCCGCGCCGGTGAGACTCACGTCGCGCCCGGGACTCATGCCCTGCGCGCCGGGTCAGCCTTCCTGGACCACCGCCACGCCACCGGCTGCCACGGTGAGCCGGCCGCGGGTCTTGGTCCCGGTGAGCAGCTCGGCGCCCTTCACTTTGAGGGTTGTGTCCTGACCGGTGTGGTTCAGCACGAAGAGGAAGCTCCGGGCAGCCTCGCCCTCACCGCTCCAGCGGCGCACCGCGTCCACCCCGACCGGCGCGTCGACCTGTTCCGGGGCGACGCCGGCTTCGATGAGCACCTCCTGGACCAGTCCGTGGACCGCCTGGGCGTCGGGTCGGGTGCCCACGTACCAGGCCACTCCCTGACCGACCTGGCGACGAGTCACCGCGGGCCAGCCGGCGAGCGTGAACTCGCCGGTCGGCGCGATGCTCGCGGGCACCGGCTCTGCTGATGGTCCGGCCTCAGCCGTTGATCCCGGCGTGACCGTTGATCCCGCCTCGGCCGCGTGGCCCAGCGTCGCGAACCGGCTGACCACCGCGGCAGGCGCGCCATCCTCTGCGGCGAGGTGGATCTTCTCGCTCCACATCTCAGCTCGGCTCCCGTCGTCCAGGCGCAGCGCCTCCTCGGATTGCAGCGGCCAGAACTCCTCGACCCGGATGCCCAGCAGTTCGCGGAAGGCACCCGGATAGCCACCGAGCCGGACGGCGTCGTGCTCATCGACGATCCCGCTGAAACAGGTCACCAGCACCGAAGCACCGGCCCGTGCCGCAGCCTCGATGTTCGCCGCATCGGCATCGGTGACCAGGTAAAGCGTCGGGACCACGATGACCCGGTAGCGGCTGAGGTCGGCGGAGGGATGGACGACGTCGACGTTCACCCCGGACTCCCACAGTCCGCGATACCAGTGCAGCACCTCCTCCGGATAGGAGAGGTCGTTGATCGGATGTGAGTCCAGCTCGGCGCCCCACCAGGCCTGATAGTCGAAGAGCAGCGCCACCTCGGCATGGACCCGGGAGCCTTGCACCGGGGCGAGCCGGCGCAGCGCCTCCCCCAGGGACACCGTGGAGCGGAAGACGTCACTGTCCACCCCGGCGTGGGGCACCATGGCGGAGTGAAACTTCTCCGCTCCGGCCCTCGACTGGCGCCATTGAAAGAACATCACCGCATCCGCGCCGCGGGCCACATGGCCCAGCGAGTCCCTCAGCATCTCGTCAGGTGTCTTGGTGTGATTGCGCGGCTGCCAGTTCACCGCGGAGGTGGAGTGCTCCATGAGCATCCAGGGCCTCCCGCCAGCGACGCCACGGGTCAGGTCCGCGCTGAAGGCCAGTTCGATGTGCCGGTCCGGCGAATCTGCCACGGTGTAGTGATCGGTGGCGATCACGTCCATCTCGCTCGCCCAGGCGAAATAGTCCATGTACTTGGTACGCGTGCTGCACATGAAGTTCGTGGTCACCGGCACGCCGGGGGTGATTTCACGCAGGATCGCCTTGATCTCGCGGAAATAGTCCAGCAGCTCGTCGGAGGAGTACCGGTGGAAGTCCAGCTGCTGGGTGGGGTTCACGAACATCGGTGCCGCGCGCGGGGGCAGGATCTCCTCGAAGCTGGAATAGCGCTGAGACCAGAACGCGGTTCCCCAGGCGCGGTTGAGCTCCTCCACATTGCCGTAGCGGGTGGTGAGCCAGGAGCGGAAGGCGGCTGCGGCGTCCTCGGAAAAGTCGTGGGCGTTGTGGCAGCCGAGTTCGTTGTCCACATGCCACAGCGCCAGCGCCGGATGGGTGGCGTAGCGCTGGGCCACGGCCCAGGTCATCCGCAGCGCGTATTCGCGGAAGACTGGGTTGGACACAGAATAGGCCTGCCGGGCGCCGGGCCAGAGCGTGGTGCCCTCGGCGGTCTCGGGCAGGATCTGGGGGTGCTGGTGGGTCAGCCAGGGCGGCGGGGAGGCTGTGGCCGTGGCCAGAGCGACGCGGACTCCGGCGGCGTGGAGCCGATCCATGGTCTCGTCCAGCCAGCCCCAGTCGTACTCCCCTTCGCGGGGTTCCAGCATCGCCCAGGAGAAGATCCCCACGCTGACCAGGTTCACTCCGGCCTGGGTCATCAGTTCGACGTCCTCGACCCGCGTGACCTCGGGCCACTGTTCGGGGTTGTAGTCGCCGCCGTAGGCAAGTCCGGGCACCGAGCTGGGCCAGCCCTTGGGTGCGCTGTGCCGGGTGGTTTCCTGATGGGTGGATGGCCGGGCGTTCTGGTCATGGATCATGCGGGGTCCTTCGTGGTCCGTGCGGGTCTGGGGCTCATCAGGGACTCTCCGGCGCGGCGGTCCGCGCCAGATACCTCACCGCGTCTCCCCGGGGATGCGCAGCGAGGTCTGCGCTGTGCTCACCGGGGTCATCGCCGGGAGCAGCTCCTCGAAGACCGCGTCGAAGACCTTCTGCTGGCCGTCACTGCGCGCGAAGCTGCTGCCGGTGGTGATCAGCGCGAAGTCGTGCTCGGGCAGACACAGCACGATCTGGCCGCCGATGCCCCAGGCGAGGAACCCCTGGTGGCGGGTGCGCCAGAACTGGTAGCCGTAGCCCTGCTGGTTCTCGAGGCAGGGAAAGTTCTCATCCTCGGTGGGCGTCTGCCATCCGGTGGCCGCCGCCATGAACTCCTCCGAGAGGATCTGCTTCTCCCCCGAGCGGCCCGCTGCCAGGCACAGCTGAGCGAAGCGGGCGAGGTCCCGGGCGGTGCAGAACAGCGCCGAGCCACCATGGGTGACCCCCTGCGGGTTCTCGGGGACCGGTTCCCAGCTCGGACGCCCGCCGCGCTGCGCGGGGGAGAGTCCCAGCGGGCTGCGCCAGGCCTGGAGGGTCGGCTGACCGGCCACGGTGCGCGCTTCGGCGCCGAAGCCGAGCGGCAACAGGATCCGCTGCAGCAGGAAGTCCTCCAGCCGGTCGCCGCTGAGCTTCTCCGTCAGCGCCGCGAGCACCACCGAGGCGGCCGTGTCGTAGACGAATCGAGTCCCCGACCGCTGAGCCGGTTCCTTTGTGAAGAAGCTGCGTACCCAGTCGGTGTCCTCGGTCTGGATGAAGCTGGTGATCCGATGCGCGGTGCGCATGGTCAGCAGGTCCTCCACCGTCATCGCCGCGATCCAAGGATGCACTGTGGCGGGAAGCTTCTCCGGGAAGTGCTCGGCCACCCGGTCGGTGAGCCGGAGTCGACCCTCGTCGATCAGGGCGCCGATCGCGAGTGCAGTGAAGGACTTCGCCACCGAGTAGAGCCGGTGGGGTTCGGTGACGCTGTGGCCCGGCCGGTACCGTTCGACCACGAGCTCCCCGCGGTGCACCAGCAGCAGCGCGTGCAGCTCCGGCTGCTCAGCCTCGATCCGTTCGGTCAGTCGCTCCAGCGCAGACTTGAGCCGAGCGTCCAGACCGGTTCCGGGCTGAGGGACCGAGTCGAGGGTGGGGTCAGACATCGCCGCCCTTTCAGCCGGTCATCTGTGCGGGTGCGCCGTGATCAAGTTCTTAAATCGATTTACAGATTAGTGTGACGGCGCTCACCGGTCAATAAGCGTGAGCCAGATCGACCGGTGAGCGTACCGTTGTGGCTCATCCGACCCGCAGCTGCACCACCGCCCAGGACAGCGCCGGCAGGCTCATCTGCACCGCTGCACTGTCCCCGGAGTCCTCCAGCCGAACACCATCCAGCGGCACCAGACCGACAGCCTCCTGGCTCTGAAGATCATTGGCGGTATGCCGGTCCCCGCCCTCCGGGATGGTCAG
Organism: Nesterenkonia sandarakina; assembly: GCF_013410215.1. Lineage (NCBI taxonomy): Bacteria > Bacillati > Actinomycetota > Actinomycetes > Micrococcales > Micrococcaceae > Nesterenkonia > Nesterenkonia sandarakina. The sequence goes on from NZ_JACCFQ010000001.1 coordinate 908,592, forward strand.
CACCTCGGCGCGCAGCACCTCGCTGGCGGTGAGCCCGCGCAGATCCAGGGCGACGTCGGCAGCCTCGTCAAGCCCGCGGTTGGCGATGAACAGGCTCAGCACCCCGGTCTCGGCGTCGTAGGTGGCGGCCGCGTCGACGACGTCCACATCGCCGTGGCGCGCGGTGGGCTGCTGGTCGGCGTCGACCACCAGACGCAGGATCTCACCGGTGGCAAGCTCCGCGATCCGCGCGAAGGGCCAGAAGATGGTCTGCCGCCAGGCGGGTCCGTTCTCCTCCGAGCGGATCGGGGCGATCACATTGACCAGCTGCGCCTGGTTCGCGATCCGCACCCGGTCCCCGTGGCGCAGCAGCGAGTGCATCAGCGTGCCGACGACGACGGCGTCCGTGACCGAGTACCGGTCTTCGATCAGCCGCGGATGAGCCTTCCACTCCTTGGCCACCTGCTCCGGCTGATCCTCGGTGTCGAGGCCCTGCTGGTACCAGACGTTCCACTCGTCGAAGGAGATGTCGATCTGCTTGCTGTGCTTGCCCGCCGCCTTGACCGCGTCGATGGTCGCGACCACTCCGTCGATGAAGCCGTCCATGTTCACCGCCTCGGCCAGGAACGAGGCGGCGTCGCCGTCGTGCTCCTGGTAGTAGGCGTGCATCGAGATGTAGTCGACCTCGTCGTAGGTGTGACTGAGCACGGTCTGTTCCCAGGTGCCGAAGGTCGGCATCTGCTTGCCCGAGGAGCCCACCGCGACCAGCTCGATGTCCGGGTCCACCAGCTTCATCGCCTTCGCGGCCTCCTGGGCGAGGCGGCCGTACTCCTCCGCGGTCTTGTGCCCGATCTGCCACGGGCCGTCGAGCTCGTTGCCCAGGCACCAGAGCTTGATCCCGAAGGGCTCCTCGCTCGTGCCCGCGGCGGCGGCATGCTCGCGGCGCAGGTCGGACCAGTAGGTGCCGGAGGGGTGGTTGGCGTACTCCACCAGCGCCCGCGCCTCGTCCACGCCCCGGGTGCCGAGGTTGATCGCCTCCATCACCTCCATGTCCGCACGCCTGGCCCATTCCACGAACTCATGCAGCCCGAAGGCGTTGGTCTCGATGGTGTGCCAGGCGCCGTCGATGCGCACCGGGCGGTCCTCACGCGGACCGACCCCGTCCTCCCAGTTATAGCCCGAGACGAAGTTTCCCCCGGGGTAGCGCACCACGGTGGCGCCGAGCTCCTTGGCCAGGGCCATCACGTCCTTGCGGAACCCCTGGTCATCGGCCTCCGGGTGGCCGGGCTCATAGATCCCCGTATAGACGCAGCGGCCCATATGCTCCACGAAGGAGCCGAAGAGTCGCGGGGAGACATCGGCGATGGTGAAGTCACGGTCGACGATGATGCGGGCGTGAGACATGGTGCTCCTTGGTTTCTTGGATGCGCGCTGTGGTTCGCGTGCTGGACTGAACTGCTGGGCACTGCTGTGAGTGCGGGATCCTGCGGTGAGTTGGGAACTGCCGTGCGTGGCGACTAAGCCGCCCGCCGGCTCGGGCGGGGGGGGGCGGGTCGACGGACTCACTGGCCGCCGAACCCTGTGGTGGCCACCCCCTTCACGATCTGCCGCTGATAGAAGAGGAAGACGATCACCAGGGGCAGCGCGGCGAGCACCGCCTGCGCCATGACCTGCGAGTACTGCACCCCGTAGGCGCTGAGCACGGTCTGCAGACCCACCGGCAGGGTCATCAGGGTGGTGTCGTTGATGATCAGGAAGGGCCAGAGGAAGTTGTTCCACGCCTGGATGAACACGAAGATCGACACCGCGCCCAGGATCGGGCGCGAGAGCGGGAGCACCACGGAGAAGAACACCCGCAGCCGGCCCGCGCCGTCCACCCGTGCCGCGTCCTCCAGCTCCACCGGCACCGCGTCGAAGAACTTCTTCAGGATGAAGATGATCGGCGCCATCACGATCTGCGGCAGGATCAGGCCCCAATAGGTGTCGACCATGTTGAAGGTCAGCATCTGGTAGTAGAGCGGGATGATCAGCGCCTGCGGGGGCACGATGATCGAGGCGATGACCGCCAGGAAGATCCAGCGGCTGCCCTTGAAGTCGAGCCGGGAGAAGGCGTAGGCCGCCAGCGCCGAGATCGAGACCGTGATGAGCGTGATCACCGCGGATGTCCAGAGGCTGTTGAGCGCCCAGACGTAGACGTTGCCCTCGGCGAGGATCGCTTCGTAGGCCTGGGTGGTGATCCCGTTGGGGCCGATGAGCTCGAGACCCCCGGATGCGGCGTCGGTCTCTGTCTTGAAGGAGGTCACGATGGCCCAGAGCATCGGCAGCAGCCAGAGCAGCGCCATCAATGCCAGGGCGAGGAAGGCCAAGATCCGCGCCGGGCCCAGCGGCTTCTCCCCCGGCATCCGATTGGTGCGTCTGACCTTGGTGACATCAACCGGCGCGACGTCGACCTGCGGGTCGTCGGTCCTCGTGGCGGTGGCTGTGGAACTCATGAGCTTCCCTTTCGATTCCGAAGCACGACCATCTGGAAGATGCCGACGATGAGGATCAGCACGAAGAAGATGTACGAGATGGCGGAGGCGTAGCCGAATCGGTATCCGACGAAGCCCGCCTCAAAGATGTACTGGACGATGGGACGGGAGGTCTCCGAGGAGCCACCCTCCATCATCTGATAGGCCTGGTCGAAGAGCTTGAGCGAGGCCAGCATCTGCAGCACCAGGATGACTCCGGTGACCGGTCCCAGCTGAGGGATGGTGATCGAGAACAGCTGACGCCAGGGTCCGGCTCCGTCGACGGCCGCAGCCTCATACTGCAGGGTCGGGATGTTCTGCAGCGCCGCGAGGTAGAGCAAGAAATTGAAGCCCACGGTCCACCAGATGGTGGCGATGGCGATCGAGATCAGGTCGACGTTGGCGGTCTGCAGCCAGGCGATCGGCTCGAGGCCGACTGCAGAGAGGATCTCGTTGGCCGCGCCGATCTGTGGATTGAAGATCCAGACCCAGATCTGCGAGATCACCGTGGAGGCGAGCAGGAATGGCATGAAGAAGGACAGCCGCCAGAGCCACTGTCCGGGGAGCCCGGTGTTGACCAGCAGCGCCATGATCAGTGCGAGCAGCACCAGGGGCACCGTGGTGATGAGCGTGAACCAGACGGTGTTCCCTATGGACGTCCACATGACCGGGTCGGAGAGCGCCTCGGAATAGTTCCCGAGTCCGATGAAGCTGCCACCCGCTCCGGTGAGCGACTGGTCGGTCAGAGAAAGGTAGATTCCGTGGATCAGCGGCCAGATCACGAAGAGCAGGAAGGCCACCATGAACGGGCCCAGGAAGGCCCAGGCGACCAGCTGCCCACGTCGGCTCGCCTGCCCTCGAGTGGGTGAGGTGCGGCGCCCCTTGGAATCCTCTCCTGGAGCCGCCCCGGGCTCGGGACCCGCAGCGCTGCGACCTGCCATCACGTCGGTCATGACCGTCCTCCCTGTGGATTGGCGGGATTGGGCTGGGCGAGAAGATTGTCGACGTATCGACGGAACTCCTCCAGCGCCTGGTCGTACCCGCTGCCGGATGTGATCGCACTGCCGACGATCTGACCGAACTGCTGAACGAAGTTGGACCCGGAACCGGTGAACCAGGCCACCGGGTCATAGACCAGATAGTCCGCCGCCTCGGCGTACTCCGCCTGCGGAGTGAGCTCGGCGTAGTCCTCGTTCTCGGTGACGGGAAGGTAGGCGGGTATATGCCCGGCACCAGCCCAGGTGATCGAGTTCTTCAACAGCTCTGCGACCACGGTGTACGTGTCGCGGCGCATCTGTTGATCAGGGTTGGCCTGGTGCGGCAGGACGAACGAGTGCGAGTCCGCATAGACCGCCTCGTCGCCGAAGATCGGAGGAATCATGGTCGCACCCAGCGGGACCCCAGCCTCCTGCATCGGGGGAAGTTCCCAGACACCGGTGAAATGCATCCCCGTCCGCTGCGCGGCGAATTCAGCGACGGCGGCGTCGATGGTCCCACGTTGAGAGGCGACCTCACCATCGACAAGTCGGTGCATGAACTCCAGCACGGCGACGAACGCGTCGCCGTCCACCTCGACAGATCCTCCCTGGGGGAAAGTCATCTGCTGCCCGTGCTGACAGTAGAGCGTGTAGAAGAGCCGCCACATCTGGTTCCCGTCCCCGATGAACCCGTAGGAGAGTCCGTAGGTGCCGGTGACGCCGGCGATCTCCCGACCCATCTCGAGGAAGTCCTCCGGATTGTCGGGCCGCATGAGCTGCCCGTCGGAGTTCAACACTCCGGCTTCCTCACAGATCTCGGTGTTGTACAGCGTGATGAAGGGGTGCGCGTCCAGTGCGACGCTGTAGACCTCCCCGTCCACCACGCTGGAGTTCCAGACAGGATCCGTGAAAGTGGACTCCGAGACCCCGAGTTCAGTCAGCTGATTCAGGTCCCAGGGGTCGAGAAGTCCGCCGGGGACATACCCGGAGACCCGGGAGGAGTGCATGACTGCGAGATCCGGTGCCCGCCCACCCGCACCGGCCATCGCCAGCTTGGTGTAATACGGGGCACCCCAGGCCAGCACGGTGGGCCGCACGTGAAAGCCACCGTGTGCCGCATTGATGCGGTCGATCATGCCCTGCATCGTGATGCCGTCACCGCCGCTGAGCAGGTGCCAGAACTGCAGGGTCGTGGTCTGTGAACCCTGAGCCGGGGTGCAGCCCGCGAGGGCCGCCAGTCCTGCCGTCGCCAGGCCACCGGCAAGGACGCTTCGGCGATTGATGCGTGTGTCGATCATGAGTCACCACTTACGGACGTACGCGGAGTCAAGCTCCGCCATCCGGAGCCTGCGTCTTTTACATCGATGTAAAGACTGCACCCATCCTACACAGATGTGGTGCGGGTCACACTAGTTTTCGAAGTTTCTTCCGGAGAACCCTGCTGGAGGGCCGGTGGTGCTGGCACGCTCAAGGAGCTCATAGCCGATCTCCTCCGCCCGCGGCGGCAGCGCGCGATCCCGCATCCGGGAGGTGAGCAGGTCCAGCGCCGCGTTGGCGTAGCTCTGGTGATCGAAGCCGATCGTGGTCAGCGGGGTCCCGGCGAAGCGGGCATGTTCCACGTCGTCGAAGCCGCAGACCAGCACGTCTTCGGGCAGCCGCGCACCCCAGCTGCGCAGCTCATGCATGGCCCCCAGGGCGATGGAGTCCGTGAAGGCCAGGACCGCGTCGAACGGGGCGCCGCGCTGCAGGATCTCCCGCATGCCGGCGGCTCCCCCGGCGATGGTCCATTCCGGCACCTCCACCTGCAGCTGCGCGAGAGCAGGAAGCCCGGCCTCGGTGAGTCCGGAGAGGTAGCCGCGCAGTCGCTGCCCCTGGGTGGCCTTGTCCAGACCCGTCCCGGACTCCGCGCCGCCCAGGGAGACGATCCGGCGCGCGCCGCGGGCCAGCAGGTGGCGGACCGCGTCGCGGGCCGCGGCGCGGGAGTTGATGAACACCCGATCCGTGCGGTGCTGCTCCACCTCGCCGATCAGCACGATCGGCGGCAGATGGTCCAGGTGCTCCACCACGCTGTCCTGCAGCCGCACCGGGTTCAGCACCATGCCGTCGATCAGGTGCGTCCGGGCGCGGGTGACCAGGTCATGCTCCCGGCCCGGCTCTGCCGCCGTCTCCTCCACCTGCACCACCAGGCCGCGCGTATGGGCGGCCTCCACCACGGCATGGGTCATGCTGGCGGAGAACGCGGCACGCAGGTCTGGCAGCGCCAGTCCGATCACCCCGGAGCGGCCGTTGCGCAGTCCGCGGGCGCTGAGGTTGGGCACGAAGTCCAGCTCACGCATCGCTTGTTCCACGCGCTGCCGGGTGGGTTCGCGCACCTGCGCGGTGCCGGTGAGCACGTTGGAGACCGTCTTGGGAGAGACTCCGGCGCGTTCGGCGACATCGCGCATCGTCGGGCGGGAACTGGACGGGGACATGCCCTCAGCCTAGGCCGCCCGCGCCGGGATCGGAGCGCGCGGGGATCGGACCGCGGGGCTCATCGCGGATCCAGCGGCACCGCGCTGGGTCGATCTGCCCGCGAGCTGATGGCCACCGAGGCTCCGGTCTCCGCGGCGGTGAGCACCCCGGCCATCACCTCGAGCACATGCAGCCCCAGAGCTCCCTGCGCCCGGCCGAGAGTGGGGTCGCCGTCGAAGGCGCCGGACCAGAGCAGATCGGCCAGGCCGTAGCCCCGTCCCGCCTGGACGTAGCCGCCCGCGGTCTCCACCGGCTGCCATCCGGTCCGATCGCGGGCGAGAAGGACCTCACCGGCGAAGTGGTTCGGGTCCGGGACCGCCATGGAGCCTTCCGTGCCGTGGACCTCGATCGGCGGTGCCTGGCTCGCGGTGCCGTCGAAGCTCATCACCAGGGTGGAGATGGCACCGGATTCATGGATCAGCGCCCCGGTGATGTGGCTCGGGGTGCTCACGGGCAGCTTCTCTCCGGCTCGGGGACCGGATCCGATCTCCCGCTCGGTGCGCAGCGCGCTGGAAGCACCGATGACCGAGGCCACCGGTCCAAGCAGCGTGATCAAGCTGGTCACGTAGTAGGGCCCCATGTCCAGCAGCGGCCCGCCGCCGGGCTGGTAGTAGAAGTCCGGGTTGGGGTGCCAGCTCTCGTGGCCGGCGGTGACCATGGTGGCCACCGCGCTGATCGGGGCGCCGATCTGCCCGGCGTCCACGGCTGCGCGGGCGGTCTGCACTCCAGTGCCGAGCACCGTGTCCGGTGCGCTGCCCATGACCACCCCGGCGGTCTCGGCGGCGGCGAGCATCTGCTGCCCCTGGGCCACGGTCGCGGCGAAGGGCTTCTCCACATAGACCCCCTTGCCCGCGGCGATGGCGGCCAGGGAAGTCTCGGCGTGGGCCCGCGGGATGGTCAGGTTGATCACGGCCTCGACCTCCGGGGAGGCCAGGAGCTCCTCCACGCTCATGCCCTGGGCCCCGCCGGCTTCGGCCACCTGGCGTGCCCGGTCCAGGTCCAGGTCGGCGACGCCGACCAGGTTCAGGTCTTCGAGCCGGTTCAGCGTCTGCAGATACTGGCCGCTGATGTTTCCGGCCCCGATGAGCCCGACGTTGAGCCTGCGCTGGGATCCGTCCTGTGACCGATCCTGGGATTCTGTGGCGGCGCTCATCGGCTGGCCCAGAGCATGCCGCGCTCGATCATGGTGCGCACGTTCGGGTTCTGCAGCACCTCGACCCGATGCCCCGGTGTGGACACGAAGACCCGGCCCTGGCCCCAGCGCCGGGTCCAGATCGCTGGGTTCACATGCGGGCGCTCCCAGTCGTCGAAGTCGCGCTTGGGCAGCGTGGTGGTGGCGAGGATGTCGATGAGCTGGTCGTGGAGCACCCAGTACTGCTCGGTGACCAGGTCGAAGCTCTCGATGCCGGCGGTGATCGGGTGATCCGCGGCCTCAGGGGCGATGTCGATCCGATGCGGGGTGTAGTAGTCGGACTGCTCGCCGGTGCGCTCATCCGGGTGCACCGCCGGGTGGTGGGCGAACTGGCCGCCGATCAGCTGCAGGTATCCGTCGCTGGCCCGGTAGGAGTCGGCGATCCCGCCGTGCCATCCGGCCAGTCCGGTGCCGGCGGCGACGGCGGCGCGCAGGCCCTCGAGCTGGTCCTTCTCGATGGTGGACATGGTCATGCACTGCACGATCAGGTCGGCCGAGCCCATGGTGGCGGCGTCGGCGTAGATCTCTGGGGATTCGTGGATCGCCACCTGGTAGCCGTTGGCCTGAAGGAAGGGCAGGAAGAACTCGGTGGCCTCCACGGGCTGATGCCCGTCCCAGCCGCCGCGGACGATGAGTGCGCTCTTGGTCATGGTCTCTCTCAGTCTTGTGAGTCGGGTCGGTCTACCGAGGTGTATCGGCTGGCGTTGCGCGCGCTGGCTTCCACGGCGTGGAGCACGCGCTGGACCGTCAGCGCCTCGGCGAAATCGGGGTGCGCAGCGGTGTCCGCCTGAAGCGCGGCGACGACGTCGGCCACCTGGTGCACGAAGAGGTCCCCGTAGCCCAGGCCGTGGCCCACCGGCCACCAGTGATCGGTATAGGGATGCACCGCGTCGGTGACCTGGATGGTGCGGAAGCCCTGCGCTGCCTGGTCGTCGCGGGCGTCGAAGTACTCAAGGGTGTTCATCGACTCGAAGTCGAAGGCGATCGATCCTGAGCTGCCGTTGATCTCCAGCCGGTTGGCGTTGCGTCGACCCTGGGCGAACCGGGTGGCCTCGAAGACGCCGATCGCGCCGCCGTCGAACCTTGCGGTGAAGGCCGCGGCGTCGTCGACCGTCACCGGACCGCGCGGGGCGCCGGCTTCGGCACTGCCACCGAGGCCCTGCGCGGTGCCGGCCAGCGGTCGGGTCTCCACGAAGGTGTGCAGCATCGCCGAGACGCCCTCGATGCGCTGGCCGGAGACCCACTGGGCGGCGTCCACCGAGTGCGCGCCGATGTCTCCGAGCGCCCCGCTTCCGGCCTTGTCCTTCTCCAGCCGCCAGTTCAACGGGGTGTCGGCGTCGCTGAGCCAGTCCTGCAGGTACTGGGCGCGCACGTGCCGGATCTCACCGAGCCGGCCCTCCTCCACGAAGCGCTTCGCCAGCGCCAGCGCGGGGGTGCGGCGGTAGCTGAAGCCGCAGAAGGCCCGGACTCCGCGGGCCGCGGCCCGTTCTGCGGCCGCAGTCATCGCCTCGGCCTCGGCCACCGAGTTCGCCAGCGGCTTCTCGCACAGCACGTGCTTGCCTGCGGCCAGCGCCGCCAGGGCGATCTCGGCGTGGGTGTTGCCCGGAGTGCAGATGTCGACGACGTCGATGTCCTCGCGCTCCACGGCGCGGCGCCAGTCGGTCTCGATCTCTGCGATCTCCAGGCGCTCCGCGGCGGCCCGGGTGCGGGCCTCGTCGCGACCCACGAGCAGGGCAAGCTCAGGTGGAGCCGCCATCGGGAAGAACCGCGGCGCGGTCCGCCACGCATGAGTATGGGCGACACCCATGAACGCGTGGCCGATGATGGCCACCCGCAGCGGGCGTTCGGCAGAGCTCGGGGCGGGCTGGTGAACTTCGGTGGACTCGGTCAATCGGACTCCTCGGCAGCAGCAGGAATGTGATCCGCGTCAACCTTACGCCCTGTGGCGCGAAACACATCACCGCGCAACTAATTCGATGATGCCTCTTCAGACACGCGACCAGCCTGCTGAAGGATCAGGCCAGATCGTCCAGGGCTGAGCTGTCACCGATGTTCTGCGTGGAGATCACGCTGAGCGTGCCGTTGGTCTCGAGCACCACGGCAGCGATGCTGCTCAGATCTCCGGCTCCGCTGCTGCGGATGGCCTGGTGCACCTCCGAGGCGGAGAGCCTGTTCCGACGCAGCTGCTCCTGCTGCATCTCCCCGTGCCAGAACACCACTGCGGGCCGCGCCGTGACGAGCGTGCGGAACTTCGGTGCTCGCGCAGAGATCCACGCCAGGACGAACTGGAGCCCCGCAAGCAGCACCAGCGCCAACGCACCCTCGGACCAGGAGACGTCGCTGCTGAGCAGGATGGTGGCCAGCACCGAACCGAGAGCCACTGTGACGATGAAGTCGAACGCGTTGAGCTGACTCAGCGTCCGCTTCCCGGAGAGCCGAATCACCAGGATCAGCACCGCGTAGGCCGCCATGCCCACCCACAGCACTCGGCCGAGGTCGGACCAGGTGTCGAACCACATGTGCATCTCGCTCTCCAGCGCCGAGGCGCTCCGGCCGGGGGTGACTAGTCGCGCGGCTCCGAGCCGAAGAGCATCTCATCCAAGAAAGTGTTGCGGAACGTGCCCTTCGGATCCAGCTCCTTCGCCAAACGGGTGAAGTCACCCAGCCGGGGGTAGAGGCTGGCGATCTCGGTGGTGGCGAATCGCTTGCCCCAGTGCGGCCGGGCCCCGAGCGGGAGCAGCTGCTCCTCGAGCCGGGGCAGCAGCGCGGCGACCTCCGCCTCACGCTGGAGCCAGGTGAAGTGGAACCCGACGGTCTCCCGCCCGGAGGCCCCGCTGAGCCACTGTTCGTCGGCCGCCATGGTGCGGATCTCGCTGATCAGCAGCAGCGGCTCGATCTCCGCGGCGAGCGCACGCATCCGGCGCAGACCCTCCACCGCGTTCTCGCGGGGAAGCAGATACTCGCTCTGCAGCTCGTCGCCGTTGCTGGGGGTGAAGTCCAGCCGGAAGTGCGGCAGGCGCTGGTCCCAGCTGCCCCACCGTCCGCCTTGTTCGGTGGCGAACTCGGGCGGGCCTCCGGCGAGGCCGATGTCCTCCCGGCGAGCGCTCACACCGAGCACCTCGGCTGGGGGCTCCTGGGTGGACTTCATCCAGACCAGCCCGAAGTCTTCATCAGCCCAGCGGGTGAAGAGGCTGACGCTGTAGGCCGCACCGGTGAGCTCCTCGAAGTTCTCCAGCACGCCTTCCCAGCTGACGCCTTCGTAGATGTCCTGGCGGACCTGGAAGCTGGGGATCACGTCGAGGGTCAGCGTGGTGACGATCCCGAGGGCCCCCAGGCTGACCACCGCGCCGTCGAAGTCTGCCTCGCCGCGACGGAAGGTGCGCAGGCTGCCGTCGGCGAGGGCCATCTCCAGGCTGCGCACCGAGGAGGCCAGCGGCGGGTTCGCGTTCCCGGAGCCGTGGGTGCCGGTGGCCACCGACCCTGCCACGGTGATGTGTGGCAGCGAGGCCATGTTCGGCAGCGCCCAGCCCTCGGCCTGCAGCGCCGCCGCAAGGTCCCCGTAGCGGGTGGCCGCGTCGAAGGTGACGGTGCGCGCCTCGGCGTCGAGGGTGAAGACCCGCGGCATCTCGGTCAGCGTGATCAGGGTGCCGGTGGTGTCCGCCACGGAGCTGAAGCTGTGCCGACTGCCCAACGCCTTGACCTGATCCGACTCGGCGACCAGCTGGGTGAGCTCATCGATCGAGCGCGGGCGCTTCAGCCGGGTGCTGGAGTAGGTGAGGTTCCCGGCCCAGTTGGACTGGGGCTCCTGCTCGGGCCCGGGACGGTAGCTCACCGCGGGGCGCCCCGCGACGCTGACCTCGGCGGTGATCACCCGACCGTCATGGTCGGTGGGCTCATCGAGGTGCTGGGTGGCGGAGGTGACCATCACCCGGTAGGGCGGTGCGGCGCTGAGCGCGATGGAGGTGGGCTGGCGCACCGGCACCTCGATCCGTTCGAGGAGCTCCCCGGCGGGTGAGTAGCGGTGCAGGCAGGAGGCTCCCCAGACCGCGGACCACAGGCAGTCCTCGGCGTCGACGGTCATCCCGTCGGGGCCGCCCTCGCTGATGTGGATGAAGTCCTCCCCGGCGTCGAGTGCGCCGGTGGCGATGTCCACCCGGTGGCGCCGGATCCATCCGGTGGGGGTGTCGGAGAGGTACATGGTGGCGCCGTCGGCGCTGAACGCCGGTCCGTTGGGGATGGCCAGGTCCTCGAGCACGATGTGGATCGACCCGTCGGGGTCCAGGCGGAGCAGGAAGCCCTGCCCGGCATCGCCGTCATAGGCCATGGCTCCGGCCCAGAACCTGCCGTGCGGGTCGGCCACGGCGTCGTTCATCCGCAGCGGCACCGCGGAGCGCCCGGCCGCCGGCTCGCCCAGGGACTCCAGCACCTGCAGCTCGCCGCTGGAGGAGCGCTCCAGCAGCGCCAGGCCCGCACCCCGCGCGGCCACCCACTGACCCTCCGGGGCGGAGCTGTGCTGACGCACCGGTGCCACCGCGCCGAGCGGTTCGGTCAGGCTGCCCTGCAGGGTCAGTCCGGAACCGGGCTCGGCCGAGGTGGAGTACAGGCAGCCCTCGAGGATGTCGACCAGCACGAAGGGATGCTGCGCGGCGCCCGGCTGCTCCGTGTCCGGGACCGGGCGGATGCCGGTCTCCAGGAAGCGTGCGCCCTCGCCCAGGACGAGCCGCCGCTCCTCCACGGGCGCCCAGGCGCTGAGAATCACCGATGACTGACCTGTTGGAGTTGTTTTCACGTGATCATCCTTGCAGACGAGCCCAATCTCCCGGCACAGGACGCGAGATTCATGTCACAGAGCTGCGGGGATGACCGGTCCGGTCATCCCCGCAGCTCATCGTCGAGTGGGCGGGAACCCTGGTTCCTTGCGGATCAGCCCAGTGCGCTCTCCATCTCTGGGATCATGGACTCAGCGGCCTCTTCAGGGGTCATGTTCTCGAAGAAGACCTCAGACTCGTAGCGGTAGAGGATCTCCTGCAGGGCGGAGAAGCCCAGAGCCGGAACCGGTTCGACGGACTGCGCCTCAACCTCGGATTCGATGTCCAGGATGAAGTCCGCAGTCTTCTGATCGGCCTCACCGGCATCCTCGAGGACGTAGTCACGGATGGAGGCGTTTGCCGGCAGCCCGCGGTCGAAGCCGTTGAAGTCTGCGGCTTCCTCGGAGTTCACAAACCAGTCGATGAAGGTCTTGACCTCTTCGGGGTGATCGGTGCCTGCCGAGGCGGACATCAGCATCGAAGACTTGTACCACATGCCCGATTCCATCGGATCGCCGCTCTCGGTGGGGAAGCGCAGCAGTTCGAGATCAGCTCCGGAGGCATCGGAGAGCCCGCCGAGCTGGTTGGTCCACCAGGAGGCCATGGCGGCGGTCCCAGTGCCCATCATGGACTGGTCCGGGCCGGCGCCCTGATTCTCGGAGAGCTCTGAGGGCGAAGCCATTCCGTTGTTCACCAGATCCAGGTGGTACTGGAAGTACTCGGTGGCCTGAGCCTCATCGAATCCCAGGCCGCCCTCTTCAGTGGTGAAGTTCGTGCCCTGCTGCCGCAGCCAGACCTGGAAGGAGCCCGGCTCGTTGGGGTTGTTCGTGCCGTAGACCCCGTCACCGCTCTCGCTGATCGCAGCGGTCATCTCGGCGAAGTCCTCCCAGGTCCAGCTGGTGTCATCGGGCATCTCCAGGCCGGCTTCCGCAATGACATCCGGGTTGGTCACCAGGGCCAGGGAGTTGATGCCGGTGGTGATGCCGAAGAGCCCGTCCTCGGTGCGCCCGTTGTCCACGGCGCCCTCGTCGAACTCGGAGGTGTCCACGTCGGAGAGCTCGAGCAGGCTGCCGCGGTCGGCGTATTCACGCAGGTACTTGTCGTCCATCTGGATGATGTCGGGCGCGTTGTTGCCTGCGGTCTGGGTGGCCAGCTGATCCCAGTATCCGCCCCATTCCCCATACTCGCCCTCGACGGTGATGCCCTCGTGAGTCTCGTTGAAGACGTCGATGGCCGCCTCGGTGGCCTGGTGGCGGGCGTCGGAGCCCCACCAGCTGAAGCGGAGGTTGACCTCACCACCGTCGCCGCCGCCACCCTCCTCGCCACCGGCGTCGCCACCGCATGAGGTCAGTGCCAGGGCACCGATGACGGAGGCTGCTGCGAGTTTGGTGAATCGGTAGGAGTGCGTCATGGTGTCCTCTTCATTGAGTGAAACGGTGCGAATGTGGCGCCAGCCCTCGTTGACGGTCCGTGCTGGATCAGCTCATTGGGATAGCGGTTGCCCTGACTGTATGGCTGTGACGCAAGACACGTCAACGCAGGTCAGCGCTTCTCCGTGACCGCTTCGACATGCAGTGATACTGCGGATGTATCACTTCACGTCAAGTGATGCGCAAGCTGGGTTTCCCGAGAAGACCAGAGGCGACATCGGCGAGCGCAAGGTCCAGAGTCTGGATGCCGAAACGGGTGCCGTAGGCCTGCTGAGACTCTGCGACCAGACGTGGGATGCCGGAGTCGGCGGCGAGCCGGTGGCTGGTCACGGTGGAGACGACCAGCTGAAGCTGGTGGGTCTGCCCAGGGCTGACCCAATCAGTGAGATCCAGACGGTAGGGCGTCTTCCACAGGAAACCCCGGTGGACGCCGTCAAGGACCACCCTGGCGATCGTCCCGACCGGCGGCAGCACCTTCGCGCTGAAGGACGCCTCCATGAGCCCCGCACCCTCGGGATCCTCTAACTCATGGGCGAGCGCCGGACCCAGGTCCAGGGTCACGCGCTGCGCGAGAGCCGGAATCGTCAGCTCCGCGGAGTAGGTGGCGGTTCCCGAGAACAGGCGCCGCTCCGGGTCCTGTTCCCACTGGTGAGGAAGCTCGACGGGACAGGACTGGGCCTGATCCTCGAAGCGCACCAGCCAGCCCTCGATGCTCTGCGTCCGCTCCACCGCGCGGTGGTCGGGTTCGGGGATCTCGGACGCGCCCGCTGACGGCAATCTGCTCAGGTCTCCGTGGGTGATCAGCACGGTGGATTCGTAGGCCTCCAGCGAGAGTCGGGCGCTTCTGTAAATGCGGCGAATCTCGGAGACCTCTGCGGAAGCGGGATCCCATCGTTCCAGGACCTGATTCCCAGGCTCGGCTCCGAGCTGCGCACCTTGCAGGTCCGAACCTTGCAGGTCCAAGCTGAATTCCGCGGTCTCCGAACCGGTGTTGGCCACGAAGTGGACCCGGATGCCTCCCACGTCGCGGGTGGTCACGGCCACTGCTTCATTGCCGAGCTGCACGCCGTCCTTGCCGCTCGGGACCGAATGGATCCAAACCGGGACCTGCACAGAACCAGGCATCTGCTCCGGGACGACGGCGGGGTCTCTCACCACGGTGCCGAGGTCGGCGGTGCCACCGAGGTCAAGCACCACTCCCCCGGACTGTTCCACCCGGTGCAGCCAGTCGCGGGTGGGCCCGGGGAGGTCGCGGGCGTGAGGCAGCACCACCAGGGGGAAGGTCGCGGGATCGAGGACGGCGAGGGCGTCGTCGTCGAAGAGGTCGAAGTCCAGGCCGGCGGTGCGAATGGCATGGGGCAGCTCATCACCGATGTGCAGCCGGGACTCCTTATAGAGGTCAACCCGGTCTGCGGCGGTGAATCCCGTGGAGATGTCCCGTGCGGGAAGGTAGATGCCGACCTGGGAGAGCCGGCGCCCCTGGCGCATCAGCCAACAGAGCCGGTGCAGCGTCTTCCACAGCTCTGGCGCCACGTCCCACCAGGCGTTGCGTGAATCCAGCGCGGCGGAGGCGTAGAAGACCCGACCGAGCTCTGCGGCCTCCCCAGCGGTGTCCGGCTGTGGGCGCGGTGATGTGGGCCAGCCATGGCCGACGAACTGGTTGATGCCCATCAACAGGTGATCCTGGGCCTCTCCGAGCAGATCCAGCGGGGTGGAGCGGAAGGACGGGGAGTGGTTCCAGGTCCAGGTCTCGGAGGAGACGACGGTTTTGCCGTAGAGCTGTCCGGCGGAGCTGGCCCAGCGGCAGGCGGTGATCGCGTCCCAGCCCCAGCCTTCGCCCTCGAAGGCGTCGGCGTGGCGATAGGAGCTGATCGTGACCGGGGGCTGCCCGTAGCACTGGATGCGGAACTCCAACCCCCTCGAGCGCGCCCACCCGCCGAAGACCTGGATGAAGTTGGCCTCCACGAGTTCGGTGAGGGTGCGGTGATAATCCGCCTGGAACGCTGCACCGGTCCCGTCGGTCAGTGTGAGCTGCCAGAGCAGGGGCAACGGGTCATAGCCGCGGCGGGCTGCGAACTCTGCCGGGACTGAGGCGCTGTAGTCGGCGTTGAAGACCTCGAGGCTGTCGCAGAAGACCGTGCCGATCCGCTCGACGCCTGCGGCGGCGACCAGCGGCTCGGCCACGGCGGCGATGTGCGACCGTGCGGCGGCAGGGTTCATGTGATCGAGCACCCAGCCCTCGGCGCCCTTGGAGGCGCGTTTCAGCGTCTGGCCGCTGAGCCGGCTGATGGCCAGCAGGATCACCCGCGGACCGCGGCCCGCGGGGATGATCAGCTCCCCGTCCTCCACCTCGAGCTGGATATAGGAGTCCGGGGTCTCCCATCGGGTGCCCTCTCCGATATAGCCGGCGATGAACTCGTCGCTGGGCCAGGTCTGCGGGATTCGGAGGCGCTGTGCAGTCATGAGCACCTCTTCGCGCTCCCAGTGCAGCCGGCGGGAGGCGGTGGTCTCATCGATGTGCGGCCCGCCGTAGGGCCAGCCGGACCCCAGTGTGAGGTCGAAGCGCAGCCCCCGATCCACGGCTGCCGCGGCGGCGAAGCCCAGATTCTCCAGAAAGCTGGGCGAGCCGAAGGAGTCGCTCTCAGCCCCCATCGGATACACGAAGGAACATTCCACCCCTCCAATCCCGGCGGCGGCCATGTCGTCGAGGTCGCGCAGCAGGTCCTCTCGCACGACGTCGGGGCCGAACCACCACCACCGCATCATTGGACGGGCGGCCGGATCTGGCGCGAGAAATCCAGCGTGCAGGCGTTGAACCTCGGTCATCATGCTGGGGTCAGTCTCCAATCGTGCGTTCCAGTTCGGCATAGGCCCCCGCTGCCGCCTCGTCCGCAGTCATGCGGTCGAAGAACATCTCGTGCTCGAAGCGAGTCAAGATTTCACCGATCTGCCCGAATCCAGTCGCGGGCACCGGCTCGGGCGGCCCGAGCTGCGTCTCCATCTCGGTGATGAACTCGGCCGCCTCCTGGTTGGCCTCATCCATCTCCTCTAGCAGCCCATCCCGGATCTCGGTGTTGGCCGAGAGCCCACGGTCGGTCATGTTGATCACCGCGGACCGCTCATCGTTGACGAAGAAGTCCAGGAAGGTCACCACCTCCTCCGGATGCTCAGTCTGCCCGGACGCGGAGACCATACCGGTGTTGTACCACTGGGCAGCCTCGTCGACGGAGCCTGTCTGGCTGGGCAGGCGAAGCAGCGTGAGCTCCTCGCCGCCTGCATCGGTCAGCGCACCGAGCAGATTCGTCCAGGTCAAGGCCATGGCGGCCTGACCTGTCGCTTCCAGGGACTGATCCTGCGTGGTCGACTCTTCTTCGACCATCACCTGCGCCTCGGGGAACACCCCGGAATCAGCCAGCTCTTTCAACCAGCCGAAGTATTCGCCCAGGTCTGCTTCCTCGAAGCCGAGCTCGCCGTCCTCGTTCGTGACGAAGAGATCGTGCTGGCGCATGAACGCCTGCACCAGCTGCGGCTCCGCCGGCCCCGCTGCGCCATAGACCCCGTCGAGGCTCCCGCTGATCTCCTGCGCAATTTCGGCGTAGTCGTCCCAGGTCCACGTCGAGTCATCCGGCATGCGGACCCCGGCCTCTTCGAAGACTGCCGGGTTCGCCACGATCGCCACGGCGTTGACCCCCGAGGCGAGCCCGTAATACTCGCCGTCGATGGTCCCGGACTCCACGATCTCGTCGGGGATCGCGCTCAAGTCGACCTCGGAGAGGTCCATCAGGGCGCCCCGCTCTCCGTATTCGCGCAGGTATGGGGCATCCATCTGGAAGATGTCCGGTGGGTCACCTCCAGCGATCTGAGTGTTCAGCTGGTCCCAGAAGTTGTCCCAGTCGCTGTAGGCAACCTCGACGTTGATCTCGGGATGGTCTTCATTGAAGGCTGCGATGATCTCCTCGGTATTGCGGACCCGGGTATCGGAGCCCCAGAACGCGAAGCGCAGCGTGACGTCCTCACCGTCCCCGGCTTCTCCGCCGCCGTCGCCCCCACCGGAACAACCGGAGAGGAGGGCGGCGGCCGCGGCTGCCGCCGCCACGGTGGATCTCAGACGATGGCTGCTTCGGAAGGCGCCCACGGGATCACTCGTTGCCTTCGAGGATGCCCTCGACCTCGGTGACGAAGGACTCTGCGGCCTCGGCCGGGGTCATCCGCTCGAAGTAGACGTCCTGCTGGCGATTGGTCAGCGCGGCGGAGATGCCGGTGAAGCCCACCGGCGGCAGGACCTCGGAATCGGTGATCTCGCCCTCGAGGTCGGCCACGAACTCAGCGGCGACGAGGTCCTGTCCTTCGACCTGCTCGATCACGCTCTCACGCACCTCCTGGTTCGAGGGCAGTCCACGGTCCATCAGGTTGGCCTGCCCGGCCTCTTCGGAGTTGACCATGAAATCGATGAACTGCTGTGCCTCCTCCGGGTAGTCCGTGGAGGCGGTGGCGGCGACCAGCATGGTGTTCTTGAACCACAGGCCGTTGTCCTCCGCGCTGCCGGTCTCGCTTGGGAAGCGCAGCGGGATCAGCTCGTTGCCGGAGGCCTCGGACATCACCGGGAGCTGGTTGGTCCAGGACATGCCCATGGCGGCCCGGTTCGTACCGATCATGGCCGCCTCCAGGGTCGCGGCCTCTTCTTCGACCAGCTCTGAGGCGCTGGCCAGAGCGTTGGAATCCATCATGTCCACCAGCAGGGTGAAGTACTCCTCGGCGTCCTCCTCGGTGAAGCCGATGCCGCCGTCCTCGGTGAACATGGACTTATCCTGCTGGCGCAGCCACACCATCATGGTCTGTGGAATCGGCTTGTTGGTGCCATAGGCGCCGGTCTCTTCATGGATGGTCTCGCTGATCTCCATGTAGTCATCCCAGGTCCAGGTGGTGTCGTCCGGGATCTCCACGCCGGCCTCGTCAAAGAGCTGCGGATTGGCCAGCATCACCAGAGCGTTGACTCCGGTGGGAATGGCGTACTGGGTGCCGTCGGCCTGGCCGCCTTCGACCACGGCGGGATCCATGGCGGAGGTGTCGACCTCGGTGAGCTCGAGCAGTGAGCCGCGGTCCGCGTATTCGCTGATGAACTCGTCGTCGAGCTGGACGATGTCCGGGCCGTCGCCGGAGGCCACCTGGGTGGCCAGCTGGTCCTGGTATCCGGTCCAGTCGTTGAAGCTGCCCTCCACGGTGATGCCGGGGTTCTCCGCCTCGAAGGCGTCGATGATCTCCTGGGTGCTGGCGTTGCGGTCCTCGGAGCCCCACCAGGCGAAGCGCAGCTCGACGGGGTCTTCTTCGGTGCCCTCCGCCTGACCGCCTCCGCCGCATGCGGTCAGCGCCAGGACGCCGATGCTGGTGGCGGCGGTGAGTTTGCTGAAAGTCTTGAAGTTCATGTGATCCCTCATCGTTGATGGGCAAGTCTTTTAAATCGATTTAATTAGAGAACATGGAGAACAACTGAATCTCTGCCCAACACGCTACTTGTGATCTGAGACACAAGCAATAAATCGATTCAACGGATGCTTCATAGCCATGGAGTGATGCCATTAGCGCATCAAAGCACCTGGATGGCACGGAAAGGGGCCGCCCCCGAGCTGATGATCGAGGACGGCCCCTGCGCTGAGCCGGTGCTGCGCGAGCACTGCCTGCCGCGACTACAGCGGCAGCAGGATCAGGCGCTCACGGAGGACCGTTTCTTGCTCCAGACGTCGAAGGCCACGGCGAGCACCAGGACCACGCCGCGCACCACGTTCTGGGTGGACTGGTCGATGCCCAGGATCTGCATGCCGTTGGACATCACCGCCATGATCAGGCCGCCGATGATCGCGCCCTGGACCTTGCCCACACCGCCGGTGACCGCCGCGCCGCCGATGAAGGCGGCCGCGATGGCGTCGAGCTCGAACATGTTGCCCGCCGCCGGCTGGGCGGAGTTCGACCGTGCCGAATAGACGATCCCGGCGATGGCCGCCAGCACACCCATGTTGACGAAGAGCAGGAAGTTCACCCGCTTGGTCTTCACCCCGGAGAGCTTCGCGGCATCGAGGTTGCCGCCCATGGCGTAGATGTGCCGCCCGAAGACGGTGCGTTGGGTGACGAATCCGTAGATCAGCACCAGCGCGGCGAGCAGGATCAGCACGATGGGCATGCCGCGGGCGTTGGCCAGCTGCCACCCGAAGGCCATGATCACGGCCGCCACTGCGAGCACCCGGATCGCGAAGAGCCACAGCGCCTCCACCGGCTGCTTGTACTCGAGCTTGCGCATCCGCACCCGCCACTGCTGGACACCGAAGCCGGCCGCGGCCAGGGCGAAGATCAGCAGGGTGAAGACGTCATAGCCGGGGCCGCCGAGCAGTCCGTTGAGGAAGCCGCCGGCGATCTGCCGGTACTCGTTGGGGAACGGGGAGAGTGAGACGTTGTCCAGCACCTGCATGGCCAGTCCGCGGAAGATCAGCATCCCGGCCAGGGTGACGATGAACGCTGGGATCCCCACGATCGCCACCCAGAAGCCCTGCCAGATGCCCACCAGGACACCGGTGATGAGCGCGGCGATGATCCCGACCCACCAGGGCATCCCTTCCCGGATCACCACGACGGCGGCCACCGCGCCGGTCAGTGCCACCACGGAGCCCACCGAGAGGTCGATGTGACCGGCGACGATGATCATCACCATGCCGATGGCGAGGATCAGGATGTAGGAGTACTGCAGCACCAGGTTGGTGATGTTTCCGGGGCTGAGCAGCGTGCCGCCGGTGAGCACCGTGAAGAGCAGCACGATGAACACGAAGGCGATGTAGATGCCGCTCTGACGCAGATTCCGCGTCATGAGCTCCAAGAGATTTGATGTACCGGTCATGCCTCAGTCCCTCTCCATAGTCATAAGCTCCATGAGGCGCTCCTGGGTGGCCTCTTCCACGGGGAGCTGCCCGGTGATCCGCCCGGCGGAGAGCGCGTAGACGCGGTCGCACATGCCGAGCACCTCGGGCAGCTCGGAGGAGATGACGATGATCGCCTTCCCCGAGGCAGCCAGCTTGTTGATGATTGAATAGATCTCGTACTTCGCGCCGACGTCGATGCCGCGGGTGGGCTCATCCAGGATGAGCAGCTCGGGCTCGGTGTAGAGCCACTTGCTCAGCACCACCTTCTGCTGGTTGCCTCCGGAGAGCTTGCCCATGACGGAGAGGACCGTCGGTGCCTTGATGTTCATCGAGCTGCGGTAGCGCTCAGCCACCGCGATCTCCTCGTTGCCGTTGATCCAGCCGCGCGGTGCGACCCGCTTGAGGGCGGCGGCGGTGACGTTGCGCCGGATGTCGTCGATCAGGTTCAGCCCGTAGCGCTTGCGATCCTCGCTGACATAGGCGATGCCCGCCTTGATGGCATCGGCCACGGTTTCGATCTTCACGGGCTTCTTGTGCATGTACACCGTGCCGCTGATGTCGCGTCCGTAGGACTTCCCGAACACGCTCATCGCCAGCTCGGTCCTGCCGGCGCCCATGAGTCCCGCGATGCCGACCACCTCCCCGGCGCGCACGTTCAGCGAAGCCCCTTCGACGACCTTGCGATCCCGCTGGGTGGGGTGGGTGACGTGCCAGTCCTCAACCCGGAACACCTCCTCGCCCAAGGTCACATCGCGCTCCGGGTACATGTTCTCCATGTCCCGGCCGACCATGCCCCGGATGATCCGACGGGTGAGGTCCTCCCCGTTGCGGGTGGCCTCGGCCATGTCGATGGTCTCCACCGTGCCGCCGTCTCGGATCACCGTGGTGGAGTCGGCCACGGCCGCGATCTCGCCGAGCTTGTGCGAGATGATGATGCAGGTGACGCCCTCATCGCGCAGATCCCGGATCAGCCCGAGCAGGTGAGCGGAGTCGTCGTCGTTCAGCGCGGCCGTGGGCTCGTCGAGGATCAGCAGCCTCACGTTCTTGCTCAGCGCCTTGGCGATCTCCACGAGCTGCTGCTTGCCCACTCCGAGGTGACCCACCGGGGTGACCGGGTTCTCGGCCAGGCCGACCTTCTCCATCAGCCGCACCGCCTCGGAGTTGACCTCGTGCCAGTTGATGATCCCTGCCGTGGCCTTCTCGTTGCCCAGAAAGATGTTCTCCGCCACCGAGAGGTGCGGCACCAGGGCCAGCTCCTGGTGGATGATCACGATGCCCAGGGCCTCGGAGTCGTTGATCGAGGAGAAGCTCACCTGCTCGCCCTCGAAGTGGATCTCGCCCTCGTAGGTGCCCGCCGGGTAGAGCCCGGAGAGCACCTTCATCAGCGTGGACTTCCCGGCCCCGTTCTCGCCGCAGACCGCGTGGATCTCCCCCCGACGCACCTGAAGGTTCACGTCGTCCAGCGCCACCACCCCAGGAAACTTCTTGGTGATGGAGCGCATCTCGAGGATGTTCTCGTTCATGGGCCCTCCTTAGGACCTCTGCCTCAGGGCGGGCCCGGGTGCAGACCCGGGCCCGCCCTGGAGCCGGTGAGCGATGCTCAGCTCAGATAATCGGATGAGATCAGAGCTGGCCGGACTCGACCTGTTCCTCGGTGTAGTACTCGGAGTCCACCAGGATCTCCTCGTAGTTGTCCTGCAGGATCATCTCCACCGGCAGCAGGTAGGAGGGGATGACCGCGGAGCCGTTGTCGTAGCTCTCGGTGTCGTTGGCCTCGGGCTCCTCCCCGCTGAGGAAGGTGTCTGCGGCGTTGACGGCCTGCTCGGCGAGCAGTCGGGTGTCCTTGAAGATGGTGGAGTGCTGCACCCCGTCGGCGATCAGCGAGACCGAGGCGATCTCGGCGTCCTGACCGGTCACGATCGGCAGTCCGTCTTCGATGGTGTCGCCCAAACCGTCGCTGCGCAGCGCCTGGATGATGCCGCGGGAGAGCGGATCCGCCGGCGCCAGGACGCCGTGGAGCTCTTCGCCGCCGCTGTAGGTGCTGGTGAGCAGGTTCTCCATGCGTTCCTGAGCCGTCTCCTGCTCCCAGCGCTGGGTGGCGGCCTGCTCGATGGTGGTCTGACCCGAGGGCACCGCGATGGTCTCGTCCTCGATATAGGGCTCAAGCACGTCCATGGCGCCGTCCCAGAAGAACCGGGCGTTGTTGTCATCGAGTGACCCGGCGAAGAGCTCCACGTTCAGCGTCTCCTCCGGGGCGTCCTCGGCGGGCTCGAAGTCCTCATCGAGCACACCCAGACCGTAGAGCAGCGCGTTGGCCTGGTTCTGGCCCACCGCGAAGTTGTCGAAGGTGACGTAGAAGTCGACGTTCTCGCTGTTGGTCAGCAGCCGGTCGTAGGAGATCACCGGGATGTCGGCCGCGTCGGCGGCGTCGAGCTGACTGGTCAGCGAGGAGCCGTCGATCGAGGCGATGATCAGCGCGTCGACCTCCTGGGTGATCATCTGGTCGATCTGCTGCTGCTGGGTGGGGATGTCGTCATTGGCGAACTGCAGGTCAGCGGTGTAGCCGAGCTCCTCCAGGCCTTCCTCCACGGAGGCGCCGTCGTTGACCCAGCGCTCGTAGGTCTGAGTCGGCATCGCTACGCCGACGGTCATGTCCTCCGGTGCGGCGTCGCCGCCGCCGGCGTCATCGCCGCCGTCGCTGCCAGCGCCTCCGCCGGAGCATGCGGTGAGGCCCAGAACCAGGACCGCCGAGACGCCCAACATCTTCATTGATCGGTTGTGCATGATGCTTTCCTCCTGAGAAGTGATGTCTGCCGGTGCGGCAGGCACGTGGTGCGAATGAGTGGGTCTTGTACGCGCCGGGTCAGAGGCCCTGCGCAAGTCGGTGATAGGCGGCGTTGAAGCGCAGCTCCTTCGCGAAGCCGCGGGCCGTGGTGCCCGCATCGATGACCGCCAGCTCCATGCCGGCGATCTCGGCGAGGTCCTCGAAAGCCTGGAGGCCCGCGGCGGTGGAGAGCACGGTGTGGTGCGCGGCCCCGGCGGTGAGCCAGCACGCAGCCGAGGTCGCGAAGTCAGGGCGCGGCTCCCAGACCGCGCGGGCCACCGGAAGCTTCGGCAGCGGCTCGTCGGGGGCCACCAGGTCCACCAGGTTCGCGGTGAGCCGGAAGCGTTCGCGCAGATCAGACATGGCGACGACGACGCCCTCGCCGGGATCGGTGTCGAAGACCATCCGGACCGGGTCCTCCCGGTCCCCGATGCCCAGCGGGTGGATCTCGATCCGCGGAGTGGAGGTGGTCAGCGAGGGGCAGATCTCCAACATGTGCGCACCGAGGATCTTCTCCTTCCCCGGAGTCATCTCGTAGGTGTAGTCCTCCATCAGCGAGGCACCACCGGGCAGGCCGTGGCCCATGACCTTCGCGGCGCGGACCAACAGGGCGGTCTTCCAATCGCCCTCCGCGCCGAAGCCGTAGCCGGATTCCATCAGCCGCTGCACCGCCAGGCCGGGGAGCTGGCGCAGTCCACCCAGGTCCTCGAAGTTGGTGGTGAAGGCGGAGAACCCGCCCTCTTCAAGGAAGGAGCGCATCCCGGCCTCCTGCCGGGCCGCGTAGGCCAGGGACTCCCTGCGGGCGCCACCTTCCCTCAGTTCGGCGGCGACCTCGTAGTGCGCGTCGTATTCGGCCAGCAGCGCCTGGACCTGCTCCTCGGTGACCGCCTCGACCCGTTCCACCAGGTCGTTGACCGCCCAGGTGTTGATCGAGGTGCCCAGCCGGATCTCGGCCTCGGTCTTGTCCCCCTCGGTGACGGCGACGTTGCGCATATTGTCCCCGAACCGGCACACCCGCATGTTCGCCAACGCGTTCCACCCGGCGGCGGCGCGCGCCCAGGCGCCCACCTCCGCCTGCACCCGAGGGTCGCTGCTGTGTCCGACCACGGTCTTCCGTCGCATTCCGGTGCGGGTGGCGATGTAGCCGAACTCCCGGTCCCCATGGGCGGCCTGGTTCAGGTTCATGAAGTCCATGTCGATCTCGGCCCAGGGCAGCGCCATGTTCGCCTGGGTGTGGAAGTGCAGCAGCGGCTTCGCCAGCGCCTCGAGCCCGGCGATCCACATCTTCGCCGGGGAGAAGGTATGCATCCACACGATCACCCCGAGGCAGTTCTCATCGGCGTTCGCGGCCAGCGCGGCCTGCTTGATCGCGTCACGTTCGGTGAGCACCGGCTTCCACAGGATCTGCACCGAGATCTCACCGGCGGCGTCGAGTGCGTCGCTGACCTGACGGGACTGCTCGGCGACCTGGTCCAGGGTCTCTGGACCGTAGAGCCCCTGGGATCCGGTGAGGAACCAGAGGGTCTTGCCCGCGAAGGGAGCAGCGAACGAGGAGGTCAGCGGCGCCGAGTCGGAGGTGCCGGGAGTCTCAACTGCGGGGCTCATGCCGCTGGCGCTCATGTGTTGTCCTTCTGTCCATAGACGTTCTGATACCGCGCGTAGAGCGCGTCGATCTGGTGCTGCGCGATCCGCTCGGGATTCCCGTAGGCGCGGGCGAAATGCACCGTGCGCGCGACCTCCTCGCAGAGCACCGCGGCCTTCACCGCCTCTTTGGCGTCGGCTCCGATGGTGAAGGGCCCGTGCCGGTCCATCAGCACCGCCTTGGAACGGGAGGCCTGCAGGGTCTGCACGATCCCGCGGCCGATGGAGTCATCCCCGATCAGCGCGAAGGGTCCGATGGGGATGTCTCCGCCGAACTCGTCGGCCATCATGGTCAGCACGCACGGGATCGATTCGCCCCGGGCCGCCCAGGAGGTCGCGTAGGAGGAATGGGTGTGGACCACGCCACCGACGTGGGACATGTGCCGGTAGACGTAGGCATGCGCGGCGGTGTCGGAGGAGGGGGAGAGCCCGATGGAGGTGTCGTCGTCGATCTTGACCCCGTCCAGGGTGCAGACCACCATGTTCGACGCGTTCAGCTCGTCGTAGCTGACCCCGGAGGGCTTGATCACGAACACCGCGGAGAGCCCGTCGGGGCCGACCTGATCGTGATCAGCAAGCTCGACCCGCGCCGAGACGTTGCCCGCGGTCCAGGCCACCAGGTCATTGCGCGGGAGCTCCGCGTGCAGTGCGGCCACGGTCTCCCGCGACGCGGCGATGGCCTCCTGGGCGGAGGCCGAGAGATCTTTCAGATGCAGGGCATTCATGCGCTGACCTCCTGCTGATGGGCGCGACGCCGGATGGCCTTGAGCCGGCGCATGACGTCGTCTCCGCCGCGCCCGAAGTGATCGTGCAATCCCCGGTATTCCGCGTAGAGCTCGTCGTAGGCCGCCGCCGCCTCAGGCTGCGGGGTGTAGGCGTTCTTCCGGCGTCCGCCCATGACCGACCCGGCGGTGGAGGCGTCCGGGTAGGCCCCGGCGGCGACCGCGGCGTGGATGGCCGAGCCCAGCGCGGGTCCCTGCGTGGAGATGATGGTGGAGATCGGCAGCCCGGTGATATCGGCGTAGAGCTGCATCAGGAACGGATTGCGCAGCAGCCCGCCGGCGACGACCAGCTCGGTCACCGGGACCCCGGAGCTGTTGAAGGCCTCGATGATGGTGCGCGTGCCGAAGGCCGTGGACTCCAGCAGGGCGCGGTACACGTCCTCGGGCCTGGTGGCCAGGGTCACCCCGAGCAGCAGGCCGGAGAGCTCGTGGTCCACCAGCACCGATCGGTTCCCGGAGTGCCAGTCCAGGGCCACCAGCCCGTGCGCCCCGACCGGTTGGGCGGCGGCCTTCTCGGTGAGCAGCTCATGGACGCTGAGCCCGCGGCGCTCGGCCTCGGTGCTGACCCGTCCCGGAACCTGGTGCTCCACATACCAGGCGAAGATGTCCCCGACTCCGGACTGTCCGGCCTCATAGCCCCACAGCCCGGCAGTGATCCCACCGTGGACGGCGCCGCACATGCCCGGCACCTCCGCCAGCCGGTCCCCGTTCATCACATGACAGGTGGAGGTGCCCATGATCGCGACCATCTGTCCCGGTGCCACCGCGTCAGCGGCGGGTGCGGTGACGTGGGCGTCCACGTTGCCCACGGCCACGGCGATGCCCTCGGGCAGCCCGGTCCATACGGCCGCCGCGGCGCTGAGGCCCCCGGCGCGCTCCCCCAGCTGACCGATCCGATGATCGAGCTTCTCGGCGACGAACCCGGCGAACCCGGGGTTCAGCGCACGCAGGAAGTCCGGGTCCGGGTAGCTGCCGTCCTGGTAGATCCCCTTATAGCCCGCAGTGCAGGCGTTGCGCACGTATTCTCCGGTCAGCTGCCAGACGATCCAGTCGGCGGCCTCCACCCAGTGATCCATCACGGCGTAGATCTCCGGGTCCTCCTCGAGGACCTGGAGTCCCTTGGCGAACTCCCATTCCGAGGAGATGAACCCGCCGTAGCGTCCGATCCAGGATTCCGCGCGGGAATGGGCGAGTTCGTTGATCCGGTCGGCCTGAGCTTGGGCCGCGTGGTGCTTCCAGAGCTTGACGTAGGCATGGGGCCGATCGGCGTACTCCTTCAGCTCGCTGAGCGGAGTGCCCTCGGTCGTGGTCGGCACCATGGTGCATGCGGTGAAGTCGGTGGCGATGCCGATGACCTGGCCGGGGTCGACGCCGGCCTCACGCAGGGCCGCCGGCACGGCGATCTTGAGCACATCGACGTAGTCGCCAGGAACCTGCAGCGCCCACTCTGGGGGCAGCGGCTCTCCGCGGTGGGCGGTGAGCGCCTCGTCCATGACCCCGTGGGCGTATTCGTGGACGGCAGAGCCCAGCTCCGCTCCGTCACTGACCCGGACCACCAGGGCCCGACCGGAGAGCGTGCCGTAGTCAACACCGATGACGACTGCATCCGCAGCAGACATTGAACACCGTTCTTCCTCGAACTGAAACTGACTCCGGGCCGGCGGTGACCGAAAACTGCCCGTGAACGTGATCGAGATCGTGACTTGAGTCACGTGATCTGCGTCTCAGCAATGTTAACGTTAACATCGTCAGCCGCGTCAAGACCTGTAGAGAATTTCTTTTCAGTCGTGGAAGTCGGTGGAGCCGCGCTCGACCAGCTCCGGGGAGATGAAGTTCGGCACGTGGGTCAGCCCGTCGCTGACGTCGAGCAGCAGCTCCAGGGCGGCGCGGCCGGCTTCTTCGAAGGGCTGACGCACCGTGGTCAGCGGAGGGGAGAAGTACCCGGCGGCATCCACATCGTCGAACCCGACCACCGAGATGTCTCCGGGCACCGAGAGCCCGCGCTCGGAGAGCGCCCGAATCAGGCCCAGGGCGATGAAGTCGTTCGAGGCGAAGATGGCGTCCGGCAGCGGCTGCCCGGTGAAGAGCTGCTGGGCGGCGTCGTAGCCGGCTTCGGCGGTCCAGCCGGAGGCGCGGATCATCCGCGGCGCACTGAGATCGGCGACGGCGAGCGCCTGGCGCCACCCGACCACCCGGCCGCGGGCATCGAACCAGTCCATCGGTCCCGCGATGTGAGCGATGGCTCGGTGGCCGCGGTCGATCAGGTGCTGGGTGGCCCGGCGCGCCCCGAGCTCCTGATCGATCCCGGCCACGTTCATGTTTCCGGCCGGCCAGAGCCCGGAGGTGACCAGCACCAGCGGCACCCGGGCGGAGAGCTGCTTGGCCGCCTCGGCCAGGGCCGGGACCGGGGTGATCACCACGATCCCCTCGATGCCGTGACTGAGGAAGAAGTCCAGTGTGGACTCCACGGTCTCGGCACGCTGATCCCGGACCACGCTGAGCGCGGTGGCGTAGCCGCGCTGCCGGGCGGCATTCTCGATCGCCCAGGTCATCCGGGTGGGACCGAAGTCGGTGTCACCCTGGCTGACCACGCCGATCAGGCCGGTGCTCTGGGTCTTCAGCGCCCGGGCCTGGCTGTTGCGCCGGTAGCCCAGGGTGGCCATGGAGCGCTCGATCCGCCCCCGGGTGTCCGGGTGGACGGTCTCCGGGGCGTTGAGCACCCGGGAGACGCTCTGGTGGGAGACACCGGCGTGCTTGGCGACGTCGATCATCGAAGGCCGCCTGGCACCCCTGCGCTTCGCCCCGCTCACCCCGCGGCTCCTCTCCCCACTGCTCGAGATGATCCTGCCATATCCGCACGCGGGCACCGACTCGCTCCATGTCCGCGTCCCGCCGCCTCGGCAGACTCCTGCCTGCCGACACGTCCAATGTGCAATCTGTGCAGGCTTCTCCGTCCTGATGGCCGAATTTCCTGCACAGATTGCACACTCGATGGGCAAGACCGAAGAAAGGGCCCGCAGGCCTGCAGCGGAGCCGCCTGGGCTACTGCACCTGGGACTCCATCTCGGAATACATGGCCTCTGCCGCATCGGCCGGGCTCATGCGCTGGAAGAGCACCTCATCGTGGTAGCGGTAGAGGATATCGGGGAAGGTGGAACCACCCATCGCTGGCACCGGTTCGGACTCTCCGAGTTCGCCCTCGATGGAGTCGATGTACTCCGCCACCGCCAGCTGCGGGCCCTCGAGCTCGGCCGAGATCAATTCGCGCATCTCGGCGTTCGGCGGGATGCCCCGCTCGGCGCGGTCAATCTGAACGGCCTCCTCCGAGTTCACGAAGAAGTCGATGAACTCCTGGGCCTGCTCCGGATGTTCTGTGCCCGCGCTGGCGGAGAGGAACATCGAGGACTTGTACCAAGGCTCTGCGGCCCCGGGCTCACCGGAGGGGCTGGGGAAGCGCAGCAGCTCGAGGTCCACCCCGGCAGACTCCGAGATCGCCACTGACTGGTTCGACCACCAGGGGCGCATGGCCACCTCACCGGTGGTGGTCATGGACTGGTCCGGGCTCACCGCCTGATCCTCCGACATGGCAGAGGCCGGCGGGATGGCGCCGGAGTTCATCAGCTCCAGGAAGAACTCGAAGTAGCTCTGCGCATCCTCCACACCGAAGCCCAGCTGCCCCTCCTCGCTGCTGAGATGCCCGCCGTGCTGACGCACCCAGGTCTGGAAGCCGCCGGTCTCGTCGAAGTTGCCCGAGCCCCACGCATCGTCGAGGTTCTCGCCGAGCTCCTGCGAGATTTCGCTGTAGTCCTCCCACGTCCAGGTGGTGTCATCGGGCAGCTCCACCCCGGCCTCCTCGAAGAGGTTCGGGTTCGCGAGCATGGTGAACGCGTTGATCCCGATGGTGACCCCATAGAGGCCCCCCTCGGTGCGCCCGCTGTCCACCACGGTCTCCTCGAACTGGGAGACATCAACCTCGCTCAGGTCCAGCAGGGCCCCGCGGTCTGCGTATTCGCGAAGGTAGAGCTCGTCCATCTGGATGATGTCGGGGGCATCGTTGCCGGCCGTCTGGGTGGCCAGGGAGTCCCAGTAGCCGTCCCATTCCCGGTAGGTGGGCTCGATGGTGATGTCCGGGTGCTCATCCTCGAATGCGTCGATGATCTCCTGAGTGTTCTGGTGCCGGGCCTCGGAGCCCCACCAGATGAAGCTCAGCGTGGCCTCTCCGTCCTCGGAGCCCCCCTCCCCGGATCCACATCCGGCGAGCAGGAGAGCGACGGCGCTCAATCCCGCCACGGCGCGTGGCAGCAAGCCGCGCGATCCCCTCCTGTGATGCCCTGCTGTTCGTCTGTGCCCCATGGGCCTGCACCTCCGCTCATCAGGCGCCCCCCCGTCGGGCACCTCGCAGCTGCTCCCGTGATCCGCGAGCTGAGCCCGATGCTACGTGAGCCGGATCACAAGGAAAAGGCTTACCCGGGTCTGGCGGATCAGCGCAGCCGGGTGGAGTCGCGCAGCACCGGCGCGCCCTCGACCACCAGACGGCGATCCATATCCCCGTCGGCGAGCAGCATCTCGGCGCTCATCCGGCCGATCTCCTCAAGCGGCAGCCGCACCGTGGTGATCGTGGGGTGCTGGTCCGCCAAGGTGGGGATGTCATCGAAGCCAGCGAGGGCGATGTCCTCGGGCACTGCGAGCCCGGCAGCACGCACTGCCGCGAGCGCACCGAGCGCCATCACGTCGTTGACGCAGAACACGCACAGCGGGCGGCCCGGATCGGCCTGCAGGACGCCGGAGTCGATGAGCTCAGACATCATCAGATACCCGCCGTCGCGTGTGAATGCGCCTTCCATCACCACTTCGGGGGCAACGCCCGAGGCGCGGAGCTTGCCCAGGAATCCCGCGGCGCGCTGCGCGGAGGTCGAGAGTGTGGATTCTCCGGAGAGGACCGCGAAACGACGATGACCCTGCCGCAGCAGCGCCTCGGCGAGATCAGCCGCCCCGGACTCGTTGGCGATCTGGACTCCCCCTGCATTGGGCAGCGGCTGCCCGATCATCGCCACGCGACCGCCATTGGCTCGGTAGATCCGCAGCACCTGGTCCAGCAGCGCGTCATCGGAGAGGCCTCGAGTCCCTGCAAGAAGAATCGCATCAGTCCGATATGACATGAAGGTACGCACCGCGTCAACCTCAGCCTCGGCCCCACGCTCGGTGGAGGCCAGCATCAGCTGGATTCCCGAGCCCGCCAGCGCGCGCTGGGCGCCGCGGGCGATGGATGAGAAGTAGGGGTCAGCGATGTCATGGACCACCAGTCCCATCAGGCCTGCGCTCGAGCGGGCCAGGGCCTGCGCCTGTGCGTTGGGAAAGTAGCCCAGGCGCTCGGCCGCATCCCGCACCCGGGCCGCGATCTCGGGCTTGGGGCTGCGCGCCGAGCCGTTGAGCACGCGGGAGGCGGTGGACTGCGAGACCCCCGCCGCGTCGGCAACATCTGCCAGGCGTACCGCCATTGCGCTTCCCTTCGATTCTCCCTCGGCGCCGCCGCGGACTCCCGCACCGGAGTGCGGGCAGCTGGTGGGCCATTGTGACGGTTGACACAGTGCACCCTACGATACTAGCTTGGAAAGCGCATTCCCACGCCTGACGACCAAGGAGTCCCCCACAATGTCTGAGCCCCGCGTCCTGCGCATCGCCATGAACGGCATCACCGGCCGAATGGGATACCGCCAGCACCTGCTGCGTTCAATCCTGCCCATCCGTGATCAGGGCGGCATCACCCTGGCTGACGGATCCAAGGTCACCGTGGAGCCCATCCTGATCGGACGCAACGAGGCGAAGATCAAGGAGCTCGCCGCCAAGCATGACGTGGAGCACTGCAGCACCGACCTCGACGCCGTGATCAATGATCCCTCCGTGGACATCGTCTTCGACGCCTCGATGACCTCGCTGCGCTACGCGACGCTCTCCAAGGCCATCGGCGCCGGCAAGCACGTCTTCACCGAGAAGCCGACCGCCGAGACTCTGGAAGAGGCCGTGGACCTGGCCCGCCAGGCAAAGGCCGCGGGCATCACCGCCGGCGTCGTCCACGACAAGCTCTACCTCCCGGGCCTGGTGAAGCTGCGCCGCCTGGTGGAGGAGGGCTTCTTCGGCCGCATCCTCTCGCTGCGCGGGGAGTTCGGCTACTGGGTCTTCGAGGGCGACCACCAGCCCGCCCAGCGCCCCTCGTGGAACTACCGGC
Source organism: Nesterenkonia sandarakina (assembly GCF_013410215.1). Taxonomy (NCBI): domain Bacteria; kingdom Bacillati; phylum Actinomycetota; class Actinomycetes; order Micrococcales; family Micrococcaceae; genus Nesterenkonia; species Nesterenkonia sandarakina. Next base: position 940,377 of record NZ_JACCFQ010000001.1, read on the forward strand.
TGGCCGACGGCGGGTCGATGACCACCGATATGTACTGCCACTGGAACTACGTGCTCGAGGGCATCATCGGCACGGTCAAGACCGTCACCTCCAAGACCGCCACACATATCCCGCAGCGCTGGGACGAGAACGGCGAGGCCTACACCGCGGACGCCGACGACGCCGCCTACGGCATCTTCGATCTCGAGACGCCCCAGGGTGATCAGGTCATCGGCCAGATCAACTCCTCCTGGGCCGTGCGCGTCTACCGCGACGAGCTGGTGGAGTTCCAGATCGACGGCACCCACGGCTCCGCGGTGGCTGGGTTGAACAAGTGCGTGGCCCAGCAGCGCGCCCACACCCCGAAGCCGGTCTGGAACCCGGACCTGCCGGTCACCGAGTCCTTCCGCGACCAGTGGAGCGAGGTCCCTGCCAACGGAGACCTGGACAACGGCTTCAAGGCGCAGTGGGAGGAGTTCCTGGCCGACGCCGTTGCCGGACGCGAGCACCGCTTCGGTCTGCTCTCCGCTGCCCGCGGCGTCCAGCTGGCCGAGCTCGGGCTGCAGTCTGCCGCAGAACGCCGCACCCTCGACATCCCGGAGATCACCCTATGAGCACCCACAGCCCGGCAGCGGTCACCGACCCTGAAATCACAGAATCTGAAATCGCCGGCCCTGGAACAAGCGGCCCCGCGACGAGCGACCCCGCACGGCCCTCCACGGGCGCCCTGCCCACGCTGCGCCTGCCCTCCCCGGAGGGTCAGCTGCTGGACTACACGATGTCCGGTCCCGCCGACTTCGCTCCGCCCAGCACCCCGCTGACCTCCCGGAAGGTCTACGCCGCGGCACACGTGGTGCCGATGATGTCGGCGGAGAACGTCCCTGGCGCCCCCGCACAGCTGGACTGGGAGGCCACTCTGGCCTACCGGCATGAGCTGTGGTCCTACGGGCTCGGCGTCGCCGATGCCATGGACACCGCCCAGCGCGGCATGGGCCTGGACTGGGCCGCGACCAAGGACCTGATCCGCCGTTCGGCCGCCGAGGCCGCCACCGTGGTGCGCACCCAGCGGCACCCGGCGGTGATCGGCCGCTCGGTGCGGGACCTGATCGCCTGCGGCGCCGGCACCGATCAGCTCGATCCCAGCTCGGTCGAGCCGGGACCGACGGGTCTGCAGTCCGTGCTCGCCGCCTATCAGGAACAGCTCGCGGTGGTCGAGGACTCTGGGGCGAAGGTCATCCTGATGGCCTCCCGCGCCCTGGCGAAGGTGGCCAGCGGCCCCGAGGACTACCTCACGGTCTACTCGCAGCTGCTCGATCAGGCTAAGGAGCCGGTGATCCTGCACTGGCTGGGCACCATGTTCGATCCCGCGCTCACCGGCTACTGGGGCTCCACGGACGTTCCGGCCGCGACGGCCACCTTCCTGAAGCTGATCCGGGACAACGCTGAGAAGGTCGACGGCGTGAAGGTCTCGCTGCTCGACGCCGCACATGAGAAGCAGCTGCGCGCGGATCTGCCCGAGGGCGTGCGCCTCTACACCGGAGATGACTTCAACTATCCGGAGCTAATCCACGGTGAGGACGGCGTCCATTCCGATGCGCTGCTGGGCATCTTCGCGGCGATCTACCCGGCGGCCTCCGCGGCCCTGCAGGCCTACGACGCCGGTGACCCGGAGCGCGGCCGTCAGATCATGGACTCCACCCGAGCGCTGGGTAAGCACATCTTCGCCGCCCCCACCCTGTACTACAAGACCGGAATCGCGTTCCTGGCCTGGCTCAACGGCCATCAGAGCGGATTCCAGCTGGTGGGCGGGCTGCATTCCGGACGCTCGCTGACCCACCTGGCGCACACCTTCGTGCTCGCCGATCAGGCCGGGCTGCTGCGCGATCCGCAGCTGGCGGCGCAGCGGATGACCGCACTGCTGACGACCGGAGGACTCACATGAGCTTCGAACTCTCGCTGAACACCGGCACGACGCCGAACCTGACTCTGGAGCAGGCAGTCGAGGCGGTGGCCGCCTCCGGGCTCAAGCACATCGGCCCCTGGCGTCACCTGCTGGAGCAGGCCGGCGGGGCGGAGAAGGCCTCGGCGATCATCGCCGACGCCGGACTCACCGCCAGCACCCTGTGCCGCGGCGGGTTCCTGACCCCGGCGGACGCAGACGGGCGCCGCGCCGCCCTGGAGTCGAACCGCGCCGCGATCCGTGAGGCGGCGATGATCGGGACGGCCGAGCTGATCATGGTCGTCGGCGGACTGCCGGCGGCCGCGCACCTCCTCGCTGGCAGCGGCGACGCCGCACAGAAGATGAGCGCGGACAAGGACATCCTCGGAGCTCGGGGACGCGTCGCCGAGGGCCTGGCCGAGCTGGTCCCCTACGCCGCCGAACATGGGGTCCGGCTGGTCCTGGAGCCGCTGCACCCGATGTACGCCGCGGACCGCGCGGTGCTCTCCACCCTGGGCGAGGCCCTGGATCTGGCGGCCCCGCACCCGGCCGAGACGGTCGGCGTCGTCGTCGATACCTTCCATGTCTGGTGGGATCCGCAGCTGCGCGAGATGATCGCCCGCGCCGGTTCCGAGCAGCGCATCGCCAGCTACCAGGTCTGTGACTTCAACCTGCCGCTGGCCGCCGACGCGCTGAAGTCCCGCGGCATGATGGGCGATGGCTACGTGGACTTCCCCACGATCAGCCGATGGGTGGCGGAAGCGGGTTACACCGGTCCGGTGGAGGTGGAGATCTTCAACCAGGCGATCAACGACCAGGACGCCTCCACCACGCTGGAGACCATGACGCAGCGCTATGAGCAGCTGGTGCTGCCCTCCCTGGAACAGGCCCTCGCCCGGACCCCGGCATGAGCGCAAATCAGCTGAGCTCGGCCGAGCCGAGGATGGAGAAGGCGAACGCCGAGACGTCGAAAGGCACAGCCTCGAGCGAAGCCGCCCGGACCGTGGTGCTGATCGGTCTGGACGGCTTCGGCCGTCAGCACCTGCTCAACCTCACCCGGCTCGCTGAGCTGGGCAAGGTGCGACTGATCGCCGGTGTGAGCTTCTCCGATCCGGGCCCGCAGGTCCGCGGGGACATCCCGGTCTTCGAGACCCTCGCACAGGCCCTGGCCGCGGGCCACCGTCCCGACATCGTGATCGTCTCCACCCCGATCAACACGCACAGCGAACTCGCCATCGAGGCGCTGCGCTGCGGCGCCGACGTGCTGCTGGAGAAGCCCCCCACGGCGACGCTGGAGCAGTTCATGCAGCTGCAGGCAGTCGCCGAGGAAGTCGGCGGACGGGTCCAGGTCGGCTTTCAGTCTCTGGGATCTCATGCGCTTCCCGCGATCAGAGACCTGCTCATCGGGACTCCGGAGGAGCCCGGGCGCATCGGTCGGCTCCGTGCCGTCGGCGCCACCGGCCAGTGGGTGCGAAGCCTCTCCTACTACCAGCGCTCTCCCTGGGCCGGACGACGCGAGATGGACGGAGTCCCGGTGGTGGACGGGGTGGTCACCAACCCGCTGGCCCACGCGGTGAAGACTGCGCTGCACATCGCAGGAGCCAAGACCCTCGACGACGTGGCCTCGCTGCACACCGAGCTCCATCACGCCCACGACATCGAGGCCGACGACACCTCCCTCGTGGCGCTGCGCACCCGCGGCGGGATCCCGGTCACGGCCGCCCTGACACTCTGTGCGGCCCAGCAGCAGGACCCCTGGATCACCATCTCGGGCACCGAGGGCGAGGCGATCTTCTACTACACCCGCGACGAGCTTGTGATCCGGCCCAACCCGCAGCGACCCGGCCACGCCGAGATCGCGCCGCAGACCTACCAGTTCGAGCGCACCAATCTGCTCGAGAACCTCATCGACGTGCAGCTCGGCGCCAGACACGAGGACGGCGCCCCGGTGACCCTGCTCTCCCCGTTGAGCGATCACGGCGCCTTCATGCGGGTGCTCGAAGCCGTGCGCACCGGGGACGCGCCTGATGGGATCGGCCCTGAGCATGTCCAGTGGGTCGGCGAGGCCCAGGAGGCCCACCCGGTGATCGCGCACATCGAGGACTACCTGGCGCGCGCGATCAAGGCGGCACCCTCCAGCTTCTCCTCCTTGGGCGCCCCTTGGGCCGCGGAGCCTGCCGTCGCCGGTGAGCTCAGCGTCGTCCTCGGCGGGCAGCGCAGGAGAGTCGCGACGCTGCGCACCGGCACGGACATCTCGCCCACCGACTCCCCGCGGCCGTTCCTGGATGAGGTCCGGACCGTGGGCGCAGTGGTGGTCTCGGACCAGCAGCCGCTGGATCACACCTGGCACCTGGGTGTCGGTGTGGCACTGCAGGACGTCAACGGCACGAACTTCTGGGGCGGACGGACCTACACCCGTGAGACGGGCCGCTACATCTGGCGCGAGGACCACGGCCGGATCGAGACCACAGATCAGCAGATCCTTGAGACCAGCGCGGGAACCCAGCTCAGCAGTCAGCTGGTCTGGATCGATCCGTCCGGCACCACACTGCTGCGCGAGCAGCGCGAGATCACGGTCACAGGTCGCCGCATCACCTCGGACGCTGATGCCGCCGCTGACCCGGCGGCCGACTCCACCCCGGGCGAGAGCGCCTGGAGCATGGACTTCGCCACCACGCTGGGCAATCCCGGGGAACACGATGTCGCGCTGGGCAGCCCGGGATCCAACGGGCGGGTCAAGGGCGGCTACGGCGGTTTCTTCTGGCGGCTGCCCGCATTGGGCGCCGCCGAGATCTTCACCGCCGAGGCACACGGGGAGGACGCCGTGCACGGCAGCCTCACCGAGTGGCTGGCGGTCAGCGCCGAGTTCCGACCTCGGCCCAGCCGTGCGGGCGGCGCCGGGGAAGCCACCCTGGTGTTCCTCCGCGAGGACGCGAACCCCGACCCGTGGTTCGTCCGCCATGCCTCCTACCCCGGTGTGGGAACGTCCCTGGCCTGGGAGAAGCCCGTGACCCTGGCCCCGGGCGAGCAGCTGACCCGCCAGGTTCGCGTGCTCGTCCTCGATGGCCGGCTCGATGCAGAACGGGTGGCCCGACATGTCCGTTGAGCAGCCCTCGACCAGCACTGCTGACGCATCAGGATCACCCGCCGCGGCGGAGTTCTCCGCCAAGCACGCGCGGCTGGTGCGCATACTCGAAGACCGCGGCGTTGACGCGCTGCTGCTGACCTCCACCGGGGCGCTGGCCTGGCTGCTGGTGGGGGCACGGGTGCACATCTCGCTCGCGGGACCGCCGATCCTCACCGCCGTGGTGCATCGCGAGGGGGTCGAGATCGGTGTCTTCACCAATGAGGCGGCCCGGATCCGCGACGAGGAGCTCGGCGCCCTGCTGGAGACGTCCTCACCGCGGCTGAGGCTCCACGAGCTGCCCTGGCACGAAGACCTCGAGGCGACGTCGGCCTGGCTGCCCGGCAGCGCTGGCTGGGAGCTGCTGGACGAGGCTTCGGCGGCGCTTCAGCTGCGCGCTGCCCGTGCCGAGCTGCTGCCCACCGAGATCGAGCGGTATCGCGCGCTGTGCACCGACGCCGCCGTCGCCCTGACCGATGTGCTCAGCGAGGTCACCCCGGAGACCACCGAGCGTGAGCTCGCCGCAGCCCTTGGCCCGCGAATCCTCGACGCCGGGGCGGATCCGGTGGTGCTCTTGGTCAGCGGCGCCTCGCGTGCTGCCCACCGGCACCCGCTGCCCACCGAGGCCGCGCTGGGTCACCGGGCCATGGCAGTGGTCTGTGCCCGCCGCGGCGGCCTGATCGCGAACGTCACCCGGTGGGTGGGTTTCGAGGCTCCCCGTCCGGGTGAGGCTGAGCTAGATGCCGCGATCAGTGCCGTGGAGGCGGACGCGTTCCAGGCCCTGGTGCCCGGGGCGGAGCTGGCCTCGGTGCTGCAAGAGCTCCAGCGCGCCTACCCGCGCCACGGCTTTGACGCCCAGGAGTGGACCCGACATCACCAGGGAGGCGCCGCCGGATACCAGGGTCGGGATCCGCGACTCAGCCCCGGCGTCGCCGACCTGATCCACCCGAACCAGGCCTTCGCGCTGAACCCCACCGGATTCGACACACCACGCGGGCTCCCCGCGAAGGTCGAAGACACTGTGGTGCTGCGCAGCACCGATTCGGCCTCGACCTGGATCGATGTGCTCTCGGTGGATCCGCGCTGGCCCACCGTGGAGGTCGCGGGTCGCCCGCGGCCCGGCGTTCTGCGCCGCTGAACCACCTCGGCTACGCTGAAGCGTGGCAAAGCTCACAACCCTCGAAGGAGAACATGATGACCGGACCGATCGTCGTCGGCGTGGACGGAAGTCCAACAGCCCAGCGCGCCGCTGCCAAGGCGCGTGACCTGGCGCGGCGCCTTGAGGTCCCGCTGCATGTGGTCTCGGCACACACCGACGCCACCATCGAGCACGTGAACAGCGGCTCGGACCAGTGGGTCGTCTCAGGGGCCGACAACGCGCTCTACATCGCCGAGAGCGTGGTCAAAGGGCTGCGCACCCCGGGCATGAAGATCCAGGCGGGCTCCGCCCAGGGCAAGCCAGCCGAGGCGCTCATCGACTACGCGGAGAAGGTCGGTGCCGAGATGATCGTGGTCGGCAACCAGCGGATGCGCGGCGCCAAGCGGGTACTGGGCAGCGTGGCCAACTCGGTCTCGCACAACGCGACCTGCGACGTCTACATCGCGAACACCTACGTGCAGTGATCTCGGTGGTCCGCATCGCCGAGGCGGTGCGGACCACCGCCGCACGTTCAGTCCCGGAGCTCGGCCACCAGCTCGGTGCGCCAGGACCGGGTGGGTTCCCAGCCGAGCACCTCTTTCGCCTTACGTATCGAGAACGCCGGTGAGTCACCGATGAGCCCTCCGGCCAGGTGGGCCAGGGCCGGAAAATGCTCGGGCACCAGCTCGGCCAGCGGCCGGCGCGCCATCGCATCCTTGGCGCCGACGAAGAACACTTCCCCGTTCCGCACCCGGTCGATGTTCGCCAGCGCGGTCAGCAGGAAGTCCGTGACATCGCGGGCATCGACATAGTTGAACAGCGCTACCGCGGAGAGCGCCGGATCCTCGAGCCGCTCGGCGATGGTGTGACCCTGCTGGGTCGGTGCACCCGCCCATTCCTCCGGGGCGATCACATAGCAGGGACGGAAGCTGATGAACTTCACGTCGTCTCTCTGCTGGGCGAACATCGCGGCGACCTGCTCGGCGACATATTTGCTCAACCCATAGGCATGCCAGGGCTGCGGGGTCACGTCCTCGTCCAGGGGCAGCCGCGGCGGGACCCACCCGGCCGGCGAGCCGTAGCCCATGATCGAGGGGCTCGAGGCGATGATCACTTTCTTCGCCCCGGAGGCCACCGCCGCTGCCGTGACGCTGTGAGCGATCCCGGCATTGGTCCGCAGGATCACCTCTTCCGGGGCGCTGAAGGGGACCGCGATGGCGGCGAGGGAGACCACGGCTGTGGGCGTGAGTTCCTCGAACAGCGTCTTGGTGGCCGCTGCGTCAAGCAGGTCGATGCTGCGGTAGCTGACCCCTTCGGCCGGGTCTTCGGGCATCGACCGATCCAGGCTGAACACGTCGTGGCCCGCCTCCACGAAGCCTGCCACCACGCTGCGGCCGAGTCTCCCGGAGCCTCCGGTGATGATCACCCGCTCAGACATCAGCTGCGGCCTCCAGCCCGAGATCCAGATCCGCGACCTTCACCGCATTGCCGGTGGCCAGGGACTCGTTGCCGCAGACTCCCACGGCGATGGCCTGGATCCCATCGACGAGTCCGGCCGGGCGCTTATAGGGGTCCTCCCCGGCGCCGCGGAAGATGTCCGCCAACAGCAGCCTGTCGCCGCCGCCGTGGGCGCCCTCGCCGTTGACGATCTCGATCTCGCGGGCCTCTTCCCAGTGCCGCTGCAGCAGCAGCCGCTCCCCCTTGGCACGCAGGCGGTTGGACTGGGCGTCATCGCTGACCGAGGGGTCCACCGGGGAGCCTCCGGCGGCGGGCAGCAACGCCGCCCGCTCGATCACCTCCAGCTCAAGTCGGCCCTCGGTGCCGTTGACCGCGACCCGGTAGCCCTCCCAGGGGCTGTGCGCGTTCAGCGAGTAGTTCAGGATGGCTCCGCGCGAGTAGTCGACCACCAGGGCAAGGTTGTCCTCGATCGTGATCCCGGCGGAGAAGACGTCCTGGTCCCGGCGATACCCGTCGTGGTGTTCGTTGTTCAGGTACAGCGCCTGCAGGCGTTCATCCGAGCGCAGGTCCAGTGCGAAGGGATCCGTCTCCGACCCTTCTCGAGTGCCGCGCTCGGCGGCGTCGATGCCGCGCCTGGACGCCGATTCGGCTCCGTAGAACTTCAGCCCCCCGGAGGCGTAGACCCGCTGCGGGGTGTCCGCAATCCACCAGTTCACCAGGTCGAAGTGGTGACTGGCCTTGTGGATGAGCAGACCCCCGGAGTTCTCCTTGATCCGGTGCCAGCGCCGGAAGTAGTCGGCACCGTGGACGGTGTCCAGCACCCAGGTGAAGTCCACCGAGGTGACCTCCCCGATGATCCCGTCCTGGATGGCCGCCTTCAGCGCGGTGTTGCGCGGGGAGTAGCGATAGTTGAAGGTCACGATGACCTCGCGCCCAGTCTCGCGGGCCGTCTCGGCGATCCGGGCGCTGGCCTCGGCGCTGACGGTCAGCGGCTTCTCCACCACGACGTCAGCGCCTGCGGTGAGCGCCTCGACGATGTAGTCCGCGTGAGTGAAGTCGGGTGTGGTGATGATGACCCGGTCGATGCCCTCGGCCTGGATGTAGTCGGTGAGCGTCTCCGGCGCAAAGCTGGCCGGGCGCCGGCCCTGCTGGGCCTCCACCTGGTCCTGGTAGTACTGCATCCGCCCCGGGTTCGTGTCGGCCAGGGCCACCAGCTCGGCCACTTCAGAATGCGGCCCGGCGATGGCGTTGATGTACATCTCACAGCGATTGCCCATCCCGAGGATCACGTAGCGGGTGCGTCCTGGCTGCTCCTGGGTCTGCTGCCCTGAGCTGCGTTCTGCGGTGCTGGAGTCTGCTGTGGCTGCTGCGCTCATGGGGAGCCGCTCCTTCATGCTGGTGTCGAGGATGGAGGTATCGAGCTGTGCTGGGGAGGTATCAGGGGATCCCAGCGAAAAAGCGACCGTCCGCCGTCGTGGACGGGGACGGTCGCTCCTCGCTGGACCGGCGGAGTCCTACTTAATGCCGGTGGTGGCCATGCCCTTGATCAGGAAGCGCTGACCGAAGAGGAAGATCAGGAACAGCGGCAGGATCGAGACGATCGACATCGCGAACATCCCGCCCCAGTTCGATTCTCCGGTGGAGTCGATGAACGCCGAGAGCGCCAGCGGCACCGTGTACATGTCCGGTGAGGTCAGGAAGATCAGCTGGCTGAACAGATCGTTCCAGGTCCACATGAAGGTGAAGATGGTGGTGGTCGCCAGCGCCGGGACCATCAGCGGCAGGATCACCTGCAGGAAGATCCGGATGTGCCCGGCCCCGTCGATGCGGGCCGCCTCGTCCAGATCCTTGGGGATGCCGCGGATGAACTGGATCATCAGGAAGATGAAGAACGCGTCCGTGGCGAGCATCTTCGGCACGATCAGCGGCAGGAAGGTGTTCACCCAGCCGAGGTTCGAGAACAGGATGTACTGGGGAATGATCACCACGTGCACCGGCAGCATGATCGTCAGCAGCATCAGCGCGAACATGGGCTTCTTGAACTTGAAGTCCAGCCGCGCAAAGGCGTAGGCCGCCATGGAGCAGGAGACCAGGTTCGCCAGGATCGAGCCGAAGACCACGATCGCGGAGTTCATCAGGAAGTGGCTGAACGGGTGGCTCAGCGCGTTCCAGCCCTGGACGTAGTTGTTGAACTCCAGGGTGGTCAGCAGAATGCCGGGTTCACGGAAGATCAGGTCGTTGGGCCGCAGCGAGGAGACCAGCATCCAGAGCAGCGGATAGATCATCACCAGCGAAGCCAGGACCATCAGGATGTGCTTGATGACCGCCTTCATCCCGCGCTTGCGCGGAGAGGTGGAGCGCATCGGACGCTTCTCGTTCTTCGAAGCGCTCGTAGCGGCATCGGCCAGCGAAGATGTCGCGACGGACATCTCCTTCTCAGCACGGGTGTCGGTGATCGCGCCGGACTTGGTGGTGGTGAAAGTGGAGTCAGTCATCGTAGTGCACCCAATACTTTGAGAGCCAGAAGTTGATTACCGTGATGGCGGAGATGATCAGGACGAGCAACCAGGCCATCGCCGAGGCGTAGCCCATGTCGAAGCGGTTGAAGCCCTGCTGGTAGAGGTAGAGCGTGTAGAACAGCGTGGAATCTGCTGGACCGCCTGAGCCTCCGGAGACCACGAATGCCTGCGTGAAGTTCTGGAATGCGCCGATGAGCTGCAGCACCAGGTTGAAGAAGATGATCGGTGTCAGCAGCGGGATGGTGATGGCGAAGAACTGCTTGAACCTGCTGGCTCCGTCGATGGAGGCAGCCTCGTAGTACATGTCAGGGATCTGTCTCAGCCCAGCGAGGAAGATCACCATCGGGGCGCCGAAGGTCCACACGTGCAGGATGATCAGCGTAGACAGCGCGGTGTCCGGGCTGGAGACCCAGCCGCGACCTTCGATGCCCACCATCTCCAGGACCTGGTTGATCAGTCCGCTGTGGCCGAAGATCTGGCGCCAGAGCACTGCGATCGCCACGGAGGATCCAAGCATCGAGGGCAGGTAGAACACCGATCGATAGAACGGCAGGGCCCGCATGCCCCGATCCAACAGCATCGCGATCGCCAGCGAGACCGCCAGCTGGATCGGTACGCCGACGAAGACATAGGTGAACGTGACCTGGATGGAATTGTGCAGACGATCGTCACCGATCATCCGGGTGATGTTCTCCATCCCGATCCATTCGGGAGTCTGCAGCAGGTTGTAGTCCGTGAACGCCAGGTACAGCGAGGCCGCCATCGGGAAGAGCGTGATCCCGAAGAGTCCCAGCGTCCACGGCAGCAGGAACAGATGTCCGGGCTTGTTGTCCTTGTGCTTGCGGCGCTCCCCTTTGGGCGCCTTGCGGAGCTGCTGGAGCTCGGAGACGACACTCATGGCGCCACCTTTCCGCTCACCTGGGGCGTCATCTGCTGGCGCAGGCCCCTGTGATGTATCTGGGACAGCATGGCTGCCTCCTTGCGAGTGAGATGGGAAATCGCTTTCCAAACGTGGTCCAGACCACCGTAAGATAAGTCACATTGTGAGGTCAAGCACAGGAGAAGCCCCGAACAAAATCCGGGCCGCCCATCCCGGGCGTCCCGCCAGCTGATCCTCGTGCCGAGAAGAGGGATCCCCGAAAGCGCGGGGCCGCAGGTTGGCAGCGGAATCTCGTCGAAGATTCGATACCCCTTGGGCATCAATCCATGTTCACGGTGTCTGTGGACCGCATCACAGTTGATGGATAGGCTCGGATGGCCCGACGCCGGGGGCTTCCCCGCACTACCCCCTCAGAGTCTTCAGGAGGACCAGGATGGCCGATAAGAACCCCGCCATAGCAGGGATCGAGTTGCTTCTGGTCTCAATGCCGTTCAACGCAGGACGGCGGATCAACGGGACAGAATCCGTCGATGAGTACAACGCCTCTTCCCAGACGTTCACCGAGATGGAGTCCCTGATGGTGAAGGTGACGGACACGGATGGGCGAACGGGTTGGGGAGAGGCCTTCGGACACCGAACCAACCCTGCCTCCTGGGCAGCGCTCGAAGAGGTCGTTGGGCCGTTTTATCGTGGCCGCCCAGCCGACCCTTGGACCTCCCGGCACGAAGCGGAATACGCGTTCCACGCATTCGGTCGCACCGGTCCCGTGCACTACGCGCTCTCAGCTGTGGACACCGCGCTGTGGGACCTCGCAGCCCAGCGTCGCGAACAGCCCCTGCGGAGGCTGCTTTCCGAGTCCGCCAGGGACGAGATCGACTGCTACGCCTCCCTGGTGCACTACGGCGAAGACCCGGTGGAGGTGGCGCATCACATTGGCCGCGCCCAGGAACAGGGTTATACGGCCTTCAAGCTGCACGAGTCCTCGGTGGCCGCGATCGCGGCTGCGCGCACCCAAGCCGGGCCCACGGCTGCCCTGATGACCGATGTGAACTGCCGCTGGTCACCAGACGAAGCTGCCCGAGCCATGGAGGAACTGGAGTCGAGCGATCTGTACTGGATGGAGGAGCCCATCTTCCCCCCGGATGACACCCCGGCCCTGCGATCACTGAATCAGCGATTCGGTCGCATCTCTGCCGGCGAGAACGCCTCCGGTGTGCAGGGGATGATCGAAGCCATACGCGCCGGGTCTGTGGCCTACGCCCAGCCCAGTGTGGGAAAGATCGGCGGGATCTCCGCCATGCTGGAGGTCTTCTCAGCCGGCGCGGAGGCCGGCGTCGCCGTCGTCCCACACTGCTTCTACTACGGGCCTGCGCTTCATGCCTCAGCCGAGCTGATCGCGACCCTGGACCGGAACGTGCAGCTGGAGGTGCCTTTCCTACAGTGGAACGAACGGCTGCACGCACTGCACGGCGCCGGGCCCCGCGTGATCCTCTCCGAGGAACCGGGGTTGGGTTTCCACCCCGATGATGAAATTCTTCACAGACACCTGACCCGCCACGCCACGCTCTCCTGAGGTGGCACGTCAACCTGAGAGGCCCTGTCCATGAGCACCACCGCGGATGCCGTGGAGCGCATCGTCTGCGTCCCCGACTCCTTCAAGGGCTCTGCCAGTGCTGCCGAAGCCGCCGCGGCGCTGGCCCGCGGCGCCCGGCAGGTCTATCCGTCGGCGGAGATCATCGAGCTGCCCTTCGCCGACGGCGGGGAAGGCACGCTCGAGGCGCTGCTGGCCGCCTGGGGCCGCCCCGCCGAGACCGTCGAGGTCTGCGACGCGCTGGGCCGGCCGGTCACCGCGCAGTACGGACGCTCCGCGGACGGGCGCCGCGGGGTGATCGAGGCGGCGCAGGGCAATGGGCTGCCCCAGGTCTCCGATGTCGCCCCAGCGCCGCTGCGCGCGGACAGCTTCGGGGTGGGGCTGATCGCCCGCGCCCTGCTCAAGGACCCAGAATGCACCGAGATCCTGCTCTGCATCGGCGGCTCCGCCAGCACCGACGCCGGGACCGGGCTGCTGCGCGCCCTGGGCGCAGAGTTCCTCGACGCCGCGGGTGAACCGGTGCCCCCTGGCGGTGCCGGTCTGGGGAGGATCAGCACCGTGGATCTCACCGGCCTGGATCCCAGAGCCCACCAGGTGAGCTGGCGGATCGCGGTGGACGTGGAGAATCCGCTCACCGGCGAGCGCGGTGCCGCGGCGGTGTTCGGACCACAGAAGGGCGCGACGACGCAGGATGTCCAGCTCCTGGACCAGGGTCTGCGTCACCTGGCCGAGACGCTGGGGGCCCACGCCGGTGATGATCCCCAGCAGCTGTGTGAGACCCCTGGATTCGGCGCCGCCGGGGGAATGCCGCTGACCATGGCGGTGCTGCTGGGCGCAGAGATCCTGCCCGGCGCCCAGATGGTCGCCGAGGCGTTGGACCTGGAGCAGACCCTCGCCGAGGCGGATCTGGTGATCACCGGGGAGGGCTCACTGGATGCCCAGTCCCTGGGCGGCAAGGTGGTCCAGGCGGTGCGCCGGTATGCCCCCCGCGAGGCGGCGGTGCTCGTGATCGCCGGCGCGGTCCAGCTCAGCGCGGAGCAGTGCCGAGCCGCCGGGCTGACCGCAGCGTTCTCGATCGCCCCGGGAGCGGCCTCGCTGCAGGACCTGCTGCACCGGGCGCCGGAGCTCATCGAGGACACCGCCGCCCAGGCCTGCGGGCTGCTGCGGCACAGCCGCCCCTGATCCGCAGTTCAGCCTGGACCGCGAGCGCTGTGCCACCACGGCTGCTCACCCATTCACCGTGAGCGCTGAGTCACCGGCCTGCCGGGGTCAGAGGTTCGTCGTGACCTCTGCATCGGACCTCAGGTCATCGACATGGGCCACTGCGGCCTCATTGCGGGCTTCATCGGTGGCCTGCGTCTCGAGATCATCGCGGGCCTCCTCGAAGGAGGGCATCTCAGCCTCTTCGGCACCCTCAGCTCCCTCGGGGCTGGGTGCATCCTCCTGGGCGGCGACGGCCTCGTCGTAGAGTTCCCGGAGCTCGTCCTCGGAGGGCTCGGGGACCTCCAGGTCATCGAGCACCTGGTTGATCAGCACCTGACTCTCGGCGTCCTGCCTCAGCTGCTCCTCATCCATGCCCTGGTCCTCATAGGCCTCGATGAACTCTTCAGAGGACTCCATGCCGACGTTCTCCGCGGCGTCGCTGATGATCGCCTCGATCTCCTCGGAGGAGGCTTCGTAGCCCTCATCCTCGGCGTCCTGGAGCAGCAGCTCGTTGCCGATCATCGACTCCAGGGTCTGCTCCTTGAGCTGATCCTGGTCCGGCTCCTCGCCGGAGATCTGCGACTGCATCGCCATCTGCTGGAACTGGGACTCGTAGAGCACGGTGAAGTCCTCGCCGCTGAGCTCCTCGCCGTTGACCTCGGCCACGACCTCAGGGATGTCCGAGGTGTCAGCCTCCGGCATCTCGGGCTGCTCGGCCCCGGCCTCCGGAGACTCCGCGCCGGCCTCGGCGCTCTGTTCCTGGGCGTTCGCGTCCCCGTCGTCGGCGGCAGGCGCATCACTGCAGGCAGCCAGGGCCAGCACTCCGGCCAGCGCGAAACCAGTGGTCATCATTTTCTTCGACAAGGCACGGACCTCCTCATTGGTAATCGAGCGCGAAACGTAGCACGCGGAGCCCAACGCGGAGACCAGTTGCTGTTCAGCTCAGGTCCAGACCCGGACTGGCCGCGCTCACCAGTGGATCAGGCGAGCACCGCGAGGATGCCCAGCAGACCCAGCACCACGGTGGCCAGGGTCGTGATCAGCACCGCGGGCACGTCCGCCTCCACCTGCTCTGCGGCGATCCCTCGGGACTGCCGCGAATACCGGCGCCGCTGGGTCAGGTAGATGGCGCCGGCGACGACGGCGCAGCTCAGCGTCAGCCCCAGGGTCCAGAACCCGTAGTGCGGCAGCCAGCGCAGAAAGACCGCGCCCACCACGGCGAAGAGCATCATGGTGCGGCCCCAGGAGAGCACCGTGCGTTCTGGCTGCAGACCCGGATCTGCATGCAGCGGCGCGGCCGGGGGCATCAGTCCAGCACCACCAGCGCGATGATCACGGCCATGGCGACCCCTGAGGCGAAGCTCAGCAGCGGGATGATCAGCGGCATCGGCAGCGGGTGACCCAGACGCATGCTGCGCTCCACATTGAGCCAGCGCAGCGCCGCGCCCACGCTGATCAGCAGCCCCACGCTGATCGTCAGCACCGAGACCACGGTGCGGTACGGGTCCGCGAACACCTCGGCGGCGAAGGCCTCCACAGCGACACCCCCGGCCAGGAAGGCCAGGGCGGTGCGGATCCAGGCCAGAAAGGTCCGTTCATTGGCCAGGGTGAACCGGGGGTCAGGCTCGGTGCCGTGGGCCAGCAGCCGCGCGCTCAACCGTCCCCGCTGTGGGTTCTCGCTCACTGTGCCTCCTGCTCGCTGCTCCTCGGCGCGCTCGCCGGCAGAGCGCGCTCAAGTCTTTCACAACGGCGGAGAGCCAGACGAGGTGGCCTCCAGGGAGGCCGCCTCCTTCGAGTGCGTCACACTCCGGCCGCCGCCGTGCGCTGGACGAGCAGGCCCTGCATCTTCTTGGCGATCATCGCGATCCCCCGGCGCGGGGCGATCCGCGCGAGCAGGTCGAAGAGCCGGGCGTCGTTGCCGATCATCACACGGAAGCGCTTCTTCTCCACCGCGTCCACCAGGATCCGTGCCGCCTCCTGAGGACTCGTGACCTTGGCCTCTGCCGCTGAGATGCCGCTGAGCTCCACCCCGGAGTGGGCGCTGATCTCAGTGCGCACCGCACCGGGGAAGACCTCTGTGACCCGCACTGCGGTGCCCTGCAGCTCGGCGTAGAGCCCCTCGGTGAGCATCCGCACGGCAGCCTTGGAGGCGCCATAGGCCGGCTGTCCCGGCACCGGGAGCAGGGCGCCCATGCTGATCACATTGACCACCGAGGCCTCGGGCCGGGCCCTGAGTCCCGGCAGGATGGCCTTGACCGTGTGCAGGGTGCCCCAGAAGTTCACGTCCATGACCCGTTCCACGACCTCCAGATCCAGGTCCTCCACGGAGACGAAGGGCTGGATGATCCCGGCGACGTTGATCAGTCCGTCCACCGGGCCGTGGGCCGCAGCCATGAGCCCGGGCAGCTCTGCGACCGCGTCGCGGTCGATGATGTTCAGGGTGTGGGTGCTCAGTCGCTCCCCCGCCTGCGCCAGCTTGACGGTCTCCTGCAGCGACTCCGGATTGAGATCGACGGCGGCCACCCGGGCACCGCGGGCGAGCAGCTCAAGCACGACGGCCCGGCCGATGCCGGCGCCTCCTCCGGTCACGACGAATACTTTCCCTGGACACTTCATGGCCATGCCTCCATGTGTCACCGGCAGGCGATTCCTTCCCGGAAGGCCAGGCTAGGGCAGGGCTCCTCCGGGCGGAAGGGCCTTTGCTCGGCCGGGCGCGGATCACTCGGCGGCGAGGCTGACGGGACCCATGAGAGTTCCAGAGGTCAGGTCCGCGTCTCAGCCGCGGGGCTTCATCCTGGTGTTGGGCAGCTCGGGGGCCGGCAGCGGCGCGGCCTGTCCCGGCGGGAAGTCGCCGAACTGTGGAAAGCGCCGCCCGTCGTCGTAGCGGGTCTCGGCCAGCGCATCGCGGAGTCCTCCGTGCACCGGGTCACCCAAAGCCCCGGGCGGGACCGTCACCTGGTGCTCGGAGCCATCCGCCCGGGCGGCACGCTCAGTGGGGGCGCGCTCGGTGTGGGCGCCCTCGGTGGAGGCGCGCTGCCCGGATCCGTCCTCGCGCAGGCCCCCCGAGGCATCGGAGACGGTGTGCAACGGGGAGTCCTCGGCTGCCGGTTCAAACCCCATCTCAGCCTGGTAGGCGTTCCGGAAGGCCACGATCTCCTCGTGGCTGCGCCCGACGAAGTTCCACCACATCACGATCTGCTCCCCCAGGGGCTCCCCGCCGATCAGCAGGGCCAGAACCGGCTCGTCGAGGGCCTGGACACGCAGCACGGTGTTCCCGGTCTCGGTGACTGCCAGGTGGTCCTCCTCGACCAGGGCGCCGTTGAGTCGCACCGCGCCTGCAATTCGCAGCAGTCCATGCTCATGCTCGGCGGGGACTTCGATCTCCAGCACGGTTCCGGGCTCCAGGCGCAGCTGTGCTCCGGTGAGCGGGAGGTAGGTGGGCACCGGCGAGCGCCGCCCCAGCAGCTCGCCCAGGAAGATCCGCGCCTCCCAGCCGGGTCCGCGGACCGGGTCTGGGCGGTGGGTCTCGAGCGAGGGTGCCACGAAGCGGTGCTCATCGGGGAAGGCATACCAGAGTTGGGCGCCGTGGAGCACCGTGGTATCGGCCGTGGAGTACTCCGAGTGACTGATGCCGCTGCCGGCGTTCATCACCGCTACCTCCCCGGGACGCACGGTGGCCCAGTTCCCGGCGGAGTCCATGTGGTCGATCCGGCCCTCGAAGAGCCAGGAGACGGTGGCCAGCCCGGTGTGCGGATGCCGGGGCACCCGCATCGGCGTGGCCTGGGTGAGGTCATCGGGGCCGTAGAAGTCCAGGAAGCACCAGGCACCCACGAGGGAGCGGGCCCGCTGCGGCAGGGTGCGACGCACGTTCATGGCGCGCGGCCCACCCAGCGGCACCGTGCGCGGCTCCAGCAGCTCCACCCCGTCCTGCGCGCGGGTCACTCCGTCGCGCAGGCCCTCGAAGGTATAGGGCCCGTTGATGCAGACCTGCTCCTGCAGTTCACCGCTGCTCATCGCCGTCTCCTTCAGTCCCTGGTCCGCGAATGCACGGCAAGTATTTCAAAATTGAACGGAAAAGCCCAGGGGGTCAGCCTCAGACGCTGAGCGCCGGTCACTCCCATAGAACACCACGCCACTGTGGATGGCACAATGGAACACCGTGCGAACTACCGATGCCGTCTGGCTCGCCCCCGGCGAGCCGCAAGAGATCCAATCTGACCTGGTCACCCGCTTCCAACAGGAGTATGGCCGGGCAGCTTCGGGCACCTGGTTCGCACCGGGGCGGGCCAATCTCAACGGTGAGCACATCGACTTCCACGCCGGTCGCTGCCTTCCCCTGGCTCTGGCCCACGGAACCTATGTCGCTGCCGCCCCGCGCACCGACGGCCAGCTCCGCCTGCGCACCCTGGACCCTTCCCTTGATGACGGGGTCACCATGGTGGCCCCCGATGCGATAGGCCCCGGCGCCGCCGTCGAAGCGACGGGTCATTGGAGCCAGTACGTCTCCGGGGTCCTCTGGGCGCTGCGGGAACTCGGCGACTCCCAGCCGGAGTTCCAGGTCGATCCGGATTTCGGCGCCGACCTGCTGGTGCTCTCCACGCTGCCCATCGGCGGAGGGCTCTCCTCCTCGGCGGCCCTGGAGTGCGCCTCCATGCTGGCCTTCCTCGCCCTGGGCACTCCGTTCGGCCAGGAGAACCCGCTGCAGAACCTCAATGCAGCGCTCACCAAGCAGCACCGCAAGGATCTCGCCGCCGCCTGTGTGCGCGCCGAGGTGGAGGTGGTCGGCGCCGGCACCGGTGGTCTGGATCAGTCCGCCGCACTGCGCGCCCGCCCTGGAAAGGTGCTCTCCCTGGACTGCCGGGATTTCAGCGTCACCCCCTTGGACATCGGCTGCATCCTGCGCGGTTACCGGCTGATCGCCGTGGACACCGGGGAGGCCCACCGCCTTGCCGATGGCCAGTTCGGCCAGCGTCGCGCCGACGCCGAGGCCGCCACCGCTCTGTTGGGCCTCGACCGGCTGCGCGATGCGCTTCCCGAGCGTCCGCGCAAGGCCGATGTCACCCATGTGCTTGAGGAGTTCGATCGACTCTCCGAGCAGCTGGAGACCCTGGAGGGTCGCAGCATCGCCGCCTGCCGGCGTCGACTCCGACACGCGCTGACCGAGATGGTGCGCTCTGAGAAGCTGCACCATCTGCTCTCCGGGGATTCCTACGGAGTGCGCCACATCGCCTCCACCATCGGGGACATCCTCACCGCGGGCCATATGAGCATGCGCGACGACGCGGAGGTCTCCTTCGACGTCGCCGACATGGTCGTGGAGACCGCGCTGGCCCAGGGGGCAGAAGGCGCCCGGCTCATCGGCGGCGGCTTCGGCGGTTCCGTGCTCGTGCTGATCTCTCCGGCGGCGATTCCCAAGCTCACCGCGGCTCTGGAGCGCATCAGTCGCAGCATCCGCCTGCTCGACGTGGCTCCCTCCGCGGCGGCCCACGCGCTGTGACCTCCCCCGCCCCGGCCGAGACAGTCGCAGGCGCTGCGAGACCTGGCCACACGGTGCTGCTCACCGGGTTCCAGCCCTTTGCCGGCATGGACCACAACCCCTCCTGGAACGTGGTCACAGAACTGGCCGAACGCGCCGAACGTGCGCAGCTGCGCGCCCAGGCGGTGCACGGAGAGATCACCGTGCGCACAGCGCTGCTGCCGGTGGAGTTCGAGGCCAGCGCGCAGCTCATGGACGAGCAGATCGCCGCCACCGACCCCGACCTGGTGATCGCGGTAGGCCTGGCGGCCGGCACCGAGGCGGTCCGGCTGGAGCGCGTGGGCCTGAATCTCCGTGATGCCCGGATTCCGGACAACGCCGGCCACCAGCCCGCCGGAGAGCCCGTGGTCCCGGGTGGACCGACGGCGATGTTCTCCACCCTGCGGCTGAAGGCCGCCCATGCCCTCATCGACGCCGAGGGAATCCCTGTGACGCTCTCGCTCAGTGCCGGCAGCTTCGTGTGCAACAGCCTGCTCTACGCCCTGCTGCACACCACCGGACCCGGCGCACGTCCGGCCGGGTTCGTCCATGTCCCGGACCTGGACCTCCCCGGGTCCGAGGTGAGCCGGGCCCAGGCGGTGCTCGCGCTGGACCTGCTGATCACCGAGTCGCTGCGCCCCGAGCCAGACCTCGACGTGCCCGCCGGACTGCTGCACTGAGGCACTGAGGCGCTGCGGCCCTTGAGACACTTGGGCACTCAGGCGCTGAGGCGCTGAGGCGCTGGGACGCCGATGGTTCTGCCGGATCACCGGCCTGCCCGGCGAGGATTTACCTTCCGACCAGCTCATTCTCAGAGACTCTGCTTAGACTTCGCTCAAAGCGCACTGACCATCTACCGGCAGAGAGCTGCCAAGCGAGGTGCACGAATGTCGTCTCATCCCGCAGGATCCGAACACCGAGAGCTTGACCCCTCGACCCAGGACTCCGCAGCCCGGCACAGCCCCGGGCTCGGGCGTTCCCATTCCGATGCCGCCGTTGCGATCACGCTGGGGCTCGGCATCGGGGTGCTCGCGTTTCTCCTGGTGCTCCCCTACCTGGGCAGGATCTGACCGGAATCCGACGCCGAGCACACTTCCCCGGGTCCCAGCTGGCCCTCGGCGTCGCCGGTCTGCTTCTCACCCGGAATGCCCGGTACGCTGACACGCTGTGAGCACCAGCAAGAAGTCGGCCGGGAAGAAGCCCGCCTCGAAGAACTCCGCCTCCAGAGGGCCCTCCGGCGCATCGCCGTCGCCTTCGCGGAGAACGGCCTCTTCGAGCCGAAGCAGTCCGGGCCCGCGCGCTGGCTCTGGCTCACGTGCTGGCTCAGGACCGCGTGCTGGAACGGGTCCACGCAACACCTCCAGGGCCGGCGCAACCCGGAACGGAGCCCGGGGAAGATCCGGCGCGCCGGGCAGGCCTGACACCCACGGTCCCCGACCGGGCGGACGCACCACGTCGGGTCCGGCCTCTGCTGCGCCCAGTGGTCTGCGGAAGTTCGCGGGAGACTGGGGCCGGTACCTCTGGGCCGTGGTCGTCGCCGTGGTGATCGCAGCGATGCTCTTCGAGTTCACCATGATCTGGACCATCGGGGTCGGCTTCTACATGCTGGCCCTGGGCGAGTTCACCGGACTCTGGCTCCTGGTGGGCGGCTACGCGATGGCGTGCACCCCGGCGGCCTTCGGCCTGCTCATCGCCACCGGACAGTTCTGGAGGTCCATGACCCACGCACTGTGGATCGGCCTGCTCTACGGTGCCGTGGGGTTCACCTTCCTCGACGTCATCCTGGGTGCCTTCTAGCGCCCGCCGCGCGGCGGTGGCGTGCCACCAGCTCCTCAGCCCGGGCGAGCACCATGTGGCGCAGGGCATCCGGGGAGAGCACCTCCACGCCTGGCACCGCGATGAGCTGGGACGCGGCGACCTCGAGGCTCTCCAAGCGCAGCTCGAAGCCCACCCGCAAAGGTTTCGCGGCCTCGCCCACAGCGGTGGTGGCGTCAGCGGGGGTGGCACCAGCGGAGCCAGCTCCGACGGTGGTGCCATCTGAGCTCGCCTTCAGCCCCCGCATCGGGGCTCCCGGCGTGGCGGCCCGCAGCGAATCCACGGCTGTGATGGGCACGCTGACCTGGACCGGCACGGCGTGCAGTGCGGCTTCAAACTCAGCCCGCGAGTCCCTCCAGTGCTGGGCCAGGGAGAAGCCCTCGGGGCGCCACGCTGCTTCCGGCAGCTCCTCCGCCCGACGCATCCTGCTCACCCGGTAGGTCCGCGCGGACCGACGATGCGCCGCCACCAGGTACCAGTGCTCGCCCTTGAGGACCAGCCCCAGCGGGTCCACCACCCGGGTCACTGCGCCTCCGGCGCCCCGCTGGTAGCGGATCCGCAGTCGGTGGCCCGACCACACGGCCTGAGCCACCGCTGGAAGGGCCTCCGGCCGCTCGGGCTCGGTGAACCAGGCCTCGTGGTCGAGCAGGAATCTCTCCTGAGCGGGCAGCACCGCCGCGCTCTGGCCGGTGGTCGCCGTGGCGGCGAGCATCTTCAGCCGCGCCATCTGGAACTCGGTCTCCAGGCCGAGGCCACGCGAGCCGGCCTCGCCGATGATCAGCGCCTGCAGCTCCGGGACGGTCAGGCCGGTGAGCGGCGAGCGCCAACCCTTCACCAGGCCGACGCCGCCGCCCGGTCCGGGCCGCGTCCACAGCGGCACCCCCACGGCCTGGAGTGCGGCGATGTCCCGCTCGATGGTGCGCACACTGACCCGATGACCCGCAGCGAGCTGCGCCGCAGTGGCTACCGGGGTGCGGCCGAGCTCGAGCAGCAGCGCCACCAGCCGTGCGGATCGCATGGCAGCAGTCTAGACAGATCCCGACACCGGATGTCGGGAATTGCTGGGACCCTGAGGTTCGAGGCACCGCAAGGGGCCTCACTCCAGCTCTCGCCCGCCGTGGCGCACGCGCGCACGGCACACCGCTCCAGGAGGAACCCATGACTGCCCAGTCCAGCTCAGCAGCGCCCAGCTCACCGACCTCCGCCACGCCGGCGCATCCGTCAGGCCAGTCAAGCCAGGCTGGCCACCCCCACCACCCCGACCTCTCCGGCCGGGTCGCACTGGTCACCGGAGCCACCCGCGGAGCCGGTCGGGCAATCGCCCGCGAGCTCGCGGCCTCCGGCGCGCTGACCTATTGCACCGGTCGCTCCACGCCGGAAGCCCCCTCTGACTACGGCCGGCCCGAGACGGTGGCGGAGACCGCCCGGCTGATCAACGACGCCGGCGGCATCGCGCATCCGGTGATCGTGGATCACCTCGAGATCGAAGCGGTCCGGGCGCTGATCGCGCGCATCGACGCCGAGCAGGGACGCCTGGACATCCTGATCAACGACATCGGCGGGGAGGCCTATGTCCAGTTCGGCAAGACCCTGTGGGACTACGACCTCGACGCCGGGAAGAAGCTCTTCGACACCGGGTTCACCACGCATCTGAACACCAGCCATGCCGCTCTGCCGCTGCTGATCCGCCACCCGGGCGGGGTGGTGGTGGAGGTGACCGACGGGACCCGCAGCTATAACGCCTCGCACTTCCGCGAGAGCGTCTTTCATGATCTGACCAAGACCGCGGTGGATCGCCTGGCCTTTGCGCAGGGGCATGAGCTCGCCGCCCACGGTGGGACCGCCGTGTCGGTCTCTCCCGGCTGGCTGCGTTCGGAGATGATGCTCGAGGGCTTCGGGGTGACCGAACAGACCTGGCGCGCCGCAGCGGAGGCCAACCGGGGCAGGACCGATGTCGTCCCGCCCTATGAATTCGTCATCTCCGAGACCCCGGCGATGCTCGCCCGCGGTGTCGCGGCCCTGGCGGCGGACCCGGCACGCGAGCGCTGGAACACGCTCTCGACCAGCTCCTACGAGCTTGCCCAGCACTACGGCCTCACCGACATCGACGGGTCCCGGCCGGATGCATGGAGCTTCATCACCCAGCTGGAGACCACCGAGGCGGCGAGGCTGGAGGCCTCGGACTACCGCTAGAAGTCCCGGGCCATGTCCTGGAAGCGGGCGTAGTGACCCTGGAAGGCCACCGTGATGTCCCGGGTCGGGCCGTTACGGTTCTTCGCCACGATGATGTCGGCCTCACCGGCGCGCTCGGTCTCCTTGTCGTAGACCTCAGGCCGGTGCAGCAGCATCACCATGTCCGCATCCTGCTCGATGGACCCGGATTCGCGCAGGTCCGAGACCTGCGGCTTCTTGTCCGGGCGTGATTCCGAGCCACGGTTGAGCTGGGAGAGCGCGATGATCGGGACGTCGAGCTCCTTGGCGAGCAGCTTCAAGGTACGGGAGAACTCGCTGACCTCCTGCTGGCGCGACTCCACCCGCTTGCCCGAGGAGAGCAGCTGCAGGTAGTCCAGCACCACGAGCTTGAGGTTGTTCCGCTGCTTGAGCCGGCGGCACTTGGCCCGGATCTCCATCAGCGACATGTTCGGGGAGTCATCGATGAACAGCGGCACGTCGTTGAGCCGGTCCACCGCCTCGGACATCTTCTCCCAGTCCTCGTCACGGATGTTGCCCTTGCGCAGATCCGAGAAGAGGATCCGGGACTCGGCGGAGAGCAGGCGCATCGCGATCTCATTGCGCCCCATCTCCAGGGAGAAGAAGGCGGCGGTCATCTTGTTGTTCACCGCGGCCGCGCGGGCGAAGTCCAGCGCCAGGGTGGACTTACCCATGGCCGGGCGGGCCGCGATGATGATCATCTGGCCGCCATGGAAGCCGTGGGTCAGGTCATCGAGCTCGCGGAAACCGGTGGGGATCCCGGTGAGCCCGCCGTCGTGGGCCGAGTTCGTCTCGATCTCATCGATGGTGGGTCCCAGCACCTCGGAGAGCGAGACGTAGTCCTCGCTCTGCCGGTTCTCGGCGACGTTGTAGATCTCCGACTGCGCCTGGTTCACGATGCCCTCGACCTCACCGTCGGCGGTGTGCCCGAGCTGCACGATCTTGGTGCCGGCGTCCACGAGTCGGCGCAGGATGGCCCGTTCCTGCACGATCTGGGCATAGAAGCCGGCGTTGGCGGCGGTGGGCACCGACTGGGCCAGGTTGTGCAGGTAGGCCGGTCCGCCGATGCGCTGGAGCTCCCCGCGCTTGGTGAGATGATCCGAGATGGTCACGACGTCGGCGGGCTCGCCGCGGCCGTAGAGATCGATGATCGCGTCGTAGATCAGCTCATGGGCGGGCCGGTAGAAGTCCGAGCCGCGCAGCACCTCGACGACGTCGGCGATGGCATCCTTGGAGAGCATCATGCCGCCGAGCACGGACTGCTCGGCCACCATGTCCTGCGGGGGTGTGCGGGAGTCCACCCCGGCCGGGGATCCAGTGTCGTAGAGCTCGGTAGTCACCCCTTTACGATACTCGGTGCCCGCAGCCCTTCGACCACTGCCCCCAACCAGGTGTGCATGGTCTCCCGGGCCTGTGGGGTATCGGGATAGCGGCAGCGCAGATGCAGCCCGGTCTCGTTGACCACGAACCAGATCATCACCCCGTCGGTCTGGACCACGGCCGAGACATGCTGCGCATTCAGCGCCTGATCGACGTTGACCGGGAGCCGACGGTGATCCAACCAGCTCATCGCGAACATCCCCGGTTCGGCGGGCATCCCGCCATAGGGACGCATGATCGGAGCCATCGGATGCGAGCCCAGTCGGATCGCCTCCTTGACCGCCTGGTAGCTCCCGCGCAGGCTCTCGTCGTCGTTCTCCAGCACCGCGTTGGTGATGAACCAGCCCACCGAGTCGAACCAGCGCGGCTCGTCCCGGCTGTGCACCGGGAACACCGTGCGCAGCGGCTGGTCCCCGAGCTCCCGAAAGAGCCGCGTCATCACGGACACGGCGACGGCGATCAGCCGGACCCCCTGCTCCTTGGCGTGGGCCTCCAGCACATCCAGCTCCGCCGAGTCCAGCACGTCGCGGACCTCGACCTTCTCGCTGACCGGCAGCGAGATGTCCCCCAGCGGCAGCGGGAACCTCGGCATCACCCCGCCCCCGGCCTGAAGGATCTCCCGCCATCGCGAGACGATCTCCTCCGGCGGGAACGGTTTGTTCTCCATCGCCAGGGTGTGCGCCGCGAAGGACTCCGGCACCTTCAGCCCATGCGCCACCGGGCGCCCCGCTCGCAGGTTCTCCAGGACCGCGGTGAAGTCCCGCACCAGCACCAGCAGGGACCAGGCGTCCACGTGGGCGTGATCGGAGCCGATCACGATCTGCGGGGAGCCGGCGGTGTCCCGCACGGCGGCAGACTCGCCGTCGTCGATGACACAGAGCCGGTGTGAGGGGGTGCCGAAGGGGTCACACACGGAATCGAAGTGCGCCCGCAGAGCCGCCTTGACCTCGGCGGCGCTGAGCTGATCGCTCGGAGCGTCAAGGTGCGCGGTCTGCAGCCCTGTCCCGCTGTGCATGCTGAACCCGACCGGGCGGCTTTCACGCTCCGGCGCCTCGAGCTGTTCCCAGGCGCCGGGCAGCATGGTGACCTCCCGCAGATACAGATCGGTGATCGGGCCTCCGGAGCGTTTGCCGGGGCCAGCGTGAGCGTGATCTGCATCACTTCGGCGTGGTGCGTGTTCTGGGCGCCAGTCGAAGACCGTGCGCAGCGTGCCGTGACGTTGGATCACCACCTGCCAGGCGGCAGCGATCTCTTCCAAGGAGGCCGGGCCGTCGAGCTGAAAAGAAACCGCCATCCACGATCCGGGCCGCGACCCGAAGCTGACATGGCGGTTCTGATCAAAGGACACCGGCAGCCCGCGGGGCGGATCCGGCGTCGGCGCTGCGGCTTCTGGCGGTCCAGCGGTGAAGCCGAGGCCCGCGCCGACGTTCGGATCAGGTTCGGCGGCGGCCTGGGCCACCACCGAGTAGCTGGAGAGACGTCCCGGCCTGGCGTGCATCTGTGCCACATTGGTCAACCGCATACGGCGTAGTGTAGATGGCGTTCACGACGCCAGGATGGTTCCGGCGCAACTTGTTGTTCACCTGAGACGCAGGAGTCAGAGACCGTGGGGCTTTTTCAGACGGCCGGGGCGAAGCTCGCGTATGAGCTCACCGGTGAGGGGCCGACCTTCGTCCAGCTGCACGGGCTGACCTCCTGCGCCTCCCGGGAGCGCCGCGCCGGGCTGGATATGACCCTGAACCTTCCGGACTGCCAGGTGCTGCGCTACGACGCGCGGGGGCACGGCTCCTCCACTGGTCGGGCGGTCCCCGAGGACTATCTCTGGCCGCGGCTCGCCGAGGACCTCCTGGAGCTGCTCGATGAGCTCGCTCCCGGGGAGACGGTCCACGCCGCCGGCCCCTCGATGGGAGCCGCGACCCTGCTCTATGCCGCGCTGCGCGATCCCGACCGCTTCGCGTCACTGACCCTGATGGTCCCGCCCACCGCCTGGGGCACCCGCTCCGGGCAGGCCGAGACCTATCAGAGGTCGGCTCAGCTGGTGGAGGACCAAGGGATCGGCGCCTTCGTCCGGGTGGGCCGTCAGGTGCTCCCGCCGCCGGCCTTGGCTGACCGGCAGAAGGAACGCGTCCCCGCGGTCAGCCAGGAGCTGCTGCCCTCGATCTTCCGCGGTGCTGGGATGACTGATCTGCCAGATCCAGAGGCGCTGCGCGAGCTCAGGGTCCCCACCCTGATCCTGGCCTGGGTCGACGACTACGCGCACCCGGTCTCCACGGCCGAGAAGCTCCACCAGCTGATCCCGAACTCCAGGCTGCAGATCGCCGAGACCCCGGAGGAGCTGGACACGTGGCCACGCCGGGTGGCCCGCTTCGTCGCGGCGCATCCGGTCGCGGGCGCAGTCCGCCGCTGAGGATCGGATCGCCGGGCACGCAGCAGGATCACGAACCCTGGGTGCGTGATCCCCTTCCCTTCGCCGGCGTCCCGGCGATCCGATGTGCCTCCAGGCCCGCCGTCTCATGCCCCGCATCGCGGTGCAGGGGCGCGGAACCAGGCCCGCCTCGGATTCCCCGAGGCCTCGGACACGTCGAGCATGGGACACCGGGAATCGCTTCCCAGCCCCCTGTCTCCGTTCCGGCCGCGGATCGCGGCGCCGCGTGAATGCGCGCTGGAGGAGTCCAGCCAATATTCACGTCCGAGGGACTTTCCACACTGTATGTTCCGGGGCAGGCAGGAGCAATAGCCCAGAATGCCCCTGCCTGTGGAGAAAATGTGGACTATGCGGCGTGTCTTGTGCACAACGTGTGCAGGAAGCTGTGGACAGAGTCGGGATAACGGTCCAGTCAAGCCTCTGAACTGCAGTTATAGGTTCTTCACACTGTGCACTGCGGTTTTCTGATACCAATTTTTCCATCATTATGTGGCCTTGCCGTAACCCTGCCGTTAAGTGTATGCGGGCACCATCGCCGTGTTTTCCACAGCTTGTCCACAATCTGGTGAGAACGCCCAGGCAGGCGGTTCGTTCCCCAGCGGGTAGCGTAGGGAGTCCCACACTTCAGGAGTCTCCCGGTGCAAGAATCGATCAACACATATCTCCGCGAAGTCCTCAGAGAGTCCGGTGAGGATGTCAGCGGCAAGCTCGCCGCCTACATCCCCCGACTGCGTGACGCTGATGAGAACCTGCAGGCGCTCGCCCTGGCGACGGCCGACGGCCAGGAGTGCTCCGCGGGAGACGACGAACACCTGTTCACCATCCAGTCGATCTCCAAGCCCTTCGTCTATGCGCTGGCTCTGGATGACATCGGTCTGGATCGGGTCCGCGACATGGTGGGGATGGAACCCTCCGGCGAGGCGTTCAACGAACTCTCCCTGGAGGGTGGGACCGGACGTCCGCTGAATCCGATGATCAATGCCGGTGCCATCGCCACGCATCATCTGGTGGACCACAGCAGCCACGAGCAGCACCCCGGGGGTCAGGAGAGCCTCTCACGCACCCCTGAGGTGCGCAGCCGGACCACCCGGATCCTCGACGGCCTCTCCGCCTTCGCCGGGCGCCAGCTGGAGATCGACTGGGATGCCGCGGAAGAGGAGTACGCCACGGCGTACCGCAATATGGCGATCGCCCACATGCTGAAGTCCCACGGCTCGCTGGAGACCGAGCCGGATGAGGCGGTCCGCGGATATATCGACCAGTGCTCGATCATGGTCACGGTCAAGGACATCGCCCGGATGGCCGCCACGCTGGCGAACAACGGCGTCAATCCGGAGAACGGCGCGCGTGTGATCTCCGCAGAGTCGGCCCGCACCACGCTGGGGATCATGGCCACCTGCGGCATGTACGACGCCTCGGGTCGCTGGCTGACCCAGATCGGCATCCCGGCGAAGTCGGGGATCTCCGGTGGCATCATCGGAGTCCTCCCAGGTCAGGTCGGTATCGCCTCGTTCGCGCCGCGACTCAATGAAGAAGGCAGCAGCGTCCAAGGCGTGGCCATGTTCCAGCATCTCTCCAACGAGCTCTCACTGCATCTGATGAGCAACCAGCGGATCAACGTGATCGAGGAGCTTCAGCGACGCGTCTGAGCCGAGTCGGCAGGACCCCCGCAGCGGAGACCAGCCGGGCGGGACTGCACCTGGTCAGGCCACGGCGGCTGTGCCGCCGCCTGGAACGGGATCTCGGCCCTCCTCGCGACGGCGCAGCAGGCTGGCGTGCGTGGGTGCCTGCGGAGTCCCCTGCGGGGCGCGGGCGGCCACCTCCTTGCGCAGGACCGGGACCACCTCTTCACCGAGCAGATCGATCTGCTCCAGCACGGTCTTCAGGGGCAGCCCCGCGTGGTCGATCAGGAAGAGCTGTCGCTGGTAGTCCCCGGCGTACTCCCGGAAGCTCAGCGTGCGTTCGATGACCTGCTCAGGGGTGCCCACGGTCAGCGGGGTCTGCGCGCTGAAGTCCTCCAGCGAGGGCCCGCCGCCGTAGACCGGTGCCCGGTCGAAGTAGGGCCGGAACTCGCGAATGGCGTCCTGCGAGGTGCGGCGCATGAAGACCTGGCCCCCGAGACCGACGATGGCCTGCTCCTGGGTCCCGTGGCCGTAGTGCGCGTAGCGGGAGCGGTAGAGGTCGATCATCCGCCCGGTGTGTTCCTTGTTCCAGAAGATGTTGTTGTGGAAGAACCCGTCGCCGTAGTAGGCGGCCTGCTCCGCGATCTCAGGAGACCGGATGGACCCGTGCCAGACGAAGGGCGGGATGTCCTGTAGTGGACGCGGGGTGGAGGTGAATCCCTGCAGCGGGGTCCTGAAACGCCCGGAGAAGTCGACCTCGGTCTCGCGCCAGAGCCGGTGCAACAGTGCGTAGTTCTCCACCGCTAAAGGAATCCCGGAGCGGATGTCTTTGCCGAACCAGGGGTAGACAGGTCCGGTGTTCCCGCGTCCCAGGGTGAGATCCACCCGGCCCTGGGCCAGGTGCTGGGCGAAGGCATAATCTTCTGCGATGCGCACCGGGTCTGTGGTGGTGATCAGCGTCGTCGCCGTGGAGAGCTGGATCCGGGTGGTCTGGGCGGCCAGGTAGGCCATCAGGATCGGCGGGTTCGCCGGCGCGACGAAGGGCGGGTTGTGGTGCTGGCCCACGGCGAAGACATCGAGGCCGACCTCCTCGGCCCGTTTCGCGATCGCCACCATCGACTGGATCCGCTCGTGCTCGGAGGGCACCCGACCGGTCGTGGGATCAGGTGTCATGTCCCCGATGCTGAATACGCCGAACTGCATAGCTGCTCCCTGCGCCGTCACGGTTGACCCGGTCTCCCCGGGGCACTGTTCAAGATTTCAACAACACCCAGCATAGCGGGCACAAGAAGGCCCCGGCCTCCCAAGGGAGTCCGAGGCCTTCTCAGTTCTCAGCCGCGAAGGGGCCGGGATATGTGCTGCCTACTTGGAACCGACGACCTGAAGGTCGAGGGTCGCTGAGACATCGGCGTGCAGGCGGACAGTGGCCTTGTAGTTGCCGACTGCCTTGATGCGCGCGGGGATCTCGACGGTGCGCTTGTCGATGGAGCCCAGGCCGGAGGCCTCGACTGCATCGGCGATCTGCGCGGAACCGACGGTGCCGAACAGGCGGCCGGAGTCGCCGGTCTTCACGGTGATCTTCACGGGGGCAGACTGCAGCTTGGTGGCCACTGCCTGTGCTTCCTCGACCGTTGCGATCTCGCGAGCCTTGCGAGCGGAGCGCAGGCGCTCCACGTCCTTCTCGCCGCCCTTGGTCCAGGCCAGTGCGAAGCCACGCGGCAACAGGTAGTTGCGTGCGTAGCCGCTCTTGACCTCGACCACATCACCGGAAGCGCCGAGACCGGTCACTTCCTGAGTCAGGATGAGCTTTGCCATTGGGTTGTTCCTTTCCTTCCCAGTCAGTCCTGGATCAGCCGCGGCCAGCGCCGGCGTACGGCAGCAGTGCGACTTCGCGAGCGTTCTTGATCGCCTGGGCGATCTTGCGCTGCTCCTGGACAGTCACACCGGTCACCCGGCGTGCACGGATCTTGCCTCGGTCGGAAATGAACTTCCGCAGCAGAGCGGTGTCCTTGTAGTCGATGACCGTGATGTCAGCAGCCTTCAGCGGGTTCGCCTTGGGCTTTGGCTTCTTGAGTTCAGCCTTTGCCATCGTGGTGCTCCTTTTCATTCTCGGAGCCCGCACCTGTGGGATGCGGGATGGTGGATAGTGTGTGTTCTTGAGCCGCTGCTCCGTGGCTCAGAGACGCGTGGCGCCTGCTGAGATCAGAACGGTGGCTCGTTGTTGTCAGGGGCTCCCCAGTTTCCGCCGCCGGAGGGCTGTCCGCCCCACGGGTCCTGCGGCGCGGAGTCGTTGCTCCAGCCGCCGGAACCACCGGATGACGAGCCGCCGCCGGAGTTTCCGCCGCCGAAGCCGCCTCCGGAGGCTGCACCGCCGCCGAAGCCGCCGCCGCTCGGGCGGCCGCCCTGGCCGCCGCTCGAGCGCTGGACGCTGGCGGTGGCGAAGCGCAGCGAGGGACCGATCTCGTCGACGTCGAGCTCCCAGGAAGTGCGGTTCTCGCCCTCCTTGGTCTGGAACGACCGAGCCTTGAGCCGACCCTGGGCGATCACGCGGGTGCCCTTGGTCAGTGACTCTGCGGCGTTCTCCGCGGCTTCACGCCACAGGGAACAACGGACGAAGAGGGTCTCCCCGTCCTTCCATTCATTCGCTTGACGGTCGAAGAACCGCGGCGTAGACGCGATGGCAAAGTTGGAGACCGCTGCCCCTGAAGGGGTGAAGCGGAGCTCTGGATCTGCCGTCAGGTTGCCTACAACGGTGATGATGGTCTCGCCGGCCATGGAAGTGCTCCTTGGTTGCTGGTTCGCCCTGACAGGTGGATCGTCCACCTGGAGGATTAATCGATCTTCTGTTCCTCGGGGCGGGTGATCTTGGTGCGCATGATCGTCTCGTTCAGGCGCAGCAGTCGGTCGAGCTCAGCGGCGGCGTCGGGAGTCGAGTGGAAGTTGACGACGGCGTAGACCGCTTCCGTCTTCTTCTGGATCTCGTACGCCAGGCGGCGTCGGCCCCAGACGTCGACGCTTTCCACGGAGCCGCCGTCCTTCTTGACGACCTCCATGTACTTGCCGAGGGTCGGCTCTACGGTGCGCTCATCAACCTCGGGGTCGACGAGCACCATCAGTTCATAGTGACGCATTGTGTTAACCCACCTCCTTTGGCCTTGCGGTCACGGGATTTCCGTAACAGGAGGGTCTATCTGCATCGGCATCTGGTCCTGCTCGGCCGGCCCTCGGCATGAGGGCAGGCTGAAACCAGGTCAGACAACCTGCACTATGGTACCGGCTTTGCCCGCGCGTGACGAACGGGTCGGCTCAGCTGTGCAGCGGGGTGGCGAAGAAGCTCGCCACGGCGTCCCGGAGGTGACCGAGGTCCTCGACCCCGCACATCTCCCGCGCGGAATGCATCGAGAGCAGCGCGATGCCGACGTCCACGGTGCGGATCCCGAGCCGGGTCGCGGTGATCGGCCCGATCGTGGAGCCGCAGGGGAGGTCGTTGTTCGAGACGAACTCCTGAGTGGGCACCCCCGCGGCACGGCAGACCTGGGCCCACATCGCGGCACCCGGGGCGTCGGTGGTGTACCGCTGGTTGGCGTTGATCTTCAACAGCGGCCCGCCGTTGGGCAGCGGGCGGTTCGCCGGGTCATGGCGCTCGGAATAGTTCGGGTGCACCGCGTGACCGGCGTCGCTGGAGAGGTGCCAGGAGGCGGCCAGGGCCTGCGCCCGCTGGGTGGCGGTGGCCCCGGGCTGACCGGCCGCGCGGCCGAGACCCTCATAGATCCGCTCCAGCACCTCCTGGAGGAACGGCCCTGCGGCGCCGGAGCGCGAGGCGGAGCCCAGCTCCTCATGGTCGAAGGCGGCGAGCATCGGAATCACCGTGCCGGTCTCGGCCTGATCGGCGATGCTCTGCAGGGCGGTGAGCCCGGCATGGACCGAGGAGAGGTTGTCCAGACGGCTCGAGGCGAAGAACTCCTGGTTCGAGCCGAACCTCGCCGCCGGCTGGGCGTCGGCCAGCACGATGTCATATCCATCCACCTCGGAGGGGTCCACACCGGCCGCCTCGGCCAGCAGCGCCAGCACGTCCGCGGCTGCGGCCTGCTCGGAAGTACCAGCCAGCCCCAGGACCGGGCTGGTGTGTGCCTGCTTGCCCAGCTTCAGCCCCTCGTTGACCTGACGATCCAGATGGATGGCCAGCTGCGGGATCCGGGCCACCGGGCCGGTGCAGGCCAGGTGCGTGACTCCGTCGCGGGTGACCAGACGCCCAGCCAGGCGCAGCTCCCGGTCCAGCCAGGAGTTCAGCAGCGGCCCGCCGTAGACCTCGACCCCGGCCTGCACCCAGCCCTGGCTGATGACCGTGGACCTGGGCTTGAGCTTGAATCCGGGGGAGTCGGTGTGCGCACCGAGGATCCGCAG
Organism: Nesterenkonia sandarakina; assembly: GCF_013410215.1. Classification (NCBI taxonomy): domain Bacteria; kingdom Bacillati; phylum Actinomycetota; class Actinomycetes; order Micrococcales; family Micrococcaceae; genus Nesterenkonia; species Nesterenkonia sandarakina. The sequence goes on from NZ_JACCFQ010000001.1 coordinate 973,580, forward strand.
CGGGGTGGTCGGAGCGGCATTGGCGGGCAGCACCCAGGCCAGCACGGCTCCGTCGCGCAGGACCACATAGCCGCCGGGCTCGGCGGGCCAGTCCTGGTGTTCTCCCAGCTGGGTGAAACCGGCGCTGACCAGGCGCTGCGCCGCGACGGCGGCCGCGTGGTAGGAAGACGGGGAGGCGGCCACATAGGCGGCGAGATCTTCGACGAGCTCTTCGGATGTCATGCCCGCCATCCTAATCAGAGCCTCGATTCCTGCGGGGCCCGCTGCTAGCGTGGCCGCATGTCATCACTCTGGGCCGGCCTGCTCCTCAATCTCCTGTTCTTCCTGGCAATGCTGCTCATCGTGATGTTCGTGCTGCACGCCACGATCCGCGCCGCGGTGCGCAATGCGCTGCGCGACCACGACTCCTACCGCCAGGAGCAGGCCCAGGCCGCAGACCGGAGCCGCAGCCAGCCCGAGACCTGACCAGCCGTGCGCCCCTAGAGCGGGCCGAGCAGACCGGTCTGGAACACGTAGACCACGGCCTGCACCCGGTCCCGGAGCTGCAACTTGGTCAGGATCCGGCGCACATGGGTCTTGACCGTGGCCTCGGAGAGGAAGAACTTCGCCGCGATCTCCGCATTGGAGAGCCCCTCGGCCACGGCGAAGAGCATCTCGGTCTCACGCTGGGTCAGCGCCTCCCGCGGGACCCCATCATCCATCGCCTCGGCGATCTCCCGCCCATCGGGCAGGGAGGGCGCCGCGCCGTCGGCCCCTGCGCGGACCCCACGAGGCTGACCGGGACGGGGATCCTGTGGGGCTGGGGCCTCGGCCGGGACAGCCCCGCGCAGGTAGACCTCCAGCAGCCGCTGGGTGATCCGCGGGGCCACTACGGCGTCGCCCTCGGCCACCACCCGCACCGCCTGGACCAGGTCCTCCGGGGTGACGTCCTTGAGCAGGAAGGCGCTCGCGCCAGCCTGCAGCCCAGAGAACGCATACTCGTCGAGATCAAAGGTGGTCAGGATGATCACCCGGGTCTGCGGGAACTGCGCGACCACCCGGGTGGTGGCCTCGATGCCGTCCATCCGGGGCATCCGCACGTCCATGAGCACCACGTCCGGGCGGCGTGCCGGGTCAAGGGAGTTCAGCTCGTGCAGCGCCTCGATCCCATCGGCGGCCTCCGCCACGACCTCGAAGTCCTCCTCACCCTCCAGGATCAGCCGGAACCCCATGCGCAGCAGATGCTGATCATCGACCAGCATCACCTTCAGCGGCCCGCCGCGCGGCTCCTCCTGGGTCTGCGCGGCCTGGAGCTGTGCAGGGTGTGCCTGTGCGGCTTCGAGCTGTGCTGCCTGTGCCTGTGCGGGGTGTGCCGCGTCGTCGTCGTGGTGGTTGTGCACCTGGTCATCCCTTCTGCGGCGGTTCCAGCACCGCGCGCACCATCCAGCCCCGGCGCGGTGCCGGGCCTGCGTAGACCGATCCGTTGTAGAAGCCTGCGCGCTCGGACATCCCGTGGATGCCCTGGCCGCTGCCCACCGATTCCCGGCGCTCCCCCTGCGCCGGGTGCACCCCGTCATCGGTGACGGTGAGCACCACCTGCCCGCAGGAGGGCATGCCCAACGCCGCCTGATCCGCCGCGCTGAGCCCCTGGGCGCTCAGTCGGCGTGACTCGCTGGGCTCCGGTCCGGGACGATGCTCGATCTGCACGCTGACAGCGGTGACCTGGCGGCCGTAGCGCAGCACATTGGTCAGCGACTCCTGCAGGATCCGGTGCACGGTGAGACCGAACCCGGCGTCCTCGGGAAGGGCGGGGCCGGTCAGGCTCACCGTCAGCGGCAGGCCGGCCTGGCGGAAGTTCTCGTAGAGCTCCTCCAGCGATTCCCCGATCGGGCGGCGGGCGGCGCCGACGTCCTGACCCTCACGCAGCACCCCGATCACGCGGCGCATATCCCCCAGCGCGGTGCGCCCGGTCCCGGAGAGCTCCTCCAGGACCTCTCCGGCCCGGTGGGGATCCTTCCGGGCCACGATCCGGGCGCCGTCGGCCAGCGAGATCATCACCGAGAGGGAATGCGCGATCACATCATGCATCTCCCGGGCGATCCGGTTGCGCTCGGCCACCTGTGCCAGCTGCTGGTTTCGCCGGGCCCACTCCAGGACCTCCTGCTCGTGGCTGCGGCCGCGGCGCACGGCGGCGCCGATCCCCGCGGAGATCCCCACGGTGAAGAACATCATCACCGCCAGGATGCTCAGCGACTCGAACTCGCTGAGCCCCATCGGGTCGTAGTAGTTCTCCATCCACCAGCTGGGACCGTGCCGCTCGGTCCAGATCTCGGTGCGCAGGAAGCTCAGATAGCCCAGCACGCAGGCCGGCAGCCCGGTGATCAGTCCCACCAGCAGTCCGCGCTGCAGCGCCACGGCGTAGGCGGCGAAGCACAGCCCCCACATCTGCACCCCCTGCCAGGGGTAGAAGAGCAGCAGCGCGGCCTCAGCCAGGGCCACCAGGGCCAGCACGCTGAGCGGGTGCGAGCGCCGGAAGCACAGGGCCGCCACGATCACCGCGTATCCGGGCAGCAGCCACAGCGCGCCGCGGCCGAGATCGTAGAAGGCATAGGGGTAGACCCACAGCGTCAGCAGCACGTAGACCCCGATGACCACCGCGTTCATGGTCTTGGGGTGCCGGCGGAACCATCCGCGCATCCCGCGGCCGCGCACGATGGCCAGGTCCTCGAACCCAGGGGGCATCGCCTGTGCGGCGGGGGATTCGGTGAGCGACGGGGTGATCACGGCGTCGACTCTACCGAGGCCGACGGCGCGAAGCTCAGGCATCGCGCCGGGTGAGCAGCAGCCATCCCGGGATCAGGACGACGCCGGCCCACACCAGCAGCAGCGCTCCGGCCAGCGCCGGGGGCAGGTCGCCGGCCATCGAGGCGCCACCGATGAATTGGCGCTGCAGCGCGAAGATCTCGAATCGCATCAGCTCGATGACCCACTGCGCGCCGTCGCTGATGCCCAGCAGCAGGCCCAGCACGATCGGCCCGCTGAAGAGCAGCAGACAGTAGGTGATCACCGCGCCGGCGGTGCTGCGCAGCAGGGCCCCGAGGCCGAACCCGAGCGAGGCGGTGATGATCACCGCGGCCCAGCTGCTGAACACCAGCCACCAGAGTCCCGGATCCAACAGTTCGGGCATCACGTCATAGAACCCGGCCAGCGGCAGCAGCACCAGGAAGCTCAGCGCCACCAGGACTGCGGTGAGCCCCGCGATGAACCCGCAGACCGCCAGCAGCTTGGCGGTGAAGAACATGCTGCGATTGGGCACGGCGGCCAGCGAGGATCGGATCGAGCCGGTGCTGTGCTCGGAGGTGATCGCCACCGCGGCGAGCGCCCCCATCAGCAGCGTGACCAGGGTGAAGCTGGAGAAGACGTTCTCGAAGAGGGTGAACCCGTCCAGCGGCGCCGCCGAGTTCTGGAGTGCGGAGTTCTGCTGTGCCGTGTCGGAGAGCTGCGCCCGGGTGCTGAGCACGGTGCCCAGCAGCGTGAGCAGCATCATGCTCAGCGCGACGAGGCTGAGCCACCAGTTCAGTCGCAGGCTGGTCAGCTTCAGCCATTCCGCGCGCAGCGCCCGCGGGAAGCTCAGCTCTGCGCGGCCCAGCGCCGCCGGCGGTGCGGTGGTGATGCCGCCGGGGCCGGCGCTGCCTGGGGCGCGGGATGTGTGCGGGTTCATGAGAGTCCTCCGGAGCGATGTTCGACGTAGTCCCCGGTGAGCCTGAGGTAGGAGTCCTCCAGCGAGGAGTGCAGCGGGGTCAGTTCATGGACCACCACGCCCAGCTCCAGGGCGCGGCGTCCGATGCTGCGGGCATCGACCCCGCGCACCTCGAAGGTCTCGGCGTCCTGACAGGTCAAAGTGACCTCCGCTCCGGCCAGGCCGGCCATCAGCGTCTGGGAGTCTTCGGTGCGGACCAGCACCCGGGTTTCCCCGGCCGTGTCGAGGAAGTCTCCCAGCGGCTGATCGGCGATGATCCGACCCTGCCCGAGCACGATGAGGTGGTCAGCGGTCTGTGCCATCTCCGACATCAGGTGCGAGGAGAGGAACACGGTGCGGCCCTGGCCGGCGAGCCGGCGGACCAGTTGGCGGACCCAGCGCACCCCTTCCGGGTCCAGCCCGTTGATGGGTTCATCGAAGATCAGCACCTGAGGGTCGCCCAGCATCGCCGCGGCGATGCCCAGGCGCTGACTCATCCCCAGGGAGTAGCCCTTGGTCCGCCGGTCGGCCACCGAGCTCAGCCCGGTCATCTCGATGACCTCCTGGACCCGGGACCGGGGGATCGCGTGGGTGGCGGCGAGGATGCGCAGCTGCTGCTCCCCGGTCCACCCGGGGTGGCCTGCCCCGGCGTCGAGCACCGCCCCGACCTCGCGCAGGGGTGCGCGGTGTTCAGCGAAGAGCTTGCCGTTGATGGTGATCTGCCCGGCACTGGGGCGGTCCAGTCCCATGGCCAGTCGCATGGTGGTGGACTTCCCGGCCCCATTGGGTCCCAGGAATCCGGTGACCCGGCCCGGTTCCAGCGCGAAGCTGATGCCGTCCACCGCGGTTCTGCTCCCGTAGGTCTTGCTCAAGCCGCTGGCTGTGATCATGCTTCCACGCTAGATCCGCCCGACCCCCGGACACATCACGCTGAAGGATGATCCTGCGGGCGGCTCGGAGAGTTCGGTTTCACGGGAAACATCCTGCTGGAGTAGGTCCAGGCGCGCAGCGGCGCCTCCAGGGGGCCACGGGTGAAGAAGTGCAGCCACAGTCGTGAGAGCCCCAGCTGGCTCAGCCACAGCAGGACGACGACGGCGCCCACCTGGCTGGCGCTGAGCTCTCCCGCCAGTCCCAGACCCAGCGGGGTGCCGAGCGCGGAGAAGATCAACGCGAGCACCAGGGACTGTCCCAGGTAGTTGCTCAACGACATCCGGCCGGCCGGCGCCAGCAGCCGCACCAGCCATCCGAGCCCCGGATGACGCAGGATCAGCAGCGCTGCGATCACATAGCCTGTGGCCTGCACCGGGCCGGCCAGGAAGATCAGTCCCGAGCTGAGCGTCTCCGCTCCGAGCCCGCCGGAGTCGGCGCCCCAGAGCATCCACGCGGCGCTCAGGCTGAGCGCGCCGCCCACCGCCAGGGCGGGAAGCATGAGCGCGAGCAGCCGCGCCGTCGGAATCTCCCCGGCGATGATGCGCTCCAGCATCCGAGCGCGCCCGACCACCAGCCCGAGCAGGAAGGCGGCGAGCGCGACCGGGCCCTGCACCAGCAGGATCGAGGGCGCGACGAGGGCGTAGGCGCCCAGCTGGAAGGCCAGGTAGCTGCCCAGACTCCCGGTATAGCCCGCGCGGGCCTCCTCAGCGGACACGATCAGCCCGGAGCTCGCCCCCGTGGCGCTCTCCATCATGGCCCCGTCGATCATCCCGGAGGACTCCATCACCGCGGTCAGCGCGCCGATGCCGAGGATCGCCAGAGCCACCACGGCCCAGAGCCCGCCGGCCAGCAGCAGCGCGGCGCGGGTGCTGATCCCACGCAGCCCCAGCAGCGCGAAGCCCAGCACCGCGTAGGCGAGCAGGATGTCCCCGACGAAGAGGAAGATCCCGTGCAGCACACCGAGGACCGCCAGTCCCAGGAAGCGACGCTGGGATCGTGAGACCTCACTGACCCCGGCGCGGTGCGCGGAGCCGGATTGCAGCACGAAGGAGAGCCCGAAGAGGAAGGAGAAGATCACATAGGACTTGCCCTCGAAGATCGCCGTGGCCGCAAAGGCCACCCATTGATCCGCACCGGCGAGCCCGGCGTCCCCGCCGACGTCCTGGCTCATCCCGGCCGAGCGACCGCCGCCGGTGAGGTTCTCCGGGAACGCGAAGTACCAGACGTTGACGGACAGGATTCCCAGCAGGGCCAGGGCGCGCAGCGCGTCGACGGCGTGAAGTCTCTCCATCCCCCCAAAATACCGGGGCGTACGTGGTCTACCGGGGACACCGTCCGCACGGTAGACCACGTAAGCCCCGGTAAAACGGAGGGGGGAGGGTCAGCGGTCGATCTCGCCTCGGATGAAGGCCTCCACCTTCTCGTGGGCGACATCATCATGGAACTGCTCCGGCGGGGACTTCATGAAGTAGCTCGAGGCGGAGAGCAGCGGCCCGCCGATGCCACGGTCCAGCCCGATCTTCGCCGCCCGGATGGCGTCGATGATCACCCCGGCGGAGTTCGGTGAGTCCCAGACCTCCAGCTTCAGCTCGATGGAGACCGGGGCGTCGCCGAAGTTGCGACCCTCCAGCCGGATGAACGCCCATTTGCGGTCATCGAGCCACTGGATGTAGTCGCTGGGCCCGATGTGGACATCGCGGTCCGCCAGGGGCGCCGAGGTGTTGGAGGTGACGGCCTGGGTCTTGGAGATCTTCTTGGACTCCAGCCGGTCGCGCTCGAGCATGTTCTTGAAGTCCATGTTCCCGCCCACGTTGAGCTGATACGTCCGGTCCAGGTGGACCCCGCGATCCTCGAAGAGGTGGGCCAGCTCCCGGTGCGTGATCGTCGCCCCGATCTGTGACTTGATGTCGTCTCCGACGATCGGCACTCCTGCCTCGGTGAACTTGGCTGCCCACTCCGGAGTCCCGGCGATGAAGACCGGCAGGGCGTTGACGAAGGCCACCCCGGCGTCGATCGCCGCCTGGGCGTAGAACCGAGCCGCCTCCTCGGAGCCGACCGGCAGGTAGCACACCAGCACCTGGACCTGCGCCTGCTTCAGCGCGGCGACCACATCCACCGGTTCCGCGGCGGACTCCTCGATGGTCTCCCGGTAGTACTTCCCGAGCCCGTCCAGCGTCGGTCCGCGCTGGACCGTGACGCCGGTATGCGGGACCTCCGCGATCTTGATGGTGTTGTTCTCCGAGGCCGAGATCGCCTCCGCCAGGTCCAGGCCGACCTTCTTGGAATCCACGTCGAAGGCCGCGACGAAGCTGACATCGCGCACGTGATAATCCCCGAAGCGGACATGCATCAGCCCGGGAACGTTCTGATCATCAGGAGCATCCTTGTAATACTCCACGCCTTGGACCAGCGATGCCGCACAGTTTCCGACGCCGACCACGGCGACTCGGATGGGTTGTTCTGCCAAAAGTTCTCTCCTTGGTGTCCTGATGGCCCCCGGTGCGTGACGCATGGGAACCCGAAGGTGATCTCAGTCATAGAGGTGTCTCCGAGAGTGAAGCCTATAGCCCATGGACCCCGAGGGTTATCGTGGAGCCGATGACCCAGTCCCCGAAGACCCCGACACCGGTCGCCCCAACCCGGGACGACCCGCTGCTGCGGCACCTCTCGGAGCGCCTCGGCGGACCCGCAGGCCGCCGGCTGCGCCCCCGGCGATCACCCGCCCCGCTGCTGCTGGGGCTGACCCTGCTGGGAATCCTGCTCTCCGCGCTGACCAGCCAATACTGCCGGATCAACGGCTGGGGCGGGGTCGAGGTGTACCACGCCGGCTGCTACTCGGACATCAGTGCGCTCTTCGCCCAGCGCGGGCTCGACGACGCGCCGTGGGGCCCCCTGCTGGGCACCGGATATTTCGAGTATCCGGTGCTCACCAGCCTGATCGCGGCGCTGCTGGCCGCCGCGACCCGGTTCCTGCTCGCCCAGGAGATGACCGCGGCACTGGGCTGGAGCGTCGAACGCGGCTCGCTGCTGTACTGGGATCTCAGCTTCGCCGCCGCTGCGGTGGTGTGGCTGGTGCTGGTGCTGGTGGTGATGAAGGCCGCGGGTGCACGGCCCTGGGACGCTGCGATAGTGGCGGTCTCTCCTGCGGTGATCTTCGGCATCGGGATCAACTGGGACATCTGGGCGGTGACCGCGATGGCGCTGGCCATCCTGGCCTTCCAGCGCGGGGCCCATCTCAGTGCAGGCGTGATGATCGGCGTCGGAGTCTCCTTCAAGCTCTTCCCGCTGTTCATGCTGGGCGCCGTGCTGGTCCTGGTGCTGCGCCGCGACACCGGCCTGGGCTTCGGGGTCTTCCTGAAGGTCCTCGGCGCAGCGGTGGTCAGCTGGCTGATCCTGAACCTGCCTGCCATGGCCCTGAGCTCCAGTGCCTGGTCTGAGTTCTTCGAGCTCTCCGCCGAGCGCGGCGCCGGATACTCCTCGCCCTGGTACCTCTGGCAGCTCATCGCTGAGGGCCGGGGAGCCTCCGGGCTGAGTGCGACGGCGATCTCGGGATTCTCACTCGGGCTCTTCGCCGCCGCCTGCGCAGGCATCCTGCTGCTGGGTCTGCGCGCAGAACATCCCGCGCGGATGGTCCAGCTGCTGTTCCTGATCGTGGCCGCGTTCCTGCTGCTGAACAAGGTCTACTCGCCGCAGTTCATGATCTGGCTGGTTCCGCTCATCGCGCTGGCGGCGCCACGCTGGCGGGATGCGCTGATCTGGCAGGGGTTCCAGCTGCTGCACTTCTGGGCGGTGTGGATGCACCTGGCGGGCATCGTCGGGGATCACGAGGCGCAGCATTCCTTTGACACCGCGCTCTACATCACCGCGGTGCTGGGCCACATCGGTGCCACGCTCTACCTGATGATCCAGGTGGTGCTCGACATCCTGCGCCCCCAGCGAGACCCCGTGCGCCAGGTCGGCCGCGGCCCAGAGCCCGGTGCCGCTCGCACGCCTGAACCTCGTGCCGCTCGCACGCCTGAGCCCCAGGTCGGTCGCGGCCCAGAGCCTGGCTCCGCACCGGAGCCGGCGCCGGGCTCAGCGCTGCGCTGAGGCCCACTCCTTCAGGATCTCCACGGCCTCTGCCTTCTCCACCGGCCCGTGCTCCATGCGGTGTTCGAGCAGGAACTTATACGCCCGGCCCACCTCGGGTCCTGGAGCGATGCCCAGCACCTCCATGATCTGTTCCCCGTCCAGGTGCGGGCGGATCCGGTCAAGCTGTTCACGTTCGGCGAGTTCCACGATGCGCGCCTCGAGGTCGTCGTAGGCGTGGTCGAGCCGGGCCGCCTTCTTCTTGTTCCTGGTGGTCACATCCGATCGGGTGAGCCGGTGCAGACGCTCGAGCTGGTCTCCGGCGTCGGTGACGTAGCGGCGCACCGCGGAGTCGCTCCACCCCTGGTCCCCGTAGCCGTAGAAGCGCATGTGCAGCTCCACCAGCAGGCTCACCGCGGCGATGCTGGCCTTGTCGAAGCGCAGCTCCTGCATCCGTCGTCGGGTCTGCTTGGCCCCGACCACGTCGTGGTGCCGGAAGCTGACCCCGCCACCGGGTTCGAAGCGCCGGGTCTTGGCCTTGCCCACGTCGTGCATCAGCGCCGCGAAGCGCAGCACGAAATCGGGTCCGGGCACCGGGCCGTCCTCGTCGGTCTCCAGGGCGCAGGCCTGTTCCAGCACCTGCAGCGAGTGCTGGTACACGTCCTTGTGCCGGTGATGCTCATCGTCGGTGAGCTTCAGCGCGGGCACCTCCGGGAGCATGATCTCCGCGAGCCCGGAGTCCACCAGCAGGTCGATCCCGGCACGCGGGTCCGCGCCGCAGATCAGCTTGACCAGCTCCTCGCGGATCCGCTCTGCAGAGACGATGCTGAGCCGGGCAGACATCTCGGTCATCGCAGCGAGCACCTCTTCGGCGACCTCCATGCGCAGCTGCGAGGCGAAGCGCGCCGCGCGCATCATGCGCAGCGGGTCATCGGAGAATGACTCCTCCGGGGTGGCCGGGGTGCGCAGCACGCCCAGGTGCAGATCCTTCACGCCCCCGTGCGGGTCCACCAGTTCGAAGCCCGGCAGCTTCAGCGCCATCGCGTTGACCGTGAAGTCCCGCCGGATGAGGTCCTCACCCAGGTCGGTGCCGAAGTTGACCTGCGGCTTGCGTGAGCCAGGGTCGTAGGCCTCGGCGCGGTAGGTGGTGATCTCGATCGAGTCCGCGCCCTTGCGGATCCCGATGGTGCCGAAGTCCCGGCCGATGTCCCAGTGCGCGTCGGCCCAGCCGGAGACCGTCTCGATGATCTCATCTGGGGTGGCGGCGGTGGTGAAGTCCAGGTCCGGGGAGGTGCGTCCCAGGAAGAGGTCCCGTACGGGACCTCCGACCAGGGAGAGCTCGAAGCCGTGGGCGGCGAAGCGTTCGCCGAGTTCGACGACGACCTCGGGCAGCCAGGCGCCGTCGGGAAAACCAGAGGGAAGGTAAGGCATAGCGGAAACAGTGTCCCATATGCCTCGCCGGGTGCCGCTCCCACCCGCCTCAGCACTGGGATCCACGCCCGGCGCGGGACATCACGCCATGATCACAGCGACGATCCGATTAGAGTGTTCTGTATGAACAGACCGGAGACCGGCGATGAACGGCGCACCCCATTGACAGTGTCAATGGGTGCCCGGCGTGTGCCGGCCCGCCAGAGCACCCGGCAGCAGGGGAGCCTTCCCACGGTCGAGGAGGTCAGCGCAGGAGGCGTGGTCATCCGTCCCGCATCCCCCGGTTTCGAGGTGGCCATCATCGCGCGCTACAACCGGGGCGGACGCCTGGAATGGTGCCTGCCCAAGGGCCATCCCGAAGGCTCAGAGACCTTCGAGGAGGCCGCGCTGCGCGAGGTGGCCGAGGAGACCGGAGTTCAGGGCGCCATCCTGACCTCCCTGGGCAGCATCGAGTACTGGTTCACCGTCCCCTCGCACCGGGTGCACAAGACGGTGCACCACTACCTGATGGAGGCTGTGGGCGGGGAGCTCAGCATCGAGAACGACCCCGACCATGAAGCCGTCGACGTCGCCTGGGTGGACATCGACGCACTGGAGCGGACGCTCTCCTTCCCCAATGAGCGCCGGATCGTGAACCTCGCGCGTCAGGTGATCGATGAGTCTGTGCAGTCCAGCTGACCCGGCTATAGTCCTCTGACGATGACTGCTGCTTCCCCCCATCAGACCGACCCGGGCGCTCCGCCGCCTCCGCCTGCGACTCCGGCGACCCCGGACGGCACCGCAGCCAGCGAGAGCTCCGCAGAGCCCGTAGGCCCCGCGGGCACCTCCGGCTCCGGCTCAGACCCCGCGGCGGATCAGAGCCACCTGCCCGCCAAGGGGCTGGCCCGGGCCAGCGCGATCATGGCGGCGGGGACGCTGGTCTCCCGAGTGCTCGGCTTCGTGCGCACCGCGCTGCTGGCGGTGGCCATCGGGTCCACCACTCTGGTCGCGGATGTCTTCGAGAAGGCCAACACCGTCCCCAATGTGATCTACCTGCTGCTCGCCGGCGGGATGTTCAACGTGGTGCTGGTCCCGCAGCTGATCAAGGCCGCCCGGCGCCCCGACCGGGGCGCGGACTACACCTCCCGGCTGCTCACGCTGACCACCACCGTGCTCGCGGTCTTCACCGTGCTGCTGACCCTCGCGGCGTACCCGATCGTGCTCGCCCTGACCCGGAACTGGACCGAGCCGATGCTCGCCCTGGGCACTGCCTTCGCGATCTGGACGCTTCCGCAGATCTTCTTCTACGGGCTCTACGCGGTGACCGGGCAGGTGCTCAACGCCAACGCCCGCTTCGGCTGGTACATGTGGGCCCCGGTGCTGAACAACTTGATCGCCATCGGGGTGATCCTCAGCTTCATCATCACCTTCGGCCGGTATGCCGCCAGCGACGACCAGCTCACGGAGTGGACCGCGCAGCAGACCATCTGGCTCGCCGCCGGGCACACCGTCGGGATCATCGCCCAGGCGCTGCTGCTGCTGTGGCCGCTCTCCCGGCTCGGGCTGAAGCTGCGCCCGAAGTTCGGGCTCAAAGGGATGGGCCTGGCCTCCACCGGCCGGATCGCCGGGTGGACCCTGGTGACCATGCTCATCGGCAACATCGCCAACCTGCTCTATATGCGCCTGATCTCCGGAGCGACGGCGACCCGTGAGGGGATGGGGGAGCTCGGCGCCTCGGTGCCCGGTGAGTACGCGGCCAACGTCGCCGAGCTGATCGCGATCCTGCCGCACTCGGTGTTCGTGCTCTCCATCGCCACGGTGCTCTTCAACCAGCTCGCCCGCGCGATGGACCTGGGCCGCTATTCCCGGGCCCGGGAGATCATCAACGAGGGGCTGCGGATCTTCGCGATCCCCGTGATGTTCTGCATGGTGGCCGTCTTGGTCCTGGCCGGCCCGCTGGGCCGGATCTTCGGCGGTGCCGCGGCCGACGCGAACCTCGCCGGCGCCGCCATCGGGCAGCTGCTGGTGCTGCTGGCCCTGGGCATGCCCTTCCGCTCCGCCAGCTTCTACCTGATGCGCGTCTTCTACTCCGCGGAGGACGCGAAGACCCCGATGCTGATCTACGCGATCATCGCGGCGGTGGGCCTGAGCACCGCCTACGGGTTGGCCCAGGTGGTCCCCGACGAGCTGATCCCCTACCTGGTCATCGGACTCTTCACCGCGCTGCACATGCTGCAGTACCTGATCTGCCACCTGCTGGTGGTCCGCCGCTGGGGCGGCTTCGACTTCGCCTCGGTGCTGGGAGCGTATCTGCGTTCCGGGGCCTGCGCGGCCACCGCCGGGCTCGCCGGGGCGGCGACGCTGTGGCTGCTCGGCGGCTACAACTGGGGCTTCGCCTGGAACACCATCTTCACCGCGGTGATCAGCTGCGCCGCCGTCGGGGTGGTGATGGCGGTGGTCTTCGTGGTGATGCTGCGCTGGCTGCGCGTGGAGGAGTTCACCGCTGCCATCGCGCCGCTGGCCAGGCGCGTTCCAGCACTGTCCCGCCTGGCCCGGTAGGCTTGGGATGATCAGTTGCTGGCCGTCCGGAGCGGTGGCCAGGATGTTTCCCGGACCGAGGAGAACTTGTGGCGCAGCCTTTCGGCGTCGGCGATCTAGTGGGTGGGCGCTACCGCGTCACCCATCACGTGGTGACGTCTGCCGACCAGGACATCGTCTTCCAGGCGAGCGATGAGGTCCTGGACCGAGATGTGAGCATCCTGCTGGCCTCACGCTCGAACGCGAAACAGGTGGCCACCTCGGCACGGGAACTGGCGATGGGGTCACGAGACTCCGAGGTCCAGGTGCTCGACCTCGGGCTGACCGATGAGCGGACCTACCTGATCTCCACCCTGGTGGACCCCAACACGCTGCTGGATCTGGTGGTCCCGGACACCGCCCCCTACGTGGAGCCCTTCTTCACCGACTCGTTGGGATCCGAGCTCTTCGGGCAGTCCCGGGTGATGGAGCCCGAGACCTACGAGGACGACGACGAGTACTACGCCGGCCTGCACGCCGGGGCCTCCGATGATCGCTCCCAGGATGCCGCACGCCGCTTCCGACGACGTCGGCCCGCCTTCCTGGACAAGGTGTCTGACTCCTTGAATCGACGGCTGAACACCGAGAACGACGCCGCCGCGCTGGCCATGGCCGCAGGCCAGAAGGATCCAGAGCACACCGCGGCCGCGGACTTCCTGCGCCTGGACATGGAACTGACCTCTGCCGACCCGGCTGGGGACACCCCGGAGGACTTCAGCGGCACCCGGGAGATCGCCTCGACTGCACCCCCCGCCACGGCCTCCGCCGCTGCAGCAGTTCCGGCGGCACCCGGGTCAGCATCTCAGGCCCCGGCGACGGAGCCTGACGGAGCCTCCGGGGGCACACCCGTCTCCACCGCCTCCACTTTCCATGGGGAGGCGTCTGACCACGGGGAGGCCGCAGGTGCAGCCGGTGCCCGTCAGGACGATCTGGACGGGGATGAGGTCGTGGACAATCCCCCGGACTCCCCGATCGACACGTTCAACCCTCCGCCAGGTCCACCGGAGGCCTCGCAGCCCCCGCTGCCCGGACCGCCGCGGTCACGTCGCCTCAATGAATCGGTCTCCTTCACCGGTCTGATCCGGCCGGTCCCGCGTCTGGACGAAGAGACCACGCTGCAGGGGACAGCTGAGCCCTCCGCAGACTCGAATGCTGACGCTGCGGAAGCGGCAGGCGGCAGCACGGTCCCCGCGGCCGGTGCAGCTGCTGCTGGATCCGCTGCTGCATCCTCTGGGGCGGCCTCTGATGGCGCCGCGGGCTCACGCTCGGTCCCTGCGACCGCGGAGCCCGCTGACACGGACTTCCGGGATGAGAAGCCCGGAATAGGACGCTGGATCACCGCTGCAGGGCTTGCCGCGCTGTTGCTGATCGCCGCCGTGGTGATGTTCTTGAACCTGCGCGGCGGGGAGTCCGAAGACACCGCCGCCACTGCAGATCAGACCCAGGAGGAGGCTGACGAGGGCGCTGCAGCAGAGGGCTCCGACGAGGCCGGGGACCAGGAATCCTCCTCCGAGGAGTCCGCACCCGCTGAGACCTCCGGTCCAGAACCGGAGATCGCGGGCATCACCCGGGTTGTGCCGGATTCCCCGGATCTGATCGCCGATCGCGACGGGCAGCTTTCCAACCTCTTCGACGGCGACCCCTCCACCACCTGGGTCACGCTGTCCTTCGCCACCGCCGATTTCGGTGGCTTCAGCTCAGGCGTCGGCCTCATCGCCGAGCTGGAGGAACCCACAGAGATCTCCTCCGTCACGGTCAACCAGGTGGGCGAGAGCTCCGGGGGCGCCTTCGAGGTCCTGGTCAACGATTCACCCAGCTTCGAAGGTGCCCAGCAGGTCGCAGAGGGCACCTTGAACTGGGACGAGACCACCGTGGAGGTCGACGCCGAAGGTGCGGCAGGCTATGTGATCATCAACATCACAGAGCTGCCGAGCCAGGATTCGCCCAACGCCGACGGGCTTCCCTTCAGCACCGAACTGGCACAGATCCGCATCGACTGAACCCTCACTGCGGTGGGGTGCCGGACATGGCTCCAGTAGGCTGGCGGGTGATGGAATAGGGTGAACATCGATGATGTTCAATATTCCAGACACCACGACCGTTGCTAAGGACATGTGATTGTGACTGAACAGACCCCTGACCAGGTTCATGACGTGGTCATCATCGGCTCCGGCCCTGCTGGCTACACCGCGGCCGTCTACATGGCCCGTGCAAACCTGAACCCCATCATCCTCACCGGCTCTGTGACCGCAGGTGGGGAGCTGATGAACACCACCGAGGTGGAGAACTTCCCGGGCTTCCCCGAGGGCATCATGGGCCCTGACCTGATGATGAACATGGAGCAGCAGGCACGCCGGTTCGGCGCGGACATCCGCCACGAGGATGCCACCGAGCTGCTCCTGGATCAGCCGATCAAGCAGATCACCACCGGTGCCGGGGACGTGCTGCATTCCCGCGCCGTCGTGCTGGCCACCGGATCCGCCTACCGCGAGCTCGGCGTGCCGGGCGAGAAGGCGCTCTCCGGCCACGGCGTCAGCTGGTGCGCCACCTGCGACGGCTTCTTCTTCCGGGAGCAGAACATCGCGGTGGTCGGCGGCGGAGACTCCGCCATGGAGGAGGCTCTGTTCCTCACGAAGTTCGCCTCCAAGGTCACCGTCCTGCACCGCCGCGGTGAACTGCGCGCCTCCCAGATCATGGCGGACCGCGCGAAGGCCAACGAGAAGATCGAGTTCATCTGGAACACCGAGGTCACCGAGGTCCAGGGCGAGGGCAAAGTCAGCCGGCTGCTGCTGCGCGACACCACCACCGGGGAGCCATCCTCCCTGGATGTGACAGGTGTCTTCGTGGCTATTGGTCATGACCCCCGCACCGAGCTCTTCAAGGATCAGATCACGCTCACCGAAGAAGGCACGGCTTGGGTCGAGGGGCGTACCTCCAGGACCTCGCTGCCCGGCGTCTTCGCCGCCGGAGATGTGCTTGATCCGACCTACCGGCAGGCGATCACCGCTGCAGGCTCCGGCTGTGTGGCGGCCCTCGACGTCGAACACTGGTTGGCGGACACGCTGAACTCTGAGGCCGCCAAGGTGCCGACTCCCCCTACCAACACTGCCCCCGTACCGTCCTAAGAAAGGAGATCTACATGTCAGATCTCAAGAACGTCACCGATGCAAGCTTCGAGCAGGACGTCCTGCAGGCCGATAGGCCGGTTCTGGTCGATTTCTGGGCCGAGTGGTGCGGCCCCTGCCGCATGCTGACTCCGATCCTCGAGGAGCTGGCCGCCGAGAACCCGGAGAAGATCGAGGTCGTGAAGGTCAACGTGGATGAGAATCCCGGCACCGCGGCCAAGTTCGGGATCACCTCGATCCCTGCGGTCTACGCCTTCAAGGGTGGCGAGCACGTGCAGTCTTCGATCGGCGCGAAGCCCAAGCAGGTCCTTGAGCAGGAGTTCGCTGATCTGCTGAAGTAGCAACCGGCCCCGAACTTCGGGGCTCTTACAGGTGGGGCCCGGAACGCAGCTGCGTTCCGGGCCCCACCTGTTTCACGTGAAACTCGATGACCCCTTCCAGGGGCGCGAGGTCAGCGATTCATGGGCGCGAACCGATCATGTCCATCAGACGGTGCAGATCATCGATGGAGCCGAAATCGATCGCGATCCGGCCCTTCTTGGCTCCCAGGGTGATCTTGACCTGCGTGTCGAGACGATCCGTGAGCGCTTCGGAGAACTCCTCGAGCTGACGCACCCGAGGGCTCTTCGCGCGTTCCCGGCCCAGGTCTCCCGTGTTCTGGTCGCGCTGGGCCAGGGTCACGGCCTCCTCGGTGGCACGCACCGACAGCCCCTCGGCCACGATCCGTCCGGCCAGCTGATCCATCTGCTCCAGAGACTTCAGCCCCAGCAGGGCCCTGGCGTGCCCAGCAGAGAGCACCCCGGCGGCCACCCGGCGCTGCACGGCCGGGGGCAGCTTCATCAGACGCAGGGTGTTGCTGATCTGCGGTCGGGATCGCCCGATGCGCTCCGCCAGCTCGTCCTGGGTGCAGTTGAAATCATCAAGTAATTGCCGGTATGCAGCGGCTTCCTCCAAAGGATTGAGCTGCGATCTGTGGATATTCTCCAAAAGAGCGTCGCGGAGCAGATCATCGTCGGTGGTCATCCGCACGATGGCTGGAATCGATGTCCGCTCGGCGGTCTTGGAAGCCCGCCAGCGCCGTTCACCCATGACCAGCTCATACTGGTCAGGTCCCGCAGGTCGCACCACGATGGGCTGCAGCACGCCGATCTCTCGAATCGAGTGGATCAGCTCATCCATATGCTCCTCGTCGAACTCCTGACGAGGCTGACGTGGGTTCGGCACGATCGCATCCACTGGGATGGACCTGAACTCGGCTCCGTCCACCGTGCCGCCGGTTTCACGTGAAACGGTCTGGGTCCAGGCAGCCTCGGTGGGCTCGCTGGCCGGGAAAGAGTCCTTGGTCGCCTGATCTGTGCCGGATCTATCTTCCAGCGACGAGGCATTGCTGGCCGCAGGAGCGTGCCCCGTTGCGGCCGTGCTGGATCTAGACGCGGTACGCGAAAGCACGTCTGGCATGGGAGCACGCTGGCCACCGGGGGATCGCCTGGACGAGGTGCTTGGCGGTGCAATGGTGGCAGATTCCCGGGCGATGACCTGCCGATCCAGGTCTGATTTCGCTGAGAAGAAGACATCTATCGGGCGCGGAGCTGGTGCCCGGATTCCCCCGGTTTCGCGTGAAACCTGCTGGGATCCCGCTGACGAGTCCGCGCTATCCGCCGACTCTGGAGCCCGTGAGTCATCGCGCCGGCCCCGGCCAGCCGTCTGGGAGGCAGAGTCCGACCTTCTCGCTGGCTCGGCCCCGGTCTCGGACTCCTCATGCGTCGACCCTGTACCTGCCGCGCCTTCAGCCACCGACCCTACACCTGCCGACCGCTGCTCTGCCCTCGCGGGCGGTGCGGACTCTGCTGCTGCTGCCTCGTCCGCCGCAGCCTGCTCGGCAGCCGCAGCCTCTTCGGCCGCATCACTGTTGATCAATGCCCCTAAGCCCCGACCAAGCCCGCGACGTTTGCGTTCTGCCATGCGGCAGCCTCCTAGCAGATAGAACCGGCGCCGTTCCACGTGCAGGACGGCCGCATCTATTCTACGGAGCAAAACCACGGGTTCGGGTCAGGCGAGACACCAGGGTTCAGCGTTTCACGTGAAACCTGGGGCCGCACCCAGGCGTGACTTTGCGCTCAAGGTGTGGTTCCATCCATATCGTCGCGCTTTGTCGACCAGCCCGTTGCGCGCGATCGCGGTGTCTCCGCAAGAGATGCTCTCGAGTCTGGCAGTCGCAGAGTCCACCCGCGCGGCGCTTTCTGCCAGGTGATCTTGGCTCTGTTCCACGTGAAACACCAAGACCTCCATCGAGAACCGCCTGCTGCAAGAAGTGGAGCATGCGCAAGCAAGCGTGCACCGCAGTCGCCGACATAAGGGATGGCGACTTGAAGGACGGCGCCGTGGTGGGATCAACACCGCGACAGCGCAAGCAGGTTTCACGTGAAACCCACGCTGTTCACGCGCCCGAAGCAAGAAAAGTGCGCGTTTCACGTGAAACTCTTTCTAGAACGGGCCGAGGCGCTGGTGACGACCGAGTTCGCGGAGGGGACATGGACTCTACCTGGACTCACCCCCCCTGCCACTGACCGCACACCAGCGCGCTGTTCGTGCAGATGACCCCGTGGCCGGCATCTGATCTGTCATCCCGTGCAGTAGGTCTCCGGCCAGCCTCGACCAGGCGGGCGGTCCGGGAGGAGCAGGATCCTACGAGCGCCGTGATCCAGTGATCCATGAATCAGCAGTATCTGCGCCCCAGACGCTTTGCTGCGCGATTGCGCCGCAAGTGCAGGATCGGATGATTCTCAGCACACAGGTCCAACGTTCCACGTGAAACGCCCTCCGGACAGAGAAAGTCCGCTGAGGTGGGCTTGACGGGCAACGCAGCCACTCGAGAAGGCACAGATTGCCGCTGGAGGTTCCACGTGAAACGCGCCAGACCAGTGACAAGCGATCCGGCACAGCAGGTTTCACGTGAAACGAGGTCAGAAAGTGCATTGCCCGTTACTACACGGCCACGACCGCCATGGCGGCAGATCACTCGGCCCTCAGCTGACCTCCGCCGGCCAGTCATCTCGCCGGAGCCACACGAGTCGCTCTGCACACCCAGCCGCCGCAGCGCCGACAGGTCCACGGCCACATGAACTCCGAACTCAGGAGCGCTGAACCAGCTCCGCGGCCGCCTCGAGGTAGGCCAGCGCTCCCGTGGAGGAGCGGTCGTAGGTGATCACGGTCTGCTGGTAGGAAGGCGCCTCGGAGATGCGCACGCTGCGTGGAATCACAGACTTCAACACCGAGTCCGGGAAGTGCTCGCGGACCTCACCTGCCACCTGCGAGGCCAGATTGGTGCGGCCGTCGTACATGGTCAACAAGATCGTGGAGACCTTCAGGGGTGGGTTCAGATGCTTCTGAATCATGCCGATGTTGTTGAGCAGCTGACTCAGGCCCTCCAGTGCGTAGTACTCACACTGGATCGGGATGAGCACCTCCTGGGCAGCGACGAAGGCATTGACCGTTAGAAGCCCAAGACTGGGTGGGCAGTCGATGAACACGAAATCCAGCCGCTGGAGTCCGTTCTCCTCGCGGTAGCGGTGATACTCCGCCAGCGCGCGGGCCAGCCGCTGCTCTCTGGCGACGAGGGAGACCAGTTCGATCTCGGCTCCCGCGAGGTGGATCGTCGCAGGCACCACTTGGAGTCGCGGGATGTCCGGACAATCAGTGACCACATCGGCCAAGGCGAAATCCTCGATCAGAACGTCGTAGACGGAGTCCGTGTCCGCGGAGTGCTCGACCCCCAGTGCGGTGGACGCATTGCCCTGCGGATCGATGTCGATCACCAAGACGTTGAAGCCCTGATCAGCCAGCGCTGCAGAGAGGTTGACCGTGCTGGTGGTCTTGCCCACCCCGCCCTTCTGATTGGAGACGGTGATGGCTCGGGTGTGTCCCGGTCGAGTGAGCTCGGTCGTGGTCAGCTTCTTACGGCGACGATTCTCATCGGCGAGTTCGGCCGCCAGGGGAGAGGACGCGGTCAGGGACTCCAGGATGGACGAGCCCTCTGCAGTGCTGGCGGCGGCGTTGGCGGCCTTCGCCGCACCACTGGTTTCACGTGAAACGCGCTTCTCCTGCACGGGCCACCCTTTCCTTGTCTTCACTGGGCCACTGCGGCATGCTCTCCGCTTCTGCAGAGGCACCGCGGGCGCACGGGTATGAGTCTAGATCACTGCAGTCCTGGCCGGCGGCACACATGCTCGAGAGTCAGTCTCAGCATCCCGGGACGCGGGTCTCAGCGTCGTCCTGCTGAACGACGCCGGCACCGCACCACGGTGCTGGGTTCCTCCAGGAGACCTTCGCCGAGCAGTTCCACGGTTGGCTCTGCGAGCTTGTGCTTGCTGAAGGACTTTCCAGCGGCAGCGATCTCGCCACGAGCGCTGCGACCCTTGATCAGCAGCAGCTCGCCGTCGTCGGCCAAAAGTGGGACTGTCATGGGCAAAAGCTTCTTCAGTGCTGTCACAGCGCGGGCGGTGACCACCTCGGCCATCACCTCATCGGTGACCTCCTCGGCGCGGGCCCGGATCAGCTGCACGTTCTCGAGCTGGAGATCCTCCACCACGGTGCTCAGCCATTCCACCCGGCGCTCCATCGGCTCGATCAGGATGAAGTCCACATCGGGGCGGGCGATGGCCAGTGCGAGACCTGGCAGGCCGGCACCCGAGCCGACGTCGGCCACTGTGGTCCCAGCCGTGAGTTCGGGGCCGAGCACAGCACAGTTGAGCACATGGCGGGACCACATGATGGGCACCTCTCGGGGACCCAGGAGGCCGTGCTCGATGCCCGTGGAGCACAGGTGGGAGACGTACTGCTTGGCCAGATCCAGCCGGTCGCCGAAGAGCTCTTCGGCGGCGCGCTGTTCCTTCTCGGTCAGCTCAGGGGCCAAGAGCTCAGGTCCCTGTCCGGGGATCTCCGGCTCATTGAGCTGGGCGTCGCTGACCTGCTCTGCGATCGCTTCCTCGCGGTCCTGCTGCGGATCGCTCATGACTTGCTCCTTGGGATGAAGGACCGAATGACTGGCTTCTCTGTGCTCGGGGGCCGTGTCGCGGGGAGTCGTCTACGATCAGGCGGCTGAGATGACCACGTGGCGACGCCGGCCTTCGCCCTCGGACTCGCTGAGGAGCCCAGACTCGGCGACGAAGTCGTGGACGATCTTGCGCTCATAGGCGCTCATCGGCTCCAGGTGCTCGTCCTCACCGCGGTCCTTGACCTTCGCGATCGCGGTCTCCGCCTGTTCCTTGAGCTCCTCCTGGCGCTGGTCGCGGTGTCCGGCGATGTCCAGGATCAGACGGGTCCGTTCACCGGTGGCGGTGAGCACTGCCAGCCGGGTCAGTTCCTGCAGCGCATCGAGCACCTCGCCGCGGTCCCCGACGAGGTCATCGAGCTCTTCCCCGTTCTCCTCCGTGAGGATGGAGACATAGGTGCGTCCGCCACGTACTTCGATGTCGATGTCACCGTCGAGATCCACGATGTCGAGGAGCTCCTCGAGGTAGTCCGCAGCGATGTCACCCTCGTCGGTGGCGCCTTCGGTGCTCGCCTGATCACCTTCAACGGCCTCAGCATCCTCGCTGCCGGCCTCGGCGTCCTCATCACGCACCGAGGCGGGCTCGGCTGCCTCAGAGGCGCTGTGCTGCGACTCAGACGCCGTCGTCTCCTGCGCTGCCGCCGGGTCAGAGGCCTCGGTCTCGCTCAGCTGGGTCTCGTTCTCGCTCATGGCTGCTACTTCTTCCTCTTCTTCTTCTTCGCAGGCTGGGAAGTCTGCCCCAGGTGCTTTCCGGTCGGCTTGGGCTGCTCGGCAACCGGCTTGGGCGCCTCGTTGAAGGGCGCCAGTCCGCGCGCGGCACGCCGCAGGTTCAGTTCCTTCTCGGCCAGCGACCCCGGTGTCGGGTTGTTGCGGATGACCCACCACTGCTGACCCATGGTCCAGAAGTTCGTCGCCGTCCAGTACACGAGCACGCCGACCGGGAAGTTCACGCCACCGACCACGAAGACCAGGGGCAGCACGTAGAGCATCATCTTCTGGGTCTGCGCGAACTGGCCCGTCAAGGCCGCCTCGGACATGTTCTTGCTCATCAGCTGCTTCTGCGTGAAGAACTGCGTCGCCACCATCGCCACGATCATGATCGAGGTCAGGACCACCACGTCCCACCGGGTGGGATCGGCGCTGAAGGCCGGCAGGAAGATGTCCGACATTCCCACACCGAAGATCTCCGAGCCGTCGAAGCTCTGCACCTCTGCGGCGGTCAGCGCACCGTAGCCGTCGAGCTGGTTCTGCTCCTCGCGCATCCGGTTGAGCATCCAGAACAGCGCGAAGAAGATCGGCATCTGGGCCAGCAGCGGCAGGCAGGTCATGAACGGGTTCACGTTGTGCTTCTTGAACAGCGCCTGCTGCTCCTGCGCCATCTGCTGGCGCGAGACCGGGTCCTTCTTGCCCTTGTACTTGGCCTGCAGCTTCTGCACTTCGGGCTGGATGATCTGCATCCCGCGCTGGGACTTGATCTGCTTGACGAACAGCGGGATCAAGATGATGCGGATCACGAGCACGAGCAGAACAATGGAGATCACCCAGTTCCACCCGGAGTTGAAATCCATTCCCACAGCTGTCAACAGCCCGTGGAAGGTGCTCAGGATGAAGGAGACGGCCCAGGTGAAGGGCCACATGATTGTGTCGAAAAAGCCCATGTATCTCTCAGATGTCGTGGCCAGGCGTCATATGCAAGCGGCCTGCCGGCTCGGCGGCGTCGATGGCATCAGTCATCGTCGCCGAGGGGTATCGGTGGGTGGTTTGTCTCTATGATCGTCGGTACTCCACCTTGCGGCCAAATCCTTGCCGTGGGCGGGACCGGGTCTACTCCACCACCGGTGAAGGGATTGCAGCGAAGGATCCGCCACAGCGTGAGCGGGATGCCGCGCATGACCCCGTGAGTGGTCACCGCTTCCAACCCGTATGCAGAGCAGCTCGGATAGAAGCTGCATACCTGACCGTACAGCGGTGAGATGACTCTGCGGTATCCCCGCAGCAGCCAGCACAGTGCGAGCGAGGGTGAGGAGCGGAGCAGGCCCCAGTGGCCCCGCCGCAGCTCGGGCTGGGTGATCCCCGAGACCGTGCGCCCGGGGATCTCCCCGTCTTCCACGTAGAAGTCGCGGTGTCGCACCCACTGCGTGGTCGCCGCACTCTGATGCCGATGGCGTGCACCGTGCAGGTGCGAGTCCTGACTCTGATTCATGCCCGCACCCTTCGACGCAGCGCTTTCCGCTGGGCCCGCTGCGCCGCCGAGACCACCTCGGTGCGCAGCTGAGAGTGGTTCAGCTCGGTGATCTCTGGGGAGGCGCGGATCACGATGTCACGGGAGGCCTCTGGAACCGGCTCGAGCGCGCCCTCTCGCATCATCTCCATCACGACATGTCGCAGCCGGCGCTGTACGCGGTGTCGGACCACGGCATTGCCCACGGCCTTGGACACGACCAGGCCACAGCGCCAGGGCGCAGGATCACTGAGACTTTCCTGCGAGCGCAGCAGCACCGAGACCACCAGCCCGGTGCCCCCGGCTCGAGAACCGTGGCGCATGGCGGCTCGGTGGTCACCTGAGGAGGTCAGACGGTGTCCCTTGGGAAGCACGGCGTGTGATCTCCCTTCGCTGGAACCGACGTGGCGCGGTGCAGGCACCGAACCTGGGTCTGTACAGGGGGCCTGGATGCACGAACGGCCCGATCCCTGATGGTTGGGACGGGCCGCGGTGTTGGTCCAGAAGCACGTGGCTCGGACCGGCTGACCGATAGGTCAGCGTGAATCGCTGTGAATCAGGCCGAGAGTTCCTTGCGGCCCTTGGCACGGCGGGTCGAGATGATGGATCGGCCGGCACGGGTGCGCATACGGGAACGGAAACCGTGCTTGCGGCTGCGACGGCGGTTGCTCGGCTGGAAAGTCCGCTTGCTCACTGTGTACTCCCACTTGGATGGTTTGAAGTCGTTAGGGCCCCGGAAAGCTTCTGCGTGCAGGCACGGCAGTACTCTGGGGCGACCTGTCAACACTAGGGGGCTCCTGAGGGCCGCGTCAAGTCGCTCCGGATCAACCCCTTCAACAGCTGTGTAGAACACTGTGTATAAAGGCGGTTGGGACCCATTGGCCGGGGGTGCGGACTGGCTTATCGTTGAGCTCCCGGCGCTGGCCGGGGTCTCGAAAGGACTGGTCATGACTGGTCACGATCCCGTGATCCAGGTGCAGGGGCTCAGGAAGCGCTTCGCTGAGGTCCGCGCGCTGGATGGGCTGTCTCTGACGGTCAACCCGGCTGAGGTGCATGGTTTCCTGGGACCGAATGGATCGGGGAAGTCCACCACGCTGCGGGTGCTGCTGGGTCTGCTCCGCCCGGACGGCGGGACGGTCAAGGTCTTCGGCGCCGATCCGTGGCGGGACGCGGTGACCCTGCATCGCCGCCTCGCCTATGTTCCTGGCGAGGTGGAGCTCTGGCCCAACCTCTCCGGGGGTGAGGTGATCGATGTCTTCCTGCGGCTGCGCAGCCGCGACGCCCACTCCAGGGCGGTGACTCGGCGCCGCGAGGAGCTGATCGAACGCTTCGGCCTGAATCCGAGGAAGAAGACCCGGACCTATTCCAAGGGCAACCGGCAGAAGGTCGCTCTCATCGCCGCTCTGGCCGCCGACGTCGACCTGTTGCTCCTCGATGAGCCCACCGCAGGCCTGGACCCGCTCATGGAGATGGTCTTTCAACAGGTCATCGCGGAGACCCAGCGGCAGGGGCGTTCGGTGCTGCTCTCGAGTCATATCCTCGCCCAGGTGGAGGCGCTCTCGGACCGGATCTCGATCATCCGTCAGGGTCGCACCGTGGAGACCGGCACGCTCGCGCAGATGCGTCACATGACACGGACCACCATCGAGGTCGAGACGCAGCAGCCCGCCGCAGCGCTGGAACGCCTCGAAGGCGTCCACGACCTGCGCCTGAAGAACACCGCCGGTTCGCCCCGGACTGTCCTGGAGGTCGACAGCGAGCATCTCGCGCAGGTCACCTCCTATCTGGCCTCGCTGGGCGTGCATTCCCTGGTGGCCCATCCCCCGACGCTGGAACAGCTTCTGATCCGGCACTACGGCGTGATGACCGAGCCTGATCCATCTGCTCCCAGCACGTCAGCGTCATGATGAGCCTCCAGACCCGTGCCGCCTCGCGAAGCCCCGAGGACGCCCGCACCAGCGCCGGCGGAAACCTGGTGGGCACCGGCATCATGCTGCGCTTCATGCTTCGCCAAGACCGGGTGCGGCTGAGCCTCTGGGTGGTCGGCATCGGTCTGATGAGCTTCTACGTGGCAAACGCCGTTCAGGCCCTGGTCACCGATGAGGCCGAACTGGCGCAGCTGGCAGGTCTCTTCGCGGATCCGGTGGGACGCCTGATGACCGGCCCCGCCTACGGCATGGAATCACCGAGCTTCGAGCGCTTCTATGCGGCGGGCTATGTGCTCTTCATCTACATCCTCACCGCTCTGATGAGCATGTTCACGGTGATCAGGCATACGCGTGCGGAGGAGGCCTCGGGCCGGGCCGAGCTGCTGCGCGCGGCTGTGCTGGGCCGGCATGCCACACTCACCGCGGCGCTGCTGCTGGCCCTGCTCGCCAACGCTGCCGCGGCCGCGCTGGTGCTCCTGGGGGCGCTCTCCGGGGGTTTCGCGCTGACCGGTTCTCTGCTGGTCGCCGGTTCAGGCGCCTCCGTCGGTGTGCTCTTCGCCGCAGCGGCTGCGCTGTGCGCTCAGCTGACCGAGACCTCGCGCTCCGCCTCGGCACTGATCGGGACTCTGCTCGGGCTGGCCTACCTGATCCGGATGATCGGAGACATGGCCGCGGTGCAGGGAACCACACTGTCCTGGTTCTTCCCACTCGGCTGGTCCCAACAGACCGCACCCTACGTCGAGGACCGCTGGTGGCCGCTGCTGCCGGCTCTGATGCTCACCGGCGCCGCGGTCTCCGGGGCATATGCGCTGAGCACCCGTCGAGACCTCGGTGCGGGACTGCTGGCGTCACGTCTTGGCAGGTCCCACGCCCACCCCCGTCTGGGGACCCCACACGGGGTGGCGCTGCACACGCTGCTCGGGGGACTGCGCGGGTGGGGGATCGCCGTGATCGCCTGCGGTGCGCTCTTCGGCGGCTACGCCCAGTCCATGGGGGACACCGCGGCTGATCTCCCAGAGGAGTTTCGCAGCTTCTTCAGCGGCGAGTCCGTGATGCTGGGATACCTGGCGTATATGGCGATGTTTCTGGCGCTCTTCGTGGCCGCAGCAGGGGTCGGCGGCGTCGCGCAGCTGCGCACCGAGGAGAAGCATGGACGGGCCGAGCTGCTCTTCAGCGCCTCCCTGAGCCGGGCTCAGTGGCTCAGGGCGCATCTCACGGTGATCCTCGGGGGGCTGGGCGTGATTCTGACGCTCACCGGGGTGGCCACCGGCGCCGCGGCAGCCGCTGTGCTCCAAGACGATCCGGGTCCGCGCTTCCTCGAGATCCTGCTGGCGAGTCTGCATCAGGGCCCGGCAGTCCTGGCCGTCGTGGGAATCACGCTTGCCGCCTTTGGCTGGGCGCCCCGGTTCGCCGCCGCGCTGGGGTGGCTGATCCTCGGCTACGCGGCGGTGATGACCAACTTCGGTCCGCTGCTTGACCTCCCGGAGGTGTTCTCCGCGTTCAACCTCTTCGGGCACCTCGCGCTCTACCCGGTGGAGCCTGTGGCATGGGGCCCGGTCCTCTGGCTCAGCGGCATCGGGGTCGGCGGCATCGTGCTTGGATTCACAGGCTGGCGACGACGCGAGATCAACAGCGTCTGACCTGCCAGGACGCGGGAGAGGCGGTTTGTTCCACAGGGCTCTCCACAGAAGCTGTGGAATACTATGGGCAGAATTTCGACGACCTACACGAGGGGAGCAGCGTGCCTGCTGAGTCCGAGATCGATGTGCCGCGCCAATGGCAGCAGGTTCTCGCAGAGCTCCGGGAGAACCACCGCATCGGGGCCCTGAACCTGACCGACGTGGGACGGGCCGTCCCGCAGGGAGAGCAGCTCCTCGGTGACACCCTGCTGCTGACCGTCGCGGTGCCCCATGAGCGGGTGCGGGAACTGATGCAGTCGACTCTGACGGTGCAGCTCAGCGAGGCGCTGCGCACCGTGTTCGGCCGGGAGGTGCTCTGCGCGTATGTGATCGACCCCGAGATGTCCCAGCGTCAGCGCGAGCACCCGCCCGAGAGCGCCGCGAGCTCGGCACCTTCGGCGGCCTCGGCCTCCTCCACGGCGGTGGACGACCTTTACCCCAGCGAGACCCCCATCGAGGCGCCCCGGCGGGCAACGGAGGTGAACACCGCGAGCTATGACCGCGCCGAGCGCGCCCAGGAGCGTCGCGGGATCGGAGCCGACCGGGCTCGCGAGGAGTTGGGGCAGCCAAGCTACATGCCCCCTGACTACTCACACTACGAACGCGGCGCCGCGACCCCCCAGGAGCAGCGTCCGATGGAGCGCCGCGCCGCGAATCGTTCGGTCCCCGCTGAGTCCTTCACCGCCAGCGGCGGTGGCGAGTCCTATGAGACCTCCCGGTTGAACCCGCGCTACACCTTCGACACCTTCGTCATCGGCTCGTCCAACAGGTTCGCTCACGCGGCCGCCAACGCCGTGGCCGAGGCCCCCGCGAAGGCCTATAACCCGCTGTTCATCTATGGGGACTCCGGGCTGGGCAAGACTCACCTGCTGCACGCCATCGGGCACTACGCCCAGCGGCTCTATTCCGGCATTCGCGTGCGTTATGTGAACTCCGAGGAGTTCACCAACGACTTCATCAACTCGATCCGCGACGACGAGGGTGCCAGCTTCAAGCACCTCTACCGCAACGTCGACGTCCTGCTGCTCGATGACATCCAGTTCCTGGCGGATAAGGAACGGACGGTCGAGGAGTTCTTCCATACCTTCAACACCCTCTATAACAACAACAAGCAGGTCGTGATCACCTCTGACCTGCCCCCGAAGCAGCTCTCCGGCTTCGAGGAACGCCTGCGCTCCCGGTTCGAATGGGGGCTGATCACCGATATCCAGCCCCCCGAGCTGGAGACCCGGATCGCGATCCTGCGCAAGAAGGCGACCGCGGAGAACTTCTCCTGCCCCGACGATGTCCTGGAATACATCGGTTCCAAGATCTCCACCAACATCCGCGAACTCGAGGGTGCGCTGATCCGAGTCACCGCCTACGCCGCGCTGAACAAGCAGGCCGTGGACCTCGCCCTGGCGGAGCAGGTGATGCGCGATCTGATCTCCGATGACCACGCCCAGGAGATCACCTCGGAACAGATCATCAACGCCACGGCCGACTACTACAGCTTCACCGTGGAGGAGCTGACCTCGAAGTCGCGCAATCGCACCCTGGTCACCGCGCGTCAGATCGCGATGTATCTGCTGCGCGAGCTCACCGAGATGTCCCTGCCGAAGATCGGTCAGGCTCTGGGCGGACGCGACCACACCACCGTGATGTACGCGGAACGCAAGATCCGGGAACTCATGGCGGAGCGTCGAGCCGTCTTCAATCAGGTCACCGAACTGACCAACAAGATCAAACAGCAGCGCTGAACCGATAGAGCCGACCGGGGCAAGTCAAGTCCGTCGCTGACACCTGTGGATAACTCTTTGCTCCACAACTCACACGGATGTCATTTCCTGGGGCTCGTGGCATCCGGGCTAGTTGACACCGAGGATATCCACAGCTTTTCCCACATATCCACAGGCTGCGGTGGAGTTTTCCCGATTCTTGTTAACAGCTGTGGAGAGAACCGTGCACCTCGCGGTGTAGAAACTCGGATTTCTGTGGATAACTTCATGCGGCCTGGGGAATCGGGGTCAACAGGCCGTAATGGTCTCCACTGCCGCTGCACAACCACAACGGAGCCGCTCCACGTCCTGGTGCACAACCGGATACGCCCCGCTACCGGGATGCAATGGGTTATCCACAGATTCCACAGCACCTGTTAACACTTCTGACCCTTAACCTTTTGATCTACAAAGAACAATCACCACGGCCTCTGAAGCACCCCAGACCGAGCACCTGCAGAACACTCGGCTCGTTGATCAGGGGCCGTGCTGCGACGCTATGGATCCCAGATCTTGTGGCACATGCCCGACACAGCCGCTCATATGGTGGTCCCCGAGCTGGTTGCTGGCTTCTGGCGCGCTCTTGCAGGTAAGCTCAACACTCGACACAGCCACCAGATGCTTGACATTCCCCGCAGGACTGTCGAAGAACCACAGAAGGGCAGGGATCAGTGGAGTTCACTGTTGAGCGGGACGTTCTTTCCGAAGCGGTCTCCTGGGCCGCCCGTTCGCTGTCTCCCCGACCCCCGGCACCAGTGCTGGCCGGACTGCACATCACTGCTGCGGACCAGACGGTCACGATCTCCAGCTTCGATCATGAGATCTCCGCGCAGCTGCACATCGAGGCTCAGGTCCAGCAGGAAGGGACCATCCTGGTCTCGGGCAGGCTGCTCAATGACATCGTGAAGTCTCTTCCCAACGCTCCGGTGACCGTGCATCTGCAGGACTCCCGGGTCCAGCTGACCTGCCGGTCCTCGAAGTTCACGCTCTCCACCATGCCGGTGGACGAATACCCGGAACTCCCAGGGATGCCTGAACTGGCAGGCACCGTTGACGGTGCCGCGTTCGCCCGGGCCGTCTCCCAGGTGATCACGGCGGCCTCGAAGGACGACACCCTGCCCATCCTCACCGGCGTGAAGGTCGAGATCGAGGGTGACACCATCACGTTCCTGGCCACGGACCGGTACCGACTCGCCATGCGTGAGATCCACTGGTCGCCTGCCGAACCGGACATCTCCACCTCGGTGCTGATCAAGGCCAAGACGCTGAACGACGTCGCAAAATCTCTGGCCGGAGCCGGGGCCCTGCAGATCGCGCTCTCAGAGAGCACAGAGCTGGTCGGGTTCTCCTCCGGAGGGCGCCGCACCACGTCAGTCCTGGTGGACGGGGACTACCCCAAGATCCGTCAGCTCTTCCCCGAAGAGACGCCGATCCACGCGGTGGTCAACACCGCAGAGTTCATCGAAGCCGCTCGCCGGGTCTCCCTGGTCTCAGAACGCAATGGGCATGTGCGGCTGCAGTTCACCCAGGACAACGAGGTCATCCTCGACGCCGGGGTGGACGACGCCGCCTCAGCTTCAGAGATCATCCCCGCCACACTCACCGGAGAAGCCATCACCGTCGGGTTCAACCCGGCCTACCTCAACGAGGGGCTCAACGTCATCGACACCGAGTTCCTGCGCTTCTCCTTCGTCTCCGCACCGAAACCAGCGATGATCACCGGCCAGGCCGAGGCTGAGGGTGAGAAGTCCATCGACTTCCGGTACCTGCTGATGCCGGTGCGCCTGATCAACTCCTAGCCGCTCACCGCCCAGGAGACCATGCGGATCTCGCAGCTGACCCTCACAGACTTTCGCAGCTACGCCCAGGCCGAGCTGCAGCTGCATCCTGGCCCCAACGTGCTGCTGGGGTTCAACGGGGTGGGCAAGACCAACATCGCAGAAGCCATCGGGTACCTCTCCACACTGAGCTCCCACCGAGTGAGTCAGGACGGCCCGCTGGTCCGTCACACCGCGAAGCAGGCCTTCATCCGGGCCGAAGCACATCGGGGGACCCGCCAGGCGCGCCTTGAGGTCGAGATCAATCCCGGGCGCAGCAATCGGGCCCGGATCAATCGTGGAAACCCGGTGCGCGCCACCGATGTGCTGGGCATCCTGCGGACGGTGCTCTTCGCCCCGGAGGACCTGGAGCTGATCAAGGGCTCCCCCGGGGTCCGACGTCGGCTTCTGGATGACCTTGCGGTGCAGCTGCGGCCGGCCCTGGGACGCGTTCGTCTTGACTACGAGAAGGTGCTCAAACAGCGCAACGCGCTGCTCAAGTCGATCCGACACCAGGGGTTCACCGCTACACACGAGTCCACCCTCGAGGTCTGGGATCACCAGCTGGCAGAGGCCGGGGCGCACCTGCTCCACGCGCGGCTGAAGATGCTCAGCGCGCTGCGTCCGCATGTGGCCACCGCCTACCAACAGCTCTCCGGCAGCGTGCGCACCGCTCGGCTGCAATATCTGAGCTCGCTGGACGCCCCGGAGGACCCCGGGGCGCCTGAGGCTCCCGGGCCGGAGAGTGAGGCCGAGAACGTGGACCCCGCAGCACAGCCCGGGTCGCTCGACGTCTCCGCGCTGGAATCGTGCTCCCGCGAGGAACTCACAGCCCTGATGCTGCAGCGTCTGAACCAGGCCCGCCGAGAAGAGCGCGAGCGTGGCATCACCCTGGTGGGTCCGCACCGCGATGACCTCTCCCTCACCCTGGATGAGGTTCCGGTCAAGGGCTTCGCCTCGCATGGGGAGACCTGGTCCTTCGCACTGTCGCTGCGCCTGGCGGCCTACCGGGTGATGGTCGATGACGATCCTGAGGAAGGGGCCCGTCCGGTCCTGATCCTCGATGACGTGTTCGCCGAGCTCGACGCCAGGCGTCGTCGTCGACTTGCAGAGCTCGCCGCCGAGGCGGAGCAGCTCATCGTCACCGCCGCTGTGGACGACGACGTCCCGGAGAGTCTGCTGGGCAACGCCCTGCGCGTGGAATCGGTGGACCAGATCAGCCAGGTGACCCTCCATGAGCCCGGCTGAGAATCCCGCAGAGAACCCCGCTAGGCACCCGAGTCAGGACCATGAGGATGCCGCCAAGATCCTTCTGGCGAGGATGCGCGCGGCAGCGCGTGGACGGGGAGAACATCGGATGCGCGGGGTTCCGCGGGGCTCCTCACTGGCTGGTGACCCGCGCAGCGCAGCCGGGCAGTCGGCCTCGCGCGGCACAGGTGCCGGGGACTCCGCCACGGAGCGTCGAGACCCCAATCTGCTGGGCGGGGTGGTCGGAGGGTTGATCAAGACCCGCGGATGGAGCTCCCCGGTGGCGGTGGGCTCGGTCGTCGCGCGCTGGGAGCAGCTGGTGGGGTCCGCCATCGCCGAGCACTGCACCCCGGAGAAGTTCGAGAACGGCGTGGTGGAGGTGCTCTGCGACTCGACCGCCTGGGCCACGAACCTCAAGCTCATGCAGCCCCAGCTGATGGACGTCTTCAACCGGGAGCTGGGCCCCGGCATCGTCACCGGACTCGCGATCCGCGGTCCCGCGGCGCCGAGCTGGAAGAAGGGCCGCTACTCGGTGCGCGGCCGGGGCCCCCGCGACACCTACGGCTGACACGCCAGGCTGCGATATGCCGCACTCGGGCCCTCACAGTGGAACCCATCCTCACCCGGGCATCCCCGAGCAGGTCCCAGGGCCGTTCATCGGCCGCTGATCATGCCTTCTGTGCGCTCACAGTGCCCGAAGAATGCGGATTCTGCTGCCTCGGCGCGGTAGACTGGACCGACGGCCCGAGAGTACCCACCCCTCGGGCTGGTCTGTGTCATGACAGGGTCAGCAACCTCGACCTTCCCGGCAACTCAAGGAGACGGCATAGCCCGTGACCTCGGCTAACGAGAACAAGCAGCATCAGGGCAACTACGGCGCCTCGGACATCACCGTCCTGGAGGGCCTGGAAGCGGTCCGGAAGCGCCCCGGCATGTACATCGGCTCCACCGGTGAGCGCGGTCTGCACCACCTGGTCTACGAGGTGGTCGACAACTCGGTGGATGAGGCGCTGGCAGGGTACTGCTCGCACATCCAGGTCACGATGCAGGAGGACGGCGGCGTTCGGGTCGAGGACGACGGACGCGGCATCCCGGTGGACATGCACCCCACCGAGGGCAAGCCCACCGTGGAGGTGGTGATGACCGTGCTGCACGCCGGCGGCAAGTTCGGCGGCAGCGGCTACGCCGTCTCGGGCGGTCTGCACGGGGTCGGGATCTCCGTGGTCAACGCGCTCTCCCGCAAGGTCCGCACCACGGTGCGCCGGCAGGGTCATGAGTGGAGCATCGGTTTCGGCAACGGCGGCGAGACCACCCAGCCGCTGACCCAGGGCGCGGAGACCCAGAGCACCGGCACCACGATGGTCTTCTACCCGGACCCGGAGATCTTTGAGAGCATCGAGTTCGACTTCGAGACGCTGCGCGCGAGATTCCAGCAGATGGCCTTCCTGAACAAGGGGCTGCGCATCACCCTGCGCGACGAGCGCAAGATCCCCGGCAACGAGGTGGTCCACGATGAGGTGCTCGAGGAGCACCATGAGGAGGCCGCGGAGCTGGAGCCCACCGAGGCCGGCGGCGGACACGACGGGATCATCGAGACGCCCAAGGGCCGGGTGGTGGTCTACCAGTACGACGCCGGGCTGCTGGACTACGTCAACCACCTCAACGCGACCAAACGGGCAGAGGTGGTCCACGACGATGTGATCGCCTTCGACGCCGAGGACGCCGATCGGGGCATGGCCGCTGAGCTGGCGATGCAGTGGACGCTCTCCTACTCGGAATCGGTGCACACCTACGCGAACACGATCAACACCCACGAGGGCGGCACCCACGAAGAGGGCTTCCGCGCCGCGATGACCACACTGATCAACCGGTACTCCCGGGAGAAGCAGATCCTGCGCGAGAAGGATGACAACCTCACCGGCGAGGACATCCGCGAGGGACTCACCGCGGTGATCTCGGTGAAGCTTCGCGAGCCGCAGTTCGAGGGCCAGACCAAGACCAAGCTGGGCAACACCGAGGCCCGTGGCTTCGTGCAGAAGGTCGTCAACGAGTATCTCGGGGACTGGCTGGAGCGCAATCCCGGCCCGGCCCGCGACATCGTGCGCAAGGCACAGTCCGCCGCGCATGCCCGGGTGGCCGCCCGCAAGGCGCGCGAGAACGCCCGCCGGAAGTCCCCGCTGGAGACGATGGGCATGCCCGGCAAGCTCGCCGACTGCTCCTCCAAGGACCCGTCCGAGTCCGAGATCTACCTGGTGGAGGGCGACTCCGCCGGGGGCTCCGCGAAGCGAGGCCGCGACCCGCGGACCCAGGCGATCCTGCCGCTGCGCGGGAAGATCCTCAACGTGGAGCGGGCACGTCTTGATCGGGCGCTGGGCAACCAGGAGGTCCAGTCGATGATCACCGCCTTCGGCACCGGCATCGGGGAAGACTTCGACCAGGCCAAGCTGCGCTATCACAAGATCGTGCTCATGGCCGACGCCGACGTGGACGGCCAGCACATCACCACGCTGATGCTCACCCTGCTCTTCCGCTATATGCGTCCGCTGATCGAGCACGGAAACGTCTTCCTGGCCCAGCCGCCGCTGTACAAGATCAAGTGGCAGACCGGGCCGCAGGACTACGTCTACACCGACGCCGAACGCGATGTGGCGCTGCGTGAAGGCCGGGCCGCCGGGCGCAAGCTGCCCAAGGAGCTGGGCATCCAGCGGTATAAGGGCCTCGGTGAGATGGACTACTCGGAGCTGTGGGAGACCACCATGGACCCCCAGCACCGCACGCTGCTCCAGGTCTCCATGGAAGACGCCGCGGCCGCCGATGAGGTGTTCTCCATCCTCATGGGTGAGGACGTCGAGTCCCGCCGCGGGTTCATCCAGCAGAACGCCAAGGACGTCCGCTTCCTCGACATCTGACCCGCTGCCAGCCCCTCACGGCGCAGCCGCGAGACGATGCCGATTTCCGCATAAGGGAGAACACCACACGTGAGCGATAACACCGAAGAACCGCAGGACCCGCAGGGCGGCTCCGCCGAGGCCGTGGAGGGCGTCGTCGTCGACGGCCCGGCGACCTCGGACCGGATCCGCCAGATCGACCTGCAGACCGAGATGAAGCGGTCCTACCTGGACTACGCGATGGCAGTGATCGTGGGCCGTGCGCTGCCCGATGTGCGCGACGGGCTCAAGCCGGTGCACCGCCGGGTGCTCTACGCGATGTACGACGGCGGCTACCGCCCGGACCGTTCGTTCAACAAGTGCGCCCGCGTGGTCGGTGACGTGATGGGCAACTATCACCCGCACGGCGACTCGGCGATCTATGACGCCCTGTCCCGGCTGATCCAGGACTGGGTGATGCGCTACCCGCTGGCCACCGGCCAGGGCAACTTCGGCAACCCCGGCGACGACGGCCCGGCGGCCCCGCGTTACACCGAGACCAAGATGGCCCAGCTGGCCATGGAGATGGTCCGGGACATCAACGAGAACACCGTCGACTTCCAGGACAACTACGACGGCAAGCAGCAGGAGCCCGTGGTGCTGCCCTCGCGGTTCCCGAACCTGTTGGTCAACGGCTCCTCCGGGATCGCGGTGGGCATGGCCACCAACATCCCGCCGCATAACCTGCGCGAGGTCGCCGACGGCGTGAAGTGGTACCTGCAGAACCCGCAGGCCTCCCGGGAGGAGCTGCTCGAGGCGCTGCTGCAGCGGATCAAGGGCCCGGACTTCCCCACCGGTGCGCAGATCCTGGGCACCCGCGGGATCGAGGAGGCCTACCGCACCGGTCGCGGTTCGATCACGATGCGCGCGGTGGTCAGCGTGGAGGAGCTGCAGGGACGCACCTGCCTGGTGGTCACCGAGCTGCCGTACCACGCGAACCCGGACAACCTGGCCCGGAAGATCGCGCTGCTGGTCAAGGACGGAAAGGTCTCCGGGATCGCGGATCTGCGCGATGAGTCCTCCGGCCGCACCGGTCAGCGCCTGGTCGTCGTGCTCAAGCGCGACGCCGTGGCCAAGGTGGTGCTGAACAACCTCTATAAGCACACCCAGCTCCAGGAGAACTTCTCCGCGAACATGCTGGCCCTGGTCGACGGCGTGCCGCGGACCCTGAGCCTGGACGCGTTCGTCCACCACTGGGTCACCCACCAGATCGACGTGATCGTCCGGCGCACCCAGTTCCGCCTGGACAAGGCCCAGCGCGAGGCCCACATCAAGATCGGTCTGCTCAAGGCCCTGGATGACCTGGACCGGGTGATCGCCACGATCCGGGGCTCCTCCACGGTCGAAGAGGCGCGGCAGAACCTGAAGTCGCTGCTGGATATCGACGACGACCAGGCTCAGGCCATCCTGGACATGCAGCTGCGCAAGCTGGCCGCCCTGGAGCGCCAGCGCCTGCAGGACGAGTACGACGAGCTGATGAAGATGATCGAGGACTTCCAGGACATCCTGGCCTCAGAGGACCGTCAGCGCCGGATCATCGGCTCCGAGCTGGACACCATCGTGGACAAGCACGGCGATGACCGACGCACCCACATCCAGCTCGGCTACGACGGGGACATGTCCATGGAGGACCTGATCCCCCAGGAGGACGTGGTCGTCTCGATCACCCGCGACGGCTACGTGAAGCGGACCAAGATCGACAGCTACCGCGCCCAGCACCGAGGCGGCCGCGGGGTCCGCGGTGCCCAGCTGCGCACCGACGACATCGTCGAGCACTTCTTCGTGACCACCACGCACCACTGGATCCTGTTCTTCACCAACCTGGGCCGGGTCTACCGGACCAAGTGCTACGACCTGATCGAGTCCGGTCGGGACTCCAAGGGCCAGCACGTGGCGAACATCGTGGCCTTCCAGCCGGATGAGCACATCGCCGGGGTGCTGCCGCTGCGCACCTACGAGGACGCCCCCTACCTGGTGCTCGCCACCAAGCGCGGCCTGGTGAAGAAGACCGTGCTCAGCGACTATGACACCCCACGCCAGGCCGGAGTGATCGCGATCAACCTGCGCGAGGACGACGAGCTGGTCTCGTCGAAGCTGATCTCGGCCACCGACGACCTGATGCTGGTCTCCCGAAAGGGCCAGTCGCTGCGCTTCACCGCCACCGATGAGGCGCTGCGTCCCATGGGTCGCGCCACCTCGGGAGTCACCGGGATGAAGTTCCGCGAGGATGATGAGCTCCTGGCCGCCGATGTGGTCACCGAGGACTCCTTCGTCTTCGTGGTCACCGAGGCCGGGTACGCCAAGCGTTCCGATGTCAGCGAATACCGGGTCCAGGGTCGCGGTGGCCTGGGCATCAAGGTGGGCAAGCTGGTGGAGGATCGCGGCGATCTGGTCGGGGCCATGGTGGTCGAGGGCGACGACGAGGTGCTGGTGGTCATGGAATCCGGCAACGTGGTCCGCTCTCCCGTGGCAGGGGTGCCCTCCAAGGGACGCGACACCATGGGCGTGATCTTCGCCAAGCCCCGGAAGAAGGACCGGATCCTGAAGGTGGCGCGGAACTCCGGGGTGACCCTTGCCGCCACCGGAGAGGACGCCGCCTCAGAAGAGGCTCCCGGGCAGGAGAACCCAGCGGACCCCGAGGCGCAGATCGAAGGGACACCCGAGGCCGGCCCCGGCCACGCTGAGCCGTCCCGGGCAGCCGATGCAGTAGCGTTGGACCCTGACGAAGCGGACCGGGACGAAACGGACCGGGATGAAGCGGATCAAGATCATGCCTGATGGAGGACTTCAGTGAGCGCAAGCAACGGCGCAGGTAATTCAGGGAGCCAGGCGGGCTCCTCCGCGGCGCGCCCGGCGAACCGGTTCCCCGCGCCTCGGCCGCGCGCCCAGGCCGCCGGCGGAGCCACCACCTCCACCCGGCCCGGCTCTGACCAGTCAGGGACACCTCGGCCGCGACCGACTGCCGGAGCCCGCCCCAGCGGGCAGGGCAGCCGTCCCGCGCAGGGTCAGCGCCCCAGCCGCCCCCAGCCCGGCCTGGTGCGCCCGACGCCGAAGGCGAAGGTCCGCAAGGCACGCCTGCTGATCTCCAAGGTGGATCCCTGGTCGGTGCTGAAGATGAGCTTCCTGCTCTCCGTGGCGCTGGGCATCATGACAGTGGTCGCAGCCGTCACGCTGTGGACCGTCATGGATGTCTCCGGGATCTTCAACAGGGTCAATGAGCTGCTCGGCCAGATTCTGGGCACCGAGGGCGGCGGAGGGTCCTTCCGTGTGGAGGAGCTCGTCACGATCGCCCAGGTGGCGGCGTTCGCCACGATCATCGCGGTGGTCAACGTGGTGCTGCTCACGGTGCTCTCGATGCTCGCCGCGGTGCTCTACAACCTCTCCGCCTCCCTGGTGGGCGGGGTCGGGGTGACGCTCACCGACGACTGAGCGGCCCAGATCCCAGGATTTGGACCCGTCGCCGGGAACAGGGTAATGTGTAGTGGTCGCCCTCGCGGGGGTGACGCACCTGAAACAGGTGTCCGGGCGTATAGCTCAGGCGGTTAGAGCGCATCGCTGATAACGATGAGGTCGGAGGTTCAAGTCCTCCTACGCCCACCCGGACTCCAAGGAGGGAAACATGAAACGCATCGTCTTTGTGGCTCTCTCTGTGGCGGGGATCCTCGGCTATCGCCAGTGGCGCAGGTCCGAGGACACCCGGCAGGTCTGGTCTCAGGCGACAGATTCGCTCTGATAATCTGAGAAGCACCTTCGGGGGCATGGCGCAATTGGTAGCGCACCTGCTTTGCAAGCAGGGGGTTAGGGGTTCGAGTCCCCTTGCCTCCACCCGAGGCTAGAGAACCGAGGAAGCTCCCCGCATCTGATGTGCGGGGAGCTTTTTCGTGCTGTGGACGCTCCACCGAGCCGAGGCTCAAGAGTCCGCGGCGCCGCTGCGAGGGCATCCCTTCTGGGACGTCACGGCGGGCCAGCCTCGGGCGCGGACTTCCTTCTGCGCGAACTTGAGCTATAGTCTCGATCTAATGGATCACTCTAGAGTCTGAAGAGGTGCCTGACACAGGTGTACGACTTAGAACGCGCAGCACTTCGCCGCCGACGATATCGTCCCGCGAGTGCTGCGAACGCAGGAATCCCTGATCGCCTTCGGTGCACGAGGCAGGTGACCCGGTGATCGAAGTCCTGCTCCTTCTGCTGGGCATCCTGGCAATCCTGGTCATCATCGCAGGCAACGGCTATTTCGTCGCCCAAGAGTTCGCCTACATGTCCGTGGACCGCAATAAGCTGCGAGCCCTGGCCGCTGAGGGTGACAAGTCCGCGAAGCGCGCCCTGGACGTCACCGGGCGCACCTCGTTCATGCTCTCCGGAGCTCAGCTGGGCATCACCGTGACCGGTCTGCTCGTCGGCTATGTGGCCGAGCCGCTGGTCGGTGAGAGTCTCGGCGCCATGCTCGGCGGGATCGGGATCCCCGCCGCACTGGGGATCACCATCGGCACCATCACCGCGCTGGCCGTCTCGACCATCGTGCAGATGATCTTCGGCGAGCTGTTCCCCAAGAACTACGCGATCGCCAACCCCACCCCGCTCTCGCTGGGCCTCGCCCGCTCGACCAAGCTCTACCTGGCGGCCTTCGGCTGGCTGATCTGGATCTTCGACGTCTCGGCGAACGCGCTGCTGAAGCTGCTTCGGATCGAACCGGTGCACGACGTCGAGTCCAGCGCCACGGCGAAGGACCTCGAGCACATCGTGACCAGCTCCCACGAGAGCGGCGACCTCGCCGAGGAGATGTACCTGACCCTGGATCGGATCCTGGACTTCCCGGACCACGACGTCGAGCACGCCATGATCCCGCGCTCGCGCACAGGGCTGATCCACCCAGACACCACGCTCGGAGAGATCCGCGCCCTGATGGCCGAGGAGCACACCCGGTATCCCGTGGTGGACACGCAGGACGAGCCGATCGGCGTCGTCCATCTCGTGGACCTGCTGGGCACCAAGTTCACCGACGCGGCCGCGGCGACCGAGATCATGCGCGCCCCGGTGATCGTGCCGACGCTGATGCCGCTTCCCGAGGCGGTGCGCACCCTGCGCGACGCCAATGCCAAGCTGGCCTGCGTCATCGACGAGTACGGCGGCTTCACCGGCGTGGTCACCATGGAGGACCTCGCCGAGGAGATCCTCGGCGAGATCACCGATGAGCACGACGACGAGGCCCCTGCCGGTATCGAGAATGTCGGTGAGAACCACTGGCGGGTCGACGGCGACCTGCACCTGGACGAGGTGGAGCGGGTGATCGGCCAGGACTTCCCAGAGGGCGACTATGAGACGCTCTCCGGGCTGCTGATGTCCCAGGAGGGCGCTCTGCTGACCGAAGGTCAGCAGGTGCGCATCGATCTGCCGGCCGATCCTGCTGACTATGGAGAATCCTCGCCCCCGACGCGTTGGGTGGATGTCACGGTGATCAGCGTGGACCGCCACGTTCCCGAATCGGTGCATCTGCGCCTGACCGAGCACTTCGAGGAGGAACGATGAGCGACTGGCTGATCCCGACCATCGCCACCATCGGCATCATCGCGGTCTCGGCGTTCTTCGTGATCCTGGAGTTCGCGCTGCTCGCCGCTCGCCGCCACCGTCTGGAGGAGGAGGCGGAGCACAGCCGCTCCGCCCGGGCCGCGCTGCGCGGGCTCAATGAGCTCACCGTGATGCTCGCAGGAGCCCAGCTGGGCATCACCGCGTGCACCTTCGCACTGGGGGCCGTGAGCAAGCCTGCGGTGGACTACGCACTGACTCCGATCTTCGAGTCCTGGAACATGCCGCTCTGGGCCGCCGATGTGCTGGCCTTCGCTCTGGCGCTGTTGCTGATGACCTTCCTGCACCTGGTCGTCGGTGAGATGGCCCCGAAGTCCTGGGCGATCGCGCATCCAGAACGCGCGGCGAAGCTCATCGCGCTGCCCGCCCAGGTGGTCCTCTGGGGCTTCCGACCCTTGCTGCTCTGGATCAACAGCATCGCCAACCGGCTGGTCTCGGCCACCGGTGTCACACCCGTGGACAGTGCTGCCGCGGGAGGCTATGACTCCGACACGATCCGACATCTGGTGGCGCATTCCACCCAGACCGGCACGCTGGACCAGGCCTCGGCCTCACAGATCTCCCGCGTGATCGATCTGGAGACCCTGACCGTGGACGACGTCATCGCAGCGCGCACCCGTCAGGAGACCACCACGGTGCCGTTCTCCGCCACGGCCGCCGACGTGCAGGCTGCCGCCCAGCGCACCGGGCACCTGCGGATCCTGGTCCTGCCCGAGTCGGGGACCAGTCCGCTGGTGGTCCATGTCCGGGACACCCTGACCGTGGAGCCGGAATACCCGGTCAGCGAGCTGGCGCGCCCGGCCCTGGTCGTCTCCACCGGCGCCTCGGTCTACGAGGCGTTCCAGACCATGCGGGAGGCCGGTGAACAGCTCGCCGTGGTCTATTCCAACGGGGTGCTGGCCGGGGCGATCACCTGGAACGACATCCTGAAGCGGATGTGGCCCACCATGGAGGAGCAGTGGAGCGAATCTGAGGCCACAGCCCAGGCCCGCACACAGAGTGCGGCGGCACCCCGCTAGGCGGGCCGCCACCTCACGGGCCCGTCTTCCACGGGCCTTGCCATACGATGCCGGATCCACAGCCTGTGGGTCCGGCATCGTGGTTTCTGTGGAGAACCCCCTGGGATGCGTTATCCACAGGGTTTATC
This sequence comes from Nesterenkonia sandarakina, assembly GCF_013410215.1. Lineage (NCBI taxonomy): Bacteria > Bacillati > Actinomycetota > Actinomycetes > Micrococcales > Micrococcaceae > Nesterenkonia > Nesterenkonia sandarakina. Next base: position 1,014,765 of record NZ_JACCFQ010000001.1, read on the forward strand.
CACAGTGTGCATAAGTTACACGCGTGTGTTTCCCCTTGTCAGAGCGATATCCACAGGATTTTGCAGATTGTGCATAAAACTGTGGAAGAGTCCTGCACAACCTGGGGATGACCCGGTCGAGACTCAGCCGGCGGGAGTGACCAGCTGCATGCCCACAATGATGAGAAGCAGCAGGAGCCCGGTGATGCCCAGCAGCCCGAGGCCCTGTCGGCGGGCCTGCCGCGCAGCGTCCCTGCGTCGGTCGCCGGAGGCCGCGGGAGCGGACTTGGCGAACACCAGGGCGCAGAGCGCGCCGACCACCAGTCCGCCGAAGTGACCCTGCCAGGAGATGCCGGGGATCACGAAGCTGATCACCACATTGATCCCGATCAGGGTGAGGATCCCGCCGGTCTGCGATCCTGTGGCGCGCATCAGGATGAACAGCGCGCCGAAGAGCCCGAACACCGCACCGGAGGCGCCGAGGGTGGGGGTCATGGCGGGGGTCAGGAAGAGCACCGCCACGGAGCCGCCGAGCGCGGAGAGCAGCAGCAGCGCGAGGTAGCGCAGCGCCCCCAGGGCCGGTTCGATGGCGCGCCCGATGAACCACAGGGCGAACATGTTGAAGAGCAGGTGCATGGCGTTGCTGGGGGAATGCACCAGCGCGGAGCTGAGCATCCGCCAGGGCTCGAAGACCCACGGGGAGGTCTGCAGCGGGGCATACCAGAGCGCCGCGGTCACCGGATCGGGGTTGGCTCCGGTGATGGTGCCGCTGAGCAGCTGCAGGCCGAAGAGCACCACGCACAGCCCGATGAGGCTGAAGGTGATGATCGGGCGCTTCCCGGGTCGCACCACGGCGCCGAACTGGGAACGCGCCGGTGGCCGGCGGGCCTGCCACTCGTCCCGGGCGCGCGCCAGGCAGTCTACGCACTGGAACCCGACCGGGGCCTGACGCAGGCACTCAGGACAGGCCGGGCGGTCACAGCGCTGACACTGCACACTGGCCGGCCTGTCCGGGTGCTGCGAACAGAATGTTGCGTTGATCGTTCTAGATCCTCAGAGCTTCTCGATGTCGATCTTCTCGATGACGACATCGTCCTTCGGGCGGTCCCGGTTATCGGTGGGAACCGTGTTCAGGGCGTCGACGACCTTCTGCGAGGCTTCGTCGGTGACCTCTCCGAAGATGGTGTGCTTGCCCTGGAGCCAGTTGGTGGCGACCGAGGTGATGAAGAACTGGGATCCGTTGGTGCCCGGGCCGGCATTGGCCATGGCCAGCTTGTACGGGGAGGTGAAGTCCAGCTCCGGGTGGATCTCATCACCGAACTTGTAGCCCGGGCCGCCGACGCCGAGACCCAGCGGGTCCCCGCCCTGGATCATGAAGTCAGAGATGATCCGGTGGAAGACGGTGCCGCTGTAGAGCGGGGTGTCCACCATCTTCTCGCCGGACTCCGGGTGGGTCCAGTCACGCTCGCCGGTGGCGAGACCGACGAAGTTCTCCACAGTCTTCGGCGCATGGTTGCCGAAGAGCTCGACGCGGATCTCTCCCTGGGAGGTACGGATAGTTGCCTGATGTGTTGCGATAGCAGTCATGAGCCTCATTGTCTCACTCCTGGTGGTTGCGTGTTCTCAGTCTCGGTGCATGATGAAGGGATCGGCTGGGCCGTAGCAGGCCAGGAAGAGACCACGTAAGCTGAAGCCAGCAACCGATCCGGATTCGGAGGACATGCATGTTCGGCAAGAAGAAGAAGCGGAACCACAGCTGGGAGCACCTGGTGCTCGCAGGGGTGGAGACCGCACGTGATTGGACCGCACCAAAACTGGGTGCGGCAGCAGATTGGGCCGAAGGTACCTACCGCAAGGGTGCCCCGAAGGTGCACGACGCCTCGGGCCGCGCTCTGAGCGCTGTCAACGACGGCGCCTCGGTGGCGGGGAAGAAGATCAAGGAGTACTCCTCGGTCGCCGGCGGCGGCATCTCGTCCCAGTATGAGAAGCTTCCCCCGCAGGCCAAGGCCGAGGTGGCCAAGGTCATCGCCAAGTACGACACTGCCAAGACGCAGTTCACCTCGGAGTATGTTCCCGCCACCTCCGCAAAGCTCGGCGGCTACGCAGACAAGACCGCGAAGCTGATCCACCGCGCTGAGCTGGATCCCCGCGTGGAGAAGGCGCTGATCAAGGCCACCGGTGACAAGAAGATCGTCAAGAAGCTGCGCAAGAGCTCCGAGAACTACGCCAAGGGCGCTGCCAAGACGCTGAAGAAGCAGCAGCGCTCGAACAGCCGCAAGAAGGGTCTGCTGGTCTTCGGACTGGTGGCCGCGGCTGTCACGGCAGGAGTGGCCGCATGGCGCGCCAGCCAGCCGGTGGAGGATCCGTGGAAGAAGCCCGCTCCGGTGACCCGGCCAGCGACTTCCTCCACAGCGGCTCCCAAGCCGGTGACCTCGTCCACCACGCCCGCCGCATCGGCTCCCAAGCCGGCGGCACCGGGCGGTTCGACGGCACCGAGCAAGGTGGCAGGCACTCCTGCTGCTGCGCCGAAGTCAGCTCCTGACGCCCCGAAGAGCTCCGGCGCGCCGGAGTCCAAGGCGGGACCCTCGGGCGTGACCAACGTCAATGCGCAGAACGCCGACGAGGCCAAGGGCAACAACGTCCCCTCCCCGAAGCCGGCCACCTGAGCCGACGTCGTGCGGAGAACGTAGCAAGATAGGAAGCGGACCTGGCGATCACGCCAGGTCCGCTTTCTACGTTCGGGCTCCTGTGGTGGACCAGCCGCGGGGTGAGCTCAGATCGGCTGTGCCGCCGGTGCTCAGCGGATCGGGTTGAGCTGCGCGGCCTTCTCGGCCGCACCGGTCTGGCCCATGCTCTCCAACCAGTTGCCCAGCATCCGGTAGCCACCCTCGGTGAGCACCGACTCCGGGTGGTACTGCATGCCCCACAGCGGCGCCGTGCGATGCGCGAGGCCCATGATGACCCCGTCCTCGGTGCGGGCCGTGACCTCCAGCACGGCAGGGATGGTCTCGGGCGCCACGGTCAGAGAGTGATAGCGGGTCGCCACGAAGGTCTCCGGAAGCCCTGCGAAGGAGGCGTGTCCGGTGTGGGTCACCGGAGAGGTCTTGCCGTGCATCAGCTGCTCGGCGTGGGTGACCGTGGCACCGAAGGCTTCGCCCAGGCCTTGATGCCCCAGACAGACCCCGAGCATCGGCTCCTGGGCCTCCGCGCACCAACGGATCAGCTCCACTGAGACGCCTGCCTCGCCCGGAGTCCCGGGGCCGGGGGAGATGAGCACGCCGTCGTGCTTCGCGGCGAGCTTCTTGGCATCTTCGACCGAGAGGTCGTCGTTGCGGATCACGGTGGCCTCGGCGCCGAGCTCGCGCAGATACCCGACAAGGGTGTAGACGAAGCTGTCGTAGTTGTCCACGACGAGGATGCGGGCGGGGTTCTCACTCATGCGGGGTCCCTTCGGCCCGGCCTTGCGCCGGGAAGGTCATCGATTCAAGCGTGGAGTCATTGAGCGGGCTGTACTGGCTCAGCCAGGGAAAGACGAACTGCATCAGGAGGAACACGATACCGGCGAGGATGGCCAGGGCCAGCAGGATCTGCACCAGCAGAGGCCCCGGCAGGGAGCGGAAGAGCCAGGCGTACATGCTCAGGATCCTCCCTGGGAGATCGCAGCTGGTGCCGGCGCGCTCAGCGGCGCGAAGTCCACGAGCTCGGCGTGGGTGATCAGCCGTTCCCGGTTGGAGAAGAGCGGATGGCAGGTGGTCAGTGTGAGCAGCGAACGATCAGCCTGCGCCTGCGGCTCCCCGGGCACCGGCAGGATCACCTCGGACTGATGGGGCAGAACCACGTGGGTCTCGTAGACCTCATAGGTGTAATAGCCGTCGGGGGACTCGACGTAGATCTCATCCCCCGCGGTGAGCCGATCCTGATCGCGCAGAACATCACCGTAGGTGAGCCGGTGTCCCGCCACGGCGAAGTTCCCCGGCTCCCCGGGAAGCTGGGTGTCCGGATAATGCCCCAGACCCCCGGTGTTCAGCGTCTGGTCATCCACTCCGGAGCGCACGGGGGCGGACCAGTCCGCTGAGATGGCGGGGGCGTAGACCACGGCCATGGCACCGGATTCCACGGCGGCCATGTTCTCCGGGCACGCCGCCGCCGCTCCGTCGCCAAGCTGCTGACACTCCTGCTGCGCCTGTGCGGCCTGCTGCGGCGCGGAGTCCGTGTCCTGCTGCTCGAGGCGGGCGTGGAACTCCTCCTCGATGGCCTGAGCCTCCCGGTTCGCATCGAGTCCGGTCCACCACACCTCCCACACCACGAAGAGCAGACCGAGCACGCCCAGGGTGATCAGCAGCTCGCCGGTGACCCCGAGGATCCGGGCGCCGGGGCGAGCGCCGCGGTGTCCCGACATGAATCCTCCGAAGGCTGGGTGGGGCGTCCATCACGGTGAAACGGTAGAATGACGCGCAGACCGCGGCCAGCACCACCAGGGTGCCCGGCCGCGAGACCAGGATACCGAACCGAGATCCGTGCCGGATCCAGAGGGGATCGAACCGACGTGGCTGAGTCCAAGCAGCGCAAGAACCGCAGGACGCGTGGCAAGACCGAGACGAAGAAGTCTCCGCTGAACGACGCCGATCCCAAGGACGTCAGAGACCTCGACCTCGAGGACGAGTCGCTGCCGCTCTGGTACCGGGCCACGATGATCGGTCTGATGATCCTGGGACTGCTCTGGATGATCGTCTGGTACATCACCCAGGGTGCCGCCCCGGTGCAGGCCGCCGGGGGCTGGAACATCATCATCGGCTTCGGCATCGCCATGGTCGGATTCTTCATGACGATGCGCTGGAAGTGACGATGTGCTGGACGTGCCGATGCCCCGCAGATGACGGCGTCTGAGATGCGGATGCCCCCCAGGAGACGGCGCGCGCCTAGCGTGGCCGTCGCGTGGCTGTGGCCCTCGCGGCGCGGGTGAGCTCCTCCACCGGCTGACCAGTCCCGGCAGGCTCGATCTGCGGCTGGATCTGCTCCTGGTAGCGGTTCTCCACGGCCTTGGCGATCAAGAAGTCAGCGATCGCAGGGTTCTTCGGCAGCAGCGAACCATGCAGATAGCTGCCCACGATGTTCTTGAAGCGCGCGCCCTCGTAGGAGTCCTTCGCGTTGTTGCCCTCGCCCCTGGTCACCCGCGCCAGCGGCTGGACCCCCGGGCCGAGGTAGGTCTGTCCGGAATGGTTCTCGTAGCCCAGGATCTCGCCGAACTCCGCAGACTCGGCCACCACATTGCCGATCAGACGAGTGTCGGTGCCCTCGGTGTGCAGGTCCAGGATGCCCACACCCTTGATCTCCCGGCCCTCGCGGGTGCGGAAGGAATGGCCGAAGAGCTGATAGAGCCCGCAGATCATCAGCATCGGCGTGCCACCCTCAGCCAGGCGGTGCAGCTTGTCTCCGATGCGCAGCAGGTCCTGCTGGATCTTGTCCTGGCCGCTGTCCTGGCCGCCGCCGCCGATGACCACGTCGACCTGCTCCGGGAACTCGTCCTCAGGGTCATAGCTGTGCAGGATCGGCTCATAGCCGCGCCACTGCAGACGCCGCTGCAGCACCAGCGCATTGCCGAAGTCCCCGTAGATGTTCATGTCCCGGGGATAGAGCTGGAGGACATGGACGGGCTTGGATGCAGCCATCAGAAGGCCTCCACTTCGGTATAGGCGCTCAGCCGCTTCCGCAGCGCGAGCATCGCGGTGTAGGTGCAGAAGATCCTGGCGGGCTTGTCGGGATTCTCATCCAGGAAGCGGGTGAGCGCGAGCGAGAGGTCGGGCTCCACCGCGTCGAAGTCGACGTCGTCGTATTTCAGCCGCAGCGCCATGTCGTAGGCGCGGACCCCGGAGACCATCCGCACGCCCTGCTCGGCGAGCGAGGCGAACTCCACGTCCCAGAGCCAGCTCATGTCTCGGCCGTCGGCGTAGTTGTCGTTGATCGCGATCATCGTGGCGACGCCCTCGGCCGCGAAGGAGCTCAGGCCCAGGCGGAAGCCGGAGGGGTTCTTCACCAGCACCAGGTCCAGCGGGCGGCCCTGCACGGTGAGGCTCTCGCCGCGGCCGAAGGCTGGAGACACCTTGGAGAGCGAATCGATCAGGGCCTGAGGGTTCACGGCCTCACCCAGGGCCTGGCGCACCACCGCCAGCGCGGCCGCCGCGTTGAAGGTGTTGTAGGCGCCGTTGACGCTCAGCGAGGTGGTCACCGCCTCGCCGTCGATGGTGAACCGGCCGCCGCCCTCCGTGAGCTCCTCCAGGACCACATCGGCATGCGGATGATCCGCCGCGCCCGCGGGCCCGGAGTGGAAGTCGTCATCGCTGGGGAAGTGGCTGCGCAGGGATTCGCTGAGCCCGAAGTAGTCCACCCGCTGGGTGTCCAGGGTTCCGGCGATCGCCCGGACTCGGGGGTCCTCGCGGTTGAGCACCACGGCCTCGACCGTGTGCGCGGCGATGGTGCGCAGCATCCCGGCGGTGGTGTCGATCTCTCCGAAGCGATCCAGCTGATCGCGCATCACGTTGAGCAGCAGGCTGTGGTTCGGGCGCACGGCTTTGACGAAGTGCACCGCGTGGGCCTCATCGAGCTCGAGCACCGCGATATCGGCGTCGAGCTTCCCGGTGAGCCGCACCTCTTCGAGGATGGAGGCCACGACGCCGCGGGTGAAGTTGGAGCCGCTTCGGTTGGTGAAGACCTTCAGGCCCTGGCCCTGCAGCAGCTCCACGACCATCTTGGTGGTGGTGGTCTTCCCGTTGGTCCCGGAGACGACGATGACGCCTCGGGGAAGCCGGTGCAGCGTGCGGGCCAGGAAATGCGGGTCCAGCTTCTCCACGACCAGTCCGGGGAAGGCCGAACCGCCGCCCCCGCGCAGCTTCGTCACGGTGCGGGCAGCTCGGCCGATGAGCACCGAGCCCAAAGAGCTCAGGGTGCCGCCGAGGCGGCGCGGTGAGGTGGGGAGTCTGGACATGGGGTCGATTATTTCATCTCATTCCTGGGGTGCCGCGCAGCCAGGGCCGCCCGGTTCTCCGTGGTGCAGTTCTCTGTTGTGCAGATCCCCGTCGTGCAGTTCTTGTCGGGGCACCGGGGCACCGGGGCACGGGGGCTCAGCCGTCGTTGCCGCCGCGGCGATTGCCGGTGCCGCTGTCGTCTCCGCTATCTCCGCCGCGGCTTCAGGGGTTGCCGGCGGAGCGCCCCGGGGATGCTCCCGGGCTGCCTGCCCCGCTGGGACTCTGCCCGCCGTTGTTCGCCCCGCCATTGGCCTCCGGAGACTCCTGTTCCTGGGGCGACTCTTCGGGGGCCTCGGAATTCTCCTGCTCAGCGTCAGCCTCCTCCTCCCCGGAGCCGCCCTCGGGATCTCCGCTCTCCTCGGCGCTCTCGCTGGGCGACTCCTCGGGCTCCGGGCTGGGAGACTCCTCCGGCTCCGGACTCGGGGACTCCTCATTCTCCTGAGCGTCCTCGCCCTCCGGATCGGTCGCCTCGTCCTCCTCCGGTTCAGGTTCAGGAGCCTGTTCCGGGGCCACCGCCACGACCAGGGTCACGGTAGAGCCCTGCGGGATGGTGTCACCGGCGACCACGGAGGACCCGCCCACCCGCTGGCCCACGACGGTGCCGGCGGGATAGTCGGTGCGCTCGTCCTCGACGGTGGCCACGCTCAGCCCCAGGTTCTCCAGGATCGACTGCGCCTCGGTGAGACTGCGATTGAAGACCCCGGGCATCTCCACCAGTCCGGTGGAGAGCACCAGATCCACCTCGGATCCGGGCTCCACGCTGGAGCCTGATTCCGGGTCGGTGCTGATCAGCATGTCGGTCTCGATGCTGGGGTGGTTCTCCCGACTGATCTCTCCCACCTCCAGGCCCACCTCCTCGAGGGCCTCGCGGACCTCGTCCTCGGAGGAGCCCTGCAGCCCGTCGGGCACGCGCACACTCTCCGGCCCGGTGGAGATGTAGAGCACCACGGCGGTGTCCGGCTCCACCGTGGTCTCGGCCTCGGGGTCGGTGCGGATCGCCAGGTCCGCCTCGATCTCGGGGTGGGCTTCGGTCTCCACGCTCGGGTTCAGGTTCGCTGCGGTGAGCTCCTCGCGCGCCTGGTCCTCATCCATCCCGGTGACATCTGGGATCGAGACCTCAGAGCTGTTGAGCGTGCTCATCAGAGCCCAGGTGCCCGCGCCGGCCAGGGCGAGGATGAGCAGCGTCCAGATCAGGATCAGACCTCCGCGACGACGACGTGGTCGCTCCTGCGGCTGGTCATAGCTCTGATAGAGGTCCGGGTCCTCGGGAGTCCGCGCGGAGAGTTGAGGGGCCAGCGGGGCGGCACCTGCGGCCAGGACCTGGTTGAACTCCTGGCGGCCGCCGACTGCGGTCATCGCGGCGGTCGGGTGGTCCTCGTCATCCACCCCGATCCCGATCAGTGCCTTCTGGATCGCCTGGTTGAACTCCTCGGCGGTCTGGAACCGCAGCGCCGGGTCCTTCGTGAGGGCCTTGCCCACCACGGACTCCATCGCCGGGCTGACCTGGTGGTTGAACTCGCTGACCTGGGGCGGCTCTTCGCGGACGTGCTGGTAGGCCACGGACACGGGGGACTCGCCCTGGAAGGGTGGTCGGTTGGTGAGCAGCTCGAAGAGCACACAGCCGGCCGAGTAGAGGTCTGAGCGGTGGTCCACCACCTCGCCGCGGGCCTGTTCCGGGGAGAGGTACTGCGCGGTGCCCACCACGGCAGAGGTCTGGGTCATGGTGGAGGCCGAGTCCGCCAGGGCCCTGGCGATGCCGAAGTCCATCACCTTGATCGCTCCGGTCTGGGAGACCATCACGTTGGAGGGCTTGATATCGCGGTGCACGATGCCCTTCTCGTGGCTGTATCCCAGGGCACCGAGGATGCCGTGCATATACCCGGCGGTCTCGCGCTCCGAGAGCGGGGTGTGCAGCGCCTGATCGATCTTGGTTCGCAGCTGTGCGCCCACCTGGGCGGCAGGCAGGTGCTCCTCGGCATCCTGGACCCTGCCGGTGTCGCCCAGGGCCAGCACGTCATCCTCGGACTCGGTGGCCGCGTCGGGAGTCGCCGCGATCCGGGTCGCCTCGTCGTCGACGTCGGCGGTGTCGGTGATGCGCGGGGTCCCGTGCAGGATGTGGCGCAGGGTGACCCCGTCCACGTACTCCATCACGATGAAAGGCGTCTTGATCGCGTGATGGGACTGGTCCTCGACCTCCGCTCGGCCGGAGTCGTAGACCGCGACGATGTTCGGGTGGTTCAAGGAGGCGGAGGACTGACCCTCGCGGCGAAAGCGACCCTGAAACTGGGGGTCGCGTGCCAGATCCGGGCGCAGCATCTTCACCGCGACCTTGCGATCCAGGGTGAGGTCGTGGCCGAGGTAGACGTCGGCCATCCCACCGCGTCCGATCAGCGATGTGATTCGGTAGCGGCTGTTCAGGACGCGCTCAGCAGTCTCGGTCATATCTCGGTTCCTGTCTCCGATCCTGGCCCATCCTCCGCCGAGAATCCAGCCCGGTTCGGATCCTGGGTGCTCTCCGGGCCGGATTCGGCGCCGAGCTGTTCCTCGCCGCTCGGGGCGCCAGCGCCTTGTTCATCACGCGGTGTCGACTCCGCCTCGGGGTTCGAACCACCGGTGGGATCGGCCTCGGTCGCTTCGGGCTGATCCTGGGTGTCCTGCGGGTCCTGCGAGGGAGAGGGGGTCGGCGTCGGGGAGCCCGAGGTCCCCTGATCCGGTTCCGCGTCGTCCTGACCTCCGGGGTTGCCCTGCTCGGGGCTGCTCTCACCCTGGCCCGGCTGGCCCTGATCCTGCTGATCCGTCTGATTCCCCGGCGCCTGGTCCTGATCCTCGGGTGCGGTGTCGCCGGACCCGGCGGAGTAGAAGAGGGTCACCGTGGACCCCACCGGGACGCTGCCCAGCGGAGCGACCCCGGTGACCACTCCCTCGGGCTGACCCGAGGCCACGGGTTCGGCCTGGACCTGCAGCCCGGCCTCCTGCAGCGCGGCGCTGGCCTCCTGCAGGGAGAGTCCGAGGAAGGCGCTCTCGAGGATCTCGACCATCTCGGTTCCCGGAGTCAGGGTCTCGGTGACGGTCGGGGTCGGTGTGGGCTCGTCGTCCTCGCCGCCCCCGCCGAACTGCGGGAAGAACCAGGAGCCCAGCAGGGCCAGCAGCACCAGGACCAGCAGCGCGATCAGCGGCCAGTACCACCGACGACCCCCGTGGAGGCGGCGCTGATCCTTCCCCTTCTCGGCCTCTCCGGCATCGGTGGGCGCCCCGGAGCGCGCCCCTGCCCCCGACGGGGCGGCAGCGGCATACTGCGCGGTGTGCTCCGGAGCCTCGGCGGGCTGTTCCGGAGTGCGGGCCGAGGGGGCGCGGCCGCTCGGCGGCGCGACGACGGCGGTGGGTGTGGTGTCGGTGCGCGGTATGGCCGTGGTCGGGTCCTCCTCGTCCTGCGCGCCGTCCAGATGCGAGGCCATGGCCGGCACCGCCTTCAGCGCCGACTCGGTGTCGTGGCGCAGCAGCGCATCGGCGGCCTCGGCGAGCTTGGTCGCGGTGAGCGGTCGCTTGCCGGGGTCCTTCTCCAGCATCGACATGATCAGCGCCCGCACCGGCTCCGGGACGGTCTCCGGCAGCGCCGGCGGCGGTTCGTTGACCTGCTTGAGCGCGATCGCGATCTGGGACTCACCGGTGAAGGGACGGTGCCCGGCGAGGGCTTCGTAGCCGATGATGCCCAGCGCGTAGATGTCCGAGGAGCCGGTGGCGTGCTGGCCGGTGGCCTGCTCCGGGGAGAGGTACTGCACCGTGCCCATCACCTGCCCGGTGGCGGTCAGCGGCACCTGGTCGGCGAGCCGAGCGATCCCGAAGTCGGTGATCTTCACCCGACGGGTGGGCGTGATCAGCAGGTTCCCGGGTTTGACGTCGCGGTGGACCAGGCCCTGGTCATGGGCGACCTGCAGGGCGCGGCCGGTCTGGGCGATGATCGAGAGCGTCTTCTCCCAGGACAGCGTCTTGTCCGTCTCCAGCAGCACCGAGAGCGGGCGCCCCGGGACGAGCTCCATGACCAGGTAGCCCGAGCCGGACTGCTCGCCGTAGTCATAGATGTCCGCGATGCCGGGGTGGTTCAGCAGCGCGGTGTGCCGCGCCTCGGCGCGGAACCGACGCAGGAACGCCTCGTCCCCGGTGTATTCCTCTTTGAGGATCTTGATCGCCACGGTGCGTCCCAGCACCTGGTCGGAGGCCTTCCAGACCTCGCCCATGCCGCCGATGGCGATGCGTTCGGTGAGCTGGTAGCGCTCACCCATCAGAATCCCGACCACCGGCCTCATTCGATCGCCGCCTCGAGCATGGTCAGCATCTGGGGTCCGGTCAATGACGAGCCGGTGTCGTAGTCGATCCGCTCATAGGCCACGGTGACTGCATACTGCGGGTCCTCGGCGGGGGCGAAGCCGGTGATCCAGGAGTTCACCTCTCCGGTATCGCCGACGTCGGCGGTGCCGGTCTTCGCCGCGACCTGGAAGCTTCCGGTCTGGGCGCGGGTGCCGGTGCCGGACTCCACCACCTGCACCATCATCTCGGTGATCTCATCAGCGACCTCCTCCGAGGTCACCTCGGAGAGCGTCTCCGGCTCGGAGGCTTCGAGCAGCTGCAGGTCAGAGCCGCGGATCGCGTCGACCAGATTGGGCTTCATCAATGTGCCGCCGTTGGCGATGGCGGCGGCGACCATGTTCATCTGCAGCGGAGTGGAGGTGACGTCGAACTGTCCGATGGAGGACTGGGCCAGGGCCGCATCGGAGAGGTCCTGCGGGAAGTTCGAGGTGTCCACGCGCAGCGGGATGCCCAGGTCATCGGAGTTGAATCCGAAGTTCTCGGCGGCCTCCCGGATGGGGTCCTCCCCGAGCTCCATGGCGGCCTCGGCGAAGGGCGTGTTGCAGGACTGCGCCACGATCCAGGACAGTTCGGCCTGCGGGCGCTGGGCGCAGATGCCGCGGTCGAAGTTCCGCAGCTCGGTGCTCGATTCCGGAAGGGTGATCGAGTTCGGGTTCTCCAGGACGGTGTCCGGCTCGTAGTCCCCGGACTCCAGCATCGCGACCAGGTCGACCAGCTTGAAGGTGGAACCGGGAGCCATCGTGGAGGAGATCGCCCGGGAGGTGTAGCGCAGGTCCGGGTCGGCCTCGAGCTCCTCCTGGTTCTGCACCAGCTGCGCGGAGTCCTGCACGGCGAGCCGGTTGTTGTTGTAGCTGGGCTTCGACGCCATCGCCTTGATGTCACCGGTGGCGACCTCGGTGACGATGATGCTGCCCCGGGTGCCGTCGGGGATCTGGTCGTAGGCGAGCTGCTGCAGCTCGCCGTCGAGGGTGAGCTCCACCTGCCCGCCGTCCATGGTGTCCCCGGTGAACACCGAGGCGATCCGGTCGAAGAACTGGCTGTCCGAGTGTCCGGAGAGGTATTCGTTCAGCGTGCCCTCCAGCCCGGTGGGATTGGCGGCGATGGAGTAGGTGCCGGTGATCCCGGAGTACAGATCGGGTTCGTGGTAGACGCGCTGGTAGTCGAAGCTGGCGTTGTCCGAGGGCACAGACTCCGCGATCGCGCTGCCGTCCACGGTGATCGCCCCGCGAGGTGCGCCGCGGTCCTCGTAGACCTGACGCACGTTGTTGGGGTTGGCGTTGAGCTCATCGGTCACGCCCACCTGGATGATGGAGAGCGCGACGAAGAGCGTGATGAACAGGCCGACGGCGACGACCCAGGTGTGACGAATCGCGTTGTTCACTTCGTCCCTCCCTGGTCGGCTGGGGTGTGCTGGTCGGCTGGTGCGTGGTTCAGGCGGGTGGGCTCCTCAGCGTGGTGCCGATTTGCGCTGTGCCGGTGCACCGCGCTCTCCCGGGCTCCCGGGCCGCCGGAGTGCTGCAGTCTGGACTCGGTGCCGAAGGAGGACTCTCCGGTGGCGTTGACCATCGGGCCCACGATCACCGGCTGTCGCGCGGAGTGCGAGATCAGCAGCACCAGGGCCACGATCAGCCAGTTGGCCAACAGCGCAGACCCGCCCGCGGCGAGGAACGGCGTGGCCAGACCGGTCATCGGGATGACCCGGGTGATGCCGCCGACGACGACGAAGACCTGCAGCACCAGCACCACGGCGAGGCCCACGGCAAGCAGCTTCCCGAAGGTGTCGCGGGTACCCAGTCCGGCGCGCATGTAGCGGCTGAACAGCAGCAGGTAGAGCAGCAGCATCGCGGAGAGCCCGATGAGGCCGAGCTCCTCGCCGAAGGCGGCGATGATCATGTCCGAGTTCGCCAGGGAGATCATGTTCGGGTTTCCCGAGCCCAGGCCGGTGCCGACCAGTCCGCCGTGCGCCATGCCGAAGAGGCCCTGGACCACCTGGTAGGAGCCGCCGAAGGTGCGCTCATAGATGTCCTGGTCGAAGGCGTTGAGCCAGATGTCCACCCGGTCCCGGAAGTGGTTGACGAACTGATACGCCAGGGCGGCCCCGATGAGCATGAACACCGCACCGATGGCGATCCAGGAGAAGCGTGAGGTGGCCACGTAGATCACGGCGACGAAGAGCCCGAAGAACATCAGCGCGTTGCCGAGGTCGTTCTGCACCACCAGCACCCCGATCGCGATGACCCAGGCGATGAACATCGGCGCCAGGTCGCGCAGCCGGGGGAAGGTCACCGGTCCGAACTTGCGCCCGGCCAGCAGGATCAGATCCCGGTTGTTGGCGAGGAATCCGGCGAAGAACACGGCCAGCGTGATCTTGGCGATCTCACTGGGCTGGAAGGAGAGCGGTCCGAGGTTCACCCAGATCCTGGCCCCGTTGAGCTCCTGACCCAATCCGGGGACGATCGGCAGGAACAGCAGCACCACGCTTGCCGCGAGAGAGATGTAGGTCAGCTGCCGCAGCCGCCGATGATCCTTGAGCAGCCACATCAGCACCATCGCGGCCACGATCGAGACGCCGGTCCACAGCAGCTGCCGGTCTGCGACCCCGGAGAAGGACGGGGTGAAGTCGAGCCGATGGATCATGGCGATGCCGAGCCCGTTGAGGGTCACCACAATGGGCAGGATGAACGGGTCCGCGTATTTGGCGCGCAGTCGCAGCACCACGTGGAAGGTCAGGACCAGGCCGGCGAAGACGGCACCTTCGATGTAGTAGTCGGTGGTGATCGGCTCGTCCAGGGCGAAGGCCACCAGCATCTGAGAGCCGATCGCCACGGTCAGTGCGATCAGGAGCAGGAGAAGCTCCAGGTTGCGGCGGGGCTTGTAGGCTTGCTGCGCTGCTGCGTTCACTGCTCACCTCCCTGATTCTGTGCTGCTGGGTCCTCGGCTGACTGGTCCTCGCCCGAGGGGCCCTCAGATGACTCCTCGGTGGCCCCGTCTTCGTCCTGCGGCGCCGACCCGGTGGCTTCCTCAGATGGCTCATCCTCGGTGGGTTCATCGCCAGGACTCGGCTCGTCCCGATCGGCGTTGGCCACCGCCATGGCACGCAGCTGGGAGACGATGTGCTCCGCGTGGTCCCGGTCATCGGCGGCGATTCCGCGCTGGAGGCGCTGCTGGTGGTACTGGGTGAGGTCTTCCAGCGCGATATCGGCATGCTCGTCGACCTCGGAGAGCCGGATCGGACCCAGGGACTGCGAGACCCCGCTGTAGATGGCGACTTCGCCCTCGTCCTCACCCACGTAGTACTGGGTCTGGGTCCAGACGTAGCCCAGAAAGGTGACCACGGCGACCAGCACGACCAGCAGGGCCACAAAGGTGGGCAGGAACCAGGAGCTGCGACGCCGGGTCGTCTCCAGCGCCTCCAGCTCCTCCTGGTCCAGGACCAGCTCCTCCTCGATGCTCTCGGGCTCCTCGGCCAGTCCGGCGCCGGCGCGGTGCGGCCCGTCCTGCGCTGGGTTCTGCGTCGCAGCTGACCCGGAGCCGCCGGAGCCGGCCTGCGGATCGGACGCCTCGGCGGCGGATGCGGCACCAGCGCCGGCAGCGACGCCGGCTGTGCCTGCAGGGCTCGCGGTCCCGGAGGTCTCCGGGCCTGGCTCAGGGCTGTCGGTCTGCGGGTTGCCGGTCTCCGGGTGCGGCGCCGCGGATCCAGTGGGGTCCTGCTCCTGCGGATGCTCATCCAAGAGCTCGGAGTAGGTGTGGCGCACCGGGCGCAGCGGCTGGCCGGTGAGCAGGGCGGCCATCGGGTGTTCGTCCACGTTGCGCGCGACCACAGGGATCGTCCCGGTCTCGGCGGCCTTATTGGCGGCACCGACGAGCAGGTGCGGGCGCGCTCCGAGCTTCTTGCGCACCATGGCGGCGGAGAGCGGGGAGAGGGTGTCTTCGTCGTCGTGGGCGGAGAATGCCTCGGAGTTGACCACCGGGACCATGTCCAGCTCCATGGTCGCGTCGGTGCCGCCGTAGTCGGAGGAGGCCGCCGCCACGGCGGCCTCGCTCAGCGGCAGCTCGTCGCTGGGAGCCAGCGCGGCCTCGTCGGCCTCCATGACCTCCAGGCAGACCACGGTCACGTTGTCCGGGGCACCGCCGCCGAGGGTCAGCTCGACCAGGTCATCGACGATCGATTCCAGGCTCTGCGTGGAGCGCAGCTTCTGCTCGATCAGTCGTTCCGAGACCACGGCGTTGAGCCCGTCGGAGCAGAGCAGCCAGCGCTCGCCGGCTTCCAGCGGGAAGGAGGTGATGTCGAGTTCGGGGGAGGCGTCGACGTCTCCGAGCACCCGCATCAGCACGTTCTTATGCGGGTGGTACTCGGCCTGATCCGGGTCCAGCCGCCCTTCGTCGACCAGACGCTGGACGAAGGTGTGGTCCTTGGACACCTGCCGGAAGCGTCCCCGCTTGAGCCGGTAGGCCCGGGAGTCTCCGATGTGGGCGAACTGCAGCCGGTCCTGGGTGATCAGCAGTGAGGTGATCGTGGTGCCCATCCCGGCGAGCTTCGGGTTGGCTTTGACCAGCTTGTTCAAGAAGGAGTTCGCGGTCTGGATCTCATCGGGCAGCACCGTCTCAGGGTCCGCGAAGCCGCGGGTGTCCAGGTGCGCGAGGTCCAGCACCGTCGACGCCGAGGCGACGTCACCCCCGGCGTGGCCGCCCATGCCGTCTGCCACCACGGCGAAGTAGCGCCCCGCGTAGCCAGAGTCGTCGTTCTTCGAGCGCACGGCACCGGTGTCGGAGCGCGCGGCGAAGCGGAATACCAGAGCCACGGGCTAGGTCCTCAGCTCCAGGACGGTCTTGCCGATCCGGATCCGGTCTCCAGGCTCCACGGTGGAGGCGCGGGTGAGCTGCTCCTCCCCGAGCCAGGTGCCGTTGGTGGATCCGAGGTCCTCGAGGAACCAGCGCGAGCCCTGCGGGAAGAGCCGGGCGTGCTTGCCGGAGGCATAGTCATCCTCGAGCACCAGGGTGCACTCCTGGGCGCGGCCCATCATGATCGAGGCAGAGCCCAGCGGGAGCTCCGTCCCGGCCAGGGGTCCCTCGCTCACCAGCAGACGCCGAGGCCGCGGACGCGGGGTGGGGCCGGAGTGGCTGGCGCCGGCGGGAGCGGGGGGTCCGCTGCGCTGCGCGGGCGCGGGATGCGCGGCGGCGGCCCGGGCGCGGGAGCGCTTGGAGATGGTCATGTCCCGGCCCTGTGCTGCGATGATCGAGAGGATCAGGATCCAGAGCAGCAGCAGCACTCCGAACTGCAGCACCGTGACAGCGAGTTCACTCATGGGTCGGTGTCCTTCAGCTCTGGCGGAAGCGCAGGCGCGCGTTGCCGAGCGAGATCAGGGCGCCGTCGATGAGCTGGACCTTCGGAGTCTCACCGGTGAGCTGCTCGCCGTCCACGTAGGAGCCGTTGGTGGATCCCAGGTCCCGGGCGTACCAGGCACCCCCGGAGCGGAAGAGCTCCAGGTGCTTCCGGGAGACCCCGGTGTCGGGAACGGTGATGTCAGCCGAGGTGGAGCGCCCGATCACGGTGGAATCCGGGCGCAGCGGGTAGCTCTGCTCCTCGTACTCCAGGCTCGCGGCGGCCGCCGGGGCGGGAGGCTGGTGGGCGGGGACCGTGGGCTGGGCCATGGTGGAGGGCAGCGGGGCCGCGGCGCTGGGGCCAGCCGCAGGAGAGGACTGGGCCGGAGCGACCGGTCCCGACTGCGGGTCCCTGTCGGTGCGGGACTCGATGCTCAGCTGCCCGCGCTTGAGCTCGGTGTTCTTCACGAAGGTGGCCTTCACCGGTCCCAGCAGGGTGTATCCCTGGGATTCGGCATGGCGCAGGATCTCCTCACAGAGCTCCTCGGCCAGGGCGACGCCGTACTTCTTGGCCTCGGTGAAGTCCTCTCCAGCGAGCCGGATCTTGTACAGGTTCGGAGCCAGGTGCTGGCCTTCGGCGATGGTCTTGGACTCTCGGTCCATGTGGCGGCGTACGGCGGTGGCGATCTCCACGGGTCCCAGACTCCCTCCTCGTCCTGAGAAGGCACCGCGGACGGCCTTTTCGATGCCGCGCTCCAGGTTGTCTAGCAGTCCCACCGGCACCTCCTTCTTCTGATGAATGTCTGTCCACGCTCAGCAAGCTCGGCTCGCGAGGTGGGCAATATGTCCTGAGTCTACTGTCTCACTCCCCGCCTGTGCGGTTCGCCGGTCGCCCGCGCGGTGAACTGCTCGGACGCGCCGCGCTGTGACTCTTGCCACATTCCGGGAGGAGGTGCTACCTTCATCTCACCGTGAGAGCGCTCTCATAAGAGGACTTGGGGACCCGCTCGCACCTCATATCGAAGGAGATAGCTGTGATGAGGACTACTGATCACGCGGAGCACAAAGACTCCGCAGCGGATCGCCCCACCGGGCCATCCGCCTCGCCCCACGCCGGGCGCCGCCACCGTCGGGTCATGCAGTCAGTGGCGGTGAGCTCGGTGCTGGCACTGGGGCTCAGCGCCTGCGGAGGTGCTGCCGATGGCGACGACGAAGGCGGAGCGGCCGACGGGGAGGCGGTCACCCTCAGCGTGACCACCTTCAACGAGTTCGGCTATGAGGAGCTCTTCGAAGAGTACGAGGAGCTCAACGAGAACATCACCATCGAGCACAACAAGATCGACACCGCCGAGAACGCCCGCGACTCGCTGCGCAACAGCCTGGGTGCCGGTCAGGGAGCCTCGGACATCGAACCCATCGAGGTGGACTGGCTCGCAGAGTTCCAGCAGTACCCCGACCGCTTCGAGGATCTCACCGATCCCGAACTGGAGGACCGCTGGCTGGATTGGAAGTATCAGGACGCAGTCCTTGAGGACGGCAGCCTGATCGGCTACGGCACCGACAGCGGGCCGCAGGCGGTCTGCTACCGGGCCGACCTCTTCGAGGAGGCCGGACTGCCCACCGATCGTGAAGAGGTGGCCGAGTTCCTCGGAGACTCCTGGGAGGACTACTTCGCCGCCGGTGAGGAGTTCGTCGCCGAGTCTGACTCCGCCTGGTACTCCGGCTCGGACAACATCTGGCAGGGCATGATCAACCAGGTCGAGGTCCCCTACCAGGACGAGTCCGGGGAGATCATCGCCGACACCAACCCCGAGGTGAAGGATCTCTACGACCAGCTTCTGAAGGCCTCGGTGGAGAATGAGCTCTCCGCGGGCCTGGCCCAGTGGAGCGGCGACTGGTCCGATGCCTTCCAGCGCGAAGAGACCTTCGCGACCATGATGTGCCCCGGCTGGATGCTGGGCATCATCGAGGGCAACGCCGCCGAGGTCGAGGGCTGGGACATCGCCAACACCTTCCCAGGTGGCGGCGGCAACTGGGGCGGGTCCTACCTGACCGTTCCTTCCCAGGGCGAGAACATCGAGCAGGCCAAGGAGCTCGCGGCCTGGCTGACCGCCCCGGAGCAGCAGCTCAAGGCGTTCGGGGTCGTCGGGGCATTCCCCTCCACCACCGAGGCGCTGGAGGCAGACGAGCTGCTCTCGGCCACCAACGAGTTCTTCAACGACGCCCCCACCGGCGAGATCCTGGCCGAGCGCGCCGACGCCGTGGAGACCCAGCCGCTGAAGGGCACCGAGTACCTGACCATCAACGTGGCGATCCAGGACGCGATCAACCGGGTGGACGTGGACGGGATCGATGACCCCGACGCCTCCTGGGAGAAGTTCGTCAACGACATGGAAGCTCTGCGCTGATCATGTCCGCCCCAGCTGCGCAGGTACCAGTCAGCACCACACGCAGCGGCGGGTCCGCGCCAGAACCGAGGACCGGTCGCCGGAAGCCGAAGCTGAGCTTCCGGCACCGGGCCTCGGCCTGGGATCGTCGATACTCGCCGTACCTCTACATCAGTCCGTTCTTCATCCTCTTCGCCGTGGTCGGGCTCTTCCCGCTGATCTACACCGCATGGGTCGCCACCCACGACTGGGACCTGATCATGGGTCAGGGAGAGTTCATCGGTGGCGAGAACTTCATGGCGGTGCTGGGGGAGCGGGGCTTCTGGATCTCGCTGCGCAACACGCTCTCGATCTTCATCCTCTCCTCCGCGCCCCAGGTGGTCATCGCGATCCTGATCGCCTACCTGCTGGACTACAACCTCCGGGCCAGGACCTTCTGGCGGATGGGCGTGCTGATCCCCTACGTGGTCACCCCCGTCGCCGTGGCGCTGATCTTCTCGAACCTGTTCGGGGACCGATTCGGTCTGGTGAACTCGATCCTGGAGACCGTGGGCATCGACGCGATCGGCTGGCACTCCGGGACGCTTCCCAGCCACCTGGCCATCGCCACCATGGTGAACTTCCGCTGGACCGGGTACAACGCGCTGATCTTCCTCGCGGCCATGCAGGCGGTGCCACGTGACCTCTATGAGGCGGCGGCGATCGACGGCGCGGGCAAGGTCCGCCAGTTCATCTCGGTGACCATCCCGAACCTGCGTCCCACCATCATCTTCGTGATCATCACCTCGACCATCGGCGGGCTGCAGATCTTCGACGAGCCGCGGATGTTCGACCAGTACGGTCGCGGCGGCACCGACGGGCAGT
This sequence comes from Nesterenkonia sandarakina, assembly GCF_013410215.1. Taxonomy (NCBI): domain Bacteria; kingdom Bacillati; phylum Actinomycetota; class Actinomycetes; order Micrococcales; family Micrococcaceae; genus Nesterenkonia; species Nesterenkonia sandarakina. The sequence goes on from NZ_JACCFQ010000001.1 coordinate 1,034,704, forward strand.
GGCAGACCATGACCATGTATCTCTACGAACTCGGCTGGACCCGTTCGGACTTCGGGCAGGCCTCTGCGGTGGCCGTGCTGCTGTTCCTGCTGATCGTGGCCATCGGACTGATCAACTTCGTCATCACCCGCCGCATCTCAAGCTCGGAGGTCAAGCGATGAGCGCGCTCGAAGAGAAGCCGCTGCCGATCATCCCGCGCACGGGACCGGCCAGCGCACCGAAGAACGACGCCGACCCGTTCGGCCGCCGCGGATCGGGGCCCGGAGACGGTTCCCGCCGACGTCGGCGAGGCGGCTCCGGCGGCCCTGGCCGCGGACCGGGGTGGATCGTCTACGGCTGCCTGGCAGCGGTGATTCTGGGCAGCATGTTCCCGCTCTGGTGGTCCTTCCTGATCGGAAGCCATGACTCCACCATCTTGTCCCGGGACTCCTTCCCGCTGCTCCCGGGTGGGAACTTCTTCTCCAATGCCGTCGAGGTGATCGACACCGTTCCCTTCTGGCGGGCCACGATGAACTCGGTGATCGTCTCCACCGTCACCGCGGTCTCGGTGGTCTTCTTCTCCACCCTGGCCGGCTACGCCTTCGCGAAGCTGCGCTTCAAGGGTGCGGTCCCGCTGCTGGTCTTCGTGATCGCCACCATGGCGATCCCCACCCAGCTCGGCGTGGTCCCGCTCTACCAGGTGATGGCCCGGCTGGGCTGGACCGGGGAGCTGCAGGCGGTCATTGTGCCGGGACTGGTCACCGCCTTCGGCGTGTTCTGGATGACCCAGTACCTGCGCCAGGCGATCCCGGACGAGCTCATCGAGGCCGCCACTGTGGACGGGTGCTCCATGATCCGCACCTTCTTCCACGTCGCGCTGCCCGCCGCGAAACCGGCGGCGGCGATGTTGTTCCTCTTCACCTTCGTCCTGAACTGGACGAACTTCTTCTGGCCGTTCATCGTGCTCGGCCCGCAGAACCCCACCCTGCCGGTGGCGCTGCAGCAGCTGCAGGCCGCGCACTTCGTGGACTACTCACTGGTCCTGGCGGGAGCCACCATGGCCACCATCCCGCTGCTCATCCTGTTCATCTTCACGGGCCGTCAGCTCGTATCCGGAATCATGCAAGGAGCCGTCAAACAATGACTTCCTCACTCACCGCCCGCACCACCGACGCCAGCAGCGCTGTGGCTTTCCCCACCGACTTCCTCTTCGGCTCGGCCACCGCGGCCTACCAGGTGGAGGGCGCCGCGGCAGAAGGTGGCCGGGCCCCCTCGGTGTGGGACACCTTCGCCCACACCCCCGGGAAGGTCCACGAGGGCGAGACCGGAGACGTGGCCTGCGACCACTTCCACCGCTTCCGGGAGGACGTGGCGCTGATGAAGCGGCTGAACCTTAAGGTCTACCGGTTCTCGGTCAGCTGGTCCCGAGTGATGCCCGATGGGGTCAACGTGAACCCGGAGGGGCTGAAGTTCTACTCAGACCTGGTCGATGAGCTGCTGGCCGCGGGCATCCTGCCCTGGCTCACGCAGTATCACTGGGACCTGCCCCAGGCGCTGGAGGATGCGGGCGGCTGGGCGAACCGACAGACCGCTGAGCGCTTCGCCGACTACGCGGTCACCCTGCATGAGGCCCTGGGAAGCCGGGTCCGGCACTGGACCACGCTGAACGAGCCCTGGTGTGCGGCCTTCCTCGGCTACGCCAACGGACACCACGCTCCGGGCCGGACCTCACCGGAGGATGCCCTGGCGGCGGCGCATCACCTGCTGCTCGGGCACGGGCTCGCGGTCGGCGCGCTGCGACGTCGTGATCCGGAGCTCGAGCTGGGACTGACGCTGAACTTCACCGACTACCGCCCCGCGGACCCGGCCTCGCCGGGAGACGTGGATGCCGCCCGGCGTCTGGATGGCAGCTTCAACCGGTTCTTCGCCTCCGCGATCTTCCACGGGGCCTACCCGTCCGATGTGCTTGAGGACCAGGCCGGACTCTGGCGCGAAGGCCTGGTCCAGCCTGGAGATCTGGAGATCATCTCGACGCCGATCGATGTGCTCGGAGTCAACTTCTACACCGGAGAGCTGCTCACGGGTGCGGACCCGGAGCACGCCGCCCAGGCGGCCGCCGCGGCACGCGCCCAGGGAGCCCCGAACCCGAACGTGGGATCGGAGCATGTCTCCTCGATCCCGCGCGGGCTGCCGGCCACCGCCATGGGCTGGGAGGTCTTCCCGCAGGGGCTGCATGACCTGCTGCTGCGGCTGCACCGGGAGTACACCGGGCCCGCCGGGGTGGCGCTCTATGTCACCGAGAACGGCGCGGCCTACCCCGATGCGCCCGATGCCGCGGGCTTCGTCCAGGACGACGACCGGCTCAGCTACATCCGGGAGCACCTGCACGCGGTGCACCAGGCGATCTCCTCCGGCGCGGACGTGCGCGGCTACTTCGTGTGGTCGCTGCTGGACAACTTCGAGTGGGCCTTCGGCTACGACCGCCGGTTCGGGATCGTGCGGGTGGATTACGATACGCTTGCGCGCATTCCGAAGGCCTCCGCGAACTGGTATGCACAGGTGGCGGCCACGGGCGTGGTGGACTGACCAGGCCACCTGGCCCTGGTGCGCACATCCGACGAAGGGGGAACTGATGCCGGCTCGGCGACTGCCGACTCTGGAGGATGTGGCGGCCAGGGCAGGGGTCTCACGCGCCACCGCCTCGCGCGCGGTCAACCTCGATCCGCGGGTGCGCTCGCAGTCTCGGCTCGCGGTGGAGGCTGCGGTCACCGAGCTCGGCTATCGGCCGAACCGGGCCGCGCGCTCGCTGGTGATCCAGGAGGTGGACTCCATCGCCGTCGTCGTGCCCGAGGCCGAGGACCGGGTCTTCGCGGATCCGTTCTTCGCCTCGATGCTGGCCTCGATCACCCAGCGGCTGGCGGACTCCCCGGTGCAGGTGCTGCTGGCCATGGGTCAGCCGGGGGGCCGGCAGAAGATCGAGCGGTATCTGCGCGGGGGATACACCGATGGGGCCATCATCGTCTCGCATCACCGCGACGACGACCTCTCGGGTGTGCTCCATGAGACCAAGCTGCCCGCGGTCTATGTGGGTCGACCCTACGCCGGGGACGTCGGGATCCCCTGGGTGGATGTGGACAACAACTTCGGGGCCACCCTCGCGGCGGAGCATCTGATCGGCCTGGGACGACGTCGGCTGGCCACCATCGCCGGGCCGCAGGACATGGCGGCAGGCTCGGACCGGCTCGCCGGGTGGAGGGCTGCGCTGGATGGTGCCGGCCTGGACTCAGACCTCGTGGAGTTCGGGGACTTCACCTCGGCCTCCGGGGCGGCGGCGATGGAGCGTCTGCTCGAGCGTGCCCCGGAGCTCGACGGAGTCTTCGTCGCCTCGGACCTGATGGCGGTGGCCGCCATGCACGAGATGCAATCTCGAGGGATCGCGGTGCCGGAGCAGATCGCGGTGGTCGGATTCGATGACTCACACGCCGCGCAGCTGACCCGCCCGCCGCTGACCACAGTGATCAACCCGGTGGGGGAGCTCGCTGGCCGAGCCGTGGACCTGCTGCTGCAGCTGATGAAGGGGGAGGCCGTGGACCCGGTGGTGCTGCAGACGCAGATGGTGAAACGGACATCTGGGTGACATTCCGATGAACTTGCTTCAGTTTTGAAATAAATTGCGGCAGACTGCTGTTGGCATCATCGACCAACCACGATGGCTCCGCGCGTTCGGCGCGGACCGGCAACCCTTAGGAGACCTCTTCATGGCACATCTGACCACCGGCACCTGGAACCTCGACTCCGCACACTCCGAGATCGGCATGACCGTGCGCCACGCCGGGATCTCCAAGGTGCGGGCCATCTTCGAGGAGGCCGAGGCCACCCTCGTCGTCTCCGAAGGTGACGTGGCGACCCTGGACGCCCGCGTCAAGGCCGTATCCTTCAACTCCAAGAACGCCGATCGCGACGCCCACGTCCGCGGCGAGGACTTCCTGGATTCCGAGAACCACCCGGAGCTCACCTTCGTGGCGCAGAACATCACCGCCAGCGGCGAGGAGTTCGAGATCTCGGGCGATCTGAGCATCCGCGGGGTCACCAAGCCGGTGACCTTCGAGGTGGAGTTCGGCGGCCAGGCCGTGGATCCCTTCGGCATGACCCGCGCAGGTTTCTCCGCGAACACCGTGATCTCCCGCAAGGAGTTCGGCCTGACCTGGAACGCAGCCCTGGAAGCCGGCGGCGTGCTGGTCGGCGACAAGGTCTCGATCGACCTCGAGGCAGCCTTCGTCCTGGAGCAGTGATCGCGTGACCGCAGGGCCCGACCACGAAACCTGGTAGATGCAAACACCAGGGGCCAGGGTCGGGCCCTGCGGCGTGCTGCCGCCCTTCCCGGCTCAGGAGGAGGAGAACGCCGCGTCAAAGGCGGCGTCCGAGGGCTCGAACGGGTGGGAGCGCACGAACTCCAGGGCCTGGGGCGCGCCGATGAGCCGGTCCATTCCGGCGTCCTCCCACTCCACGGAGAGCGGACCGGTGTAGCCGATCGCGTTGAGCATCCGGAAGGCATCCTCCCAGGGCACATCCCCACGTCCGGTGGAGATGAAGTCCCAGCCGCGTCGAGGATCGGCCCACGCCAGATGCGAGGACAACCTGCCGTTGCGACCGTTGAGCCGCTTCTTCGTGTCCTTGCAGTGCACGTGATAGATCCGGTCCTGGTAGTCCCAGAGGAATCCCACCGAGTCCAGGTCCTGCCAGACCATGTGGGACGGATCCCAGTTCAGACCGAAGGCCTCGCGGTGCCCGATCGCCTCCAGGGCGCGCTGGGTCGTCCAATAGTCATAGGCGATCTCCGAAGGATGCACCTCGTGGGCGAACTGGACCCCCACCTCGTCGAAGACATCCAGGATCGGGTTCCAGCGGTCGGCGAAGTCCCGGTACCCTGCCTCCACAAGCTCCGGTGAGACCGGAGGGAACATCGCCACGTACTTCCAGCTGGCGGAGCCGGTGAAGCCGGTCACGGTCTTGACCCCCAGCCGGGCCGCGGCCCGCGCGGTGTACTTCATCTCCTCAGCCGCCCGCTGCCGCACGCCCTCCGGGTCACCGTCACCCCAGATGTGATCGGGCAGGATGTCCCGGTGGCGGGCGTCGATCGGATCGTCGCAGACCGCCTGCCCGCGCAGGTGATTCGCGATCGTGTAGACCTTCAGCCCGTTCTTCTCCAAGATGTCCAGGCGGTCCTTCACGTAGGCATCGTCCTCAGCTGCGCGCCGTGGGTCCAGATGATCCCCCCAGCAGGCGATCTCCAGGCCGTCGTAGCCCCATTCCCCGGCGAGCCGGGCGACCTCCTCGAAGGGCAGGTCCGCCCATTGTCCGGTGAACAGCGTGACTGGTCGTGCCATGGTCTTCAGCTCCGTTCCTGATCGTGGATCTCGGTCCATTGGTGGGAGGCCCCGCTCGAGTGTTGGATCGCCTCCAGCACCTGCTGCACATGCAGTCCGTCCTCGAAGGAGGGCCGCGGGTCCTCCCCGGCGGCGATCCCACGCACCAGATCCACCACCTGATGGGTGAACCCATGTTCGTAGCCCAGTCCGTGGCCGGGCGGCCACCAGGCCTCGAGGTACGGGTGCTCCGGCTCGGTGGCCAGGATCCGGGTGAACCCCGAAGTCCGCGCCGGTTGAGTCGCATCGTAGTAGTGCAGGACGTTCATGTCTTCGAAATCGAAGCTGACCGCTCCCCGGGATCCTGAGATCTCGATGCGCAGCGCATTCTTCCGGCCCCAGGCGAAGCGGGAGGCCTCCAGGATCACCGGGGCTCCCGAGGTCAGTCGAGCGGTGACCAGCGCGGCGTCGTCCACCGTCACCGGGCCCATCCCGACGGCGTCGGGCGCCTCGACCGCGGTGCCGAGACCGCTGCCGAGTCCACCTGCGCTGCCGCCGATGCCCCCCGCCGCGACGGCGACCTTGGCGGCGAGCGGACGTTCAGCGACGATGGTGTCGAGCATCCCGGAGACCCCGGCGAAGCGCTGACCGGTGAGGAAGTAGGTCAGATCCACGATGTGGGCTCCGATGTCTCCCAGCGCCCCGGACCCGGCCCGGGTCTTGTCCAGCCTCCAGGACAGCGGAGCGGTCTCATCCCCGAGCCAGTCCTGCAGATACTGCGCCCGCACCTGACGCACCTCACCGATCCGGCCCTCGGAGATGAGCTCCTGAGCCAGCTTCAGCGCCGGCACGCGACGGTAGGTGAAGCCGACCATCGCGTGGATGCCCTGGGCTCGGGCGCGGTGGGCGGCGTCGTTCATCCGCTGCGCCTCCGCGACCGAGTTGGCCATCGGCTTCTCCACGAGCACGTGCTTGCCGGCCGCCAGCGCGGCTTCAGCGATCTCCGCGTGCGTGTCTCCGGGCGTGCAGATATCGACCAAGTCGACATCCTTGCGCTCGAGCACCCGCCGCCAATCGGTGGCAGATTCCACCCAGCCCAGCCGCTGCGCCGCCTGCTTGCTCCGCTGCACGTCACGACCGACGATCACCCGCATGCGCGGTTCCATCGGAAGGTCGAAGAACCGTGTGGCGGATCTCCAGGCCTGGGAGTGCACCCTGCCCATGAAGGCGTGCCCGATCATCGCCACGCCCAGGCGCGGCTTGTCTCGCTCAACCATGGCTGCCGCTCAGGATTCGAAGGCGTATGGCAGGTACTGGTCCACGTTCTCTTCGGTGACCACCGGGGCGTAGAGCTGGATCTCGCGCGGGACCTCGATCTGGACGAGGTCACCCAGGGCCCGTCCCTGAGCCAGCAGTCGAGCCAGTCGGACGCCGTCGGCCGCCTGGGTGGCGGGGTAGATGACTGTCGCCTCGACCACCGAGTCTCCGGACTCGATCTCGCGCATCATATTGGCTGAACCTGCACCGCCGACCATGAAGAACTCATCACGTCCGGCGTTCTCTATGGCGGCGAGGACCCCGACGCCCTGATCGTCGTCGTGGTTCCAGATCGCATCGATCTCCGGTGCTGCCTGAAGCAGGTTCGCGGTGGCGCTCTCTCCGCCGGCGACGGTGAAGTCCGCCGCGACCCGATTGTCCACGTCCAGGCCGCAGTCGCTGAGCGCCTGCTCGAAGCCCTCACTGCGGTCCTGGGTCAGCGGGAGCGAGTCGATGCCGGCGATCTCCGCCACCACCGCGTCCTCTTGATCGCCCAGCTGCTCACAGATGTACTCGCCGGCGGAGACTCCCATGCCGTAGTTGTCCCCAAGGATCGTGGTGCGAGCGGCGAAGGGGCTGGAGAACTCCCGGTCCACGTTGACCACCGGGATGCCGGCCTCCATCGCCTCGGTGGCCACCTCGGTCAGCGCGGCGCCGTCGAAGGGCAGGACCACGATCGCGTCGACATCGTCATTGATGAACTGTTCGATCTGGCTGATCTGCTGGTTCACGTCGTCGGTTCCCTCGGAGACGCGCAGGTCGACGTCTTCGAACTCTTCGCCCTGGGCCTGGGCGCCTTCGGTGATGGCGCCGATCCAGCCGTGTCCTGCGGCGGGCCCGGAGAAGCCGATCACGACTTCCTCACCGGGCTCCGCGTTGTCACCGGCCGGTTCGGCGGCGGCCGCCGCGGCGTCGTTGTCCTCTGTGTTGACCTCCTCCGGATCGTTGGAGAGACAGCCGCTGACGAGCAGGGTGGCTGAGATGAGCGCAGCGGCCGAGAGGTACCGGCGTGGGATGCGAGACATGATTCCTCCTGATGAGAGTTGATTCAGCTGTGCGAGTGTGTGATTCGAGATGAGTGGATGTGGGGTCACGTTCGGCTGTGGCTGGAGAAGCGCTGCTGCAGCAGCACGGCGCCGACGATGATGGCGCCGGTGACGACTGCCTGGACCGAAGAGTCGAGGTTGTTCTGGACGAAGACGTTGCGCAGCACCGCGAAGACCATGACGCCCAGGACGGTGCCGAAGATGGTGCCCCGGCCACCGGCGAGCAGGGTGCCACCGACAACGACGGCGGCGATCGCGTCGAGCTCGTAGAGGTAGCCGTGGGTCGAAGAGCCTGAGGTGGTCCGGCTGATCATCATGACCGCGCCGATGCCGGCGCAGAGTCCGGCGAGCGTGTAGATCATCACCAGGTGGCGCTTGACCTTGATGCCTGCCAGTCGGGCGGCCTCGGGATTGCCGCCCACCGCGATGGTGCGTCGTCCGAAGGTGGTCCGGTTCAGCAGGAACCAGCCGGCGGCGGCGACGATCAGGAACATCCAGACGATGATCGGGATGCCCAGCAGGTCACCGCGGAAGGTGCTGGTGAAGCCTTGGACGGTCACGATCTGGGTCTGCCGCCCGGAGATCAGCTCGGCGAAGCCGCGCGCGGCGACCAGCATCGCAAGCGTCGCGATGAACGGGACCACTCTGCCGTAGGCGATGATCACCCCGTTGAGCAGACCCGCCGCGGCACCCACCGCCAGAGCGGTGAAGAACATGATGAACCAGTGGATGTCGGTGGCCATCGCCTGAGTGCCCAGAGTCGTGGCCCAGATGGTGGCGAGTCCCATCACGGATCCCACCGAGAGGTCGATTCCGCCGGAGGTGATCACGAAGGTCACACCGACGCTGATCACCCCGATCACGGCCGCCTGCTGCAGGATCACCATCAGGTTCGCGACGCTGAGGAAGCGGTCACCGCCGGTGATCACGCCCAAGGCGATCAGGGCCGTCAGGGCGAGGATCAGTCCGAGGCTGTGCCCCAGGCTGAGGTTCGACCCCGCGACCGTCCTCTTGGGCTTGTCCTGCACTGGGCTGAGGTCTCGGCTCGGAAGCTCCTCCTCGGCAGAGGTTCCGGCGGGGGAGCCTGTTGCTGTTGTCTCACTCATCCGTGAGCTCCTTCCATCACAAGATCAAGCACCTGGTGTTCGTTGATGTCCTTGGTGGATCCGGTGTGGACCACGCGGCCGTCGGCGACGACCAGGACTCGATCGGCGAGCCCCAGGACCTCTTCGATCTCGCTGGAGACCATCAGCACCGCCGTGCCCTGCCGGCTCAGTTCGCGGACCAGACCATAGATCTCAGCCCGGGCGCCGACGTCGACGCCGCGAGTGGGCTCATCCAGCAGCAGCACCTCGCACCCGTGGACCAGCCAGCGGGCGAGCATCGCCTTCTGCTGGTTGCCTCCGGAGAGTGTGCGGATGCTGCGCTGCACATCGGCAGGGGAGAGGTGCAGCGCCTGGGCCTGCGCGCGGGCCGCGCTGCGTTCGGCACGCTCGTTGAGCAGTCCGGATCTGCCGAAGCGGGCGAAGGTGGAGAGGGTGATGTTGCGATAGATCGGTTCATCCAGCAGCAGTCCCTGGCTCTTGCGCTCCTCCGGGGCCAGGCCCACCCCGTGCTGCACCGCGTCCGGCACGGACCCGCGGCGCAGGCGCCTGCCTTTCACCCGGACCTCTCCGGTGGTGGCGCGGCGAGCCCCGTAGATGGTCTCCAGGATCTCTGAACGGCCTGCACCCACCAGGCCCGCCAGTCCGACCACCTCGCCCGGGCGGACATCGAAGGAGACCGGTTCGAAGACGCCCAGGAGGCTGAGTCCCTCGACTTCGAGCAGCGGCTGATCGCTTGTGGGCCCGATCGCAGCACCGCCGAAGTCAGAGATGACCTCGTGTCCGGTCATCAGCGCGATGAGTTCTCTGGTCGGGGTGTCGCTGACCTCGAGGCTGGTGGCCACGGTGCGCCCATCCTTGAGCACCGTGATCCGATCACCGATGCGCCGGATCTCTTCGAGGCGGTGTGAGATGTAGACCACCGCAACCCCCTGGTCTCGCAGCGTGTGCACCACGCGGAACAGGTTCTCCACCTCTTCCGGGTCCAGGACCGCGGAGGGTTCGTCCATGATGATCAGCTGGGCGTCGTGGGAGAGGGCCCGCGCCATTGAGACGATCTGTTTCCCGGCTGCGGAGAGCCGTCCGACCTCACGCTGAGCGGGGATCTCCGGATGGCCCAGGCGTCGGAGCAGATCACGGGTGTGCTCCAGGCTGGTGGATCGACGCAGCACGCCTCCGGTGCTGAGCTCGTGGCCGAGGAACACGTTCTCGGCGACGCTGAGCCCGTCGACGACGTCGAGCTCCTGATACATCGTGGCGATGCCCAGCCGCAGGGCCGCCATGGTGCTGTCGATGCTGACCGGCTCGCCCTTCCAGGAGATCTCACCCCCGGTGGGCTGGTGGGCCCCGGAGAGCACCTTGATCAGCGTGGACTTCCCGGCACCGTTCTGGCCCAGCAGGCAGTGCACCTCGCCGGGGCGGATGTCCAGGTCCACGCCGTCGAGGGCCTTGGCACCGGGGAAGTGCTTGCTGATGCCCCGCATGCGCAGGAGCTCCGACCCAGCATTTTGTGTGACCATGATCACAATAGTGAGCGCACTTCTGTCGGGTGTCAATCAAAAGTCGACCGGAATGTGAAAAACTTTAAAACTCCCGCAGTCAGAAGTGGGGGTGGTTTACTTGATCCATGGCCTACGTCTCCGTGATCGATGAGCAGAACGCAGTGGCCTCCGCGCCGTCTGGGAACACCCTGCCCAACAGCGCGGGCGCACTGTTCCAGCTGTTTCGGGACGGCACGCCGCGGACCCGGTCTGACCTGACCGCTATGACAGGATTTGCGCGCTCCACGATCTCCGCCAGGGTGGAAGAGTTGCTGAATGCCGCGCTCATCCGGCCGGCGGGTGAGAACTCCTCCACCGGCGGTCGTCCCCCGAGCACCTTCACCGTCAACCCCCTGGCCCGCTCCGTGCTGGCGGTGGATCTGGGGGGCACCCACGCCCGCATCGCCGTGACCGATCTGGCCACCAGGGTGCTCAGCGAGCGGCAGCAGGAGCTCGACATCACCCAGGGCCCGGTGGCTGTGCTCGACGCGGTGGGGAGAATCGGCCTGGAGCTGCTTCAGGAGGCCGGCCGCAGCCCGGAGGACCTGCTGGGCGTCGGGGTGGGTGTGCCCGGACCGGTGGAGTTCGCTACCGGCCGGCCGATGAGCCCGCCGATCATGCCCGGATGGGATCATTTCGACATCCCCGGACATCTGCGCCGCTGGTTCCCCGGGCCGATCCTGGTGGACAACGACGTCAACGCGATGGCCCTGGGAGAGCACGCCGTGGCCTATCCGCAGGTGGCCAACATGATGTTCGTGAAAGTGGCCACGGGGATCGGCTCCGGGATCATCAGCGACGGTCGACTCCAGCACGGCGCGCAGGGGGCGGCCGGGGATCTCGGGCATATCGCCACCCCGGACGGGGATGCGACGCCCTGCACCTGTGGGAATTCGGGCTGTCTGGAGGCGGTGGCCTCCGGGCCGGCGATTGCGGCCCAGCTGCGGGAACGTGGCTTTGACGTGCCGAACCATGCCGCGATGTTGGAGCTGGTGCGCTCCGGGGATCTGGAGGCCCTGCGCACCGTGCGCCAGGCCGGACGGCAAGTCGGATCGGTGCTGGCCGGCTGCGTGAACCTGCTCAATCCCTCGGTCATCGTGATCGGCGGGGTGGTCTCCACCGCCGGGGAGCATTTCCTGGCCGGCATCCGCGAAGCCGTCTACTCCCGATCGCTGCCCCTGGCCACCCAGCATCTGCGCATCGTGGCCAGCCAGACCACCGCGCGCGCCGGAGTGCTCGGCGCCTCAGCGCTGGTGACTGGTCACGGGCTCTCGGTCGAGAACGTTAACCGCCTGATCGGCTGATCTGTTTCAGGTCGACCCTGAGGTCACCGTGTGCTCGGACTCCCCGTCACGCTGTGCCTGGGCGCGCTGCTCCTGGGCGTTGCGCAGCGCCAGAACCAGGGCGGCGCCCAGCATCACCAGGGCGAGCCCCCAGCCGATCGTCGCCGTGTAGTCCGGAGCCTGTGGAATGGCGGAGAGCACGATCCCGATCGGGGCGAAGAACAGCAGCGCATTGATGATGTTTCTGCGACGTGCCATGTGTTCAGCCTCATTCTCGGAGAATCGGATTGTGACGCAGTTCTCTACGCTACCGGAGCCCTGGACAATGAAACAGAAAACCGCTCATCAGGATTGACGGCTGAGACCTCAGCCGATGTCATGGAGAAATGGATGTGCTTCTTCCAACTCTCAGCTTGATCATCGGCGCGGTATTGTTCACGATCTCGTTCCGCATGGTCAGCCAGGCCAATCCCAGCGAACGCATCCCCCAGCTCTGGGGCCGTCCGGCGCGCCACCCGCGTCGGATCTACGCGGTACGAGCCGCGGCCATCGGGCTGCTGCTCCTGGGAGTCGCCGGCTGGATCTCGACGCTCGGCTACGCCGGCCTGCTTCTGCTGCTGCCTGCCTTCCTGCCGGCGATGATCATGAACGTCCTGCATAACCGACGGGTGGCACGGGGACAGCATGGGCAGCGCGGGCACCCGGCGGCACAGCCTGCCGCCGCAGACTCGCCGCTCGGTCCCGGCCAGCGCTGACCCGCCCGCGGTGAAGACCGGCGTCGGCAGGGGCTTACAGCCCGAAGGCGGCGCCGACCCGGCGCTGCAGCCGCGCCCACTGGCTTGCCGGATCCAGCTGCGCGGAGAGTGTATGCAGCTGCACCGCCACCGGCGTGCTGACCGGTCCCTCCGCGGTGTGGTCCGCCGGTTCACCCTCGGCGTCGATCACCTGCTGCACCATGGATCCGGGCATCAGGTTCATCAGCGCCAGTGCGAGCTGCCGGGCCTGACCAGGTTCCAGCTCGAAGGGCGCCACCACCACACAGGGCTCGACGTCGATGGGGCGGGAGAGCGCCCGGCGCGCCACGTCGAGCCCGCCGATCACCGACTGTCCCAGGAACCAGCCGAGCAGCACCACGATGGCACCCCAGCGACGCGGCCACTCTCGCGGAGAGCGCGCTGAGGAGGGCGGGAGCAGCACCAGGCTCAGCGCCGTGGCCAGCGCCACAGAAATCACCCCGTAGATCACGTAGTCCGCGCCCCCTCCGGAGAGCGCCCACCAGAGCAGCCCGAGAAGCAGCGCACGCAGCACCCCGGCCACCACGAAACGGTTCATGAGCTTCTCCCCACCAACAGCATCGTGGCCGCGGTGACCACCGTCAGCAGCACCACCAGCACCAGGCCGGTGGACTCCCATCCGCTCAGACGGGCCTCAGTCCAGGAGACCCCGCGCCTTCCGCGCTGCGCCGCGGCGGAGAAGGCTGTGCCCCACCGCTGCGCCGCGGCGGTGGTGAGTCGGTGCGCCCCATCCAGCGTCCGGCCGCCGTCTCTCCGAGCGCGACGCAGCAACGACTCCTCCGCCAGCAACAGGTCACCCGGTGGAATCACGGCCGTCTCAGCGTCGGTGAGCCGGTCCGGCAGCCACTCACGCCGGGCCGCTGCCCAGGTCAGCGCCGCTAGCAGCACGCCCAGCAGAATCGGCCAGGTCGCGTCCCACAGCGTGCTCGGCTCCCAGCTGGGCACCGCGACGCCCTCGGCCTGCACCGGATCGGTGACCCACCGGGCGCCGATCAGCCACGGCACCAGGATCCCGGCCGCGCAGACACCCAGCCAGGAGTACAGCTCCCCATCCGCGCGACGGCGTGGATCGCCCTCTGTCCTGAAGAGGACCACCGCGAAACGCAGCAGCAGCAGGGTGGAGCCGGTCGCGACCAGCGGAAGCAGCGTGTCCAGCCCCACGCCGAGCACCTCGATCCCGCTGACCGCCTCCTTGGAGACGTACTTCCCGAAGGCCCCAGAGGTCAACGGGGCGCCCGCCACCGCCAGTCCCGCGCCGAGCATCCCGAGCAGCACCAGGACCCCGGTCCTGCCCCGGGCGTAGTGCTTGACCACCGGAACCCCGAGGAACAGCGCGCCCTTGGCCAGGCCATGATGGATCGCGTAGACCACCGCAGCGGCCGACGTCGCCGGCTGCAGCTCGGGGAGCATCAGCCCTACGGCGATGAGCACGGTGATGAACCCCATCTGCGAGATCGTCGAATAGGCCAGGATCACCTTCGGGTCCCGCTGCAGGACCCCCAGCACGACGGCGGCGAAGGCACCTGCCAGCGCCAGGGCCAGCAGCACCGCACCGGCGGTGGCTCCCTCGGGCAGGAACCGCAGCCAGCCGATCAGCCCGGCCTTGACCATCGCCCCGGAGAGCACCGCGGAGGCCGCCGGGGGCGCGGCGGGATGAGCCAGGGGCAGCCAGACATGCAGCGGGATGGTGCCGGCCTTGACCCCGAAGCCGAAGATCAGCAGCCCCTGGATCAGACCGGTGTGCGCGGAGCCGGCGGCCTGCCCAGCATCGGCGAGCAGGAAGCCCCCGGCGGAGGTCACCAGGATCAGGGCGGCCAGGATGGCGGTCTCGGAGAGCACCGACATCACCAGATACACCTTGGTGGCCCGCTGCGCCGCCGCGGTCCGGTAATGAATCACCAGCCCCGCCGCAGAGAAGCTCATCAGCGCGAAGCTCAGGTAGAAGCTGGCGACGTCGGCAGCCAGGTAGGTCCCGATGTTGCCGGTGAAGCTGAGCAGCAGGAACGCTGAGAGCGCGCCCGAGCCGCGCTCGGTGTCGCGCAGCTTGATCCAGCTGATCGCCAGCAGGGCAGCGCCATAGAGCAGCGCGGCGATCAGCAGCAGCGGTCTGGCGTAGAGGTCCACCGCGAAATATGCACCGAAGAGCAGCCACGGCACCTCCAGGCTCGCCGCCGCTGTGCCAGGGCCCGCCAGCACCGCCAGCAGCACTGCGGGAACCACAGCCAGCGGAGCCAGCACGGTGAGCCGACGTCGCATCCTGAATGCCCGCAGCGGGGACAGCAGTCCGCTGAGTCCCAGTCCCAGCACCAGCACCAGCGGGGTCAGCAGGGTCACGGTGATCAGCAGGGAGGGTGAGGTGAGCATCAGCCCAGCACCCCCTCGGCGATGAACCGCGCGATCTGCAGCGGGGCGAAGGCCAGCGAGGCCCCGATCCCGACCAAGAGCGTCAGCACTGCGGTGCTCAGCGCCGGGATCAGCAGGCTCTTGGGCTCACGCACACGCAGCGGGTCAGCTGAGTCTGCGGTCTCAGAGTCACCGCTGAGCAGCGTCTCCGGGTCCACCTCCTCCGGGTCGACGAACCACAGCGCGTAGACCACCGGCAGGAAATACGCCGCATTCAGCAGCGAGGAGCCCACCAGGACCCACAGCACCCAGGGATGTTCCGAGGCCATCGCGCCGGTGCCCAGCTGCCATTTGGAGATGAACCCAGCAGTCGGGGGCAGTCCGATCATCCCCAAGGCGCCCACGGTGAACGCCGTCGAGGTCAGCGGCATCCGCCGTCCGGCCCCGCGCAGCTGAGTCACCGTATGGGCCCGGATCACCTCCGCGAAGAGCCCTGCGCAGAAGAACAGGGTCACCTTCATCAGTCCCTGGTGCACCAGGTGCACCACCCCGCCGGTGGTGGCGAGCACGTTGACCATCGCAACTCCGAGCACCACATAGCTGACCTGGGAGACCGTGGAATAGGCGAGCCGCTTCTTGATCTCCTGCTGGCGCAGCGCCTGATAGGACCCGTAGAGGATGGTGAACGCCGCGAGGATCAGCAGCGGGGTCAGCACCCCCAGCTGCGCGGCGGCGTCGACCCCGAAGACGTCGTGGAGCACCCGCACGATCCCGAAGACACCGGCCTTGACCACTGCCACCGCGTGCAGCAGGGCTGAGACGGGGGCAGGAGCGACCATGGCCAGCGGCAGCCAGCCGTGCAGCGGGAACAGCGCCGCCTTGACCCCGAGTCCGCCCACGAGCAGCACGAAGATCAGCAGCGCGGGCACCGGGTTCGAACCCACCAGCTCGGCGACCCCCTCGGCGCCGCCGTCGGCGAAGTCCACCGGGCCCACATACATGGTCAGCCAGACCACTCCGACGAGCACGGCGAGCCCCCCGCCGAGCGCGTAGCGCAGGTAGATCCGGGCCGCCCGCAACGAGGCAGGCGTTCCCCAGTGCGCCACCAACGGGTAGGTCACCACGGTGAGCAGCTCGTAGAACACCAGGAACGTGATCAGGTTCCCGGAGAAGGAGATGCCCACTGTGGCGGTGACACAGAGACTGAAGAACCCGAAGAACCGGCTCTTGTTCTTCGACCCGCGCAGGTACCCCAGCGCGTAGATGGTGGTCAACAGCCACAGCAGCGCGGAGAGTCCGGCGAAGAACAGCGCCAGCGGATCCACCCGCAGCACCAGGTCGATGCCGGGCAGGAAGGGTGCCGTGAACTCCGGCCGGGCGCCGTCGGCGACCACCGCCGGGACCAGGGCGATGATCAGCAGCACCTTGACCACCGCGGCGGTGAGGTTGATCCCGGCACGCAGTCGCACACTGTTCTCCGGCAGCGGGAAGATCGCGACGGCGGCGGTCAGCGAGAGCAGCACCATCACCACCGGGATGGCGGGAAGCAGCTCCGCCGGGATCTGTTCGAGCCAGGTCACCATGGGGCGCCCACCTCCAGGATGTCGCTGAGCCAGACGCCGAGAAAGCCGGTGAGCACGGTGAGCAGCCCCAGCACGAAGGGTGCCAGCTGCGCCTTCCCGGTGGTGCTGGCCTCGGCCACGTGCTGCGCGGTCCTGGCCTGGGGCAGGGCGAGCGCCGTCTGGTCGTCTTCGCTCATCACCAGCAGCGGGGCCACGGCCTTGAGCAGGTAGGCGGCGCTGAACAGCGTCCCGGCCACCAGGACCAGCAGGATCCAGTAGTCTCCCGCGGCCACGGCGGAGGTGGCCAGCAGCCACTTTCCGGAGAACCCGAGCGAGAGCGGCAGCCCGATCAGGCCCACCGCGCTGAGCCCCATGCTCATCACCAGCATCGGATGCGCCCGCCCGGCGCCGCGCAGCTGCGCGATCTCATCGGTGCCGTAGCGGTCTTTGAGGTGTCCTGCGCAGAGAAAGAGGCTGGACTTCGCCACCCCGTGTCCCAGGGCAAGGGCAACGGTCCCGCTCAGTGCGCCCGCCAGCACGGCGCCGTCATCCAGGGTGGTCTGAGCCTCCAGCGCGCTGGAGCTCGGGTCTAGCAGCAGCGGCAGCAGCAGGAACCAATAGCCGACCTGGGCCACGGTGGAATAGGCGATCAGCGGCTTGAGTCGGCTCTGCCGCAGGGCCATCACCGAGCCCAGCAGCACCGCGGCGGTGCCCATCCCGGCCAGCACCCACGCCAGGGCGGTGAGCTCCGGCAGCGGCCCGGCCACCCACAGCCAGCTGCGCAGCAGCACGAACAGCGCCGCCTTGATCACCAGCGCCGAGAGCAGCGGGGAGACCGCGCTGGGCGCCGCGGAGTGCGCCGGGATCAGCCATCGATGCAGCGGCACCAGGGCGATCTTCAGCGCCAGCCCCAGGCTGATCAGGCACATCGCCAGCACGACGGCGGCGAGGTCGGCGTCGTCCTCGGCGGCGAGCTCCGCGATGCTCTGACCCGAGGCGATGATGTCCAGGGTGCCGGTCACCGAGTAGATCAGCGCCACTCCGATCAGGAAGAGCAGCGAGCCCAGCACCGCGATGAAGAGGTAGCGCAGCGCTGCGGGCCAGGCCTCGCGACCGCCCAGGGCCACCAGCGCCACCGCAGTGAGACCCACCAGTTCCAGCCCGACATAGGTGTTGAACAGGTCACCGGAGAGGAACACGGCGTTGAGCCCGGCCCAGCAGCCCAGCCACAGCGGCCAGAACCCGGCGTGTCCGGGGCGCCACCCTCTGTCGGTCGCCGCGCTCGCAGGCCCCGGCGCTGCGGCGGTGCCGTCTGGGTCCGTGACGCCGGGCAGCGCCGCACGGTGTGTCCCGGTGGCCGCGGGACGCGCGGCTGCGTAGCAGCTGAGCACCGTCCCGATCACCGTGGTCATCGCCAGGAACACCGCGGAGAGACCGTCCGCACGCAGGGTGATGCCCAGCGGGGGATCGAAGCCGCCCAGGGCCAGCTGGAGCATCCGCCCGGAGCTGACGTGGACCAGGATCGGCGCGCTGAGTCCAAGCACCGCCACCGAGGTGACCACACCCAGGACCCGCCGCGCGCGGGAGCCCAGCAGCACGCTCAGCGCGCTGGCCAGCAGCGGAATCAGCACCACCGCGGCCAGACAGAACGGCGCCAGGTTCAGCGGAGCGGTCATCGCTGAACCTCCCCGTCCGGGGCGTCGCCGCCGTCCCTTGAGCCCTCGATCCGACGGATCAGGACCGCTCCCAACCCGGTGAAGGCCACGGTGATGACCAGTCCCGTGATCACCAGCGCCGAGAGCACCGGATCAATGCCGGCGGCGGCACCGTCACTGACCGGGCCCTCGGGCTCCGCGGCGCGGGCCGCCAGGGCCATGATGATCATCAACGAACCGATGCCGGTGACGTTCAGCGCGATCAGGCGGGCCACAAGATCGCTGGTGAGCAGCATCCGGACCAGCCCGATCACCGCGATCCCGGTGCCGAGCAACAGATACCACTGCACCTGGCTGAGCTCCAGCATGCCGAGTGCGGGGCTGCCGGCAGCGTGCAGCCCGAGGTCCAGCCCGTCGGTCCTCATGTGCTCACCTCCGGCTGCGTCGGATTCTCCAGGGACAGGTAGATCGCGTAGAGCCCGGCCGCGATCCCCAGCGTCAAGAGGATCTCCACTGTGAGCAGCACCGGGAAGGAGAACGGCGCCTCCAGATGCGCCAGGGCCGTGAGGCTGAACGCGAGGACGCCGGCGACCAGCAACGGGCGCAGCCATCCCACGGTGAGCTTCGCCAGCGGCACGTGGGCGCTGCGCAGGAGGATCAGCACCGCGCAGAGCACCGCCCCGGACTGGAACGCGCCGCCGGAGTCGGTGCTGCCGGCGAAGAGCAGCCACAGCCCGGCCAGGAAGAGCACCGGGGCGAAGACTCGCATCAGCCAGTGCAGGCTCGCAGGGACCGGCGGGGCGGCTGTCGCGGGGAGCCCGAGGTGCGGGCCGGCCTCGCCCCGGCCCAGGCTGAGCAC
This sequence comes from Nesterenkonia sandarakina, assembly GCF_013410215.1. Lineage (NCBI taxonomy): Bacteria > Bacillati > Actinomycetota > Actinomycetes > Micrococcales > Micrococcaceae > Nesterenkonia > Nesterenkonia sandarakina. The sequence continues at coordinate 1,053,552 of NZ_JACCFQ010000001.1, forward strand.
GGCGACCGCAGTGAGCATCAGCACCGCTGATTCCAGCAGCGTGTCGTAGAACCGGAACACCAGCAGCACCCCGGTGATCTCATGCTCCACCCCGGTGAGGTCCATGCCCTCGGTGAGCGCGGCCTCCCAGGCGGGCAGCGACTGTTCGGCGCGCAGCCAGACAGCGCCGGCGATGAGGGTCAGGGTGATGGCGCAGAGCGTGCCCATCGCTGGTCGCAGCCAGGGCCACCGGGGCGCGCTCGCACCGTCGGGGGCGGGCGCGGTCGGAGAGCTCACGGACACCCAGACCAGCAGCGCGGCGAGGATCCCACCTCCGATGCCGGCCTCGGCCAGCGCCACATCCACGCTGCCAAGCCGCAGCCACGCCAGCGTGGCCAGCACGCCCAGACCCAGCAGTCCCATGGACTGAGCGGTTCGCGACCGCGGAAGCACGGTGCACAGCACCGAGGCGATCAGCCCCGCGCCGAGCACCAGATCCGCCGCTGGCACCCCGCCGGTCACGGGGTGGGCTCCGGGGAGCCTGAGGTCGCGGGGTCCGGATCCGGCGTCGAGCGCTCCGGGCCGGCGTCGAGTCCGCCGAGCACATGGGCTGAGACGGACGCCGCAGCCAGAGCCAACACCCAGGTCATCATCAGCACGCCGGCGGCGGTCCAGCTGCCCAGCAGCAGCGCGACGCCGCCGAGCACCAGGCCCAGGCCCAGGTTGTCAGCCTTGGTGAGTGCATGCAGGCGGCTGCGCAGATCGGGGAAACGGATCAGTCCCAAGGTGCCCACGGTGAAGAAGAAGGTCCCGAGCAGGATCAGAGTCAGCGCCAACCACGGAGTCAGCCCGCTCATCTCGGCCCCTCCGCGCGCGCGGACGGCCTGGGCAGTCCGGCGCGCACCGCAGCAGCCACAGCGGCCGTGCCGGTGAGCACCAGGGCCACATCGAGATACCGGGAGCCACCCTCGGAGAGCACTGCGAGCACCGCCGCCAGCGCGGCACCGGTGGTGCCGGTGAGCAGGACCACCAGCAGCCAGTTCCCGGAGAGGCCGCGCCGGGAGAAGACTGCGAGAGCCAGGACGTAGTTGCCCAGCAGCACGGCGAACACGGCGAGCAGCACTGCCTGGATCATCACCGCTCCTTCTCTGCCGGGGTCGCGTCTCTGGCCACGCCCGTCCTGGAGGGGAGCTCGTGACCCCCACCAGCCTAGCGATCCGAGCGCCGCGGCCAGGACATTCCCAGGGCCTCTGTGCTCGGTCTCTCAATCCCGGCTGACTGATCAGCCGCTCACCCCTCGGCCGGGCGGTCCCAGACGTGACCACCGCGGGGTCCGCGCCATGGGGCGCTCCCCGGAACGTGGACTTCGCTAGAGTCAGAGCATGAGTGAACAGACTCCACACCAGAACATCACCTTCTCGCTCGCCGGCGCCGACGCGCAGGCCCAGACCGGTCACGGCTACCTGGCTCTTCCGGCGAGCGGCTCCGGGCCCGCAGTGATCGTGATCCAGGAATGGTGGGGCCTCACCGATCACATCAAGGACGTCACCGACCGCCTCGCCGCCGCGGGCTTCGTGGCCCTGGCCCCGGATCTCTACGGCGGGTCGATCACCCATGACGGCGCCGAGGCCCAGGAGATGATGTCGAAGCTGCCCGCCGAGGAGGGTGCCCGGATGCTCGCCGGAGCCACCGATCACCTGCTCGGGCTGGACGCGGTCAGCTCCGCCACTGTCGGTGCCATCGGATTCTGCATGGGCGGGGGCTTCGTGCTGGCCATGGCCGCGCAGCAGGGGGACAAGGTCTCCGCGGCCGTGCCGTTCTACGGGGTCGGCCAGGGCGTGCCGGAGAGCTACGCCGGGATCACCGCAGCGGTGCAGGGACACTACGCCGAGCACGATGAGAGCTACCCCGTGGAGCAGGCCCGCGAGCAGGAAGAGGCGATCCGGGCGGAGTCCGGCGCGGAGGTCAGCTACTTCTACTACGACGCCGGCCACGCCTTCCACAACGACACCAACGCCATCGGCACCTACGACCCGCAGCGGGCCAAGCTCGCCTGGGACCGTGCCGTGACGTTCCTCAAGGAGAAGGTGGCCTGACTCAGTGCTGGGCGCGCTTCCAGTTCGTGCTGACCTTCTGCATATGCAGCCGGGTGCGGTCAGCGCGGAAGAAGTCGCGAGCGTACTCCACCGGGTTGTCACCGTCGTCGTAGGTGATCCGGTGGATCTCCAGCAGTCCAGCTCCCTCGGAGATCTGCAGGAGCGCTGACTGTTCTGCGGTCGCCGTCGTCGCCTCCACCGTCTCCTCCGCCCGGTCCACCAGCAGACCGTGGTCCTGAGTCAGCAGTGCGTAGAGGGAGCCGGTCAGATCAGCGGCCAGCAGTCCGGGGAAGCGACGGGCCGGCAGCACTGAGGTGTCCAGCGACCAGGTCGCGCTGCCGGCACGGCGCACCCGTGTGATGCGCAGGACCGGGGCAGTCCCGGGAAGCTGCAGTGCGCGCTGCTCTTCGGGGAACGGCTGTGAGATCTCCGCGCGCAGGAGCTGGGTCTGCACGATGAGTCCCTGGTGACGGACCATGTCAGGAACTCCCTGAACCGTGTTGAGATGGCGTTGGATCTTCCCGTCGTCGGCGAAGACCCCGCCGGACTGGCCCAAAGCCCGCCGGACCTGATGCTCGGTCTCCAGCCGGTCCAGCGCGCGACGCAGGGCGCTGCGCGGGACCTGAAGCTGCTCCGCGAGGCCACGCTCGGTGCCCAGGCGCTCACCGGGTCGGAACCGTCCGTCTCGCAGCAGCCTCAGCAGGTTGAGATAGACCACCTCGGTGGGTGCCGGGTCCTCCGGGGATCGGCTCATCGGCTCAGCTCGAAGGGCATGGCCGGTCTCAGCTCAGAGCCTTGAGGGAGGCGTCCAGGGCTTCTGAGGCCCAGTCGATGTCGGTGTGGGTGAACGGCAGCGGTGGGCGCAGCTTCAGCACATTGCCGTGCGGGCCGGCCACCGAGGTCAGGACGCCACGCTGACGCAGCTCTTCGAGCAGGTTCAGCGCGAGCCCGCGATCGGGTTCCTTGGTCGCGCGGTCCTTGACCAGCTCGAAGCCGATGAAGAGTCCCGCACCCCGGACATCTCCTACCGACTGGTGGGTCTCGCCGAGCTGGGTGAATCGTGTGAGCGCCGCTGCGCCGAGATCTCGGGCGTGCTCCTGCAGTCCCTCCTGGCGGATCACTTCCAACACGGCCTGGGCGGCCGCCATGGACACCGGGTTTCCTCCGAAGGTGTTGAAGTAGGGCACCGTGTCGCTGAACGACGCGAGGACATCAGCCTTGGCGAACAGCCCTGAGACCGGGATCCCGTTGCCCATCGGTTTGCCGGTGGTGATCATGTCCGGAGTCACTGCGTGAGCCGCGAAGCCCCAGAATTGGTCCCCGGTGCGAGCGAAGCCTGGTTGGACCTCGTCGGCGATGAACACTCCTCCGGAAGAATGGACCACGTCGACAGCTTCCTTGAGGTAGCTCCCCGGAAGCACGCCGTCGGAGGAGAAGATCGAATCTGCGATGAAGCCCGCGAACTTCACGCCCTTGGACTCCATATCGGCGATCGCGGCGCGGACCTTCTCCGCGAACCAGGATCCGATCTCCGCCACCCCGGTCCGATACCTGTCTGGTGCTGGAAGCAGCCAGACGTGTTCACCGATGGGCTGCCCGCTGCCCAGGGCAGGAGAGACCAAGGAGCTGAGTTCGGAGTTGCCGTGATACGCCTCGGTGGTCGCGATCAGTCCGGTGCCCCCGGTGTGGGCCTTGGCGACCCGCAGGGCGAGATCATTGGCCTCTGAGCCGGTGCACATGTACATGGCCTTGAAGTCCCCGGCGTCGAGGTACTCAGGCAGCGTGGCAAGAAGGTCATCGGTGTAGTCCAGGATCCGTTCGTGCAGATACCGGGTATGGGTGTTCAGCCGCAGCATCTGCGCGTTCACGGCCTGGGCCACCGCAGGGTGGGCGTGCCCGATCGACGCGACATTGTTGTACATGTCCAGGTACTTCTGGCCCTCGGCGTCCCAGAGGTACTGGCCCTCGCCGCGGACCAGGTGGACCGGCCGGCGGTAGAACAGGCGATAGGAGCCACCCAGCACATCGTCCCGCCGTTCGGTGAGTCTGCGGGTCTGCGGATCAAGGTCCGCGGCATGCTCCGCGCGGAAACTGTTGTTGTCCATGATGGTGGAACGCAGGGCCATGAGAGTCCTTCAAGATCGATGCCGGCACGGGAGGCACCCAGCCCTCCGATTCGTCGTGGTGGATCCATCGTCTCAGCCCGTCCCGACACCTGCCCCGTCGGCAGGTTTCCGGGGCGTTACAGAGAACACGGCGGGGGTGAATGGTTCGTTACGCGCAGGGGGCCGCATGAATGGCCTGTTAAACCTCTCCCACATTCTCGCTTCTTCAGTGCTCCTGGAGGCAGCGGCGTGGCACAGTGGGACCGGCACCCAGCCCTCCTCGCCCGCATTCGAGGAGAATCCCTTGCAGAAGAACACCACCATCACGCCCCCCGTCGCGATCACACCCGCCGCAGAGCCGCCGATGCGACTCGCGGACCAGGCGGTCGCCGTCGAGCCGTTCACCGCCTTCGCCACGCTGGGTCGAGGAGAGCCCGCCCCAGACTGGCTGACCCGTGAGGTCACCAGCGCCTGGGGCCTCGATCCGGAGCGGACCCGGCTCGCCCTGATCGCGGTCTCCGAGAATGCGACCTTCCGAGTCGAGGTCGATGCCCACCCCCATGCCGTGCTGCGGGTTCATCGGCCTGGGTATGTAGATCCCGCCCAGATCAGGTCCGAGCTGCAGTGGGTGCGGTCGCTGGGGGAAGACGTGGACATCAGCGTCCCCGACGTGGTCCCACGGGCGGACGGCGAGCTGCTGCACACCTTCAACCGGGGCTCCGCCGACGGCGCCCCGGCGGGGGAGGCGCCCTGGCACATGGTCGCGTTCGCTTTCGTCCAGGGCGCGGTGCTCGAGGACATCATCGATGTCCTGCCTGATCCGTCCTCGTACTATCGACGGATCGGGCGAGCCACTGCGGAGTTCCACCGTCACGCTGAGAACTGGCAGCCGCCCCTGGGCTTCGACCGCTTCCAATGGAGGGTCCAGGACATGATCGGGCGGTCCAGCCGATGGGGTGACTGGCGAGCCGCCCCGATGCAGCCCCAGCAGCACCAGATCCTCCAAGCCGCCGAGGCAGCCGCTGTGAAGCAGGTGCAGCTCGGTGCTCCCACGCATCAGGGCTGGGGTCTGATTCACGCGGACCTGAGGCCCTCAAACATCATGATGCACCAGGACCGGCTCACCGTGATCGACTTCGACGACTGTGGCTACGGCTGGTTCCTCTATGACTTCGCTTCGGCGCTGTCCTTCATCGAGCATGAGCCCTACGCCGGGCAGATCGCCCGTGAATGGATCATCGGGTATCGAAGCGTCCGCGAGCTCACCGCCGAGGATCTACGCTTCGCCTGCGCGCTGAGCATGCTGCGCCGATTGACGATGCTGGGCTGGACCACCACCCATCGTCGTGACGCTCTGCCTCCAGAGATCTGGGACGCACAGCTCCCGGGGTCCGTGGAGGTGGCGCAGCGCTATCTCGAGTCCCCCTCCTGGCTGCTGAGCTGACCCGCGCCGGGGCAGGTCAGCCGGTGAAGGCTTCGACGATCTCCGGGATCTCCCGCAGGTGCCGGCGGAGCACCTCGATGGCCCGTTCGGCGTCGTGGTCCTGCAATGCCGCGAGCAACTCGCGGTGTTCCCTCTCGATCAGCCCCAGGCGTTCGGTGGCCTCCACCAGGGTGCGCACGGCCAGGCGGGTATGCCGCGGACCCAGGGATTCATACATCTCCGCGAGCACCGAGTTGCCCTGGTGGCGGACCAGGTTCAGGTGCAGCATCTGATCCATCTGGGCGAAGCTGCGCCACTGCTCCCGGCGCCCGGCCTCCTCCATATCGTCGAGCAGCTGGGCCATGCCCGGAGGCGGACCCTTGCGGCGGCGACAGATCTTCGCGATGGCGTCGGACTCGACGACGAACCGGGCCTGGTAGATCTCGCGCAGTTCACGGGAGGTCATCACCCGCACCTGGGCGCCGCGACGGGGCACCAGGTCGACGTACTTCTCGGCCTGGAGCCGGTGCAGAGCCTCGCGCACAGGGGTCCTCGAGGTGCCGACCTCGCGGGCGAGCGTCACCTCATCGAGGAACTGTCCCTCCGCGACGTCGCCGGAGAGGATCGCCGAGGCGATCCAGGAATACGCCCGATCCCGGGCGCTCGGCAAGGTTTTTGAGGAATCGTGGTCGTTTCTCTTGTGTGATGGCACACACTCAGTCTAACGTAGTTCCACATGTTGCACTCTTTTTGTATACAAGCAACACACAAGAAACATGCACGTGGTGTATTAGAGCTTCAGGACTATTGAGAACCCCACTGCGGAAGGAACCGGATGAATCGACACACACAGGAGGCTGGACTTCACGGGGTCTGGCTCTCCGAGCCATCAGCCTCCACGGTGGAGGTCGCCGCGCTGGCCGGATACGACACGGTCGTGCTCGACGTCGAGCACGGCTCCTTTGATCTCGCCGCACTCAACTGGCTGCTGCCCTTCATCCGAGCCAAGGGCATGGAAGTGATCGTCAAGGTCTTGGGCCCGCAGCGAGAAGCGATTCAACAGGCTCTCGACCTGGGAGCCAACGCCGTGGCCATCCCACATGTGGAGTCCGTGGCACATGCCGAACAGGTCTGCGGCTACGCCAAATTCCCACCACTGGGTGATCGCTCCTTCGCCGGCGGCAGAGTCTCGGACTACCGAGGCTTCGACGACGCCTGGGTCGCCGAGCAGGACTCCGGCACCCGGTGCTATCCCATGATCGAAGACGCCTCCGCCTTCGCGGACATCGAACAGATCCTGGCGCTGGACTCGGTGGACGGGATCTTCATCGGACCCTCCGACCTCTCGCTGCGGCGAGACCGCGGCGCCTACACCGCCGGCGAGGACGACCTGACGGATATCGCCTACCTGGCCGATGCCGCAAACGCGGCGGGCAAGCCGTGGATCCTCCCCGCGTGGAGCCCAGCGGAGCAGAAGCTGGCCGTAGAGAAGAACGCACACGTGATCATCGCCACCATGCAGTACGGAGCCCTGTTGACGGGTCTCTCCGGCGCCAGCGCGGCGCTGCGCGAGATCCAGGCGCAGGCGGGAGAGTGAGCGCCATGTTGAAGACAGCGATCGCCCAGTTCACCCCGGGCGCGGACAAGGACGTCAACCTCGCCTCGATGGAAAAACTGATCCGTCGAGCCGCAGACCAGGACGCCGCACTGATCGTGCTGCCGGAATACGCGATCTTCACGGTGCCCACGATGGACGACCGATTCGTCGAGAGTGCCGAGTCGCTGGACGGGCCGGCAGTCACCCGGCTGAGAGAGATCTCTCAGGAGCTGGGCGTCACTCTGGTCGCGGGGATCAACGAGACCGCCCAGGACGGCCGGATCTACAACACCCTCGTGGGTCTCCAGGGCGGGGAGATCGCAGCGGTCTATCGCAAGACCCACCTCTACGACGCCTTCGGCTATAAGGAGTCGGACCGGGTGCTCGCCGGTGCGCTGCAGGCGCCCCAGCTGATGTCCGTGGGCGGCTTCACCGTGGGCATGCAGACCTGTTACGACCTGCGTTTCCCGGAAGTGACCAGGACCCTGGTAGACGCTGGGGCCGATGTCGTGGCGCTGCCTGCCGAATGGGTTCCAGGGCCGCTCAAGGAGTTCCACTGGAACACCTTGATCCGGGCCCGCGCCATCGAGAACACCATCTACGTGCTGGCTGCCGATCAGGCCGCGCCCACTGGTGCCGGAAACAGCGCCATCCTCGACCCGATGGGCAACACGCTCGCAAGCGTCGGGGAATCCGAAGACCTCGCGCTCGCGGAGCTCTCGCAGGAGCGTCTGGAAGCTGTCCGTCTGTCCAATCCCGCACTGTCACTGCGCCGCTATCGCGTCGCACCGATGAATGGATGAGTCACATGAATAACACTCGCAACGGCACACGTCCCACCTCCAGCGTCCTGTGGCGCAGCGCCGCGATCGGCGCGGTCGGCATTCTGGGGCTCTCCGCCTGTGGCGGAGGTGATGGGGGAGGGGAAGGCTCCACGGAGGAGACCTTCACGTTGACCTATACGACCTACTCCAACGACACCTCCGATCAGTCGCTCACGGTGCAGCGCTGGGCCGAGGAGGTCGAAGAGCTCACCGAGGGTGGTGTCACGGTCGATTTCCACTATTCCGAGAGCCTCGTGGGTGCGGAGGAGTCGCTGCAGGCCACCATCGATGGTCGCGCGGACATGGCACAGGTCGGTTCGCTCTACGCCGCCTCGGATCTGCCGATGTACACCGTCTCCGAGCTGCCCTTCGAGACCGATAACCCAGAGGCGCAGATGGTCGCCCTGGATCAGCTCTACCAGGAGAACGACGCCTACCGCGGTGACTTCGAGCAGCAGGGCGTGCAGCAGCTCTTCCCGCTGCCGATCGGCATCGCCGTGGTGGGACTCAACGAGGCTGCTCAGACCCCCGATGACCTCTCGGGTCTGAGCATCCGTTCCGGCGGGGTGGTCTCTGAAGCCATGATCAGTGTGGGGGCCAACCCGGTGAGCATGACCGCCACCGACGTCTATGAGTCCATGGAACGAGGCGTCATCGACGGCTACACCTCTTTGGGCATCGCGAATCTCTCGACCTTCGGGCTCTCTGAGAGCACCTCACAGATCTTGGAGCCGGGAGTCGGCTCTTACGCCTCCTCGGTCGTGGTGGTCAATGCCGAGTTGGTCGAATCCATGCCCGAGGCCTATCAGGAGGCACTGCGTACCGCGAGTGAGAACGCAGTGGGCTACGGGCTGGATGAACTCGACACCCTGGGCAGCCAGGCCTGCGAGGAGCTGCAGAACTCAGGAACCGAGTTCTCCAGCTTCTCCGAGGAAGACGTGACGGCATGGCAGGAAGAGGCCGGCATCGCCGAGGCCTGGGTGTCTGATCAGGGCGGAGAGGCGGAATCCGTGCTTGAGGACTACCGCCGGTTCATCGACGAGACCACGGAGAGCTCCGACTACTCGGACCCGCTGGTCGCCTGCATGGGCGAGTGACGTAGTCGATGAGCGCCTCACTGCCACGCCCAGCTCGCTGGGTGGCCTCTGCCTTCAGCATCATGGCAGGCCTCTGCCTGCTGGCTCTCGTGCTGCTGACCGTCGCTGACGTCGTCAGCCGCAACGTCCAGGGTCGTTCCATCCTGGGCACGGTGGAGATCTCCACCGTGCTGCTGGTGGCCGTCGCCTTCCTGGGACTCGGCGCTGCCGAGATCACCGGCAAGCACGTGTCAGTGAGCCTCATCGAAGCGCGACTTCCGCGGCTGGGTCGGCTGGCGCTCTCGGTGCTGCGCGTTCTGCTGCTGGCGGGCGTCGGCTCGCTGCTGATCCTCGGGCTGAGCGAGGTATACCTCGGGGCGGTGCAGCGAGGCGAGACCACCAACGGTGTGCTTGGCCTTGCCACCGCCCCGTGGAAGCTGATCTTGGTGATCTCGTTCCTCGTGTTCTTCATCCTCGCGCTCTGGCGAGAATTGCACCAGTTCCTCGCCCTGCGCGCAGCCCGTCCCGAGAGTGGAGTGAAGGCATGACGACCGAAACGATCGTGGCACTGATCGTCGTCCTGATCGCCTTCCTCGGCCTGTTGGCGATCCGCCTTCACGTGGGGCTTTCGTTGATGATCGCCGGCGCGCTGGGCATCGTGATGCTGCTCAGCACCGATGCGGCGCTCAGCACGGTGGCGAATCAGCCGTACTCCACGGCGGCGAGCTACACGTTGACCGTGATTCCGCTGTTCATCCTGATGGGCGTCTTCGCGGTCCACGCGAGACTTGCCGAGGCGGGGTTCGACGCCGCCACTCGGGCGTTGGTGAAGGTCCCCGGTGGACCTGCCCTGGCATCGCTGACTGGGTCGGGGTTCTTCGCGGCCGTGACCGGGTCGAGTGTGGCCACAGTGGCGACCATGGCGCGGGTCTCAACGGATGCGATCCTCAAGGCCGGATACGGGATCCGTCTTGCCGCAGGTGTGGTGTGTGCCGGCGGCACCCTGGGCGTGCTGATTCCGCCATCGATCATTCTGGTGCTCTACGCGGTGGTCACCGGTGTCAGCATCGGGCCGATGCTGCTGGCAGGCATCGGACCAGGACTGTTGACGATCCTGGCCTATGCCGTCACCATCGTGCTGCTCGTGCTGATCGGTCGTCGACGGCAGAAACGCACTCAGACGGGAGTCTCCACCTCGGATGCGCGAGGACTCGACCTCGGCAGCGATACTTCTGAGGTCACCGGCCCGGGTGCCGCTGGTCTCCCGGCCTCCCCCGCAGCACGTCCGGAGAAGCCGAATTTCGACGTCATGGGGCTGTTGTTCCTGGCGGTCATCTTCCTGGTCTCGATCGGCACCATCTATATGGGTGTCGCCACTCCTACCGAAGCGGCATCCTTCGGCGCCATGGCTGCTCTGCTGATCCTGTTGATCCGGACCCGTCCGCCCAAATGGCTCAGCGTGGTCCGGGATTCACTCACCGAAGCGGTGGGGCTGACGGCGATGACCTTCCTGCTGATGGTCGGAGCAGGCGTCTTCACCTACTTCCTGGCCTTCTCAGGTGTCAGCCGAGCCCTTGTGGACACTGTGGTGGACGCGGACATGTCCCCCTACGTGGTCCTGATCTGCTGCCTGTTGCTGCTGCTGCCGCTCGGCATGTTCCTGGACGGGGTCTCGATGATCCTCATCGCAGCCCCGTTGCTGCACCCGATCCTCAGCGCCTACGGGTTCGAAGAGATCTGGATCGGCATCCTGGTGGTCAAGGTGGCAGAGATGGCGCTCATCACGCCGCCGGTGGGCATGAACGCCTTCGTGTACTCAGGCTCGGTGCCCGAGGCGGGACTGGGCACGATCTTCCGTGGCATCGCCCCGTTCATCATCGCTGACGTGGTGGTGGTCGCTGTGCTGATCATGGTGCCGGAGATCGTGACCTTCCTGCCGGAGTATTCCGCCGCAGAGTGAGGAGTGGGCGGGTGACTATCCGCTCATATGACCTACGGTGAGTGAAGCTTCCGTAGACTGGATCGATGAGATTGGGAGCGATTCCGGGGGCGACGCCGGATAAGTGGGTGACGCGCTGGAGAGAGCGCTACCCCGACTTCACGCTGCGCGTGGAGCGCTTCGACGAGGCTGGCCAGCTGGAGCGGGTCCGCGCCGGCACCGTCGACGTCGGCTACATCCGGTTCCCGGAGGGTGCAGCGGCCGGAATCGGCGAGGATCTGCACCGAGTCTGGCTCTACCGGGAGGCCCCGGTGGTCTGTGCCTCCCGGGATCACTGGGTCGCAGCCGCTGAATCCTCGGTGACCTGGGAGGAGATCGCGTCGGAGCCGTTCCTCGATCCGGCAGAGCTGCGCGCCCAGATCTCCGCGCCGGGGGAGGATCAGTCAGCGACCGAGCACCCCGAGCTCGACCGTGACCCTGACGCTGCTCCGGTCCCGCCCTCGGAAGGTGCTGAGCCAGACCCCGCAGCGCAGCTGGATCCGGTGCACACGCCCAAGCGCGGGGTCGATCTGGCGGCGGGCGAGCGGATGGCGCTGGAGATCGTCGCCGCGGGCACCGGTCTGGTGATCCTGCCGAGCTCGGTGGCGCGGATGTTGAGCCGCCGGGACATCGTGATCCGAGAGGTTCAGGGCGTCCCGGGCTATGACGTGGGCCTGGCCTGGCTTCGGGAGGCCGATGGCCCGGTGATCCAGGAGTTCATCGGGGTGGCGCGCGGGCGAAAGCCTGGCAGCGGGCGCAACGAGATCAGCCCCGCCTCCGAGACCAGGTCGGCCTCGAAGGCGTCGACATCGGACTCCAGGTCGAAGACAGACCCGAAGTCGAAGTCCGGTGCTAGGCGGGGAGCTGCTGGCGCAGCGCCTCGGCGCTCGCGGTCGGGTCCGAAGCCTGGGTCACGGCGCGGACAACCACCACGCGGTCGGCGCCGGCCGCGGTGACCTCACCGATGTTGCTGGCATCGATCCCGCCGATGGCGAAGAAGGTCTTCCGGCTTCCCAGCCGCGCCGCCTGTGCCGGCAGCTCCAGACCGACGGCGGCCCGTCCTGGTTTCGTAGGTGTCTCCCAGATCGGTCCGGTGCAGTAATAGTCCAGGCCGATGTCAGAATCCGCCTCCCGCACCTGCTCGATGGTCTGACAGGAGCGTCCGATCACGACGTCGTCGCCCAGGACCAGCCGAGCCTCTTGCGTGCTCAGATCCTCCTGGCCGACGTGGAAGACATCGACCCCCGTGATCAGCGCGACGTCGGCCCGATCATTGGCCGCCGAGAGCCCACCGTACTCATCTGCCACCTGGCGCAGCAGGACCAAGGCGGCGATCTCGGTCTGGACGGTCACCTGCTTATCGCGGACCTGAATGATGTCCACACCGCCGGTGTAGCACGCCACATAGAACTCGCGCAGCGCGTCGAAGTCGAGCTCATCCACCGGACCCGCCTCGGGGCGCGTGACGAAGCGCTGCAGGTCTGTGCACACGTAGAGACGCGAGCCAGACAGGCGCTCCCGCCGCATACGACCCAGATGTTTCGGGTGCGGGGTGTGTGCCATGGTGTCATTCTCAGTCATGCCTCCTACATTAGGGCACCCCTGCAGCGCCGTGCCTGCTTCCGTGCCGGAACCCGGAGAGGTGAAGCTCAGAGCCTCGGTATGCCTGAGTCCGCACTGGCGGCCCCGGGCACGCAGAAGCGGCCAGGACCTCTCGGGTCCTGACCGCTTCGTCGTGATAGATCTGGCCCGGGGCCGGTCAGGGGAGCGTTCGGCTCAGGCCTGTGCCACCAGCGTCAGGAACGCGTGGTTGAAGTCCTCGAGGTCGTCGGGGGTCCGTGAGGTCACCAGGCCGTCGCTGACGACGGCGGACTCGTCCACCCATTCCGCTCCGGAGTTGGTCAGGTCTGTCTTCAGGGACGGGAAGCTGGTGACCCGGCGACCCTTGACCTGGTCGATCTCGGTGAGGATCCACGGGCCGTGGCAGATTGCGGCCACCGGCTTCTTCGCCTCGAAGAACGCCGAGACGAAGCGCTGGGCGGCTTCGTCGATCCGCAGGCTGTCCGCGTTCAGGGTGCCGCCGGGCAGGATCAGCCCGTCGAAGTCCCCGGCGGAGGCGTCGCTCAGCTGGACATCGACGTCGAAGTGCTCCGAGTGCGTCCAGTCGCCCTCCATCGCCTGCAGCGACTGCTCGTTGGGGGAGACGATGCTGGGGGTCCCGCCGGCCGCCTTGATGGCGGCGATCGGCTCGCTGAGCTCAGGCAGCTCCACGCCGTCGGTGACCAGCAGAGCGATGTTCTTCCCGGTGATCTGGGGGGTGTTCTCAGCCATGATGATGCTCCTTGTGATCGAAGGTCAGGTCAGGCCCGTCAGGGTCATCTGCTCCTGTGGAATATAGTGCGCAGCGCTGATCGGTCCCAGGATGCTTCCTGTGCGCGCGCTGAAAATCAACTGCGATCTTGCTGATGGGCACACTGGATGCACCGGCGAAACGCGGGGTCAGAGGACCTGGGAGGCCTGGTCGAACTCGAACCGCTCGCCGCGCGGGTACTGGGCGGCCTCGTCGCTGCTGGGGCCGTGTCCCAGGTTGAGCACCATCAGGGTCTTCCAACCGGTCTCAGCGTGGACCTCGGTGTCCACGCCCTCGGGGTCGAGTCCTCCCATCGGACCGACGTCGAGCCCGACCGCTCGCAGCGCCAGGATGAAATACCCGGCCTGCAGGTAGGCGTTGTCGCGGCCCATCTTTTCGCGGAATTCGACCCGTGGGGCGAACTTCTCCCGGAGCCCGTCCATCTGCGGGTACAGCGTGGGCATGTGCTCGTGCCAGTTCGGGTCATAGGCGAGCACCACGCTGATCGGTGCGGCGGAGGTCTTCTCCCCGTTGTCGCCTTTGAGATGTCCGACGACGGCGTCGCGCCGTTCCCCGGGTTCCAGCACCGTCAGGCGCATCGGCTGGCAGTTCATGGAGGTCGGGGCCCAGCGGGCGTCCTCGTAGGCCTGCTGGATCAGCTCCAGGTCCACGGTCCCTTCCGAGAAGAGGTGCGTGGTATGGCGACCCTCGAAGAGTTGGTGTATGGTCTGGCGGTCCACTGGTGCAGTCACCGTGGGCATGGGGACTCCTCGTGCTTGTCGATGTGCGCGTGCAGATGCCGCGTGCGGCTTCACTGAACAGCAACGTCGAGGCCTGCGCAGTTCTTCCCCGGAGCCTGTGTACTATGAGCCCATGTCACGCCAGACCACCGGCGCCGGGGCAGTTCCCTCCGGTCCCGACGAGGTCACGCTTGTCGCTCGCGCCCAGGACGGTGACCTGGTGGCATTCGAGCAGCTCGTGGACCGTTATGAATCCCGACTGCTCGGACTCTGCATCCGCATGCTGCGTCATCGCGCCGACGCTGAGGACATCGTTCAGGACACGTTCCTCACGGCCTGGCGCCGACTGGACACACTCGATGAGCCCTCAGCGTTCAAGGCCTGGGTCTTCCGGCTTGCCAGCAATGGCTGCCTGGATCTCCTGAGGCGTCGTCGCTCGCGCGGAACCGAGGCTGTTGATCCTGCTGACATGGTGGAAGAATCAGCGGCAGGTCCCTCGGTGGAGGAGCGGGCGGAGACCTCCGCCGCGGTGCGGGAGCTTGATCGAGTGCTGGTCACCCTCTCCCCGGAGCAGCGGATCGCCTGGCTGCTCCACGAGATCGAGGGCCAGTCCTACGCCGAGATCGCCGAGGTGCTGGGCGTGACCGAAGGGAGCGTGCGAGGACGGATTCATCGCGCACGCCTGGCCATCGTCGAGGGAATGAAAGGATGGGCATGACACAGCCGCCCTCAGACCCGCGCGAACCCGCAGAGAAAGATGTCTTCGATGACATCAGCGAGGCGCAGGCCCTGGAGAGCTATGACCGGCTGCGCACCGTGGTCGATGACTACCGTCGCACCGAGACCGCCGCCGGCGAGGAGCTCACCGGGTTGAAGGCTCGCATCATGAGCATCGTCGAGGACGAGGCAGCTCGAGGGCCCAGCACGTCCTTGTACTCCTCCGCTGGTCTTCCCTACGCCATGACCACCGCCTCACTGCGTGCTCAGGTCCGCGCCGCGGTGGACGCGGAACCTGGTCTGCGCGCCCGCAGGGTCAAGGTCCTCTCGGAGAGCGCGCCGGGCGCCCCGCTCGACCTGCGAGTCACCTTCACGATGTCTGCCGGACAGTCGCTGATCGAGTTCGCTCCGCGGCTGCGAGCTCGAATCGCAGAACGGATCGAGCTGATCATCGGCGTGCGAGCCGGGTATGTGGACCTGGTCGTAGAGGACATCCACGATGAGTGACATCAGCAGCGGCGCCCCGCAGGACGGTGGCGCATCCCAGGACAGTGCTGGGCACAGTGACCGCTCAGCCTTGGAAGCCGCGGTCGTGGAGTCGGTCTCCTCCGTCCCGGGAGTGGCGCGCCTGGTGCCGAGCTTCCGGCAGGTGCTCACCGCCGCCGCGCAGCGACTGCTCAAAGCCGACGCGACGCCCGCCACCGGGGTGGACATCGTCAGGGAGCCCGCCGGCGTCGTCGTCTACGTCGACCTCTACACCGACGGCAGCCGCCCTGCCGGTGTCGTGGTCGATGATGTCAACGCCGCGATCCAGGCGCTGATGCATCAGGAGCTGCCCGCGGGTGCGGAGGCAGTGCAGGTCAGGGTGCGCGTGATGGGTGTCTCCGATGCCCGCTGAGGGCGCTGCCACCGCTGCTGGCTCAGCAACCGGGAGCGCTCCGAGTCCGCTGGTCACCGATCGGGGCGTCACCACGGTCGAGGAGATCGTGGTGCGCAAGCTTGCTGGACTTGCCGCCCGCCAGGTGCCCGGGGTCCACGCCCTGGGCAGCGCCGCACGTCGGTCCTTCGATGCGCTCTCCGAGCGGATTCCGGGCTCTCGCACGCAGGCTGGCGGCGGGGTCGCAGTGGAGACCGGTCAGCGGCAGGCGGCCGTGGATCTGATCGTCATCGTCGACTATGGGGCCCCGATCGTCGAGGTCGCCGGGAAGATCCGCCGCGAGGTGGTCCGAGCGGTGGAACATGGCACCGGGCTTCAGGTCGTCGAGGTCAACATCACGGTCGCCGACGTCCACATCCCCGGTGACGAGGACCCGCCCGGGGAAGTCGACCGGGCGCTGCGCTGAACGCCCGGACCCCTGACGCTGCTCCAGGCTGAATGTCGCGGGCCAGGTCCGTCCGGGTGTGCGCGCGAACTCGGCGCACCTGGTAACCTCGAAGCCTGGCCGGAACAGGCCAGATGCGGGCGTAGCTTAATGGCAAAGCTTCTGCTTCCCAAGCAGACGACGCGGGTTCGATTCCCGTCGCCCGCTCTGTGAACACCAGGGCGAACACCGCAGTGATCGGTGCCGGCGTGATCGGTCTGCTGACCGCCTGGCAGCTGCGTCTGACCGGTTCTGACGTCACCGTCATCTCTCCGAGCATCGCCCAGGACGCCTCCTGGGCCGCCGCCGGCATGCTCGCCCCGATCAGTGAGGTCCAATACGGTCAGGACGATCTCTGGCCGATCATGACCGCGTCCCGTGCGGAGTACCCGCAGTTCCTCGCCACGCTCTCCCGCGCCACTGACGTGCCCACCGGCTATCGCGGGAACGGCACGCTGCTCATCGCCGCCGACCGCTCCGACCGTGACGCCGTGGCCGAGCTGGCAGTGCTCCAGCGCGAGCACGGCATGGAGGTCACCGCACTGACCAGCTCCACGTTGCGCCGTCGTGAGCCGGGCCTCGCCCCGGGGCTCTCCAAGGGATGGGATGTCCCCAGCGATCACCAGATCGATCCGCGCCAGCTCGTCGCCGCCGCCCGCGCCGCCCTTGAGGCGGAGCTGGACGCGCAGCAGTTCCCCGAGGCCGGAGCCCCGGTCCGATGGCTCACCGCCACGGTCACCGCCGTCGAGGAGTCCGCTGTCGAGGAGTCCGCTGCCGCAGCCCCGCCCGGGGAGCGCGGAAGACCGGCGCGGCGCTTCAGCGTCACCACCGACGACGGCGCGGCGCACCGCTTCGACTCCGTGCTGCTCATCCCCGGGCTCGGCTACCCCGAGATCACCGGGCTTCCAGAGACCTGCCCGCTGGATCTGCGTCCGATCCACGGGGATGTGCTGCGCCTGCAGGTCACCCCGGCCCAGCTGATGCCCGGGGAGTCCCACATCCTGGACGCGACGGTCCGAGCGAAGGTGAACGGCCGCTCCGTCTACCTGGTCCCGCGCGCCGACGGCGGACTGGTGATCGGCGCCTCCTCCCGGGAGGACGGTCTCACCGGCACCCACGCCGGATCCGTCCAAGAGCTGCTCACCGACGCCGTCGCCGTGCTCCCAGGGGTCAAGGACATGGAGCTCACCGAGGTCACCACCCGCGCCCGCCCCGGCACCCCTGACGAGCGGCCCTACCTGGGACAGCTGCGCCCGGGACTGGTGGTCTCCACCGGGTACTCCCGGCACGGAATCCTGCTCGCCCCGCTGGCCGCCAGGCTCGGTGCCGCGCTGCTGCACGCTGCTCCTCAGGATCTCGCGCCCCAGGATCCCGAGCCCCAGGATCTCGCGCTGCAGGATCCCGAGCCCCAGGATCCCGCGCTGCAGGATTCCGAACTGCAGAGCCCAGGGCCGTCAGAGCCGTCAGAGCCGCTAGAGTCGACCGGCGACCGGGCCGCCAGGCTCAGCGCTCAGGACCGCCAGCTGCTGGCGAGCATGCGGCTCACCCGGCACCAGGACTGACTCACTAGACTGGTCCCGGCCCGCACTCGCTGGCCCGAGGCCTGCACCGGACCAGGAACACACCTGGCCCACGCCGTGTTGTGCCAAGACCACCCGCACCAGATGACGTGGAGAACCATGCTCACCGTCCGCATCAATGAAGAACACGTGAAGCTGCCCGAGCAGGCCACGGTGGTGGACGCCGTCGCGCAGACCACCGGGCGCGCCCTGAACCCCGACGGAACCCCCGCCGACGGCGGCAGGCTCGGCGTCGCCGTCGCGATCGGCGCCGCCGTCGTCCCGCGCAGCCGCTGGGCCGCGACCACCCTGACCGGGGGCGAAGAGATCGAGATCGTCACCGCCGTGCAAGGCGGCTGAGAAGAGAGCCTCATGACCACACCATCGCCCGCAGCAGATCTGCCCGCCCTCGAGATCGCCGGCTACACCCTGGCCAACCGCTTGATCATGGGCACCGGCGGCATCACCGACCTCGATGCGCTCGAACGCGCCCTGCTGGCCTCGGGAACCACGTTGACCACGGTCGCGATGCGCCGATACAGCCCGGAGACCAAGACCTCGGTGTTCTCCATGCTGCAGCGGCTCGGGATCGACATCCTGCCCAACACGGCAGGCTGCTACACGGTCAAGGACACGGTGCTCACCGCCGAGCTGGCCCGCGAGGCGCTGGAGACCGACCTGATCAAGGTGGAGGTCATCGCCGATGAGCACACGCTGCTCCCCGATGTGATCGAGACCCTGGAGGCCACCGAGCAGCTGGCCGACCGCGGTTTCATCCCGATGGTCTACACCTCCGATGACCCGGCCGTCGCGCTGCGCCTGGAACAGGCCGGCGCCGCGGCGGTGATGCCGCTGGGGGCGCCCATCGGCACCGGTCTGGGCATCCTGAACCGGCACAACATCGAGCTGATCACCTCCCGGGCCAGCATCCCGGTGGTCCTGGACGCCGGGATCGGCAGCGCCTCCGAGGCCGCACTGGCCATGGAGCTCGGCTGCGACGCCGTCCTGGTCGCCTCCGCGGTGACCCGCGCGCAGCGCCCCACCGAGATGGCCACCGCGATGCGGCTGGCCGTGCACGCCGGCTACCTCTCCGCCCGCTCCGGCCGGATCCCGCGGCGCGAGCACGCCCAGGCCTCCTCCGCCTTTGACGGCCGGATCTCCCCGATCGACGAACTCACCTGAGGAAGCTGCCACGATGAATGATCTCTCCCAGTTCTCCCGCACCCAGATGGAACGGTTCCAGCGGCACTTCTCCCTCGACGGCTTCGGCATCGAGGCCCAGGCGAAGCTGCTGAACTCCCGGGTGGTGGTCATCGGCGCCGGGGGTCTCGGCGCACCGATCCTGACCTACCTGGCCGCCGCCGGGGTCGGCACCATCGAGGTGATCGACCACGACGTCGTCGACCGCTCCAACCTGCACCGCCAGGTGATCCACTCCGAGACCAGCATCGGTGAGCCCAAGACTGCCTCCGCCGCTGCGGCGATGCGCGGACTCCACCCCGAGGTGGTCATCCACGAACACCGGGAACCGATCACCGCCGCCAACGCCTTGGAACACATCGCCGAGGCGGACATCGTGGTGGACGGCTCGGACAACTTCGCGACCCGCTACGTGGTCGCCGATGCCTGCGAGATCGCGGGAAAGCCCATGGTCTCCGGCTCGATCCTGCGCTTCGCCGGGCAGGTCAGCCTGTTCTGGGCCGGACACGGACCCACCTACCGCGACCTCTACCCCGAAGCCCCCGACGCCGGGGAGGTCCCCACCTGCGCCCAGGCCGGCGTGCTCGGCGTGCTGCCCGGGGTGATCGGCTCGATCATGGCCACCGAGACCATCAAGTTCCTCACCGGGATCGGTCGCAGCCTGCTGGGACGGGTGCTGATCTATGACGCGCTGGACGCCAGCTTCCGCGAGGTCAGCCTGCACCCGGACCCGGATCGAGTCCCGGTGACCAGCATCGGCGCCGACGTCGCCGGACTGGGCGGGTTCAGCCCCGAGGCTCCCGCGGCTGCACCGCACCCTGCGGATGAAACGTCACCGGCGGCCGAACCGCACCCGGTCCCGGAATCCGGCCCGGACGCCGTCGAGGACCTCGACTTCAACCCCTTCACCGGGGACCCCAAGCTGGCCGATGAGCTCACACCCCGGGAGCTCCGGACCCTCATGGAGGCTGGGCGCATCGGAGGCATAGTGGACGTCCGGGAGCCCTGGGAGCACCAGCTGGGCACCATCGAAGGTGCGGTGAACATCCCGCTGGGGACTCTGCACCAGGACGACGCCGGGGTCGCCGGTCTCGACGCCGGCGCGGAGAAGCCCGTGGTGCTCTACTGCAAGGTCGGGGTCCGCTCCCGGCAGGCGCTGGAAGTGCTGCGCCAGCGCCACCCGCAGGCGCAGCTGCGCAACCTCATCGGAGGCTACGAACTTTATAAACAGCTCTGAGCCTCGCGGGGTGCGGTAGTTTAGTGGGGTGAGTGCATACCTGGCGGTCATCGGTGAATGCTTGGTAGATGTCGTCCATTCGGAGACATCTGCCCCCAAGGCGCACGTCGGGGGATCGCCGTTCAACGTCGCGGTCGGGCTCGCCCGGCTGGAGCACGACGTGGTCTTCGCCGGTCGCCGCGGGGACGATGACTACGGACGGATGATCGCGCGCAGTCTGCGCGCCCAGGGCATCACCGCCCTGCTCGACGCCGACGCCTCCCCGACCTCCGTCGCTCGGGCCACCCTGGACCCCACCGGGCAGGCCAGCTACGAGTTCACCCTGGACTGGACGCTTCCCAGCGCCGCCGAACTGGAGCAGAAGTTCTGCGACCTGGCCCGGGAGGCGAAGCCCGACGCCGCGGCAGAGGCTGCCCCCGAGTCCGGCCCGCTGGAGCACCTGCACACCGGGTCGATCGGGGCCATGCTCCAGCCCGGCGCCGAGACGGTCAAGGGCGTGCTGGACCGGGCACGGACGGTCGCGACCATCTCCTATGACCCGAACTACCGCCCCACGCTGGTGCCCAACCGCGAGGAGGCCCGCCGCCAGGCCGAGGAGTTCATCGCCCGGGCCGACGTCATCCAGGCCTCCACCGATGATCTGGACCTGCTCTACCCCGAGCGCAGCCACCGCGAGACCATGGAGGCCTGGCTCGAGATGGGCCCCGCCCTGGTCACCGTGACCCGCGGACCCTCAGGGGCTATGGGACTGACCCGGGCAGGTTTCGCCGAGCAGGAGGCCTTTTCCATCGAAGTGGCCGACACGGTCGGCGCCGGAGACTCCTTCATGGCCGCCACGCTCTCCACGCTGCGCGGGATGCACCTGCTCGGCGCCTCACGACGAGCCGCGCTGCGCGAGATCAGCACCGAACAGCTGGGCACCGTGCTGCGCACCGCCGCGCGCGCCGCCGCGATCAACTCCTCGCGATTCGGCGCCCAGCCGCCCACCGCAGAGGAGCTCACCCAGGCCCTCGAGAGCTGAGCCGATGACCGAGCTCTCCTCCCGCGCCCCCGTCCCTTCGCTCGCCGCAGGCCCGGTCCACCTGATCGCCAGCGATATCGACGGGACCATCCTCAGCTACACCCACACCCACTCCGGCTCCGTCTCGACCCGCACCGTCGACGCCTTCCAGGCGGCCCAGGCGGCCGGGGTCCAGGTCGTGCTGGTCACCGGCAGGCCGGTGCGCTGGCTCAAGCACATCAGCCAGACCCTCGGCGCCCTGGGCACCGTGATCGCCTCCAACGGTGCGGTGATCTATGACCTCGCCGCGGACCGGCTGATCCACGAGTCCGCGCTGAACGCCGAGGCGCTGTTCAGCGTGAAGGACATGATCGCCCAGATCGATCCGCAAGCCTCCTTCGCCGCAGAGACCCTGCAGCACCTGCACATGGAGGAGCCCTTCATCGCCGGCTCGCTGTTCTTCGAGGAGGACCGCCGCCGGGCCGCCGGCGTCACGGAGGAGGACCTGCGTCTCGGGCCCCTGGATGAGACCCTGGAACGTGACGGGCTCACCGACGCGGCGCAGACCCCGGGCAGCGATGTCACCAGCGCCCATGTCACCGACCGGGTGGTCAAACTGCTGTGCAAGACCGACACCATGGCCCCGGATGAGTTCCTCGGCCGGGTCCAGGAAAAGGTCGGCGACCTGCTCACCGTCACGCACTCGGCACCGGGGATCAGTCTGCTGGAGCTCTCCGCCCCCGGGGTGAACAAGGCCGCCGGCCTGGCCCGCTACGCCGCGTCCCTGGAGATCGAGCGGGAACGCGTGATCGCCTTCGGGGACATGCCCAATGACATCGAGATGCTGCGCTGGGCCGGGACCTCCTGGGCCGTCGGATCCGCCCATCCGCTGGCCCGTACGGCCGCGAACCACACCGCAGCCTCCTGCGACGAGGACGGCGTCGCGCAGGTGATCGAGAAGCTGCTCGCCGGGGAGCTCTAGATGACCCGGCCCTACCGTAGGCACCCCTACCGGGACGTGGCGTACCTGCTGAACACCCGCCCGGGCCCGCTGCACCACCGGCCTCTGGCCTTCGCCCACCGAGGCGCGGATCCGCGCCGGGAGAACACCATGGGCGCCTTCCGCCGGGCGGTGGAGCTGGGATACCGCTACCTCGAGGTCGACGTGCGCACCTGCGCCGACGGGACCCTGGTGGTCTTCCACGACGAAGAGCTTGATCGCACCACCACCGGCAGCGGCCCCGTGAGCGAGAAGACCTGGGAAGAGCTCGCCGGGCTGCGCGTCGGCGCCGAAGACGAGCTGGCCGAACCGATGGTGCGCTTCGAGGAGCTGCTGAGCGCCTTCGAAGACGTGCACCTCAACGTGGACCTCAAGGACGCGGCCGCGGTGGGAGAGTTCGTGCGGCTCATCGAGAAGCATCAGGCGCATGACCGGGTGCTCGCCGCGAGCTTCAACGATGCCCGCCGGCACCACGTGCAGAGTCGGCTCACCCGGCCGATCGCGACCTCGGGCGCCTCACCGAGATCGACTGTGTCCAGGTCCCGATCTCCCAGGGCAGGCTTCGCGTCGTGACGCCACGCTTCGTGCAGCGCTGTCACCGGGCGGGGCTGCAGGTCCACGTGTGGGTGGTGGACGATCCCCGTCAGATGCACGAGCTGCTGGACATGGGAGTGGACGGTCTGATGACCGACGACGCCGAGGCGCTCGCCGAGGTCATGCGAGAACGCTCCGTCTGGCCGCAGCGCTGAGCCGGGCGAGGAAGTCGTGACCGCCCGGGGTGCTCAGTCCCGGGGTGCTGAGTCCCGAGGACTGCGATTGTGGGGGGTCGTGAAGCTGCTGCTGGGCGGGGTGAGCGTCGGCTCCGCCCTCGAGCTCCTCGGGGTCCCGGCAGGGATGCTGATCGGAAGCATCATCGGATCGGCGTTGGTCAACCAACCCTGGACCCGCCGGATGAAACCGACGCGACTGCCGATCCTGGCACGCCAGATCGGTCTGGTCACCGTCGGTCTCGCCGCAGGGGTCCTGCTCACCGTGGATTCGCTGCTGAACACCGCGGCGATCGCCCTGCCCGTCGTGCTGGCCTATCTGGGTCTGACCGCGCTGAACCTGATCTTCATCACGGTGCTGATGTCGCGCTACCAGGTGGACCCGGTCACCGCAGTGCTGGCGGTGACTCCGGGAGGGCTCGCCGAGGTGACCTCGATCGCGATCGACAAGGGCGCGCAGGTCGCGGTGGTGCTCAGCGTCCACGCGGTCCGGCTCTTCTCCCTGGTGCTGGTGATCCTGCCGATCCTGCTGCTGGTGCTCTCATGAGGACGGTGACCCGATGACGGAGCTGCCCGCACTGCTCGCGGTGATCGCCGGGTCCGCCGCCGCCGCGCTGATCTTCCGCGGCTGTCGGATCCCGCTGTGGCCGATCACCGGCGGTCTGGTGGGAGCCGCTGCCGTGAACCTCGGTTTCGGCCTGGCGGTGCAGGTCCCGGATCTGATCGTGCTCTTCGCCCAGCTGCTGGTGGGCACGGCCATTGGCGCCACGATCGCCCCGGACACCTTCGCCCAGTTCAGACGCTTCCTCGCCCCCGGCACCCTGGCCGTCGCGGCCGTCCTCGCGGCGGGTGTGCTCTTCGGTTGGATGTTCGCGGTGCTAGGCATCCTCGACCCGGCGGAGGCGATGCTCTCGCTGATGCCAGGCGGTGTGGGGGAGATGGTGACCGCCGGGGTGGCACTGGGCCATGACGGCGCGGTGATCATCGGTGCTCATATGGTGCGGCTCTTCACCGTGCTGCTCAGCCTTCCCCTGGTGCTCTGGGCCGCCGTGCGGATCCAGCGACGCTGGGTCACCGGGCAGGACGGGCCCGAGCCGGACCCGTCCTAACCCACCGGTTCAGATGTCCTGGCGACTGCGCTTGCGCACCGCGGCACGCACGGTGAACGCCAGCACCAGGGCCAGCAGACCGTAGATGAACAAGGTGATCGGACTGTCGATCAGTGCCGCGTAGTCGCCGTCGGAGGACAGCAGGGCGTCTCGGATGGAGGTCTCGGCCAGGGGCCCCAGCACCATGCCGATCATCAGCGGGGCCAGGGGATAGCCGTAGCGTCGCATCCCGAAGCCGAGCACGCCGATGCCCAGCAGCAGCAGCAGGTCGAAGACCCGCCCCGAGGTGGCGAAGACCCCCAGCCCGCAGAACAAGGTGATGCCGGCGTAGAGATAGGGCTGCGGGATCAGCAGCAGCTTCGACCACAGCTGCGCGAAGGGCAGGTTGATGATCAGCAGCACCACCATGGCGATGAAGAAGCTCGCCAGCAGCGCCCACACCAGATCGGGGTTGCGGTCGAAGAGCAGCGGCCCCGGCTGCAGGCCGTACTGCCGGAAGGCGGCGAGCATGATCGCCGCGGTCGCCGAGACCGGCAGCCCCAGGGCCAGCAGCGCCCCCATGGCCATGCCGGTGGTCGAGTTCCCGGCGGCCTCCGGGGCGGCCAGGCCGCGGATGGCGCCCTTGCCGAACATCGGGAACCTACGCCGCCGGTCCAGTCGGCGCTCCACGTCGTAGGCCATGAAGGTGGGCACCTCGGAGCCGCCTACCGGGATCACGCCGAACGGCAGCCCGATCGCGGTGCCGCGGCCCCAGGCAGGAGCCGCCTCCTTGAACTCCGCCCACTTCAGCCAGGGCCGCCCGGCGGACCGGGTCTTCAGGTCCCGACGATCCCGCTGCGCCCGCGAGGCCACGTAGAACACCTCGCCCAGCGCCAGGATCGCCACCGTCACGGTGATCAGAGAGATTCCCTCGAACAGCTGCGGAGCTCCCATGGTGAAGCGCTGGGTTCCGGTGACCGCGTCGATGCCCACGGTGGAGATGCCCAGGCCCAGCACCAGCGATGCCAGACCCTTGGGCACCGAGTCGGAGACCACCGAAGAGGTCGCGATGAACGCGAACACCGCCAGCGCGAAGTACTCGGCCGGCCCGAAGTAGCGGGAGAGCTCCGCCAAGGTGGGGGCGAAGAACACCACGATCGCCGAGGCGATGATCCCGCCGATGAACGCGCCGATGGCCGCCGTGGCCAGCGCCTGGGGTGCCCGCCCGTCCATGGCCATCCGGTGGCCCTCGAAGGTCGAGGCGATCGCGGAGGCCTGCCCCGGGGTGTTCATCAGGATCGCCATCGTCGAGTCGCCGAAGAGCCCACCGAAGTAGACCCCGGCGAAGAGGATGAACGCCGCCGTCGGGTCCAGGGCGAAGGTCATCGGCAGCAGCAGCGCCACCGCCATCGAGGAGCCCAGGCCGGGCATCACGCCCACGGCGGTGCCCAGCAGACACCCCACCACGACCCAGAGCAGATTCATGGGGGTCAGCGCACCGGCGAACCCCTCCATCAACAGTGACAGTGATTCCATCTCAGAAACCGCCTCCCAGGATGCCCGAGGGCAGGTTCAGACCCAGCGCGACCCCGAAGGCCAGGTACACCACGGAGCTCATGAACAGCCCCACCAGCACGTCGAAGAGCGGCCGGCGGGACCCGAAGCCGCGCGCGGCGCACCAGAACAGCAGCCCGCCGGCGAGGATCCAGCCCAGCCAGGGCAGCAGCACGGCGAAGGCGAGGAAGCCCCCGACCGTCCAGCCCAGCGCTGTGAAGTCGGAGTGGAACCGCCAGGACCGCCCGGACGCGTTCTCTGGGTGCTCAGGGTGCCGCAGCACCCCCAGGGCGATGATCCCGGCCAGCACCAGTCCCAGCACCCCGAGGATGCCGGGGAAGAACTGCGGACCCGGGAAATCGGCGTCGCCGGCGTCCATTCTCGCCACCCCGATGAGGATGTAGAGGCTGAACCCGGCGATCACGGCGGGCATGATCAGCCCGGAGCGCCCGTACCAGAAGGTGCCTTCCCCGGCGGGGGCCGGGCCTGGCAGGTCGGACTTCTCGGCAGGCGCGCCGGAGCCGACCGAGGCCGAGGGCTCCTCGTGCGCCGCAGCGGACGCTGGCATCGAGCCGCTCACTGTTCCATCTCCTCGAACAGGCCGCCGATGCGCTCGGTCTCCTCGGCGATGTACTGATCCAGCTCCTCGCCCTGCAGGGGTGCCTCGCGCCAGTAGTTCCGTTCCACGGTGGCCTTCCATTCCGGGGTCTCAACGGCCTCGTCGATCACCTCGGTCAGGGCCTGGACCTCCTCGTCGGTGGCGCTGGGCGGGGCGAACAGCGCCCGCCAGTTGGTCAGGGTCACGTCGTAGCCCTCCTCGGCCAGGGTCGGGATGTCATCGACCCCGTCGAGGCGCTCCTCGGCGGCCACCCCGAGCACCCGCAGCCGGCCGGACTCGACCTGGGGGTACATATCAGCGAAGCCGCCCGCGGCGGCGACGGCGGTCCCGTTGAGCAGCGCCTGGATCGCTTCGCCGCCACCGTCGGAGGGGATGTAGGTGGTCTCGCTGGGCGCGATGTCCGAGACCAGAGCGATCTCGGTCATCACCAGCTGGTCGAAGGAGCCGCCGCCGGTCCACGGCGTGCCGCTGGGGTCCTGCTGCCACGCCTCGACCAGGTCTCCCATGGTCTCGTGGGGTGAATCGGCCGGAACCACGACGATGTCGTACTCCTCGAGCACCTTGGCCACCGGGGTGACGTCCTGGAGCCGGGAGGGGGTGTCGAACTGGATCTGGGCCGCGATCTGCCCGGTGCCGCCGACCATCAGGTTGTTCGCCTCGGGCAGCTGTGCGACGTTGCCGATGGCGATGGTGCCACCAGCCCCGGGCACGTTGATGACCTGGACGTTGCTGACCAGATCGTTGGTCTGCAGGCTCTGCTGCAGCTCCCGCTGGAAGGTGTCCCAGCCGCCGCCGGCCGCCGCCGGTGCGATCAGCGTCATGTTCCCGCGCACATCGGTGCCCCCGGAGGCGGACTGGATGGAGAAGAACGAGGCGGCCGCCACGCAGCCCACTGCGACGACGGCGAATGCTCCGGTGAGGATCTTCTTGGTGCGCGATGGCGGTGCGGCATCTGGTATGGCCTGCTGGGTCATCAGTTCCCTTCGGCGCCGATCAGCGTCACTGCGGATCGGACTCTCTCGTGTAGTGCGGCGCGCACCGGATCGTCAGTGACCGGTGTCACGCCATAGGGCGGTATCCTACACAGGTCGCGCAGCGCTCTTGCAGTCCCGAGGTCAGACTTCCACTTCGTGGTCGCTGCAGCGGATCGCGCGGATCTTCGACACCGCATTCGCGCCCTCTCAGACACCCCCTCGACCCACGCTTCGACCCCACCTTCGATCTCCAAGGAGCACCTGATGACCGTTCTCGTCGCCGGCACCGACACCGCCGAGGGGCAGGCCGCCTACGCCTACGCGCTCCAGGAGGCGGCGCGACGCGGTGAAGAGCTGCTCTACTTCGGGCTCAGCGGAGAGCAGCCCTCCCCGCAGACTGCCGCCGAGGCCGGAGTCCAGCAGAGCTACGCGCAGCCGGACGCGCGCGGCAAGGACGGCATCGGGGACCTCCTGGACACCGCCGAGCGCACCGGGGCCTCGGTGATCGTGGTCGGGATCCGGCAGCGCACCCCGGCGAGCAAGTTCATCATGGGCTCCGCGGCGCAGCAGATCATCCTGCAGGCCAACACCCCGGTGCTCTGCGTGAAACCCGGCATGAAACCCCGCTGAGCCTCACTCCCAGGACGGGTTCTGGGTGTCGATCTGCTCGACGACGGTCTGGACCGCGTCCAGCTCAGCCTGGCTGCGCCCATGTCCGGGGAGCACCTGCGCCCACCCGTCCACGGCGACGTCGCCGAAGTTATGGCCGTGGCTCGGCGGGACCGCCTCGCTGACCAGCATGTCCGCCACCAGGTGCGCGAAGGTGACCCCCGGGATCCAGCGCATCGAATCGCTGACGTCGGGGCCGCGGCCCCCGGCGGCTGAAGGCCCCTGGAGCCATTCCGGGGACCTCAGGATCACCGCAGGGTCCAACCAGGTGATCGGATCGGTGGCGTGCTGGAGGTAGCCCAGGCGCGGCTGTTGCCAGGCCCCGCCGAGCGCGGCGAAGTCACCGGGCTTGGACTGCCAGCGCACCTGCTCGCCCTCCCGGTAGACGGGCTGCCAGACCGGGCTGCCCGGGTCCCGGTTCGCCTGCAGGGTGGCCCAGGGCTCGGTGTTCGACGGAGGCCCGGTGAACAGGGCCGCGTCGGTGCGGGCCAGCAGGTCATCGAGGTCCTCGAAGCTGCCGGACATGCCCAGCGCCCCGAGGCTCAGCCCGTAGACCACCAGTCTGGGCCGCTCCGCCTCGGGCAGCTCCCGCCAGCGCTCGTGCACGGCCTCGAAGAGCGCCCGGCTGGAGTCTTCCGGGAGCTCGGGATCGAACAGGAAGGAGACCCAGCTGGGCTGGGTCGAGTACTGCATCGACGCGCTGGCGACGTCCCCGGCGTAGAGGTACTCCAGGGCCGCGATCGCCTGCGGCTCGAGCCAGCCCGAGCCGGTGGGTGTGGCCAGAAGCAGCACCTCGCGGTCGAACCCGCCGTGGCGCTCGAGCTCCGCCACGACCAGCTCGGCGCGGGCGTGGAGGTCCGCACCTTGGGAGAGTCCCGCGTAGACCCGCACCGGCTCCTGGGCAGCGGTCCCGGTCACGGCGCTGATCTGCGCCGCGCTGGGGCCACCGCCGGCGAAGGCTCGTCCCTGCCGGCCCAACCCGTCCCAGGCCAGAGCGGAGTCCGGGCCCCCGGAGCGGCCGGGGAGCACCGGGGCGGTGATGCCTTCGGGGGTCGCCGCATCACGGTCCTGATAGACCTCCGCGACGACGCCGAGCCCACCGCCGAGAAGTCCCAGGACCAGCGCCAGGACCGCCACCAGGCCGGTGGCATGTGAGGCCCAGCGGGCCTGCCGGAGGGATCCGCCGCGGCGAGCCACCTGAGCACCCGCCGCCTGCCGCAGCGCCCTGATCCCCCGGACGATGCCGAAGAGCAGCAGCAACGTGGTGAACATGCTGATCAGGAACGCGAGGTGTCCGGCGCCGTCGACCGGTTCCATCTCCACCAGTGCGCGGACCTCGTTCTGCCAGGACACCACGAGCGCCCCATAACCGAGCACATAGACCAAGAACCCCACCCCGATGGCAGCGGCCAGGCCCGCCGCGCGAAGCGGCGACCGGCTGCTCTGCGCAGCCGGGCTGGTCCCGGCAGGTGGATCCGTTGCCGCCCCGGAGGCTGACCGCCCACCGTGCACACGCCGGGCGAGGATCCGCGCTGCGGCACGCACCGCGAACCCGAGCTGGAAGCCGATCATGAACCACAGCCCCGCCATGACCCCCTGGAAGACCGTGGGGCGGGGCACCAGGGAGGGGGTCAGCGCGAGGGACGCCAGGGCCAGGGCAAGGATCAGGTTGATCAGGTGCGCTCGCAGAAACTCAGCGCCGCGCGCGGAGAACCCCGCCATGTCGTCCCGCCTCTCGTGAACCACCTCGGCGCGGCCCTGGACCAGGAGCTTCCAGCCCAGCAGGTCGATCCGTGAGCGAAGTCTAGGCCTGTCGGGCCCGTTGCGGCAGTGCCCGCTTCAACCCCGGTGAGCCTCACCCGCCCCGGGTCTGCTTCCTCTCACCCGGTCCTGATCTGGTCCTGCAGTATGAGGACCCGCCCAGGCACGGCTTCTAGACTGAGACGGTGAATCCTCCCGTCTCCGCCGTTGCCGCGCGCCTGCTCGCCCAGAGCAATCCGGTCTGGTCCTGGGCGCTCGGTGTCGCCGCAGTGGGACTGATGGTGGCGGCGCTGATGGTGCTCATCCAGGAGCCGCGGCCGAGGGGCCGGAGAGTCGCGATCTGGGCCCTGCTGATCTTTGCGCTGCCCATCCTGGGGCCTGCGACCTATCTGATCGTCGAGACCATCCGGTACCGAAGACAGCATGGCCGCCCAGAGAAGGGCCTGGTCGAGAAGTACGCGCCCGAAGAGGCGGCGCAGCGCCGCGCGCAGGCTCGGCGGGAAGCGGCCCGGCCGGAAGGCTCGTACTTCGAGGAGGGCCGCAGCGAGGAGGACCGGCGAGCGAGGGAACGAGGTGATGACCGTGGCGCCGCTGCTGACTGATACCCAGGAGGCCAAGACCCGCACCCGGCAGCGTCTGATCGATGCGCTGGTCAAGGTGCTTCCAGTGCTGGTGCTGCTGCTCCTGTCCCACTCCGGCGGCATACGCTCCTTCAACGAGATCGGGATCGAGGTCCCCTGGTACGCCGGGATCCTCATCGAGATCCTGTGCATCCTTCCGCTGGCGTTCTCGCGCACCAATCCCGGGGCCGCCGCCGGGTTCATGGCGGTCTTCTGCGCGGCGCAGCTGCTGATCGGCGCGGCACCGAGCGTCTCTGCCCTGGCGGTGCCGTTGATCCTCTATGCCTGCGCGAAATACGGCACTCCCCGCGTGTCTTGGAGCTATCTGGCAGTGGCCCTGCTCGGTGCGGCAGCCCTGGCGGCCTATGTCATGTACGTCGACATGTACTACATGCAGCAGTACGAGTACTACCGGGACTGGTCCGATTCGCTGGCCAGCGCGGCGCTCTTTGCAGGCTTCGCCGCTGCTGTGTCCCTGGTCTTCTGGCTGGCCGGGCACCTGGCGGGGCGCCGTCGTCGTGAGCTCGGCGCCATCTCCGAGCGCAACCAGCTGCTGATCCGGGAGCGGGACCAGGAGGCCCGACTGGCCGCCGATGCCGAGCGGATGCGGATCGCCCGAGAGATGCATGACGTGGTCTCTCATTCGATGTCGGTGATGATCGCCCAGGCCGACGGCGGCCGCTACGTCCTGGCGCAGAGCCCGGAGCGCGCCGAGCAGGCGTTCACCACGATCAGCCAGACCGGGCGGGAGGCGCTCACCGAGATGCGCCGGATGCTCGGGGTGCTGCGCGAGGAGGACGGTGCGCTGCAGAAGCGGCCGGCCCCCGGGGTCCAGGACCTGCCGCAGCTGATCGACGACGTCGCCGCCTCGGGGCTGCCGGTCCGGTTGCACATGCTCAGCGAATCCATCCCGCAGCTGCCCGAAGGGGTGGGGCTGGCGGCCTACCGGATCGTGCAGGAGGCGCTGACGAACACGCTGAAACACGCAGGCCCGCAGGCTCAGGCGGAGGTCTGGGTGGCGACGGCGGCGCAGCCTTCGCCGGCGCTGATGCTGGAGGTCCGCGACTCCGGCCGGGGCTCGGCCGCGACCGACGACGGCGCGGGCTCCGGGCTGCTCGGAATGACCGAGCGCGCCCGGCTCTACGGCGGCACCGTGACCACCCGCGCCCACGCCGGCGGCTTCGACGTGCTGGCCCGGTTCCCGCTGACCCGTGGAGCCGGTGAGGCGACAGCCAGAACCACTGCCGAGGCGGCGCCGCCGAACCGCACCGAGGAGACCCGATGACCGGCCCGGAACCGATCACGGTGCTGCTCGCCGATGACCAGGCGCTGCTGCGCGCCGGATTCGCCATGGTGATCGACTCCCAGTCGGATCTGAAGGTGGTGGAGCAGGCCGGCAACGGTCAGGATGCTGTGGCGGCCGCCGGCGCGCACCGCCCTGACGTGGTGCTCATGGACATCCGGATGCCGATCATGGACGGGCTGGAAGCCACCCGCAGGATCACCGAGGACCCGGCGCTCTCGAAGACCCGAGTGATCGTGCTGACCACCTTCGACACCGACGAGTACGCGCTGCAGGCGCTGCGCGCCGGCGCCTCCGGCTTCCTGCTCAAGGATGTGCTGCCGGAGTCCCTGCTGGAGGCGATCCGCACCGTCACCGCCGGTGGGGCCGTCATCGCCCCGACCACGACGCGCCGGCTCCTGGACGCCACGCTGCGGGAGCCGCACCACCGTCGCAGTCCCGACGCCGAGCAGCAGCTCCGGCTGGACCGGCTGACCAACCGGGAGCGGGAGATCCTGCTGGAACTCGCCACCGGGGACTCCAACACCGAGATCGCGCACCGGCTCTTCGTCTCCGAGGCCACGGTGAAGACCCACGTCGGGCAGGTGCTGGCCAAGCTGGAGGTCCGGGACCGGGTGCAGGCCGTGGTCTTCGCCTATGAGACCGGGCTGGTCGCCTGAGGTCATCCTGGCGGTGCCTCGTCACTGCTGGCGATGGTCCTCATCCTGCAGGATGAGACCCAGACCGGCCTGTGGTCCGATGTGGGAGCATACCGCTGGTTCCTAGTGTGGAGAGCATGATCACCACACTGACACCAGCCCTGCGCGCCAGGGCGCTGAAGAAGACCTACGGCTCCGAGGACGCGGCGGTCCACCCGCTGCGCGAGCTCTCCATCGAGTTCCCTGCCGCGAAGTTCACCGCGGTGATGGGCCCCTCCGGCTCCGGGAAGTCCACCCTGCTCCACGTGCTGGCCGGGCTGGACACCGCCGACGACGGCGAGGTGATCCTCTCCTCAGCGCGGGGGGAGACCACCCTGACCGGGCTCAGCGAGAAACAGCTGACCCGGGTCCGCCGCGAGAGCATCGGCTTCATCTTCCAGGCCTATAACCTGGTCCCGGCGATGACCGCGGAGGAGAACATCCTGCTGCCGATCAACCTGGGCGGCGGATCCGTGGACCAGGACTTCTACCGCCAGGTCATCGACCGGCTGGGACTTGGTGACCGGCTGGGACACCGTCCCTTCGAGCTCTCCGGCGGACAGCAGCAGCGCGTGGCCGTGGCCCGCGCCCTGGTGGGCCGACCCGCGGTGATCTTCGCCGACGAGCCCACCGGCAACCTGGACCAGAGCGCCGGGGCCGAGGTGCTGGGCCTGCTGCGCACCGCGGTGGATGAGTTCGGTCAGACCGTCATCATGGTCACCCATGATGCCAACGCCGCGGCACAGGCCGATCGCACCGTCCTCCTGGCGGACGGCCGGGTGGCCGGGACGCTGGAGAAGCCCACGCCCGAGCAGCTCGCCGCCGCCCTGATCGAGGCTGGACGATGAGCCGGAATCCGGTGCTGCAGGTGAATCTGCGCTCGGCCGGGAAGAAGCTGTTCGCGGCCGGCGCCGCCGTCGCCATCTCGGTGGCGTTCATCGTGGCGGGGATCCTGATGGTGGGCGCCTTCAACAGCAGCCTGACTCAGCAGCTCGAGGCTGAGGCCGCCGGAAGCGATCTGATCATCGAGACCGTCGGGCTCTCCGCCTGGGACGAGGAGACCGACGAGCCGCTCCGGGACGACGTGCCGCTCGCCGAGGCGATCGGAGAGCTCGACGGGGTCGCGATCGCCGATGCGATCGGATCCGGATACATCAGCGAGGTCGCCGCCGACGGCAGCGCCAGGACCGGCTTCCAGGTGGGTGAGCAGTCTCAGACCCGCGAGGGTGAGATCATCCAGGGTCGGGAGGCTCAGGCCGAGGATGAGATCGTGATCAGCTCCGCCGCGGTCGAGGGCCCAGGTCTCGAACTCGGCGACACCCTGAGCGCGCAGGACTTCGTCTACGCCGAGGATGCCCCGGAGGACGCAGAGCCCACGGTGGTGCAGGAGGACTACACCGTGGTCGGCGTGCTGGACACCCAGGGCTCGCCCCGCGGCTACCTCACTGCCGAGGGGATGGATCGGATGCCCTTCAGCCCCGGCCCGGAGGAGATCCGAGTGCAGCTCGACGCCGAGGGCGACGTCCTAGCGGTCCAGGCTCAGATCCAGGACCTCATCACCGAGCAGGCCGCGGGCCTGGATGAGGACCGAGCCGCCAGCCTCGCCGCGCTCGAGGCGCAGACCACCGAGGAGATCGTAGATGCTCGCATGGCCCAGCAGGCCGGGAGCGCCAGTCTGCTGGCCTACCTCGCCATCGGCTTCGGCAGCATCTCGGTCTTCGTCTCCGGGCTTGTCATCTCCAACACCTTCCAGGTGCTCGTCACCTCCCGAGTGCGCACGCTGGCTCTGCTGCGTGCCATCGGTGCCACCACCGGGCAGCTCAAGCGCGCCACCCTGCTCGAAGGCGGACTGCTGGGACTGCTCGGCGGTGCGGCCGGGGTCGTGCTGGGCGCCGGGGCGGCGCTGGGCTTCTCGGCCATCGCCCGCGCCAGCTTCGCTCCGGAGCTGCCGCTGGCCACCCCGACGCTGCTCGCCGCCCTGATCGGGCTCGGACTGGGCGCCACGGTCACCGTGCTCTCGGCCCTGCTGCCCGCGATCAAGGCCGGACGCGTCCCCCCGATGGCCGCGCTGCGCCCGGTCGGTCTGACCCCGGGAGCCCGACGGCCCTCAGCGGTGCGCATCGTGATCGGACTCATCCTCACGCTGGGAGGCTTCGCCGCAGTGCTGGCCGCCGCCCTGCTCGCCGCAGGGGAGAACGTCCCGCTGGGCCTGCCCGCACCGCTGGTCGGTGTCGCCGGCGCCATGATCGGCTTCTCGGGAGTGCTGGTCCTGGCCCGCCTGGTGGTGCCGCCTCTGGTGGCGCATGCCGGTGCGCTTCTGGGCAGGGTGCCCGGGCTGCGGGTCAACGCGCCGCTGGCCGGGCAGAACGCCCGGCAGGTGCCAGGCCGGACGACGGCGACCGCCTCGGCCCTGCTGGTCGGGGTCACCCTGGTGGGCACCATGATGGTGGGCGCCTCGACGGCGCAGACGGTGCTCTACGACGAGCTCGCCGAGAGCTACCCGGTGGAGGCGTCAGCCGCTGCTGTGGACGGCGAGCTGGCCGCGGACCTGACTGAGAGCGACCTCGTCGAGTCGTTCACCAGCGCCCAGGGTGCTGCGGCCACCGTGTCGGGGGAGCTTGGCAGCGCAGAGGGCCGAGTGGTCCTCGTGACGGAGGAGACCTTCTCCGGAGTGGCCCGCACCGAGGGCCTCGCCCCCGCAGTCGGGGAGGCGCTCGTTGCTCCACAGCTCAACGGCGAGGTCCTCTCCGGCGACGGCGCGGAGCTGGAACTCACCCCGCACGGCACGGGTTCCTCAGGTGCCGCAGAGCAGGCCATCACGGTGGAAGGCACCGTCACCTCATGGCTTCCAGGGGGCACGGTGCTGATCACCGAGAGAACCCTGGCCGAGGTCACCTCCGCGCACGACGGGTCCGCCTGGACATTCGAAGATGCGCAGGGCCTGACTCTGATCCGGTTGGCCCAGGGCGTCGGACCGGAGGAGTCCTATGGTCTGTCGGGGCTGCTGGGAGACCATGCCGAGGAGTTCAACGACGTCGGGGCGCTGATGCGAGCCAGCTTCGCCCAGGTCATCGACACCGTGCTGCTGATCGTGCTGGTCCTGCTCGGCGCCTCGGTGCTGGTCGCGGTGATCGGGGTCAGCAACACGCTCTCGCTCTCGGTGTTGGAGCGTCGTCGGGAGGCGGCCCTGCTGCGCGCTCTCGGCATGAATCGCCGCTCGGTGGGACAGATGATCAGCATCGAGGCGCTGCTGCTGGCTTCCGCTGCGCTGCTGATCGGCACGGTCCTCGCGGTGTTCCTCGGCTGGGCCGGTGTGGCCTCGATGGTCGCGCGGTCGGACTGGACCGTGATGGTCGATGTGCCATGGCTGCGACTGGCGATGCTCTGGGGAATCACGCTGCTGGCCGCCGCGCTCGCAGCGCTGCTCCCGGCACGGACGCTCTCTAAGGTGGAGCCCGCGGCGGGACTCAGCGAGGACTGAGCCGCCACCGCTCACGACCCGGGGCTCCGGTGCGGTGGGGGCGCAGCGCACTCGACACAGCAAGAGGGCGGGATCCGATCATCGGATCCCGCCCTCTCGAGGTCTTGCTCGGCTCAGTGGATCAGGTCAGCAGGATGACGATGATCACGATGAGCAGGATGCCGGTCAGGCTGATCGGAAGAATGCGTCCCATGGTTTTCTTGCCTTTCGATAGTGGTGCGTCTGGTCGGTCTTGAATGCTCTGCGCTAACGTCTGCGCACTGCCCCGATGATGAAGAGGACTCCCACCACCACCAGGATCGCGAGCACGATGTTGGCCACAAGGCTCAGGATCACGCCAAACAGCCAGAGGGCGATCCGGAGGACCACCAGCACC
The DNA here is from genome assembly GCF_013410215.1 of Nesterenkonia sandarakina. Classification (NCBI taxonomy): domain Bacteria; kingdom Bacillati; phylum Actinomycetota; class Actinomycetes; order Micrococcales; family Micrococcaceae; genus Nesterenkonia; species Nesterenkonia sandarakina. The sequence goes on from NZ_JACCFQ010000001.1 coordinate 1,089,683, forward strand.
AGCACAATGGAAATGACAATAGATAACGCTCTATTGGCCATGACCCCCACCCTACGTGTGCTCACCTGTGCAATTGCTGGGCGCCACGGCCGGTCCAGGGATCAGATTCATCCCAGCCTGCCGCGGCATCCCTCTGGGCCGCTCAGTCCTCGGCGTCCGCCAGGGCCTCCACGTCGGAGATCGAGGCGTGGGGAGTGCCCTCCGGGACGTGGCCGTTCAGGCGCAGGCCGGTCTCGTTGTCGAAGAGATGCACATGGTGCGGGTTCGGCTTGATCGTGACCCGCTCCCCGCGCATGGGAGGACGGCGCCCGTCCACCCGGACGATGAAGGGCTGGAAGCTGCTGATGCCGTCGGGGGTGCCGAAGATGTAGGCGTCGGCGCCGAGCTCCTCGACCAGGTCCACCGTCATCGGAAGACCGGAGCCGTCGCTGGTCAGCTCCATGTCCTCGGGGCGCACACCCAGGGTGACGTGATCACCGTGGGCCTTCTCCAGGTGGCCGTCCGGGATCGGCAGGATGTCATTGCCCAGCACCACGCCCTGGCCCTGGATCTTGACCTGGAACAGGTTCATCGCGGGGGAGCCGATGAAGCCGGCGACGAAGACGTTGGCGGGCGTGTCGTAGAGGTTGCGCGGCGAGTCGACCTGCTGGAGCACCCCGTCCTTGAGCACGCAGACGCGGTCGCCCATGGTCATGGCCTCGACCTGGTCGTGGGTGACGTAGACGGTCGTGGTCTGCAGCTCGCGGGTCAGTGCGGCGATCTGGGTGCGGGTCTGCACACGCAGCTTGGCATCGAGGTTCGAGAGCGGCTCATCCATCAGGAAGACCTTGGGAGAGCGCACGATCGCACGGCCCATGGCCACGCGCTGCCGCTGACCGCCGGAGAGCGCCTTCGGCTTGCGCTCAAGGTAGGGGACCAGGTCCAGGATCTCGGCAGCCTTCTTGACCCGCTCGGCGCGCTCCTCCTTGGAGACCCCGGCGATCTTCAGCGCGAAGCCCATGTTCTCGGCCACCGACATGTGCGGGTAGAGGGCGTAGTTCTGGAAGACCATCGCGATGTCGCGGTCCTTGGGCGAGACGTGGGAGACGTCCTCACCACCGATCATGATGGCTCCCTCGTTGACCTCCTCGAGGCCGGCCAGCATGCGCAGTGCGGTGGACTTGCCGCAGCCGGAGGGTCCCACCAGGACCAGGAACTCGCCGTCGGCGATCTCGAGCTGGAGCTGGTTGATGGCCGGCCGGGCGCCTGGGGTGTAGATGCGGCTGGCGGAGGCATAGGTGACAGAAGCCATGGTGATATGTCCCTTTCACGGGCAGGTACGTGCCCGACGATCCGTTGTGAAGGTGATTGTGGTGACGCAGGACTCACGTGTGGTGGGTCACATGTCTTGTGCATCACATCACAGCTTCAGACAGAAGTCCAAAACCCCCGCACCCCGTCTGGCGGTCGACGCCGGGCTGCCGCGCGGCCTGAGATCCAGGCCAGACACGACGACGGCGCCCGCCCACCTGCTCCACGGTGTCTTCCGTGGTGCAGGCGGACGGGCGCCGTCGGATGCTGCGGCTCAGCGCCGCTGCGGCTCAGTCCTCGAGCTGATCAGGCAGTCTCATCCTCGAGGATCAGCGGGTAGACGCCGTTCTCATCGTGGACCTCGCGACCGGTGACCGGCGGGTTGAAGACGCAGACCACGCGGATCTCCTCCTCCACCTCGACCCGGTGCTTCTCCTGCCCGTCGAGCATGTAGAGGAAGCCATCGGTGATGGTGTACTTCTCTCCGGTCTCCAGGTCGGTCAGGGTGCCCTTGCCGCCCACGCAGTAGACGGCTTCCACGTGGTTGGCGTACCAGAACTCATTGGTGGTCCCGGCGTAGAGGGTGGTCTCATGCAGCGAGAAGCCCACTTTCTCCTTGGCCAGGACCATGCGCCGGGAGCGCCAGTTCTCCTGCTGGATGTCGCGGTCGGTGCCGTTGAGGGCGTCGATGTTCAAGGTGTACACGCGGATCTCCGATCAGTGGCTGTTGCGGACTAGGGGCGGGATGCCCGAGAGCAGGTTCAGCGAGGTGCGCGCAGCCGCGAGGGCTCGCCGAGGTTGCCGGTGGCAGCCAGGACGGACTCCTCGACGATGGCGAGGCCCTTCTGCAGATCCTCGGACTCGATGTTCAGCGCTGGCATGAGCTTGAGCACCTCATCCTGCGGTCCGGAGGTCTCCACCAGCAGGTTGCGCTTATACGCCTCCGCTGCGGTCTTCCCGGCGGTGTCCGGGTTGGGGAAGTGGATGCCGGTGAGGAATCCGCGGCCGCGGATCGACGCGCCGGGGACGTGCTCGGCGATCTTCTCGAGTCCGTCGTGGAGCTCCTTGATGCGCTCACCCAGCTGGTTCTGGAAGCTGTCATCTGACCAGAAGAGCTCCAGGGCGCGTGCCGCGGTGACGAAGGCGAGGTTGTTCCCGCGGAAGGTGCCGTTGTGCTCGCCGCCCTCCCAGACGTCCAGCTCCGGCTTGAACAGGGTCAGCGCCATGGCCAGGCCGTAGCCGGAGATCGACTTGGACACGCAGACGATGTCTGGGTAGAGGCCTGCCTCCTCGAAGGAGAAGAAGCGGCCGGTGCGCCCGCAGCCTGCCTGGACGTCGTCGACGATCAGCAGGATCTTGTGCCGGCGCAGCAGGTCCGCGAGGGACTTCAGCCAGTCCATGCGGGCGGCGTTGAGGCCGCCTTCGCCCTGGACGGTCTCCACGATCACTGCGGCGGGCTTGTCCACGCCGGAGCCGGAGTCCTCGAGGATCTTCTCCAGCCACAGGAAGTCGGGCATGTCGCCGTCGAAGTAGTCGTCGTAGGGGATCTTCGAGGAGTTGGTCAGCGGGATCCCGGCGCCGCGGCGCTTCATCGAGTTGCCGGTGACCGAGAGCGCGCCCAGCGTCATTCCGTGGAAGGCGTTGGTGAAGGAGAGGATGTGCTGGCGTCCGGTGACCTTGCGGGCCAGCTTCAGCGCGGCCTCAACGGTGTTGGTGCCGGTGGGACCCGGGAACATCACCTTGTAGTCCATCTTGCGGGGCTCCAGGATGACCCGCTCGAAGGTCTCCAGGAAGCGGCGCTTAGCGGGGGTCTTCATGTCCATGGAATGGGTGACGCCGTCGTTGGCGAGGTAGTCCACGACCAGGTCACGCAGCTCGGGGTGGTTGTGCCCATAGTTCAGGGCGCCGGCGCCGGAGAAGAAGTCCAGGTAGCGGGTGCCGTCCTCGGTCCACTGGTAGGGCCCGGAGGCCTTGGCGAAGGTGGCGGGCCAGTTCATGCAGTAGCTGCGGACCTGGGACTCTCGCGTCTCAAAGATATCTGTAGCCATGATGCTCATCTGTCCTTACGTTCTGGGGAAGTCGGGTGAATATTCACTCAGAGCGACGGCGTGGCCGCGTTGGGCCGCTCGGGGGAGCGGGTGCGCCGTCGGGTGGGTTTCGGAGGCCGGTTCAGTTCAGCGGGGCCACCGTGTAGAGGTCTTCGGCGGCGTGGACCTCGCCGGATTCATCGGCCGAGGGGAAGACCGCCTCGGAGAAGAATCCGGTGGTGGTGATCTCCGCGCCCCGGTCCCGCGCCAGACCGGTGAACAGCGCGATCGAGGCCGCATTGTCGGAGGTGATGGTGGTCTCCAGCCGGTGCGGGGAGGTGGAGTCCACCAGGGTGCTCAGCATCCGGGAGGCGAGCCGACGTCCGCGGAAGCGGGAGTCCACGGCGACCTGCCAGATGAAGAGAGTCTCAGGGGAGCTGGGGCGTCGGTACCCGGAGATGAACCCTGCGGGCTCGCCGTCGACCTCGGCGATCACCGAGGTCTCTGCGAAGTCCCGCGCCCACAACAGGTAGGCATAGGGGGTGTTCACGTCCAGGACCCCGGTTCCGGCGGCGAGCCTCCACAGGGAGGTGCCATCGGCCACGGTGGGCATGCGGATCTCAACTCGCTCCGGACCCGTGGAGGCCTCGGTGGAGTTCTGGGCAGGACTATCTGCGGTATCAGGCATCGGAGTCCACAGTAGTGAGCCGATATGGAGATTCAACCGCGAAACCCGCGAATCGGCGGCGAAAACCAGGTCCCGGAGCCCGAGAAAAGTATTGTCTCGGGGTTATTCGTGGCGCTGCACCCCAGCCCTGGCAAGGGTATCGAGGGATCGGCGTGTTCTTCGCGGAGAAATTCGTCGAATGTAATCATCGTGTGATTGAAATAGATGTTTCCGAAATGGATCGGGGTGACGCGTCCCATGCTCAGGCTCTGCCGCGACCCCGCTCAGGTGGAGTTAGGGTTGCTGTGATGACTACGCAGAAGAAGCGGCGCCTCCCTGGTTTCGGATGGACGCTCCACGGTGACGGCAAGACGGTCCGACCCGGCGAGGTCGTGACCCCCGACGAGCGGCTGGGCTGGCTGCAGACCACCGGCGTGGGCATGCAGCATGTGGTCGCCATGTTCGGCGCCACCTTCCTGGTACCGCTGATCACCGGCTTCCCGCCATCGACCACGCTGTTCTTCTCCGGGATCGGCACCATCGCGTTTCTGATCATCACCGCAGGCCGGATTCCCAGCTATCTGGGCTCCTCGTTCGCCTTCCTGGCCCCGGTGGGTGCCGCCACGGCCCAGTACGGGATGTCCGGGGCCCTCGGTGGGATCTTCCTGGCCGGGCTCGGGCTCGTCGTCGTCGGCCTGGTGGTGCACTTCGCCGGCAGCCACTGGATCCAACGACTGATGCCTCCGGTGGTCACCGGCGCGATCGTGGCGCTGATCGGTCTGAACCTGGCACCGGCGGCCTGGAACAACGTCAATGAGGCCCCGGTGACCGCGAGCGTGACCATCGTGTCCATGCTGCTGGCGGGGGTGCTCTTCCGTGGGCTGCTGGGTCGGCTCTCGATCCTGCTCGGCGTGGTCGTCGGCTACGTGGTCGCCGTGGTGCGCGGGGAAGTGGACTTCTCCGGGATCGGCGGCGCGGGCTGGGTCGGCCTGCCGGAGTTCACCACTCCGAGCTTCCACCTCGGCGTGCTGGGGCTCTTCATCCCGGTGGTGCTGGTCCTGGTGGCCGAGAACGTGGGCCATGTGAAGTCCGTGGCCCTGATGACCCGGCGAGACCTGGACCCGCTGACCGGCCGCGCGCTGATGGCCGATGGCGCCGCGACCATGCTGGCCGGCACCGGAGGCGGCTCGGGCACCACGACCTATGCCGAGAACATCGGAGTCATGGCCTCCTCCCGGGTCTACTCCACGGCGGCCTACTGGGTGGCAGGACTGTTCGCGATCGCCCTGGCGCTGCTGCCGAAGTTCGGGGCGCTGATCGCCACCGTCCCGGTCGGTGTGCTCGGCGGGGCCGGGACCGTGCTCTACGGCATGATCGGTGTGCTCGGCGTCCGCATCTGGGTGCAGAATCGGGTGAACTTCGCCAACCCGATCAACCTCGCCGTGGCGGGAGTGCCGCTGATCATCGCCATCGCGAACTTCACCATGGTCTTCGGCGAGATCGTCTTCGAGGGCATCGCCCTGGGCAGTTTCGCGGCGTTGGCCATTCATCACGTGCTCAGCGCGATCGCGCGCTGGCGGGGCACCGACGTCGGCTTCGCCACGGACGACGACGACGCCCTGGCCACCCCCTTCAACGCCGAGGACCTGGCCGTCCAAGACACCGCGGCCCAAGACACGGCCGCTCAGGACACGGAGCGCCCATCGGATCCGAGCTCGGGCAGCCGTTGATTGCGGTGCGGCATCGGTTCGCTGTGAGTTCCCTGGAAATGGCGCTCTGCGAGTGACAGTGCCGAATGTCCTCGGTAGCGTGACGAGGGACTTGTCCGCCGATGAAAGGGGTCACTATGGGACTCGATGACAAGACGAGCAACAAGACCGAAGAAGCCACCGGCTCCGCCAAGGAAGGCTTCGGCAAGCTGACCGGCGACAAGGAAGCTCGGGCCGAGGGCAACAGCCAGAAGAATCAGGCCAAGGCCAAGGATGCCGCCCAGGACGTGAAGGACAGCGTCAAGGGCTTCGCCGAAGGCCTGAAGAAGAACAACTGAATCTGATCTCGCCGCGGCTGGGCTGCTGCCGCGGTCGCAGCGAGTGATTCCCAGCGCCGGGTCCGAGTCATCGGGCCCGGCGCTGTTGTGTGTTCCAGCCCCCCCCCGGCGGCGTTCAGTTCTGGGTGAGCGTTCAGTCCTGGGCGAGCGTCGCGGCCAGGGCGAGCAGCTGCTCTTCGGATCCGTGGCGGCCGATCAGCTGGATCGACCAGCTCAGGCCCTGGGCGTCGGTATAGGTGGGCACGTTGATCGCTGGAAGTCCCATCACGTTGACCACCGAGCTGTAGGGGGTGAACCGGCACTGCGCCCGGTAGTTCTCCTCGGGCTCCAGGCCTGCGAACCACCCGATCTCCGGCGGGGCGAAGGCCAGCATCGGCGTGGCCAGCACATCCCAGGGGCCCATGAAGGCCTCGGCGTCTGCGGCGAACTCCTCCAGGGCGGCGATGGATTCGCGCGTCTGCGCCTCGGGTCTGTTCCGCGCGAGCTCGATGAAGTACCGGGTCAGCGGTGCCATCGCGGCCAGCTGATCCGCCGGCGGGTCGAGTTCGCCCAGCGGAGCGGTCCACAGCGCCTGGAAATGCCGATGATAGTCCGCGGGCCAGAACGCCTCCGCGCCGGTGCAGTGGCTGCTGCCCTGCAGGATGTGACCGCGCTGCTCCAACCGGGAGAGTCCCCGCTCCAGGGCCAGGACCGCCGATTCGGCAAGCACGACGTCGAGCTCCGGGGAGAACGGTGACTCGGTGATCACCCCGATGCGCAGCTGCTCCACGCCGTGTTCCAGCGCCTCGTGGACCCGACGCAGCGCGGGCCCTGCAGGGAGTCGGTCAGCGGAGCCGGACCGGTGGAAGCGGTGACCAGCCATCACATCGAATAGCAGGGCGGCGTCTTCGGCGGTGTGGGCGATCGGCCCCGCCACGGCGAGGTTGCGCACGCTGCGGCGCGGGTCGTCGTCGGGAAGCCGGCCGCGTCCGGGCTTCAGGCCGATCAGGCCGCAGGCCGCGGCCGGGATCCGGACCGAGCCGCCGCCGTCGCTGCCAGGGGCCAGAGGCAGCATTCCGGCCGCGACCGCAGCTGCACCACCTCCGGTGGATCCACCGGCCGTCCGTTCCGGGGCCAGCGGGTTCCGCGCCGCGGGTGCCAGCTCGTTCTCCGAGTAGCAGGGCAGCCCGAACTCGGGGACCTGGGTCTTGCCGAGGCTGATCGCCCCTGAGGCGTGGACACGCCGGGCCAGGCGATGATCGTGGGCCGGCATCGTCGCCGGCAGCGCGTTCGTTCCCCGGGTGGTGGGCATTCCTGCCACATCCACCAGGTCCTTGAAGGCAGTCGGCATCCCCAGCAGCGGCGCCCGTCCTGCGAGTTCTCCCATCGCGGCGCTGCGGGAGCCACTGGCGCGGGAGTCCAGCACCGCGCGGCGGACCTCGTCGATCTCAGCGGCACGCAGCAGTGCCGACGCCGGGTCCAGGTGCAGGAAGGCGCCCAGCTGTGACTGATTGCTGGCGGCAGTGATGGCGGTGGTGACCAGGTCCACTGCGGAGACCTCTCCGGAGGCGAGTTCGCGGCGCCACTGCACGGCGCTGACTGCCCGGAAGTCCAGCATCGGCGACGCCGCGCCGGAGGAGGACGCTTCCAGGAGCGGGGCGGGATCTACGGGATGCACCATGGGCTCACTCTATGCCGACCGATCCTGGCAGGGGATAGTCTTGACAGCGCACCAGAGATGTTCCGTCCGTGTTGAAGGAGGCTGCAGGTGGCAGATTTCGAGACCGTCCGCGCCGCAGATGTTCCAGTCGAAGCGAGCCTGTTGGACGTGCGGGAGGGCTACGAGTTCGCCGAGGGCCACGCCCCGGGGGCGCTGCACATCCCGGTCGACGAGATTCCTGCGCGGTTCGAGGCGGAGCTGGATCCCGACGAGGACTATTACGTCATCTGCCGCACCGGCGGGCGCGCCGTGCAGATCACCGCGTGGCTGACCGGCCAGGGCTACTCCGCGGTGTTCGTCGGTGACGGCATGGGGGGCTGGCTCGAGGCGGGGCGTCCCATGGAGTCCTCCACCGGGGAAGATCCCCAGGTCCGTTGAGTCAGCAGATGCCGCCTCAGACCCCCGCCCGGAGGTATTCCTTCCTGGGCCCCGCCGGGACCTTCACCGAGGCTGCGCTGCTTCAGGTGCCTGGCGCCCAGCAGGCGGACCGAGTGCCGGTGGGCTCGGTGCTCACGGCGTTGAACCTGGTGCAGTCCGGCGAGGTCGACGCCGCGATGGTCCCGATCGAGAATTCAGTGGAGGGCGGGGTCACCGCGACTCTGGATGCCATCTCGGTGGCCCATGAGCTGCACATCCTGCGCGAGGAGCTGATCAACATCAGCTTCGTGCTCGCCTCTGCGGAGCCGCTGGCCCTTGATCAGATCCGCACCGTGGCCACGCACACCCACGCCTGGGCTCAGGTGCGGCGCTGGGCGGAGTCCGCCCTCCCGGAGGCTGAGTTCATTCCGGCATCATCCACCGCTGCGGCTGCCCGTGGCCTGCAGGCCGATCCACCCCTGGCCGATGCGGCAGTCTGCTCCCCTCTGGTGGCCCAGCAGCTGGGTCTGCATGTGGTTCAGCGCGGCATCGAAGACGTCACGGGTGCGGTCACGAGGTTCGTGCTGGTCTCCCAGCCCGGGGTCATTCCTCCGATGACCGGAGCGGACAAGACCACCATCATGATCCCGCTGCCGCAGGACCGTGCTGGCGCTCTGATGGAGCTCCTGGAGCACTTCGCGACCCGCGGGGTCAACCTGTGCCGCATCGAGTCCAGGCCCACCGGGGATGGTCTGGGGCAGTATTACTTCTCGATCGACCTGGAAGGTCACATCGATGAGGCGCGCGTCGCTGACGCGCTCGCCGGGATCCACCGGTTCGCCCCGGGCATCCGCTTCCTGGGCTCGTATCCGCGCGCCGACCGCAAGCCCCAGCAGCCCACCCCGGAGGTCTCCGACGAAGCCTTCACCGCCGCCTCCGCGTGGATCAGCTCGCTGAGACACGCGTAAGAGAGCCCGGCGCGGGCCCCGCACTCGGCGCAGCCGAGGGTGGGAGCCGGGGGAGCGGGATCAGCCGTCTCCGACATGTGCCTAAAGGTCTCCACTCCTGACCATATGCGGTGTGAGCCTTGACACTCCTGTGACCACTTTTTAGTCTCTTGGTAATACAAAATGGTGTTCCAGGTCACATCGTGAGGCTCTCGAGTCCGCAGCAATCGGTCGGTGCGTCTCCGAAGACGAATCACTGGGTCACCTCCTGTATAGCGGCTCACGCCGCCGTGAACGCACGTCAATGGCGATAACGAGGAGAATGCATGTTCACCCGATCCAACAGACGAACATTGACCGCCGCGGTGGTCTGTGCCGGCGCCTTGGCGCTCGGCACCCCCACCATGGCAGGGGCAGTCCCTGTTTCGGCACAGTCCGCCCCGGGCACGGAGGCGAGTATCAACGCAGCCGCCGAGAAGCCGGGCCAGAAGTCGCAGGGGCGTCCCGACCATGCCGGGAAGCCCGGCAAGCCCGATCACGCCGGCCAGCCCGGGCCTCCGAACCACGCCAACGGCAAAGGCAAGGGCGGCGACAAGGGTCATGGCAAGGGCAACGGAAAAGGCAATGGCAAGGGCAACGGAAATGGCAACGGCGGGGGAGAGGAAGCGCCCGGGCAGACGCAGTGCCAGTTCACCCCGGAGAGCGGCGCGGTCGAGGGCTCCTGGGATCGTGATTCACTCGCCGGCGTCGCACCGGATGATCTGCGAATCGGCAATATCGCGGCCGGCGGCGGGCACCACACAGACGCCGACTATCCCGACCCGTTCCCCTCGGATCCGCAGTACCGGGAGCACCTGGGCCAGGAGTACTCGTCTCTGACCCACGAGAACTTCCTGAAATGGGAGTTCGTCCAGCCCGAGCAGGGGGTCTATGACTTCGAACAGGCCGACGCCGTCGTCGCCTTCGCCGAGGCCAACGGAATGGACCTGCGCGGACACGCACTGTCCTGGCATTCGCAGAATCCGGACTGGCTGGAGGAAGGGGACTTCACCGAGGCTGAGCTGCGCGAGATCCTTGAGGACCACGTCCGCACGGTGGTCTCCCGCTATGCCGGGTGCATCGACCAGTGGGACGTGGCCAATGAGATCTTCCAGGACGACGAGGCCGCCAGCATCCGGGACAGCGAGAACATCTGGATCCGCGAGCTGGGCCCGGAGATCCTGGACGACGTCTTCGCCTGGGCGCACGAAGAGGACCCCGAGGCGCTGCTGTTCTACAACGACTACAACGTCGATGGCCTCAACGCCAAGGCCGATGCGTACTACGACCTGATCAGCGAGCAGCTCGAGCGCGGTGTGCCGGTGCACGGCTTCGGTGCCCAGACCCACCTGTCCATGCAGTACGGCTTCGACGACAGCTACCAGGAGAACCTGCAGCGCTTCGATGATCTGGGCATCCACACCGCGGTGACCGAGATCGATGTGCGTGGTGAGGTCGATGAGAACGACATGATGTCCCCGGAGGATCGTGCCGGCGCCGCGGAACGCTACGCCACGGTGCTGCAGGCCTGCCTGGACGTGAGCCTGTGCAACTCCTTCACCATCTGGGGAACCCTGGACGCGCAGAGCTGGGTCCCCAACACCTTCCCCGGTGAGGGCGACGCCACGCTGCATGAGGGTGACTACGAGCGCAAGCCCACCTACTGCATCCTCCAGCGCACGCTGGTGGAGCATGAGGAGGGAGCCGCCGCCTGGGAGGCGGACGCCAGCTTCGAGGAATGCCGCGGCATTCTTGAAGCAGCGGGCATCTGATCCGCCCAGGTCAGCGGAGGTGACCGCCCGACCGGGGCCCCGGGGAGCCGATCAGGCCCCCTGGGGCTCCTTGGTGATCCGGCCCTCGGTGAACTGCGGGCCGCCGTCCTGATCTCTCCGCTGGTCCGCCTCGGTGTCTTCGTCCGTGGCCTCCAGATCCGCGAGGCCACGGACGGAGACCCCGTTGACCACCAGGGCATGCGGGCGGACACGCGCAGAGACGCTGACGACCTCGCCGACCGCGTCGCCGTCGATCTGGAAGGGCATCGGCTCGTCCATCGTCACGGTGACGCGTTTGGCCTGACGCACGGTCATCACCGGGATGTCCGCGGCGAAGCGGGTCACGGTCTTCGCCATGATCCTCGCCCAGTCCCATGCATGTCGGGGACTGAAGAGGACCGCGTCCATATGGCCGTCGTCGAACTTTGCAGAGGGCACCAGCACCATGCCGGCCTGCAGCGACCCGCAGTTGGCCAGCAGCACCGAGCGCACCCGGTGAGGCTGCGCCTCGCCGTCGTCGACCGTGATGGTGATGCTGGAGCGCGAGCCCATGATGTGGCGCAGCCCGGCCTCGCCGTAGGCCAGCCAGCCGGCTCGCTGCTTCAGGGCATCCCGGGTGTCGCCCATGACTTCCGCATCCAGACCACCGCCGGCGATCACCAGCGAGATCTCCTCGTCGATGCGTCCATCGGCGCGCTCCAGGCTCAGATCCAGGCTGTCCACGCGGTGGCTTCGGCCATGCAGGGCCTCATCCACGCAGGCTCGCAGATCTTGATACGGCAGCCCCACGTTGCGGGCGAAGAGGTTCCCGGTGCCCAGCGGCACGATGCCCAGCGCGGTCTCCGAGCCGGTGAGCTCGGCCGCCACGGCGCGCACGGTGCCGTCGCCGCCGACTGCGATGACCAAGCCCGCGCCGGCCTGCAGCGCCCTGCGGGTCATCTCATGGCCGGGGTCCTCGGCGCTGGAGGCCATCACCAGCGGTGCCGGCATGCCTGCGCGGGAGCAGGCGGAGTGGATCTGGCGCACCACGTCGTCGGAGGAGTCCTTGGTGGGGTTCACGACCACGGCCACCACGCGCCCCGAGGCATCGGCTGACAACGCCCGGTCGGCGGGCTTGGTCTCGAGCTGCTGGGTCAGTTCTGCGGTGTGGCGGCGCAGCCGCTGGTGGGCGACGCCCAGCCAGACCACGGCGACCAACAAGATCGCGGCGAGAGCGAGCGTGGTCCAGAGGAGGGCGCTGAGCGCTTCAGTAGTCATCGTCCTCAGTCTACTGCGGCGGGGTCCCGGGGCCGCTGGTCCCCGTCGGGAGGGCAACGCGCCCCGCTCGGGCGCGATCTGAACCCCGAGTTTTGCTCAGAGCAGGTGGCGATAGGCTAAGGGGCGTGATCGACATCAAGGACCTCATCGAGAATCCCGAGAAGTACCGGGCCAGCCAGCGCGCACGTCAGGCGGAGGAGTCCGCCGTGGACTCTCTCATCGCCGCGGCGCAGACCCGCAGTGCGGCCATCACGCGCTTCGAGACGCTGCGCGCGGAGCAGAAGTCCTTCGGCAAGAAGGTCGCTCAGGCCGCTGGTGAGGAGAAGCAGCAGCTCCTCGCCGAGGTCAAGGAGCTCTCGAATCAGGTCAAGGCCGCCGAGGCCGAGTCTGCGCAGGCCGAGGAGCAGCTTCGAGGACTCCAGGGCGCCTTCCCCAATCTGATCCACGAAGGGGTTCCCGCCGGCGGTGAAGACGACTTCGTGGTGCTCCGGGAAGAAGGAGCGGTCCGCGACTTCGCCGCAGAGGGCTTCGCGCCCAAGGATCACCTCGAGCTCGCCGAGTCCTTCGCGGCTCTGGACATGGAGCGCGGCGCGAAGGTCTCCGGTTCGCGCTTCTACTTCCTCAAGGGCATCGGAGCGCGCCTGGAGCTGGCGATGATGCAGATGGGCATGGACCAGGCGATCGAAGCCGGCTTCACCCCGATGATCACGCCCACTCTGGTCCGCCCGGAGACCATGGCCGGCACCGGATTCGACGTGGAGCACGACGACGAGATCTACCGGCTCGAACGCGACGACCTCTACCTGGTGGGGACCTCGGAGGTGGCCATCGCGGGGTATCACTCCGATGAGATCCTCGACCTCGCGCAGGGACCGGAGCGGATCGCCGGCTGGTCCACCTGCTACCGCCGGGAGGCCGGCTCCCACGGCCGAGACACCCGCGGGATCCTGCGCGTGCACCAGTTCAACAAGCTGGAGATGTTCGTCTTCTGCACCGAGGAAGAGTCTGCCGCCGAGCACGCCAAGCTGCTGGCTTGGGAGGAGCAGATGCTGCAGAAGATGGAGCTGCCCTACCGGGTGGTCGACATCGCCGCCGGAGATCTCGGCCTCTCTGCCGCCCGGAAGTACGACTGTGAGGCGTGGGTGCCCTCGCAGCAGACCTACCGTGAACTGACCTCCACCTCGGACTGCACCACCTTCCAGGCCCGCCGACTGAACATCCGGGAGCGCACGCTGAAGGATGATGGCCGCAAGGGCCCGACGACGCCGCTGGCCACGCTGAACGGCACCCTGGCGACCACACGCTGGCTGGTGGCCATCCTGGAGAACCATCAGCAGGCCGATGGCACCGTGCGGGTCCCCGCCGCGCTGCGCCCCTACCTCGGTGGGCTTGAGGTCATCGAGCCCAGCACGTGAGCGAGCTCAACTGAGGCTAGGCTCATCTGCCTAGCCAGCGCTTTTCTGAATCATTAGTATCAACAGGGTCGGCGCCGAACAGCGCCCGTTGCCGCAACAGCACAAGGAGTGTCACATGACTCAGAAGTACTCCGACTACACCGCACCAGGTCTTGCCCAGGAGAACGGCCACGAGATCGCCGGACTGCTGCAGTCCCGCCTGTATGCGCTCAACGATCTCCACCTCGTGCTCAAGCACGTGCACTGGAACGTGGTGGGCCCGAACTTCATCGCCATCCACGAGATGCTCGACCCGCAGACCGAGGTCGTGCGCGGCTTCGCCGACGAGGTCGCCGAGCGCATCGCCACCCTCGGCGGGTCCCCCTCCGGACTCAGCGGGGAGCTGGTCTCCAAGCGTCACTGGGAGGACTACCCGCTGTTCAAGGCCGATGGTTCGACCCACCTGGCCGAGCTGGAGAAGGTCTACGACGGCGTCATCGGAGACCACCGCGATGTGCTCAACAAGGTCGGCGAGCTGGACCCGATCACTGAGGACCTGCTCATCGGGCAGGCCAAGGAGCTCGAGCTGTTCCAGTGGTTCATCCGCTCCCACCTCGACAAGGCCGGCGCGGTCTCCTAAGCCAGCATCATCAGCCCTGACATTCAGGGCATGCGAGAGCCCCCCGGCAGCATCTTCCAGGTGCCGCCGGGGGGCTCTCGCATGCCCGGGGCACGTATCTGAACAGATGTATTTGACGTTTGTTCGGCGGCACGTAGCATGGAGGCAGACCCCAGGTACCAGTCGAGGAGACATCATGAAGCGTCAGTTCCGCATCGTCATCGGCAGCGATGAAGCCGGCTACTCCTATAAGGCGGCGTTGAAGGCCGATCTGGAGGCAGACCCTCGGGTGGCCTCGGTGATCGACGTCGGCGTCGGCGATGACTCCGACAAGACCGCGTACCCCAACATCGCGGTGGCCGCGGCAGAGCAGGTCGCCGCAGGCCAGGCGGACCGGGCGCTGCTGATCTGCGGCACCGGACTGGGTGTGGCGATCTCGGCCAATAAGGTCAAGGGAGTCCGCGCCGTGACGGCCCACGACGCCTACTCGGTGGAGCGCGCGGTGCTCTCGAACAATGCCCAGGTGCTGTGCATGGGTGAACGCGTGATCGGCAAGGAGCTGGCCCGGAAGCTGGTGACCGAGTGGCTGAGCCACGAGTTCGACGCCTCGAGCGCCTCGGCGGAGAAGGTCGCAGCGATCACCCGCTACGAGGGCACCGGCAGCTGCAGCTAGGGCTGGCGGTCCACTGCACGAGCGGTGGCCTCGTCGGTCACCAGGATGTTGAACCACCCTGCGTTGGCCGCTGCAATGATGCTCGGCGCCTTATGGGCGCCGACCGCTGCCGCGATCCGGGTCGGCACGGCCCGCAGGGTCTCTCCGGGGATCCGCACCATGCGCTCATTGCCTGGGAAGGTGATCTCATTGCCCTGCGGGTCATAGAACGCCAGGCACACATCCCCGATTGACTTCGCCAGGTTCGGGTGGTGCCGAGGCACCGACTGGGCGATCGAGCTGCGCGAGAGCGGCGCGGCGCCGATGCCCACCAGCGCCACCTTGGCCGAATTCCAGTCGGCGATCACCTGGCGGTACCCGGGGTCATCCTGCAGGGCTGAGAGCAGGGCCTCGGAGGGCATCGAGGGGGCGAAGAGGTAGTGCGGGTAGCCGCCCGAGGTGGCGGCGAAGGCGCGCACCACCTCGTTGGTCTGGTGCCACGGGTCCGGCTCGGCCTGCCCGCCCACCGTCGGCGCCACCACGACCCCGGAGAAGTTCCCCAGCCGCTGCTGCGCCAGTGCGTAGGTCGTTTCCCCGGAGGCGAGCAGCAGCACATCGCCCGCGCGGAGGTTCGCGGCGGCCAGAGCCTGCCGGGTCACCGGGCCCAGCCCGAGGCCGACCCGCTCCGACTGGTCCCCCGGAGCCAGGTGCACGCCGTCGAGTCCGAGGCGGGTCCTGAGCCGTTCGCTGAGCTCATCCATGCCTGTCGAGGTCGGACGATGCACGCGGATCTCGACGATCCCCTGCGCCCGCGCCTCGGCAAGCATCCGGCTCACCGAAGGCCGTGAGATCTTCAGCTGCTCGGCCACCTCAGCCTGCGTGGCGCCCTGCTCGTAATAGAGCTGGGCGGCGCGGTAGAGCCGTTCGAGCTCGGACGTGCTCGCCGCTGCCTCCTTCATGACCTCAGTTGCCTCCATCGGGACATCGTATCTTCCATGCCGCGGCGAATCCGCCGCAGGAGTGGTGCCGATCACGCCATCTGCTCTAGTGTGGCCTCAGCACATATGTCAGTGAACATCTGTACTGCCGGTCTCGGGAGTGCGGATCCGGGACCACAAGGACAGCCATGACCTACCTGCTCAATTCAGCATCCACCTTCTCTCAGGAGGCCGTGCTTGGCTTCGCGGCAGCACACTCCGAGTATGTCACCGCCGTCCATGGCGGCGTCGTGCGGTCCACCGAGACTCCTGCGGGCCAGCCCGCCCTGGTGATCGGCGGCGGATCCGGGCACTACCCGGCCTTCGCCGGCTGGGTCGGACCCGGCATGGGACACGGCGCTCCCTGCGGGAACATCTTCTCCTCGCCCTCGGCCTCCCAGGTCTACTCGGTGGCCCGCAATGCCGAGAACGGCGGCGGGGTGATCATGGGATTCGGCAACTACGCCGGAGATGTCCTGCACTTCGGCGCCGCGGCGGAGAAGCTGCGCGCCGAGGGCGTGGATGTCCGGATCATCCGGGTCAGCGATGACATCGCCTCCAACACCCGGGAGAACCACCGGGACCGCCGAGGCATCGCCGGAGACCTTCCGGTCTTCAAGATCGCCGGTGCCGCCATCGAGGCCGGGGCCGAGATCGACGAGGCGGAGCGCATCGCCTGGAAGGCCAATGACGCGACGCGCTCCTTCGGCGTCGCCTTCGACGGCTGCACGCTGCCCGGCGCCGAGGAGCCGCTGTTCCACGTCCCCGACGGAACCATGGGGGTGGGCCTCGGCATCCACGGTGAACCCGGGATCCGCGAGATCCCGATGGGCACCGCAGCGGAGGTCGCTGACCTGCTCTTCGAAGGCATCATGGAGGACGCTCCCGAGGCCGGCTCCGGCCGGGTCGCGGTGCTGCTCAATGGGCTGGGCCGGGTCAAGTACGAAGAGCTCTTCGTCGTCTACCACCGCATCGCCGAGCGACTCTCCGAGGCTGGGCTCACCGCCGTGCAGCCCGAGGTCGGGGAGTTCGTCACCAGCCTCGACATGGCCGGACTCTCGCTGACCCTGGTCTTCCTCGACGAAGAGCTGGAGCAGCACTGGACCGCGGCCGTGGACACCCCTGCCTACCGGCGCGGTGAGCCCCGCGGGCTCCCGGCCCACGCAGAGCGTGCCCCGCGCACCGAGTTCTACACGCCCGGTGAGGAGAGCGTGCCTGAGGCCACGGCAGACTCCCAGCGCGGCGCCGAGTCGGTCCAGGAGATCCTTGAGCTCTTCGCCGAGGTCTGCGCCACCCATGAGGCCGAGCTGGGCCAGCTCGACGCCGTCGCCGGGGACGGCGATCACGGCCAGGGGATGGTGCTGGGCAGCCGCGGGGCTGTGGAGGCCGGGCGCAAGGCGCGTGAGCGCGGCGCCGGAGCCCGTACGCTCCTCATCCACGCCGGCACCGCCTGGGCCGAATCCGCAGGCGGCACCTCCGGGGCCCTGTGGGGCTCGGCGCTGACCGCCGCCGGACGTGCCCTCGCCGATGACGCCGCCCCGGACTCCTCCGCCGGGGTCGAGGCGCTGCTCAACGCCGTGGAGGCGGTCCAGCGGCTGGGCGGCGCCCAGCCAGGGGACAAGACCATGGTCGATGCCGCCGCGCCCTTCGCGCAGACGCTGGACAAGCAGTTCCAGGCCCAGGAGTCGCTCTCCGCCGCTCTGGCCGCGGCCGCCTCCGTGGCGACCGAGGCTGCGGCGTCGACCGCAGAGCTCAAGGCCCGGCTCGGTCGCTCCCGGGTGCTGGGGGAGAAGTCCCTGGGCACCCCGGACCCAGGGGCCACGTCCTTCGCGCTGCTGATGACCGCCCTTGCCGAGCGGCTGAAGTCGGTCTCCTGATGACCCGCTGGATCGGCACCAGCTGGAAGATGAACAAGACCGTCTCCGAGGCGCGAAGCTACGCCCATGACCTGCGCTCGGCCCTCGAGCAGCGGCCGGAGCTGCTGGAGCGGGTCCAGCCCTTCATCATCCCGCCCTACACCGCGCTGACCACTGTGGCCCAGGAACTCGGCCCGAGCTCCACCCGGACGGTGCGCCTGGGCGCGCAGAACGCCCACTGGGAGGACAGCGGAGCCTGGACCGGGGAGATCTCGGTCCCGCAGGCCGCCGATGCCGGCGCCACGATGGTGGAGATCGGGCACTCGGAACGTCGAGAGCACTTCGGGGAGACCGTCGAGACCACGCGGCTGAAGGTGGCGAGCACGCTGCGCCACGGCCTGGTTCCCCTGCTGTGCATCGGGGAGCCTGCTGAGGTCCAGGAGCGCGGTGGGACCTCTGAGTATCTCTTGGACCAGGCCCGAGGCGCCCTGCGCGGGCTTCCGGAGGATCAGCTGGGCCGAGTGCTCATCGCCTACGAGCCCATCTGGGCGATCGGGGCCCAGGGCCGGCCGGCGAAGGTCGCGGAGCTGCGCGAACCCTTCGAGGTGCTCTCCGAAGAGTTCTCCGGAAAGGTCCAGGCCCTGCTCTATGGGGGATCCGTCTCCGCAGACAACGCCGCGGAGCTCTTGGGCATCCCGGGGGTCGAGGGGCTCTTCGTCGGCCGCGCGGCCTGGAGGCTCGAGGGTTATCTGAATCTTCTCGAGATCGCCGCCGAGACCGCAAAACCCTAGGTCAGCGGCCCCCTGAGCGCTCATCTGCATGCCGGTCCACCGGTGTGACGCTTGACACAGCACCAGAACTGACCAAAGATGAATCCGCACGCACGTTTGAAGGGAACAAATGTTCACAGCAGCCTCATGGCCCATCGCCGGCAACATGCTCGCCTTTGGAGGCAAGACCTCTGAGGGCGTTCCGGTCTGGCAGGCGTCGACGACCTACTGGTCCGACTGCCTGCGTCAGATGCGCGAACTCGGGTTCGATCACATCGACCCCACCGATGCATGGCTGCCGCTGCAGAAGCTCTCGCCAGCACGACTGGAGGAGTTCAAGAAGGTCCTCTCCGACGAAGGGCTGAAGATCTCGTCCATCTCGATGACCCGGAACTCGGTCATCGACCGCGAGCACGGAGAGACCAACCTCGCCGATGCCCACCGGCTGATCGACATCGCCCCGGAGTTCGGGGCCACGATCGTGAACACCGGCTTCATGCAGGCGCTGACGCCGGCGCAGGAGAAGGCACTCTGGTTCTGGCTCGCCGAGGGGCACCAGGACGATCCCGCGCTGCGGCCCCTGGCCGTGGAGCGAGTGCGCGAACTCGGTGACCACGCCCAGGCCAACGGCATCGAACTGAGCCTGGAGATGTATGAGGACACCTTCCTGGGCACGGCCGACGAGGCGGTCGCCTTCCACGCCGATGTGAACCACCCCGCAGTGGGGCTGAACCCGGATCTGGGCAACTTCATCCGGCTGCACCGCCCGATGCCGGGCTACGAGGAGATGTTCGAGAAGGTGCTGCCGCATGCGAACTTCTGGCACATCAAGAACTACACCCGGGATGAGGATCCGGCGGTCGGAGGCTACTCCTCGGCCCCCATGCCGCTGAAGTATGGACTGATCAACTACCGCAAGATCATTCGCCGCGCCCTGGAGCTCGGCTACAGCGGCCCATTCTGCTGCGAGCACTACGGCTCCGATTCCATCGGCGTCTGCGCTGAGAACCGCGACTACATCCGTCAGGTCCTCACCTCGGCGGAGAACTCCCTGCTGCGCGCGGCCGCCGCCGAAGGCGCCTAGAGACCCGCGGACCCGTCGGTCCGCCCACCCGTTGCGCCACCAGAGCACGGTGGTGCCCGAAACCCCATGACGAAAGAGATCTGAGACCCATGGCTAGAACCATCAACACTGTCACCGTCGTCGGCGCCGGCTACATGGGCGGCGGGATCGCCCAGTCCCTGGCGCTCGCCGACCTGCAGGTGGAGATCGTCGACGTCGACGTCGACGCCGCGCGCAAGGGCCTCGCCCGCCTCCTGACCGAGGCCCAGGAGTTCGAGGACCAGGGTCTCTACACCGCCGGCTCCACCGAGCGCATCAAGGCCAACCTCAGCGCCGGGCGCACCCTGGAGGAGGCTGTCGCCGAGGCGGACTTCATCGAGGAGGCGGTGTTCGAGTCCCCCGAGGTCAAGCGGGAGGTGCTGGGCAAGATCTCGGCACACGCCCGGCCGGACGCGATCATCGGGACCAACACCTCCACGATCCCAGTCCACGTCCTGGTCTCAGCGGTCAAACACCCCGAGCGCTTCCTCACCGTGCACTTCTCCAACCCCGCGCCCTTCATCCCAGGCGTGGAGCTGGTCTCCGGCGAGGCCACCACGCCCGACGTCGTCGACGCGGTGAAGGACCTGCTGGCCCGGGCCGGCCGCGAGGGCGCCGAGGTCGCCGACACTCCCGGCATGGTGCTCAACCGGCTGCAGTACGCGCTGCTCAAGGAGGCCGCCTCGGTGGTGGAGGAGGGCATCGCCACCGCCGAGGACGTGGACACCGTGGTGCGCACGACCTTCGGCTTCCGGCTGGGCTTCTTCGGCCCGTTCGCGATCGCGGACCAGGCCGGGCTGGACGTCTACGGGCTCGGATTCAATACGCTCTCCGAAGCCTACGGCGAGCGGCTTGCCGCCCCGGCGCTGCTGACGGAGAACGTCGAGGCCGGTCGGCACGGGGTCAAGAACGGCAAGGGCTGGACCGGAGACTTCGACGAGGCCACCAAGGCTGAGCTCATCGCCTACCGCAACAAGGCCTACGCCCGCATGGGTGAGCTCGTCCGTGAGCTCGGTCCCGCTCCGAAGGGCAAGAAGTGAACGAGGAACTCACCCTCGCCTTCGAGCTGCCCACGGCGGCACTGCTGACCCTGGCGCTGGGCTCGATCGTCCTGCTGCTGGTGCTGATCGTGAAGGTCAAGCTCCATGCCTTCTTCTCGCTGATCATCGTCTCGCTGGTCACGGCTCTGGCGGCGGGCATCGCCGTGGGCGACGTGCTCTCCGTGGTCGTCGGCGGCTTCTCCACCACCGTGGGCAACGTGGCGCTGCTCATCGGCTTCGGTGCCGTGCTCGGCCGCCTGGTCGAGGTCTCCGGCGGCGCCCAGGTCCTCGCGGACAAGATGCTGAAGACCTTCGGGGAGAAGCGGGCGCCGCTGGCCCTGGCCGTGGCCTCGCTGTTCTACGCCTTCCCGATCTTCCTGGATGCCGGCTTCATCGTGATGCTTCCGGTGATCTACACGGTGGCGCGACGGCTCGGGGGCAGCTTCATGCTCTACGTGCTGCCCTCCATCGGTGCCTTCCTGATGATGCATGCGCTGACCCCGCCGCACCCGGGACCGACGGCGGCGGCCACGGTCATGGGCGCCGACATCGGGCTGGTGCTGATCGTGGCCCTGATGGTCGGGCTTCCGACCTGGTACCTGGCCGGCTACCGGCTGGGACTGGTCATGGCCAAGGGCTACCCGAACTTCCCGGTGCCGAACCTCTTCGGCGAGTCCCGGGTCACCGAGGAGCACGAGCGCCCGGCCTTCGGCACCGTCATCCTGGTGCTGCTGCTGCCACTGGCGCTGATCTTCTACAACGCGCTCTCCAACACGCTGGCAGCGGACGGGCGGATCAGCGAGGACAGCTTCGGGTACGCGCTCTCCCAGCTGATCGGCCCCACCCCGGTGGCGCTGCTGATCTCCACCCTCATCGCGATGTACCTGCTCTTCATCAGGCCGCGCAAGGGCTCGGGCAAGCTCGGCGACGCGCTCTCTGACCTGATCGACAACGCGCTGGCTCCGGTCTGCTCGATCATCCTGATCACCGGCGCCGGCGGCGCCTTCGGCGCGGTGCTCACCGCCACCGGGATCGGCGGATCCATCGCCGAAGGCCTGGACGCGATGGGACTCCCGGTGATCCTCGCCGGATTCCTGGTCGCCGTGGTCATCCGCGTCGCGCAGGGATCGGCCACCGTGGCTGCGACCACCGCGGGCGGGATCATGGCCCCCGGCGTCATGGAACTGGGACTCGACGGCTTCGCCCTGGCGGCCCTGGTGGTCGCCATCGTGGCGGGATCGATCACGTTCTCGCACTTCAACGACTCCGGCTTCTGGCTGGTGGGCCGCTTCTGCGGCTTCGACACGATCACCACCTTGAAGACCTGGTCCGTGATGGCCACCGCCATCGGGTTCATGGCCTTCTTCCTCAGCTGGGGCTTCTACGCACTCGTCGCCTGAGGAAACGCCTGCCACGGCTGACCCGCCCAGGCGCAGGCATCGCGCTGCAGATGCAGGACCGCGCGTGCTGCAACGCATCTATCAGAAGATCACTCGCACTTTGATGAGACAGGGAATTGATTTCTATGTGGGGAAGAAAAGCAAAGCTGAGCACCGCCGTCCTGGCCGCGGGGTCCCTTCTCGGGCTCTCCGCCTGCGGCGGCGGTGACGCCGGGAGCACCGAGCCCGACGCCTGGGTGCTCAACGGCGGAGTCTGGACCGTGGTGGAAGAGGACTTCGAGGCCTGGAACGAGGAAAACCCGGAGCAGACCTTCACGGTGGAGAGCTTCGCCAACGACATCTATAAGGAGCGGATCCGCACCGCGGTGGGCTCCGGCGAGGCTCCCACGCTGATCGTCGGCTGGACCGGTGGTGGGCTGCTGGAGTACGTCGAGGGCGACTATGTCACCGACATCACCGAACCGACCGCAGATCTCCGCGAGAGGCTCATCGATTCAGTGGTGGCCAACGGCGAGGTCGACGGCGCCACCTATGCGGTGCCGATGAACAATGTGCAGCCCGTGATGATGTATTACAACCAGGAGCTCTTCGACGAGGCCGGCATCGAGGTGCCCACCGACTGGGACGAGATGCTCGAGGCCGTCGAGGTCTTCCAGGACCAGGGTGTGCACCCGTTCTCACTGGCCGGCGGCTCGCTCTGGCCGATGCTGATGTGGGCCTCCTACCTCACCGATCGGATCGGTGGCCCCGAAGCCTTCGAAGCCGTGGTGGCAGGGGAGCCCGATGCCTGGTCGCATCCAGCGATCATCGAAGCCATGGAGCGGATCCAGGAACTCGTGGAGGCGGGTGCCTTCGATCCCGGCTTCGCCTCTGTGGTGGCAGACAACAATGAGGATGCCCACCTGGTGGCAGACGGGCTCTCGGCCATGGTGCTCCAGGGGTCCTGGGTGTACTCGCGGCTGCTCGAGGAGGCCCCGGAATTCATGGAGTCCGGCAATCTCGGGGTGACCACCTTCCCGTCGATCCCCGGCGGCGAGGGTGACCCGAACAGCATCGTGGGCAACCCTGCCAACTTCTGGTCCGTCTCGGCGAACGCCACGGAGGAAGAGCAGCAGGCCGGCATCGATTACCTCTCGGAATGGCTGTTCAACGACGACTACGTCGACGGCATGCTCGAGACCGGAAACATCCCACCGCTGACCGGGCTCGAGGACAAGATCGCCGAGACCGAGGACCCGGAGTTCCTGGACTTCGCCTACGGCATGGTCACCGAGGCGCCGAACTTCCAGCTCTCCTGGGATCAGGCGGTGGACCCCAGTCAGGAGCGCGCGCTGCTGGAGAACCTGGGTCAGGTCTTCGATGGAAGCCTCACCCCCGAGGAGTTCGCCGAGAACATGAACGCCACGCAGCCCACCGACTGAGACCGGAGCTTCGTCTCCCGGGAGCTGCTCGCTGTTGATCCAGCGAGCCTCGACAGGTTCCCGGGCGGCGAAGCTCCTGGGCTGGAGTGCTCGCCGAAGACGCCGCCCGATCATGTTGCGCCAGTGTGACCTCGGTCATCTGCTGTGTCTTGACACACACCTGCCAGCTATTTAGTCTTACGGCAAGACGAAATCCAGATCACAGTCTGCGAGGAGTCCGTCTCTGGCACCAGAGGCGCTCCTGGTCCGGACTGTGGCGCTGTACTGCTGAGTCACCCGTCCGGCCGATCCGGAGAGCCGGGAAGACCTCGGCGATGTATCGGTACACGGCTGGGGCTCGCATGCATTGATGAGAAAGGACGCGACGATGCGTAGAACAACTCGAGTGGCCGCTGCAGGCCTCGGCGTGACATCCCTGATGGCACTCTCCGCCTGTGGCGGGGGAGGCGAGAACGGCGGGGGCGATGCCAATGCTGACGCATGGATCCTCACCGGCGGCGGCTGGCCAGCCATCCAGGAAGACTTTGACCGCTGGAACGAAGCCAACGAAGACGCTCAGATCGACACCGAAGCCATCGAGAACGACTCCTATAAGGGTCAGATCCGCACCGCGGTCGGCTCCGGCGAGGCGCCCACGCTGATCATGTCCTGGACCGGCGGCGCGCTGCTGGAGTACGCCGAGGAAGAGCGCATCGTCGACCTCAGCGAGCACACCGGAGACCTCGAGTCCCGGGTCTTCGACTCGGTCTGGCAGAACGGCCAGATCGACGGCAGCACCTACGCGGTGCCGCTGAACGATGTGCAGCCAGTGGTCATGTACTACAACCAGGCCGTCTTCGATGAGGCCGGCGTGGAGATCCCTGAGACCTGGGAAGACGTCGAGGCAGCCATCGACACGTTCAATGAGAACGATGTCGCTCCCTTCTCGCTCGCCGGTGGCTCCGTCTGGCCGGCGCTGATGTGGCTGCAGTACCTCACCGACCGCCACGGCGGCGAAGAGGTCTTCCAGGCAGTCGTCGAAGGTGAAGAGGGCGCATGGGACAACGAGTCCATCCTCTTCGCACTGGAGACCATGCAGGATCTCGGTGAGAACGGCGGCTACATCGACACCTACAACTCGGTGACCGCGGACCAGAACGAGGATGCCCAGCTGCTGGCTGACGGCCAGGCCGCGATGCTGCTGCAGGGCTCCTGGGTCTACTCCACGATCCACCAGGACTTCCCGGAGTTCGCGGAGTCCGGTGACTTCGGCTTCACCTCCTTCCCGACCCTGGAGGACGGCGCCGGTGACCCCTCGAACATTGTGGGCAACCCTGCCAACTTCTGGTCGGTCTCAGCGGATGCCTCGGAGGAGGAGCAGCAGATCGCCTTCGACTACATCAGCGAGAACCTCTACAACGAGGAGACCGTGACCGCCATGCTGGAGGCCGGCTCGCTGCCGCCGCTGGCTGACATCGAGGACCAGATCGCAGAGACCGAGGACGCCGATTTCCTCGACTTCTCCTCCAACCTGGTCGGCGAGGCCAACCACTTCCAGCTCTCCTGGGATCAGGCAGTTGCTCCCGAGGTGGCTCAGCCGCTGACGGACAACCTCTCGCAGATCCTCCGCGGGGACATGACTCCCCAGGAGTTCGTCGACGCGATGAACTCTCTCTGATAGATCCAACAATCGGTTCGGGGTGGCCTGCATCGGCCGCCCCGAACCGATTGCCTTGCACCGACAACCAGAATCTGAATCGAGCTCATGACTGAAACCGCCGCTCGAAGCAGGACGACCGGATCGGGTCATAAGGGACCTTCATTCCTCATGGCCCTGCCTGCCGTCTTGTTCTTCGGAATATTCGCCTTGATACCGCTCTTCGGGGTGGTCGTGATCTCCTTCATGGAGTGGAACGTTCTGGGCTCCCCCGAATGGGTGGGCCTGACCAACTGGCAGGCGGTGCTCTTCGACCGGCCCTTCACCTGGACCGCACTGGGCCTGACGATCACCTTCGTCGTCGGCTCCTACCTCTTCCAGGCGCCCGTGGCCCTGCTGCTCGGAGTCTTCATGGCGGGCCAGCAGCGCTATCGCGCCCTGCTCGCAGTCCTGTACTTCCTGCCGCTGCTCTTCTCCTCGGTGGCCGTGGGCCTGACCTTCCAGTCGCTGTTCTCCCCGAACTACGGCCTCTCCGCCGCACTGCCCTTTGACTGGCTGCCCAATGACTGGCTGTCGAACTCCGACCTGGTCATGTGGGTGATGATCTTCGTGGTCGGCTGGTGCTTCGTGCCCTTCCACGGTCTGCTCTACCAGGCCGGGGTCCGCCAGATCCCGCAGTCCATGTATGAAGCAGCCACCATCGACGGCGCCGGACGTGTCCGACAGTTCTTCTCGATCACGATCCCGCAGCTGCGCTACACGATCATCACCTCCTCGACGCTGATGCTCGTCGGATCACTGACCTACTTCGACCTGATCTTCGTGCTCACCGGCGGCCAGCCCGCCAACGCAGTGCGGATCCTGCCGCTGGACATGTACGTGACCGGCTTCAGCTCATACAACCTCGGCTACGCCTCGGTCATCGCGGTGATCCTGGTAGCCATCGGACTGACCCTCTCCCTCTTGCTGAACATCATCTCCGGTTCATCGAAGATGGAGAGCGACAAGGCAGGCGCATGATGACTCACACCGCAAGCACCCAATCCGCGACCCCCGACGCCGGCAAAGCGCTGAACCCCGAGGTGCCCGGGTTCCAGCAGCGCGAGATGAAGCAGAACAAGGTCCGCCGCACCGGCGCCCCGGGGGAGAAGCCGAACATTCTCGGCGGCCTCGGCGGCTGGCTCTGGCTGGCCGTCATCATCCTGCCGATCTACTACATCGTCATCACCTCGTTCCGCACCAGCGAGGACCTGCGGTCCTCGAACCAGCTGCTGCCCACCACGAACCCCACGCTGGCACCGTTCATCCGGGTGATCCAGAACGACTTCCTGCACTACTTCACCAACTCGCTGATCGTGACGCTCTCCACCGTCGCCGTCGTGCTGGCGGTCTCGGTGATGGCCGCGTACTACATCGCTCGGTCCACAACCCTGGGCGGGCGGCGGCTGTTCCAGGTCATCCTGCTGGGCATCGCGATCCCGGTGCAGGCCACGATCATCCCGGTGTACTACCTGATCCAGCAGCTGGGTCTCTATGACACCCTCTGGGCGCTGATCCTGCCGCAGATCGCCTTCGCGATCCCGCTGAGCGTGTTGATCATCGTGAACTTCGTCCGCGACATCCCCATGGAGCTCTTCGAGTCGATGAAGGTGGACGGCGCCGGGGAGTGGAAGATCCTCACCGCGCTGGTGCTGCCGATGGCCAAGCCGGCGCTGATGACCGTGGGCATCTACCAGGCGCTGCAGGTCTGGAACGGATTCCTGTTCCCGCTGGTGCTCACCCAGAGCAGCGACGTCCGGGTGCTGCCGCTCTCACTGTGGGAGTACAGCGGCCAGTTCGGCATCGACGTGCCGGCCACGCTGGCCGCCGTCGTGCTCTCCGCGCTGCCGCTGCTGGTGGTCTACATGCTCGCCCGCCGCCACATCGTGGCCGGGCTGACCGCAGGCTTCGGCAAGTGAGCTTGAGCCCCACCGATTGATCCCTCAGCGAAGCTGCCGGTCCTTCCCGACCGGCAGCTTCGCTGTTCCCCGACCGACCGCGACCACTGCGCTGCACCGACCACGACGGCTGCGCCGAACATCCAAGGAGTTCACAGATGAGCAACCAGACCCCCGACCGGATCACCGGCCCCTGGAACGATGCCTCGCTCTCGGCGGCCGAGCGCGCGGAGGCGCTGCTGGCGCAGATGACGCTGGAGGAGAAGGTCTCCCAGCTCGGCTCGCACTGGGAGATGCGCGAGGATCCGGACACCCAGGGGGAGGTCGCGCCGATGGAGGACGCCATGTCCTCGGGCAAGCTGCCCTTCGAATCCGAGATCCTCGACGGCGAGGGCCACCTGACCCGCACCTACGGCACGGTGGCGCTCTCGGTGCCCGAGGGTGCTGCGGACCTGCGCCAGCGCCAGGCCGCGGTGATCGCCGCGAACCGGTTCGGGATTCCCGCGATCGCCCACGAGGAGTGCCTCACCGGCTACACCGCCTACCAGGCCACGGTCTACCCGACCTCGCTGGCCTGGGGCGCCACCTTCGACCCGGAGCTCATCGAAGAGATGGCGGCCGCAATCGGTGCAGACATGGCCGCCACCGGAGTCCAGCAGGGACTCTCCCCGGTCCTCGACGTGGTCCGCGACGCCCGCTGGGGTCGCGTGGAGGAGACCATCGGGGAGGACCCCTATGTGATCGGCACCCTGGCCACCGCCTATGTGAAGGGTCTGCAGTCGGCCGGGATCATCGCCACCCTGAAGCACTTCGCCGGCTATGCCGCCTCCCGTGCGGCGCGCAACCACGCCCCGGTGCACATGGGCAGGCGCGAACTCATCGACATGATCTTCTACCCCTTCGAGCTCGCCGTCCGGGAGGGCAAGGTCGGCTCGGTGATGAACTCCTATGCAGACATCGACGGCGAAGCCCCCGCAGCCTCACACTGGCTGCTCACCGAGGTGCTGCGCGAGCAGTGGGGCTTCGAGGGCACCGTGGTCGCGGACTACTGGTCGGTGGCATTCCTGGAGAAGATGCACCATGTGGCCGCTGACCAGGCCGAGGCCGCCCGGCTGGCCATCTCGGCCGGTCTTGACGTGGAGCTGCCGCATACCGGCGGCTACCGCACGCTGGCCCAGCAGGTCCGCGACGGCCTGCTCGAGGAATCCGTTCTGGACGCCTCGGTGCGCCGGGTGCTGCGGCAGAAGGCCGAGCTCCGCCTGCTCGACCGCGGTGCGGACGACGCCGACTGGGAGCCTCGCATCGACGAGTCGGTGGACCTGGACTCGGCGAGCAACCGCGCCCTGGCCCGCAAGGTGGCGGCGAAGTCGCTGGTGCTGCTGAAGAACGACGGCGTCCTGCCGGCCACCGCTGAATCGCTGGCGGGCAAGCGGATCGCCGTGGTGGGGCCCTCCGCCGATGAGCCGCGCACCATGATGGGCTGCTACTCCTTCCCGAACCATGTGCTGGCCAAGTACCCCGCCGGGACCTTCCCGCATAAGGGGATCGGCGTGCCGATGCCCTCGATGCTGGAGTCCCTGCGCGAGGCCTACCCCGAGTCGGAGGTCAGCTACAGCTATGGCTCACCGATCGTGAACTACGACGACTCGCAGATCGCGGCGGCGGCTGAGTCCGCTGCGGCTGCCGACCTGGCCGTGGTGACCGTCGGGGACCTCGCCGGCATGTTCGGCGCCGGCACCTCCGGTGAGGGCTGTGACGTCGCGGACCTCAAGCTTCCCGGCGCCCAGCAGGAGCTGGTCGAAGCCGTGCTGGCCACCGGCACCCCCGTGGTGCTCGTGGTCATCTCCGGGCGCCCCTACGCCCTGGGTGACGTCGCGGAGCGCTGCGCGGCGATCGTGCAGGGCTTCTTCCCCGGCGAGGAGGGCGGCGGCGCCCTCGCAGATCTGCTCCGCGGCGCCATCGAGCCCACCGGCCGGCTTCCGATCGGGGTCCCGGTGCACCCGGGCGGCCAGCCCTCCGGCTACATCGCAGCCCCGCTGGGCCTGAACAGCCAGGGCGTCTCGAACCTCGATCCCACCCCGCTCTACCCCTTCGGCCACGGACTCAGCTACACCTCCGTGGAGTACTCCGAGCTCACCGTCTCGGATGCGGAGCTCGCCGTGGACGGCGCCACGGAGGTCTCGGTGAAGATCACCAACACCGGTGAGCGCCCCACCGAAGAGGTCGCCCAGCTCTACTTCGGCGATCGGGTGGCCTCCGTGGCCCGCCCGGTGCGTCAGCTGCTGGGCTACGCGAAGGTGGAGCTGGCGCCGGGTCAGAGCCGCACGGTGACCTTCCAGGTGCACGCCGACCGGTTCTCCTTCACCGGAGTGGACTACCGCCGGATCGTGGAGCCCGGGGCCATCGACCTCTACGCCGGGCCCTCCGCGGGGGAGCTGCCGCTGCAGACGCAGCTGGAGCTCACCGGGGCGGTGCGGGAGATCACGGGTCAGCGCGTGCTGACCACCCCGGCCCGGATCAGCTAAGGCTGGGCCCTCCCGCTCCCACCGCAGGTCCGCAGCGGGCACAGGGAAGCCCCCGATGCATCAGCGTCGGGGGCTTCCCTGTGCCCGGCTGGGGTTGAACCGGGTCTGCGTGGGCCCAGGGGCGTCCGGGGCCGCCGGGTCAGTTCTGCTGGATCACCAGGTCGGTGCGGATCTGGTGCAGCATCGGGGCCACTGTGCGGGTCAGCAGCAGCAGCAGGAACGAGGCCAGCAGCACCGGAAGCCAGTCGGAGACCACCACGATGAGCCCGGCGGTGATCACCAGCAGCGAGACGATCCCCAGTGCGGCCAGCGGAGCCGACGCCGCCCCGTAGAGCGCGACCTTGAACAGGTCCCGGGCGCGGAAGGAGAAGTTCGCGATCACCACCAGCGCGGCGACGGCGGCGATCACCCCGGCGACGCCGATCACGATGCCTGCCACGATGAAGCCGAGACCCACCTGGGCGTAGGCGGCGTTGAAGGCTGCCAGCGCCAGCAGCGCCACGGCGGGGACCCAGATCAGCAGCGACTGGGCGAGGCCCTCGATCCAGCCCTTCCAGAAGCGCAGCCAGGGCACGACGTCGTGATCGGTGCGCCAGGCATAGATTCCGGCGGTGATCGCGGGCCCGAAGAGCAGCGCGCACACCGCGTAGAGCGGGATGTTGCTGGCGTCGGGCTCGAGCAGGAAGATGCCGATCAGCGCGGGTGCTGTGGCCAGCACGAAGCCGAGCTCGATGATCAGCAGCCGGTACACGAAGTTCGTGACGCGGCTGAGCGGGCCGTTGCGATCGATATCCATAGAGCTCCAAGATAGTGCGCCCCGGCCCGTGAGGGGGCCGGGGCGCATGGGTGGTTCGTCAGGTCCAGTCCTGCAGCACCTTCAGGCTTAGTCTTCAAGCACGTCAGTCTCGATGTTCTCCTGTGCTCGCTGATAGGCCTCGTTGTGCAGGTCCACGAACTCGGCCATGCCGGAGGACTCCAGCTCTGCGACGAAGGCGTCCCATTCCTCCATATCGCGCTGACCCAGGATGAACTGGGCGGTCGCGGTGCGGACCTGGTCGGTCAGCTGGGTCTGGTTGATCGAGGCGCGCTCGCGCTCGAGCTCATCCAGCGGACGGGCCGGTGCCGGCGGCACGAGCTCCTTGTCGTCCATGGACTCGCGGAACTCGATGACCTCGTCGCGGAGCATGGACTGCACCAGCTCCGTGGAGGAGCCGTGGGCGAGCAGGAACACGCCGTTGTGGTACCCGTAGTCGACGTTGAGCTCTTCCTCCGCATCCGGATTCAACCCGTGCATGTTCACGTTCTCAGCCAGTTCGCGCGTGCCGTCCTCGGACTTGGTGTAGGTCTCACCCTCCACGCCCCACTTCGCGAACTCCATGCCCTCGTCGGAGTAGTAGAGCCAGTCGATGAACTGCATCAGCGCAACGAAGTCCTCCTCCTCTGCGACCGGGGCGGACAGCGCGATCCCTGATTCGAAGCGGCTTCCCGCCACCTTGTCGCCATCTGGGCCGGCCGGCACCCTGATCTGCCGGACTTCCATGCCCTCGTCGCCGACCTCCTCGATTGAGGTGCGGTATTCCAGCACGGTCTGGTCATTGGCACCGATCACTGCCGAACGACCGGAGGCGAACTTCTGGACCGCCTGGTCGTCGTCCTGGGTCAGTGACTCGGAGTCCATCAGGCCCTCGTCGACCAGATCCGCGAAGTATCCGACCAGGTCGCGGTATTCGTCCATCGCACCGGCATAGACGAACTCATCGGCCTCGGCGTCGTAGTGCATGCCGTCGCCGTAGCCCCAACCGGCGCTGGTGCCGAAGTTCGGGGCCGCTGTGGTCAGAGTCGCTTCCAGCGGGCCGTTCTCCGACCAGCGGTCTGAGAACGGAATCATATCGGGGTAGGCCTCCTGGACCTGGCGCAGCTGGTCGGCAAACTCATCGAAGCTCTCCGGGTCCTCCAGGCCCAGCTCATCCCAGATGTCGCCGCGCACCGCGAAGGAGTACTGGGCCTGAGGTGCCTCGTGAAGGCCTGGGAGGACGTAGAACTTCCCGTCCTCCTGGTACAGCGAGGCGAGGTCCTCCTCGAGTCCCCATTCCTCGACCTTCTCAAGGAAGTTAGGCATCAGATCCACGTAGTCGCTCACCGGCAGCAGCGCCCCGCCGGCGATGAACTGGGTCTCGTCCCCGGGGTAGGTGATCGGGATGAAGTCCGGGGCGTCGCCGGCGCCGATGACCAGTGCTCGGCGTTCCGCCCAGTCCGAGAGCGGAGCGTTGCTGGTCTCAAGCGTCACCCCGTGCTCCTCCTCAAGCTGGGTGAAGAAGTCCCAGTCACCCTCGATCGGATAGTTCGGGTGATCGCGATAGAGCAACGAGAACTCCACCGGTTCGGTGGCCACGAAGGTGTCGCCGGCGGCGAAGTCCTCCATGGCCCCGGCGCCGGAGGCTTCCATATCGACCTCGGCGGCCGCGTCGCCTTCTCCCTCGGCGTCGCCGCCGCAGGAGACCAGCAGCAGCGCCGAGGCGGCCAGGACGGAGGTGATGGGCCAGGTGCGCCGGAAGCGTCGACGTCGTCCCTCAGGGGTGCCGGTGACTGGAGTGTTCATGTGCGAGTGATCCTTTCGTGCCTGTCCGGGTCATCCATTGATCCGGTGCGAGGTCTGATGCCGCGGGAGAGCTGCGACGCAGCGGGGGGGGTCAAGCCTTGACGGAGCCGAGCATGATGCCGCGGACGAAGTACTTCTGCAGGAACGGGTAGAGGCAGATGATCGGCAGCGTGGTCAGCAGCATCGTGACCGACTGCACGTTGGAGGCGATCTGTGTGCTCTCACCGGCCGCCCCGCCCATCTGCTCGGTGCCGGTGGCACCGGCGAGCAGGTTCCGCAGGTACACGGTGACCGGGTAGAGCTCCCTGCGGTCCAGATAGAGGAAGGCCTGGAACCAGGCGTTCCAGAAGCTCACCGCGTAGAACAGGATCATGGTCGCCATGACGGCCTTCGAGAGCGGGATCACGATCCGCCACAGGATGCCGTAGGTGGTGAGCCCGTCGATCTCGGCTGCCTCCTCCAGCTCCTCGGAGAAGTTCTCGAAGAAGGCCTTCATCACCAGCAGGTTGAACACGCTGATCGCGTTGGGCAGCACGATCGCCCAGATCGTGTTGGTGAAGCCGATCGCGTTGATCAGCACGTAGTTCGGGATCAGGCCGCCGTTGAAGAACATCGTGAACACCGCGACTCCGATGAAGAAGCTGCGTCCCTTCAGGTGCCGCTTGCTCAGCGCGTAGGCGAAGCAGGTGGTCAGCACCATGGCGATGGCGGTGGCCACCACGGTGTAGATCACGGTGTTCGCGTAGTTGCGCCAGAACATCGAATCGCTCATCACCACCTCGAAGGTGGTGACGTTGAATCCGCGCGGGATCAGGTTGACTTCGCCGGCATTGATGTAGCCCTCCGAGGAGAAGGACTGGGCGATGATGTTCATGAAGGGATACAGCGTCACCGCGCAGATCACGATGATCGCGATCCCATTGAAGACTCGGAACGCGGAGTAGGACTTCGAGTCCTTGATCTTGATGGTCTGAGTCGGGCGGGAGCCGATG
This sequence comes from Nesterenkonia sandarakina, assembly GCF_013410215.1. NCBI lineage: Bacteria > Bacillati > Actinomycetota > Actinomycetes > Micrococcales > Micrococcaceae > Nesterenkonia > Nesterenkonia sandarakina. The sequence continues at coordinate 1,122,705 of NZ_JACCFQ010000001.1, forward strand.
CGCGGGTCCTTCTCGACCTTGGTGCCGGGTTCGGCGGGAATGGTCACCACAGCGAGTTACCTCCGAGCTTGCGGGCGATGCCGTTGGCGGACAGGATCAGGACCAGGCCGATGAGCGCCTCGAACAGGCCGATGGCGGCCGCGTAGGAGAAGTTCGACGAGGTGATTCCCACCCGGTAGACGTAGGTGGCGATGATGTCGGCTGTCTCATAGATCAGCGGGTTGTACAGCAGCAGGACCTTCTCGAAGCCCACCGCCATGAAGGTGCCGACGTTGAGGATCAGCAGCACGATCATGGTCGGGGTGATTCCAGGGATGGTCACGTGCCACATCTGCTTCCAGCGGTTGGCGCCGTCGATCCGGGCCGCCTCATAGAGCTGGGGGTCGATCGTGGTCAGCGCGGCCAGGTAGAGGATGGTTCCCCAGCCCACGGTCTGCCAGACCTCGGAGGAGACATAGACCGTGCGGAACCATTCCGGAAGCTGCATGAACGGCATGGTCTCCCCGCCGAGGGAGCCGATGATCTGGTTGATGGTGCCGTTGACGCTGGTCAGCTGCAGGACCATGCCAGCGACGATCACGATGGACATGAAGTGCGGCAGGTAGGAGATCGATTGCGCGATCCGCTTGAACTTGTTGCTGCGCAGCTCGTTGAACATCAGTGCGAGCACGATCGGCAGCGGGAAGCAGATCGCCAGGGTCAGCGCCCCCAGGATGATGGTGTTCCAGAAGACCCGCCAGAAGGTCGGGTCCTGGATGAACATCTCGATGTAGTGCATCCCGACCCACTCATCGCCGAAGATCGAGGATCCCGGGCGGAACCGGCGGAACGCGATGACGTTGCCGGCCATGGGCAGGTAGCGGAAGATCAGCAGGAACAGCAGCGGCAGGATCAGCAGCGTGTAGAGCCGCCAGTCGGTCTTCAGCGCGTGCTTCCAGGTGTTGGTGTTGTTGGTCCCGGCGTAGCCCTTGCGGCTGTTTCGACGCTTCTTCTGCGGCTTGTCGTTCGGGTCGGTGAACTCCGGCACGACGCCGGCTTCACGCAGCGCCGGCTGGCTGCTCCCCTCGGTGACACCGATGGCGCTCATGCAGCTCCCCTCAGAGTGATTCGGCTACCCTGCAGCGAGAAGATGCGACGTGATTCAGGTCACAAGGTAAGCGGTTTCCTAGAACTTAGTTGCATGGCGCACACTAAGTCAAGCCAAACCGTGGTTTGAGTCACATCTCGCGACTATGGTCGCCTGGGGATAGAACCGCGTTGGGGCCGGGGTGCCGACGGGATGCGGTCAAGCCGGGGCGGTCAGCGCTGCGGGGTGCTCGCCCGCAGCACCACCCGGGTCTGGATCTTCAGCCGCACCGGCTCCGCGCCGGAGCCCAGGGCCAGGCGCACCGCGCTCTGGCCCAGCTCGTGCAGCGGGATCTCCACCGAGGTCATCGCCGGGTTCATGTCCTCGGTGAGCCCGACGTTGTCGAAGCCGGCCAGCGAGATGTCAGTCCCCACACGGAGCCCGTGGTCGCGGATTGCCGTCGCCGCGCCGAAGGCCATCATGTCCGAGGTGGCGAAGACGGTGTCCAGCGGGGCACCGAGGTCCTGCCGCCGCGCCAGCAGCTCATGCATCCCCACATAGCCGCCGTCGCGGGTGAACTCGGTCTCCACGATCGCGTGGTCGCTGAGCGAGATCCCGCGTTCGGCCAGGCCGGCGCGGAAGCCGCTGATCCGGTCGGCATTCGTCTGCAGGGTCATCCGCCCGGAGACCACGCCGAAGTCTCGGCCACCGCGATCGACCAGGGCATGGGCGAGCTTCCGGGCGCCGTCGTGGTTCTGGATGTCCACCAGATCGAAGGGGGAGGGGCCCTGGGTGATCACGACGACGCGCCCTCCGGTCTCGGCATAGGCGCGCAGCGCGGCCGTGAACTCTTGCGTGTGGGTGTTCTCCTCGTCCCGGGAGCCCGCGACGATGATGGCCTGGGGTCGCTGGCTGCGGAAGGTGCGCAGCATCTCCAGCTCGCGGACCGGGCTGCGCTCGGAGGCGGCCATGGTGACCATCAGCCCGGCCTCGCTGGCCCCGGACATGATCCCGGCCGCGATCGCGCTGAAGTAAGGGTCGGCGACGTCGCTGAGCAGCACCGCCACGGTGGGGGAGGCGCCCTTGGCCACCGTCTGGGCCGAGAGGTTCGGCAGGTAGCCCAGCTCCTCGGCGGTGCGCTTCACCCGCGCCGCGATGTCCGCGCTGACCCGACGCGAGCTGCCGTTGATCGCCCGCGAGGCGGTGGCGGTGGAGACTCCGGCCGCGCGCGCCACCTCGGTGAGAGTGATCTGGCGCTGCTGGGCTGCCATGCGGTTCCTTCCTGGCTCAACGCATCAGGGCAGCCGCACCGTGGCGCCGGGATGTACGGCGCAGCGGCCGCAGCCGGTATGGACACCGTCCTCAGCTGGGCGGATCACAGACAGTGTGCCACGGCCTTGTGATTCAAGCCAGGGCGCGACCCCTTGCAGGCAGAAGGCCGGTCTCGCCGCGCACAGGTCTCAGTCGCAGGCAGGTCTCAGTCGCGCCGAGGTCTCAGCCGCGGGCAGCGATCAGCTCCCGACGAGCAGCATAGGCCTCCCGCACCTGCGGCGTCGGTGTCCCGGTGATCGTCTGGGTCTGCACCGTGGACCAGGCGGGGGGCGTGGTCGACCCGCTGAGCACCCAGGCCGCCTGCCTCGCGGCGCCGTCGGCCACGTACTCGCCCGGCGCCGGGACTGTGACCTCGCGGCCCAGGATCGCCGGAGCGATCTGCTGCACGGCGGCGGAGCGGGCAGCGCCGCCGATGAGCGTGATCGATTCCACCGGGACTCCCTGCGAGGTCATGGCCTCCAGGCCGTCGGCCAGACCGCAGAGCAGTCCCTCCACCGCGGCGCGGGCCACGTCCTGCGGGTTCATCGAGGCCAGGGTCAGCCCGATGAAGGACCCGGTCGCGTGCGGCAGGTTCGGGGTGCGTTCCCCCTCGAGGTAGGGCACCAGGGTCAGTCCGTTGGCTCCGGGCTCCGCGGCCAGTGCGAGCTCGGCGAGCCCGGCATGATCCACCCCGAGCATCTTCGCGGCGCCGTCGAGCACTCGGGAGCCGTTGAGCGTGACCGCCAGCGGCAGGAACTCCCCGGTGGCGTCGGCGAAGCCGGTGACCATCCCGGAGGGGTCCTGGATCGGCTTGGGCGAGACCGCCGAGACCACCCCTGAGGTGCCTATGGAGATGGCGACGTCACCGGTGCTCATCCCGAGTCCCAGGGCTGCGGCGGCATTATCGCCTGCGCCCGGGCCCAGCAGGAGATGCCCCCAGCCTCGGGAGGCGTCCCCGGAGCCCACCTGCTCGGCGGGTCCGGCCACGCGCGGCAGGGTGATGCGCCGGGCGGCGTCCTCGGTGATCCGCAGGGCACGGGCGAGCAGGTCGAAGCGATAGCTGCCCGCGGCGGTGTCGAAGTAGCCGGTCCCGGAGGCGTCGGAGCGATCGGTGGCCAGATCGCTGAGCTCGGTGGAGCCGGAGAGCTTCCAGGTCAGCCAGTCGTGGGGGAGTGCGACGGCGGCCACGCGCTCCGCGTTGTGGGGTTCTGCATCGGCGAGCCAGCGCAGCTTGGTCACGGTCAGCGAGGCCACCGGCACCGAGCCGGTCATCGCCGTCCAGGCCGCGGCACCCTCAGATCCGCCGCCGTACTCCGTGATCAGCGCGTCTGCGGCATCGGCGGAGCGGGTGTCGTTCCAGAGCAGCGCGTCGCGGATGACCGCGCCCTGAGCATCCAGGGCGACCATGCCGTGCTGCTGGCCGCCGATGGATGCGGCCGCGACGTCGTCGAGTCCGCCGGCCGCTGTGATCGCCTCGAGGAGCGCGTCCCACCACGCCGCGGGCGCGACCTCGGTGCCTTCGGGGTGCTTCGCGGAGCCGGTGCGTACCAGCTCTCCGGTGTCCGCGTCACGAATGACGACCTTGCAGGACTGGGTGGAGGAATCGATGCCTGCGACCAGAGTCGGCATGCCGTGTCCTTTCATCGCGTCAGTCCGGGCGGACTGCCCTTACGGGTCGGCCGGCGGGGCTGGCGGGTGGAGCTGGATGGATGGTGGGGAGTGCTTCTGCAGGATCTCGCGGCGGTGGCCGGTCACCCCAGAGCTCTGGGGTGACCGGCCACATGCTGCTGCTCAGTGCTTCTGCTGAGCCTGCGTCGAAAGGCTGTGGATCAGCCGATCAGGTGCTTCATGGCCAGCTGGTTGAGGTTCACGAAGCCGTAGTCGCGCTCGGCCGCCTTGTCCACGTCGAAGGACTCGTAGGTGGAGGTGTCGGCGAGGAAGTCGGTCAGCGACTCACCGGCGGCCAGGGTGGACTCGCCGAGCTCGTAGACCCCGGAGGCCTTCAGCGCGGCCTGCACCTCTGGGTCGGCGCGGAAGGCCTTGGCCTTGTCCGCGAGCATGGTGACCATCTCGACGTTGGCCTTCGCCGAGTCCCAGATGCCCTGGACGTAGTCCGTGCGGGAGGGCTTGTAGTCGAAGTGCAGCCAGCCGTCGTAGCTCGGTCCGCCACCGGGGAAGCCGTTGACCAGCAGGTCGATGGTGAAGAAGGCGGAGGCCAGCTCGCCGTGGCCGAAGACCAGGTCCTGGTCGTACTTGATGGAGCGCTGGCCGTTGAGGTCGATGTGGAAGAGCTTGCCGGCCCACAGCGCCTGGGCGATGCCGTGGGTGAAGTTCAGCCCGGCCATCTGCTCGTGGCCGGTCTCCGGGTTCAGCCCGACGATGTCGCCGTGCTCGAGCTTGGCGATGAAGCCCAGCGCGTGGCCGATGGTCGGCAGGAAGATGTCGCCGCGGGGCTCATTGGGCTTGGGCTCCAGCGCGATGCGCAGGTCATAGCCCTTGTCCTTGATGTAGCTGGCGATGGTGTCCACGCCCTCGGCGTAGCGCTCGTGCGCGGCGAAGAGGTCCTTGGAGCCGTCGTACTCCGCGCCCTCGCGCCCGCCCCACATCACAAAGGTCTCGGCGCCGAACTCGGCGGCGCGGTCCACGTTGCGCAGCAGCTTGCGCAGGCCGAAGCGGCGCACTGAGCGATCGTTGGAGGTCAGGCCGCCGTCCTTGAAAACCGGGTGGGAGAAGGTGTTCGTGGTCACCATCTCCACCTTCAGGCCGACCTCGTCGGCGACCTCCTTGAAACGGGTGAAGTACTTCTCCCGCGCGGAGTCATCGGTGCCGAAGGGGGCGACGTCGTCGTCGTGGAAGGTGACACCGGATGCGCCGGCTTCCTTCAGCTTCGGAAGGTACTCCCACGGCTCGAACTCGGGACGGGAGGCCGAGCCGAACTGGTCCTGCGCGGTCCATCCGACGGTCCAGAGACCGAAGGAAAGCTTGTAGTCAGATGCTGGCGTCGATGCCATAGGGGCCTCCTGCGAAGGAAAAGGAATGGTTCCGGGGTGCACCGGGAAGCTGTGACCCGGCACTCATTTTGTTTCTAGATGTAACCTAAATCCTATTGGGGCTAAGATCAAGTCCGTGACCCAAGACACTACCCGCAGCCTGCCAGGACCGAGATCGAGCACTGCGTTCGGCGTGACCTCCCGGGGCTCGCTGGCGCGGCTGGGCCGCAGCTCCGGAGAGGAGCGCGGCGACTTTGCGCGTGCCCCGCGCGGAGACCGGGTGGTCAGCGATCACTCCTCCCGTCCCGGGGCGCGCCAGGAGACGCTGCGGGAATCCAACCTGCTGCTGCTGACCGAGGAGATCTTCTCCGCTGTGGAGCCGCTCTCCCGGGCCGATCTTGCGATGCGCACCGGCATGACCCGCTCCACCGTCTCGCGCCTGGTGGATGACCTGCTTGCAGCGGGGATCATCCGGGAAGGTTCCCCGGCGGTGGGCGGCGGTTCCCGCGGCCGGCCTGCGGTGCCGCTGCATCCCGCCCGAGCCACCCTTGCCGGGCTCGGGGTGGAGATCAGTGTGGACTTCATGGCAGCCCGTGCCCTGGACCTGACCGGTGAGACTCTCGCGGAGGAGATCATCGACGGCGACTTCCGCGGATCGGACCCCTCAGAGGTGCTGCCCCGGGCCGGGGCGATGGCGCTGCGTGTGGCACAGCAGGCCACCGCCCGCGGTGCCCGCGTGGTGGGCACGGTCCTGGCGCTGCCCGGCCTGATCGGCGCCGACGAGCATTCCCTGGTGCTGGCTCCCAACCTCGGCTGGCGCGGCGTGGACGTGGTGCCGCTGCTGGTCGGAGAGCACCGTGATGCATTCGGTGGATTCATCCATGCCGCCAACGAGGCCAAGCTGGCCGCGCTCGCTGTGGCACAGGAGCTCGCCGCGGCTGACCAGCAGGAGCAGACCTTCCTCTATGTCTCCGCGCAGATGGGCATCGGCGCCGCCGTGGTCATCGACTCGGTGGTCGACGTCGGGCAGCACGGCTGGGCCGGAGAGATCGGCCACATCTCCGTGGAGCCCGAGGGGCCGCAGTGCGGCTGCGGGGCGCTGGGGTGCCTGGAGACCTACGCCGGCAAGCGATCGCTGCTCGCCGCAGCTGGGATGGAGCGCAGCGCCACCGCGCAGGACCTGGTCGAGCGCAGCCAGCGAGACGACGACGCCGGGCGGACCGCCTGCGAGGCGATCGACCGCGCCGGGTGGGCGCTGGGGGTGGCGCTGGCCGGGGCGATGAACCTGCTCGACGTCCACGACATCGTCCTGGGCGGGGTCTATGGACCGCTGGCAGACATGCTGCGCCCGCGCATCGAGAAGGAGCTGAACTCTCGGGTGCTCTCCGCGCAGTGGAGCACCTTCCGGGTGCGCACCGCCTCGGCCCAGTCGGCGCCCGCGGCCAGCGGCGGGGCGCTGCGCGCCATGCGCTGCGTGGTCGATGCCCCGCTGCAGTGGGTTCCCCAGCCCGCCTGACCTGGCTGGTCCGGCGCCTCGAGCCCGACCTCAAGCGGCCCTGAGTGCACCGATCATTCAGTCCATCCGGATCGCTTCGATGCTGTAGCCCACCCGGAACCATGTCCCGGGCTCGAGGTGGATCAGGTCCTCGCCGCTGTTCAGCGCGTTGGGCGGGCAGGTCATCGGTTCCACGGCGACACCTGCGCGATCGATCCGCTCCCCGGTGTAGACCTGGACCCACGGCGTGTCAGCGATCATGCGGACCACGAACCCCGAGGGTCCGTGGACAAGCTCCGCGGTCCAGCCCTCCTCGGGGAGGTCGGTGAAGGCGTGATCGATCCTGCGCCCGGCCAGCAGCGGGCCATTGGTGAGATCGAAGTCTGCAGAGACTGATTTGCGCCCCGTCACGCTGCCATCGGCCTTGGTCTTCAGCATGGTCCGGGCCGGAAGCCGCAGTCGGCATTCCTTCAGCGGCGCACCCCCGGCGGTGAGATAGGGGTGGAAGCCGGCCCCGAACGGCGCCGTCCGCGGGGGTGCGGCGTGCGCGCTCGCTGCTTCTTCGGGCTCGAGATCTGCCAGGCGCGTCTCTGACTGGTCGGTCTCTGATCGGTGAGCCTCGACGCCGGCCACGGTGGCCTCCGCCGGAGCAGTCTCGCCGTCTTCTCCGGCGGATGCGGTGAGCTCGGGCTCGAGAGTTGCGTCCTCCTCGGCCGCGCCCTGGTCTCCGTTATCGGAGTCCTCAGCCTCGGGCTGGGCAGCCTCGGTCTGGTCAGTGTCTGCTGGGTCGGCCTCGGGCTCCGCCGCCTCAGAGGTTTCCAGGTCAGCGTCACCGGCGTCGAGTTCGTCCACCTCGCGGTCGTTCGGATCGGTGGCTTCGCTCTCCGGCTCAGCGGCGTCCGTAGTCTCTTCGAGGGATGGGTCCGCGAGCTCTTCGGGCTGGTAGCGAGCCATCAGTGTCGCGGCGAGGCCCAGGTCGGCGGAGACCCGGTAGGTCAGCGCGACCTCCAGGCCGAAGGGGTAGCCCTCCGAGCTCTCCAGCCAGCCGGCCAGCTGCACCTCGGACTCCTTCTGCGAGACCACGCGCAGCGGGGTGTCGATGAGCAGCCCGTGCAGCGCTGCGCCGGTGGCCTCCTCATTGACCGGGAGCAGGTGCTCGACGCCTGCGTAGGTGTAGCTGGCGCCCTTGGTCCGGTTGGGCCAGGGTGCCAGCACGGCACCGGCGAAGGCCCCTTCGGTCTGCGCGGCGGGCACGATGAGCTCATCCTCGAGGTGCGAGAGGTTCAGCAGCTGACCGCCCAGGAGGCTGATCTGCGCGGTATACCCGCCGCCGGTGATGGAGACCGAGTTCGTCGTGTCCATTTGTGGTGCCTCCTACGAAGCGTCGCAATCCTGCGCGGTTCCCTGGTACTGCCGGCGACCCGGCTGAGGACCAGGCGGACGGCGGCAGTGAAACGCGAAGTGACAAGTATGGCAACAGTACCCAAAAGCCCATAGTTCGGCCTATTCGTGCCGAACCAGGGGTCGCGGCAGTGCGAGACTGACCCATGAGGCATAATGACCGGTTACCCCTTCTGAGCGAGTGTGATGACAGTGAATACATCGGCAATGACAACTTCTGAAGAGTTCTCGATCCCGCCGGCCGGCGCAGGTGGCAGCTTCTCCCACACGCCGGGCAAGAAGATGGTCTGCCTGGACGTGGACGGCACGATCGTCTTCCACGACGGCCGCATGTCCGAGGCCGTGAAGCAGGCCGGTCGCGCCCTGGTGGCAGATGGACACACCGTCGTGGTCTCCACGGGTCGTTCGCTTCCGGCGACGCTTCCAGTGATCGAGACCTTCGGCATCGAACACGGCTACGCGGTATGCAGCAACGGGGGAGTGACCGTGCGCATCGATGTGTCTCTGGAGGAGGGCTACGAGGTGCTGGATCGTCGGGTCTTCGATCCAGCCCCCGCGCTCGACGCGCTGGTGGATCGGCTGCCGAATGCGCGCTACGCCATCGAGACCTCGGTCGGAGACTTCCTCTCCACGGAGCGCTTCGAGGACATGTCCTTCGGCCTCGACGCCCGCGGCGTGAGCTTCCAGGAGATGAAGCAGGCCGAGGCTGTCCGACTGGTGGTCAACTCCACCGAGTCCACCGCCGAGGAGTTCGCGGTCGCGGTGCAGAGCATCGGGCTGCATGGTGTGACCTATTCGGTGGGCTGGTCGGCCTGGCTGGACATCGCCGCCGCCGGCGTCACCAAGGGCTCTTCCCTGGAGGCGCTGCGCGAGAGGCTGCAGGTGCCTTCCGAAGACACCGTGGCCGTCGGCGACGGTCGCAATGACATCGAGATGCTCGCTTGGGCGGCTCGCGGTGTGGCCATGGGGCAGGCGCCCCAGGAGGTCGTCGAGGCCGCCGACGAGCTCACTGCCCCGGTGGAGGAGGACGGCCTGGTCCCGGTCCTGCGGAGTCTGCTGCCGCAGGACTGACGGGAAACACATCGAGTGTGCAATTCGGCGGGTTCTTGTGACCGCTCCCGGTCGAAAACCCGAACAAATTGCACACTCGATGTGAGGGGTGGGGTGGCCGGAGGGCACCGGCGCGAACCCGCCCTGATCAGCGCAGCGGCAGCTTCTCCTCTGCGGTGAGCGCGACGTCGTCCTCGGGCTCCTTCTTCCCGCTCAGGGCCCGCTTCATGGACATGATGCATTCGGCCAGCACCCAGACCGCGGCGAAGATGATCACCACGTTGATGGAGAACAGCAGCCACTCGCCGCCGTTGAAGAAGCTGAACACCTGAACCACTGCGGCCCAGGAGCTCATCACGAGCACGAACGCCATCGGGATCAGCACCGGCAGGAACGGGCGCCTCTTGCGCATCAGCATCACCACGATGATGCCCATGGTCAGTGAGGCGAGCAGCTGGTTGGTGGTGCCGAACAGCGGCCAGATCAGCATGCCGCCGGAGCCGTCGGCGCCCTGCGAGAAGGTCAGGCCTCCGCCGATCACGATCACGATCACCGTGGCCGCGATGACGCCGATCCGGATCTTGGCCAGCTCGCCGATCTCCTGGACCACGAAGCGCATCAGGCGGACACCGGTGTCCATGGTGGTCGCGGCGAAGAGCACCGCCATGGTGGCCAGGATGGTGGCCGAGAGGTCCACCGGGATCCCGAGGCCGGCGTTGACGATGGCGCCGCCGCCCTCGACGAAGTTCCCGACCGGGTTGTCGTTGAAGGAGGCGTAGACGTCCTCCCACTGGGCCAGCGTCTGGAAGCCTGCGGTGGTCGCGATGATCGCGCCCAGCGCCAGCAGCCCCTCGCCCACGGCGCCGAAGTAGCCCACGAACCGGGCGTCGGTCTCACGGTCCAGCTGCTTGGAGGTGGTGCCGCTGGCCACAGTCCCGTGGAAGCCGGAGATCGCGCCGCAGGCGATCGTGACGAACAGCAGCGGGATCATCGAGGGCGTGCCCTCAGGCAGGTTCGTGTTGATCGCCGGGGCCACGATGGTCGGGGTGGCGAACATGGTGGCGCCGTAGAGGATGCCGAGCCCGATGAACAGCTGCACGCCGTTGATGTAGTCACGCGGCTGCAGCAGCACCCACACCGGCAGCAGCGAGGCGATGCCGGCGTAGAGGAAGAGCACGATGATCCATACGCCGTTGGGCGCCAGCCCGAAGGTGCTCTCCGGCAGGCTGATCGGGTAGGAGTTGCCCAGGATGATCAGGCCATAGAGCGCGATCACGCCGACGGCGGTCACCGCCAGCAGGTTCCAGCGGAACCGGTAGATCGCCTGACCCACGGCCAGCGCGACCAGCAGCGCGCCCCAGGTCGGGATGACCGCCCCCGGCTGGGCGACCAGCAGGTTCGAGATCACCACGGCGAAGGCGGCGACCACCATGAGCAGCAGCAGGAACACCACGACCAGGAACAGGTTGCGGCCGCGGGCGCTGATGTAGCGGCCCGAGAGGGTGCCGATCGACTGTCCGCGGTTGCGCTGGGAGGCCCAGAGGGCGCCCAGGTCGTGCATGCCCGCGATGAACACGGTGCCGATGGTCACCCAGAGGAAGGCCGGCAGCCAGCCCCAGATCACGGCGACGGCGGGCCCCACGATCGGTGCGGCCCCTGCGACCGAGGTGAAGTGGTGACCCCAGAGCACGTAACGGTTGGTGGGGACGTAGTCCACGCCGTCGTTGAACTGGTGCGCCGGCGTCTTGAACTCGGCGTTGAGCTTGTAGACCTTCTTCGCGAGGAACCGCGAATAGAGAAAATAGCCGCTCAGCATCATGGCGATGCCGATCACGGCGATGACCAGAGAATTGACCCCGTCCATCGTGTCCTCCTCATTGAGGGGTGCCTGCCCCCAAGGCAGGCACCGGTTACGGTGCGAATGATGTGATGCCAGACATAGTACGCGGCAATGTGTGACCGGGGACACCGCGTGGTTGCACCGGGAAGTTAGGATCATGTGATGCCCCAGCCCAGCGAGCCCCCGGTGACCCTCGAGAGAACTCTGGAGGAGATCTGGCCGCCCTTCGGCCTGCGCATCGAGTCTCCCCGCCTTGAGCTGCGCGTCGTGCGCGAGACCGACTTCCCCGCCTACGTGGCCGCCGCAAGCTCTGGGGTCACACACACCACCCGGAATCCCTTCCGCCAAGCCTGGAATGAGAAGGACCCGGAAGCGCTCATCAAGGCGTCGCTGCCGTTTCTCTGGTCCACCCGCTCCGCGGTGAGCCCGGAGCACTGGCATCTGGCATTCGGGGTCTTCCTCAAAGACTCCGGCGACGAGACTTCCACAGCCGGGCAGCCCGGACCTGGGCAGCCCGGACCTGGACAGCCTGGGCGCGGACAGCCTGCCGAGCTGATCGGGGTGCAGGACTGCTACGCCCACGACTGGCCCATCCTGCGCACGGTCAGTTCCGGCAGCTGGCTGCGCGCGGACCGGCAGGGTCAGGGCCTGGGCACCGAGGCTCGAGCGGCGATGCTGCTCTGGGCCTTCGACCACTTCGGCGCGGAATACGCCGAGTCGGGCGCCTATACCTGGAACGAACGCTCCCGCCGGGTCTCCGAATCCCTGGGTTACTTCACTTCCGGCACCCAGCGGGTCCCCGACGCCCACGGGGTCGAACCGGAGTGGGAGCACCTGTTCCGGCTGCCGAAGAACGACCTGCTCCGTCCGGGCTTCCAGATCCAGGTGACGGGCAACGCCGAGCTCAAGCGCTTCTTCGGCGATGACTGAGCCCGAGACTCACCTCGGCGACGCGCCCACGCCTGCCCGTACCGAAGCCCCCACCACGGCCTGCGCACCGTCGACGACGACGCCGCATCCGGTCACCGCGGACTGGGTCCGCGGCGTCGTCGTCGAAGCCCAGCACATCCCACCCCCCGCCGGTCCCGGGTTCTATGACGATGCGGCCGAGGTGCTGCGCGGCATCGGGCTGATCCAGCTGGACCCGCTGACCCGGGTCTCCACCGCCCAACGGCTCACCACGCTGACCCGGCTGCCGCGCAGCGCACGCGCCGAGGAGGTCGACTCCTCGCTCTGGCCCGCCGGGGCGCCGCTGCACGGGGAGCCGGTCTCCTTCGAGGCCTTCACCAAGGTGGCCTGTGTGTTCCCGATCGAGGACTGGCCCCTGCTGCAGCTGCGCCGGGAACGCGTCCGCGAGACCTACGGGCGGCAGCTGGACACTGGGATGCGGGAGCGGATCCGGGAGGTCGTCGCCGCGGCGCCCGACGGGTCACAGATCGGCGCCATCGAAGCCGCGCTGGGCACCACCCGCACCACCGGCTGGAACTGGTCGGAGATCAAGCAGGCGGCAGAGCTCATGGTCCGCACCGGGGAGCTGGTGATCACGGCCCGCAACGGCATCATTCGACTCTTCGACCTGCCAGAACGTGCGCTGCCCGCTGCGGTCCTTCAGGCCGCCCACCTGCCGCCGGAGCAGCTGCGCGCCGACCTGGCGCGCCGGGCCGCGGGAACCCTGGGGGTGATGACCGTGGCCGACTTCGCGCACCACTACCACCTCGCCTCCGCCGACGCCGCCCACGGCATCGCGCTGGCAGGACTCACCGAGCTGCGGGTGCCGGGCTGGAAGGACCTCGGCTACTGCGACCCGCAGCTGCTTCAACGCCCGCCCGAGGACCTGCCGCCGGCCGGCACAGCTCCCGCCGCGCAGTCCCGACTGATCGGCCCGTTCGATCCGTTGCTGCGAGACCGCGGCCGGGCTCGGCGGATCTTCGGCTTCGACTACACCTTCGAGGCCTATGTGCCCAAGGACAAGCGGCGCTATGGCCACTACGTCATGGCGGTGCTCTCCGGCACCGAGCTCGTGGGCCGGGTGGACCTCCAGCGCGTGGGCCCGGTGCTGCAGATCAACCAGGTCTTCCCCGAGCCTGGACACAGCACCCGCTCCGTGACCGCGCGCGTCCGGGCCGGAGCCAGGACGCTGGGCACCCAGCTCGGCACCCGGGTGCAGCTCCCCGAGGACCTGTGACCCTGCGACGCTGTGACCCGGCGACCCTGCGGCGCTGTGACTCCGTCCCGCTGCGAGCGGGTGCACTGTGTACGCTTGGGCGTGGAAACGGGCGCGCACCGGGGCCTCCACGGGCACCCCGCGCGGCCGCATGACGCCGCCCTTGACGCTCAACATGAGGAGGACCCGTGGCCCTGACCCACGATGTCACCATCGAAATCCCTGAAGGCTCGCGCGTGAAGTACGAGATCGACCACGAGACCCACCGGCTGCGTCTCGACCGGGTGCTCTTCACCCCGATGCAGTACCCGACCCACTACGGCTACTTCGACGACACCCTCGGAGAAGACGGTGACCCGTTGGACGCCATGGTCTGGATCCCCGGAGTGGACCTGGTTCCCGGCGTCGTCGTGGAGTCCCGCCCGGTGGGCGTGCTGAACATGACCGACGACGGCGGCGGTGACGCCAAGCTGCTCTGTGTCCCCAAGGACAAGCGCTTCGACCACATCCAGGAGCTCGAGGACGTGGATCAGTGGACGCGCCAGGAGATCGAGCACTTCTTCACCCGCTATAAGGACCTCGAGCCCGGCAAGTGGGTCAAGATCGAAGGCTGGGCCGGCCGTGCCGAGGCCGAGGCCGAGCTGACCCGCTCCATCGAGCGCTTCAAGGGCTGACCCAGCCCCACCTCTCATCGAGTGGGCGAACTGGGGATCGAATTCAGGGATCTCCCCGCCGCTCCGGCCAGGAACCCTCCCTCAAGACGCCCACTCGATGCATGCCTGCGGTCTTCTCCGTCTCCTCACGGGACCCTCCGGCCCGCCCCGACTCCCAGCGTTCGCCGCGGTCACCCGAGGGCGCTCGCGGATTCCGCCACCACCACACGCAAAGGCCCACAGCATGACCTCCCCTCAGCCCGTCGCGCTGGTCACCGGTGCCTCTTCGGGGATCGGCGCGGCGACCGCGCGCAGACTCGCCGCCGCCGGGTACCTCGTCTACGGCGCCGCGCGCCGTGCTGAGCGACTCGAGGAGCTGCGCGGAGACGGCGTCGTCCCGCTGGTGCTCGACCTGCTCGACGAGGGCTCGCTGACCACCGCGGTGAAGCAGATCCGGGAGGACACCGGACGGCTCGACGTGTTGGTGAACAACGCCGGCTACGGCTCCTTCGGTGCCGTGGAGGATGTGCCGCTGGAGGAGGCGCGCCGGCAGTTCGAGGTCAACCTCTTCGGACTGGCCCGGCTGGTGCAGCTGAGCCTGCCCATGATGCGCTCCCACGGCACCGGCACCATCATCAACGTCTCCTCGGTGGCGGGGAAGGTGGCCGGACCCCTGGGCGGGTGGTACCACGCCACGAAGTTCGCGCTCGAGGGCTTCAGCGACTCGCTGCGCCAGGAGGTGGCCCCCTTCGGGGTCCGCGTGGTGGTGGTCCAGCCCGGAGCGATCAAGACCGAATGGGGCGCCCACGCACTGGACTCGGCCCGCCGAGCCTCCGGGGACGGGGACTACGCGCACCGCGTCGAAGGGCTCGCCCGCGGGATCCTGAACCCCGCCGGCGTGCAGCGCCGCGCCTCGGGCCCCGAGGTCATCGCCCGAGTGATCGAGCGCGCCGCCACCAGCTCACGGCCACGCACCCGTTACGCGCTGGGGCACCTCGCCTGGGTGGGGCTCTTCGGCCGCCGGATGCTCAGCGACAAGCTGCTCGACCAGGTGACCGGCCGGATCATGGGCTGAGGCCCCGGCCCTGCCCCGGCTGAAGGGTTGTTGTGGTGTGATGGAGAGATGAACAGCATCTCCGAGGCTCAAGCCGGTGACCTGATGATCAACTGGGAGCTCGCCAGCACGACGGCGGCGCGAGTCGCGCCTGCGGGGCCCCGGTTCAGCGCTGCCCAGGTCCAGCAGGAGGTGGCCGCGCTGCGCGGCGCCGCCGCAGCCGCAGTGGATCACGTGCACCGGATCACCGGCCTGGATGCGGCCCAGAACCTGGGAGCCGATCCCGCCGAGACCCTGATCGTGGATCGCGCCACCTGGTCCAAGGCCAACGTGCAGAGCTTCCGGGAGCTGCTGGGACCGGCATTGAAGATCGCCCTGGAGCAGAAGCCAGAACTGGGCAGGGAGGGCTCCAACGCGCAGGTCTTCGGCTCCTCCTTCGCCGGAGCCGAGCTCGGCGCGGTGCTGGCCTTCCTCTCCGCCAACGTGCTCGGCCAGTTCGACCCCTTCACGCAGAACCGGCTGATCCTGGTCGCCCCGAACATCGTGGAGATCACTCGCGAGCTCAACGTGGTCCCCGAAGACTTCCGGCTCTGGGTGTGCCTGCACGAACAGACCCACCGGGTGCAGTTCGCCGCCGCACCGTGGCTGGCGGACCATCTGAAGTCGAAGATCACCGAGCTGAGCTCCTCCACCATGGGCATGGCCTCCGGGCTGGGTGACCGGCTCGGTGAGGTCATCGAGCAGATCCGGGCCGGGCGCGGCCTGATCGAGGTCATTCAGACTCCGCAGGACCGCGAGACGATGTCCCACCTGACTGCGGTGATGAGCCTTCTCGAAGGCCACGCGAACGTCATCATGGACGGTGTGGACGCCTCGATCGTGCCCAGCGTGAAGACCATCCGGCGGCGCTTCGAAGCCCGCGGCAAGACCCGCACCCCGTTGGAGAAGTTCATCCGCAGGCTGCTCCAGCTCGATGTCAAGGCTGCGCAGTACCGGGACGGACAGAAGTTCGTCGGGCACCTCGTGGAGACCATCGGCATGGACTCCTTCAACATCATCTGGGAATCGCCCGAGCATCTGCCCACCGAGCAGGAGCTGCACCACCCGCAGGAATGGATCGAGCGCATGAGGCTGGCGTGAGCCCGCGCTTTCCTGATGCGGTGAATCGAGCCCGGCGCGCCGTGGAGGCCGCCCTGGACCCGGAAGGCCTGACCCTGGTGGCCTGCTCCGGTGGCGCGGACTCCCTGGCCCTTGCCGCCGCCGCGGCATTTCACCACCGGCGCCGCAGCACCGCCGACGGCACGACCGGTGCCGGGCGGGTCGGCGCCGTCGTCGTCGATCACCAGCTGCACCCCGACAGCGAGGCGGTCACCGCCGCGGCGCTGACCCAGCTCACCGGCCTGGGCCTGGACCCGGTGATCTCCGTGCAGGCGAGAGTGGACCCGAACTCCACGGCCGGTCCCGAGGCTGCCGCGCGCACCGCCAGGTACCGGGCATTCGCCCAGGCGCTGGAGCAGACCGGCGCCCAGCGGATCCTGTTGGGCCATACCCGCGATGACCAGGCCGAACAGGTTCTGCTGGGGTTGGCACGCGGCTCCGGGACCCGCAGCCTCGCCGGGATCCCGGCGGTGCGCGGTCCCTTCCGGCGCCCGCTGCTGGGCCTGACCCGGGACGAGACCGAGCAGATCTGCGCCCACGCGCAGCTGAGTCCCTGGCAGGATCCGGCCAACACGGACCCTCGATTCCTGCGCTCCAGGATCCGCACCGAGATCCTGCCCTACCTGGAGGCGCGGCTGAGCAGCAGCATCACGGATTCCCTGGCGCGCACCGCGCAGATCGCCGCCGAGGACGCGGACTATCTGGATCAGGCGGCGAAGGCGCGCTTCGAGCTGCTGCTCGAGGACCCCGGCGCAGAGGGTCAGTTGAGGATGGAGCTGCAGGCGCTGGGCGACGAGCCGCCGGCGATCCGCCGCCGGGTGATCGCGCTCGCCGTCATCGCCGCGGGCGGCGCCACCCCCTCCTACGAGCGGCTCACCGCCGTGGAGAATCTCCTGCACCGCAGCGGATCCGCGGGTCCGATCGAGCTCGAGGGCGGGGTCAGCGCGCACCGCGGGACGCGGGGGAGCCCGGACTATGCGAAACTTGTCATCGTTCCACGCCTGAACTGAGGAACGCGAGACTTATCTACTAGGAGCTGGACACCACCCATGGACGCTCAGGATGTCAAAGCAGATCTCACCGAGGTGCTCTACACCAAGGAAGAGATCGACGCGAAGATCAGAGAACTTGCAGCAGTCATCGACCGGGACTACGCAGACAAGGATGTGCTGTTGGTCGGTGTCCTCAAGGGTGCGGTCATGGTCATGGCCGATCTGGCCCGGGCGCTGCGCTCGCATGTGACCATGGACTGGATGGCGGTGTCCTCCTACGGCTCCGGCACCAAGTCCTCCGGGGTGGTGCGGATCCTGAAGGACCTCGACGCGGACCTGATGAACCGGCACGTGCTCATCGTCGAGGACATCATCGACTCCGGGCTCACGCTGTCCTGGCTGAAGACCAACCTGGAGTCCCGCGGCCCGGCCACCCTGGAGATCTGCACGCTCTTCCGCAAGCCCGACGCGGTCAAGGTCGACATCGACGTGAAGTACGTCGGCATGGACATCCCGAACAAGTTCGTCGTGGGCTACGGCCTGGACTTCGCCGAGAAGTACCGCAACCTCGACTGTGTCGGGATCCTGGCTCCGCATATCTACCAGTGAGCTGGCGGCGAACGTCGCCGAACCGGTTACCCGCGCGACGTGGAGCCCGAGTACCTTTAGAGGCCCTAGCACTCAAGCCAGGCTAGGCACATCTGCGTCTGACGGAGCTGCATGAACTTCAAGAAGATCTTCACCGGCCCACTGTTCTGGATCGTCCTGGCAGTGGTGCTGCTGCTGCTCGTCGTGCCGATGATGTTCTCCTCCTCGGCCAACGGCCAGCGGGTGGACACCAATATCGGCATGGAGCTGCTCGCCGACGGTGAGGTCGTCGAAGCCTCGGTGGAGGACGGCGATCAGCGGGTCGATCTGAACCTGAGCTCGCCCTACGAGCAGGACGGTGAGGAAGTCGGCGACGTCGTCCACTTCTTCTACTCCTCGGCGCGCGCCGAGACGGTGGTCCAGGCCATCGCCGACGCCGAGCTCGAGGGCTACACCGATGAGCCCGAGCAGTCGAACTGGCTGCTCTCCATGCTCGGCTTCATGATCCCCTTCCTGATCATCGCGCTGCTCTTCATCTGGCTGCTGACCCGGATGTCCGGGGGCAACTCCCGGGTGATGCAGTTCGGCAAGTCCAAGGCCAAGATGTTCGACAAGGACATGCCCCAGGTGGCCTTCGGCGACGTGGCCGGAGCCGAGGAGGCGGTGGAGGAGCTCCACGAGATCAAGGAGTTCCTGTCCGAGCCGGAGAAGTTCCAGCGCCTGGGTGCCAAGATCCCCAAGGGCGTGCTGCTCTACGGAGCACCCGGCACCGGCAAGACCCTGCTGGCCAAGGCCGTGGCAGGGGAGGCCGGGGGAGCCTTCTACTCGATCTCCGGTTCGGACTTCGTGGAGATGTTCGTCGGCGTGGGCGCCTCCCGCGTCCGGGACCTGTTCAAGCAGGCCAAGGAGAACGCCCCGGCCATCATCTTCGTCGATGAGATCGACGCCGTGGGTCGTCAGCGCGGCGCCGGAGTCGGCGGCGGCAACGATGAGCGGGAACAGACCCTGAACCAGCTGCTGGTGGAGATGGACGGGTTCGATGCGAACACCAACATCATTGTCATCGCCGCCACCAACCGTCCCGATGTGCTGGACCCTGCGCTGCTGCGCCCCGGACGCTTCGACCGCCAGATCCCGGTGGAGGCTCCGGACTTTGCCGGGCGGCGCGCGATCCTCGAGGTCCACGCCAAGGGCAAGCCGATGGTCGAGGATGTCGACCTCAAGGCCGTGGCCCGCAAGACCCCGGGCTACACCGGCGCCGATCTCGCCAATGTGCTCAACGAGGCCGCCCTGCTCACTGCGCGCTCCAATGCGGACCTGATCGATGACCGCGCGATCGATGAGGCCATCGACCGGGTCATGGCTGGACCGCAGAAGCGCACCCGACTGATGAAGGACCACGAGCGCCGGGTTACCGCGTATCACGAGGGCGGACACGCCCTGGTCGCGGCGGCGCTGAACTACTCGGCCCCGGTCACCAAGATCACCATCCTGCCGCGCGGCCGTGCCCTGGGCTACACCATGGTCGTGCCGGAGGAGGACAAGTACTCCACCACCCGCAACGAGCTGCTGGACACCATCGCCTACGCGATGGGCGGCCGGGTGGCCGAGGAGATCGTCTTCAAGGACCCCTCCACCGGGGCCGCGAACGATATCCAGAAGGCCACCGAGACCGCGCGCCGGATGGTCACTGAATACGGCATGAGCGCCAGGGTGGGCTCGGTGAAGCTCGGCTCGTCAGACTCCAGCCCGTTCCTGGGACGCGAGATGGCCCAGGGCAAGGAGTATTCCGAGGACCTCGCCGCCGTCGTGGACTCTGAGGTCCGCGCGATCATCGATGAGGCCCATGACGAGGCCTACCATGCGCTGCACGAGAACCGGCATGTCCTGGATCGGCTCGCCGAGGAGCTGCTGCGCGTGGAGACGCTCAATGCCCACGAGGTCGCCGCGATCTTCCACGACGTGATCAAGCGTCCGGTGCGCCAGGTCTGGGAATCCTCCCCCGGGCGTCCGGTCACGATCACCTCCGAGGTGGTGCCGGAGGACCAGCGGGATCCGGACTACCAGTTCGACGGCGAGAGCACCGATGCCTGATCGGCGCAGCGCCTCGGACCCCGCCGCGTCGGCGACCCCGGGCGCGGTGGATCTGCCGCGCATCGAGGCCGCGGTGCGCGAGATCCTGCTCGCGGTGGGGGAGGACCCGCAGCGTGAGGGCCTCAAAGGCACCCCCGCCCGGGTGGCCCGGGCCTACGAGGAGGCGTTCCAGGGGCTGCGGGAGGACCCGGCCGAGCTGATGTCCACCACCTTCGACATCGGCCATGAGGAGCTCGTGCTGGTCCGCGACGTTCCCTTCTACTCCACCTGTGAGCACCATCTGGTGCCCTTCTTCGGCCACGCCCACATCGGGTACATCCCCTCCCCGGAGGGCAAGGTCACCGGTCTGAGCAAGCTGGCCCGGTTGGTGGACATCTTCGCGAAGCGCCCCCAGGTCCAGGAGCAGCTCACCACCCAGGTGGTGGACGCCCTGGTGGAGCATCTGGCACCGGGCGGTGCGATCGTCGTGGTGGAGGCCGAGCACCTGTGCATGTCCATGCGGGGAGTCTCCAAGCCCGGCGCGCGGACCATCACCTCCGCGGTGCGCGGACAGCTCCGCGACGCCGCCACCCGGGCTGAGGCGATGAGCCTGATGTTGCACGGCCGCCCGCAGTAGGCTTGATCTTTAGCCGAAGCAGCGCAGTGAAGGACCGCGGCGAAGCGTCACAGCCGAACCAGCGCAGCCGAAGCACCCCAGCGGAACCGAAGTGGAGGGCCAGATGAGCACGTCCATCATGGGGATCCTGAATCTCACCCCGGACTCTTTCTCCGACGGCGGACGCTTCGATGACGACGCCGGGACCGTCGACGTCGCCTCGGCGGTGACCGAGGCGCTGCGCATGACCCAGCTCGGGGCAGCGATGATCGACGTCGGCGGGGAGTCCACCCGGCCAGGCGCCGAGCCCACCCCGGTGGCCGAGGAGCAGCGCCGCATCCTCCCGGTGCTCAAGGAGCTGCTGGGCTGCGGGATCACGGTCTCTGTGGACACCCGCCGGGCAGCCACCGCGCTGGCCGCGCTGCAGTGCGCCGACCGCGCCGGGGTGGACCCGCGCACCCTGACCATCAACGACGTTTCCGGTGCGCTCACCGATCCCGCCATGCCGGAACTGATCGCCGAATCCGGGGCGCAGATCGTGATCACGCATAATCGCGGCGACGCCCAGAGCATGGGCGCCCTGACCGACTACGACTCGCTGCTCGAGGACGTGACCGCGGAGCTGCTCGCGGTGCGCGGGAGTTACCTTCACGCCGGGGCCCGCCGGGAGCAGCTGATCCTTGACCCCGGGATCGGGTTCTCCAAGACCCACGAACAGAACTGGGAGCTGGTCCGCGGCCTGGAGACCTTCGTCAGGCTGGGTCACCGGGTGCTCTTCGGTGCCTCTCGCAAGGGGTTCCTCGCCCCGGTCAGCTCGGGGGAGACCCGGGACACCGCCACTGCGGTGCTCTCGGCGATCGCTGCCCAGGCCGGAGTCTGGGGTGTCCGGGTCCACGACGTGCAGGCAAGCCTGGATGCTGTCCAAGTCATCGCCAAGCTGAGAAGCTAGAGAGATGTCGAGCAGGAGCAGGCCCCGTGACAGCATCCGGCTCACCGGACTCACAGCCACCGGCCACCACGGAGTCTTCGACTTCGAGAAGCGCGAGGGCCAGACCTTCCGGGTCGATGTGGAACTCACCCTGGACTTCCGTGCGGCCGGTCGCAGCGATGACCTGGCTGACACGGTCTCCTATGTGGAGATCGCCGAACTGGTCCAGGCCGGGATCACCGGGGCGCCCTTCGACCTGATCGAGGCGCTCGCCGAGCATCTGGCCCGGGCGATCCTGCGCAGAGACGAGCGCATCGCCGCGACCGAGGTGACCGTGCACAAGCCCCAGGCTCCGCTTCCGCAGAGCTTCCAGGACGTCTCGGTGACGGCCCGTCGGGACCGTGCCGACCTCTTGGCCGACCCCGCGGCCGACCTGGCCCCCGACCTGGCTGCCGGACAGACCTCCGGGCAGGACCCCGCGGGGGCATCCGGCGCCGAGGTCGCTGCGGTGCTGGCCCTGGGCTCGAACCTCGGCGAGTCCGCCGTGACCCTGGCCTCCGCGGTCACCGCGCTGGAGGGGACCCAGCGGGTCCGGGTCCTGAAGCAGTCCCCGGTGGCCCGGACCAGTCCCGTGGGAGGACCGGCCGATCAGCCGGACTTCCTGAACCAGGTCATCGAGATCGCGACCACGCTGAGCCCGCAGGAGCTGCTCCGGCGCACCCAGGCCATCGAGGCGGAGCACCACCGAGCCCGCGGCGCGGAGAACGGCGAGATCCGCTGGGGTCCGCGCACCCTGGACATCGACATCATCAGCTACGGGCAGGAGCGGATCTCCTCGGAGACGCTGCAGGTGCCGCATCCCCGGGCCGCCCAGCGCGGATTCGTGCTGGTGCCCTGGACCTGGATGGACCCACAGGCGCACCTGGCAGGGCGCCCCGTGGCCGAACTGGCCCGGGACACCGCAGACTTCGACACCGTGCAGCCGCTGGAGCATGCACCGTGAGCCGGCTCTCCGCCCTGCGCCTGCTGCTCATCGCAGCCCTGGCCGCCCTGACCGGATTCATCACCACGGTCTGGATGTCGGCCCAGGGGATGGGCTCCCCGGTGCTGCCGCGCACCTCCCTGGTCACCGTGCTCGGCATCGCGCTGATCGTGCTGACCCTGGGGCTGCTGGTCTGGCGCGACCAGCGCCGGATCGCGAGGGCCGCGGCGCAGGGCCGGCGTCGTCAGCGCAGCCTGCACCCGCTGCACGCGGTGCGGGTGCTGACCGCGGGCCAGGCCGGAGCCTATGCGGGGGCGCTGATCGCGGGCTGGCATGCGGGTATCCTCGGTGACCTGGTCCCCGCGGCGGCGCTGACCGCGCCGAACGTGAACTCATCCTTGTTGATGATCACGGGCGGCGTGATCTGGGTGATCATTGGATTCGTCGTCGAGCTGCTCTGCAGGGTTCCGCCGGATGAGAATCCAACGGGCCAGCAGCGCCGCGGACCGACCAGACGCGACACAGGACAAATACCCGAGGAGGGCTATGCCCGCGGAACCCATTGACCCCACCGGTGTCACCTGGACCCGAGTGGACGAGCGGTACATCACCGTGAAGTTCATCACCGGGATCCTCGGCTGGGCGATCACAGCGGCGATCGTCGCGACCCCGATCGTGCTCGACGCGATCGGCGTCTTCGGAGGCATTCCACTGTGGATCAAGATCGCTGTCTCCGCCGTGGTGCTGGTCTGGGCGGCCGTCGATCTGAGTCTGATCCCTCGACGCATCCGCTCCATCGGCTACCACGAGCGCGAGGACGACCTGCTGATCCGCCGCGGCATCCTCTTCCAGCGGATGGTCGCGGTGCCCTACGGGCGGCTGCAGTACGTGGACATCGAGGCCGGCCCACTGATGCGCCGCTACGGTCTGTGCACTGTGCAGCTGAAGACCGCAGCCGCGGCCACCGACGCTGTCATCCCGGGGGCCTCGCGTCAGGAGGGTGCGCGGCTTCGGGAAGAGCTCTCCATCCGTGGCCAGGCCCGGCTGGCCGGTCTGTGAGCGCGGACATGGAGGACCAGGCCACCGAGCAGCAGCCCTCCGGGGGTCAGGCTGGCGGGGAATCCGCCGCCGCGACCGAGCGGTGGTTCGATGCCAGCTGGACCAAGGTCCACCCGCTGAGCCCGCTGGTGCGCGGCGGACTCGCCGTCGTCGCGATCCCCGGCATCTTTCTCAGCTACAACTGGCAGACCTGGACGGACGCCTGGCAGGCGTTCCGCAGCGGAGAGATCCAGCGCAGCGTGGAGTCCAACCCCACGCCGTTCCTGCTCGGTGCGCTTGCAGTGCTGCTGGTGATCGCGCTGATCTTCGCCGGCTTCGTGCTCTCCTGGTGGTTCACCCGGTACAAGATCACCGCCGAGCACGTGATGATGAAATCGGGGATCTTCGTGCGCCAGCACCGTCAGGCCCGGATCGACCGGGTCCAGGCGGTGGACCTGCGCCAGCCGCTGCTGGCCCGACTCACCGGCCTCGCCGAGCTCAAGTTCGAGGTGGCAGAGGGCGACGGCACCGCCGCGACCCTGGCGTTCTTGAAGAAGACCCAGGCCGAAGAGCTGCGCTCGGAGATCATGGACCGCGCGGCGGGCCGTGACGAGCCCGCTGCGAGCGCCGAGCGCCCATCCCCCGCGCAGGGCTATCCGGCTCCGGGGCCTCTGCACGGGGCTGGGCACCCCGGCTACCCAGACCAGGCCCTCCCGGTCGACGCCGACTCAACCCAGGGCCCGTCCGGAGCGGTCCCTTCCGAGGCGGCCCAACGTCCGGCCATGGCTGCGGATCGGCTGATCGCCAAGGTCCCCACCGGTCGGCTGATCGGCTCGGTGCTCAGCGGCTGGGGCACGGTCTTCGTGCTGATCATCGTGCTCACCGCGGTGATCGGTCTCGGAATCGGCCTCAGCTTCGGCGCCGACGGCGGATCGGCCTCGGTCTGGGCGGTGCTCACCGGAGCTGCGCTTCCCGCCGTGATTCCCATGGGGATCGCCGCCATCACGATCTACTACCAGCAGTTCAGCACCGGCTTCGGATTCACCTCCACCGCCACCAGCTCCGGGCTGCGCGTGCGCTACGGACTGCTCGAGACCACCAACCAGACGATCCCGCCCGGGCGGGTGCAGGCGCTGCAGATCCAGCAGCCGGTGCTCTGGCGCCCGTTCAAGTGGTTCAAGATCGTGGTGACCGTGGCCGGCTACGGCATCGGAGAGAAGCGCTCGGTGCTGCTGCCGGTGGGCCGGCTCGACGACGTCATGGCCACCGCCGCGGAGATGTTCCCTGACCTGCAGGTTCAGAACCCCGAAGAGGTGTTCACCGCCGGTCTCACCGGTGTGGGCACGGAGCTCGGCTACTCCGAGGTGCCCCGTCGGGCCCGCTTCTTCGACCCCATCGTGCGCCGGCGGCGCGGATTCCGCACCACACCGACCGCGCTGATGTTCCGCGATGGGAGAGCCTCGCGGCAGCTGACCATGGTCCCGCATGAACGGATCCAGTCGCTGAGTCTGCACCAGGGGCCGCTGCAGCGCCGTCGGAGGATCGCAGACATCTCCATCCACTCTCCAGCCGGCCCGTTCGCGGCCAAGCTGAAGAACCAGGACCTGCACGCGGTCCAGGATCTCTTCGAATACGAGTCCCAGCAGGCCGCCAGGGCTCGGCGCTACAGCGACCGCAACCACTGGATGCGTCCCGAGGAGCTCCAGGAGTTCGAGCGCAAGGCCGCCGAGGCGCTGGCCGCACCGGAGGCCCCCCACGCTGCAGAGCCTGACGCTGCGGGTTCGCTCGCCGAGGCACCCCACGGCCCCGCCTCGCCCGCCGCACCGCAAGACCCCGCCGCACCGCGAGACCCCGCCGTACCCCCGACTCATCAGGAGCAGGAGCCCCGTGACCGTTGATCAGCCCGTGGACCCCTACGCCGCGGAGCTCCCGCCCGCCCAGCGGGAAGGCCGCCTCGGCGTCGGAGTGATCTCCGCCGGGAAGGTCGGCTCGGTGCTGGGCGCCGCGCTGCGCGGTGCCGGTCACTCGGTGATCGGCGCCCATGCCGTCTCCGAGGACTCGCGCAACCGGGCGGAGTCCCTGCTGGGCGGGGTGCCGGTGCTGGAGATCCCGGAGATCATGCGCCGCGCCGAGCTGGTGCTGCTCGCGGTGCCCGACGACGCCGTGGCCGAGCTGGTCTCCGGGCTGGCCGAGGCCGGGCACATCCAGGCCGGGCAGCTGATCGTGCACACCTCCGGGCGCTACGGCACTGAGGTGCTCGCCCCTGCCCAGAGCCGCGGGGCCATCGGGCTGGCGATCCACCCCGCGATGACCTTCACCGGGCTGAGCATGGACCTGCAGAAGCTGCACACCTGCGCCTTCGGGGTGACCGCGCCGGGCCCGGTGCTGCCGATCGCTCAGGCCCTGGTGGTGGAGATGGGCGGGGAGCCGGTGGTCATCCGGGAGCCCGACCGGCTCACCTATCACGCGGCGCTGGCGCATGCCTCGAACCACCTGAACACGATCACCGGTCAGTCCGCAGAGATGCTGCACCGGATCGGGGTGGATCATGCCGAGACCGTCCTGCGCCCGCTGATGCAGGCCTCTCTGGACAACGCGCTGGCCTCTGGGGAGAGCGCGCTGACCGGCCCGGTGGCGCGCGGCGACACCGGCACCCTGCGGCGTCACGTGCAGCTCCTGGCGGGCTCGGAGCTGCCGGCGGACATCCGCACCGCTTATATGGCGATGGCCAGGGCCACCACCCAGCGCGCCCTGGACCGCGGCGTGATCACCTCGGGGAAGGCCGCAGAGCTGCTCGACGTCCTCGACGCCTGACCCGGCGCCGTCACGGACCTAGACTGGTCCGGTGAATCCACCGCAGGTCCTGACCACCATCGCCAGTTTCCGCGCCGCGCTCGCCGAGGCGGTCGCCGGGCACCTCCAGCAGCATGGGTCCGCCCCGGTCGTCGGATTGGTCCCCACCATGGGGGCGCTGCACTCCGGGCATGGCGTGCTGATCGACGCCGCCCGGGCAGCCTCGGACATCGTCATCGCCTCGATCTTCGTGAACCCGTTGCAGTTCGACGACGACGCCGACTACCAGCACTATCCGCGCACCCCGGAGCAGGACGTCGCCCTGCTGGGCGAGCACGGGGTGGATCTGATCTTCCTCCCGGAGATCGCCGAGATGTACCCCGGTGACCCCCATCTCCCGCAGGTCCGGGTCAGCGCTGGGGAGCTCGGACATCGCTGGGAGGGCGCGGCCCGCCCCGGACACTTTGACGGGGTGGTCACCGTGGTCGCGAAGCTCTTCAACATCATGAGCCCCCCGGCGCCGGGGAGACTCGAGGCCTGGTTCGGCGCCAAAGATGCCGAGCAGGTCGCGATCATCACTCGGATGACCGCAGACCTGAACCTCGATGTGGTCATCCGCACGGTCTCGATCGTGCGCGATGAGCACGGACTTGCCCGTTCCAGCCGGAATCAGCGTCTGGATGAGCATGACTACGCTTCCGCGCTCGCGCTCTCCGCCGCGCTCTTCGCCCTGGAGGACGACGCCGCGGCCGGGCGGCCCCTGGGGCTGGCCGATCAGGTCTCGGAGCTGAACGCGACCACCGGTGTGGATCTGGACTACCTGGTGGTCGTGGACCCGGGCACCCTGCGGGAGCTTCACCCCGGAGGGGATCTGCTGGACGTGCACGGGGTCCTGCAGGGACCGGCCCTGGCGCTGATCGCGGCCCGGGTGGGTCCGGTGCGACTGATCGACAACATCTCGCTGGATCCGGGCAGGTCACAGCCTCGGGAGTAGGCTGAGTCCATGACCGACACCGCCAGCAGCAGCCCGAACGCCACCGAGTCCTTTCCGTATATCGATCCCGACGTGCGCCCCCAGGATGACCTGCAGCGCCACGTCAACGGGGAATGGCTCAAGACCGCCGAGATCCCTGCGGACATGGACGCCTATGGGTCCTTCCACGAGCTGCGTGACAAGGCCGAGGCGGATGTTCGGCAGATCCTGGAGGAGGCCGCGGCGGGAGAGATCGGCGAGGCTGACCCTGCCATCGCCGGGCGCATCGGCGCCTTCTACACCTCCTTCATGGACGCCGAGGCCGCCGAGCAGCGCGGCCTGGCGCCCATCGAGTCGATGCTCGCCCAGCTGGAGTCCGTGAGCAGCGCCGAGGACCTGGTGCGGCTCTCCGCCTCCTGGCAGCGCCAGGGCGTGGGCGGGATCTTCGTCGCCGGGGCGATGCGCGACGCCGGGGATCCCACCCGGATGCTCTGGCACGTCATGCAGTCTGGGCTCGGTCTGCCCGATGAGTCCTACTACCGCGAGGAGAAGCTCTCCGAGATCCTCGCGGCCTACCAGGAGCACCTGGTCCGGGTGCTCGAGCTCAGCGGAGTCAGCGACGCCGCCGAGGCGGCCGCCGACGTCGTCGCTCTGGAGCGGGTCATCGCGCGCAGCCACTGGGACAAGGTGACGCTGCGTGATGCGCAGAAGCGCTACAACCTGGTCACCGACGACGAGGCTGAGGCCCTGATGCCGCTGCTGCGGGAGGCGTTCGCCGGCTGGGGGCTGGCCCCGCGGCACACCGCGCAGCTCGTGCTCGCCCAGCCCGATGTGCTCCCCGGGATGCAGGCCGCGCTCACCGATCAGCCGCTGCAGACCTGGAAGCTCTGGCTGCGGGTCCAGCTGCTGCGCTGGGCCGCACCGCTGCTGCACGAGGAGCTGGTGAACGAGAACTTCGACTTCTATTCCAAGCGGCTCTCCGGGGCGCAGCAGCTCAAGGAGCGCTGGAAGCGCGGAGTCGCGCTGACCAACGCCCACCTCGGCGAGGACGTGGCGCAGATCTACGTGGCCCGGCACTACCCGCCCCAGGCGCGGGCCGCGATGGACGAGCTGATCGGTGCGCTCATCGAGGCCTACCGCGAGTCCATCAGCACGCTGAGCTGGATGGGCGAGGAGACCAGGTCACGCGCCCTCGAGAAGCTGGACGCGTTCAAGCCGATGGTCGGCTTCCCGGAACGCTGGATCGACTACTCCGGCGTCCAGGTGGACCCGGCGGACGTGGTGGCCAACGTCCGTCGCGCCGCGGCGTTCGAATGGGAGCGTGACATCGCCAAGCTCGACGAGGGACCGGACCCCGACGAGTGGCACATGAACCCGCAGACCGTGAACGCCTACTACTCTCCGCTGGAGAACGTGATCTGCTTCCCGGCCGCGATCCTGCAGCCCCCGTTCTTCTCCGCCGAGCGGGACATGGCGCAGAACTTCGGCGCCATCGGGGCAGTGATCGGACATGAGCTGGGCCACGGCTTCGATGACCAGGGATCCCGCTACGGCGCCGACGGTTCGCTGAGCAACTGGTGGACCGATGCGGATCGCAGCGCCTTCGAGGAGCGCACCTCCAAGCTGGTGGAACAGTACAGCGCCCTGGTGCCGTCCCAGGCCCCGGAGCACACGGTCAACGGCGAGCTGACCCTGGGAGAGAACATCGGGGACCTCGGCGGGCTGGGCATTGCGCACAAGGCCTACCGGGTATGGCTGCAGGCCCAGGGCACAGAAGCCGACGACGTCGAGGGCTACAGCGCCGATCAGCGGTTCTTCTTCGCCTGGGCGCAGGCCTGGCGGAACCTCACCCGTCCCGAGCGCGCGGTCACGCTGATCAGCATCGACCCACACTCTCCGGCGGAGTTCCGCGCCACCCAGGTGGTCAAGAACCTCGACGCCTTCCACGCCGCGTTCCAGACCCAGCCCGGAGACGGGATGTACCTGCCCCCGCAGGAGCGCGTCACGATCTGGTGAGCCGGGGACCGGACTGGCGGCGGGCTGGGGTGGTGTCGGGCTGAGCTGAGGGCGGGCCGAGTCAGTGCCGGGTCGGTCCGGGCCGGAGGCAGGCGAGGCCGGCGCGAGTCGGCCACGGCGCAAGGCACGTAGAATATTCGACTGTGACTGCCCAGAACTCCGCCGCCCCCGGCCCCAATGACCTTGACACCAACGACCAGCGCGCCGTGCGACTGGACAAGCGTGAGCGGCTGCTCGCCTCCGGCGTCCAGCCCTATCCCGTGGTCGTCGAGCGTTCCGCCTCGCTCGCAGAGGTCCGCGCGCGCTTCCCGGACCTTGAGCCCGGGGCCGCCACGGGCGAGACCGTGGCGGTGGCCGGTCGGGTGATGTTCGTGCGCAACACCGGCAAGCTCTGCTTCGCCACCCTGCAGGAGGGCGGCCCCGATGGCGCGGGCGTCCGACTGCAGGCGATGATCTCACTGGCCGAGGTGGGGGAGGCTGCGCTCGCCGACTGGAAGGCGCTGGTGGACCTCGGGGACCACGTGCGCGTCAGCGGAGAGGTCATCGCCTCGCGCCGCGGCGAGCTCTCCATCATGGCGAGTTCCTTCGAGATCGCTTCCAAGGCTGTCCGGCCGCTGCCGGTGCTCCATGCAGAGCTCAACGAGGAGACCCGGGTCCGTCAGCGCTACGCGGACCTGATCGTCCGCGACGAGGCGCGGCAGATGGTGTTCCGCCGGGCGGCGATCACCCGCTCCATCCGTGAGACCCTGCACGGGCGCGGATATGTGGAGGTGGAGACCCCCATGCTGCAGCTGATCCACGGCGGCGCCCAGGCGCGGCCGTTCCAGACGCACCTCAATGCCTTTGATCAGGACATGACTCTGCGCATCGCCACGGAGCTCTATCTCAAGCGGGCAGTCGTGGGCGGCATTGATCGGGTCTTCGAGATCGGCCGGGTGTTCCGCAACGAGGGCGTGGACTCCACGCATTCCCCGGAGTTCACCACCTTGGAGTCCTACGAGGCCTGGGCGGATATGTACGTGATGGCCGAGCGGATGCGCGAGATGATTCTCAACGCCGCCGACGCCGCAGGTGTCAGCCGCCAGATCGAGACCGAGCAAGGCGTCATTGACCTCGACGGCGAGTGGGCCTGGGTCTCCGTCTACCCGGGGCTCTCCGAGGCGGTCGGCACGGAGATCACTCCGGAGACTCCTGCACAGACGCTGCGTACCATCGCCGAGGAGCATCAGGTCTCGGTGGACCCGGCCTGGGACGCGCAGAAGCTGGTCCTGGAGCTCTTCGGCGAGATCGTGGAGCCCACCCTGATCCAGCCCACCTTCGTCTGCGACTATCCGCCCGCGGCACAGCCGCTGGCCCGGGCGCACCGGGAGAAGCCCGGGGTCATCGAGGCGTGGGACCTGATCATCGGCGGCATGGAGCGCGGCACCGCCTTCTCGGAGCTGGTGGACCCGGTGCTGCAGCGGGAACGGCTCGTTCAGCAGTCCCGCATGGCTGCCGCCGGGGACGACGAGGCGATGCAGCATGACGAGGACTTCCTGCGCGCCCTGGAGTACGGCGCCCCGCCCATGGGTGGGATCGGCCTGGGCATCGATCGTCTGGTGATGCTCTTCACCGGAACCGGCATCCGCGAGACGATCCTGTTCCCGCTGTTGAAACCTGAGGCTCAGGGCTGAACGCCGCGCCGATAAAACGCGTACGCTGATATTCAATGTCAGCTTCGCCTTTTAAACCTGAATGCAAGCAAGGAATCTAATGGAAAACTTCTGGACGTACTTCGAAGTTCTTGCACCCTCTATCGGCGTAGGGCTGGTCTTCTGGTTCGCGATCCGGTCTATCTTCCGGGCTGATCGAAATGAGCGCGCAGCCGAGACTCAGGTGCGGGATGAGGCCTCCGACAAGGGGTTCAAGCCCGATCAGGGGTCACCGGAAACGCGCCGCTGAATCACTCCTGTGCGCTCAATCTGATTGTTCCGGGCAACCAGTCATGACCGTCTTCGGTCTAGAAACTGGTTGCTCAACAGAAGCATCTTGCAAGCTGGTAAATCACTGAATCTGCTCGGCTTGACCAAGAATTGCTTTTGTTGAAATACTCGACACTACATAGATCGTTCTTGATCTGTCGCAGTATGAAAAAGCGTCACGAGAGATGAAACTCATGAGTCTCGACGTGTGAGTGAGCAGTGAGGTGTATGAGATGGCTCAGAAGGTAGAAGTGGTTCTCGTCGATGATCTGGACGGCACCGAAGCGAAAGAGACGGTCACTTTTGGACTGGACTCCCGTTTTTATGAGATTGACCTCAGCGATGAGCATGCCAAGGAGCTTCGCGAGACGCTGAAGAAGTACATCCGCAAGGGGCGGGCGATTGCACCGCCATCCCCCCAGAATGAGGCCCGTCAGATTCGGGACTGGGCCGTGAAGAACGGCTATCAGGTCTCCAGCAGAGGTCGCCTGCACCGCGACATCGTGGAGGCTTATCGAAACGCCAAGAAGCGCTGATCGTTCCAGTCGCTTCGGAAGGTTTCAGCACCGAGAAACCTTTGTTCTGACGTGTTGCCCGGTCGCAGCCTCATGCTGTGACCGGGCAACACGTCTCTGTGCAATCACGCCCGCCGGGCGCGTCGACTTTTCCCTACGGCGAACAGCCGCGACGTCACCCCGCAATGCCCGTAGCCTTGAGGCAGAGCACCAACGCTAGGAGTGTCTGTGGCTATGTTCGAGAGATTTACTGATCGCGCCAGGCGCGTGGTTGTGCTTGCCCAAGAAGAGGCACGCATGCTGAACCACAATTACATCGGCACCGAGCACATTCTGCTCGGCCTGATCCACGAAGGTGAGGGTGTCGCGGCCAAGGCCCTTGAGTCGCTGGACATCTCGCTGACCGGCGTGCGCGAGAAGGTGCAGGAGAAGATCGGTCCCGGCCAGAACGCGCCGAGCGGTCACATCCCGTTCACCCCGCGCGCCAAAAAGGTCCTGGAGCTCTCGCTGCGCGAAGCGCTGCAGCTGGGACACAACTACATCGGCACCGAGCACATCCTGCTGGGCCTGATCCGCGAGGGCGAGGGCGTTGCAGCCCAGGTGCTCGTGGAGCTCAATGCCGACCTGAACAAGGTCCGTCAGCAGGTCATCCAGCTGCTCTCCGGCTACTCCGGCGGCAACCAGGAGAAGGCCGGCGCCGGCGTCGGGCAGGGAAGCTCCAATGAGGGCACCCCCGCGGGCTCGGTGGTGTTGGACCAGTTCGGACGCAACCTCACCGCCGCCGCCCGTGAGGCGCAGCTGGATCCGGTGGTCGGCCGTGACTACGAGCGCGAGCGCGTGATGCAGGTGCTCTCCCGCCGCACCAAGAACAACCCGGTGCTGATCGGCGAGCCCGGCGTGGGCAAGACCGCCGTCGTCGAGGGCCTGGCCCAGGCCATCGTCAACGGTGATGTGCCGGAGCTGCTCAAGGACAAGCAGCTCTACACCCTGGACCTCGGGTCCCTGGTGGCCGGCTCCCGCTACCGCGGTGACTTCGAGGAGCGCCTGAAGAAGGTGCTCAAGGAGATCCGCACCCGCGGCGACATCATCCTCTTCATCGATGAGATCCACACCCTGGTCGGAGCAGGTGCCGCCGAGGGCGCGATCGACGCTGCGAACATCCTCAAGCCGCTGCTGGCCCGCGGTGAGCTGCAGACCATCG
The DNA here is from genome assembly GCF_013410215.1 of Nesterenkonia sandarakina. NCBI lineage: Bacteria > Bacillati > Actinomycetota > Actinomycetes > Micrococcales > Micrococcaceae > Nesterenkonia > Nesterenkonia sandarakina. The sequence goes on from NZ_JACCFQ010000001.1 coordinate 1,155,563, forward strand.
GCGCGACCACCCTGGATGAGTACCGCAAGCACATCGAGAAGGATGCCGCGCTGGAGCGTCGCTTCCAGCCGATCCAGGTCGAGGAGCCCTCTGTAGAGGTCACCGTGCAGATCCTGCGTGGACTGCGCGACCGCTACGAGGCCCACCACAAGGTCTCGATCACCGAGGAGGCCCTTGAAGCGGCCGCCTCGCTGGCGAACCGGTACATCAACGACCGTTTCCTTCCGGACAAGGCCATCGACCTGATCGATGAGGCCGGCGCCCGGCTGCGGATCCAGAAGATGACCGCGCCGCCGGAGCTCAAGGAGTTCGACGGCAAGATCGAGGACGTGCGGCGGGAGAAGGAATCCGCCATCGACGCCCAGGACTTCGAGGGTGCCGCCAGCCTGCGTGACAAGGAGCAGAAGCTTGTCGAAGAGCGCCAGGCCAAGGAAGACGCCTGGAAGTCCGGGCAGATCGATGAGATCGCCGAGGTCGACGCGGATCTGATCGCCGAGGTCCTCGCGTTCTCCACCGGCATCCCGGTCTTCAAGCTCACCGAGCAGGAGTCCGATCGCCTCCGCCGCATGGAGGAGGAGCTGCACAAGCGGGTCATCGGCCAGGACGAGGCGGTGAAGTCGCTCTCCCGGGCGATCCGCCGGACCCGCGCCGGGCTGAAGGACCCCAACCGTCCCTCGGGCTCGTTCATCTTCGCCGGGCCCACCGGCGTGGGCAAGACCGAGCTGGCCAAGTCCCTGGCCGAGTTCCTCTTCGGCGACGAAGAGGCGCTCATCACCTTGGACATGTCGGAGTTCTCCGAGAAGCACACGGTCTCCCGGCTCTTCGGCGCCCCTCCAGGCTACGTCGGCTACGAGGAGGGCGGTCAGCTCACCGAGAAGGTGCGCCGTCGTCCGTTCTCCGTGGTCCTCTTCGACGAGGTGGAGAAGGCCCACGCGGATCTGTTCAACTCGTTGCTGCAGATCCTTGAGGATGGTCGACTCACCGACTCCCAGGGTCGCGTCGTGGACTTCAAGAACACGGTGATCATCATGACCACCAACCTCGGCACCCGGGACATCTCCAAGGGCGTGATGACCGGCTTCACCTCCAGTGAAGACACCACCACGAACTATGAGCGGATGAAGGCCACGGTCAGCCAGGAGCTGCGCCAGCACTTCCGGCCCGAGTTCCTCAACCGCGTGGATGACACGATCGTCTTCCCGCAGCTGAAGCAGGAAGAGATTGTGAAGATCGTGGACCTCTTCGTGGACCGGCTGCGCAAGCGGCTTGCCGAGCAGGCCATGACCCTCGAGGTCACCCAGCCTGCTCGGGTGTTCCTGGCCGAGACCGGCTACGATCCGGCGATGGGTGCCCGGCCGCTGCGCCGCACCATCCAGACCCTGATCGAGGACGAGCTCTCCGAGCGGATCCTCTACGGCGAGATCCCGCACGGTGCCGGCATCTCGATCGGCGTCGAGGGCGAAGGAAAGCAGCGCAAGCTCACCTTCGAGTGGCACGACCCGCAGGATCAGATCGAGGCAGCGGAAGAACCAGCCGCCATCGAAAGCTGATCATCGCCGAGCATCATGTTCAACACAGAAGGCCCGCACCCGTTCAGGGTGCGGGCCTTCTGTGTGAGGCGTCCGCGGAAGATCTCTGCTGCCGGCCTGCAGGGCAGGCGTCCGCTCAGTCGTCTGGACGCCGGATCGTTCAGCCCCCCGGCGGGCCGATGATCAGCAGCACCACGAAGAGCGCGACGACGCCGGCCGCCAGCGCCCCGCCGATCAGCGCGGGCCGGTTCAGCAACACCCGGAGGGCGCGGTCATGCCAGCTGCTGTCCCGAGGATCCGAGGTGACCTCGGTGCGCCAAGGGCCCTCGAGCCGGCCGCTGCGCTTGAGCCAGAGATCCACCGGGATGGTCGCGTAGGGGATCACCGCGCTGATCACTGCGATCGCGGTAGGCCCGGCGCTGAAGCGCTGATTCTTCGCCACGATCACCGCAGTGGCGGCATAGGCGAGGAAGACGAAGCCGTGGATGCCGCCGCCGATGCTCACCGCGATGTCCAGGTCGTTGGTCGCGCGCAGTATCATCCCGCCGATCAGCAGGGTCCAGGACACGGCCTCGGCGAAGGCGAGCACGCGGAAGAAGGTCTTGGGGGAGCGGAACACGGGACTCCTGGGATTCAGCGAGGGATGGTGGGCTCAGAGCATCGTACGGGGTCTCTCTGGGGTGCGCCGGAATATGTCAGCCCCCGGCGGTAACGTAGGGACCATGGCAACTCGCACCGCGTCCCGGAGCACCGGTAAGTCCCGGTCCAAGGGGTCCCCCTCCTTCGAATGCACCGAATGTGGCTGGCAGACCGTGAAGTGGGTCGGCCGCTGCCCGGAGTGCCAGGCCTGGGGCTCCGTGGAGGAGAAGGGCCAGGTCACAGCCAGGACGACGGCGGCCAGCCAACTGGCCCAGCCGGCCCGGGTGATCCACGAGGTGGACGCCTCGGAGGCCGAGTTCCGCCCCACCTCCATCGGGGAGCTGGACCGGGTCCTCGGCGGCGGCCTCGTGCCCGGAGCTGTGATCCTGATGGCCGGTGAGCCCGGCGTCGGCAAGTCCACGCTGCTGCTGCAGGTGGCCTCCGCAGTGGCCCGCGCCCACCCCGACTCCCCGGTGCTGTATCTGACCGGTGAGGAGTCCGCAGCCCAGGTCAAGAAGCGCGCCGAGCGCATCGATGCGATCTCCGACGGGCTCTATCTCGCGGCGGAATCCGATCTGGGCCAGGCGCTGGGCCAGGTGGAGAAGCTCTCCCCGCAGCTGACCATCATGGACTCGGTGCAGACCTTCTCCTCAGCCGAGGTCGACGGCGCCCCCGGCGGGGTCACCCAGATCCGTGAGGTCACCGCCTCCATGATCGAGTCGGCCAAGCGCCGGAACATGACCATGATCCTGGTCGGGCATGTGACCAAGGACGGCAGCATCGCCGGGCCGCGGATGCTCGAGCATCTGGTCGACGTGGTCTGCCAGTTCGAAGGGGACCGGCATTCCCGGCTGCGGCTGCTGCGTGCGGTGAAGAACCGCTATGGCCCCACCGATGACGTCGGCTGCTTCGACCTCAACGAGGACGGGCTGACCTCACTCGCGGACCCCAGCGGGCTCTTCGTCTCGGCGATGACCGAGCGGGTCCCCGGCACCTGCATCACCATCACGCTGGAGGGCCGCAGACCGCTCACCGCGGAGGTCCAGGCGCTGGTCGCGGAGTCCCAGGCGGCACAGCCCCGCCGCGCAGTCTCCGGGCTGGACTCTCCCCGGGTCTCGATGCTGCTCGCGGTGCTGCAGCGCCGCGCCAAGCTCACCGCCCTGATGAAGTCCGAGGCCTACGTGGCCACGGTGGGCGGGGTCAAGATCACCGAACCCGCAGCGGATCTCTCCATCGCACTGGCGGTGGCTTCCGCGGCGCTGGAGAAGCCGCTGCCGAACCGGTTCGTGGCCTTCGGGGAGGTCGGCCTGGCTGGAGAGGTCCGCCCGGTGCCGGGACTGCGTCAGCGGCTGGAGGAGGCCCAGCGGCTGGGCTTCACCCACGCGATCGTGCCGCGGAAGTCCACCGAGAAGGACGCCGCCCCTGAGGGGATGCGGGTCAGGGAGGTCGGTTCGCTCGCTGAGGCGCTGAACCTGGTGCTCGACGGCGGCCAGTCGGGCTGAGCCAGAGCCAGAGTCAGAGGTAGAACAAGAGCCAGAGCCTGCCGCCTGCGGCCTACTCGGCTGCGGTCTCCCCGGCTGCGGTCTCCTCAGTGGCAGGTCCGCCGGTCGCGGGTCTGCCGGGCTTCGGTGTGGCCGAACCCTGTGATCCGGGCAGGCTGACCTGCCCGCCGTGTTCCGCGGCGAGGCCGTCGCGCAGCAGCGAATCCAGGCAGCGGCTGCGCTGCTCCGCCGAGGCCTCGGGCAGCGGCAGACCCTCGAGCAGCTCCCAGCGCCCCACGGTCTCTCCGGTGCGCAGCACCGCCATGATCGCCCCGCGCACCTGACGATCGGTGCCCGCCCAGGCCTGTCCGCGGGTCTGCTGCTCCTCGGTGGGCGGTGGCGATCCAGCGGCGCGCCAGGCGCAGAGATCCGCCACCGGGCAGATCTGACATTGCGGGGAGCGGGCGGTGCAGATCAGCGCGCCCAGCTCCATGGCCGAGGCGTTCCAGGCGCAGGCGGCGGCGCCGTCGTCGATCTCAGTGGAGGGCATCAGCTCGTGGGCGAGCCGACGCTGTGCGGAGGTGTAGGTCTTGCCCGGCAGGGCGTCCCCGGTGAAGGCGCGCGCATGGACCCGCCGGATGTTGGTGTCCACCACGACTTCGGGCTGGAAGAACGCGAAACAGGCCACGGCGGCCGCGGTGTACTCGCCCACGCCCGGAAGTGCGCGCAGCTCCGCGGCGGTGCTGGGCACCTGGCCGTCATGGTGCTCCACCATGGCCTGAGCCGCGGCCTGCAGACGCAGCGCGCGGCGCGGATAGCCCAGCCGGCCCCAGGCGGTGAGGACCTCCGCGGTGGGTGCCTGCGCGAGGTCCGCCGGCCGGGGCCAGCGCTGCATCCAGAGCTCCCAGCGCGGAAGCACCCGCACCACGGGGGTCTGCTGCAGCATGATCTCGCTGACCATCACCCCCCAGGGCGTGCAGTCGGGATCGCGCCAGGGCAGCGGCCTGGCGCTGGCCTCGAACCACTCGATCACGCGGTCATGGACCAGCGTGGGCTCGGGCGTGAACCCGATGTCGGGGCGGGGGAGCCCGCCCTGAGCGGCGAGCGGGGTGCTGGCAGGAGTCGTGCTGGCGGGTGTCATCGTGAAGAGTCTAGAGAACCCCGGCCCCGGTCGGGCTCCATAGCTGCCGTGCCCTGAGTTTGCCGTGCCCTGGGTATGCCGCGCCCTGGGGTGGCTGCGCGCCCGTGGGCGCCACGTTCCTGCCTCGCCTGACTCAGACCTTCAGGTTCAGGCTGCCGATGAGCTCCTGCACTCGGGCGCGGATGTCGTCGCGGATGACTCGAACTGCTTCGATGCCCTGACCTGCGGGGTCATCGAGCTCCCAGTCTTCATAGCGCTTGCCCGGGTAGAACGGGCACTCATCACCGCAGCCCATGGTGATCACCACATCTGAGGCTTTCACCGAATCGTCGGTGAGCTTCTTGGGGATGCTTGCGGAGATGTCGATTCCCAGCTCCGCCATGGCTTCCACTGCGATCGGATTCACGGACTCCCTCGGGGCCGTGCCGCCGGAGAAGACCTGGACAGCATCACCTGCGGTCTCCCGCAGGAATCCGGCTGCCATCTGGGAGCGTCCGGCGTTGTGGACGCAGACGAAGAGGACGGTGGGCTTGGAGGTGCTCATGGTGTTCCTTCCGGAGGGGTGCCGAACAGGGGATTCAGAGGCTGTGCGGGGCGGCAGAGGCGATGGGGCGCTCCTGCGTCGTCGAGATGTTCGATCCGTTGAAGAATCGGCGCGCCCACAGCGCCACGTAGACCAGTGCGACCAGCACCGGCACCTCGATCAGGGGTCCGACCACCCCGGCCAGGGCCTGGCCGCTGGTGGCGCCGAATGTCGCGATGGAGACTGCGATGGCGAGTTCGAAGTTGTTTCCGGCAGCGGTGAAGGACAGTGTGGTGGTGCGCTCGTATCCCATCCGCAGCAGCCAGCCGATCACCATCGAGGCGGCGAAGATGACCACGAAGTACACCAGCAGCGGGATCGCGATCCGGACCACGTCCATCGGGCTGGAGAGCACCTGGTCGCCTTGGAGTGCGAAGAGCACCACGATGGTGAAGAGCAGGCCGTAGAGCGCCCAAGGGCCGATCTTCGGCAGCACCTTGGCCTCGTACCATTCCCGGCCTCGGGCCTTCTCGCCCAGGGTCCGGGTGAGGTAGCCCGCCAGCAGCGGGATGCCCAGGAAGACCAGCACCGAGACGGTGATCGCGACGATGGAGAACTCCGCCGAGGTGGTCGCCAGCCCCAGCCAGCTCGGTAGGACCTGCAGGTAGAACCAGCCCAGCACACCGAACATGAACACCTGGAACACCGAGTTGACGGCCACCAGTACCGCAGCCGCCTCGCGGTCACCGCAGGCCAGATCGTTCCAGATCAGCACCATGGCGATGCATCGGGCCAGCCCCACGATGATCAGCCCGGTCCGGTACTCCGGCAGGTCGGCGAGGAAGACCCATGCCAGGACGAACATGAAGGCCGGGGCGAGGACCCAGTTGATCACCAGCGAGGTGATGACCAGCTTCTTGTCCTTCAGCACCCGGCCGGTCTCGTTGTAGCGGACCTTCGCCAGCACCGGGTACATCATGATCAGCAGTCCGATCGCGATGGGCAGCGAGACCCCGGCCACCTCCATGGACTCCATGGCCTCACCCACCGCGGGCACGACGGCGCCCAAGGCCAGTCCCAGCCCCATGGCCGCAAGGATCCAGACCGGGAGGAAACGATCCAGCAGCGAGAGCTTGGCCACCACTGCCGAGGTGTCGGGGACAGGTGGGGCAGACTGGGTCACGGAAACTCCTGGGAAGATCGACAAACTTCGATGCCCCGAGTATCGTCAGAAATATCGACGGATGTCAATCCATGTGATGCGCCCGCCACGTCCGTCCCTTGCGGGAGACTGGGCGGGAGAATCGAGGAGACGGGCAGCCATGCCGAACGCTGAGGAGACGCGATGACCACCGAGATCGACTGCAAGGTCCCGCCGACCCCGCAGGCGCACCGGATCCCGCTGGACCCCGAGGCGGCTGCCGAGCTCGCCGTCGGGTTCAAGGCCCTTGCAGACCCCAACCGGATCACGCTGCTCACCCTGATCGCCGCCGAGGAGTCCGGGGAGGCCTGCGTCTGTGACCTCACCGAGCCGCTCGGGCTCGGGCAGCCCACTGTCTCGCACCACCTGAAGGTGCTCGTCGACGCTGGACTGCTCACCCGGGAGAAGCGCGGCACCTGGTCCTACTACTCCGTGGTGCCCGGAGCCCAGCAAGACCTCTTCAACGCCATGACCGAAAGGACCACCCCCTGATGCGCGAGACAGCGACGAACCTCCCCGCGACCGGCGAGGACTCCACCAGCCCCTCCGATCAGCCGGTCCGCGGTGCGGAGGAGGAGATCGCCCCGGTGGCAGCCTCCACGCCGCGCAGCGAGCAGCCGGGCGTGCTCTTCGTGTGTGTGAAGAACGGTGGCAAGTCCCAGATGGCTGCCGGGCTGATGCGCCTGGAGCTCGCCACGGCCGGGCGCGAAGGCGCCGTCCTCGTCTCCTCCGCCGGCACGCGGCCCGGGTCCAAGGTCAACGCGCTCTCCGCCGAGGTGCTCGCGGAGATCGGCGCAGACATCAGTGCCGAGACCCCGAGACAGCTGACCCCGGAGGCGATGCGTGAGGCTGGGCACGTCGTCATCATCGGCGCCGAGGCGCAGGTTCAGCCGCTGGAGGGTGTGCAGATCGAGCGGTGGGAGCTCGAGGAGCCCAGTGAGCGGGGGATTGAAGGACGGGAGCGGATGGAGCTGGTCCGTGACGAGATCCACCTGCGAGTGCGCGAGCTCCGGGAACGCCTGCTCGGCTGAGAATCGACCTCAGTCTCCTCCGCTAACCTGGGGCCATGAGTTCCCAGCGAAGGCGGCAGTCTGCCGAGGTCTACCGGCGCCGACGCATCCTGGTGGCAGTCCTGGCCGTGGTGGTCCTGGCGCTGCTCGGGTGGCTCATCAGCCTTGCTCTGAGCTGGGGCCAGGACACCGAATCGGTGGTCCCAGAGCAGAGCGCCAGCTCCGAAGAGACCCCCGGAGGCTCCGAGGCAGGTTCTGAGGCGGAACCCTCCGAAGGGTCATCCCCGGACGCGGGAGGCGCCGATGATCAGGGCGCCGAGGGTGAGGACGCAGCCGAGGAGGAACAGCCTCAGGACCAGCCGGCTGAGGATGGCAGCTGCCGCACCGGGGATCTCGAGGTCCGGGCCTCCACCGGCGCTGAGTCCTATGGGCCAGGCTTCGCTCCGATGCTGATCATGGAAGTCGAGAACACCGCCGACTACGCTTGTGAGGCTGATTTGGGCACGGCCGAGCAGGAGTACCTGGTGGAGCACGCCGGGGCCACGGTCTTCTCCACCGCAGAATGTTCCGTCTCCCGCGAGTCGCTGCCGGTGCAGCTGGAGCCCGGGGAGAGCGAACAGGCGCACTTCACCTGGCCCCGCTCCGAGTCCTCCGAGGACTGCGCGGAGCCGACCTCGCTGGCGCCCGGCAGCTATGAGCTGACCGTGAGTCTCAGCGGCGTCCGCTCGGAACCCCATGAGTTCAGCCTCAGCGAGGGCTGACCCGACGAGCCGCGGGGCACGCTCGGATTCGCCTCGCCGACACCAGCTGCCCGCATAGACTGTGCCGATGGGTTCCTTCATCATCAGGCCAGCGCGCACCGCCGATGTCGCCGCCATCATGGGCATGGCGGAACCCCTGGTGGACCAGCGCGTCCTGGTGCCCAAGGAGGCCGTCGCCTACTACGAGGCGATCCAGGAGTTCGTCGTCGCCGTGGCCGAGGACGGCACCCTGATCGGTTTCGGCGCGCTGCACGTGATGTGGCAGGACCTTGCCGAGGTGCGCACCCTGGCCACCGACTCCCGCTGGCGCGGGCACGGCGTCGGTTCTGGGCTGCTTCACGAGCTCACCGCCCGAGCCCGCACGCTAGGGGTCAGTCGGGTTTTCTGTCTGACCTTCGAGGTGGACTTCTTCACCCGGCACGGCTTCGGGATCATGGATGACCAGGCGGCCGTGGATCCAGAGGTCTATACAGAGCTGCTGCGCTCGCCCGACGAGGGGGTCGCTGAATTCCTCGACCTGGCGCGGGTCAAGCCCAATACCTTGGGGAACACCAGGATGATCCTTCAGCTCTGACCCCGCGGCAGGGTGACCGGTTCGCGCCGGTCAGAGCTGCGAGGCGCTGCGGACGGTCACAGTTCAGGCAGCTGGTCCCGGGCGTCCTCATGGGATGCCCCCGTGGCCTGGAGCATGTCCACCACCAGGGTGCGCAGCAGCAGCACCACGGTCTCACCCTCCAGCGTCCCGATCCCCAGGGACTTCGGGTGCAGCCGCTGGGCCAGCGCGGAGAGGGCATCTTCGGCGGTCTCCATGCGGCGGGTGTAGGCCGATCCGGGTTCCGCCACAGCCTGGGAGAGCAGCAACGAGCATTCCGCGAACTCGTCCAAGACCGCTGCGAGGTTCTCCACTGCGCCATCACTGAGTGAGGCGTGATCCACGGTGCTGATGACCCGCCGAGCCACCACCCGCATGCTGCGCACCGAGAGATCCACCTGATCGGCCACCTCTGCCATGTGCCGGACATAGTGGCGGTGCTTCCGGTAGGCCGGGGAGAAGACGGTGAGCTCCTTGGCTGAGCGCACCGCGTTGCGCAGCTCATCGATCTGCGGCTGCAGGCCGCGGCAGCGGATCAACGAGTGCCAGGCCTGACGCGAGTCCGAGTTCCGCACCGCCTCGGCCACGTCGCGCAGCGAGGCGGTCATCGCGTCGACCACGCTCTTGAGCTCCGCGATCGGTTCCCGGCGCGGGTCCTTCGGGGTCAGCAGCGTGATCGCCATCGCCACTGCGCCTCCGATGATGGCATCCAGGCTGCGCGTGAACGGCCCGAGCGCGGCGGCCTCCGGGGGAGGGATCAGCACTACGAGCAGCGCCTGCAGACCCATCTGCATGGCCAGCACGGGTCCCGAATCCAGGAAGCGCGCCAACATGATCGAGAGGAAGAGCACCAGTGTGGCCGTGCCCAGATTCGATCCAAGCTGGTGCAGCAACAGGTCACCGATGAGGATCCCCAGGGTGCAGCCCACGCTCACCTCGAGCACCTTGCGCATGCGGGGCTCTTTGGTGAACCCCAGAGCGATCAGGGCAGCAATGGCGGCGAAGAGCGGGTCATCGTGGCCCAGGACCTGCTCCGCGATCGTGTATGCGCCGACCCCGGCCACGGTCATCTGCGCCGCCGGAACCACGGAGCGTCGCATCCTGCGCACGCCGACCCGAACCCGACGTTCGGTGAAGCGGCGCGCCCGGGCCAGCAGGGGCGGTGATGAGCGCTCGGTTGTCACCCCATGAGTGTAGGCGGCAGGCAGTGCGGGGGATACGAGGCGGCTCACATCTGCCCGTGAGAAAGGCCTCAGCCGGCCCGCGCCGGCCTGGGTCCCCGTTCACCAAGCGTTCACCTTAAGTGAGCACCCCGGTCACCTGCGCAGGGTCACGCTGTCACCTGCCATGCCTAATGTGAATCGAGGTTCGCAGGACGCACCCCAGCGGACCGCAAAGACTCGTTCCACTGGCGCGCACCGTCGCCTGATGAGACCTCAGAGAGGCACTGAATACCGTGAAGATGAAGAGCTTCGGTCGCACAGCGGCCATCCTGTCCGTATCAACCCTGGCCCTGGTCGGCTGTGGCGGGTCCAACAACCCCGATGCCGGGGGTGGGGAAGACAGCGGCGAGAACGGTGCCAGCAGCGAAGTGGCCGGCACCCTTGTGGGCGGTGGCGCATCCTCGCAGGAGGCAGCCATGACCGCATGGACCGACGGCTTCACCTCTGTGGCCCCTGACGCCCAGGTCAACTACGCCTCGGTGGGCTCCGGCGGCGGCCGCGACGGATTCCTCGGCGGGGAGTACGACTTCGCAGGCTCCGATGCCGCGATGAGCGACGAAGAGTGGGAGTCCTCCCAGGAGATCTGCGGCCCCGAGGGCGCCTTCCACATCCCGTCCTACATCTCCCCGGTCGCGGTGGCCTTCAACGTCGAGGGCATCGACGAGACGCTGAACCTCGATGCTGACACGATCGCGTCCATCTTCGCCGGCGAGATCTCGAACTGGGACGACGAAGCCATCGCCGAGCACAACCCGGACCTGGAGCTGCCCTCCACCCCGATCTCCGTGGTGCACCGTGCAGATGACTCAGGAACCACCGAGAACTTCGTCGACTACCTCGCCACGGCCTCCGACGTGTGGGACTACGAGGTCTCCGGCGAGTGGCCCGGCGAGATCGCGGCAGAGTCTGCACAGCAGACCTCCGGCGTGGTCGGTCTGACCTCCGAGACCGACGGCGCCATCACCTACGCCGACGCCTCCCAGATCGGTGACCTGAACACGGTGGCCGTGCAGGTCGGCGAGGAGTACGTGGAGTACTCCCCCGAGGCGGCCTCCCAGGCAGTGGCCTCCTCGACCCCGGTCGAGGGCCAGGCCTCGAACAACATGGCCTATGAGCTCGACCGCCGCACCGACGAGTCCGGCGCCTACCCCGTGGTCCTGGTGAGCTACCACATCTTCTGCAACGAGTACCCGGACCAGGAGACCGCTGACCTCGCGATGGCCTTCGGGGAGTACGTGATCTCCGAGGACGGTCAGGCCACGGCCGAAGGCGCCGCGGGCAACGCTCCCATCTCCGATGAGCTGCGCGACGGGGCGATGGAGTCCCTCTCCGCCATCACGGTGTCCGAGTGAGCTTGAGCAGTCTCAGCACCGCATGAACAACACGGACGCCGGGTGGTCGGGTGAGAGTTCAGGCTCCCACCGCCCGGCGTCCGCGTGTGCTTCATCACGCATCCACCACACAGATCTGAGAGGCAGACCAGGTGAGCAGCTCACTGACTCAGTCCGATAAGCGGGGAGTCGCCGGAGACCGCGTCTTCTCGGCGTTGACCGTGTCCGCCGGCGTCGTCATCCTGCTGACCCTGGCATTCGTGGCACTGTTCCTGACGGTGAACTCACGCGACGCCGTCTATCAGGAGGATCAGGGGGGCTGGATCCTCACCGCGTTCCTCGACTATGCATACCCGCTGGTCATCGGCACCCTTATCGCCTCCTTCATCGCGCTGATCCTCGCCGCTCCGGTGGCGGTCGGAGTGGCGCTCTACATCTCGCACTATGCGCCGCCGCGCTTCTCCAAGGGCATCGGGTATGTGATCGACCTGCTCGCCGCGATCCCCTCGGTGGTCTACGGCGCCTGGGGCATGAGCTTCCTCGGCCCAGCCCTGGTTCCGGTCTATGGATGGCTCCACGAGAACCTCGACTTCATCCCGCTCTTCGCCGGGAACCCCTCACAGACCGGCCGGACCATCTTCACCGCCGGCGTGGTGCTGGGTGTGATGATCCTGCCGATCATCACCTCGGTCTGCCGGGAGATCTTCATCCAGACGCCGAAGCTGCATGAAGAGGCCGCGCTGGCGCTGGGCGCCACCCGGTGGGAGATGATCAAGATGTCGGTCTTCCCCTTCGCTCGAGCCGGGATCATCTCCGGAATCATGCTCGGGCTTGGTCGCGCACTCGGAGAGACCATGGCCGTGGCGCTGGTGCTCTCGCCCGGGATGCTCACCGCCTCACTGATCTCCAGCGGGAACAGCACCATTCCAGCAGAGATCGCGCTGGGCTTCCCGGAGGCCCCGCCCGGCTCGGAACGACAGGCCCAGCTCATCGCCATCGGCCTGGTGCTCTTCCTGATCACGCTGTTGGTGAATATGACAGCGCGTTGGATCGTCAGCCGCCATAAGGAATTCTCGGGAGCCAACTGATGACACAGACACCTACTCCGACGCCGGCCTCCGTCCAGGGCCCCTCCGGCCCGCCCAGCATGGGGGACTCGGGCAGCAATGGGGTGCTGCGGCGCAGCTCCCTGACGCAGAACACGCTGCCCTCCTGGCTGTGGATCGCGCTGCTCGGCGGCTCCATCGTCTTCGGAGCCGCGCTCTCGGCACTGCTGGGCTTCAACCTGGCCACCTGGTTCATCTTCACCGCGGTGACCTACGTGCTCAGCAGCTACCTCATCACCAGGACCAGGGTGAACCGACGACGAGCCACCGACGGTCTCTGGACCAACCTGGTCTACCTCGCCTTCCTGATCGCACTGATGCCCCTGGTCTCGGTGATCTGGTCCGTGGCCTCGGTGGGGATCCAGGGCCTGATGGCACCAGGGTTCCTGGTCTCCGACATGCAGGGGATCACCGGACTGGTCGACCAGGCCTCGCAGACCGAGGGCACCGCGGTCCTGGGTGGAATCTTCCACGCCCTGATCGGATCGCTGCTGATCACCCTGGCCGCCACCGTGATCTCGGTGCCGATCGGGCTGCTGACCTCGATCTACCTGGTGGAGTACGCACGTGGCGGACTGCTCGCTCGGGCGATCACCTTCTTCGTCGACGTGATGACCGGGATCCCCTCCATCGTGGCCGGGCTCTTCGCCGGCGCCGCCATGGCGTGGTTCCTCTCGGTCTTCAGCGGCGTGACCGGCCTGCTCACCACCCAGCGCTCCACTCTGGGGATCACCGCGGCCATCGCCCTCTCGGTGCTGATGGTCCCGGTGGTGGTGCGCACCACGGAGGAGATGCTCCGAGTGGTGCCCAACGAGCTGCGCGAAGCCTCCTACGCCCTCGGCGTGCGCAAGTGGCGGACCATCTTGAAGGTGGTCCTGCCCACCGCCATCTCCGGCATCGCCTCCGGGGTCACGCTGGCGATCGCCCGAGTGATCGGGGAGACCGCCCCGATCCTGGTCACAGCCGGATTCGTGGTTAACACCAACTGGAATCTGTTCCAGGGCTGGATGACAGCCCTGCCGGTCTACATCTTCCGGCAATTCCAGAACCCGACCTCTCCGAACTTCTCGGACCCCTCGGAGCAGCGAGCCTGGGCCGCCGCCCTGGTGCTGATCCTGATCGTGATGGGGCTGAACCTCTTCGCTCGACTGATCGCCAAGTTCTTCGCGCCCAAGCAGACCGGCCGCTGACCGCTGCTGCCGCGGCCCCCATCGTTCTTCCCAGAGAAAGTGTGAACAACAGATATGTCTAAGCGAGTAGATGCCGTCGACCTCAACGTCTATTACGGGGATTTCCTGGCGGTGGAGGGCATCAACATCAGCATCGACGCCCGAGCGGTGACCGCGTTCATCGGTCCCTCCGGCTGCGGCAAGACCACCTTTCTGCGCTCGCTGAACCGGATGCATGAGGTGCTCCCGGGCGCCCGCGTGAAGGGACAGCTGCTCCTGGACGGGGAGGACATCTACGACCCCGGTGTGGACCCGGTGACCGTGCGCACTCAGGTCGGCATGGTGTTCCAGCGGCCGAACCCGTTCCCGACCATGACCATCCGCGAGAACGTGCTCGCCGGATACAAGCTCAACGGGGCTCGGCTCTCGAAGTCCGAGTCTGAGGAGATCGTGGAGACCTCCTTGCGCAGCGCGAACCTCTGGAACGAGGTCAAGGATCGTCTGGACCGGCCCGGCTCAGGCCTCTCCGGTGGCCAGCAGCAGCGGCTGTGCATCGCACGCACCATTGCGGTCAAGCCCGACGTGATCCTCATGGACGAGCCCTGCTCGGCACTGGACCCGATCTCCACCCTGGCCATCGAGGATCTGATCGGTGAGCTGCAGCAGGAGTACACGGTGATCATCGTGACCCACAACATGCAGCAGGCGGCGCGCGTCTCGCAGAAGACCGCGTTCTTCAACATCGCCGGCACCGGCAAGCCGGGCAAGCTCATCGAATACGACGACACCACTTCGATCTTCAACACTCCGCAGGAGAAGTCCACCGAGGACTACGTCTCCGGTCGCTTCGGCTGAGCCTGGGCTCAGAGGAGCAACGGACTCAGCGCCAGGGTGAAGATCGCCGTGGCCGTGCCCGCCACCATCGGGGTCAGCACCCAGAACAGGCAGATCCGCCGGAACGCCCGCCAATGCACAGTGGCGAAGCGCTGGTTCGAGCCGGCGCCGATCACAGTGGAGGCCGCGGTCAGCGAGGTGGAGAGCGGAAGCGCGAAGCCCAGCGAGCCGATGAACAGCAGCGCGGAAGTGGTGGTGGTGGCCACCATCCCGCGCAGCGGATCGATCTCCACGAGCCGGTGTCCCAGGGTGTGCCCGATCCTCCAGCCACCGGTGAGGCATCCGGCCCCGATCAGGGCGGCGAACCCGATATAGGCGTAGGGCAGCCAGGCCTGCGCATCCTGGACCCCGGCGGCGATCAGCGCGGTGAGCAGCACGAAGGAGAAGCGCTGGCCCTGCTGCAGACCTGTGCCCAGCGAGGTGACTCCGACGCTCACCGACTGCGCCATCCGTGATGTGGTGTTGACCGCGTCAGGGTCCTCGCCGCGGGCGAAGCGCACCGCCGCGAAGACCAGCAGGTAGGCCAGCCCGAAGGCCACCAGTGGAGAGAGCAGCAGGGTCAGGACCGCGCCGGTCCACGGCATGGCAAGGACCTCAGCGAAGTCGAGATCCGCGACGACGGCGGCGGCCAGGGTGCCGCCGAGGAACCCTGCCAGCAGCGCGTGGGTGGTCGAGGTCGGCATCCCGCGCAGATAGGTGAAGAGGTTCCAACCCAGCAGCGTCAGCGCGGCGGCCAGGACGACCGCGAGAAGCATCCGTGGCTGCATCTGCGGAAAGTCGAACCAGGTGTAGAGGTAGATGCCCAGGGGCAGGGCGAGCAGCACCCCGAGGGCGTTGAAGCCCGCCGCCATCCTCGTTGCCGCCTGCGGGGTCAGCGCGCGCGTGCGCACCGGGATCGCGATGGCGTTGGGAACGTCATGCAGTCCGGCCACGTAGGCGTTGGGAAGTAGTGTCAGGCAGATCAGCCCGAGCAGGATCAGCTCCACCCTGACGCCTCAGGACTCGCGCACGATGATCGAACCGGCGGTGACCGCCACAGCTCGCTGGTCCTGCACTGCGGCGAGCAGCGCATCGGCGATCTGCGCCTGTTGCAGCGCGATATTGGGCTGGAACGCGTTGTCGGTGGAGGTCAACCATGCCCGATGGGTGCGGTTGGCCTGCTTGGTCAGTCGCTGCATCTGGATCCAGTAGTCCTCCAGCAGGTCCAAGTCCTCCAGTCGGGACATCGCGGCCACAGTGAGGTCCAGCTGTCGGCTCAGCGTCTCCAGCTGGTCCGCGCTCTGCGTGGGCAGGACCAGGTGGGGGCGAGCCAGGATCAGGTCGCCGGCGGCGACCACGTGTTCCATGGTCCGGTTCAGCTGCTGCGAGAGCGCGTAGATGTCCTGTCGGGGCAGCGGAGTGACGAAGACGCTGCGGATATGGGTCATCAGATTGAAGTGCAGGTCCACTGCCCTGCCTTCGAGACCGAGCAGCTGCTCGCGCAGCGCGGAGCGCTCGTCGCTGGGGCTGCCGAGCAGCTGGGAGATCAGTTGGACTCCTGACCGCACTTCGCGGGCGATGCTGGCCAGCAGGTCGGTGGCCTCTGGCTTGCGCTGGCCTCTGCGTACGATCATTCGGTGCGTTTCCCCAGGTGAACGAGTGTCGACGTGTCGGCCCTGAGTGTATAGCCCGAAGGTGAACGACCACGCTGGGACGGCAGCTTCTGGCCGTCGCCATGGGGAGGGATCCGCGTGGATCTGAGATGTTCAGGTGTGCCGGGCTGGGAACGCCTCACGGCGCGGGGCCGCTCGGAGCGGCTCAAAAATGGAGCCCGGGGGTTACCGCAGCCCGGCACATCTCCAGTGTGCTCCCTCAGCGGGGGCACGGTCAACTGAGCCCCCGGCGTGGCTGGGAATCGGTGCTCTCACGTGTCATGCCCAGGCCCGCGCTGCGCGCTGACCTGGGCATGACGGTCTCCATCGGAGGGCTATGGTGGGCCCTGCGGGGCTCGAACCCGCGACCAGCGGATTAAAAGTCCGATGCTCTACCAACTGAGCTAAAGGCCCCTGTGAAGCCGCTGGAGACGTGCCCTATGGTATCGCCGCGTGAGCCTGCGGCATAATGGCGGACACCACGCGGGCCGGCAGTCCAGCGGCTCGCAGCCTGCGGCGAATCTCTCCAAGGAGGACGCGATGACCAACCAACCTCGGCACCGTCGGCCACGCTACATCGAACCGGCAGAGTTCGATCAGCGTGAAGGCGGCGCGGATCCGGCCATCATCTCGCAGGCCGCTCACGACACCGCGCATGCACTGGTCTTCCATGGGCGGGATTCCGAGGATCCCGAGGTGACGGAGCGGTTCATCCGACTGGCCGAGACCGAGGGCATCGAAGCCATCGCCGAGCTCTGGTCCGATTCCCCGGCGCATTCTCTTGCCGGAGGCCTCTGGCGGATCTACGCGATCCGTGCCGCGGTGAACAAGGACCCGCAGCGGATGAGCGAGTACTACCAATTGGGCAAGAGCGATTCTGCGCCCCATGCCATCGCCGGAGTCGCGGAGCCTCCCACCGCGCAGGAGATGGACCGTCTTGCGGACCTGGTCCTGGCCGGGATGTACCGAGGCGACATCGATTCCGCCTTCGACCGCGCCGGCGCGTTCTGCCGCGTCATCGCCCGAGGACAGGCGCTGTGGGCCGGAGGATCTGAGCGGCACAGTCCGGAGTCTGCCCGACGGCTCACCGAGCGCGCCGATCAGCTGCTGCGCACGGCAGAGGAACTGGAGAGCGCAGCACGCGGCTGCCGCGCCGGCACCCTCGACTGACCAGCAGGTTTCGAGTGGAAATTGCGAGATCAATCGCTGCTGAGCCCTGGCTGCAGGCGATTCTGACGGTACGCTGAGACTCGCGACACGCCGGTCCAGCAGACCTGTTGTGTTCGCCGACCGGGCCCGGGGGGCTCCGGGGTAAGAAACCAGTCACGAGCCAGCTCGCGCTGGCCGCATCAAGGGGCGCACCATGACAGATCAGCAGCCGAACTCTGGCCGGGAACCAGAGCAGGACGGCTTCACACCGAGCGGCGAAGAGCAGCGGGACCAGGCCGCCCAGCCCGGTCACCACCACGAGCAGGGCCAGCCGAGCTTCGGCCAGCCAGACCAGCACGGCCAATACCAGCAGGGGCAGTTCGAACAATCCGGGTACGGCCAGCACGGTCAGTACCAGCAGGGGCAGCCCGGGTATGAGCAGCACGGTTTCGAGCAGCCTGGCTATGCCCAGCCCGGTTATGCCCAGCAGGGCCAGCATGGGTTCGATCAGCCCGGCTACGGGAACCAGGGCCAGCCCGGCTATGCCCAGCAGGGCCAGCATGGGTTCGATCAGCCCGGCTACGGCAACCAGGGCCAGCACGGCTACGGCCAGCCAGGTCACGACCAGCACGGACCGCAGGGTCCCGGTGGGCCCAGCTCTCCCGGCGGCCCGGGCGGGCCGATGTACCCGCAGGGACCGGGTGGGCCCAGCAGCGGAGGCAAGGGGCCCGGGAAGGGCCTGATGTGGGGATTGATCGCGGCAGGCGTCGTCGTCCTGGGCACCATCGTGGCGCTGATCGTGATGCTCACCGGCGGCGGCGACGCCCAGGCCGATGACCGGGCCGGGGAGACCGAAGCGGCCGGTGACTCCGGTGAAGCGGGTGAGTCTGAGGACTCTGGCAGCGTCGCCACCGACGCCGAGACTCCCTACTCCGCAGTCGAGTCCTACTTCACCGCGCTCGCCGAGGGCGACGCCGAGGCAGCAAGCTCGCTGGTCTACGACGCAGGCGACACCACGCTGCTCACCGATGAGGTCCTCGCGACCTCGCTGGAGCTGGCTCCGATCACGGATCTGGAGGTTACCGAGGAAGAGACCACCGAGGAGCTCTCGTTCTCCCATCAGGTCCAGGTCAGCTACACCCTCGGTGACGCCGGGGTGACCAAGCGGATCTACACCTACCAGAACACCGACACCGATTCCTGGGAGGTCGACGGCGCCGCCGAGATCATGCAGCCCGACTTCGGTGACCTGGAGACCACGGTCAACGGCGAGCCGGTCTCCGGCTCGGAGGCCACCGTGTTCCTGGGCCTGATGTATGAACTGGCCATCGACGATGAGAACTTCACCATCGACGGCGACGGTCTTCTCGAGGTGACCGAGACCTACGCCAGTGCCGGCACCCTCGACGTGGGCCTCACCGAGGAGGCGACCGAGACCTGGCGAGAGCTGATCCTCAGCGATGTCGAGGAATGTGTGGCCTCCACCGATCTGGAAGCCGGCTGCGGGTTGGATATGCCCGAAGACGTCTCCGGAGCCACCGTGGTGGAGGGAAGCATCTCGCGCTCGCTGCCGGCCGAGACGGATCAGGCGCTCCAGCGGCTGACCCCGCAGCCGAACTACAGCACTCCCACGCTGGTCGGTGCCGAGTACTTCACGGGTCGGGTCGATGTGGAATACGAAGCCGAAGAAGACGGCGTGACCAGTCTCTACGAGCTCTATTTCGGGGAACCGGGCACCTTGGGCACCCCGTTGGTGGACATGACGGCCGATGAGCTTGAGGTCATCTGGGAGTAAGTCGCGCACCGCGGGCTTACACTCGCTTCGTGCATCACAACACTGCGAACACCTCGACGGCGCTGCCCACCGGTGAATCGGTCCTGCAGAGTCTGCCCTGGCGGTGGAACACCCAGGGCCGGATCTTCCTCATCGGTGGGCTGGGGTTCATGTTCGACGCCTGGGACGTCTCGCTCAACGGGATCCTGATACCGCTGCTCTCCGAGGAGTGGGACCTCACACCCTCCGACGCCGCCTGGATCGGCACGGCGAACCTGATCGGCATGGCCGCGGGCGCTGTCATGTGGGGCACCATCGCGGACCGGATCGGACGCAAGAAGGCCTTCGCCTGGACGCTGCTGATCTTCTCGCTGTTCACCGTGGCCGGCGCCCTGACCGGAAGCCTGGAATGGTTCGTGCTCTTCCGCTTCCTGGCCGGGGTCGGCCTCGGTGGATGCATCCCGGTGGACTACGCCCTGGTGGGAGAGTTCACTCCGGCCAAGCAGCGCGGCCGGGTGCTCACCGCCATGGACGGCTGGTGGCCCATCGGAGCAGCGCTGGCCGGCTTCGTCTCGGCCTGGCTCATCGGCACCTGGGGTGACTGGCGGCTGCCGCTGCTGGCGATGATCCTGCCCGCACTGCTGGTCTTCGCGGTGCGGCTCTTCGTGCCTGAATCTCCGATGTATCTCATGCGCCAGGGGCAGATGGAAGAAGCCCGCAAGGTCATCGACTCGATGGTGACCCGTACCGGGGCGCCGGTGCAGGCCTACACCTTGGAGACCACCCAGGCGCCGGCGAGGCTGAGCTTCCGCGCGGTGGGGGAGCAGCTGCGGCTGGTCTGGGCGCACGGCTGGCGGGTCACCACCGTCTCCTGGGTGCTCTTCCTGGCGATCATGACGGTCTACTACATCGCGATCCAATGGATGCCCACGCTGCTGATCGAGGCAGGCTACGAACAGGATCAGGCCTTCATCCGAACCGCCGGCATGGCCGCCGTCGGGCTCCTGGGGGTCGTGATCTCCACGGTGCTGGTGGAGATCACCGGACGACGCGTGCTTCTGGCGATCTCCGCCCCCGCGGCCACGGCGATGCTGGTGGTCCTGGGACTCACGATGCACCTTCCTGCCGCTGTGCTGATCCTGCTGCTCGGCTTCGGGCTGGTGATCCAGATCGCGATCCCGGTGCTCTACACCTACGTCTCCGAGCTCTACCCCACCGAGCTGCGCGGCTCCGGGTTCGGCTGGGCCTCCACCATCTCGCGGATCGGCGCCGGGCTGGGGCCGCTGCTGTTCATCGCCTGGATGGAGCCGACCTTCGGTCTGGCCGGAGCCTTCGGCATCTGTCTGATCGGCGTCGTGCTCGCGGTGCTGCTGATGCTCAGGCTCGCCCCGGACACCACCGCGAAACAGCTCGACTGAACCGAGTCCCGGTTCCTCGCGCCGGTGAACATCCCCGAAACTTCCGGGCAATGTTTGATGTAGGAATGTGTCGTACTATTGCCTGCATCACTCGTTTCTCGGCACCCGTATGGGTGCCGTTCTTGCACCATGAGGAGAGCCCCACATGAAGAGGTCCTTCAAGACCAGCGGCGCCATCGCCGCCACGGCCGCCGCAGCACTGCTCCTGTCCTCCTGCGGAGAGGCCCCCGAGGAGGACGGCGAGGGCACCGCCTCCGAAGAGGTCGACTACAAGGCCTGCCTGGTCTCCGATGAGGGCGGCTGGGATGACCGCTCCTTCAACCAGTCGGCCTTCGAAGGCCTGGAGATGGCCATCGACGAGCTGAACATCGACTCCGCGAACGCGCAGTCCACTGCCGAGTCCGAGTATGGTCCCAACGTGGACACCATGGTCCAGCAGAACTGTGACGTGGTCTTCGGCGTGGGCTTCCTGCTCGAAGAGGGCCTGCGTGAAGCCGCCGAGGCCAACCCGGAGACCGACTTCGCGCTGATCGACTCCTACTTCAACTTGGAAGAGGGCGAAGAGCTCGAGAACGCCAAGCCGCTGGTCTTCAACACCGGTGAGGCCGCCTACCTGGCCGGCTACGTCGCCGCCGCGATGAGCGAGACCGGCGTCGTCGGCACCTGGGGCGGCATCCAGATCCCCTCGGTGACCGTGTTCATGGACGGCTACGCCGACGGCGTGGAGCGCTACAACGAGGACAACGACGGCGACGTCGAGCTGGTCGGCTGGGACAAGGAGGGCCAGACCGGCTCCTTCTCCGGGGACTTCAGCGACCAGACCCAGGGCGGCGAGGTCACCGAGCAGCTGCTGAGCCAGGACGCCGACATCATCATGCCCGTGGCCGGCAACGCCGGCGTCGGGGCCGGCCCCGCCCTGGAGGCGGCCGACGCCAAGATGATCTGGGTCGACTCCGACGGCTATGAGTCCACCGACTTCGGAGACATCGTGCTGACCTCCGTGCTCAAGGAGATCGGCCAGTCGGTCTACGCCACCATCGAGGAAGGCACCCAGGACGGCTTCAGCAACGAGTCCTACGTGGGCACCCTGGAGAACGAGGGCGTCGGCCTGGCACCCTTCCACGACTTCGAGGACGAGGTGCCCTCCGAGGTCGCAGATGCCATCGAGCAGCTGCGCCAGGAGATCATCGATGGCGACACCGTCATCGAGTCCGAGAACGCCCCGTCCTGACCACCGCATAACCCTACGTATAACTGATCGGCGACACCGCAGCGATGAAGCTTGAGCTCAGAGGGGTCACCAAACGGTTCGGCTCCTTCACCGCCAATGACCGGATCTCACTCACCGTCCAGCCAGGAGAGATCCACGCGCTGCTCGGTGAGAACGGAGCCGGGAAGTCCACCCTGATGAACACCATCTACGGGCTCTACAGCCCCGACGAGGGTGAGATCCTGCTGGATGACCGGGAGGTCAGCTTCAACGGGCCCGGTGACGCAGTGGCCGCCGGGATCGGCATGGTGCACCAGCACTTCATGCTGATCCCGGTGTTCACCGTCACCGAGTCCGTCGCACTGGGCTATGAGCCCACGCGCGCTGCGGGCATCATGGACATGGCCGCGGCCCGCGCGAAGGTGCTGGAGATCTCGGCACGCTTCGGCTTCGATGTGGACCCCGATGCTCGCATCGAGGACCTCCCCGTGGGAGCCCAGCAGCGCGTGGAGATCATCAAGGCGCTCTCTCGCGATGCGAAGGTGCTGATCCTCGATGAGCCCACCGCGGTGCTGACCCCGCAGGAGACCGATGAGCTGATCACCATCATGGGGCAGCTGCGGGACTCCGGCACCTCGATCGTGTTCATCACCCACAAGCTGCGCGAGGTCCGCGCGGTGGCGGATCGGATCACCGTGATCCGGCGCGGCGCCGTGGTGGGGGAGACCTCGCCGCGCTCCACCGAGACCGAGCTGGCAGGGCTGATGGTCGGCCGCGAGGTCAGCCTGACCACTGCCAAAGAGGTCGCCGATCCGGGCGAGGTCAGCTTCGAGGTGCGCGGACTGACCGTGCTCAACAGCGCAGACAAGATCGTCGTGGACGACGTGGACCTCTCCCTGCGGCGCGGGGAGATCCTGGTGATCGCCGGGGTCGACGGCAATGGACAGAGCGAGCTGGCTCAGACCATCCTCGGGATCCGGAGCCCGGTGGCAGGCAGCATTCTGCTCGATGACAAGGACCTGGCTCCGCTGAGCATCAAGCAGCGCCTGGCTGCGGGACTGGGCTTCGTGCCCGAGGATCGCAGCACCGACGGTGTCATCGGCGCATTCACCATCACCGAGAACTACGCCCTGGACATGTATGACCGACCGCCCTATGCCGGCGGGCCCGGCAACATCGCGCTGCGCCTTCCGGTGATGCGCGAGGCTGCGCAGACCCAGGCCGAACGCTTCGATGTGCGCATGGGCACCGTGGACGACCCGATCTCCACCCTCTCTGGGGGCAACCAGCAGAAGGTCGTGCTGGCCCGCGAGATGAGTCGAGACCTGCGGCTCTTTGTGGCCAGCCAGCCCACCCGTGGCCTGGACGTCGGCTCGATCGAGTTCGTGCACCGCACGATCATCGAGGAGCGGGACAAGGGGACCCCATGCCTGATCGTCTCCACCGAGCTCGATGAGGCGCTGAACCTGGCGGACCGGATCGCGGTGATGTACCGCGGCCGAGTCGTGGGCATCGTCCCGGCCAGCACCAGCCGCGACGTGCTGGGCCTGATGATGGCAGGAGTGCCCGCCGAGGAGGCGCAGACCCAGGCCGCCACCCACCACACCGTGCTGGCCGAGGCCGATGAGCGGGCCGAAGCAGAGGAGAACAAGTGAGCGCAACAGGGCCCCAGACCGGGATGACCCCTGCCCCGAAGCCCGAGCAGCAGAGCCCCTGGGCCGAGGCCGAAGGCCGACTCTCGCGCGCCCTGCGCGAGCTGGGTCAGACCTCCTGGGTGGTGACGGTCCTCGCCGTCGTCGTGGCCCTGGTGGTCGGCGCAGTGCTGATCCTCGCCGCCAGCCGGGACGTCCAGGCCAGCCTCAGCTACTTCTTCGCCCAGCCCAGCGCCTTCCTGGAGACCTCCTTCCAGGTGCTGCGCGAGGCCTACTCCGCATTGTTCCGCGGCGCCGTCTTCGACTGGCAGGCGCCCTCCGTGGCACGTTCGATCCGTCCGCTGACCGAGACCATGGTCTACTCGGTGCCGCTGATCCTGGCCGGACTGGGCATCGCGATCGGCTTCCGCTCCGGGATGCTGAACATCGGTGGTCAGGGCCAGATCATCCTTGGCGCGACCTCCGCCGGGTTCCTGGGCTACGCGCTCTCGATGCCGGTGGGGCTGCACGTGCTCCTGGCACTGGCCGGCGGCATCCTCGGCGGCGCCATCTGGGGCGGGATCGCAGGTGTGCTCAAGGCGCGCACCGGCGCCAATGAGGTGATCGTGACGATCATGCTCAACAACATCGCCATCTACCTCCTCGCCTATCTGCTGCAGCAGCAGTGGTTCAAGCAGACCGGCTCCAACCAGCCGCTCTCGAGCTCGGTGGATGAATCGGCGCAGCTCTTCTCCCTGCTGGGCCCCGGCTTCCGGCTCCACGCCGGCTTCCTGGTCGCGATCCTGGCGACCATCGCCGTCTGGTGGCTCCTGGAGCGGTCCACCCTGGGCTTCGAGTTCCGCGCCATCGGAGAGAACCCGGAGGCCGCCCGCACCGCGGGGATCAACGTGCCCAAGGCCACCGCGCTGGTGCTGGTGATCGCCGGTGGTCTCGCCGGGCTCGGCGGCGCCGCGCACGTGCTGGGCACCGAATACCGGCTGGCCGGCGGAGTCGCCGGCACGCTGGGCTTCGATGCCATCACGGTCGCGCTGCTCGGCCGCTCCAAGCCGCTGGGCACCTTCCTGGCCGGTCTGCTGCTGGGCGGGCTGCGTGCCGGCGGGGTGCTGATGCAGGCACAGACCGGCACCCCGATCGACATCGTGCTGGTCCTGCAGGCTGTGATCGTGCTGATGATCGCCGCACCGCCGCTGGTCCGGGCGATCTTCTTCCTGCCCCATGCCGACGGACGTCCCCGGATCGGGCGTCGCCGCGCGCGCAGCAAGACTCCCCGTGAGCATGCCGCCGCCGAGACCCCGGAGCGTGAGCTGCAGACCGCCGGCGCACCGAGCGCCCCACCCGGGACCGCAGCATCCGACACCGACACGCCGGGTCCTGAAGCACCGAACCCCGGTTCATCGAGCAGCAACCCACAGGAGCCTGGCAAGTGAGCGAACAGACCGTTGGCAGCACTGCCGTCCACGCCGAACCGGCGGAGCGGCCCTCCACCGGAGTCCGGCCGATCTCCTGGAAGTACCCGATCACCTACGCCGTGCTGGCGGTGCTGGGAGTGTTCTTCGCACTGACCACCCCGGCAGGAGCGCGTACCAATTTCCGGCTCTCCTCAGGACGGGACTTCTTCGAGATCCCGCTGGTGGAGCTGCCCTCGCGTCCAGCGGCCTGGATCCTGGCGGTGGCGCTGCTCGCCCTGGCCGGGCTCGCCATCTTCCAGGCGTCACGCCGGAGGAAGACCGGACTGTGGCTGCCGCTGCTCTTCGGGGTGCTCTTCGTGTTCGCCTTCCTGGTCTGGGCCGGTGCCGATCGCGGCGCCGTGATCCCGCTTGTCACCATGCTCACCGGAGCACTGGCCCTCTCGGTGCCGCTGATCTTCGGCGCCATGTGCGGGCTGGTGGGTGAGCGTTCGGGGGTGATCAACATCGCCATCGAGGCTCAGCTGCTGGCCGGGGCGTTCCTCGCCGCCGTGGCGGCCTCCGTGTTCACCAGCGCCTATATGGGTCTGGTGTTCGCCCCGATCGCCGGGGCGCTGGTGGGTGCGCTGTTGGTGTTCTTCTCCGTGAAGTACCAGGTGAACCAGATCATCGTGGGTGTGGTGCTCAACGTGCTGATCATCGGTCTGACCGGGTACCTGTTCTCCACGGTGCTGACCCAGAACCCCGAGCTGTGGAACGCCCGGCAGCAGCTGCCGCGGCTGCCGATCCCGGGGCTCTCACAGATCCCGGTGATCGGTCCGGTGCTGTTCAACCAGACCATTCTGGTCTACCTGATGTACCTCATCGTCGGGGTGCTCAATGTGTTCCTGTTCCGCTCGCGCTGGGGCCTGCGCACCCGCGCGGTGGGCGAGCACCCCAAGGCCGCGGACACTGTGGGCATCAAGGTCAACCGGATGCGGGTCTACAACGTGATCCTGGCCGGGGGGATCGCCGGCCTGGGTGGTGCGTTCTTCACCATCGGGCAGGGGCTGGCCTTCGGCAAGGAGATGTCTGCAGGTGCCGGCTTCATTGCGCTGGCCGCGATGATCCTGGGCCGGTGGCACCCGATCGGGGCGCTGCTGGCGGCGCTGCTCTTCGGCTTCTCCACCTCGCTGGGCAACACCCTGGCTACCATCGGGACCCCGGTGCCCTCGGAGGCGCTGCTGATGCTGCCCTATGTGATCACCATCTTCGCCGTGGCCGGCTTCGTCGGAAGGGTTCGGCCGCCCGCGGCGAACGGCACTCCGTATGTGAAATAGCTCCAGCTCAAAGGTGACGTTTTTACCGCGGGAGAGGTTCCGGATAGTCTCTTAACGGCTCAAGCAGCGGGCTCTTGGTTCACTAGTCAAGGGTTTCCCATGGAGCACATCTCACCTTTTGCCGCCCGGCCTCCCGGGCCCCCCGCCGCAGTGTCCCCGCAGGACGCGGGAATCGCCCGAGTCGCTGATCTCATGTCGCCGGTGGAGTCGGTGGTCTCAGTGACCGCGCCGCTGCGCGACGCCGCCGAGCTGGTGCACGGACTTGATACTGCCGCCGTCGTCCTCGGGCTCTCGCACCAGCCGCTGGGCCTGATCACCGCCGCGTCCCTGAACGAGGCTGCGCAGAAGCACCCGCAGGACTGGCAGAAGAAGCGCTGCGCCGCCCTGCTCGGCGGCGCCCCGCATCCGGTGTCCCCGGAGGACTCGATCGAGGACGTGCTGAGCCGTTACCGCCGGGCCGGAGCCCACCCGCTGCTGGTGCTCGACGCCGGTGAGGCAGTAGGCGTCCTTTACCCGGACCCGGTTTTCAGCTGGTGCCTCACCCAGCCCTCCTCGGTCTTCGACGCGCTGGGACTCGGCCCCGATCCCCGCTGAGCCGGTGGCATCTGGACTACTCTGAGCACGGGATCGGCTGAGACCCAGCACACCATTCGAGCACAGGAAATCGAGGCGCCATGAGAATCGCAGTCACCGGATCCACCGGGAAGCTCGGGACCGTCGTCGCGCGGGAGCTGCGCGCCGCGGGGCATCAGGTCATCGGATTCGACGCGGAAGGCACGCGCGGGCCCGGTTTCGTGAAGCTTGACCTCACCGACTACGGGCAGGTCATCGACGCGCTCGGCGGAGTCGGTGATCAGCACGACGGTGTGGAGGCGCTCGTGCACCTGGCGGCCGTTCCGGCGCCTGGGATTCGGACCGACGCGGCCACCTTCCACAACAACATCACCGCGACCTTCAACGTCTTCTGGGCAGCGGCCCGGCTGGGGATAGAGCGCATCGTCTACGCCTCCTCGGAGACCGTGCTCGGGCTGCCCTTTGAGACTCCGCCGCCCTATATCCCGGTCGACGAGCAGTACCCGGCGCGGCCCGAGTCCACTTACTCGCTGGTCAAACATCTCGAGGAGCAGATGGCCATCGAGCTGGTCCGGTGGAACCCGAAGCTCTCGATCACCGCGCTGCGCTTCTCCAACGTGATGAACCCCGAGGACTACGCCGAGTTCCCGGGCTTCGACTCCGATGCGACGCTGCGCAAGTGGAACCTCTGGGGCTACATCGACGCCCGCGACGGCGCCCAGGCCGTCCAGCGCGCCCTCGAGGTCGCCGGACCCGGGTTCGAGCGGTACATCATCGCCGCCGCGGACACGGTGATGTCACGCGCCAATGCGGACCTTGTCGCAGAGGTCTTCCCGGACGTCGAGCTGCGCGGAGAGCTCGGCGTGAATGACACGCTGCTCTCCATCGAGAAGGCCCGCCGCGAGCTGGGCTACGAGCCGAGACACTCCTGGCGCGATTCCTGAGGGACCCCGCTCCGGGCGCAGAGCAGGGACCCCGCGCCAGGCGCAGAACAGAGGCCCCCTCTCCAGCGTTGGAGCGGGGGCCTCTGCTCGATCTGGCTGCGGCCTGGGCCGCAGCCAGGATCAGGAACGCACTGCCGCCTTTCGGGTCTGCGGGTACCGGATATCTTCGACCATCTCCTGGACCGCGGCGCTGGGCGGTGCCGTCAGCTTCGAGACCACGATGGTGACCACGAAGTTCACTGCCGCGCCGACCGCGCCGATGCCCTCGGGGGAGACGTTGAGGATGTGTTCGTTCGCGCTGGTGCCGAAGACCTCCAGCGTGTAGATCATGTAGGTGCCGGTGAACGCCAGACCGGTCAGCATGCCTGCCGTGGCGCCGGGGCCGTTGGCCTTCTTCCAGAAGATCCCCAGGATCAGGATCGGGAAGAAGCTCGCCGCCGCCAGTCCGAAGGCGAACGCGACCACCTGGGCCACGAAGGCCGGTGGGTTGATGCCGGCCCAGATGGCGAAGAGGATGGCCACGCCCATCGCGATGCGACCGACCATCATCTGCTCCTTCTCGGAGGCGCCGTTCTTCTTGAAGACCCGGAAGTAGAGGTCATGCGAGGCGGCCGAGGAGATGACCAGCAGCAGGCCCGCCGCGGTGGACATGGCGGCCGCCATGCCGCCGGCGGCCATCAGTCCCACGATCGGGGCCGGCAGTCCGCCGATCTCGGGGGAGGCCAGGACCAGGATGTCGTTGTTCACGATCAGATCCGCCCCGGAGGTGGCGAGGTTGGAGACGGTCTGGATCGACTCGGCGTCCTCGTTCACCGTCACCAGACCGGTCGCGCCCCAGGTGTTGATCCAATCCGGCAGCGAGTCCGGGCCCTGGCCCTGCACGCCCTGGAGCAGGTTCAGCTTGGTGAAGGCCCCCACCGCAGGGGCGGTGAGGTAGAGCAGCGAGATGAAGAACAGCGCCCAGAAAGCCGAGTAGCGTGCGCCGCGGACCGTCTTGGTGGTGTAGAACCGGATGATCACATGCGGCAGCCCCGCTGTGCCCAGCATCAGCGAGAGCGTCACCAGGAACACGTCGATCTGGCCGCCGGCCCGACCGGAGAACGCCTCGGTGAACTCGTTGAGGCCGAACTCCACGCTGAGCGAGTCCAGCTCCGTGAGGATCTGTCCGTAGGAGATCTGCGGAACCGGGATCCCCGTGGTCTGGTAGGCCACGGCGAAGGCCGGAATCAGGTAGGCGATGATCAGCACGGTGTACTGCGCCACCTGGGTGTAGGTGATCCCCTTCATCCCGCCGAGCACGGCGTAGACGAAGATGACGACGGCGACCAGCACCACGCCCCACTCCACCGAGAGGTTCAGGAACCGGCTGAACACGATGCCGCCGCCGGCCATCTGACCGACCACGTAGGTGAAGGAGACCACGATGGCGGCGATGGCCGCCACGATGCGCACCGACTCGGAGTACCGATCGCCCACGAACTCCGGCACCGTGAACTTGCCCCATTTGCGCAGGTAGGGCGCCAGCAGCAGGGCCAGCAGCACGTAGCCGCCGGTCCAGCCCATCAGGTAGACCGAGCCGTCAGAGCCCAGGAAGGCGATGAGCCCTGCCATGCCGATGAAGCTGGCCGCGCTCATCCAGTCGGCCGCGACTGCCGCGCCGTTGGCGAGTGTCGGGACCCCCTGAGAGGCGACGTAGAACTCCTTGGTCTCCTTCACCCGGGAGCGCCAGGCGATGATGATGTAGATCCCGAAGGTCAGGATGATGAAGAAGAACGTCCAGAACTGGGTCTCAGTCACTTGTAGCCACCCTCTTCATTGCGCTCGGCCACCCCGAACTCGTCGTCGATCCGGTCCATCCACAGCGCGTAGACCAGAATCAGGATGACGAAGACGTAGATGGAGCCCTGCTGGGCGAACCACAGGCCCAGCGGGAAGCCCAGGATCACGATGTTGTTCAGCGGCTCGATCAGCAGAATGCCGAAGCCGAAGGAGACGGTGAACCATATGGCCAGCAGCGTGATCATCAGCCGGAGGTTCTTTTTCCAGTAGCGCTTGCGCCAGCTGATGTCCTCCGCCTCTGGCGGACCGCCGGAGATGCCCTCATGTGCCACATCGGACATGTCAGGCTCCCTTCTTTCGTATGCGAGTGATTCGCCCGCGCGGGTGCGCAGGAGCTGACCTAAGCCAGCCAAAATGTGAGACAGATCACAAGGGGTTGGATGACCAGCGGTGCATCTGTGTTTGCCAGCGGCGGGAATCCGCCGCTGAGCGGGTGAGTCGGTTCGGTGGACCGTTCAGCGCGCAGAATCCACCGCTCGGGGCCGGGGATCCACCGCTTGAAGGGGTTCTCAGCTTCAGACTTCGCCTGTGTCATGGATCACACCTAAGATGGCGACATGACCACGACAGCAGACAAGGGCCTCTACGGCGGGATCACGGCCCGCCTGAAGGCTGGCAGCGCCACCGGCTGGGGGGTCTTCCACCCCGGCAGCAAGGCGATGATCCTGGGTGGACTGATGCTGATCGTCTCGGCCTTCCTGCCCTGGGTCTATCTGCCCTTCATGGAGCAGGTCACCGGGGAGACCTACGCGCTGCGCGGCACGGATGGACCAGGGGTGCTGACCCTTGCCGTGGGCTTCTTGGCCTTCGCCGGCGGATTCGTGCCCCGCCGCAGGCTGGCCATCGCCCACGCCATGATCCCTGGTCTGCTGGTCGCGGGGATCGTGGTGCTGCAGGCCTGGAACATCCTCGCCTTCTCCGCGAGCTCCGGCGCCTGGGGCGGGCTGCTGCCAGGGATGGGTCTCGTGCTTGCCGGCGGCGGCGCCGTGGTGCTGCTGAAGTCCGCCTGGAACATGTACCGGACGTGGCTCCCCGCCTGAACGGGCGTCCCACCGAGGTGATCGGACCGACTTCCTCGCCACCCTCGCCGGAGGACCTGCCCGCCGAGGCCGCCGCTGACACCGAGGTCCGAGACACCCCCGCCGAGGTCGACGCGGCCTTCCGGGCCCAGCGCGGCATCGCCATCGCCTACTTCTTGGTCTTCCTGGTCCTGGTCGCCGCGTTTCCGGTGCTGACCATCACGCTGCAGTGGTGGACCGGGGCGCGGGTTCTGGGGGAGCTCAGCCCCGGCTTCGTCGCCGCGGCCGGCGGCCTCTACCTGGCCTTCGCGGTGATCGGGATCGCTGCGGCGCGACTCAGCGCCTCGGTGGAATCACGGATGCTGGGTGGTCAGCAGCACCCCGACGACGACGCCGGCGCCTCCGCGGGCAGCGGAGAGGCACCCCGATGACCTCGACCGCGGTGGTGACCCTGGCCGCCGTACTGATCATCGTGCTCGGGGTATCCTTCATCAGCCGCCCCCGCGGGCCCTCCACGGTGGACTTCTACCTGGCCGGCCAGCGCGTGGGCGTGATGACCAACTCCTGGGCGATCTGCGGAGACTACCTTTCGGCCGCCTCATTCCTGGGCGTGGCCGCCGCGGTCTACGTCTCGGGTCTGGATGGGGCCTGGTACGCGGTGGGTTTCGCCGCCGGCTTCGTTCCGGTGCTGCTGCTCATCGCCGCGCCGCTGCGCCGTTTCGGGGAGTTCTCGCTCGCCGACTTCCTGGGCCGGCGAATGGATTCGGACCCGGTCCGGCTGGCCTCGGTGGGGGTGGTCCAGCTTGTCATCCTCGCCTACCTCGTCCCGCAGTCGGTGGGTGGCGGGATCACCTGGGAGCTGCTGGTCGGCCAGGGCCTGCTGGGGCTCTCTCCGTACGCGACCGGGGTGCTGCTCTCCACGGCGGTGGTCGCCGTCGTCGTCGCCTTCGGTGGGATGCGCGGGACCACCTGGAACCAGGCGGTGCAGTTTCTGCTGCTCTTCGCCGCGCTGGTCTGGCTCGCCGTGGTGGTCACCGCCGATGGCTTCCGCTACGGGGAGGCGGTGCAGTCCCTGAGCGAGGCGCCGCTGGCGAACCCCACCCTCGGCGCCGACGGGCAGGAATGGGCGCTCACCGAGGAGACCAACCACATGCACCCGGGGGAGCCGGCGCTCTTCGGTGAGCCCGGCGCCCGGTACGGGCCGCTGGGCCAGGTCGCGCTGGTGGTCACCCTGGGTCTGGGCACGGCCGGGCTGCCGCATGTGATGAACCGCTACTTCACCTCACCCACCGGGAAGGCCGCCCGCACCACGACCGTCTGGGTGCTGGTGCTCATCGGTGCGTTCTACTCGATGGCGATCATGTTGGGCACCGCCGCCCGGGACATCATCCCCGAAGCGGTCACGGGCAGGCCCTGGCTGCAGGAGCTCACCGTCAACGGGGTGCTGCATACTCCGGAGCACGCGCTGCCGGTGCTCGGCCGGATCTACGGCGAGCAGACCGGGCTGGGGCTGATCGCTGCCGCCGCACTGATCGCTGCGATGTCCACCGTGGCGGGGCTGCTGCTGGCCTCGGCGGCGACCTGGGGCCATGACGTGTATGAGCGCCACATCAACCCGCGCGCCACGCAGCGCCAGGCGGTGTGGGCCGGGCGGATCACCACCCTCCTGGGTGCCGCGCTCGCGGCGGGACTGGCCATCGCGCTGCGTCCCGAGGCGTTCGCCCCGGCCATGCCCTCGCTGGTGGCGACCATGGTGACCTGGGCCTTCGCGGTGGCTGGGTCAGCGCTGACACCGGTGCTGGTGCTGGCCATCTGGTGGCACCGCACGACCGCGGCAGGCTCCCTGGCCGGGCTGCTCACCGGGGCGGTGCTCTCGGTGTCTATGTTCATGACCGCCGGTCTGATCACCACCGACTGGCTGCGGGAGCTGCTCGCCGCGCCGACCCTGGTGGTCGCCCCGATCACCGTGGCGGTGGTGGTGCTGGTCTCGCTGCGCACCAGGGCCCCCGACGGGGTGCAGGCGCACTGGGTGCGGATGCATGGAACAGCCGCGGACCGCCGTGCCGAGCGTATGGCCCGACTGACCCGAGGAGGCGTGGATGCGAGGTAGCGCGATGCTGGCGGCCGGGGTGACGCTGATCTGGGTGCTGGTCTATCTCGGCACCCAGGTCTTCGCCGACCCGGCGCTGCCGATGCTGCCCACTCTGGGGCTCGGGCTCGGGCTCACGGTGGCAGCGGTGCTGGGCTACCCCTCGGCGCTGCGCGGGGCTTCCGGTCGGCGTCGTCAGCGGCCGGTCTCGCCGCGGGAGGTCGAGGTCAGCCGCGGGGTGCGCAACCTCGCCGCCGCGGGTCGCTCGATGCCGCTGCGCGCAGGGCTCACCCCGGAGGCCGCCCGGCGCACCTGTGAGCTGCTGCGCCCGATGCTCTCCGGGGACGCGGTCTCGATCACCGACCGCGAGCAGATCCTGGCCTATGTGGGACCCGGTGCCGATCATCATCGCGAGGGTGCCCAGATGCAGACCTCTGCGGCCCCCCGCACGATCGCCAAGGGCAAGACCCAGGTGGTCCGCGACCGTGCCGGGGTGGGCTGCCGGAAGCCCGACTGCGAGGTCACCTCGGCGGTGATCGTGCCGCTGCGTGTGGGGGCCCGGGTGATCGGGACCCTCGGGGTCTACCAGGCCGAGGCCGAGATCCCGCCGCGTCAGCTGGTCGAGGACATGGCCGCGATGCTCTCTCTGCACCTGGAGCTCGCGGAGCTGGACCGGGAGAAGCAGCTCGCCACCGACGCGCGGCTCAACGCGCTGCGCGCCCAGATCAACCCGCACTTCCTGTTCAACATCCTCAACACCATCGCCTCGAAGGCTCGCACCCGGCCCGATGAGGCCCGCGAGCTGCTGCTGCGACTCTCCGAGTTCTTCCGCTACGCGGTGCGCCAGGAGGGGCACTACGCCGAGTTCGCGCAGGAGTACTACTTCGTGCGCACCTATGTCTCGCTGGAGCAGGCGCGGTTCGGAGACCGGCTGAAGGTCCGCTACGACATCGACCCCCAGGTGCTCACCACCCGGGTGCCGGTGCTGATGATCCAGCCGCTGGTGGAGAACGCGGTCAAGCACGGCATCGCGGGCAAACCTGCGGGCGGGACCGTGCACCTGCGGGCCAGAGTGGATCCGCTGGCCCGCACCACCAGCATCCGGGTCAGCGACGACGGCGTCGGGATGGCCTCAGAGGTGCTGGCGCAGATGGCCGACGGCGCCGGTCGTCTGGGCGGCGGCGAGGCGCCTCCGGAAGACCCGAACCACGCCGGGGTCGGGCTGCAGAACATCACCGAACGGCTGAACTCGCTCTTCGGCGACCGCTATGAGCTGGCCATCTCCACTCCGCGCACCGGAGGCACCGTGGTGGAGCTGCAGATACCGCTGCGGTGATCAGCATCACAGTCACCTGAATATTGGCTCTATACTGGGCGAATGCACCCCCGGGCTCTGATCGTGGACGACGAAGCCCCTGCGCGCGAGGAGCTGCGATTCCTGCTCGAGGAGATCGGAGGTGTCCAGGTGGTCGGAGAGGCCACCAATGGCGAGGAGGCGCTGCTGCTTCTGAACTCCCTGGCCTATGACCTGGTGTTTCTGGACATCCGGATGCCGGGGCTCACCGGGCTTCAGGTCGCGCAGCAGCTGCACGCCGCCGAGGCCCCCGCCGGGTCGCGCAGGCCTCAGGTCATCTTCACCACCGCCTACCCGGATCACGCAGTGGAGGCCTTCGATCTCTCTGCGGCGGACTATCTGGTCAAGCCGTTCTCCGCCGAGCGGCTGCAGCGATCCGTGCAGCGGGCGCTCGCCGGAGCCGAAGGTGCCGCCTCCCCCTCCGCCGCGGCGACGGCGGCCCCCGCAGCGCCGGGTCCGGCTACCCCGGCCCCGCAGGGAACCCAGCAGCTGGTGCGCATCCCGGTGCAGAGAGACGGCCGGACGGTGCTGGTGGACGGGGACGCGATCGTCTACGCGGTGGCGGCGCGGGGATACGCCTCGCTGAAGCTCACCGAGGATCGGGTGCTGGTGTCCTTCTCGCTCAACGAGCTCGAACGACGGCTCCAGGGCCACTTCTTCCGCGTGCACCGCTCATATCTGGTGAATCTGCGCTACGTCCGGGAGCTGGTGCCCGACTTCCGGGGTGCTCTGGTGCTGGTGCTCAACGACCGCCAGCGCAGCCGGGTCGAGGTCTCACGCAGACACGCCCCCGAGCTTCGCAGGCGCCTCGGGGTGTGATCGGTGCCGGCCGACCGGAGAGGGCTGGGCCGGCTCAGCGCCGCGGGCGGTCTTCCGGAAGCTCCTGCGAGATCGGCCGAGTGGGCTGAGTCTTGGTGGGAGAAGCCTCCCCGGGCTGGGCGTTGGGCGTGCCACCGGGCTGCGCCGGAGCCTCCGGGGTGCGCTCGAGGCTGCGCTGGCCGCGTTCTGAGGTCGACTCCCGGCTCTGCCGCTGCTTCGTCGAAGCATCTGGCGCGGAATCCTTCTTGGCGCCAGGCTTCCCGGCCGCCGCGGGGGAGCCGGTCCGGCCGGGGGAGGTGTGAGCAGCTGCGGGCTGGCGGCCCCAGGCTTTGACGCAGCCCAGCACCACGTAGGCGATCAGCAGCGCCAGGGCGAGCAGCCCGTGCAGGATCATGGTCGCCGTCGCCCCGGCGGCGTCCTGATTGGTGAACGCGAGCACGAACATGCCGACGCTGTGCACGATGGTCAGCTCCATCAGCCCCGGATAGGCCCTCGGGCGCCAGGCGACCAGGGCGAAGAGTCCCGCGAAGACGATCAGGCCGAAGGCGTGCCAGGCGTCGGAGAGAAACGTCTCGGTCGAGGCGAGCTGGAGCTGGGCCAAGGACCATCCGGCGAATCCGGCTGCGCCGAGGGCCGAGACGATCAGCAGGGTGCGTCCGGTGGCTCGGCGTCGTGATGCGGTGACCTCTGCAGTCATGATGGATCCTCCGTGTTCGGTGCCGAGCTGCGCACCGGGAGCGATGCGAACCTGTCACCTCAGCTTAGGCGGGTCAGCATCGGCTGACCAGTGAGCAGAACAGCGCGGGCCTTCGAGGTGGGTCGCGTGGGACGAGGGGCAACCTCATGGAATGATCCTGACAGTTGCGTGGTTCACACAACACGAGGGCGAAGCTGCCCTCGGACATGTCCGCAGGATGAGAGAGGTCGCCGATGGCTACTGTTCCCACAATCACACTCAACGATGGTGCTACCATCCCGCAGCTCGGCTTCGGGGTCTGGCAGGTTCCGGCGGAGGACGCCGAGAAGGTGGTCGCCGAAGCGCTGAAGGTCGGGTACCGGCATCTCGACAACGCCGCCGTCTACGGCAACGAAGAAGGCGTGGGACGGGCCATCGCAGCCTCCGGCGTTCCCCGCGAGGAGCTCTTCATCACCACCAAGGTGTGGGTCAATGACTTCAAGGCCGGAAACACCAAGCAGGCGCTGCGCACGTCACTGGAGAAGCTCGGCGTGGACTACGTGGATCTCTACCTGATCCACTGGCCATCCCCTGCGGATGAGGCCTACCTCGACGCATGGAAGGCCATGGAAGAGATGCAGGCCGAGGGTCTGATCCGCAGCATCGGCGTCTCGAACTTCCTCCCCGAGCACCTTGACCGGGTTGTCGAGGCTGGCACCGTCGTGCCGGCGATCAACCAGGTGGAGATCCACCCGGCGCTGCAGCAGCGCGAGATCCAGGAGGCCAACGAGCGCCACGGCATCAAGACCCAGGCCTGGAGCCCGCTGGCCCAGGGCGCGGTCTTCGAGGATGAGCCGGTCAAGGCAGCCGCCGAAGCCCATGGCGTCTCCCCGGCGCAGGTGGTCATCCGCTGGCACCTGCAGCGCGGCCGGATCCTGTTCCCGAAGTCTGTGACTCCGGAACGCATCGCGTCGAACTTCGACGTGTTCGGCTTCGAGCTCAGTGAAGAGGAGCTCTCGGCCATCGACGGGCTGGAGCGCGACGGGCGGACCGGTCCGAACCCGGGCGAGTTCAACCCCTCCTGAACCCGAACCGGCTCCCGGCAGAGCCCCGGCCGAGCAGGCCACGGTCACCCAAGCGGCCGGTAGGCGACAGCTGGTTCACCCAGAACAGACGAGCGGGACCCCAGTTCATCAAGAACTGGGGTCCCGCTCGTTCTATGGGTCAGACCGCGCGCAATCAGCGCTTCGAGTTCTCCTCCGGGGTGGTCCCCGGAGTCGACTCGGACTCGCCGTTCCCCACGGCCTCCTCGTAGATCTGCTCAGACTCCCACTGCTGACCCGTGGCGGACTCAGCGAACTCCGGGGTCTCGAACACCTGGTCGGCGATCGGGTCGTGGTACGCCACGTCCTCAT
This sequence comes from Nesterenkonia sandarakina, assembly GCF_013410215.1. Classification (NCBI taxonomy): domain Bacteria; kingdom Bacillati; phylum Actinomycetota; class Actinomycetes; order Micrococcales; family Micrococcaceae; genus Nesterenkonia; species Nesterenkonia sandarakina. Next base: position 1,192,450 of record NZ_JACCFQ010000001.1, read on the forward strand.
CCCAGCCGATGGTGCCCGTGTCCGGGTTGACCACGGTGGAGTGGGCCGGCACGTCCTGGATCGCGAAGACCATGTCATCAGCGGAGAACTCATCCGGGGCGTCCGCCTGCTTCGAGGCGGGCTTCTCCAGTCCGGAGAGCGTCGCCGAGGTGCTGCCGAAGAAGCCCTTCAGGGCGGCGCGCTGGCCGGTGACCATGGAGCGGAGGTTCCGGTGGACCTCCCGGGTCGAGTCTCCCTCGACGCCGTGGCGCGCTGTGTCCACCAGCGCCGTCTTGCTCGCCGTGGGACGGATCCGCACATAGCGCGGCATGGTCTGCGTCTCGTAGGTGAACATGCGGATCTGCGCGATCACGGCGAGCACCATCACGATGGACAGCGGAGCCGCCGCGGCGATGGAGGTCACCTGCAGCACGCGCAGCGCCGCATCCGCGGCCTCGCCCCCGGCTGCCAGCAGCACGATCGCGGTGATCGCGATGAAGATGGTCCAGAACACCCGGGTGAGCTTCGGGGTGTCGGTGCGCCCGCCGTAGGAGAGCACGTCGGTGACCAGTGATCCGGAGTCTCCCGAGGTGATGAAGAAGATCGCGATCACCAGGATCGCCACCACTGCGGTGATCGAGGCCAGCGGGAGCTGCTCGAGCAGGGAGAAGGTGGCGCCGACGGTGTCGACGTTGCCGTCCTGGACCATCACGCCCTCGGTCATCTGGTAGTAGATGCCGGAGGAGCCGAAGATCGTGAACCACAGGATGCTGACCAGCGTCGGCGCCAGCAGCACGCCCATGACGAACTGGCGGATGGTGCGCCCGCGGGAGATCCGCGCGATGAACATGCCCACGAACGGGGACCAGCTCATCCACCAGCCCCAGTAATAGATGGTCCAGTCTCCGGACCATCCGGCATCCTCGCCGCCCACGTAGTTGGCGCTGGTCTCGAACATCAGCTGCGGGAAGGCCATCAGGTACTCGCCGAGGTTCCCCACAAAGGCCTGGAGCAGGAACAGCGTGGGCCCTGCGGCGAGCACGAACAGGGCCAGGATCGCGGCCATGACCATGTTGAAGTTCGAGAGCCACTTCAGGCCCTTGTTCACTCCCGTGATCACCGAGAAGGTGGCGATCGCCATGATGACCACGATGATCACGGTCAGCAGGACGGTGTTGGCAGGATCCTCGATCCAGCCCATGAAGCCCAGGCCGGCCGCGATCTGCTGCGTGCCGATGCCCAGGGAGGTCACGATGCCGAAGACCGTGCCCACGATGGCGACCACGTCGATCACGTGCCCGACCCAGGATTCGATCAGCTTGCGACCGAAGATCGGTTCCAAGAGCCAGCGGACCGAGAGCGGACGTCCGCGGCGGAAGGTCATGTAGGCCAGGCCCAGCCCGACAACCACGTAGATGGCCCAGGCGTGCAAGCCCCAGTGGAAGATCGACTGGCCCATGGCGGTGCCCATGGCCGCCGAATCCCCGGCGGTCACGACCTCGCCGGCGGCGTCGGTGCCGACGGCGCCGGTGACGTCCGGGGGAGCGATGAAGTGCCACAGCGGCTCGGCCACGCCCCAGAAGACGAGTCCGATGCCCATGCCGGCGGCGAAGAGCATGGTGAACCAGGAGCCCAGGGAGAACTCAGGCTTCTCGTCGTCGCGGCCCAGCCGGATGTTGCCCACCTTGGACAGGCCGGCCCAGAGGGCGAAGACGACGAACCCGGTGGCGATCAGGACGTACCACCAGCCGATCGTGTCCACGATGGTGGCGTTGAGCGTCTCAAAGGCATCGGCACCGTTGGCTGAGCCCCAGATGGTGGCAAAGATCAGGCCGATGACGATGATGAGCACCGCCGGGATGAATACGGGCTTGTTCAGGCCGCGCCAGGCATCGGCTGGCGACCAGTCCCGTAGTCGAGCTTCGGGTTGCGAAGCCATGAAGTCCTCCTCAGTCAGGTGAGAGTGTTCTCTGGTGAAGTGCAAGGTAAGTCAGTGCGCAGTGATCTCTTTGCTCTAGACACGCAAAAGACGACGCCGACTCCGTGGTCGCTGCGGTGGGCTGGTGCGCCATCGCATCGCGACACTGGCAGGGGCCCGCGTCGTCGTCAGAAGTGTCTCGACCCTCGAGAATCACAAGGTGTCTGTCTACTATTTACACACCCGATGGACTTATAATGCAACTGCTGCAGCCCAGATGACGCCGCTATGGTGCCCGTTCCGAGGTCCGGGCGAGTGGCGCTGCACGGTCTGCCGGACTATTACGCCTTGGTAACTGTTTCCCCAAGTCCCATTCTGAGGTTGGCACGGGCATGGAGCGGCATTACGGTGTATCGCATGCCCAATGGCCAGCAACGTTCTGAGCTGCGGGCCAGAGGATTGACGCGCAGCAGTATCACTGGCTGCCTCGTCGCCGGTCTCGTGATGGCCGGATCTTCCGGCGCGCACGCCACTGACCTCACCAGCGACTCCGCCGGTGCAGCGTCCCCGACCTCCTTCTACCCGACCCCCGGGCAGCCACCGATCACCCCGGATTCTCAGGATCCGACCACCACGGTGGAGAAGTCGATGGGTGACCTGCGCGTGGCCACGCTCCATGCTGAGATCAGTGGTGGGTCCTCCGCCGAGGTCCTTGAGGAGCTCAGCGGCGGGATGCACCCGCAGGCACGCGTGCTGGCGGAGACCGTGCAGCTCAATGCACCCGACGTGCTGGTGCTGACCGGGCTCAGCTATGACGAGCATCAGCAGATCGCCGCCAGCATCAACGAGGAGTACCTCTCCCGGGGCCAGAACGGCCAGACCGGCATCGATTACTCCCATATATACACCGCCCCCACGAACTCTGGTATTGATTCGGGTGCCGATTTCGACGGCGACGGTCGGGTCGGTGGGCCCGGGGATGCGCTGGGCTACGGGCGCTACGCCGGGGAGCGGGGAATGGCCGTCTTCTCGGTGCATCCCATCGTCGAGGACGAGGTCCGCACCTTCCAGGAGTTCCTCTGGCAGGACATGCCGGAGAACTCGTTGCCCGCCGATGAGTTCTCCACGCTGGAGAAGTCCGTGCTCCGGCTGCCCAGCACCAGCATGTGGGACATCCCGCTGGAGGTCCCCGGCGAACCGGACCCCGTGCACCTGGTGGCAACGGACCTCAACAGCCCCCCAGGTCCCACCGCGCCGGACACTGCGCGCAGTGAGGATCAGCGCCGCATGGTCTCGGAGTACGTCTCCGGGGCAGCCTGGTACCTCTATGACGACGACGGCACCTACGGCGGACTCGACTCGGGGGCCCCGTTCGTGGTCGCCGGTGGACTGGCCGACGCCCAGGAGCTCCAGACCTGGCCCAATCAGCGAGTCCCCGAGCTCTCCTCCCTCCTGGAGGGCGAGAGCATCCAGGACCCGGGCCCGGAAGCGATCACCGAGGAGCCGCTGCCGGAGCGCCGGGATGCCACAGTTGATCCCCAGGCCACCCACGGTCTGAGCGGTGACACCGCAGTCCGTTCCTCCTATGTGCTTCCCGCCGCCGCGCTGAACGTGGACAACTCAGGTGTGTTCTGGCCCGCGGAGGGGGAGTTCGGCTTCGATCTGGTGGACCCTGCGGACCCAGACTCCCCGGCTGGACGGCTGGTCTGGCTGGACATCGCCGGAAGCTGAATCGCTTCCCACCCTGCCGGGGTCACGGCCTAGACTGAGCCCATGAAGAAGTCCTATGTCAACGGAAAACTCATGGGCACTGCGGCCTCCGGCTTCTTCGCCCAGCAGACCGTGTCCATGGTCAAGGGTCATGCCTTCGATGATTCCGGGCGACTCACTCCACGGGCAGAGAGCTGGCTGACCCGCGCCGTCACCGTGCAGCGCCCGTTGGTGCTCGCGAACATCCGCCGCCTCCGCAAGGCCCACCCGGACTTCTCCAACCACCAACTCGCCGCGCAGCTGGACAAGGACTTCACCCGGGCCATGACCGGGGGAGGTGCCCTGATCGGCGCCACGGCCGCAGTGCCGGCGGTCGGCACGGTGACCTCCCTGGGACTCTCCGCCGCCGCCACGGGAAGCTTCCTCGAGGCCTGCGCGCTCTACGCGCAGTCCATCGCAGAGCTCTCCGGTGTCAGTACCGCAGACCCGGACCGTGCGAAGCTGCTGGTCATGGGTGTGATACTCGGGGATCAGGGGCGCCAGCTCCTGGGGGAGCTCTCCCAGCAGGCCGGCGGGAAGGGAGCAGGCCCGTTCTCATCGCTGGTTCCGATCAAGACCACTGGCAGCTCCTCCGGCGTGTCCGGGCTGGTGGTCAATCAGATCAAGCGTCAGTTCATGCGCAGATTCTTCATCCGCTCCGGCACCACGATGGTAGCCCGCGCCATTCCCTTTGGAATCGGCATGGTGGTCGGCGGCGCGGCCAATCATCGTCTGGCCAGCCAGATCGTGAAGTCCGCGCACAAGACGTTCGGCGATCTGCCCGAGCAGCTCCCGCAAGGGCTGGTCGCTGATATGGAACGCGCGCAGCAGCGGGAGCGGCTCCGCGCCGAGCGCAAGGAGCGCCGCAGCCGCAAGCGAGCCCTCGTCGCCCAGCGGGACTCCAAGGCAAAGTCCCAGCGGGAATCCGAGCGTGTCTCCGCCGGCGAGGCCTCGAAGATTGATCTCGACTCAGGCCGACCCGATGCTGAGCTGCCACAGGGCTGATCGCCACCGGCGTCTGCGGGATGGTTCACACCAAGTTCATCCGCGCTTCCTCCAACCGGCCCCCTGCCCGTCGCATTCTGTTGTCCGGATGAGCCCAGTCTGAGGCCGTGATGCCAGAACTGGTTCGGAACCGAGATTTCGCAGGCGCGCTGGGCGTGGCTCCACCGGTCAGCCGGATGGCCACCCCGGTTCACTGCACTTCACCTGCGGAGCCTGAGGATCTCCTCGCATCCGCGCGCCGGGACGGAGCGCGAGCGAAGATCTTCGCGCATCGAGGAGCCTCGGGGCTGTTCGCGGAGAACACTCGGGCGGCCTATCAGAGGGCGATCGAGGAGGGCGCAGACGGTCTGGAGATCGATCTGCATCTGACCGCCGACGGGGAGCTGGTCTGCTTCCACGACGCCACCGTGGACCGCACCAGCAACGGCACCGGAGCTGTGGCCGAGCTCAGCCTCGCCCACATGCGCAGCCTTGATGTCTCCACCTGGAAGACCCCCAGGCTTCCCGGTGACTACGGCGGACGCCACGACCAGCTGATGACGCTCGCCGATGTCCTCGAGCTGATGACCGAGGCGGGCCGCGACCTCGACCTCGCGGTGGAACTGAAGCACCCCTCACCGTTCGGGGATCGGCTGGAGCACACCGTGCTGCGCACGCTGCTGCGTTTCGGGTGGGACCCCGAGACATCCGTGATTCCCTCCGGGGCACGCGGTGAGCACGCGGTGACCGTGTCCTTCATGAGCTTCTACCCTGGCTCGCTGCTCGGGCTCTCGGACATGGTGGCACCCGATAAGCTCTGCGCGCTGTTCAGCTCCGTGACCCGGGCTCAGGTCCAGAAGCGGCTGAGCCGGCTCCCGTTCGCCCCGGCGTTGCGGCCCGCGGTGCGGCCGGTGGTGGCCGCGGTGATGCACAGAACCCGCCGGGACTCCGAGGCGCTGGTGTGGAACGGGACCGTCGGAATTGCGGGGCCGGGACTTGCCTACGTCAAGACGCACCGCGCCGAGGTCAAGGCGTGGCTGGCGCGGGGATCCCGGCTGCGTGTCTGGACCGTGGATGACCCTGAGGATGCCGATCTGCTCCTGGACCTCGGTGTGCGGGAGATCACGACGAACTATCCGGCACGGCTTCTGAAAGCGGTCACTCCCGCGGGGCCTGCACCCTGCTGAGCTGCGGACGCCCACAGATGTCGCAGTGGACATGGAGCGATATCATGGGCGCACGCTGTTCGCTATGGCCGTCAGGAGCTCGTCATGAACCCCGCACCGCACCGAGGATCCCCAGACAGCGGCTCCTCGCCGCGTGACCGTTCGACCCGACCCTCCGTCCCGGATGAGCCTGCCGGTCAGACGGGCTCGGGACGACGCAGGGTCCGTGGCGTCGTCGTCGGGGTTGATGGGTCCGAGCAGTCGCTGCGCGCCGCGCACTGGGCGGCGGCCGAGGCGCACCGCCGTGGGCTTCTGCTGACTGTGGTCACGGCCTATTCGATTCCCGCCTTCGCCGCCTCATCGATGGACGGTGGCTACGCACTGATGGATGATGCAGCGCTGCGCCAAGGCTCAGAGAAGGTCCTCGAGCAGGCCGCCGAGTTCCTCCGGGACTACCCCGGAGAGGTGCGCTACGAGGTCGAGTCCGGGGACCCCGCAGGGGTGCTGCTGGACTACTCGCACGACGCCGTGGTCCTGGTCGTGGGCAGCCGAGGCAGGGGAGGGTTCCTCGGGAGGCTGCTCGGATCGGTCTCCTCCGCGCTTCCCGCCCACGCGAAATGTCCCACTGTCCTGGTGCCGCTGAAGTTCTCCTCCAAGGAGTCCAATGCGGTCACCACTGCCACAGGTGCCATTCCCATCGTGGGTGGGACCACCCAACAGGGCTCGACGGCGGATCACGGCTCATCGTCGGGTCGGGTCTCGTCGGGTCGGGTCTCGTCGGGTCAGGACTCAGGATCGCCAGAGTCGGACTCCGCGGGGCCGGCCTCCGTGATCCCCGAAGGGGCTCCATCGATCCAGTCCAGAGATACGCGCCCGGTGGCCGCTGGGGTGGACGGATCAGATTTCGGTCGAGTGGCCGCACTGGTGGCCGCTCGTGAGGCCAGTGAGCGGGGCACCCGTCTGCGGATCGTATGTGCGCTGCCCCCGGTGGGAGCGACCCTGGTCTGGATCCCGACCAGCATCGACAACGACGCGGCACTGCGCGAGCTCCGCGAGAAGCTCGAGGCAGGGCGGCTCTGGCTGCACAGCCACTACCCGGATCTGAAGATCGACGCCGAGGTCATCGATGGCACGGCGGTTGATGTCTTGGTCCAGGAGACCCGGGGAGCGCAGCTCACCGTCATCGGCACCCGCGGCCGCGGCGGGTTCGCCGGAATGCTCCTGGGATCGACCTCCCAGGGCGTGCTGCACCATGCGGAGGGTCCGCTGATGGTGGTCCCGGAGAACGAGGACTCACGCCTGGAGAACCGACCGCAGTTCGGCCCGGTGCTCGGAGACTGAACCTGCCCGTGGGAGGTCTGGCTCTTAGGGTCTGGGCCCAGGAGTCTGGCGACGGGGCGTGGGCATAGATGTCTTGATACAGAGAAATGAAGGCCCCCGGTGTCCGACGCCGGGGGCCTTCATCATCTTCATCTTTCATGTGTCTCGCCGCCCTACCGCGAGCGGGAGATCCAGTGAGAGGTTATTCAGTCATGCATTCGACTTCTGGGTTCAGAGCACTCGGCGAACTGCAGATGGTGTCTGGTAGACCGATCGCACGGTGATCCCGCGGCTCGGGTTGGAGGCATCGACCATCTGGCCGTTGCCCAGGTAGATGCCGACGTGGCCCGGAGCCGTGGCGCTGCCGAAGAACACCAGGTCCCCACGGCGCATATCGCCCACAGACACTGCCTGTCCTTCGTTGACCTGGCTGAACGTGGTGCGGCTCAGGCTGACTCCGGCCTGACCGAAGGCCTGCTGCACCAAGGACGAGCAGTCGAAGGCATTGGGGCCGTTGGCGCCCAGGACGTAGCGGACGTCACCACGGTTTGCCTGCGCCACCGCCCAGTTGATGGCGATCTCCGCACCGTTGGAGTTGCTGCTGGCCGGGACCACGTTCGTGGACTGTGACCGGCTCTGCGACTGGCTCTGCGACTGGCTCTGCGCAGGCGCAGGAGCCTGGGTGCGCTCCGGAGCGGGCGCCGGGGTGGGCTCGGGGGCTGGGGCCCGGGTGGGCTCCGGCTCCGGCTCGGGCTCTGGTTCGGGCTCTACCTGAGCTGAGAGGTAGTCCACGTGCCAGCGCATCTTGTTCCAGGATGCATTGCCATCGGCGTTGGTCAGTGCCCCGTTGTTCAGCACAGCCCGGTAGTAGTCCTGAGCGCCTCCGCTGAAGGAGGACTCCAGCTCAGCGCCCTGGCGCATCAGTGTCTGCATGCTGGTGCTGAGCTCATTGAACGAAGCGATGACCGGCTCTGGAGCAGGTGCAGGCTGTGGTTCCTCGGAAGGTGCGGCTTCCCCTTCCGCACCTTCCGAGGAAGTCTCTTCAGCGGCAGCAGCAGCGGCGGCTGCCTCCTCTGCGGCCTGAGCGGCGGCGGCCTCTTCGGCTTCGGCTGCTTCAGCGGCGGCCTGAGCGGCTGCTGCTTCCTCGGCTTCGGCTGCTTCAGCGGCGGCCTGAGCGGCTGCTGCTTCCTCGGCTTCGGCTGCTTCAGCGGCGGCCTCCTCGGCGGCCTGAGCCGCGGCTGCCTCTTCGACTTCGGCGGCGGCAGCTTCTTCAGCTTCAGCGGCGGCTGCCTCTTCAGCTTCGGCGGCGGCAGCTTCTTCAGCTTCAGCGGCGGCTGCCTCTTCAGCTTCGGCGGCAGCGGCCTCTTCGGCTTCGGCTGCTTCAGCGGCGGCCTCGTCGGTGATGCGCGCCTGCTCGGCGTCGGCCCGCAGCGTGGTGATCCGGTACGTCAGCTGTTCGTGATCGACCTGGCCGTCCTCGTCGATGAAGTCACTGTTGCCAAGGATCTGCTCGAAGAAGCTCTGCAGATCCCCTTCCCAGCCCTCGAGCTCCATCAGGGTCTCAAGCAGCCCCTGGAGCGTCTCTCCCACCTCTGCGACGTCAGTGCGCGTCGTCTCGGTGGCGCGATCTGCGTTCTCCTCCGCCTCTGCGGCGCTCGTGGAGTTCTGGCGCGCCTGCTCCGCGAGGCTCTCAGCCTCGGCGGCAGCCTGCTCAGCGGCGGCCGCGTCGAGCTCGGCCTGCTCCTGGAGCTGGGCATCGGTGGCGGCGTCTGCCAGGCTGTCTTCCTCGGTGAGCAGGACCTCAGCAGCGGAAGTCTCCGGCTCCTGGTACTCCTGGGCCGCAGCGGCCTGGGTCTCCTCCGCGGCGGTGCGAGCTTCATCAGCTTCCGCGGCCGCCTCGTCCGCCTCTACCTGCGCCTGGACAGCCGCCTGGTGCTGTTCCTGCATCGAAGTCTCCAGCTCCAGCGCGCGCTGGCTGGCCTGTGAGATGCGGTCGGAGATCTCATCGATCATCTGCTCGGTGGCCTGAGAAGAGTCTCGGGCGGTCGAGATCTCCTTGGCGGACGGAACCGCGGGGAGTTCAGTCAGGCTGACTGAATCGGCGGAATTGCGATCATTCTGTTCGACGGCAGTGGCGGCTCGGTCGGCCACCAGATCGGGGAGAGTTGTCCCGACCAACGCTGTCGTCACGACGGCGGCAGTGACTGCGGCCACCGCAAGATTGCGACGGTATTTCACGGTAGATCCTCACTTAGTCCTCACTGGGGAAGCGCCGCAGCCCGTCTCACGGGGCAAAGCTCGACTCGCGGGTGCCTCAGCTCGTGGACTCACGTGGCCAGGCGGACCTAAGGAAAGACAGTTGTGGAAACCCTCAATCAAAAAGGTGATCGCCGTGCGGTGATAGCCGTGTGATCCAGAGGCCGAAGCGTAACGATGGGAAACGCGAATCGAGCCTTTTGGCGCTACGCCGGCAACGATAGTTGTGGATTTGTCATGTTGGCAACAGGTCGTGTCGTTCCTGTGATCTAACTGTGAGGGCTACTTCCGCGTCATTCCAGGGATGTAGCGGGGTAAAGCATAAGGCTCAACCTTCAAGTAGGTTGAAGGTTGAGCCTCCCGGACATTGGAATGGCACTGTGCTAATGGCGTTATCCACGGCCGGTAATGCCGGCGGCTCGCGGCATTCAGCCCCAGCCGAGGCGGTGCAGAGTTTCGTCGTCGATGCCGAAGAAGTGCGCGACTTCGTGAATCACTGTGATGGTGACCTGATGGATCACTTCTTCCCGGCTGTGGCACATCTGCAGGATCGGCTCCTTATATAGGGTGATGCGATCCGGCATCGCCCAGCCTTCTGGGCCGCGCTCGGTGAGCGGTATGCCCTCATAGAGGCCCAGCAGCACGACTGAAGGGTCTTCCCATGACTGTGGCTGATACCGGTCCTCTACAAAGACCGCTACGTTGTCGAGCTGTGCGGCAAGGTCTGCAGGAATGCTGTCGAGCGCCTCAGTGGTGGCGGCGTCGAACTCCTCGTCACTCATGGAGAAAGCCATGGCTTCATCCTATGAGGACCGTCCGGATGTGCGAGTGCTCGGCGATCGATTTGCTCTGCGCGGGTGCTGGACCTAAACTTTTACAGGTTCCCACCAGGGATCGGGCCCCCATCGTCTAGCGGCCTAGGACACCGCCCTTTCACGGCGGCGGCACGGGTTCGAATCCCGTTGGGGGTACTCTGGTGAGACGGATCAGCGGGTCCGACTCGCAGGTCACGGTCTGAATCCGGCGGAAGTTGGATTTGGCCCAAAGGGGTGGAGCTGGTAAAGTTTCACTTCGTGCCTAGCGGCACACAGCAAGGCCCTGTAGCGCAGTTGGTTAGCGCGCCGCCCTGTCACGGCGGAGGTCGCGGGTTCAAGTCCCGTCAGGGTCGCTCCACTCTCTGAACAGAGGATCTGGCCGGAGAGCAAGTCGTCGCACTAGTCGGCGATCCTGGCTCTGTAGCTCAGTTGGTAGAGCGTTCGACTGAAAATCGAAAGGTCACCGGATCGACGCCGGTCGGAGCCACCTTTACCCGGCAACGGGAGAGAGAACCCCTGGATATCCAGGGGTTTTCTTGTGTCCGGGGGTACTCCCCAGCCGCGGCGGATCAGTCGGGGAACGGCGGCCGCCCAGGGTGGACCCGGTTCCCCGCTTGACGCCCTCGCGACAGGACTCACTAGACTCAGAACCCTGGCGCGCAGATGTCCGCGGCTGGCCTTTGTGAGTCTGATCCTTGATCGGATGCTCCGGGCGGCGCGCCGACCTTGTCATCTGGCCACAGTAGAGGGGGATCGTCATGGACCGTGTCGCTGAGCTCGAGGAGCAGGCAGCCGAGATCGCAGCAGCGGTGGGGAGGCTGCTTGCTGAGCGCGGGCTCACTCTTGCCGTCGCGGAGTCCCTGACCGGGGGCAAGCTGGCGAACCAGTTCGCCGCGGCGAAAGGGTCCGGCGAGTGGTTCGCTGGTGGCGTTGTGACCTACCAGACCATGTCGAAGCACCGTGTCTTGAATGTGCCTGAGGGGCCGGTGATCTCGGAGGAGGCAGTCCGGAGCATGGCCCAGGGTGTCACTGCCATGTTCGACGCCGATGTCGGCGTCGCTGCGAGCGGGGCGGGAGGTCCGGAGGGCCAAGAGGGTCAGGCCCCTGGGACCACCTGGTTGGCGGCCTCGGTGTCCGGCACCACGCGGACGCAGCTGCGGCATTTCTCCGGAGAGCCCCTCGAGATCCTGGCGCAGACCCAGCTGTATTCTCTGCGCCTGCTGCACTCTCTCCTGGCCGCAGCTTGATGGAGCTGCCCAGAAGACCGTGACCGGCGGCTCCGGCGCGAGCTGTGACTCAGTGACGCGAGTCGGCCCGCCTCATCCAGAGCTGAGGAGCCCCTGGAGAAGACGGGCCGAATTCGCGCGTGGTGGGCCGGACCGGCGGCTCAGTTCTTGATGTAGTCGTTGGGGTTCAGGACGAACTTCTTGGCCGCGCCCTTGTCGAATTCCGCATAGGCGGCCGGCGCGTCCGCCAGGGGTATCGCGGTGGCTTTCACAGCCTTGGCGATCTGGACCTTCTCCTGCAGGATGGCCTGCATCAGGTGACGGTTGTACTTCATCACCGGGCACTGACCGGTGGTGAAGGACAAGGACTTGGCCCATCCCAATCCGAGGCGAATCGAGAGCGAACCGACCTGGGCGGCTTCGTCGATGCCACCAGGGTCTCCGGTGACATAGAGTCCGGGAATCCCCAGCGCGCCTCCTGCCTCGGTGAGATCCATCAGCGAGTTCAGCACCGTTGCTGGAGCTTCCGTCGCCGAATCGGCGCCGTGTCCGCGCGCCTCGAAGCCCACCGCGTCGACACCGCACTCCACCTCTGGCACCCCGAGGATCTGCTCGATCTGGTCGCGGGGGTCACCCTTGGAGACATCCACCGTCTCACAGCCGAAGGAGCGGGCCTGGGCGAGGCGTTCCTCATTGAGGTCCCCGACGAGCACCGCGCCCGCTCCGAGCAGCTGGGCACCGACTGCAGCAGCCAACCCCACAGGTCCGGCACCGGCGATGTACACCGTGGACCCCGGGCCAACGCCTGCGGAGTAGGCGCCGTGGAAGCCGGTGGGGAAGATGTCCGAGAGCATGGTCAGATCGAGGATCTTCTCCAGCGCCTGATCACGGTCGGGGAACTTCAGCAGGTTCCAGTCGGCATACGGAGTGAGCACATACTCTGCCTGCCCGCCGACCCACCCTCCCATGTCCACATAGCCATAGGCGCTGCCCGGGCGATCCGGATTGACGTTGAGACAGATGCCGGTCTTGCGCTCCTTGCAGTTGCGACACCGTCCGCAGGAGATGTTGAACGGCACCGAGACGATGTCGCCGACCTTGATGAACTCGACGTCAGGGCCCACTTCGACGACTTCGCCGGTGATCTCATGCCCGAGAACCAGCCCAGCCGGTGCCGTGGTCCGCCCACGCACCATGTGCTGGTCGGAGCCACAGATGTTCGTCGCGACGGTCCGCAGCACGGCACCGTGCGGCACCTTGCGTCCGATGTTGGCGGGATTGACGCCGGGGCCGTCCTTGAGTTCAAAGTCCGGATAGGGGGTATCGATGACCTCCACGACTCCCGGGCTCTTATATGCGATTGCTCTGTTCTCAGACATTGCTATCCTCTCGCTGGACCGTGATAGGCGGGCTGCCTCACATGCCTCAAGTCTCTATCTGGGTGTGACGTGGCTCAATGACCAGGGGGGCGGGCTGTAGCCCTACCTTCGGGTAGGTCCTGTCAGTAGTATGCGAGCTATGGATCGCGTCACCCTCACAGACGGTCTGCTCCACCAGCTCTTCGACGTTCTGTCCTCGCCGCTGGGTTCGATAGTTCGAAGCCTTTCGGACCTGTTGAGTCCCATGGTCAACCACTCGGCACTGGTCATCTTCACCGCTGATGCCAGTGGCGGACGCATACAGTGCTCCGGGGACCCGGCGGTCCACCGCGGGGTGCGCGGGCTTGACCTGGACCAGCTGCGCGGGGCGACCGGCGGCGTGGAGGGCGTCCAGCCGACGGCCCTGAGGATCGGCGACGTCGAGCGCGCGGTCCTGCAGGTGCAGGCGCGCAATGGATCGCTCCTGGTGATCATCGACCCCGGTCCGGTGTCAGACGAGCAGCGACTTCTCGACGTCTGGAACATCGTCTCGCTGCATGTTCAGGAGCACGCAGACGAGGCGGGCCCGGACTACCTTCGCCACGCACGCTCCAGCGCCGGGGTGCGCCTGCAGGCACTGGGTGAGATCCAGGATGAGTATTCAGCGACCTTGGACGGGATCCTGGCTCCGCTGCGGGCTGGGCGGTTGTCTGACGCCTCGGCGCGGGACGCTGCCATTGCCCGATCCGCAGCGGGGCTGGATCGACTTCGGATGCTCAGCGAACACGCAAGCGCAGTGGCGCAGGAGCCGGCCTCGCTGGCCTTTGCCCGCTTGAAGGAGGAGCTGTGGTCCGCGGCCCGCTATTGGCACGTGGAACTGGAGTTCGTGGAGCCGACTCAGGGACACCACCCGGTTCCGGATGACATCGCCCGCGGCGCCCGGGCCGTGGTCCACCGGGTGATTCTCCGTCGCGTGGAGAGCCCGGGGATCACCCGGGTGCGGGTGCAGTGGGACTGCGACGGAGTCCAGCTGGTCGTCCACGTCCGCGACGACGGCGAGGGTGGTCCCACGGACCAGCAGGCGCTGCGCCAGATCGCCGAACAGCGAGTCCAGGCCCTCAGGGGCCAGCTGTCGGTGATCTCCACGACAGGCTGGGGTGCAGAGCTCTCAGCCCTGTTCCCGCTGGACCCTCCCCAGGTGGGACGCTCCGCCGCGGCCATCGCGGAGCTGCGCCCTCGGGAGAAGCAGGTGGCGAACCTGCTGGCATCGGGGAGCAGCAATCGCAGCATCGCCGAAGAGCTGGGCATCAGCGAGAACACCGTGAAGTTTCACATCTCTCGGATTCTGCACGCCCTCCAGGCAGACTCCCGCGCGGAGGCCATTGCCGCGCTCCTGACCGAGCCCTAGGCCCTGCCCAGGCGCCCCGGTGGCAACGTCCCGGCGCCCGGCCGAGACGCGCCCGCATGGCCGACGTCGTCGGTCGTCACTGCCGCAGAACGTCCTCGAGAATCCGCGCCTGAGGCAGCGAGAAGTGGTCCTCTCCTTCGGGGAACTCAGCCCGCACCTGCTCGAAACCCTGTTCGCGGTACCAGCTGGAACCCTCCTGAGCTGCGGTCAACGCGTCGAACGGGGCGTAGGGGACGCTGCCGTCGTCCAGGGTCCCGGTGATCCAGGTCAGATCAAGGGAGGCGCGCTGCTCAGCCGTCGGTTCCTCGCGCAGAGCCCCCGGTGACCCGCCACCGCCGATCATCACGGCGCCGCCGGTCACCGCCTGAGGGGTGCGCGGAAGCACCCCGTAGGTGATCATCTCCGCACCGCCGGAATATCCCATCCACCAGACATCCTCGGTGTCCGGGGCGTAGGTCTCAAGGACGCGTGTGCTCAGCAGGTCCTGGAGCCAGGGCAGGTTCGTTGAGATGTCTTCCCACCAGGTCTCCTCACCCTCCACATCAGGGGTCAGTGGGGCCAGCAGCATCATGTTGTGCGACGCGGCGACTGCGGCCAGGCAGTTCAACAGGCCATCGGGATCGGCATACTCAGCCCCACCGTCACCGTGGAGTCGAACCACCACGCCCACGGACTCATCGAAGTCCACGTCCCGGGTGTAGAGGTGGTAGCCACTGGTGACACCGTCGGCGGTGAACTCCTGATCGAGCTGGACCGCGCCCTCTGCACCGGCGGCCTCATTCTCGGCCCCACTGACCGGTTCCGGGTCCGCCCGAGGGTCCGGTGACGAGATCCCATGTTCTTCACACCGGGCCGGGCCCGCCGCGCTGGCCTCGGGGTCCTCGTCCTGACTCAGCGGCACCGTCGGGCCGAAGAACACGAGAAGCCCCAGAAGCACGAGGATCACCGCGAGCACGGCCGCGACCAGCACCGGGAGTCGTGCTAAACCTCTGGTCATAGCTGCAATCCTTGCCGTTGCGCCGCCGGGCGGCTCCGCGGGTATGCGGAGACACCAGCCGATCGGGCTGATGGGGTTCCTGCATCGGCCCGAGGGCTTCTGCGAGAAGTGTAAGAGATCGCGGCGGGGCAGGAGCGAGAGCCCTGCAACGGGGAGCACCGGGGTTTCATGGCTCAGGGCAGATCCGGGAGCTGGGCCCCGAACAACCAGTCCCGCAGCAGGGACCCCGCCGGGTGCCCTGTCACTCGCTGCGCATGTGTCAGGAAGTCTGCGGTGGACACGGTTCCGTGACGATTCAGCGCCGTCCAGGAACGCAGGGTCTGAAAGAACCCGTCCTCGCCCACATGGCATCGCAGGGCATGAAGGGTGAGGGCTCCACGCAGATAGACCCGATCGTCGAACATCCCCGGCCCGCCGGGGTCGGCCAGCACGATGTCCTGCGGCATCGATGCCAGCTGTTCGTAGGCCGCGTCTGCCCGTGAGTTGGCATCGGCCTGGTCGGAGGCCTCCGACCAGAGCCACTCGGCGTAGCTGGCGAAGCCCTCGTTGAGCCAGATGTCAGACCATTGATGCGGGGTCACCGAGTTGCCGAACCATTGGTGGGCGAGCTCATGGGCGATCAGGCGCTCCGAGTTCCATCCCGCGCCCAGATGGTTCGGCCCCAGAATCGAGAGCGGTTGGGATTCGAGCGGGATCTCCAGATCGTCATCGGTGACGACCACTTCGTAGGAGTCGAAGGGGTACTCGCCGAAGTGCTTCTCGAAGACCGTCAGCATCGCGTGCTGCTTGGCCAGTGCGTTCTGGCCCTGCCGCCAGAGGTGGTCCCCACAGGCCAGTCGGAGCGGGACCCTCGCGGATGTGTGGGTCTTGCTCGGCAGCGGGCCACGCCGGTACTGCCCGATCTGCACGGTTGCCAGGTAAGTCGCCAGTGGGGCTCTGGATTCCCAGGTCCACACGGTTCGGCCGTCGCCTGGGGTGCTGTGCAGGAGTTCGCCGTTGCTGATCGCGGTGTAGTCCGAGTCGACCTCGATGCTGCAGCGCCAGGTGGCCTTACTTCCGGGGTGATCGTTGCAGGGAAACCAGGTGGCAGCCCCGTTCGGCTGCCCCGCCACCAGCACGCCGTCGGTGAGCTCCTCCCAGCCGACTTCGCCCCAGGGCCCCTTTTGGACTCGGGGCTTGCCGGAGTAGGAGACCTCGATGATGACCGCGTCTTCAGCCGTCAGCGGGCTGCGCAGCACCAGCTTCGTGCGGGTCTGTTTGAAGCGGACCGCGCTGCCGTTGAGCTGCACCTGGCTGACCTTCAGGCCTCGCAGGTCGAGTGCGAGGGCGGAGGTGTCGGTGAGCACCTGCCCGTGCAGCACGGCCACCCCGAGGAGTCGGTTCGAGTAGATGTCATAGTCCAGCGTGAGGTCATAGTGATCCACACGCAGTTCAGCCGACCCAGAGGTCGGGGTATAGGGGTCGGGCTGGATCATGAGCGGGACACGCGTCCTTTGCGAAGATCATCTGTGTTGGGCTCACAGCCTCAAGAACTGCGAAAGGGTGTGAAGATGGGGTCATCCGTTCCTGGTCGGTGTGCAACGGGTTCAAGGCTTCAGGAGGCGCGACGATGGAGTGGACCTATAGCTCCGGCGGCAGCGCCGACTCGATCGTCCTCGCCCTGGTGGCCGAGGCGCACGGTGTCGACCCTGCTCGGGTGGAACTCGTCCCTCGCCGTGGGGCACCGGAAGCGAGGGTCGCCGGCAAGCGGGTAGAGGTCTCCAGATCGCGATCTCACGGGTGGATTGCGGCAGCCTGCGCCGGCCCCGGCGAAGCCAGCTCCCTGGGCATCGACATCGAGCTGATCGATCCCTTCCTGCGTTCGACGACGCAGCCGGCAGGATTCGCGGAGGTGATTCTGGCGCCGGAAGAATCTCCGTGGTTCCGTCTGACCGAGGGCCTTGACGACGCCGATCGACTCTACTGGCTGCTGCGCACCTGGGTGCGCAAGGAGGCGGTGCTGAAGTCGCTGCACATCGGCTTCGACGTCGGGCGTGGGGGTCTGCACCCCACGGCCGTGGTGCTCAACGAGCCCTGGGAGCCCCCGCTCTGTCTGAGTCATCCCGCAGTCACGCTGACCGACCTGCCGCGGAGCTCTCACTCTGCGCGCGATGCCCGGGAGGGCCTGCCCGTGATGCTTGCCCTGGCGGAGAATTCCGGACCGCTTCTGGACCCTCGCCGCTGAGCGAGTCTCCGGGTCGGCCTCTGCGTCGGAAACTTGAACCGGGTGTCGTCGAACCCGGATCGAGGTCGCTAGCGGCCCTGACCTTCGGAGCGCCGCCGGGGCCCTCGCGAACCCTCCTGGGTGCTCGAGAGCTCGGTCTTCTGCCGCCACCGTTCCTTCACGTCCTCGGGCAGGTCTTCCCATGGCTCCGCCTCCGACATCATCAGACCGGCAAGCAGCTTTCGTCGTTCGTCGTAGAGCGCTCTGCCTGCATCGTCCCGGTTACTGCGCACGCACCCCTCCGGCACCCTGGAAAACTCATGTCAGAAGTCGTGCGCCCGTGGCAACGCCAGCTTCTCGGTGCCAGTGTAATGGACCGGAAACCGCAGGCTATGCCGCCTTGCTAGCCGGGCGCCTTTCGCTGGATCCGCGCATAGACCCGATCCCGGACAGCGCGGGTGGCCACAGTGACTCCGCGCTCCAACGGGCCGGAATCCTTGAAATGCAGCCAGATCATGGCGAAGCCTACGGCCGCCGCGGTCTGCACGATGAGCGACGCCCAGGGCGCCTGGGCGAGCAGGCCGGTGGCCAGCACCAGCAGATGTGCGCTGTACAGGGTCAAGGTCATGCTTCCGATGGCCGTCAGCGGCCGGAGTGCGCGGCCGGCGAACCTGCCGATCAGAAGCATCGCGCCGAGCGCGGCCGCCGCGACTCCGAGGGAGTGGAACACCTCGAACGGGGTGGCGGTGTACGGTGCCAAGACGGTGAGCCACCACCACGTCGTCGTCGGGAGTTCCGGAAAAGGCCCCCAGATGAGGAAGTCTTGGATCTCGGTCGCAGACCACGGGGTGGCGGCCATCAGCTGCTCCCGACCCCCCAGTGGGCCCTGGAGCAGAGCAGAGGTCAGCCAGGCGCCCAAGGCCGTGAGGACGCCGGCGACGAAGAGTCGGAGCGCGGTCCGCTTGTCCCGCAGGTCCAGACGGCCCAGGGCGAGTCCCGCACAGACGTAGGCCATCCATGGGATGACCGGGAAGCTGCCGGTGAAGAGCACCACGCTGAGGAACGTCACCGGTTCGGTGAACAGGGTGGTCAGGGTGGGGTCGTAGCCGGAGAGGTCAGGAAGGACGTCTCGCGTGAGGTGCACGAGGATCGGGCCCAGCACTGCGATGCCGATGGCGAGAGCCGCCAGAGCTCTGGGTGAGAGCCGAAGCAGCGGGATGGCCAGCAGAAACATGGCCCCGTAGTAGACCAGGATGATCGCCGCAGGGGGATCCACAGCGGCGAGGAGCATCCCCAGGACGGCGATCAGGGCGGCCCGGACGAGAAGACCAGCTCGAGAAGCAGTCAGCGCGCTCCCGCTGAGCGGGCGGGGACCACCAGTCAGGAAGGCCAGCGTGAGTCCGGCCAGGAGGGCGAAGAGTGTGGCTGCCACGCCTGAGAACGCAGACCAGACGAGGGTCGGGTCTCCGTTCTCATCCCAGGCAGGCAGGATATGGATCGCCATCATGCCCAGCAGCGCGAGGCCGCGAGCCGCATCGACCCCGGTGAGGCGGCGTCTGCGCTTGTCCGCGGTCAAGGCTCCTGCGGCGGGCGAGCTCGATGGTGTGCCGGTCGGGAGGCCGCTGCTGGTGCCCCTCACTGCAGCCTCAGGCTCAGAACGGGTCCGGTTCGGCCAGAGTCGGCGTCGCGGACATCCGCCGCCGAGGGGCGATGCGGAATCACCCGATCCGGGATGCCGGAGGCGACCAGGTCCAGCGAGAGCTGCTTTCTCTGTGACTCGTCCAAGTTCACCAGAGGCAGCCGTACCGGGCCGCCTGGCAGCCCCTGCATGGCCAGTGCTGCCTTGACCGAGGCAGCTGCCGGAGCCCGGAACATTCCCTCGTAGACGGCAAGGAGCTGGCGGTGGATCCCTGCCGCCTGCGCCGTCCTGCCCTGCAGATGGCACTGCCGCAGGCAGCGCAGCAGATCCGCGGCGACGTGTCCGACGACCGAGACGAACCCGACCGCTCCGATCGAGAGCAGCGGGAGGTTCAGCACATCCTCCCCCGAGTAGTAGGTCAGACCAGTGTGCTGCATGACCCAGGAGCTCGCGGCGAGATCGCCCTTGGCGTCCTTGACCGCGATGATCCGCGGGTGCTCAGCAGCGGCCAGCAGGGTCTCGCGATCAATGGCCACCCCGGTACGACGCGGGATGTCGTAGAGCATGACCGGCAGCGAGGTGCTCTCGGCGATGGCGGTGAAGTGTCGCAGCAGACCAGCCTGGCTTGGGCGGCAGTAATACGGTGCGACCACCATCAACCCATCGGCACCGGCGCTCGCGGCCGCCTGCGCCAGCTCGATGCTGTGCTGAGTGCTGGCCACACCTACCCCGGCGATCACCGAGGCTCGCCCCCCGACCGCGGCGGAGACCGTCCTGATCATGGCCGTCTTCTCTGCATCTGTGGTGCTGATCGACTCGCCGGTGGTGCCGTTGACCACCAGCCCGTCGTTCCAGCCGTCGCGGGTGAGCCAGCGCGCGAGGTCGCGAGCACCTTCGAGGTCCAGCTGCCCGAATTCGTCGAAGGGGGTCACCATGGCCGTCATCACCGTGCCGAACTGCGGGGTGATCCGGAACCTGAGATCGGGTGTCAATTCCATCGTGTCTCCTTCTTCGGCACTTTCTGTGTCCTCAACGAGCTGCCCCGGCGGCCGCGAGGGATTCTCGAGTGGAGAGGACGCCAACGGTGCGTCGGATCGGATTGCCGTTCCACGTGGTGGAGCCCGGGATGCTCTCCGAGCGCATCACCAGCGAGCCCGCACCGACACTTGCGTGAGGGCCCAATGAGCTGCCGGGAAGAACGATGCTGTTCGGCCCGAGGGAGGAGCCCTCTTCGAAATGGACCCGGTCCAGGCGCATGATCCGGTCGTGGAAGAGGTGCGTCTGCAAGACGGTGCCGCGGTTCACCGAGGCACCTTTGTCGAGCCGGATCAGATCGAACTCCGGCAGCCACCAGGTCTCGCACCAGACACCGCGTCCGATCTTCGCGCCCATTCCGCGCAGCCACAGGTTCAGCAGCGGGGTGCCCAGACTCATTCGGATCAGACCAGGGACAGCCAGCGCCTCGGAGAAGCAGTCGGCCAGCTCGTTGCGCCAGACGAACGAGCTCCACAGCGGTCGCTGGGTCGCTTTGAACCGACCGACCAGGAGCCATTTAGCGAGCATCGCGGTCAGTGCGGCGGCGATCCCGCTGGCCAGCAGCACCGGGCCGGAGAGCGCCACGGCGGTGAGGAAGCCGAAGCTGGTGTAGATCAAGGCCAGCACGTAGACCGTGACCAGCGCCAACCACGCCGTGATGAACATCGGCAGGATGCGACACAGCTCCACCGCTGCCCGGGCCAGCTTGAGCCGACGCGGCGGGTCATAGGTCAGCGACGCGTCGACGTTCTCTGCAGCACGAGGAAGTTCGATCGGGGGGTTGCCGAGCCACAGCGAGTTCAGCGGCATCTCCTTGGGTGCGGAGGAGAGCACGGCGACCAGCGAGTTGGAGGGCATCCTCTGATTGGGACCGAGGATGGCCGAATTGCCGAGGAACGCCTTCTGGCCGACGCTGCCGCTCTCCAACCGCAGCTGGCCGTGGCGGACATACTTGGCGGAGACCAGCGAATGATCGGCCAGGAACGACTTGTCGCCGACGCTGGTCAGATGCGGGATCGCCTCCACGGTGGCGGCTTCCACGTCCTTGCCCACGTGCGCACCGAGCAGTCGCAGCCAGGAGGGGGTGAGCATGCTGGAGTAGAGCGGGTACATGTTGATCAGTGACTTCGCCATCAGACGTCCCGACATCCAGGCGGCCCACGCGGGGAGGCTGTGCACCGAGTGGATACCTCGAGGCATGAGACGGCCCATCAGCCGGACGGAACCGGCGAGCAGACCGAGATACGTCACCACGGTGATCACGATGAACACCGGGGTCCAGGCGGCAAGCGTCCACAGGGCCGGGGCCAGCGTCTCGTAGTCCGAGATCAACAACAGCATGAGGGCGGCCCCCGGCAGCGGTGCTGAGAGGGCGAGCAGTCCCAGCATCAGGAGTCCGATCGGGTACATCAGCGCGACACCCAGGTGACCCCGGGCCGCGGACTTCTCGGTCACCGGCCAGTCCTGCCCCGAGACGCCGATCCTCTGCAACGGGGAACCGGCCCAGTGCTCGTTCTCTGGGACCATGTCGGTGACCACACTGGCGGGTGCGATCTCCGCATTGGCGCCGACCACGGCTCCTCCCTGGAGGGTCGACCTCATGCCGACGCGTGCATTTTCACCGATCCGCACGACTCCGATATGGAGCTGATCGCCCTCGAGCCAGTGACCGGCGAGGTCGACGTCCTGTTCGATGGAGGCCCCGGACTCGATCGCGGCGAGGCCCGTGACGGGGGGAAGCGCGTCCAAGTGGACGTTCTTGCCGACTCCTGCGCCCATGGCACGTGCGAAGGCGGGGGCAAGGGGCGTGCCCATCAACGCGTCTAACTGACAGAAGGTGAGGATCCGCTCTGCCGCCCAAAGGCGAACATGCGCGACCCCGCCACGCGGATAGATGCCCGGTCTCACGCGGTAGAGCAAGACTCGGGCCGAGACGATCGCCGCGATGGCCCGTGCGGGCAGGCTGAAGAGCAGAAGCCAGGCGATGATCGTGGGGACCAGGGGTGGATTCGGCACCCAGGGTGTCTCTCCGATCTGGAACAGCACCAGACACACGATGGCGATCCCGGTCACATAGCGCAGACCGATGATGCTGTAGAGACCGGCGATCAGCGGCATCTGGAGGAATCCGGTCCAACGGGGAGTGGGGCGCGTCGTGCGCTCCATGGAAGTCTTGGGATCGAGTTGGCGAAGATGCGAAGACATCTCGGAGAGTGAGGGGTGAGCATAGAGATCTGCGATCGAGACGTCCGGATAGCGCTTGCGCAACGTGGAGACCAGCTGGGCGGCCGTCAGGCTGGAACCGCCAAGGGCGAAGAAGTCGCTCTCGGCGCTCAGCGGCACCGGACCCAACAGGCCGGTCCACCGCTCAGCCAGCCAGACGAAATCGGCATGCAGCTCAGTGGCTGCCGCCGCCGCGCTCGGGTCCGCCGGCAGCGGCCAGGGGAGCGCCTTGCGATCTACCTTGCCGGAGGTCTTCACCGGGAGCTCATCGATCACGGCAAGTGCAGGGACCAGCCGCCCGGGAAGCTTCTCGCTCAGAGCAGCGCGCGCCTGGACCAGGTCGATGGTCTTGCCGGCGGCGGGCACCAGGTATCCAGCGAGGATCCCATTGCCGTCTGGGCTCTTCTGCACCGCGCTGGCGCCTGCGGCGACGTTGGCCAGATTGCTCAGCGCATTGTCTACTTCTCCGAGCTCAACTCGCTGACCGGCGAGCTTGACCTGATCGTCCGCTCTGCCGACGAAGATCAGGCCTTCCATCTCAGCGCGGACCAGATCACCGCTGCGGTAGGCGCGGGGCCAACCAAGAGTGGTCATCGGCGCGTACTTCTCCGCGTCCTTCACCGGGTCCAGGTACCGACCCAGCCCGGCTCCGCCGATGACCAGCTCGCCTACTTCGCCCCAGGGCACCGGCTGGTCCTCCGCATCCACCACAGCCAGCTGCCACCCGCGCAGGGGAAGCCCGATGCGCACCGGCCCTGAACCGTCGACCAGGGCGCCGCAGGAGACGACCGTGGCCTCGGTGGGGCCGTAGGTGTTCCAGACCTCCCGGCCCGGGGTCGCCAGACGTGCCACGAGCTCCGGCGGGCAAGCCTCCCCGCCGAAGATCAGCAGCCGGACGTTCTTCAGAGACTCGGCGGGCCACATCGCAGCCAGCGTCGGCACGGTCGAGACGGCCGTGATCCCGCGCTCAGCCAGCCAGGGCCCGAGGTCTTCACCTGAACGGACGACGTCACGCGGTGCCGGCACGAGGCAGGCGGCGTAGCGCCAGGCCAGCCACATCTCCTCACAGGAGGCGTCAAAGCTCACCGAAAGCCCGGCCAGGACCCGATCTCCCGGTCCCAACGGAGCATCGACGCAGTACACAGAAGCCTCGGCGTCCACGAATGCCGCCGCGGATCTGTGCGAGATCGCCACCCCCTTGGGCTTTCCGGTGGACCCTGAGGTGAAGATGATCCAGGCATCGTCGTCGCCGTTAGGGGGGCGATCTTCTCCGCGCGGGGGTGAATCAGGCAGCAGGCGCACGTTGAGACCGGACTCGATCACGGCCGTGACGCCAGCTTCCTGCCACACCATGCGCGCACGTTCCTGAGGCTCATCATGATCCACCGGCACGTAGGCGGCTCCTCGGTAGAGCGCCGCCAGGATCGCGATGTAGAGCTCCACGGTTCCGGAGGGGACCCGGATGCCGACCCGATCTCCTGTGCCGATGCCCGCTTCCCGCATGACCACGGACACCTTCTCGATGCGATTCAGAAGTTCCAGGTAGCTCAGCTGGACCACGCCGTCGTCGAGCGCGGTCGCGTCCGGAAAGTTGTCGACACTGTGGAAGAAGATGTCCAGCAGAGTCCGCGGGGCGGTGACGGCTCCGCCGGAGTACACGGCAGTTGAAGGTGCAAGTTTGTTCCAACTCCCGATGGGTCGCGAGGCGCCGGCGGGGGCGGTCAGTGCAATGACCTCACCCGGCGGCTCCTGGTGCAGCTCTGCGGTGGCGGGGGGCTTGAGTGCAAGGTCCGGGGTCACCGTGGGGAGGGCCTTCGGCGAGCCTTCGTAAAGAACCATAAATCACCTTTTCGGCTGGAAAAGTCGGCACCCGATCGTGTCTTGGGCACGACTTAGGGGTTCCCGCTCCGCAGGACGGACCGGTTGTAGCAAGGGATACGCCGGTCACACAGGTCTCATTCATCACAGCCCTGAAAATCTTTTGAGCAGGGCTGTGCAGAGCCGAGTCCCGATGTGCTCCGAAGATCGAACACTGCCGATGCGGGGCGGTCCGGGTTCGGCATTCAACGGGGCCGAGCGCGCTGAGATGCTGGTTTCGGTATTGCTTAGCTCTCGAAAACGAGTATCATGCGCAGATCGCGCTCGATTATTGAGAGATCTGTCACATCTTGAAATATTCAATAGCGTGCGGATACGCTACAGAAGGCTTGAAGCAACTAAGGACCGTGCCGGTCTGACATCCTTGCACCGGATGTGCCCAGGGCCTAGAAAGGTCTTCCCCCCCATGCCTGTTTCTCCGCCCGTTTCACGGAGTACCTCGAGAAGGTCGTCGCTGCGCGGTGATGACGCGCTTGGTAGGCGAAATTGCAGGTCTCGACTGCCCATGGAGAGACAGCGGGGTGGACTGCCAGGCCAGCCCGTGAGGGGCGAACCTTTCCTGGCCAGCCCGGCCCGCCCTGCTCAAGGGGGTGCCTGCCATGGATCCAGCGGGTGAGGACGTCCCTTTCGATGTCCGGGAGGCCTTTGCCGCGCACGGCGGGGCGCTCTTCGCGTTCGCGCTCAATGCGCTCGGCGACCGGTCCGAGGCTGAGGACTGCGTCCAGGAGGCCTTCATCCGCGCCTGGCGGAATCGGGATCGTTACAGCAGTTCTCGCGGTTCAGTGAGGACCTGGCTCTTCGCCATAGCGCGGAACCTCGTCATCGATGCCTTGCGTGCTCGTGCCAGACGACCCGCCCCCTCGGACCCGGAGAAGATCGAGTGGGCCAGTGAGCCGGTGGCCGAGGATCTGCTCATCGTCGAGCGGCTGGTCCTCTATGAATCCTTGGCCACACTCACCTTCGAGCATCGAGAGGTCATTTTCGCTGTTCAGCTCAACGGCGTAGGCTACGAGGAGCTTTCGGAACAGACGGGCGTTCCGGTCGCGACCTTGCGGACGCGGATGTACTACGGGCTGAGATCACTGCGGAGGGCACTGGGGGGTAATGCTCACGATGGGGGAAATGCCGTCGCGGCGCGAGGAGCTGATCGCAGGGGCGCTGACGGGCAGTCTCAGTGACGCCGAGTGGCAGGAACTGGACCAGGCCCGAGCCGCAGACCCGACGATCGACGACGAGCTCGCGGAGCTCCGCGCAACAGCCTCGCGTCTTGATGCCGCCGACCTGAGCTGGCGGGAAGAGACTCCGCCTGCGTCGCTTGAAGAACGCATCCGCGCTGCGACCTCAGAATCAGAGGAAGAACCAGGCCGGGACAGCGACGACGGACACCCTTCCTCCGGTACCTGACGCCCACCGAGCGTGATCCTGCTCCTCGGATCCCTCCCGCGATCCCGCTGCAGCCACGATCGCGTGCACCTGTCACTCGCCGCTGACTGCCGCTGGTTCTGCAACGCGCTGACCTGCGCTGAGAATGCTCGACGCCCCATGATGGGCTCGTATAGGTTGAGCACGACGCGAAGCGACCGCACAGCACAGGAGGCGCCATGACTCAGCATCCAGACCAGAACGAGCCGTCTGAAGGCGAGAACCCGAAGAGGGAGCGTTCGCCGGGGGAAGGCTCTGGTTCGCCCGGCCACCAGCCCACCACCCCCCTGGGCGATCGCCCCGGAAACGCCGGAGGCCCGGGTCTGCCGGCAGGGCCCGGCCCCGCACAGGCAGGTCAGCAGCCCCGGCAGCCCGATCACCCGGGTCAGTCGAGTCCGACGGGTGAGTCCGGTCCTGGTCCCTACGGCCGGCCAACCTCGCCGCAGCAGGCTCCTGGTGCGGGCGCCGGGGCGGGCTACGGGCAGCCCCAGGGTGGATATCCGGGTCCAGGCGAGTCGGGGCCCGGTCAGTCGGGAGCCGGTCAGTCGGGTCCGGGCCAGTCCGGGCGCCCGCAGTCGGGACAGGATCAGCCCGGCCAGCCGCGACCCGGCCAGCCCGGTCCATACCCGGCTCAGCCCGGCCAGTACCCGGGTCAGCCCGGCCAGTACCCGGGCTCCTCGGGACAGTACCCGGGACCGGGCTTCCAGCAGCAGCCGTACCCGCAGCAGTCTCAGCGTCCCGGCGGAACCAATCAGAACGCCGTCGAAGGCAAGAACTTCTTTGCGGCCCTGTTCGACCTCTCCTTCCAGAGCTTCGTGACGGTGAAGTTCGCCAAGTTCATCTATGTGCTGTTGATCGCGTTCGTCGTGCTCGGGTACCTGGTCGTGGTGGCCTCCGCGTTCACCGAGGGTCCCGGGGTGGGCCTGTTCGCGCTGCTGCTCGGCTGGATCCCTGCCGCGATCTACCTGATCCTGATCAGAATCACTCTGGAGTTCATGATCGCGCTGGTCCGCACCTCGCAGAACACCGCTGGCACCCGTTCCGAGATCGAGGCGCTGCGGTCCGAGTTGAAGGACCGCCGCTGAACCTCACGGCAGATGTTCCCTGAGGCCGGACACGACGACGGCGCCTGACTCTCCGCGCGGAGGATCAGGCGCCGTCGTCGTCGGGGCTCAGGATCAGCTCAGCTCCACCACCACGGGGGCGTGGTCCGAGGCACCCTTGCCCTTGCGCTCCTCGCGGTCGATGGAGGCAGCGCTCACGCGTTCGCTCAGCGCGGGGGAGCCCAGCACGAAGTCGATGCGCATGCCCTCCTTCTTCGGGAAGCGCAGCTTGGTGTAGTCCCAGTAGGTGTAGACCCCGGGGCCGGGCGTGTGTGGGCGGACGACGTCGGTGTACCCGCTGTCCAGGAAGCTTTGGAACGCCTCACGCTCGGCGGGGGAGACGTGTGTGAGTCCCTGTTCGCGGAAGAAGTCGATGTCCCAGACGTCCTCGTCCTGCGGGGCGATGTTGAAGTCACCCATCAGCGCGATCTGGGCCTGCGGGTCCTTGTTCAGCCATGACTGGGCGTGGTCGTTGAGCTGACGCAGCCAGGCGAGCTTATAGCTCATGTGCTCATCCTCGAGTGAACGGCCATTGGGCACGTAGAGACTCCAGATGCGCACGTCGCCGCAGGTCGCAGCGATGGCGCGTGCCTCCTGGATCGGGTCCTTGCCGCCCTTGCCGAAGACCGGCTGGTCTTCGAAGGTGCGCTCCACATCCTTCATGCCTACACGAGAGGCGATCGCCACACCGTTCCACTGGTTCAGACCGAAGTGCGCCACGTCGTAGCCGTTGGCCTCGAAGAGCTCCCAGGGGAAGTTCTCGTCCTTGCACTTGGTCTCCTGGATCGCCAGGACGTCCACGTCAGAGCGGTCCAGCCAGGCCTCGACCCGGTCGGCCCGGGCCCGCATCGAGTTCACATTCCATGTCGCAATCCGCATGGGCTCAAAACTACCAGCGGGGACCCGCCGCTCGGCCCTCCGCTCAAGCGAGGTCCTGGCTCACCGGGTGGGTCTCACCGGGCGCTTCGACCGGGGCGGCTCAGCCGTGGCGCCACCAGTCGTCCTGAATGGACACCGGGACGGTGCGCTTATGGCGGGTGCGCAGGTAGTGCTTCTCCAGGATCTCGGCATCGATGTCCGGGATCTCGCGGCCCTCGAGGTAGTCATCGATGTGGTCATAGCTGATGCCGAGCTCGGTCTCATCGAGCTGACCCGGGCTGTCATCGAGCAGGTCTGCCGTAGGTGCCTTGGACCAGAGGGTCTCCGAGGCGCCGAGGTGCTTCAGCAGCTGGCGGACCTGCCGCTTGTTCAGAGTGAACAGCGGGAGGATGTCCGCGCCGCCGTCGCCGTATTTGGTGAAGAACCCGGTGATGGACTCTGCGCCATGATCGGTCCCCACGACCAGCAGGTCGTGCTCACCGCCGATGGCGTACTGCACCGTCATGCGCAGTCGGGCCTTCACATTGCCGCGGTGGTAGTCCTTCATGGGACGGCCGAAGGCCTCATCGAAGGCGATGTTCACCCCGGTCACGGCCTTCTCGATGTTGAAGGTGTGTGTCTGATCTGGGCTGATGAACTTTAGCGCGGTGTCGGCATCGTCGGCGTCGTGCTGGACGCCGTGGGGAAGCCGCACCGCGTGGAACTGTGCCGGGTGGTCCTGATCGCGCAGCTTCTGCGCCGCGAGCTGGCAGAGTCTGCCTGCCAAGGAGGAGTCCACGCCACCGGAGATGCCGAGCACGAAGCCCTGGGCTCCGGCTGCTCGGGCGTACTCCACGAGGAAGTCGACGCGCCGACTGACCTCCTGCGCCGGGTCGATCTCGGGCTTGACGCCCATCTCTTCCACGATGTCTGTCTGAAGCTCACGCATGGCCTGAGTCTACCCAGGCGCAGGTTTCACTCAGATGACTGGGGCCTGTGTGTTCGCAGAATCCCGCGAGGGCCGAGACTGCAGGCGGTGCGCCAGGCATGGTTGTTGCGCCGACCTGCTGGGTAGGCTGAATCGACACTGCGGTGCAGCCCGGAGGGGGAACCTGTGATGGCCTCAGAAGAGATGTCCGGTTCTGAGCGGCGTGGCTCTGCGGCCGAATCCCGGGCGGGGGTCGGGGATTCCTCCAAAGCAGACTTCGGTGCCCGGTACCGGCGCTGGGACAGGGTCACCGAGCTCCCGTTGGCAGTCGTGGCGTTCTCCTTCCTGCTGGTGTATGCCTACCTCGTGCTCGCCAACACCCGGCCCACTGAGACCTCATGGCCAGCGGTCTACCTGCTCGTCGTCTGGTCGATCTTCGTGCTGCACTATGTGATCAGCCTGGTGCTGGTGCAGCAGCGGGGGCGCTGGTTCGTCACCCATCTGCACGAGCTCGCGATGGCGGCACTGCCGTTCCTGCGCCCGCTGCAGCTGTTGCGCCTGGTCAAGGTGGTCGCGGTGCTGCACCGCACGGTGGGCTCCGCTCTGCGCGGACAGGTGTCGGTCTACGTCGCCGGCGTCGCGGCGATGCTGCTGCTGGTTGCCGCCCTGGGGGTTCTCGACGCGGAGCAGAACGCGCCAGGCGCGAACATCACGGGTTTCGGCGACGCGCTCTGGTGGGCCTTCGTGACGATCAGCTCGGTGGGATACGGCGACCACTATCCGGTGACGGCTATGGGAAGGCTGGTCGCGATCGGGCTCATGTTCTCGGGGATCGCGCTGCTCGGCTCGGTCACGGCCACGATCGCCTCCTGGTTCGTGGAGCGCATCGTCCAGGCGCAGCAGCAGGTCGCCCACCCTGGGGGTACGGTCGAGCCGGTCAGGAGAGGCGGAGGATCCCCCAGGGGTGGGTCTGAGTCAGCCCCGGGCGAGGAGCCGCAGCCTGGTGCGTAGCTAGGATGGGTCCCATGACTGAGACTGCCGCCGGAACTCCGCAGCCCGCCGACCAGCCCGCCGATCAGCAGGCAGGCCACGCCGCCGATCGCCAGCGCCTGAAGGAGCTCATCGGTGAGCTCGCCGTGGTGCGCGGGAAGGTCACGCTGTCCTCGGGCAAGGAGGCTGACTACTACATCGATCTGCGTCGGATCACGCTCCAGCACGAGGCCGCCCCGCTGGTGGGCCGCGTCATCCGCACTCTGCTCTCCGAGGCCGGGATCAACTACGTCGCTGCGGGTGGGCTGACCATGGGTGCGGACCCGGTGGGCACCGCGGTGATGCACGCCGCCGCGCAGGACGGGGTGGCCACCGACACCTTCGTGGTGCGCAAGGCGCAGAAGTCTCATGGCATGGGACGTCAGGTGGAGGGGCCGAGCGTGGAGGGCCGCAAGGTCGTGGTCTTGGAGGACACCTCCACCACCGGCGGGTCAGCGCTGACCGCAGTGGACGCCGTGCGGGCCGCCGGGGGGATCGTGCAGGCGGTAGCGGTGATCGTGGATCGTGACACCGGCGCCAAGGAACACATCGAAGCCACGGCGGGAGTCCCGTATCTGTTCGCGTATTCCAAGAACGACCTCGGACTGGACTGACCCCTCCTTCCATTGACGGTGATCGATAAAAGCGCCTAAGCTCGCTATATCGAACATTGTCGATGCATCCCGCGGGTGCACCCGCGCCCCGTTGGATGCACCCGGAGATGGAGCCACCATGGAGTCCTCACCCGCCAGCCTCGCTGAGCTGCCCGTCGTCGTCGTCGGGGCTGGTCCCTCGGGGCTGGCCGCCGCCGCCCACCTGCTCGAGAACGGCCTGGAGCCGCTGGTCCTGGAGGCCGGGCCCCAGGTGGGCGCCGCGATCCGAGAATGGGGACATATCAAGCTCTTCTCACCCTGGCGGTACAACATCGATGCCGCCGCGGCGAAGCTGCTCGAGCCCACCGGGTGGGAGCCTCCGCGTGCCACGGCGCTGCCCACCGGTGCCGAGCTGGTGCGGGACTATCTCGAACCGCTGGCCAGGACGCCGGAGCTGGCAGACCGGATCCGCACCGAGCACCGGGTGCTCGCGATCAGCCGTGGAACGCGGGACAAGACCCACGTGGCTGCCCGCGCCGACCAGCCCTTCGTGCTGCAGGTGGCGCACTCCGGACAGGTGCTGCAGCTCCAGGCCCGCGCGGTGATCGACGCCTCAGGAACCTGGGGCGCCCCGAACCCGATCGGGTCCGCCGGGCTGCCGGCGCTGGGGGAGGACGACCCCGCAGTGGCAGCGCGGCTGCTGGGATCGCTGCCCGATGTGCTCGGCGCCCGGGCGGCGCGGCTGCGCGGTCGCCACACCCTGGTGGTGGGAGCCGGGCACAGCGCCATCAACACCTTGCTCAATCTCGCAGCGCTGCGGCGTGAAGATCCTGCGACCAGGATCAGCTGGGCCATTCGCGGGGCATCGGCCGAGCGGGTCTACGGCGGCGGGGATGCCGACCAGCTCCCCGCACGAGGTGCGCTCGGGCAGCGGCTGCGCCGACTCGTGGAGGGCGGCGAGATCACCCTGGTCACCGAGGCTGAAGTCCACGCGCTGAGTGTCGCAGAGTCGAGTGATCGGGAGTCGGGCGTCCGGGAGTCGAGTGGTGATCCCGACGACGACGCAGCCCTCCCCGCTCTGGAGGTCGCCCTCGCGGATGGTCGCCGGCTCCGGGCGGATCACCTCGCCGCTGCCACCGGATTCCGACCGCAGCTTCGGATGCTGCGCGAACTCCGGTTGGAACTCGACCCCGCCGTGGAGTCCCCGCGGCGGCTGGCCACGCTGATCGACCCTGAGTCCCATTCCTGCGGCACCGTTGAGGCCCATGGCGCGGACGTGCTGGCGCACCCGGAGGAGGGCTTCTTCCTGGCCGGGATGAAGTCCTATGGCCGGGCGCCGACGTTCCTGCTCGCCACCGGATACGAGCAGGTGCGTTCCATCGCGGCGCACCTGGCCGGTGCGGACGCGGCCGCCCGGGACCTGAACCTTCCCGAGACCGGCGTGTGCTCCGGCGTCGGCGCTCCTGATCCCGAGGAGTCGCCGTCCTGCGGCGCGCCGGAGCCCAGCTCGCCCGCGCAGAACCAGGCACAGATGCCGGCGTCGTCCTGCTCCAGTCCCGCGCCCGAACCAGTGGCGGCAGGATCGCGCATCGGCGCCTCCACCGGCGTGCTGCACGGCCGCACCGGCTGAGCTCCGCGCGACCGGGCGCTGACCGCGCGGATCCGCCCCTGAAAAGTGGCACTCCGCCTGATCCGACATCGACTGTGCAATTTTCGGGGATTTCGAGGCTGAATCGACGTCCATCTTCCCCAAAATTGCACAGTCGATGTGCCCGTGTGGAAAACCGCCGGCACGTTCGGGAGGGATCGAGACACTTGCTCCATGTATGCACTTCCGCAGCAGCTCATGGACCGAGCCTTCACCGCGGCGGAGGCCTTCAGTCGGGATGTGCCCCGGGAGCGATTGAGGCGCAAGGACATTGTTGCGCTCGGCTCAGGCGTCTACGCAACCAAGGCGCTCGCTGAGCGGAGCACGCCACGCGGGGTCCTCGTACTCAAGGTGCAGGCCCTGGCCCGGGAGCGTCCTGACATCTGGGCCTCGCATGTCACAGCGGCGCAGCTCCATGAATTGTGGCTCCCTCCGCGGCTCCTCGATGATGATGCCCACATCCACCTCTCCCAGCCTGCGGAGAC
Organism: Nesterenkonia sandarakina; assembly: GCF_013410215.1. NCBI lineage: Bacteria > Bacillati > Actinomycetota > Actinomycetes > Micrococcales > Micrococcaceae > Nesterenkonia > Nesterenkonia sandarakina. The sequence goes on from NZ_JACCFQ010000001.1 coordinate 1,224,670, forward strand.
CGTGATCTGGGTTCGCCGGAAAGGGGTCTGCGGGCACCGTGTGGTGATTCGCCCTCAGGATGTGGCGACGCGGGATGGGTTCCGGCTCAGCACGCCCGGGAGAACCTGGCTGGAGGTCGCCAGTCTCTGCAGCGTGCGCGAGCTGATCATCATGGGTGACCAGCTTGTGCGTCATCCATATCCTCGGTTCGAAGGTCGGACGGAACCACACACCACGGTGCAAGACCTTGCCGCACTCTTGGACGGCTCCCGCGGCGCCCCAGGGCGACGACGCTGCCTCACCGCCCTCGGGTGGATCCGCGTGGGTGCGGATTCCGTGCAGGAAACCGCGCTGCGGCTCGCATTGATTTCTGCAGGGTTGCCGGAGCCCACGCTCCAGGTTCCCGCGAAGCCGGGATTCCGGTGGTCACCGCGCGCGGACCTCGGGTACCCGGCGTTCAAGCTGGCGATCCAATACGAGGGAGACACACATTTCACGCCGCAGCAGCAGCGCGCCGACCAGCGCCGCGACAACATCTTCCTGGCGGAGGGGTGGCGGGTGCTGCGCTTCAACGCGGAGGACTCCAGAGAAGGCTTCCAGCGGGCGGTTTCCCAGGTGCGCGCGGCGTTCGGCCTCGTCTGAGTCGGCGGCCCGGGGTCAGCGTCCCAGCGAGCGCTGCATCAGCACCGTGCTCAGCGTCTGCCCGCGCTTGACCCCTACCTCGGTCAGCCGTCCCACCTCGGTGAACCCGAGCTTGATGTGCAGCGCGTAGGACGCTCGGGTCGAGGGGTCGTCGGTGAGCACAGCGATGACCTGGCGGTGTCCGGCAGCCTCGCAGCGGGTCAGCAGCTCGGTGAGCAGCGCCCGTCCGACGCCGCGGCCCTCCGCGCCGGGGCGCAGGTAGATCGTGTCCTCCACGGTGTGCCGGTAGGCGGACTTGAGTCGCCAGTGCCCGGCGTAGGCGAATCCCAGGATGACTCCGTCCTGCTCCGCGAGCAGGAACGGGTGTCCTGCCGAGCGCTTCTCCGCATGGCTCTGCGCCCATTCCGCCACGCTCAGCGGCTCCTCGCTGAACGTGGTCACCGTGTGGTGGGCGTAGTGGGTCTGGATCTCCACAACGGCCGGCAGGTCAGCGAGCTCGGCGTCGCGCAGGTGCACCGGGGAGGCAGCGTCAGGCATAGCAGGAGCATAATCCCCAGTGGGCTCCGGCGCCGTCGTCGTCGGGCAGGTCATCGGGTCCAGCCCGCCGACGGCGCCCTGCCCTGGCCGGCTCGGCCCAACTCTGCCGGTATTCGCCCGGATCGGAACACGGGGCGCCCCCACCGTCCACCCTGGTGCGCACCGTGCCACCGGCCCTAGTGTGCTTCCATGGGCACAACACCGGATGACTTCGCCGCCGTCGACACCTACCTGATCGAGAAGCTGGTGCCTGAGGACGCCGCGCTCGCGGAGACCCGGCGCAGCTCCGCGGAGACCGTCACCCCGGGGATCGACGTCACCCCGAACATGGGCGCCTTCCTGGGGCTGTTGGTGCAGATCACCGGCGCCACGAGGGTGCTGGAGTTCGGCACCCTGGCCGGGTATTCCAGCATCTGGATGGCACGCGCCATGGACGACGACGGCGCCGTGGTCACCTTGGACATCGACCCGGCGGCAGCCCAGGTGGCCCGCCGGAACTTCCACGCCGCTGGCGTCGCCGATCGGGTGCAGCTGCGCATCGGCCCGGCACTGGACTCCGCGAAGGCGCTGATCGCAGAGGGCGCGGGGCCCTTCGATCTGGTCTTCATCGACGCGGACAAGGCGAACAACCCGCACTACCTTGAGGCCTCCCTGACCCTGTCCCACCCGGGCACGGTGATCGTCATCGACAACGTGGTCCGTTCCGGCGCAGTGCTCGAAGACGAGAGTGCAGACCCGGACATCCACGGCATTCGCACCCTGATGACCCACATCCAGGCCGATCAGCGGCTCAGCGCCACCGCGCTGCAGACCGTGGGGCTCAAGGGCTGGGACGGGTTTCTGCTGGCCAGGGTGAACTGACGCCGCCTGAACGCCTGCGGCCGCAGCGCCGGTGCCGGGCCGCCAGAGTCGTGATCTCTGCGACCTCACCGGTGGGATAGCCTCGAATCCATGGATGAACAGGGGCAGGCCGAGGCCACAGCGCGGCAGCCCACGGAACGCGAGATCGGGGTGGGCCCGTGGCAGGGGCCCTGGCCTGCGGGTGAGCACTACGACCCGGAGCTGCTGCGTGAGGGTGATCGCCGCAACGTCACCGATGAGTACCGCTACTGGTCCCACGACGCGATCGTCGCCGACCTCGACGCGCGCCGGCACGACTTCCATGTGGCCATCGAGAACTGGCAGCACGACTTCAACATCGGCACCGTGGTGCGCACTGCCAACGCGTTCCTGGCCAAAGAGGTCCATATCATCGGGCGCCGGCGCTGGAACCGCCGCGGGGCCATGGTCACCGACCGCTACCAGCACGTCCGCCACCACCCCTCAGTGGAGGACTTCGTGGCCTGGGCCGAATCCGAGCGGCTGCCGGTGCTCGGCGTCGACCTCTTTCCGGACTCCAGGCCGATCGAGACCTACGCGCTGCCGAAGCGGTGCGTGCTGGTCTTCGGCCAGGAGGGGCCCGGGCTCAGCGAGGAGGTGCGGGAAGCCGTCACGGACACGCTCTCCATCGCGCAGTTCGGCTCCACCCGGTCCATCAACGCCGGCACAGCGGCCGGGATCGCGATGCATGCCTGGATCCGGCAGCACCGGTTCACCGACTGAGCAGCCGCAGCAGCGCGCAGGCGGCCGCCGCGGCTCCAGCCTTCGGGGCAGCCACTGGGCCGGCCGCGCAGACCTACGGCGTCTCTCCGCGGCTCAGCTTCTCCAGGAACTTCTCGATCCGCCTGGCCCGCGTGGCCGGATTCGCGGCGATCATCAGCTGGTGCAGCACGTGGTACCGGCCCTGGCTGCCCAGTGCCTCGAAGGTCGCCTGCGCGGTGGGCGAGGCCTGAAGCGCAGCGGCCAGATCCGCCGGGACCTCGGCTGACGCCTGGCCGGAGTAGGCCCGGTCCCACCGGCCATCGGACTGGGCCCGCTCGATCTCCGCGAAGCCGCGCGCCCGCATCCGCCCTTCGGCGATCAGCGCCTCCACATAGCCCACGTTGCGCTGCGACCAGATCGAGGCCCTGCGCCGCGGGGTGAACCGCTGCCGGAACGTGGTCTCATCCCGAGCCTTGCGCTGCCCGTCGATCCACCCGCTGCACAGCGCCTCCTGCAGCGCGTCCGCATAGCTCAGCGAGGTCGGGGTGGTGACGCCCTTCTTGGCCAGCACCAGCCATACGCCTTCTGAGCTGCCCTCATGCTGATCCAGCCAGGCGCGCCAGGCGGCGACGTCGGGCAGGGTCAGCTCGAGCTCCTCACTCACCGCGGCCAGCCCTGGTGTTCTCCGGATCTGCGGCCCAGCGGCGGAGGAACTCGGCCCCGGCCTCGTCGTGGATCGCGTCGGTCTCTGAGGTCAGCACCTCGTACTCGGTCTCCGGGATGCCGTCTTCGGGGCGGACGTCCACGTGGGAGACCGGGATCCCGCGCTCGTGCAGCCAGGTCGCCATGGCGTAGTCGGTGCGGGAGTCGCCCATGGTGAACCAGCTCTGCGCGGTGATCCCGCGTGCCTCCAGCAGGGTCAGGGTCCGCTCGGCTCCCACGTCCTTGCCCACGCCCTCGTGCTCAATATCGGTGGAGATGATCGTCGGGTCGATCCGGACATGCTTCAACTGGTGCTTCTCCAACAGGGGTGGGATCGCGGCGTCGAACTCCTTCTGGGCTTCCAGGTAGTCCTTGTTCTCCACGTCGGTGGACTGCTCCACGGAGACCATGGAGCGTTTGGTCTCGTCGAAGAACATGTGCCCGCTGAAGCGCTCGGCCACCAGGTCACGGATGTCATCGGAGAGCCCGGTGGGGAGCTTCAGCTCCTCGTCGATGTGGATCTCCCCCAGGCCCTCCGGGGTGACCTCGGCCCAGACAGCGCCCTTCTCCGCGATCGTGAAGACCGGGGTGTCTGGGAGCAGCCCGGCGGCGCGCATCGGCGGGATCACCTGCTGGGCGATGAAGTCATCGGAGCGTCCGGTGTTGAAGATGACCGGGATTCCACGATTGGCCATCAGGGTCAGATCCCGGGCGATCGACTCGATGGCGACGGTCCGGCTGACCGGAGAGGCGATGGGCCCGTCCACATCCAGCAGCAGTCCGAAGGGCGGGGCGGGGTTGAATGAGGCAGTCTCAGCAGAAGAAGTCACCTATCCATTATCCTGTAAAGGCCGACGCCGAGTGTCAGGTTGGCCGGAGAAGTCCGGCTTTCACCGGCGCAGGCAGGTCACGGGGCTATAGCTCAGCTGGTAGAGCGCGTCGTTCGCATCGACGAGGTCAGGGGTTCGACTCCCCTTAGCTCCACAATTTCGCTGGCGGGAGCGACAGAGATGCGCGTTGCGCTGGAAGACTCTGAAGAATGCCGATAAAGTCAAATCATGCCTGATCAGCGCTATGACGCAAACCGCCAGACCATCGGCTCGCTACTCAGCACGACCAGCCCTCGCGTGGAGGTTCCGGAGTGGCAGAGGTCGTACGCGTGGGGCGCCGAGGAGATCGAGGCGTTTTGGCTCGACTTGTTGAACTTTGACGGGTTGTATCCAGGTCGGAACATCCAAAATGAAGAATACTTTCTCGGATCCGCAGTTCTCGTCACGGGCGGAAACACCAACTTATTACTCGATGGGCAACAGCGTCTCGCGACCGCAACTATCCTGCTATCGGTCTTGCGAGACGCGAGACGAGTTTTCAAGGCCGATGCCGCCACGCGTTTGCAGAACAAGTTCATCGCCGATCTCGACGATGCGACTGGCGAGACCACGCCAGTCCTCACTTTGAACGTCTACGACCGCGAGTACTTTCGTGCAGAGGTTCAGGATGAGCGCACAGGAGACCAAGCTCGCCCCACGGCCACACTTAAGTCTCACGGACTTGTCCGCAAGGCTCGGGATTACTTCGCGATGAAAATTGCGGAGGAGGAGCAATTGGTTGGAGGCGGCAAGTCAGGTTTCGAAAGAAATCTAAGAATATCAGACGTTCTCTGTAGCCATATGTCCCTTGTCGTTATTCACTCCAGTGACGAAGATAACGCCGCCGCCGTTTTTGAAACTCTCAATGACCGTGGAATTGGTTTATCAACTCCGGACCTCTTGCGCAACCTATTGCTTCGTCGCGCCAGTGGGGCCGATGCGCGGAGCCGGGTCGTCTCGGCTTGGCAGAACGTGCTTGGTATAGCCGACGAAGCTTCTGTTGATGAGTTCCTGCGTCACTTCTGGGTTAGTAAGCGCGGTGATGTCAAGGCACGCAAGCTCTATCGAGAAATTAAGGAAGCGATACTGATTGAGGACATTGACTCTGTCGAGTTCTCCCTGGAGCTGGCGGATGCAGCGCCCATATACCGCGACCTAGTCCGCGGTCGCGACAGTGACAAAGGTCTTCAACGCCAATTAGAGGGGGTCCGGATGCTGGGTGCGAAAGTGTTGCTCCCAGCGCTACTTTCTGGTCACGCATCTTTGTCGGAAGATGAAAGTAAGGGGGAGCTCCAGTCGCTAACTTCTGCCCTGACCACGCTGTTTGTCAGACACTCGGTTATCGGAGGAAGAGATTCGACCACTCTGGAATCCACGGTCTACTCTGTGGCCGCCGAGCTTAGACGTACAGGCGACTTCGGTGCAGCGGTTGCAGCTTTGCGGGCGTTCGCGCCGGACGCAGAGGACTTCGTAAGCCGGTTTGCTCGCGCCAGCGTTAGCAGAATCGCCACCGCGCGTTACCTGTTGCGCGAGATTGAGCACGCGAAACGCGCGACGAGCGAGGTGGCAGTCGAGCTTGCAGACCGTGTGCACGTAGAGCACATTTACCCGCAGACTCCCGAAACAGATGCACGATGGTCGGTCCATGCTCAGATGATTAACCGATTGGGAAACATGACCTTGCTAGGCAAGCGCTTAAACACCTCAATAAAGAACGCCGACTTCTCCACTAAGAAGGAGAAGGGGTACGAGGCGTCAGACATCCTTTTGACAAAAGAGCTCCTGGTTCATGGGACTTGGTCGCCAGCCATTGTAGAGGCGAGGCAAAAAGAGATGTCTGAACTGGTGTTTCAGATCTGGAGTTTCCCGGGTGAAGCTCCGCCAAGCCCACAAGCGAGCGACGGGCCTGATGTACCAAAGCACGATGCAAATGATGCCCAGACACTCGATGAGCTTCCGGAAGTGCCTGCGTAGGAGCGTTTTATAGTGCCAGACCATAGATAGCTCGAGGCTCGCGCATTAAGTGTCTTTGTTCCAGTCTCTCCAGAGGCAGCATTTAGGAAAGCCCGGCTGTTTTTGGTTCGTCTTGCGAATGTGGGGAACTCGTTTCGCCTTCGAAGCCCCTCGTAGGGCGATCAACCCGTCCTCCTCCTCACCCGAACCCACAGCCCGGTAGGATCGCCCCAACGCCGCCACAATGAGGTGGCGGCGCCATGAGTTGAGGGAGATTGCAGATATGTTCTCAAAGATCCTGGTCGCCAACCGCGGGGAGATCGCGATCCGCGCCTTCCGCGCCGGCGTCGAGCTCGGGGCGCGCACCGTGGCCGTGTATCCGCACGAGGACCGCAACTCCTTCCACCGGCAGAAGGCCGACGAGGCCTACCGGATCGGCGAGGAGGGCCACGCGGTCCGGGCCTACCTCGACATCGAGGAGATCATCCGGGTCGCCAAGGACTCCGGCGCCGATGCCATCTACCCCGGCTACGGATTCCTCTCCGAGAACCCCGACCTGGCCCGCGCCGCGGAGGCCGAAGGGATCACCTTCATCGGCCCGCCCGCCGACGTCCTGGAATCCACCGGTGACAAGGTCAAGGCCCTGCGCGCCGCCAGAGAAGCCGGCGTTCCCGTGCTGCAGAGCTCCGAGCCGTCGAAGGACACCGAGGAGCTCACCCGCGCCGCCGAGGAGATCGGCTTCCCGATCTTCGTCAAGGCCGTCGCCGGCGGCGGCGGTCGCGGGATGCGCCGGGTGGACAAGCGCGAAGACCTCGCCGAATCCCTGCGCTCAGCCATGCACGAGGCCGAGACCGCCTTCGGCAACCCCACCGTGTTCCTGGAACAGGCCGTGCTGCGCCCCCGGCACATCGAGGTCCAGATCCTCGCCGACGGTGAGGGCAACGTGGTCCACCTCTTCGAACGCGACTGCTCGCTGCAGCGCCGCTACCAGAAGGTCGTGGAGATCGCCCCGGCCCCGCACCTGGACGAGGAGATCCGCCAGGCGCTGCACCGCGACGCCGTGGCCTTCGCCAAGGCCATGAACTACCGCAACGCCGGCACCGTGGAGTTCCTGGTGGACACCGTCGGGGAGCGCGCGGGCCAGCACGTGTTCATCGAGATGAACCCGCGCATCCAGGTCGAGCACACGGTCACCGAAGAGATCACCGACATCGACTTGGTCTCCGCGCAGATGCGCATCGCCGCCGGTGAGACCCTGGAAGACCTCGACATCCGGCAGGAAGACCTGCGCGTGCGCGGCTCCGCCATGCAGTGCCGGATCACCACCGAGGACCCGGCCAACGAGTTCCGCCCAGACGTCGGCACCGTCACGGTCTACCGCTCCGCCGGCGGCTCCGGCATCCGGCTCGACGGCGGCACCGTCTACGCCGGCGCTGAGATCAGCCCGCACTTCGACTCGATGCTGGTCAAGCTCACCGCCCGCGGCCGCAACCACCAGACCGCCATCGCCCGTGCCCGCCGCGCACTCTCCGAATTTCGGATCCGCGGAGTCGCCACCAACATCGGGTTCCTGCTCAACGTGCTGGACTCCAAGGAGTTCCTCGCCGGGGACGTGGCCACCGACTTCATCGACGCGCACCCCGAGCTGGCCAAGATCAACCGCTCCCAGGACCGCGGCTCCAAGGCGCTGCAGTACCTGGCCGACATCACGGTGAACCGGCCGCACGGCCCCCGGGTGGAGGGCATCGACCCGCGCGACAAGCTCCCGCACTTCCCCGGAGACAAGCGCGACGAGCCCGACCGCAGCCCCTTCGACGGCCCTTCGGATCACCCCAAGCCCGACGGCTGGCGCCAGGTGCTGCTGGCTGAGGGCCCCGAGGGCTTCGCGAAGAAGCTCCGCGAGCAGACCGCCCTGGCGGTCACCGACACCACCTTCCGCGACGCCCACCAGTCGCTGCTCGCGACCCGGGTGCGCACCCGCGACCTGTTGGCCGCCGCGCCCGCCGTGGCGCATGTGACCCCGGGACTGTTCTCGGTGGAGGCCTGGGGTGGGGCCACCTACGACGTCGCGCTGCGGTTCCTCTCCGAGGACCCCTGGGACCGGCTGCGCCTGCTGCGCGCGGAGCTGCCGAACATCCCGATCCAGATGCTGCTGCGCGGGCGCAACACCGTGGGCTACACCCCCTACCCGCTGGAGGTCACCGACGCGTTCGTGGCCGAGGCCGCCGCCACCGGGGTGGACATCTTCCGGATCTTCGACGCACTCAATGATGTGAACCAGATCGTCCCGGCCATCGAGGCGGTCCGCAAGACCGGCACCGCCGTGGCCGAGGCCGCGATCTGCTACACCGGCAACCTCACCGACCCGGCCGAGGACCTCTACACCCTTGACTACTACCTCGACCTGGCGCAGCAGATGGTCGACGCCGGCGCGCATATCCTCGCGATCAAGGACATGGCCGGACTCCTGCGACCCGCTGCGGCGAAGACCCTGGTCACCGCCCTGCGGGAACGCTTCGAGGTGCCCGTGCACCTGCACACCCACGACACCGCCGGCGGCCAGCTGGGAACCCTGCTGGCGGCGTCCGAGGCCGGGGTCGACGCCGTCGACGTCGCCGTGGCCTCCATGGCCGCGACCACCTCGCAGCCGCCGGCCTCGGCCCTGGTCGCAGCGCTGGAGCACACCGAGCGCGACACCGGCCTGGGGCTGGAGGCCGTGGCCTCCATGGAGCCCTACTGGGAGGCGGTGCGCTCGATCTACACCCCCTTCGAGTCTGGTCTGCCCAGCCCCACCGGCCGGGTCTACCGGCACGAGATCCCGGGAGGCCAGCTCTCGAACCTGCGCCAGCAGGCCATCGCGCTGGGCCTGGGGGAGCGGTTCGAATCGATCGAGGACATGTACCACGCGGCCGACACCATGTTGGGCCGGCTGGTGAAGGTCACCCCGTCCTCGAAGGTGGTCGGGGACCTGGCGCTGCAGCTGGTCGGGATGGATGTGGATCCGCAGGAGTTCGAGGCCAACCCGCAGAGCTTCGACCTGCCCGATTCGGTGATCCAGTTCCTGGCTGGTCAGCTCGGGGACCCGCCAGGCGGCTGGCCCGAGCCGTTCCGCTCCAAGGCGCTTCAAGGCCGCACGGTCAAGCCTCTGGACCAGGAGCTCGGCGAAGAAGACTCCCAGGCGCTGCGCTCAGATGACCCCGCCGTCCGGCGCCGCACGCTGAATCGGCTGCTCTTCCCCGGCCCCACCAAGGACTTCGAGGCGGCCCGGGAGAAGTACGGCGATGTCCAGGTGCTGCATACCCGGGACTTCCTCTACGGGCTGCGCACCGGGTACGAGCATGTGATCTCCCTGGGCAAGGGGGTGCGGCTGCTGGTCACGCTGCAGACCGTCTCGGACCCGGACCCCAAGGGGATCCGGACCGTGATGTGCACACTCAACGGCCAGGCCCGCCAGGTGGGCGCCCGGGACGACGCGGTGGAGGCCTCCGTGGCCATCGCGGAGAAGGCCGATGCCTCCAAGTCCGGCCACGTGGCCGCGCCCTTCGCCGGAGCGGTCTCGCTCACCGTGGAAGAGGGCGACACCGTGGAAGCCGGTCAGAATGTGGCCACCATCGAGGCCATGAAGATGGAAGCCGGGATCACCAGCCATGTTGCGGGCACCGTCACCCGGGCGGTGATCAGCGGCGTGCAGCAGGTCGACGGCGGAGATCTGCTCGTCGTCGTCGAGTAGCCGACTTTCGGGCCGGAATCTGGGCTCCGTGCCGGAAGCCGGATTCAGGCCCGGAAGCTGGTGGCCGACCGCGCGCGGCAGTGCCTGGGTCCAGCCGACAGCCGACGGGGGCCGCGGCCTCAGTCTTCCCAGGAAGCAGCGAGGTCGCTGATGTCCTCCGGTGAGCGAGCTGCCACGGCGGCCACCCAGCCTGGCGGCGCGGGAATCAGAGTGCTCCAGATCCCCTCCACCCGGCTGTCCCCGGTCTCCAGCACCGGCGCCCAGCTCAGCTCAACGCTGCCAACTCGGCCGTGCCAGCGCGTGGAGACCTCAGGGGTGCCCAACAGCAGCTCCTCGGGTGGATGGTTCAGCCCGACCCCGGCGGCCTTGAGCACGGCCTCCTTCAACACCCAGTGCTCGATCACCGCGGGGATCTGCGCCGCCGCTGCCAGTCGCTGCAGAGCCCCCCGCTCAGCCCGGTGCAGGGCGTACTGCGTGAACTCGGGGGAGAGCCGCTCCGGGATCGCTTCGATGTCCACGCCGACGTCCCGCCCCGGGGCCGCAGCGCCGGCGAGCACGTGCCGGGACGAACTTGAGCTGCTCAAGCTGATCCCATCCAGCTGGGGGCGTCCATGCGGGCCGCCGCATTGCTCACATCGCCGCCGGATCTCCAGCTGGGCCGCCTCCTGCGCTCCTGCCCCAAGGTGTTTGGCGGCGGTCAGTCGCAGGGCACCTCGGGCAGCGAGCACGCGCTGCTGGTCTGCCGGGTCGAGCTTCGCCGCGGCAGCCGTCTGATCCTGCTCAGTCACCACCTCCTCAAGGCGGATCAGTCTCCCCCCGGTCAGGCGTGGCAGCTGCGCCTGCAGCGCGGCGCCGGAGGTCAGCAGGACCGAGATCATCGCCGGCTGATGCGCCGGTACTGGGTCACTGCGATCGGCGCGAAGACGGCGATGATCGCCACGCAGCACAGGGTGGCGTAGAGCATCGCGTTCTCCGCGGGCCAGCCACCGGCCACCTCGAACTGCGCCGGGGCGGTGTTGCCGAAGCCCTGCCGGGCGGCGGTAGCGATGGCGGTGACCGGGTTCCACTCCGCGATCCCGCGCAGCGGACCCGGCAGCGAGTCCGCCGAGACGAAAGCCCCGGAGATGAAACACACCGGGAACAGCCAGAGCAGACCCAGGCTCTGCGCCACCTCCACGCTGCGTGCGGTCAGCGCGACGACGGCCCCCACCCAGGCGATGGCGAAGGCGTAGAGCAGCAGCAACAGGAAGGTCAGGGTGATCGTGAGCGGATCGGTGGTGGCTCGCCACCCGATCGCCAGCCCACAGAGCACCAGCACCACTGTGGAGATCACGCTGGTGATCAGGTCAGACCAGGTGCGTCCCAGCACGACACCGACCCGGGACATCGGCAGCACCCGGAACCGGTCCACGATCCCCTGGTGCAGGTCCTTGGCCAGGTAGACCGCGGTGAAGGAGGAGTTGAAGGTCAGGGTCTGCGCGAGCAGCCCGCCGATGAGGAACTCCCGGTAATCAGCCCCGCCCAGGGCGCCGCCGAAGACGAAGGCCATGATCAGCACGAAGATGATCGGCTGGGCCACACCGGTGACCAGGGCCCCGGGGGTCCGGCGGACATTCGTGAAGTTTCTGCGCGCGATGATTCCGCCATCCCGCACTGCGGTGATCACACTCATGAGCGGACCTCCTCTCGGGTCGGTGCCTCGGCGTGCTGGGTGGCGGGATCGGTGGCGGCGTCCTCGCCGGAGCGCGCCCCGGCAGGCCTCTGGGTGATCTGCAGGAAGACGTCGTCCAGGGTGGGCTGGCGCAGCGAGGCTTCGACGACCTCGATCTGCGCCTCCTCCAGGGCGAGGAGCGCCGCCTGCAGGCTCTCCTGGCGGTGCGGTGCGGTCGCGCTGAGTCGCAGCGCGGCATCATCTGCGGTGACCTGAAGGCCGATGCGACTCAGAGCGGCGCGCGCCGCAGGGACCGTGCCGGCGCGCTCGAAGACCATGTCGATGCGGGCACCTCCGGCTTGAGTCTTCAGCGCCGCGGGGGTGCCCTCGGCCACGATCCGCCCGCCGTCGATCACCGCGATCGAGTCGGCGAGCTCGTCGGCCTCCTCGAGATACTGAGTCGTCAGCAGCACCGCAGTGCCGTCCTCGGCGAGCGCGGAGATGGCATCCCAGGTGTCTCGTCGGCCGCGGGGGTCCAGCCCGGTGGTGGGCTCGTCGAGGATCACCACCGGTGGGCGGGCGACCAGGGCTCCGGCGAGGTCCAACCGGCGGCGCATCCCGCCGGAGTAGGAGCCGGCACGCTGACCCTTGGGCACGCCGTCGAGCCGGAAGTGCTTCAGCAGCTCATGCGCCCGGGCCTTCGCGGTCTTGCGGCGCATGCCATAGAGCTGACCCACCAGGGTCAGGTTCTCGAGTCCGGTGAGCTTGTCATCCACGGCGGCGTATTGTCCGGAGACCCCGAGGCTGCGCCGGGCCGCGTCACCCTGCGTGCGCACGCTGTGCCCGGCGATGAACGCGTCACCGCCGTCGGGCTCCAGCAGCGTGGTCAGCACGCGCACCGTCGTCGTCTTGCCTGCCCCGTTGGGGCCCAGCAGTCCTTGGACCGTGCCGGCCGCGACCTCGAGGTCCACGCCGTCCAGCGCCTGGAAGGTGCCGAAGCTCTTGGTGATGGACTGCAGCGAGATCAAGACACGGCCAGGTCGCGTTCGAACACCGGGGTGATGTCAGCCCAGTGCTGCTCGACGTAGTCGAGGCAGTCCTGGCGGGCGGCCGCGCCGAAGACGGCCACCCAGCCGCTGGGGACATCGGCGAACTCCGGCCAGAGCGAATGCTGGCCAAGCTCGTTGATGACTACCCGGAACTGCACATCATCTCGGTCAAAGGGGTTGGTCATCGCTGCACTCCTGGGTCGGTTTCTCGTCACTCGCCGCACTGGTTCTCGCGGCGTCATGAGTAGTTCGTAACCGGCCCGTGATCAGATGGTCGTGTTCTGCAACTTTTCACGACCTGCCGAGAACCTCCCGAGACTCCGGGCCGCGGATCAGTCCTCAGCCAGCACCGCGGCAAGCGCGCGGACTCCCGCGGGCTCCAGCATGCGAGCGTGCGGAAGCTCTGCACGTTCCACGATGATCTCCCCGGTGACATGCGGGGTCCAGGCGCTCGGCGCCGGACGGTCCGCCGGGACATCCGTGGTGGCCTCCACCAGGTGGAGGTCGCCGCGGTAGACCGGAACCGGGCTGCGATCGAAGAGCGTCCCGATGGTGCGGAAACGTGTGGCGCTGCGCCGCATGGTCTCCTCCGGCACCGAGGCCAGCGGGCTGCCGGCCTCGCGCAGCAGAGACCGGGCGCGGCCGGCCGAGAGTCGACCATGAGCCGGGGCGCGGACACCCTGGGCGCCGAGGAACGCACGCCAGAGGCTCTGCTCATCGGTGATCCCGGCCATCGACTCCTCCGCAGGGTAGGCGTCGAGCACCGCGAGCGTGCCCACCTCGTGACCCTGCTCCTGCAGCGCGGCCGCGATGGCATGAGCCAGCCGACCCCCGAAGGACCAGCCCACCAGGTGGAAGGGGCCCTCCGACTGCTCGCTGAGGATCACATCCACGTACTGGGTGATCAGCTCCTGCATCGTGGCGGGCTCCGTGGGCACCGGCTCATCGGCGGCGATGCCTGGCATCTGCAGACCGAGGATCGGTCGCGCAGTGTCCAGGTGGGTCACCAGTGAGGAGAAGGACCAGCTCACGCCGCTGCCAGGGTGCACGGCGAAGAGCGGGCTGCCCGTCCCCTCCCGGCGCAGCGGAAGCACCGCGCGCAGGCTCTCGGCGACGTCGGCCGCACCGGACTCCACCAGCGCGGCGAGTCCCTGCACCGTGGGTGCCTGGAAGATCGCCTGCACCGGCAGGTCTGCGGTCAGGGCGGTGTTGATCGCCGAGATGACCGGCTGAGCCAGGAACGAGTGGCCGCCGAGGTCGAAGAAGGAGTCCTCCGCAGTGACCTCTGCCGCGCCCAGCACCTGAGAGAACGCGTCCGCCACGGCCTGCTCGGCAGGGTTCCGCGGGGCGCGCCCCTCGCGGCCGGCCGTCGAGGACTCAGGCGTCGGCAGCGCGCGGTCATCGACCTTGCCGTTGGGGGTCAGCGGGATCTCAGCCAGGAGGCCGACCGCCGCCGGGACCATATATCCCGGAAGCACGGCACGCAGCCGACGCATCAGCTCCGACTGCAGCTCAGGCTTCGCCGTGGCGTCCGGTCCTTCCCCGGAGTCCAGGGTCACCCAGGCCAGCAGCTCGGTCCCGCGCTCCAGGGCACGCGGACGCACCACGGCCTGCGAGACCCCAGGTGTGCCACGCAGCACAGACTCCACCTCGGCCGGCTCCACGCGGTAGCCGCGGATCTTCACCTGTGTATCGGCGCGTCCCAGGGACCGCACGCGAGGGCGCTGTCCTTCCGCGCCGGATTCGACGACGACGAGGTCGCCGGTCCGGTACATCCGCCCGCCCACGGCGGAGAACGGATCCGCCACGAAGCGGCTGGCAGTCTCAGCGGACCTGCCGCGGTAGCCGTCGGCCAGCTGGGCCCCGGCCAGCCAGAGCTCACCCACTGACCCATCGGGAACCGGCCGCAGCCGCTCATCGAGCACGTAGGCCCTCGTGGCAGTGGTGGGGGAACCCAGGTCAGGCTGGGAGTCACCGGCCACCGGGGCGACGAGGGAATCTACCCCCACCTCGGTGGGGCCATAGAGGTTCCAGGAGGTGGTGGTGCTGCGCTGTCGCAGCCACCCCCACAGGTCAGGATCCACCGGCTCCCCACCCAGCAGCAGCACGAAGGGGTCCTCCGGGCTGCTCGCGTCGAGGTGATCTCCCAGTCCGGCGTGCGCGGTCAGGGCGCTGACATAGCTCGGCGTGGTCTCCCAGGCCGTGATCCTGTGTTCCTGGAAGTAGCCGACCAGCGCCTGCGGGTCCCGGCGAGTGGCGTCCTCGATCAGGTGCACCTGATGCCCGGCGGCCAGCCAGAGGATCGGGTCCATGGCGGCGTCGAACCCCACCCCCGTGGTGTGCGCCAGCCGCTGGGGCTGCTCCTGCGCCGAGGGCATCAGCGTTCCACGGTGCGAAGCCAGCAGGTGCTCCAGTGCGCCATGCGGCACCTGCACACCCTTCGGCGTCCCGGTGGTGCCCGAGGTGAAGATCAGATACGCCGCGTCCTGGGCGCGTGCCGGCGCAGGGCGAGAGCCCTGCCCGGAGAGCGAGTCCCCGACCGGTGTGCTCTGGCTGAGCAGCGCGTCCATCCCGCGCAGCTCCGCGCCGTCGAGGGAGGCCTGCTCCGCGGCGTCGCGCGCCAGTTCGGAAGAGCTCTTCAGCGGCCCGGCGGCGGTGGCCTCCTCCCCGTGCAGCAGCATCCGGGGCGCTGCCGCGGCGAGCATCGCCGCGACCCGGGACTCCGGCAGGGTGGTGTCGATCGGCATCGCGACCGCGCCGGCCCGCCAGCTGCCGAGCAGGGCAGCCACGGTGTCCACGGAGCGTGGCAGGCACAGCGCCACCACATCTCCTGGCTGGACCCCGTTCGCGGCGAGTCCCGCAGCGATCGTGAGGGTGCGGGTCTCGAGTTCGCCGAAGCTCAGGCTGGCCCCGGATGTGACCAGGGCGGTGGCATCGGGCGCTCGGCGCACGCTCGCAGCAAGGGAGTCCAGCACTGTGGCTCTCCGGTCCTCTGGACCGGAGGCGTCCGGCCAGGGCGTCAGATCAGACGCGGTTCCGGCCAGCTCGGCGTCCAGCAGCGGCCGGTCCGGGACCTGCCCGACCTCCTCCAGGAACCGCATCCAGTTCCGGATGAGGGCCTGGGCGGCACGTTCGGAGAAGAGCGCCGCATTGAACTCCAGCACGCCGTCCACATCGGTGTCCTTGCCAGCGCCGGGACGCAGCGTGAAGGAGAGGTCCACCTTGGCGCTGCCGGTGGTCCCTGGATCCAGCGGGGTGGCCGTGACGTTGGGCAGGTCCAGACTGAGGTCGGTGGGCTGCTCCACCGAGAGCATGGTCTGGAACAGCGGGTGGCGGCCGAGTTGGCGCTCCGGGCGCACCCGTTCCACGATCTGCTCGAAGGGGACGTGTTCGTCCTCCAGCGCGGCGAGCGTCTGCTGGCGGGCCAGTGACACCGCGTCGGCGAAGCTCAGCGATTCCTCGGAGAGGTCCAGACGCAGCGGCAGGGTGTTCACGAAGAACCCGATCAGCTCCTCGACGTCCGGGTCGGTGCGACCCGCGGAGGGGGAGCCGATGACCACGTCCTCCCCGGCGCCGATGCGCCGCAGGTAACCGGCCAGCCCGGCAAGCCAGCCGTGGAAGCTGCTGGCGGACTGCGCGGTGGCCGCGGCGGCGACCTTCCCGGCGAGTTCCGCCGGGATGGTGAAGCGCAGCTGCCCGGCCGGCTGGCTCGCGCTCTGCGCCCGCTGCCCGTCCTTCGGCAGCGCCAGTTCGGTGGGCGCCGCGTCGAGCCGGTCCACCCAGCGCAGCAGGGCCGGGTCCTCCTCACCGCGTGCCCGGATCAGCTCCTGCAGGTGAGCTTCCCGGCGCGCCACATCACCGAACTGCACGCTCAGCGGTCGGCGCAGGGCAGTGCCTCCGCAGGCCCGGGCGGTGTAGGAGGCCGCGAGGTCGCGCACCAGGGGCGCCAGGGAGGCGCCGTCGGTGGCGATGTGGTGCAGCACAAGCTCCAGACGCCAGGTCTGCTCCGTCTGCTCTGCTCCACCGCCTGCACTGGTCTGATCCCCGAGGTCGACCAGCGCCGCGCGCAGCGGCTTCTCCTTGCTCAGGTCGAACCCGGCGGAGATCTCCAGCGGCTCATCCCCGAGCACCCCGGATCGGGGTTCATGCACGAGCTGCACCGGTCGGGCCTCGGCGGCAGCCGGTGCGTCGGAGCGGGACGGTGAAGCGGATCCCTGGGCGGGGAAGCTGGTGCGCAGCACTTCGTGGCGGGCCACCAGATCATCGATCGCCCCGCCCATCGCGGCGGCGTCCAGCGCTCCGCGCAGCTCCACGTGCAGGACCACGTTGTACTCAGCCGAGGAGGGGTCCAGCTGGTTCAGGAACCAGAGCCTGGACTGGCCCGCGGTCAGTGGCAGCTCCGCGCCGTCGAGGCGAGGGTGGTCCTGGACCCAGGTCTGCAACGAGCCGAGCATCTGCTCGGCAGGTGTCGAGGAGGTGTTCTCGGCCCCCGACCCTGCATCAGCGGGGGCTGGGCGCGCCCCGATGCGCAGCAGCTGCGCCGGGGTCCCGGCCTCAAAGACTGCGCGCAGCGGGATCGAGAGTCCCAGCTGCTTCTCCAGTCGGCCCACCAGGGTGACTGCGAGCAGCGAGTGCCCGCCGAGCGCGAAGAAGTCGTCGTCGAGCCCGACGCTTGGCACTCCGAGCACCTCGCTCATCACGTCGCAGACGGCCTGTTCCCGCTCCGTCTCGGGCTGCCGCGCACCTGTGGTGACCGCAGGTTCCGGAAGCGCTGCGACGTCGACCTTGCCGTGGGAGGTCAGCGGGATCTCCTCGACCCCGAGGATCCGGGTGGGGAGCATGTACTCCGGCAGCAGCCGGGAGGCGGCGGACTTCAGGTCCTCCGGGGTGCGTGAGCCGACCACCCAGGCGGCCAGCTGTGCGGTGTCCGCGCCGCCGGGGGTGACCACCCGCACGACGGCGGACTCCACGCCCTCGAGCGCGCCGAGCACGGATTCCACCTCTGCCACCTCGATCCGGTGCCCGCGGATCTTGACCTGGTCATCATCGCGACGCAGGAACTCCAGGGTGCCGTCCTGCCTGCGGCGCACCACGTCCCCGGTCCGGTACATCCGTCCGCCGGTGCTCCAGGGATCGGCGACGAACGCCGACGCGGTCTCCGCGGGGCGTCCACGATAGCCGTGCGCCTCCGAGATCCCGGAGAGGTAGAGATCTCCCTCCACGCCCGGGGGCACCAGCGCCAGCGAGGAGTCCAGCACTCGCGCGGTCAGGTTGTTGATCGGTCGACCGATATGCGGTTCGTCCCCGGTGATCGGGGTCAGCACGGAGTCCACCGTGAACTCGCTGGGGCCATAGAGGTTCCAGCCCTGGAGTCGTGGGGAGTCCGCGACGGCGCGCCAGAGCGCGGCCGAGATGGCCTCGCCGCCGAGGGCCAGCGTGAGGTCCCGGTCCTGAGCCTCGAGGGCGTCCAGCAGGCCCAGGCTGAGCAGCTGCTGGGCGTAGGACGGGGTGGTCTCCACCACGTCGATCCCGGTCGCGGGGGTCCGGTCCGCGCCGCGAGAGTCCGGGGCGGGCTCGCCGGCTCCGGTGAGCAGCCCGACGACGGCCTCGGCGTCGACGCGCTGTGCCTCCGCAGGGATCACCACCGTGGTGCCGGAGACCAGCCAGAGGATCGGGTCCCAGGCGGCGTCGAAGCCCAATCCGCTCAGGTGCAGCATCCTCGGCAGCGCCGGCGCGCAGCGTTCCTGGGCCGGGCCGATCAGCCGGTGCTGGTGGTGGTCCAACACATTGCGCAATGCGCTGTGCGGCACCTGCACGCCCTTCGGTGTGCCCGTGGTCCCCGAGGTGTGGACCAGGTACGCCGCGTCCGCGGGCTGCGGAGCCGGCGGCACGGCGGCACCGGTGGGCCGTTTGAGGTCCTCAGCGCGCAGCCGCAGCAGCTCGGGGCGCTGCCGGAGCAGCTCCTGCTCCAGCCCCTGGGGGTCCGCGGCCTCGGGCAGGATCGCGGCCCGCGGCGCGGCGCTGGCGGCGATCTGGCTGATCCTGCCCACCGGGTAGCTCACGTCCACCGGGACCGCGATGGCGCCGGCGCGCAGGATTCCCAGCAGAGCGCTCAGCGCGTCGACGCTGCGCGGCAGAGCCAGCAGCACCGGCGCACCGCGTCGCACCCCTGCCTGGTGCAGGTTCGCGGCGATGGTCTCGACCTGATCCAGCAGCTCCGCGAAGCTCAGCTGGTGATCTGCGTCCTGCAGCGCCGGGGACTCCGGATGTTGCGCAGCGGTCTGCTCCAGGGCGTGGAGAATCGTGCCGGAGGTGGCCAGCGCCGGGGCGGTGCTGTGCTCCTCGAGCCAGCTGCGGGTCTCCTCATCCACCGCGCTCAGCCCGGACAGGCGCGTCTGGGGCGCCTGCGCCATGGTGTGCAGCCCGCGCAGCAGCGTGTCCAGGATGCGCTGGGCGCTCGCGGGGGAGAACAGCGCGGCGTCATAGGCCAGGGCGAGGTGCAGCCCGCCGTCGTCGCCCGCGGGGGCGCTGACGTCGACCATCAGGTCCGTCTTGACCCCGGCGCTGGTCATCTGGGCGGGCACGGTGATCTCCACCCCGTCCAGTTCGACCCGGGCCGGTTCGGTGTTCTGCAGGGTCAGCAGCACCTGGAAGATCGGGTGCATCTGCGCGGTGCGCGGCGGGTTCACGGCGTCGACCACCGCGTCGAAGGGGAGCTCCTGGTGCGCGTAGGCGCGGGTGTTCGCCTCGCGCACCCGCTCGAGCACCTCGGCCAGCTCGGGATCCTGGTGCAGGCGGGTGCGCAGCACCAGAGTGTTCACGAAGAACCCGACCAGCTCATCGAGCTGCGGGTCGCTGCGTCCAGCCACCGGGGTGCCCACGACGATGTCCTCCCCGGCGCCGTGCTGCTTCAGCGTCACGGCCAGCGCCGACTGCAGCACCATGAACAGGCTGGCGCTGTGACCCGCGGCCAGGCTCCGCAGCTGCGCGTGCAGGGCGGGGCTGATCTCGGCGTCGAGCTGCCCGACGCCGACCGCCGGGTCCTGCTGCAGGCTCGGGCCTGCCTCCGGATCGGCTGGGTCCTGCGACACGCTCCTCGACACATCCTGCGACGAGTCCTGGGGTGCGACACCGCGCGCGCGGTCCCGCGGCAGCGCGATCTCGGCGGGCGCGCCGTCGAGCTCGCGGCGCCAGAACTCGGCCTGCGCATGCGCCTCGCTCCCAGCATCGGAGGGATCCCCCAGGTGCTCGCGCTGCCAGAGGCTGAAATCACTGTATTCCAGGGCGAGTTCGCCCAGGTCGGGGCGCTGACCGGCGGCGCGTGCGGCGTAGGCGCGGGACAGATCGGTGGCGAAGGGCCGCAGCGACCAGCCGTCGGAGGCGATGTGATGCATCACGGCGACCAGCGTGTGATCGGTGTCGGAGGAGCTCAGCAGCAGGCCTCGCAGCGGGGTCTCCACCGTGATGTCGAAGGGTCGTTCGGCTTCCTGAGCCACCACGTGCTCAACCCGCTCCGCCGGGACCGAGACGGCGAGGAAGGGCGGGCGCGCCGCCGATCCCGCGAGCACCTCCTGGATCGGTTCTCCCTCACGCAGCGGGAAGACGGTGCGCAGCGGCTCGTGCCGGGCGGCGACGTCAGCGAACGCCTCGCGCAGCGCGGCGGTGTCGATCAGGCCTCTCAGCTTGAGCACCACGGGGATGTTGTAGGCCGCGGACTCAGGCTCCAGGCGGTTGAGGAACCAGAGCCGGCGCTGGGTCAGCGACACCGGCAGCGTCTCGGGGTGCGCCATCCGGTGCAGCGGCGCCGGTCCGTCCGCGGACTCGCCCTGTTGCAGACGTTCCGCCAGACCTGCCACGGTGGGGCGCTCGAACACATCCCGGACGCTGATATGAGACTCGGCGGGGGAGGAGAGGATCGAGGCAAGCTGGGTGGCCAGCAAGGAATGACCGCCCGCAGCGAAGAAGTCCTCGTCGACCCCGATGCCGTCGACGTCGAGCTTCAGCACCTCGGCGAACGCCTCGGCCACGCGCCGCTGCATCGCGGTGCGGGGGCGCTGTGAACTTGCCGCCGCGGTGGCCTGCGGGCTCGGCAGCGCTTTGCGGTCCAGCTTGCCGTTCGGGGTGAGCGGGAAGCCGTCCAGGACCATGATGACGCTGGGCACCATATAGTCCGGCAGCGCGGCACGGAGCTGGTCCCGCATCGCATGACCATCCAGGGCGGAGGCGATCCCCGGGTTGGCGGCGGGGGCGACGTATCCGGTCAGCCGGGCGGCCGGCCCGTCGCCGTGGACCAGGGCGGCGGCCTGGCCGACTCCTGGCTGGCTGCGCAGCGCGGCCTCGATCTCGCTGAGTTCCACCCGGTAGCCGCGGATCTTGACCTGGTCGTCCATGCGGCCCAGGAAGCGCAGGGAACCGTCGCCGCGACGCCGGACGACGTCGCCTGTGCGGTACATCCTGGAGCCGTCGGCGGCGAAGGGGTCTGCCACGAAGCGCGCGGAGCTCATCCCCGGCTGCCCCACGTAGCCGCGGGCCACGTTGGTGCCGGCCAGGTAGAGCTCACCGACGGCACGGTGCGGGACCGGTTGCAGCGCACTGTCCAGGATGTAGTGCCGGCTGTTGCGCACCGAGCCGCCGATGTGCGGCTCGGCATCCGCGGTGATCGGTGCCACCAGGCTGTCCACCGTGGTCTCGGTGGGGCCATAGAGGTTCACGGCGTGCACGCCGTCAAGGGCGGCGAGGCGGTTCCACAGGTCAGGTCCGACCTCTTCGCCGCCGACGGCGATCACACTGGGATGGTGCCTGCGGGGGAGGGTCGCGCTGGCCTCGAAGAGACCGGTGGACAGCAGCGCCTCGGCGAAGGAGGGGGTGGTCTCGATGGAGTCGATCTCGCGCTCGCTGAGCAGCTCCGCCAGGCGCTGCGGGTCACGGCGGTCCTCGTCGCTGATCATGTGCAGCTCGTGGCCGGCGAAGAGCCACAGCAGCGGGTCCCAGGCCGCGTCGAAGGAGAGCCCGGCGGTATGGGCGACCCTGGCCCGCCGGCCGAGGCGCTCCTGGGTCGGGTCGAAGAGCTCGTCCCGGTGCTCCTGGAACAGGTTGCGCAGCGCGAGCCGCTCGACGCCCACTCCCTTGGGTCGGCCGGTGCTGCCCGAGGTGAACACCACATAGGCCAGGTCATGCTGGGACACCAGCGGAAGCGTGCTCGGGTCATCGGTGGCCCGGCGCCAGGCCTGTTCGGTGTCAGCGTCCACCGCCATGGTGGGCAGCTCCCAGTCGGCGCCCGCCGCGCGGTCCGATTCTGCCTGCGCGCGGCTGGTGAGCAGCAGCGCAGGGGCGGAGTCCTCGATCATCCCCTGGACCCGGTCGATCGGGTATTCGGGGTCCAGCGGGACGTAGGCGCCGCCGGACTTCAGCACCGCCAGCACCAGCAGCGGCAGGTTGACGCTTCGTTCGATCCGCACCGCCACCAGCGCTCCAGGCCCCACGCCGCGGTGGCGCAGGTGGTGGGCCAGCCGTGTGGAGTCCGCCTCGAGCTGAGCGAAGCTCAGCTCGCCGTCCTCGGCGAGAACTGCGCGCGCCTCGGGGTGTGCCGCTGTGGCGGCGGTGAAGGCCTGCAGCGCGGTCTCCGCCGTGATCGAGAGGTCCGGTCCCTGACCGTGGTCCAACAGGGCGGCGGTCTCCGGTGCGGCGGTGAGCGGGAGCTGTCCCACGCTGGTTCCGGGCTCTGCGGTCAGCGCCGCCGTGATCAGGGCTCGCAGCCGCTGGCCATGTTCGCGCAGCGTCTGATCGGAGTGCAGTGCGGCGTCACCCTCCAGCTGGAGGGTGGGGGTGGCTGCCTGGCTGTCGATGCCTGAGATCACGAAGGAAAGGTCATGGACCGGTCCGGTGGAGAGGATGTGCACCTTCCCCGTGGTGCTGCCGAATGTGAGGTCCGCGACCACCGGCAGCAGGTTCACCGAGGGTCCGGCCATGCCGGACGCCCCCGGAAGGGTCTCCACCCGGAAGCGCTGGTGCCGCACCGCGGCGCGCACCGTGTCGCCGGCGGAGCCGATGATCTCGGTGATGCTGGCATCAGGGGTGATCCCTACGTGCAGCGGCAAGATGTTGGAGAGCATCGACGGCGTCGACTTCGCCACCTTGCCACGCCGGGCGGTCACCGGCAGGCCCACAGAGACCTGATCCTGGCCGGTGATCCTGGCGAGATAGACCGCGATGATCCCGACCAGGGTCTTGGGCACGTCCCGACCGAGTTCACGCAGCAGCTTCGACTGCTCGGGGTCCAGAGGCAGGCTGACCCGGACCACCTCCCGGGCAGGTCCGCTGGGGGTGCCCTCGAGTCCCTCCACCGATGCTTCGCGCTGCACCTGTTCCTGCCAGAACGCCTCATCCGCGGTGTGCTGTTCCGACGCGGCGTAGGAGTGAAGGTCCTCGAGCAGATCCTGGTGGCTCGGGAACGGAGAGTCTCGCCGCGCGGCGAGGGTGGCGAGCAGCTTCGCGACGGGCCCGCGCACGAGCCCCTGGGGGATCCGCGCGGTGAGAGCAGAGTAGACGCGCGCCAGGTAGTGCAGCGCGATCACTGCGGAGTAGCCATCCAACATGATGTGGTGCACACGCTGGAACAGCCAGTTCTCACCATCGGGGAGCTGGAAGAGCACCGCGGCGCAGAGGCTCGTGGACTCCAGTGCCCGAGCCTGCGTCATCTCCTGATCGATGCGCCGGCGCGCCTGTGCCCGGGCCGCTGCGGGGTCTGTGATCCCGGAGAGGTCCACCACGGTGAGCAGCTCGGCCGAAGGCTCGGGTCGCTGCAGCGTGGCGTAGGGGCCCTTGGCGTCCTCGGAGAAGCGCATGGACAAGGAGTCGATGTCCCGGATCGCTTTGGTCCAGGCGAGGCTCATCACCTTGGGGTCCACTGGTCCGTCCAGCTCGAGGTACTGGCCGATCTGATACGTCGGGTTCTCCGGGTCCAGCTGCTGGGCGTACCAGATGCCGCGCTGCGCCGGTGTCAGCTCGAGTCTTGGAAGGTTCGTCGAGGTGGGTGTCGGCTGCGCGCGGTCGACCATGGGTGGTGCTCCTAGGGAAGGGGGTGAACGGGATCAGGTGTGACGGGCCGCGTGACGCGTCTGCGGCCTACTGCTGGAACTGCCCGATCTGCAGATCGCTGAGCGTGTCGCCCAGGTTCAGCAGCGGCCCCTCGATCAGCGGACCGTTGATCAGGGTGAGCCCCGCCGTGGCGAACTCGAGCAGCATCCCGTTGCCGGCCAGCAGGACCAGGGCGGCCAGGGCCAAGAGGGCGGCCGCCGCTGCGGCCTGGAACGCGGTGCGCTGCTGTGCGGGGATCTCGGCGGTGGCGGCTGCGGCGGTCTGGGTGGTCAATGCGGACATGACGATCTCCTCCAGGGGTTGCGGACACGAACGATGAGCCCGCACCGTCAACGGCCGGGCTCATCTGATGTTCGGAGCGACGCCCCGTCTGGATGGAATCTCCCTAGTGCAGCCCTGGGACGGCCGGAGGGTTCAGGGTCGGAGGACTGTCAATGCCCGGTGAGTGAGCTCAGCAAGAAGCTGCGCAGCTCGTGGTGCTTCGGATCCTGTTCCAGGTTCTCCACATCACGGGGACGGGAGAACGGGACGGTGATGTCATGCACGATCCGAGCCTCGGGTCCGGCGCCCATCACCAGGATCCGGTCGGAGAGCAGCAGCGCCTCGTCCACGTCGTGGGTGACCATGATGAAGGTGCGCCTGTGCTGTTCGCACAGTTCCAGCAGCTGCAGCTGAAGCTCATGCCGGGTCAGCGCATCCAGCGCGCCGAGCGGCTCGTCGAGGAGCATGACCTTGGGCTCCAGAGCAAAGGCTCGGGCGATCCCGACGCGCTGCTGCATACCGCCGGAGAGCTGGGTGGGCCGCCGGTCTGCTGCGTGGGAGAGGTTCACCAGCTCCAGGTACTCATCGGCCAGCGACTCCAGTTCCTGCTTGCTTCGCTTCTGTCGGGGATCGGTCTCCAGTGCGAAGATCACGTTCTGCCGGGCGGACATCCAGGGCAGGAGCACGTGCTGCTGGAAGACGATGCCCAGCTCCCGGCTGGGTGCGGTGATCGGCTCTCCGGCCAGTGAGATGCTGCCTTCGTCGACGGATTCCAGACCGGCGATCATCTTCAGGATGGTGGACTTCCCGCAGCCCGAGGGTCCGATGATGGTGATGAACTCGCCTTCGTCGATGTCCACGTCCGTGGTGCCCACGATCCGCTGGAAGCCCTTCCTGCGATCAGGGAATCCCTTGGTGATGCCCTGAAGCTTCACCACCGGTTCGGTGCTGGTGCGTTCTGCGGTCAGAGTTTCGGCGCTCATGTCTGTGTCTCCTGGTTTCTCAGGCGTGGGTCTCAGGGGCGGGTGCTGCGAGCTCGGGCGTCACAAGCTCAGCTGTGCGAGCTCGGGCGCTCAGGATTTCGGGACCAGGCGCTGCAGCTGGGCGATCGAGCGGTCGAGCAGGAAGCCGACGCCGCCGATGATCACGATGGCCACCACGATGCTGGGGGTGTTCAGCGCATTCCATTCGTTCCAGACGAAGTGGCCCATCCCGCGGCCGCCGACGATCATCTCGGCGGCCACGATCACCAGCCAGGCCGTGGAGAGCGCGGTGCGAAGCCCCGTCACGATGGCGGGCAGCGTGGCCGGGAGCAGCACCTTGAACACCCGGGTCTTGGTGTCGGTCTCCAGGGATCTCGCCAGGTCCAGGAACAGCGGGTTGACCCGGCGCACCCCGTCGATGGTGGAGACCAGGATCGGCCACAGCGCTGCCATGAAGATCACGAAGATCGCGGTCATCTGCGAATCGCGCAGCAGCGCCAGGCCCAGCGGCAGCCAGGCCAGGGGTGAGACCGGGCGCAGGATCTGGATGAACGGGTCCATGCCGTCGTGGATCACCCGGGAGGTTCCCAGCAGCAGGCCCAGCGGGACGGCGATGAGCGCGGCCAGGCCGAAGCCCAGGAGCACCCGCTGGATGGAGGCGAGCAGGTGGTAGAAGATGCCCACGTTGTTGGGCCCGTCCAGCAGGAAGGCCGTGCCGAGCATCTCCAGCAGCCGCTCCCAGGTGGCCCCAGGGGTGGGGGCGAGGCCGCCGTCGTCGAGCCCCGTGGTGGCCAGGTGCCAGATGCCGATGAACCCGAGGAAGAAGATCACGAAGAGTCCGGTGGTCTGGATCCGGTCTCGGGTGCGCTGGGCCTTCGCCCGCTGCTGCAGCGCCTCTGGGGCGCTGTGGGCGCGGGGCTGCTGGGTGGGGTCGGTGGTCTCAGCGGGCTGAGTGGTCTGGGTGCTCATAGGTTCACCTGTTTCTCGGTCCAGGGCAAGGGGTCCGCCGGGTCGAACGTGCGTCCGATGATGGTCTCGGTCTCCCGAGGGGTGGTGTCGGCGCCGAGCGCCTCAAGGATCGGGGTCGCGGCGTCGGGGTCCAGGACCTGGCGGACCGCGGACTGGTAGTCCGCGGCCGAGTCGTAGCCGGCCGTGGGGGCGAGGTCCCAGCGCTGGAGCTGGGTCAGCGCCCAGATCGCGTAGGACTCATGAGGGTAGGGGCGGAAGCCGATGCGGTCTTCCACGGACCGGGTGGCCCCGGTGCCGTCCTGGAACTCGCCGGTGAGCACCGCGGCGATGACCGCGGGGTCCTGGCTGAGGAACGCGCGGCCTGCCATGGTCTCCGCCGCGGTGGCGCGGTTCTCTGCGTTGTCGGTCCACATGGCGGAGTCCCCGATGGCCCGCAGCAGCGTGGTGTAGGTGTTCGGATGCGCGGAGGCGAACTCCTCGGCCACGGTGAAGCTGCAGCAGGGGTGCTCGTCCCAGAGCTCCTTCGAGAGCATGTGCAGGTAGCCGGCTCCGAGGGCGACGGCGCGCTGGTTGAACGGGTCCGGTGCCAGGAACCCATCGATGTCACCGACGTTGAGCGAGGCGACCATGTCCGAGGGGCGCATCACCTGGATGCCGACGTCGTAGTCCGGGTCCAGACCGCCCAGGGCGAGGTAGTCCCGCAGCAGCAGGTTGTGTCCCGAGTAGTCGAAGGGCACCGCAATGGTCAGCCCGCGGAAGTCCTCCGCGCCGCGCACCCGGTCCATGTGCTGCGTGCCCAGCGTGATCGCCTGCCCGTTGATATTGGTGATGTAGGGCATCCGGGAGTCACGCTGACCGGCGGCGAAGTTGTGATGGATGCCCAGCGGCATCGGGCTGAGCATCTGGGTGGCGTCGAGCTCGCCGGCGACATAGGCGATCCACAGCTCGCCCCATCCGGTGTAGCGCTGCAGCGTCACATTGAGCCCGTACTGCTCGAAGATCCCCATTGCGGCGGCGTTGATGATCGGGGAGGAGCAGGTGATCGGCACGAAGCCCAGCGTGACGTCGCGGACCTCTAGAGCCCCGGCAGGTTCCATCGCCGCGCTGAAATCGACCCCCAGCGGGTTCGTGTTCGGGGTGCCGCCGGTGGGGGTGCACCCGGCGAGCAGGCTCGCGCCCAGCGCCCCGCCGCCGAGGCTGAGCAGGTTGCGTCGAGAGAGGTGACGGTGTCCCACGGTCACCACTTATAGTCGAGGAACTTGCCGTCGAAGGTCACGACGACGCGGTCTCCCTCGGGGTCGGTGCGGCGCGCGACGTTGAGCTGGAAGTTGATGGCGCTCATGATCCCGTCGCCGAACTCCTCATGGATGAGCTCCTTGATGGTCGGGCCGTAGACCATCACAGCCTCCTGGAACCGGTAGATGGTCGGATCGGTGAGGACGTCTTCGCTGAGCGGACCGCGGTAGGGCTGCATCTGCAGCGCTTCAGCGACGGCGTCATCGAGGTCGAGAAGCTCCTTGACGAGGTTGGACTGCTGCGCACTCAGCGCATGGCTGCCCAGCAGGGCGGCGGTGCTCCATTCCTTGGCCACACCCAGCTGCTCGGCGATCTGCGCCCAGCTGATCCCGGCCCGGTGACGAGCGATCCGAATGTGCTCAGCGGCGTCTCTCTTGTTGATGAACGGTTCCATGATGAGGGCCTCCCTGGGTCGGTGGCGCCGGGCCGGTGCGGCCGCGGCGGGTGTTGTCGAACCTAGGGCGGTCTCACTGGCGCCACCAAGGCAATCTGCGCGGAGAATCCGACAATTCGCGCAGGCGGCCGGGGTTTTACGCGACCGAAATATTCGGGCATCCCCGGAGAAACAGCCCGGACCTAGGATTGTGGAACAACGTCAGCAATGGTGTCGGAAAGAGGCGCTTCCCGAATGACCTTCGACGGCGAGGGAGTCTTGCGCTCCCTCATAGACGCAGCCCCCACCCCGCTCTGGCTGATCGAGCCCGACGGCTCTGTCGCCCTGGTCAATGAGGCCGCAGCAACTGTCCTCGGCTACACCCAGGGCGCCGCGCTGGTGGGCAGGTGCAGCCACGAAGCGCTGCATCCCCGGCACGCAGATGGTTCTCCCTACCCCAAGGAGACCTGCCCGATCGTCACCGCTGCAGGAAGTGTGGGGCACAGCCACGCGGAAGAGTTCATCGATCGTCGTGGCCGGACGCTGCGCGTGCGATGGAAGCTGCGTCGGCTCCAGGGCTCGGACCACAAGCTGCTCACCTTTACCCCGCGCCAACCCTCGGGCCCGTCTGCGGTCCGGCTGGATCCCGGGGCAGGAGCTGGTTTCAGCGAGGTCAAGGCCTATATCGAATCCCACTGCCAAGAGCCCACACTCACCCCTGCCCGGGTGGCCGCGCTGGCCGGCGTCTCGCTGCGCACCCTCCAGGCCGTGTTCGCGCAGCACAACACCTCCCCCGCCCAAGAGATCCGCCGTGCCCGTCTCAGCCGAGGCCATGAGCTGCTCCGAGCTGGGATGAGCGTGGCCGAGTCGGCGTTCTCCAGCGGATTCAACGACGTCGGAACCTTCAGCCGGGCCTATCGACGCAGCTACGGAGACTCACCGGTGGTCGCGAGGGGCCTGGTCGGGCGTCCAGAGGCAGACTGAGCCAGGCCCCGGCTGGCTGAGCACGGGCCAAGGCGTCGCGGTGCTGCGACCCTGACTGACCGCCGACTTGATGGCTCCGGCGGGCAGTACAGTTGTGCGGTAAGAAGTCCCCGTCGCCTCGCCGTCTTGCACCCGAGGAGGCGGAGGCTTTGAGAGATGTCCGCACCTGAGGCCGCTCGCGCAATGACGCGCGACGTCTCGTGAGGGTCCGGCGCGAGGAAAAGCGAGAATCACGTGACCACGAAGACCTCGGGGCGCCGCAGCTCCGCCCAACCGCGCTGGATCCGGATCCTGATCCCCGCCATCCTGGTGCTGGTCTGGCTCGGGGTGACCGCCGTGGGTGGTCAGACCTTCGGCAAGGTCAGCGAGGTCACCACCAATGACCAGACCACGTTCCTGCCCGCCGACGCCGAGTCCACCCGGGCGCTGGAGCTGAGCCAGGGCTTCTCCGACGACGAGTCTGTCCCGGCCACCCTGATCGGTGAGCCCGCCGGTGGGGAGGTCGACGAGCAGGCGCTCGCCGCCGTGGAGGCGCTGGTCGAGGAGATCAACACGCTTCCGGGTGTGGACCGGTCACTGCCCCCGCAGGTCTCCGAGGACGGCGAAGCCTTTCAGGTCCTGGTGCTCATGGAGGAGGCCGCCGTCGAGGACGGCGCGGTCGCGGAGCTGCGCGATCTTGTGGACGCCGAGCTGCCCGAGGCGGAGTGGAGGACCCACGTCACCGGGCCCGCCGCGCTCTCGGATGACTTCGCCAATGCCTTCGCCGGGATCGATGGTCTGCTGCTGCTGGTCGCGGTGATCACGGTCTTCGTGATTCTGGTGGTCGTCTACCGCTCGGTGCTGCTGCCCTTCCTGGTGCTGCTCTCCTCCATCGCCGCGCTCTCCAGCGCGATCACCGTGATCTTCCAGATGGCCAAGATGGAATGGATCACGCTCAACGGGCAGGCCCAGGGGATCCTCTCGATCCTGGTCATCGGCGCCGCCACCGACTACTCGCTGCTGCTGGTCGCCCGGTATCGGGAAGAGCTGCTGGCCCGGGAGAACCGCTTCGAGGCACTCTGGGAAGCCTGGCGCCGATCCACCCCGGCGATCCTCGCCTCCGGGGGCACCGTGGCCGCGGCGCTGCTGTGTCTGCTCTTCTCGGATCTGAACTCCAACCGCGCCCTGGGCCCCGTGGCCAGCGCCGGCATCGTCTTCGCGATGCTCGCCACGCTGACCTTCCTGCCCGCGATGCTCGCGCTCTTCGGCCGCCCGGTCTTCTGGCCCAAGGTCCCGCACGCGCCCAAGCCCGCCGTCGAGGAGGCTCGCGCCGCGAACCCCGACCTTCAGACCCGCCGCACCCGGCACACCTCCCGGCGTCGGACGCTCTGGGCCGTGGTCGCCGAGAAGGTGCGCGCGCGTCCGCGCCTGATCTGGCTCGTGGTCACCGGGCTGCTGCTGATCTCATCGGTGGGCGTGCTCGACCTCAGGGCCGAGGGCGTCCCGCAGTCCGAACAGGTGCTGGGTCAGACCGACGCCAAGGACGGCCAGGCCATGCTCGAGGAGCATTTCGACGCCGGCACCGGAGCCCCCGCCAACGTCTTCGTCCCTGCTGATGAACTGGGTGAGGCACTGGAGATCGTCGAGGCCAGCGACGGCGTCGGAGAGGCCTACCCGGTGGCCGAGAACGGCGCGCCGACCCAGGGCGCTGCAGACGCCAACGAGGTCGACGGGTACAACCAGCTCTCGGTCACCCTCACCGACTCCGGGGACTCCCTGGAGGCGGAACGCACCATCGGTGAGCTGCGCGAAGAGCTCAACGCGCTGGACGGGGAGGCCCTGGTCGGCGGCACCACCGCGACCCAGCTGGACACCAATGAGACCGCGCAGCGAGACCTGGTCACGATCATCCCGATCGTGCTGCTGGTGATCCTGGCGTTCTTGATCGTGCTGCTGCGCTCGGTCACGGCCCCGCTGATCCTGCTTCTCACCACGGTGCTCTCCTTCACCGCCGCGCTGGGCAGCTCGGCGCTGGTGTTCAACTACATCTTCGGCTTCCCCGGTGCCGACCCGACGGTGCCGCTGTTCGGGTTCGTGTTCCTCACCGCGCTGGGCGTGGACTACAACATCTTCCTGGCCACCCGGGCGCGTGAGGAGACCGCCAGACGTGGACCCAAGGAGGGGCTGCTCTACTCGCTGGTCATCACCGGCGGGGTGATCACCAGCGCCGGGATCGTGCTGGCGGCGACCTTCGCCGCGCTCGGCGTGCTGCCGCTGATGTTCATGGTGCAGCTGGCGTTCCTGGTGGCCCTGGGCGTGCTGATCGATACCTTCATCGTGCGCACCCTGCAGGTTCCGGCGCTCGGGGTGGACCTGGGTCACCGCTTCTGGTGGCCTTCGAAGATCGGCAGGGACGGGCATGGGGGCAGGGATGCCGCGGCGCAGCGCGTTCCCGGAGAATCCGCAGATTCGGCAGAAGATTCCTCGGCCCCGACGGTGCTATCCCGATAGGATGACCGCGGTGCACCAATGACGCTGCCGTATCTGACTTAACTCCTAAGGAGCTCACACGTGGCTATCGCAACCCCGGACAAGTACAACCAGATGATCGATTCCGCGAAGGCGGGCGGATACGCCTACCCCGCGGTGAACGTCACCAGCTCGCAGACCCTGAACGCGGCCATCCGTGGCTTCGCCGAGGCTGAGTCTGACGGCATCATCCAGGTCTCCACCGGAGGTGCCGCGTACTGGTCCGGCGCGAGCATCAAGGACATGGTCGTCGGCTCGCTGGGCTTCGCGGCCTTCGCCAAGGAAGTCGCCAAGAGCTACGGCGTGAACATCGCGCTGCACACCGACCACTGCCCCAAGGACAAGCTCGACGGGTTCGTGCTGCCGCTGCTCGAGGCTTCCGAGGCCGAGGTCAAGGCCGGTCGCGACCCGATCTTCAACTCCCACATGTGGGACGGCTCGGCCGAGACCCTGGAGGAGAACCTGCGCATCGCCGCCGAGCTGCTGCCCCGCAGCGCCGCAGCCAAGCAGATCCTCGAGGTCGAGATCGGCACCGTGGGCGGTGAGGAGGACGGTGTGGAGAACGAGATCAACGAGAAGCTCTACACCACCATCGAAGACGCCACCGCGACCATCGAGGCGCTGGGCCTGGGCGAGCACGGCCGCTACATGACCGCGCTGACCTTCGGCAACGTCCACGGCGTCTACAAGCCCGGTGGCGTGAAGCTGCGCCCGGAGATCCTCAAGGACATCCAGGACCAGGCCGCCGCGAAGTACGGCAAGGACGCGCCCTTCGACCTCGTCTTCCACGGCGGCTCCGGCTCCTCCGAGCAGGAGATCTCCGACGCGGTCTCCTACGGCGTGATCAAGATGAACATCGACACCGACACCCAGTACGCCTTCACCCGCCCGGTGGCCGGTCACATGTTCGCCAACTACGACGGCGTGCTGAAGATCGACGGCGAGGTCGGCAACAAGAAGACCTATGACCCGCGTGTCTGGGGCGCCAAGGCAGAAGAGTCCATGGCCGCTCGCATCGTGGAGGCCTCCCAGCGCCTCGGCTCCGCCGGCAAGTCCATCAAGTAAGCCTCACCGCCCGGCCTGCTGCGCCGGGCACCGACGACGACGGCGGCCGTTCCTTCTCCGTGGAGGGCGGCCGCCGTCGTCGTTGCTGGTGTTGGCTCAGTCCGAGGCTCAGCGGCGGAATCCGCCCTCGGTGTTGATGATCTGGCCGGTGATCCAGGAGGCCTCCTCGGTGCTCAGCCAGGCGATCAGTCGCGCCGGGTCATCGGGCTCCCCGAAGCGGCCCAGCGGGAACATCGGGCCCAGGTCCTTCCAGAGTTCAGGGCCCACGTATCCGGTGTCCACCGGCCCTGGGTTCACGGTGTTGACCCGGATGCCGCGGCGGATCAGCTGTTCGGAGAGCGTGGCGGTGATTCCGGCGAGAGCGGCTTTGGCCGCGGCGTAGGCCACCTCACCGACCATGGGCCCCAGGCCCTGCCCGGAGGTCAGAAAGATGATCGAACCTGTGGTGCCCTCGGGGTGCTGCCGCATATAGGCCTGGGCCAGCAGGATCGAGGCACGCGCGTCCACCGCCCAGTGCTGGTCCAGCTGCGCCGCGGTGATCTCCCCGAGTGCCCCGTCCTGACCGTTCCGCGCCTGGTTGCAGACCAGCGCATCGATCGAGCCGAATGCGGAGACCGCGGCCTGCATCACCAGATCCGGGCCCTCAGGGTCGGCCAGATCCGCCTGGACATCGGCGACCCCGGCGTCACCGACCAGATGGCCGCGGACGCCGTCGAGCACCAGCGAGATGTCGTCTGCACCCCAGGGCTGTTCACGGTCATGCGGAGCGAAGTGGTGGCAGAAGACGCTGGCCCCATAGGCGGCCATCCGGCACGCGGTGGCGTAACCGATCCCCGCCTGCCGGCTCACCCCGGTGACCAGCACGTTCTTCCCACGCAGGGGGAGCGGGTCACGGGAGAGATCGGTGGTGGGGGTGGTTTGCATGGAGTCATTGCACCACATCAGACCTCTCAGCTGGAGCTGCAGCTGCGCCGTGCGAGCAGGGCAGCGAGCTCCGCGTGCACGTCGATGGTCTTCTTAAGTCGTGTCTGCGGGTCGAGGGTCAGCGCATTCCGGCGATCTGTCGCATGCCTCTGCTCCTGTCGCTTGCTGTGTCCACACGATCAGGCAAAACGGTGGGACGAACGCGTCAAGAATCCCGAGATTATTGCGTCGCAGTGCTGCCGAGATCGCTCTCGCCACGGGGGATGGCGCCTCTGCGGGCCTGGCGCCGTCCCGCCAGGAAGCCCGTGACCAGCAGCCCGATGAGGAGGAGGAGTATTCCTCCTGCGGTGATGGCCAGGGTGGCCCCTGAGGTGCCGGGTGAATAAGTGGTGTCAGTGAGTGGCGCGTAGGCGAACCAGCCGAAGGAGGCAACAGGACGTGTCATGGTCTGGATCAGGGCGGCGATGCCGGCGATCACAAGTCCTGCCGCGGCGACCCAGCCGAGCAACTCCCTGCGGGGTGCGCTTGGGCGTCCCGCGCGGCTCACGCGCAGCCCTGCCA
The DNA here is from genome assembly GCF_013410215.1 of Nesterenkonia sandarakina. Taxonomy (NCBI): domain Bacteria; kingdom Bacillati; phylum Actinomycetota; class Actinomycetes; order Micrococcales; family Micrococcaceae; genus Nesterenkonia; species Nesterenkonia sandarakina. The sequence continues at coordinate 1,258,385 of NZ_JACCFQ010000001.1, forward strand.
TGAACCCGGCCACCATCAGGCCGAACAGCACGACGACTGACGAGACCAGGTTCAGCCTGTGCGTCATCTCAGGAGCCCCGGGTATATATGCGCCGCCGAAGAGCGGCACCGGAGCGATATAGGCGAAGTCGGTCGAGAGGCTCCTGATGACTAAGAGTGCACCGACGCCGGTGAGCACGAGTCCCGCCGCGGCCACCCACCCGATCAGTTCCCTGCGCGAGGCTTCCATGCCCTGATCGTAGCGAGGCCCCCGCCGACCAGGCAGAGGCTCGCGGCCACCGCGGCCAGCACCGCCGGATTCCAGCTTCCCTGCACCAGCCCGAACCCGGCTGAGCCGACCGCCTGCCCTGTGGCGAGGGCGATGAACAGCACCGAGGTGCCCGCCCCGGCATGACCGGGCCACACGCGCCGCGCCCAGAGGATCAGCACCCCGGAGAGCGCCATGTACCCCGCGCCGAAGATCGCCATGCTGGCGTAGGCAGCCGCGCCGGAGTCCCCCAACAGCGCCCAGGCCAGGACCCCGCTGGCGACCGCGAGCACGCCGGCGGTGACGCCGAAGCCGGCAGGCTCACCCAGGCGTGTCACCAGCACTCCGGTGAAGCTGCCAAGCAGTCCGCCGGCGCCCAGCGCGATCCAGAGCCAGCCCACCTGCGCGGCGGCCACCACCTCGGACTCAGACGCCAGCAGCGGTCCGAAGGTCCAGATCAGTGCCGAGCCCGCCCCGACGACGACGGCGGCGGTGCCCGGGAGCAGCAGCTTCCGCCAGACGAGCCTCGCCGTCGTCGACGCTTGCCGATCCGGGCCCTCGCCCATGCCTGGCTGCGAGCCGCCCCCGGTGCGTGCAGCCGCACCCAGGTCCGTGCGTCCGTGGAGCGGCAGGATCACAGCCGCCGCGGCGGCGGCGGAGAGTCCGGCCATGACCACCCAGGCTGATCCGACCGAGGGGGCGGAGAACGCCACCAGCCCAGCGCCGATCACACCCACGCCCGTGCCGGTGTTCACCACTGACTGCGCCGTGGCACGCGCCCCTCGGGCGACCACGGCGTCGATCACCGGAACCAAGGCCGGGGAGGCGAAGCCCCCGCCCATGCCTGCGATCACCACCGAGGTGATGAAGAACAGCGGCTCCGACGCCAGCGCCACCCCCAGGGACCCCAGGGTCGCGGTGCTCCCGGCAAGCACCAGCCCGGCCCGCGGCCGTCGATCCACCAGCCGGCCGGCGATCACCGCCGCGAGCGAGTAGGCCAGGAACTGGGCCGCCGCCGCAGCACCGAGCACCTCGATGAGTTCCGGCCGCTCCTGGGCCAGTCTCGGCGCGAAGAGTCCCACGCCGAAGCGCGCCATCCCATACGTCGCGGCGATCAGAAGCATTCCTGCCACCGCCACCCCGAGCCCGGATCGGTGTGCAGACGAGCTCGCGATGTCCCGCCTCGCGGGGCGGGCAGAGCGTCGAGTGGTGTCCAGCATCGTGGTCCTCCGAAGGGTGGTCAGGCAAGGTATAACGAACGTTTCAGTGAAGTGAACGTTATACTATCCTCATGGCCAATCCACAGCTCACCCGGACGCGGATCCTCGACGCAGCAGAGCGGCTGTTCTTCCAGGAAGGGATCACCACCACCGGTGTGGACCGGGCGGCGGCCGCTGCCGGGGTCTCGATCGTGACTCTGTATAAGCACTTCGGCTCCAAGGACAACCTGCTGCGTGAGATCCTCGCCCGCCGACTGCAGGACTGGAGCGCCCATTGGGAGGCGGCTGTGGAGGCGGCCGGATCACCGCGGGAACGCGTGCTCGCCATCTTCACCGGGATCGAGACCTTCCGCGCCGCAGCGGGGGAGACGCAATGGTGCTGCTTCCTCGCCACCGCCTCGGAGCGCCCGGCTCCGGCCCCGGATGCGCAGGACCCGGTCTTCGAGCTGATCCGCCAGGACACCGCGATGGTCACCTCACGGCTGAGAACGCTGGCGGCTGAGGCCGACTGCCCCGACCCGGAGCTCGGCGCCGACTCGATCCTGCTGATCTACAACGGTGTGCTTGCCAGTCTCCTGCGTGGGGCTCCGGCGAAACCCCTGGCCTCGGCCCGGGCTGCCGCCGGGCTGATCGTCGATACCTGGACCGAATCCCCCGGCTCATCCTCGCCCGCTTCCTCCGCCGCGAGCTGAGGGTGCCCTGCGTGGGAATGGGCGCTCCATCGGTAGGGTTGATCCTTGGGAAATCGTCTTCAACGGCTGCCGTCTCGGACGGCCGGACGTCCTCGAATGGTTGGAGAACCTCATGAACATGTCCTCAGTCGCCCTGCGCGCCGTCCCCGGAGCCTTCATCCTCAACGCCGGAATCGGCAAGCTCAAGCTTGACGCCGAATCCGCAGCCGGCATGCAGGGCATGGCCGCCACCGGTGTGCCTGCGGTCAAGCAGCTCTCCCCGGAGCAGTTCGGCAAGGCCCTGGCCTGGGGTGAGATCGCACTGGGCAGCGCGCTGCTGGCTCCCTTCGTGAGCAACCGGGTCGCAGGCCTGGCGCTGGGCACCTTCTCCGCGGGCATGCTGAGCATGTACTTCCGCAACGAGGGCATGACCGAGTCCGACGGCGTCCGTCCCACCCAGGACGGCACCCCGCTGGCGAAGGACGCCTGGCTCGCCGCAATCGCCATGGCGCTGGTCAGCTCCGGGAAGAAGTCCCGCAAGAAGAAGTAGGCCGCGCTCCTGTGCGGGGAGACCCTTGCCTCCCCGCACGGGTGCCGCCAGTCGTCCCACCCGGGCGTCCCGCCCTCCGATCCCCGCATGCTGCCCTCATGTATGCCGCCCCCATGCATGCTGACCCCAGCAGAAAGCGATGTGTATGACCCGCGAGAAGCTGCTCCTGCTCGATTTCGACGGCACGCTCTGCCTCGGTGACGCCCCGGTCCTCTTCTACGCCGACCGTGTCGATGCGCTGCTCGCGGAGCGCGGCCACGCCGGCAGCTCCACCGGCAGCAGCGTCCACGAGGTCATCACGCGCGCCTTCGCGGAGAACTCTCTGCTGGTTCCAGAGATCACCTACGACGACGCCGGCGCCCCGCTCACCGTGGGCAGCGAGGCCACCCACGACGACGCCAAGGCACACCCGGTGTCCTGGCCGCTGCAGGACGGCTACCAGCTGGTCCAGCTGCTCGCACGCCAAGCCGGGCTGAGCGACGTCGACTCCGGGCGCGCCTTCCGCGCGGCACGCCAGGACCTGCTGGCCCACGGGCTCCAGAACACCGATGTGCACGCCCCTGCTGGGGCGCAGGAGCTGCTCGCCGAGGCCAGGCGGCGCGCCGTCGTCGTGCTGGTGACGAACTCACCGGCGGACGCGTTTGCGCCCTGGCTGCAGGCCCTGGGGCTCAGTGACGCCTTTGACCTGGTCATCAACGATGCCCGCAAGCCCCTCGGCATGCCTGCGGCACTCGAGCGGGCCCGGGCCGCCGGTGGGGCCGCCGCTGAGAACGGTGCCGCCGCCGCGCACCTGATCCCCCCGGAGCAGGTGCTCTCCGTGGGTGACATCTGGGCCAACGACCTCGAGCATGTCCACTATCTCGGTGGCAGAACCGTGCTGATCGACCGGTTCGGCACCGGCCTGGGCGCCCCGGATCACCGGGTGCAGGACTTCGCGGCCCTGCCGGAGGTTCTCGACGCCTGGACGCACAGCCCGGCCACGGTCTGAGCCGCACGTCTGCTCGGCGCACCCTGTTCATCATGTAATCTGCGTCACAGCAAGAATGCTGCTGTGTTAACAGTGCGTGACAGGTTGTCCAACGGACCGGTTCCAGGTTGGAGGGCGCAGAATGCGCGCCTTACAGTGAATCGTGGAATCGCGCGAGGTCAGCCGCGAGGATGGCGCTTCGGCGCTGGTGGCCGAGCGCGGGACTCTCCGGAATTCGTCGCACTTGAGGTGTGGCGGGACGCAGCACCGGGGCCGCCCTGCACCTTGATGAAGAGGAAATATCCCTATGCGTAAGAAGACTCTGTCCACGTTCGCTCTGGCGAGCGTGCTGACGCTGACCATGGCCGGCTGTGTGGCCGAAGAGGGCGGGACCGGCGGAGACGAGGAGGCCGAAGCCGGTGACTCCGAGGGCGCTGGCATCAGCAGCGTCGACGAGATCGTGATCGCCCTCGTCCCCTCCAACGACATCGACAACATCGTCGAGAGCGCCGAGCCGCTGGCCGAGGCGCTCAGTGACGCCCTCGACGGCTTCCCGGTCCGAGCAGAAGAGACTCAGGACTACCTCGGGGCCATCACCGCGATGCAGACCGGGGATGCTCAGGTCGTCATGTCAGGCCCCGTGGGCATGATCCAGGCCGAGGAACAGGCCGACGCCGTGCCGATCACCCAGTCGGTCCGCTACGGCTCCGACGTCTACGTGACCCAGTGGTTCACCAACGACCCGGACACCTACTGCATGGATGAGCCCGTCGACGTCCCCGACGATGACGGCAACACCATGCTGTTCTGCAACGGCACCGATGAGGCCGAGCCAGGCGCCGTCGGCGAGGAAGCCCTCGAGCTGATCGAACAGGGCACCACGGTCTCCTACGTGGACCAGGGCTCGGCCTCGGGCTACTACTACCCGGCCACCCAGCTCAACGACCTGCTCGGCTTCGCCCCCGGTGAGGGCGATATCGACGAGCAGTTCGCGGGCAGCCACGACAACTCCGTGCTCAACGTCTACAACGACAATGCGACCATCGGCACCTCCTTCGACGATGCCCGCGGCAACGTCGTGGAAGAGAACCCCGACGTGGGTGAAGAGGTCGTGGTCTTCGCCTGGGCCGGCCCGATCCCGAACGACGGCATCGTGGTCTCCTCCGAGTTCTCCGAAGAGGAGCAGCAGGTGCTCACCGATGCCTGGCTCGCCGTGGCAGAGGACGAGGACGGCCTGGCCGCCCTCGACGAGGTCTACGAGATCGAGGGCATGGTCGAAGCTGATCAGGAAGCACTCGACGGGGCTCGCCAGGTCTACAACGACTTCGGCGACGAGTGACCTCTAACTCCCCTTCGGAGAGGAAATAGTCCGCATTCCGTCGGCAGTCCGGGTGCGCAGCTCTTACGCTTGAGGCGTGAGCTGCGCACCCGGACCCGGCTAGGACACCAGATCATGATCACATTCGAGAACATCGACGTTGTCTACCCCAATGGCTTCAAGGGGCTGAGCAACGTCAACCTGCAGATCAACAAGGGCGAGTTCGTGGCCATCGTGGGGCTCTCCGGCGCGGGCAAGTCCACGCTGATCCGCACGGTCAACGGGCTGGTCCCGTTCACCTCGGGCACGCTGAGAGTCGGCGAGGAGGTCGTGGACCCGCGCAGCAAGGCCAAGCTGCGCCGGCTGCGCTCCCGGGTGGGGATGATCTTCCAGTCCTTCAACTTGGTCACCAGGGTCTCCGTGCTGAACAACGTGCTGGTCGGTCGCTCTGCGGAGACGCCCACCTGGCGGTCTCTGCTGGGCTGGTACCGGGCCGAGGACAAGGAGCTGGCGTTCCAGTCTCTGGAACGCGTCGGGATCGTGGACAAGGCGTATACCCGTGCTTCCTCACTCTCGGGCGGACAGCAGCAGCGCGTGGCCATCGCCCGCGTGCTGGCCCAGGACCCCGAGGTGATCCTGGCCGACGAGCCGGTCGCCTCCCTGGACCCGCCGACCGCGCACAAGGTGATGCGGGATCTGCGCCGGATCCAGCAGGAGCTGGGCATCACCACCATCGTGAACATGCACCACCTGGATCTGGCCCGCAGCTACGCAGACCGGATCATCGGGATGCGCGCCGGCGAGGTGGTCTTCGACGGTCCCGTGGAGGAGGCCACCGATGAGGTCATCGAAGAGGTCTACCAGCGCTCGCTGACCGCCGAAGATGTGGCCAGCGCCGCGGCGGCCCAGGGCTGACGCGTGGCCACCGCCTCCGCCGCACCCTCCACCCCCACCGAGGACCACCGATCCCCGGAAAGTCACGCACCCGCGATTCCAGTTGCGACTGCGCGCCCCGAGGCGCCCAGACCCAGCGGGCTGGTCTACCTCGGGCTGGTCGGGCTCGCCGTCCTCGCCTTCATCTTCTTCTGGGCCACACGGGATTCCGGGAGCGTCCTGCTGATCCCGTTGGGCTTCGTGACGCTCTGGGCGCCGCTGTACCCGGTGATCGGGCTGGCCGTGATGCTGCTGACGCTGGCCTTGTGCTTCAAGGCCAAGGTCGGCACCATGGGCGCCTTCGGGGTGCTGGCCTTCATCATCATGAGCTATTGGGCCGGTTCCACGGTGAACTTCACGCTGTTGGAGATCCCCAGCCGCTGGTCCAACGTCGAGCCCCGCCTGATGGCCTTCCTGGACCCGAACTGGAGCTACATCTGGACGGTTCGGGACCAGTGGCTGATCACGATGTCGATGGCCGTGGTGGCCACGCTGGTCGGCTGCGCCATCGGACTGGTGCTGGCCATGTTCGCCTCCCCGGTCTCCAGCCCGAACAAGGGAGTCTCGCAGGCGATCAAGGCCGTGAACTCGGTGGTGCGCTCCATCCCGGACGTCGGCTGGGCGCTGCTCTTCGTGGCCTTCATCGGCGGCACTGCCCACGGGCTGGGCCCGATGGCCGGGGTCCTGGCGCTGCTGATGTTCAACATCGGAATCGTGGCCAAGCTGCTGAGTGAGACCATCGACTCGGTGAACCCCGGACCGGTGGAAGCGGCCGACGCCGCCGGTGCGAACCTGACTCAGCGCAACCGGCTCGCGATCCTGCCCCAGGTGCTGCCGGGCTTCGTGTCCTACGGGCTCTACGTCTTCGAGCTGAACATCCGCGCCTCGGCAGCGCTGGGCATCGTCGGAGTGGGCGGCATCGGCTCGGCCATGATGCTGCAGCTGAACCGCTTCGCCTTCGAGAACGTCGCCGCCATCCTGATCGCGCTGATCGTCGTGGTGCTGCTGGTCGACATGTTCTCCATGTACATCCGGAGGAAGCTGCTGTGAACAAGAGACCGATCAACGCCGGGCCGGGCAGCGCCTCGCGCCCCGAGCACCAGCAGCCCGCCCAGAACTCGGAACCAGGCCAGCCGCGCTTCGCCCCGGACGCGCTGGACCGGCGCCCCGTGCGACCCTCCAGGCTCGGCTACAACGCCGGGATGCTGGCGGTGGGCATCATCTTCATCGCCGCGATCTACGGCACCGGCATGGACGCCCGCGCGCTGCTGGACCTGCCGGCGAGCATCATCCGATACGGCCAGCTCATGGCTGCCGGGGTCTTCCAGATCCCGGATGAGACCGTGGCCGGCTACTGGAGCCAGTCCTTTGACGCGATGTTCGAATCCGTGGCGATCGCCTGGGTCGGCACCATGGTCGGCGCGCTGTTCTCCCTGCCGCTGGGCTTCATGGCGGCGCGGAACATGTCCCCGCTGCCGGTCTACGTCGTGGTCCGCTTCATCCTCTCGGTGATCCGTGCGGTGCCCGAGATCATCTTCGCCATCGCGATCATGCTCCCGCTCTTCGGTTTCGGCTCCGGCGGCGGTGGAGCCCTGGCCGGGGCCATGGCGCTGGGCATCAGCTCCATCGGCACGCTCTCGAAGCTGATCTCCGAGGCCATCGAAGCGGTCGACGGCGGTCCCCTGGAGTCCTCCCGGGCCTCGGGCAGCAATCACCTGCAGCTGATCCGCTGGGCGGTGCTGCCCCAGGTGATGCCGGAGGTCATCGCGATCTGGCTCTACCGCTTCGAGGTCAACATCCGCGCCTCCGCGATCCTCGGTGTGCTGGGTGCCGGCGGCATCGGCTCGCTGCTCTCCACGGTCTTCGGCGCCCGCGACTGGGACCGGATCGGCATCGTGCTGGTCGTGATCATCTTGGTGACCATGGTGGTGGATCAGATCTCCGCGTTCATCCGGCACCGCGTGATCCATGGCCCCACGGTCCGCCACGGTGGGGGAGAGCCCCAGGAGGACGACGGCGGCGCCCCCGGTCCCGGCCCGGGCCCCGCCTCCCAGGCCGGCACATCGGTCGAGAAGGACCCGGCCCCGAAGTCGACTCGGGCCGCCGCCGGGCTCTGACTGAGATCCTCGCTGATGGAACCGGAGGAGCCCGTGAGGGCCGCCGCGGACGGCGAATTTCGTACAGGAATCTTGGCAGTAGGATGTGCCCATGAGCATCGTTGGTCAAAATTTGATGGAGCCGGAGCCCACGCTGCTCCCGGCCGAGCCCGAAGTCTCCGAATCCCTCGCCACCGGCGAGGAGCCCGTGGATCTCGCGGCGAAGCACCCGGAGTCCTCACTGGTCTGGGCGCTGCTCGCGGAGGACGCCCTGGATCAGGGTTACACCGTGGAGGGCTACGCCTACGCCCGGGTCGGCTATCACCGAGGCCTCGATACTCTGCGTCGCTCCGGCTGGCGCGGCGCCGGGCCCGTGCCGTGGAGCCATGAGCCCAACCGCGGCTTCCTGCGCGCCCTAGGCGCCCTGGGCCAGGCAGCCGCCGCGATCGGCGAGACCGCCGAGGTGGAGCGCATCACCACGCTGCTGCGCGACTGCGACCCCTCAGCACCCGAGGCGATCAGTCGAATTCGCTGACCCTGCGGTGCCCACGCTGAAGGGTTGTCCCCTCGATGGCTAAGCTCTACTTCCGCTACGGCGCCATGAACTCGGGCAAGTCCACCGGGCTGCTGCAGGCCGCGTTCAACTACGAGGAACGCGGCCAGCGGGTGCTGCTGGCAAAGCCTCAGGTCGACACCAAGGGCGAGGATGAGATCGTCTCCCGCCTGGGAGTGGCCCGCAATGTCGACTTCCTGATCCCGCCGCAGGCTGCGCTGCGCGAACTGGTGGCACAGCATGCGGCCGGGACCACTCCGGGAACGCTGCTCGATGACATGGAAGCCGAATCCGGGGCGCTGAACCGGCAGATCAAGCCAGTGGCCTGCCTGCTGGTCGATGAGGCCCAGTTCCTCACCCCGGCCCAGGTGGAGGACCTGCTGCGCATCGCCGTGCTCGACGACGTGCCCGTCCTGGCCTATGGCATCCGCACAGATTTTCGCACGGTGGCGTTCCCCGGCTCGGCCCGGCTGATGGACCTCGCGCACGCACTCGAGGAGCTCAAGACCATCTGCCGCTGCGGGCGCAAGGCGGTGTTCAACACGCGCCGGGCAGGGGAGGCGATCATCTTCGATGGTGATCAGGTGGCGATCGACGGAACCGACATCTGGTATGAGTCCCTCTGTGCCGCCTGCTATCTCCAGGCCTCCGGCGGCCGGCTGGGCTGAGTGGCGCCGCCGAGAATGTCAGGACCAATCCCCGTATTGGTTGACGTTGGTAGGATCTACAGGGACGCCTTTGCTGCTGCGGGTGCTCCCAGACCAGCTCAGCTCGGGAAAGGACTGCCATGCCGGCCATTGTGATCGTCGGAGCCCAATGGGGCGACGAAGGTAAGGGCAAAGCCACGGACCTGCTCGGTTCACGAGTCGACTATGTGGTGAAGCCCAATGGCGGCAACAACGCAGGCCACACCGTCGTCGTCGGCGGTGAGAAGTTCGAGCTCAAGCTCCTTCCCGCCGGCATCCTCTCCCCGAATGCCGTCCCGGTGATCGGCAACGGCGTCGTCGTGAACCTCGAGGCGCTCTTCCACGAGATCGACGGCCTCGAAGCCCGCGGCGCGGACACCTCCAGGCTGAAGATCTCGGCGAACGCCCACCTGGTGGCGCCATATCACCAGACCATGGACAAGGTCACCGAGCGATTCCTGGGCAAACGCGCCATCGGCACCACCGGTCGCGGCATCGGGCCCACCTATATGGACAAGGTTGCCCGCCTCGGTATCCGAGTCCAGGACATCTTCGATGAATCCATCCTGCGGCAGAAGATCGAGGGCGCGCTCCGGCAGAAGAACGAGCTGCTGGTGAAGCTCTACAACCGCCGCGCGATCGCCGTTGATGAGATCGCTGAGTACTTCCTGGACTTCGCCGAGCGGCTGCGGCCCATGGTCGTGGACACCACCATCCTGCTCAACGACGCGCTGGATCGGGACGAAGTGGTCCTGATGGAGGGCGGCCAGGCGACCTACCTCGACGTGGACCACGGCACCTACCCGTTTGTGACCTCGTCGAACCCGACGGCGGGCGGCGCGTCCGTCGGCTCCGGCATCGGCCCGACCCGGATCAAGCGCTCGATCGGCATCGTGAAGGCCTACACCACTCGCGTCGGTGCCGGCCCATTCCCGACCGAGCTCTTCGATGAGTGGGGGGAGTACCTGCAGAAGACCGGCGGGGAGTTCGGGGTCAACACCGGGCGTCCGCGGCGCTGCGGCTGGTACGACGCCGTGATGGCGCGCTACGCCTCCCGGATCAACGGTTTCACCGATTTCTTCCTCACCAAGCTCGACGTGCTCACCGGGATCGAGGAGATCCCGGTCTGCGTGGCCTATGAGGTCGACGGCGTGCGCCACGACGAGATGCCGATGACCCAGACCGAGTTCCACCACGCGAAGCCGGTCTTCGAGAACTACCCCGGCTGGACCGAGGACATCTCCGGTGCCCGGACGCTCGAAGACCTTCCGGAGAATGCGCGAAACTACGTGCTCGCACTCGAGAAGCTCAGCGGCTGCCGGATCTCCGGCGTCGGCGTAGGACCGGGACGCGATCAGACGATCGCGATCCACGACCTCATCGAGGACTGAGGCTCGCAGCGGCGCCCCCTTAGGGTGCTGGCGTTAGGGCGCTGGGCTGGTGAACATGTTCACCAGCCCAGCGCCTTTTTTGCGCTCTGATGCCGGCGAGTGTCGACGCGCAACATATGAATGACATTAATTATTTTCAGAAATATTCAGTTATCACTTGACGGGCACTCTGTTGAATGGTTTGGATGGGCAACAGTGGATTGATGAGGAATCCATTTTGTTCAACAACGTCAGAGGGTATAAAGCATTCACTCGCCTCGTCTTGATGCAGCAATGGCCGTATCTGGTCACGCATGAAGCGCCGAGAGGGTATTTACGGGGCGGGGAAACCTAGCAGAGGGGATCCCGTATGAGGGACGCACTAAGACAAGAACCCAGGCCCAGACCGCCCGGCCACCGGGCGCCCTGGCGACGTTGGACCGCCTACGCCTCCAGTCTGGCACTCGCCGCGGGGCTCACCATGGCAGGGACAGTGCCCGCCAGCGCTGCGCCGGAGGACGTATCCGAGGGTCTCGGCCAGTTCCTCGGTGGAGACGCGGCGGGACTGAATCTGGACGCCATCGTTGAGCTCCAGGGTGCCTATGCGGAGAATCCGAGCGGCACCAACCCTGTCTCGGCCAACCCGCTGAGCGCAGAGCTGCTGAACTCGGTCGGTGTGGACCTGGGCGGTTCATTGCAGTTGCTGGGTCCCAACGGAATTCTGCAGCTGGGCACGGTGAACCAGTTCGGTGAAGCCACCGATGAAGGCGATGCCCGAGCAGCGGCTGGCGCCGTCAGCGATCAGGGGGCGATCTCGGTGGGTGGTTCGGGAGGTTTCCCGGCCAACGCGGACCTGAACCTGACCCCGCTGCTCACCGGGACCGAGGCGGAGAGCATCCTCAGCGCGCTGAGCCTGAACCTCGGAGCTGTCTCATCCAGCGCTGAGCAGATCGACGGTGGTGCGGCCACCACCGACTATGACGTCGCCGGCGCGACGCTGAACTTCTCCAGCCCGCTGGTGGGAGCAATCTATGGGGATCTGCAGACCACCGTGGAAGAGCTTCAGACTGATGTCGCGGGCCTCTCGGAGTCCATCTCCGGCGGGCTGGCCAGCGTCGAGCTGGGTGGCGTTGCGACGCTCGACAGCGAAGTGACCGTGGTTCCGCCAGATCTCTCCGAGGTGCTCCCGGCTGAGGTCATCGGCACCAGCAGCGGCGTGACCGTGGATCTGACCAGCGGCGCGGTCACCGTGGATCTCGCGGCGCTGCTCGCGGCCAACCCCGAGCTGCCCGACCTGAACAACCTGGGGCCGAATTCGCCTCTGCTGAGCGCTGGAGTGACCGCGGCGATCGCGGACGGCATCACCCAGGCGGTGACCGACGCGGTCTCCCCCGTGGTGGCGAATCTTGAGAACGCGATCCAGGCAGCGAGCGTCGACGTCGATGTCACCATTGACGCTCTGCTCATCGGCGAGATCGCGGTCACCCTTGATGCCACGGTCCAGGAGCTGCTGGCAGGCGAGGCCACCGCGGTCTTCGCGGATGACCAGGAGGGCCTCGTCGAGGAACTCGTGTCAGCTCTTGGGCTGGGCAGCCCCGATGACCTCCTGAACTCGATCGTCAACGCCGTGACCGGCAGCCTCGGGTCAGCAGTCGATGGGGTCATCGATGCCGAGGACACCCTCGACGAGATCACCGGTTCGCTGGCCGCCGAGGTGGTGGGACCGGTTCTCACCCTGGTGAACGAGCTCGTCGCCGTCACAGTCAACGTCCAGCCCGCCACCGGGGACCTGGGTGGGGCTTCGACCACGGTCCGCGCCCTCCAGATAGGGGTGCTGCCTGCGGCGCCGCTGGCCACGGTCAACCTGGCTTCCTCCACCGTGCGCGGAACAGACGTTCCAGCCATTGGACCTTCGATCGGTGTGCAGCCTTCCGAGGTGGAGCAGGGCTCTTCCACGACTGTCACCGGTGAGGGGTTTGCTCCTGAGGAGTCGGTGACGGTGAGCATCCCGGGTGTTGATGGTGGTGATCCGGTGGCGGTGGAGACCACGACGAACGCTGAGGGTGAGTTTGAGGTGGATCTGCCGGTGCCGGGGGATTACCCGACCGGTGATGTTCAGGTCACGGCGGAGGGTGCGCAGTCGCAGACTCCGGCCACGGCTGGTCTGGTGGTTCTCGCTCCGGGTGAAGACGGAGACGACGATGATGATGATGATGCCGACGCGGGGGAGTTTGATACCGCGATCGGTGTGGCGCCTTCCGAGGTGGAGCAGGGCTCTTCCACGACTGTCACCGGTGAGGGGTTTGCTCCTGAGGAGTCGGTGACGGTGAGCATCCCGGGTGTTGATGGTGGTGATCCGGTGGCGGTGGAGACCACGACGAACACTGAGGGTGAGTTTGAGGTGGATCTGCCGGTGCCGGGGGATTACCCGACCGGTGATGTTCAGGTCACGGCGGAGGGTGCGCAGTCGCAGACTCCGGCCACGGCTGGTCTGGTGGTTCTCGCTCCGGGTGAAGACGGAGACGACGATGATGATGATGCCGACGAAGCCGAGGTGGACCCCTCGTTGGGCGTCGAGCCTGACAGCGCAGCGCCCGGTGACGAAGTCACCATCGAGGGTGATGACTTCGTGCCCGGCTCGACTGTGGACATCGTCATCACCGATGAGGACGGCGACGTCATCGGCACGATTGAAGATGTCCAGGTCGATGAGGACGGCGAGTTCAGCCAGGACTGGACGGTGCCCGAGGGCACCGATCCGGGGGATCTCACCATCATTGCTGAGGACGATGAAGGAAACAGTGCCGAGGCGATCCTCGTCATCGTTGACGGCACCGGGCCTGACGGCGACGACGGGCCCGACGGTGACAACGGGGCCGATGGCGACAACGGTGCTGGCGGCGACGACGATGGGGCCCTCGATCCAGGGGTCTCCATCGATCCGGACGCTGCCGAACCGAGCGAGACCGTGACCATCGAGGGTGATGACTTCACCCCGGGAGGCACGGTGATCATCGAGATCGTGGACGAGGGTGGCAACACCGTCGGGACCATCGACGATGTTCAGGTCGGTGACGATGGATCGTTCGTCGTGGACTGGACGCTCCCAGCTGACCTGTCCCCAGGTCAGCTTGTCGTCACCGCAACCGATGACGCCGGCAACGCGGGCAGCGGCATCCTCGATGTCCTGGACCGGGATGGTGCTGGCGGCGTCCGAGACGGTGACGGCGATGCCACCCCGGCAGGAGCCGGTGACGGGTCTGATCGATCCGGTGGGCTTGCCGCCACAGGCGCCACAGTGGCGACCTTCGGGGTGATCGCGCTCGTGCTCACCTTGCTCGGCGCGGGCCTCTACATGGTCTCCCGTCATCGCCGTCTCGCGGAGGGAGAGTGACACCGCGCAGCGACGCCAGTCCACGTCAGCACGCCGTGACGGCGTGGACTGAGCGCACGGTCTAGGGCGATCCCGCGCCGCCTGATGGCGGGCAGCGCAGTGCCAGGGGCGGCCCCACCATCAGGTGGGGCCGCCCCCGCTGTTGATGGCCAGGCGCCGTGCGCGGCGCAGTACAACCGAGAATTCTCCTCCGGCGCCGGGATCATCGATCCGTTCTCCACCGAGGCGGCGCAGGAGAACGGCATCGGCGTGACTAGAGGCGATGACTATCAAGACCTCCACGTCGGTGGCGCGGGGGAGGTGATGGCGCGGTTGCGGATCCTCAGGGACCTCAGTGCCTCCCGCTGCCCTGGTGGGCGCTCGTGCTCGGCCTCGCGCTGCTTCTGCAGATGATCTGTCTCTCAAGGGCCAAGGGACGGGAAAAACCTGGCGCAGTGGCGATCAGAGATTCTTCACACTGACTCCACTCTTTTTCGCGAAGACCTCTATTCGATGTGAAGTCTGCACCGTAATCTGATTCACACGCGCTTGTTTCTATGAAGAGGGGTCTCTCAATGGAACATCACCGTCACCCGCGGGCTCCGAGAAGGCGTGAGCCCAGATGAGGACCGAGGCTGCCAGCACCTTCAACATCTTGGTGGTCTGCACCGGGAACGTCTGTCGCTCTCCCCAGGCCGCACAGCTGCTCCAGGCCGAGGCCGAACAGGCCGGAGAACCCTGGCGCTCCACGGTGCGTATCACCAGCGCGGGGACCCGAGCCCTGGTGGGCTCGCCCATGGACGAACCCGCGGCTGCGCTGTCCAGCAAGTTCGGTGCCGCGGCCACCGAGCACACCGCCAGGCAGCTGGACACGGCGATGATCGAGGACGCCGACCTGGTGCTCTGCATGGCGCGGGAACACCGCAGCGCCGTGGTGCGCTCGGTGCCGCGGGCCTCGCGGAGGACGTTTCTGCTGACCGAGTTCGTCGACCTCCTTCAAGGCCTCCGAGAAGCCTCTGGCCGACAGCCTGAGTCCCTGCAGCCGGTCGGCGCGCCGGCGGAACTGGCAGACCAGCTGCGCCGAGGGGTGGAACGAGTCGCCGCCCAGCGCGGGATGATCCCACCCCGAGACCCGGAGACCGTCGACGTGGTCGATCCCTACCAGCGCAGCCCCAAGATCTACCGGGAATCCGCGGAACAGGTCCGTGCGGCCATCGCTGGGATCCATCGGTCCCTGCACGCACTCACCCGGGGCGTGGCCAGATAGCCACACCCCGCGGCCGGTGCGCCGGGGCCGGTGTGCCCGGGCCGCGCACGCTCAGTGGTCCAGGATCTGCCGCTTCGCGGAGATGACGCCGGTGTTGAAGCCTGAGAGGTGCAGGTTGCCGTGGAAGCGGCCGTGCTCGATCTTGATGCAACGGTTCTGCACCGCGTTGAGCCCCGCGTCCTGGGCCAGCTGCATGGCTGACTCGGATTCGATCCCCAGCTGCGCCCAGATGGTCTTCGCGCCGATCTCAGCCGCCTCCTCCGCGATCCCGGGGACGTCCTCGGCGCGACGGAAGATGTCCACGATGTCGGGGACCTCCGGGAGGTCCTTCAACGAGGCGTAGACCGGCTGACCCAGCACCTCCTTGAGCCGCGGGTTCACGAAGTAGACCGTGTAGCTCGAAGAGCTCAGCAGATAGGTGGCTACGAAGTAGCTGGCCCGGGCTGGCTTGTCCGACATGCCCACGATCGCCACAGACTTCGCGCTGCGCAGCAGCTGCAGCCGGCGGGAGGGCGACGGCGCCTCCCAGCGCCCATGGGGATGTTCGGCCGTGGCGTCGTCGTCGTGCTGCAATGTCTGCTCGCTCATCACTTGTCTCCTTCGACTGCGGTGCTCAGCGCCGTCTCCAGCGCCTGGTCAAGGTCCCAGATGATGTCATCCACATCCTCGATCCCCACCGAGATGCGGATCAGATCCTCCGGGATCCCGGCCGCGCTCATCTGCTCCGGGGAGAGCTGCTGGTGGGTGGTGGATCCCGGATGCAGGATCAGGGTGCGCACATCTCCCACATTGGCCAGGTGGCTGGCCAGCTGCAGAGACTCGATGAACCGGGCCCCGGCCTCGCGGCCCCCGCGGATCCCGAAGCTGAACACCGAACCGACGCCCTTGGGCAGCATCTCCTTGGCCCGGTCGTGATCGGCATGGGAGGGCAGCCCGGCGTAGTTCACGTAGTCCACGCGGTCATCGGCCTCGAGCCACTCTGCGACCTTCTGGGCATTGGCCACATGCTCATCGATCCGCTGCGGCAGCGTCTCGATGCCCTGGATCAGGTTGAACGCCGCCTGCGGGCCCAGCGAGGGCCCGATGTCGCGCAGCTGCTCGGCGCGCAGCTTGGTCAGGAACCCGTACTCCCCGAAGTTGCCCCACCAGGAGAGCCCGCCGTAGGAGGCCACCGGTTCGGTCATCGCAGGGAAGTTCCCGTTGTCCCAGGGGAACGTCCCGGACTCCACGACCACCCCGCCCAGCGTGGTGCCGTGGCCGCCCATGAACTTGGTGACCGAGTGGATCACGATGTCCGCGCCGTGTTCGAAGGGACGGATCAGGTACGGGGTGGTCAAGGTTGAGTCCACCACCAGCGGCACGCCGTGCTTATGCGCGACCTCGGAGAGTCCGCGCAGGTCAGCGATGTCCGAGCTGGGGTTCGCGACCACCTCGGTGTAGAGAACCTTGGTGTTCTCCTGCATCGCGGCCTCGTAGTCCGCCGGCTCCAGGGAGTCCACGAAGGTGGTCTCGATCCCGAACCGGCGCAGCGTGACGTCGAGCTGGGTGATGGTGCCGCCGTAGAGCTTGGAGCTGGCCACGATGTGGTCCCCGGATCCGCAGAGCGCGGCGAAGACCAGGAACTCGGCGCTCATCCCGGAGGCGGTGGCCACCGCACCGATGCCGCCCTCCAGGGAGGCTACCCGCTCCTCCAGCGCCGAGACCGTGGGGTTGCCGATCCGGGAGTAGATGTTCCCGTACTTCTGCAGCGCGAAGAGGTTCGCGGCGTCGTCGGTGTCCTTGAACACGAAGGAGGTGGACTGGTGGATGGGCACGGCACGCGATCCATAGACGGCATCGGGGACGGCCCCGGCGTGCAGGGCGCGGGTGCGGAAGCCGAACTGGCGATCGCTCATGTAGCTACCTCTTCTCTCCTCGGCGCGGTTCCGCGCCGTTGGCAGATCTCTTCGATTCTCGGGACACAGGGTTCATTCTGCAGGCTCGTGGTGTCTCCCAGGGTCTCCCCGTCATGGAGCTGGGTCAGCAGCCGGCGCATGATCTTCCCGGAGCGGGTCTTGGGGACCTCCGGAACCGGGATGACGGTGCGCGGCTTCGCGACCGGGCCGATCACCTCGCCCACGTGGTGGCGCAGCACGCGCAGCAGCTCCGCCTCGGACTCACTGCCCGTGCCTCCGGCGGAGTCCAGACGCTGTTGTGCGGCGGTGGTCAGCACGGTGAAGGCGACGGCTGCGTGTCCGGTCATGGGGTCGAAGACCGGGCAGACCCCGGCCTCGACCACGTCCGGGTGGGAGACCAGCGCGGATTCGATCTCGATGGTGGAGAGTCGGTGACCGGAGATGTTGATGACGTCATCGATCCGGCCCAGGATCCAGATGTCCCCGTCGGCGTCCTTCCGCGCCCCGTCCCCGGCGAGGAACCAGCCCTGCTGCGCGTACTTCTCCCAGTAGGAGCTGAAGTAGCGTTCCGGGTCTCCCCAGACGGTCCGCGCCATCGAGGGCCCGGTGTGGGTGAGCACGATGTTTCCCTGCTCCCCGCTGGGCACCGAGTCGCCCGCCTCGTCGACGACGGCGGCGCCCCAGCCGGGCAGCTCGCGGGTCGCCGCTCCGGGCTTGAACCTGGAATCTTCCGGGCGCGGGGAGAGCACCGTGGACCCGGATTCGGACTGCCACCAGGTGTCCACCATGGGCAGGGCAGGCTGGCCGGCGTCGTCGGTGGTGTCCCGGCCGATCTCGCGGCGGATCCAGTGCCAGGCCTCCGGGTTCACGGCCTCGCCCACGGTGCCGGCGAGCCGGATGGAGGAGAGGTCATAGTGTGCCGGGACGCCGTCGGGGAACCAGCCCATGAGTGAGCGGACCAGGGTCGGCGCGGTGTAGTAGGTGGTGACCTTGTGGCGTTCGATGATCTCGAAGTGCCGGCCCTCATGCGGGGTGTTCGGGGTGCCTTCAAAGATCACCTGGGTGGCCCCGGCCGCCAGGGGCCCGTAGATCTCATAGGTGTGTGCGGTGACCCAGGCCAGGTCGGCGGTGCACCAGTGGACGTCCTGCGTGCGCCGGGCCGGATCCGGGTGGGCGAAGAGCCGCAGATAGGTGTAGAGCGCGCCGGTGAGGTAGCCCCCGGTGGTATGCACCAGGCCCTTGGGCTTGCCGGTGGTCCCGGAGGTGTACATGATGAACAGCTCGGTCTCGGCGTCGAAGAACTCCGGGGTGTGCTCGGTGGAGGCGGTCTCCACCACCTCGTGCCACCAGAGGTCCCGTCCGGGGGTCCACTCCACGTCCGAGTCGGTGCGGTTGATCACCAGGACGTGTTCCAGGTTGCCGCCGTGTGCAGCGCCCGCCTCGGCGACGGCGGCATCAGCGTTGGCCTTCACCGGCACGGCCTTGCCGCGGCGGAACTGGCCATCTGTGGTGACCAGCAGCTTCGCCCCGGTGTCCTCCACCCGGAACTTCAGCGCCTCGGCGGAGAATCCGCCGAACACCAGCGAGTGCACCGCGCCGATCCGGGCGCAGGCCAGGGTGATCACGATGGTCTCCACCAGCACCGGCAGGTAGATCACCACCCGGTCGCCACGGGTGATGCCCATCGAGGTCAGGGCGTTCGCCGCCTGGTTGACCCGGCGGCCCAGCTCCGCGTAGCTGACGTCCTCGCGGTCCCCAGGCTCGCCCTCGAAGTGCAGCGCGATCCGCTCGCCGTGCCCGGCGGCGACGTGACGGTCCACGCAGTTCACCGCCGCGTTGAGAGTCCCGCCCTGGTACCAGGCGATCTCCGGACCGCGCCGGGTGACCGGGTTCGGTGGGGTCCAGGAGTGCGTCTGGTGCCAGGGTGCGGCCCAGTCCAACAGGTTCGCCGCCGCGGACCAGAAGGCCAGGCGCTCGTCCTCGTTCTGCGGGTCCGCCCAGGCGTGCACATCGGCGCTCAGCGGGTCAGCGGGCACCGGGGTATTCGGAAGTGGGGTCACCAAAGGTCCTTCTGCTCAGCTCAGGGAGGTCAGGGTCTTGAACTCGTGCTGGTGGAAGACCAGCCCTGCAGCACCCTCGGTGAAGCCCAGGTCCAGGATCTCGAGCACGATGATGTCGTGGTCCCCGGCGCGGACCTGGTCGTAGATCCGGGTGCGCAGCCACATCGGGACGCCGTCGAGCAGCAGCGCCGAGCCCTGGAGCTGGTAGTCCACTCCGGTGAAGCGGTTCGCCCGGTCCTTCGAGGCGATCTGTCGGCACAGTCCGTTCTGGTCGCGGCCCAGCACCGAGATGCCCAGTTCGCCTCCGCTGCGCTCAAGCTTCGGCCAGGTGGAGGAGTTGTGCTGCACCGCCAGGGTGACCAGCGGCGGGTCGAGCGAGACGCCCACCGTGAAGGTGGAGGCGATGATCGCCTCGGGTGCTCCGTCCACCTCGGCGCCCACGGCGACGATTCCCTGCGGGAACTGCGCCAGGGCATGACGCAGCGCGAAGGAATCAACGCGGGACGCGGCGGTGGGGTTTTCCAGGGTGCGTGCGGGAACAGACATGCAGATCAACTCCATCGGTCCTGGCGTTAGCACCCGGCGTGTCCGGGTTGCTGCGGCGTCTCTGAGCCAGATCTCTCAGCCGCTCGGGATGGTGACGGGTCAACGCTACGCGGGCTTCCGCCGACCAGCAAGAATTGCTCGCACTGTGAGACGCCGGATGACATCCGCATCGTGGGGCAGGACTCTGGGTGTCGGATGAACACACTGTCGCCCCCGGCTGTCAGGGCGCACAGCGTTCAACGATATGCACCGCCTCCCTGATGGTCGCCGCCGCGGCGGATCGCAGGTGTGCGGCGTCGTTGCGACTTGACGGGTGCGTCCCTGCGCCGTCTATATTTAGCGTCATCACCATCCAGAGCGACTGAGGGATCTGGCCCGTCGACGTCGCAGCAACCCGGACACGCCGGGTGCTAACGCCAGAACCGATGGAGGATCGAATGAACATTCAACTGCCTGTGCCCCACGATCTGCGCGAGACCATTGCCCGTGTCGGGCTGCGCGCCCTCGACCGCGAGCGCAGCCGTGAACTGGCCCGCAGCGAGGTCAGTGACCTCGTCGTGGCCGGCATCGGTCGACTGCGTCTGCCGCGCTCGGTCGGGGGATTCGGCCTGGACTGGGTGGCCAGCACGGAGATCCTGCTGGAGCTCGCCGCCCAGGACAGCAACATCCCACAGGTGCTGCGGGGGCACTTCGCAGTGCAGGAGGACCTGCTGTGGCGGGCCGATGCCGAGTCCGATGCCGCACCCGAAGCCCGGGACCTCGTCCGGCGCTGGCTCGCGCGGATCGCGGCGGGGGAGCTGGTCGGCAACGCCTGGACCGAGCCGGGCAAGGGCGGCTTCCACCAGTCCGGCACTGTGGTCAGCGAGTCCACCGACGGGCACGTGGTCAACGGGGTGAAGTACTACACCACCGGCGCGATCTTTGCGGATTGGCTCGATGTCACCGCCAGGGACGCCGCGGGCCACGAGCTTGCGGTGCTGATGCGCCGGGACCAGCCAGGGGTGGAGATCGACGACGACTGGGACGGCTTCGGTCAGCGCACCACCGGTTCTGGCACCGCTCGGCTGAGTGACGCCGTGGTAGAGGAGGCCGAGTTGCGCGGACTGAACGATCGGTTCCCCTACCAGACCGCGCTCTACCAGCACTTCCTGCTGATCGTGCTCGCCGGGGTCTCCGAGGCCGCCGCCCGCGATGCCGCGGCATTGCTGCATGAGCGCTCGCGGACTTTCTCCCACGCCAATACCCGCACTCCGCGCACGGATCCACAGCTGCTCCAGGCTGTCGGAGAGATCGATGCGGTGGCGGCGCTGGCGCGGGCGCAGGTCCTCGCGACCGCGGCGAGCTTGGATGCCGCCTTCGCCGCTCGGAGCAGCACCGAGGACGCCCAGATCGAGGCCGCCAATGCGGTGGAGCTCGCCACCGGTCGTGCCCAGGTGGCGCTGCACCGCCCCGTGCTGGAGGCCCTCACCCGGATCTTCGATGTCCTGGGCGCCTCCGGGGTAAGCCAGTCGCGCAGCCTGGACCGGCACTGGCGCAACGCGCGGACTGTCACCAGCCACAACCCCTGGGTCTATAAGGCTCGGATCGCGGGGGACCACCGGGTCAACGGCACCGCACCGGTCAGGCTGTGGAGCGTCGGCGAGCCCGACGCTGCGCAGACGCCTTCGGCTGAGGTCCCGCCAGGCGCACCGGAGAAGGTCACACCGGGTGCCTGATCTGCCCTCCCTGGTCCGGCGCCCGGTGTAGATCCTCGAGCGCGGCCCCCACGCCCAGGCACCGATCAGCCTCTGCCCGCCGCGCCACTCCGTCAGACCGCCACTCCGCTATTTCGCCACATCACTATGACGCCACTCCGCCCCGCCCCGAACGCCCGAACCCCAAGGAGAACCACGAATGACCTACCCGAGAGCCGAATCCGGCAAGCGCGAGATCCTCTTCAACGCCTTCGACATGAACTGCGTGGTGCACCAGTCCCCGGGCCTGTGGCGGCACCCGGAAGACCGCGCCCGGGAGTACAACACCATCGGGTACTGGACCGAAGTGGCGCAGATCCTGGAACGCGGACTCTTCGACGGCCTGTTCATCGCCGATGTGCTGGGCCCCTATGACGTCTTCGGCTCGAACCCGGAGGCCGCGCTGCGCTCCGGGGCGCAGATCCCGCTGCAAGATCCGTTCCTTCTGGTCTCCGCGATGGCCGCGGTCACCAAGAACCTGGGCTTCGGGATCACCGCCGGCACCGCTTACGAACACCCCTACCCCTTCTCCCGCCGCCTGGGCACCCTGGATCACCTCACCGGCGGCCGAGTGGGCTGGAACGTGGTCACCGGCTATCTGCCCTCGGCCGCGCAGAACATGGGTCAGGACGATCAGATGGAGCACGATCGCCGCTACGACCACGCCGATGAGTACCTCGACGTGGTCTATAAGCTCCTCGAAGGCTCCTGGGAGGACGACGCCGTGCTGGCCGACAAGGCCTCAGGGGTGTTCACCGACCCGAACAAGGTGCACCGGATCGAACACCACGGCGAGTTCTTCAAGACCCCCGGGATCGGCGTGGTGGAGCCCTCCCCGCAGCGCACCCCGGTGATCTACCAGGCGGGCGCCTCCAGCCGAGGCCGCGCCTTCGCCGGCAAACACGCCGAGGCGGTGTTCATCAATCCGCCCACCAAGGAGCTGGCCAAAGCCTCGGTGGCCAAGATCCGTGCTTCCGTGGCGGAGGCCGGACGTGACCCCTACTCGGTGCGGATCTTCGCGATGCAGACCATCGTCACCGGTGAGGACAACGCCGCCGCGCAGGCCAAATACGAGGACCTCACCCGCTACATCGACGCCGAGGGCGGACTGGTGCTGATGTCGGGCTGGATGGGCATCGATCTGAGCCAGTTCGACCTCGACCAGCCCATCGGAGACGTGAAGTCCAACGCCATCCAGTCCACGGTGGAGACCTTCCAGAAGGCCTCCGGCCGAGAGGACGAGGTCTGGACCGTCCGGCAGCTCGCCGAGTGGGTCGGCGTCGGCGGCTTCGGCCCGGTCATCATCGGCGACGGCCCGACCGCAGCCCAGCAGCTGATCGAGTGGCAGGAGGAGACCGATGTGGACGGGTTCAACCTGGCCTACCACATCACCCCTGGAACCTTCGAGGATGTGGTGGAGCATGTGGTGCCCGAGCTGCAGCGACTCGGCCGCTATAAGACCGAGTATGCCCCGGGCACGCTGCGCAATAAGCTCTTCGGTGCCGGAGATCACCTGCCCGCCGAGCACCACGGCGCGCAGTTCCAGCTGCGCCGCAAGGGCTGAGCACCCACCCCAGGACGCAAAATACCGGGGCTTCCGCGTCATACCTGGCAGACGGTGTGGCCGGTAGAGCGCGGAAGCCCCGGTAAAACGCGCGAACGGGGGAGTGGAGCTAGGCCCAGGTCTTCAGGGCCTTGCGCTCGAGGACCCCGAGCAGGGTGTCGGTGAGCTTGCCCAGCAGGGCCAGCAGCACGATGGCCAGCAGCAGCCGGTCGGTGCGCCCGTTGTTCTGTGATTCCGTGAGCAGGAAACCGAGTCCCTCGGCGGCGGCGAGCAGCTCGGCGGCGACCAGGAAGAGCCACGCCTGGGCCAGTCCCAGACGCAGCCCGGAGAACACGCTGGGCACCACGGCCGGCAGCTGAACGGTGCCCAGCAGCCGGATCCCGTGGAACCCGAAGGCGCGGCCGGCCTCGACCAGCTGCGCGTCCACGTGCCGCAGCGCGGAATGGATCGCGGTGAACACCGGGAAGAACGCGCCGATCGCGATCAGGATGACCTTCGAATCCTCTCCGATACCCACCCAGAGCAGCAGCAGCGGCACCCAGGCCAGCGACGGCACGGCGCGGAAGGCTCCGACCGTGGGGTTCAGCAGCTTGTCCGCGATGGAGGACAGGCCCAGCAGAGAGCCGAGCGCCAGGCCCAGGGCAGCACCGATCCCGAAGCCGATCAGCACCCGCTGCAGCGAGATCCCGACGTGTTCAAAGAGGTCGCCGGAATCGAAGAGTCCGATCCCCGCCGTGAGGACCGCCTGCGGGGGAGGCAGCTGGATCGCAGTGAAGGTGCCGGTGACCTCGGTGACCAGCCACCAGAGTCCCAGCAGCAGCACCGGGACGATGGCGCCGATCAGCAGCCCGCCACCGCGGAGTCCGCGCCGGGTGCGTCGCGCGGGCGCGCCGGAGGGTGAGTATCCAGGCTGCGCTTCTGGTGCTGCGAGAATCGTGCTGCTCACTCGTCCTCCTCGATGTCAGCCTCGTCGGCGGCGTTCTCGGTGCCCTCGGCGTCGGTGGCCTCGATGTTCTCGGCGAACTCGGTGTAGAACAGCGAGTCCAGGGCTTCGTCCACCGCCTCCTGGCTGTCCACGTCGCCGTTCTCCACGAAGAACGGTCCGGCGGCCTCCATGGCGGCGTAGACGTCCTCACCGGGCACCGGGTCCACCTCGAAGTTGGTGCGTTCGGTGATGACCGCCTCGGCGATCTCCAGCTCGATCCCGGCGTACTCGGCGAGGATCTCGGCGGTGCCCTCCGGGTTCTCGGTGGCCCATTCCCGGGCCTGTTCGTAGACGTTGACCACGATCTGCGCGACGTCGGGGTGGTTCTCCACGAAGTCTCCGGTGGCATTGATGACCGAATACGTGTTGAAGTCCACGTTGCGGTAGAGCAGCTCTGCACCCTCGGCCTCGGCGCCGGCCATGATCGGATCCAGCCCCGCCCAGGCATCGACGTCGCCGTTCTCCAGAGCCTGCCGGCCATCGGCGTGCTGCAGCGCCTGGACCTCGACGTCGTCCACGCTGAGCCCGGCCTCCTGCAGGGCACGCGCCATGAAGAAGTAGGGGTCGGTGGCCAGCGTCGCCGCGATGGAGGCGCCCTCGAGGTCCTCCACGGACTCGATGTCAGAGCCCTCCTGGGTGACCAGGGCGGACCATTCGGGCTGGTTCTCGATCAGGATCGTGTGGGTATCGGCCCCCACGGCGCGGTTCAGCAGCGCGGCCGAGCCGGCGGTGGAGCCGACATGGATGTTTCCTGCCCGCAGGTTCTCGTTCGCGCGGTTCGAACCCTGGGACTGCACCCACTGCACGTCCACATCGAGTTCCTCGAGCTCTTCCTCCAGCCAGCCGTTCTCCAGGATGATCAGGCTCAACGGGTTATATGTGGCGAAGTCTATGTTCAGCGTCTCCAGCTGCTCACCCTCCCCGCCGTCACCGCTGCAGGCGGTGGCGAGCAGCGCGACGGCGGCGGCCATGGAGACCGCCTTCAGCGAGGTGCGAGTAGAACGGGGTGCGCGGGAAACGGCGGGGCTGGGCATGAGGGTGGCCTTTCGGTTCTTCAGTGATGGACAAGATGTGCCGTGGTCTCAGAGGTGACTCTCCGGCGGTGTGGTGGGTCTGGCCTGCGGGGCCGGTCGGGAGGACGTGAAGTCGACCGGGTGCAGACCACGGATGGGTCGCAGTCAGGACCGGAATCCCCGGTCGCCGCAGTCCTCGAGGTCAGTGGAGCAGCTGGGGCCTGGTCGGCTGGTCAGTGGCTGTGTGAGTCCACGCCGAGGCCGGAGAAGAGCTCGCTGCGCAGTGCAGCCAGCTCGGCGGAGGCGCGATCCCGGGGTCGTTGCCCGGGGACGCGCAGCAGCCGTGCGATCGTGGCACCTTCGGCGGGGTCCGTGTCGGCCGGGTCCTGACCGAGCAGCAGCACCCGGTCGGCCAGTTGAAGCGCCTCATCCACGTCGTGGGTCACCAGCAGCACCGTGGTGCCTGTCTCGGCATGCAGGTCCAGCAGCAGGTCCTGCATCTTCAGCCGGGTGAGCGCATCCAGGGCGCCGAACGGCTCATCGAGCAGCAGCACACCGGGGCGTCGAGCCAGGGCGCGGGCCAGGGACGCGCGCTGCGCCATGCCACCGGAGATCTCCCGGGGCCGCAGCGATGCGCGGTCATGCAGCCCGACCAGCTCCAGGAGCTCGTCGACCCGTTCCCGGCCCTCAGCCTTGGAGAGGCTTCGCGGCAGGCCCAGGCTGACGTTCTTGTGGATCGAGCGCCAGGGCAGCAGTCGCGGCTCCTGGAACCCGACGGCGGTGCGCTCGTCATAACGACGCACCGGAGAACCGTCGATCAGGATCTCCCCGGTGTTGCCGGTGTCGAGACCGCCGACGGCGCGCAGCAGCGTGGACTTCCCGCACCCGGAGGAGCCCAGGATCGCCAGGACCTCACCGGGAGCGATCTGCAGGCTGACATCTCGCAGCACGGTGCGCGAGTCGAAGGAACGACCCACCGCGGAGAGCCGGACGTCGAGTGAGGTGTAGTCCCGCCGGCCGGCAGGCTGCTCCGCGGCCGGAGCGCCGGGGCGCGGGGAATCAGCGGGGCTCGCAGATGTGGCTGCGGCGGTGCCGGTCAGGGTGGAGGCAGGCGAAATCATCAGAGGTTACTCCCATCGATCCTGGCGGTAGCACCCGGCGAAAAGATGTCCCTTGACGAGGCATCCTTCCCTGGGTTGCTGCGGCGTCGACGAGCCAGATCTCTCGGCCGCTCGGGATGGTACGAAGATCAGCCTACGCCCAGGCGGGGAATCGGATCAACGTGGAGTTCATCAGGTGAGATAAAACGCAACACCGGGGTCGACTTGACTTCCGGGCTATGTTCACGTCTACAGTGAAGATACTCAACCATCCAGAGCGACTGAGAGATCTGGCTCGAAGACGTCGCAGCAACCCGGAGGGCCGCAAGGCTCCGGCCGGGTGCTAACGCCAGGACCGATGGAGTACGCCTCATGATTTCCCTCTCCCATGTCTCGACGACCTTCGCCGCCCGCGGCAGGCAGCCGCTGACCGCGGTCGACGATGTCAGCCTGGAGGTGCCGCGCGGCAGCATCCAAGGCATCATCGGGTTCTCCGGCGCCGGCAAGTCGACCCTGCTGCGGAACATCAACCTCTTGGAACGTCCCACCTCGGGCAGGGTCAGCGTCGGAGGCACCGACCTGACCAGCCTGGATGACACCGCGCTGCGCCGGGCTCGGCATCAGATCGGCATGATCTTTCAGGGATTCAATCTCGTGAACAACCTCTCGGTCGCCCAGAACGTGGAGCTCTCACTGAAGTTCGCCGGGGTCACCAGCCGCCGGGAGCGTCAGGCCCGCGTGTCCGAGGCGCTGGAGATCGTGGACCTCACCGAGAAGACCTCGGTCTATCCGGCCCAGCTCTCCGGGGGGCAGAAGCAACGGGTGGCCATCGCCCGCGCTCTGGCCACCAGACCCGAGGTGCTGCTCTGCGACGAACCGACCTCGGCTCTGGATCCCTTCACCACCGCGACCGTGCTGCAGTACCTCGCAGATGTCAATCGCGAGTTCGGCATCACCGTGGTGATCGTGACCCATGAGATGGAGGTCATCAAGGCCCTCGCGGATGACGTCGCAGTCATGGAGGACGGACGCGTGGTCGAAGAGTTCCCCGCCGCGCAGCTGCGCCGGGAAGGCTTCGACCCCCAGACCTCCATCGGGAAATACCTGCTCAGCGACGGGATCACACTCGACCGCAGGTCCAACGCAGAAAGCGGGCCGGCCTCCGCGCCGCGCGTGGCATCCTCCGATCCGGACGCTGGGTCGGACGCTGATCCGGATCGGTCAGCGCAGGCCACGCTGGCTGGCTCCGTCGGGGGTGTGCGCTGATGGACCTCGTCATCGAACGACTGCCCGAGATCAATCAGGCCATGCTGGAGACCTTCGCGATGATCGCGGTCGCCATCCCGGTGGCGGTCCTGCTGGGCACCCCGCTGGGGATCTGGCTCTTCGTCCACGCTCCCGAGGGCCTTGCCCCGCGGCCCCGATCCCATGCTGTGGTCTCGGGGATGGTGAACATGATCCGATCCTTCCCCTTCCTGATCCTGCTCATCGCGATCATCCCGTTCACCCGGTTCGTGGTGGGGACCTCGGTGGGGACCGCCGCGGTGATCGTTCCGCTGACGATCAACGCGATCCCCTACTTCGCGCGTCTGGTGGAGCAGAACATCACCCAGCTGGGCTCCGGCGCGGTGGAGGCATCCAGGGCGATGGGCGCGACCCGCGGCCAGATCATCCGCAATGTGCTGCTCGTCGACGCCAAACCCGGACTGATCGGGTCCATCACCATCACCACGGTCAGCTTCATCTCCTACTCGGCGATGTCAGGGCTGGTCGGCGGCGGCGGGATCGGAGACCTGGCCATCCGCTACGGCTACTACCGCTACGAGACCCCCACCATGGTCGCGGCGATCGTGCTGATGGTGCTGCTGGTGAGCCTGGTGCAGTTCACCGGCACCCGGCTCGCCCGCGCCTCAGACCGACGCATCACCGCCTAGACCAGCATCACTGCCTAGACCAGGGCCACCGCCTGAGCAGAGTCAGCTTCTGACCGCGCTTCCGCGCCACCCCGCCCCACACCACCCGCACACATCACCTGACCCCGTTCCCGGGGCCGGCGTCCGACGTCGCGCCCGGGTCCGTCCCGCACACCCTCTGGGCCCTGCGCCCAGCACGAGAAAGCAGCTTCAGAACCATGACTCATCCACGCCCCAGAATCCTCTCCGGCGCAGTCCTCGCCAGCGCAGCGCTGGGCCTGACCAGCTGCGGGCTGGTGGAGGACGACTCCACGATCAGCATCGTGGTCACCGAATCCGCGCCCTTCCAGGAACCGGCAGAGATCGCCGCAGAGCTGCTCGAAGAGCAGGGCTACGAACTCGACATCACCTATATGACCGACATCGTCCAGCCCAACCAGGTGGTCAACCAGGGCGAGTACGAGGGCAACTACTTCCAGCACCTGGCTTATCTGAACAACTTCAACGCCTCGAACGACACCGCGGTGCAGCCGCTGTTCTCGGTCTACTACGCCCCGGCCGGGCTGTTCTCGCTGGAGTACGACTCGCTGGAGGAGCTCCCCGACGGGGCTGAGATCAACCTGCCGGTGGACCCCTCCAACAACGGCCGGGCGCTGCAGCTGCTGGCGGACGAGGGCCTGATCGAGGTCGACGAGAGCGTCTCGATCATCGACCTGACCCAGAACGACATCACCGAGAATCCCCGGGACTTCCGGTTCGTGGAGACCGACCAGCAGTCCGCCGCGCAGGTGCTGCCCGATGTGGACGCCGGCTTCGCCTTCGTCCGGCTGATCGCTGAGGCCGACCTCGACGTGGAGGAGACGGCGCTGAGCATCGAGGACGGCCGCGAGGAGGTGCGCACCCCATTCACCTGCGTGGTCGCCGTCGGCCCCGAGGGGGTCAGCGATGAACAGGCCCAGGCGCTGCAGGACGCATTCCAGTCCGAAGAGGTCGAACAGTGGTTCGAGGACTACCAGGGCGGGGTCATCGACTTCGAGGACTTCATCACCATCGACAATGCCGAAGAGATCTGGACGGACTTCAGCGCATGAGCACCTCCAGCGCCCCCACACTCTCCCGGCGTCGAGTATTGAGCGGCTCACTGGGCATGGCCGCTCTGCTCGGCGTCGGGAGCCTCACCTCCGGCTGCGGGCTGGTGGACCGGATCGGCGGTGACCGCACGCTGCGCCTTGTGGTCACCGAGAATGCTCCCTTCCAAGAGCCGACCCGGATCGCACAGCGCATCCTTGAATCCGAGGGCTGGGAGTTCGACGCCACCTACGTCACCGACATCATCCAGCCCAACCACGCGGTGAACAACGGCGAGTACGACGTCAACTTCTTCCAGAACATCAGCTACCTGCGCCAGTTCAACGCAGACAACGACTTGGACATCGAACCGATCTTCTTCATGTTCGAGCAGCCCTCCGGGATCTACTCCGAGCAGTACGACTCACTTGAGGAGCTCCCCGACGGGGCTCAGGTCGCCCTGCCTGTGGACACTGCGAACAACGGACGGGGGATCCGGCTGCTGGCCCGCGGCGGCCTGATCGAGATCGACGAGTCCAAACCTGTCGCCGCGCTGAGCGTGAATGACATCACCGCCAACCCCAAGGACCTGCAGTTCATCGAGGTGGACCAGCAGTCGGTGGGCCAGATCTATTCCGACGTCGACGCCGTCTTCGGCTTCGCCCGGCTGCTGGCCGAGATCGATGTGCTGCCCGAGGAGGTGTTGATCATGGAGTCAGCCGAGGAGGCGCTGCCGTTCGCGCTCGCGGTCTGCGCGCGCCCTGGCTTCCGCGAGGAGCAGCCCGAACGCTATCAGGCGCTGAAGTCGGCCTACCATTCGCAGCCGGTGCGCCAGTGGTACGGGGACTACCTCGACGGTCTGCTCACCCCGGCCTTCGACCGAGACATCGACGCCGCATGGGAGCAGGTGAACGCCTCATGAGCCGCGCAATCCCTGCAGAGCTGCTCACCCGGATCCGGGAGGGAGCCGTCGAGCGCGAGCTGGATCGGATCCTGCCCTTCGAACAGGTCGGCTGGCTCGACGACGCCGGCTTCGGCGCCCTGCGCGTCCCGGCCGAGTTCGGCGGCCCGGATCTCAGCGTCGAGGAGCTGATCCGTGAGGTGATCGCGCTGGCCGAGGCGGACTCCAACGTCGCACACCTCTACCGCGGCCACTTCGGCTTCGTGGAGTCGCTGCGCTTCCAGCCCGCGGCGATCCGCGAGCTCTGGTATGCCCGAGTGCTCAACGGCAGCACCGTGGGCAACGCCTCCACCGAGCGGAGCGGCAACGCGCTGGGCAGCCTGAACACCCGACTGGAATCCGGCCCGACCGGGGCGGCTCTGCTGACCGGGGAGAAGCACTACTCCACCGGGACGATCTTCTCCACCTATACCCGCGTCTCGGCCGCCCAGGCAGATCAGGGGGAGGGGCGTCGGTTCGCGGTGGTGCCCACCGACGCCCCCGGGGTCACGCTGCTCGATGACTGGGACGGCTTCGGGCAGAAGCTCACCGGCACCGGGACCACGCTGCTGGAATCGGTGGCCGTGGAGGAACTGGGCGTCCTCCAGCGCAGCCCCGGCGACCATGAGTCCGTCCACGAGGCCGCGTTCTTCCAGCTCTATCTGCTCGCCGTCCAGGCTGGCATCGCCAAGGCCGCCCTGGCCGACGCGACCTCCACGCTGGCGCGGCGCACCCGCACCTTCAACACCTCCACCGCCGGACAGGCCTTCCGGCAGGATCCGCTGATCCAACAGGTGGTCGGGACGATGTCCTCGAAGGCCTTCGTGGCCGAGGCTGCGGTGCTAGAAGCGGCCCGCGCCGTGGACCGGGCGCTGAGCGCGGGCCTGCAGGCCGGCACCGGTGACCCGGGCTTCAGCGCCCCCGCGCCGCGCGAGATCCACGACGCAGAGATCGCCGTGGAGAAGGCCCAGATCAGCGTGCCGGACCTGGTGCTGGCCGTGACCTTGGAGCTGTTTCAGACCGCCGGTGCCTCCGCCACGGTGCGCAGCAAGGGGCTGGACCGGCATTGGCGCAACGCGCAGACCATCGCCACGCATAACCCGATCGTCTTCCGTGCCCGCTCGCTCGGGGACCATGAGATCAACGGCACCCTGCCTCAGGGGCTCAACGCCATCGGCGAGGCCAAGGAGAAGTCATGACCATCCATTTCAACGCCTTCGACATGGTGGTGCCGGTGCATCAGTCTCCAGGACTGTGGCGACACCCGGACTCCCGCATCGAGGAGTTCGACACCCTCGAGTACTGGACCGAGCTGGCTAGGACCGTGGAACGCGCCGGATTCTCCTCGTTGTTCCTCGCCGACATCCCGGGGGTCTACGACGTCTACGGCGGCACCGCCGAGGCTGCCGCGAAGGGCGGCGTGCAGTTCCCGCTGCTGGACCCTCAGGTCATGGTGCCGGCCCTGGCTGCGGCGACGACGCACCTCGGCTTCGGGCTGACCGCCTCGGTCACCTATGAGGCCCCCTACGCACTGGCTCGGCGCCTGGCCACACTGGACCACCTCACCCGTGGACGGATCGCGTGGAACATCGTGACCAGTTACCAGGAGTCCGCAGCGCGAAACCTCGGACTCAGCGGGCAGATCCCGCACGACGAGCGCTACGACCGTGCCGATGAGTACCTCGAGGTGATGTACAAGCTCTTCGAGCACTCCCACGAGGCGGGGTCGGTGCTGGCGGACAAGTCCACCGGGGTCTTCGTGGACCCGGAGAAGGTGCACCCGATCAGCCACCGCGGGGAGTGGTTCGATGTGCCGGGGGAGATGCTCACCCACCCGGGCCCGCAGCGCACACCGCTGCTCTTCCAGGCGGGCTCCTCAGCGCGCGGTCAGAAGTTCGCGGTGGACCACGCGGAGGCGATCTTCGTCATCAGCTCCTCACCGCAGCGACTGGCGCACCAGGTCGCCGACACCCGGGGGAAGCTGCTCGAGGCCGGCCGGGATCCCGAGTCGGTCCGGTTCTTCGCGATGGCGACGATCATCGTGGCCGAGACCCAGGACCTGGCGCAGGCCCGACTGGCGGAGTGCCGGGACTACGTGGACACCGCCTCGGCGCTCACGCTCTTCGGCGGGTGGACCGGAGTCGACCTCTCAGGCCTGGCCGAGGACGACGTCGTCAGCGATGTGCAGACCGAGGCCAATCAGTCCGCGCTGGCGATGTTCACCAAGGACCCCGCCAAGCGCTGGACGGTCCGCGATGTCGCGGAGTTCATCTCGATCGGCGGACGCGGGCCGCTGATCGTGGGGGATCCGGTGCAGGTGGTCGATGAGCTGGTCCGCTTCCAGCAGCTCTCCGGAGTGGACGGGTTCAACATCTCGGCGGCGGTCCGGCCCGCAGACTTCGAGCGCTTCGAGACCTTCGTGACCCCCGAGCTGCGGCGCCGCGGACTGCTGCCGGAGCGCCCCCAGACACCGGTGACCCTTCGCGAGGCGCTGCTGGAGGAAGGTCCGCATCTGCGCGCGGATCATCCCGCGCCCCGCTGCGGCGCAGGAGCTCAGCGCGAGGCGCGCAGCAGGATCTCATCGGCGATCGCGCCGGCCAAGTCCCGGGACTCGCCGTAGGCAGGCAGGTGCGCTGGCCTGATGTCGGCGTCGGGGAGCACCGTGAGCACGAGCGCGTCCTCGGCGGACTCCAGGTCCGGGACCAGGAGGTCCACGGCGGCGGCGTAGAGCCCCGGCACGGCCATCACGGCTTCCGCGGCGAGCTCATGCAGGGCATCGGGGAGCATCCCGGTGACATCGATGGTCAGCCCGCCGGAGGCCAGCTCCGCGGAGTCCTGCAGCTGCATGAGGCTGCCTTCTGCGGGCACCTGCTCCGGATCGAAGCCCCGGTCCCGCAGCCGCGACTGGACTGTGCCGGTGGGGGCCTGCCCAGGGCCGGGCACCGCCGAATCGGCCAGCAGCGCGTGCCGGGAGCGCACCCCGGCGTCGTGGAGGACCAGCTGAGCCAGGGCTGAGCGGCCATCACCGAGCACGGTGGCCGGTACTCGCAGCAGAGAGCAGCAGACCCGGTCCCCGACGACGAAGGCCCGGACCCTGCTGGGGCCCGAGGCCTCGCCTGGCGCCCGGCGGGCAATGGCCGCGTCCTCGGCGGGCAGCGGCAGCTCCTGGATCTCAAGGTGCCGGCGCAGCAGCTGCGCGTCTGCGGTGATGCGCCGGGCATGCGCGCTCACCAGGGTGGTCACCACCGAATCCATTCCGCCGACGACCACCCCGCCGAAGACGAACACCTGGCTGTTCTCCCCGACTGGTCGCAGGGTGACCCGTCGCCGGCGCAGCGCTCGCCGGATCAGCTGATCGTGACGCGGAGCCTCGGGGTACTCGTTCAGCGATCCCGAGCCCAGGGTCTCGGCGATCAGGCGGGCGGCGAAGGTCTCAGGCGGCATAGGTCTCAGGATATAGGTCGGCCGTGGGCCCGCCCCATTCCAGGGCTGGTCCCACGGCCGGCGCAGCGTGTGCGCGAAGAGTCAGGCGGATCCGGCGGGCTTGCTGGAGGACCCTGCGCTGCCTGAGGAGGCGGCGGAGCCCGAGGTGCCGTTGGACGACTCGCGGGCCTTCTCATCCGCGGCGTCGGCCTGCTTCTCGACCTTCTCGGCTGCCTGATCGACCAGCTTCTCAGCCCCGCTGCCGGCCTTCTTCACGGCGTCCTCGGCCAGAGCGGCGGCCTCCACGGCCTTGTCGGTGACCGGTGACGCGGCGTCGTTGGCCTGCTTCTTGACCGAGTCGGTGACGGTGGAGACGTACTGCTTGGCGGTCTCTCCTGCCTTGGTGACCGTCTCCTGGACCTTGGGGTCCTTCCAGGTTTCGGCGGCGCTCTTCTTCACGGCGTTGAGGCTCCGTTCGAATTCTGCCTTGCCGCGCTTGCTGCCGATGATGTAGCCGATGGCAACGCCGGCGCCCAGTGTGAACAGTCGCATGGTCAACTCCGTTCTGACGGTGGATGAGTCTCTCGTATGGCACGAGTCCCTCTAGAACTTAGTCTGCTTTGCCGACCGATGTCACGGCCATGACCCCTGATCGGGCCTGATTCCACCACGGGCTGAGCCCTGCGGGGCTCAACAGCGCCGGACGGCTTCTCGCCGATCACGCCCTGGTGAGGCGGATCCCTGGTCTCTGCGGCTCAGGTGGTCGCTGCCGCTGGGGCGAATACTGCCGCTGAGGCGAGCTCCGCAGTTCAGGTGGTCGCTGTGGTTCAGGTGAGCACTGCGGTGCGCGGGTCCAGCTGGTCCACTGCGCCGGGCACGGGCTGCGCCGGGTCGTGGCCGAGCTCCACGATGCGGTTCTCGGTGTCCACATGGACCACCTGGGGCTGGTGCGCGGAGAGCTCGATGGCGTCCACGACCACGTAGGAGATCAGGATGACCAGATCCCCGGGCTGCACCAGGTGCGCGGCGGCGCCGTTGATGCCGATGACTCGGGAGCCGCGCGGTCCGGCGATGGTGTAGGTCTCCAGGCGCGCTCCGTTGGTGATGTCGACCACCTGGACCTTCTCGCCCTCCACGATTCCGGCGGCGTCGAGCAGCTCGGCATCCACGGTGATGGATCCGACATAGTGCAGGTCCGCGTGGGTCACGGTGGCGCGGTGGATCTTTCCGCCCATGACGGTCCTCAGCATGTTCGGCTCACTTTCGAAGAAGGTCGGGTGCTCATCACGTGCTCCATTATCCAGCGTCCGCAGCAGGGCCGGTATTCCCTGGTCCTGCTCGCCGGCTGGTCAGCGCCGTGACCGCTCGGCTGCCGACCTCGACCAGGCCGCAGCCCAGGATGCTGGCGACGAAGGCGGCCGCCAGCAGCTCGGCGGAGGGCATCGCGAAGAGATGATACTGCTGGGAGATCGGGACCAGCAGCACCGCGCCCAGCAGCAGGTACATCATCGCGATCAGCGCGATTCGAGGCAAGGTCAGCGGGCGCAGGGCGACGTTGAGCACCCAGAGCCCCACCGCGGTCAGG
The DNA here is from genome assembly GCF_013410215.1 of Nesterenkonia sandarakina. Classification (NCBI taxonomy): domain Bacteria; kingdom Bacillati; phylum Actinomycetota; class Actinomycetes; order Micrococcales; family Micrococcaceae; genus Nesterenkonia; species Nesterenkonia sandarakina. The sequence continues at coordinate 1,293,461 of NZ_JACCFQ010000001.1, forward strand.
CACAGCGTCGCCGCCGTCTGGATGGCTGCGGAGGGTTCCTGCAGGTAGCGGCCGAACGCGCTGACCGTGACCACTGCGAGCACGATCGCGATCGCCGTCGGAATGGAGAAGAGCATCGAGCGGCGCAGGAACCCGGGGCGGTAGCGTCGCGGATTGGGCATCAGCGCCAGGAAGAAGGCGGGGAAGCCGATCATCAGGAAGTCCACGGTGGAGAACTGGCGGGGCAGGAAGGGGAACTCCCAGAACAGCAGCCCATAGATGAGCCCGAGCAGGATCGCGTAGGCAGTCTTGGACAGGAACAGATGCGCCACCCGCTCGGTGTTCGCGATGACCTTGCGCCCCTGTTCCAGCACCGAGGGGAGCCGGTCGAAGCGCCCGTCCAGCAGCACCATCCGGGAGACCGCCTTGGTGGCCGGTGCGCCGTCGCCCATGGCGATCCCCAGGTCTGCCTTCTTCATGGCCAGCGCGTCGTTGACCCCGTCCCCGGTCATCGCGACCACATGCCCGGCCGCCTTCAGCGCCTCCACCATGGTGCGCTTCTGCTCCGGGGAGACCCGGCCGAACACGCCATGGTGCTCCAGGACCTCGCGCAGCGCCGCAGGATCCTCGGGCAGCGTCGAGGCGTCCACGGCGTCGCCCTCCACGACCATCCCCACCTCACGGGCCACGGCGGCCGCGGTCTTGGGGGAGTCTCCGGAGATCACCTTCAGCGCGATGTTCTGCTCCCGGAAGTACTCCAAGGTGGCGTGCGCCTCGGGGCGGACGTTCTCCTTGAAGGTCAGCAGCGCCACCGGGACCATGGCCTCGGGGAGTCGGTGCCCGCGCCCCAGCGGACCGGTCCCGGTCGCGGGCAGGGGGCCTTCCAGCGGGGCGTGGGCCAGCAGCATCGTGCGCAGCCCCTGGCTGGAGAGCTCATCGGTGCGGCGCAGCAGCGCCTCGGTCTGCACCCGGGCGTCGGTGGCCCCGCCACGCAGGATCTCCGGGGCGCCGAGCACCCAGTGCCCGGCAAGACCGCCGGCGTCCTGGGCGAAGCTGACCGCGGAGAAGCGTCGAGCCGAGGAGAACTGGACCTGGCTGGCCGCGCGGTGCCGGGGCAGCGCGGTATACGGTGCGCGCAGGGCCGCTGCAGTGGCGTTGGCGCGCTCGTCGGCACCGAAGAACGCCAAGACCTGTTCCCATTCCTCGGTGCCTTCCAGCGCGGTGGACCGGGGGTCCCGACGCCGGACCGCGGGGAGTCCCTGCGGGCTCAGCGCGGTCGCACCGTGGAAGGCGATGGTGCCATCGGTGAGGGTGCCGGTCTTGTCCAGGCAGACCACGTCCACCCGGGCCAGGACCTCCACGGCCGGCTGTTCCTGCAGCAGCACGTTCTCCTTGGAGAGACTCACCGCGGCCACGGCGAAGGCGATGGTGGTCATCAGCGCCAGCCCCTGCGGGATCATCGCGGTCACCGAGGAGACCGAGGTGAGGACGGCGTCGCGCCACTGCCCGGTCTCCCACGCGCTGCCCCAGCCGCCGAAGGCCTGCATCTGCCCGTTGAGCACCACTGCGACGATGGGCAGCAGCACCAGCGAGAGCCAGAAGGCGATCCTCTCCATGGCTCGGCGCAGCTCGGAGTTGATCTTCTGGTACTGCTTGGCCTCGGTGGCCAGCTTCACCGCATGGGCCCGTTCGCCGACCGCGGTCACCCGGAACCGCCCGGAGCCGGCGACGACGGCGGTCCCGGAGAGCAGGCGGTCATCGCGGCGCTTGGCCACGGCGTCGGATTCCCCGGTGAGCATGGATTCGTCCACGTCGAGTCCCTCGGAGCGCAGCACCGCGCCATCGGCAGGGACCTCGTCGCCGCGGCGCAGCTCGACGACGTCGTCCAACACGATCTGCTCCCGGTGGACCTCCAGGAGCATGCCGTCGCGCAGCACCCGGACCTGGTCCTGGTGCAGCAGCGCGATCGCATCGAGTTTGCGCTTGGCGCTGTACTCCTGGAAGAGCCCGATGAAGACGTTGGCCACCGCGGCGACGGCGAAGAGCAGGTCGAGCCAGCGTCCCAGCACGATGATGGCCAGCGCGCAGATCCCGATGATCAGGTTGAACAGCGTCATCAGGTGGGTGCGCAGGATATCGGTGACCGAGCGCGAGGTGGTCCGCGGCTGGACGTTGTCCAGTCCCAGCCGGTGCCGCTCCAGCACCTGGACCGAGCTCAGCCCATCGGCTTCAAGAACCTCGGGGTCCACGGCAGACCGGGTCTCCGCTGCGTCGCGGATCGCAGTCTTCTGGGCAGCCACAGGGGGAGAGTCTACCGGTGGGTCAATCGGATCCGGAGACCGCGACGATCAGCTCCTCGCCGCTGGCACCGACTTCGACGTCAAGCGCGAAGTCCACCTGGTGGCTCTCCTGGAGGCTTGCCCCGTCGTGGAAGTGCCGCGAGTCGAACCGGATCGTGGCCTGCATCTCGGTCCCCGTGATCTGCCATCCCTGATCGTCGAAGTCGAGGGTGAGCTCCTCGGGGTCCGGCATCTGCCAGCTGATCGACTCTGTGGCCACCTGATTGGGGGTATTGATGCCCATGGGGCAGCCGGCGGGCATCAGCACCTGCTGCTCCGCGCAGGAGGCCAGATAGGCCTGGACCTCCTCGTGGAGCAGCTCTTGGGCAGCCTCGGAGGCCTCCAGCTCCAGCTCGATCTGATGTGTCCGGCTCTCGCCCTGCTCGGCGGCGTCCTGGACCACCACATACCGGCTGCTCCCGACCAGCCATTCGCTCTTCACGGCGGTCCCCACCACGGCCGGGACATAGCTGCGCAGCGTCGCGGAGTCCTCCTGAAGGTTCACCGGTTCCCCGTTGACGGTGATCGCAGCGATGCCGCCCGCCGCGGCGCCGGGCACGTCGATCTGCATCTGGGTCATCGCGGCCGCGCTGAGCTCCCAGTCATCGAAGACTCCCAGCGTGCTCTGCCGCACCGTCATCGGCAGCTGGGTCTCGAAGCTCTCGCCCGCGGCGTCGAACTGCATCAGCGCACGTCCCTGATGCTCGAGGTCCTCGCCGAATCGGGCGTTCTCGATCCCGGCGGTGCTGCGCGCGAGCGGCTCACCGTCGAGCAGCAGGCTGTCCACGCTCTCGTCCTGCGTCGCCTCCAGCACGGAGGGGTCGAAGAAGCCCAGGGTCTCGGAGCCGCTGCCCCGGGTGATGGAGTCCCAGTACTCTTCGGCGGTGTGGCCCGGCGTGTAGATACGTTCGCTGACCTGCCAGATGGCGACCCCTCCGGCGATCAGCGCCATCACCAGTGCGGCGGCCCAGGCCACCAGCAGTCCGCGGTGCGCGGATGGACGTCCCGGAGCCTCCGGTGGGGGAGGCGGGGCGGAGTGATGGACCTGCGACATGGGTTCAGCGTAGCAACGACCGGTGTGGCATCCCGAGCCTCGGGACGCTGCGCTCAGCCCAGCAGGGCGGCGACGAGCACCACGGTGGGAATCGCTGCGATGGTGGTCAGCAGCACGGTGTCGCGGGCGATGACCTCACCGGCCTGGTAGCGCACGGCGGTGACCAGCACGTTCTGTGCCGTGGGCAGCGCTGCCATGACCACCGCGACGAGCACCTGGTGGTCGTCGAGGCCGAAGACGACCGCGGCCAGCAGCCAGGCCAGGACCGGGTGCAGGATGAGTTTCAGTCCCGCCGCGAGGAACACGTCACGACGCCGGCCTGTGGCCTTGTCCAGGGGGCGGCTGCCCACCAGGGAGAGGCCGAAGGCCAGCAGCATCAGCGGGATCGAGGCTCCGGCGAGGAGTTCGATGGCTTCCTGCACCGGGGTGGGGAAGCTCAGCTGCCGCCAGGAGAAGAGCAGGCCCAGTGTGGCCCCGATGATCATCGGGTTCACCGCCGACTGTCCCAGACTGCGCAGCACGGAGATCCGTGGGTGCGGGCGGACCTTCGGCATGGAACCCTGGTCGCGGGTCAGCAGGTCCAGCGCGGTGACGTAGATCGGGGTGTAGATCGCCAGCTGGAACATGATGATCGGCGCGGCCAGCGCCACATCACCGAGCACATAGGCCGCGATCGGGAACCCGAGGTTCGCGCCGTTGACCAGGGACCCGCTCATGCCGCCGATCATCAGGTCGGAGCCGGGCCGCGACTTCAGCAGCAGGAACCGTCCGATCAGCACGAAGGCCAGCAAGGTGCTCAGCGCACCGAGGGTGGCGATCAGGAACTGCGGTCCCAGCACCGCGCGCAACGAGGACTCGGAGATGGTGACGAAGAGCAGGCAGGGCGAGGCCACGAAGAACGCGACCCGGCTCAGCGCCACCCGTGCGTCGGGACCCAGGACCCCGAACCTGCCGATGATCCAGCCGACCGCGATGATCAGCCAGATGATGGTGAAGCCGGAGAGGACCGCGCCCATGACACCCCTCCCCGTCTTCGCAGCAGATTCAGCTCAACACTCTAGCCCCGGTGGGGCCCCGGGCCTGCCGCTGCGACGCGCGGATCAGCTCATGACTGGGCTTCGGCGTCCTCGGCGGGGCTGATGAAGTCGGTGCGGATCCGCTCCACGCCTTCTGCGGAGATCTGGAAGCCATGCTCCTGGCCGGCGTCGATCATCACGCCGGCTCCGGTGATGGACTGCACGATGGCGACCCCGGGGGCCTCCACGGCGTGCGGGGCGTGCTCCTTGTAGTCATCCGGGATGTTCTCGGTGGTGCTGAACAGCGCGATCAGCGGGTTGCCCTCGTTGTCCTGCAGGGTGAGCGGGTTCACCGAACCGGTCTCGTCGTTGACCTCCTCGGGGCTGAGGAAGAAGACGCTGCTGGTCAGGAAGGTCCGGATGATCTCTCCGGCCTGGGCCTTGCCGTCCTTGCCTTCGATCAGGACCTGCTCGAGGGTGGCGGCGGAGCCGGTCGGCACATCGGTGGCGGGGGTCTGCTCGGGCTGAGTTTCAGGAGTCTCGGTCATGTCTCTACGCGATCACGGACGCGCGCAGAATGCAATGCGAGCGGGCCCGTCTGATCCTCCAACACCGAGGAGCTGGGGTATTTTGGGCGGGTGCTGCTATCTGATCGAGACATCCGAGCCGAGATCGACGCCGAGCGGATCACCCTGGACCCGCTGGAGCTCTCGATGATCCAACCCTCCAGCGTCGATGTGCGCCTGGAGCGCATGTTCCGGCTCTTCGACAACCACAAATACGCCCATATCGACCCGGCCGCGGACCAGCCGGAGCTGACCCGGCTGGTGGAGGTGGACCCGGAGGAGCCCTTCATCCTGCATCCCGGGGAGTTCGTGCTCGGTGCCACCTATGAGTCGGTGACCCTCCCCGACGACGTCGCAGCACGCCTTGAGGGGAAGAGCTCACTGGGTCGACTGGGGCTGCTCACCCATTCCACGGCGGGCTTCATCGACCCCGGCTTCTCCGGGCAGGTCACGCTGGAGCTCTCCAACATGGCCACGCTGCCGATCAAGCTGTGGCCGGGCTCGAAGATCGGGCAGCTCTGTTTCTTCCGGCTGACCTCCCCGGCCGAGCACGGCTATGGGGCCGGGGTGCACCAGTCGCGCTACCAGGGACAGCGTGGCCCCACCGCCTCACGCAGCCACGCGAACTTCCACCGCACGATCATCCGCTGAGCCGCTGATCCGCTGATTCGCTGATCCGCTGAGTCGGGTCAGCTGCGGCTGAGCACCCGGTGCTCGCGCATCTTTGCCGGCCCGGTGGGATTGTGCACCAGCGCCAGGGTGGCCAGCCCGATGCTCAGGATCACCACCACCCCGAGGATGATCGCCTTGTCGCTGCCGCCGGCGCTGAGGAGCAGCAGCGCGATCAGCCCGGGGGTCAGGAAGGACACGCTGCGCCCGGCCGTGGCGTAGAGGCCGAAGAGCTCTCCAGCCCGGCTGGGCGGGGCGAGCCGGGCGAGGAAGGCCCGGGAGGAGGACTGCGCCGGCCCGACGAACACGCACAGCATCAGCCCGAAGACCCAGAAGGCTCCGGTCGGGGTGATCACGAACCCGCCCAGGCTGCGCTCGACGTCGAGGAAGTACAGCAGCCCGGCGGTCAGGATCAGCGCGATCACACAGGTGGCGATCACCCGACGCGGACCGACCCGATCATCGAACCAGCCCCCGATGAACGCCCCCAGCGCCGCCGCCACATTCCCGGCGATGCCGAAGAGCAGGATGTCTGAGGTGGTGAATCCGAAGACGGTGACGCCGAGGATCGCGCCGTAGGTGAACACCGCGGAGAGCCCGTCCCGGTAGATCGCGGAGGAGACCAGGAACCAGAAGGTGTTCCGGTCCTCGCGCCAGAGCCCGAGGATAAGTCCCAGGAGCCGGCGGTAGGACTCCAGGACGCTGACCCGCTCCTGGACGACGTCCTGGTCTGCGGTCTTCAGCGGGGTCAGCAGCAGCGGCAGCGAGAAGATCAGGAACCAGGCGGCGGCCACTAGCGCCACGGCCCGGACATTGACCATCTCGTCCTCGCCGAGGCCGAACAGGTGCGGCGGCTCCCCGGCGACCAGTCCGAAGTACACGATGGCCAGGATCACGATGCCACCCAGATAGCCCGAGCCCCAGCCGACCCCCGAGACCCGACCCATCCGCGGGGAGTCCGCGATGTCGGTGATCATCGAGTTGTAGTTCAGGTTCGCGAACTCGTCGAAGAGCGTCATCGTGGCCATCAGCGTCACCCCGAGGACCAGATACGCCTGATCCGGCTTCACGAAGAAGCACGCGGCGACCAGCGCCACGACGATCAGCGTGTTGATGGCGAGCCAGCGTCGTCGTTGCCCGCCGTTGTCCGCGCGCTGCCCGATCACCGGGGCGGTGAGCGCGATGATCAGCCCGGCGATCGTGTTCGCCGTGGTCAGGTACTGCGTGCCCTGACCCCCGGGCCCGACTGCGTCGGCGATGTAGGTCCCGAAGACGAAGGTCACCATGACCGCACTGACTGTGGCGTTGCCCCAGCTCCACAGGCTCCAGACCGCGATCAGCCGCTTCTTCAACGGCTCGAGGACAGTCGCCGCGGCGGGCTCAGTGGTGCTCATTGCGGCATAGTAACCCTGGTTTGTTAACATAGAGAGGATTGCCGCCGCAGAACCTTGTTTTCAGGGACTCGCAGTCAGGCGTGCGAGGAGTTGATGACTGGAGAGGAGCGGGGTACGTGATCATTTGGATGCTGGCGGCGCTGTTCGCGCTGAGCATCCTGACCCCATTCCTCTTCCACCGCTTCGGCCGCCGCACCTTCTTCTTCCTCGCCGCGGTCCTGGGTGCAGCCACGATCCTGATCCTCGGCTACATCCCCTCGGTGCTCGAGGCAGACCAGTCGGCGGGCATCGGCGCGCCGAACGCGCCCCCGGCCGAGGTCATCGAGTGGATCCCGCAGTTCGGCGTGGAACTGGCCTTCCGCATGGACGCCCTCGCGCTGGCCATGTCGGTGCTGATCCTCGGCGTGGGCGCCCTGGTGATGCTCTACTGCGCGCGCTACTTCTCCGCCACGGAGCGCGCCGCCGGCCCTTTCGCGGCGCAGCTCTTCGCCTTCGCCGCCTCGATGCTCGGCCTGGTGCTCTCCGATGACCTGGTGATGCTCTTCGTGTTCTGGGAGCTCACCACGATCCTGTCCTTCCTGCTGATCGGCTTCTCGGCACACCGGATCTACGCCCGCCGCTCCGCCATCCAGGCACTCCTGGTGACCACCTTCGGCGGCCTGGCGATGCTGGTGGGACTGCTCTGGCTGGGTCAGCTCACCGGCAGCTACCGGCTCTCCGAGATCCTCGCCGCCGCCCCGGAACTGGTCTCCGACCCGGCGACGGCGACCGCCGTGGACATCGCAGTGGCCCTGGTCCTGCTGGGCGCCCTCTCCAAATCAGCCCTGGTGCCGTTCCACTTCTGGCTGCCCGCCGCGATGGCGGCACCGACCCCGGTCTCCGCCTACCTGCATGCCGCCGCCATGGTCAAGGCCGGGGTCTACCTGGTGGCGCGCTTCGCTCCGGGCTTCTCCGAGACCAGCTATTGGCTGCCGGTGGTGCTGGGCCTGGGGCTGCTGACCATGCTGGTCGGGGCCTGGCGGGCGCTGCGCCAGACGGACATCAAGCTGGTGCTGGCCTATGGCACAGTCTCCCAGCTGGGCTTCCTGATCATGATCAACGGGCTGGGCACCGAAGACGCGGCGCTCGCCGGACTGGCCATGCTGCTGGCCCACGGGCTGTTCAAGGCGGCGCTGTTCATGGTGGTCGGGATCATCGACCACCAGTCCGGGACTCGTGATCTGCGCCGCCTCTCCGGGCTGGCGCGGACCCAGCGGCCGCTGTTCATCGTCGCGCTGATCAGCACCGCGTCCATGGCCGGGCTCCCTCCGCTCTTCGGCTTCGTGGCCAAAGAGGTCGTCTTCGAGTCGTTCTTCAGCTACGCCGAGATCACCGCCGCCGGCTCGGTGCTGCCCTGGGGCTGGCTGGTGCTGATCGGGGTCGTGCTGGGCTCGGCGCTGACCGTGGCGTACTCCGCCCGCTTCCTCTGGGGCGCCTTCGCGACGAAGCGGGAGCCCTCCGGGGCGACGGTGCCGCCGACCGTCTTCAAGGGTCCGGTGCCCCGGGTCTTCCTGGCCGCCCCGATGATCCTCGCCAGCGCCACACTGGTCCTCGCGCTTCTCCCGCAGCCGGCGCAGGCGCTGGTCGAACCGTTCTCCACGCTGTTCGACCCGGTGGCTCCGGAGGTCGAGCCGACCTACCTCGCGCTCTGGCACGGACTGACCCCGGTGCTGGGGCTCTCCGTGCTGACCTGGGTCCTGGGCTACCTGCTCTTCCGTGCCCGGGAGCCCTTCGCCCGGTGGCAGGCCAAGGTGCCCCCGGTGTTCGACGCCGAGCGCGGCTACCGCGCCACCGTGCGTGGAGTGGACATGCTCTCCTCCTGGGTCACGGCCCGCACCCAGCGCGGCGCGCTGGGCTGGTACCTGTTCATCATCCTGGCCGTGGCGACCCTGGTGCCGCTCTCGGTGGTCATCTTCGGCGCCCCCGGTGGGTCCGGGGTCACCGACCGTTGGGCGCTGGATTCCTACATCATCGCGGAGCAGCCGCTGCAGGTGGTCCTGGCGCTGGTCATCCTCGCCGGAGCCAGCGGGGCGATCTGGGCGCCGAAGCGTTTCATGGCGGTGCTGATGGTCTCGCTGTGCGGCTGGGGGATCGCCGGGATCTTCGCGCTGCAGGGTGCCCCGGACCTGGCCCTGACCCTGCTGCTGGTGGAGTCGATCGTCCTGGTGGTCTTCGTGCTCGCGCTGCGCAGCCTGCCGGCCGGGATCTGGACCCAGAGCCCCACCCGGTTCAAGTTCGGCCGGGCCGCTCTGGGCGTCGGCTTCGGTCTGGTCATGATGGCCGTGGCGGTGATGTCGATGAACGCCCGCACCGCGGAACCGGTCTCGGTGGAGTACCCCTGGATGGCCTATGAGGTCGGGCAGGGTGCGAACATCGTCAACGTCACCCTGGTGGACCTGCGCGTCTGGGACACCTTCGGTGAGATCACCGTGCTCGCCGCCGCGGCCACCGGCGTCGCCTCGCTGATCTTCGTCAAGCGCCGTGATGTGCAGCGCCGCGAGCTCCACGAGGTGCCCAGCGGCTCCGTCGGGCGGGTGCTCTCGGACAAGGCGCTCTCCCCGCGTCAGGTCCGCGAGATCAAGGTGGCCCGCTCCTTCGCCACCGTGGCGCGGGAGGCGTGGCTGGTGGCCGGGCGCACCGTGGCTCCGGAGCATCGCAGCATCGTCTTCGAGGTGATCACTCGACTGATGTTCCACGGGATCATCATGATCTCGCTCTACCTGCTGCTGGCCGGGCACAATTTGCCCGGCGGCGGGTTCGCCGGCGGACTGCTCGCGGGACTGGCCTTCGTGCTGCGCTACCTGGCGGGTGGACGCTACGAGCTGGAGGCTGCGATCCCGTTCTCCGCCGGCGCCCTGATGGGCTGGGGCCTGGCGATCGCCTGCTTCACCGGACTGGCACCGCTGATCGCCGGTGGACAGGCCTTCCAGTCCTTCGACTTCTACCTCACGCTCCCGATCCTCGGCGAGCACCACTTCGTCTCCGCGATCCTCTTCGACGTCGGGGTCTACCTGGTCGTGATCGGCCTGATCGTGGACATCCTGCGCAGCCTGGGCTCGGAGATCGATGTGCGCAGCGAACGTGAAGGTCAGCGCGCGTCCACCACCGCCCACGGCATCCACGGCGAGACCTCCGCGGGGGTGGCACGATGACCATCAACCTGACGCTGCTGGTGCTCATGGGCGCGCTCTTCGCCATCGGCATCTACCTGCTCCTGGAGCGTTCCCTGACCCGGGTGCTGCTGGGGATCATCCTGATCTCCAACGGGGTGAACCTGCTGCTGCTGCACACCGCCGGCCGCGCCGGCCTGGCCCCGATCTACGATCCTGAGATCGCCGCCGAGGAATACCTCGACCCGCTGCCTCAGGCGCTGCTGCTCACCGCCATCGTGATCGCCTTCGCCCTGGTCAGCATCATGCTGGCGCTGATCTACCGGTCTTGGGTGTTGGCGCGTCAGGACGAGCTCGCCGATGACGAGGAGGACCGGCGCATCGCCTCCTACGCCAACGTCCACGACGTGGAGGAGGACGCCGAGCTGGCCACCGAGACCACCGAGTTCACCGACGAGACCGATGCCGCGGGCCGACAGCTGCTCAACCCACGCCGCGGATCAGACGCCGCCGAGACCGCCGAGGTCACCGGGGCCACGAGGGTCACAAGCACCGCGGGGGCCACGAGGACCACGCAGGCCACTGAGGTCAGCGACACCACGGAGGCCGCCGATGCGACCGATGCGGTGCGCGACGGCGGGACGCACCCTGATCAGCTCGATGTCACCCTCGGCGCCGGACGCGCCGACGGCCCGCCGCGGAAGGCCGCTGTCGACCCCGACGCCGATCCCACCGACGATGGTGCCCACACCGACCTCACCGAGAACCCTGAGGCCGGCGGATCGGCTTCCGAGACCCCGACCAGCGATCCCGACGACGGACCGGACCCGAGCGAAGGAGGTCTGCGCTGATGAACGCCGAGCTGCTCAGCTTCACACCCCTGGCCGTGCTGGTCCCGTTCTTCGGCGCCGGATTCGCCTTCGCCTTCTACCGCAGCAAGTCGGCCCAGCGCGCGATCACCATCGGAGCGCTGGTGATCACTGTGATCCTGGAGATCACGCTGCTCAGCCAGGTCTGGAACGGCGGTGCCCACGCCATCCACCTGGCCGGCTGGCCCGCGCCGTTCGGCATCGTGATGGTCATCGACCGGTTCGCGGCGCTGATGCTGCTGGTCTCCTCGATCATCACCCTGTGCGTGCTGCTCTACGCGGTGGGCCAGGGCGCCGCGGAGGAGAAGGATGACTCCGGCCCGGTCTCGATCTTCTATCCCACCTATCTGATCCTGGTCGCCGGGGTCTCCAACGCATTCCTCGCCGGTGACCTGTTCAACCTCTATGTGGGCTTCGAGATCTTCCTGACCGCCTCCTATGTGCTGCTGACCCTGGGCGGAGGTGAGTCCCGGATCCGCGCGGGCGTGACCTATGTGGTGGTCTCGATCGTCTCCTCGATGCTGTTCCTGATCACCATCGGGATGATCTACGCCGCCACCGGCACCGTGAACTTGGCCGATCTCGCGCTGAAGCTGGGCGATCTTGACCCGAGCATGCAGCTGACCCTGCACGTGATGCTGCTGGTGGCCTTCGGCATCAAGGCGGCAGTCTTCCCGCTGGCCTTCTGGCTGCCGGACTCCTACCCCACGGCTCCGGCTCCGGTCACCGCGGTGTTCGCCGGCCTGCTCACCAAGGTGGGCATCTATGCGATCATCCGCACCGAGACGCTGCTCTTCCCGGGGGAGCGGATCAACACGGCGCTGATGATCGTCGCGGCGCTGACCATGATCGTGGGCATCCTCGGTGCCCTGGCCCAGGCGGACATCAAGCGGATGCTCTCCTTCACCTTGATCAGCCACATCGGCTATCTGGTCTTCGGACTGGCGCTGAGCTCGATCATCGGGATGGCCGCGACCATCTACTACGTGGCTCACCACATCACCATCCAGACCACCTTGTTCCTGGTCACCGGGCTGATCGAACGCCGCTCTGGGACCTCGAACGTGCTGCGCCTGGGCGGACTGGCGAAGATCTCCCCGGTGCTGGGGCTGCTGTTCTTCATCCCAGCGATGAACCTGGCCGGGATTCCGCCGTTCTCCGGCTTCGTCGGCAAGCTGGGCATGATGCAGGGCGGAATCGCGGAGAACACCTGGATCACCTGGACGCTGGTGATCGCCTCGGTGGTGACCTCGCTGCTGACCCTGATGGCGGTGGCCAGGATCTGGACCCGCGGCTTCTGGCGCAAGCCTGAGGACGCCGACGAGACCCCGGAGCGCCAGCTGATGTCCAAGACGCTGGCCCACTCGCGTGCCGCGAACAAGCGCTTCCTGCCGATGTCCATGGTGGCGCCCACGGCGGCGCTGGTGGCGCTGTCGCTGGCCTTCACCGTCTTCGCCGGACCTCTGATGGACTTCTCGCGGGCCGCCGCCCAGGACATGTATGAGCGCACCCCGTACCTGGAGGCGGTCTTCGGACCCGAGCGCACCGAGGGCGTCCGCGATGAGCTTCAGGACTACGCCGCCACCTTCCTGATCGACTATGAGCTCGACGACGACGGCGCCGCCGAGCACGCCCCCGTGGAGACCTCGCTGCAGCCCGATGACGAAGAGGCCGAGGTTGTCCCGGAGATCACAGACGAGGATGATCAGTGATGAAGAGACCTAAGACGCCGCTGAAGTTGGAGCTGCCGCTGATCGCGTTCCTCGGCTTCTTCTGGATGGCCATCTGGCAGGACTTCACCCTTGGGACGCTGATCATCGGTGTGGTCTATGCCACGATCATCGTGCGGGTGTTCTATCTGCCCCCGCTGCGCGGCAGCGGACGGCTCAACCCGCTGTGGGGTCTGGTGTTCACCGTGCGCTTCCTGATGAAGATGGTCGCGGCCTCCTTCCAGGTGTCTTGGATCGCGATCGTCGTCGGGCCCAGGGTGAAGAACTCGATCATCTCCGTGCAGCTGCGCAGCCACGATGACCTGATCGTCACCCTCACCGGGCACGCCCTGGCCCTGGTGCCAGGCTCGTTGGTCCTCGACGTGGACCGGACGACGGCGACGCTCTACCTCCACGCCCTGGACGTGAACTCTGATGAGGACGCCGAGAAGATCCGCCAGGATGCGCTGAAGACCGAGGCGCTGCTCATCCTGACCTGCGGGAACCGCTCGGATGTGGCGGTGGTCAAGGCGGAGAAGCGACTGGGCAGGATGTCGGGCTTCTCCAAGACCGAGCGCGACACCCCGTTCATCCACCGCGGAGATGCTCCGCGCGGGGCTGACCGGGATGCCGAACGCTCCACCTGGGACTCCGCCGCGACCCGGACCCCCGGCGGTCCCGTCCCGTCCGAGCGGACCACGATCGAGGAGGTGGAGCACTGATGCTGGAGATCGCGGTGCCCATCACCCAGGTCCTGCTCGCCGTGGGCGCCCTCGGCAGCGTCTACCGGGTCTATAAGGGCCCCTCCGTGCTGGACCGGGTGATCAGTCTGGACGTCATGCTCATCATCGTGGCCTCGATGATGATCCTGGACATGGTGGTCAACGACCACCAGGACTTCATCATGTTCGTCGTGATCACCGCCGTGATCGGGTTCCTCGGCGCCGTGGCCATCGCCCGCTACGTGGTCGTGCGCTCTCCGGAGGAGGTGGCGAGCCAGACTCCTGAGCAGGACCCATACCCCGCCCCGCCGGTCGCGCCGGCCATCCCGGGTGTCGCCGCGGAGAACGAACCGGAGGCCCCCCATGATCCGGTGAGCACGCCTCGGATGCCTGGCCTGGCAGCCGAGGAGGGCGAGGACGAGTCCACCTCGTGGTTCTCCGCGCTGACCCGCTCCGGGTTCACTCCGCGCCGGCACGATGATCCGACCCCTCCTGCGCGCACCTCAGGCGAGACCGAGTCCGGTGCTGATCCTGCCTCGGGCCGGACCCCAGGCAGGTCTTCGACCCAGGAGGGGCACGATGCTTGACGCTCTCGACACGGACCTGATCCTCGACGCCGTGGCCTCGGTCCTGCTGCTCATCGGCGGTCTGATGTCCCTGGCCGCGGGCGTCGGGCTGGTCCGGCTGCCTGACCTGCACTCGCGGATGCACGCCGCCACCAAACCCCAGGTGCTCGGCCTGCTGTCCCTGCTGCTGGCCGCCGCCATCACCTGGCGATCCTGGGAGTGGGTGGCGATCGTGCTGCTGGCCTGGGGGCTGCAGCTGCTCACCGCCCCGGTCAGCGCGCATGTGGTGGGCCGCTCCGGCTACCGCACCAAACACATGCGCCGGGACCTGCTCACCCACGACGAGCTCGCCAGCGCAGTGGAGCGGATCAGCCGGGACATCCCACCCTCCCGCGGCTGAGCCGCCGGTTCACCGAGGACCGGCGAGGGTCCGCCGTAGGCAGGTCGGCGCAGGCAGGTCGGCGCAGGCAGGTCGGCTTAGGCGGGGCGGCTCAGGTCCAGACCAGGTTCCAGGTGCCGCTGAGGATAGCCGCGCCCACGGCCAGCGCCCCGATCGCGGCGCCGGAGAGGATCACCGGGGCATCGGCCAGGCTGAATCGTGCCGGACGGGCCCAGCTGCGCGCTCCGGCGCCGAACCCGCGCGACTCCATGGTCACCGCGAGCCGGGTGGCCAGTCGGATGGCCTGGACCAGCAGCCCGAACCCTTGCGAGGCCGTGCTGCGCATGCGCCGGAAGAGACCTCCCTGCGCGGTGACTCCGCGGGCCCGTCGGGCGTGCCCGAGAGTGGTCCAATGCTCGGCGAGAAGCCCCAGCAGCCGCATCGCCGCCAGCGCCCCGAGCACGAATCGAGCCGGCAGTCGCAGCTGCTGCGCCAGGGAGTCCGCGAGGTCTGTCGGGTCTGTGGTGGAGAAGACGATCACCGAGGGCAGCACGATCGCGAAGGCGCGCGCCCCCAGTGCAAGCCCCAGGGCGATCGAACCCTCGCTGATCGTGGTGAACCCGAGATCAGCGACCACCGGCCCGGACTCCTCTGAGGCGATCGCAGTGCCCCAGGCCGCCACCAGCGCGCCGAGAGCAAAGGGCCAGATCCGCCGCAGGAAGCCCGCCGGTCGGATCCCGGCCAGCGGCAGCAGCGCGAGGCTCGCCAGGATGACGACGCCGGAGCTGACCACATCGATGGTCATCACCAGTGCCGCAGTGATCAGGAAGACCGCCAGAAGCTTCGCCAGCGCGTTGCGCCGCCCCAGCCAGGACAGCGAGCGCTGCGCCCCGAAGAGCTCCCCACCGGGGGCCTCGGAACGCGGAGGGTCTGCCGGCCCGCCCGAGTCAGGGGCCTGGATGTTCAGCTCTCTGGCGTCGACCCCGCGCAGGAAGGCCGCATCATGGGTGACTGCCAACACCGTCCCCCCGGAGTTGAGATGCTCGCGCAGCAGCAAGATCAGCTCGGCGAAGGTGCGGGCATCCTGACCGAAGGTGGGCTCATCGAGCATCAGCACCTCCGGTCCCGCCGAGAGCACCGTGCCGACCGAGAGTCGCCGCTTCTCCCCGCCGGAAAGGGTGAACGGATTGGCCTCGGCGAGCTCGGTGAGTCCCAGCCTCTCCAGCAGCTCAGCGACCCGCTCCTGGACCTGCTGCTCGGAGAAGAGCCGATCCGTGCCGCCGGGGACTCGTGCCTGCTCGGCCCCCAGGGCGAGCTCCTCGCGCACGGTGCTGCGCACGAACTGGTGCTCCGGCTCTTGGAAGACCACTCCGATCCGGGCGATCAGCTCGGCCGAGCGCCACTGGTGCGGGTCCGGGGTGCCCAGCGCACCGGGTCCGCTGCCGGTGAGTTCCGTCGTGGCGGAGACACCGCCGGCATGTGCTGGGAGCAGGCCCGCCAGGGTCAGCAGCAGCGTGGACTTTCCCGCGCCGTTCGCGCCGGTGATGCCCACGCTCTGACCCCGGCGGATCACCAGGTCGAGATCCGTCAACGTCGGTGGAGCGGGGTGCGCCCGCCGCCAGCCGGCCTTGGGGGAGTGGCGCCCGACCGCGAGCCCCTGAGCCAGCAGCAGCGGCTCGCCCTCCGCTGCGGCGCTCGGCTCAGCTCGATGCTCCATGCCGGGTGCTGCGTCGTGCTGACCTGCGCCGTCGTGGTGGTCGCGGGATCCCTGCCGCCACGGGGGCAGCCCCTGCAGCGGGTCCCGGCCGGGCACCCAGAGCCCCATCTCGCCCAGCTCCTCGCGCAGCGGCGCATCGGTGAAGATGTCACCGGCGCGTCGTTGTCCTCGGATGCCGCCTCCGGTCTCCAGGATGAGCAGGGTGTCCATATGCTCCGCCCAGACCTCGAGCCGATGCTCCACCAGGATCACGGTGGCCCCGGTGGCGGCAGCGGCGGCGAGCACCGCGTCACGGACCTGCCGCACACCCTCGGGATCCAGGTTCGCAGTGGGTTCGTCCAGCAGCAGCAGACCTGGACGCATGGCCAGGATCCCGGCCAGGGCCAGCCGCTGCTTCTGGCCCCCGGAGAGCTTCGCGCTGGGATGATCCAGTCCGAACTCCTGCAGGCCGACATCGCTGAGCGCGGCCTGGACCCGCTGCCAGATCTGCTCCCTGGGCACCGAGAGGTTCTCGGCGGCGAAGGCCACGTCGTCGCCGAGCCGGGAGAGCACGACCTGAGACTCTGGGTCCTGCTGCATCAGACCGGCCCTGCCTCGGGCCTTCTCGGGAGGAACCCCGTCGAGCAGGAGCGTGCCGTGGGCCTCAGCCTCCTCGTCGTGGAGCACCCCGGCCAGCGCGTGGAGCAGCGTGGACTTCCCAGCACCCGAGGGTCCGGCCAGAAGCACCTTCTCGCCTGGCTGGATGCGCAGGTCCAGGTCCTTCACCGCGGGATGCGGGCGTTCGGAATGCGTCCAGGACCAACGCTGCGCGGTGACGTCCACCCCGCGTTCCCGGTGCCCCGGGGATGTCGCCGTCAGCCCCGGTGCAACCTCGGGGACCGGATGGTCACGGACACGGCGGCCTGCGGGCTCACCCACGGGAGCGCCCGAGGCTCAGCCGCGGCTCCCGGTGGGCTCGGCGAGAGGCCAGCGGTCCCAGCACCGAGGCTGCCGCGAGCCCGCGGGTGGCGAGCCAGGGGATGATCCCGGCGATGATCGCTCCGGAGAGCGCGAAGCAGCTGATGTGGATGGCCGTCTCGACCGGTGCGTAGGCGTACATCGGCACGATCCAGTGATAGGTGATCCCACCGGTCAGCCCGGAGGCGGCGCCGGCGAGCATCGCGAACTCCAGCGAGAACCGGCGGTAGGCCACCGCCAGGAAGATCAGCTCCGCGCCGAGGCCCTGCATGAAGCCGGAGGAGAGCACCGTGAGTCCCCACTGCGAGCCGAGCAGCGCCGAGACCGCCGCGGCGACCATCTCGCAGTAGATCGCGGCACCGGGCTTGCGGATCACCAGGGCACCCAGGACGGCGGGAAACAGCCACATCCCGTGGACCAGGGTCTCCACCGGCGGGTAGAAGACGAAGAGGTTGCCGATCAGGTGGTAGCTGAGGTTCCAGCCCCAGAAGATCACCCCGGAGGCGACGGCGAGCACCGAGGCGACCACGATGTCAGAGACCGACCAGCGCCAGGACCGGGCGGGGGAGTGGGCGGTGCCGCTGCGGGCGGAGGAGGTTGCGTGCTGGCTGCTGCTCATGATGCTTCTCCCTGAGTGGGGGGTGGACCAAGAGCACGCAGGAGGGAGGCTCGCGCCGCAGCATGAGCATCCGAGTGAAGATTCTCGACTTCCTTCGCAGGTCCTAACCTGATCAGGTGCGAGGGTCTGGGCCTTCAGCCCACTCTCAGCACCCTGCCGACGCGGTGCTGGCCTTCCGGCCAGGCATTCCGTCGAGGGGTGCTCCCCTGTCGTGTCTCAAATGACGTGCACTAGAGTAACACCAGGACACCGACCCACCACCTGAGGAGAACCCCGTGGACAAGCTTCTGGACAAGGGCATGGCCCTTGGCATCTCACTGGCCGGCGGCTTCGTCGCGACCCGCATCTTCGACTTCGTGTGGAAGCAGGCCACCGGCGACGACGCTCCGCGGGTGGCCAACGATGAGATGACGCTCAAGCGCGCACTGGCCTTCTCGATCGGCTCAGCCGCCGTCTCGGCCACCGTGCAGGTGCTCTCCCAGCGCGGCGCGAGCTCCACGGTGAAGAAGCTGCGCAAGAAGGTCGGGGACCGCGCGGAGGTCTGATCGATGCTCTTAGCTGCTGCGCAGGTCACCACCGGCCCGGACCCGGACGCCAATCTCGAGCTGATCCGCGACTACGCGCAGCGCGCCGCGCAGGCCGGGGCGCGCGTCGTGGTCTTCCCCGAGGCCGCTCAGCGCGCCTTCGGGCATTCGCTCGCCGAGGTCGCGGAGCCGGTCACCGGCCCCTGGGCCGAGCAGGTCCGCGCCATCGCGCGGGAGTCGCAGATCGTGATCGTCGCAGGGATGTTCACCCCGGGAGTGCCCAGCGCCGATGGCCGCCCCCGGGTGGCCAACACGCTGATCGCGGTGGGCCCGGCCGGCTCCGAGATGGAGGTCGACGTCGCCTACGACAAGATCCACCTCTACGACGCCTTCGGCTTCAAGGAGTCCGACGGCGTCCAGCCGGGCCGCAGTCCGGCGCAGTTCCAGGTCGACGGGGTCACCTTCGGGCTGGCGACCTGCTATGACATCCGCTTCCCGAACCTGTTCACCGCCCACGCCCGTTCGGGCGCCCATGTGACCCTGGTGCCGGCCTCCTGGGGCGCCGGGGAGGGCAAGCTCGCGCAGTGGCGGCTGCTTGCCCAGGCCAGGGCGCTGGACTCCACCCAGTACATCCTTGCCTGCGGGCAGGCAGATCCTGCTGCCGCCGGCGTGGATGCGGTGCCGGGAGCTCCTACCGGGGTGGGGCATTCCATGATCGTCTCACCGCTGGGAGTTCCGCTGAGCGAGGCCCAGGCGGCGCCGGAGCTGCTGCTCGCGGAGGTGGACGTGGACGTGGTCAGCCGGACCCGAGAGCTGGTTCCGGTGCTGCAGAACGCCCGCCCGCTCTGAGCCGACGCCCGCCCGCTCTATGCTGACGCATGCGCGGTCTGCGCCTGCGCCCGCACAGTCTGCGCATGCGCACGAACCGGGACGTCAGTCCGTCGGGTGGTTCACCGGGAGGTCCTGGTCCAGGAAGCTGTTCAGCTGCGCGGTGAGCTCCGGGTCCACGGCGAGCTCGTGCTCATCGATCCGATTCACCGGGGCGGCGAGTCGGACCGAGGAGAGCAGCCAGACGTGGTCTGCTGCCCGCAGGTCTTCCGGGGTCAGCGGGCCGTAGCCGAGCTTCCACCCGGCTCGTTCCGCGGCGGTGAAGATGGCGCCCTGTGTGGTGCCGGGCAGGATGCCGGTCTCCAGCACCGGGGTGATCAGGGTCGGGGGCTCGCCCTCGCCCCCCGCCCGGGCGATCAGCACGGTGGAAGTGGGGCCCTCAAGGACCTGGCCGTCGGAGGTGGTGAAGATGACGTCGTCGAAACCTCCGGCCTCGGCGTGACGCAGCGCCGCCATGTTCACCGCGTAGCTCAACGTCTTGGCGCCGAGCACCAGCCAGGGCGCGCGCTCTGCGGCCGTGGAGTCGTAGCCGCGGTCCAGCAGCGTCACGGCCAGCGGCTTCCCGCGGTTGGCGCGAATGCTCTCGGCCACCGGGGTCAGCATCAGCCAATAGGTGCCGGCGAAGGCCGGGTCCTCAGAGGCTGGTTCGTTCTCCACCCCACGGGTGGCCACCAGCTTGATCGCCAGCTCCTCGGGCACCCCGCCCCGGGCACGGTATTCCTCAAGGCCCAGTCCGACCGCCGCCTCCCAGGATTCCGCAGGGGGGACGCCGATGTCGAGGATGGCCGCGGAGCGACGCAGCCGTGCCAGGTGGGCATCGAGCTTTCGTGGCGTCCCATTGACGGCGAACATGGTCTCGAATATCCCATCCCCGCGAATGGCACCGAGGTCGGTGATCCGCAGTTGGGGCTGGTGCGGGTCAAAGACCGCACCGTGGGGGTGTTCGGCGTCGATCCGTACGGCGACGGCGGCCACAGAGTCATCACGAAAGTGCTCAGCCATGGCTACAGCCTAGCCGCTGTGCGGCGCACCGGGTGCGAGGGTGCGGGACGGACCAAGTAGGCTTAAGCCGGGAAGGACGGGGGGATGCGGTGCTGTGGCCATTCAGCGGGTTGGGACTCGACGACCTCCCGCAGTGGATCTTCCTGATCATCCTGGTGTTCGAGGTCGGCGTCCGGGTGGCAGTGATCGGGATCATCCCGTCGAACAGACGCCCCAACACGGCCATGGCCTGGCTGCTGGCGATCTTCTTCATCCCCGCGGTGGGCCTGCCGCTCTTCCTGCTCCTGGGCCGCAGCAAGCTCTCCTCACGTCGCCAGGAGCGGCAGCGCAGGATGAACGAGGCGCTGCTGGAGGCGACCAGCCAGATGGAGCTCTCGGACCAGCTGCGCGAGCATGAACAGCTCAGCGCCACCGTCGTGCTCAACCGCAATCTCGGAGCCTTCCCCATCCAGGAGGGCAACCAGCTCACGCTGATCACGGACTACCGGGCAACCTTCACCTGGCTGGTCGATCAGATCGATGAGGCTCGGGAATACGTCCACGTGCTCTTCTACATCGTCGGCGATGACCCCGAGTTCAGCGGACCGGTCCTGGATGCGATGGAGCGCGCCGCGGAGCGCGGGGTCAAGGTGCGCTTCCTCTACGACCACCTCGGGACGTCCCGGGTCAAGGGCTACCGCCGGCTCAAGCGCAGGCTGCGCCGGTCCAAGATCGAATGGCACCGGGTGCTGCCGATCCGCCCGCTGCGTCGTCGCTTCTCCCGGCTTGACCTGCGCAATCACCGCAAGATCGTCGTCATCGACGGTCTCACCGCGCTGACCGGCTCCACGAACCTGATCGAACCGCACTACCAGCGCCCGGCGGCGGTGCGCATGGGTCGCCACTGGGTGGAGCTCAACGTCGTGCTCACCGGTCCGGCGGTGACCGGGCTCGACATCGTCTTCGCCTCGGACTGGTATGCCGAGACCAACGAGAATCTCGGAGAGAAGCTGCTGGTGGACCTGGAGGCCGACGAAGCCTCATCCGGGGGCTCCCTGGTCCAGGTGGTCCCCTCCGGACCGGGGTTCCCGGATGAGAACAATCTGCGGCTCTTCAACGATCTGATCTATCAGGCCACGGACCGGATCATCATCTCCACGCCGTATCTGGTCCCCGACGACTCGCTGCTCTACGCGCTGACCAATGCCGCGCACCGCGACGTGGAGGTGATGGTGCTGGTCTCGAAGAAGGCCGACCAGTTCACCGTCCAACATGCTCAGCAGTCCTACTACCAGATCCTGCTCGAAGCGGGGGTGCGCATCTTCCGCTACCCGGACCCTGATGTGCTCCACGCCAAATTCATGATCATCGACGAGCACGTCGCGGTGCTGGGCTCCTCGAACATGGATATGCGCTCGTTCTCGCTGAACCTCGAAGTCACCCTGATGATCGTCGACGTCGCCAAGGTCGCCGAGATCGAAGAGGTCTTCACCCGATACCTGCTGCTCTCCACCGAGCTGGACCAGGAGGAGTGGGCGCGCAGGCCCTGGCACGTGCGGTACCTCGACAATACGTTCCGGCTGACCTCGGGCCTGCAGTAGAGCCCTCCGCCAGGAGGCTATATACTCTCTGCCCAGGATCCCGGAGCGCTGGCTTCGGCCCGTTCACCTGTGCCGATGAGACCTGAGGAAACATGATCGGATTGCGTTCGAGCTCCCGCCGAGCCGCGCCCTCCGCGACCCGAACCACGCGTCTCCTGGCCGTCCTCGCCGCCGCGACCCTGACCATGACCGCGTGCTCGCCCGGCGCCGAGGATCCGCAGCCCGCACAGGATGCCGCCGCAGCGAGCTCCCTGCCAGCCGAGAGTCCTGAATCCGGGAGTCCTGGGTCTGCGAGTCCTGAGTCCGGAAGTGCCCCGGAAGGCGGCGACGACGCAGACCAGGACGAATCGGGCACCGAGGCCTCGGCCGATCCGGAGCCCCAGGAGCTGCTCACCCAGCGTGAGATCTCACAGATCCTGCTCACCCAGTCGGAGCTGCCGTTCACCCCGGACAGCCACTCCACGCTCACCGGGCTGGACTTCTTCCAGAACCAGCTCGGAGTCGCCGCCGAGGTGTACACCGAGAGCTTCGGCGAGGGGGAGTGTGCCTCCGCCATGGACCGGATCAATGCCGATCTGATCGGGGAGCGGCCAGAGCTCGGCGTCGTCCAGGAGTACCAGCACGAGCACGATGATCGCACCGAGAGCCTCTACGTCTGGATGCTCGGTCTTGAGGAGTCGCCGGACTCGGGGGCCATCTGGGACCGGGTCGTCGAGGCCTGCACCGCGCAGCCGCTGCGCGGCGAGACCGATTCGGTGGACTTCGAAGCCTACGAGGCCCACGATTTCCGAGGCCTGGAGCTGGACATGGAGGTCCACGACGGGGAGTCCGTGGTGGAGGTCCTCGGGTTCTCGGCAAGCATGGACTACGGCAGGCACCTGCTGATGGTCAGCGCCGCGAATATGGACGCGGAGACCTTCGATGCCATCGTGGAGCTGCAGGCGAAGAAGCTCGCCACCTTTGACCACCAGCGCGGGGAGTAACACCGGGGCGACGAGCAGCACCAGCGCGGCAACCTCGACCGGCCGCGCTGAACAGCGCCGGCGCGGCCAGCGCGTCTCACCCCTCCCGGTGGGCGGCGGCAGGCTCGGGGAACGGCGCCCCGAGGGCCTGCAGCACACCGCGTGACTTGGTGCGCACCTCTTCCCATTCCTCGGCGGGCTCCGAATCGGCGGTGATCGCCCCGCCCAGCCCCAGGTGGAAGCGGCGAGCCTCCGGTGAGCCGCTGAGCACGACCGTGCGGATGAGCACCGCCAGGTCCGCAGCGCCGTTGAGGCTGAAGTACCCTGCCACTCCCGAATAGGGCCCGCGGGCCCCGGTCTCCAGCCGCTGCAGGATCTCCATCGTGGAGATCTTCGGCGCCCCGGTCATCGAGCCCGGGGGGAAGGCATCGGCCACGACCCGCGCCCGGGAGGTGTGCTTCGGGATCTGTGCGCTGATCGTGGAGACCAGCTGGTGCACCGTGGGATAGGTCTCCACGGCGCAGAGCCGCTCTGTGCGCAGACTCCCGGGCACGGCGTGGATCGAGAGATCGTTGCGGACCAGGTCTGCGATCATCACGTTCTCGGCACGATCCTTCGGGTGGGTGCGCAGATCCTTCACCAGCGCCTGGTCCTGCGCCTCGGTGGACCCGCGCGGTCTGGTGCCCTTGATCGGCTCCGAACGCACCCTGCCGGTGGAGCTGATGCTCAGGAAACGCTCCGGTGAGGTGGAGAGGATCTCGGTCTCCCCGATGCTCAGGAACGCCGTGAAGGGCGCCCGGTTCCGAGCGCGCAGCGCCGAGAACACCTCGACGCCGCGCGCGCTGCCCGGCGTCAGGGTCCCAGTGATCGCGGTGGTCAGGCAGATCTCGTAGCTGTTCCCGGCGGTGATCTCCCGCTTGGCCTGCGCGATCGCGGCAAGGTAGGCGCTGCGGGAATCCCGGACCGCAGCCTCGCGGAGAACATCGCGCTGCTCTGACGCTGCGCCCCCGGCGTCGGGGTCCTCCGACCCATCCGACCCATCCGACCCATCCGGTGCTGCGGGGCGGCGCGGGAGTCCTGCCAGGGACCCGGTCACCCGTTCCTCCCAGTCGCCCATCGTGTCCGCCTCCAGGCACTGCAGCTCCAGCTGCCCCCGGTGATGATGAATGACCACGGCGTGGGTGGCGCGGAACAGGCTGGCCTCCTCCGAGGGGAGATCTCCGGACCGGGAGGCGCTCTCGGTCGGCTCGGCGGGATCCTCGATCGGGTCGGGGGAGCCTGCTTCGCGCTTGAGCTCATAGCCCAGCCAGCCCACCCAGCCCAGCGCGAACCGAGGAGCGTCGGCCTGCGCTGGGTCGCCGAACCCCTGACCAATCTGCCAGTTCTCCGCGAGCCAGTCGAAGAAGGACTGCCGGTGCCGGGTGGCTCCGCCGTCGTCCCGCACGCTCATCTGCCCCCGCGAGTGGCTCACCGTCGCCGCCTGAGGCCCGAAGGAGAAGGCCAAGATGCTGTATGCGCTGCGGGCTGGCTGCGTGGTCCGGGCGTGATCGCTGCTCTCCAGCAGTGCGGCCGGGACACCCGGCAGCTGGGAGGTCAGGGCAGCGAAGAGCCGTGCCGCAAGGTCCTCGGCGACGCCGTCCGGGACTCCGCCGGCGCTGCCCCCGGCTCGGGCGAGCAGCTCGTCAAGGTCCAGCAGCCGGCTTCTCGGCGCAGCCCTCATGGAGTCCCCGGTGCAGCGGTCATGGATCAAGGATGGCACAGGCCCGGGGCGCGTCTCGGCGCGCTACGATGTCGCCCATGGCATCTGAGGCACAGCGGTCCGAGATCGTAGAACCGCGACGGGGGCGTCCGCGCAGCGAAGCCTCCCACCAGGCGGTCCTGGACGCCACGGCACGGCTGCTCCGTGCGAGCCCCTACGAGGAGCTCACGGTGGAGGCCATCGCCTCGGAGGCGGGGGTGAGCAAGCAGACCATCTATCGCTGGTGGAAGTCCAAGGCGGCCGTGGTGCTGGAGGTGATGCTCACCGGGGACGCCGAGATCGAGCTGGTCCCCATGCCCTCCACCGGTGACCTGCGCGCGGACTGCCTGACCTGGATCCGCGGCATGATCGTCGAAGCCTTCCGGGAGACCCATGTCGGGATGGCGCGCAGCCTCGTGGTGGCCGGGCTCCAGGGTGATCCTGGAACGGAGCGCCTGCTGCAGCAGGCGAGCATGTGGGATCACGGGCTGCTCGCGGAGCGGCTCCGCGAGGCCGAGCGGGCCGGGGAGCTTCGCGAGGGCGTGGACGTCGCCGCGGCGGCCTCCGCGATCGGAGATCCGCTGATCTTCCGGATGCTCATCGGCTCCGCCCCCAGCCGGGGCTGGGCGGAGAGCCTGGTCGACGTCGTCCTGACCGGGCTGCTGCGTCCCGAGGCGGGAACCGACCGCCCCTGATCCGCTGAGCCTGGTCGCAGACCTGCTTTACAAGCCCGCTTCACAAACCCGGCAGAGAATTTCGAGACGCCGCGTTCCGTTTATGATCGTGTCATGGCAAAGCTCCTTTATCGCCTCGGCCTGCTCTCCGCGCGCCGAGCCAAGACCGTCGTGGCAGCCTGGTTCGCCATGCTCGCCCTCGCCGTCAGCTCCTTCCTCGCCTTCGGCGGACAGCTGACGGATCAGATCACGCTTCCTGACCTGGAGACCACCGCGGTCGCCGATCGCCTGGCCGAGGAGATGCCGGACTCCGGCGGCGGCAACGCCTCGGCGCTGCTCCGCACCGAGGACGGCGAGCCGTTCACCGCGGAGCAGGAGGAGCAGGTCGCGCAGTTCATCGAGGAGCTCGAGACCGAGGACATCGTCAGCGGCGTCACCGATCCCTTCGCCACCGAGGACCAGATCGCTGACGCGCGCAGCGAGATCTCCTCGGGTGAGGAGGAGCTTGAGTCCGGCCGCCAGGAGCTCGAGACCAACCGCGAAGAGCTGGACTCCGGCCGCGAGGAGATCGAGTCCGGGCTCGAGCAGGTCGATGCGGGCCAGGAGCAGCTCGACGCGGCCATCGCCGATGCTCAGGAGCAGGGCATCTATGACGCCGCCGTGGCCCAGTTCGACGCGCAGCAGGCAGAGCTCGACGCCAGCCGCGCCGAGCTTGAGGCCGCGCAGCAGGAGCTCGAGGCCGGGGAGGAGGAGCTGAACTCCGGCGAGGACGAGCTCACCGCCGCCGCCGAGGAGCTCGAGCGCGGCGCCGCGCTGCTGGAGCTCTCCTCCGGGGCCCAGGTGGTCTCTGAGGACGGCGACGTCGCGGTGCTGATGATCAACTTCACCGAGCCCATGGAGAGCATCGGGACCGAGGACCTGGCGACCGTCTCCGAGGCGATCACCGAGGCAGAGATCGGCGGCGTCGAGGCGCTGCCCGGCGGGGACCTGGACTTCGAGCTCCCGCACCTGTTCTCCATCGCCGAGCTGATCGGTCTGATGATCGCCGCAGCGGTGCTGCTGATCATGCTCGGCACACTCATCGGCGCAGGACTGCCGCTGCTCAACGCCCTGATCGGCGTCGGTGTCGGCGTCGCCGGCGCACTGGCGCTCTCCGGCGTCGTCGAGATGATGTCGATGACCCCGATCCTGGGGCTCATGCTGGGTCTGGCCGTGGGCATCGACTACTCGCTGTTCATCATCCACCGGCACCGCCGGCAGCTGAAGGACGGCATGGCGATCCCCAAGTCGATCGCGCTGGCCACCGGCACCGCGGGCAACGCCGTGGTCTTCGCCGGGGCCACTGTGGTGATCGCGCTGCTGGCGCTGAACGTCACCGGGCTGCCGTTCCTGGCCCTGATGGGCAGCGTCGCCGCCGCCTGTGTGGCCATCGCGGTGCTCATGGCGGTGACCATGACCCCGGCCATGCTTGCCCTGGTGGGCCGTCGGATCCTCGCCCGCAAGGAACGCCGCCGCATCGGTGAGCGTCGCAGCAAGGAGATCACCACTCAGATGGGCCATGGCAAGGCGATCGGCATCGCCGCTGCGGCGCTGATCGGACTCGGCGTGCTCTCCATCCCGACCTTCGATCTGCGCCTGGGGCTTCCCGATGCCAGCTCCAATGCCGAAGACTCGGCCTCCTACCAGGCCTACACCGCCACCGAGGAGGCCTTCGGCCAGGGGGTCAACGGACCGCTCCTGGTCCTCGCCGATCTGCCCGAAGGTCTCGACGAGACCCAGGCGCAGGAGTATCAGATCGAGATCGGCACCGCGCTGCTGGAGAATCAGAACATCGCCGCAGCCGTGCCCGCCGCGCTGAACGAGGACAACACGCTCGGGGTCTTCCAGGTCATTCCCGAGGAAGGGCCCGCCGCGGAGTCCACCGAGAACCTGGTGCATGAGTTCCGCGACGGCAACCCGCTCGCCGGCACGGATGCTGCCGATGTCCAGCTCTCTGTGGCGGGGATGACGGCGGCGCAGATCGACATGTCAGATGTCATCTCCGATGCGCTGCCGCTGTACCTGGCCCTGGTCATCGGGCTCTCGCTGCTGCTGATGATCATGGTGTTCCGCTCGATCCTGCTCCCGGTGATCGCGACGCTGGGCTTCGTCGGGTCCTTTGCGGCCGCGGTGGGCATCGTGGTCGCGGTGTTCCAGTGGGGCTGGCTCAGTGACGTCTTCGGCGTCACGACGCCGGGCCCGGTCCTGACCTTCCTGCCGGTGCTGATGGTCGGCATCCTGTTCGGGCTGGCGATGGATTATCAGCTCTTCACCGCCTCCGGGATGCGCGAGGCCTACGCCCACGGCTCCGCGCCGCGGCTGGCCGTGCGCCAGGGCCTGCATGCCGGACGCTCGGTGGTCACCGCAGCAGCCCTGATCATGGCCTCGGTGTTCGCCGGCTTCGTGTTCACCGATGATCCGATGATCGCCTCGATGGGCCTGGGGCTCTCCGTGGGAGTGCTGCTGGATGCCTTTGTGGTGCGACTGCTGCTGGTGCCGGCGCTGCTCCACCTGGCTGGGCCCGCCGCCTGGTGGCTGCCCAGGTGGCTGGATCGCCTGATCCCAGACGTCGACGTCGAAGGCGCTCAGCTTGAGCGCGAGGTCGTCAGTGATCCCGCCAGCTCCTCTGATGGGATCGAGCCGCTGGGGGACAGGAGGCAGCCTGCGCACACGCGCTGATCGATCCGCATATAGAGTCGCCCGGCACCGCAATGAGGTGCCGGGCGACTCTATGTGATCGCCTGTCCGGTCCTGGCAGGGCCAGGCGGTCCTGTGCGAGGGATCTACTGGGCGTCGTCGTCCTGGTCCACGGGGTCCTCGAGCAGCTCGTAGACGCCGTCGATGATTTGGTTCGGACGGAACGGGAAGTCCGCGATGCTGGCGCGGCTGGAGAGCCCGGTCATCACCAGGATCGTGTGCATCCCGGCCTCCATGCCGGCCACGATATCGGTGTCCATCCGGTCCCCGATCATCGCGGTCTCCATGGAATGCGCACCGAGATGATTCAGCGCCGATCGGAACATCATCGGGTTGGGCTTGCCGACCACATACGGGACCCGCCCGGTGGCCTTGGTGATCAGTGAGGCGATGGCGCCGGTGGCTGGCAGCACGCCCTCCGGGCTCGGCCCGGTCGCGTCGGGGTTGGTGAGGATGAACCGTGCGCCGTCGTTGATCAGCCGGACGGCCTTGGTGATGGCCTCGAAGCTGTAGTTCCTGGTCTCACCGACGACCACGTAGTCCGGATTGGTCTCGGTCATGATGAAGCCTGCCGCGTGGACCGCAGTGGTGAGTCCGGCCTCGCCGATGACGTAGCAGCTGCCCTGAGCGTTGGACTCCGGGTCGATCTGGTTCGCCAGGAACGTGGCAGAGGCCAGCGCTGAGGTCCAGATGCGCTCCTCCGGCACGACCAGTCCGGAATGTCGCAGCCGGGCGCTGAGATCCCGCGCGGTGAAGATCGAGTTGTTCGTCAGCACCAGGTAGGGGAGATCCTTGCGCCGCCACTGCTCCAGCAGCTCTGCGGCACCCGGAAGCGCCTCCTGCTCCCGGACGAGCACCCCGTCCATATCGGTCAGCCAGCATTCGATGTTCTCACCGTTCATGACCTGATCCTATGTCCTCCGGCCACAGGGCTACCAGCAATCAGCCCTGGGACCTGGGACACAGCCGCGATGCAGACCCTTGACGCGGCACTACCTCTATGG
Organism: Nesterenkonia sandarakina; assembly: GCF_013410215.1. Classification (NCBI taxonomy): domain Bacteria; kingdom Bacillati; phylum Actinomycetota; class Actinomycetes; order Micrococcales; family Micrococcaceae; genus Nesterenkonia; species Nesterenkonia sandarakina. Next base: position 1,322,273 of record NZ_JACCFQ010000001.1, read on the forward strand.
TTCATTAGTAGAGTAACTAACCATAGAGGTAGCGCACCGGGTATTGTCGAGGTGATCTCAAGGAGAGGCGGGTCAGGTCGTGGAAGAGGGTCGGGCACTCTTCGTGCAGATCGCCGAGCAGCTGGAGGCCTCCGTCCTTGACGGTTCCCTGGCTGAAGGCGAGCGTGCCCCCTCGACCAATGAGCTGGCATCCTTCCACCGGATCAATCCGGCCACGGCCGCCAAAGGCATCAACCTGCTGGTGGACCGCGGGATCCTGCTCAAGCGCCGAGGGCTGGGCATGTTCGTGGCTCCCGGCGCCCGGGAGATCCTCACTGCCCAGCGTCGTGCGCAGTTCGCCGCGAACTACCTCGACCCGGTCATCACCGAGGGCCGCGCCGTCGGACTCTCGGTGGACTCCATCATTGAGATGCTCCGCGCCAGGGCGTGAACAGCGCGCAGGGCGCCGAAGGAAGGAGTCGGTCATGAGCACCGCCATAGAACTGATCCGAGTCTCGCGCAGATATCGCAGTGCCACGGCGCTGCAGGAGATCTCGCTGCGGCTCGAGAAGGACGTCATCCACGGGCTGCTCGGTCGCAACGGTGCCGGGAAGACCACGCTGATGTCCATCGCCACAGCTCAGGACTGGCCCTCGAGCGGAGAGGTGCGGGTCCTGGGGGAGCGCCCGCATGAGAACGAGCAGGTGCTTCCGAAGATCTGCTTCGTCCGCGAGGAACAGCGCTACGTCGACGACGCGCTGGCCAAGCACGCCTTCGCAGCTGCAGGCCGGGCGTTTCCGAATTGGGACGCTGAGCTGGCCGCTCAGCTGGCCCGCGAATTCAGAGTCCCGGAGAAGACCCGGATCAAGAAGATGTCCCGAGGTCAGCGCTCCGCCGTCGGTGTCATCATCGGGATCGCCTCGCGAGCCGAGGTGACCTTCTTCGACGAGCCATACATGGGGCTTGATGCCGTGGCCCGCCAGCTGTTCTACGACCGGCTGCTCGAGGACTATGCCGAGCATCCGCGCACCGTCGTGATCTCCTCCCACCTGATCGATGAGATCGCGCACCTGATAGAGACCGTCGTGTTGATCGACCAGGGCCAGATCCTGCTCCAGGAGCCGGTGGAGCAGCTGCGCGACCGCGCCGTCACCCTGGTTGGCCGAGCAGACGCCGTGGCAGAGATTGCCGGCGCCAGAGAGGTGCTGCACCACGAAGCGATGGGGCGGATCGTGCGGACCACCGTCCTGGGCGCCCTCGACGAGACACAACGTCGGGCGTTGCAGGAGCGGGATGTGGATGTCGCCCCCGTCTCCCTGCAGCAGCTCATCGTGCGCCTCACGGCACGGGAGCATTCGATTCACCAGACCGTTGCGGATCCGACCGAGGAGGTGGCCCGATGAGCATCACCCTTGACCCCACGACTCCGGAGGCTCAGGGGGTGGGAACGAGGCGCTCCAGCTTCGCCCGAGTTCCCGCAGCCTTCAGGCTGCAGTTCACGGTGCCTTCGGCCATGATCGGAGTCCCGCTGGTCGTGTTCTTCGGTGCCTGGGCCGTGGCCGTCGGCATCGGCCACTGGGTGCGCTACCTGGCAGGCGGCGATCCGGGGCCCGGGTATACCGGGGCTGCACAGGCCACGGTCTGGGCACTGGCCTTCATGGCCGCCTACTCGGCCTCGCACACCTTCCCTTTCGCCATGGCGCTGAGCTACAGCAGAAGGGTCTTCGTGCTCGGGGCGTTCCTGGCCTTCGCGGCGGTGTCTGCCGGTTTCGGTGCACTCTTCTCGATCGCCATCCTCCTTGAACGTGCGACCAATGGGTTCTGGGCCGAGAGCTACAGCTTCGATCTGCCCTTCATGACTCAGAACGCCGGGGTACCAGGTGCTGGGCTTCTCGCGGGGGCACTGTGTCTGGCGGCCATGATGGTCGGGTTCTTCTGGTCGATCCTGTATCGGCGCGTCAGCCTGCTTCTCCTCTGGGTCATCATCCTGGGTCTCGTGGCGCTGTTGGCGGTCGTGGTCATGGTCACGACGCAGAACGAGTGGTGGCCCCATGTGGGGGACTGGTTGGCGGCGCAGAGCGCGTACTCCTTCGCCGGGTGGGTGTTGTTGCTGGTCCTGGGGGTGACCGCGCTGAACTATGGGGTGATCCGGCGAGCGGTGCCCACCGTCTGAACCGCCCCGGCCGCCAGGGCCGGGAAGCAGAAAGAAGGAAGCCCCAGATCGGCCAGCGTGAGGGGGACGCTTCATGGGCCGATCCGGGGCTTCCGAATCACTCGCACCTTGATGAGGTAGTCACTAATCTAAGGGGATTCCATGAACGGACACTTGCCGTTGGCTGGTGATCTACTGGGAATCCAGAACCTCGCGCTGGGCATGAGAAGAGCCCCGAGTCAGCCTGCGTGAGGGGACGCATCTATTGGCTGGCTCGGGGCTCTTAATCACTCGCACCTTGATGAGGTAATTAATACTCTAGGTGCCATTCTTGACGATTTCCCGTGCAGTTCCTGGGAGATCCCTGGGACTCTCTGTAGTCCAGGTCTTCGCCCAGCTGCGGGCGGTCTACTGATCCGGTCGCGGGGTGCCGGGGTGCAGCATCAGATGATCCCCGGAGATGGTGATCTGGTGCGTCCTCACCGGACGCAGCGCGGGGAGGGTCTCCGGGACGCCCGTACGCAGGCAGAACGCGGAGGCATGCATGGGGCATTCCAGGGTGTCCTCTTCGACGTATCCGTCGGAGAGTGACACTGCCTCATGGGAGCAGGTGTCGTCCAAGGCGTAGAAGCCGCCGTCTTCGGCGTGGACCACAGCGATGTCGTCGCTCCACCCAGTGTCCTGGGCGGAGACCCGGAAGACCTCACCCTCCGGGAACTTATCGGCCGGACCGAGGTCGAGCGGCGGGAGTGCATCGGTGGTGGACATCGGTACTGCCTCTCTGCGAAGAACTGTGTGCGCCTGCATTCTTTCAGACACGGTCACTCCGGGAGCTTGCCGCGCAGCTCCTCGAGCTTTCTGCGCTCCCGTTTGGTGGGACGCCCCGATCCACGCGCGCGCACCGGCAGTCCGACGTCGCGGGGCCGGACCCGTTCTGGCGAGTGGTCCCGATAGGCCTCCCTGGCAACAGGGGGTCCCACTCGTTTGGAGAGCGTGTGGACCACGTCCAGGATCAGCTCATGCCCGGGGCGACGGATATGAATCCGGGTTCCCGGCGCGATGCGCAGAGATGCCTTCGCCGGATTGCCGTCGATGGTGATGTGGCCGGCGCGGCAGGCCGCTGTCGCAGCGGAGCGGGTCTTGAAGAGCCGGACGGACCAGAGCCATGCATCGATGCGGACCGGACCGGTGGGGCCGGGGGTGGCGGCGGTCTCTGTCATGGGCTTAGTCTAGAGATTCATCTCCTGCGCTGCCCGGGGGCAGCTGGCGAACACACAGACCCCGCGTCCGGAAGTGTGAGGGGACACTGTTCCGAAACGCGGGGTCTGCTGAATCACTCGCACCTTCAAGAGGCACTCTCCAACCTAGGAGGCCTTCTTGGGTGTCCGGTGTTTGTGGGCTGGGAACTCTCTGAGGACAGGGAGTCGCGACGCCCGGAGGCTAGGCATCGTCCCCGGGGGTCTGGTTGTGATACTCCCCATCGCAGAATTCCACGGTCAGCCAGCCTGCGACCGGCTCGGCGGCCACCAGGACCGATTCCTCGTCGAGAGTCTCCACGTCGGTGTCGAGCAGAGTGAGAATGTTGCGCAGCGGCTCACGAAGCTCCTCGGGCACGAGGATGTAGTTCTGCTCGACGGCAGAATATATGTCGTCTAGAACGTCTTGTTCTTCAATCCCGGAATTCATATCTGATTCCAGTCCATCGATCATTGATCCGACGGACATGCAGGCTTCTTCTTCTGAGAAGTAAGCCCCAAGTTCCTCGGTCCTTTCGAGGTCGAGCGAGTCGGGATCCTGCAGCTCCCCACTGGGTCCTTCGGGCGAGGGAATCTCGCCGAGGTCTTCGCTGGGTGTGTCCTCGTCGGGGGTGTCTGTCTCGTCGGAATTCGGCGTTCCATCGGGCTGTGGGGACTCCGGCGCCTGGGAGCCGGGGGCCTCGGGGGCGTCGCTGGTCTCACTGCCGGTATTGGACTCGTCCTCTGCCATGCATCCCAGGAGCAGCAACGGTGCCATCGCCACCAGGGCAAGCGCGCCGCGGGCGCGAGTCCGCGGGGTCCCGACGCTTCGCTCCGGAGTGGTCTTCGAGGGGATGATCGATGTCATGCGTCCAGTGTTGCACGCGCTTCACACGGCCGGTCACGTTCTCATCACAATGGCTCCGAACCCTGGCGCAGTGAGCCTTCATTCGTCGCGGCAGTGGGATACTTTTCCGGCGGGGCAGTGCAGCGCCACGCGAGCGTCCTGCGGTAGTGACGTTCGTCAGCTGCGCTGCCCTTCCCTCGTTCCACCCGCGGCCAGGCGGCTGCGTGTGTTGACTCCCGCGCGCAGTCTTCGCTGATTCCCCTCGTTCACCTGCGCATCGTGTTCTGTTCGTTTCCACGATCACAGGCTGGTTAAAGTCACGCTGGAAGCTTTTCGAAAAACTCTTGTCGCAGACAACTAATCATGGGTTACAGTAGTCACGACTCGGCAGGCTGTACGCGCAGACTTCCCATCATCAAGTACAGTTCGCTGCTTCCCCAGTCGCCATATCTGCTCACGAATACTCTGCATGCACGTGCCTTGGCGTGCTGGCCCTCACCCACCCCGCAAGGGGCTTCCCGGTCTCCCAGCCGGCGATGAAAGAGGCCTCCAGCCGCTTGCCGCAGGTGCTGCCCCGGTGTTCGTGGAGCCGTTCTGATCTGAACGACTAGTGAGGAAGCACCCGTGCCGAAGAAACTCTCGTCTGCCGTCGTCGGCACTCTGGCCGTTGGCCTGACCATGCCGCTGACCGCGAATGCCGCCGCTGCGGACACCGCGCCGCTGAACGCGATGCCGCTGCCCGCGACCGGGGTGGATGCCCCCGCGATGAACGCCTCCGGGCTGAGCACCGTCGACATCTCCGCCACCCGAAATGCCACCCAGTTCAGGTTCCCGCTGGCTCAGCGCTCCTACAGCTACACCTCCCCCTACGGTCCACGCTGCATGCCAGCTCCGGGCGCCTCGACATGGCATCTGGGGCAGGACCTCGGGGCTGCTGATGGCAGTCCGATCTACTCGGTGGCCGAGGGCACCGTGGTGCGGACCTTCAACGGCAACCGGTACAACGCCGGCTACGTCGTCATAGAGCATCGGGTGGACGGCAAGACCTTCCACAGCGCGTATTACCACATGTGGGATGCGAACTCCCACGTCAGAGTTGGTCAGAGTGTCCAGGCCGGTCAGACGATCGCTCGGATCGGCAACTCGGGCCCGTCCACCGGCCCCCACCTGCACCTGGAGATCTGGGAAGGCGCCTGGATCAACGGCACCTCGCATGATCCGACCACCTGGCTGGCTCAGCGCGGCGTCAACCTGCGCGCCGGAGCTACCACGGTGCTCAACATCTCAACACCGTCCTCCTGCGACTACTACACCTCGACCTCCACCGCGCTGCGCTCCACGGCGAGCAGCTCCGGGGCGGTCATCACGCAGCTTGGAGCTGGCACAGCGCTGACAGCGGCGCCAGGGGCCATCAGCAACTCGATGCTGCGGGTGACGGCCAACGGCCGCACCGGCTGGGTGGCGCACTCGGCTGTGACGCCGAACCGCCCCGCAGGCACCGTGCCCGCCTCGAGCGCCCCGCAGGGCACCTCGATCACCCCCACCAAGTACCGGACCACCGCCTCGCTGAACGCCCGCAGCGGACCCGGAACCAACTACGCCGTCCAGCAGGGCCTGGCGTCAGGGACCGAGGTCACTGTCATCGCCACCCACGGCAGCTGGCTGAAGTTCAGCCGCAACGGCCAGACAGTCTGGTCCCACAGCGACTTCATGACGAAGGTGGCGACAACCCCGACGACGCCGACCACGGCGGCCAGCGGCACCTATAAGGTCCAGGCCGGTGTGAGTCTGCGGGCGCGCAGCGGCCCAGGCACCTCGAACTCGATCGTGAAGGTTCTCGACCCCGGCACCACCGTGAGCGTGACCGGGAAGAACGGTGACTGGTTCAGCTACCGCGATGGATCTCGGACGCTGTGGCTGCAGGGCAGCTTCCTGGAACAGGTGATGACGACTCCGACGACGCCGACCACGGCGGCCAGCGGCACCTATAAGGTCCAGGCCGGGGTGAGTCTGCGGGCGCGCAGCGGTCCAGGCACCTCGAACTCGATCGTGAAGGTGCTCGACCCGGGCACCACGGTGAGCGTGACCGGGAGGAACGGTGAGTGGTTCAGCTACCGCGACGGATCTCGGACCCTGTGGCTGCAGGCCACCTGGTTGGACCAGGTCACCACCCCGACGACGGCGGCCAGCGGCACCTATCAGGTCCAGTCCGGGGTGAGCCTGCGGGCGCGCAGCGGCCCAGGGACCTCCAATTCTATTGTGAAGGTGCTCAACCCGGGCACCACGGTGAGCGTGACCGGGAGGAACGGTGAGTGGTTCAGCTACCGCGACGGATCCCGGACCCTGTGGCTGCAGGCCACCTGGTTGGACCAGGTCAGCGCGTCGTCGGGCAGCTCGTCGAACACCGGGTCGACCACGGCGGCCAGCGGCACCTATAAGGTCCAGTCCGGGGTGAGTCTGCGGGCGCGCAGCGGTCCAGGCACCTCGAACTCGATCGTGAAGGTGCTCAACCCGGGCACCACGGTGAGTGTGACCGGGAGGAACGGTGAGTGGTTCAGCTACCGCGACGGATCCCGGACGCTGTGGCTGCAGGCCACCTGGTTGGACCAGGTCACCACCCCGACGACGGCGGCCAGCGGCACCTATCAGGTCCAGTCCGGGGTGAGTCTGCGGGCGCGCAGCGGCCCAGGGACCTCCAATTCGATCGTGAAGGTGCTCAACCCGGGCACCACGGTGAGTGTGACCGGGAGGAACGGTGAGTGGTTCAGCTACCGCGACGGATCCCGGACCCTGTGGCTGCAGGCCACCTGGCTGGACCGGGTCACCACCTCGACCGGTGCCGGTTCGGGCACCGAGACGATCCCCGGTGGCCCAGAGTCCTCCAGCTCCACGCCCACCACGAGCAGCGGCCAGTACACCGTGAAGAGTGGAGTGAACCTCAACGCGCGCACGGGAGCGAGCACCTCAAGCTCCAGCGCCAAGGTGCTTGCACCCGGCACAAGGATCTCCATCACCGGTGAGCAGAACGAATGGGTCAGCTTCAAGGACGGGTCACGGACCCTCTGGGTGCATTCTGGATACCTGGACCAGGCATCGGCTAACCAGGACGCCGAGCGCACCAGCGCCGCCAGCGGCGCATACCGGGTCAAGAACGGCGTGAGCCTGCGCGCACGCAGCGGCGCCAGCACCTCGAGCTCGATCGTGAAGGTTCTGAATCCGGGCACCACCGTGGAGATCACGGGAAAGAACGGAGCGTGGTTCAGCTACAAGGACGGCTCACAGACGCTGTGGGTGCAGGCAAGCTTCCTTGATCAGGTCACAGGTTCCACCGGCAACGGCTCCTCCTCCAACACGGGCTCAAACGCGGGCTCGAACACCGGGTCCTCCTCGACCAGCGCGGCCAGTGGCACGTTCCAGGTCAAGTCCGGTGTGAACCTCAACGCTCGGACCGGCGCATCGGCGACCAGCTCCAGCGCGAAGGTGCTGGCCCCGGGGACGAAGATCTCCATCACTGGCAAGCAGGGCGACTGGGTCAGCTATAAGGATGGCTCCCGGACGCTGTGGGTGCACTCGGGCTACCTGACCCAGGCGTCGGGATCCAGCTCGAACGGTTCCGGCAGCGGCTCCTCCTCGAACACGGGCTCGAACACCGGGTCCTCCTCGACCAGCGCGGCCAGTGGCACGTTCCAGGTCAAGTCCGGTGTGAACCTCAACGCTCGGACCGGCGCCTCGGCGACCAGCTCCAGCGTGAAGGTGCTGGCCCCGGGCACGAGGATCTCCATCACCGGCAAGCAGGGCGACTGGGTCAGCTATAAGGATGGCTCCCGGACGCTGTGGGTGCACTCGGACTATCTGACCCAGGCGTCGGGATCCAGCTCGAACGGTTCCGGCAACGGCTCCTCCAACACGGGGTCGAACTCCGGGTCCTCCTCGAACACGGGGTCGAACTCAGGGTCCTCTTCAGGGTCCACGGGTTCGACCACCTCGGCGAGCGGGAAGTACCACGTCAAGAACAACGTCTACCTGAACGCGCGCAGCGGCCCCGCCACCTCGCACCCGATCGTGTTGAACCTCAACCCCAAGCGGGAGTTCGAGATCACCGGTCGCAGCGGCAACTGGGTGAGCTTCGTGTTCAGCGGCAAGACCGTCTGGGTGGACTCCACCTACATCAACTCCGGTCCCGCCAGCAGCTCCGGGTCCAGCAGCTCCGGGTCCAGCAGCTCCGGGTCCAGCAACAGCGGATCCAGCAGCTCCACCCCCACCCTGGCCAACTCGACGAACAGCAAAAGCAAGGTCGTCGGAACCGCCTACGCCACGGCCCAGGTCAACGTCCGGATGGGCCCGAGCACACAGAACAGCGCGATGTTCTCCGTGCGCACCGGCACCAAGGTCGAGCTGCTTGAGAAGAAGTCCAACGGCTGGCAGGAGATCAAGGTCAACGGCGCCACCGGCTGGATGTCGGCGCAGTACCTCTCCACCTCCGCCCCGGCGACCTCCGGCTCGAACAACTCCGGTTCGAATTCCGGGTCCTCCGGCAGCGGCTCCTCCACCGCTCCGTCGACCGCGAGCATGCACAAGAAGAGCGCCAACGGACCGTACAGCTCGGCCTGGGACAAGCTGGCCCAGTGCGAATCCGGTGGGAACTGGAAGATCAACACCGGCAACGGCTTCTACGGCGGCATCCAGTTCAGCCCCGAGTCCTGGAAAGAGGTGGGCGGCTCCGGCTTCCCGCACCAGGCGAGCAAGGAGGAGCAGATCAAACGGGCCTACATGCTCTGGAAGAAGCAGGGCTGGAAGGCCTGGCCCCACTGCACCTCCCAGCTGGGCCTCAAGGGCGACCCCGGTGGCTACGGGGACGACTACTACAAGGTCCACCCCAGCGCGAAGACCGCCTCATCGGTCTCCTCCGCCGGAACCTGGACCTCCTCCCACAGTGTGCCGCTGCGCGAGACCGCCGCCACTTCGAGTGACAAGCTCGTCCAGATCCCGCGCGGCGCTCAGCTCGAGCAGCTCCAGCGCGAAGGATCCTGGCTGAAGGTGCGCTTCACGCAGGGTGGGGACACCCACACCGGCTGGGTCAACACCAGCTACATCCTGCAGGCCTGAGCCCCCGGTTCAGTCCCTCGGTGCCCAGCACCGGCAGAACCCTCCAGGACTGTTCAGGAAGCGGCACCACCAGGTGCCGCTTCCTGAACAGCCGCGCTGCGCGCGGGCAACCTGATCACGCACGACGACGGCGGGCTCGACTCCCTGATTCGCGGGAGAGTCGCGCCCGCCGTCGTCGTCTCGGTGATCAGCAGTCCCGAGGAGCGGCAGTGCGCCGTGTCAGCGGAAGCGGGCCTGCACGGCGTCGCCGTGTGCTGGGAGGCCTTCGGTCTGCGCCAAGGCCGAGACGTGGTCTGCCACCGCGCGCAGTCCTTCACGTCCATAGTGGATGACCTGCTGGGAGCGCAGGAAGCTGGAGGCGTTGAGCCCCGAGGAGTAAGCGCTGGCGCCCCCGGTGGGCAGCACATGGTTCGATCCGGCGCAGTAGTCGCCCAGAGACACCGGGGTGTGGGCCCCGACGAACACCGCCCCGGCATTGTGGATCCGCTCCACGATTCCGGCATCATCGCGCGTCATCAGCTCCAGGTGCTCCGCGCCGTAGGCATTGGCGATCTCCACGCCCTGGTCCATGGTGTCCACCACGAGCACCGCAGACTGGGTGCCGCTCAGCGCCTGCTTCACCCGGTCCACATGCCGAGTCTCCTGCGCCTGCTGCTCGACCTGGGTCAACACGGCCTCGGCCAATGACATCGAAGGGGTCACGAGCACCGCTGCCGCCAGTGCGTCGTGCTCGGCCTGGGAGATCAGATCCGCCGCGATCAGCTCCGCGGGAGCCTCCTCGTCAGCGAGCACCATGATCTCGGTGGGTCCGGCCTCGGAGTCGATGCCCACCACCCCCTGGACCGCGCGCTTGGCGGTGGCCACGAAGATGTTCCCGGGCCCGGTGATCAGCGAGACCGGCGGGCACACCTGCTGGCCAGCCTCGTCCTTGGCGCCATAGGCGAACATCGCCACCGCCTGCGCGCCGCCGACCGCGTAGACCTCCTCGATCCCCAGCAGGTGCGCGGCGCCGAGGATGCTCGGGTGCGGCAGCCCGCCGAAGTCGGCCTGCGGCGGAGACGCGATGGCCAGCGAGCTGACCCCTGCCACCTGCGCCGGAACCACGTTCATCACCACCGAGGAGGGATAGACCGCCTGGCCACCGGGCACGTAGAGCCCCACCCGGCGGATCGGGACCCAGCGGTTGAGCACCCGGGCGTCCGGTCCGGGGGAGACCTTGGAGGATTCGGGGAGCTGCGCGTCATGGACCTGCCTGGCACGCAGGATCAGCTCCTGAAGTGCGGCGCGGACCTCGGGCTGCAGCTGCTCGGCCGCCTCCCGGAGCTTCTCCGCCGGGACCCGCAGCGAGGGCGGACGCACGCCGTCGAACTTCTCGGAGTATTCGAACAGGGCGGAGACGCCATCGCGCCGCACGTTCTGAAGGATCGGGGCCACGGTCTCGATGGTGGTCGAGATGTCCTGCGAGGCGCGGGGCAGCACGGCGGCGGCGTCGATCGTGCGCCCGCGCAGATCCTTGAGGGTGAGCATGGGTCTCCTAGTGGGTGCGGTCAGTGTTCACCCGCGGGCTCGCAGGTGGACACCCCTCCATTGTCTCCATACCGGCCGCCTTGCGCCCACTTCGTGACGTGAGAGCCCACACACCGGATGTTCCGCGGTGTTCCAGTGCCCGTTCAGAACGCCATGGCAAGATGCTGGCCATGGTCTTTTCCCGGATGGATTCTTCACCGAGCTCACCTGCCTTCACCGCGGCAGACACCACGGACGTCACCCCGGAGGAGCCGACCCCCACCGAGGGGGTCGGTGACGTCGTCGAAGAGAGCGTCCCGGAGGGACTGGAGTCCCTGATCGTCGAGCAGGGCCCCTTCTTCGGGATCATCACCGGCCTGGTCATCGCGCTGCTGGTCGCCCTGGTGGTCACGGTGATGTCCTCGATGCTGCTCAAGCAGATCTTCCGGCACCACGACGGGGTCAAGCAGGCGGTGAACCGCACCCGGACCCCGCTGTTCATCACGCTGGTGCTCATCGGCGCCTGGTTCACGCTGAACATCACGCTCAGCGCCGCCACCTGGTTCCAGCCGGTCTCCTTCGTGCTGCTGGTCGCCGTGGTGATCGGTCTCGCCTGGTGGGCGCTGCGGATCGTGCGCATCGTCGAGGCGATGATCTACTCCCGGTACATCGGCTACTCCGAGGGGGAGCTGGACGTGGAGGACCGGCGCGGGCGCCGCCTGGCCACCCAGGTCTCGCTGATCCGACGCATCCTCACCGCAGTCATCATCACCCTGGCCGTGGCGGCGATCCTGCTGATGATCCCGCAGGTGCGTGCGCTCGGCGCGGGGCTGCTCGCCTCCGCCGGTGTGGCCTCGGTGGTGGTGGGCCTGGCCATGCAGTCGGTGCTCACCAACGTCTTCGCCGGCATCCAGCTGGCCTTCACCGATTCCATCCGCGCCGGAGACGTCGTCGTGGTCGAGGGCAACTTCGGCACGGTGGAGGACATCACGCTGACCGCCGTGGTCATCAAGTCCTGGGATGAGCGGCGCTTCATCTACCCCTCCAGCTACTTCGTGGCCACCCCGTTCGAGAACTGGACCCGGGTGGGCACCGACATCCTGGGCACCGTGGAGCTCGACGTCGACTGGCGGGTCCCAATGGACCCGCTGCGCGCCCGGCTGAAGCGGCTGCTGGACTCCGCCGAGCTCTGGGACGGCCGGGACTACTCGTTGCAGGTCACCGACGCGGTGGGCGGCATGGTCAAGGCCCGCGTGGTGGTCTCCGCGCGGAACTCCGGGGAGCTCTGGGATCTGCGCTGCCTGATCCGCGAGGACCTGGTGAACTACCTGCGCGCCGAACATCCGTATGCGGTGTTCACCCAGCGGATGCTGCTGACCAACGAAGAAGCCCTGGCGCGGTCCTCGGACCCGGTGCGCACCGGCCAGGTCGGCGTGGTGGACTCCGGGGCCGACTCCCAGCCGGTCACCCAGGCGGGGGAGGGAGCATCGGTCTTCACCGGCTCCATCGCCGCGGTCCAGCGCAACCGCGAGTTCTCCGGCCCCGGTGCCGATGCCTACCGGGAGCGGCTGGAGCGCCAGGAGGAACGCCAGGACGGTCAGGAGCTCGACGCCGACGGCACCGCCTACCCCGAGGATGTCGCCGCCACGCAGGCGATCCAGGTGCCCGAGGGTGAAGCAGCGCGGGCAGAGGCCACGCAGACGCGCGAGGTCTCAGCCAGTCAGGACGCCACTGAGGAGACCTTCGGGGCCGCCGCCAAGCGTCGTCCTGGTACGCCGCCGCGCCCGGGTTCCCAGCGCTGAGCCCAGCCCGCGCTCAGGGCCCTGTCCGCGCGCTGACCCGAGCCCGAGCACTGCCTGCGGGTGCTCCGCCGTGCGAGCTGGCTCAGTCCTCCGGCGGACGTGCCGCCCGGGCTGCGCTGGCCTTGGCGGAGCTCTTCGCCTTGGCCGACTTATAGGCGTCCACGGTGTTGATCGCCTCGGTGGTGGGTTCCGCGGTGCCGTCGCCGCCGCCGTACTCCGCCACTGCCGCGTCCGCGCCGACGCGCTGCTCCGCAGCGTCCTCATCCGGGGAGCCGGTGCGCTTGTCCACGGCCCACTGCACCATCGAATCAGGCATGAAGCGCAGCCCGGCGGTGAGCACCTGGTAGCTGCGCGCCGGCACGCAGGTCGCCGCGCCCTGGGCGTTGGCCGTCAGGGCCTGGCGCACGACGTCGTCGGCGTCCAGCCACATCCAGCGCTTCGCCGATTTGATCGTGATGCCAGAGCGCTGATGAAACTCGGTGCGCACCAGCCCGGGGACCAGGGCGGTCACCGTCACCCCGCGAGAGCGCAGCTGAGAGTGCAGCCCCTTGGAGAAGTTGATCACCCAGGACTTCGCCGCCGAGTAGGTCCCGGTGGGGGTGTACCCCGCCACGGAGGCCACATTGATGATCCGCCCGCCACGACGGCGTGCCATCGCGTTCGCGGCGGTGTGGGAGAGCTCCATGGTGGTCTGAACATGAAGTCGCAGCAGGTCGCGCTCGGCCTGGAGATCCGAGTCGATGAAATCTGTGGCCAGCCCGTGCCCGGCGTTGTTCACCAACAGGTGCACCGGGTGGGTGCGATCGGCGAGTCGCTCCTGGACCGCGGCCACGCCATCGTCGGTGACCAGGTCGGCAACGATGACCGAGGTCTTCACCCCGTATTGGGAAGCCATGGATTCCGCCTGCATTCGCAGGCGCTTCCCATCGCGGGCCACCAGGACGAGGTCGTAGCCCTGGGCGGCCAGCTGGCGAGCAAATGCTGCGCCCAGGCCGGCGGTGGAACCGGTGATGACGGCCGTGTGGTTGCTCATGCTGGCTATCCTAGAGGGCAGAGATGGGCGCTGCGATCAGCGTTCTGTCAGGAGCGTCGGGTCCTGAGCCTGAATCCACACACCAGGAGGGTCATTGCGCTGGAAGAGACGTGCCGCATGGGGACACCGCCCCCTGGCGGCCGATGAATGGGCGGTGCTGCATGCCGAGATCGTCGCCGAGGACCTGATCGCCGTGGATGACGCGGTGGAGGAGCTCACCGGCTTCATGGACCCCTTCCGCGCCGACATCGCAGAGGGACCGCTGGTGGGGGTCACCGATGGCCAGCTGGCCGTGGCGAAGGCCGAGTTCCACGAGCCGCGAGGCCGGCGCGGGCTGAAGCTGAGCTTCTACGCCGCGGGACCGGCCGACGGACCCGCCGAGGACGCCTTCGCCCGGCTGAACTCCGCCGCCTCGGCGTTTCTGGACCACCTCACGGCCGAGGGGATCGCGGTGGAGTCGATCCGCTGGATCGAGGCCGACCACATCCCGCGACCCTTCTGAGGGCCCCTGCCGGTGCGCATCTGAGCGCCCGGGCCGGTGCGCTCACCGGCCCGGGTCACCGCTCGCCGAGGTGTTCCAGATGCTTCAGCTGCGCGGCAGCGATCTTGGTGGTGATCCCTGCCGGCAGCCCCGCCCGCTCGCCGTAGATCAGCCTGCCCAGCGCCGCCGCGTCCAAAGCGACTCCCCGCTGCGCCGCGTCGTCCAAGAGGGAGCGCACCTGGTCCAGGCGTTCCTGGCGGTGGGTGAGATAGCGCCGCGCCGCAGCGGCGACACTGGGCTGGGCCGGCCCGTGGGCCGGCAGGAGCCGCGCGTGGACGTACTGTTCCAGGCGTTGAAGGCTGTGCAGGAAGTCGGTCAGTGTCCCGTCAGGGTGATCCAGCATCGTGGTGCCTTCGCCCAGGATGGTGTCCCCGGTGAACATGGCCTGTTCAGCACCTTCCGCAGCGCCCTGGAGCCAGAAGCAGACCGAATCCGAGGTGTGTCCCGGGGTGTGCAGCACGCTGAGCCGGAGCTGAGCGAGCTCGAGCACCTCACCGTCGGTCAGCGCCGCGGCGGGCCGGCCGGGCGCATCGATGCACTGCTGCGGGCCGTGTCCGCGCACCGGCGCCGCGAAGGCCGCACCGAAGCTCGCAGCCGCCCCGGAGTGGTCGGCATGACGGTGGGTGAGCAGGATCTGCGCCACCTCACGGTCGCCGACGACGGCGCGCACGCGATCCAGGTGATCCGGATGGTCGGCCGGCCCGGGATCGATGATGATCAGCTGCCGCGCCTGATCGCCGCCCAGGACGTAGGTGTTGGTCCCCTGAAGCGTCATCGGGGAGGGGTTCTCGCAGGTGATCGAGTGCACCAGGCTGGCCTGTGACATGAAATCAGCCTACCGAGGTTCACGCGTAGGCTGGGCCCATGGCCCAGAACAGTGAAGCTCAGCCCACCACCGAACCGCAGAAGACCGCAGGCACGGAGCACTCCACCAAGGGTGCCTACGTGACCGGCGGCGAGTTCACCCGTGACACCAACTACATCGAGGATCGCGTCGTCGCAGATCCGCAGGCGGTGCGCTCGGCTCCGCAGGAGGAGCCCTCCTCCATCGGTGATCCGCGCATGGCGGGTCTGACCGAGGGGGGACAGGCCTGGCCGGTCGAGCCCGACCGTTACCGACTCGTCGCGGCCCGCGCCTGCCCCTGGGCCCACCGCTCCATCATCATCCGCCGCCTGCTCGGCCTCGAGGACGTCATCTCACTGGGAACCCCCGGGCCGACCCACGACGCGCGGTCCTGGACCTTCGACCTGGACTCCGGCGGAGTCGACCCGGTGCTCGGCACCGAGCGGCTCCAGCAGAACTACTTCGCCCGGTTCCCGGACTACCCGCGGGGCATCACCGTCCCGGCTCTGGTGGACATCCCCTCCGGGGGTGTGGTCACCAACAACTATCCGCAGCTGACCTATGACCTCTCCACCCAGTGGAGCGCCCATCATCGGAGCGGGGCACCCGACCTGCTTCCCGAGGACAAGCTCGATGAGATGCTCCCGGTGATCAAGCGGATCTTCACCGAGGTCAACAACGGCGTCTACCGGGCGGGCTTCGCAGGCTCCCAGAGCGCCTACCAGGATGCCTACGACCGTCTCTTCACCGCGATGGACTGGCTGGAGGATCGGCTCGCCGGCAGCCGCTACCTGATGGGAGAGCACATCAGCGAGGCTGATGTGCGGCTGTTCACCACCTTGGTCCGCTTCGACCCGGTCTACCACGGACACTTCAAGTGCAATCGGAACAAGCTCTCCGAGATGCCGAACCTCTGGGCCTACGCCAGGGACCTGTTCCAGACCCCGGGCTTCGGCGACACCGTGGACTTCGACCAGATCAAACGGCACTACTACGAGGTCCACGAGGACATCAACCCCACTCAGATCGTCCCGGTGGGCCCGGACCTGCAGAACTGGCTGAGCGATCACGGGCGCGAGGCACTGGGCGGATCGCCCTTCGGCGCCGGCACGGCTCCCGGCCCGGTGGCACCCTCGGAGCGGTCGGCCGGAGCCAACCCGCTCTACGGCTGATAGGTGACGATCACCTGGGAGTCGTCGTGCCGGGTCAGACCGGCGTCGGCGGCTTCCAGGTACTTCGCGCGCGCGGCCTCGAGCATCGGGGCCTGGAAGCCATGCGCGCTGGCAATCTCGCTCACCAGTGACGAGTCCTTCACAAAAATTCCCACTGCACTGGCCACCTGTGCATCCTGGCCCTGCAGCATCCTCGGCCCCCGGTCGCTGAGCATGAATGAGCCCGCCGCGCCTTCGGCCACCGCCTCGAGCACCTGGGCCTGATCGAGTCCCAGCCGATCCGCCAGGGCCAGCGCCTCGGCGGCGGCCACGATGTGCACCGAGCACAGCAGCTGGTTGATCGCCTTGAAGGACTGGCCGTCGCCGATCTCGGTCCCGCATTCCACGATGCCGCCCATCGACTCCAGCAGGGTCCGGTTCTGCTCCACCGCGGTGGGTTCGGCGGAGACAAACAGGCGCAGCGAGCCCTCGGCGGCGCGGGCGATCCCGCCCGTGACCGGTGCGTCGATCAGCGTGATCCCGCGCTCGGTGGCGGGGATGCTCAGCTGCTGCACCGCCTCGGGGCCCACCGTGCTCATCACGATCAGACTCGAGCCCGGCCGCATCGCGCTGAGCAGACCGGCTGATCCCTGATCCGGGGATCCCAGGGCGGCGCTGCGCAGCTGATCCCCGGTGGCCACCATGACGATCACCGCGTCGGCCGTGGCGGCAGAGGCCGCCGAGTCCTCGGCTCGCAGGCCCTGCTGTGCGGCCGCCGCCCGCTGCTCCGCCGAGAAGTCGACGGTGGTCAGCTCGAATCCCGCGCTCGCGACCCGGGCGGCCATCGGCAGGCCGATGGCGCCGATGCCGACGAAGGTTACCTGCTGCGTGGTCGAGTGCTGGCTCATCTGTGGTCCTCGTCTCGTGATTGGCTTCACATTCTGATTCCGCCATGTTAGCTTATGTGAACTTGCTTGTGAATATTCACACAAAGGGACGGGCCGGTCCTCGCACCGGCGGAACACGAGAGGGAGGGACCTCATGGCGCTGCGCATAGGCGTGCTGGCGGACGATTTCACCGGAGCCACCGACATCGCCGGGTTCCTGGTCTCGGCCGGGATGACCACCGTCCAGTTCACCAGCCCCGAGGGCCTGCCGGAACAGCTCGACGATCGCGTGGACGCCGCGGTGATCAGCATGAAGACCCGCTCCATCGCACCCGGCGACGCCGTGGCGCAGAGCCTTCAGGCGCTGAACGCACTGCGAGCTCACGGCGCCGAGCAGATCATCTTCAAATACTGCTCCACCTTCGACAGCACCGGTGAGGGCAACATCGGCCCGGTCACCGACGCCCTCCTCGACGCCATGGGGGAGACCTTCACCGTGCTCGCCCCGGCGCTGCCGGTCAACGGGCGCACCGTGTATCAGGGGCACCTCTTCGTCCATGACCAGCCGCTGGATGAATCCGGGATGCGCGACCACCCGGTCACCCCGATGACCGACTCCAGCCTGGTTCGACTCATCCAGGCACAGGCCCAGGGCAGCGCCGTCGTCATTCCCTATGCCACGGTCCAGGCCGGACCGGAGGCCGTGCAGCAGGCCCTGCAGGATGCCCGGTCCTCCGGCGCGCGCTACGCCGTGCCCGACACCCTGGACATGCGCCACCTCGAGACCCTGGGAGCGGCGCTCACCGACATGCCGCTGATCACCGGGGGCTCCGGGATCGGCTACGGACTGGCCCGCGCAGTGACCCAGACCCGCGCAGTGACCCAGACCCGCGCAGTGACCCAGACCCGCGAGACAGGGCAGGACGCCGGGGCTTCCCGCTCTGCCGACGCGGACTGGACCTTCACCTCCGGGCCCGCCGTGGTGCTCTCCGGATCCAGCTCCCAGATGACCAATGCTCAGGTGCGCGACTACCGCGGCCGCGCCGCGGCCCTGCCCCTGGAGATCAGCTCGGTGCTCGCGGACGCGGAGGGCTATTGCACCGAGGTCGTGAGCTGGGTGATGGAGCAGCAGTCCGCGGACACGCCGGCCCCACTGGTCTACGCCACCGCCTCTCCCGAGGAGGTCCGCGCCGCCCAGCGGGAACACGGCGCCCAGGAGCTCTCCGCGGCGATCGAGAAGTTCTTCGCCCGGCTTGCCCGCGCCCTGCGCGAACACGGCACCCGCCGCTTCATCGTCGCCGGCGGGGAGACCTCCGGGGCCGTCACCCAGGGGCTTGGAGTGCGCGGATTCGAAGTTGGGCCGCAGATCGCGCCGGGAGTCCCGTGGACCCGTACCCTGCCCGGCGAGCATCCGCAGCCCGCCGGCGAGGAGACCCTCGATCTCGCGCTGAAATCCGGGAACTTCGGCGAGGAGGACTTCTTCGCCGCCGCCCAGCAGCTGGTCTCCCAGCAGCCCTCGACCCAGGAAGGTCGAGCCTGATGCCCCAGTTCGCCGCCAACCTCACCCTGATGTTCACCGAGCGTGACTTCCTGGATCGCTTCTCCGCCGCCTCCGAGGCCGGATTCCGCGCCGTGGAGTACCTCTTCCCCTATGAGCATTCGGCCGAGGACGTCGCGGCCGCGCTGCACGGCGCCGGTCTGACCCAGGCGCTGTTCAACGCTCCGGCCGGGGACTGGGCCGCAGGGGAGCGCGGCATCGCTTCACTGCCCGGGCGCGACGACGAGTTTGCCGCCGGTCTGCTGACCGCCATGGACTACGCCCAGGCGCTGGACTGCCGGCAGATCCATGTGATGGCAGGGATCCCGGGAGCCGATCCGGACGCTCGCACCCGCTATGTCCGACGACTCCGGGAGGCCGCCGAGGTGGCCGCCGCCCACGGGGTGCGCGTGCTCGTCGAGCCGATCAACCCGGTGGACATGCCGGGATACTTCGTGGACAGCGTGCGTGCGGGCGTGGAGCTGCTGGAGGAGATCGATCACCCCAACACCGGCCTGCAGCTGGACCTGTACCACGCGCAGATCACCGATGGGGATCTCACCCGGCTGATCAAGCGCGTCGCCCCGGTGACCGATCACATCCAGATCGCCTCCGTGCCGGAGCGGCACGAACCCGACTCCGGCGAGCTCAACCATCCCTACCTCTTCGAGCTGCTGGATGCCGCGGGGTACACCGGCTGGGTCGGCTGCGAATACCGTCCCGCCGGAAGCACCGAGGACGGCCTCGGCTGGTTCGCCCGCCATCGAGAGACCCAGACCGGTGCCGCCCGGCCCGGATTCACCAGGCCTGGATTCACCCAGCCTGGATCTTCGCAGTCCGGTCATCTTCCCGCCGGGGACCAGCCGTGATCCCGGACGAGCGCCGTCGTCGACTGGTGCACATGGTCGCGGAGCAGGGCGCGGTGAGCATCGCCGCGCTCACCGAGGTCCTGGGCGTCTCGCATATGACCATCCGCCGCGACATCAAGATGCTCGAAGACGCCGGCCGCCTGGTCTCGGTCAGCGGGGGAGTCACCATGCCCTCCCGGATCCAGCTCGACGCCACCCACCAGGCGAAGCTGGACATCCGCCCCGGCGAGAAGGACTCCATCGCCGCCCGCGCCGCGGACCTGGTCTCCGCCGGGGACCTGGTCTACCTCGACGCCGGCACCACCATGCTCGCGCTGGCGCGCACCCTGGTGGCGCGGGCCGGGACCGAGGGCCTCGACGTCGTGACCAACGATCTGCTCGTCGCGGCGGCCGTCGGCGAGCACCCGCAGGCCCGGGTCCATGTCCTGGGCGGACGGCTGGACTCCAGGAACATGTCCACCGACGGTCCGCTCACCGCCGCGGAGCTCGCCGAGTTCAACATCGACCTGGCCTTCGTCTCTGCCTCCAGCTTCGATCTGCGCGGACTCTCGGTGCACAGCCAGGCCAAGGTCATCGTCAAACGCGCGATCATCGAGAACTCCCGGCGCGCCTATCTGGCCACCGACAGCTCGAAATATGGGCGGGTGGCCGCCTTCAAGGCCATCCCCTTCGAGGCGTTCGAGGGCATCATCACCGATCCAGCCCTCCCCGAGCCTGCCCGCGAGCGCGCGGCGGAGCTCGGCGTGGACCTGATCACGGCAACTGCTTCCACCCGAAAGGACACCACTGCGCCATGAACATCGTCGTCACCGGAGGTGCCGGCTTCCTCGGCAGCCGGGTCATCACCGAACTGCTCGCCGCCGCCGACGCCGGGAAGCTCCCGCACCCGCTCACCAAGGTGATCTCGCTGGACCTGGCGGCCTGCCCGATCCAGGACCCACGCGTGGTCTCGCTCACCGGGGACTTCGCCGACCCGGCTCTGCTGCGGCAGGCCGTCGACGCCGACACCGCGGGGATCTACCACCTCGCGGCGGTGCTCTCCGGCGGATCGGCCGAGGACTTCGACCTCTCGCACCGGGTCAACGTCGAGGCGACGCATCGGCTGCTCGAAGCAGCCCGCGCCATCGGCTCCCGGCCGACCTTCGTCTTCACCAGCTCGCTGGCGGTCTTCGGCGGAGCCATGCCCGAGGTCGTCCCGGGCAATCTCGCGACCCAGCCGGAATCCACCTACGGCGCGTTCAAGGCCATGGGTGAGCTGCTGGTCAATGAGTACTCGCGCAAGGGCTGGGTCGACGCACGGATCGCCCGGCTGCCCACCATCTCGGTGCGCCCGGGCAGGCCGAACTCCGCGGCCTCCTCCTTCGCCAGCGGGATCATCCGCGAACCGCTTCAGGGGATCCCGGCGGTGTGCCCGGTGCCGCTGGACACCCGGATGTGGCTCTCCTCCCCGAACACCGCCGTGGCCAACCTGGTCCACGCCTACCTGGTGCCCGCCGCCGAGCTTCCCGCCTGGCGGGTGCTCGACATCCCCGGTGTCAGCGTCACCGTGGGCGAGATGCTCCACGCCCTGGAGGCCGTCGGCGGCGCCGAGGCCCGTGCCCTGGTCAGCGAGGTCCCCGACGAATCGATCATGGAGATCGTCTGCTCCTGGCCCGGCGTCTTCGACATCGAGCGGACCCTCGCCCTGGGCTTCGCCCCGGACCACAGCTTCGAATCCGCAGTGCGGCAGTTCCACGCCGAATTCATCGCCTGACCTGCAGACCTGCAGACCCGCATGACGTGTCAAGGAGGACACTATGACTGAAACGATGGGCTCCTCGGAGCTCGCGGCCATCATCGGCCTGGCGGCCGCGGTGGCGCTGCTGATCTTCTTCGTGCTGCGGACGAAGATCCACGCGGTGCTGGCGCTGATCATCGCGGCCTCCATCGCCGGGCTCGCCGCGGGCATGGCCCCGGATGAGGTGATCGACTCGATCACCACCGGCTTCGGCTCCACGCTGGCCACCATCGGCCTGGTCATCGGCCTGGGCGTGATGATGGGCCGGATCTTGGAGGTCTCCGGAGCTGCCGAGAAGCTCGCCTACACGTTGATCCGCTGGTTGGGGAAGAAGAAGGAGGAGTGGGCGCTCGCCGGCGCCGGCTTCATCATCTCGATCCCGATCTTCGTGGACAGCGCCTATGTGATCCTCTCGCCACTGGTGAAGTCGCTCAGCCGCACCACCGGGCGTTCGATCCTGACGCTGGGCATCTCGCTGGCCGGCGGTCTGATCCTGACCCATCACGCCGTGCCGCCCACACCAGGTCCGCTCGGTGCCGCCGGGATCTTCGGCGTCAGCATCGGGGAGATGATCCTCTGGGGCATCATCCTGACCCTGCCCGCGCTGTTCTTGATCGTGCTCTACGCCAAGATCATGGGACCACGCATCGAGGCGATGATCGAGGCCGACACCGGAGAGGCGCTGACCCCCACCGAGGCCTTCGACGAGTTCCAGGTCCGCGCCGAGGAGCGTGAGAAGCAGCTGCCCTCGCTGTTCCTCGCGATCCTGCCGATCCTGCTGCCGATCGTGCTGATCTTCTTCAACACCCTCTCTGCCTACATCGCCGATGCCGGGATCCTCGACCTCCCAGCGACCCTGGTCTCGATCGCGGCCTTCATCGGCAACCCGGTGATCGCGCTGCTCGCCGGCGTGCTGGTGGCCATCTACGGCCTGACCCGCAGGCAGAGCCGGCAGGGAACCCTGGATGACATGGAGCACGGCGTCCAGGCGGCGGGCATCATCCTGCTGGTCACCGGCGCCGGCGGAGCGCTCGGCGCGGTGCTGCGTGACAGCGGCACCGGTGACTCCATCGGCGCCTGGGTCGCAGGACTGCCGCTTCCCACCATCATGATCCCGTTCCTGATCGCCACCGTGGTGCGCATCATCCAGGGCTCCGGCACCGTCGCGATCATCACCGCAGCCTCGATCTCCGCCCCGATCCTCGCCCAGGTGCCCGATGTGAACATGGTGCTCGCCGCGCAGGCCGCCGCACTGGGCTCGCTGTTCTTCGGCTACTTCAACGACAGCTTCTTCTGGGTGGTCAACCGGATGCTCGGGGTGAAGAACGCCAAGCACCAGATGCTGGTCTGGTCCATCCCGACCACCATCGGCTGGGCCACGACCCTGGTGATGCTGCTCATCGCCAGTGCGATCTTCTAGAGCCGCACATGAGAATCTGGCCTGTGCGAAGCCCCTGCCCATCCCTTCTGCCACGCATCCCATCCGCTGCGCCTGCGCAGCCCGACTCGGCGCCCGCCGGGGGAGGACGTCACCGATGACATCACCAGCTGAGAACGAGTCGGCGCTGCGCGAGCGCATCGTGGCCCTGGGGGCAAGCCTGTTCGACCGCGGCTTCTCCG
The DNA here is from genome assembly GCF_013410215.1 of Nesterenkonia sandarakina. NCBI lineage: Bacteria > Bacillati > Actinomycetota > Actinomycetes > Micrococcales > Micrococcaceae > Nesterenkonia > Nesterenkonia sandarakina. The sequence continues at coordinate 1,345,159 of NZ_JACCFQ010000001.1, forward strand.
TGGGCAGCGCCGGGAACATCAGTGTGCGCACCCAGGACGGTTTCCTGATGACCCCCACGAACTCCTCCCTGGGACGCCTGGACCCGGAGGCGCTCTCGGTCTTGGACCCGCAGTGGGTGCACACCGCAGGGCCCAAACCCTCCAAGGAGGTGGTGATGCACCAGGCGATGTATCAGGCCCGACCCCAGGCCGCCGCCGTCGTGCACCTGCACTCCACCTACGTGACCGCGCTCAGCTGCCTCGAGACAGAGCCGGCGATCCCGCCGCTGACCCCGTACTTCATCATGCGGCTGGGTCGAGATGTGCCGACGGTGCCCTACTACAAGCCGGGCTCACCAGCGGTCCTGGCGGATCTTCAGGCGGCGGGGGAGCGCGGCCCGGCGGTGATCCTGGCCAACCACGGCTCGATCGTGGCGGGCGGATCGCTGGAGGATGCGGTCAACGCCGCCGAGGAGCTTGAAGTCTCGGCGCAGCTGGCCTTCCTGCTCGAGGGCAGGGCCACCCGGCCATTGAATCAGGAGCAGATTCAGCACCTGCTCGGCTGATCGCGGGCCCTTCCGGCTCCAGGTTCAGTCCTGGCCTGGCCACCGGTAGGGTTGCAGCAGATAGTACGCCAGCCGCATGCGAACGGGAGGGCTCAATGTCCGCATCAGATCAACTCGACGGTCCTTTTCAGAAACGCTTCGTCGCCCTGGGGGACTCGTTCACCGAGGGCGTGGCGGATATCGACCCGTCCAGCCCCAACGGGGTGCGCGGATGGGCCGACCGGGTGGCCGGCCAGCTGATCTCCAACGACTCCTCCTGGGGCTACGCGAACCTCGCGGTGCGCGGGAAGAAGCTCCAGCAGGTGCTCGACGAGCAGCTGGACCCCGCGATCGGGCTCGGCCCCACCCTGGTGACGGTCTACGCCGGGGGCAACGACATCCTGCGCCCCACGGTGAACATCGACGCCCTGATGGAGCGCTACCGCTGGGGCGTGGAGAAGCTGCTCGCCAGCGGCGCCCGCGTGGTGCTGTTCACCGGATTCGACTCCGGCCAGGCCCCACTGTTCAAGGCCACCCGCGGCCGGACCGCGATCTACAACGAGCACGTGCGCAAGATCGCCGCCGACTTCGACCTGGATCTGGTCGACTTCTGGCACATGCGTGAGTTCCAGGACTGGCGCTACTGGGACGAGGACCGGATGCACCTGGGCATCGCCGGGCACATGATGATGGCCAAGGAGGTGCTCAAGGTCCTCGGCGAGAAGGACGAGATCGAGGACCCCGAGGTCGACGACGCACCGCTGGCCTCCCTGCCCGAGCGCCTGATCAGCGAGCTGACCTGGACCAAGGACTACCTCTACCCCTGGGTCCGGCGGCGGGTCACCCGCACCTCCTCAGGCGATGACATGTCCCCGAAGTACCCGCAGCTGACCTCCCGGGTCTGGTAGCCGGGGCCGGCTGACGCACCGGACCGGCGTCGACCGCCGGCCCGCCGCTCAGGCGAGGACGGCGGCCACCGCCTCGGACCACATCGCGACCGCCTGGTCCACCTCGGACTCCGAGACCACCAGCGCCGGGATGAACCGGACCACCTCACCCCAGGAGCCGCAGATCAGCAGCAGCAGCCCGCGACGGGCAGCCTCCTGCTGCACGGCGGTGGCGGTGGCGGGGTCCGGCGCTCCGTGGGCGTCGCGGAACTCATTGCCCACCATCAGACCCAGGCCGCGCACCTCGGCGATGCGCTGCGCACCGGCGCGGGCGTTGGCCTGCGCGGCGACCTCGCGCAGCCCGGCGCGCAGCTGCTCGCCGCGCTCCGCACTGTTCTCCACGAGCCCCTCTTGGGCGATCACCTCCAGGGTGGCCACCGCCGCGGCGCAGGCCACCGCGTTCGCGCCGTAGGTCCCGCCCTGGGACCCCGGCCAGGCCTTGCCCATCAGCTCGGCGGAGGCCGCGATCCCCGAGATCGGGAACCCGGAGGCGATCCCCTTGGCGAACATCATGATGTCGGGCAGTCGTGCAGCGCCCTCGGAGACGAAGTGGTCATGGCCCCAGAACTTTCCGGTGCGCCCGAAGCCTGTCTGGACCTCGTCGATGATCACCAGGATCCCGTGCCGGTCCGCGCGCTCGCGCAGCCCGGCGAAGAAGCGCTCATTGCCCGGGACGTACCCGCCCTCGCCGAGCACCGGCTCGACCAGGAACGCCGCAGTGTCCGCCGGGTTGGACTGGGTCTGCAGCAGCAGGTCCAGCTCCTTGAGCGCGAAGTCGGTGGCCTGCTCCGCGTCCCAGCCGTAGTCGCGATAGTGGCTCGGATTGGGGAACGGCGCGACCACCACGCCTGACATCAACGGGCTGAACCCGGCCCGGAACTTGGTGCCGGAGGTGGTCATCGACGCCGCCGCGACGGTGCGGCCGTGGAAGCCGCCCTGGAAGACCACGATGTTCGGGCGCCCCGTCGCCTGCCGCGCCAGGCGCAGCGCGGCCTCCGCGGCCTCGGAGCCGGAGTTGGAGAAGAAGACCGAGTCCAGGCCCGCCGGCAGCACCTCGGAGAGCCGCTCGGTGAGCGCCAACAGCGGCTGGTGCATGATCGTGGTGTATTGGCCGTGGATCAGGCTGCCCACCTGGGCCTGGGCAGCTGCGACCACATGGGGGTGACAGTGGCCGGTGCTGGTGACCCCGATGCCGGCGGTGAAGTCCAGATGCGGCTGGCCCGCCTCGTCGTAGAGCCACACGCCCTCTCCACGGGTCGCCACCACGGGGGTCGCCTGCTTCAGCTGGGGAGACAGCGTCGCCATCGAAATACACCTTTCGGATTGTTGACAATCTTCTTGGGCTCCAGATTAGCGGTCATCGCGGCGCAAGGCCAGAACCATACCCAGGACTCCCGCAGCACCCAGCGACGGCGGCCGCAGGACCGGCGTAGGCTGGCCCTCGAAGGCCCACGTCACGTCCATCGCACCCTCTCAAGGAGGACCCATGGCAGAGCAGAGCATCACCGCAGAGCGCGAATCCAGCCTGATCCAGGCGACGCCCAAGCGCCTCTACATCAACGGGGAATGGGTGGACGCCGAGGGCGGAGCCACCCTGGAGGTCCACGATCCCTCCACCGGCAGGCTGCTCTGCACCGTGGCCGACGCCTCCGAGCGCGATGGCTGGAACGCGCTGAAGGCCGCCGAGGTCGCGCAGCCCGGGCTCGCCGCCATGCCCCCGCGGGAGCGGGCGAACATCCTGATGCGCGCCTTCGAGCTGATGCATGAGCGCAAGGACGACCTCGCACTGTTGATGACCCTGGAGATGGGCAAGCCGCTGGCAGATTCCTATGGCGAGGTCACCTATGCCGCGGAGTTCTTCCGGCACTTCGCCGAGGAGGCCACCCGGATCAGCGGCAGCTACCAGACCGCGCCCGCCGGAGGTGCCCGCTTCCTGGTGGCCAAGCAGCCGGTGGGCCCCACGATCCTGATCACCCCGTGGAACTTCCCGCTGGCCATGGGCACCCGGAAGCTCGGCCCGGCCATCGCCGCGGGCTGCACCTCGGTGCTCAAGCCTGCCGAGCTGACCCCGCTGTCCATGCTGGCCCTGGCGGACATCCTGCATGAGGCCGGGCTGCCCGCCGGCGCGGTGAACATCCTGGTCACCTCCACCGCAGGCAAGGTGATGGAGCCGCTGATCCGCTCCGGGATCGCGCGCAAGCTCTCCTTCACCGGGTCCACCGGGGTCGGCCGCAAGCTGCTGGAGCAGGCCTCCGAGCGGGTGCTGCGGACCTCCATGGAGCTCGGCGGCAACGCCGGGTTCGTGGTCTTCGAGGACGCCGACATCGACGCCGCCGTGGCCGGTGCGCTGCTGGCGAAGATGCGCAACACCGGCGAGGCCTGCACCGCTGCCAACCGGATCTTCGTCCATCGCAGCGTGATCGATGAGTTCGCGGCCAAGCTGGCCGCGGAGATGGAGCAGCTGCCCCTGGGCCGTGGAGTCCAGGAGGGCGTGCGCGTCGGGCCGCTGGTCGACGCGAAGCAGCTGGCCAAGGTCGATGAGCTGGTCACCGACGCGGTCGACGGCGGCGCCAGGGTCCTGCTCGGCGGTGCGCCGGTGGACCGCGAGGGCTACTTCTACCCGCCCACCGTGCTCACCGACATCCCCTCCAACGCCCGGATGCGTCAGGAGGAGATCTTCGGGCCCGTCGCGCCGCTGACCCCCTTCGACGCCGAGGAGGAGGTCATCGAATGGATCAACGCCACTGAATACGGCCTGGTCAACTACGTCTACACCGAGAATCTGCGTCGCGGCATCCGGGTCGCCGAGGCCGTGGAGTCCGGCATGGTGGGGCTGAACCAGGGCGCGGTCTCCAACCCGGCCGCACCCTTCGGTGGAATCAAGGAATCGGGGCTGGGTCGCGAGGGCGGGGACACCGGCATCGAGGAGTTCCTGGAGACCAAGTACATCGGCATTGCCATGTGAACTCGATCTCACCCAGCCGCGGCCTGCGGGCTGGAGGGAATGGAATCCGCAGAGCCGCGGTTGGACCGGGAGTAGAAAGTTGAGTCACCTGCACTCAAGTCAGTTTGACACCACGTCGAGCGAGTACAAGACTTGAGCGCAGTTCACTCAACACCGCTCTCGAGAAGGAGATCGCATGTCCCGCTCAGTAGGTATCGACCTCGGCACCACGAACTCTGTCGTGACCGTCCTTGAAGGTGGCGAGCCCACCGTCATCGCCAACGCCGAGGGTGCCCGCACCACTCCCTCCGTCGTCGGCTTCTCCAAGTCCGGCGAGGTCCTCGTCGGTGAGGTGGCTCGCCGCCAGGCAGTCTCCAACCCGGACCGCACCATCGCCTCGGTCAAGCGCCACATGGGCACCGACTGGTCCACCGAGATCGACGGCAAGAAGTACACCGCCCAGGAGATCTCCGCCCGCACCCTGATGAAGCTCAAGCACGACGCCGAGTCCTACCTGGGCGAGGACGTCACCGAGGCCGTCATCACCGTGCCGGCCTACTTCAACGACGCCGAGCGCCAGGCCACCAAGGAAGCCGGCGAGATCGCTGGCCTGAAGGTCTCCCGGATCGTCAACGAGCCCACCGCCGCAGCGCTGGCCTACGGCCTGGACAAGGGCAAGGAGGACGAGCTCATCCTGGTCTTCGACCTGGGCGGCGGCACCTTCGACGTCTCCCTGCTCGAGGTCGGCAAGGATGAGGACGACTTCTCCACCATCCAGGTCCGCTCCACCTCCGGTGACAACCGCCTCGGCGGCGACGACTGGGATCAGCGGATCATGGACTGGCTGGTCGCACAGGTGAAGTCCAAGGAGGGCGTGGACCTCTCTAAGGACAAGATCGCCGTGCCGCGTCTGAAGGAAGAGGCCGAGCGTGCCAAGAAGGAGCTCTCCTCGACCTCCAGCGCCAACATCAACATCCCCTACGCCACCCAGAACGACGGCGTCCCGGTCCACGTGAACGAGACCCTGTCCCGTGCGAAGTTCGAGGACATGACCTCGGACCTGCTGGACCGCACCAAGAAGCCGTTCAACGACGTCATCAAGGAAGCCGGGGTCAAGATCTCTGAGATCGACCACGTGATCCTGGTCGGCGGCTCCACTCGGATGCCCGCGGTGGCCGATCTGGTCAAGCAGCTCTCCGGCAAGGACGCCAACAAGGGTGTGAACCCGGACGAGGTCGTCGCCGTCGGCGCGGCCCTGCAGGCCGGCGTGCTCGCCGGTGAGCGCAAGGACGTGCTGCTCATCGACGTCACCCCGCTGTCCCTGGGCATCGAGACCAAGGGCGGTGTGATGACCAAGCTGATCGAGCGCAACACGGCCATCCCGTCCAAGCGCTCCGAGGTCTTCTCCACCGCTGAGGACAACCAGCCCTCGGTGGCGGTCCAGGTCTTCCAGGGCGAGCGCGAGTTCACCCGGGACAACAAGGCGCTGGGCACCTTCGAGCTGACCGGCATCGCCCCGGCGCCGCGCGGGGTCCCCCAGGTCGAGGTCACCTTCGACATCGACGCCAACGGCATCGTCCACGTCTCCGCCAAGGACAAGGGCACCGGGACCGAGCAGTCGATGACCATCACCGGCGGCACCTCGCTGGAGAAGGAAGACATCGAGCGCATGGTCGCCGACGCCGAGGCCCACGCCGAGGAGGACAAGGCTCGCCGCGAGGCTGCCGAGAAGCGCAACGCCGCCGAGTCCACCGCATACTCCGTGGACAAGCTGCTCAAGGACAACGGCGACAAGCTGCCCGAGGAGGTCAAGACCGAGGTCCAGGCCGACGTCGACGAGCTCAAGAAGGCACTCGAGGGTCAGGACAACGAGTCCGAGGTCAACGCCGCCTACGAGAAGCTGCAGGCCTCCCAGGTCAAGATCGGTGAGGCGCTCTACTCGCAGGCTCCCGAGGCCTCCGCCGACGGCACCGGCGAGCCGGCGCAGAACGAGGATGAGGACATCGTCGACGCAGAGGTCGTCGATGAAGAGGACGAAGCCGAGAAGAAGTAAGGGGGCCGCACACATGGCAGATCACAAGAACCCTGAGGTTCCCAGCGGCGAAGAGCCCGAGGAGCAGGACCCGGTGCAGGATCCCTTGGCCCGGGCCGAGAAGATCCTGCAGGACCTCCCGGTGGAGGACGCCCAGGACACCGAGACCCTCGGTGCCCAGGGACAGTCCGAGAGCTACGGCGCGGCCGGGGACCCGGTCACCGAGGAGGAGGTCGCAGGCGTGGCCTCCGACGAGGCCGACCCCCTGATCGCCGAGGAGCCCGAGCTCTCCGAGGTCTCCGCGGAGGACGGGATCACCGGCGGCACCGAGACCGAGCCCGAGGAACGGATTCAGGCGGCCGACGACTTCCTCCGCGGCACGGAGGAGGAGACGATCGCCGAGGCCGCCATGGCGATGGACCCCGAGGCCATCCTGGCCGAGGACAGCATCCGCGAGGATGCTCCCGCTCAGGAAGGGGTGCGCGAGGCTGAGCTGCAGGCTGACCTGCAGCGACTCCAGGCCGAGTACATCAACTACCGGCGTCGGGTGGAGCGTGACCGGGCGACCGAACGTGATCGCACCAAGGGTCAGCTGATCACCGAGCTCATGCCGGTGCTCGATGACATCTCCTCGGCCCGCCAGGCCGGAGACCTGCAGGAGGGGCCCTTCGCGCACATCGCGACCCGCCTGGAGTCGGTGCTGCAGAGCCAGGGCCTTGAAGTGCTGGGAGAGATCGGGGAAGCCTTCGATCCCAACCAGCACGAGGCGATCATGACCCAGCCCCATGAGGAGATCCCCGCCGACCACGTGGCCATCGTGCTGCGCGCCGGCTATCGCCACGGTGACCGCCTGCTCCGGGCGGCCCAGGTGATGGTCTCCTCCGGCCCCGACCAGGGCTGAACCGCAGAGCAGCAGAAAGGAGGGAGGCGCCATGGCCTCACAGGACTGGATCGAAAAAGATTTCTACGCCATCCTTGGCGTCTCCCGCGATGCCTCCGAGGAGGACATCAAGAAGGCGTACCGAAGACTCGCCCGCAAGCACCACCCCGATAAGAACCCCGGGGATGATGCCGCGGAGCAGAAGTTCAAGGACGTCGCCGAGGCCCATTCAGTGCTCGCGGACAAGGAACAGCGCGAGCAGTACGACGCCGTGCGCGCCATGGGCTCGGGCGCCCGATTCTCGGGCGGCCCGGGCCCCGGCGGGGGCGGCGGATTCGAAGACCTCTTCGGCAACCTCTTCAACGGCGGATCCGGCGGCGGACGCGGCGGCTTCGGTCGCGGCGGCAGCGGCGGACCCGACCTCTCGGACCTCTTCGGGGGAGCCGGCGGGTTCGGCGGCTCCGGCCGATTCGGCGGGGGAGCCGCCGCCAAGGGCGCGGACCGCACCGCGCGGACCACGATCTCCTTCGGAGGTGCCATGCGCGGGACCACCGTGGGGCTGCGTGAGCCCGACGGCGGGGTCATCGACGTGCGGATCCCCGCGGGAATCCGCACCGGACAGAAGGTTCGCGTGAAGGGCAAGGGCCAGCGAGGATCCGGCGGAGCTGGGGACCTCCTGGTCGAGGTCGTCGTCTCGGGTCACCAGTTCTTCGAGCGTGAAGGCGATGACATCCGGATCCATCTTCCTGTCGCCTTCGACGAGGCGGCCCTGGGCACCACGGTGCAGGTCCCGACGGTCCACGGTGAGAAGGTCAACATCAAGATCCCCGCCGGAGTGACCTCCGGACGCGTGCTGCGGCTCAAGGGTCACGGCGTGCGCCGGAAGGAGAAGGGCAAGGAGATCGCCGGCGACATGCTGGTCACGGTCCAGGTGCAGGTTCCCAAGGACCTCTCGGCCGACGCGGTGGAAGCCGTGAAGGCCTATGCGGAGGCCACCAAGGGGCTGGATCCCCGGAAAGGCCTCGAGGCGAAGGCGGTGCTGTGATGGTGGAACCCCGGAGCAGGGAACCCCGCACGACGGGCCCGCGGCTCCTCGATGCGCGGCTCCTGGAGCCCGAACATCGGCATGCCCCGATGTTCGTGATCTCCGTGGCCGCCGAACTCACCGAGATGCACCCACAGACGCTGCGGCAGTATGACCGGATCGGTCTGGTCACCCCGCGGCGCCAGGGTGGACGGCACCGCCGCTACTCGCCGTATAACATCGAGCAGCTGCGCCAGATCCAGCAGTTCTCCCAGGAGGGAGTCTCGCTGGAAGGCATTCGCCGGATCCTGCAGCTGCAGAACCGGGTCGAGGTGCTCGAGGAGACCGTGGACGCGCTGCGCCAGGAGCTGCGGGAATCCCAGCGTCACTCCACCAAGCCGCGCTTCTTCGCGGTGGGCCCGCATGGGGACGTGGTCACCGTGGACCGTGGCCGTCGAGCCCGCGCCAACACGCAGGCGCTGGTCCTCTGGGAGCCCGCCCCGCGACGGCGCTGACCTGGGGCCCCTTTGCCCTCACCCCGCGAGTCCTGCCTGTGACGGGTGCGGGGGACCGCGATACTGAGACCATGTCTGACTCCGCACGCTCCCGGCTGATCCTCCCCGGCGTGGTGTCAGCCGCAGCCCTGATGCTGCTCACCAGCTGCAGCGCCGACCCCTCCGAGACCGTGGAGGAGGCCGCCGGCGCGCTGGCCTCCGCGGTCTCCAGCGGGGACTTCTCCGGGCTGAGCTTCGACTCCGGGGATCCCGAGACCATGGCGACGGCCGTGGAGAACCTGCATGCGCCCCTCGAGGACCTCGCCCCGGAGGTCGAGGTCGGGGAGATCGTGCTCGACGAGCCGCCCGAGGACTCACCGCGACCGGTCACCGCCACCGTCCCGCTGCAGCACAGCTGGGACCTCGAAGAGCTCGGCGTCGACGGCGAGGCCTGGACCTATGAGACCTCCGCCGAGCTGGTCTACGACGAAGAGACCGAGACCTGGGCGGTGGCGGCCGAGCCTGCGATCGTCCTGCCGGACTACACCGGTGCCGAGTCGATCGCCCTGGCCACCACCGCAGCGGACCGCGGCCGGATCATGGACGACGACGGACGGGCGATGGTCTATAACCGCGACGTCGTCCGGCTGGGGATCGACAAGTCTCAGCTCGCCCAGGACGGTGAACCCGCCGATGAGGACACGCTGCGCTCCTCCGCCGAGGCGCTCGCCGAGCTGGTCGGGATCTCTGTGGATCCCTACGTTCAGAGCGTGCTCGGCGGCGGCGAGCTGGCCTTCGTGGAGGCCATCACGCTGCGCCGCTCCGAGGACGAGGTCACCGCCGACGACGTCGACGCGATCCCGGGTGCGCTGGCCATCGACGATCAGATGTCCCTGGCCGACTCGCGCGACTTTGCCCCGCTGCTGCTGGGCCGGGTGGGACCGGTGACCGCTGAGGCGTTGGAGGCGGACCCCAGCCTGAGCGTCGGGGACACCATCGGCACCTCCGGGATCCAGGCCTCCTACGAGGAGACCCTGCGCGGGGCTCCGGGCCTGGCGATCCAGAAGGACGGGGAGACGCTGTACTCGGTGGAGGCCGCCGACGGGGGAGACGTGGAGACCACCATGGTCCCGCGGCTGCAGAACCTGGCGCAGGAGATCGTCGACGATCAGGACACCGCTGGCGCCGTCGTCGCGATCCGACCCTCCGACGGCGGGGTCCTTGCCGCCGCCAGCCACGACCCTCAGGAGGGCTTCGTGGAGATCGCCACCCAGTCCAGCTATGCGCCCGGGTCCACCTTCAAGGTGGTCTCCTCGCTGGCGATGCTGCGCGAGGGGCTCACCCCAGACTCCTCGGTGACCTGCTCGAACCAGACCACTGTGCACGGACAGTCCTTCGGCAACTACACCGGCTTCCCCTCCGAGTACCTCGGCGAGATTCCGTTCCGCGACGCCGTCGCCGTCTCCTGCAACACCGTCTTCGCCGACGCCTACGACGATGTGACCTCCGAGGAGGTCCACCAGGCGGCGGTGGACCTCGGGATTACCGAGGAGACCCACCTCGGGGTGCCTGCCCGGATGGGATCCGTGCCGCAGGACTCCGAGCTGAACCTGCATGCCTCCAACCTCTTCGGCCAGGGCGTGGTGGAGGCCTCCACGCTGGGCATGGCCACCGTGGCCGCCTCGATCGCGGCCGGAGGCACCGTCTCACCGCACCTGGTGGTGCCCTCGGATGAGTCAGAGTCGCAGGCCAGCGGCCTCAGCGAGGAAGAGGCTGAGGACCTGCGCACGCTGATGACCGACACCGTGAACTTCGGTTCACTGGAGTCCCTGGTGGAGGTTCCCGGCGAGCCGGTCTACGCCAAGACCGGCACCGCAGAGGCCGGAGAGGGTGACGACTCCTACGCCCATACCTGGGTGATCGCCATGCAGGGAGACCTCGCGGTGGCGATCTTCCTGCAGGAGGGCGAGTTCGGCGGCTCCACCAACGGCCCGCTGCTCCAGGAGTTCCTGGAGGGGGCCTCCGCTATCCTGTAGCGGTGACTTCCCAGCCCGATCCCGCCCAGCCCGACCTCTCCCAGCCCGAGACCGCCCAGCCTGATCCCTCCGACTCCGAGACGGTCTCGCCGCCGATGCGCCGCCCGCTCTCCTTTGTGCGGCGCAGCAATCGGCTCAAGCCCAGCTACCAGCGGACCTGGGATGCAGCTCTGGGGAACGAGCTCCTGGACATACCCCACGGGCAGCGCGACACCTCCGTGGCGGAGGGCTTCCGGATCGACTGGGCTGCAGAGTTCGGCCGCACCGCACCGATCATCGTCGAGATCGGGTCCGGCTCCGGGGAGGCCGTGGCCCATGCCGCCGCCGAGAACCCCGACACTGACTTCCTGGCCATCGAGGTCTATAAGCCCGGCGCCGCCCAGCTGGTGAGCCGGATCCGCCGCGAGGGGCTGAGCAACGTCCGGGTGGCCGTGGCCAACGCTCCTGAAGTCCTGGACCAGCTCTTCGCCCCCGGCCAGCTCGCCGAGGTCTGGATCTTCTTCCCCGACCCCTGGCACAAGAGGAAGCACAACAAGCGCCGACTCGTCGACGAGGACTTCATCGCTCGCCTCGCCCGCGTCCTGCCCCCAGGCGGAGTCTGGCGCCTGGCCACCGACTGGTCCGGCTATGCCGAGCAGATGCGAGCCCTGATCGGGGCCTCCCCGCAGTTCAAGAATCCCCACGCGGGGGAGCGCGCCGGCGCGGATTCCCCGCTCACCGAGGTCCGTCTGCATGATCTTGACGCGATCTCGATGGGCAGGCAGCCGGCGCCGCTGCCGCTCGAAGAGGCCCTTGACGACGACGGCGGCTGGGCCCCCCGGTTCCCCGGCCGCACCCAGACCGACTTCGAGACCAAGGCGCTCGCCGTCGGGCGCAGGATCTTTGACCTCACCTATATCCGGGAGCCGTAGCTCGCCGCCGAAGACGAGCGCCACGCGTGCGCCGAGGGACGCACCACTGACGCTGACCACTGACTTGCACCACTGACTCGCACCTGTACAGATCTTCCGGCGTCAGAGTCGGAAGAGCGACAAAGATAGAGGTACACCACCGATGTCCGAAGAAGAGCCACGCACCCGCAGCCAGCGGCTCGGTGCCGAGACCCGACGGGTCTCGCGCCAGGCCGGTCAGGCGCTGGGCCAGCTGAACCCGATCTCCCGCTCGAGCTACCCGCATGACATCCACCCCGCGCTGGTGCCCGGGATCGGCATCGATGAGCAGCGCAGGCGCTACAGCATCGACTGGCTGATCTTCGCGATCACCGGTGTGCTCACCGTGGCCTTCGTGATCTGGGGGATCACCAGCCCGGAGAGCGTCGGGACCGTCTCCGGGAGGGCCTACGGCTGGACCATGGAGCATGCCGGCTGGCTGTTCAACGCGCTGGCCATCGTGGTCCTGGTCTTCCTGCTGATCCTGGCCTTCACCCGCTATGGCAAGATCCCGCTGGGCAAGGACGGGGAGAAGCCGGAGTACTCCACCTTCGCCTGGATCGCGATGCTCTTCGCCGCGGGCATCGGCATCGGGGTGCTCTTCTGGGGCCCCGCCGAGCCGCTGACCTACTTCCACAATGTGCCAGCGCCGCTGGATCATGCGCCGGAGTCGGAGCAGGCGCTGCACAGCGCCATGGCCCAGACCTACTTCCACTGGGGACTGCACGCCTGGGGCATCTATGCCCTGGTCGGCGGCGCAGTGGCCTACGCCGCGTATCGCCGCGGCCGGGTCCCGCTGATGTCAGCGATCTTCGAGAAGCTCTTCGGCAAGAAGCACTCCGAGGGCTTCGCCGGTCAGATGATCGACATGTTCGCCATCATTGCCACGCTCTTCGGCACCGCCGCGGCGCTGGGCATCGCCGTGATGCAGATCGGGCAGGGAGTGGTGATCGTCTCCGGAGCCTCGGAGCTGACCAACGCCATGATGATCGGCATCATCGCCGTGCTGAGCGCCTGCTTCGTGGTCTCCGCGGTCTCCGGGATCTCGCGCGGGATCCGCTACCTCTCGAGCCTGAACATCGTGCTCACCATCGGTGTCATCGCACTGTTCTTCTTCGCCGGACCCACGCTGTTCCTGCTGAACCTGCTGCCGTCCTCGCTGATGGAGTACTTCGGGACGATGTTCGAGATGATGGGCCGCTCCGCCTCCTGGGGTCAGGACACCCTGGACTTCCAGTCGACGTGGACGGTCTATTACTGGGCCTGGTGGATCTCCTGGTCGCCCTTCGTGGGCATCTTCATCGCCCGGGTCTCCCGCGGCCGTACCATCCGGCAGTTCATCCTGGGCGTCATCCTGGTCCCCTCCTCGCTGCTCTTCGTGGCCTATGGAGTCATGGGCGGAACCTCGATGTGGCTCTCCCGCGAGGGCCAGGGCGATGTCAGCCCTGATCTGAGTGCCCCGGAGGTGCTCTTCGCGGTGATCGATGCGCTGCCCTTCCTGCAGTGGCTGCCGATCGTCGTCGTGTTGATCCTCTCGATCTTCTTCATCACCTCCGCGGACTCCGCCTCCGTGGTGATGGGCATCCTGACCACCCGCGGGGACCAGGACCCGAACAAGATCGTGGTGGTCTTCTGGGGGCTGGTCATGGCCGGTGTGGCCACGGTGATGCTGCTGCTCGGCGATGGGATCGCGCTGGAGGGCCTGCAGTCGCTGGTGATCGTCACCGCGCTGCCCTTCGCCCTGGTGCTGATCCTGATCATGATCGCCTGGTCACGTGAACTGGCCACCGACCCGCACGCGCTGCGGGAGAGGTACGCCGATCTCGCCATGAGCAACGCGGTGCTCGACGGCGTCCAGCGCTATGGCGACGACTTCGCCATCGAGGTGGTTCCCACCCACCCCGGTGAGGGCGCCGGGGCCGAGGTGGACTCCGAGCATGATGACTACACCGAGTGGTACCAGCGCACCGATGAGGACGGAACCCCGGTGGGCTATGACTTCGCCACCGGGGAATGGGCCGACGGCTGGGACCCCGAGACCGGAGAGATCGGCACCGTGGTCGCGGAGAACGGCAGCGCGACCGGCGGCGCGGAGAACGGCAGCGCGCGGCCGGGTGACAAGCCGGCCCGCGGGCCCGATCCTGAGCCGGGTCAGACCACCAGCCGGTAACCGCGCTTGACCACGGTCTTGACCATCGAGGGGTCAGGCAGCGCCTGGCGCAGCCGGGAGACCCACATCTCCAGGGCGTGCTCTGAGCCGCAGTGCGGCAGCATCGCCAGCAGGTGCTCCCTGGAGAGCACCGCGCCCTGAGCCTTCATCAGCGCTCGCATCACCGCGAGCGGCCCCGGCGCCAGCTGGACCGGGGCGGTGTTCGGCGGCGGCAGATGCAGGGTGTCACCGCAGACCTGGATCTCCCCGGAGCTGGTGTGCAGGCGCAGGGCAGAGTCCGCTTCCGCCGGCGGCTGTGCCGGAATCGTCATCGCCGTGCCTCCCCGCCCTAGCCTGAGTGCAGACAGCTGCTGGGCTGTCTGGACTCAGGCTAGAGCGAGGGCGTTTCTCCGCTTTGTCGGCAGTGTGACGCTGATGTGTCCGGGACTTCTCGGCGGGCGTCCAGCACCGGTCGGGCGCCCAGTGCAGCGCAGCTCCCCCAGCGCAGCTCAGCCACCCAGCGCAGCTCGGGCGTCAAGCACCGCTGTGCGGTTCTTCACCGATCGGTGACCTCTCCGAAGGCGCGACGAGCGAAGACCATCAGGCCCACCAGCAGCAGCCCAGGCAGGATCCACCCGGAGACTCCCTGCAGCGTGGCCTGGCGCAGATCCACCATCTGCCCCGCCTCGGCGAACCAGAAGTGCAGGATCGCGGCCGCAGAGATCATCGACTGTGCGAAGGCCGCGGGCCAGATCGACCCGGACTGCATCCGCAGCCAGGCCAGCACGCCTCCGATGATGATCGAGAAGCCCAGCATCAGCGCCAGCGCCTGGAACACCGGAGTCTGGTCATAGAAGAACCCGGCGGCGAGCAGCGGGGCGTACCAGATCCCTGAGATCACCCCGGTCACCACGACGGCGGCGCGCGGTCCCCAGCGCAGCGCCAGCCTGGGGAAGAGGTAGCCGCGCCAACCCATCTCGATCCCGGCGTGCAGGAACACCCCGAGCACCGAGGCGGTGAAGATCAATCCGACCTCCACCAGCACGCCGGTGGCGATGAACTCGGTGGCGTCGCGACCCAGCCGCGAACTCAGATCCTGGACGAAGAGCGGCATCGACGGGTCGAAGGGGTAGACGCCCAGAGCCCCGCCAAGCGGCAGCGCGGCGAGGCTGAAGGCGAAGAAGAGCAGCAGTCCGAGCACCGACCAGCTCAACAGTCGGCGCACCGGACGCAGCGGCGTGATGCCCAGGGCATCGGTCACACTCTGTGGCTTCAGCGTCCGGGCGGGCCGCTCCTGGGGCTGCTCGTCCTGCATCTCCGGCTGCTGGTCCCGGGCAACCTGATGATCCTGGGCAGCCGCTTCGGCGCGGTGGCCATAGAGCACATTCAGCGGCTGACGGCGCTCCAGCAGGTACGCGGCCAGCGCGGCCACTGCCGGGGTGAGCATGAACAGGTTGTAGTAGAGATCCAGCGGTGCGGCGCTGCGCTCCTCGGGGCTCATCAGCACCAGGGGCAGGCCGATCAGCCAGCCCAGTGTCAGCGCCACCAGCACGAAGCTGCTGAGGACGATCAGAGGTGTGCGCGGCGTCGTCGTCGTCGAGACAGGAGAGGGAACAGTCACGCGATGACCCTACCGGCTCCGGCTCCCGGTTCGGCCTGCGGACCGCGCGTGCGGCGCAGCCGAGCCCGGTTCAGGACCGGCGTGCGATGAAGAAGAGCCGCCGGAACGGCAGGATCGTGCCGATCCGGGTCGCCGGGTAGGCCTCGCGCAGCGCGGCCTTGTACTCCGCGGTGAACTCCTCCCGGAGATCCGCCGGCAGCGCCTGGAGCACCGGCCGGGCCGCCGCGGCGGAGATCCAGTCGAAGACCGGGTCCTCGCCGTGCAGCACGTGGTGGTAGCGGGTCTCCCAGGCCTCGACCTCCCAACCGGGCAGCGAGACGTCGAGCATGTACTCGTGAAGCTCGGAGGTGGGCTGGAGCAGGGAGTCGGGGTCGATATGAGCCGCGTAACGGGGCGCGGCGGCGAACTCGGCGAGCAGCCGGTGGCTCGGGGCGCCGAAGTTGCCCGGGACCTGCACGGCCAGCGCACCGCCGGGGGCCACGTTGTCCATGATGCTCGGAAGCAGCTCACGGTGCTCGGGGATCCACTGCAGCGCCGCATTGGAGACGATCAGATCCGCCTTCTCCTTCAGATGCAGGTCCCGGATGTCGGCCTGCGCGTAGGAGATGCGCTCGTCGTCGGTGGCCGCGTCGGCTCGCTGGAGCATCTCGGCCGAGGAATCGATGCCGGTGATCCATGCCGTGGGCCACATCCCTCGCAGCACCGGCATCCCGTTGCCAGGGCCACATCCGAGGTCCACGATCCGATCCGCCTTGGGGGAGCGCACGCGCTGGAGCAGGTCGATGAAGGGCTGGGTTCGTTCGGAGGCGTAGGTCAGATACGCGCCCGGGTTCCACTGGGTGCTGGGCATGGTCTGAGTCTAAATCGAGGGATTCCGGCACCGCCCGGGGCTCGACATAATCCGACACCAGGTTCTCCCCGCAGCAAAGGTGGTGTAGGCACCCCTGCGGCGCGACGACCAAGCACCCCGACTCGCTTTAATGCGAACGATTTGCAATTGACGCCGAGATAACTAAGAATGATTCGCATGAACACCAAACATCTCACGCTGCCCTCTGTCTTCATGATCTCCGCGCTCGCGCTGGTCTCCTGTGCTGATTCCGCCGCCGACGGGGACGCCTCCGAGGAGGAGCCCGCCGCCTCCGCCACCCCGACCTCCGAGAGCAGTGAGGGCGCCGACGGCGGTGGGGACGAGGCGACCTCCGACGCCGCGGCCGTGGAACCCACAGACCGCGAGACCCATGAGGCCGGCGGTCCCAGCCCCCGTCTGGCGGTCACCTACGACGGCGGAGTCGCCGTACTCGACGGGGCCACTCTGGAGGTGCTCAGCGAGGATGAGGCCGAGGGGTTCGTCCGGGTCAACCCTGCGGGGGATGGACGACACTTCTTCCTCACCGAAGGCGAGAGCTTCCGGCTGATCGATGGTGGTACCTGGGGCGAGCCGCATGGGGATCACGATCACTTCTACACCACCGATCCCTACGTCAGTGACCTCACCGTGGACGGTCCCGCTCCGGGCCACGTGGTCTCCCACGAGGGCATCGGCACGCTGTTCTTCGACGGCAACGGTGAGATCCACAGCTATGAGCTCTCCGAGCTTGCAGACCTCGACCTGGGATCCGAGGAGCAGCTCGAGACCGAGGTCGCCGAGACCGAGGAGGCGCACCACGGAGTCGCGGCAGTCTTCCCTGACGGTGGGCGCTTCGAGACGCTCGGCAACGAGGATGAACGCAACGGGGCCCGGGTGCTCGACGCCGACGGCGAAGAGGTCGCCCGCAGCGAGGAATGCCCCGGTGTGCACGGTGAAGCTGCAGGGCCCGAAGGCATGCTGGCCGTGGGATGTGAGGACGGTGTGCTGATCTTCGACGGCACCGAGTTCACCAAGATTCAGGCCGACGAGGAGTATGCCCGGATCGGCAACCTCTTCCCGGCAGAGGACTCCCCGATCTTCCTGGGCGACTACAACACCGACTCCGAGGGTGAGGAGCCGATGACCCAGGTCTCCCTGGTGGATGCCGCAAGCGGAGAGATCTCCACCGTGGACCTCGAGGCCGCGTATAACTTCCGCTCCCTGGCCCGCGGGCCCGAGGGGGAGGCGCTGGTGCTTGCTGAGGACGGTCAGCTGCACGTGATCGACCCGGAGACCGGCGAGCACACCGATCACCTGGAGATCATGGCGGAGTGGACCGAGCCCGAGGAGTGGCAGGAGCCGCGCCCGGCCATCCGGGTGGTCGACGACATCGCCTACATCACCGAGCCTGATGCGCAGACCCTGCACATGGTGGACCTCGGCTCCATGGAGATCATCAATTCCGCCGAGCTGGACTTCACCCCGAACGAGATCGCCGCCGTCGACGGCCGGGCAGCTGAAGGCGCGCAGGAGCACGAGGGCGAGCATGAAGAGGGTGACCACGATGACGATCACTCAGACCACGATCACTCAGACGAGGATCATGAGGATCACGATCACTGATCCGTGCCATGGGCAGTGAGCTGCGCTGAGCTCTCAGCGCGGAGAGCGTGAACGGCGACCCGCAGGGTCGTCCACGGGAAGGGTCGGAGGCACTGCGCCTCCGGCCCTTCTGCGTGCCGCCACCGCGGTCCACCAGGCGCCCCCGATGATCATCGCGCAGCCCACCAGCTGCCAGGCGCTGGGGATGTCTGCGAAGAGGATGGCGGCGAGCGCCACGGCGAACACCGCCGAGAGCAGCATCAGCGTGCTGGAGGCGGTCTCGGAGATCGCGGTCATGGCGATGTTGAAACACAGGTAGGTGAGCACCTGCCCCACGAAGGCCAGTGCGAGCATCGGAGCCCACTCCTGGAGTCCCTGGGGCACCTCGAGCCGACCCAGTCCGGCGGCGGTCAGCGCCGTCGTCACCCCGGCGGAGAGGCAGACCAGGCTCAGGATGGTGAACGGCGCAGACCGGTGCCGGCGCGGCGCGCGCGGCGCGGTGCGTCGGATGATCGCCAGATAGAGCGCATAACCGGTGCCGGCGGCGAGTCCGGCGAGCACGCCGGCCAGCTGCAGGTTCTCCAGGTCCAGCGCCCCGGCGGTCAGCGCGACTCCGGCGAGCATCAGCGGGGTGATCAGCGCCAGCTGACGCATCGGGCGCACGCCCTCCAGCGCCCAGGCGATCAGCGGCAGGATCACGACCTGAATGTTGATCAGCACCGTGGCGATGCCGGGTCCGATCATGGTGATCGAGGTGTTGTAGAAGCTGTAGTCCACACCCAGGGCGACGCCGGCGACCACGGCTCCGATCAGGGTGCGAGGCGGGACTCGGGCCGGCCCGGGCCTGCGCAGCAGCTCCCAGGCGGCCAGCGGCAGCAGCATCGGCACCGCGAGCAGGCAGCGCCAGGCAGCCACGCTGAGCGGTTCGCCGTCGATGGCGGAGATCATCGCCGCCGAGGCGGCCAGGGCCAGGGTGCCCAGCACCATCAGGACGACGCCGCGCGCTGGTGTCATCACCGGCACGCTCAGGACTTCACGAGGCGACGGATGGCCGCAGTGGCCTCCTTCAGCTTCGCCTCAGCCTCATCGCCGCCGACGGCGACCGCGTCTGCCACGCAGTGCCGCAGGTGGTCCTCCAGCAGTGCCATCGCCACATTCTCCAGGGCCGAGGTGGTCGCGCTGATCTGGGTGAGGATGTCGATGCAGTAGGTGTCCTCCTCCACCATCCGGTGGATCCCCCTGGTCTGCCCCTCGATCCGCCGCAGCCGCCCCAGGTATCGGTCCTTCTGCGTCATGTACCCGTGATGCTGCTCTTCGGTCGAGGTCGGTTCCGGCATGCCGGTCGAGTGCTCGAGCGCTGCGCTGTCCATGGGGTCCTCCTCAGATGGCCGAGGCCACCACTATATGAGCCGTGCTCCACAAATATACCCTTAGGGGGTATATTTGGGTGTATTCGTATGCTTTGCCGCACTGCTGAGGAGCCCATCATGACCGAGACTCGCCGTTACCGCGTCACCGGAATGTCCTGCGGCCACTGTGAGAGCGCGATCCGTTCGGAGGTGGAGCAGCTTCCCGGTGTCCTCGGGGTGGAGGTCAGTGCCCAGAGCGGTGAGCTGGCGATCACGCTCAGCGAGGACCCGGTGCTGCGCGACGATGCCGTGATCGCCGCGGTGGACGAGGCCGGCTACGACGCGCTGCGCCAGCCGTGAACGGCCCCCACCCGGCGCATATCGATCTCGAGATCGGTGGGATGACCTGCGCCGCCTGCGCCCAGCGGATCGAGCGCCGGCTGAACAAGCTCGACGGCGTCACGGCCACCGTGAACTACGCCACCGAGAAGGCCGCGGTGCAGGTCACGGATCATTCCGAGGCTGTCGTCGCCGAGCTCATCGCAGCAGTGGAGAAGACCGGGTACAGCGCACAGGAGCCGACGCCGCACACCGAGGAGCCATCCGCTGCGAGCCCGGCCGCCCGGGACCTGGCGGGGCTGCGTCGTCGTCTGCTGATCTCCGCCGTGCTCACCCTGCCGGTGGTGCTGCTGGCCATGATCCCCGCACTGCAGTTCCCCTGGTGGAACTGGGTCTCGCTGGCGCTGACCCTGCCGGTGGTGCTCTGGGCTGGCTGGCCCTTCCACCGCGCCGCGGCGCGCAACGCCCGCGCCGGCGCGGCTACCATGGACACGTTGATCTCGCTGGGCACGCTCGCTGCCCTGCTCTTCTCGCTCTACGCGATGCTCTTCGGCGCCGCCGGGGACCCGCGGCTGCGCCATGACTTCGTGTTCTTCGCCGAACCGCCCTGGGCCCCCGACGCCGGCCACGCGATGGGGGCCAGCAACATCTACTTCGAGGTGGCCGCCGCGGTCACCGTCTTCCTGCTGCTGGGCAGGTACTTCGAGAAGCGCTCGAAGTCCCAGGCGGGCCAGGCGCTGCGCTCGCTGCTGAACATGGGAGCCAAGGAGGTGGCGGTGCTGCGCGAGGGCGCCGAGGTGCTCATACCGGTCCGCGAGCTCGCCGTCGGGGACGAGTTCATCGTGCGCCCCGGGGAGAAGATCGCCACCGACGGCACCGTGGTCACCGGGGCCTCTGCGGTGGACATGTCCATGCTCACCGGGGAATCGGTGCCGGTGGAGGTCGCTGAGGGGGACAGCGTCACCGGCGCCACGGTGAACTCTTCCGGGCGGCTGATCGTCCGCGCCACACGGGTGGGGGCGGACACCCAGCTGGCCCAGATGGCTCGGCTCGTGGAGGAGGCGCAGTCGGGCAAGGCTGAGGTCCAACGCCTGGCGGACCGCGTCTCGGGGATCTTCGTACCCATCGTGCTGGCGATCGCGCTGGTCACCCTGCTGGTCTGGCTCATCCTGGGCCCCTCGGCGGAATCTGCGTTCACCGCCGCGGTGGCGGTGCTGATCATCGCCTGCCCCTGCGCGCTCGGGCTGGCCACCCCCACCGCGCTGCTGGTCGGCACCGGCCGCGGCGCGCAGCTGGGGATCCTGATCCGCGGCCCCGAGGTGCTCGAGGCATCCCGCGGGATCGACACCGTGGTCCTGGACAAGACCGGCACCGTGACCACCGGTGCGATGAAGCTGGCCGCGATGCATTCGGCGCGCGGCTGGTCGCTGCGCAACGCCGCCGGCGACGACGACGGCGGGGACGACGTCGAGCTGCTCCGTCTCGCCGGAGCCTTGGAGTCCGCCTCGGAGCACCCCATCGCGCGCGCCGTGACCAACGCGGCGCGCGAGACCCTCGGATCGGTCGCCGGGAAGCTGCCTGCTGTGAGCGACTTCAGCAACCACCAGGGCTACGGGGTCTCAGGGATCGTCTCTGGGCACACCGTGATGGTGGGTCGCCGCGATCTGCTGCGGCAGCAGGGGATCGAGGTCCCGGATGATCTGGCCGGGCTGCTCGCGCAGGCCGAGTCCCAGGGCTCCACCCCGGTGCTGGTCGCCGTGGACGGCGGGCTCGCCGGTGTGCTGATCGTCTCGGATGCGGTGAAGGAGACCTCGGCCGAGGCGATCGCGCGGCTTGGTGCCATGGGCCTTTCCACCGTGCTGCTGACCGGGGACAACTCCGGGGCTGCGCATCGGGTGGCCGCCGAGGTGGGCATCGAGGAGGTGATCGCCGAGGCGCTGCCGAAGGACAAGGTGGCGGCCATCCGCGCGCTGCAGCAGCAGGGCCGGACGGTGGCGATGGTCGGCGACGGGGTCAACGACGCGGCCGCGCTCGCCCAGGCGGACCTCGGGATCGCCATGGGCACCGGCACCGATGTGGCCATCAACGCCGCCGGGATCACCGTGATGCGCGGTGACCTGCGTGCGGTGGCGGACTCGCTGGCGCTCTCGCGCCGGACGCTGCGGGTGATCAGGTCCAACCTGTTCTGGGCCTTCGGCTACAACGTCGCGGCCATTCCGCTGGCCGCCTTGGGCCTGCTCAACCCGATGCTCGCCGGGGCGGCTATGGTCTTCTCCTCGCTCTCCGTGGTCGGCAACAGTCTGCGGCTGCGCGGCTTCAAGGGCGTCTGAGGAGCAGGTAAGGCCGGCGACGGCGGCCGGCCCCCAGGCCAGCTGTCTAAGATGAGCCCATGTTGAAGCCATTTCGCCAGGTAGACGTGTTCGGTGACGGAGCATTCATGGGCAACCCGGTCGCGGTGATCGCTGAGGCTGAGGGGCTCAGCGACGATGAGATGCGTGCCATCTCGCGCTGGACGAATCTCTCTGAGTGCACCTTTCTGCTGCCGCCGAGCACTCCGGAGGCGGACTATCGGGTCCGGATCTTCGCTCTGGACAAGGAGCTGCCCTTCGCCGGGCACCCCACCCTGGGCTCGGCCCGCGCCTGGCTGGACCTCGGGCACGAGCCGCGTTCGGCCGGCGTCGTCGTCCAGGAGTGTGGTGTCGGTCTGGTTCCGGTGCACCTCGGAGAGCAGGCGCTCTACTTCGGCGCACCCGGTCTGGTGCGTTCCGGGCCGATCCCTAAGGCGGCGCGGGAGATGCTCACCGAGGCGCTCGGCGTCACTGCCGAACAGGTGGTGGACGCGGCCTGGGTGGACAACGGTCCCGGCTGGGTCGCGGTCCTGCTGGACAGCGTTCAGACGGTGCTCGCTGTGACCCCGGACCTGACTCGGATCACCGATCCGGAATACCGTCACCTCGGCGTGGTGGCCCTGCAGCCAGAGGAAGCAGAGACCGATCTGGAGGTGCGCGCCTTCTTTCCGGACGACGCCGGGGCGCTGCGCGAGGATCCGGTGACCGGGAGCCTGAACGCGTCCGTGGCGCAGTGGCTGGAGTACTCGGGCAAGATGTCTCCGCCATACGTGGCCAGTCAGGGCACGGTGCTGCAGCGTCGCGGCCGGATCCACGTCGAGGGTGAGGGCGAGGCCCTGTGGGTCGGCGGCCGCGCCGAGGTCGTGGTCAGCGGGACCATCGACGTGGGGGAGCCGAGCGCATCGGTGTGACCGGTGCGCTGGCGGGGATCACCGTGCTGGCGGCGCTGGACTCGGGCCAGCTCGCGCAGGCTCGGGCCAGTTCGCGCAGGCTCGGGCCAGTTCGCGCAGGCTGGGGCCGAAAGGGTTGAGCGAATGACTGATTCAGGCAAGCCCGGCACGTCGCCCGCCGCGCCGCTCAGGGGGGTCTCATGGCCGTGGTGATCAGGCGGCCGCGTCCTGAGGATGCGGAGCGCATCGCGGCTGTGCACGTGGCCACCTGGAGAGAGACCTACATCAACCTGCTCCCGGAGGGGTTCTCCACCGAGGAGCACTCCCGCATGCGCCGCGAGACGTGGACGCGGATCCTCACCGAGCAGAAAGATGAGTGGAGCATCCGCGTCGCCGAGGTCGACGGCGAGATCATCGGCTTCGCGATGGCAGGCCCGGCGCAGGACGCGGCTGAGTCGCCTGACCTGCCTTCCCGCACTCTCTACACCCTCTATGTCCTCCGAAACCAACACGGGACCGGGGCGGGGCAGGCGTTGCTGGACTCGACCCTCGGGGCGGGTTCTGGCACTGGGTCGGACACGGACGTCGGCGCTGCGCCCGGCGCTGAGGTCGGCGCTGAGGTCGGCGCTGGGACCGGCAATGGGTCGGGCACTGAGGCTGGCGCTGGCGCTGGGGCTGGGGCTGAGGCTGAGGCTGGCGCAGCGCCGTTCGAGGGGGTTCGCGCTGAGCCGGTCAGTCTGTGGGTGGCCAGGCAGAATCCGCGAGCCATCGCCTTCTACCTCCGCAATGGGTTCCGGTTCGACGGGTCGGAGCAGCAGGATCCGGGTGCTCCCGCCATCACAGATGCCCGGATGGTGCGCCCTTAGCGGTCGCCCACCGAGTTCTCGGGCCGTGCCGCTAAGCGCGTCCAAATGAGATCAAATTGGCAGCAGCTAGACTCTTGAGCCTCATGCGATTAGAAGATATATTCGAATCATGCAAGTTGCACTCACTGATCCGAATGCAGAGCCTCTGCGGGAGTCGCAGCGGCAGCTGAATCGAGGTCAGGCGGAGCAGCTCAGACTGCTGGTGGACTACGTCGAGTCGTTCATGCGTGACACCGAGGTGATCGAGCCGGAGTTCATGAGCAGGGCGCGCGGTCGTGCAATCGCAGAATCGGCGGCCATCATGAATGCGGCCGAGGCGATGGGCGCCAGCGAGGGGCACGTCTACACCCAGTACCACCAGGCCTGCTTCGCCCGGCAGCATCTGCCACAGGTGTGGCGCTCCGTGCGTGCCGGGGATGTCCCCGTTCGCTCCCTGGTCCGAGTGGTCTCCGCGGCAGAGCGCCTGGTCTCGCCCACACACCGCGAACGGCTTGATGCGCAGGCCGCAGCCTACGCTCTGACACACCGTCCGGCGCGGCTGACGGCCTGGTTGAACCGCTTCGTGGCGCGGGCCGAACCGGCTCAGCATGAGCAGCGGTGTCGCCGCGGGCACGCAGAACGCCGGGTCTGGCTGGAGCATCTGGAGGATGGAGTCAGCATTCTGCACGCGATGCTGCCCACACTCACTGCCGAGGCGATCAAGAACCGCCTTGTCGATGTGGCCCGGAGCCCGAAGCAGGACGTGCCCTACGATCCCTGTGTGGAGCGGCCCGATGCGGGTCGGTCTGCCTCATCCCAAGGAGGCCCCGGCTCCTGTCATCCAGGGACCGTGCAGGGAGGATTTGACTGGCTCGGCCTGCCGAGCGAGGGGCCCGATGCTGGGCTGCATCATGGGTCGGCTCTCACGCGGGTCTCATCCGAAGAGAGTGTTGCTGCTTCGGGGGTCGGCGGTCGTCTCGAGCATGCCGGACCGCCGATGAGTCGAGAAGCCGGCGACCCCAGGAGTCAGGCCCAGCGGGAGGCGGATCTGCTCTCGAGCTGGCTGCTCACCGGAGAGACCGGCTCTGGTATTCCGATCAACGGCCACGTCGGCATCCTCATCGAGCCCGAGACCCTGCTGACAAGCTCCGGCGCCACGGGGGTCGCTCCAGGCGTCGGTATGCCTGCGTTGAGCCGCAATCGTCGCCACGCCTACCCGGTAGAGATGATCCGTCGGATCATCCTCAGCGACGAACACCGGATCACCTGGACCCCGGTCCCTTTCGAGGCCGCTTCGAGTGCTCCCGCAGATGCTGTCGCTGCTACTTCGGATGCTCCCGCGAACGCTGTCGCTGCGACCACAGGGGATCCGCCGGATGCTGCGTTTCAGTCCCAGCCTCCGCCGCTGCCCGAGCCCCCGACTCCACCGCTGCCCGAGCCCCTGGCACGGGTCTACGAAGGCCGGTTCGTTCCCAAGCTGCTTCGCCGGGCGATCGAGTTCCGCGATGGCACCTGCCAGGCACCAGGATGCATGGTCGCCGCCGAGCACTGCGACATCGATCATCAGATTCCCTGGCCGCACGGCGCGACCACGGCGTCCAACCTGTGGGCGCTGTGCCGCAAGCACCATCGACTCAAGACCGCCGGATTCTTAGACG
Source organism: Nesterenkonia sandarakina (assembly GCF_013410215.1). Classification (NCBI taxonomy): domain Bacteria; kingdom Bacillati; phylum Actinomycetota; class Actinomycetes; order Micrococcales; family Micrococcaceae; genus Nesterenkonia; species Nesterenkonia sandarakina. The sequence goes on from NZ_JACCFQ010000001.1 coordinate 1,370,620, forward strand.
TCCCCACGGACCGGCCACCCCCGGCGAGCCCGTAAGCTGGGCGCAGAACCAGTCCTGCACAGTCCTGCCGAGCGCAGCCCGCAGGATTCCCTTGCCCCACGCCCAGCCGGGCATCCCGCCTGGCATCCCGCCCGGCGCCCCGACGGGCAGCCCGACCAGTGCCCCCGGCGCGGGAGACCGCCGACACGAAGGATCCGATGACCGACGAATACCGGCTCTCCGCCTCAAGCCTCACCTCCGGGTACGAGGAGCGCCAGGTGCTTGAAGACCTGACCATCAGGATCCCGGACGGGTCGTTCACCGTCATCATGGGCCCGAACGCCTGCGGGAAGTCCACCCTGCTGCGCAGTCTCGCCCGACTGATCAAGCCCACCGGCGGGCAGGTCCTGCTCGATGGCGAATCCATCTTCAACATGCCGACCAAGGAACTCGCGCGCACGGTGGGGCTGCTGCCGCAGTCCGCGATCGCTCCGGACGGGATCACCGTCTTCGACCTGGTCTCGCGGGGACGCCATCCGCATCAGCACATGTTCAAGCGCTGGGGCCACGAGGATGAGGCAGCGGTCCGCTCCGCGCTGGAGAACACCGGGATGACCCAGCTTGCCAGCCGTGAGGTCGACGCCCTCTCCGGTGGCCAGCGCCAGCGCGCCTGGATCGCGATGGCTCTCGCGCAGGAGACTCCGCTGCTGCTGCTCGATGAGCCGACCACCTACCTGGACATCGCCCACCAGATAGAGATCCTTGAACTCTGCTCGCGGCTCCAGCGCGAAGGTCGCACCCTGGTCGCCGTGCTGCACGACATCAATCAGGTGCTGCGCTACGCCTCGCACATCGTCGCGATGAAGGACGGCCGCATCGCCGCCGAAGGAACCGCCGAGCAGGTCGGCACCGAGGAGACGATCCACAGCGTCTTCGGCGTGGACTCCCGCGTCATCGAGGACCCCGAGACCGGCAAACCGCTGATGATCCCCAAAGCGCCGGTGCACTGAGCCTTCCGCCATGGACCCCGCGCGTGTGAGACTGCAGCGCAGCGACACGAGAGACACCAGAACGCGAGACACCAGCACGCACGACAGATCCAGGAGGTCGCCATGGGGAACCTGATCTTCTTCATGCTGGTCTCCGCCGACGGCTATATCGCCGATGCGGCGGGCGACTTCCAGTGGGGTGAGCCCGATGAGGAGGTCATGGCCGCCATCAATGATCAGACTCGCAACATCGGCACCTACCTCTACGGGCGGAAGATCTATGAGCTGATGAGCGTCTGGGAGACGGACCCCTCCTTGGCCGAGGATTCTGCCGCCTCGGCGGAGTTCGCAGAGATCTGGACCGCCGCGGAGAAGATCGTGTACTCCACCACCCTCACCGAGGTCACCACGAGGCGCACCAGGATCGAGCGCGAGTTCGATCCGGCGCAGGTGCAGCGGCTCAAGGAGTCCAGCGCCAAGGACTTGACGATCGAGGGCCCCACGCTCGCGGCGCACGCGCTGCGCCACGGACTCGTGGACGAGATCCACATGCTCATCTGCCCCGTGGTGATCGGAGGCGGCCTCCGCATGCTCCCGGAGTTCAGGATCGCGATGACGCTGCGTGATGTGCACCGATTCAGCAACGGCATGGTGCAGCTGAGCTACACCGTCCCCTGATCGGGGCGGCAGGCGTGGCGAGCCCCTACCGGCTCAGCCGCGACCAGAGTTCCGCGTCGAAGGACTCCGGCGCCAGGGCTGACATGTGACGGACCGCGTTGTCCAGCTTCAACCGCCAGGCGCGCACCGCGGCCTCAGCGTCTCCGGCAAGCACCGCGGTGAGGATCCGCCGGTCGTCACTGACGATGCGCTCCACGGCGGGGCTGTAGTCCAAGCCCAGCACCGCGATGAACATCCGCACCCGCAGCGTCAGTGCGTGGAACCCCCGGGCTGACTGGCTCAAGCCCGAGGCCTCCGCCAGCTCCTGCTGGAACTGCAGGTCCGCCAGCCCGACGTCGGACCGGGTGCCCTGGGTGGCGGCCGCCTCCACAGCGCCCAGCGCCAGTCTCACCGGCAGCATCCGATGGCGTGGCTGCACGGCACAGGCGCGCAGCAGAACCATGCCGAGGTGCAGCCGCGCAGCATAGAGATCGACGACGTCGGCACCGGTCACCGCCGGCACCCTGAAGCTGCCCTGACTGGAGTCCAGCAGTCCGTCGTCGACCAGTCGACTCATCGCTGAGCGCACCGCCCCGGGGCTGAGCCCCAGCCGATCAGCGAGCACCCGGGGAGAGAGCCGGTCGCCCGCGCGGAAGCCTGAATTGGTGATCTCACGGCGCAGCGCGATCGCGATCTGCTCGGTCACCGAAAGCTCCACCTGCGAGAACCAACGGTTCCGCGGCGAGCGTTCCATGTCCGCGGCAAGCCCGAGGCTGTCCTGATCTGAGTCAGAAATGGAGCCGCTTTGTCGGAGGCTTCGCTGCCAGGAGCTGCCGTGCAGCCCCCTGCCGGCGCGGCGCGCAAGCAGGTCCAGAAGATCACCGGGGATCGCCTCGACGGTTGGGGCGCAGCGGTCGAGCAGGCGCGCAGTCCGGTCAAGGAACGCCTCCCAGTCCCGGTCCCTGGCGTCCCAGACGGCACACAGCCGGTCAGAGGCCGGGGGCATCACCTCGGCAGACGGAGCTTCGCCGGCGTCCCGAACCCGCCACCTCGAAGCCTCGGAGGCATGCAGCGAGGCCATCAGGGCAGTGGCTCGCCGATCGGCGACAGTCCTCTGCATAGTCGCGATGACTGCGCCACGGCCTCCCGAGGAGACAAGGGGCGCCGGAGTGAACCGCAGGATGATCTGCGGGAAGCGCACCTGCATCTCCAGCAGCACCAGCTCCCGTGCGGGCCCCGCCCCGGTGCCGATGTCCGGGCTGCTCTGCACCGCGCCGCTCCCCACGGTGCTGCTCTGCACCGCGCCGCCTCCGGCCCGTCGTAGCCGCCGGCCGGCGCGACTGACCAGCGTCTGACTCAATCCGGTGAGCTCGGCGACGCGTCGCGTGGAGAAGTCGGGCGTGCTCACTCGCGCCCCGGCAGTGGCCAGGACGGCGGCGACGATGTCGTCCGCGGTGTCCTGAATGCGCGGGCGGCCCCGACCTGCGGTCTCCATACACGCCAGTATCGCCTATTTATGACTCAAACGATGCCGCGCCTGCCCGTGCCGCGGTGCGCCTCACATGTGGTTCGCCACACACTGGAAGTCAGCAGTCCGAGCGCCCCGCCAGCTGAACCAGTACCTGCGCGTGAAATACCGCCGTGTGAAATGAGGCCCCGATGTCCAGTCTGAACACCGCCGAGCTCACCGACCTCTCCGAGGCCGCGGTCGCAAAGGTCACCCAGTGGCTGAAGCGCGGGTCCCACGCCCCGGCCGCGGGACATGCCTCCAAGCCCAGCAAGAACCATTCCGCGGCAGAGAAGTCTGCGCAGCGGCTCTCCGCGGTGCTCTCCCACCCCAATGGGCTGGACTTCACCGTGGGCTTCGTGGACCGGGTGATCCGCACCGAAGACACCAGGGCGGCGGCCTCCGCGCTGTCTGAGCTGGGCGGTCTGGCCCCGGACACGCTCTCTTCGCTGGACCGGGCGCAGATCCGTGCCGGCAGCGTGCTGGCCAAGACGCTGCCCGACGTCGTCGTCCCCGCCGCCCGGGCGCGGATGCGCTCGATGGTCGGCCATATGGTGGTCGACGCCCGGGACAAGCCCTTCGGCAAGGCCGTCGCTTCGATCAAGCAGGACGGGCACCGGCTGAACATCAACCTGCTCGGTGAGGCGGTGCTCGGCGAGGCCGAGGCGGACAAGCACCTGCAGGACACCGTGGACCTGCTGCGCCGCGAGGACGTCGACTACGTCTCGATCAAGGTCTCCTCCATCGCCTCGCAGATCTCCATGTGGGGCTTCGAAGAGACCGTGGACTACGTGGTCGCCCGGCTGATCCCGATGTACCAGGAGGCCGCCAAGGCGCCCGCCGGCTCCAAGTTCATCAACCTGGACATGGAGGAGTACCGCGACCTCAACCTGACCATCGCGGTGTTCAAGACCCTGCTCTCCCGCCCGGAGCTGAAGCACTACGAGGGCGGCATCGTGCTCCAGGCCTACCTCCCGGACGCGCTCGCCGCGACCCAGGAGCTGGCGGAGTTCGCCAACGCCCGCGTGGCCGCCGGAGGCGCGGGGATCAAGATCCGCCTGGTCAAGGGCGCGAACCTGGCGGTGGAGAAGGTCCACGGCGAGATCGCCGGCTGGCCGCAGGTGACCTGTGAGTCCAAGGAGGCCACCGACGCGAACTATAAGCTGGTCCTGCACTGGCTGCTCACCGAGGAGAACATGGCCGGAGTGAGGATCGGCGTGGCCGGGCACAACCTCTTCGACATCGCCTTCGCGCACCTGCTGGGGAACCAGCGCGGAGTCACCGGGCAGATGGAATTCGAGATGCTCCAGGGCATGGCCACCGAACAGGCCGAGGCGGTCAGCGCCGACGTCGGCCAGCTGCTGCTCTACGTGCCCGCCGTGCGCCCCGCCGAGTTCGACGTGGCCATCTCCTACCTGGTGCGCCGGCTCGAGGAGAACGCCGCCACCGAGAACTTCATGTCCGGCATCTTCGAGCTGGGCGTGGACGAATCCGGACGTGGCAGCGAGGTCTTCGAGCGCGAGGCCCAACGCTTCCGCCACTCACTGGCGCTGCTGGAGGAGATCCTCGCCAAGCACGGTCACACCGCACCCAGCCCGCAGCACACCCAGGACCGGAGTCGTGAAGAGCTGGCGAACGACGACGACGTCGCCCTCCTGCCTCCCTTCGTGAACGAGCCCGACACCGATCCTGCCCTGCCGGCGAACCAGCGCTGGGCCGCAGACGCGATCGCGCGCGCCTCGCAGCCAGGCTGGCTCGAGGCGCAGTCGCTGCCAGAGAAGATCAGCGGGGACCGGATCGACGAGCTGGTCGCCCAGGCCCGCGCTGCCGCTGAGCCGTGGGCGGCGCGCCCCGCCGTCGAACGCGCTCGGATCCTCTACCGGGCGGCCGACATCCTCGCCGCGCGACGCGGTCACCTGGTCTCCATCGCCGCCGCCGAGGTGGGCAAATCGGTGGCGCAGACAGACCCGGAGATCTCCGAGGCGATCGACTTCGCCCGCTACTACGCGCACAGCGCGCTGCAGATCGAGCAGGTGGAGCAGGCCCGATTCGTCCCGGACCGCCTGGTGCTGATCACCCCGCCGTGGAACTTCCCGCTGGCCATCCCTGCCGGCGGCACCTTCGCGGCGCTCGCCGCAGGTGCCGCGGTGATCCACAAGCCCTCGAACCACACCCCGCACTGCTCCATGGCGATCCTGGATGCGCTCTGGGAGGCCGGGGTTCCCCGCGATGTGCTGTACGGGGTCTACCCCTTCGAAGGAGCGGACGGCAAACGCCTGGTCTCCCACGACGGGGTCGACCGGGTGATCCTCACCGGCGCCTCCGAGACCGCGGCGATGTTCCGCTCCTGGAAGCCTGATCTGGCCATCAATGCCGAGACCTCGGGCAAGAACGCCCTGGTGGTCACCCCCTCGGCGGACCGGGACCTGGCGGTGGCCGATCTGGTCACCTCGGCCTTCGGTCACGCCGGGCAGAAATGCTCCGCCGCCTCCCTGGGCATCCTGGTCGGCAGCGTCTACGAATCCGAGCGGTTCCGGCGCCAGCTGGTGGACGCCGCCGCCTCGATGGTCGTGGACTGGCCCAGCAGCCTCGCCGCCACCGTCGGCCCGCTCACCGAGGCGCCCAGCGAGAAGCTGCAGCGGGCATTGACGACGCTCGAGCCCGGGGAGTCCTGGCTTCTGGAGCCCAGGCAGCTCGATGACACCGGACTGCTGTGGTCTCCGGGGATCAAGGACGGCGTGAAGCCAGGCTCCTTCTTCCACCTCACCGAGGTCTTCGGTCCGGTGCTGGGGCTCATGGAGGCCTCGGACCTCGAGGAGGCGATCTCGCTGCAGAACCAGGTCGATTTCGGGCTGACCGGCGGAATCCACTCCCTGGAGCCGGCAGAGGTCAGCGCCTGGCTGGATCAGGTCCAGGTGGGCAACGCCTACGTCAACCGGGGGATCACCGGGGCCATCGTCCAGCGGCAGTCCTTCGGCGGCTGGAAGCAGTCCTCCGTGGGGCTGGGCTCCAAGGCCGGCGGCCCCAACTACGTCATGCTCTTCGGGCGCTGGGAAGATGACACTGTGGGCGCCGATGCTGCTGTTGCAGGCGCAGCCGGGGTCACGCTCGAGGAGACCGTGGGCCGGCTCATGGACTCGGCAGTCAGCTCCGGAATCGTCTCCGGGGCGGACCGAGCCTGGCTGGCCGCCGCCGCTGCCGATGATCAGCGCTGGTGGGAGGCCGAGTTCGGTCGTCCCACCGACCGCACCGGGCTCAGCAGCGAGGCCAACATCTTCCGCTACCTCGGCGAGGACGTGCTGATGCGCGTCGGGGTCGACGCCACCGCGGTTCAGGTGCTGCGTGCGCTGATAGCCGCCCAGCGAGCCGGGGCCGATGTGCGCATCTCCGCCTATCCCAAGCTCCCGAGCGCGACCGCCAAGGCGCTCCAGCTGGGCCGCAAGATGCTGAAGCTGACCGCGGTCCAGGAGACCACAAGCCAGTTCGCCTCGGCGCTGGCCGGCGGCAGACACGATCGAGGCGTCGGAGTCCGGGTGCGCATGCTCGGCACCGTGGATGCCGAGCTGCGGACTCGGCTGGCGGAGCGCCCCGAGGTGGCGCTGCTCGCCGATGAGATCACCGCCTCGGGTCGCGTGGAGCTGCGCTACTGGCTCAAGGAGCAGGCGGTCTCCATGACGCTGCACCGCTTCGGCAACCCTGCCCGGGACTTCCACCGGCTGGCCCAGGAGCTCAAGGCGGACTGAGGCTGGACGGCTTCACTCGCCCTGGCGCCGCCGCAGCGTGTGGGCCGCCAGGGCGAGGACGGCGCCGTACTGCATTCCCGCAGCATCCTTGATCGGGATGGGCACCAGATCCGCCTCCTGAAGCTCGGCCTCGGCGAGCCAGTCGGCGTAGAGCTCGGCCAGCTCGGCAGCCAGTTCCTTCGCCGCGATCTCGCGCAGCGCGCGCAGGAACATCCCGCCGAATCGCAGCCGAAGCATGTGCAGGATCCCGGTCAGGCCATGAAGCTCGGCCACGGTGGCCTCACGCTGGCAGGCCGGGTCCGCGGACCTCGCGCGCTGAGACTCCGCGGCCTGACCCAGCAGTGGCAGGAACGCCCGACTGGCGCGCAGCAGCGCAGGTTCGGTGGGCGCAGGTGCAGGTGCAGCGTGTACGGACTCGGTGTGCGCGTCCCAGCGGCCGAGCAGCGCCATGAGCAGCTCCCCGGCCGCAGCCAGCTGGTCGGCCTGGGCTCGTAGTGCTGCGGCGTAGTCCTGCCCGCTGGGGGAGACGTCGTCGGCGAGCAGATGCTTCCACTGCGGCATCTCCGCGACCATGGAGAGCGTGCCGTGGCGGCGCGCATAGCCGGTGGAGGACTCCCCGGTGGATCCCTCCGGAAAGGGATCCAGCCCGAGCGCCTCGACCCAGTCGTAGGCCTCCTCCAAGGTCCCCATGGCGAAGACCCCGGGAGAGAGCACCTTGAAATGCGCGGCCTCCGGCTCTCCCCGGTGCAGCGGAATGCCCAGGGCGGCGGGGAGCTCGCTGAGCAGCTCGTGCAGCGGCTCGAGGTGGCTCGACGGCGCGGTATCGGTGGACGGCGCGGTACACAGCGTGTCGGAGAGGTAGTAGTACGCCCCGCCGGATTCCGCATTGTGCAGCGGCATGTAGAAGTCTGGCCTGGTCAGGTCGATGGCTCGCTGCAGTGCGCGGGTCTCCGGGAGCATCGCATCGAAATGTGCCGCCTTATACCGGAACGGGAAGGTCCACTCCACCTGCTCCGGGCCTGCCGGGCGGTAGAAGTTCTCGAAATACCGGGCCCGGTCCGCCGGGGTCTGGAACCATCCCTGGTTCAGGCGCATCGAGTCCGGGTCGGCACAGGGGATCACATGGAAGCTGGTGGCCAAGGCCCCGTGCAGCTTGGTGTCCTGAAGCAGCTGTCGCACCAGATGCAGCAGGGTCCAGGAGCCGATCGGCTCATTCGGGTGCACCCCGCCGGCCAGCAGCCCGGATAGCCCCGCCGTCGTCGGCCCTGATTCCGGATCATGCTCGGGCCCGGCGATCGAATACAGCAGGATCGGCTCCCCGGCGCGCGAGTGGCCCAACGGGGTCACGCTGAGCTGCTCCGGATGCTGCGCAGCAAGCTCCGCGAAGCTCGCATGCAGCTCATCCACCGTGGGGTAGTGGTGCACCTCAGGCAGCTTCGCGGCCCGGTCCAGGATCTCCTCCCTGGTCAGCGGTTCCAGGGCGGTGAGTCCGCTGGTGTGCGTCACGCGGGTCCTTCCACTTGGTGCGTCAGAGGCAGCTCCCTATCCTAGGGGGATGCGGCACAACCCGGACTACGCGCTCGAGGATCTCGAGGTCATCAAGGAGCTGATCACGGCGCACCCCTGGTGCACCTTCGTGGCCCATCCTGCGGCGGGCCTGAGTGCCTCGCACTACCCCGTGATCATTGATGACCAGGCAGATGCCGACGACGGCGAGCTGGTCCTGCTCAGCCACGTGGGTCGCCCCGATGAGGCCAAGCTCGGGCTGGGCGGCGCCGACGGGGTCGAGCCCGGTGAGCTGCTCGCCATCATCCAGGGGCCCCACGGCTACATCTCGCCGAGCTGGTACGGCTATGGGCCCAATGTGCCGACGTGGAACTTCGCGGCGGCCCACCTCTACGGCGTGCCCGAGGTGCTCTCAGATGCCGAGAACCTGGCAGTGCTGCACCGGCTGGTGGAGCACTTCGAGAGCCGGCTGCCTGACCCGCAGCTGCTGGACTCCAGCGCGGAGACCAGCGACTACGCCCAGCGCATCGTGCGCGGAACCGTCGGGTTCCGGATGCGCGTGACCCGCATCGAAGCCAAGGAGAAGATGAGCCAGGACAAGCCGATGGACTCAGTGCGCACCATCCTCGAGCAGCTGCGCGGAACCGGACCCTACGCCGATCCAGCGCTCGCGGATCGGATGGAGCGGGTCAACGGGGCCGCCCTCGAGGAGGGTGTTCGATGATTCCTGCCTCCGCTGACCTTGAGACACCCAGCCCCGCCGCTCACCCCGAGTCGCTGCTGCTGCGCAATGTGCGCCTGCCCGGAAGCGAGGTCCTCCACGAGGTGCAGCTGACCCAGGGGAGGATCGCCTCGCTCGCGGCAACCGATTCCACCGCAACCGACTCCCTGGACGCCGAGGGGCGCTTCCTGATCCCCGGACTGTGGGACCACCACGTGCACTTCACACAGTGGGTGATCGCTCGGCGGCGGCTCGATCTCGCCGCCACCACCAGTGCGGCGGAGGTGCTGCAGCTGGTGCGCGGTGCGCTCAGCGCCGATCCCGAGCTCAGCGCCGCAGCTTCGCAGGGGGCGGGCGCCGGCGTCGTCGGCTATGGCTTCCGGGACGGGCTCTGGCCCGACCTCCCCTCGCTGAGCAGCCTGGATCAGGCGACTGGCTCGGTGCCGGTGGGACTGATCAGCGGGGATCTGCACTGCATGTGGCTGAACTCCGCGCTGCAGACCCGGCTCGGAGTCTCCACCGACGCCAGCGGGCTGCTGCGCGAGGCCGACTCCTTCGCGGTGATGGACCAGCTCCAGGACCCCGCCTCGCTGACCCCGGAGATCTACCGGCAGACCGCTCAGGCGGCCGCCGAGCGCGGGGTGGTGGGGATCGTGGAGTTCGAGAACGCCGACAACATCTCGGCCTGGCCGCTGCGCACCGCGGCCGGGGTGGACTCGCTGCGCGTACAGGTCTCGGTCTGGCCAGACCGGCTGCAGTCCGCGCTGCTGGCCGGGATCTCCACCGGCGATGTGCTCGACGAGCGCGGGCTGGTGACCATGGGGCCGCTGAAGGTGATCTCCGATGGTTCACTGAACACCCGCACCGCATGGTGCTGGGACCCCTATCCCGAGGTGGACCTGATGCATCCGCACAGCTGCGGGATGCAGACCGTGCCGATGGAGGAGCTCCAGGAGGTGATGCGCCAGGCCCGCGACGGCGGCATCTCTGCGGCGATCCACGCGATCGGCGACCGGGCCAACACCGCCGTGCTGGACGCCTTCGAGGCCCTGGCCATGCCGGGGGTGATCGAGCACGCCCAGCTGCTGCGCTGGGAGGACATCCCACGGTTCGCCCGGCTGGGACTCACCGCCAGCGTGCAGCCGGAACATGCCATGGATGACCGGGATGTGGCCGACGCCTACTGGGCGGGGCGCACCGATCGTGCCTTCCCGCTGGACGCGCTCACCCGGGCCGGGGTCCCGCTGCGGCTGGGCTCCGACGCCCCGGTCTCTCCGCTGGATCCCTGGGTGGCCATCGCGGCCGCGGTGAGTCGAAGCCGGGACGGCCGGGACCCCTGGCACCCGGAGCAGCGTCTGGACCCGACCACCGCGCTCGCGGCAGCCACCCGGGGCGGGACCGCGACGGGCGGCCACCAGGTCCGAGCAGGCGATGCGGCGGATCTGGTGCTGGTGGAGAGTGATCCGCTAGCGGGTGAGGGCTCGGGTCTGCGCGAGATGGGAGTCGCCGCGACGCTGCTCGGCGGTCGGTTGACCTACGACGGGATCAGCTAGCCGGGATCGGCTGCGCGGCGCCAGTGCGGCGTCAGTGCCCGTCAGTCCTTCCGGGCCTGATAGGCCAGCAGGGCCGCCAGGTAGCCGCCGCCAAGCACCACGGTGACCATGCCCACCGGGATCGGCTGAGCCAGCGCCTGCTGCGCGATGAGGTCAGAGCCGAGCAGCACCAGCGCGCCCATCAGCGCCGAGTTCACCAGCGGGATCCCGGGCGAGCGGGCGAGCAGCCGCGCGATCTGCGGGGCCGCCAGGGCGACGAAGGCGATCGGGCCGGTGGCCGCGGTGACCAGCGCGGTGAGCAGCACCCCGATCCCCAGGATCGCGAGCCGGGTCGGTTCCACGCGCACCCCGTGGGAGGCCGCGACGTCGTCGCCGAGCTCCAGCTGACGCAGCGGTCGCACCGCGAGCAGCAGCAGCGGGGTCACCGCGAGCACGATCCCGATCGCCGGCAGGACCGCGGACCAGCTGGTCAGACCCAGTGACCCGGCGCCCCAGATGGCTGCGCCCATCGCGGTCTCGGACTGGGCGCGCAGCAGGATCCAGGAGTTCACCGCATGCAGCGCGGCGGTGATCCCGATGCCCACCACGATCAGCCGGAACCCCTGGACGCCGTCGCGGTAGGCCAGGAGATAGACGATCAGCGCGGTGCCCAGACCTCCGATCAGCGCGCCCAGCGAGGTGCCGATCGCCCCGCCGGCCACGGTCGCGCCACCGAGCCCCACCGTGGCGAGCAGGACACCGGTATACGCTCCGGTGGAGAAGCCGATGATGTCCGGGGAGCCCAGCGGGTTGCGGGTCAGGGTCTGGAACAGCGCCCCGGAGAGGGCCAGCGCGGTCCCGAACACCAGAGCGGCGGTGATCCTGGGCAGGCGCCACTGCAGCACCACGGTGGAGTCGAAGCCGCCGCCGCCGGTGAGCGCCACGAGCACCTCGGCAGGGTTCAGCGGGTAGTCGCCCATCCCCAGGGCGGTGATGCTCAGGATCACGATGCCGGTCAGCAGGCCCGCCGCGACCAGCCAGGAGCGCACCGGACGGTGGGTCAGCCGGGCCTGGCGAGTTCGCGAGCCGGCCCCGGCGCTCACAGCTTCAGCGCCTTGCGTCGGCGGATCAGCAGCACCAGCACCGGGGCGCCGAGCAGCGCGCTGACCAGCCCCACCGGCATCTCCCCGGGCCAGACGATCAGTCGAGCCACGATGTCGGCGGTGAGCATCAGGATCGGACCGAAGACCAGTGAGATCAGCAGCACCCAGCGCTGATCGGCCCCGGCGAAGAAGCGGGCAGCATGTGGGACCATCAGCCCGATGAAGGCGATCGGCCCGGCGATCGCGGCCGCGCCTCCGGCCAGGATGGTGATCGCCAGGATGCTCAGCACCCGGGTCTTCCACAGTGAGACTCCGAGCGCGGCCGCGAGCTCATCGCCCAGCGCCAGCGTGTTCAACCCCTTGCCCAGGGGCAGCGCCACGATCAGGGCCAGCAGCACCAGCGGTGCCACGGTCAGGGTCACGTCGAGTCCGCGACCGGCGAGGATCCCGGCCTCCCAGACCTGCAGCGCGCCGAAGGTGCGCGGGTCCGACAGGCGCAGGGCGCCGATGACCCCGGAGAGCACCGCGGAGAGTGCGACCCCGGCCAGGACCATCCGCATCGGGTCCACCTTGCCCGCGGACATCCCGCCGATCAGCGCCACGGCCACGGTCGCGAAGAACGCCCCGGCCAGGGCGAACCAGATATAGCCCAGCGGGGAGGTGATGCCGAAGCCGACGATCGCAATCGCCACCGCGAAGGCCGAGCCTGCGGAGACCCCGAGCAGGCCCGGCTCGGCCAGCGGGTTCCTGGTCAGCGACTGCATCAGCGCCCCGGCCACTGCCAGCGCGGCCCCGACGACGACGGCGGCCAGTGTCCTTGGCAGCCGCAGGCCTAGCACCGCGTGCCGGTCTGTCGCGCTGACCTCCCCGCCACTCAGCGCCGCCCAGACCGTGTCCATTCCGATGCCGCGGCTGCCGATGCTCACGCTGGCCAGGCACAGCAGCCCCAGGACCAGGAGCCCGAGCAGCAGCGCCAGCGTGGTGCGCGGCGTCGCGCTGCGGCCCAGGGCATGCGGGTGCAGCCCGGGGCGTCCTGGGCGTCTGAGCGTGCCGGATTCAGCGGTCATGCCGGATGAGTCTCGCCTTAGTGGGAAATGGATACTGTCTCGTGCTCTAATTTGTTCTATTCTGGGGGAGTGGTCAACAGGCCATCCTCACATCCTTTCATCACAAGGAGTATCCTCTTGCACGGATCTCGTCGTCTCACCGGCCTCGCACTCGGCGCCGCAGCCGCCCTTCTCCTCTCCGCCTGCGCGGACTCAGCCGGGCAGGACAGCGGCAGCGCAGAAGGCGGCGACGCGAGTCAGGACGCCGGGGCGTCCAGCGGGGCCTACCCGGCCACCATCGACACCGAGTTCGGCGAGGTCACCATCGAAGAGGCACCCGAGCGGGTCGTCGCCCTGGGCTGGGGCGACGCCGAGGTGGCACTGGACCTCGGGGTCGAACCAGTCGGCGCCTCGGACTGGCTGGGCTTCGAGGATCCGGACGGGATCGGGCCCTGGGTGGAGAACACCTACACCGAATCCCCGGAGATCCTCGGCACCCTGGAGCTCTCTTATGAGGCGGTGGCCGCCCTGGAGCCGGATCTGATCCTGGACGTGCGCAGCTCGGGGGACCAGGAACGCTACGACCGACTCAGCTCCATCGCCCCCACGGTCGGCGTGGCCCCCGGCGGAGCGGGCTACCTGACCGAGTCCGAGGACCAGGTGCGCATGATCGCCGCCGCACTGGGCCAGCCGGAGGCGGGCGAGGAGATGCTCGCCGAGCAGGAACAGGCCTTCGCCGCGGCCGTCGAGGAGAACCCGGAATGGGAGGGCCAGACCGCCACGGTGGCCTCCCGCACCGCCGAGGGCTGGGGCGCCTACACGGCGGCCGACGGCCGAGTCGCCTTCATGGAGGACCTCGGGTTCGTGCAGAACCCAGAGATCGCCGAGCTCGGTGGAGAGGGGGAGTTCAGCGTGAACATCTCCGATGAGCAGCTCGAGCTGCTCGACGCAGACCTGCTCCTCGGCTTCCCGATCTTCATCGAGGAGACCGAGATCACCGAGGATGCGGGGTGGACGAGCATCCCCGCCGTGGAGGACGGACGCGAGCTGGTGGTCACCGGAGACCTCGCCAACGCCTTCTCGCTGGGCACCCCCGAGGCGCAGATCTACGCGCTCGATGAGCTCAGCGCCGAGTTCGAGGAGATCCTGGGTCAATGAGTCTGCGCTCAAGCCTCGCCGCGGTGGCGGACCGTGCTGTGGGAGATGGCGACGCCGTCGACCCCGCCACGCTGAATCCGCAGCGCGCCTACGCCACCGTGGTGGCACGGGTGCAGCGGCTGAGTCCGAACTATCTGCGCTTCACGCTCGAAGCCGAGGAGCTGCGGCACTTCCACACCGGCGGGCTGGACCAGCGGATCAAGCTGCTGCTGCCCCGCGCCGACGGCACGCTGCCTGATCTGGGCCTCTTCGACCAGCCGCAGCCGGAGATGATGCAGTGGTACACCACCTGGCGTCAGCTCCCCGAAGCAGAGCGCAACCCGATCCGGACCTACACCGTGCGAGCCATCCGCCCGTGGGCGCAGCAGATCGATGTGGACTTCGTGGTCCACGGCACCGAGGGTCCCGCCTCCGCCTGGGCGATGCGCGCCGAGGTCGGCGACGAGCTGGTGGTCATCGGCCCGGACGGCCGGTCCACCCGGGCCGGCGGCGGAATCGAGTTCGACCCGCACACCGCGCGCGATGTCCTGCTGGCCGGCGATGAGACGGCGGTCCCCGCGATCTGCGCGATCCTCGAGATGCTGCCCGAGCGGGTCCACGGCGAGGCATACCTGGAGATCCCCACGCGCGCGGATGCCCTCGACGTGGCCAACAGCTCCGGGGTGGAGATCTTCTGGCTGCCCCGCGAGGGTGCCGCCCGCGGCGCTCCGCTGACCAGTGCCGTGCAGAACTGGGGCCGGCGGCGCGCGGAGATCTTCGCCCAGCGCCGCGCCTCCTGGCAGCCTGCCCGCGGTGAACCGGTGGGAGCACCCTCGGGCGCCGAGGACCTCGCGGAGCTCGGCGAGGACGACCTGCTCTGGGAGGTCGGGGACGCCGATGGCTTCCGCGAGTACGCCTGGCTGGCCGGTGAGGCCGGTGTGATCACCGGCCTGCGCCGTCACCTGGTCAAGGACGTCGGGCTCAGCCGAAAGCAGGTCTCCTTCATGGGTTATTGGAAGCAGGGCCGCGCCAGCTGAGCGCGGACGGCCTCAGCGCCCGGTCACCAGCTGGCCACGAGTGAAGACGTGACTGATCGAGCTCTCCGGGGTGCTCAGCACGCTGACATCTTCCAGGGGATTGCGCTCGAGCAGGACGATGTCGGCCGCGGCACCCTCTGAGAGCGTTCCGAGGTCCTGACGACGCAGCAGCTTGGCAGCGGTGGTGGTGGCGGAGCGCAGGACCGCGCCAGGAGACTGCACGCGAGCCCGGATGGCGAACTCATGGCTCTGCCAGCCGCGCATTCCTCCGAGCAGGTCAGAGCCATAGGCGATGTTGACGCCCCCCTCGTCGGCCAGCCGCAGCGCTTCGATGCCCGCGTGCAGGACGTTCTCGACCTTGTCCTGACTCTCCTGTGGCAGCCCGTGAGCTGCGCCCTCGGCCTTGAGTCGTTCATAGGTCACCAGAGTCGGCACCAGGAACGCATCGAACTCTCGGAAGAGCCGCACGCTCTCCTCATCGAGCAGGTTGCCATGTTCGATGGAGCGCACGCCGAGCTTCAGGCCCCGGTTGATCGCTCTGGCCGTGTAGGCGTGGCCCAGGGCATAGCGGTTGGCGGCCTCGGCCTCCTCGACGGCGGCGCGGATCTCCTCGTCGGAGAACTGCGTGGAATCCACACGATCTGTGGGTGACGCGACCCCTCCAGAGAGCATGAGCTTGATATGGTCCGCCCCGGTGCGCAGCTGGTGGCGCGCTGCCCGTCGCACCTCGGAGACCCCGTCGCAGACGACGCCCATATGTGGGCAGCACTGATGGGAGTCCATGACCGAGCTGCCAGGTGCGCGCATGTCGGCGTGACCCCCGGTCTGTGAGATCGCTTTTCCGCCGTAGAAGAGCCTTGGTGCCGGGAAGAGCTCTTCCTCGGCGGCTCGGGCCAGTCCGAAATCCGCTCCTCCGGCATCACGCAGCGTGGTGAATCCCCGGCCGAGGGCGTCCTGCATGGAGTTCATCGCAGTGATGGCGAGGTAGGAAGGCGACTCCTCGCCGAGCCGTCCCAGGTCCGCGGTGTTAGCGAGCACGTGGACATGGCAGTCGATCAATCCGGGCATCGCGATCCGACCGCCGGCGTCCAGCGCCTCGGCCTCCGGCTCGGCCTCCCCGCCGATCGAGGCGATACGATCGTGAGCGATCCTCAGGGTGGTGGGTTCAGAGACGGTCTCCGTCTCTGGATCCAAGATTCGCACGTTGGTGATCGCCCGGTGGGAGTTCTCGAGTTGCATCAGACAGCCTTTCTCGGTTCTGGCAGCGCAGATCGTTCTCGCGCGGTCTGGTCAACATAACGATATGCAAAGGACTTTGCAAAGCATGAGTCACAGCGTCTCCACCTGGGTGGACAAACTTGTCGGCGGCCGCAGTCCGTCCCCTGCGTTGGGTCGGGTCGTGGCGGTGCTGCGCGCCGATCCGGAGCTTGCCGCCTTCGCCACCACGGCGCAGCTAGCCGCTGTCGCGCAGGTGAATATCGGGACCGTGACCCGTGCTGCTCAGTTCCTGGGGTTCTCAGGATGGCCGGACCTGGTGCTGGACTACCGCGGGCGCTACCTTGCCACGCTGACCGCCGATCGGATCCTCAGCGGGTCGACCTCGGGGGTGAAGGGGCTGGCGTCGATCATGGAGGACGTGCGGGCTCTGGAGTCGCTTGGGTCAACCTTGGACGACACGGTGATCGAGGCCGGCGCCGAGCTGATCGGCGGGGCCAGGCGTGGCGTGGTGCTGGCTACGGGAATATTCGCCGGAGTCGCCGCTCAGCTGGCCCACGGGGCGCAGCTGCTCGGATGCGACCTCTCGCTCCAGACTGGCGCGGTCTCGGCGCAGATGACCGCCGTGCGACAGCTTGGGCCGGCGGATCTGGTCATCACGTTCAACATCTGGAAGACCACCGAGGCGGTCAACCAGCTCGCCCTCCTGGCCGCCGAGCGCGGAGTGCCGCTGCTGGCGATCGTGGACCGCTCCACCCCTGTGGCGCAGCGGGCGGATCTGGCGATCACGGTCCCCAGTGATTCGTCCCGGTATCTGCCTTCGAGTGTTCCCGCCACCTCAGTCATCCAGGCGCTGCTGATGGGTGTCGCCGAGCGCGATCGTGCGCGAGCCGAGGCCAGCCTGCGTGAAGCGGATGAGATGTGGAGCCGGGTCGGCGTCGTCGTGGACTAGGGCAGAGACTCGGGGTGGAAATACGGTAGTAATGCAATAAATGTTGCAATGCTGTTCGTGGGCCGTCACTATAGACGAGTTCCACGTCACACTCGCCTCTTGGATGGAGTACCGCACCGTGACCAATATCGTCGTCCTCGTCTGCTACCTGCTGCTGATGGTCGCCTTCGCCGCGTGGCTGGGCAAGCGCGCCAAGATCAAGACGGGGACAGACTTCGTCCTGGCTGGACAGTCCCTGCCCGCGTGGGTTCTCGCCGGGACCATGTTGACCACCTTTGTCGGCTCCGGATCGATCATCGGTGGTGCCAGCTTCGTGTTCCAGAACGGGCCGCTGCCGGGGATCTTCTTCTTCCTGGGAACTCTGCTGGGCGCACTCACTCTGGGGTTCCTGGCGCAGAAGATCCGCCGCAAGTCCTTCCACACCGTGCCGCAGCTGCTTCGGACCCGTTTCGGGCGCAACACCGGAACGATCGGGACGATCATCGTGCTGATCGCGTTCATGGGAATCGCCGCCACGCAGTTCACCGGCGCCGGGTACATCTTCAGCCTCATCACGCCGCTGAGCCAGACGCAAGGCGCCATCGTGGCAGTCCTTCTGATCACCTTCCTGGCCCTGGTGGGCGGTCTGAAGTCCGTGGCCTGGACGGACTTCCTCTCCGCCATCGTGATCATCCTCGGACTCGTCGTGGCGCTCGGCTACGTCTTCGTACAAGACCTGGGAGGCTTCGGCACCTACGTGGACCGGCTGGATCCGGCGCTGAGCACCATCACGGGGCCGCTGACGCCGCTGCAGATCCTTGGCTATTTCCTTCCGCTGTTCCTGCTCTGTCTCGGAGATCAGAACATGCATCAGAGGCTTTCGGCGGCCAAGAGCCCCCGGACAGCGCAGCGGGCGGCATTCCTGTTCTTCCTCGGTGGTCTCATGATGATCATTCCGATCATTCTGCTCGCGTCCTCGGCCACGATCGTAAACCCCGATTCCGCGCCTGATATGGCGGTCCTCGGGCTGGCCGCGGGCGGTTTCACTCCGGAGCTGGTCGGCGCAGTCATCCTGGTCACCGCTCTGGCGCTCATCGTGACCACCGGGTCGTCCTATCTGCTGACCTGCTCGGGAAACATCGTCTACGACCTGATCTTCCGGGATAGGGCACGACGCGATGCATCTGCCCCGGGCAGCCAGGTGCTCACGGCGCGACTCGCGGTGATCGTCATCGCGATCTGCGCATATGTGCTCGTCCAGTTCTTCCCCACGTTGCTGGATCTGCAGATGTATGCGTACACGATGTACGGCGCAGCCGTGACTCCGGCGGTGCTCGCCGCTCTGTTCTGGAAGCGTGTCAGCGCTGCCGGAGCCACTGCCTCGATGCTGACCGGTGGAGTGGTCACAGTGCTGTGGGAGCTCTTCGGAGAGGGCATCAACTCTGTCGTCGTCGCCTTCCCGGTCGCGGTGATCGCCTTGGTGGCCGTCTCGCTGGCGACCAGGCCTGCCCCGGTTCTGGAAGACAGCACCGCGGTGCAACGGGAGACCGCTGCGGTCTAGACGGCCTCAGCCCGACCCCCGGGGACGTAGTGCGCCGGGCTCGCGCCCATGGGAGACTGGCGGGGATGGCACATCCCAAGAATCCCCGCAACGAAGTCCGCTCCCGCGACGAGCGTGAGCCGAAGATCTCCGCGCCCAAGTCGGCTGCCGCCCGCAGCGCAGCTGGGGCGCCCAGGACGGCAGCCTCGGGTCCCTCCTCGGACGCGGCGCGCCCGCAGATCCGGCCCAAGGCGGAGGGCTGGCAGCAGCCTATGGACGCCGAGGGGCGACCGAAGCTGCAGTTCGCCCAGCCCAAGGTCAAGCAGCCGCCGAAGCATCTGGCGGACATGACCCTGCAGGAGCGCACCGATCGCGCCAAGGAGCTGGGGATCTCTGGGTTCCGCGCCAAGCAGCTCTCGGTGCACTACTTCCGGCACTACACCTCCGACCCGGAGCAGATGACCGATCTGCCCGCGGAGACCCGCGAACAGCTGGTGGATGAGTTCCTGCCGCCGCTGCTCACCGAGGTCCGCCGGCTCAAGACCGACGACGGCGCCACGATCAAGTTCCTCTGGCGGCTCTTCGACGGTGCCATGGTCGAGTCGGTGCTGATGCGCTACCGCAGCCGGATCACGCTGTGCATCTCCTCGCAGTGCGGCTGCGGGATGAACTGTCCCTTCTGCGCCACCGGACAGAACGGGCTGACCCGCAACATGTCCTCGGCTGAGATCGTGGACCAGATCGTCCAGGCGAACCGGGTGATCGCCGCCGGTGAGCTCGACGCCCCGAATGCGGCCGAGCTCGCCGAGGAGCAGGATCACGCAGCCCTGGGCGAGGAGACCGACTTCGCCGAGTCCGAGGAATCGGCAGCGGCGGGCAAGGGCGCGTCGTCGTCCTCTTCGGTGGGCCCGCAGCGGGTCTCCAACATCGTCTTCATGGGCATGGGCGAGCCGCTGGCGAACTATAAGCGCGTGATGAACGCCGTGCGCCGCATGGTGGACCCCGCCCCGGAGGGCCTGGGCATGAGCGCCCGCGGGATCACCATCTCCACCGTGGGACTGGTCCCGGCGATCCGGAAGCTCGCCGATGAGAACCTGCCGATCACCTTCGCGCTGAGCCTGCACGCGCCCGATGATGAGCTGCGCGATGAGCTGATCCCGGTGAATTCGCGCTGGAAGGCCGATGAGGCCATCGACGCCGCGTACCACTACTACCAGACCACCGGGCGTCGTGTCTCGATCGAGTACGCGCTGATCAAGGACATGAACGACCACCTGTGGCGCGCCGAGCTGCTGGCCGAGAAGCTCAACGCCCGGGGCCGCGGCTGGGTGCACGTGAACCCGATCCCGCTGAACCCGACTCCGGGCTCGATCTGGACCTCCTCGGAGCCGGAGGTGATGCGGGCCTTCGTGAACCGGCTCGAGTCCCTCGGAGTGCCCACCACGCTGCGTGACACCCGCGGCAAGGAGATCGACGGCGCCTGCGGCCAGCTCGCGGCCGCGGAAGAATGACCGGAGAAGACTGAGATGAACGACCCCTCGCGCCCCCACGACGTCATCGAGGTCATCGGTGCGAGAGAGAACAATCTCAAGGGATTCAGCCTGCAGATCCCGAAGCGGGCCCTGACCGTCTTCACCGGGGTCTCCGGTTCGGGCAAGTCCTCGCTGGTCTTCGGAACCATCGCCGCGGAGTCCCAGCGGATGATCAACGAGACCTACAGTGCGTTCCTGCAGGGCTTCATGCCGAGCCTGAGCCGACCCGAGGTGGAGGATCTGCAGGGGCTGACCGCGGCGATCGTGGTCAACCAGGAGCGCCTCGGGGCGAACAGCCGCTCCACCGTGGGGACCGTGACCGACGTCAACACGCTGCTGCGGATCCTGTTCAGCCGGATCGGGGAGCCGCAGATCGGCGGCCCGCAGGCCTTCTCCTTCAACGTGGCCAGCATCAGCGGGGCCGGTGCGGTCAGCTTTGAGCGCGGCGGAGAGAAGACCAAGGAGCGCCGCGAGTTCAGCATCACCGGTGGCATGTGCCCGCGCTGCGAGGGTCGCGGGCAGATCAACGACATCGACGTCGCCCAGCTGATCGATGAGTCGCTCTCGCTGAACCAGGGCGCCATCACGGTGCCCGGGTACAAGGCCGGGGGCTGGTCGGTGCGGTATTACTCCGAATCCGGCTTCTTCGATCCGGACAAGCCGGTGCGCGACTACTCGGAGCAGGAGCGCCACGATCTGCTGCACCGCGAGCCGGAGAAGGTCAAGATGAGCGGGATCAACATGACCTATCAGGGTCTGGTGCCGCAGGTGCGCAAGTCCATGCTCGCCAAGGACCGCGACGCGATGCAGCCGCATATCCGGGCGTTCGTGGACCGCGCGGTCACCTTCGTGGCCTGCCCGGAGTGCGAGGGGACCCGGCTGAGCGCGCTCACCCGTTCGGTGACCGTTCAGGGTCGCAACATCGCCGAGGTCTGCGCGATGCAGCTCAGCGACCTCGCCGGATGGCTGCGAACGGTTCAGGCCCCCGGGGTCGCTCCGCTGCGTGCCTCGCTGCTGGAGACCGTGGAGCACTTCATCGAGATCGGGCTGGGCTACCTCAGTCTGGACCGGCCAGCCGGCACGCTCTCCGGCGGTGAGGCGCAGCGGGTGAAGATGATCCGACACCTGGGCTCCGCGCTGACCGACATCACCTATGTCTTCGACGAGCCCACCATCGGGCTGCACCCGCATGACATCGACCGGATGAACACGATGCTGCTGCGACTGCGCGATAAGGGCAACACTGTGCTGGTGGTCGAGCACAAGCCGGAGACCATCGAGATCGCCGACCATGTGGTGGACCTGGGCCCACGGGCCGGGGAGGCCGGCGGGGAGCTCTGCTTCGAGGGCACCGTGGCGCAGCTGCGCGGCAGCGACACCCTCACCGGCCGGCACCTGGACTACCGGGCGCAGGTCAAGGACGAGGTCCGCTCGGCCACCGGGGAGATGCAGATCCGCGGAGCCCGGCGCAACAACCTGCGTGAGGTCGACGTGGACATCCCCACCGGGGTGCTCACCGTGATCACCGGAGTGGCCGGATCGGGAAAGTCCACGCTGATCGAGGGCAGCCTCGCCGGACGGGAGGGAGTGACCTTCATCGACCAGAGCGGGATCAAAGGCTCCTCGCGTTCGAACCCCGCCACCTACACCGGGCTGCTGGAGCCGATCCGAAAGGCCTTCGCCAAGGCCAACGGGGTCAAGCCCGCGCTGTTCAGCGCGAACTCCGAGGGGGCCTGCCCCACCTGCGGCGGCGCCGGGGTGATCTACACCGAACTGGGCGTCATGGAGACGGTGGCGAGCCCCTGTGAGGACTGTGAGGGCCGCCGCTTCCGGCGCGAGGTGCTGGCATACACGCTCGGCGACGAGCACGGCGGAGCCAAGAACATCAGTGAGGTGCTCAGCCTCTCGGTGGACCAGGCGCAGGCGTTCTTCTCCGCCGGGGCCGCCCGCGTCCCGGCCGCGATGAAGATCCTGACCCGACTCTCCGACGTCGGCCTGGGCTACCTGCGGCTGGGGCAGCCGCTGAACACGCTCTCCGGGGGTGAGCGGCAGCGGATCAAGCTGGCCACGAAGATGGCCGACCCCGGCGGGGTCTACGTCCTGGATGAACCCACCACCGGGCTGCACCTGGCTGACGTGGCGAACCTGCTGGGCCTGCTCGACCGGCTGGTGGACTCCGGAACCTCAGTGGTCGTGATCGAGCATCACCAGGCCGTGATGGCCCACGCGGACTGGATCATCGACATGGGGCCAGGGGCAGGCAGCGACGGCGGCCGGGTGGTCTTCACCGGCACCCCGGCCCAGCTGATCGCCCAGGCGCAGACGCTCACCGCGCAGCACCTGGCGCGCTACGTCGCCGGGTGATCGTTGGGTCTGGATAGGCTGGGGCGATGATGCCTTCGCAGAGATCACAGGTCCCCGGCTTCGAGGTGATGAGCATCCTGGCGCGGATCGATGCGATGCGCGCCGCCGGAAAGGACGTCGTCTCCCTGACCGCAGGAGAGCCCGGCTCCGGCGCCCCGGTGGCGGTCAACCAGGCGGCCGCGGCGATCCACGCCAGCAACACAGTGCTGAACTACACCGCGGCGATGGGGATCGCCCCGCTGCGCGAAGCGATCGCAGCACACTACGAAAGCTGGTACGGGGTCACTGTGCCGCCGGAGCGGATCGCGGTGACCACCGGCTCCTCGGGGGCCTTCATGCTCAGCTTCCTGGCGGCCTTCGACCCGGGAGACCGGGTCGCGCTGGCGCGCCCCGGGTACCCCGCCTACCGCAACATCCTCACCGCGCTCGGCATCGAGGTGGTGGACCTGGACTGCGGCCCGAAAGAGCGGTTCCAGCCCACGATCGCACAGCTGCAGGACCAGCTCGACGCCGGCAACTCCCTGGCCGGACTGATCCTCGCCTCACCGGCGAACCCCACCGGCACCATGGTTCAGCGGGCACAGCTGGAAGAGCTCGCCGCGTGGTGCGTCGAGCACGGAGTCCAGCTGATCAGCGATGAGATCTATCACGGGATCAGCTACGGGTCCGAGAACGTGAGCGCCACCGAGATGGGGGAGGACCCGGTGGTCATCTCCTCCTTCTCGAAATACTGGGGGATGCCCGGCTGGAGGCTGGGCTGGATGGTGCTCCCGGAGCACCTGGTGGACCCGGTGTCCCGGCTCGCCGGGAACGTGTCGCTCTGCCCGCCGCACGCCACCCAGCTCGCGGCCGTCGAGGCGTTCACGCCGGCTTCGCTCGACTTCGCCGCCTCGCAGGTGAGCGGTTATGCCGCTGCGCGCGAGCGCGTGCTGGGGCTGATCCCACAGCTGGGCTGGGGCGAGGTCGCCCCGGCCGACGGCGCCTTCTACGTCTACGCGCATCTGGGCGAGCAGCTCGAGCGCTTCGGTGATTCACCGGCCTACTGCGCAGCCCTGCTGGAGGGTGCCGGTGTCGCCGTCGTCCCAGGCACCGACTTCGATCCGGTGGCCGGGCAGCACTGGATCCGGCTCAGCCTGGCCCCCGGGGAGCAGGCTGTCGCGGAGGGACTGCGCCGGATCCTGGCATTCCAGGCCGTCCGGGCATGAGCCCGATCAGTCCACGCTGAATTCGATCCGGTGCTGACCGGTGGCGGCATTGGGGATCGGATCCCGGCGCTCATCGGTCTGGGTCTCCCCGGCGGCGTTGATCGCGCGCACGGTCACCGCATGTCGCCCTGAGCTGACATCGGCGAAGGTGTGCCGCCACTGCCGCCAGGTGTCGATGTTGACCTCATCGGCCAGCTCCACGGACTCCCAGTCCCCGTCGTCCAGGCGCACCTCGACCTCGGCGACACCCTCGTGCTGGGCCCAGGCGGTACCGGCGACGACGAGCTCCTCGCCGCTGTCCACGCGGGCCAGCGGGCGGGGCACATCGATCCGCGAGGCGACCAGGATCGGGCCCCTCGCGTCCCAGCCCCGATCGGTCCAGTACGCGGTCTCGGCATCGAAGCGAGTGACCTCCAGCTCGGTGACCCATTTGGTGGCCGAGACGTAGCCGTAGAGGCCCGGCACCACCAGCCGAGCCGGGTAGCCGTGCTGGGCGGGAAGCGGCTCGCCGTTCATCCCCACGGCCAGCAGGCAGGCGCGGTCCTCATCGGTGAGCACCTCCAGCGGGGTGGAGGCGGTCCAGCCGTCGATGGAGCGGGAGAGCACCATATCGGCCTCGCCCAGCGGGCGGGCCCGGGCGAGCAGCTCCCGGATCGGGTAGCCGAGCCAGGTGGCGTTGCCCAGCAGATCTCCGCCCACGGGGTTGGACACGCAGGTCAGGGTGATGTGGTGCTCCTCCAACGGCAGCTCCAGCAGCTCAGCCATGGTGATGGTGACCTCCTCCTCGACCAGGCCGTGGATCCGCAGCGTCCAGTCCTCGGGGGAGAGCTCCGGCACCACCAGGGCGGTGTCGATCCGGTAGAAGTCGTTGTTCGGGGTGATGAACGGTGCGACCCCGTCCACCCCGACGCTGGCCCCGGCCGGGATCGCCGGGGCGGGCACCGCGGGGGCGGGCAGGACCAGCCGTGCTGCGGCCTCCCCGGCGCCGACGCCGAAGGCGTTGACCGAGCGGCCGAAGGTGATCGAGCCCGCGGCGATGGCGGTGCCGGCGGCTGCCAGGCCCAGGAAGCGGCGCCGCGAATGGGCGCGGTCATCTTCGGTGCTGGGGCGGTCGGCGGCGGGGGATGAGGTGGCGGAGGGGGTTGTGGGTGAGCCGGCGCTCGAGCCAGCACGGTCGGCCTGGGAGGCGCGGGTGAAGCCCGTGGCCGCGCCGCTGAGCAGCAGCAGGCTCACGATGCCGAGTCCGCCGCCGATCAGGGTCGGCAGTGCGTCCAGCGGCGAGCTCTCGGGTCGCAGCAGCACCACGACGAGCAGGGTCACCACGACCGCGGAGAACACGATCACGGCCAGGCGCAGGCTGCGCCGGGCCAGGGCCCCGATCAGGGCCGCCAGGATCATCCCCACGATGCCCATGCTCAGGTAGAGCACCAGCTTGTTGTTGCTCCCGAAGTAGGAGATCGCGAAATCCTGCAGCCAGCTCGGTGAGAGCGTGATGATCGTGGAGCCCAGCGAGACCAGCGGAGAGGAGGCGGGACCGAAGAGCCTGGAGATGAGATCCGCCAGGCCCAGGAAGATCGCCGCGGCAAGGACACCTGCCAGCAGGTGCGGGATCAGGTCACGTCGGCGCCGAGGATCTCGGCCTGCGGCTGGTTCCTGGGTGCCGGGCGTCTCGTGCACTGTCTCAGTCATGTCTTGAGTTCGTAGCCGAGGCGGCATTCGGATGGGTGGACCGGGTCAGAGATCTGCGAGAACCACGGGGTCGCTGGTGGGGGCCTCGGAGCCGCCCGCCGGTTCCACCGTGACGCCGAAGGTCATGTCCTGGTCCATGGGGAGGTCCGTGAGCAGCTCGGTGCTGGTGCCGGTCATCAGTCCGGCGCTGTGCGGGCCCTCTTCATCGATCAGCCAGAGCTGCATGGTCTGGTCCTCACTGAGCTCGGGCATGTCGTGAGGTGTCAGGTGCAGCATCTGCTCGGAGACCGAGTAGGCCAGGGTCAGCCGTCCGCCCACGGTCGCCTCCGCCTCGGTGAAGGCCAGATCAGAGGCGCTGAGCAGACGCTGGGTACGCTCGCGCTCCGCCTCCGCCACGGTCAGCGATTCCTGGATCTCGGTGGTGTCCTGCTGCTGGTTGATTAGCGCTCCGGCCAGGACCGCGGAGAGCAGCAGCAAGGTGGAGGCGGCCAGCGCGAAGAGCATCGTGGCCGGTCGGCGCGACCGCGACGCCGCAGCCGGGCGCTCCCGCTGCTCCTGCGGTGCGTCAGGGGCTGACGCGGGGGCTGGCACAGTGGCTGACACATCCTCCGGCGCCGAGTCAGGCGCCTGCTGGTGCAGCCGGGGGATGGCGAGGATCGCCGCTTCGGTCTCTGGGCTGGGCGCGATGGCGTCATCAGACTCGGCCAGCAGTCCCAGCGTCTCGCTGAAGGACTGGACCTCCTCGGCGAAGCTGGGGTCGGTGGCCTCGAGGTCGAGGGCCTGGAGCATCTCGGCATCGGCCAGGGTCCCGAGGGCAAGGCCAGCTGCCAGGTATTCGCGATCGGCGTTCATCCGGCACCTCCTAACTGGGCCCTGAGTCTTCGCATGCCGTCTCGTATTCTGGATTTCACTGTCCCAAGCGGGACATCGAGTCGCGTGGCGATCTCTGAGTGAGACAGTTCCTGGTAGTAGGCCATCGCAATCGCGGTGGCCTGCTCTTCGGGGAGTCTCTGCAGCGCGGTGCGCGCCCGATCTGCCTCCACCTGTGTGAGGACTGAGTCCTGGACATCTGGCTCATGCTCGTGAGCCTGCTTCACCCCCTGGGTGAAGTCTCGGTTCTGCTGGGCCTGGACCGCTCGTACCCGGTCGATCGCTCGACGCCGGCACATCGTGGTCAGCCAGGCCCGTCCGCTTCCGGCGTTCGGCCGGTAGCTCTTGGCGTTGATCCAGACTTCGGTGAAGATCTCTTGGAGAACTTCCTCCGCCAGGGATCTGTTCCGCAGCACCCGAAGTGCAGTCGCCAACAGAATCGAGCCCTGGTCGTGGTAGAGCTGCTCGAAGGCCCGCTCGTCGCCCTGCTGGATCCGCAGCAGCAGATCGCCGCAGGGATCCGCCGAGCCGTCCACCGGAATCTGCGCGCCGTCGGCCGCTGACCCGGACCTGCCCATCTCTTGCATCCCAACAGGATGCCACATCCTGGGCGGAGACCTTCGCATCGACTGGCGTCTTGCAGCTGGTGTGTGAACTGACGACGGCGGCGCCCGCATCCCGAGATCAGGGTGGGTGCGCGGCGCCGCCGGGTCGTTCAGAACTGCTCAGGAGCGCTCAGCGGTGACCGAGCCCAGCGAGGATCACTCCTCGGCAGCTGCTGGCATCAGCACGGCGTCGACCATGTAGACGGTGGCGTTGTCGGTCATCACGCCGCCGCAGACCAGGCCGGCCTCGTCGAACATCAGATCGTCGCCTTCGCCCTCGACGGTCACGGTGGCGCCGTTGACGGTCTCGTGCTCGCCGGCGATCTCATCGGGGGAGAGCTGGCCGGGGATGACGTGGTAGGTCAGCACATCGGTGAGCATGTCGGCATCCTCGACCACAGCGTTGAGGTCTTCTTCAGGGATGGCGGCGAATGCGTCATCGGTGGGAGCGATCACGGTGAACTCGTCACCATTGAGCGTGTCCACCAGGTCCACATCGGGGTTCAGCTCGCCGGAGACTGCCGCGGTCAGCGTGGTCAGCATCGGGTTGTTCGAGGCGGCGGTGGCCACCGGATCCTGGGCCATGCCCTCGACCGAGCCGTCGCCCTCGGGGACCTGCTCGGCGTAGTCGGCACAGCTGGCGCCGACCAGGTTGGCCGCCGGATCAGCCTCGTCCATGGACTCCGACTCCTCATCCATGGGCTCCTCGGACTCCATGGACTCGGTCTCTTCATCCATGGGAGCCTCTGACTCCATGGTCTCCTCGGTCATCTCCTGGTCGGACTCTGCTGCCGGCTCTTCGGCGTCGCCGCCGCAGGCGCTGAGGCCCAGCAGGGCCACCATGCCGATTCCGAGCAGGGACGAGGTCTTGCGCATCTCGGTCTTCATGACTGAATCTCCTGTTGATCGCACTTGGTCTGTGTCACGGCCTCTGGTCGGGGTATCGACCAGGCCATGTACGCAGAGTTCGGAGCGGGGACAGGATCGGATGGTGATTTGTTGAAAAACTTTCCCGAGGGTCAGATCCGGGTCATCTGCGCGTGCTCGACTGCTCGGCCTCGGCGAGGATCCGGGCCGCCATCTTGCGGAAGATGATCGCGTGGAACGGGGTCACCCCGAGCCAGTAGGCCCGACCGGCGAGGCCGCGCGGGAAGAAGATCGCTCGCTGCCGGTAGCGCGAGCCGGTCCCCTCCGGTTCCACCATGAACTCCAGCCACGCCTGACCGGGCACCTTCATCTCTGCGCGCAGGCGCAGCAGCCTGCCGCGCTCCAGGTCCTCTACCCGCCACCAGTCGAGGGTGTCACCAAGTGCGAGCTGGCCCCGGCTGCGCCGGCCGCGGCCCATGCCGACCCCGCCGACGAGCTTGTCCGCGAGTCCCCGCAGCGCCCAGGCCCGAGAGAGCGAGAAGTATCCGGTCTCTCCGCCGATGCCTTCGATGATCGCGAAGACCGCGTCAGGTGAGGCGGTGGAGAGCCGCTCACGCTCATCGACCAACACCGAGCGTCCGGTCCAGTCCGGGTCCGAGGGCAGCGATTCCGAGGGCACGTCCAGCGGGTGCGCCGCGGCCCAGGTGGTCTCCACCCGATCGGCGGAGATCTTGTCCAGAGCCAGCCGCACAGAGGTCTCATAGTCGGTGAGCCCCTCCTGGGGTGGGGCGATGATGTCGTCGATGACGTGGTCCTTGACCACGCAGTCATGCTGGAGCGATTCCACCAGCGGGATGGCCAGCGTGCGCGGGATCGGGGTGACCAGGTTGACCCACTGCGCGGCGAGCCAGGGGGTGAGCACCGGCAGCGCGATCACTCGAGGTTCGTTGAGCTCCGCGGTGCGGGCGTAGATCTTCATCAGCTCGGCGTAGCTGTGCACATCAGGTCCGCCGATGTCGGCGCGGACGCTTTCGCTCAGCTCGATGTCCATGGCGCGGGTCAGGTAGTGCAGCGCATCGCGCACGGCGATGGGCTGGATCTGGTTCAGCACCCACTTCGGGGCCGGCATCACCGGGAGCACATCGGTGAGGTGGCGGATCATCTCGAAGCTGGCGGAGCCGGAACCGATCACCAGTCCGGCCTGCAGGGTCAGGGTGGGCACACCGCTGGACTCCAGCACCTCGCCCACATGGACCCGGGAGCGCAGGTGAGCGCTGAGCTCGCCCTCGTTCGCGTCCGGGTGCAGACCTGCCAGGTAGACGATGTGGTCGACGCCGGCAGCCTTGGCGGCGCCGCCCAGCACCTCGGCGCAACGTTCGTCGAGCTCCTCGAAGCTGCGGTCGGAGGTCATGGAGTGCACCAGGAAGTACGCCGTGTCGGCGCCTTCGCAGAGCTCACGGGCCGCCTCGGGGTCGGTCAGGTCACCCTCGACGACGGTGACCTCGTCCCGCCACGGGACATCGCGCAGCGCATCCGCCCGGCGCGTGAGCACGCGCACCTCATGTCCTGCACTGAGCAGCTGTGGCACCAGCCGCCCTCCGATATACCCCGTCGCTCCGGTCACCGCTGCTGTTGCCATCTGGCCCACATCCTCGCTCGAAGATCTCCGCGGCCGGACAGTCCTGACCTGCCGCGGCACGTCCCGGCCAATCTAACACCGACGTCTCGGCGGACTCTGTGAAAGTCACCCCGAGTCATCCCGCCCTCCTGCTCGGCGATGTCGGCGCGGTGCTTGGCGGCCTCGGCGCGGTGCTCGGCGGGCTCGGCCCGGTGTCCCGAGTGGGTCGCACAGGCGTCACGGGGGCGTCTTATCCACGCCGCGACGGTCATGTGTCCCGCGGGCGGGCGGCTCGGGTAGCTATGCTCGATCCATGACCTCAGGCACGTCCTCGACCGAGGAACACGTCGTTCTCCTTTCCGAGGCAGGTGCGCCCGTCGGCTCGGCCCCCAAGGCCACGGTGCACACTGCCGAGACCCCGCTGCACCTGGGGTTCTCCTGCTACCTCTTCGACGCCGCGGGCAGGCTGCTGCTCACCCGCCGGGCGCTGTCGAAGACCACCTGGCCGGGTGTGTGGACCAACAGCTTCTGTGGGCACCCCGGAATGGGGGAGGAGCTCACCGAGGCGGTGCGCCGTCGGGCCCGCGACGAGCTCGGCGCGGAGCTCACCGAGATCCGCCCGCTGCTGCCGGAGTTCAGGTATCGCGCGGTGGACGCCAGCGGTGTCGTCGAGAACGAGATCTGCCCGGTCTTCACTGCGGTGCTGGACTCAGAGCTCACCCCGGCGGACGCTGAGGTCAGCCAGTGGCAATGGGTGGACGCCGAGGCGCTGAAGCGGGCCGTGGCGGAGGCGCCCTACGCGTTCAGCCCCTGGATGGTCGAGCAGCTCGCCGCCCTCGCGCAGCGCGAGCCCGCAGATCAGCCCGACGCCGCAGATCAGAACAGCCTCGCGCCGCGGCCCGGCTGGGGTGCCCCCGCGTGAGCGCACCCGTCGATCCGGCCGAGCACTTCACCCAGACCGCCCGTGCTGCGGCGGACCGTGTGATCTCCTCCTACTCGACCTCGTTCGGGCTGGCGACGAAGCTGTTGGGACCGCGCCACCGCAGCCATGTGCGCAGCCTCTACGCCCTTGTGAGGGTGGCCGACGAGGTCGTCGACGGCGCCGCCAGCGCCGCCGGCCTGGACCCGGCTGAGAAGGCCGAGGCGCTGGAGCACTACGCCGAGGAGACCCGCCGCGCGATGCAGCGGGGCTACAGCACCGACCTGGTGGTGCATGCCTTCGCGCGCACCGCTCTGGAGGCGCAGATCGGAGCGGATCTGATCGATCCGTTCTTCGACTCGATGCGTGCTGATCTGGAACCTGCCGCCTATGGCGCCGCCGAGCATCAGGACTACGTCTACGGCTCCGCCGAGGTGATCGGGCTGATGTGCCTGCAGGTGTTCCTGCGCGAGGAGCAGCCGACACCGGCGGAGCGAGAGACCCTGGTCCATGGGGCACGGGCGCTGGGAGCGGCGTTCCAGAACATCAACTTCCTGCGCGACCTGGCAGAGGACACCGGCGAGCTCGGACGCGATTATCTGGGCGGCGGGACCGGGATGACCGAGGCCCAGCGCCAACAGTGGGTGGACACGGTCCGGCTCCAGCTCGCCGATGCCCGCGCCGCCATGCCGCTGCTGCCGCGCGATGCGCGGACCGCGGTGCGCAGCGCCTGTGCACTCTTCGAAGCGCTGCTGGAGAAGATCGCGGTGACCCCGGTCGAGGAGCTCTACCATTCCCGGGTCCGGGTCTCCAACGCCTGCAAAGCAGGACTGGCCGCCCGGGCCGCCCTGAGAACACGACTGGAGACCCACTGATGCCTCGCACCATAGTGATCGGCGCCGGAGTCGCCGGACTTGCCAGCGCCGCGCTGCTGGCCCGAGAAGGCCATGACGTCCTGGTCCTGGAGAAGGGGGAGCGGACCGGAGGCCGCGCCGGGATGCTGGCGGAGGACGGCTTCCGATTCGACACCGGACCCTCGTGGTACCTGATGCCCTCGGTGTTCGAACACTTCTACAACCTGATGGGCACCACGGCGGCCGAGCAGCTCACCCTGGTGGACCTGGACCCGGCCTACCGGGTCTACTCCGAGCCCGAACCCGGCCAGGCGCCCCCTGCCCCGGTGGATCTGCCCAAGGGTGCGGAGCGGGTCCGGGCCCTCTTCGAGGAGCTTGAACCTGGCAGCGGCCCGGCCCTGGAGAAGTACATCGCGTCCGCCAAGCGCACCACCGCGATCGCCGAGCGCCGCTTCCTCTACAACCCGTTCAAGCGGCTGAACAACCTGGCGGTGCCCGAGGTGCTCAAGTCCGCGCCGGAGCTCGCGCAGCTGCTGCTGACCTCACTGGAACGTTTCGTGCAGCGCCGGTTCAAGCACCCGGTGCTGCGCCAGATCCTCGGCTACCCCGCAGTCTTCCTGGGCACCCGCCCGCAGGACGCCCCGGCCATGTACCACCTGATGAGCGCCTTGGACCTCGACGACGGCGTGCGCTACCCGATGGGTGGATTCTGGGAGGTCCTTGCGAGCTTCCGACGGCTGGCTGAGGGCGCGGGAGCCCAGATCACCACCGGCGCGGAGGTCATCGAGATCCTCACCGAAGCCTCACCGCGCACCGGGTTCGGCTCCCGGCTCAAGACCGGCGGACAGCGCGTCGCCACGGGCGTGCGCTGGCGCGACGAGCATGGCACCGTGCACACCGAGCACGCCGATCATGTGGTCTCCGCGGCCGATCTGCACCACACCGAGACCGCCCTGCTCGCCGAGGCGGACCGCAGCTACCCCGAGAGCTGGTGGGACAAGGTCACCTCCGGCCCCGGCGCAGTGCTGGTGATGCTGGGCGTGCGCGGGAAGCTCCCCGAGCTGGCCCACCACTCGCTGTTCTTCACCCAGGACTGGACGGCGAACTTCGAGTCCATCTTCGGGGAGAACCCCTCCATCCCGACGCCGGCCTCCTCCTACGTCTGCCGAGCCAGCGCAAGCGAGCCGGGTCTGGCGCCGGAGGACCATGAGAACCTCTTCGTGCTGATCCCGGTCCCGGCCGACCTCTCCCTGGGTGCCGGCGGTCGCGACGGCGCCGGGGACCCGGCCGTGGAGCAGATCGCGCAGGCCGCGATCGAGCAGATCGGCGGCTGGGCGGGGATCGAGGACTTCGAAGAGAGGATCGTGCTGCGCGAGACCATCGGCCCGGCCGATTTCGCGGCGGACTACAACTCCTGGCGGGGGTCGGTGCTGGGACAGGCGCACACGCTGCTGCAGTCCGCGATGTTCCGCCCGCAGAACGTCTCACCGAAGGTGCGCGGCCTCTATTACGCCGGAGGCACCGTGGCGCCGGGCATCGGGGTGCCGATGTGCCTGATCAGCGCGGAGCTGGTGCTCAAGCATCTGCGACGCGACTACAGCGCCGGCCCGCTGCGTCCGGACTCCCTGGGCGCCGACACTCTGGAGACCCGCGCTGGCGGGAAGGCGGGCTGAGCGAGCGTGTCCTTCCTCTACCTGGCCGGACTGCTGGGAGCCGCCTTCTGCATGCTGCTCATCGATCGGCGCTTCCGGCTCTTCTTCTTCGCGGATCCGCGCGTGGCCACGCTGGTGACCTTGCTCGGCGTCGTCTTCTTCCTGCTCTGGGACTTCGCCGGGATCGGACTGGGGATCTTCCTGATGGGGGAGAGCCGCTACCTCACCGGGGTGGTGCTCGGACCTGAGATGCCGCTGGAGGAGCCGGTGTTCCTGGCGTTTCTGAGCCTGTGCACCATGATCATCTACACCGGTGCTGCGAAGTTCCTCAGCCACCGGGCGCAACGTCGCTCGAGCACACCCAGTGCGGGGGTGTCCTGAATGGCGTACCTGTGGCTGAGCCTGGCCTTCATGGTGCCGGCGGTGCTCGCCGCGGTGCTGCTGCGCCGCGAGATCCACTGGGGCGCGGTGGGCCTGACGACGCTGGTCCTGCTGAGCCTGACCGCGGTGTTCGACAATGTGATCATCGGCCTGGACATCGTGCGCTACGGCCACGAACAGCTGATGGGCCTCTACCTGGGCCTGGCTCCGCTGGAGGACTTCAGCTACTCGCTGGCCGCAGTGCTGGGGCTGCCTGCTCTGTGGCATCTGATGCGGCGTCGGAAGCTGGCCCGCGCCGCTGACCGGCCCGTGCCCAGTGTCCAGCCCCGCGCCGGGCGGGGACGCCGATGAACGGGAGCCTGATCCGCGAGCTGCTGTTGTCCTCACGCCCGCTCAGCTGGATCAACACGGCGTTCCCCTTCGCCGCGGCGTACCTCTTCGCGACGCGCGAGCTCGACTGGGTGCTGGTGCTCGGCGCACTGTTCTTCCTGGTCCCCTATAACGTGGCGATGTACGGGATCAACGACGTCTTCGACTACGAATCTGACCTGCGCAACCCGCGCAAGGGCGGGATCGAGGGCGCGCTGCTGGATCCCTCGCTGCACTCGACCGTGCTGTGGATCTCTGCGCTGAGCACACTGCCGCCGGCGCTGCTGCTGATGCTCGGCGGCGGCCCCGCCACCTGGGCCGCGATGCTGGTGAGCCTGTTCGCCGTCGCCGCCTATTCGGTCAAGGGGCTCCGGTTCAAGGAGCGTCCGTTCCTGGACTCGGTGACCTCCAGCACGCACTTCGTGAGCCCTGCCGTGGTCGGTTTCGCGCTCGCCCACGACCGGGTCGGCTACACCCCGAGTCCCACGGTGATGATCATCCTGGCCGCGTTCTTCCTCTGGGGAATGGCCGCCCATGCCTTCGGTGCGGTCCAGGATGTGGTGCCCGACCGGGAGGGCGGGATCTCCTCGGTGGCGACCGCGATCGGGGCGCGGCCCACGGTGCGGATGGCGGTGCTGCTCTGGGCCGGTGCCGGTGTGCTGCTGCTCCTGGCGCCATGGCCCACCCCGCTCGCGGCGCTGCTGGTGGTCCCCTATGTGGCGATCTCCCTGCCCTGGTTCAACGTCACCGATGCGACCTCGGCCGGGGTGAACGCCGCGTGGCGCCGCTTCATCTGGCTGAACTACGGCTGCGGGTTCCTCGGCACGATGCTGCTGATCTGGGTGTGGTGAAGCGCGGTGTGGTCCGGAGTCAGTGCGAGGCGTTGACCATCCACGGGACCCCGAACTTGTCGGTGAGCATCCCGAAGGTGTCGCCCCAGGGTGACTTCGCCAGGGGCTCGGTGACCTGCGCTCCCTCGGCGAGCTTCTCCCACCACTGCACCAGGGTCGCATGCTCGGCGTCATCGGCTTCGCTGTTGCTCAGCGTCACGGTGCCCAGGACGCTGGTCATGCCTTCGGGGGCGTCGGCGGCCATCAGGTGGATCCCACGCTCGAGGAACAGCGACCCATGCATGATCTGGTCCTTGGTCTCATCCTCGGCGCCCATGCCCTCGGCAAAGGTCATCATCTGCATGTCCCCGCCGAAGACCGAGTGATAGAACTCCAGGGCGTGGCGGGCGGTTCCGGGGAACTGCAGGTAGGGGGTCAGGCCGATGGTCATGACGAGCCTTTCGTGGTGGGTCTCAGGTTGACCCCGCCATTCTGACCTGACCGCGCGTCCAGCGGAAGAGCTGCAGGCCCCGCGAACCGGACGCCGTGCGGGTGCGGGTGCGGCTCAGCTCTGCAGTGACCGGATGACCCGCGCCGGGTTTCCCACCGCGACGGAGTCCGCGGGGATGTCGCGGGTGACCACGGAGCCGGCACCGATCACGGCGTTGCGGCCGATGGTGACCCCGGGGCAGACGATCACGCCGCCGCCGAGCCAGACGTTCTCCTCGAGCGTGATCGGCTCAGCGGACTCCCACTTCTGCCGCCGCGGGCCCGGCTCCAACGGGTGGATCGGGGTCAGCAGCTGCACATTGGGGCCCAGCAGGCAGTCGGCGCCGATCCGGATCGGAGCGACGTCCAGAGCCACCAGGCCGGTGTTGATGAAGACCCGGTCACCGATGGAGATATGCGCGCCATAGTCCACTGAGAGCGGGGGACGGATCGCCACGTCCTCGCCGAGCTCACCGATCAGCTGGGGCAGCAGGGCGGCGGCGTCGTCGTCCTGACCCTGGGATGCAGCCTGGCTGTAGCGGTGCGCCAGCTGATGCGCCGCCAATGCCCGCTGCAGGATCTCCTCATCGGCCCGGTACCAGTGCCCGTCGCGCAGCCGCTGGTACTGGGTCCGGTGGTCATCGGCGAAGGGCCCGTGATCCATGCGCTCGATCAGCCGAACTCTCGGGCGAGGTGAGCGGCCAGGCCGGTGTAGCTGCCGGGGGTCAGCTGCGCGAGTCGAGCCTCGGCCTCCTTGCTCAGTCCCAGTCCGGTGACGAACTCCTTGAGCTTCTCCGCGTCCACCCGGCGACCACGGGTGAGCTCCTTGAGCCGCTCATAGGGGTCCTCCATGCCGGCGACCCCGGCGATCGCCTCGGCGCGCATCACGGTCTGGATGGCTTCGCCGAGGACCTCCCAGTTCGCGTCGAGATCCGCCGCGATCACCTCCGCGGCGACGTCGAGCTGCTTGAGTCCCTTGCTGATGTTGCTCAGCGCCAGCACCGAGTGCCCGATCGCGGTGCCGATGTTGCGCTGTCCGGAGGAGTCGGTGAGGTCGCGCTGCCAGCGGGACTCCACCAGGGTGGCGCCCAGCGCGTCGAGCAGCGCGTTGGAGATCTCCAGGTTGGCCTCGGCGTTCTCGAAGCGGATCGGGTTGACCTTATGCGGC
Organism: Nesterenkonia sandarakina; assembly: GCF_013410215.1. Classification (NCBI taxonomy): domain Bacteria; kingdom Bacillati; phylum Actinomycetota; class Actinomycetes; order Micrococcales; family Micrococcaceae; genus Nesterenkonia; species Nesterenkonia sandarakina. Next base: position 1,406,675 of record NZ_JACCFQ010000001.1, read on the forward strand.
ATGGTGGAGGAGCCGGTGGCCCCGGCCACCGGGATCTGCCGGAAGAACCCGATCGAGATGTAGCTCCAGACGTCCACGCAGAGCCCGTGCAGGATCCGGTTGAACCGGGCCATGTCCGCGTAGAGCTCGGCCTGGTAGTCGTGAGACTCGATCTGGGTGGTCAGCGGGTTGAAGGTCAGGCCCAGCTTCTCCACGAAGCGCTGCGCCAGTGACGGCCAGTCCGCCTCGGGCGCGGCGGCCAGGTGCGCCGCGTAGGTGCCGGTGGCGCCGTTGATCTTGCCCAGGAACTCCTGGGACTCGATCCGGCGCAGCTGCCGGCGCAGCCGGTGCACGAAGACCGCGACCTCCTTGCCCAGCGTGGTCGGGGTGGCAGGCTGTCCGTGGGTGCGCGAGAGCATCGGCACCTCGGCGGCGTCCTGGGCCAGCGTGGCCAGTCCGTCCAGGGCGGTGCGGGCGGCAGGCAGCCAGACCTCGGCCACGGCGTCGCGGATCCCCAGCGCGTAGGAGAGGTTGTTGATGTCCTCGCTGGTGCACCCGAAGTGCACCAGCGGGGTGAGCTCGCTCAGCCCCAGCCCCTCCAGGCGGCGCGCGATGAAGTACTCCACGGCCTTCACATCGTGGTGGGTCTGCGCCTCGATGGCGCCGAGCTCCCGAAGCTGCTCGGTGCCGAACTCAGAGACGATGCCGCGCAGCCCGCTGACCTGCTCCTCTGTGAGGGTGGGGAGCCCGGAGAGCACCTGCTCGGCGCAGAGGTGGATGAACCATTCCACCTCCACGTGGAGCCGGTGCCGGTTCAGCGCCGCCTCGGAGAGGTGATCCACCAGCGGCGCCACGGCGCTGCGGTAGCGCCCGTCCAGCGCGCCCAGCGCGATCTGCGGCTGCGCATCGGCGAGCCGGACGCGGTTCGAAGAGTCGGTGGTCGCGGCGGAAGCATCAGTGGAGTTGGCCATGGCGTCGATTCTTTCATGAGTTTTCCCCAGTCCCGGCGACGACGACGCCGACGTCACGGGTCTTCCACCAGCGCCGCGGCCCCGGGAAGCCCAACGGCTGCCGTGCCTAGATTGATCACTCTCAGCGGGAACAGCGGGCCTCGCGAATCCCCCAGGCACAAGGAGTGATCAGGCGTGATCTTCTCTCGGGCGGCACAGCAGTTCGACGAGGCGGCAGAGCACTATGAGCAGGCGGCCCGGCGACTGGGTGAGATCGTCGAGCACGGCGATGACTGTTTGCGGGCGGTCTTCGCCGGGTGTGAGCATCTGCAATGGCGCTCGCCCGCGGCGCAGGCGTTCACCGCGCTGACCTTCTACCACGTCGAGCAGTGCCGGCGGCGGCAGTCCCGGGCAGCCGAGATGTCCGTCGCTGCGCGGGTGATCGCCGCAGACCTGCGCGAGCAGGCTCACCTCGCTCGGCTGCTGGCTCTCGCGGTGGACGCCGCAGAGCAGACCCTGCCCGCCCTGGCAGTCGAGGGTCCCCGGGCGCACCTGATCCACGGCGCCAGGGGCGCATCGCGCAGCGCCAAGGGGTTCCTGGATTTCGTGGAGTCCTGTGGCGGGCTACCGCTGGCTCATCTGGCCGCAGCGGACCGGTGAGCTGCGATGTTCGTGATCACCGAGGACCATTTCGGCGGGCCCACCCCGCGTGAGTTCACCGTGCAGGCCCACGGGGGACCCACCGAGGTGAACCTGGTGCTGGAGAGTCTGCTGGTCGCCGCCCAGGGGCTGAGTGTGGCCAGCAGCATCGCGGAGGAGCAGCGCGACGCGCTGGGAGCTCTGAGCGCCGAGCTCTTCGGCTCCGGGTCCGCGCTCGCGCTGCACTGGCGGATCCCGCTGCTGGGTGCGCAGCTGGGGATCAGCCTCGCAGAGACGGCGGCGGGGGTCTTCGCCATGGAACAGACGGCCCAGGCGGTGCGCACCGCCCAGGAGCGCTACCGGGAGACCGAGGCGCAGCTGGCGGCCGCACTGGGCACCGCGCGCCACCTCGCGCAGTTCCCCGAGATCCAGCCGCACCTGCTGGACCCGCAGGGAGACAAGGCGCTCGCCGACGCCTGGGGTCGCACCGCACTGGTCAGCCTGAGTCAGGGCTCGCAGCTGCTGCTGAGCCTGCTCGCCAGGAAACACCCGATGCTCCGGGCCTCCGGGGAGGGGCTCGGGCTGGTCACCCAGTCACTGCTGGAGAAGGCCCGCCGGGTCTCCCGTGAGAGCACCCAGACGCTGAGTCCGCAGACCCAAGCCCTGCCCGGTGAACCGGTGGAACGGCTCAGCGAGCACCTGCAGGCCCAGACCGAGGTCGCCGCGCTCGGAGACTTCAGCATCTCCTCACGGGAGCAGCCGGGTGGACGTCCGCGTCACGTCATCCACATCCCCGGGCTCGAGCTGCCCGAGGAGCTTGCGGAGCTGGATCTCGACGGCCTGGCCGCCGGCGAGCTGGACCTCAGCGCAGGGCGCGGCCTCAACAGCCTCCTGGACGCGGGGACCAACGACTCCGCGCACCTCCAAGGCGTGATCGACAAGGCGCTGGAGGACTCCGGAGCGCTGCCAGGCGACGAACTGGTCATCACCGGATACTCCCTGGGCGGGCTGCACGCGTTGAACATCGCCTCCGGCGGTGCCCTGGCGAAGAAGTATCGGATCTCTCAGGTCGCCACGGTGGCCGCGCCGAACCGGGCGGGAGCCACGCTCCCCGGCATCCGGACCACCAGCTTCCAGGACGCCAATGACCCGGTGCCTGGCCTGCTCGGCGGGCCCGGTGAACTCTCCGCCGATCGGATCCGGGTCACCTACGAGCACCAGGACCCCACGGCGCAGCCCGGCGGGATCTTCGGTGCCAGCCACAGCTTCACCCACAACATCGATGCCATCACCCGGCTGCAGGACGAGGCCCCCGCACATCTGGACGAGGGTCAGCGGGCCCAGCTCGAAGAGCTCGACGAGGCGCTTCGCGGGGACCCTCAGGCCCGGGTCTATTCCACCGAATGGGACTCCGAGGGGGTGGCGCAGCTCGAGGCGGCCGTGACCGAACTGGCGGGCCGGCTGCAGGAGTTCCCCGAGCGCGGCGCCTCAGGTGTTGAGCGGACGCAGGATGAACTGGTTGAGCAGCGCTGAGACCAGGGCCACCACGATGGACCCGAGGACCGCGCTCCAGAAGAAGTCCGCCACCACGAAGTGCACCGGGGTCCAGGAGGTCAGCCATGCGGTGAGCATCAGCATGCCGGCGTTGATGACCACGGCGAAGAGTCCCAGGGTGAGGCAGGTGATCGGCAGCGAGAGCAGCGAGATGATCGGCTTGATCACCACATTGACCAGACCGAAGACGGCCCCGACGAAGAGGAAGGCCAGGATGGTCGCACCGGTGCCCTGTTCGGCGCCGTCGACGTAGATGCCGGGAACGAGGAAGGCCGCGGCGGCGAGGGCCAGGGCATTCAAAATAATTGCCAGTAGGATTCTCACGATGACTATGTTCTCACGCGCCGGGTCGATCACCCCACGGGAAAGCGTCAGCCTTCTGCCCGCCTATGCCGCAGGCAAGCCGCCACGGGCAGCCGAGGGTCTCACGCCGTATAAGCTCTCCTCCAATGAGAACCCGCTGGGGCCGGTCCCCGCGGTCACTCAGGCGATGGCAGCCGTGGACACCTTGCACCGCTACCCGCACCCCAACGCCGAGAATCTCCGCGCCGGGCTGGCTGAGGTCCTCGAGGTCCCGGTGGAGGACATCGTCGCGGGCACCGGAAGCCTCGGGGCGCTGACCCAGATCATCAACGCCTTCGCCGGTTCCAACAGCGACGGCAGCCAGGACGAGGTCATCTACGCCTGGCGCTCCTTCGAGGCCTACCCGATCGTGGTGCGCACGGCCGGTGCCAAGGACGTCGCCGTCCCGGTGGCCGAAGACGGCCGTCACGACCTCGAGGCGATGCTCGCCGCGATCACCGCACAGACCAAGGTGCTGCTGCTGTGCACCCCGAACAATCCCACCGGGCCGGCGCTGCGGCACAGCGAGGTCGAGGCCTTCCTGGCGAAGGTGCCGGGCGACGTCGTCGTGGTCATCGATGAGGCCTACCAGGAGTTCGTCCGCACCGAGGACCCGCTGGACGCGCTCGCCCTGTACCGCAGGCACCCCAATGTGGCGGTGCTGCGGACCTTCTCCAAGGCCCACGGGCTGGCCGCGCTGCGCGTGGGCTATTCCATCGCCGGTCCCGAGATCACCCGACACCTGCGCGTGGTGGCGGCACCCTTCGGCGTCTCCACCCTGGCCGAGGTCGCGGCGCTGGCCTCCCTGGAGCACCTGGATCAGGTCATGGAGCGGGTGGACTCGCTGGTCGCCGAGCGGGACCGGGTCGCCGCCGCTCTGGCCGAGGCCGGCTGGACGATCCCCGAGGCGCAGGGCAACTTCGTCTGGCTCCCGCTCAGGGAGCGCACCGCGGAGTTCACCGAGGCTGCCGGGCTGCAGGCGCTGGCGGTCCGCGGCTTCCCCGGGGAGGGGGTCCGGGTCACCATCGGCGAGGTCGAAGCCAATGATCGATTCATCGAGTTGTGCCGGACCTACAGGTTCGAAGCCTGAGTCGAGCTGACACAATGAGCGATGGCCGTCCTGACCTGCAGGGTGGCCATCAGCGGTGCCGTCGGAGAGGATCACACTGTGCAGCCAGAAGAGGTGCAGCCCGTCCAGCTGCTCACCCCTGAGGGAAAGCTTGCCGAGAACGAGGTCTACAGCCCGTTCATCGCAGAGCTGGGTGCGGAGCAGCTCCGTGAGCTCTACCGCTATATGGCCATGGAGCGTCGGCTCGACGCCGAGGCCACCTCGCTGCAGCGTCAGGGCCAGCTCGCGCTCTGGGCCCCGGCGCTGGGTCAGGAGGCCGCCCAGGTGGGAACCATCGCGGCGATCAAACCCTCGGACATGGTGTTCCCCACCTACCGTGAGCACGCCATGGCGCTCTACCGCGGGATCTCGCCGGAGGAGCTGCTGACCATGTTCCGGGCCACCCGGCACACCGGCTGGGACCCGCGCAAGCACAACTTCCACATCTACACCCTGGTGCTCGCCGCGCAGACCCTCCACGCGGCAGGCTGGGCGATGGGGATCAACCAGGACCTGCGGCTGGGCAGCCTGTCGCGGGACCGCGCCGAGGACGAGATCGTCGTGGCCTGCATCGGCGACGGTGCCACCAGCCAGGGCGACGCCCACGAATCCATGGTCTTCGCCGCCTCCTACGAGCTGCCCCTGCTCTACTTCATCCAGAACAACCACTGGGCAATCTCGGTGCCCACCCGGACCCAGTCCCGCAGCCCGCTGGTGAACCGCGCCACGGGCTACGGCTTCGAGGGCGTCCGGGTCGACGGCAACGACGTGCTGGCGAGCTACGCGGTCGCGGCCAAGCTCTCCGCAGAGATCCGTGCCGGCGCGGGACCCAAGCTCATCGAGTCGGTCACCTACCGGATGGGCGCCCACACCACGGCGGATGACCCCACCAAATACCGCAGCTCCGAAGAGGAGCAGCTCTGGAAGGGCCGGGACCCGATCGCGCGCTACCAGACCTGGCTGCGCGCCGCAGGCCACGCCGATGAGGGCTTCTTCGCCGAGGTCGACGCCGAGTACAAGGACCTCGCCGCCGATATGCGGCGCTCCGTGCTGGCCATGGAGTCCATCGATCTGGAACGAGTCTTCGACACCGTGTACTCAGAGCCGCACCGCCAGGTCGAGACCGAGAAGGCCTGGCTGAAGGACTACGAAGCAGGATTCGCCGAGGAGCAGACGGAGGCGGGCACCGCAGGATGAGCGCGATCAAAGAGATGGTCATGGCCAAGGCGATCACCGCGGCCCTGCGCGATGAGCTCGCTGCGGATGAGAAGACGCTGCTCATCGGCGAGGACATCGGGGCGCTCGGCGGCGTCTTCCGGGTCACCGAGGGGCTGCAGGCCGAGTTCGGCACGCACCGGGTGATCGACTCGCCGCTGGCCGAGTCCGGCATCGTCGGCACCAGCATCGGCATGGCGATGCGCGGCTACCGCCCAGTGGCCGAGATCCAGTTCGACGGCTTCGTCTTCCCCGCGTTCAACCAGATCACCACCCAGCTGGCCAAGATGCACAACCGCACCGACGGCCGGGTCAAGGTCCCGGTGACGATCAGACTGCCCTATGGAGGGCATATCGGCTCGATCGAACACCACTCCGAATCTCCTGAGGCGCTCTTCGCGCACACCGCGGGGCTGCGCATCGTGGCGCCGTCGAACCCGCAGGACGCCTACTGGATGACCCGCCAGGCCATCGTCAGCGACGACCCGGTGATCATCCTCGAGCCCAAGCGCCGCTACTGGCTCAAGGGCAAGGTCGACCTGGAGAACCCGGCACCGGACGCGTTCCGCGCCCAGGTCATCCGCGAGGGCACCGATGCCACGATCGCCACCTACGGTCCGCTGGTGCCGGTGGCGCTGGCCGCGGCCGAGGCCGCCCGGGCGGAGGACCGCAGCATCGAGGTGGTGGACATCCGCTCGATCAGCCCGCTCGACGACGAGACCATCGCCCGCTCGGCCGCGAAGACCCAGCGGCTGATCGTCGCCCATGAGGCACCGACCTTCGGCGGGATCGGCGGAGAGATCGCCGCACGCGTGGCCGAACGCGCCCATCACCGACTGCTGTCCCCGGTGCTGCGCGTGGGCGGATTCCACATGCCCTACCCGCCCTCGTCCCAGGAGCACCGCTACCTTCCAGACATCGATCGGATGCTGGAAGCCGTGGACCGCAGCTTCAGCTACCAGAGGAGTGCCTGAGCATGGCTGAGACCTTCAACCTTCCCGACGTCGGCGAGGGCCTGACCGAGGCCGAGGTCGTCACCTGGCGCACCACGGTGGGCGCGACCGTGGAGGTCAACGACATCGTGGTCGAGATCGAGACTGCGAAGTCCCTGGTCGAGCTGCCGGTGCCCTACGCCGGCGTCGTCACCGAGCTGCTCGCCGCCGAGGGCGAAACCGTCGAGGTCGGCGCCCCGCTGATCCGGATCGCCGCCGAGGGGGAGGAGACCCGGACTGACCCGGACTCGGGCTCCGCCGAACCTGATCTCGGCTCAGGTGCCGACTTGGGCGCGGACTCGGGTGTGCCAGAGAGCGGCGAGCAGCCCGCAGCGGAGGGGAAGCCGGGCCGCCAGCGCTCCGGCCGCGCGAAGAAGGCCGCCGCCCAGAAGCGCGAGAAATCAGAGCGCGGGAGCTCCGAGCGCGCAGACTCGACCGCTGAGTCGAGCTCCGCACAGAACGAGGCCCTGGTCGGGTCCGGCCCCAAGGCCGACTCCACCGCTCGCCGCGTCCGGACCCGCTCCACGGCGCCGGACCTGATCGACCTCGAGGGCCTGGAGATCGCCGCCCCCGCCCCTGCCGGCGGGGCGTACACCGACATCGCCGACATCGTCGCCCGGGCCAGTCCTCCGGTGCGCGCCCTGGCCAAGCGCCTCGGCGTCGCCGTCTGGGAGCTCGTCGGCTCCGGTCGCAATGGGCAGATCACCCGAGACGACGTGGAGCGCCAGGCGCAGCAGAAGCGCGAACAGCGCGCCTCAGGGCAGACCCCGGCGACCGGGGCTCCGGCGACCGGTCATCGCAAGGCCACTCCGGCCGAGGAGGGGCTGCTCTACGAGGGTCCGCGCGAGGAGAACATCCAGGTCCGGGGTGTGCGCAAGGCGACTGCGCGCAACGTGACCGCCTCGGCGACCACCGTGCCGCATGTCTCGGTGTTCAAAGAGGTCGATGTCACGCGCACCATGGAGCTGCGCCAGGTGTTGAAGAAGGACCCCTCCTATGAGGGGCTGAGCGTGTCCCCGATGCTCTTCGCCGCCAAGGCGATCATCTGGGCGGCGCGGCGCAACCCGCAGGTCAACGCCACCTGGCATGACACGCACTACACGTTGAGGAACTACGTCAACCTCGGGGTCGCCGCCGCGACCCCGCGCGGGCTTGTGGTCCCGGTGATCCATGAGGCCCATGCCTTCAACACCCGCGGCCTGGCCGCGGCTCTCACGGCGCTGACCATCGACGCACGCGAGGGCCGGACCACCCCGGGGGAGATGCAGGGCGGCACGGTCTCGATCACCAATATCGGCACCCTGGGGCTGGACAGCGGAACCCCGATCCTGCCGCCGGGCCAGGCCTCGATCGTGGCGCTGGGCGCGGTGCGGAAGAAGCCCTGGGTCGTGGAGGGACAGATCGTGCCGCGGGATGTGATGGTGATCGGCGGGTCCTTCGATCATCGGCTCATCGACGGGGACCTCGCGGGCCGGTTCATCTCCGACGTGGCCGCGGTGATGGAGCAGCCCGGCCTGCTGATCGATTAGCCCTGCGGCCGCCCTCCAGCCGCCTCGCCGGTGGCCGGGGGCGCTTTGGTCGGTCCAGTGTTCAACGCTCGATCTGACCGATCTGCAGCGGCTCGCGGTCCACGGGCAGTCCCAGCAGCTGGGCCAGCGGTTGACCATCGACGGTCACCTCGCTGGAGGTGGCGCCGGTGGCCATGCGCGCCGTGGTCTCGATCTGGGTCAGGATCTGCCAGGACTCACACTCTCCTGAGCTGAGCGGCTGACCGCTCAGTGCCACCAGCACTGTGCCCTCTTCGACCTCCACCGAGTCGACTTCCAGCTCCTCGGAGGCGGCGAGCGGGTTGGTGAAGGCCGGCGACCCGTGGGAGACGAGCTGGTCCTCGATCAGGAACTCCAGCGCCGCGACCGCCGGATCCTCGGTGACCATCGGCACCGAGCGGATGACCGAGACGGTGTCGCCGCAGCCGAACGCCTCGGTGCGGGCGATCTCGATCTCCTGGGTCTGCTGCGCCCCGTCGGTCTCCTGGACCGGGCTGCCCGGCGCCTGGTCGTCCTCCAAGGTGCCCCCTGGCTGCGAGGTGTCCTGTGTCTGAGCGTCCGGGCTGAGCATCGCCAGCGGGAGCCGCACTGAGTCGTCTCCCTCCACCTCGGGCTGCGGAATCGCGTTCTCAACAGGGTCCTGTTCCCCCGACTCCGGATCCGAGGAGCCGCAGCCCGCGAGCAGCAGTGCCAGCCCGAGGCAGCTCGCAGCGGCGCGCGTGCGAGCGCGGGGGCGGAGGGTGGCAGTCATGGCACCAGAATAAGAGCTGGGTCCCGGCACACCGAATCGGCTCCCTCGCTGAGGTGGGCTTTGGCCGCATCCCAGCGCTTGGGTGTCGCGGCGCCTGGGTGCCGCAGGGGAGTGGCTGGCGCGCGGCCCGGGGCCCTCGCGGGCGGGGGTGCAATGACGGGGGTCGACCCTCCGCCCGCGGCGTGGGTTCAGGAAACCGGATGCACTCGGGGCGGCAGTGGTGCACCCGGCCAGCAGTTCCTTCCCACAGGGCGAGCGCGGCCAGGAGATCGGGGGTCCTGAAACCGCGTCCGGGATCAAAGCCCAAGCCATATATTTCAAACTTGAACTTCAATCACCTTCGAGTCTGCGATGCCGCCGGTCCGATGTCAACATCTCACCAGCGCCAGGTGCCGCAGCGCCCAAGGCGTGCCCCGCGTGCCTCCGCCCGCCCCTGCTTCACCTGCGCGCCCTGCGTCCCGCAGCCTGTCCGCCGGACAACTCCTGGTGGGGCGCGTTCTCTCCGCAGCCGCCACCGGCTCCGGAGGGCATCTCCGGTAGGCTGGAGCCATGCCCATCCGGAACCGTCGCGCGGCCGCGCTTCCCGCCAAACTTTCCCGCTCCTGGCTGTTGATCAACGCCGCCAAGGAGCAGGACTTCGCACCCGGACTGGCCAGCGAGGCCGACTCTGTGATCTTCGACCTGGAGGCCTCGGTCCCCGACGACGGCAAGGTCGCCGCCCGTGAGGCGGTGCTGCGCGCACTCAACGGCGGCATGACCGCCTGGGTCCGGGTCAGCCCCACCACCTCCGAGCACTGGGAGGAGGACCTCGCCGTGCTCTCCCGCGCGGACGGGCTGCGCGGGGTGATGCTCGCTGAGACCGAGCACCCCGAGCAGGTCACCTACACCGCGATGCGACTGCGCGCCGGGACTCCGGTCATCGCGCTCATCGAATCCGCGCTCGGCGTGGAGAACGCCACCCAGATCGCCTCAGCCCCGGGCACCTTCCGGCTGGCCTTCGGCACCAACGACTTCCGCAAGGACGTGGGCGTCTCCGCCGACCCCATGGCGCTGGCCTACGCGCGGGCCCGACTGGTCATCGCCTCCCGCGTCGGAGGGCTCCCCGGGGCCATCGACGGGCCGACCGCCGCCGACGCGGATCCGGCGCAGACCGCCGAGGCCTGCGCCGTGACCGCCAGCATGGGCATGACCGGCAAGCTCTCGCTGAACCGGGCGCAGGTCGAGCACATCAACACCGGCCTGGCCCCATCAGAGGACGAGCTGAACTGGGCTCGCGAGCTCATCGAAGCCCACGAGGCCGGAGGCTCCATCGGCGACGGCTCGTATCTGCCGCGCCTCGCCCGGGCCCAGAAGATCGCCTCCCTGGCGGACTCCTACGGGCTCTGGAACGCCTGACCCCCGCCCGGGGCTGGCGCCGAGGACACTTTTGAGTCACGTGCCGGGCCCCGTGTAACCTCTGTCACATGGGCAGGGAGACGTATACCGGTGATGTGGCCTTCGAGCTGCGCGGACATCTTGGCATCATCACACTGAATCGACCGCATGCGGTGAATGCGCTGACCCAGTTGATGTGTGAGTGCCTCCTGGTCCAGCTCCAGGACTGGGCCGTGGACGATCGGGTGGATCAGGTGCTCATCCGCGGGGCCGGAGACCGAGGTCTCTGCGCCGGCGGCGACGTCTCCAGCCTCTACCAGGAGATGGTCCGGCTCCAGGAGCACGACGGCGGCGGGATCCTCCCCGACGGGACGCCCGGCTACGCCGCCGACTTCGTCAGCGAGGCCTTCCTGGCCACCGAGTACGCGCTGAACCTCACCATCGCCGAGTACCCCAAGCCCTACATCGCCCTGATGGACGGGCTGGTGCTCGGCGGCGGCATCGGGGTCTCCGCCCACGGATCCCACCGCGTGGTCACCGAACGCACCCGCGCCGGCATGCCCGAGACCACCATCGGCTTCGCCCCCGACGTCGGAGGCACCTGGCTCCTGGGCAGGGCTCCGGGGTTCCTGGGGCTGCACGCGGGACTCACCGGCGCCCACCTCCACGCCGCCGACACCCTCGCCCTGGGCCTGGCCGACGTCGAAGTGCGCAGCGAGGACCTGCCTGAACTGACCCAGGCGCTGAGCACGGAGTCGGTGGCCAAGGTGCTGCCCCGATTCACCCAGACACCGGACGCCTCCGCACTTGCGCAGTCGCAGACCTGGATCGATGAGGCCTACGCCGCGCCGAGCGTGGAGGAGCTGCTTGATCGCCTCGACGAGCTCGCGCCGACCGCACCGGACGCGGCGACCGCTGTGAAGTCCCTGCGCGGGAAGTCCCCGACCTCTTTGAAAGTCACGCACCGCGCGATCCTCGCCGCCCAGCAGCTCTCCCTGCCTGCAGCGCTCGAGCAGGAGTTCACCATCGCAGTGCACATGCTGCGCTCGGCGGACTTCCGAGAGGGCATCCGAGCCCAGGTCATCGATAAGGACCGGACCCCGCGCTGGAGTCCCGGAACGCTCGAGGCGGTGGACGCGGCGCTGGTGGAGACCTACTTCACTGCGGTGCCCGGGCGCGAGCTCGAAGACCGCCAGAGCTTCTGAGCTGGGGCAGGCCTGAGCGGCCCCAGCTGCTCAGGCCAGCACGTCCGCCATGGCGCGGTGCGGCGCGCCCAGGGCCTGGGCCACGGGGGCGTTGGTGAGCTCCCCGGCGTGGACGTTGAGCCCGTTGGCCAGATGCGGGTCCTCCCGCAGCGCCTGCTTCCATCCCTTGTCCGCCAGGGCGAAGATATAGCGCAGCGTGGAGTTCGTCAGGGCGGCCGTGGAGGTGTGCGGCACCGCCCCGGGCATGTTCGCCACGCAGTAGTAGATCTGCTCCCCGATATGGAAGGTGGGATCGGCGTGGGTGGTGGGGCGGGAGCCCTCGAAGCAGCCCCCCTGGTCGATCGCGATGTCCACCAGGACCGAGCCCGGACGCATGGCGGCGGCCATCTCCCGGGTCACCAGCTTCGGGGCGGTCGCTCCCGGGACCAGCACCGAACCGATCACCAGATCGGCGGCGGCGACCTCCTCGGTCAGGGTCAGCGTGTTCGAGGCCAGCGTGGTCAGACCGCGTCCGGAGAGTGCCGAGAGCTCGCGGAGCCGTTCGATGTTCAGGTCCAGCACCGTGACATCGGCACCCATGCCCAGTGCGGTCAGCGCCGCCTGCTCCCCGGCCTTGCCGCCGCCGATGACGACCACCTTCGCGGGGCGGGCGCCGGGGACGCCGCCGATCAGGATGCCCGGGCCCCCCTGGGAGTGCATCAGATGGTAGGCGCCCACCTGCGGCGCCAGGCGCCCGGCGACCTCACTCATCGGAGCCAGCAGCGGCAGGCCGTGGGAGCCGGTGACGGTCTCATAGGCGATCGCCGTGACGCCGCGCTCCTGCAGGGCGCGGGCACAGTCCGGTTCCGCTGCGAGGTGCAGATAGGTGAAGAGCACCTGACCAGAGCGCATCCGGGGGAACTCCTCCGCCTGCGGCTCCTTGACCTTCAGAATCATCTCGGCCTGCTCCCAGACCGCGTCGGCGCCGTCGAGGATCTCGGCACCCGCGGCCCGGTAGTCCTGATCCGTGAAGCCGGAACCGGTGCCGGCTCCGGCCTCCAGCAGCACCCGGTGTCCGCGGCCCGTGAGGTCCACCGCTCCGGCGGGGGTCAGCGCCACTCGATACTCGTTGTTCTTCACTTCGGCGGGGACTCCGATGATCATCTGTTCTCCTCAGTAGGTGCCAGGTGGGGCGGGTCAGCGGGTGAACCAGTGACGGACGGAGGGTGATGTCGGTCACTGCGGACAGTCTTTCACGAAATCGGATCCCGCTTCGAGGTGCTCAGGGGTCAGGCTGTTGTTGCGCCTGGGGCTTCGGCCTAGGATCGAAGGTCGAGAGTCTGTAGAGTTCCGGGACATCTGCCACGTCCTGAGGAGGCAGTTCAGGAAGAAATGGCGGGAGGTGTCATGGCGGGGGAGAACGGTGCCGGGCCTGCGCAAGGATCCCCGGAGACGACCCTGCGGCCCGCCGAGCCGCCCAGGCTCGCGGTCTCCTCCCCGGTGCTGATCCTGGGTGGTCCCTCGCCGGCTGCCTCGGAGCTCAGCCAGCGACTGCGTGGGATCGACGTGAAGGTGCTGCTGGCCTCCAGCGCAGAGGCCGCCCGGCAGGCGATCCAGGTGGAGACCCCGGAGCTGTTCGTGGTCGATGCCCGATCCAGTCGCCAGGTGAGCGATATGGAACAGGTTCTTCAGGACCTGCGCTCAAGCGCAGACCCGTCGGCGGTGCTGCACTGGTTTGACGCCGGGATCGAGCTGGAATCGGTGCTGAGGGCCGTGCACCCCCAGGATGACCACATGGCCGGAGCAATCACGGTGCAGGAGGCGCTGCGCCGACTGCACTTCATCACGGCTCGGCTCCCGCAGCGCAGTGAAGGGGAGCGGCTGCTGGTCGGGGACCTCGAGCTGGACACCGCCGCGCGCACCGTGCGCCGCGGCGGACGCGACATCGACCTCTCCGACACGGAGTTTCGGCTGCTGAGACTCCTGATGCTGCACGCCAGGACGGTGCTGCCCAAGGCGGAGATCCTGCAGCAGGTCTGGGAGTACGAGTTCGCCGGGCAGGCGAACATCGTGGAGCTCTACATCTCCTATGTGCGCAAGAAGATCGAGGCCGACATGCCCCGCATGATCCACACCGTCCGTGGAGCGGGCTACGTGCTGCGCGCCGCCGAATCCAGCACCGCTGGTTCCCTCTCGGCGCCCTCCGCGGCATCGGGGTGAACTCGCGCACCGCAGACCAAGTTATTACTCAGCGGTAGCTTATGGCACACTGGGCCCATGCATGTGATCTTCCGCACCCTGCTGGTGCTGCTGCGCGCCCGACGTCGACCTCCCATCTCTGTCTGGGAGTCTTCGGTGCTCACCCTGCGAGCACTGCCCACCGACATCGACATCGCCCGGCACATCAACAACGGCCAGTACTTCTCGCTCTTCGACCTCGGCCGATTCGATCTGATGGCGCGCTCTGGCCTGTGGGCGCAGATGAAGAAGCGCGGATGGTCCCCGGTGGTCCAGTCCGAGCAGATCACCTTCCGACGCTCGGTCACCTTCATGAAGCGGTTCGAGATCCATACCCGGATGATCGGCTTCGATGAGAAGTGCTTCTACTTCGAACAGCGCGCAGTGGTCGACGGCGAGATCTACGTCCGCGCGCATATCGCGGGACGGCTGCTCTCCCGCAACGGGCCGGTCTCCAACGCCGAGATCCTCGACGCGATCCAGGACCTCGGGCATGAGGTGCCCGAAGACCTCAGGATCGGGGAGGAGCTTGCGAACTGGCGCCGTGACTCCGCGCTTCCGGCGGCGCGGAAGCCGGCCCCCAACACCTGGTGAGCCTGATCGGCGGGCGGAGCCTGATCAGCGGGTGGAGCCTGATCGGCGAGACGCCAACATCATGGCCGCAGCACCGGCGAGGATCGCCAGCAGCGCCAGCGTGAGGGCGATGGCGGTCTGGGCGGTGCTCAAACCGGTCGCCGCAAGCGCCGAGTCCTCCGCCGGCTGAGCCGACGCCGGGTCCTCGTGGGAGTCCCCACGCTCACGCGTCGGTGAGGCCGAGTCTGGGGAGCTGGGGGATCCCTGACCTGGCAGCGCGTAGCCGGGCATGCCGGGAATGGGAGGGCCGCTGAGCCTCGAGTCGGAGGTCGCCCCCGCGGAGCTGCTCGGGGAGCTGCTCGCAGTGCTGGGAGCGGTGGCCGACCCGGGGCGCTCTGTGCTCGGGCTGCCCGGCGCTGGATCCAGCTGGCTCGGTGGGGCGGGCTGCTCGGCGTCGTCGGCGTCGCCGGGCGTGGATGCCAGACCGATGTTGCAGCGGTCCGAGACCGGGTCGCCGTTGGGATCGACTCCCCGAACCGCGAAATCATCCTGGGAGGCACCGGGAGGCAGCGGCGAGGGTGCCTGGTAATAGACCACGCCACCCTCGATCCAGATCTCTGCTCCGGTCAGGCTCGAGCCCACGGTGAGGTCGCTCAGGCTGCTGCTCATCTGAAGCCGCAGCGTCTGGGTCTGACCGGGGTAGGCGAATGCCGAGCCGCACTGCAGATAGTGCTCGCCCTGCGCGGGGGCCGAGGTCCCCTCACCGGGATCGGAAGGGAGGCCTGGCGGGGGCTCCTCCTCGGAGGGTTCGGGCTCGGGAGTCTCCGGACCCGGGGCGCTGGGATCTGCGGGATCCGGCTCGGTGCTCCCGGGGTCCGTGGGCTCCGGCTGGGTGGGCTCTGGCTGTGTCGGGCCCGGCTCGGTGGGTTCTGGCTCTGTGGGATCCGGTTCCGTGGGTTCCGGCTGCGTCGGGCCCGGCGCGGGAGTCTCCGTGGGGTCCCCCGGCACGGTCGGATCCAGCGGCGCCTCGGTCGGATCCTCGCTGAGACCCTCGACAGGGTCCGACGGTTCAGGGCTGGACTCTTCAGAGGGTGCATCCGGCGTTGCACTGGATGGCGCAGGACTCGCGCCCTGGGCGTCCTGGGTCGAGCTGGGACCGACGGCGTCGTCCTGGGCCTGCATCGTGGCAGGGGGTTCAGAGACTGGCGCGGGGGATGCGACGGCGGCCGCGGGGGACGCACCCAGGAGCAGGGTCACGCTGAGCAGGGCGGCACCGCTGAGGGGGGCCACACCCCGTGCTCCAGGCTTCATCCGGTCCCGCCCCCTCGTCATCTGGCCGCGCTCATGTTCAGCCGGCTGTCCATGTCTTCAGTCCAGCGGCCAGTGTACGTTCCACGCCCTGAATTTCATAACGATACGGTAAAGGTGACCAGATTTTGAGACCTGTGAATCGACGAGGCCCCCGGTGCGCTGCGGCACCGGGGGCCTCGCCGTTGGACCGCTGCGCGGCCGGCGGAGAGTCGGGGCGTGCTCAGCTCAGCCGGGTCTCGGGGGACTTCGTCAGGCGGGCATCCTGCTCGGCGAGATCCCCGATCACCGCGTCGATCGCGTGCATCGCGGCATCATCCAGGGTGACCCCGGCCGCAGCGACGTTGCCTGCGATCTGTTCCGGCCGAGACGCGCCGACCAGGGCGGAGGCGACGTTCGGGTTCTGCAGCACCCAGGCCACGGCGAGCTGTGCGAGATCCAGCCCGTGGTCTGCCGCGATCGGTTTGAGATTCTGCACCGCGGTGAGGATCTCCTCGTCCATATAGCGCTCGATGAACTTTCCGGCCTCCTTGTCCGAGGCGCGAGAGCCCTCAGGCGCGGGCTGACCCGGCAGGTATTTCCCGGTCAGCACGCCCTGGGCGATGGGGGACCACACGATCTGGGAGATCCCGAGATCCTCGGAGGCCGGCACGACCTCGGGTTCGATGACTCGCCAGAGCATGTTGTACTGCGGCTGATTGCTGATCAGCTGCACGCCCAGGTCCTTGGCCAATGCGTGGCCGGCGCGCAGCTGATCGGCGGTCCACTCGGAGACCCCGATGTAGAGCGCCTTCCCGGCGCGCACCACATCGGCGAAGGCCTGCATGGTCTCCTCCAGCGGCGTCTCATAGTCATAACGGTGTGCCTGATAGAGATCGACGTAGTCGGTGCCCAGCCGGGTCAGTGAGCCGTTGATCGACTCCAGGATGTGCTTGCGAGAGAGTCCGGTGTCGTTGGGGCCCTTGGGGCCGGTGGGGAAGTAGACCTTGGTGAAGATCTCCAGGGATTCCCGGCGCTGACCTGCCAATGCGTCGCCGAGCACCTGCTCTGCCACGGTGTTGGCATAGACGTCAGCGGTGTCGAAGGTGGTGATTCCGGCGTCGAGGGCGGCGTGGACGCAGCTGGTCGCGACCTCGTTCTCGATCTGGGAGCCGTGGGTCAACCAGTTTCCATAGGTGATCTCTGAGATCTTCAAGCCTGAATGTCCGAGATATCTGAATTCCATCACTTGACCCTAGCGCCGTCTGCTCTGCCGGGCCATAGGTTTGGCCAAGAGTTCACCGAGACGCTCTGACCAGGCGATCCAAGGCTTCCTGCATATGTTCCTCGATCTCGCGCACCAGCCCTGCGTCATCTCCGGAGGCGATGGCCTCGACGATGCGGGAATGTTCTGCGACCTGATCCTCCGGGTCGAAATAGGTGCCCTGCAGCGCCGTCATGCACATCCTGGTCTCCACCATCAGGGTCTCGTGGACTCGGTGGAGCCGCGGGCTGCCCGCGAGGCTCACCAGCTCCTCATGGAAGGCGAAGTCTGCATCTGCCAGCGCCTGCAGGTCCCCGGAGGCGGCGGCTGCGGACATCGCGGCCGCGCGGGCTCGCAGTCTCGCGGCACCTTCACCCGCTGACTCCCCGTGGGCCACTGCCCGGGCCGCGGCAGTCTCGATCGCGGTGCGGGTGAGGTAGAGGTCGCGGATCTCGGTCTCGTCGAGCTCCTTCACGAAGAGCCCCCGGTTGAGCTCGCTGCGCACCAGCCCCTCCTGGACCAGCCGCTGCATGGCCTCGCGCAGCGGGCCGCGGCTCACGCCGAACTCGGCGGCCAGCGTGGCTTCAGAGAGCTGGGCGCCCGCGGGCAGCGCGCCGCGCATGATGCCCTCGCGCAGCTGGCGGGTGATCAGCGAGGAGGTGGATTCGCGGGGGACGGGCTGGAAGCCTGATGCAGAACTCATGGCATCTCCGGATTGTTGACAATCTTCACAGGTATTCATAGCATAGCCGCACCTGGCGAGGGAAGCTCAGCAGCGGGGGACAGCCCCGGCCGGGCAGCCATCATGAGCCAGAGAGGGGCAGGTGGATATGACAACAGCACGACCGATCATCACCGTTCTGTGTCCGCGAGCCGATCCCGGGGCAGCGCCAGCAGCCGATCAGCCTGCCGAGCTGCACCGACCTGAGCTGCATCTGCCCGAAGGGCTGGAGTCCCTGCAGGCGCGCGCAGAGCTGCGCTACACCGACGCCGATGGGCTTGGGGCCGCGATCGAAGGCGCCCAGGTGCTCTTCCTCTGGGACTTCTTCTCCCCCGCGGTGCAGCAGGCCTGGCCCCGGGCGGGTGCCCTGGAATGGATCCATGTGGCCGCCGCGGGGGTGGACGCCCTGATGTTCGACGAGCTCAGCGGCTCTGAGGTGGCCGTGACCAACGCGCAGGGCATCTTTGACCGTCCGATCGCGGAGTACGTGCTGGCCGCGATCTTCGCCCACGCCAAAGACTTCGCGGCAAGCCAGCGTCACCAGCAGCAGGCGCAGTGGGTCCACCGCGAGACCCAGAGGGTGCAGGGCACCTCGGCGCTGATCATCGGCACCGGGGCGATCGGGCGCGAGACCGCGCGCCTGCTGCGTGCGGTGGGGATCAACGTCACCGGCGCCGGGCGCACTGCGCGGGAAGAGGACCCCGACTTCGGCACTGTGGTGCAGAGTGCACAGCTTCCGCAGCACATCGACGGCTTCGACCACATCATCAATGCCGCACCGCTCACCGCGCAGACGACCGGGCTGATCGGGGCGGAGTCGCTGGCAGCGGTGCGCCCCGGCGCGCACCTGATCAATATCGGGCGCGGTGAATCGGTGGACGAGACGGCGCTTCTCGAGGCGCTGCAGACCGGGAACCTGGCGCGCGCCACCCTCGACGTCTTCGCCCAGGAGCCGCTGCCAGAAGACTCCCCGCTCTGGGCGATGGACTCGGTGACCATCTCCGCGCACATGTCAGGAGACGTGCACGGCTGGCGTGCGGCGCTGGCGGAACAGTTCCGGGACAACGCCGAGCGCTGGCTCGACGGGCAGGAGCTGAAGAACCTCGTGGACACTGCCAAGGGATACGTCCCCCGGCACTGAGCGCAGCCCAGCACCGCCGAGTCCTGCCGGACACCCCGCCCGCCGACCACCGATCGATCCCACCCATAAGCCGCACCAGATGAGTCCTAGGACTCCAGATCCAGAGGAGGGGCGCATGACGCACCTTGCCGACCTGACCGCCGTCGAACTGCTCGCGGGGTACCGCTCGGGTGACTTCACCCCGGTGGACGCCACCGAGGCGGCCCTGGAACGGATCGAGCAGCGCGACCCCGCGGTGAACGCGTTCGTGCTGGTGGACCGGGATGCTGCGCTGGACTCCGCTCGAGCCTCCGCGCGGCGCTGGGCCTCAGGACAGACCCTCGGTCCCGGAGACGGGGTGCCGACCTCGATCAAGGACATCTTCCCGACCGTGGGCTGGCCCACCCTGCGCGGCAGCCGGCTGATCGATGAAGCCGGGCCCTGGGACTTCGACGCGCCCTGCGTGGCGCGGCTGCGTGAGACCGGTGCGGTGCTGCTGGGCAAGACCACCACGCCGGAGTTCGCGTGGAAGGGCACCACCGACTCGGGGCGCTTCGGTGCGACCACCAACCCCTGGGACCCGGCGCTGACCGCCGGCGGATCCTCCGGAGGTGCGGCCGCCGCAGTAGGCGCCGGGATGGGCCCCTGGGCGGTGGGCACCGACGGCGGCGGCTCGGTCCGGATCCCGGCGTCGTTCACCGGCACGGTGGCGATCAAGGCCACCTACGGCACCGTGCCGATGTACCCGGCCAGCCCCTTCGGGACTCTTGCCCACGCCGGGCCGATGGCGCGCACGGTCACCGACACCGCCCTGCTGCTCGATGTGATCGCCGGCTTCGATGCCCGGGACTGGTCCGCCCTGCCCTCACAGACCCGACCATTCTCCGCCGACCTCACGGAACTAGAGGTCGACGGCGGCTCGCTGGCCGGGGTGCGGATCGGGTATTCCCCGACCCTGGGATTCGGCAGCAACGCCCCGGAGGTCGAGGCCCGGGTTGAGGAGGCGGTAGCCGTGCTGGCCTCGCTCGGCGCCCAGGTCGAGAAGGTGGACCCCGACATCACGGACCCGGTGGAGGCCTTCCACGTGCTCTGGTTCACCGGAGCCGCGAAGGTCCTGGAGGCCTACGGCCCCGGCGCGCTGGAGAAGGTGGATCCAGGGCTGCGGGCCGGAATCGAGCAGTACGCCGACGCCTCGGCGCTGGACTACCTCACCGCCACCGGGGTGCGCATGGACATGGGTGTGCGGATGGGAGCCTTCCATCAGAAGTACGACCTGCTGGTGACCCCCACCATGCCGATCCCAGCCTTCGATGCGAGCCGGCAGGCTCCGGCGGGCTGGCGCTCGGACCTGTGGACCAGCTGGACCCCGTACACCTACCCGTTCAACATGACCCAACAGCCTGCCGTCTCGGTCCCCTGCGGACTGACCGCCGCCGGGCTGCCGGTGGGCCTGCAGATCGTCGCCGCCCGGACCCGGGACCGCTCGGTGCTCCGCGCCGCACGGGCCTACGAGCTGGCCAGCGGGGAGAGGTTCAGCGCACCGGTGGCGCCTGCGGCACGTGTCGAGCCGGCCGGCGAAGCTGCGCGATAGCCACCCCGGTCAGGGTCACTGCGCCGCCGATGATCCCCAGCAGCGGCGGAACCTCGCCGAGGGTGAGCCATGACATGACCACGACGACGGCGGGCACCGCCAGGGTGCATGCGGCCACCTTGCCGGTGGGGAAGTGGTTCATCGCGTAGCCCCAGAACCAGAAGCCCAGAGCGGTGGGCCCGATCCCCATGTACACCGCGCCGAGGATCACCGGGGTCGAGGTCGTCTGCAGCTGGTCCCAGGTGGCGCCGAGGAAGGGAAGCAGGGCGATGGTCCCAGCGGCGCAGGCCAGCCAGGTCGCGGTCAGCGGGTCGGTGTGCCGCAGTGCGAGCTTCTGGATCAGCATGCCCCCGGCGTAGAGGAACGCCGCGAGCAGGGCGATGCCCAGCCCGGCCAGCGCCAGCTGGCCGGTGGAGCCCGCCACGGTGATCAGTCCGATCCCGCACAGCGAGACCACCATGCCCGCGAAGAGCCGGGAGGAGAACGACTCCTTGAAGAACACCACCGCGCCGACTCCGACCATCAGGGGGGCCAGGTTCACCACCATCGCGATGGTCCCGGCGTCGATGTAGTGCCCGGCGAGGTTGAAGACCACCGTGTAGAGCGCGAACCAGATGACCCCGAAGAGAGCAGTCAGCCCGAGCGCGGGTCGGCTGGGCGGGTGCAGGTTCCCCCGGCGGACCCAGAGCAGCAGCGCGCTCAGCGTCACCGTGCCGGCGAGCAGCCGCAGCAGGGCGAGCGGGCCGGGGGAGAGCTCCCCCGCGGAGTAGCGGATCAGGACGAAGGAGGAGGCCCACATCAGCACGGTGGCGACGATGGCCGCCACGGGAAGCGCGGGGAGGGTGCGGGCGGCGTTGCGAGTCACGCCATGACTGTACCGCCGGCCCAGGGCCGACTCCCGCACCCGCTTTGCCGAATCCCCGGGCGCGGGCTACCATAGACAGTCGCAAGCCGTGCTGCGCTGTGCACATGCGTGTCCTCTTGGAGCGAGGACCGGGTGGGCCTCAGCGCCGGAAAGCAGCATGGTCGATTGTGAAGCCTGGATTCCAGAGCACCACATCAAGCACCACCGTCCGTTCAGCGTTTCGCTGGACGAATGAGAAGACACTTCGGTTGGATCTCACCCAGCCTGGTCCGTCCTCGCAAGTAACGGTGTCATAGCTGGTGGCGGGACCCAGAATCGGGGACCGCCCGTATACATTCACGTACTTACGCAAGAGGAGTGATCATGGCAGCACGTTGCCAGGTGACCGGAGTGGGGCCGCAGTTCGGCAACTCAATCTCCCACTCGCATCGGCGCACCAAGCGCCGGTTCGACCCGAACATCCAGAAGAAGCGCTACTGGGTTCCCTCGCTGGGACGCAATGTGACGCTGACCTTGTCCGTGAAGGGCATCAAGACCATCGACGTCCGCGGCATCGACGTTGTCGTTGCCGAGCTGATCGAGAAGGGTGAGAAGCTCTAATGGCCAAGGACAAGGACGTACGTCCCATCATCAAGCTGAAGTCGACGGCCGGCACCGGGTTCACCTACGTGACCCGCAAGAACCGCCGCAACAACCCCGACCGCATCGTGCTCAAGAAGTATGACCCGGTCGTTCGCAAGCACGTCGACTTCCGAGAGGAGCGCTGATCATGGCTAAGAAATCCAAGATCGCAAAGAACGAACAGCGCAAGGTCATCGTTGAGCGCTACGCCGAGAAGCGTCTGCAGCTGAAGAAGACCCTGATCGATCCCAATGCCTCGGACGAGGACCGCGAGGCAGCTCGCGTGGGTCTGCAGAAGCTTCCCCGCGATGCTTCCCCGATCCGCGTGCGCAACCGCGACTCCATCGATGGTCGCCCCCGCGGCACCTTCCAGAAGTTCGGCATCTCGCGCATCCGCTTCCGCGACATGGCGCACAACGGTGAGCTTCCCGGCATCACCAAGTCGTCCTGGTGATCAGCCGAGGCTGAATCGAGAACACCTTTTCTAGGGGTGGGTCGCCTTCGGGTGGCCCACCCTTTGAAGTGGTTGTACGATACACACTGTGTTCTAGATTGAACCCCCGGAGCCGCGCACCGAGCGTGTGCGCTCCGCAAAGACCGCCACCCGTGCGGAGGCTGCTGTTCCTCACCCCCTGGAGGAACAGCATCAGTCCTCCCGCGGGTGGTTTTTTCATGCCACCCATCCCAGCGACCAGGCACCGTCTCAGATCCTCGTCTGCGGTGTTCGCGGAGCGGAGAATGCGGCCCTCGGGCCCAGGATCACGCGGTTCTATGCTGGTTCCGCCGGGCCTGCGTGGTAAGTTGCCGTTCTGAAAGCCCCACGCGGCATGACCGGCCCGCCGCCGCAGAAGATCGCGGCAGCGGCACGCATTGAGCAGGTCGTGCCGGGGACTGCCACCGAATAAGTCCAGGAGGACAAACACATGGCACTGAACCGCAGCGAGCTCGTCGCAGCAGTCGCAGAGAAGTCCGGAAACTCCCAGGCCGCCGTCAACGGCGTCCTGGACTCGGTCTTCGAGGTCTTCACCGAGCAGGTGTCCAAGGGCGAGAAGGTCACCATTCCCGGCTGGCTGGCCGTGGAGCGCACCAAGCGCGCCGCCCGCACCGGACGCAACCCGCAGACCGGTGAGACCATCCAGATCCCCGAGGGCTACTCGGTCAAGCTCTCCGCAGGTTCGAAGCTGAAGGCCGCTGCCACCGGCAAGTGAGCCCGCGCCGCCGCGGCGCTCCGCAGACCGGAGAGCCACGGCCCGCCTGAGAACATCGGCCCCTCGCCCGGAGAACGGGTAAGGGGCCGATGTCGTCAGAGCCGGGTCTTCTACACGGCGTAGAATCGTGGCAGGCGCAAACCCTGACGACCCCGCAGGAAGGTGCAGCATCGCCATGACAGCCCCACTATCCCTGAGCACTGCCACAGCTACAGCCTCAGCCACGGCCGCCGCGCCTGCGATGCCAGGGTGGGCCCCGCTGGTCTTCGGGATCGCCAGCCTGCTCGTGCTGGTCCTGGTGATCGTGTTGGCGCGGCGGAAGATGCACGAGTCAGCGCGCTGGCAGCAGTCCACGCGCCCCGAACCCGAGCGCGATGACCCCCAGCAGGGTCCCCCGCCCGGCTCCTCGCAGGATCCCCGCATTGATCCGCCCAGGAACGACGGCGCGTGAGCACCTCCGCCCCCACCCTGACCTCGGGCACCCGTGTCTGGACTGCGCCGCTGCCGCTGACGGCCGCCGCGCTGTGCGCCGGACTGCTGGCCCTGATCGTCACCGGTGTCCTCTCCGGCAGCACCGCGCCCAGCGAGCTCTCCGACCCCGGAGCGCCCACCCGGTGGGGTCTGCCGGTGGCCCGTTTCATCCATCACCTCGCCATGGCCACGGCGATCGCCGCAGTGATCCTGGCCGCCGTGGCGGTGCCCCCGCAGGCAGGTCCTCGGCGGCGCCGGAAGCTTGCCGGTGAGGGTGCCGCTGCCGAGCACCCGCTGTTCACCCGGACCATGCAGATCGCTGGTCTCGCCGGAGTGGTCTGGACCGTGGCAGCGGTGGCGGTGCTGGTGCTGACCTTCTCCTCGCTCTCAGGACTCGCGCTCTCCTCATCGGACTCCTTCGCCGCCGGGTTCTTCGACTACGTGCAGTCCATCCCGACCGGGCAGGCCTGGGCCGCGGTGGTGCTGATCGCCGCGGTCTTCGCCACCTTCGTGACCGCGGTCCGCGCCCCTGCGGGACTGTTCTTCATCGCCGTGCTGGGACTCACCGCCATCGTCCCGATGGCGCTGGTCGGGCATTCGGCCTCCGGCGATGACCACTACGCGGCGGTGAACTCGCTGGGACTGCACCTGCTCGGCGTCGTGATCTGGGTGGGCGGCCTCGTGGTGCTGGCGCTGCTGAGCCCGGCGCTGAGCCGAGATGCAGCCCAGACCCGGGTGTCGGGCGTCGCAGCGCCTGTGACCGAGGCGAGCCCGCGCAGCGCGGAGGCCCCCGCGACCCAGGCGCCTGGTATGACCGAGACGCTGCTGCGGCGCTATTCCACCCTGGCGGGGCTGGCCCTGATCACCGTGGCAGCCTCCGGGGTCATCAACGCAAGCCTGCGCATCGAGACCCTCGAGCAGCTCACCGCCACCAGCTATGGCCTGATGATCTCTGCGAAGCTGCTGGCCACCCTCGCCCTGGCCGGCATCGGCTGGATGCACCGGTCCTGGATCATTCCTCGGCTGGGCAGCGGGGCGCGACCGTCCGGCCTGCTCTTCCAGCTGATCCTCGTGGAGATCGCCATCATGGCGGCTGTGATCGGAATCAGCTCCATCCTCGGGCGCACCGCGCCCCCGGTGCCCGAGGAGCTTCCCCCCGACGCCACCCCGGCGCGGACGCTCACCGGCTACGACCTTCCCCCTGAGCCCACCGGCAGCCTCTGGCTGACCCTGTGGCGCCCGGACTGGCTCTGGGTCGCCGTCGTCGTCTTCCTCGCCGCCTGGTACCTGCTCGCCATGGTGCGGCTGCGTCGGCGCGGAGACTCCTGGCCGGTCCTGCGCGCCGCGAGCTGGCTCTTCGGCCTGCTGGTGCTGCTCTGGGTGACCTCCGGCGGGCCAGCGGTGTACGGGATGGTGCTCTTCTCAGGGCACATGATCCAGCACATGACGCTGACCATGGTGGCGCCGCTGTTCATGGTCATGGGCTCCCCGGTGACCCTGGCGCTGCGCGCACTGGACGTGCGCACCGACGGCACCCGCGGCCCCCGAGAGTGGATCCTCTGGCTGGTGCACTCGCGCTTCTCGAAGGTGATCACGCACCCGATCGTCGCGGCGGTGAACTTCGCCGGGTCGCTGCTGATCTTCTACTACACCCCGGTCTTCGGCCTGGTGCTGGAGTACCACGTGGGCCACGAGCTGATGATCTTCCACTTCCTGGCCACCGGCTACATCTTCGCGCTGGTGCTCATCGGCCAGGACCCCCTGCCGGCGCGGCCCGCGCACCCGATGCGGCTGATCATCCTGCTCGCCACCATGGTCTTCCATGCCTTCCTGGCGGTGGCGATGACCAGCTCGGACCAGCTGATCCAGGCCGCCTGGTTCGGCAACATGGGCCACGACTGGGGCTTCACCGCGCTGGAGGATCAGCGCAGCGGAGGCGAACTGATGTGGGCGCTGGGAGAGATCCCCGCGATCCTGATGTCCTTCGTGGCCGGGGTCATCTGGTCCCGGGACGATAAGCGCGAGACCAAGCGGTTGGACCGCGAGGCCGACCGCACCGGAGACGCCGAGCTCCACGACTACAACGACATGTTCGCCCAGATGGCCGAACGGGATGGACCACGATGAGGCCACCAGGGATCGCGGCAGCGGCATCGGCGTTCGCCGGGGTGCTGTTGCTCACCGCCTGCGGCTCGGACACCGGTGCCACAGCCCCGGAGGATCCCGATCACGCCGGGGTCAGCCCAGGGGAGGCCGCCCCCAATGGCGCGGGTGAGGGCGGGACTGGCGAGGGCGGCACTGGCGAGGGCGGGGCTGTTCTCAGCGCCCCGGAACGGCTGATCGCCGCGGCCCAGGAAGGCGCCGGGCGTGCCTCCAGCTTCGGGTTCAACGAGATGGGATTCGTCTCCGACGAGGTCGCCGACTCCTATCGCGCGCTGCTCCAGGAGAACTCCCTGGCCGGGGAGGACCCCGAGGCGCAGGTGAGCCCGGCCTCCTGCGCGCAGCCGCTGGCCGCCGTCGACTTCTCCCCGCTGCTGCTTGAAGAGGCGGTGCGCGCAGACTACTTCGCCGAGAGCTTCGACGGGGCCGGTTCGATCGAGCTGGCCACCCTTCAGAGCCCGGCGGATGAGCAGCGCGTGGCCGAGCACCGGGAGAACGTGGCGGAGCTGCTTGAATCCTGCCAGGACACCGAGTTCACCCTGGACGGAGTGGACTACGAGCTGCGCATCCAGGAGCCGACGCTGCAGGACCAGGATGAGGTCTCCGCGGAGCAGGTTCAGGACACCGTGGCCTACTCCTGGCGGCGCAGCGGCGGGGATGGAACAACTTTCGCCCAGATCCTGTTCACGCAGGTGGGCAGTGACATCATCATGGTCTCCTTCACCGGCGGGGAGGCGGCAGAATCGGCCGAGTTCACCGCGATCGCGGAGGCCATCGCCGCCGAGGCGTCCGCCGCGCTGGAGACCGAAGAATAGCCAAGCAGAACAGAGGGAGTTCCCGTATGACTGAGACGATTCGCCGCGCCGAGCGGGTGCGCGCATCCGAGCTTCTGGGGCGAGGGTGGCTGAACACCGGCGGCAAGGACGTCTCTTTGGAGGACCTGCGCGGGAAGATCGTGATCCTGGACTTCTGGACCTTCTGCTGCATCAACTGCCTGCACGTGCTCGACGAGCTGCGCCCGCTGGAGCAGCGCTTCAGCGACGTCCTGGTCACCGTGGGCGTGCACTCCCCGAAGTTCGAGCATGAGGCAGACCCGGACGCGCTCGCCGCCGCCGTCGAACGCTACGAGATCGCCCACCCGGTCTTGGACGACCCGAACCTGACCACCTGGCAGGCCTACGCAGCACGCGCCTGGCCGACCCTGGTGGTCCTCGACCCGGAGGGCTACATCGCCGCGCACCTCGCCGGAGAGGGCCACGTGGCCGGACTGACCTCGCTGGTGGAGGAGCTCGTGGCAGAGCACGAGGCCAAGGGAACCCTGCACCGCGGCGACGGGCCCTATGTCCCGCCCGAGCCGGTCTCGCGCACGCTGCGCTTCCCCGGCAAGGCGGTCCCGGTGACTCGTGAGCTCGGTGGATCCGATTCCTCCCACGGGCACTTCCTGGTCTCTGACACCGGCCACCACCGGATCGTGGAGCTCGACACCGACCTGACCACGGTGGTGCGCTCCTGGGGTGGAGGAGAGGACCACGAGAAGGGTCACCGCGACGGCGACCCCGCCTCCGCCCGGTTCAACGAGCCCCAGGGCCTGACCGTGCTCCCGGCCGAGCTGGCGCAGCAGGTCGGCTACGACATCGTGGTCGCCGACACGGTGAACCACCGGCTCCGCGGGATCAACGCCGAGACCGGAGCAGTCACCACGCTGGCCGGCAACGGCGTGCAGCGACTCCTCGACGCCGAGCGCGCCCGCTCCGGAGCGATCGAGTCCGGCAGCCTGGGCACCGAGCCGCTGGAGATCTCGCTGTCCTCTCCCTGGGACGTGCTGTGGTCGGCGACCCTGGGCCGGGTGGTCATCGCGATGGCCGGCACCCACCAGATCTTCACCTTCGACCCCGCCACCGGGGAGCTCTCGATCTTCGCCGGCACCGGCCTGGAGGGGCTGCTCGACGGCTCCGCCGAGGCCGCATGGTTCGCGCAGACCTCCGGGCTCACCGAGGACGCCGACGGGGATATCTGGATCGCCGATTCCGAGACCTCCTCGCTGCGCGTGATCCGCACCGGCGCTGATTCTGACGCTGCGCCGGGCGAGGCGGCGACCCCGGAGGTGGAGACCCTGATCGGCGAGGGCCTCTTCGACTTCGGCTTCCGCGACGGAGCCCCGGAGCAGGCCCGGCTGCAGCATCCGCTGGGCGTGACCGCGCTGCCCGACGGCTCTGTGCTGCTGGCCGATACCTATAACGGTGCGATCCGGCGCTACCGCGGTGGGCACCTTGCTGCGGACGGCACCACCGTCGCGGCCAGCGTCTCCACCGTGGCGCGCGGACTGAAGGAACCCTCAGATGTCCTGCTCGACGCCGACGGCACCAACCTGCTCGTCGTGGAGACCAACGCCCATGAGCTGGTGCGCATCGCGGTGCCCCAGGAGTACCTCACCGTGGATGAGGGCGCCACGCAGAGCCAGCGACCGACCACGGCGGTGTCTCCGGGCGAGTTCTCCCTGGCCATCGGCTTCTCCGCCCCCACTGGGCAGAAGCTCGACGACCGGTGGGGCGACCCCACCCAGCTCAAGGTCTCCTCCTCCCCGGAGAACCTGCTCCTGGACGGTGCGGGGAACTCCGAGGGGCTGCGCCGCACGCTGCAGCTGAACCCTGAGGTCACCGAGGGGGTGCTGCACATCACCGCGCGCGCCGCCGCCTGCGACGGCGCCGAGGGCGAAGAGATCCCGATGCACGCCGCCTGCCATCTCTACCAGCAGGACTGGGGCATCCCGGTCCGGCTGGAAGCCGGCGCCCAGGATGAGCTGACCCTGGACCTGCGCGGAGTCCGATGACCGGGGCGCTCCCGCAGCGACACCGGCGTTGATAGGCTCAGAGGAGAACCCAAGTTTCTGCGAGAGGGCGGATGAACCATGACCACGATGGTCGTTGTTGCGAGCAAGCACGGGTCCACCGCGGAGATCGGCGAGCATATCGCCGCCACGTTGAAGGCCCGCGGCGTCTCCGCGCATGTCAAAGAGGTCTCCGAGGCCGGGAAGTGGCTCTTCGAGACCGATAACGTGGTCCTGGGCGTGCCGGTCTACCGGCAGAAGCTGTGGGGTCCGGGGATGATGTTCCTCGACGCCAACCGCACCGAGCTCGGCGGCAAGCCGCTGTTCCTCTTCGCCTCCGGGGGCGGGCCCAGCCTCGCGCCCGAGCTGGCCGAGACCCTGCGCAGCTACCCGCACCGCGAGGTCGCCTACTTCCGGGGTGCGATCGATGCCGAGAAGCTCAGCTTCTTCGAGAAGCTGCAGCTCAAGGTGGTCAAGGCGCCGGAGAATGCCGACTACCGTGACTGGCCGGGGATCGAGGACTGGTCACAGTCGTTGATCGCCTACGGCCTGAGCTGAGCTGATCCGTTGTTCCTGCGTCACCGATGATCGAGTTCGATCAGGTCACCAAGAGCTACACCCAGCGCGGCGCCCCGCGGGGCAGGTCCGTGAACGCCCTGGACAAGGTCAGTCTCAGCATCGGTGAGTCAGAGATCTTCGGGGTGGTCGGTGAGTCCGGGTCGGGCAAGTCCACCCTGCTGCGTCTGGTCAACGCCTTGGAGATGCCCACCTCCGGTGCTGTCACCGTCAACGGGGTCAACCTCGCGGCCCTGCGGCCGCGCGCCCGCCGGGCCCAACGGCGCCGGATCGGGATGGTCTTCCAGCAGTTCAACCTGCTGGCGAACAAGACCGTGGCGGCCAACGTCGCGCTGCCGCTGAGCCTGCACCGATCCCGCGGCGGCTTCCGCAGCCGCGCCGCCGAAGCGCAGGTCCCGCCCTCGCGCACGCAGGACCGCGCCCGCGAGATGCTGGACTTCGTGAACCTGGGCGGGCATGCCGAGAAGCACCCCGCCCAGCTCAGCGGCGGTGAGAAGCAACGGGTGGCGATCGCGCGAGCCCTGGTCAACGAACCCGACATCCTGCTCTGCGACGAGCCGACCTCCGCGCTGGACGGTCAGCACACCGACGAGGTCATCGCGACCCTGCTGCGGGTGCGCGCCGAGATGGGGACCTCGATCCTCCTGGTCAGCCATGAGCTCGAAGTGATCCGGGGCACCTGTGACCGGGCCGCGATCCTGGAGTCCGGGCGGCTGACCGGGATCGCGGAGATCGCCGGGCTGGGTGCGCGCGAGACGTACGACAGCTACTCGGAGCGGGCCCGCGCCTACCTCGAGGGGGACCAGGAGTGAACGAGCTGGCCCGGCGGCTGGGCGAGTACCAGGATGAGATCATCACCTCGATCCTGGAGACCGCGGCGATGCTCGGCTGGTCCCTGCTCGCTGCGGTGCTGGTCGGACTGCCCATGGGGACCGGGATGTACCTGGCCCGCCGCGGCGGCCCGAAGGAGCGCGGCTGGGTCTACGCCGGGCTCAACGGCTTCGTCAACGTGGTCCGCTCGGTGCCGTTCCTGCTCTTCGTGGTGGCGCTGATCCCGTTCACCCGCTGGGCGGTGGGAACCTCCTTCGGGACCACCGCGGCCGCGGTCCCGCTCTCCTTCGTGGCGGTCGCGCTCTACGCCCGCTGGGTGGAGCAGACCCTGGTGGACATCCCCCGGGACACTGTGGAGCTGGCTGACTCCCTGGGCGCGAACACCTTCCAGCTGGTCACCCGGTTCCTCTACCCCGAGGCGCGCTCCGGGCTGGTGCTCTCGATGACCACGGTGACCATCTCGATGATCTCCTACTCCACCATCATGGGGGTCGTGGGCGGCGGCGGCGTCGGCGACTTCGCGATCCGCTACGGCTACCAGCGCTATGAGTACGACATCATGTACGTGACCATCGCGCTGATCGTGGTGATCGTGATGCTGATCCAGGCATCCGGCACTCGACTCTCCATGGCGCTGGACCACCGGTCCCGCTGAGCCGTGACAGGTGCTGCAGGCCAGTCCGGCGCGGTGATGCCGGGCTGGCATAACTGAGCCGTCGGCGTCGTTGACACCACTGGGCCCGGTCCGGGTCCGTCCCTTCCGAACGAGGAGCATCTTGACTGCCCAACTGCAGAACCGTCCTGTCCGTGCGCTCAGCGGGGCCGCCGTCGTCCTCGCCCTGTTCGCCACCGCCGCCTGCTCCTCAGGCGAGTCCGGGGCCGAGGGTGATGACACGGTGATCCAGGTCGCCTCGCACACCACGCCGATGACCGATGTGGTCGAGGCCGCCGCCGAGGTGGCGCAGGAGGACGGCTACACCATCGAGCTGGTCGAGGTCAGCGACAACGTCCAGTACAACCGGCTGCTCGCCGACGGCGAGGTCGACGCGAACTTCGCCCAGCATGAGCCGTATATGCAGGCCTATAACGCAGAGCACGACGCCGAGCTCAGCGTCGTCGCCCCGATCTACAACGCCCGAGTCGGCTTCTACTCGCGGGACTACGATTCGCTGGAGGAGATCCCCGACGGCGCCCAGATCGCGCTGCCCAACGACGAGTCCAACGAGGGTCGCGCGCTGGCGATCCTGGCCGATCAGGGGCTGATCACCCTGACCGAGGGTGTCGGCTTCGAGGGGACCCTCGATGACGTCGAGGAGAACCCCAAGGACCTGGAATGGGTCCAGGTGGACCTGCTGAACCTGACCTCGGCCTATGACGAGGACGGCATCGCCGCGGTCTTCAACTACCCGACCTACATCTCCAGCCTCGGGCTGACCCCGGAGGATGCGATCGCAGTGGAGGAGAACATCGACGAGCGCTTCGCGATCTCGCTGGTGGCCCGCGAGGGTGACCTCGACTCGGAGCAGATCGAGGCCCTCGAGCGCGCCATGACCAGCGATGAGGTCCGGGACTTCCTGGTCGAAGAACATGACGAGACCCTGATGCCGGCCTTCTGAGCTGCGGCGCCGGCCCGGTCGGCCCCGCCGCTCAGTGGGCGGGGTGACCGGGCCGCCGGCTCGGATCCGCCTTCTCCCAGGCCTCGACGGGGCCCGGGACGACGCGCAGCAACGGGTGCGCCGCCGGGGTCAGGGTCGCGTACTCAGGCAGCCCGCCCAGCGCCTGGTGATTCTGCTGCGCCTTCTCCGGGGAGCGAGTGACCAGCTTGGCGCTGAGGTGTTCCCATTCCAGGAGCAGCTGACCCGAGGTCACCGGTATCGGCTCCGGTGCGATGCTGCTGTGAATCTTGCCCGCGTCGAAGCGGTAGCCGCGCGCCCGCGCCTCCTCTAGCACCCCGTTGAGGTAGCCGCCGACGGCGCTCATGGGATCGGCCTGGGCGCGGAAACGCACCAGCTGCGGATGGCTGGTGTAGCCCTTAGTCCGTCCCAGCAGCACCGCCTGGGCCAGCAGGGTCTCCCGCCAGCAGGCCACCAGCCCTTGCCGGTCGAGGTAGCGGGGGTTCAGACTCCAGATGCGCATCCGTCCAGGTTAACCGGCCCCCGCGACGTCTGGCGTAACAGAGCACCCGGTTTCGAGCAGCGCGAATGATACCGTTCTTTGCCTGTCCATGACCTGACCATTACGTGCCGGTCCCACCGACGCTTCACCCTAGGGGCACCACCTATGACCACACGCCTGCTCTCGACTCTCGCCCTCTCCGCCGCCGCGGCGCTGACGCTGTCCTCCTGCGGCGGCGATGACGCGGGGCAGGATGATGCCTCGTCGGAGGAGTCGGCCTCAGGCCTGACCCTGGAGCAGGTTCAGGACGCCGGGGTGCTCACCATCGGCACCGAAGGGACCTACCGTCCATTCAGCTTCCACGAGGGCGGCGCCGGTGAGCTCACCGGCTACGACGTGGAGATCGTCACTGCGGTGGCCGAGGAGCTCGGCGTGGAGGCCGAGTTCGAGGAGACGCAGTGGGACGCGATGTTCGCCGGCCTGGAGTCCGCGCGCTTCGACGTGATCGCCAACCAGGTCTCGATCACCGAGGACCGCCAGGAGAGCTACCTGTTCTCGGAGCCCTACACCGTCTCCAACGGCGTGATCGTCACCCTGGCCGAGAATGAGGAGATCACCAGCTTCGAGGACCTCGACGGCGCCACCACCGCGCAGTCGCTGACCTCGAACTGGAACGAGCTGGCCCAGGAGTCCGGCGCCGACGTCGAAGCCGTCGAAGGCTGGGCGCAGTCAGTGACCCTGCTGGAGCAGGGCCGGGTGGACGCCACCATCAATGACAAGCTCACCTACCTGGACTACCAGGAGACCGAGGGCAACGAGAACATCAAGATCGCCGCCGAGACCGAGGACCAGTCGCAGTCAGCGCTGACCTTCCGGCAGGGCAGCGAGTCCCTGGTCGAGGCAGTCGATGAGGCGCTGGCCACCCTGGCCGAGGACGGCACGCTCACCGAGATCTCCGAGAAGTACTTCGGCGCCGACGTCACGCAATGATGGAGCTGCCCGACATCAACTGGCAGCTGGCGATCGACTCGTTCTGGCCGCTGCTGCGCGGCGGGCTGACCGGGACCATCCCGCTGACCCTGGCCAGCTTCAGCCTCGGACTGGCGCTCGCCCTGGTGCTGGCGCTGATGCGGATCGGCGGGAACAGGCTGCTCTCCGGGATTGCCCGGGTCTACATCTCGATCATCCGGGGCACTCCGCTGCTGGTGCAGCTGTTCGTGATCTTCTATGGGCTGCCCTCGATCGGTCTCACCATCGACCCCTGGCCCAGTGCGGTGGTCGCGTTCTCGATGAACGTCGGCGGCTACGCCGCAGAGGTCATCCGGGCGGCCATCCTCTCGGTCCCCAAGGGCCAGTGGGAGGCCGGCTACACGATCGGAATGTCCCGGAACCAGACGCTGCGCCGTCTGATCCTGCCGCAGGCGGCCCGGGTCTCGGTGCCGCCGCTGTCGAACACCTTCATCTCCCTGGTCAAGGACACCTCGCTGGCCTCGCTGATCCTGGTCACCGAGATGTTCCGGGTGGCTCAGGAGATCGCCGCCTTCAGCCAGGAGTTCATGCTGATCTATGTGGAGGCCGCCATGATCTACTGGGTCTTCTGCCTCGTGCTCTCCACCGTGCAGGACCGCCTGGAGCGCAGATTGGATCGCTATGTCGCCCACTGAACCTTCACGCACCGACCCGCTGCTGCGGGTGGCCGGACTGAACAAGTCCTTCGGGGACAACGAGGTGCTGCGCTCCATCGATCTGAGCGTGGAGACCGGGAAGGTGCTCGCGCTGATCGGGCCCTCCGGCTCCGGCAAGACCACCGTGCTGCGCTGCCTCAACGGCCTGGAACAGCCCGACGCCGGGACCGTGAAGTTCGCCGGGGGCCCCGCCGTGAGCTTCACCGAGAAGACCACGCGCCGGGAGAAGGAGTCGCTGCGCACCCGCTCGGCGATGGTCTTCCAGGGATACAACCTCTTCCCGCACAAGACCGTGCTGCAGAACGTCACCGAAGGGCCGATCCAGGTCCAGAAGCGACCCAAGGCTGAGGCCATCGCCGAGGCCGAACGCCTGCTCGAGCGGGTAGGCCTTGCCGAGAAGCGCGACGACTACCCGCATCAGCTCTCCGGGGGACAGCAGCAACGGGTGGGCATCGTCCGGGCCCTGGCCCAGCAGCCCTCGCTGCTGCTCTTCGACGAGCCGACCTCCGCGCTGGACCCCGAGCTGGTCGGCGATGTGCTCACCGTGATCAAGGAGCTCGCCGAGGAAGGCTGGACGATGGTCCTGGTGACCCACGAGCTCGCCTTCGCCCGCGAGGTCGCCGACACGGTGGCCTTCATGGACGGCGGGGTCGTCGTGGAGCAGGGGCCCGCCCAGGAGGTGCTGCGCACGCCGAAGCAGGAGCGGACCCGGTCCTTCGTGCACCGGCTGCTCAACCCGTTCTGAACGGGGCCGACCACCCGCCGCGGCTGAGCGGGCAGACGGGGCTGACCAGGACGACCCTTGACCGGGCAGCCGGCCCGGCGCAGACTTGGCCGCATGAAGATCACAGCACACACCGTCGTCTTCGACGCCGCGGACCTGGAGGCTGAGAGCAGCTTCTGGGCGAAGCTGCTCGGCGGAGAGGTGCGCGCCGAGTCTGACTGGCACACCGTCCTCGTCGAGGGCGCGGCCCCGGTCGCGGTGCAGCTGGCTCCGGAGCATCAGCCGCCGCAGTGGCCCGAGGGTCGGCCGCAGCAGATCCACCTGGACCTCGACGTGGAGGACATCACGGCTGCCCACACCGAGGTCGTGCAGCTCGGGGCGCAGGTGCTGCAGATGGCCACGGGGACCCAGCGCTTCAACGTCTACGCCGACCCCGCCGGGCATCCGTTCTGTCTCTGCTGGGACTGACCGGGACTGAATGGGACTGAGCCCAGCGGCCGCGCAGCTTCTCCGCAGGGCCCCTGTTCGAGTCCGGCGAGCTGTGGCAGGCTGAGCCCATGAGCGCCATCGAGAACTCGACCCTGGCCATCGTCGGAGCCGGAAGCGTGGGCACCGCCACCGCCTATGCGGCCATGATCCGCGGCTCCGCCCGGCATGTGCGCCTCTATGACATCGACGCCGCCCGGGTGGAGGCGGAGGTCCTCGACCTCGCCCACGGCAGTCAGTTCACCGGTGCCTCGGACATCGACGGCGGCGCGGACCTGCGGCACGTGGAAGGCGCCGACGTCGTCGTGATCACCGCCGGGGCGAAGCAGCACCCCGGCCAGACCCGGCTGGATCTGGCCGGCACCAATGTGGAGATCCTGCGCGGCATGCTTCCCCAGCTGCTGGAGCGCGCCCCCGACGCGGTGTTCCTGCTGGTCACCAATCCCTGCGACGTGCTCACCGTGGCCGCGCAGCAGATCACCGGACTGCCCAGTTCCCGGGTGTTCTCCTCAGGGACCGTGCTGGACACCGCTCGGCTGCGCTGGAAGCTGGCGCAGCGCGCCGGTGTGGCGCAGTCCAGCGTGCACGCCCACATCGTGGGTGAGCACGGCGACACCGAGTTTCCGCTCTGGTCAGCGGCCAGCATCGGGGTGACCCCGCTGCTTCAGTGGGAGCGCGAGGGCCTGAGGGTCTTCGACCACGAGGAGCTGGAGTCCCTCGCAGACCAGGTGCGCAACGCGGCGTACCAGGTGATCGCCGGCAAAGGGGCCACCAACTACGCGATCGGTCTCTCCGCCGTCAGGATCGTGGAGGCGGTGTTGGGTGACGAGCACGCGATCCTTCCCGTGAGCAGCGTGCTCGACGGGTTCCTCGGCATCCACGGGGTGGCGCTGTCCATCCCGACCGTGGTCTCCGCCCGCGGGGTGCAGCCGGTGACGAGCACCCCCTTCGCGGAGAATGAGGCCCAGGCGCTGCGCGAGTCCGCCCGCGCACTGGAACGCGTGCAGGCCTCGCTGGGACTCTGAGCGGCGGGTCTGAGCTGCGGGTCTGAGCGGCGGGTCTGGGCTGAGGTTCTCAGCAGGGGCTCCGGACCGGGTGCTAGCGTGTCGCTCCAGGTCGGCGCGTCGGGAGCCGGCTGCACACCAGTAAAGTGGTGGCATTATGACCCGATTCCGGACCTTCGTGGGGGCGCTGCTCTACCACTCCAGCGGCAAGACCTTCGCCCTCATCCAGCAGCTCACCTTCGTCGCGGTGCTCGCGACGCCGGTGCTGATGCTGCTGATCTTCGAGCCGGAGACCTCCTCGGTCCTCGGGGCGGCGCTGGGGCTCGGCGTGCTGTTCGCGGCGACCCTCGCGGTCGTGCTGGCTCCACGCAGCGGAGTCCCTCGGGTGTTGGAATGGCTGGTGCCGGTGGCCGGCATCGTCGCCTGCGGGATCTGCCGCTATGCCACCTACCCCGAGGGTGCCGTGATCTCCACGCTGAGCCTGGTGCCCTCGCTGTGGCTGGTGGTGGGCTTCCGGCAACGCGGGGCCGCAGTGGCGGTGCTGATGGTGGTCCTGTCGATCAGCATCCCTTCGTTCTTCGTCATCGAAGAGACGATGAACTTCTCCACCGTCTCCCGGTTCCTGGTGTTCCCGGTCGCACTCGCGCTGATGTCATTCGCCGTGATCGGGATCTTGCAGACCCTTGAGGCCAAGACAATCCATGCCAGGCAGTCGCTGTTGAGCGAGCGCCGCTCGCTCGCCCAGTTCGAGCGCACCGATCGGCTGCTGCGTGGAGTCTTGGAGAACCTCAACGTCGGGGTGCTCGTGATGGACGCTGATGGCAACGACGTGATGACCAACCGGGCGCAGCGCGAGATCCACAGCCTGGCCTCACCGGAGACCAACCCGGACCGGACCGAGGCCGGTCACCTGGTGTTCTACACCGATGGCAGCTCGATCCCTGCCGCGAGCCGGCCGGCGGCGCGGGCCAACCGGGGCGAGGAGTTCGACAACCTTGAATTCCTGGTCGGGGCACCGGGGCCGACGCAGCGGGTCATCTCGGTCACCGCCCGCGCGGTCTGGGCGGAACAGGGCGACCGTGATGCCTCCTTCCTGATCTTCCGCGACGTGACCGAGCAGCACAACCTGCTTCGCGCCCAGCAGGAGGTGATCGCCGCGGTCTCCCATGAGATGCGCACCCCGCTGACCTCCATCGTCGGGTTCACCGACTTCACCGAGGACGCCATGCTGGACCTCGAGGATTCCCCCGCCCGGGTCGCCGCTCTGGATCAGCTCTCCGTGATCCGCCGCAATGCGGAGAAGCTGAGCAAACTGGTGGAGGACCTGCTGCTGGAGCAGCAGGCGGCGGTGGGCCGGCTGACCCTGGATCTGGAACCGGTCAGCGTGACTCGGCTGGTCACCGATTGTGTGGAGGGGCTCCAGCCGCTGGCCGCGCAGCGGGAGATCTCGCTGAGCCTGAGCATCGATCACTGTGCCGAGGTGGTCGCCGACTCTCTGCGGGTCTCCCAGGTCCTGGACAACCTGGTGGGCAACGCCTTGAAGTACACCCACACCGGTGGCCGGGTCACCGTGAGCGTGGGTCCTGCCGGGGACGGCGGGGACGGCGTCGTCGTCCAGGTCGCCGATGACGGCCCGGGCATGACGCAGAAGGAGGCGAGCCAGGTGTTCACCCCGTTCTACCGGGCCCGTTCGGCGCGTCAGTCCGCCACGGCAGGGGCCGGTCTCGGTCTGGCCCTGTCCCAGTCCATCGTGGAGGCCCACGGCGGCACCATCAGCGTGCGTGCCTCACCGGGGGAGGGCGCCCGGTTCAGCTTCACCCTGAGCAATCACATCACCGACCGTCCACAGCGGACCCGAGCCTGAACAGGACGATCTATGAGTGCCGACCCTGCCACCGACGCCGCGCCGCAGCGGAATCGTCGCGTCCCCGCCCTGGCGGTTCTGTGCTGCATCCTCTACGGGGCGCTCGCCGCCTCGGTCTTCTGCTTCTCCGGAGCCTTCGGCCAGTTCGGGACCAACCCGTGGCGCGACGCGGCCCTGGTCATCGTCACGATCATCTCCTCGCTGGCGCTGAGCTATATCAGCCTGCTGGTCTACACCTACCTGTTCCGGGCGCGGAACACCCCGGGTGACGCCTCCGCCCTGACCTGGCATGTGATGATCCCGTGCCGGGATGAGGAGAGCGTGATCGCCGAGACGGTCTCTGCGGCCCGGACCACCTTCCCGCAGCTCCATGTCTGGGTCATCGACGACGACAGCGAGGACTCGACGGCCTCGATCGTGCGCAAGCTGCAGGACTTCGACGACAAGGTCCACCTGATCTCCCGCCGTCGGCCCAATGCCAGGACAGGCAAGGGCCACGCGCTCAACGCCGCGTACCAGGTGATCTCCGCGGCCGCGGGGGAGGACCGGGAACAGCGCCACCGCACGGTCATCGGGGTCCTCGACGCCGACGGGTTCCTCTCCGGCAACGCGCTGGACCTGCTGGCCGGACCGGACTCCTTCGGCGACGACATGGTGGGGGCGGTGCAGCTGGAGGTATGGATGAAGAACCGCGGAGACCGGCGACCGCGTCCGCTCTCGGGCGGGCTGAAGAACCTGCTCGGAAAGCTGCTGATCCGCATGCAGGACATCGAGTTCCGCACCTCGAACTCTGCGATGCAGATGCTGCGGATCCAGACCGGCACGGTCGGGATGGGCGGCAACGGGCAGTTCACCCGACTCTCGGTGCTCGATGATCTCGATGCCGACTACGGTCAGCCCTGGGGCAAGAAGCTCAGCGAGGACTATGAGCTGGGGCTGAACATCATCACCCGGGGCCACCGCACGCACTATGTTCCCGAAGCCCATGTCTCTCAGGAGGCGCTGCCGTTCACCCGCCGGCTGCTCACCCAGCGCACCCGCTGGGCGCAGGGCAACCTGGAGTGCGCCGAGATCCTCCCCGGGCTGCGCCGCAGCGGAAACCTGCGACGGGCCGGCTGGGCGGAGATCCACTACTTCATGGGACAGCCCTGGCTGCTGATGATCAATCTGCTGCTTGGACCGCTGCTGCTGGTGCTCGCGGTGATCGAGGGACGGATCGGCTTCGCCTCCGGGGAGCCCATGGAATGGGTGGTGCTGCTGGCGGCGGTGTTCATCATCCTGCCGTACTTCCTCTGGGGGATCCTCTATAAATATGTCTGCCGCGAGGACATCAGCCTGCTCAGCGGGATGTTCTTCGGAGCGGGGTACCTGTTTTACGTGTACCTGACCTACCTCTACTACCCACGAGCAATGACCCGGATGGCCACCGGCCGCAACTCCTGGGCGAAGACCGCCCGGAACGCCGACGGCCTGCTCGGGATCCCCGCCGCGGGCCCGGGTCCCGCGCTGCTGCAGCTTCCGCTGCTGGAGGCCGACATCATCACCAGCCTGGCCGAGGAGCTCGACGGCGCCGAGGACTACGCCCGCGAGCTGGTGAGCACCTTCGGCCTGATCTGGCCGCGACGCTTCGCGAACCTGCGCCTGGCCGTCGCCGCAGAGGACCACACCGCCACCGCCGATGCACTGGCCAGCATCCGGGTCTCCTCAGAGATGCTCGGGGCCGAACGACTGGCCCAGACCGCGCGGGACCTCGGGGCGCACCTGGGAGACTCGGACTACCAGGCGCTGCGCCGCGAGCTGCCGCTGGTCGCCTCGGTCGGAGAAGAGACCGTCGAGGTGATCCGGGAACGCTTCATCGCGGCATGAGCCGACCGGTGAGAGAGGCTCAGGAGACCTCTGCGCCCACCAG
Source organism: Nesterenkonia sandarakina (assembly GCF_013410215.1). NCBI lineage: Bacteria > Bacillati > Actinomycetota > Actinomycetes > Micrococcales > Micrococcaceae > Nesterenkonia > Nesterenkonia sandarakina. Next base: position 1,446,450 of record NZ_JACCFQ010000001.1, read on the forward strand.
CTCGAGGAACTTCTGCTTCAGCTCACGGGGCCGGAACGGCTTGGTGATGTAGAGATCGGCGCCCGCGGCCTCCCCAGAGGACTGATCCGCCACCCCGGAGCGTGCGCTGACCATCACGATGCGCCCGGCAAAGTTCGGGCGGACCCGGCGGACCACCTCCAGGCCGTCGATGTCGGGGAGCCCGACGTCCACGCTGAGCAGCGCGTACGCCTCGGACTCGGCCCGGGAGACGCCCTCTTCACCGTTGGGCACGGTGTCCACGGTGAATCCGGCCTGAGTCAGCACCATCTCCAGCAGACGCCGGATGTCGTCGTCGTCCTCGATGACCAGTGCGCGCGGGGTGTCCTGCATGGTGTTCCTCTCCTTGGATCTGAACACCATCCTAGGCGAGATAACCCCAGGTCACACGGGTGCGTGGCAATTCAACGCCACGCACCCGGGTGCATCAGATGCTACTTCTCCGTGCGCAGCGCCTCGGTGGCCTCCCCGAGGGCGGCAAACCGAGAGGGGATCACCGCGCTCCAGGCCTCGCGGAGCTCGTCCAGACCCAGGGTGAAGCTGGCCCCCTCGAAGGGACCCGCGACCTCAAGGTCACCGGAGCTGGCGTCCACCACCCCGATGCGCAGCGCCGCGAAGCCCCGCGCCGAGGTCATGTCGGTGAAGCGCAGCTCCTCGGAGCGTGGCAGCGCGACCAGGGCGCGGGCCTGGGACTCGCTGAAGAGCGCGGTGAAGGCATCCACGCCGTCGCGCTCGCAGATCCCGTCCACGGCCACCCGGGCGCCCACGCCGAAGCGCAGGCTCATCTCGGCCAGGCCGGCGGCGAGCCCGCCCTCGGAGAGGTCGTGGGCGGCGTCGATCATGCCGTCCCGAGACGCGTTGATCAGGATCTCACCGAGCATCTTCTCCGCCTCCAGGTCCACCGTCGGCGGCAGCCCGCCCAGGTGGTCGCGTCCGCGGGCGAACTCGGAGCCGTCGAGCTCATCGCGCGTGGTGCCCAGCAGGTAGATCGCCTGGCCGTCGGCCCAGCGTTCGAACCCGGAGGGGGTGCGGCGTCCGACGTCGTCGAACTTGCCCAGCACGCCCACCACCGGGGTGGGGTGGATCGCCCGGCCGGCGGTCTGGTTGTACAGCGAGACGTTGCCGCCGGTGACCGGGATGCCGAGGGTCTTGCAGCCGTCGGCCAGGCCGCGCACGGCTTCGGCGAACTGCCACATGACCTCGGGGTCTTCGGGGGAGCCGAAGTTCAGGCAGTCCGAGACCGCCATCGGGATCGCACCCGAGGTGGCCACATTGCGGTAGGACTCGGCCAGCGCCAGCTGCGCACCGGCATAGGGATCCAGGTAGGCGTAGCGGGCGTTGGCGTCGGTGGAGAGCCCGACGCCGAGCCCGGTCTCCTCATCCACCCGGATCACCCCGGAGTCATCAGGCTGGGACAGCGCGGTGTTTCCGCCCACGAAGCGGTCGTACTGATCGGTGATCCAGGAGACGTCGGCCATGTTCGGGCTGGTCATCAGGTCCACCACGGCGGCGCCGAGCTCCTGGCCGGTCTGGGGCAGGTTCTGCCCCGCGGCCGAGGAGCGGAAGGCGTCGGCCTGCAGCGCGTCCTGCCAGTCCGGGCGGTGGTAGGGCCGCTCGTAGACCGGGCCGTCGTGGGCCACGGTGCGCGGGTCCACGTCGACGATGGTCTCGCCGTCCCATTCGATGATCAGCCGGCCGGTGTCGGTGACCTCGCCGAGCCAGGAGTATTCGACCTCCCACTTGGCCATGACGCGCTCGAACTCGGCGGCGTTGGCTGGGGTGACCACGGCCATCATGCGTTCCTGGGATTCCGACATCAGGATCTCGCCGGGGGTCAGCGAGGGGTCGCGCAGCAGCACGTTTCTCAGCTCCACGTGCATCCCGCCCTCGCCGTTGGAGGCCAGTTCAGAGGTTGCGCAGGAGATCCCTGCGGCGCCCAGGTCCTGGATGCCCTCGACCAGCTCAGCGTGGAAGAGCTCGAGGCAGCACTCGATGAGCACCCTCTCCGCGAAGGGGTCCCCGACCTGCACGGCGGGGCGCTTGGAGGGCTTGGAGTCGTCGAAGGACTCCGAGGCCAGCACCGAGGCGCCGCCGATCCCGTCGCCGCCGGTGCGCGCCCCGAAGAGCACCACCTTGTTGCCCACGCCCGAGGCGTTGGCCAGGCGGATGTCCTCGTGGCGCATCACGCCCACGGCCAGCGCGTTGACCAGCGGGTTGTCCTGGTAGACGGAGTCGAAGACGACCTCGCCGCCGATGTTGGGCAGGCCCAGGGAGTTGCCGTAGCCACCGATGCCGGAGACCACGCCGGGCAGCACTCGCTTGGTATCGGGGTGGTCGATGTCGCCGAAGCGCAGCGGGTCCATCACTGCGACCGGGCGGGCGCCCATGGAGATGATGTCCCGCACGATCCCACCGACCCCGGTGGCCGCACCCTGGTAGGGCTCCACGAAGCTGGGGTGGTTGTGGGACTCGATCTTGAAGGTCACGGCCCAGCCGTCACCAAGGTTGGTCACACCGGCGTTCTCACCGATGCCGACCATCAGGTCCTTCTTCATCTCCTCGGTGACCTTCTCGCCGAACTGGCGCAGGTGGACCTTAGAGGACTTATACGAGCAGTGCTCGGACCACATCACCGAGTACATGGCCAGCTCGGCCGCCGTCGGACGCCGGCCCAGGATCTCCACGATCCGGTCGTACTCATCGGACTTCAGCCCGAGCTCCGCCCAGGGCAGGTCGGTCTCCGGGGTGGTGGCGGCGTGCTCCACGGTGTCGATGTTGAATTCTTTGTCTGTCACAGTCGGCTCGCTCACTGGGCTCACTGGGCACCTCCGGCAAGAGATGCGATCACGGAGGTGAAGATGGTCAGTCCGTCGGTGCCGCTGCGCATCCCGGTGGCGTCATCGGGACCGTAGCCGGCTTCCACGGCGTGCTCAGGGTGCGGCATCAGGCCCACCACGTTGCCGGTCTCATTGCTCACCCCGGCGATGCCGTTGCGGGATCCGTTGGGGTTCTCGCCCACGTAGCGGAAGACCACGCGGCCCTCGGCCTCCAGGGCTTCGAGGGTCTCGGGGTCAGCCAGGTACTGACCGTCCTGGTTCTTCAGCGGGATCGCGATCAGCTCATCAGCGGTGAACTGGGAGGTCCAGGCGGTGGAGGTGTTCTCCACGCGCAGCACCTGGTCGCGGCAGAGGAACTTCAGGTGATCGTTCTTCACCATGGAGCCGGGCAGCAGGTGGGATTCGGTGAGCATCTGGAAGCCGTTGCAGATGCCCAGCACCGGGAGTCGGGTGCCTGAGCTGGCGGTGGCGGCGGAGATGATCTTGTTCATCATCGGGGCGAAGCGGGCGATCGCTCCGGCGCGCAGGTAATCCCCATAGGAGAAGCCTCCGGGGAGCACGATCGCGTCCACGCCCTGCAGCGATTCATCCGCGTGCCAGAGCGGGACCGCGGTGCCCCCGCCGAGGCGGACCGCGCGCGCGGCGTCGCGGTCATCGAGGGTGCCGGGAAAGGTGACGACGCCGATGCGCGCGCCGTCCAGCGGGGTCGCGGCGGGGGAGGCGTGGAAGTCCCCGATCAGAGGAGTCTCCGTGCTCATGCAGCGTCCTCATCGACGCGCACGCTGATCACGTCTTCGATCACCGGGTTGGAGAGCATCTCTGCCGCGGCCGTGCGAGCACTCTCCAGCACCTGCTCGGTGACGTCACCCTCGACGGTGAGCTCGAAGCGCTTGCCCTGACGGACCCCGGAGAAATCGGTGAAGCCCAGGTGGGGCAGCGCGGAGGCGATGGCCTTGCCCTGGGGATCGAGAATCTCGGGCTTGGGCATGACCTCGACGATGATGCGCGGCATAGGGTCTCCTGTGCGATGGTGCGGGTGGATGAGCCCGCGGGACCGCGACGAGGTGCCGTCTCACGCACTGCCACGTCCAGATCAGCACGGCTGAGGACGACGGCGGCACGCTCCGCGAGCTTGCCGGATCAGTCTACCGGGTGCCTGCGGGGGAGGGCGCCGCTGGGGTTGGGGGCTCGAAGACGGGGTGGGGATCCGGGTGGGGACCCGGGTGGGGGCCCGGGTGGGGCGGTTGCGGGAGCGCGCGGGCGGTCAACGGGGGGGATTCCCGTGCGTTCGGCGCCAGCTGCGATCGCTGGGGCGCATACGGTTGGAATCCTCAATAGAACCGTCCCCGACGCAACTGTTCTCGCCCCAGGGATGGTGGGGTGCCGGGGATGGTGGGGAGCCGGGGATCGTGCCGGAGCGAGGGGCGGCGGGGGAGCCGGAGTGCCTGGGGGAGGGGGCGCCGGAGCGAGGGACGGCGGGGGCGCCGTCGGGATCCGGGTGAGATGCTGGTCCGATGACGCAGAACCCGCGATTCCCGCCCGGTGCAGGACAGCCCGACGCCGAACAACCCGACCCCGCACGGCGCTGCCCCTGCGGATCTGGCGAGAACTACGCCGGCTGCTGTGCGCGCTTCCATCAGGGCGCGCCCGCTCCGACCGCCGAGGCGTTGATGCGGTCCCGCTACAGCGCGAACGCCCTGCTCGGTGAGGATCCGGCATTCTTCGCGGCCTACCTGCACCGCACCTGGGCCGCCGAGACTCGGCCCGCGCTGGGCGATCTCACCGCACCGGGTCCGGTCTGGCGTGGACTGCGCATCGTGGACACGACGGCGGGCGGCCCGTTCCACGACACCGGGAGCGTCGAGTTCGTGGCCAGCTACCAGGACGACGCCGGCCCCGAACCCCGGAGAGCCGGCGCTGCCCCGGTCCGGGGCAGGCTGCATGAGCTCAGCCGGTTCCGTCGAGAGTCCGGTCAATGGCTCTACGTGGACGGGGACCTCAGCTGACCCCGTGCCTGCACCAGAACCTGTGCCTGCACCAGAACATGCCAGCACCTGGGCCCCTGCCTGCGGATGAGCGTCGGGATCTGCTGTGATGCACCCGGCATCCGCGCAGTGGAACAAATCCCCGCGGGCGCACGTTACGTCTGGCGGAATCTTGCAGTTTTGAAGAATCGGCCAGGAGCTGGCCGAGGGACGGGATCGCTATGACGCAGTCGCCACTGACCATCGGAGTGCTCGGCGCGGGCCGGGTGGGCACCGCCGTCGCACGTCAGGCCGTGCGTGCTGGTCACACCGTGCACATCGCCACGGCCAGGCCCGCGGCGGAGATCGCACTGCTCACCGAGGTGATCGTGCCTGGTGCCACCGCGGTGGATCGGGAGCAGCTGCGTGGGGCTGACATCATCGTGCTCGCGGTGCCGCTGCACAAGTACCGCAGCATCGACACCTCGGTGCTCAGCGGTCAGGTGGTCATCGACACCATGAACTACTGGGCCCCGGTGGATGGCTTCATCGACGAGTTCGAGACCGGCGCCAGCACCAGCGAGGTCATCGCCGAGTTCCTCGGTGATGCACGTGTGGTCAAGACGCTGAACCACATCGGCTACGGCGATCTGGAGATCGACTCCTACCCCGCAGGGGATCCGCAGCGCCGGGCGCTCGCCGTCGCCGGAGACGACACCGCTGCCAAAGCCCTGGTCCAGGACTTCGTGGACTCCCTCGGCTACGACGCCGTGGACGCCGGGCCGCTGGCCGCCGGGAAGTCCTTCGAGAACGGGACCGAGATCTTCAACGGCCGGCACGACGCCGCGCGGATGCGGGACCTGCTCAGCGAATGCGGCCGGGTGCTCGCCCACGCCTGAGCGGTGCCCCAGGTTCCCTCTGATCAGGCGCTCTTGCATCCGCCTGATCAGTCGGAGTCAGGGCTGGTCCTCAAGCTGGTCCAGCACCGCCAGCAGCTTCCCGCGCAGCACCTGGGACTCCTCGGCGAAGCCCTTCTGCGCCCGGGCGTAGGCGGCGCGGCCGGCCGGGGTCTCGATCGGCACCGGCTCGTAGCCCCAGTCGCTCAGGTCATAGGGCGAGGCGCGCATGTCGAGCCGACGGATCCTTGAGGCGAGGTCGAAGCACTCCAGCAGCAGGTCGCTGCTGACTGCGGGGATGAGCTTATAGGCCCATTTATAGAGGTCCATGTTCGCGTGCAGGCAGCCCGGCTGCTCCATCTGAGTCTGAGATTCCCGGGTCGGCTCCAAGGCGTTGAGCGGCCGTGCCGAGGGCGTGTAGAACCGGTAGGCATCGAAATGGGTGCACCGGATGTTCGCCGCCTCCACCACCTCGTCGGTGCCCGCGGCGCCGAGCCGCAGCGGAACCTGGTCGTGGCGCTGGCCGTGCTGAACCGACTTGTACACCATGGCCCACTCATGCAGACCGAAGCAGCCAAGCTGTGCGGGAGCCGCCGCCGTCGTGCTCAACAGACGCCGGGCGAAGCCGATCATGGACGCCCGGTCCTCACGGAAGCCCTCGACGTCGAGGGTCACCCCGGCAGCAGTGCGCCGGTAGTGCTTCCAGTCGGCCCGCTCAGAGTCCTGCGCGCCCTCCAGGAGGAACCCCACCCCGGGATGCCAGCGCGAGAGCTTGCCGGGGGAGTGCGAGTAGTAGGTGAAGAGGAAGTCCTCCACCGGGTGCTTCGCGCCGGCGTGACGCCGCGCCAGGAAGTCCTCGGTGAGCCGGTCCACCGCGATCTGATGCGCGGCGGCCCGTTCCCGGTGCTCCTGCTCAGGAAGCACGGTCAAACCACGTGTTGCCTCAACAGAAGCTGGTGTCTGGGTTACCATCGGGTATATCACTCGTACCAAGTGCGCAGGCGGCAGGGAACCCGTAAAGGGTACACCTGCCGCCTGTGTGCTTGAGTCGCCTATTCCGCGCCAGCGTCAGGCCCCTCCAGCTCCCGGCGCATGATCCAGCGCGGCCGGTGACCGCTGTGCGCGGTGGTGGGCCCGGCGACGTGGAAGCCATGGGCCGCGAAGAGCTCCGTGGTGCCGACGTAGCCGCTGATCACGTCCACCCGATTGCCGTCCTGGAGCTCCATCGGATAGCCCTCGAGCACCGTCGCGCCATGCTCGGCGGCATGGGCCACGGCGCCGTCGAGCAGGTCATGCATCAGCCCGCGCTTGCGGAAGCCCGGGCGGACGACGAAGCAGACCACAGACCAGGGGTCCTGGTCATCCAGGAACGGGATGGTCCGGGAGTTCATCAGTCGGCGGTAGCTGCTGCGCGGGGCCACCGAGCACCAGCCGGCCGGGGTGTCATCGACGAAGGCGATCACTCCCGGGCCGGGCTCGGCGCGGCAGAGCTCTTCCATGAAGGCCGGCCGGTCCGGACCCGAGACCCGGGAGTCCCGGTAGGACATACACCAGCACCCCAGGCCGCCGGGCTTCTTCACCCCAACGACCTCGTAGAAGTCCTCGAAGCGCCCGACGGCGGGGCGGATGGTGGTGCCCATCGTGGTTCTATCGGCCGGTGCCGGCGTAGACCGTGGCCTCTTCGTCGGAGTCCAGGCCGAAGGCGGTGTGGATCGCGGCCACCGCGCGGTCCAGCAGCTCGACGTCGGTGATCACCGAGACGCGGATCTCCGAGGTCGAGATCAGGCCGATGTTGATCCCTGCGTCGCGCAGGGCGGTGAAGAACCGGGCCGAGACGCCGGGGTGGTTGCGCATCCCGCCGCCGATCAGGGAGACCTTCCCGACCTGGGGCACGAAGTCCATGGACTCGAACCCAATGGTGTCCTTATGCGCGTTGAGCATCTCCTGGGCGCGTTCGCCGTCCTCACCGGGCAGGGTGAAGGAGATGTTGGTGGTCTTGGTCGCCATGGAGACGTCCTGGACGATCATGTCGATGTTGATCGCGCCTTCGGCGATGAGGTTGAAGATCTCAGCCGCCTTGCCGGGCACATCGGGGACACCGGTGATGGTGAGTTTGCCTTCGGATGCGTCATGAGAGACGCCGGAGATGATCGGCTGTTCCAAGGGTTCGCCTTCCTGAATCTTGACGGTGTCTTTCGGGTCGGGAATGACCCAGGTGCCTTCGAGCTGGCTGAATGAGGAGCGGACGTGGAGCTTCACACCGAACCGGCGGGCGTACTCCACCGAGCGCAGGTGCAGCACCTTGGTGCCGGCGGCCGCCATCTCCAGCATCTCGTCGCTGGAGATCTCATCGATCTTCCGGGCGGTCTTGACCACCCGCGGGTCGGCGGTGAAGACCCCGTCCACGTCGGTGTAGATCTCACAGGCGTCGGCGTGCAGCGCTGCGGCCAGTGCGACCGCGGTGGTGTCTGAGCCGCCGCGGCCCATGGTGGTGATGTCCCGGGATTCCCGGCTCATGCCCTGGAACCCGGCGACGATGCCGACATGGCCGGCGTCGAGGGATTCCTGAACGCGCAGCGGGGAGACCTCGATGATGCGGGCCTTGCCGTGGATGGCGTCGGTGATCATACCGGCCTGGGAGCCGGTGAAGGACTGCGCGGATTCGCCCAGCTCGTGGATGGCCATGGCCAGCAGCGCCATGGACATGCGCTCGCCGGAGGAGAGCAGGATGTCCATCTCTCGGGACGGCGGCGCCGCGGTGATCTGGCCTGCGAGGTCGAGCAGGTCATCGGTGGTGTCACCCATGGCGGAGACCACCACCACGACCTGGTGACCGGCACGCTTGGTGTCGACGATCCGCCTCGCCACTCGTTTGATGCTCTCGGCGTCGGCAACGGATGATCCGCCGTATTTCTGAACGATCAGGCTCATGACAGCTTGTCTCACTCCTGGTGTGTTGAACGGGGGAACTTGGGTCAAGTCTAAATCTGCTCAGGCGTCGCGGAGCACGGCGCTGAGGAACTGCCGGGTGCGCTCATGGGTGGGGGCGGAGAAGATCTTCTCCGGTGCGCCCTCCTCCACCACACGGCCGCCGTCGAACATCATCACCTTGTGCGAGACGTCCCGGGCGAAGCTCATCTCATGGGTCACGATCAGCATGGTGACGTTCGTGGTGTCTGCGACCTTGCGCAGGATGTTGAGCACGTCTCCGACGACCTCGGGGTCCAGCGCGGAGGTGACCTCATCCAGTAGCAGGATCTCCGGGTCCATGGCCAGCGCGCGGGCGATGGCGACGCGCTGCTGCTGCCCGCCGGAGAGGCTCATCGGGTGCTGATCGGCCTTGTCCGGCAGCCCGACCTGTTCCAGCAGGGAATGGGCCTTCGCGGTGGCCTCGGCCTTGGACTGGCCCAACACATGGACCGGGGCCTCGATGATGTTCTCCAGCACGGTCATGTTCGGGAACAGGTTGAACTGCTGGAAGACCATGCCGATCCTGGTGCGCAGCCGCTTCTGCTCCTTCGGGGAGACGGCGACGCGCTTGCCGTCCTTCTCACGGTGGGTGAGCGGCTCGCCGTCGACGAAGATGTAGCCGCCGGTGAGCTCCTCCAGGGTCATCACCAGGCGCAGGATGGTGGTCTTTCCCGAACCGGAGGGGCCGATCAGGGTCACCCGCTCGCCGCGCCGGACGGAGAAGTTCAGGTCTTTGAGCACGATGTTGTCCCCGAAGCGCTTCTCGACATCGACGAACTCGATGACCGGAGTCTCGGCATCATTTGGCGTAGGCAAGGCGCTTCTCCAGACGGTTGATCAGCAGTGCAGTGGGATAGCTGGCGGCGAGGAAGATCAGGCCAGCGATGGTGATGGCCTCGGTGTAGCGGAAGGTCTGAGCCCCGATGGTCTGCGCGACGCGGACCATCTCGGCCACCGAGATCACGAACAGGAACGGGGTGTCCTTGAACATGGAGATCGCGTAGTTGCCCAGCGAGGGAATGGTGGAGCGCAGCGCCTGAGGGATGATCACGCGCCGCCAGGTGCGACCGGCGCTCATCGAGAGCGCCTTGGTCGCCTCCCACTGACCCGTGGGCACGGAATCGATCCCGGCCCGGTAGACCTCGGACATGTAGGTGGCGTAGTGGATTCCGAAGACGATGAACCCGATGGTCAGCGGGTCCATCCAGGTGAAGCCGTAGTACAGCACCAACAGCTGGACCACCAGCGGGGTCATCCGGATGAAGTTCGCCACCCAGCGCACCACGAAGGCCAGCGGGCGGGGAAGCACTCGCAGCAGGATCGCGATCACCAGGCCGAGGACGGCGGCGATCGCGGTGCTGACCACAGTGACCAGCAGGGTGACCTGGAGGAAGGCCGCGAGGATATCCGGGAAGATCTCGACGGCGAAGTCCCAGTCCCAGACGTTGCCGGTGGTCTCTGGGGCAGGTTCTGCGGTGAATGGAACGACGGGGATCATGAGGCACCCCCTGGCTGCCGAACGCCGGTGACGATCTTGGGTCTGGTGGAGAGGATCTCCCGGATGCTCGGGCCCTGCCCCAGCTTGTTCTTCGCGCGGGTCTCCAGAAGTCGCATTCCCTGGGTGAGCAGCAGCGCGAAGAGGAAATACCCGATCAGGCCCACGAAGGCGTAGGCGAACCAGGCGTCGGTGACCCGGCGCAGCTGATCCAGTTCAAAGTTGAAGTCGTTGAGCCCGACGACGTAGACCACTGCCGAGCCTTTGAGCAGGTGCACCAGCAGGTTGGCGAGGGAAGGGATCATCAGCGCCCAGGCCTGCGGGAAGATGATCCGACGGATCTTGTGCGGCCAGGACATGGACAGCGCCACGGTGGCTTCCCACTGTCCCGAGGACACCGAGGTCAGCGAGGCGCGGACGGCCTCTGCGCCATAGGCTCCGTAGTTCATGCCCAATGCGACCACACCGACGGTGAAGGCGCTCTCCAGGGTCAGGCCGAAGAGGGGCAGCACGTAGTAGACCCAGAACAGCTGCACCAGCAGCGAGGTGCCGCGGAAGAACTCGATGATGACCCGCGCCGGGCCTCGGAACCAGAGATTCGGGCTGCCTGCCATCAGGCCCAGGGTCACGGCGATGATGAAGGCAAGCACTGCTCCGAGCAGCGTGAGCTGCACGGTGAGCAGGAATCCGTCCCAGAGTCTGGGCCCGAAATTCTGAAGAATCTCGAGGTACTGCTGCTGTTGATCTAACCAGTCCACGGTTGGGGGTCTTTCCTCTCTGCTGGAGGTCGCGCCACCGAAGTGGTCTCACCGAAGCGGTGGTCGGCCCTTGGGCAGGGCCGACCACCGGTGGATTCTGAGGTTCTCAGCTCAGTCTTCGATGTCCTGGAGCGACTCCAGGTCGCCCTCGCAGAGTGCCTCTGCGGTCAGGTCAGCCGGGGGAATCTCGGCCTCGGTGAAGCCGTATTCACCGATGATCTCCAGCAGCTCGCCACTTTCCTTCAGCTCCGCGAGGTGCTCGTTGTACTCCTCGAGCATCTCTGAGCCCTGCGGGAAGACCGTGGAGCCGGCGCCGTACTGCAGCGTGCCGTCCATGTCATGGACGAAGCCCTCGGTGACCTCGACGCCCTCGGTGTCGCCAGCCATGGCATTCAGCGAGATAGCGGTCAGGGCGAACACGTCGGCGCGCCCGCCGGTGACCATGTCCATGCCGTCGTCGGGTGACCCGACTCCCTCGGCGTCGATGCCAAGCTCGTCCACGTATGAGGCCTCGATGCCAGAGGACAACGTGGCGAGGGTGAGGTCCTCACCAGACTCCATGGCCTCGGCGACATCGTTGAGGTTCTCCACACCGTAGGGGTTGCCCTCTTCCACCAGCAGAGCAGTGGTGTACATGATCTCGGGCTCTGCGAACGAGGCCTCTGAGCAGCGTTCTGGAGTGATGGACATGCCGGCGGAGACTGCATCGTAGCGCCCGGCCCCGAGCCCTGGGATGAGGCTGTCCCAATCGGGGACCAGCTCGGCCTCGACGGTGTAACCCATCTCGCCGAAGATCTCCTCGGCCAGCGCGATGGTGGCGCCTTCCTGCTCGCCCTCCTCGGTCATATAGGAGTAGGGCTCTTCGCCGTTGATCGCCACGGTGATGACATCCTCGCCGCCACCGTCGGCCTCGCCGTTCGCGCCCTCGTCGCCGTCACCGCAGGCGGTCAGTGCCAGCAGTGCGGCGGCGCTCACGGCGCCTGCGCGGACTGCCATCGAAGTCTTCTTCATCATCAGTGCTTACCTCATCCTCTGGTGTGCGTCTGGTGCGAGTGAGCGGGACCCCGGACTCGAGAACAGCGCGGGTGTCGCCTGTCTCAACACGCTAGACCGAGAAATCAGATTTGGAAACTGATTTCTGTCGGATCGACAAGGTTGGGAGGCATTCGGAGGATCGTGGAATAGAAGAAAGAATTGTGGAGCGTGAACCGGGTGTCGCCGCTGCTTCCCCCGTGCCGCAAGGCCAGCGGCGCCTGGGAAAACGGATCGAAATACACGCCCATAGAAACCTGAGTATTACCTGATCACGCTTGCATAACTATCTGTGCAGAGGTCCCGGCGCAGGGTTCAGGACATCACCGTACGGCCCTCGAAGGCCCGTCCCAGCGTGACATCGTCGGCGTACTCCAGGTCCCCTCCCACGGGGAGCCCCGAGGCAAGCCGCGTCAGCTTGATGCCGATGGAGCCGAGCATCCGGTAGAGATACGTGGCGGTGGCCTCGCCTTCGAGGTTCGGGTCGGTGGCCACGATGACCTCGGTGATGGTGTCGTCGGAGAGTCGGCTGAGCAGTTCGCGGATGTGCAGCTGATCAGGTCCCACGCCGGCGATCGGATTGATGGAGCCGCCGAGCACGTGGTAGCGGCCGCGGAAGGAGCGGGTGCGTTCGATCGCCATCACGTCCTTGGACTCTTCCACCACGCAGAGCAGGCTGGGATCACGTCGGCTGTCCTGACAGATCCGGCAGGTGTTCTCCTCAGAGACGTTGAAGCAGATCGCGCAGAACTTGACCTTCTCCTTGACCGTGGTGATCGCGTCGGCCAGGCGCTTCATATCCTCGCCGTCGGCCTCCAGGATGTGGAAGGCCACGCGCTGCGCCGATTTCGGACCGATGCCGGGGAGCCGCCCGAGTTCGTCGATCAGGTCTTGGACTGCGCCTTCATACACGGTGTGGACGAGCCTTCCTTCAGGGGTGGAGATCCAGTCTAGCGGGGCTCACTCGTTGAGCCGGCGCTCCTCCAGCAAGGTGGCACCGAGGTGCTTCTCGAACGCCTTTCGCCCGAAGACTCCGGAGTGCTCCAGCGGGACGTCGTCCTCGCTGGCGACATCCTCCGGCTCACCCTGTGCCCAGGACGGCGGTGCGCTCTGGTCATAGTCACTCGGTGGCCCCGAGTCCCATGCCGGGTCCGGTGGGGGAGCCGGATGCGAGGGATCATCCGCCGGCGGCTCCGCGGCGTAGGCCGGTGCTGGCCCGCCACCACGCTGGGCCAGACGACGCCGGATCTCCGCCGCGCGGCTTGGTGCGCCACCGCCGGGCTGGCCGCTCGGTGCGGGGGAGCCCTGCGGGGCGGCGGCGCCTCCGTCGGCCGGGTGCTGCGGCGCGTTGCCCTGAGAGGAGGCGCCGGGAGAGGAGGCGCCTTGGGGTGCGGCTCCGGAGGAGGCGGTGCCCTGAGCCTGCCCGGCGTCGGCTGGGCTGGACCAGCGCGGACCGGTTCCGGCGCGGCGGGCGAACGCCGGCACCGGGGTCTTCTCCGCCTGCGGCTTATAGGCATCCTCGCTCTCGGAGCCGGCTGCTGGTGCCTCGCGGTCGAAGCGTGCCGGCGCCTCGGGGCTCAGGTGCGGTGCCGCCTCGGGGGAGACGGCGGAGGGTGCGCCTGCTCGGGACTGCGCAGCAGCGGAGACCTCGGAATCCGTGGACTCGGGGTCCGAGGGGTCCAGATCCTTCGCATCGGGGTCCTGGGAGTCGGCCGTGGTGTCCAGGTCGGCAGCGATGTCAGACTCAGCCGGGTGTTCCGAGGGTGGGGCCGCGGGCCGCTCGGGGGGCGCCTCGGCGAAACCGGGATCATGGGGCTCCGGCGGCTCCTGAAGGACCCAGGCGGGCGTGTCGTCCGCAGGCTGATCCGGTGTGGCCGCCGGGCTCAGCCGGCGTTCAGCTTTTGGGCCCCCACCACCGCCCGCCGAAGAGGTGCCCCCGGTGCCGAGCTTGAAGCGGACCTTCATGCCCAGGACGTCCTCGATCGCGGCGTTCATCGCCTGCTCGCCGTGCCGGTTCGCGAACGTGGTCCGCGCTCCCTCATTGGCGAACTCCAGACCCAGGGTTTGACCGTCGAAGCCGCCCATGCTGACATTGCCCTTGACCAGCATCCACAGCATCCGGGACTGGGACTTCAGGGAATCCACGATGTCCGGCCAGGCGCGACGCATCATCTCATCCGTGGATCCGCCGGCGCCCTGCGAGCCCTGGCCGGCAGTGCTTGGAGCTGTCGGCGAGGCAGTGGTCGAAGTGGCCGGCGAGGCAGTGCTTGGAGCTGTCGGCGAGGCATTGGTCGAAGCGGCCGGCGAGGCGGGCTGTGGCTCCTGCCGCCCGGGGCCATCTGAGCTCCGCGCCTGCGGTTCGCTGGTCTCGCGCCCGGAGGCGTTCCAGGTCGCGGTCCCCGGTTGCGTCGCGTTGGCTCCAGGGGGAGTGGGAGCGGTGTCAGGGCTGGTTCCGGGGGCGGCCCATTTCGGGTCTGCCGAGGAATCCGGCTCGGCAGGTGCCCCCGGTGCCGAGTCGGATCCGGGTGCTGAGTCGGATCCAGACGCTGAGTTGGATCCAGACGCTGAGTCGGCTCCAGCTGCGGTGTCTGCGCTGCCGGCGCTGGCGGCCGCATCCTCGGTCGACTCGGCGGCTTCGTTCGTGGGACTGGGGGTCACCCCGGCCCCGGCGGAGAAGTCCAGCCTGCGCTCCACGCGTTCCAGCCGCGCCGCCACCGAGGCGTGGCCCTGCTCGGCGTGGGGCAGCAGCAGTCGCGCCATCAGCAGCTCCAGATGCAGCCGCGGCGAGGTGGCGCCGACCATGTCGGTCAGCGCCTGAGCGCTGATGTCCGCGGCGCGGGAGAGCTCCGCAGAGCCCAGCTGGCCCGCCTGGGTCTGCATGGAACGGATCTGGTCCTCCGGGACCCCGCGCAGGATCGCGCCGGGGTTCTCCGGGACTGACTTCACCACGATCAGGTCGCGCAGCCGCTCCAGCAGGTCCTCGACGAACCGGCGCGGATCCTGCCCGGACTGCACGACGCGGTCCACCACCGAGAAGGCCTTCGCGCCGTCAAGGGCGGCCACGGATTCGACGACCTCGTCGAGCATCGTGGCGTGGGTGAAGCCGAGCAGCGCCGTCGCCCGGTCATAGTCCAAGGTGCGCTCGGCGGAGCCGGCGATCAGCTGATCGAGCACCGAGAGCGTGTCGCGCACCGAGCCGCCGCCGGCGCGGATGACCAGGGGCAGCACGCCGGGCGCCACCGTGACGCCCTCCTGCTCGCAGAGCCGGTGCAGATAGTCCATCAGCGGCTCGGGCGGGACCAGCCGGAACGGGTAGTGGTGGGTGCGCGAACGGATGGTGCCGATGACCTTGTCCGGCTCGGTGGTCGCAAAGATGAACTTGATGTGTTCCGGGGGCTCTTCAACGATCTTCAGCAGCGCGTTGAAGCCTGCGGCGGTGACCATATGAGCCTCATCGATGATGAAGATCTTGTAGCGGTCCCGGACTGGGGCGAAGGTGGCGCGCTCGCGCAGGTCCCGGGCATCGTCGACGCCGCCGTGGCTGGCGGCGTCGATCTCGATGACGTCCAGCGCGCCGGGTCCGCCGGTGGCGAGGTCCACACAGGAGTCGCAGGTCCCGCACGGGGTGCCGGTGGGGCCCTGCGCGCAGTTCAGGCATCGGGCCAGGATGCGGGCGGAGGTGGTCTTCCCGCAGCCGCGCGGTCCGGAGAAGAGATAGGCGTGGGAGACCGCGTCCTTGCCCAGGGCTGTCATCAGTGGCGCAGTGACGTGCTCCTGCCCGATCACGTCGGCGAAAGAGTCGGGTCGATAGCGGCGGTACAGGGCGGTGCTCACAGTGAGAAACCTTATCTGCTTGCTAGGACATGCGCATGCGGTCGGAGCCCCGGCCCGACTCCTGGTTCCGTGCCGCCAGCCTGGATGCCACATGGCGATCACCCGGCGCGGTGTAGAGCCACCGGGTCCAAGGGCGCAGCCAGACGGCGAGCAGGCTCATCAGCAGGCCGCCGATGGTGCAGCCCGCGACGTGGAGCACCGGGTCCACCCCGATCTCGCTGAGTCCACGGTGGATCAGGATGATGATCGGGAAGTGACTGACGTAGACCACGAGGGAATTGCGGCCGGTCCACTGCATGAAGCTGTTGATCCGCCCCGCCGGGATCCGCGGCGCCACCCAGAGGATGACCGCGATCCCGATCATGGCGGTGGGGGCGGCGTAGAGGCTGCCGGCGCGGAACTCGCGATCTTCGAGTCCGTGATCGGCCAGCAGCGCCATGAGCACGGCGAGTGCGGCGATCAGCAGCCACGGCGCCGTGGCCCATCGAAGCAGCATCCTGGCGCAAGCCGCACCCAGGAAGAAGAAGGCTCCGTAGTAGAGGGTCCGGCTGACAAGCGAGTTCTCCAACTCGGTGAAGTGCCTGGTCACCAGCATCAGAAGAAAGACGACGACGGCGATCCCGCTGAGCAGTCCCGGCCGGGGCACTGCGGGCTTGAGCAGCATCCCCACCAGGTAGCAGATGGTGAGCGCCATCAGGAACCAGAGGTAGTCCCCGGTGAGCCAATACTCCAGCCGTCCCGGGCCGCCGTGATAGATCAGCACGCCGAACCCGACGAGCCAGATCATCAGCGGCCAGACGATGCTGGCGAACTTCCCCCACAGATAGAGGGCGGGGGGCTTGACCAGGGAACGGGGGAGCAGCGTGCCGGAGAGGAACATCAGCAGCGGCATCCGGAAGGGCTCGAGGTAGAGATTCAGCTGGGCCCACTCATCCACGCCCAGGCCGTTGGCCCGGGGGATGTCGGAGCCGTGCAGCACCACGACCAGCAGCACGGCCACCCCGCGCAGCAGGTCCATCCACTGCATGCGTGGTGCGGGGTGGGCGGGTGTCGAGGGCATGATTCTGCGCGCGGCTCTCTCGAGGGCTGGGAGGGTCATCGGGCCGCACAGCGGTGCTGCGTCCCGGTGGAATCACTGTATCGGACGGCATTCTCGCTCTTCACCCCACCGACCAACCGTTCGGTCATTAATTCTGGTACATTAGCGCTCGTGTCCGTGACCTGGGTCACAGGAGGTGTCCCCAGAATCACTCGAACACCAGAATCGCTCGAACATCAGAATCACTCGAACGTCATCGTGACGTGTCCAGCCTTTGGAGCAGCTATGAGCCAGACCACCTACCTCAGCAACGAGGGGCATGACCTGACTCGCGAGGAGAAGAAGGTCCTCGCGGGAACCCTCGTCGGCACCACCATCGAGTGGTACGACTTCTTCATCTACGCGCAGGCGGCCGGCTTCGTGCTGGCGGTGCTGTACTTCGAGCCGCTCGGCGAGGACAACGCGGCGCTGGCGCAGATCGTCGCCTGGGCCTCGGTCGGCATCTCCTTCCTCTTCCGCCCGCTGGGCGCGATCCTCGCCGGCTGGGTCGGTGACCGGTACGGACGCAAGATGGTCCTGGTGATCACCCTGATGGGCATGGGCGGAGCCACCGTGCTCATCGGCCTTCTGCCCACCTACGCCACCTGGGGCGTGCTGGCACCGATCCTGCTGATCACCCTGCGCGTGCTGCAGGGCCTCTCCGCCGGTGGCGAATGGGGCGGCGCAGCGCTGCTCGCCGTGGAACACGCCCCCCGGCACAAGCGCGGACTCTTCGGTGCCTACCCGCAGATCGGTGTGCCGCTGGGCATGCTGCTCGCCACCGGGTTCATGTTCGCGCTCAATGCCATGACCACCGAGGAGCAGTTCCTCCAGTGGGGCTGGCGCGTGCCGTTCCTGTTCTCCTTCGTGCTCATCATCGTGGGCTTCCTGATCCGGCTCAAGGTCGACGAGTCCCCGGTCTTCGTCGAGATGAAGGCCCGCAAGAAGGAATCCTCGGCACCGCTGAAGGAACTGGTGACCACGCATAAGAAGTACACCTTCCTCGCCGCGCTGATCTTCGCCGCGAACAACGCCGCCGGCTACCTGGTGATCGCCTTCTTCGCCGCCTACGGCGTGAACACGCTGGGCATGGATCGCAACGACACCCTGATCGCGTCCCTGATCGGCGGCGTCGGCTGGTTCATCTTCACCCTCTTCGGCGGGTACATCTCCGACCGCATCGGCCGGGTCAAGACCTTCCAGATCGGCTACGGCATCATCATCGTCTGGGCGATCCCGATGTGGTTCCTGCTGGACACCGCCTCGCTGCCGCTCTTCGCGCTGGCCATCTTCATCCTGACCATCGGGCTGGGCCCCTCCTATGGTCCGCAGTCCGCGCTCTACGCCGAGATGTTCCCGGCGAACATCCGCTTCTCGGGTGTGTCCATCGGCTACGCGCTGGGCTCCATCATCGGCGGTGCCTTCGCCGCCACCATCGCCCAGACCATCCTGAACACCACCGGCCAGTCCTGGCTGATCGGTCTCTACATCGCGATCCTGGCGACGGTCTCCTTCATCTCGGTCTCGATGGTGCCCAAGAAGCTCCAGGGCATCAACCTCAACGACGACAGCGAACGCGAAGAGGTCACAGTGACCTCCGGGTCGCGCTGACCTGCCGACGCGCCGACATGCCCAGGCGCTGACCTGGAGCAGGATAATCTCTGTTCCACACCGTGGAAACACGGCGGCCACCGGGCAGAGAAGCATCACCCGCACCACCTGTAGCACCCGCACCACCTGCTTCACCGTAGAAGCAGCATCACCGCAATACCTGAATCACGCACCGCATCACCCGGAGATCCACACAGGCGATCTGCGCCGGGGATGATGCACCTAGATGAGGAGCACCTATGCGTTCACGCAGCACCACGATGAGGCTCTCGGCGGCGCTCGCCGCCACTGCTCTGATGCTCACCGCCTGTGGCGGCGAGACCCAGGGCGAGGACACCGAGGGCGAGGCCGGCGAAGAAGGCGGCAGCTACTCGATCGGTATCACCCAGATCGTCTCCCACCCGTCCCTGGACGAGGCCCGCGACGGCTTCAAGGCAGCCTTCGAGGATGCCGGTGTCGAGGTGGAATGGGATGAGCAGAACGCCCAGGGCGAGCAGGCCACGGCGAGCAACATCGCCGGGACCTTCGCGACCTCGGATCTGGATCTGGTCCATGCCATCGCCACGCCCACCGCACAGGCAGCCGCCCAGGCCGTCACGGACAAGCCGATCGTGTTCTCCGCGGTCACCGACCCTGAGGAAGCCGGTCTGGTGGACTCCTGGGAGGAGCCCGGCGGCAACATCACCGGCGCCTCGGACCTGAACCCGGTGATGGAGCAGTTCGAGCTGCTGCAGGAGATCGCCCCGGATGCTGAGACCGTGGGCATCGTCTACTCCTCCGGAGAGACCAACTCCGCCGTGCAGGTGGAGCTCGCCCAGGAGGCCGCCGACGAGCTCGGCCTGGAGATCCAGGAAGCGACCATCTCGAACTCCTCCGAGGTCCAGCAGGGCGTTGAGTCCCTCGACGTCGACGCGATCTGGGTCCCGACCGACAACGCCGTGGTCTCCGCGCTGGAGTCCGTGCTGCAGTACGGCCAGCAGAACTCGATCCCGGTGATCGCCTCCGAGGGTGACTCCGTGATCCGCGGATCGGTGGCCACCTACGGCATCAACTACGGCGACCTCGGTCGCCAGGCCGGAGAGATGGCGCTGCGGATCCTGCAGGACGGCGAGGACCCTGCGTCCATGGCCGTGGAGACCCAGGAGACCCTGGAGCTGATCGTGAACCCCGAGGCCGCCGAGGCCATGGGCGTCGAGCTGGACCAGGAGCTGCTGGACCGGGCCGACACCGTCGTCGGTGAGGATGTCGAGGCCGAGGACCCCGCCGAGGCAGACGAGGCTGAGGGTGACGAGGACGCTGAAGAGGAAGAGGAGTGACCCACCGCGGGTGACTCCGCGCCACTGCGCGGAACCGGATGGGTCGGCGTCGTCGTCGGCCATCACCAAGAGATGACCACCGGGCCGGGCGCCGGGACAGCCGCACCAGGCTGTGCCGGCGCCCGTGGCCTGGGTGGACGTGGACCCGCCGTCGGCCGAGGCCGCGACGATGATTGAGGACACATGATCACTGCATTCGAGCTCGGGCTGATCTACGCGATCATGGCCCTGGGCGTGTACCTGACATTCAGAATTCTGAACTTTCCCGACCTGACCGTCGACGGGTCCTTCACCTCCGGCGCGGCGACGGCGGCGATCCTGATCACCAATGAGGTGGACCCCTTCCTGGCCACCGCCGCGGCCTTCGTGGTGGGCAGCCTGGCCGGGATGATCACCGGCCTGCTGCACACCAAGGGCAACATCAACGGTCTGCTGGCGGGGATCCTGACCATGATCGGGTTGTACTCGATCAACCTGCGCATCATGGACGGGGCCAACGTGCCCCTGCTGGGCCAGGACACCGTGATCTCCATGATGCGCGGCTTCACCGGCGTGGGCTGGACCTCGGTGGCGGTGCTCGCTGTCGTCGCCCTGATCTTCAAGCTGGTGATGGACTGGTACCTGCAGACCGATAATGGTCTGGCGCTGCGTGCCACCGGTGACAACGAGCAGATGATCAGCTCCTTCGCCGTGAGCACCGACCGGCAGAAGATCATCGGCCTGATGCTCTCCAACGGACTGGTCGGCATCGCCGGCGCCGTGGTCGCCCAGCACCAGGGATTCGCCGACATCGGGATGGGCATCGGCCTGATCCTGGTCGGGCTGGCCTCGGTGATCGTGGGGCAGGCCATCTTCGGCAGCCGCACCGTCATCCAGGCCACCCTCGCAGTGATCCTGGGCGCGGTGGTCTACCGGCTCGCGATCCAATTCGCGCTGAACATCGGGCTGAACCCGAATGACATGAAGCTGATGTCCGCGGTGCTGGTCGTGGCGGCGCTGCTGCTGCCGCAGTGGAAGGGCTTCTCGAAGCTGAGTCTGCGCCGGAAGTCCTCCTCCCCGCTCGCGGAGGCCGCGGGACCGCTGACCACCTCCGATGCACACCTGCCGAAGTCCTCGGCAGAGAAGGGAGCCTGAGATGTTGACCGTCGCTTCAGTCTCCAAGACGTTCTTCCCGCACACCGTCAACGAGCGCCGCGCGCTGGTGGATGTGAACCTCGAGCTGAGCGAAGGGGACTTCGTCACCGTCATCGGCTCCAACGGCGCGGGCAAGTCCACGCTGCTCAACACCGTGGCCGGCCGGATCCACCAGGACACCGGTGTGGTCTCCCTGGACGGTGCCGACGTCAGCAGGCTCAAAGAACACCAGCGGGCCGCCAAGGTCGGCCGGGTCTTCCAGGACCCGATGGCCGGCACCGCGCCGAACCTGAGCATCGAGGAGAACCTCTCACTGGCGGATCGCCGCGGACGCCCGCGCGGGCTCTCCCGCGGAGTCACCAAGGCCAAGCGCGAACGCTTCGCCGAGGCGCTCAAGCAGCTGGAGCTGGGCCTGGAGGGCCGGCTGAAGACCAAGGTCGGGCTGCTCTCCGGAGGTCAGCGGCAGGCGCTGAGCCTGCTCATGGCCACCTACTCGGACCCGCGCGTGCTGCTGCTCGATGAGCACACCGCGGCGCTTGATCCGCAGCGCGCAGACCTGGTCACCCGGCTGACCCGCAGCGTGGTCCAGGACAAGGGCCTGACCACGCTGATGGTCACCCACAACATGGTCCAGGCCCTGGAGGTGGGCAACCGACTGATCATGATGCATGAGGGCCGGATCATCCTCGATGTCGGCGCCGAGCAGAAGTCGCAGATGACCCCGCAGGACCTGCTCGCCGAGTTCGGCAAGCTCAAGGGCGCGGTGGTCGACGACAAGACGCTGCTGCAGTAGGACCGCAGCGGGACAGCAGGGGCGGGTCAGTGAGGGGCGGAGTCTCAGGTTGAGGCGCCGCCCCTTGCTGTGTCCCCTGCTGTGCAGCCACCTGCTGTGATTGACCGCACAGGCCACTCGTGGAAGAGTACTAGGTGAACGATCGGTCAGTTATTCCTGTGAAAGGCGCATGACGTGGCGATCAGCCCTGCATATCTTGTCTCTGGCACCCGCACGCCGGTCGGCCGCTACGGCGGCGCGCTGTCCTCGGTGCGCCCCGATGACCTCGCCGCCCTGGTGGTGCGCCAGGTGGTCGAGGAGTCCGGGATCGACCCCGCCGACGTCGATGAGGTGATCCTCGGCAACGCCAACGGCGCCGGTGAGGAGAACCGCAATGTGGCCCGGATGGCCTGGCTGCTCGCCGGCTTCCCGGACAGCGTCCCCGGCATCACGGTCAACCGACTCTGTGCCTCCGGGATGAGCGCGATCTCCCAGGCCCAGCACATGATCGCCGCCGGCGCCGCAGACATCGTCGTCGCCGGGGGAGTGGAGTCCATGTCCCGGGCGCCCTGGGTGATGGCCAAGCCCACGACTGCCTTCGCCAAGCCCGGCGAGGTGGTGGACACCTCCATCGGTTGGCGCTTCACCAATCCTGAGTTCCTGGCCATCGAGAAGCGCACCTTCTCCATGCCCGAGACCGCCGAGGAGGTCGCCCGGGTCGAGGGCGTCTCTCGGGAGGACGCCGACGCCTTCGCCGCGGAATCCCAGCGCCGCGCGCTGGCCGCGATCGACGCCGGCCGGCTGGCCCGGGAGATCACCCCGGTCCAGGTGCACGGGCGCAAGGGCGCGGTCACCGTGGTGGACACCGACGAGGGCCCCCGGCGCGGGGTCACCGCGGAATCCCTGGCGGGACTGCGCCCCGTCGTCGCCGGGGGCTCGGTGGTCACCGCAGGCAACGCCTCCTCACTCAACGACGGCGCCTCTGCAGTCATCGTGGCCTCCGAGGCCGCCGTCGAGAAGTACGGACTGACCCCCCGGGCACGGATCGCCGGCGGCGCCAACGCCGGCCTGGCCCCGGAGATCATGGGCATGGGCCCGGTCCCGGCCACACGCAAGGCCATGGCCCGCGCCGGGTGGGAGATCCCCGAGCTCGGCGCCGTGGAGCTCAATGAGGCCTTCGCCACCCAGTCCCTGGCCAGCATGCGCGAGCTCGGCCTGGACCCGGCCATCGTCAACGCCGACGGCGGCGCGATCGCCCTGGGCCATCCGCTGGGCTCCTCCGGCTGCCGGATCGTGCTGACCCTGGCACGGCGCATGGAGGACGAAGGCGTGACCCGCGGACTGGCGACCATGTGTGTGGGCGTGGGCCAGGGATCTGCCCTGCTGCTGGAGCGGGTCTGAGGCCATGAGCGCACAGGATTCCACCATGCTCGACGCCGCCAGCTTCTCCACGCTCACGGTCACCGAGTCGCCCGATCGGCTGCACGCCCAGCTGGACCGTCCCGAGGTCCGCAACGCCATCGACGCGAGGATGATCACCGAGCTGCACGCCGTCTGCGCGCACCTGGAGCACCACCCGAAGGTGCTGATCCTCTCCGGGACCGAATCCGGGGGCAAGGGCATCTTCGCCTCCGGAGCCGACATCGCGGAACTCAGAGAACGACGCCGCGCGGACGCCCTGCGCGGGGTCAACTCCACCGCCTTCGAACGCCTCGCCAAGCTGCCCATGCCGGTGATCGCCGCACTGGACGGCTACGCCCTCGGTGGCGGGGCGGAGCTGGCCTGGGCGGCCGACTTCCGCCTGGGCACCCCGGAGGTGAAGATCGGGCAGCCCGAGACCGGGCTGGGCATCATCCCCGCCGCCGGAGCGCTCTGGCGGCTGCGCGAGCTCGCCGGGGAGGGCATCGCCAAGGAGATCCTGCTCGCCGGGCGGATCCTTGACGCCCAGGAGGCCCTGGAGCACGGACTGCTGGGCGCGATCCACCCGACGGAGGGGCTGCTCGATGCCGCTCATGCGCTCGCAGACCGGATCGCCAAGCAGGACCCGCTGGCCGTGCGGATCAGCAAACAGGTCTTCGCCATGCCCCGCGAGGCCCACCCGCAGATCGACAACCTCGCCCAGGCGATCCTCTTCGAGTCCGAGGCCAAGTTCGATCGGATGCAGGCCTTCCTGGACCGCCGCGAGGCCAAGGCTGCCGCGAAGACAGAATCAACCTCAGGAGAGAACCGATGAGCACCCCGAGCCCAGCCGCACAGTCCTTCCCCGCCGTCGTCGGCGTGCTCGGGGGAGGCCGGATGGGCGCCGGGATCGCCCACGCCTTCCTTGTGGCCGGGGCCGCGGAGGTCATCGTCGTCGATGTCTCCGAGATGGCGGCGCAGGCCGCCGCCGCGCGGATCACCAAGGACCTCGAAGCCTCGCTGACCCGGGGCAAGATCAACGGTGAGCTTTCCGACTGGACGGACCGGCTGACCGCCACCGCGGAGGTCGGCGCGTTCGCGCGCTGCGGCCTGGTGGTCGAGGCGGTGCCCGAGGATATGGAGCTGAAGGTGGAGTCGCTGCGCCGTGCCGAGGCGCAGCTGGCGCCCGAGGCGTGGCTGGCCACGAACACCTCCTCGCTGTCGATCACCGATCTCGCCGAGCAGCTGCAGCGCCCCGAGCGATTCTGCGGACTGCACTTCTTCAACCCGGTGCCCGCCTCGAAGCTGGTGGAGGTGGTCCTCGCCGAGCGCACCGGAGCGGAGCTCGCCGCGCTGAGCCCGCGCTGGGTCGAGGCGCTGGGGAAGACCCCCGTGGTGGTCAAGGACGCACCCGGCTTCGCCTCCTCCCGGCTGGGGGTGGCCATCGGGCTTGAAGCCATCAGGATGGTCGAAGAGGGCGTCGCGGCTCCGGCGGACATCGACAACGCGATGGTGCTGGGCTATAGGTTCCCGATCGGCCCGCTGGCACTGACCGACATCGTCGGCCTGGACGTGCGGCTGGGCATCGCGGAGTACCTGGAGTCGCAGCTGGGGGAGCGGTTCGCTCCGCCGAAGCTGATGCGCGAGATGGTCGCCCGCGGGGAGCTGGGCAAGAAGTCCGGGAAGGGCTTCTACGACTACCCCGAAGCCTGAGGTCCAGCGCTCCCAGAGTCTGAAGCCCCGGCCGCTGAGGCCCCGGCCACGGGAGCGCCGCCGTCTGGAAGCGCCTGCCACTGAAGCCGGCTCACCGGCCCGCCGCGCGCTACACCTCCTGGACCAGCCAGCGTGCGGTGGCCTCATCCAGGATCAGATCCGTGGGAAGCCCGGCCGCCAGCGCTCCGCGGAGGCCGCTGATCTTGGTCTCCCCGGAGACGATGCAGATCCGCCGCGGCACCCGGAGCAGCAGCTCCAGGTCAGGTCCGGTGCTGCGCTGATTGATCTGTAGATCCTGGTGGCTCCCGTCGGAGCGGAAGAACATCGTGGCCACGTCCCCGACCACGCCCTCAGCGTCCAGCGCGCGCAGGTCCGCATCGTCGAGGTAGCCGCCGGAGTACACGTGGCTGGGAATCCCGGAGTTCGTCGAGCCGACGCCGAAGATGGCCATGGTCATGCGCTGCTGCAGCCCAAGGATCCGCTGCACGCTGCGTTCGGCCCACATGGCGGTCTTGGTGTCGGCGTGATCGAAGAAGGCCGGCACCGGGAACTGCTCGACCCGGGCGCCGTAGGCGTGACCGAACCGACGCAGGATCTCACTGGCATAGGCGATTCCGGTGGTCTGCGTGTTGCCGGCCCCATTGAGCTGGACGATGGTGCTGTCATGGGTGATCCGTCGGCTCAGATGCTGACTCACCGCGCTGAGCGTGGACCCCCAGGCCACCCCGATGATCGCGTTGGAATCGACGAGCGGGCCGATGGTCCGTGCCGCCTGGATCGCCACCCGGTCCAGCGCCTCGGAATCACTGATCAGATCCGAGACCGGCACCACATGGGCCTCGACGCCGAAGCGGCGCCGGATCTCGTGCTCCAGATACGGTGCCCGGTGCGCGGGATTGTTGACCTGGATCTCGACCAGACCGGTATCCCGGGCCAATGAGAGCAGCCTGGAGACCGTGGAGCGCGAGGTGCGCAGCTCCCTGGCGATGGCGTTCATGGTCAGGTCCTGGAGGTAGTACATCTGCGCCGCGCGCAGCGCGTCGCTGCTGCGGGAGCGCGCCGGCTCCCGGGTGGATGAATGTGCACCCGAAGTGGGCCTATCCTTCTCAGTCGCGGCGTTGATGGCGATTCCCTTCGTCGAGCGTGCACGTCTGTGCACCACCATTGACTATCTGTCCCAAAGTTTCAAGAGTGGTCCTATGCACACGGAGGACCCCGATGCACCCAGCACTGCCCTGAGGAGAATGTGATGCCCGACACAACGGTGACCAATGGTGAGACTCGCACACCCGCGCAGCGCGCAGAAGTTCGTCGGCTCAAGGAGACCCCCCGAGCCTCCGTGCTGATCATCGGCGGCGGGATCAACGGTGTGGGCACCTTCCGCGATCTCGCACTGCAGGGTGTCGACGTGGCACTGGTGGAACGCGGAGACTACTGCCAGGGCGCCTCCGGGGCGTCCTCGCAC
Source organism: Nesterenkonia sandarakina (assembly GCF_013410215.1). Lineage (NCBI taxonomy): Bacteria > Bacillati > Actinomycetota > Actinomycetes > Micrococcales > Micrococcaceae > Nesterenkonia > Nesterenkonia sandarakina. The sequence goes on from NZ_JACCFQ010000001.1 coordinate 1,472,741, forward strand.
ATGATCCACGGTGGGATCCGCTACCTGGAGAACGGCGAGTTCCGGCTGGTCCGCGAATCCGTGGTGGAGCGCAACGGACTGCTGAAGACCGCACCGCACTACGTCAAGCCGCTGCAGACCACCATCCCGATCTTCAGCACCTTCTCCGGGATCCTTGCGGCACCGCTGCGGTTCATCACGCACCGCCAGCAGGGCCAGCCCCGGGAGCGTGGAGCGTTCCTGATCAAGGCCGGACTGACCATGTATGACTGGTTCTCCCGCGACGGCGGCGCCGTTCCCCGCCACCGCTTCGCCGGCCGCCGCTCCTCCCTCTCCCAGCTGCCCGACCTGCGTCCGGATGTCCGCTACACCGCGACCTACTTCGACGCCTCGGTGCACAACCCGGAGCGGATGACCCTGGACGTGCTGCGCGACGGTCTCAACGCCAACGCCGAGGTTCGGGCCACCAACTACGTCAGCGCGGTGGCTCGCGATGGGGAGACGGTGACGCTGCGCGATGAGCTCACCGGAGATGAGTTCCCCTTCACCGCCGACGTGATCGTCAACGCCACCGGCGCCTGGGTGGACGGGACCAACGAGTCCCTCGGTGAGCCCAGCGCCTTCATGGGCGGGACCAAGGGCTCGCACATCGTCCTGGACCACCCGGAGCTGCTGGCCGCCTGCGCGGGCCGCGAGATGTTCTTCGAGAACACCGACGGTCGCATCGTGCTGATCTACCCCATCGAGGATCGGGTGCTGGTGGGCACCACCGATATCGACGTCGATGTCAACGAACCGGCAGTCTGCACCCCCGAGGAGGTCGACTACTTCATCGACCTGATCGGCCAGGTGTTCCCCAAGATCGAGGTGGAGCCGGGACATGTGGTCTACAGCTTCTCCGGGGTGCGCCCGCTGCCCCGACACGACGCCACCCAGCCCGGATTCGTCTCCCGGGACTACCGGATCGAACACCGCGCTGTGCACACCGCAGACCAGCCGGTGACCATGCTCAGCCTGGTCGGCGGAAAGTGGACCACCTTCCGGGCGCTCTCCGAGCACATGACCAACGATGTGCTCGAGATCCTGGGCAAGCGCCGCACGGTGAGCACCGCAGGACTTGCCATCGGCGGCGGCGCGGACTTCCCGAAGACGGTCTCCGGCCAGAAGGCCTGGGTCATGGCGCACACCGGCGATGGCCTCTCCGCGGAGCGGGTGGAAGGTCTGCTGACCCGCTACGGGACCCGCGCAGAGGAGGTCATCGCTCACCTGCGCGCAGGCTCGGACCAGGACCTCGACTCCACCTCGGAGCTGAGCCACCGCGAGCTTGCCTACATGGTCGAGCACGAGCAGATCGGTCACCTGATCGACGTCCTGATCCGACGCACCTCCCTGGCCTTCCGCGGCCTGGTCACTGCGGAGCTGCTGCGCGAACTCGGTGAGATCCTGGCCCCGCTGCTGGACTGGGACGGTGCGCAGACGCAGAACGAGATCGAGCATGCCGAGCGGGTGCTGCGCGACTGGCACAACGTCGAGCTCAAGGCCCGGGTGGCCTAGGCTCTCGCGCCGCATGGGGCTCCTGCCCCTGCGGCCCAGAACTCCCCACCGTCACCGCTGGGGTCGGAGGAGTCACAGCATCCGGCTGGGGCCCCCACAGAAATGAATACAGAAAGGAGCCAAAGATGTCTCTAGAAGCATTCGTCGCCGAGACCTTCGGCACCATGTTGCTCTTGCTGCTCGGCGGTGGCGTTGTCGCCAACGTCGCGCTGCGAGGCACGAAGGGCAACAATGGCGGATTCCTCATGGTCAACTTCGGCTGGGGGCTCGGCGTCTTCGCCGGCGTCTATGTCGCTGCCCTCTCCGGGGCGCACCTTAACCCCGCGGTCACCATCGGCCTGCTGGTCAATTCCGAGACCGCGACGCTGGGCCCGGACATCGAGAAGTCGCTGCTCAACGTGCTGCTCTACTTCGCGGCGCAGATGCTCGGCGCGATGATCGGTGCCGTGCTGTGCTACCTGGCCTATAAGCAGCACTTCGACGCCGAACCCGACGCCGCCACCAAGCTCGGGGTCTTCTCCACCGGACCTTCCATCCGCTCCAACGGATGGAACCTGGTGACCGAGATCGTGGGCACCTTCGTCCTGGTGTTCGTGATCATCGCGCAGGGCAGCACACCATCGGGCCTCGGTCCGCTGGCCGTGGCGCTGCTGGTCGTCGGCATCGGCGCCTCCCTGGGTGGACCCACCGGCTACGCCATCAACCCGGCACGTGACCTGGGCCCCCGACTGGTGCATGCACTGCTGCCGATCAAGGGCAAGGGCAGCAGCGACTGGTCCTACGCATGGGTGCCGGTGGTCGGTCCCCTGATCGGTGGCGCTCTGGGAGGTCTGCTGGCCATGGTGGTCAGCTTCCCCGCCGTCGCCTGATCACCGCAGCACGTCCCGGCGGCTTCGCAGCCGCCCACGGCAGCAGCATCAAGGCAGAGAACACTCAACGAGGAGAAGAACATGTCGAAATACGTCATTGCGATCGACCAGGGCACCACGTCAAGTCGCGCGATCATCTTTGACCACAGCGGGAACCTCGTGTCCTCGGGTCAGAAGGAGCACGAGCAGATCTTCCCGAAGGCGGGATGGGTCGAGCACGACCCGATGGAGATCTGGAACAACACCCGTGAGGTCATCGGCAACGCGCTCTCCAAGGTGAACCTCACCCGGCACGACATCGCCGCAGTGGGCATCACCAACCAGCGCGAGACCACTGTGGTCTGGGACAAGAACACCGGAGAGCCCGTCTACAACGCGATCGTCTGGCAGGACACTCGCACCCAGCCGATCGTCGACGAGCTCGCCGCCGACGGCGGGGTGGAACGCTTCAAGTCCAAGGTCGGGCTGCCGCTGGCCACCTATTTCTCCGGCACCAAGGTGAAATGGATCCTGGACAACGTCGAGGGCGCCCGCGCCAAGGCGGAGGCCGGTGATCTGCTCTTCGGCAACACCGATTCCTGGATCACCTGGCACCTCACCGGAGGCACCGAGGGCGGCGTGCACATCACCGATGTCACCAACGCCTCTCGGACCATGTTCATGGACCTCGAGACTCTCAGCTGGGACGACGAGATCCTGAAGGCCTTCGGGGTGCCCCGCTCGATGCTTCCCGAGATCAAGTCCTCCTCCGAGGTCTACGGCAAGGTCCACGGAGCACAGCTGCTGCGTGAGACGCCGGTGGCCGGAATCCTGGGCGACCAGCAGGCCGCGACCTTCGGCCAGGCCGCGTTCGAGAAGGGCGGGGCCAAGAACACCTACGGCACCGGCAACTTCCTGATCGTGAACACCGGTGAGGAGATCGTGCGCTCCGAGAACGGGCTGCTCACCACGGTCTGCTACAAGCTCGGAGACGCCAAGCCGGTCTACGCCCTGGAAGGCTCCATCGCTGTGACCGGATCGCTGATCCAGTGGCTGCGCGACAACCTGGGCTTCATCAAGACCGCTCCCGAGGTGGAGCAGCTGGCCAAGTCCGTGGAGGACAACGGCGGGGTCTACGTGGTGCCGGCGTTCTCCGGGCTCTTCGCCCCCTACTGGCGGGGCGAGGCGCGTGGAGCCATCGTCGGTCTGACCCGCTTCGTGAACAAGGGTCACATCGCTCGCGCCGCCCTGGAGGCCACGGCCTTCCAGACCCGCGAGGTGCTCGACGCGGCCAACGCAGACGCGGGAGTCGACATGGAGGACCTGCGGGTCGACGGCGGCATGGTCGCCAACGACGCCTTGATGCAGTTCCAGGCCGACATCCTCGGGATTCCCGTGGTGCGTCCCAAGGTCACCGAGACCACGGCGCTCGGCGCGGCCTACGCGGCCGGGCTCGCCGTCGGCTTCTGGAGCGACACCGATGAGCTGGCGGCGAACTGGTCCGAGGACAAGCGCTGGCTGCCGTCGATGGATGCGGCGGAGCGTGATCGTCAGATGCGCCTCTGGAAGAAGGCCGTGACTCGGACCTTCGACTGGGTGGACGAGGACGTCAAGTAGAGCACTCCTGAGCGGGAATGTCGCGCAGCGGCAGCCCTTCCTCAGACAAGCGGGCCCGCATCGGTGAACGATCACCGGTGCGGGCCCGCTGTGTGTCTAGGTTGCGGTGCGGCTCGGGGCTGCGTGTCTCAGGGGCGACGGGGCCCGCGGCTGGGGTGCGGAGCCGCCATCAGGCCATGACGGCCACGCCTGCCGCGATACTTCGCGATCTGCGGCGGCTGCCAGTCCTGCAGCGTCTGCTCCGGCAGGGAGAACACCTCGACGCCGAGTGGGTGGCAGTGTTCGAGCTGTTCCTCGGTGCTCGCCGCATGGGGTCCCCACATGTGCACCGAGAGGTCCCCGCCGGGGCAGGTGGAGAGTGCGCAGAGCAGATCGGTCTCCGCGAAGAACTCGAAATAGTCCCCGGGCTGGGTGGGGCAGGCGTCCATGAAGTACTCCCGGTTCTCATTCAGCCCGGCGAACTGGAACACGTTGAGCACATCGTGGATGTCGGACTCGGTGAGCCCGTGCTCCTGGACCGCTCGGGTGAGGTTGGAATGGCAGTGGTAGTCGAAGTCTTCTTCGCTGAGCATCCGATTCACGTACGGGTCGCAGCGTGTGCCCAGCAGGTCGTGGATGACGTCGGCATCGGGGTGGTCTGCGAGGGAGTCCCCGATCACGGTGGCCATGGGTCGCAGGTAGGGGAGCGCGGACCAGAACCTGTCGTAGGTGGTCATCGAGGCCCGCTGCAGCTGCCGGGTGCGCGCGGCCCAGAACCGTTCCCGCGGGTTGTGCAGGTTCCACAGGTTCAGGTCACCGACCTGGGGTCCCTCCACGGCATTGATCCGCACGATCGACCCGGCCCGGACCTCCCAGGCGTGGCCTGAGCGGACCGGGATCTCGAACTCCCGGATCAGGGTCCGCTCTGCCGCCGCCACAGCGTCGTAGAAGCTGCGATCCACCTCCAGCGGACCCCCGGGCATCGACTGATAGGCCGCGGGCTGATCGTAGCTGCGTCGGACCGCGGGCGGGGTGCGCTCGGCTCTCGGAGCGGCCGGGCCTGTGCCAAGGGGGTCTGCGCCCGCCGGGTCTGTGTCGGCCCGGTCTGTGTCGGCCGGGTCTGTGTCGGTGGGATCTCCACCGGTGTGATCTGAGGTCATGGAAGTCTCCTTCGCACGGGAAAGTGCCCAGTCTAGGCAAGTGGCCGGGGCCGACAGATCACTGTCGGCCCCGGCCGGTTCTGCTCATCCCTCAATGGTGCAGCCTGTTGATGCTCTGAGCCCCGCCCTCAGAGGTCCGCCAGCGCAGAGGACGGATCCTCCAAGCAGGTGGCCACGAAGTTCAGGAACCCGCCGGCGGTCCCGCCGTCGCATACCCGGTGATCGAAGGCGATGGTGAGCGTGGCGACCTTGCGCACCGCCAGCTCCCCGTTCACCGCCCACGCCCGGTCCAGGATCCGTCCGATGCCCAGGATGCCGACCTCCGGGTGGTTGATGATCGGGGTGGCGCCGTCGGAGCCGAAGACCCCGTAGTTGTTCACCGTGAAGGTGCCCCCGGTGAGCTCCTTGCCGGAGATCTTCCCCTCGCGGGCCTCACCGACCAGCCGGGAGATCTCCCCGTGCAGTCCTCGGGCGGAGAGCCGCTCAGCGTGCCGGATCACCGGGACCACCAGGCCCGCCGGGGTCTGGGCGGCGAAGCCGAGGTTCACGCCGTCATAGTGCACGATCTCCTGAGTCCCGGCTGCGGTGTCCTCGAGCCTGGTGGCCAGGTCCGGATAGTGGTAGAGCCCGGCCAGCACGAACCGGCTGAGCAGCGCCAGCAGCGACGGAGCGGTGATCCCGTCCTTCTGGGCCTGTTCCTTGAGTCGGGAGCGCAGCGCCAGGACCTCGGTCATGTCCACGTCCTGCCAGACGGTGGCCTCCGGGATCTCCCGGCGCGAGCGGGTCAGCGTGGTGGCCACCGCCTTGCGCATCCCGGACATGGGGACGCGCTCGCGGACCTCGAGACCACCCGGCGCGGGGGCGCCTGCCATGGACGCGGAGGAGGAGGTCGGCGCGGCGGCCGACCCGGTCGCGGGTGCCGGCGCAGGGCCAGACGCTGAACCAGACGCAGGGCCAGACGCAGGGCCAGACGCTGAGTCAGACGCAGCACCAGCTCGCGGAGCTGGGGATGAAGCCGTCTGCGCAGCGGAGTCGATTGCGGCGAGCACATCGGCGCGCAGGATCATCCCATCCGGACCGGTGCCGGTGAGCTCGGCCAGGGGAAGACCATGCTCCCGGGCGAGTCGGCGCACCAGCGGTGAGGACACCCGAGGGGCCTTCTGCACCGAGCTGATCGCCGAGGCGGCTGCGTCGCTGGTGGAGAACGCTGCCCCGCGGCGCGAGGACTCCGCGGACTGCGTCGAGGGGGCCGCAGCCGGGGCCGCTGCACCGCCGGTGGTGCCCGGGCGGGAGGTGCCGTTGCGGCGTCGGCGTCGTCGGCCGTTCTTCGAGGCCGAGGTGCCGTAGCCGATCAGGACGTTGCCGGAGCCTCCCTCCTGCCCATCCTCGGCACCGGCGGCCTCGGGATCGGTGACCGCACCGGTGGCGGGCACCGTGCCGGCGCGCTCCTCCTCGCGGTAGCTCAGCGCCCCGGGTTCGGAGCCGGAGGAGCTGGAGCCGGCCGAGCGGGAGCCGGGGGAGCTGCCGGCCTCGTCCTCGGCGCCCACGGTGATCAGCGGCTCGTCCACGATCATGGTCTCGCCCACGGCGCCGTGCAACGTGGTGACCACACCGGCGTAGGGGCTGGGCACCTCGATGGCGGACTTGGCGGTCTCGACCTCGGCGATGGGCTGATCCACCACGATGGTCTCGCCCTCGGCCACCAGCCAGCTCAGCAGTGTGGCCTCGGTCAGTCCCTCGCCCAGGTCGGGCAGGTTGAAGGTGGTCATCTCAGTCCTCCCACTGCAGCTCGTCGAGCGCGTCCAGGATCCGGTCCACGCTGGGCAGGTGGTGCTCCTCGAGCTTCGGCGATGGATACGGAATGTCGAACCCGGTGACCCGCTTGACCGGAGAGGACAGCGAATGGAAGCTGCGCTCCTGGATCCGCGCCACGATCTCCGCGGCCACCGAGACGAAGCCCTGCGCCTCGGCGATCACCACGGCGCGCCCGGTCTTGGTCACCGTGGCCTGAAGAGCGGCGTCGTCGAAGGGCACGATGCTGCGCAGGTCCAGGACCTCCGCAGAGATCCCATCCTCGGCGGCGGCCTCAGCGGCTTTCAGCGCGGTGGACACGCTGGGCCCGTAGCTGATCAGCGAGACGTCGGTGCCCTCCCGGACGACGACGGCGCGGCCTTCGGCCCCGACCCCGGCCGCCGGCGCGGATTCATCACTCGCGGCGGTCTCATACCGGGTGCGCAGCGCGCTGAGGTCCACGGCCTCCTTGGTCCAGTAGAGCTTCTTGGGCTCGAAGAAGATCACCGGGTCCGGGGAGTCGATGGCCTCGCGCAGCATCAGGTAGGCGTCGCTGACCGTGGCCGGGGTGTAGATCTTCAGGCCCGGGGTGTGCGCGTAGTAGGCCTCGGAGGAGTCACAGTGATGCTCGACGCCGCCGACTCCGCCGCCGTAGGGGATCCGGATGACCATGGGCAGCCGGACCCGTCCGCGGGAGCGGTTGGCGGTCTTGGCGATGTGACTGAAGATCTGCTCCAGCGCCGGGTAGGCGAAGGCGTCGAACTGCATCTCGATCACCGGGCGCATCCCGTTGATCGCCATGCCCATCGCCATGCCGGCGATGCCGGACTCGGCCAGAGGGGTGTCGAAGCAGCGGTTGGCGCCGAAGCGCTGGGTCAGCCCGTCGGTGATCCGGAAGACCCCGCCGAGCGTGCCGACGTCCTCGCCGAAGACACAGACCGAGCGGTCGTTCTCCATGGCGTCCGACATGGCGGTGTTCAGCGCCGCGGCGAAGGTGGTCGGCTTGGCAGCGGCAGTGGGCGTGCCAGTGCCAGCGGCAGCGGCGGGTGCGGGTGTGGTGGCAGTGGCCATGGGTCAGCCCTCCTGGCTTCGCTCGAGCTCATCGGCCAGCGTGGCGCGCTGTTCGCGCAGCTGGGCGGTCGGGGCGGCATAGACGTGGTCGAAGATCTCCAGCGGGTCCATCTCCGGTTCGGTGGTCATCGCCAGGCGCAGCGCGGCCGCGACCTCCTCGGCCTTGCCGCTGATCCGGGTCTCAGCATCGGAGTCCAGGACCCCGCGCTCGGTGAGGAAGGTGCGCATGCGCAGCAGCGGATCGCGCTGCTTCCACTGCTCGACCTCCTCGGACTCGCGGTAGCGGGAGTCGTCGTCGGCGTTGGTGTGTGCCTGCATCCGGTAGGTGATCGCCTCCAGCAGCAGCGGCATGGAGTTCTTCCGGGCCAGGTCCACCGCGCGGCGCAGGGTGGCAAGCACGGCCACCATGTCATTGCCGTCCACCTGTTCCCCGGCCATGCCGTAGCCGATGGCCTTATGCGCCAAGGAGGGCGCGGCGGTCTGCGCCGAGAGCGGCACCGAGATGGCGTAGCCGTTGTTCTGCACGAAGAAGACCACCGGGACCTCGAAGACCGCGGCGAAGTTCAGCGCCTCGTGGAAGTCCCCCTCACTGGTCGCCCCATCACCGCACATCGCCAGCACCACGGTGTCCTCCCCGCGCAGCTTCGCGGCATGGGCCACGCCCACGGCGTGCAGCAGCTGGGTGGTCAGCGGAGTCGACATCGCCGAGATCTTGTAATGCAGCGGGTCATAGCCGCAGTGCCAGTCCCCGCGGAAGGAGACCATCACCTCCAGGGGATCCACCCCGCGGGTGATCGTGGCGACGGTGTCGCGGTAGGTCGGGAACATCCAGTCTCCGGTGCCCAGTGCAAGGGCGGCACCGACCTGGCAGGCCTCCTGGCCGTGCGAGGAGGGGTACACCGCGAGCCGGCCCTGGCGGACCAGTGCGTAGTTCTGATCATTGACCCGGCGCCCGACCACCAGTGCCTCGTAGGCGGCCAGCAGCGCGTCATCCTCAGGGATCGGGTACTCATGGCCGGGGCTGGTGCCCTGAGCCTCCTCGGGGATCAGCTGGCCGTCGGGCCCGAGCATCCGAATCTGCTGGGCGGCCGGGAGCATGTACTGCTCCGGGGTGATCCCGAAGCTGCTGCTGGTCTCCCTGATGTGGGAGCCCTGCATCGGGGTCCCGTCCCGTGTCTCGCTGGTCATCGCCCAGGCCTCCTTGAAAGTCTCTCTGCAGGTGGTGTGCATCACACCGCTGCTATGAGTGTGACCCAGCTCATCCGCCCCGGACCAGCGGGCCGGAAGATCCAAGACGGCGTCCACCCGGCGTCGCCCGGTGCTGGACGAACTGCTCGTGTGAGGCGCGCCACGGCTGGTATCGTCCAGAGCTATGGGTGATGCGCGAGACGAGGCGGTGCGAGGGGAGATCTCCCTGGACTCTGTGGACCATCGGATCCTGCATGCGCTGAGCCAGGACGCCCGCCAGTCGGTGAGCGCCCTGGCCGCAGCCCTGCACCTCTCCCGGGCGAACGCCTATGACCGGATCTCGCGGCTGCGCGCGGCCGGTGTGCTCCAGGGCTACACGGCGGTGGTGGACCCGCGCGCCGCTGGGATGTCCACTGCGGCCTATGTCTTCCTGACCCTGAAGCAGGACGACTGGGAGGTGCTGCGCGGGGCGCTCGCCGATGAGCCCGCGGTGCGCCACCTGGCGCTGGTGGGCGGGCAGTATGACGCCGTGCTGTTGGTGCGCACCCGCACCGTGGAGGAGCTGCGCCGCGTGGTCTTCGAGCGGATCCAGTCGCTGGCCTGCGTGCAGTCCTCCCAGACCGCCCTGATCTTCGATGACCACACCCAATACGAACACCCGATGCCGAGGAGGCTTCCATGACGTTTCGAGCAGCCCTGATCGAACAGAGACTCGACGGTGGACGTATTCAGGACCACCAGGCCGATCTGCAGGACCTTCCCGAGGAGTTCCTCGACGGCGCCGGGGGAGATGCCCCGGTGGACATCGACGTCCACTATTCCGGGATCAACTACAAGGACGGCCTGGCGCTCGCCGGCAAGCCTGGGGTGGCGCGCACCTCACCGCTGATCCCCGGCATCGACCTGGTCGGGGAGGTCACCGCCTCCGCCGATCCGCAGTTCCGGCCCGGCGACGCGGTGGTGCTCACCGGTGGAGGCATCGGGGAGGCCGCCCACGGCGGGCTCGCTCAGCGTGCCCGAGTCTCCGCGAAGTACCTGGTCAAGCTGCCCGACGGGCTGAGTGAGCGCCGGGCGGCGGCAATCGGCACGGCGGGGTTCACCGCGATGCTCGCCGTGCTCGCCCTGGAGCATGGCGGCGTCCGGCCCGAAGCGGGCGAGGTCGTCGTCAGCGGGGCGGCCGGCGGGGTCGGTTCGGTGGCCATCGCCGTGCTGAACACGCTCGGCTACTCGGTCACCGCGGTGACCGGTCGGGCCCAGGAGCAGGGGGAGTACCTGCGCAGCCTTGGTGCCGCGAATCTGCTGGAGCGCAGCGAGCTGGCCGAGACGGGCCCCGCGCTGCAGAAGCGGCGCTGGGCCGGAGGGATCGACTCCGCGGGGTCGGCCACCTTGGCGAACATCCTCTCCCAGACCGACGACGGCGGCACCGTGGCCAGCTGCGGGCTCGCGCAGGGCCATGACCTGCCCACCACCGTGATGCCCTTCATCCTGCGCGGGGTCACCCTGGCCGGGATCAATTCGGTGACCGCCTCGCCCGAGCTGCGGGCCTGGGCCTGGTCCCGGCTGGCCCGAGATCTGCCGATGGAGCTGCTCGATGAGATGACTCAGGAGATCACCTTGGACCAGGTCTTCGACCAGGCCGAGCAGATCCTCGCAGGTCAGGTCCGTGGACGCACCGTGGTGAATCTGGCGGGCTGAGCTCCCTGGTCCAGCGTGGGGCGACGGCGCGGCGCCCTTGTGTGGGGTGTCACATTGCCGTCTCTCGGCTTAGGATGGGTTTAATTACCGACCGTTCGGTCAGTTCTACCTGTCGTCGAGAGGACCCCATGGCTGCCACTGAGACATCTGCGGCTGCGCGTCTGCTGCCCAGCTACATCCAGGACACCTGGTGGACTCCGGAGGATCCGGAGAAGGTCAGCGAGATCCTCGACGCCTCCACCTCCGAGCCGGTCTGCCTGGTCTCCACCGAGGGGTTGGACACCTCAGCGGCCGTGGCACACGCCCGCTCGGTCGGCCAGCAGAGCCTGGGGCAGCTGACCATCCACCAGCGGGCGCTGCGCCTGAAGCAGCTGGCGGCCTACCTGCATGAGCACCGCGAGGAGCTCTATGAGCTCTCCGACCGCACCGGCTCCACGCGCCGGGACCACCTGATCGACGTCGACGGCGGCATCGGCACCATCCGCACCTTCTCCTCCAAGGGTCGCAAGGAGCTTCCCAACGCGAATGTCATTCTCGACGGCGCGGTGGAGCAGCTCTCGCGCGACGGCTCCTTCATCGGTGAGCACATCTATACCCGGCTCACCGGGGTGGCCGTGCAGATCAACGCGTTCAACTTCCCGGTCTGGGGGATGCTGGAGAAGTTCGCACCCAGCTTCATCGCCGGGGTGCCCACCATCGTGAAGCCGGCCTCACAGACCGCCTATGTCGCGCAGGCCTGCGTGCGGCTGATGATCGACTCCGGGCTGATCCCCGCCGGCGCGCTGCAGCTGATCTCCGGATCCGCCCGGGACCTGCTGGACCATCTGGACCACCGCGACCACGTGGCGTTCACCGGTTCTGCGAACACTGCACAGCTGCTGCGCTCCCACGACAATGTCGCGAACCACGGCGTGCGCTTCACCGCGGAGACCGATTCGCTCAACGCCGCCATCCTGGGTCCCGACGCCGGCCCGGACACCGTGGAGTTCGACGCCTTCATCAAGTCGGTCACCCTGGAGATGACCGCGAAGACCGGACAGAAATGCACCGCGATCCGCCGGGTCATCGTGCCCTCGGCCCAGGTGGATCCGGTGGTGGAGGCGCTGCGCTCCCGGCTGGACTCCCGGGTGGTCCTCGGTGATCCGCGCGACGCCGAGACCACCATGGGCCCGCTGGCCTCGCAGGATCAGCGCGACGAGGTCGCTCGCGCCGTGGACACGCTGATCAGCGCCGGCGGCAGCGTCCGCGTGGGCGGACCGGAGTCGGGCACCGGGGCGGCCGACGCTGACCGCGGCGCGTACTACCCGGCCACCGTGCTCTCCTTCGCCGAGGCCCGCACCCCTGAGGTGCACGCGGTGGAGGCCTTCGGACCGGTCACCTCGGTGCTGGGCTACACCGACGTCGACGACGCCGTGGACCTCGCCGCGCTCGGCGGGGGATCCCTGGTCGCCACGGTCTGCACCCATGACCCGGAGATCGCCGCCGAGTTCGCCCGCGGGATCGCCTCGCACCATGGGCGTGTGCTCTTCCTGGACCGCGACGACGCCAAGACCTCCACCGGTCACGGCTCACCGCTGCCTCACCTCGTCCACGGCGGCCCCGGCCGAGCCGGCGGCGGTGAGGAGCTCGGCGGGATCCGCGCCGTGAAGCACTACATGCAGCGCACCGCCGTCCAGGGCTCACCTGACCTGCTCACCGGGGTGACCGGTGTCTGGCACCGCGGCGCCAAGGCCGTGACCGCCACCCCGGAGACCGTGGCCGATGGCACCGCCGTGCACCCCTTCCGGAAGTCCCTGGCGGAGCTGCGGATCGGGGACCAGTTCGCCTCCGGGCTGCGCACCGTGGCGCTGGAGGACATCACCTCCTTCGCCGAGTCCACCGGTGACACCTTCTACGCCCACACCAATGAGGAGGCGGCGACGGCGAACCCGTTCTTCCCGCGCCGGGTGGCCCACGGCTACCTGTTGGTGGCCTGGGCGGCCGGGCTCTTCGTGGAGCCGGCCCCGGGACCGGTGCTGGCGAACACCGGTCTGGAGAACCTCTCCTTCCAGACCCCGGTCACCTACGACGACTCGATCCGGGTCACGCTGACCGCCAAGCAGATCATCCCGCGTGAGACCGACGACTATGGCGAGGTCCGCTGGGACACCGTGCTGCACAACCAGCACGATGAGATCGTCGCGACCTATGACGTGCTGACCCGGGTGGCGAAGCAGAACAAGCCCGAGTGGACGTGAGCGCCGTCGTCGTCGAGAGGGGCTGCCCGGGGGTCGATCCAGATCTGACCCCGGGCTGAAGCCAGCCTCACCGCAGGCTGGTGCTCGGGCGGACTGTGCCGCCGGATGACGCACCGAAAGGCGCGAGGGCGGGGCTGGGGGATGATCCCCGGCCCCGCCCTGCTTCATGCCCGTGAGAGCACCAGGTACTGTGAGGTGCCATATCGCAACGGCCCGCAGACGGGCCCCGGCTGAGGGAGGGGGTGTACCCGGTGTCCTCTGGAACCCAAGAACGCGCTGCCTCCGGGCGGGGCATGCGCCTCGCCAAACGCTCTGGCCACCTGCTGAGCCGGGTCGCGGTCTTCCTGCTGATCTGGTTCGGGACCGCCCTGTTGATCGCGGCGACCCTGATCCGCGTCTTCTGGGGTGAGATCACCGTGGCGCAGATGATGCTGAACCTGGTCTCTGTGGAGACCGACGGCGGCGGCGGCGCCCTGGTCTGGATCTGCATCCTGGGCATCGGCGTGCTCCCGCTGCTGATCACCATCGCGGTCACATCAGCGCTGCAGGTGCGTCGCCGACGGCGTCTGAGGCGCGACCCCCGCCAGCGGTTCCGCGAGCACTGGCTGATGCGCACCGTCCGGGTGACAGCCGGAGCCAGCGTGGTCGTCCTGGGTGCCGCGTCCTTCACATCCTCGGTGAGCCTCGCCGACTACCTCCAGGCGGCGAACTCTCAGTACAGCCTGGACCAGTTCCACGTAGAGCCGAGCGTGACCGGCGGGTCGGATAAGCGCAACCTGGTCCTGATCTACCTGGAGAACGGCGAGGCGACCCTGGAAGACACCGAGCTCTTCGAGAAGGACGCCTTCGACCCGCTGCAGGAGGTCACCGACCCCGCTGACGGCTGGCAGAGCGTGGAGTCCCTGCGGGAGTACGCCGGCGGAGGGTGGACCATGTCGGGCCTCGTCGCCACCCAGTGCGGGATCCCGCTGGGCGGTATCATCTCTGCCGCCAGCAGTGGCGCCCTGGACGGGCGGACTGAGGAGTCCAAGACCTACCTCACCGGCACCACCTGCCTAGGTGACGTGCTCGAGCAGCACGGCTACACCAGCGTCTTCCTCGGCGGGGCCAACTCATCCTTCGCCGAGAAGGACACCTTCCTGAAGACGCACGGCTACTCCGAGGTGAAGGGCCTGGCGGACTGGCGCGCCGCCGGAGAGCCGGAGAGCAGCTTCCGCAGCGACTGGGGCCTCAGTGACCGGAGGCTGATGGCCCACGCGACCGAGCAGCTCGACGAGCTGCACGCCGAGTCCGAGGCGAGCGGGCAGCCGTTCAACCTCTCGGTGCTCACCCTGGACACCCACGGGCCCACGCATGTCTTCGACTACTGCGATGTTGACACCCGCGACCCGACCACATCGGTGTTCGCCTGCTCCATGGCCGAGGTGGCGGGCTTCGTGGAACACATGGAGGACCAGGGCTACCTCGAGGACACCGCCGTGGTGATCATGGGCGACCACCTGAAGCAGATCAACGCCGGCGACGCCTTCCAGGACCAGCTGCAGGACCACCCGGATCGCACCATCTTCAACCGGATCTGGATCCCTGGCGCGGACGGGTCCACACCGTTGCGCTCCGAGGTGGATCAGCTGAGCATGTACCCCACGCTGCTCGATGTCGCAGGTCTCAGCGTGGCGGATCGGGAGGCGGGACTAGGGGTCTCCGCGTTCTCCCCCGAGGTGCCCGATGACTCGGCGCAGTCCTTGAATCCAGAGGCTTACCTCGAGCTGATCACCTCGCGCTCCGCAGAGTTCTACTCCCAGGCCTGGGGCGCCCCCTAGCGCAGGGCAGCCTGTGACGCGGGTCGCGCCGCAGCTGGGATGGCGGCGCGCAGCGAGGGTGTGCTGAGAAGCTGTCCTGCGTGGACGTATTCTCATGCAGATGGGCATGAACTCTGAGCGGCGCTTCGATCCACCCTGCGGTCCGGTCATCGGCCGTGTCCTCGGGCCGGTGGTCAAGGCGTCGGGGATCCCCTACGCGCGGGCCCAGCGGTTCCAGGCGCCGCACCCGGTGGCTGACTGGTCCGAACCCCGCCTCGCGACGGATCCGGCACCGGCGTGTCCGCAGTGGCGGATCAGGGAGCTCGAGTCTGTCTCCGGGAGTCAGACCGGAGGGCTGCCGCAGCGGGAGGACTGCCAGAATCTCACGGTCACCCTGCCTGAGGACCTGCAGGACGGAGAGCTGCTGCCGGTGATGGTGTGGATCCACGGCGGCTCCTACATCACCGGGGCCGGCGACGCCCCGATCTACGATCCCGCGGCCCTGGTGAGCGAACAGCGGGTCGTCGTGGTCGCCGTGACCTACCGGCTGGGCGCCTTCGGGTACCTCGGGGGCCCCGGCCGCACCATGAACCTCGGCCTGAGGGATCAGCTCAGCGCCCTGGAATGGGTCCAGCGCAACATCAGCTCCTTCGGCGGTGACCCCGACGCGGTCACCGTCTTCGGTCAGTCCGCCGGAGGCGACGCCGTCGCGCACCTGATGGCCACCCCACGAGCCGCGCAGCTCTTCCGCCGGGGCATCATGCAGAGTCCACCGTTGGGGATCTCGCGGGGCCGGGAGAAGATGACCGCGGCCATGTCCGCCGCAGGCCCACAGCTCTCCGATCGGGCGTCCATCAAGGAGGTGCTGCAGCTCCAGGAGAAGGCGCGCGCCGCGGGGGCCAGGTTCGGGCTGCGCGGGCTCATGCCCTTCGGCCCGGCATTGGGAGCCTCCCCGCTGCCCCCGGAGACCCAGGTGGATGACGCGTGGCGGGCCGTGGCGCCGGATATCGACATCATGATCACACACACCGCCGAGGAGACCCGGCTGTTCATCCCGGTCGCGCATCCGGTCCGCTGGGTCCGCGAGCTCCCGGTGCTCGGCGCCGGCGCCACCAGGCTGCTGAGCACGCTGGCGACCCGTCTGATCTACGTCACCGAGATCCGCCGTTTCCTCCGGCGCCACTCTCGCGCCGGCGGCCGGGCGCACTACTTCGTGGTCCGCTGGGCCGCGCCTGGAAACTTCTACGGAGCGGCCCACGGGATCGATCTGGCGCTGCTCTTCGGCACCCGGGAGAACACAGCGGGACTGGAGCTGCTGCAGGGAGCCTCCTGGGAGGAGCTTCAGGAAGCGGGACGGGCCGTGCGAGCGCTCTGGGCGGGGTTCGCTCGAGGATCGCGGCTGCCCGAGCGCGGCAGCATCCCCGGGGTCTCGGCCTGAGCGGCGCGCCCGGAGGAGATGCTGCCGGTTCGCTCAGCGGCTGATCACATGCGGCTGCGCCACCTCCTTGAGGCCCTGCAGGCCGAACTCCAGACCGAAGCCTGACTGCTTGGCGCCGCCGAAGGGCACCCGCGGGTCGATCGCGCCATGCTTGTTGATCCAGGTGGTGCCGGCCTCGATCCGTGCGGCCACCTCGGTGGCGCGCTCCGGGTTCGAGGACCAGACGGAGGAGCCCAGCCCGACCTCGAGTCCATTGGCCCATTCGATGGCCTGCTCCAGATCGGTGTAGCGGATGATCGGCAGTGCCGGCCCGAACTGCTCCTCCAGGACCAGCGGGTTCTGCGGATCGATATCGGCCACCAGGGTGGTGGGATAGAAGAAGCCTGGGGCGTCGTCGTCGGGGTCAGCTCCGATCAGCACGCGGGCACCGGAGTCCTTCGCGGCCTCCACCAGCCGGGCGACGATCTCACGCTGCTTCGCGTTCTGCAGCGGCCCCAACACGTTGCCCTCTTCCAGGCCGATGCCCATGGGCATCTTGGCCGCCACCTCGGTCAGCGCCTGGCAGACCTCGTCATAGATCGAGTCCGGGACGTAGAGCCGCTTCAGCGCCGCACAGGTCTGACCGGTGTTGATGAAGGCGCCCCAGAACAGATCCTCCGCGATCGCCTGCGGGTCGGCGTCGTCCAAGACGATCCCGGCATCATTGCCGCCGAGCTCCATGGTCATCCGCTTCATGGTGTCTGCGGCCGTCTTGATGATGGCCTTGCCGGTGGTCACCGACCCGGTGAACATGATCTTCGCGATGTCCTGATGCTCGGTGAGCTGCCTGCCCAGGGACCCGTCGCCGGGGACCGCGATCAGCACATCGGCTGGCAGCGCCGAGTTGAGCACCTTCACCAGGGCCAGCACGCTCAGCGGGGTGTACTCGGAGGGCTTGATCACCACGGTGTTGCCCATCCGCAGGCTGGGCGCGATCTGCCAGATCGAGATCATCATCGGCCAGTTCCAGGGCCCGATGGCGCCGACGACGCCGAGCGGGCGGTAATGCAGCTCGGCGTGGCCGGACTCATCATCGAGCAGCACCTCCGGCTCCACCGGGATCGAGGCCGCGGTGCGCAGCCAGGCCACGCAGGCGCCGACCTCGAAGCGCGCGTTGGGCCCGTTCAGCGGCTTGCCCTGCTCGCGGGAGAGCAGCTGGGCGAGCTCCTCCGCGTGGGCCTCCACCGCATCGGCGGCGGAGTGCAGCGCGGCCTGCCGCGTGCTGTGACCGGCGGCGGCCCAGGCGGGCTGGGCGCGCGCGGCGCGGGCCACGGCGTCGTCGAGGTCCGCGGCCGAGGTGAGCGGTGCGTGGCCGATGAGCTCGCCGGTGGCGGGGTCGTGGATCTCCTGGCCCTGGGAGGTCGTGATCTCCTCAAGCAGCGTGGTGGTGGTCATGGTGTTCTCCTTGGTGGCGTCAGCGGATCTGTTCAGGTCTGGTGCAGGTCGGTGGTTCGGGCTCAGCGGCCCAGCAGCAGGTCGGCGGCCTTCTCGCCGATCATGATCGAGGGGGCGTTGGTGTTGCCGCTGGGCAGCGCCGGCATGATCGAGGCGTCTGCCACGCGCAGCCCGGAGACCCCGCGCAGGCGCAGCTGCGGGTCCACCACGGAGAGGTCGTCGACCCCCATCCGGCAGGTGCCCGCCTGGTGGTGATAGGTCCCCGCCATCGCCCGGGCGTGGGCGCGGACCTGATCGCGGGTCTGCAGCGGCGCTGCGGGGCTGAACTCCGCCTTGCGGTAGGGGGTGAGCGGATCCTGGGCGCCGATCTCCCGGCAGAGCTCGATGGCGTCGCAGAGCGCCTCGAGATCGTAGTCCTCGGCGAGCAGGTTCGGGTCCAGCAGCGGCGCGAGCCGAGGGTCCGGGCTTGTCACCCGCAGCGTGCCGCGGGAGAGCGGCCGCACGATCCCTGCATTGATAGTGAACCCGGCCTCGGGTACCGCGCCGCCGTCGGTGGGATAGGGGAAATGCATGAAGAGCGGCTGGATGTCCGGTGCCTCCTCCCGGGTCTGCTGGCTGTGCGCGAAGAGCTGGGCCTCGAGCAGGTTGTGCCGTCCTTCCGCCAGCGGTTCCGGGGACTCGTAGATGACACTGGCCAGGACGTGATCGTGCAGGTTCTTGCCCACCCCGGGCAGCTCAAGGACCGTGCTGATCCCCGCCTCGCGCAGGTCGGCGGGATCACCGATCCCGGAGTGCTGCAAGATGCTCGGGGAGCCGATGGCGCCGCCGCAGAGCACGATCTCCGCGGTGGCGTGCGCGACCTGCGTACCCTCCGAGGTGCTGTACTCCACCCCGGTGGCGCGTCCGGAGTCCACGGTGATCCGGTGCACCAGGGCGTCAGTGGTCAGGGTCAGCCGCTCGTGGCCCAGGATCGGGTGCATGAAGGCCCGCCAGGGGCTGTGCCGCTTCCCATCCTTGGTGGTGGTGTGGTTGAACCCGGCGCCGGAGAGCTGCGCGCCGTTGAAGTCCTGGGTCTCGGAGATGCCGAGGATGCCGGCGGCTTCGACGAAGGCCTCGGAGCTTGCGTGGCGGTTCACGATCTTCTCCACGTGCAGCTCACCACCGGCACCATGGAACTCCGATGCTCCGTCTTCATGGTCCTCGGAGCGCTTGAACAGCGGCAGCACGTCCTCCCAGCCCCACCCCTCACACCCGGCGGCGGCCCACTTGTCATAGTCCGAACGGTGGCCCCGGATGTAGATCATCCCGTTGAGCGATCCGGACCCGCCGAGCACCTTCCCGCGCGGCCAGGCGATGCTGCGGTGTCCCGCGTGGATCTGCGGCACAGTGCTCAGCGCCCAGTCGGAGACGCCCTGCATCAGCATCGGCCAGCCCTGTGGACTGTGGATGTTGGGATCCTCATCGCGGCCCCCGGCCTCGATCAGGTGGACGCTGTGGCCGGCGTCGAGCAGGCGGCGGGTGATCACGGATCCGGCGGATCCAGCGCCGATCACGACGTACTCGGAGGTCATGGTCTGATTCACGATTCTCAGCTCTCCTTGGCTCAACGGGGCTCGGGGGTCCGGTGCAGTGCCCCCCAGCATCGCGGCGCGGCCCTTCTCCGCCTTGATCCCAGGCGCACGGAGCTGTGCATGAGGTGCACGGTTGTGGCGGGGATCACAGGCCGGTGGGAGGATGGGAAAATGCTGATTGCCGAAGGGGCCGCCCGATGAGCACGACGACGGGGCAGCTCTGCTTCGATCCCGGCCCGCTGGCGCCTCAGGATCGCTTCGAGGCCTGGCGGCACGCGGTGAGCACCGCCTTCGTCCCGCTGGACGCCAGCACCGAGGATCCGCGACAGTTCCACGGCACCCTGACCGGGCTGGCGCTGGGCTCGCTGAGCGTCGCCGGGGTGGGCGGCGACGCGGTCACCGTGCGGCGCAGCCGCCAGGCGATCGCGGCAGGAGACCCCGGCGTGTTCAAGTTTGCGCTGCAGGTCCAGGGCAGCTCTCTGGCTCGGCAGGACGGCCGGGAGGCCCTGCTCTCGCCCGGAGACCTGGTCATCTATGACACGCGCCGCCCCTATGACCTGGTCTTCGGCGAGCCCTACCGGATGTTCGTGGTGCAGATCGCCGTGGAGCATCTCGGGCTCTCCGCCGAACAGGCCCGGGCGGTGGTGGCGCAGCGGATCCCGGGTTCCGCCGGTCTCGGCGCGCTGACCTCCTCGCTGCTGAGCAGCCTGGACGAGCAGCTGCAGAAGGGTGAGATGGCCCCGGACCCGCGGGCCGCCTCCGCGGTGCTGCAGCTGGTCCAGGCCACGCTGCTCTCCAGGTTCCGACCCGCCTCCGAGGTGCCGACCCGGGATGTGGTCTATCTCGAGGCCGTTCGGCACATCGATGATCACCTGGGGGATCCTGATCTGGGGGTCAGCTCGGTGGCACGCGCGCTGCATGTCTCGGTGCGTTACCTGCAAGGCGTCTTCGCGCAGGAGGGCACGACCATCAGCGAGTGGATCCGCCGGCGCCGGCTCCAGCGCTGCCGGATGGAGCTCGGTGACCCCTCCCAGGCGCACCGCTCCGTGAGCGCGGTGGCTGCCCGGTGGGGGTATCCGGAGGCGTCAAGCTTCAGCCGGGCCTTCAAACATGAATACGGGATCTCCCCGGGAGCATTCCGACGCGAAGTGGCGGGTGGCTGAGCTCAGCGTCCGTGGAACACCGGCTTCCGCTTCTGCTGGAAGGCGGCGAAGCCCTCTGAGTAGTCCGCAGAGTCACAGAGCCGGCCCTGGGCGTGGTTCTCCGCCTCCAGGGAGGCCCACAGTCCGATCCGCTGGTCCCTGACCGCGGCCACCAGCGCCTTGGACTCCCGAAACGCCAGAGTCGCCCCGGCTGCGGCCACGGCGGCCTTCCCCCGGGTGAAGTCCAGCAGCTCATCGGCGGGCACTGCGCGGGAGAAGAGCCCTGCGGTCACCGCTTCGGCCCCGGACATCAGATCTGCGGTGTAGATCAGGTCCAGGGTTCGGTGGGCGCCCAGGCGTTCGACGAAGAGCGCGTGGCCGCCGGAGTCCAGGGTGGCGCCCAGTGCGGCGAATGGGGAGCCGATCTTCGCGTTCTCGGCCACGTAGACCACGTCGGTGGCGATCGCCAGGCCCAGTCCCACACCCAGGCAGGCGCCCTGCACCGCGGCGAAGGTCGGAGCCGGGAAGGCCGCCATCCGGCGCATCAGGGGAGTGACCTTGTCCTGGAGGTAGCCCAGCGCGTCGTCGGTGGCGGGCACCACGTGGGAGATGTCCCGGCCGGCGCAGAAGCCCTTGCCCTCCCCGCGCAGCAGCAGCGCCCGGACGCCGGCGGCCTCAGCCTCCTGATAGGCGGCGTCGAGGGCGTCGAGCGCGCCCTCATCCAGAGAGTTCAGCTTCTTCGGAGCGTCGAGGACGATCTCGGCGACGCCCTCGCTGATGGTCAGGTTGATCATGGGTCTCCAGGTGTGGGTGGCAGGCGTCGGGGTGTGCGTAGGCGTCGTCCTCGCGGGGCTCAGGCGTCGTGGTCGCGGTGCTCAGGCGTCGTAGTCGACGACGAGCTGCTTGGAGGTGGGCCGGGTCTGGCAGGTCAGGACGTAGCCGGCGTCGACCTCGTCGGATTCCAGCGCGAAGTTCTCCTCCATCTCGAAGTCCCCGGAGACCACCTTGGCGCGGCAGGTGCCGCAGACGCCGCCGGCGCAGGCGAAGGGGACATCGGGACGTGCGCGCAGCGCGGCGTTGAGCACGGTCTCGCCCGAGGCCACCGGCGACGCGATCTGGCCGGTGAGCCCGTCCAGGGTGAACTCGATCTGCACGTTCTCACCCTCCGGGTCGGCTTCGACCTTGCGCCCCTGCTGGCCCTCGGGGCGGTCCGGGCGTCCGGTGGTGAAGAGCTCGAACCGGATGTTGTCCTCCTCGACGCCGCGCGAGGCCAGGGAGTCCCGGGCCATCTGCACCAGCTCGAAGGGGCCGCAGAGGAACCACTCGTCGGTGTCCTTCACCCGCAGCACCTTGTCGAGGAGGTCGCTGAGCTTCTCCTCGTCGATCCGTCCGGTGAGCAGCGGGTTGATCCGCTGCTCACGGCTGAGCACGTGGTGCACTGCGAGCCGGGAGGGGTAGAGGTCCTTGAGGTCGCCGAGCTCCTCGGCGAACATCACGTCAGACGCGGAGCGGTTGGCGTAGACCAGGTCGAAGGTGGAGTCCTTCGAGGCAGCCAGCACCGAGCGGGCGATCGCCATGATCGGGGTGATCCCGGAGCCGGCGGCGAAGGCGACCAGGTGCACGTCCGAGCGCTGCGCCACGGCCTCCTCAGCGAGTTTGGCCGGGTTGTTCATCGAGGTGATCGCGGTCTTGGAGACGAACGCTCCGGAGGGGTTCATCACCTCCATCTGATCTCCAGGCTTGAGCGACTCGTTGGCCCAGTTGGAGAAGAGCCCGCCGATGTCGCGCTTGATCGCCACCCGGATCTCACCGGGAGTGGGTTCGGTGCAGATGGAGTAGGAGCGACGGACCTCCTGGCCCTCAAGCTCGGTGCGCAGCGCCACGTACTGACCCGGCGCGTAGTCGAAGTCCTCCTGCAGCTCCGGCGGCACCGCGAAGGTGACCTCCACGGAGTCCGAGGTCAGCGGTCGGACCTCGGAGACGGTGAGCGTGGTGAAGGTCGCGCGGCGGCGGGTGGTCGTGGACATCAGTGCACCTTGAAGTGGTCGAAGGGCTCCAGGCAGCTCCGGCACTGGTAGAGCGCCTTGCATGCGGTGGAGCCGAAGCGGGTCATCTCGCGAGTATTGGGGGAGTCACACCGGGGGCATTTCACACTCAGCCCCACCCTGACCGGTCCCAGTGCGGCCTTGCCGGTGGGCGGGGCGATGCCGTATTCACGCAGCTTCGCCTTGCCCTGCTCGGTCATCCAGTCGGTGGTCCACGCCGGATGCAGCACCGTCTCGATGCGCACCTTCTCATGCCCGGCATGGCGCAGCGCGGCGGTCACGTCAGCGGTGATCGTGTCCATGGCGGGGCAGCCGGAGTAGGTGGGGGTGATGACGACGACGGCGGTGCCGTCGGGCTCCACCGCGGCCTCGCGCAGGATCCCGAGATCGGCGATGCTGAGCACCGGGATCTCGGGGTCGTTCACACTCGCGGCGACCTCCCAGACCGTGGCGTCGGCGGGCAGGGTCACGGATTCTGGTCCCATCACGGCCATCAGCGCTCCTTTCACCAGGTGGCTCCGGGGTGCTGGCGGGCCAGCACCTGCATCTCGGCTAGGATGAATCCGCGCTGCTCGGAATGCCGTCCGGAGCGGTCCGCCCCGTGGGCGCCGGACATGTCGGGGATGCTCAGCCCGGCCTGTTCGATGACCTGGTGCAGCCGGGTCAGCGTCGGCTCGCGCAGCGTGGAAGGCAGCACGGCGATCTCGCCGAGCGAGGTCATCGGCTCCACATCGGTGAACAGCTCCTCGACGTAGGACCACACCGAGTCCAGGCCGGCCTGCACGCGGCGGGCGGACTCCTCGGTGCCCAGGCCCAGCCGCAGGATCCACTGGGCGGCGTGGTCCTGGTGGTAGTCCACCTCTTTGAGCGCCTTCTCCGCGATGGCCGCGAGGGTGGCGTCGGTGGAGTGCACCAGCCGGCTGTAGAGCTCGTGCTGGTAGAAGCTGAAGATCAGCTGCCGGGCGATGGTCTTGCCGAAGTCGCCGTTCTCCTGCTCCACCAGGCGGCAGGAGCGGAACTCCTCCTCGCCGCGGAAGTAGGCGAGGTCATCCTCGGACTTGCCCCAGGCGGTGCCGGCGTAGGTGAGCAGGAAGCGGGCGTGTCCGAGCAGGTCCAGGGAGATGTTCGCCAGCGCGACGTCCTCCTCCAGCTCGGGTGCCCGGGAGATCCAGGCGCTCAGCCGCTGGGCGAGGATCAGGGAGTCGTCTCCCAGCAGCAGGGCGTAGCGGGCGGTGGCGTCATCGGCCTTGGCGCCGGATTCGGCGATCTCCTCGGCGGTGATCGCCTCACCCTGGGACTGGCGGGTGGCGGAATCATGCGATGCGAAGCTCACAGGTGCTTCACCCCTTCGGACTGGGTGTAGTACGTGGCGTGGCGGTAGCTCTTGCCCTGGGCGGACTCGAAGTAGGCACCCTTGGAGTCCGGATCCGAGGCCATGATGGCCTCGGCCGGCACCACCCACACCGAGGTGCCCTCGTTGCGCCGGGTGTAGAGGTCCCGGGCGTTGCGGATCGCCATGGTGGCATCAGGTGCGTGCAGCGAGCCCGCGTGGACATGAGAGAGCCCGCGTGAGGACCGGATGAAGACCTCCCAGAGGGGCCAGGAGCTGGAATCTGCGCTGGAGGTCATGGCCTCGTCTTTCTCATGGTGAGTGGATGGGGTGTGGCGGGGGAGGGGGGTCAGGCGCCGATCAGGGCGGCCTGATCCTGCTCCTGGGACTGCCGGTTCGCGTAGGCGACCGCGGCTTCACGGACCCAGGCGCCCTCGTCGCGGGCCTTGCGGTAGTGCTCCAGGCGCTGCCGGCTCAGCGGGCCGTTGCCCTTGATCACGGCGAAGAACTCGTCCCAGTCCAGGTCTCCGAAGTCGTAGTGGCCGCGCTCCTCGTTCCACTTCAGCTCAGGGTCCGGAAGTGTGAGTCCCAGGGCCTCGACCTGCGGGACCAGCATGTCCACAAAGCGCTGACGCAGCTCATCGTTGGTGAAGCGCTTGATCTTCCAGGCCATGGACTGCTGGGAGTTCGGGGAGTCTCCGTCTGGCGGGCCGAACATCTGCAGCGCCGGCCCGTAGAAGCGGTTCACGGCGTCCTGGGCCATCTGGTGCTGCGCTTCGGTGCCGTGGGAGAGCGAGTAGAGGATCTCCCAGCCCTGGCGCTGGTGGAAGGACTCTTCCTTGCAGATGCGCACCATGGCGCGTCCGTAGGGCCCATAGGATGCACGGCATAGCGGCACCTGGTTCACGATGGCGGCGCCGTCGACCAGCCAGCCGATCGCCCCGATGTCCGCCCAGGTCCGTGCGGGGTAGTTGAAGATTGAGGAGTACTTGGCCTTGCCGCTGTAGAGCTGGTCGTACATCTCTTCGCGGGGGCGCCCCAAGGTCTCAGCGGCGGAGTAGAGGTAGAGCCCGTGTCCGGCCTCGTCCTGGACCTTGGCCATCAGGATGGACTTGCGCTTGAGGCTCGGGGCGCGGGAGATCCAGTTGCCCTCGGGCTGCATGCCGATGATCTCGGAGTGCGCGTGCTGGGAGACCTGCCGCACCAGTGACTTCCGGTAGGACTCGGGCATCCAGTCCCGCGGTTCGATCCGGGAGTCTTCGGCGATGATCTCGTCGAAGCGGTTCTGCCCGGCCTCCGCCTCGGCGAGTGCCGCTGCGGCGTCAGCCTCATCGGCGAGGTGCAGGGGAGCGTGCTGGTGGTTCTCGGGTGACATGGTCATCCTCTATTCCGTCGCATTATTTACCGACCGTTCGTTCAGTATAGCACTGGAGGTGTGACGGTCAACACTGGGCTCTGGCCCTCATGCGTCGACGAGTTCCCGGGCGGGTTCGCCGAGTCTGCGGACCCGCGGACTCAGCAGCGAGGCCAGGGCGACGATCACCCAGAGGCTGACGAAGACTGTGGTGGCCAGGTGCAGGCTGCCGCCCTCGATCAGGACGGCGCCGCCGCCGATGCCCAGGGCCGGGGTGAGGGTGAGGATGGCGTTCTGGGCGCCGAGGACCCTGCCGCGCTGGTTCTCCGCGACGTTTTCCACGAAGGTCAGCCCGACGACGGCGTTCATGGCGCCGCCCCCGAGGCCCGCGACCGCGGCCGAGGCGAAGATCGACCAGACCGGGCCCAGGAAGGCGAGGCCGCCCAGACCCACCGCCAGGGTGGCGATCCCGGAGATGAACCAGACCCGGCGCGGAATTCTGTTGGCGAGGCCGGCGAAGAGGCCGCCGCCGACGAGCAGGCCTGCGGCCAGAGAGCTAAGCACAAATCCGACGAACTGCGGCTCATCCTGGAAGGCGAAATGGACCGGGATCACCATGCCCTGCATGGCCGCCAGCACGACCCCGAGCGTGACCGCCAGCAGGAGCATCATGCGCAGCAGGGGGGAGCGGAGCAGCAAGGTCAGGCCGTGCAGGAGCCCGCGGACGCCCTGCGTGGTGGGCGCCGCGTCGCGGTGGCGCTGATGCGCCGTCGCCCCGGACGGGATGCCGAGCGTGAGCAGCACTGACAGGGCAGCCATCCCGGAGGTGATCCACAGGACTGTCACCGGTTCCAGAGCTGCGACCAGCACTCCGGCCACTGCGGGACCGATCAGCATGGTCACACCGGTCATTGCCTCGCGCAGTCCGATGAGCCGGGCAGGCTCCGATCCCACCGCCTTCGCGATGGCTGGCAGCATCGCCTCCCGGGCGGTCATGCCGGGGACGTCGCCGAAGGAGCCCAGGATGGCCACCGCGATGAACCAGCCCAGGTTCAGGCCTGCCGTGAGCTCCACGATGGGCAGGATGACCAGGGCGACGGCGGAGATGGCGTCCGAGAGGATCGAGGCGGTGCGGCGA
The DNA here is from genome assembly GCF_013410215.1 of Nesterenkonia sandarakina. Classification (NCBI taxonomy): domain Bacteria; kingdom Bacillati; phylum Actinomycetota; class Actinomycetes; order Micrococcales; family Micrococcaceae; genus Nesterenkonia; species Nesterenkonia sandarakina. The sequence goes on from NZ_JACCFQ010000001.1 coordinate 1,499,111, forward strand.
TTGATCCGATCGATCAGAGAACCCATCAGGAGTCCGGCGATCGCGGCCGGCAGCGCCGCGGCGATCGCTACGATCCCGGCGTCGAGCGGGCTGCCGGTGGTGAAGAGCACGAGCAGCGGAAGGGCGATGGCGGTGACCGAGTTGCCCAGCAGCGAGGTGACGAATGAGGCGAAATAGAAGAAGGAGGTTCTTTTCATGCCCACAGTGAAGGCCATGACGTCGCGTCAGGGTCAAACTCGCGTGCCTCAGTCCGCCTGGGGATGCTCCAACTCCTGCTGGATCCGGGTCAGGACGCGGCGTTGCACCGGGTCGAGCCTGCGCAGGTTCAGCTCCTCCATCAGGGCTGTGACCTGGTCATCCAGCGGCGGCAGCTCGGCGAAGCGTTCCTGCACGGGACGCAGAACCAAGACCATCTCCTGGATCAGCGAGTCGACCTCAACCTCGGGAGTCTCGGCATCCAGGGCGGAGAAGCGCGCCGTCAGCGGTGCGATTATTCGGGCGTTGAGTGCCGCGAACCCTTCGGCGAACACCTGATGGCCGCCGTCGTCGAGAAGGTGTCCCAGCAGCACCAGCTGCTCGTGCTCATACCGCGAGATCTCTTCAGAGACGGATGCGTCCGGGGCCGAGCGCCAATCGGCGAGCTCCGGGGGAAGATCCAGCGGCGCACCGCTGCGGCGCAGCTCGGCGATGCGCGCCCGGCGGGCCTCGAGTCGGTCGATCTCCGCGGCGGCCTGCAGATCGAGCTCTTCGAGCAGGTCCTCTGCGGCGGACGGACCGTCCAGTACCGTGTGGAGCTCCGCGAGCGGGACGCCCAGGGTGGTGAGTCTCTTGATGCGCAGGAGCTGGACCAGATGGCTGATGTCGTAGCGGCGGTAGCCTGCGCTGCTGCGCGGAGGCTCGGGGAGCAGTCCCATCTGGTGGTAATGGCGCACCGTGCGCACGGTCACCCCGGCCAGGTCGGCGATCTCACTGCTGAGCACTGGTCCACTCCTCTGCTTCAGGCCGGCTGTCCGGTGTTCTGCCCGGCCGCACGACGCCGGATCCGGATCGGGCCGCGGGCCGTGGTCAGGTCAACCACCTCGCCGCGCTGGGTGATCTCTACGACGCCTGCAGCGACGAGGCGCCCAGCGGCGGCGCGCGCCGCGTCCATCTCCTCCCGCCACTGCTCACCGCCCACCGCGCGAGCGGCCTCGGAGGGACAGATTGTCGCGTTCGCAGCCCGCTGGGCGAGCAGCTCGAGGATCGCGCGTTCCATATCGCGATCGGAGATCGCGGAAGGTGGTTCATTCATGACTTCAGTCTGCCGCACCCGTGGCGGCTCGGCGATGCGTCGCAGACATCGAGCCGAAGAGAGCCCCGCCGAAGCTCAGGAGGGCATCGACGGGGCTCTTCGGTTCAGCGAGCGCTGACTATTCGCTGTGACTCTAGCTCTGGCCGTCGCTCTGGCTCGGCGCAGCGCCCGCGTGATTGGACTCGGCCAGCGCCTCGCCCATGGCCGTTCCCTGGACCTTCGCCTGCAAGATCGAACCCAGGTCGATCCCGGTGGCGGCCTCAACACTCTTGAACACCCCGGCCAGGGCCACGGAGGACTCGCCGTCGAAGTGCTTGGAGGCTCCGGAGTCGCCGGAGCCGCCGATCAGGGTCATCGAGCCGATGTTCGCGTAACCGGCGGCGAAGGACTCCATGAGCTGGGGCAGCACCGCCAGCGCCTCGCGGGCGAGCACCGCTTCCTGATTCTCGCGCAGCGCCTCGGCCTCGGCGCGGATGGCGGCGGCCTTGGCCTCACCTTCCTCGCGGATCGCCGTGGCCTCCGCCTCGGAGCGGCGCAGGCGGGCCCGGGCCTCGGATTCGGCGACCAGGGCCTCGGCCTCAGCTGCCTTGGTGCGCTCGTAGGCCTCTGCGTCGGCGCGCTTCTGCTGCTTGTACAGATCAGCGTCGGCAACTCGTTTGACCTCGGCGTCGAGCTCGGCCTGGCGGTTCTCGGCGCGCTGCCCCAGCACCTCCTGGCGGGCTTTCTCCCCGGCCAGAGCTTCGGCCTGTTCCGCCTGCGCGCGAGCCTGACCCACGCGTGAGGTCGCGGCCGCCTGGTTCGAGTCGTACTCGGTCTCCTCAATCAGGTTCTGCTCTTGGTTGGCGATCCGCTCTTTGGCGATCGCGCGTTCGGCGTTGGTCGCAGCGATCTCTGCGGCCTGCCGCTTGGCCTCGATCTCCGGGGCGCCGAGTGAGGAGATGTAGCCGGAGTCGTCGGTGATCTCACGGATCTGGAAGGAGTCCAGCAGCAGACCCTGGGTCTGCAGCTCCGGGGAGATCGATTCCGAGATCTCATCGGAGAACTTCTGCCGGTCCCGCATCAGCTGGATGACCGTCTGCTGCGCCATCAGTCCGCGCAGCGCGCCTTCGAGCTGGTCCTGGGTGTACTCGACCACCGCGTTGTCCTGGGAGGCGAAACGCTCGGAGGCGGCCTTGACGTCTTCTACGTTGCTGCCGATCTTGACCAGCGCGACCGCCTCGGCGTTGATGGTCACGTTGTCGTGGCTCTGCGCGGTCACGGTCATCAAGACCTGCCGGGACCGCAGCGAGATGATCTCGTGGCGCTGCCGGATCGGGTTGACCAGCGCCCGACCGTTGACGATGACCTGCTTGGGGCGCGAGCCTGGAACATCGGAGCGCGAGGACTTGCCGGTGACCACCAGCGCCTCGTCCGCCCGGGCAACCTTGGTCCAGGCGCGCATGATCAGCAGAGCGACCGTGCCGATGAGCACCGCGGCCACGAGCAGACCGACTATCAGAGCCAGCGTCCCACCGGTTGTCAGAACATCCATCCGTCAGTACCTCTATCTGCGTCCGTGTTGGGGGCCAGCGATGTGCGCCGGCAGGAGCCGCCCCGATCCGCGGGTCAGCGACCTGCGGAAAGAGCTAATCTTCAGGACTTTGGATCGGATGGTGCGAAAAGAGAGTTCACCTCGGCTGGTCAGCACCCAGGAGGGGGCACTGACAAGCCAAGATGAACCGAAACGTGTCCTGGAGACAACCTGACGCTAACCTGAACAAAATCCCTGGGTCAACAGGTCCAGGTGACTGTGACCCGCGAAATTTGGGCGCGGTGCAGGGGTGTGTGGACCGTCAGGCCCGTCGCGGCGCGGATGCAGGCAGTTGAAGAAGGCACCTATTGTGTCGAAGTTTCAGCCCTGCTCGGTGGCTCGCAGTCCGCCGAGGATCATCTGTTTCACGGTCTCGGCCAGGGCTGCGTCGGGGGCTCCGCCGACCGGGCGGTACCAGTCCACGATCGAGTTGATCGTGCCCATGGCCAGACGGGAGGCGGTGCGTGCGTCGATGTCCTGGCGCAGGTCACCGTCCTGCTGGGCCTGCCGGATCAGCTCCGCGATGCGCAGCGTGATCTCACGGCGTCGCTGCAGCGCCTTGAGCTCCATCTCGGAGTTCCCGCGCAGCCGCAGCAGCAGCGTCACATAGGGCAATGAGGTGGTCAGCACCTTCACCGATTCACTCAGGATCATCTCCAGCTCCGCCAGAGCGGGGGCGTCCAGCGCCTCGGCTTCGGTGACCACACGCTCCAGCTCGGCCAGCGAGCGGTTCAGCGCGATGTCCAAGATCTCTTCCTTGGAGCTGACATGGTGATAGATCGCAGACTTCGAGATCCCCAGCTCGCGGGAGAGCGCACCCATGGAGGTTGCCTCGTAGCCGTGGCGGTTGAAGGTCTCGACACAGACGGTGATGAGCCCCTCGCGGTCATAGCCGGGGCGGCCCCGGCGGGAGGCGGACGCCGTCGTCGAAGTCGTGGTCATGACTCCACACTAGTCGCGGGACTAGCGTGGCCGCTGATCATAGATCCGGCGCAGCTTGCCCGAGGAGCGCGCCAGCGAGCCTGGCTCCTCCACGCTGATCTTGCAGCTGGACCCGACCTTCACCTTGATCTGCCGCGCGAGCTCCGCTCCGGCTGCCTCAGCGTCTGTGGCGGAGGTCTCTGAGCGGCGTTCGATGTGCACTGTCATCTCATCCATCTTGCCCGGTCGGGCCAGGCGCAGCTGGAAGTGCGGGGAGAGCTCCTTGATCTCCAGAGCGATCTCCTCGATCTGGGAGGGGAACAGGTTGACCCCGCGCAGGATGATCATGTCGTCGCTGCGCCCGGTGATCCGTCCCATCCGGCGGTGCCCGGGACGTTCCGAGCCGGGCAGCAGCCGGGTGAGGTCATGGGTGCGGTAGCGGATGATCGGCAGCGCCTGCTTGGTCAGCGTGGTGAAGACCAGCTCGCCGTGTTCTCCGGTGCGCAGCACCTCTTCGCTGATCGGGTCGATGATCTCGGGACGGAAGTGGTCCTCCCAGATCGTCGAACCGTCCTGGCGCTGCACAGATTCACCGGCCACCCCGGGGCCCATCACCTCGGAGAGGCCGTAGATGTCGCAGGCCTTCAACGCGAAGGTCTGCTCGATCTCATGGCGCATCTTGTCGGTCCACGGCTCGGCGCCGAGCACGGCGACCTCCAGTGAGGTCTCCCGCGGGTCCACGCCGGCGGCACGGAAGGCATCGGCCAGCGCGAGCAGATAGGTGGGGGTGCACAGGATGACCCGAGGCTTGAAGTCCTGGATGAGCTGGACCTGCTTCTCGCTCTGACCACCGGACATCGGGATCACCGTGGCCTTGAGCTTCTCGATCCCGTAGTGGGCGCCCAGGCCCCCGGTGAACAGGCCGTAGCCATAGGCGTTGTGCACCAGATCTCCCGGGCGGACCCCTGAGTAGCGCAGACAGCGAGCAAGCAGGGTCGCCCAGTTCTCGATGTCCGCATCGGTGTAGCCCACCACGGTGGGACGACCGGTGGTGCCTGAGGAGGCGTGGACCCGGCGGACCTGGTCCATCGGCACCGCGAAGGCCTTGAATGGATAGGCCGCGCGCAGGAATTCCTTGTCGGTGAACGGGAACTTCGCCAGGTCCTCCAGGGTCTGCAGGTCCTCGGGGCCGACACCGTGGGCATCGTAGAGCTCCCGGTAGGCCGCGACGTTGTCATAGGCGTGGCGCAGGGTCTGCTGCAGCCGGGTGAGCTGGAGAGCTTCGATCTCCTCGCGGCTCATCAGCTCCTCGGTGTCGGGCGCTGCGGGCTCGGTGGCGGGGATCAAGGCGGCTTCGGTGTTCAACAGGCTCATGGTCACTTCTTTCCGGGGGAGGCGATGGTGCGCGAGCGGCCGCGGAAGACGCCGAGGAGGTCGTCTCCGCGGGTGATCTTCACGTCATAGACGCCGCTGCGGCCGGTGCTCGCCACCTCGGTCGCCTCAGCGGTGACCGTCTCGCCGAGCAGGGCAGGCTTCAGGAAGTTGATGTCCACCCCGGAGGCCACGGTGATGGTGCCCTCATCCAGGTGCGGATGGTTGCACGCCATGGCGAAGCAGGTGTCGGCCAGAGCGAAGAGCATCCCGCCGTGGGCGATGTCGAAGCCGTTGGTCATGTCCTCGCGGATCACCATGCTGATCCGTGCGTGACCGGGGTCAGCCTGCAGGACCACGATGCCCAGGGCCTGCGACGCTCGATCGTTCTCCAACATCCGATGCCGCGGCTGGGTTGCGCTGCCCGAGGCTGCGGTGCTCGAGTTCAGGACCTCGGGGGCGAGCTGGGTGGACTCCGTCATCGATGCTCCTCATCGCATTTCCAGACCGAATGGTCAGTAAGTCAACTCAAGCACCGGAGTCGATGTGATGTCAAGCACAGGCGGGAGCCGTCCAGCTGCTGGCCCAGACGTCGGCGGACAGCGCCCCGATCAATGGCTCGTCTATTCGCGCAGTGCCGCGGAGTACCCCGAACGGAAGTCCGGGTGCAGCAGCTCGCCAAGCAGGCGGTGCAGCAGGGACCCGTCCAGTGCCTTGCCGTGGCCCGCGCCTAGCAGATCCGAGGCGAACAGGTCTGCGCCAGAGTGGCCGGAATCGGTGAGCACCACGCCTGACGGGGAGTCCGCGTGCTGGCGGACCGGTGAGTTCAGCGGCATCGAATCCAGCACCTGGGGATCGAGCCGCGGATCGCTCCACGGCCGGGGAAGGGCCAGCTGATCGGCCATCCAGTTGTGCACCACGCCCAGGGGCACCGGAAGCTTGTCCACCCCGAGCACCAGCTCCGGTGGCGCCGAGGAGGTCAGCAGTTCGACGGCGGCGCGCGCGGCGTCCTCGGAATGGATCCGGTTGGAGATCCTCCAGGCGTCGTGCTCTTCCTGACCTGCGGCCTCACCCACCGACCCGGAGCGCAGCTGCCGGATCAGCCGGTCGCGTCCGGGTCCGTAGATCCCGGAGAGCCGGAGGATTCCGCTGCGGGAGCGGGCCGAGCCAGCAGTCCCTGCGGCCCGCCAGTCCTGCAGCAGCGCCTCGGTGCGGGCGAGGATCTCCCCGGTGGGGCTGGAGGGGGTCAGTGGAGCGGATTCATCCAGCTTGCCGGAGGCATCGCCCAGCACCGAGGTGGAGGAGACCAGGAGCACCTGCACGGACTCGCCGAGTCCAGCCTGGGTGATCCGGTTCAGCACCCGCTCAAGACCGCGCAGGTAGACCTGCTCATAGCGCTCCGGGTCCCGGGTTCCGGCGGCGGGGGAGAACACCACCGCGGCGGTGTCGGCCGGCGGGGCTGGGATGCTGGACTCCTCGGTGAGGTCCATGGCCGCGCCGTCGAAGGCCTCCGGGAGACGCTCCGGGCTGCGCCGCCACCCGGTGACGGTGAAGCCTCGGTCCAGCAGCCGGTTCCCGATCCGGGTGCCGACGTCGCCGCAGCCCACTAACACGGCACGTGGAGCGGGGAAATCGGCGGGCAGCGGGGCGGCAGAGGAAGTCATGACCCGAGCCTAACGATCTCGCGCAGGATACGGTGATCAGTGCAGGTCAGAAGTCGAGATGCCAGTGAGCAACCACCCCGACCCCCTGAGATGAGCGCCGGATGATGAGCCCCAGAGATGCACTGCTTTCCACCGCAGCGATTGCCGCAGCGCTTGCGCTGAGCAGCTGTGGATCCTCCGAGGATGAGCTGCCGCAGGATGAACCGACGCAGCAGAGCCCGGCACCCGCCGAGGATCCGACGGAGTCCACCGAGCCGACCGAGGCCGATGAGTCAGCCGAGGCCAGCGACACCGCGGAGGCCAGCGACCCTGCCGAGGAGACGGCCTCCGCCGAACCGAGCGGGGACGCCGACGCGGAGGAGTCCGGAGCGGAATCCGAGGAGGAAGACCCCGCAACCGACGCCGAGGACTCCGAAACAGTCGACCTCAGCGGCTTCAACACCCAGCCCCAGGCCAGCGAGAACTTCGAGGACTATCAGCTCGACGTCGGCCACAACACGATCCAGGTGCTCAGCGAGGTCCGGCTCGGTTCACACGAAGGCTACGAGCGGATCGTGTTCGAATATGCGCTGGAGACCGACCTGGCGCATCAGGCCCAGTACATCGAGCCCGGCACCCAGGGGGAGAACTTCACCGAGGTCCGCGATGACGCGACCGAGGCGATGCTGCTGATCGATGTCCTCGGCACCACCGGCGGGCCCGAGGCGGAGGCCGCGGCCTGGACCGAGTCCTGGACCCCGCAGACCGATGAGGCCATGGTCCGTGGGATCGAACCCGGCGTGCTGCTCGGCGGGGAGTCCCAGCTGCTGGTCAGCCTGGACCAGGAGCGCGACTACCGGGTCCAGCAGCTTCAGGATCCGGTGCGGATCGTGCTGGACATCGCCCAGGACTAGATCGCCCCGGGCATCAGCCCCCCACCTGGCCTGGATTCACCGGCCGGCGAACCAACGGCAGAGACAGCAGAACCCCCGACAGGATCTCTCCCGACGGGGGTTCTGCTTCACAAGGGCGGAGGCGGGGGGATTTGAACCCCCGGTCCGCTTTGAGGCGGACACTTCATTAGCAGTGAAGCCCATTCGGCCGCTCTGGCACGCCTCCTGTGCCCACGATTTCGGCGAACCGATTCATGCGCCCGTCTAGACTAGCGGTTCGGCGAGGAAACTGACAAAGCGCGTGCTCCCAGTACCCTGGTCGGAGAGTGCCCGCTTCACGAGTTCACCAGGAGAACAGCCCGCCCATGCCCCAGCAGACCCAGGAGCGCACCGTTGCGGTGATCGGCGCCGGACCCCGCGGCACCTCCTTCCTGGAGCGGCTGTTGGCGGCGGTGGAGCACGGTGTAGACGGCGATCGGGCGCCCCGGCTGCGCATCCTGGTGATCGACCCGGCACCGCACGGGCCCGGTCGGGTCTGGAACCCGCAGCAGTCCCCGCTGTATCTGATGAACACCCCCGCCAGCTTCCCCACGGCGGCCCCGGCAGGTGCCACCCGGGAGCAGCTGACGGCGTCGTCGGTCTCGCGCTCCTTCGCGGAGTGGCGGCACGAACACGAGGCTGAGGAGACCGCCACCTCGGTGCGCGCCGACAGCTTCGAACCGCCGGTGGTCCTGGGGATCGACCACGGCGGCACCGACACCGACTACCCCACGCGCGCCGCCTACGGGCAGTACCTGAGCTGGCTGCACACTGCGGTCAGCGCGGCGCTGGCGCGCCAGCCCGGGATCCGCGTGGAGCACCTGCGCGCCGAGGTCACCGAGCTGCGCCGCGCCGAGTCCGGCTATGAGCTCACGCTCGGCAAGGACCAGCACCCAGGCAACCACGACAACCACCACGACGACGACGGCGCGGGTCCGGCCCCGAAGGATCGGCTGCGCGCAGACCAGGTGGTGCTGGCGCTGGGCCACATCCCTGCCGGGCTGAACGAATCCGGCGAGCATTTCACCGAGGTGGCCGGCCAGCTCGGGCTGCGCTACCAGCCGCCGGCAATCCCGACCGAGGTGGACTACTACTCACTGCCCGCGGGGGAGAACGTCCTGGTCCGCGGGATGGGCCTGAACTTCTTCGACCTGATGATCCAGGCCAGCGTGGGCCGTGGGGGAGTGTTCCATGAACACCCTGATCGGCCCGCCGGGCAACGCCTGGAGTACCTCGCCACCGGTGACGAGCCGCACCTGGTGGCCGGCTCCCGGCGAGGCACCCCCTACCGGGCGAAGTCCACTGCGCTCACCGAGGCACCGGGCTTCGCCCCGGCGGGCATCCGCCTGCACCACCTGACCCCTGCCGCGGTGGCCGATGCCGAGCGGCGCCACGATGTGCTGGACTTCTCCGCACACCTGTGGCCGCTGATCCAGCGCGATGTGCTGCGCACCTACTACCGGACCCTGGTGGAGCTGGAACCGGAGCTCTTCCAGGCCGGCTTCAGCGCAGCGCTGGATGAGCTGCTCGCGGACACCCACCTGGGTGAGGCGGTGCTGCAGACCCGCGGTCAGCGGCTGCTGCGCGAACTCGCACCCGACGTGCTCTGGTTCGACATCCGCTCCCTGGGCAGGCCCTTCGGCGGGCTGACCTTCGAATCTGCGCAGCAGTACCAGCAGCATATGAGCACCTACCTCGAAGACGACGCCGCCACCTCCGCGGCCGGGGTGCACAGCCCGGTGAAGATGGCCATCGGCGCCCTGCACCTGGCCCGGATGGAGGTCAAGGCGCTGATCAGCCAGGGCCGGGTCTCCCAGTCCAGCCAGATCAGCGAGATCGAGGGTTGGTTCGAATCCCTGGTGGAGGGCCTGGCCAGCGGCCCGCCGCTGCAACGGATCGAGGAGCTCGCCGCGCTGACCCGGGCCGGGATCGTGGAGTTCCTCGGCCCGGAGCCGATCTTCGATGTGGACCGGGAGGCTGGCTGCTACACCGCTGAGTCCCCGGCCGTCGCCGCCCCGGCGTATCAGGCGCGCTGGCTGCTGGAGGCGATGATGCCGGCCAATCGGGTCCAGCTCTCCCGGTCTCCGCTGGTCGCCGGTCTGCTGCGCAGCGGCCTGGCCCGGCCACGGGAGCTCGTCGACGCCTCCGGCGCGCCGCGCGCCGGCAAGGGCTTCGACGTGACCACCCTGCCGCACCGGCTGATCCCGGTGGACCGGGCCGAGCCGGAGGAGATCTACGTGCTGGGCCTGCAGCTGAGCTCGGTCCAATGGGGGACCGCGATTGCGGCTGAGGCCGGCGGGAACCTGGCGGCCTCAGCGCGCTCCCTGGCGGACGCCGACGCGGCGGCCCGGGCGGTGCTGGCCGGACCGGACGATTCCACCAGCCCAGGCGCGAGAGCCAGCGGCCGGGACCGGATCACAGGATCGCCCGCCCGGGGTTGAGCCGGTATTCCGGGTCGAAGACGTCCTTGATCCGGCGCTGCAGCGCGATGACCTCCGCGGACTGCTCCCAGTCCAGCCAGCGCAGCTTATACGTCCCGATCCCGTGCTCCCCGGTGATGGTCCCGCCCATCTCAAGCGCGAGCCGGACCGAGCCGTCCAGGGCTGCATGCAGCCGGAACATCGCTGAGGCCGGCAGATCGCCCTCGGCGGCGTCGAGGGTCACGGGGGCAGCCTCGGGCAGAGCAGGGGAGCCCGCGTCGTCGTCGGGGGATGTCTCTGGACCGGACTCGGGGCTCAGCTCGGAGCTGGGCACGCTGAAGGTGGGGTGCAGGTTGCCGTCCCCGGCGTGGGCGACCACCTTGAGCTGGACCTGGTGCTCCTCGGCGAGGTCCTCGATGGCGCGGACGTAGTCCACCAGCTTCGAGCGCGGGACCGCCACGTCTTCGCCCACCCGCACCTCGGTGGCGATCCCGTCGCCTCGGGCGTGCCGACGCAGCTCGATCAGCCGTTCGGACTCGGCGGAGCCGGGGTCGCTCACCGTGGCGCCGAGCCCGCGGAGCACCTCGCGGATGATCTCCGCCTCGATGGCCGCGCCGTGCCCGTCGGTCTGGATCAGCAGCAGCGTGTTCCCGCGCCCAGCCAGGTCAGAGCCCTGCGCCTGATCCAGGGCGAGCATGGTGTTGCGGTCCAACAGTTCGGTGATCGTCGGCTGCACCCGGGCCTTGCCGATCTCCAGCACCCCCTGGGCGGCGGTGGTCAGCTCCTCGAAGAACGCAGCGATGGTCTCGGTATGCCGGCTCAGGTGGCGCAGTCGCACGGTGACCCCGACGACGATGCCCAGGGTCCCCTCGGAGCCGACGAACAGGCTGGTCAGGTCATAACCGGCGACTCCCTTGAAGGTGGCCTGTCCGGTGTGGATCAGCGTGCCGTCGGCCAGGACCACGTCCAGGGCGAGCACGGAATCCCGGGTGACCCCGTACTTGGCGCAGCGCAGCCCGCCGGCGTTGGTGGCGACATTGCCGCCGATGGTGGAGATCCGGTAGCTGGCCGGGTCCGGGGCGTACATCAGCCCGTGTTCGGCGGCTGCGGCGTTCAGATCGGCGTTGATCACGCCCGGTTCCACCACGGCGACCTCATCCTCCGGTCGCATCGCGAGGATCTGGTTCATCCGGGTCAGGTTCAGCACCACAGATCCCTCCGTGGTGTTGGCCCCGCCGGAGACCGAGGTCCCGGCCCCGCGGGTGACCAGCGGGAACCGGTGCTCTGCCGAGAGCCGCACCAGAGTCTGCACATCCTCGACGGACTCCGCGAAGACCACGGCGCGCGGCACATGCACCTGCCAGTGCTCCAACGGCCCCTTGTCCACCGCGTGGGCGTCAAGCTCGGCGGGGTCGGTGGTCAGGGTGTGCGGGCTGAAGGTGCTGCGCAGTGCTTCCAGGACGTCATCGTCAGAGGTGCTCATGCCAGATGAGTCTAGGTCAGGGGTGCCCCCTGGTGAGGCTGCGCACCCGAGGCGCGGCCCGCCCGAGACCCGGGTCATCCAGGTCCGAGGCAAGGCCGTGCCCGAGGGTGGAACTCCTTCGCCTGCACCCCGGCAGGATGCATCGACGTCGAGTCGGCTCCTAGAACATGGAACTGGTGATTCCTTGGAACTCTTCCTCGCCGATGATCGTGTCATCTGCTGGGCGGTCAGGTGCGGCGGCTTCGTTCCAGCTGGTGAAGGTCACCGACGTCTCCTGGCCCGCGTTGTCGCCTCGGATCTCCATCAAGACCGGCTCCTCGGAGTCAGCACGCACAACGATCTCGAGTGACTCCTCGCCGCCTTCATCGCTGTAGACCCAGACATCCTCACCGTCACGGGTATCTGCCTCACCCGTGGCGTCCCAGTCGGCGAGGTCCTCCCCGTCGGAGGAAGCCATCATGCCGGCGCGGAGATTCTCGATGAACTCACCGGGAGTCTCGAACTGTGGAGCCAGGCTGGTGATGTCAACCCAGTCGCCTTCTGCCTCCACGGTCTCCCGCAGTTCCTCTGGGGATGCCCCCTGTCCTTCTTCCTGGAGGGATTCGTATTCTGCGACCACGGAATCGGTGCTCTGGAGAGCCATATCGCTGAAGACGAGGAGATCGATCAGACCGTCAGCAATGGTGTAGGTGTAGCCATCGCCCTCCATGTCACCGGAGAGCTCGACCTGGATGACCTCATCCTCGCCTGATTCACCGTCGGTGCCTTCGCCGAGCGTCTCAGCACCTTCCCCAATGGCGCTGAGGAGCACGTCGGCACTCACGGACACTGAATCCTGGTTCAGGGACGACTCCCAGATATCTTCGTGGATCTCTGCAATCGCCGGGGCCTCTTCAGGAGCGTCGTCTTCCTCAACGGCTGCTCCTTCCTCGGTCTCAGCGGGCTCACTCGTCGCGTCATCCTGAGTGTCCCCGGCATCATCGGTCTGCTCCGCGGCGGGCGCCGACTCGCTCGTCGCTTCGTCGTCGCCACACGCCGTGAGTGCCAGCAGGGTGATTCCAAGGAGCCCCGTGGTCTCCAGTGTCATGTCCTTGATGGAATGGTCTGTCGCTCTCATAGTGCTGCAGTCCTCGCTATCTGGCGGTGTGCCCAACGCCTGAGTATGTGAAGCCCGTTGACCCACAGGCGGTGAAGTACAAGCTGAATTTCGGTTCGTATAGTTCACGTGCTGCTCGAAAAATAGATTCACTGAAGCTCACAAAAATATGTAATGAGCGATCTATCCTGTTGGAGTCTACGTGCGGGTGAGATTGAAGAGATCTCTATTCCCGAAGTGTGTCGGGGTCAAAATGCTTCGGCCAGGTCTCTCCAGTCAGCCCTTGATCTGGATGAACGCGATCGGCGACCGGTGTTCCGGCTTCTGCGTCGAACGGTTCGATACGCTGTAGTCGATCATCTGCCGATGCAATTGTGATGGGATTCCGTGTGCCATGCCGCTGAGACTTCAACAGAAATCACCCATGATGCTTGCGGCATTTCTCTTTGTCGGGATATCGATGGGTGTGGGTGCTGCCGGCGCATTCCTTGGCGGGATGTGGTTCGGTGTCACCTTCACTCTTTTCACCGTGGTCGTGATGTGCGCGGTCCTGAGCTTGGCCATCGTGGTGGTCGCGGTGGGTCATGATGGTTTGACGGTCCGGTCTCGCGTCTTCCGCGTCCGTTTGATGAGCGTGCCTAGGAGTGAAATAGCCTCAGTGTCTGTCCAGGACTTTCGGGCGCTGTCGTGGGGCGGTTGGGGTCTCCGTTGGAGGCAAGGTGACAAGGCGCTCGCTCTGGACGGCGATCAGGCTGTGGTGATTCGCAAGAACAATGGGCGCAGTTCGCTGGTCGTCATTCGGGAATCAGATCAGCTCTCAACTGCTCTCCAGCAGATCCTGTGAAGATCAGCCTGAACTCATGCCTGCCGGATAGTGGACGGTGAGCGACCGGCTATCGAACCGGTTCCAGGTGGAGGCGGCGCCTAGGAGGACGGTGCCTGGGTGGGGTCCGTCGGGAGCTTCACGTAGTCGATGAGCTCTTCGATATTGACTCGGGTGTCGGCCTGACCGATCGCCGCGCTGGACAGCATTCCGCAGACGGTGGACCCGTCGAGGACGGGAAGGTGCTGGGTCTGATGGATCGCCATCTGGGCCATGGCCTTCTCCACCGAGTCTTGGATACTGATGCTCGGCGCTTCAGGGTTCATGAGGTGCTGGGCTCGCAAGGAATTCGCGAGTTTTCCGAGGGAGCGGAAAGCTCGAGAGATGTCCTGCTGGGTCACGACCCCGAGCAGTGTGCCGTCTGGGTCGCAGAGCGGCAGCACGTCAAGGGGGGAACGGGCAAAGGCCCGGGTGGCGTCTTCCAGCGTGCAATGCGTGCTGAGACGGGGCACGTCTGGGGTCATCAGGTCTGCGACGTTCGCCATGATGTGGGTTTCTCCTTCAGAAGATGTCTGTCACTGGTGGTCGCGGGGCCAGGTTAGGCAACCCGTCCAAGGTTTGATGGGACTGGACCCGGTAGGGGCGCGGGGCGCGGGGCGCGGGGGGCTGCTCCGGAGGCGGCGGGCCAACGGGGTGGGGCTGCCTCAGGCACTCACGCCAGAGCGTCGGGAGCCAGGACAGAACACCGGGTGGAGTCCGCGTGTGGTGGCCGGAGTCAGAGCCTCTCGGTCGAGGAGCCGGTGCCTGGAATCCCGGCGGGAGGTGGGGGCCTGTCAGATGCCGGGGTCGCGGCGAGGACGTACTCCGGGTAGAGCACGCCGATGAGGTCGTCTCCGTCGAAGACCAACAGGGGTCGCGGTCCGCAGCCGCGGTAGTGGGCCAGTGCTTCCTCGAGTGAGTCCTCTGCGCGCAGCCGGCACGTGAGGGGGTCCATCAAGTGCGCACACCTCATGCGTGTCCACCGGCCGGGGTTCCTCGCGGCTGCGTGGGAAATCGCTGCCTTGGTGATCACGCCCACTGGTTTCTCGCGCAGATCGACGACGACTACCGCTGGGTTCTGGTGATCGAACAGGCTGACGGCGTCGGGCAGAGACTGGGTCACCCAGACGCTCCGCGGAGCAACGGACATGAGCTCTCGAACCTGCATCAAGCGGCGCTCCAGAGGGGCTCGGGTGCAAGCGGCTCGCTGAAGACGGTGAGCCAAGAAGCACCGGAGGTGGACTGTCCAGCGGTGTCGAGAAAAGAGAAGCGCTGCAAGAAGCCACCCCTTGAAAATTGATCCAAGAGCCCGCTGCTTGAGCTATGAGTTCAGCGTACCCGAGTGATCTGGGCGTTCGGAAACTATCGACTGAGTTCCTGGCTGGCCCGGACGAGCCCTCGAGGCGGCACCTGGTTCAGCTCGGTCTCTGCCATTAACACCGCGGAGTGCGCGGCAAGCTTCATGTCCTTCGGGCAGGTTCCGATCTGGCATGGCTCCGCACCAGCACTATGGTCAGGATGGACCCGACGAAGGGTGCGAGCACGATCAGGACCGCGAACGCGATCTTTCGTGCGAGATCAAGGCTCCGGTTCCTCGTGAGCTCCACGATGGCCCAGATGATCAGGCCCGCGTGAACGATCGGTATGACCCACCAGGCGAGGGAGATCCAGGATCCAGACAGCATCGGATTCATGCCGGTGAACGCGGAGGCCATCGCAGAAATCATGAATCATCGGTTCCGTAGCTGTGGGGTGCTTTCCAGCAATTCACCCTACATCTCTGGGCTCTCACGGAGCCGGGGTGGACGGCGAGACGAGCCATTGTGGGACCTCGTCGTCGCATTCCTCGGGGACCGCGTGGATGGTCGGCCCGGCCATGCTTCCTCCCACCGTGATGTCATCACCATCGGAGTAATCCTGTTCCAGGAAGGTGAATCCGTCGCCGTCGTCGTCCGCTTCAACCTCGTGGGCGGGGAACACTGCGAGGGTGAGCGCCGCTTCAGCGTGCCGACTCTCGATATAGAAGCAGCCGCCGATCTCGGCGACCCGGCCCTCCAGCGCCGCGTCGGCTCCGCCCGACTCCTGAACCACCCGGTTCGGCACCCCGGCGGGGGCCTCCGGGTCCTGCACGTCAGTGGTGCACCCGCTGACGGCCGCCGGGAGCGCGCCGAGGAGGACCACCGCGCCGAACGTTCGCGGGAACCGGGTGAGTCGTCCCATGCCCCCACGTTTGCAGAAATCGTGGCGCTGTGGAAGATCGTAGAGCTTCAGCGCCACGAAAGATCAACAGCTCTACGATCTTCCGCCCAACCGGTCGCAGGATGACGAACTGCGACCTGTCGGCGTGGCCAGCACTTGCACGCGGGCATTCCGCGATGCAGACTTATCCATAGGTCAAGAGTGCCAGCGCAAAACCCCGGTTTGCTGGCCGGCAACCCTCCAGTTCGCGGTGGGGTGCCCCGGGTGACGACCTGGCTGCGGCAGTCCTCGACAAGGTTCATCGACTGGCCGTGGCAAGCGCGGGCCACACACCAGTGCGGGCCCTTCACCCCAGTCCTCAGGACAGGGCCGTACAGGATTCGACGCCGGAGACACGCTCACCGGTAGCGAGGTTCAGATTCGGTCCCGTTCCGGGGCCGCATTGAACGGAGAATCCTTTGAGCCACGAGAACACCTGGCAGTTCGAGACCCAGCAGATCCACGCCGGCACAGCCCCGGACCCGGTCACCGGTGCACGGGCGCTGCCGATCCAGCAGACCACCTCCTTCGTCTTCCCCGACACCGCCGCCGCGGCGCGACGCTTCGGGCTCGAAGAGATCGCCCCGATCTACTCTCGGATCGGCAACCCCACCGTCCAGGCGGTGGAGGACAAGATCGCCGCCCTGGAAGGTGGCGTCGGGGCGCTCGCCGTCGGCTCCGGGCAGGCCGCCACCTCACTGGCGCTGCTGAACATCGCCCACGCCGGCAGCCACATCGTCGCCTCGCCCACGCTCTACGGCGGCACGCAGAACCTGTTCAAGCACACCCTGCCCAAGTTCGGCATCGAGGTCTCCTTCGTGGAGGACCCCGATGACCTCGAGTCCTGGCGGGCCGCCACCCGGGAGAACACGGTGGCCTTCTTCGGCGAGGCGGTGGCGAACCCGCGCGGAGACGTGCTCGACATCGAAGGTGTCGCCTCGGTGGCCCACGAGTTCGGGGCACCGCTGATCATCGACTCAACCCTGACCACGCCGTACCTGATCCGCCCCTTCGACTTCGGCGCCGACGTCGTCGTGCACTCGGCCACCAAGTTCCTCGGCGGACACGGCACCGCCATCGCCGGGGTGATCGTGGACTCCGGACGCTTCGACTACTTCGCCCACCCGGATCGCTACCCCGGCTTCTCCACCCCGGATGAGAGCTACCACGGGCTGGTCTTCGGCCGGGACCTCGGGCCCGAGGGGATCTTCGGAGTCAACCTCTCCTTCATCCTCAAGGCACGGGTCCAGCTGTTGCGTGACTTCGGCCCGGCGCTGTCCCCACACAACGCCTTCGAGATCAACCTGGGCCTGGAGACGCTCTCGCTGCGGGTGGAGCGCCACGTGGAGAACGCCCAGAAGGTCGCCGAGTACCTCGAGGCCCGCCAGGACGTGCACCGGGTCTTCTACTCCGGACTGCCGTCCAGCCCTTGCTTCGAACGCGCCAAGAAGTACCTGCCGCGCGGCTCCGGGGCGGTGCTCTCCTTCGAACTCGCCGGTGGGGCCGCCGACGACGACGAGGCGAAGGCTCAAGCCGGGCAGGCGTTCGTGGACGCACTCGAGCTGCACTCGCTGGTGGCCAACGTCGGAGACGTCCGCTCCCTGGTGATCCACCCGGCCTCGACCACGCACAGTCAGCTCAGCGCCGCCGAGCAGCGCGCCGCCGGGGTGACGCCGGGTCTGATCCGGCTCTCGGTGGGTCTGGAGCACATCGACGACATCCTCGCCGACCTGGCCCAGGGCTTCGAGAAGGCCGCCCAGGCTGCCGCAGCAGCGGCCTCGGAGGCTGCCTCCGACGGGGCCTCGGAGACCGCCGCTGAGAATGTGACGAAGCAAGAAACCGCGGCTGCGGTCTGAGGTTAGGGTGATCAGGTGCTGAATGACTTTGGGGACAGGCCTGCCGGTGCGCTGAAGACCGCAGCGGTCGGCGCGTACACCTTCGAGGCCGGCGGGCAGCTGCCTGAAGTCACCCTCGCCTATGAGACCTGGGGCACGTTGAACCAGGACGGCAGCAACGCCATCCTGGTCGCCCATGCCCTCACCGGCGACTCCCACGTCGCCGCCACTGCGGCCGACCCCTCCACCGGATGGTGGGAGGGACTGCTCGGCCCCGGCCGCCCGATCGACACTGAGCGCTGGTTCGTCATCGCGCCAGCCATGGTCGGCGGCTGCTACGGCTCCACCGGACCCGCCTCCCTGGATCCCGAGGGGAAGCCCTATGGCTCCCGATTCCCCTTCGTGACCATTCGCGATTCCGTGCACCTCGAAGCCCGGCTGGCTCAGGCCCTGGGCATCGAGAAGTTCCACACGGTGATCGGCGGATCCATGGGAGGTGCCCGGGCCCTGGAATGGGCCGTGACCTACCCGGACATGGTCGGGAGCGTCGCCGTGTTCGCTTGCGGAGCAGCCTCCACCGCAGAACAGATCGCCTTCGGCCAGGCCCAGGTGCTGGCCGTGGAGAACGACCCGCACTTCGCCGGCGGAGACTACTACGGCGGCCCGGCCCCACAGGCCGGGCTCGGACTGGCCCGCCGGATCGCACACATCACCTACCGCGCCGAGTACGAGCTCGCGGTCCGCTTCGGCCGCTCCGCGCAGGGCACCGAAGACCCCTTCGGCTGGTCCCAGCGACGCCGCGGACGCTACCAGGTGGAGTCCTACTTGGATCATCAGGCTGAGAAGCTGCTCAAGCGCTTCGACCCCAACGCCTACATCGTCCTCGCCGAGGCGCTGATGAGCCACGACGTCGGCCGCGGCCGCGGGGGAGTGGACCAGGCGCTGGCCGGGGTCACCGCCGTGCCGTTCCTGGCGGCCGTGACCACGGATCGGCTCTACTTCCCAGCCCAGTCCCAGGAGATCGCCGACGCGATCCCCGGGGAGCATCAGGTGCACATGATCGTCTCGCCGATCGGTCACGACGGCTTCCTCACCAGCGCCGAGCAGCTCGGCGACGCCATGCGCGAGACCCTGCAGCTGGGAACCCGCACGCCGCTCCGGCTCTGAGGCTGTCCAGTCGTGGGGGTCGTGCGGCCGCTGAGCCCGCGACGTGCGTGAAACCTCTGGGCCCATGGCACAGCGGGTCCGCTGCATCAGCGGCGCCTGAAACGTCGGTTCCAGGTGTGTCATTCTGCTGTAACACCTGGTCGGGCAGACTGGATCGGGACGAGGAGAGTGATCCATGAGCCTGCCATCCGACCTGCCGTCCCGCGCGGCTTCCCGCGGGGAGTCCAGCCCCGAGCCCATCCTGCAGCCCGGTGAACACCTGCCCGAAGGGGCGCGGTACCTCCCTGCCTCCGCGGAGAACATCTTCTGGGGCCGGCTGCCCTGCGCCACCGACGCTCCGGTGCTGCACATCCGGCCCGGGGAGCAGGTCGTCGTCGACACGCTCTCCCATGAAGGCATCCTGGAGGACCAGGGACGGGACCCGGCTCGGTATTTCGCCGGTCACGGCGTCCCTGCCGAGCAGGTGCTCACCGACGCGATCGAGCTGGCCGCCAGCGACCACGCCCGGGACCCCAGCGTGGACGGACCCCATGTGAACACCGGTCCGATCCACGTGGAGGGGGCCATGCCGGGGGACCTGCTGAAAGTCACCATCGAGGCGCTGCAGCGCCGGGTGCCCTACGGGATCATCTCGAACCGGCACGGCAAGGGAGCGCTGAACGGCGAGTACCCGCGCGGGGAGGCCAACGTGTCGATCTTCGCCGCGGTGGAGCCCGACAGCGAGGGTGTGCCCCGCGGATGGATGGCTCCGAAAGCAGGCGCCCCGCGGCAGCTCAGCTTCGACCTGGCACCGTTCTTCGGCACCATCGGGGTGGCAGTGGCCGGCGAGGTGCGGCCGCATTCGGTGCCCCCCGGCGCCCACGGCGGGAACATCGACATCAAGGTGCTCACCGAGGGGACATCGCTCTACCTCCCGGTCCAGGTGCCCGGCGCGCTGGCCTTCGTCGGGGACCCGCACTTCGCACAGGGCGACGGCGAGGTCGCACTCACCGCCATGGAAGCTTCGCTGCGCGGACAACTGCGCTTCGACGTCGTCCCCCGGGACCAGGCGCTGAAGGACTTCGGTGCACAGATCGGACCGATCGCGGAGACCCGCGACCATCTGATCCCCACCGGGATGGATGAGGACCTGGACATCGCGGTGCGCCACTGTGTGCGCAACGCGATCGTGCTGCTTCAGGCCCGCTGGGGGCTCGACGCCGAGCACGCCTACGCCTACCTCTCCGCGGCCACCGACTTCAACATCTCCCAGGTGGTCGACATCGTCAAGGGCGTCCATGCCAAGGTCTCCATCAAGGACTTCGCGGGGCTGTGAGAGCGCCGAAGCCGAGTCAATCGGGCGCTGGGCACGATGCCCCTGCGCCTGTCCACACTGGGTCTCCGACCGGATCGGGGGAGGGTCACGTGGACGCCACTATCTGGCGGGTGGGCGGTGACAGCGGCTCCCCGCTGCTGCCCGCGACCCGGGGTGGAGACCTGGACGGGCACACCCTTGCGGTGAAGGACCTCTATGCGGTCGCCGGGCAGCAGATCGGGGCCGGCAACCCTGCCTGGCTCGCCGGCACACCCGCGCAGACCAGGACCGCTTGGGCGGTGAGCCAGCTGCTCGACGCCGGGGCGTCGCTGACCGGGCTCGCGCAGACCGATGAGTTCGCGCTCTCCCTGGCGGGGACCAATCAGCACTACGGGACGCCGCCGAATCCGGCGGCACCGGAGCGGATCAGCGGCGGATCCAGCTCCGGCTCCGCGGCCGCAGTGGCCCTGGGCCAGGCGAGCATCGGGCTGGGCACCGACACCGGTGGCTCCATCCGGGTGCCCGCCTCCTACCAGGGGCTCTGGGGTCTGCGCAGCACCCACGGCGCCGTCTCCCGCGACGGACTGATGCCACTGGCGCAGAGCTTCGACACGGTGGGCTGGATGACTCGAGACGCGGACACCCTCGCCGCCGTCGCGCAGGTGCTGCTGACCACGGCTGACCCAGCGACGGGCGCCCAGGCTGGCACCGCGACCGGCGCTGCTGGAGCGGCAACAGAAGCGGCCACCGATGCTGCAGGCGCGGCGGGCACATCGCCGGCGGAGGAGCCGGAGCTTGCCTCCGAGCCTGTCCTGAAAGTCATCCCGAGTCTGTTCGACCAGGTGCAGCCGGAGGTCACCGCAGCGGTGCGCGGAGCGCTCCAGGCCCAGGAGGGCGCAGGTGCCCCGTGCGAAGAGCTCGACGGTGTCTCCCCGGAGATGCACGCCGCCTGGTTCGAGGCCTTCCGGATCATCCAGTTCCGCGAGGCCTGGGCGAACCACGGCGCATGGATCACCGACCACTGGGAGGCGATGGCCTCCGACGTCGGAGCCCGGTTCCGCATGGCCAGTGAGCTCACTGCGGATCAGGAGATGCAGGCCCGGGCGCTGGCCGCGGGAGCGCGCCGGGTCGTCCGCGGCTGGGTCGGGGACGGGATACTCGCCGTGCCCTCCGCGGCCGGACCGGCTCCGCTGCGCAAGGACGCGGCCCTGGGCGGGAACCTGATCGAGGAACACCGCCGCGGCACCATGCTGCTGACCTGCCTGGCGGGACTCGCCGGGCTGCCCGCGGTCAACGTCCCGCTGCGCACCCAAGAGGATCTGCCCACCGGGGTCTGCCTGATCGGGCCGGCCGGCAGCGACATCGCCCTGATCAGGCAGGCCGCCGCGTTCCACCGCCGTATTCCGAGTCCGAAAGAACGATGAACAGGATGCCCATGACGCTGGATCAGTTCAACACCGCGCCGCCTGAAGAGCTCACCGAGCTGCTCGAGGCCTGCGCCCCGATTCCCTCCTGGCGCTCAGCGCTGCTGGCCCGGCGCCCCTACGCAGACCTCCAGGAGCTGGCCCAGACCGCTGCGGAGATCGCCCGGGACTGGACCGATCTGGAGGTCGACGCCGCCCTGGCGCACCACCCCAGGATCGGAGAGAAGGTCCAGGGTGCGACTCGGGAGGCCCAGGCCTCCCGGCGGGAACAGGGCAGCCTGAGCGAGGACGAGGCCGCGCAGCAGGAATGGTTCAGCGCGAACCAGGACTATGAGGACCGCTTCGATCGGATCTTCCTGGTCCGCGCTGCCGGACGCACCCCGGAGCAGCTGATGACCCAGCTCCGACTGCGGCTGCAGAACACGCCGGAGGAGGAGGCCGCTATCCGCCGGGAACAGCTCTCCGAGATAGCGGTTCTGCGCCTGGAACACAGCGTTGCCTGAGGATACGTCCTCGTTTCATGGATGAAACAATAGTTTCAGTACGATGGTGTTCATGAGCTCCAGCCAGATCAATCCACCGCCACGCCTGCTGATGGGCCCGGGCCCGATCAACGCCGACCCGCGCGTGCTGCGCGCCATGTCCGCCCAGCTCGTGGGCCAGTACGACCCATCGATGACCGGATACATGAACGAGGTCATGGAGCTCTACCGCGGGGTGTTCAAGACCACCAATGACGCCACCCTGTTGGTGGACGGCACCTCTCGAGCCGGCATCGAGGCCGCCCTGATCTCCCTGATCGAACCCGGCGCCAAGGTGCTGGTCCCGATCTTCGGCCGCTTCGGGCACCTGCTCAAGGAGATCGCAGTGCGCGCCGGAGCCGAGGTCGCCGTCCGCGAGAAGGCCTGGGGCCAGGTCTTCACCCCGGAGGAGATCGAACAGGCCATCCTCGAGGAACAGCCCGCGCTGCTGGCACTGGTCCAGGGCGACACCTCCACCACCATGAACCAGCCGCTGCAAGACATCGGGGCGATCTGCCGCGCCCACGGCGTGCTCTTCTACACCGACGTCACCGCCTCCCTGGCCGGCAACGAGTTCCGCGCCGATGACTGGGGGATCGACGCGGTGACCGCCGGGCTGCAGAAATGCCTCGGCGGCCCCTCTGGCTCGGCGCCGATCAGCCTCTCCGAGCGAGCGGTGCAGGTCATCCGCTCCCGCCGCCACGTGGAGGAGGGCATCGCCGACGGCACGCAGGGCCGGGGCCGCCGGATCGCCTCGAACTACTTCGACCTGGCGATGATCCTGGACTACTGGGGTCCGCAGCGGCTGAACCACCACACCGAGGCCACCTCGATGCTCTACGGCGCCCGAGAATGCGCCCGACTGCTGCTCGAGGAGGGCATCGACGCCGCCATCACCCGGCACCAGCTCCACGGTGCGGCGATGCTCGCCGGGGTCCAGGGCCTGGGGCTCAACGTCTTCGGCGACATCGCGCACAAGATGAACAACGTGGTCGCCGTGCACATCCCGGACGGGATCGACGGCGACGCGGCCCGCCAGGCGATGCTGGAAGACTTCGGCATCGAGATCGGCACCAGCTTCGGACCGCTGCACGGGAAGGTCTGGCGCATCGGCACCATGGGCTACAACGCCCGCAAGGACGCGGTGCTGCTGACCCTGGCCGCGCTGGAGCAGGTGCTGCGCGCCGGCGGAGCGGACCTGACCCCCGGCGGAGGAGTCGGCGCCGCCACCGAGGTCTACCAGGACGCGACCGCCCAGGGGAGCCCCCGATGACCCGCGAGGCCGACGCCGCCCGGATCATGGCACGCTGCGACGAACTCGCCGCGATCACCGCGATGCCCGAGGGCATCCTGCGTGCCTACCTCACCGAGGAGCACCGGCGGCACAATGCCCTGGCCGCCAGCTGGATGGCTGAGGCAGGACTCGAGGTCTGGCAGGACGCCGCGGGCAATCAGTGCGGACGCCTCGAAGGTGCCCGCCCCGGGCTGCCCGCCCTGGTCATCGCCTCCCACCTGGACACCGTGCCCGACGCCGGGCGCTATGACGGGATCCTGGGCGTGCTGCTCGGGATCGAGACCGCCCGCCGGCTGGCACCGCACGCGAAGGAACTGCCCTTCGCGGTGGAGATCGTGGCCTTCGCCGATGAAGAGGGCACCCGGTTCGGCGCCACCCTGCTCGGCTCCCGCGCCATGGCCGGGACCTGGGACCCCGCCTGGTGGGAGGCCACCGACGCCGAGGGCATCACCATGGCCCAGGCGTTCTGGGACTTCGGGCTGGACCCCGAGAAGATCCACGACGCCGCCCGGGCACCGGAAGACCTGGTCGGCTACCTGGAAGCTCATATCGAACAGGGCCCCTATCTGGAAGCCGAAGGGCGACCGCTGGGACTGGTCAGCGCGATCGCCGGAGCCCGGCGTTTCAAGCTCAACATCCTGGGTGAGGCACGGCATGCCGGGGGGACACCCTATGAACGCCGCCGCGACGCGCTGATCGGGGCCGCTCAGGCGGTGCTCGACGTCGAGCGCATCGGCCGCGACCGCGGCGTCATCGCCACCGTCGGGCAGCTCGAGGCCCACCCCGGAGCGGTCAACGTGGTGCCCGGCGAGGTGGAGTTCTCCCTGGACCTGCGCGCCGAGTCCGATACGCTGCGCGACTCCGCCTGGGATGAGATCCATGCCGCGCTGAGCAGCTTCTGCGCGCAGCGGCGGCTGGAGCTGATCGTGGAGGAGATCCACTCGGCACCCACGGTGAGCTGCTCACCGAACCTGAAGCAGGCGCTCGCCGTCGGAGTCGCCGAGACCGGGGACCCGGCTCCGATGACGCTGTACTCCCGGGCCGGTCACGACGCCATGGCGATGGCGGCGGTCACCGAGATCGGGATGCTCTTCACCCGCTGTGAGGATGGGATCAGCCATCATCCGGAGGAGAATGTGCTCGAAGCAGACGTGGCGCTGGCCCTGCAGGCCCTGGAGCGCACCGTCTGGACCGTGGCCGCCGAGCACTGAGAGTGAGCAGCAGATGATCAAGACCCCGGAGCCGGACGCGCAGTCCCGTCCCGCCACCGAAGCCCGTCCCAACACCGAATCCGGTATGGGCACTGACGCTCGGCTCGACACGGAGACCAGGATCGATGCCCGCATCGACGCCCGCTACGGCGGCCTCCCGCCGCAGGAGCGCCGGGTCGCGGACTTCCTGCTCGAGCACCTGGGTGATCTCGCGATCTTCTCCGCCGCCGACATCAGCCGGGAGACCGGGGTCTCCAAGGCCACCGTGTCCCGGCTCTTCCGGAAGCTGGATTTCGAGGACTTCCGCGAGGTCAAGGACCATGCGCGTGCCCTGCGCAGCCGGGGCGTGCCCACTGCGGCGCCGGTGACCTCGGCGGACAATGAGGGCTCCACCGGGGTCCAGCGCCACGAGGCGCGGGACCATGAAAACCTCGCCCGGCTCGGCGCCGGGCTGGCCGAAGGGCGGCTGCAGCAGGCGGTCGGACTGCTCGCCGCCGCGGAACGAGTGATCGTGCTGGGACTGCGCAACAGCTATCCGGTGGCGCTGCACCTGCACCAGCAGCTCATCCAGACCCGGTCCAAGGTGCGCCTGGCCCCGCAGCCCGGGCAGACCCTGGGCGAGGAGCTGGCCGGCATCGGAGCCGGGGACCTGGTGGTGGCGGTGGGGTTCCGACGTCGCCCGGTGGTCTTCGGCAAGGCCGTGCGAGCGGTGGCCAGCTCACCGGCCCAGGTGCTCTGCATCGGTGACAGCACCTCCCGGCACTACGCGATGGAGGCCGACTGCTGGATCGAATGCCCGATCGACTCTGAGGGCGCCTTCGACAGCTACGCCGCGGCGATGTCCCTGGTCAGCCTGCTCGCCAACGGGGTGTTGAACCGACAGCTCGGCGAAGGGCGCAAACGCATCTCCGCGATCGCGCGCGCCTATGACGAACTCGACGAGCTCGAACACTGAGTGATGTCGCGCAGCTAGAACATCGAGCCCGATCGCTGAGCCCGGAACGGCGCAGCGCGCGCCGCGCCCGCAGGTTTCACGGATCACAACGACCACCACAGGAGCCATGATGAGCCTCATCACCACCCACGTCCTGGACACCAGCACCGGGACCCCCGCCGCCGGCATCCAGATCACTCTGCGCGGGCCTGAGCAGGCCGAGATCGCCGTCGGGACCACCGATGACGACGGTCGGGTGGCTGACCTCGGTCCGGACTCGCTGGTACCGGGGATCTACGAGCTGGTCTTCGCCACCGGTGCGCACTTTCAGGCCCGCGGTCTGGATCACTTCTTTCCCCAGGTGACGCTGGCGTTCCAGGTGGAAGCCTCCGCCGAGCACTATCACGTGCCGCTGCTGCTGAGCCCCTTCGGCTATACCACCTACCGCGGCAGCTGAACGCGCAGCCGCACCCGCACTGCGGCACCCCAGGTCCGGACCCCGAACCGCTGCGTCTAAACCCCGTCCACGCCTCGCCCAGAAACAGGAGCACATCCATGAGCAGTCCCGACGTCGTCCTCGGTCCGAATCAGTACGGCAAGGCGGAGGTCCGGGTGGTCCGGGTCAACCGGGAGACGCCGGTGCATCAGCTCATGGACCTCAATGTCAGTTCGATGCTGCGCGGGGACTTCACCGACTGTTACGCCACCGGGGACAACGCCAGGGTGATTGCCACCGATACCCAGAAGAACACCGTCTACGCCTTCGCCAAGGAATACGGGATCGCCACCCCAGAGGAGTTCCTGCTGCTGCTGGGCCGGCACTTCACCGACCAGGAGGAGGTCAGCGGGGGCCGCTGGACCGCGGAGTCCTACCCCTGGGAGCGGATCCAGGTGCCCGGCAGCGACGGCGAGCCCCAGGCCCACGCGCATTCCTTCGTGAAGTCCAAGCAGGAGGTCCGCACCGCCGCGCTCACCATCCAGGACGGAAAGGAGCATCTGCTCGGCGGCTTCAGCGACCTCACCGTGCTCAAGACCACCGGCAGCGAATTCTCCGGTTTCCCCAGGGACCGCTACACCACCCTGCCCGAGACCCAGGACCGGATCATGGCTACCGACATCACCGCGCGCTGGCTCTTCAGCGCGGACGCCGGAACGTCGCAGGGGGCCGGTTCATCTCAGGATGCCGCCACGCTGGACGCCGCTCCGCTGGACCCTGTCACGTTGGACTTCGACGCGATCTACGCCGCGGTCAAGCAACAGGTGCTGGAGCAGTTCGCCCTGGTGCACTCGCTGTCCCTGCAGCAGACCCTCTACGCCGCCGGAGAGGCGGTGCTCGCTGCGGTGCCCGAGATTGAGGACATCCGCTTCGTGATGCCGAACAATCATCATTACGTGGTGGACCTGAGTCCCTTTGGACTGGAGAATCCCAACGAGGTCTTCCAGGCCGGGGATCGCCCCTATGGATTGATGAACGCCTCGGTCACCCGCCGAGCCGCACCTGCCCGCCCGCACGCCTGGGAGTGGCTTGGCGGCTTCTGCTGACCGAGCCAGAGCTGACCGGCCCAGAGCTGACCGGCCCAGTGCTGATCGGCCCAGTGCTGACCGGTCCAGCCCAGCGTCGCGCAGCCGTTGATCCGCTGCGCCTGAACCGCGCCCCGGCCTCACCGAGGAAACAAGTGTTCCGCAATGCATGAAACGCGGAACGCATGTTTCTTATGGCGGTAATCGCTAGGAAACACGGCGCTAACACCGCACTTCTAGCGTGGAACCAGCCAACCGGGTTCCCCGTGACAGGAAGTTGCTCCGATGAGTGCCGAGACCACCGCCGCCCGCCCCCGCTCCGGGGCGCACACCTCCTCCGGGGAGCTCGAAGACCCACGCAGCGCATCGGAGACCCGCAGCCCGGTGGATCAGATGCCGCCGCTGCGCCGCGCGTTCCCACTCGCGGTCCAGGACCTGCTGGCGATGTTCGTCGGCAACGCGGCCCCGCCGCTGATCGTGGCCACGGCCATCGGCATGGCCGCCGGGGAGACCACCCTGATGGTCCAGCTGGCGATGATCGTATCCGGAGTGACCACCCTGCTGCAGACCCTCGGCGCGGGGCCGATCGGGTCCCGGCTGCCGGTGATGCAGGGGACCAGCTTCGCGTTCCTCGCGGTGGCCATCCCGATCGCCCAGGAGTTCGGCATCGCCGCGGTCTTCGGCGGGGCCTTCATCGCCGGGTTCGTGCAGGTGATCTTCGGCGGCGCGCTGCACTGGATCTCCCGGCTGTTCCCACCACTGGTCTGCGGGGTCATCATCCTGATCATCGGGATCAAGCTGATGCCCACCGCCATCGACTACGCCGCAGGCGGGGCACCTGCCGAAGCTGACGGAGACTACGGGGCGCTGTTCCACTTCGGGATCGCCGCCCTGGTGGTGGCGGTGACCGTGCTGTGCAACCAGTTCGGCCGTGGCTTCCTCTCCGTGGCCTCGGTGCTGATCGGTCTGTTGGTGGGCTACGCGGTGGCGGCGGCCTTCGGCATGGTGAGCCTGCAGCCGGTGGCCGAGGCGGACTGGCTCTTCGCCCCGACGCCGCTGCACTTCGGCCTGGACTTCACCAGCGGGGCCATCATCGCGATCACGGTCATCGCGCTGGCCTCGTCGATGGAGTCCATCGGGGACCTCACCGCGGTCTCGCGGACCGCGATCGGCAAGACCCCGACCTCGCGCCAGCTCAGCGGCGGCGTCATGGCGGATGGCATCGGCACCTCGCTGGGCGCGCTCTTCGGCGCCATGCCCAACACCACCTTCAGCCAGAACACCGGAGTGGTCGTGCTCAGCGGAGTGGTCAGCCGCTTCGTGGTCGCCCTGGCCGGCGGGATCCTGCTGCTCGCAGGGTTCGTGCCGAAGTTCGCCGCCTTCTTCAGCACCATCCCCTACGCCGTGCTGGGCGGGGCGGTGCTGGTGATGTTCTCGATGGTCGCCTCGGCAGGCATCCAGGTGATCGGCAGCGAGGTGCTCAACCGCCGCGCCATGCTGATCGTCGCTGTCTCCCTCGGGCTCGGCATCGGCTTCTCCTTCGCCCCTGAGGAGGTCACCGCCGCGTTCCCGCCGGATCTGGGGCTGCTGCTGACCTCCGGGATCGTGCCCGCCATGCTCACCGCGGTGATCATGAACCTGGTGCTGCCCCAGCGGACTCCCGCAGTTGCGGAGCAGACACGATGATGCTGCGTCACCTGATCGCCGAGCAGGTCCTGCTCGACGGCGCGTTCACCCCGGCGCATCTGGAGATCCTCGCCGGTGAGATCGTGCGCATCCACCGGCTCAGCCCCGGGGAGGGACGGCGCCGAGCCGAGATCGTCAAGGCCAGCGACGTCGGCGCCGGTGCCGGCATGACTGTGGTCAGTCCTCGGCACCAGGTGCTCCCGGGCAACGTCGACACCCACGTGCACATCAACGAACCAGGCCGGACCAGCTGGGAGGGCTTCGCCACCGGGACCATGGCCGCGGCGCTGGGCGGGGTCACCGCCGTGGTGGACATGCCGCTGAACTCGATCCCGCCCACCGTGAACGTGGCGTCGCTGCGGATCAAGCAGCAGGCGGCGGCGGGTCAGACCTACGTCGACGTCGGCTTCTGGGGTGGCATCATCCCGGGCAACACCGCCGCGCTGCGCCCGCTCTGGGAGGCGGGGGTCTTCGGCTTCAAGTGCTTCCTGCTGCCCTCCGGGGTCGAGGAGTTCCCGCCGGTCAACGCTGCCCAGCTGCGCGAGGCGATGACCGAGGTCGCCAGCTTCGACGGGCTGGTGATCGTCCACGCAGAAGATGCCGAGACCATCGAGCGGGCCACCGACCTGGGTGGACGACGACGCCGGCTCAGCCACTACGCGGACTGGGCCCAGACCCGACCCCATGACGCTGAGGTGGCGGCGGTCAGTGACCTGATCGAGGCGATGCGCGAGACCGGCTGCCGCACCCACATTCTGCACCTGGCCTCCGCCCGTGCCCTGGACCTGATCGCCGAGGCCCGCGCGGAGGGACTGCCGCTGACCGTGGAGACCTGCCCGCACTACCTCTGCTTCGACGCCGAGGCGATCCCGGACGGTGCCGCCGAGTTCAAGTGCTGCCCGCCGATCCGCGACGCCGGGAACCGTGAGGCGCTCTGGGACGGGCTGCGCGAGGGCCTGATCGACGCGGTGGTCAGCGATCACTCACCCTCCACTGTTGAAGAGAAGCACCGCGGCGCACCGGACCTGCAGCAGGCCTGGGGTGGGATCTCCGGGCTGCAGGTGGGGTTCTCCGCCGTGGCCCACGAGGCGCGGCTGCGCGGGATCGGGATCGAGACCGTCAGCGCCTGGATGGCGAAGCACACCGCGCAGCTGGCCGGGCTGGAGCGTAAGGGAAGCATCGCCCTGGGCAAGGACGCGGACCTGGTGATCTACGACCCGTGGCAGACCCATATGGTCTCCGCAGCCGGGCTGGCGCATAAGAATCCGATCTCGGCCTATGACCACTTCGAGATCACCGGGGCGGTGGTCGGCGCCGTGCTGCGCGGCACCCCGCTCTACACCGCCCAGGACACCACCAGCCCGCTGGCCCCGGTGGGCGGCTTCCTGCAGGGCATCGGCAGCCCCTCGCTGAGCGTGCTGGGGCGCTGAGCCGGGATGACGGAGCAGCAGAACTCAGGCAAGGCCGCGGGACCCGGAGCCACGACCGGAGCAGCAATGCCCAGCGCGACCACACCCGGCCCAGCCACACCCGGCACGACGGCGCCCAGCCCAGCCACGCCGAAGACAGCTCGACGCCGCGCGGCTGGGGTGCAGTCGGTGGACCGGGCGCTGGAGATCCTAGAGGTGATCCACGCCCACGGCGGGCAGCTGAGTCTCAGCGAGCTCGCCACACAGACGGGCCTGCCCGCACCGACGGCGCACCGGCTGCTGCGCACCATGATCGCCAAGGGCTATATCCGGCAGCTGGCGAACCGCAGCTACTGCCTGGGGGAGAAGCTGATCCTCCTGGGTGAGGCCGCCGCGGCGCGCGCCTGACCGGGAGCAGCCCAATGATGCACGATGTCACCGTCATCCTCGCCGCCGGAGCGGGCACTCGACTCGGTGGCCACGGCAAAGCGCTGCTGCGCCTGCACGGAGAGACCCTGACCGCTCGGGCGCTGCGCAGCGCCCGCGAGGCAGGGACCCGCCCGCTGCTGGTGCTGGGTCACCGGGCAGGGCCGGTGCGCGCGGCACTGGCTGAGGCCCCAGGCTGGGCCGAGGAGGACGTGGTGGACTGCCCGGACTGGGAGCGGGGACTCTCCGCCTCCTTCCGCACCGGGGTGCATGCCGCGGCCCAGCGCGGGGCCGAACGGGTCGCCGTCGTCCTGGTGGACCAGCCCGGCATCGGGGCCGCCGCGCTGCAGGCGGTGCTGGCCGGGCACGCCCCCGGGCGCATCGCCCGCGGCCTGGTGGCGGGGTCACTGACGCATCCGGTGGTCTTTGAGCTCGGCGCGGCCCAGGCGACCGCGGGGCTCGCCGTCGGAGACGAAGGCGCGCGCCCATATCTGCAGGCCCACGCCGAGCTGGTGGACGCGATCGACATCACCGGGCTCGCCGAAGCGCAGGACATCGACACACCGGAGGACCTCACCGTCTGGGCCGACTCTCCGCCGACGGGCTGAGGAAAGAACCCGTCCGGCGCTGTCAGCTTGACGCCGCCTGCTCGGCGCTGCCTGCCGCGCTGGGTGCTCGGCGCTGCCTGCCCCGCGTCGCCCGCCGGCCTCAGCGATCCAGTGCCAGGGAATCGGCCGGCGCGGCGTTCAGTGCCTGGGCGATCCGGTCCTTGCGGAACGGAGTGCGGGTCATCCGCAGCCCGGTGGCGTCCCGGATCGCGTTGCCCAGAGCCGGGGCGACCGGGTTGAACGGAGCTTCGGACATCGACTTCGCGCCCAGCGGGCCGATCGCATCGTGGGTCTTCGCGAAGTGCACCTCGGTCCGGGGCACATCGGCCATCTGCGGCACGTGGTAGTTGCGCAGGATATCCGTGGTGACGCGTCCGGCGTCGTCGATCTCGAGCTCCTCGAACATCGCCGCCCCCAGCGCCTGGGCGACCCCGCCTTCGATCTGACCCCGGCACTGGGCCTCATTGAGCACCACTCCGGCGTCGGCGGCGTGGACCGACTGCAGGATCGCCAGAGTGCCGCTGCGGCGGTCCACCGCGATCCGAAACCCCTGGACGTTGAAGGAGACCGAGCGGGGCGTCCCGGCCCAGCTGCCCTCCCCGGTCACCCCGACCGGGTCCGCCTCCGGGTCGGCGGAGAGCTTCTGCAGGAGATCCTGCGCCGCGGCGTGGGCGGCCTTCACCCCAACGGTGATGCCGGTGGATCCGAAGGCCCCGGTGTCATAGCGCACCGCGTCGGTGTCTGCCTGCATCAGCTGGATCTTCTCCGCGGTGGTGCCCAGCACCTCGGCCACCACCTGGCGGTGCACCGTGGAGGTGCCATTGCCGAACTCTGCGGTGCCGACCTTGAGCAGATACCGCCCCTCACCCTGGGCGGTGACCGTGACATGGGAGTGGTGTCCATTGGGCGGCACGGTGTCGATCATGGCCACCGCGCTGCCGGTGCCCACCACCCAGTCGCCACGAGGCAGACCCCAGGAGGAGGCCTCGTGGGCAGGAGTCCCGCCGTGGCGCTCCTCGCTGAGCAGCCGTTCGCACTGGGCGAGCTCGGCAGCGGTGAGCTCCCCGGTGCGCAGCTGCTCGCCGATGATCTGCAGACACTGCTGCAGCCCGCCGACGTCGGCGGTCACATCATCATGTTCCGCGCCGAAGAGCGCCTCCCCTTCGCCGACGATGTTCGCGGCCTTGAAGCGCAGCGGGTCCTCGCCGAGCCGGCAGGCGAGCTCGTCCATGGCGGAGTCCACCGCGAAGGTGGTCTGGCTCAGCCCGTAGCCGCGGAACGCCCCGGCGGGCGGATTGTTCGTGTAGACCACCTCGGCGTGGACCTGCTTATGCGGAGCCGAATAGAGCTGCATGGACTCGGTGATGCTGTGGAACATCACTCCGGGCCCGTGATTGCCATAGGCCCCGGTGTCGGAGAGCACGTTCAGCTGCATCGCCTGGAGTCTGCCCTCGGCCGAGGCGCCCAGTGCGACCTCCATCTGGAACGGGTGGCGGGTGGTGGTCGCCGCCAGCGCCTCGGAGCGGGTGAGCTCCAGCTGCACCGGCCGGCTGATGCCGCGAGACTTCAGCACTTGCAGCGCCAGCAGCACCAGGTCCTCGGTGAGCACCTCCTGCTTGGAGCCGAATCCGCCGCCCACGCGCGGGGCGAAGACCCGCACCGCCTCCGGCGCCAGTCCGAAGACCCGACAGAGCGTGCGCCGGACCAGGAACGGCACCTGGGTGGAGGAGCGCACGGTATACCGGCCCAGCTCATCGATCCAGCCCAGGGCGCCGTGGGTCTCCAGCGCCACATGGGAGGTGCGGTGGCTCTGGAAGCTCGCCGAGTAGGTGGCCCCGGAGTCTGAGCTGCTGAGATGCGCCCTTGGGGCTTGCGAGCCGGCTGGCTCCTGGGCCTGGTGCAGGCGAGTGAGCTCCTGGGCGGGCTGCCCCTGTGAGCTGGAGGCCACCGCGATCAGGTTCTTCTGCGGGAGGAGGATCCGGTGCGTGGCGGTGTCCTTGTCCCCGTGGATCGCCGGCGCCGAGTCCTCCTGCGCCCGGCGTGGATCCAGCACCGCCGGGAGCAGCTCATAGTCGATCTGCACCAGCTTCGCGGCGCGCTCCGCCTGCCGCCGGGACTCCGCGACGACGACGGCGACCCGCTGTCCCACGTGCCGGAGCACCTGATCCAGGACCCGGGTGTCGGCCGGATCGTCCTCCACGAGCTCGTGCTGCGCGGAGGAATAGTGCTCCGTGGGGGCGTCCTGATGGGTGAGCACGGTGACCACGCCCTCCGCCGCCAGCGCCGCGGCGGCATCGATGCCCCGGATCCGCGCGTGGGCATGCGGGGAGCGGATCACCACCAGGTGCAGCGGTGACTCCTCAGGGCGCTCGCCGGCCTCATCGAAGGTATAGGCCGCGGTCCCGGTGACCACGCCGGGGCCGGCGGGAGGCATCGGGCTCTTCCCGGGAGACGACTCGGCACTGACCCGCGGGGTCTGGCTGAGGGCGTCCTTGATCGAGCAGTAGCCGCTGCACCGGCAGAGGTTCCCCTTGAACCGGCGCAGCGTGGCGGGATCCTCCGGGTCGGTGCTGGTTCCGGCCGCGGGGGAGTAGGGGCTCTGCGCCGTGGCGGTCATCAGGAAGCCCGGCGTGCAGTAGCCGCATTGGAAGCCGTGCGCGTCCAGGAAGTCCCGTTGGGTGGGGTGCAGCGCGGCTCGCAGCGACTCGGGGTCCTGGCTGTTCTGGGTTTCTTGGCTGGTCGTCGCGCGGGCCGTGGCCTCAGGACTCAAACCGCTTACGGTCGTGACCTCCGCTCCGGCCACACGTTCTGCCGGGACGATGCAGCTGTGCACGGCGGTGGGCGTCTCGCCGGGTCGGCCCAGGTGTACGGTGCAGGCCCCGCAGTCCCCGGCGTCGCAGCCGCGCTTGACTCCTGCCGATCCGGCGTCGCGCAAGAAGGTGCGCAGGCACTGGCCTGGAGCTGGGTTCAGGGCGAGCTGCCTGCCGTCCACGGAGACCTGGCGTGGGCTGGTGTCAGTAGTGTCAGTGGTTTCAGCAGTGTCGGCGGCGGAGCCGGCGTGCCGAGTCCAGGTGGGCTCGGGCAGTCTCGCGGTGCCGGACCCGCCGAACGCGGGGGAGCTGCCCGCGCCGGGGAGGTCGCGCAGCCCCTCGCGCAGCTCTTCGGCCAGCCGGATGGTGGACTCGATCCGCCAGTCGCGATCACCGTGGACATCGTCGTTCCACAGCGACTCGTCGATCTGCGTGCGGATCACCTCGGCCACGTCATCGCTAGGGCGCAGGAGCAGGATCACCGGACGCACTGTGCTGGCAGTGACGGTCAGCCGGACGCTGCCGGGTTCAGAGTCGTCGGGATCGGCCGGCACCGGGGAGGCCAGCAGCAGCGTCGCGGAACGCCCGTATCGGGTGAGCGACTCGCGCACCATCAGCGTGGGTCGGGCCAGGGTGTGCGCCGGGATGAAGAACGCCCGGATCAGCTCGCCCGGGGCCAGGAAGGTGTGCCCGGTGCTGCGCAGCAGATCGGAGACCTCCGCGGTGCGCCGGGTGCCGCCGGGGCAGAGGATCAGCGCAGTGGCCTCCATTCCGCTCAGCCACGAGGTCATCGGGCCCGCGGGCAGGGCGGTGGCCACATTGCCTCCAACCGTGGAGGTGTTCCAGACCTTCCAGGACGCCACGAAGCACTCCGCGGCCGGAGCCATCAGCTGCACCCCGGGCAGCTCCGCGAGCTGGACCCCTCCCGCGGTGCTGGAGGGATGCGCGGCCAGCTCCGCGGCTGCGGCATGGAACTCAGCGATCGTGCAGGTCGCGGCGATCTCCAGCCCGGTCCACCCGGTTGTCCCGTCGTGCCAGGTCAGCGGGGCCCACCCGGCCTGGGTGATGTCCAGCAGCCTCCTCGGTGCCGGGTTGGAGAAGTCATAGCCGTAGGAGTAGAGCACGGTGCCCCCGGCCAGCCAGGAGTCCCCCGGTGCGAAGGCGTCCGGGCCCGTGGTGTGCAGGGTCTGCTCGACGCTGGTGATGTCCACGGGTCACACTGCCATTTCTTCGATGAGGCTCAGGCTGCGTGGCCGTGAGGTGTTGATCGGGCCGCTGGTCTGGTTCAGGGGCGTTCCGCCGGCGTGGGTGTTCTTCGCCGCGATGAGCTGGGCCATCATGGACACCGCTGCCTCCGCGGGGGTCTGCGCGCCCAGGTCCAGCCCCAGCGGGGAGACCACCCGGTCTCGGGCGGCCTGGCTGTGGCCCAGCTCGTTCAGTGCGGCGTCCCGGCGTGCGGCTGAGCTGCGCGAGCCCATCGCTCCGAGGAAGCAGCGGGCGGCGTCGTCGTCGGAGCCCAGGCTCTGCCAGCGCAGGGCCGCGTCCAGCACCGGCACGTCGAGGTCGGGGTGATGGGTCATCACGCAGATCCCGGTCCAGGTGCTCTGTTGCGGGTCGTGGTCCTGACCCAGCAGCTCGGTGATCACACTGGCGGGGTGGCCCACGTGCAGTAGGGCCCCGGCGGGCACGCGCTCCTGGGTGGCGAAGACGGGGCGGAGGTCCACCAGTTCCACGCGCCAGCCGGCCTGGACGCCCAGCTGGGCCAGGTGGAAGGAGAAGTCATGGACCCCGCTGAGGATCATTCGAGGCGCCGCAGGCCGGTGCTCGGTCACGGTGAACCGTGCGCCGTCCTGGTCCTGGAGCTCCCGGGTGAGTGCGGCGCGGGTGCGGGGGTCCTGCCGGGCCAGCTCCCGCAGCGCGTCGAGATCTGCGCTGATCAGCGGCTGGATCAGCACCTCGATCTCCCCGCCGCAGGTCAGTGCGACGCCGAGGCCCGCCGCGCCGAACGGGGTGCCGTCGGGACCATAGGACTCGCGCCGGATGCCGCCCGCGGCGATCGCGTCCTGGGCCGAGGCCGCCACTGAGGACTCCACGCAGCCCCCGGAGAGTGACCCGATGATCCGCAGGTCCGCGGAGACCGCCATGGAGGTGCCCACCGGGCTCGGCGCGGAGCCGCGGACCGAAACAATCGTTGCCACCGCCCAGTTCTCGGGCTCGTCGAAGCAGTCCAGATAGGAGCCGATGCGATCCAGCACGGGGCCTCCTCCTCTAGCGGTCAGGGTGCAGGGAAATGCGGTGATTCGGCCTCCAGCATAGGCAGGCGCGGGTTACGGCGCCGTTACAGGATCGGCATTTACATGTCTGTAACCGGGCGGGATGAATGAAGAAACATCCGTTTCATAGGTTGGGGTCAATCTACTTTCAGGAGGACCGATGCCCCCCGCCCAGACCCGCGTCGACACGCTGATCCGCAACGCCTACCTCGTGCTGGAGGCCTCCGGGACAGGTGCCCAGGCCCAGCAGCAGGCGCTGGAAGCGGGCCGGGAGATCGACGGCGGCTGGATCGCGCTGCACGCCGGGCGGGTGCACAGCACCGGGTCCTCCACACAGCCAGCGCCCCCGGCCGAGCGGGTCATCGAGGCAGGAGGCCGACTGGTGACCCCGGGCCTGGTGAACACGCACCACCACATGTACCAGAACCTGACCCGAGCCTTCGCGCCGGCGATCAACGGCACGCTCTTCCAGTGGCTGACCACGCTCTACCCCCGCTGGGCAGCCCTGGATGAGGAGTCCACCTACCTCTCCACCTATGTGGCCTGCGCCGAGCTGCTGCTCAGCGGCTGCACCACCTCCTCGGACCACATGTACGTCCACCCCAAGCCGAACCTCATCGACGCCCAGATCAAGGCCACCACCGAGATCGGGTTCCGGTTCATGGCCAACCGCGGCTCGATGACCCGTTCAGTCAAGGACGGCGGGCTGCCACCGGCATCGGTGGTCCAGGACGAGGACACCATCCTGAGCGACTCGGAACGGCTGATCCGCACCTTCCACGACCCGACGCCGGGGGCGATGACCCGCGTGGCGCTGGCGCCGTGTTCGATGTTCTCGGTCAGCGAGTCGATCATGCGCGCCACCGCCGAGCTCGCCGAGCAGCACGATGTGCGCCTGCACACCCACCTGGCCGAGGACAAGGACGAGGACAGCTACGCGCTTGAGGTCTACGGACGGCGCCCGGTGGAGTACTTCGAGGACGTCGGCTGGGCCACCCCGCGCTCTTGGGTGGCGCACTACGTCTACGGCAGCCCGGAGGAGAATCAGCGGCTCGTCGCGGCCGGGGTCAGCGCGACCCAGTGCCCCAGCTCCAACATGATCCTCGCCGGAGACACCGCGGACGCCCAGGCGCTGCGCTCCATGGGCATGCCGGTGGGGATCGGCTGTGACGGCTCGGACTCCGCCAACCTCTGGATGGAGACCCGGGGGGCGATGCTGTTGGCCCGCTACCGCAGCGGCCCCTCGGCGATGTCCGCCCGGGAGGCGCTGTCCATGGCCACGGCAGGATCCGCCGCGAACCTCGGTTGGTCCGATGAGATCGGACACCTGAACCCCGGCGCCTGCGCCGACCTGGTCATCTGGGAGTCCTCCCAGCTGTCCCAGACCGGGGCGCTCACCGACCCGGTGGAGGGCTGGCTGCGCTCCGGACCTGCCAGCGGCTGGTACGTCCTGGTGGCCGGGAACCCGCTCGTCGAGGCCGGGGAGCTCAGGCTCGGCGAGCTCGACGAGGTGCTCCCGCGGCACGCCGCCGCGGCCGCCTCGATGCAGGGCCTGAACTGACCACCCGCACCCACAACCCGCACCCACCACTTGCTGCACCCAGCAGACGTATCCAGCAATCGCACCGACTGCCCACCGCACCCCTTGATGAAGGAGACCCCCATGAAGAATCCCGTCCACAGCCGCGGGTTGAAGCTGACCACCTTCTCCGCCGTCGCCCTGCTGGCCCTGACCTCCTGCGGCGGCGATGACAGCGCCTCCGCCGACTCGGGCGAGGACGCCAGCTACGGCGATATCAACATCGCGCTGTCCTGGGTCGAGAACGCCGAGTTCGCCGGGGAGTTCTTCGCGCAGGAGAACGGCTACTACGAGGAGGCCGGCTTCGAGACGGTGGAGTTCATCCCCGGCCCCGGCCCCATCGAGAACATGGTGGCCTCAGGTGAGGCCACCTTCGGGACCTCCAACGCGGTGGCCACCGGGGAGATCATCGCCGAAGAGGACGCCCCGCTGAAGATCGTGGGCGCGAAGTACCAGCGCAACCCGTTCACCATCCTCTCGCTCGCCGACGAGGGCAACATCGCCTCCCCGGAAGACCTCGAGGGCAAGACCATCGGGGTGCAGGCAGGCGGGAATGAGGCGCTCTTCGAGGCGCTGCTGGAGGTCAACGACATCGACCCGGACTCCGTGGAGATGGTCCCGGTGGAATATGACCCGGCACCGCTGCTCGACGGCGAAGTGGACGGCTTCTTCGCCTATGTGATCAACGAATCGATCACTGTGGAGCTGATGGGTCACGAGGTCACCGACCTGATGCTCAGCGAGAACGGACTCCCGTTCGTGGCGGAGGCCCTCATCACCTCCGAGGAGATGATCGAGGAAGAGCCAGAGCTGATCAAGTCCTTCCTGGAAGCCGAGCTGCAGGGCTGGCAGGACGCGGTGAGCGACCCCGAGGAGGGCGCCCGCCTGGCCGTGGAGGAATACGGGGCACACCTGGATCTGGAGATGGACAAGGAGCTGCGCCAGGCAGAGGTCCAGGTGGACCTGGTGGTGACCGACGAGGTGCGGGAGAACGGGCTGCTGACCATCTCCGAGGATCTCCAGGCCGAGAGCGTGGACAGCCTGGAACGGGCCGGGGTGGATGTCACCGCCGAGGAGCTCTTCGACCTCTCGCTGCTCAGCGAGCTGCTCGAGGAGAAGCCTGAGCTCGCCGAGATCCCCGACGGAGTGTGAGCGCAGACCATGATGACGGCACCGCAGCGGCAGGCCGCTCTGGCCGACCAGTCCAGCCCTGACCAGACACGCACCGAACACTCCGGCGTCGAACACTCCGGCACTCGCCAGACCAGCGCCGCGCCTTCAGGCTCCGGCCTGCGGATCGAGGGGCTGAGCAAGTCCTTCAAGCTCCGCGGCGGGGAGACGCTGACCGCGTTGGATGACGTGTCCCTGCACACCGACCGTGGCAGCTTCCTGTCCCTGCTGGGACCCTCCGGCTGCGGGAAGTCCACGGTGCTGCGGGTGCTCGCCGGCCTGGAGGAGCCCACCTCCGGGACCGCGCTGGTGGACGGGAAGACCCCGGCCCAGCTGCGCAGCGAGTCCGAACTGGGCATCGCGTTCCAGGACGCCGCGCTGCTGCCCTGGCGCAGCGTGGCCGCGAACATCCGGCTGCCCTTCGAAGTCTCCGGGCAGAAGCCCGACGATGCCCTGGTCTCGGAGCTGATCGATCTGGTCGGGCTGAAGGGGTTCGAGAAGGCCAAACCGGGCCAGCTCTCCGGGGGCATGCGTCAACGGGTCTCGATCGCCCGGGCCCTGGTCGTCCAACCCTCGGTGCTGCTGCTCGATGAGCCATTCGGCGCTTTGGATGACATGACTCGGCAGCGGCTGAACGATGAGCTGCTGCGGATCTGGACCGAGAAGCCGGCCACCACCTTGATGGTCACCCACGGCATCGCCGAGGCGATCTACCTCTCGGACAAGGTGGCCGTGATGAGCGCCCGTCCGGGACGGATCGCGGAGGTGATCGACGTGGATCTGCCGCGTCCGCGCACGCCGTCGATGATGCGCACCGCGGAGTTCCACGCCTTGCATGACCGGGCCTCCGAACTGCTCTTCGGTTCCCAGGAGACCGGGACCGGGGGAGAGGACGGATGAACACCGCGATCGACAGGCGCCGTTCCGCGCTCTACAGCGCCGCCGGTCTGGGTGCGGTGATCCTGCTGTGGTGGGTGGGGTCGGTGACGGTGCTCGCCGAGGCGCGCATCCCCACACCCGGTGGGGTCATCGGGGCGCTTCTCCGGGATGGGTTCGGGTTCTACTGGCAGCACTTCTCGGTGACCATCCAGGAGGCCGCGATCGGCTTCTTCTGGGGGAACCTGATCGCGATCCTGCTGGCCTCGGTGGTGCTGGTGCTGCCCTGGACCGAGCGGCTGATCACCCAGATCGCGGTGATCAGCTACTGCATCCCCATCGTGGCGGTCGCTCCGGTGCTCTACATCGTGATCGGTGCCCCCTCCACGGGGGAGCCCTCGGGCACAGCGGTGGCGCTGGCGGTGCTCGCGGTGTTCTTCACCACCGTGGTGGGCACGCTGCTGGGCCTGAAATCTGCGGATCCGGCGAGTCTTGACGCGGTCAGCGTCTACGGCGGGTCCCGGCTCACCCAGCTGCGCAAGGTGCGGCTGATCGCCGCGCTGCCGGCGATCCTCAACGCGCTGCAGATCGCCGCCCCGGCGGCCCTGCTCGGGGCGATCCTCGGCGAGTACGTGGGCGGTGTCCGCCAAGGGGTGGGGCTGGCGCTGATCATCGCCCAGCAGAACCTCGATGTGGAGCGCGCCTGGGCCATCGGTCTGCTGTGTGCGGCCGTGGCGGGAGGCGCCTACGCGCTCTTCGGCCTGATCGGGAAGGTGGCAGCACCGTGGTCGAAGGGAGTCGCGTGATGAGTGCAGCACCAGTGATGGAGGTCAGCCGTGGCGACCGCGCCGGAACCTTCACCCGCACCGCCCTGAGCACGCTGGGCAACACCGCGATAATGCTCACCGTGATCCTGGTGCTCTGGGTGGGCCTGCTGCGCGCCTTCGACGTCTCGGACTTCGTCGGGAAGGGCCCTCTGGACGTCTACGAGCACCTCTTCCTCGACGACGACGCCGCCGCGATCCGCGCAGAGATGTGGGGGCTCACGGCGGTGACCCTCCGCGACGCCGCGATCGGCTTCACCGCCGGGATGATCGCCGCCGTGGTGATCGCGGTGGGGATCGTGATGAGCCGGGTGGTGGAGTCCGCGGTGATGCCGCTGGCGATGATCGTGCGCTCGGTGCCGCTGGTGGCGCTGGCTCCACTGATCATCCTCGCGCTGGGCCGCGGCACCGCCGTGGTCGCGGCGATGGGCGGGATCGTGGTGCTCTTCCCGGCGCTGGTCACGCTGGTCTTCGGCCTGCGCTCGGTGACCCCGCAGATCCGCGACGTCGTCACGGTCTACGGCGGGTCCACCTGGGACATCCTGCGCAAGGTCGCGGCGCCCTCGGCGCTGCCGGCGTTCTTCTCCGCGGTGCGGATCTCGGTGCCCGGCGCCTTCACCGGCGCGCTGCTGGCGCAGTGGCTGGCCACCGGGGAGGGCATCGGCTACGCCGTCGTCTCCGCGGTCAGCCGCTCCCAGAACACCCGGGTCTGGGCGCTGGTGGTGGTGATCACGCTGGTCTCCCTGGTGCTCTACATGCTCGCCCAGCTGGTGGAGAACCTGGTCCTGCAGCACTACGACATGGCCAAGAAGGCCTGAGTCGCGGCGCCCGAATCCCGGAACCGGGGGGTGGGCACTGTGACCGCCGATCTCAGCCGTCCAGCCGGCGGGGCTCAGCTCAGTCGGCTCAGCCCCGCCGCTCAGCTCAGCGAGGCGGGCTGCGGCAGTGCGGCGCGGACCGGCAGGTCCTGTCCCTCCAGGATGACCTGGGCGCCCTGGGAGCTGGCCACGTCCAGCAGGACCGGGGCCAGCAGGTTCACGTGCGGGACGCCGTCGGAGGTGTTCACGATGACCAGCACGCGCACATCCGCGGGCTCCGGGTCCCCGAGCGCATGCAGCTGCCCCGAGGTGCGCGGCGCGTAGTCGGGCAGGTGGACCGCCGGGTCCAGCAGGAACAGCCGCACTTCGGCGAGCTCCACGGAGTCCAGCGAGTAGAGCCCGGTGGAGCCCGACACCTCGGTCAGCACGAAGTCTTTCAGGGGCTCAAGCCCGGGGAGCGAGGCGGGGAACCGCAGCGCGCTCATCGCAGGTAGTCCATCAGGGAGGGCTGGATGACCTTCGCCGAGGCGGCCAGCGCGGCGCGGTAGGCGAGCTCCTGGGTCTGCAGCTCCAGGGCGACGGTGGCCAGATCGGCGTCCTCCAGCCCGCTGCGTGCGGCCTCCAGGTTCACCCGCTGATCTGCCAGGGCATCGGCGGCCTTGAGCACCGTGGCGTGGGTGGCGCCGATGCTGGCCTGGGCGGCGAGGATGCTGCCCAGCCGCTGGTCCACCTCGGCGAGCCGGGGCCCGACCAGCTCACCGGCCCGCAGATCCTCCGCCAGGCTCGCCACCAGCGCGAAGACGCTTGTGGCGCCCGAGCCGAAGGCGGCCTCGCCGTCGGCGTCGACACGGACCGTGGAGTTCTCCCCGACCCGCCGGTGCACCGCCGCGTCGG
This sequence comes from Nesterenkonia sandarakina, assembly GCF_013410215.1. Taxonomy (NCBI): domain Bacteria; kingdom Bacillati; phylum Actinomycetota; class Actinomycetes; order Micrococcales; family Micrococcaceae; genus Nesterenkonia; species Nesterenkonia sandarakina. The sequence continues at coordinate 1,541,512 of NZ_JACCFQ010000001.1, forward strand.
GGACCCCGGTGAAGCTGCCCTCGGCGGTGAAGGCGGCGCCGGCGTCGGAGGTGCCGGCGAAGACGCTGCGTCCCAGGTAGCTGGCGTTGGCGGTCCTGAGCAGCTCGGCCTGCAGGTTCTCCAGCTGCAGGGCCAACGCGTCCCGGCTGGACTGCGGGAGGGCTCCCTGGCTGGCTCCGGTGAGCACCAGGTCACGGACCTGGTGCAGCAGGTTCGTGGCTGTGCTCAGTGCGGTATCCGCAGTGCTGAGCCATCCCTGAGCATTGTCCACATTGCGCCCGTGCTGATCGGCGGCGCGCTGGGCGGCACGGATCTGCAGTGCCTCGGCGATGGCGGCCGGGTTGTCGCTGGGCCGGGAGATCTCCTTCAGTGAGGAGGCCTTGTCCTGGGCGGAGGCGAGCCGGTGCATCGCCGATTGCAGGTTGCGCTGCGCGGCGGCGACCGTGGAGCCCTGGGTCACGCGGGTGATTGACATCGATTCAGCCTCTCTAGCGTCCGACCACGCCGGTGCGGTTGATCAGGGTGTCGAGCATCTGGTCCACGGCGGTGAGCACTCGGGCCGCTCCTTGGTAGGCGTGCTGGTGAGTCAGCAGCGCGATGTTCTCCTCATCCAGCGAGACCCCGGCCTGGGCCTGCTGCTGCTCCAGGGCTGCGACATGGGCCAGAGAGGTGTTCACCGCAGACTGCGCGGCGTGCCGCACAGCAGTGCCGGTGGTGACGACCAGACCCGCCCAGATCGCATCGGGGCCAGCGGCAAGCTCGCCCAGCTGCGCCAGCCGAGCCGCGTTGGAGCCGTCCAGAGCGCCCTGGCCCGGGGTAGCCGCGGCGAGGTCCTCGGCGCCGCGCGCACGCACCGTCAGGCTCGCGGCCGCCCGGGCCGGGTCGAGGCTGAAGAAGGGCCCACCAGGGGTGCCCGCGGTGCTCACACCTGCGGCCTGCACGGCGTTGACCTGGGTGGCCAGTTCCACGGCGATGGCATCCAAGGTGCTGCTGGCCTGAGCCAGCGCCCCTCCGGTGCCGTCCGGCTCGGCCGGGGCCAGCAGCGCCAGCCGGGCGCCCAGGGCGCCGGATTCCAGACTGAGCGTGCTCCCGGCGTCGTCTGCTGCCCGGTGACTCCAGCGCAGCTGAGGTGCCGCTGCGTCCTGCAGTCGGGAGCCACCGGCGAGCTCGAGGGTGCGCGCGCTCGTCCCCGCCACCAGCGGGGTGCCGGAGAGCAGGACGTCGGTGGTGCCGTCGGGCTGCGCGCGCACGGTGGCGCCGGTGAGCTCCGCGAGCCGAGCGGTGAGCTGGGTGCGCTGATCCAGCATGGCACCGGAGTCGGCGCCGCTGGCGGTGGCGGAGCGGATCTGGGCGTTCAGGGTGCCCACGCGTTCTGCGAGTGCGTTGACCTCCGCGACCTCTGCGCGCAGCCCCTGATGCTGGGTGTCCCACTGCTGGGTGAACTCACCGTGCAGCGCCCCCAGCTGCTGGGCCAGGGCCGTGCCGCGAGCGATGACCACAGCCGCGGGCGCGGGCTCACCGGGCTGATTCGCCACATCCTGCCAGCCTGCCCAGAAGTCGTTCAGCGCAGCGGACAGGCCCGCGGAGCCGGGTTCGCGCAGACTGGACTCCAGGGTGGAGAGCCCCGCGGAGATCGCGCCGGTCTGCGCGCTGATCGCCGCCGTGCCGCGGGCCCGCTCATCGAGCTGGGCATCGGCGAGCCGGGCGATTCCGGTGACGCTCACTCCGTGCCCGGCGCTGCTGGGACCCGAGAGGCGTCCGATCGTGGAGACCCCGGCGGCCGAGGCCGTCTCCACCCGTTGCCGGGTGTAGCCCTCGACTCCGACGTTGGCGATGTTCTGCCCTGCCGTCTCCAATGAGCGGCGGGCGGCGCTCATGCCGGTCCATGCGGTGTTCAGTCCGCTGAAGGTGCTCACGGGGTGTCCTTTTCTCGGGTCAGAGGTCGGTGTCGATCAGCCGCGGCCCGGTGTCTGTCGAAGACGCAGAGCCGGCAGGGTCCAACGCCGCCAGTGATTCCTGGGCTGCCCGCTGGGCGGCGCGCAGGTAGCTGGAGTTCGTATCACGCAGCGCGGTGATGGTGCTCGCCGAATCACGCAGCGCTCGCAGATGCTGCTCGAGGACCTCGCGCCACGCCGGGTCTTCCACAGCGGCCGCGAGCTGGGTGAGCGTGACATCTCCGGCCAGGCCGAGGGAGGAAGCCAGGTGAGCTGACTCCACGGCCCGGGACAGGGAGGCGCCCTGGAGCTTGTCCACCACGGATTCGATCTCGCGAGTGGCGTGATCGATCCACTGTGACTTTCCGGAGAGCAGCAGCAGCTGCTGTTCCTCGAGCTTGAACTGGAGCAGGTCGAGAAGCTCACGTTCCCGCCATAGCCGTGTGGACAGCGCATTGGCTGACATGTCTGACCCCCGATTCAAGTTCATGACGGGTGACCGGCGGTGCACCGGGCCGGGTGCTCGGCTGCCCGTCAGGGAAGTCTATCGGCGGGATCCTGCGGGAAGTTAGGGCGCAGAGGGATTCTCCGCACATCCTTCGGCGAAGTATTAATCCTCAGGACATGTTCAACGTATAGACCGGTCATCAACCTTCCGCTACTATCTCTTTTCAGGTGACACTAAGGTTCTGTTTACGGGGCGTCCAGGCGGCGGTCTTGAGGCATTCCTTATACCGCGCCGGGCCGCGGTTTAGCGAGATCTTGAGGACTGTCTGTGAAGCAAAGTGCACGCAACGCGTTGGTGGTGGAGAACCTGCCCCTGGTGGGGTACCTGGTGTCCGAGATGTGCGCCAAGGCCACTCATCTCTCCCGCGAGGATCTGACCTCTGTGGGATCAATCGCCCTGGTCACGGCGGCAGACGCCTTCGATCCGAACTTGGGCGTCCCCTTCGGCGCCTATGCCCGACGCCGGATCGTGGGAGCCTTCGCCGATGACATGCGCTCCGCGGACTGGGCCGGTCGCGGATCACGCCGCAGGATCCGGGAGCTGAAGTCGGTGGAGGAGACGCTCACCGCTGCGCTCGGGCGCGCCCCAGACGTGAAAGAACTCGCCGAGGCCCTGGGAATGGATGAGAAATCCGTCTCCGCAGCCCGGCAGGACGCCGCCCGGAGTGTGGTCGCCCTGGACGCGGACATGTCCGACTACCTGATCACCGAAGGTCGCAATCCTGAACAGGAGCTGCTCGAGGTTGAACAGACCACGATGCTGCGCACCGCCGTGGAGGCCCTGCCGGAACGGATGCGGATGATCGTCTCGCGGCTCTTCTTCGACGGGGCCACGGTCAAGGAGATCGCAGCGGACCTGGGGATCACCCATTCCGCCGTCTCGCAGCAGCGCTCCGAGGCGATGAAGCTGCTGCGCGAGGGTATGCAGACCCACTACAGCTCGACGCCCACGGTCCCTGCCGCGGCGCAGGGGAGCAGCCGGCGTCGTGAGCTGTATCTGCAGGAACTCGGGGAGCGGACCATGGGAGGCGCGCTGCACCGGCCGCGGGGCCCTCGGCGCGCTCCGGCGACCGAACCGGGTCACTCACTAACGGCGTCCTCCTGACCTGCCGATAGAGGGGTGTGGAGTCCATGGATGGACCCGCAACAGATACACACCCACTTTCACGGAGGAAATCTCATGGGTATGCAGATCAACACCAACGTCGCGGCGCTCAACGCTCACCGCAACCTCTCCAACACTCAGAACGACCTCTCCAAGTCCCTGGAGAAGCTCTCCTCGGGCCTGCGGATCAACCGAGCAGCCGACGACGCCGCCGGCCTGGCCATCTCAGAGGGGCTTCGCTCCCAGGTCAACGGCATGGGCGTGGCAGCCCGGAACGCCCAGGACGGAATCTCGGTGATCCAGACCGCAGAAGGTGCCCTCACCGAGGTGCATTCCATCCTGCAGCGCGCACGTGACCTGACGGTCCAGTCGGGCAACGACTCGAACAACCCGGAGGCCCGCGCGGCGATCCAGACTGAGCTCACGGCGCTCGGCGAGGAACTTGGCCGCATCGCGGAAGTGACGAACTTCAACAAGATCTCACTGCTGAACGGGACGAACGAGTCGTTGACCTTCCAGATCGGCGCCGGCGCGACCAGCAACGATCAGCTCTCCGTCTCGCTGATGGATGTCAGCGCAGTAGCGACAGCCATTCAGGGGCTGACCATCACCGGCGAAGATGATGCCGCCGCTACTGCCCGTCTTGATGCCATCGGAACGATCGATGACCAGATCTCGGCTGTCTCCTCGGCACGTTCGGACCTGGGTGCTTCGCAGAACCGGTTCGAATCCGCGATCAACTCGCTCAACGTGTCGCGGGAGAACCTCTCCGCGGCAGAGTCCCGGATCCGCGACGTTGACATGGCCGCGGAGATGGCCAACTTCACCCGCTCGAACATCCTGTCCCAGGCCGGCACCGCCATGCTGGCGCAGGCCAACCAGGCCAACCAGGGCGTCCTGCAGCTGCTGGGCTGATCGACTCCTCCACCGTGAGGATGAAGTGATCGGCACATCGCCGATCTGATGTGGCCGGGTCGCCCGCGTCGGGGATAACGCCTCGGCGGCACCCCGGGACGGAACGCCCCGGCCACATCGACTCCCAGCCACACCGCCTCTTCCCAGCCTTGCCAGCCCTCACCGGCTGCCCCGCTGCCCCGCCACCTGCCCACCTTGATCTTCAGGAGTCCTCCCGTGTCTCTAGCGCTCCCCGGTCTGGCCAGTGGGCTGGACTCTGCAGCCCTGATCGACAGCCTCATGCAGGTCGAGGCCATCCCGCAGCAGCTTCTGCAGCGGCAGGCCACCAAGACCAACAGCGTGGTCTCGGCCCTGCAGGGACTGAACACCCGCATCGCCGCCACGGCGGAACGCTCCGCGGAGCTGGCCAAGCCGGCGGCGCTCCGGGCCTTCAGCGCCCAGTCCAGCGATCCCTCGGTCTCCGCAACAGTCAGCTCTGCCGGCTCCGCCGGAACCTTGAGCTTCACCGTGGAGAACACCGCCGTGCGCCACACCGTGGTCACCGCACCGATCCAGGCGTGGGACAGCCCAGAATTCAGCATCCTGGCCGCGGACGGAACCAGCACCGCCATCACCGCGGACTCCTCGAGCCTCGATGACATCGTCCGAGCGATCAACAGCGCAGGTGCCGGAGTGAGCGCCGTGAAGGTCCCCGCCGGCGACGGCGCACACCGGCTTCAGCTCTCCGCGGCCTCCACCGGTGCCGCCGGGGTGTTCAGCCTCCAAGGAACCACGCTTGAGAGCACGGTGACCTGCACGGGAGAAGACGCCAGGATCACGCTCTGGAAGGGCACCGGAGCCGAGCAGCAGGTGCGCTCCGCGACCAACTCCTTCCAGGACCTGATGCCCGGTGTCCAGGTGCGCGTCACCGCAGCCACCACCGCCGAGGTCACGCTCAGCGTGGAACGCGACGCGGCCAGCGCGGCGGCGGCCGCCGAGTCCCTGATCGGCTCGGTCAACGCGGTGCTGGGTCATATTCGCACCACCACCCGGGTGACCAGCGCCAATGACGGCAGCACCACTTCCAGCGTGCTCACCGGAGACAGCGCGGTGCGCAGCGCCGGGCAGCGCATGACCGACGCGGTGATCCGTCCGATCGATGGACGTTCCCCCTCCGAGATCGGTATCTCGCTGAGTCGGGCCGGGGAGCTCAGTCTCGACCAGGAGAAGTTCGCAGCCGCTCTGGCCGCAGACCCTGCGGCGGTGGAGCGCATGCTCGGTGAGCTCGCCGGACGGATCAACAGCGTGGCCGATAACCTCTCCAACCGTTTCGACGGGCAGATCACGGCGCGCATCACCGGACAACAGGGACTGGCGACCCGACTCACCGACCAGGTGGGGGAGTGGACCGGACGCCTGGCCGCCCGACGCGCCACCCTGGAGCGCACCTACGCCGCACTGGAGGTCCAGATGCAGAGCCTGAACTCTCAGATGGACTACCTCTCCTCGCAGCTGGCCGCGCTGCCGCAGGCCTCTTCCGCCCGAAACAACCGCTGAACAGAACGGTGAGCCGCAGACATGTATGACCACGCGAACCGCGCCCGCACCCAGTACAACCGCGAGGCGATCCTCTCTGCCTCCCCGGCCAGACTGCTCACCATGCTCTACGACCGGCTGCTGCTGGACCTGAACCGGGCCCTCAACGCCCAGGAGCAGCAGCGCTGGCAGGACGCCTCCCAGGAGCTGGTCCATGCGCAGTCGATCATCGCCGAATTGACCAGCTCGTTGAACACCGAGGTCTGGTCCGGAGCCCGGGACCTGCAGGCGCTCTACAGCTTCAGCACCGGACTGCTGATCACCGCGAACACCCGGCGAGATCCGGAGAAGACCCGGCAGGCCATCGAGCTGCTGGAACCGCTCCGGGTCACCTGGCACGAGGCGGCCCAGATCACCGGCGCAGCACAGTCCACCGGCGCCCCCCAGTTCAGCGGCCCTGCCCAGTTCACCGGCGCATCCCAGATCAACAGTCCCGCTCAGCAGCTCCGCAGCGCACCGGGCACCGGAGCGGGCGCCCGGCCGCTCGGGGTCCTCGGTGTCGGATAGCCCGAGAACCCCAGACGAGGCGGCTCCGGTGGGTGCCGGTGCGGAGACCCTGCGCTGGGAGCTCTACCTGACCCGGTTGCAGGCCTGGGCCCAGCAGCTCCCCGAGCCCTCCGTGGGGCCTCCCCAGATGGTTTTCAGTGGAGCGCTGCCGGTGGAACTGCGCGAGCGCGCCGCAGAAGTGCTCGACCTCCTGGCCCAGGCGAGCGAGCGGACCCGGGCAAGCCAGGCCGACGTCGGCCGCCAGCTCAGCGCCCTGCGGCAGGTTCCGCCGCTGGACGGCGGGGAAGCGCGATACCTGGACACCAGCGGATAGAAAATTTTCTCCCGGGAGGCTAACGCGAGGACCCGGGCTGCCGAGAGTGCCCGATGAGCATGGATTGCTCGACCCCTGAGGCCATGGACCGGCCGCTGTCGATTCAAGGTGCCCTGAGGGGGAGCATTGTTCGATTCCGTGACCTCACGCGCGTTCTCCAGCGCCCTGGACTCCCTGGCCATGCGCCAGCGCGCCATCGCTGACAACATCGCCAATGCGAACACCCCGGGCTACCAGGCACGCCGGATCTCCTTCGAAGGTGCGCTGGCCGCCTCGGTGCGCAGCGGCGACGGAGCGATCCAGGCCGAGGAAGCCCGTTCCCTGGAGCCCACCCGGCTCAATGGCAGCAACGTCAACCTCGACACCGAGACCCTCGCCAACATCGACACCGTGCTGCGCTTCCAGTTCGCCGCCCAAGCCGCCGGTGGCCAGTTCAACAGCATGCGCACCGCGCTGAGGACCACCTGATGTCCATGGATGCGATCGGGATCGCCGGCACCGCATTGACGGTGCACCGGAAGTGGCTGGACTCCGTCTCGGACAACATCGCCAACGTGAACACCGTGCGATCCACCGAGGACGCCGCCTTCCAGGCCCGCTACGTCACCGCCCAGGCCGACGCCTCGGGTCAGGGGGTCCATGTGGCCGGAGTCAGCTTCGGCGACGCCGAGGGACGGCTGGCGCATGAACCGGACCACCCGCTCGCCGACGAGGACGGATATGTCCGCTACCCCGACATCGACATGGCGGAGCAGATGGGAAGCCTGATCATGGCGCAGCGCGGATATCAGATGAACGCGGCCGTGGTGGATCGGGCCAAAGAGACCTACCAGGCAGCCCTGCAGATCGGACAGAACAGATGATCGAGGCCATCATGCCCCCAGCAGGGGTCAGCGGCGTCGCCGGCGCCGGCTACGTCACCGGAGCACAGGGCGCAGGGACCCCCGGACTGGGGCTGCGCCCGGCGCAGGCCCCCGAGGGTGCCTTCGCCGCGACCCTGGGCTCGGCGATGGATGAGGTGCAGTCGCTGCAGTCCACCTCCCGGGAGCTCGGAGTCCAGGCGCTCACCGGTGACCTGACCGATATGCATGAAGCCACCCTGGCTTCCTCCCGAGCCTCTGTGGCCCTGGAGATGGTCTCCACGGTGCGCAACCGCGGTGTCGAGGCGTTCAACGAGATCATGAGGATGCAGGCCTGATGGCGCAGGTTCCAGCTCCGCTCGCCCGACTGGGCCAGCGGATCCGAGAGTTCACTCTGGCGCAGCGGACCATCGCGATCATCGGCATCGCGGTGCTGGTGCTCGGTGGCTTCGCGCTGAGCACCGCCATGTCCCAACCCCGGATGGCGCCGCTCTACAGCGGCCTCGACCCGGCCGACGCCTCGGCGATCGTGGAGCAGCTGCGCGCCGAAGGCGTGCCCTATGAACTTACCGCCGGTGGGACCTCGGTGATGGTCCCCGAGGCTCAGGTCTACGACGCCCGGCTCAACGCCGCCGCCGACGGACTGCCCAACGCCACCCGCGGCGGCTACTCGCTGCTTGATGACATGGGGGTGACCTCCAGCGAGTTCCAACAATCGATCACCTATAAGCGCGCCCTGGAGGGTGAGCTGGCGGGCACCATCGAAGCCATCGACGCCGTGGAGCAGGCCTCGGTGACCTTGGCGATCCCGGAGGAGACCGTCTTCGTGGACTCCCAACAAGACCCGACCGCCTCGATCTTCGTGCAGCAGGCCCCCGGAGCGAGCTTCGGTGAGGACCAGATCCAGTCCGTGGTGCACCTGGTGGCCTCGGCGGTGGACGGTCTGAAGCCCGAGAACGTCTCACTGGTCGACGCGGAGGGCCAGCTGCTCTCCGCCGTCGGGGTCGGGGCCGTGGGCGGAGGCAGCCAGCAGGCCAGCGACTACGAGGAACGTGTGGGCACCGCGGTGCAGACCATGTTGGACCGCGTGGTGGGACGCGGCAACGCCACCGTCGCGGTCGCCGCGGAACTCTCCATGGAATCCGCAGAACGCCTGGAAGAGGTCTTCGAGGAGCCCGACGAGGCGCCGGCGCTGAGCGAATCCACCAGCACCGAGGAATACACCGGCACCGGAGGCGGCAACGCCGGGGTGCTGGGCCCGGACAACATCGCCGTCCCTGAGGGCCAGGGCGGGGAAGGCACCTACAGCGCGGAACAGACCGACCGCAGCAATGCGGTGAACAAGGTCACCGAGAATCGCTCGATCCCCGCCGGAGAGCTGACCACCCAGTCCGTCTCCGTCGCCGTCGACCAGGCTGCCGCGGCCGGGCTCAACGTGGCGGATCTGACCACCATGGTCAGCGACGCCGCCGGGATCGACGAAGACCGCGGTGACCAGGTCAGCGTCGCGGTGGTGCCGTTCAGCACCGCCGAGGCCGACGCCGCCGCCGAGGCGCTGGCAGAGGCTGCCGCGGCCGAGGAGGCCGAACGGCGAGCCGCCTGGCTGCAGACCATGGCCATCGGCGGCGCCGCGGTGCTGCTGCTGCTCGTGGCACTGACCATCATCTTGTTCCTGCGGCGCGGCCGCCGATCCAGGGAGCTCGTCGACCTCGGCGAACCGTTCCCGGCCGGGGAGCTCACCGCCGGTGGCATGGCCGCCCTGGAAGCCACCGACGACGCCGGCGAGCGGGTGCTCGAATCCGTCGGCGACTACGCCACCGCCACCATCCCGCGGGTGCGCGCGACCGCGCCGGCCTCGGCCGCCACTCCGGCCTCCGCCTTGGACGGCTGGGACCCGAATGAGCAGGCGCGCAGCAAGCGCGCCGAACTCAACGCCCTGGCCTCCCAGGATCCGCAGCGCGTGGCCGAGCACCTGCGTTCCCTGATGGAGGAGGGGAGCCGGGTATGAGTGGGACACCAAGTGATGAGCTGGCGCTCACCGGCACCCAGAAGGTCGCGCTGGTGCTGATGCAGATGGACCGCTCACAGGCCTCAGAGGTGCTGCGCCACTTCTCCGAGTTCGAGGCCGATGAGGTGATCGCCGAGATCGTGAGACTCCGAAGAGTCGATCGCAGCGTGGCCGAAGACGTGGTCTCTGATGTGTTCGCCGCGATCTCCAGCGGGGCGCCGCTGCCGCGCGGTGGACGCGACTTCGCCGCCGGCCTGCTCCACGACACCTTCGGCAGCGAACAGGCCGAGGTGGTCATGAACCGGCTGGCCTCCAGCATGGCGGGGAAGTCCTTCGAGTTCCTCGAGTCGGTGGATCCGCAGCAGATCGCGGTGCTGCTCGATGACGAGCTGGCCCAGACCGTGGCCCTGGTGCTGGCGCACCTGCGCCCGGACATCGCCTCGGCCGTGCTGGCCGGGGTGGAACCCGCCCGCCGCACCGACGTCGCCACGAGTCTGGCCACCATGGGGCCGGCCTCCCCGGAGGCGGTGCGCACCGTGGCCGATGTGCTCAAGACCCGGATGGGGGCCTCGGTCACCCCGAGCGCACCTCTTGCCGCGGTGGGCGGGATCGAACCGCTGGTGGAGATCATCAACCGATCCAGCGTGGCCGTGGAGAAGGAGCTGCTGGCCTCGCTGAGCAGCCGGAACCACGAGCTCGCCGAGGAGGTGAAGTCCCGGATGCTGACCTTCGCCGATCTGGTGCGCTTCGATCGCCGGGACGTCCAGCGGGTGCTGCGCGGGATCGACGCCACACGGTTGGCCCTGGCGCTGAAGGGTGCCGCGGAGAACGTGGAGCGCACCATCAAGGAGAACATCACCGAGCGCACCCGCGAGGTCCTGGACCAGGAGATGCGCTCCCTGGGCCCGGTGCGGGTCTCCCAGGTGGATGAGGCTCGGGCCGACATCGTTCGTGCGATCCGCGAGCTGGAGGCCCAGGGCGAGATCAGCATCCAACGCGTCGAGGAGGAGGAGACCCTTGTCGTCTGAGATCGCCTGCGAGGCCGCCGAGGTGCACCTGGTCGGCTTCGGTGCCTACGCGTCCGTGAGCGCAGCGAGCACCTCCTCCCCGACCCCTGAGGCGATCCGCGCCGCAGCCTCGACCCAGGGCTACGCAGCAGGCTTCGCCGCCGGCATGCGCGCCGCCTCCGAGCAGTCCCGGTCCCAACGCGAGGAGCTGCATCGACGCCTGGACCACTCCCGGAGCCAGGACGCAGAACTGGTCCACGCCATGACGCAGCAGCTCAGCGCGGCGGCGCAGGCCCTTGCCGACCGTGCGGCGGCTCTGCGTCAGGACGCCGAAGCGACCCTGCTGCACTCCAGCCTCGAGCTCGCCGAGGCGATCCTGGGCAGCGAGCTGCGCGACGGTCCCCATGCGGCGCGGGCCGCGCTGACCCGCGCGCTGGAGGGGTGGGAGCCCCAGGAGGTTCGGGCCGTGCGGATGCACCCGAGCTCAGCGGCGCTGCTGCCGGCAGAGACCACGGCGGCCGCCGGAGTGCGCGTGATCCCGGACCCCGGGCTGGCCCCCGGCGACGCCGTGGCGGATCTGCCCGAGGGATTCCTGGACGCGCGGATCACGCATGCACTGAGCCGATGCCGCGCCGTGCTGGCTGAAGCTGCGGGCGCCTCATGAGCCGCAGCACGCTGGCCCAGAGACACCCTTCGCTGATCCGGGCGGGCCGCCCGGAGCTGCTGGGCCAGGTGAGCCGGATCCTCGGACTGGGCATCGATGTCACCGGCCTGCAGCCCCGAAACCAGGCCCAGGGCGCAGGCACCGCCGTCCCGGTGGGCGCGCTGCTGGAGATCGGAGCCGCACGTGTCCCGGCCGAGGTCGTGGCCGCCGAGGGGACCACGCTGCGCTGCATGCCGCTGGCCCCCCTCGATGGGGTGGCGCTGGGCGACGAGGTCCGCCGCAGACCGGGACCCGTGCGGGTTCCGGTGGGCGAGGGGCTGATCGGTCGGGTGCTGGACGGGCTGGGACGCCCCCTCGACGGGAAGGGACCGCTGGGTCCGCACCTGATGGTGGCCTCGGACCAGGCGCCGCCGAACCCGTTGGACCGTCGTCGGATCACCGAACACCTCCAGCTCGGCATCCGCTCGGTCGATGCGCTGGCCTCGGTCGGACGGGGCCAGCGGATGGGCCTCTTCGCCGGATCCGGGGTCGGCAAGTCCTCGCTGCTCTCGATGGTGGCGCGCGGCACCGATGCCGCGGTCAACGTGATCGTCCTGGTCGGGGAGCGCGGCCGAGAGGTGCGCGAGTTCCTGGAGGATGATCTCGGCGCCGAGGGCCTCTCCCGTTCGGTGGTGGTGGTCGCCACCTCGGATGAGCCCGCTCAGATGCGGCTGCGCGCCGCGGCCACCGGGACCCGGATCGCGGAGCACTTCCGCGCAGGGGGTCTCGATGTGCTGCTGATGATGGACTCGCTGACCCGGGTGGCGATGGCGCAGCGCGAGATCGGGCTCTCCGCCGGAGAGCCCCCGGCGACGCGGGGATACCCGCCGTCGACGTTCTCGCTGCTGGCTCGGCTGCTGGAGCGCGCCGGCACCGACGCGGTGGGAAGCATCACCGGGATCTACACCGTGCTGGTCGACGGCGATGACCACAACGAACCCGTGGCCGACGCGGCACGCTCGATCCTCGACGGGCATGTGGTGCTCGATCGTGCCCTCGCCACCGCCGGGCACTACCCGCCGGTGGAGGTGCTCCAGTCGATCTCCCGTGTGGCCAGCCGGGTCATCACCGCGGAACAGGCCGCAGCGGCGACCTCGCTGCGCCGGGTGCTGGCCGCGCGCCGCGCGGCTCAGGACCTGCTCGACGTCGGGGCCTACCAGCGCGGCGTGGACCCCGCGGTGGACGCCGCCGTCGAGCACCAGGGCGCCATCGAGGCGTTCCTGCGCCAGGGGGTCACAGACCATGCCACGCTCGCCCAGACCTGGAGTGAGCTCTTTACCCTGGTGAACCGCTGGGCGGTGCGGCCATGACCCGCGGATTCCCGCTCGCCGGGCTCAAACGGCTGCGCGATCTCACCGAGGCCGGGGCCGCCGGGAGACTCGCCGTCGCCAATGCGGACCTGGCCCGCTCCCGCTCGCAGTCCGCGTCGATCCGGCAGGACGCCACGGCTGCGCGGGAGGACCTGGCCACGGGGGCGGACCTGCTGGCGATCGCCGCCTCTCGCGCCTCCAACCGCGGCCTGCTCCTGGAGCTGCAGGCGCATCAGGCGCACCTGCAGCGCGAAGTGGACCGGGCTGAGCAGGAGCATCGGCAGGCCCGACGCGAGGCGGCCATGGTGGAGAAGCTGGAGCTCCGGCACACGGCTGCCGCGGCACGCACCGAACTCGCCGCCGAGCAGTCGCGTCTGGACGAAGCCGCCCAGCGCAGCCATCAGGGAGGTCGAAGCGCATGAGCTTCACCGATGTCATCGGTCGGGTCAGCCAGATCGAAGCCACCATCGCGCGGGTCAGCGGTGCGCCCCGGCAAGCCGCCGCGCAGTCCCCGGCGGGGGCGCAGAGCGTGGCCGCGAGCCAGCTGGCCACGGCGCCGCAGACCACCGACTTCAACACCTTGCTGCGTGATCTCACAGGCCCGAGCGCCCCAGGTGCTGGGGGGAGCGCGCCGGCCGCCCCGGTCACGGCCACCGGTCCCGACCGCAGCCCAGCCACCCGCAGCGCCCCGGCAGAGCCCAGCGCCGCACCGGCCGCAGGAACGCAGCGTGGATCGGGAAGCGAAGGCACGGGCTCCACTGGGCGTACCCGGAGCGGCGGCGGCGTGGACGGGCAGGATGTGGTGACCCAGGCGAAGAAGTACCTGGGGATTCCCTATGTGTGGGGCGGCACCGATCCGCGGGTGGGGCTCGACTGCTCGGGGCTGGTCCAGCTGGTCTTCAAGGACCTCGGCATCAGCGTGCCACGAGTGACCTATGACCAGCTCAAGGTCGGCCGAGAGATCCCCACCCTGGCCGACGCCAGACCGGGCGATCTCATCGTGACCCGCAACGGAGACCACATCGGCATCTACGCCGGGGACAACAAGCTGCTGCACGCGCCGCGGCCCGGTAAGCAGGTGGAGATCCGGGAGATGTTCGAGACCGACGCCGACATCCTCACCATCCGCCGGGTCGTGGAATCGACGCCGAGCCGGTCTGGATCAGGCTCGGACGCGGAACTTGCCGCCCTGCAGCGGACCCAGTTCGAGACCTCCCGAGGTTCCGCGTCGAGCACCGGACGTTCTGGAGCCGGCGGATGATCGGGCAGGCCCTGTCCCAGCCTGCCCGGGCATGGGACCCCGCCTCGGCGGAGAAGCCAGGTCCCCGGATGCGGCCGGAACGCTCGCGCCCGGATCACCAGGCAGCCTCTGTGGGCGCCGAGCACAGCTTCGCGCAGCTGCTCGGTGACGCCATGAACCGCCCGTCGGGTCCGGAGACGGCTGCGGAGACCCCCGGCACCATCCAGGACCCTGCCCAGCAGCAGGGTCACCTCGAGCGCGCGCAGCAGGGTGAGACCCCAGCAGACCTCCGCGCGGTGGAGGGTGGGGTGGAAGGGGCCGCGCATGATGCCGGGGATGCGGCAGCAGGCCCTGGCCGGGACACCGGGGCAGACCACGGCGGAGACCAAGCTGCAGACCACGCAGCGGAGGAGGAGTCCCTCGCGCAGAACGCGCCGGCCTCGACGCTCCGCGCCGAGGCGGGTGCTGCGCGGACCCCGGAGGACTCTGCTGCGCCTCCTGTGGCCGGGACGGTGCTCAGACCAGAGCCCAGCTCCGACGTCGACCTGCTGCCCACGCTGCTTCCAGGACGCTCCGCCGGAGCCGAGACAGGAGTCGAGACCGGATTGGAGCCAGCCTCCGAGCCAGCCCGCGCGCAAGTCCGCGAACAAGTCGCCGAGCCAGTCCGCGAGACGAGACTCCAGAAGATGCCCCAGTTGACACCCCAGAGCAGTCCCGCGACGGGGGTCTCGGCGGTGACCGCCGGGGCGTCGCACCCGGCCGTGGAACGGGCCGAGGCCGCACCGGCCGCACCGGCTGCAGCATCAGCTCCAGCCGCACCGGCTGCACCAGCAGCTCCAGCTACACCGACCTCACCAGCTGCGCCGACCGCCGCGACCGCTGCGATCGTCCCCATCCCAGCGGCGACACCACCCATGATCACACCGGCCGGCGGGCTCGCCGCGCCCGCGCAGCGCCCCGCGGCCCCACTGCACCTCCAGCTCACCGGCCCGGTCGCGCAGCTGAGCAGCGGACCCCAGGGTGAACGGGTGCTCACCGTGCACGTCGCCCCCGAGGCGCTGGGACCTGTCACCGTGCGAGCGAACATCAGCGGAGAACAGATCCGGATCGAGCTCGCTGCCGGTGCGGAACCCGGGCGTGAGGCGCTGCGAGCCATGCTCACCGATCTTCGTCGCGATCTCGCTGGTCAGGGTCTCAGCTCTGCCCAGGTGAGCATCGGTGACGGTGATCCCGCGCAGGGACGACCACAGGACCCGCCGGGATCCCGATCCAGAGAATCCCCCGTGCCCGAGCACGAAGCGCCCCAGCCGTCCGCGGGCGACCCCGCTTCGCCCGCGACGGTAGGGGATCCACCTCTGCCGGGCGGGCGCACCGTGTACCTGGACCGACTCGACGTCATCGCATGAGCTCGACGACGAGATACCCGTGCACCAGCCACCCACCCACCCGTCACCTATTCGCCGAGGCACTGCAGGAGAAGAACCGATGCCGATCACCCCGATAGGCCCCAGCACGCAGGGCCAGCCCCTCGGAATCGACGCTGCCCTGATCGACGGGGCGCGCCGGGCCGGCGTCGATCCCACCGCCGGGCAGCGAGAGCTGAAACAGACCATGGACGGTGAGGTGTTCCTGAAGCTTCTGGTGACCCAGCTGACCAACCAGGACCCGAGCTCGCCGATGGACACCAATGACATGATCGCCCAGACCACCCAGCTGGCCTCCATGGAGCAGCTCACCGCCTTGGCCCAGTCCCAGCAGTCCGCCCTGATGATCGGGCAGCGCACCGCAGCTGCGGAGCTCATCGGTCGGGAGGTCACCACCGCGGCCACGCCCTCGGCTGGTGCGATCACCGGGACGGTCACCTCGGTGACCTTCGGTGAGGGAGAGCCCGCGCTGATGATCGACGGCGTCGCCCACCCCTACTCATCGATCGCCGCGGTGACCGCTGCGAGCCTCGACGACCGAGCCTCGACGAATGATCCCAGCGACTGACCCCCGCCCTATGAACCGCCCCGACGGACCCGCCCGAGGCCCGCGACCCGACTCCACCCACCCCTGAAAGGCACCCCATGCTTCGCTCACTGAACTCCGGAATCTCCGGTCTGCGTTCGCACCAGACCATGCTCGACACCACCGGCAACAACATCGCCAATGTGAACACCGCTGGATTCAAGGGCCAGACCACCCAGTTCCAGGACACGCTCTCCCAGATGCGCCAGGGAGCCACCGGCGCCGCTGACACGACGGGCGGCGGGAACCCGGCCCAGGTCGGACTGGGAGTCCAGGTGGCTGGCACCTCGACGAACTTCACCCAGGGATCCGCCCAGTCCACCGGCCGCGCCACGGACATGATGATCTCCGGGGACGGCTTCTTCGTCCTGCAGAAGGGCGGCGAGCAGATCCTCAGCCGCGCCGGGAACTTCGACTTCGACGCCCGGGGACGACTGGTCAGCCCGGACGGAGGGATCGTCCAGGGACGCATGGCGGTCAACGGGCAGCTTCCCGCAGGAGGCGGGCTGCAGGACATCGTGCTGCCCCTGGGGCTGACCGCACCGGGTGCGGCCACCACCACGGCCGGCGTGCAGGGCAACCTCCCGCGAGGTGCGGCAGTCGGGGAGACCCGAACCCTGGACCGGGAGATCTTCCGCGCCGACGGCTCCAGCGACACCTTGCAGCTGACCTTCACCCGCACCGCCAGCGGCTGGGGCGTGAACGGTTCCAGCGCGGGCGGCACCGGCAACGCGACGCTGACCCAGAACGCCGCCGGCGCGCTCAATGGGGGCACGCTGAACGTGGGCGGGGTCGCCGTGGACCTCTCCGGGCTCACCGGCTACGCAGGACTGGACACCGCGTCCATCGGCGAGCAGAACGGCACCGCCGCCGGGGTGCTGCAGACTTACACGCTGGGCGCCGACGGCGCGCTGACCGGTCGCTTCAGCAACGGGGCGCAGCAGGTGATCGGTCAGATCATGCTGGGTCAGGTCGCCAACCCGGCCGGGCTGGAGAAGGTCGGCAGCTCCGGCTACGCGCTGACCGCGAACTCCGGCGCCATGGGCCTGCTCACCCCGGGAACCGCCGGGGTCGGCACGCTGGCCGGGGGCATGCTGGAGATGTCCAACGTGGACCTCTCCCAGGAGTTCACCAACCTGATCGTGGCCCAGCGCGGCTTCCAGGCGAACGCCCGGATCATCACCACCAGCGATGAGGTGCTCCAGGAGCTGACGAACCTCAAGCGCTGATGCTCTGCGGGCTGCGGCTAACGGATCCCGGCGGACCGTCGACAGTAGAAGCTGAAAGGACGTGTCGATGATCGCCGTGACCAGGCTCAACGGGACCCGCTTCGCGGTGAACCCCGACTTGATCGAACGTATCCAGGAGCACCCTGACACGGTGCTGCTGATGGTCAACGGGGCCCGCTATGTGGTGCTCGAGCCCATGGAGCAGGTCATCGAACTGATCGCTGGTTTCCGGGCTCGGGTGGTCGCCGGGGCCTCACGGGTGGAACCCGCCGCGACGGCGTCCACAGAACCTGCCGCGCCGCCACCGAGGAGCATCTGATGGATCCCGCAACTCTGCTCGGGCTGCTGCTGGCCTTCGCGGCCATGTTCGCCATGCTCTTCCTCGAAGGCGCGCACGTCAGCTCGATCATGCTGCCGGCGCCGATGATCCTGGTCTTCTTCGGCACCATCGCGGTGGCGGTGGCCGGCGGGACGCTGCGCGATGCGCTGTTCTCCGCGAAGGCGCTGCCCAAGGCGTTCAAGGGCAGGATCCCCACCGCCGCGGAACGCATCGAGGAGCTGGTCTCCCTGGCCGAGGTGGCGCGCAGCGACGGCCTGCTGGCGCTGGAGGCACGGGCGCAGACCAACGAGGACCCGTTCCTGGCCCGCGGGCTGCAGTCCATGGCCGACGGTGTGGACGGGGACTCGCTGCGAGGGCAGCTCGAGGATGACATCGCCACCGCCGATGCCTCGGCGCAGGTCGCCTCGAAGTTCTACACCTCCATGGGCGGCTATGCCCCGACAGTGGGGATCATCGGCACCGTGGTCTCACTGACCCACGTGCTGGAGAACCTCTCCCAGCCCGACGAGCTCGGGCACATGATCGCGGCCGCGTTCGTGGCGACCCTCTGGGGCCTGGTCTCGGCGAACTTCATCTGGCTTCCCATCGGCGCCCGGCTGGCACGCCTGGCTCGCATCGAGCAGGACTATATGGAGCTGACCATGGAGGGCCTGCTGGCCATCCAGGAAGGCAGCCAGCCGATCCTCCTCGGGGAGCGGCTGCGCTCCATGGTGCCCGCCCATGAGCTGCGCGGGACCGACGCCGGGAAGGCCAGCCCCGGGCAGCCGGCAGGGTCAGCCGGGGCAGGCGACCCGCGAGACGTCCACGAGGCACTGTGAGCGGCCGGTCAGCCCGGTCCGCGGGCGGGGCCTCCGCCGCAGGCACGCGAACCCGGCGGCGCCGCGGCGCTCATGGCGGCGGATCGGGGGAGGGTCACGGCGGCGGGGACGAACGCTGGATGGCCTCCTATATGGACATGGTCACCGTGCTGATGTGTCTGTTCATCGTGCTCTACGCGATGTCCACGGTTGATCAGGACAAATACGAGGAGCTGCGCAGCTCGCTGGCCACCGGCTTCGGGGTCGCCTCCAGCGAGACCGTGGACACCGCCTCCGGCATCGTGGTGCCCCCGGGCAACGTCGGGGAGCAGGGCGAGTTCACCGAGGTCACCACGGGGCCGCAGGGATCGCAGGGGCAGCCTGAGGAGGCGGTCCAGACGGATCAGCTCGCGGCCGCCCAGCATGAGATCGAGGACCTGCGTGAGCTCCAGCGGCAGCTCGAGGGCCGGCTGCGCGAGACCGGCCATGAGGGAAGCGCCCAGTTCGTCCTGGACGAGCGCGGGCTCACCGTCAGACTCATCGGCGCGGAGACCTTCTTCGAGCCCAACAGCGCCCGGCTCACCGGTGACGGCCAGGAGGTGATCGAGGCCATCGCCCCGGTCCTGGCGCCCACGGACCGGTTCCTGGAGATCGGCGGTCACGCCGATGTGCGCCGTCCGGTGGAGCCCTACCCCACCAACTGGGAGCTTTCCGCCAGCCGGGCCACCGGGGTGCTGCGTGAACTGGTGGAGGTCGGGGGAGTGGAGGGCACCCGGATCATCTCGGTGGGCTACGGAGACGCCCACCCGGTCGATGACAAGCTCTGGCTGAACCGCCGGGTCGATGTCACCGTGCTCTCGGATGAGCCCGAGGCGATCCGGGAGCTGCTCCCGCAGCTCTCGGGGTCCGGCGCCGAGGTGTAGCCGCAGAACCGGGTGCACCGGCGGCGCCGAAGATTCTTCATCGCGACGCTAACGCCTGGCTGACAGGGTCCGATAGTGCCCGGCGTGCCCCCTATGCTCACCCCCGCCGCAGGTTCAGTGGTGCCTGCGCGCGCCCTGGAGCCAGGTCGCGAACCGGCGCTCTATGACTTTCGGCGTCCCACCACGCTCTCCCGGGAGTATTCGCGCACCCTGGAGCTGGCGTTCGAGACCTTCGCGAGGCAGTGGGGCACCCAGCTGACCGCACGAGTCCGCATCATGTCCCAAGTGGGCCTGGAATCCGTGACCATGCAGACCTACGACGACTACGTGGCCAGCCTGCCTGCGACCACCACCATGGTGCTGTGCACCCTCGAGGGGATGCAGGCCCGGGCGGTCTTCCAGTTCCCCGCGGCGGGCGCCCTGAACTGGGTCTCCCACATCCTGGGCAGCCCACACCCGGTGGACGTCCCGGAACGCAAGCTCACCCGGATCGAACAGACGCTGGTGCGAAACCTGATCACCGAGACGCTGGAGGATCTGCACTACTCGCTCGGCGGGATGCTGCCCACCTCGATCGCCGTCGACGCGATCCACTACAACGCGCAGTTCGCCCAGGCCGCCGCGAAGTCTGACCTGATGCTCACCGCCGTATTCTCCATCCGTGTCGGGGAGCGGACGGTGCGGGCCACCGTGGCGCTGCCTGGGGAGGCGGTGCTCCCGCAGCTGGGCGAGGGGAGCCCGGTGCAGGTGGAGGACCATGCGGCCGATCTGCTGCGCGAGCACCTGCCCCAGGTCTCGCTGCAGCTGGCGCTGGGCATCACCGATGCGCAGGTCACCCCGGCGCAGATCCTGAACCTGGCGGTCGGCGATGTGCTGCGCCTGCCGCATCCCGCACATCGTCCGCTGCACCTCAGCGTCGATGGTCAGCGCCTCGGCACCGCGGCCGCGGGAACCCACTCGGGGCGGATCGCCGCCGTCGTCGTCTCCACCGAAGAGAGCCAGTCATGACCTCCACTCAGTCCCCGCTCCCCGCCCAGCAGTTCGCTACGGCACAGGACTCCTCCGCCGGGCAGCATCCGGCGCTGCAGGATGCCGCCGCCGAGGCGCTCAGCGCGGCCCTGCCGGTGAGCCTGCCGGTCAGCGCCCGCCGGTTCCCGGATGCCCGCGGGGAGGCCGCGGCGGGCTCTGGCTCCACCGGGCGGCCCGAGGCCACGACGCTCACCGGCGCCGGGGATCTCGCCGTGGTCAGCTTCGTGGGCGGGCTCTCCGCCGAGGCCGCAGTGCATGTGGACCCGGACGTGCTCGGAGACGCCGCCGCCCTGGACCCGGCCCTGGTCTCCCTCGACGATGTGCTGCGCCCAGCCTTCGAGGCCGCCACCGGGGTGCTGGGCACCGGGGTGCTCTCCACGGCCCCGACCTCTGCTGCGGAGCCGCTGCTTCGCGACCCGCAGACCGGACTCTTCCAGCTGGTCGCCGCCGACCGGGTGATCGGCTGGTTCGCGCTGCGACTGCGCGCGGAGGGCCCCGGGGATCACGGAACGGATTCGGTGCGCCCGGCCGGTCTCGGATCCACAGGGCCGCTGGATCCCTCCCGCCGCCCGGGACACGGCCCGGGTGCGACGACGCCGCGGCAGCACTCCGAGGAGGACGTCACCTCCCGGCTGAGCCGGCTCAACAACGTCCAGATGGCGCTGACCGTGGAGATCGGGCGCACCCGCGTCTCGGTCCGGGAGGTCCTGGGTCTGGAGCCCGGAGCCGTGATCGAACTGGACCGCAACGCCGGGGCCCCCGCTGATGTGCGCCTGAACGGCCGGCTCATCGCCCAGGGTGAAGTGGTGGTGATGGACCAGGACTATGGGGTGCGCATCACCAGGATCCTGGACTCCGCGGAAGGCCTGACCTGAGTGGACAGCTTCTTCCTCCTGCTGCGGGTCGCGGTCTCCCTCGCCGCGGTGCTGGGCCTGATCTGGTATCTCAACCGACGCTTCGCCGGTCGGGGCCGTTCCGCGAGCCCGCAGGCCGTGTCACTGATCGGGCGCCAGGCGCTGGGGCAGAAGTCCTCCGTGGCCGTGGTGGAGATCGATGACCGACGCTATGTCCTGGGCGTGGCCGAGCAGGCGGTGACCCTGCTCGAGACCTACCCGGCTCCCGAGAAGCCAGCGCTGCCCGAGGTCCACGGGGCGCCGCCGGAGGCCGGACCGGGACGAGGGTTTGAACAGAAGCTGCGCTCCGCCATCGCCCTGGCACAGGGCAAGCCGATCCAGGACCAGAACCGGTGACCGCACTCGTGTCGGGTCGGCCCAGGCTGCACCTGAGCCGACCGGGCCGATCCGCAGGGATCCTGCTGCTGGTGCTCACCGCAGTGCTGCTGGGACTCATGCTCACCGCGGGCCCCGTCGCAGCCAGCACTGTGGACCCGCCTGAGCCGCCCGTCCCGGGGGAGCCCGCACCAGCCCCCGGTCGGGATGAGGACGAAGCCTCGGACGGGGAACCGGCCGAGGACGGCGGCGGCCTCTCCGTGGAGATCAACGGACCCGACGGCACGCCCAGCTCCGCTGTGGTCACGCTGATCGCGCTCACCCTGCTCTCGGTGGCGCCGGCGCTGCTGCTGATGATGAGCTCCTTCACGAAGATCTTCGTGGTGCTCGCGCTGACCCGCAATGCGCTCTCGCTGCCCTCGATCCCCCCGAACCAGGTGCTCGCCGGCCTGGCGCTGTTCCTCTCGCTGTTCATCATGTCCCCGGTGCTCACCGAGATCAACGAGGTCGCCGTCCAGCCCTACACCGACGGCGGTCTGACCTTCACCGAGGCGCTGGAGGCCGGCTCGGAGCCGCTGCGCCAGTTCATGCTCGCCCACACCCGGGAAGAGGACATCGCGCTGATGACCCGGGCCGCGGATCTGGCGAACCCGGCGACCCCCGAAGACGTGCCGCTGACCACCCTGATCCCTGCGTTCATGATCTCGGAGCTGCGCGCCGCCTTCATCATCGGCTTCGTGATCTTCGTGCCCTTCCTGGTCATCGACCTGGTCGTGGCCTCGGCGCTGATGTCCATGGGCATGATGATGCTGCCGCCGGTGATGATCTCGCTGCCGTTCAAGATCCTGCTCTTCATCCTGGTCGACGGCTGGGGACTGATCATCACGGCTCTGGTCGGCAGCTACACGGGAGGCGGATAGCCGTGGATACCAATGCGGTGCTCGACATCGGTCTCGCCGGGCTGGTGGTCGCCGCGAAGCTGGCGGCCCCGGTGCTCATCACCTCCCTGGTGGTCGGGTTCGCGATCTCGCTGTTCCAGTCGATGACCCAGATCCAGGAGATCACGCTGTCCTTCGTGCCCAAGGCGCTCGCCGTGGGCATCGCTCTGGTGGTCTGCGGGCATTGGATGATCGCTGAGATCGTGACCTTCACCCACACCCTCTTCGAGCGGATACCCGCGCTGCTCGGGGGCGGTTGAGGTGGAGTTCTCGCTGCCGCTGACCTGGCTGGAGGCCACCGCGCTGGCGGCTGTGCGGGTCACCGCGTTCATCGTCATCGCCCCTCCCTTCTCCCACGGGTCGGTGCCGATGCGGATCCGTGCCGCCATGGGGGCCGCGCTGGCGCTGGTGGTGGCCCCGCGCGCCGTCGCCGACTATGTTCCCCTGGACACCGGGGGCTTCATCGCGGCGCTGCTGCTGGAGATCCTCGCCGGCGCCGCGCTGGGTTTCCTGGTGATGCTGCTCTTCGCCGCCGTGCAGTCCGCCGGCGGGCTGATCGATCTCTTCGGCGGGTTCCAGCTGGCCATGGCCTTCGACCCCGGGTCCCAGATCAACGGGGCGCAGTTCACCCGGCTCTTCCACTTCGCGGCGATCGCGCTGCTGGTGGCCTCGGACGGGTATCAGCTGATCCTGGCCGGGCTCTTCCGCTCCTTCGACGCGCTGCCGCTGGGAGCCGAGATCAGCCTCAGCGGGGTCGCGGCGAACGCGGTCGATGGGATCACCGAGATGTTCATGGCCGCCGTGCAGATCGCCGGCCCGCTGCTGGTGGTGCTGTTCCTCGCCGACGCCGGACTGGGACTGCTCACCCGGGTGGCCCCGGCGCTGAACGCCTTCTCACTGGGCTTCCCGCTGAAGATCTTCCTCACGCTGACTCTTGCCGGCGCCGTGTTCGTGGTGCTCCCGGCCGCGGTGTCCACGCTGGTCCAGTCCGCCCTGAGCTCCTTCACGGGGGTGTTCTGATGTCGGAGCCCACAGGGGAACGGACAGAGCAGGCCACCGCGCAGCGGATGAAGGAGGTGCGCGAGAAGGGCAAGCTCTCGCGCTCGCAGGATCTGACCGCGTGGCTGGGGATCGGGGCTGCCGCGGCGACCATGCCCTGGGTGCTCGAGATCGGCCGGGAGGCCGGTGCACAGCAGCTGGGCTCGGTGCGGGCCGTGATCGCGGCCCCCGACCCGGTCCTGGCGGTGACCACGCTCGGGGAGGCCTTCACCTCGATGCTGCTCACCCTGGGGCCGATGCTGGCAGCCGTCGTGGTGGCCGTGATGGCAGGCGCGGTGCTCCAGGGCGGGGTCCGGTTCCGCAAGTTCGCGCTGAAGGCCGAGCACCTGGACCCGGTGAAGGGACTCAAGCGCACCTTCGGCCTGCAGGCGCTATGGCAGGGGCTCAAGGCGCTGCTGAAGACCGTGGTGGTCGGGGTGATGCTGTGGTTCGTGATCAACTCGCTGATGCCGCTGCTGCTCAGCACGGGGCTGCTGCCGCTCTCATCCCTGCTCAGCGCCGCCGGCTCCGGGACCGTCTCGCTGCTGCAGGCCTCCATCCTGGCCGGGGTCGGTCTCGCCGTGGTGGACCTGCTGGTGGTCGCCCGGCGCAACCGCAAGCACACCAGGATGACCAAGCAAGAGGTCAAGGATGAGCACAAGAAGACCGACGGCGACCCGCTGGTCCGGCAGCAGCGTCGCAGCCGGCAGCTGGAGATGAGCCGGAACCGGATGATCGCCGCCGTGGGCGACGCCGACGTCATGATCGTGAACCCGACCCACGTCGCGGTGGCCCTGTCCTACCAGCCGGGGTTCGCCGCACCGAAGGTGGTGGCCCTGGGCACGGACAACATCGCGCTGCGACTGCGCGAAGAGGCCGCCACGCATCGGGTGCCGATGGTGCGCGACATCAGCCTGGCGCGTGCCCTGCACGCGGAATGCTCCCTCGGTTCGGAGGTCCCGGTGGAGCTCTTCACCCAGGTCGCGCAGGTGCTCGCCTTCGTCATGCAGCTCAAGGAACGCGGGGGCGCCTCCGGGGTGCACACCGTGCCCGCCGCCCGCCGTCAGCCCCCCGCCGGGACCAAGGAGAATCACCCGTGAAACTGAACAGCCTCTCCAAGGTCGCCGTCCCGCTGGGGGTCGTCGCGATCGTGATGCTCCTGGTCATCCCGATCCCCGCCGGGCTGCTGGACGCGCTGATCGCAGTCAACATCCTGCTGGCGATCCTGGTGCTGATGACCACCATGTTCGTGAAGAAGCCGCTGGACTTTTCGGTCTTCCCCTCGCTGCTGCTGGTCATGACGCTGCTGCGGCTGGGACTCAATGTCGCCTCGACCCGGCTGGTGCTGGGCAACGGCTACGCCGGGGAGGTGATCGGAGCCTTCGGCACCATCGCGGTGGGCGGCAGCCTGATCATCGGCTGCGTGGTGTTCCTGATCCTGGTCGTGATTCAGTTCGTGGTGGTCACCAAGGGCGCCGAGCGGGTCGCGGAGGTCGGTGCGCGGTTCACCCTGGACGCGATGCCGGGCAAGCAGATGGCGATCGACGCCGACCTCAACGCCGGTCAGCTCACCGACGCCCAGGCCCGGGAGCGCCGCGCGGAGGTCGCCGCGGAGGCCGACTTCTACGGCGCCATGGACGGGGCCTCGAAGTTCGTCAAGGGGGACGCGATCGCCGGTGTGGTGATCACGCTGATCAACCTGGTCGGTGGCATCGTCATCGGGATGCTC
This sequence comes from Nesterenkonia sandarakina, assembly GCF_013410215.1. Classification (NCBI taxonomy): domain Bacteria; kingdom Bacillati; phylum Actinomycetota; class Actinomycetes; order Micrococcales; family Micrococcaceae; genus Nesterenkonia; species Nesterenkonia sandarakina. Next base: position 1,566,758 of record NZ_JACCFQ010000001.1, read on the forward strand.
TCGCACCAGATGGCGGCCGGGGAAGCCGTGAACACCTATTCCCTGCTGACCATCGGCGACGGCCTGGCGACCATGATCCCCTCGCTGCTGATGGCAGTGTCCACCGGCATGATCGTGACCCGGTCCAACGCCGAGTCCGATATGGGGTCTTCGGCCTCCTCGCAGCTGGTGCAGTCACAGACCGCCCTGTTCGTCGCCGGGGCGGCGGCGATCTGCCTGGGGCTGATCGCCGGGATGCCGAAGCTGCCGTTCATGGGTGTCGGCGTCGTGCTGATCCTGCTCGGCTACCGGATGCGCACCACCGCGCAGGCTGAGGCGCGGCGCGACGCCGAGCAGGAGGCGGAGCAGGCCACGCGTCCCGCCGAGACCACCGAGGACCTGATCGAGCACATGCGGGTCCACACGCTGGAGATCCAGCTCGCTCCCGATGTGGTGGACATCGTGGGCGGGGGAGGCGACGATCTGCTGGCCCGGGTCAAGGCGCTGCGCAAACGGATCGCCCTGGAGCTGGGCATCCTGGTCCCGCCGGTGCGCACCCGTGACAGCGTGGAGCTGCCGCCGGCGAGTTATGCGATCCGGGTCGCGGGGGTCGAGATCGGCCGGGGTCAGATCCCTCGCGGGAAGATCCTGGCACTGGGGGACCAGCTCGGCACGCTTCCCGGGCCCACCGTGGAGGAGCCGGTGTTCGGACTCTCCGGGAAGTGGGTGCCCGCGGAGCTTCGGCACAGTGCCGAGATGAGCGGGGCGATGACCATCGACCGGGTCTCGGTGGTGGTCACCCATCTCTCCACGGTGATCCAGAACAACGCCGCGCGGCTGCTCACCCGGGAGGACGTGCGGGTGCTCACCGACGCGGTGAAGGAGCTCAACCCCGCAGCGGTCGAGGAGCTGGTCCCCTCGGTGCTGACCCTGGCGGAGGTGCAGCGGGTGCTGCAGGGGCTCTTGGAGGAACAGGTGCCGATCAATGATCTGCAGCGGATCTACGAGGCGCTCGCGCTGCGCGGGAAGGTCTCCACCGAACCCGAGGGACTCATCGAGGCCGCCCGGTCCGCGCTGGGGCCGGCCATCGCCGCGAAGCATCTCCAAGAGGGCCGGCTGCGCGTGGTCATGATCGACCCAGAGCTGGAGCAGTCCATGCTGGAGGGGCTTCGTCCCGCTGAGGGGGGCGCGCAGATCCTGCTCGAAGCCAGTCGCATCCAGGCCATCCACACCTCGGTGCGGGACTCCGTGGCCGAGGCGGAATCGCGCGGGCAGCACCCGGTGCTGGTCTGCGCCCCCGCGCTGCGCCCGGCAGTGCGACGCCTGGTCGCGCCGCAGGCCGGTGGACTGCCGGTGCTGTCATATCAGGAGGCCTCCTCCGGGGGCGCCGAGATCGAGACCGTAGGAGTGGTGCGTGGAACCGAACAGATACGTCCTTAAGGGCAGGTCCCTGGCGCGGCTCGGAGCCCAGGCGCTCGCCGAGTACGGTCCGCAGGCCCGGATCGTCTCCGCGGAGAGGATTCTGCAGGGCGGCATCGGTGGCTTCTTGGCGCGGGAACACTTCGAGGCTGTCGTGGAGGTCCCGTGCGACCCGCGGGACACGGTGATCTCGGCATCGGGTGTCATCGAGGCGGGGCCGGGTCAGGAGAGGCCGGCGAGCACCGGTGCGAGGTCGGCGAGCCCCGAGGGCGGGGTCCCCGCGGTGGACTCGCGGCGGCGTCGTCGAGCCCTGGAACAGCATCGACGACAGGAAGTGCAGGGGTCCCACGCTCAGGAAGAGGACCTGGAGGAAGATTTCGCCCGGATGATGGATGAGCTGTGGCTCGCCTCCCGGCAGCCCAGCGGCACCAGCGCACCGCCGCCGTTATCCCCGTCGCCGCGCAGTGCGGGGTCGCTGCAGACCCACGCCGCGATCCCGGCTCCTCCGGGAGCGCCAACACCCGCAGCAACACTCGGAGCGCCGGCCGTGGCGTCTGCGGGGTCCGGGGAACCGGCCCAGGCCCCGTCGCCGCTGCGGGCCCCCGGGTCGCTGATCGTGATCGCCTGTCTGGGGGTGGATCCTGCGGAGGCGCTGGCCGCGTTCACGGCAGCGGCGGACCTCGGGACCTTGGGGGACCCGCTGCTCGTGGACGGCAACGATCTGGCTGGCCGATCGCTGCGAGACGCCCGGCAGGCGGTGCTGGCAGCCCGTGCCCAGGCGGTGGCGACCCAGGTGCCGGTGCTGGCCACCACCGCGCTGCGGTTCCCCAGCAGCACCGAGCAGCGGGCGGTGGCACCACCTCTGGTGAGTGAATCCGATCAGCTCTGGGCGGCGGTGGACCTGCGCCGGAAACCCGAGGACCTCCGGCACTGGCTGGACCTCGTGGACCGCAGCCGCCCGATCGACGCTCTGCTGCTGACCGGGGCCGAGGAGACGCTGAGCCCGGAGACCGGACACCAGCTGGGCTGGCCGGTCTCGGTTAGGATGAAGCCGTGTTAGTGCTCACCCGGAAGGTCGGCGAACAGCTCCTCATCGGTGATGAGGTGGTGGTCACCGTGCTCGAGGTGCGCGGCGATGGCATCAAGATCGGCATCGACGCCCCGCGGGACGTCAAGGTCCAGCGCCGGGAAGTGCTGCTCACGGTCTCCGAGACCAACCTGCAGGCAGCCCGGGCCGCGAGCCCAGAGGCCGAGACCGCGCTGAAGGCGCTCTTCGGCGCGTCCAACGGCGAGTCTGCGCCCAACGACGACGCCGCTTCCGCTGCGGACCCCGAGGCCGGCCGCGAGCCCAGTCCCGGTGCTCCCGCCGGCGACGATCAGCGTTCCGGCCCCGCCGGCCCGGACCACACGAACCCCGCGCCCCGGAGCTGAGCTCAGGCGTCGATCGTGCCGCCGCCCGGCGGCATGGACCCGCCGAAGAGCGGCTCGAAGTTGGGCCGCTTCGCGTGGATCCCGTCCCCGGAGGAGCGGCCACGCAGCCTGCGCACCACCCAGGGGAACAGGTGATGACGGGCCCACACGGCGTCGTCCACCCGGGCCGCGCGCCAGGTCCGCTGCGGCACCGGCCGCGGCTCCAGGGGCTGCAGGTCATGCTTGACGTTCATCGTCTCCAGGACCATCCGGGCGATCGTGTGATGACCCAGGGCGGAGAAGTGCAGCCGGTCCTCATCCCACATCTCGGGGCGGGTGAGCTCGCGCAGCGACCACATGTCAGCCACCAGGGCGTCATGCCGGGCCGCGATGGTGCGCACGTTCTCGTTGAAGATCGCGACCTTGCCGCGGATCGATCCGACCACGGGGGTCTCCCGGACGTCGGGGCCGTTGAAGAGCACGATGGTGGCGCCGGTGGTGCTCAGGATCTGCACCATGGTGTCCAGGACCCGGGCCGTCTCATCGGGGTCGCCGCCGGGCCGGATGACGTCGTTGCCGCCGGCGCACAGCGTGATCAGATCTGGGCGCAGCTGAAGGGCCGGCGCGATCTGCTCGTCCCGGATCTGGCCGATGAGCTTCCCGCGCACCGCCAGGTTGGCGTAGGAGAACTTCGGTGCCCCTGCCACGGTGGCCGCGCCGATCGCGAGCTCCTCAGCCACCCGGTCGGCCCACCCGCGGTGGTACCCCGGCCGGGTCTCATCTGGGTCCCCGATGCCCTCGGTGAAGGAGTCCCCCAGCGCCACATAGCGGGTCCAGGGGTGCCGCGGGGTGTCCGGTCCCTCTTCTGCGGGCCGGTCGGGGGTCTCGAGGAGGTCTTCGGCATTGTGGAGGTCTTCGGTGTCGTTCACCTCTCCATTCTCGCCGACGACCCCCTCCGGGCGCATCCGCCCAGGGGCTGATACCTGGGGCTGATCTGTGAGGCTGATCATCGGCGGCGCTGCGCCGGTCGATGCGGTCCACATGCTGCGCTGATTAGAGTGGAGCCGGTACCCTTCCCGTCACGCAAAGGTCTCTTCATGTCTGCAACCCCGCACGTCGCCTGGTCCCGCGAGCCCGAGGACCGCGCCGGCACCCCCTTGGTCGTGCTGCTGCACGGCTACGGCTCCCACGAACAGGATCTGATCGGGCTTGTCCCTGGGTTGCCGGCAGACTTCACCTATGCCTCCGTGCGCGCCCCCGTGGAGATGGAGTTCGGCGGCTACACCTGGTTCGACCTCGACGTGGAGCGGCTCGCCTATTCCTCCTCGGCAGCTCGCGCCGCAGTGGAGGATCTCTGGGAGTGGATCGCCTCGGTCAAGGACCAGCACAGCTCGGTGACCCTGCTCGGCTTCTCCATGGGCATGGCGATGGCCACCTCGCTGCTGCGCAGCCGCCCGGAGGCCTTCGCCGCCGTCGTCGGACTCTCTGGCTTTGCCGTGGACCCGACCCGTGGTGAGGGGCTTGAGGACTATTTCGACGACGAGGCGCTGGCCGCCGCGAAGGTCCCGTTCTTCTGGGGCCGCGACCAGGAGGACCCGATCATCCCGTCCGAGCATGTGGAGTACACCCACAGCTGGGCCACCAAGACCGTGAAGCTGACCAAGGTGCTCTACGCCGGGGCGGGACACGGCGTGGTGCCTCAGGAGATCAGCCATGTGGGGGAGTTCCTGACCCATATCGTGCTCAACCCTCGCTGAGCACTCTGGCGTAGATCTCCGCATGGGCGGCGGCGATCGCTCGCCGCTGCTCTTCGCGCCAACCCTGACGGGCCGGGGCCGCCGGTGCGCGCCAGGGCGTGTGGTCGTCGGGGTAGGAGCCTGACTGTGCGCTGCGCGACTGCACGCCGGCAGCCTGGGTGCTGGCGGCCTGCACCGCGCGGGTCAGGCTCGCCGCGTCGAGTCGCCCGTCCTGCCAGCGGTAGAGGAAGTCGGCTCCCTGGCTCCGGTAGCAGCCCACGTCCGGGGCGATCACCGTGGTGCCCAGATCGTGGGCAGCCTCCATCCAGCCCGAATGCGTGCCGAAGCGATAGGGCAGCAACGAGGCGTGCAGGCTCGAGAGGTAGTCGAAGAGCTCGGCGTCGGTGAAGAAGTCGTGCACCCGCAGGTCCAGGAGCTCAGGGTCCTGACGCTTCAGCCAGCGGACCAGCCGCGCGTCGTGGCGTGTCCCGGAGGAGTCGAAGACGTCGTGGTGCAGGTCCACCTGCAGCACTGCCCGGGGAATCTCACGCAGCGCCGCGAGCGCGGCCTCGAGGACCTCGATGCCGACCATATTGGCGCGCAGGCTCTTCAGATGCACGCCGAGTCGGAACTCCTCGGTCCGGCGCCGCGGCGACTCGGCGTACCTGTGGATCAGCTCCAGGTCCACCACGTGGGGATGCGGGATCACCTCTGCGCTCACACCCCAGCGGGTGAAGATCTCCTCGGCGGCCTGGTCGCTGAGCGTGATCACTGCCCGTGCCCGGGCGAAGAGCACCTGAAGCTGGGCCTCATGCAGCGCCGGATCCGCCTGGTGCGGGTTCCACAGATCATGCGCGGTGTAGATCAGGGGTCGGCCGTGGGCGTCGAGCGCGTCGAAGACCTCGTGGAGCTGCTCGGGGGTCTGCGCGTCGAAGCCGAAATGGACGTGCATCAGATCGAAGTCGTGCGCGGCGATCCAGTCCGGGTCCAGCATCGCCGGCGGCCACCACGGCGCCCCGGTGGGGGTGTCCTTCCGCGGAGAGGGCGGATCCGGCAGCCGGCGCACCACGAGGTGTTCCGATTCTCTCGGTTCCGGCTGCTCCGGCGCTTCCGTCCTGCGGGCTGCGTCGTCCGGGTGTTGGAGATGGCGGATGTAGACATGGGATGCGGGCACCGAGGCCACGGTGATGCTCATGCCGAGCTCCCGCTGGGGGTTTCCGCCGCGGGGGCCGCCGCGACCCAGTGCTCGCCGACCCGGCGGATCAGCCCCAGCCGTTTGAACTCCTCCAGCCAACCCTGCATCGGCCAGTGCCCCCACCGATCCGCGAAGATCCGGCCGTTGCGCAGGATGTCGGGGAGGTGCTCCACCGGCGGTCGGGACACCGGGTGATGCTGGTGGTAGGCACGGGCACCTCCCACCCATGTCAGCTCGACCCCGCGCGCCCTGGCGCGCCAGGAGAAGTCGGTGTCCTCGGCCCCGTAGCCGGTGTAGGCCTCGTCGAACCCGCCGATGCGCTCCCAGACGTCCCGGCGCACCGCGAAGGACAGCGACCAGAACAGCGCGTGCTCTCCGCCGGTGATGATCTCTCCGGGCTCCGGTGCTGGCCGGGCCGGATGCGGGGCGGCCCAGCTCGCAAGCTGCTGTGCAGAGGCGGCGTCGAGCTTCTCCGCCGAAAGCTCGGGAAGATACGCGACCGGGCCGCACAGCAGGTCCTCCGGTCGCTGCTTCGCCGCCTGGAGGTAGGCGCGGATCAGCTCGGGGTCCGGGATGCAGTCCACGTCCAGGAAGATCAGCAGGTCCTCGGCTTCGGTGAGGTCCTTGAGCGCCTGGGCCGCGCCCATATTGCGGGCCGCGGCCAGCGGAAGCCGGCCCGAGCTGCGCGCGATGCTCAGCACCTGGGTGTCCGGCGCGACGTCGTCATCTGGTCCTGCTGCGTCGAGCTGCGCGCTGACCTGGGGGTCCGCCATGGCGACCACCACGTGGCGCAGCGGAGGGTGGGTGCTGGTGCGCAGCGCGGCGCGCTGCCGCTGAAGATGCGCGTGGCGACCATGGACCGCAGTCACGACGACGGCGCGCGGTTCGGCTCGGTGGGGAAGGGTCATCGGAGCACCTCGCTGCTGTCTTCTGCATGGCTGATCGCTGCGGTCGGTGGCGCGGGGGTGGGGAGCAGGGCGTCTAACAGCTCGGCGAACCGCAGCGCGGCCGCGCCGTCGCACCAGCTCTCCCAGTCTGCACCGGGCAGCTGGAGGACCTGCGCCACGGCCCGGTCCCAGCCTGCGGAGTCGCCGGCCTCGGGGGCGCGGACCGCGGGCCAGGGGCCGCACTCCAGGGCGGCGAGCATGTGCTGCTGTTCCTGGTGCGGGCGATCCAGAGCGGTGACCAGGGCGGGGGTGCGACTGGCGGCGACCTCAGCGATGGAGTTCTGCCCGGCCGCGGTGAGCACCAGATCAGCGCGTTGCAGCAGCGGCCAGGGGTCGTCCTCCCAGCCGGACTCGCCGCCGAGCACCCGCAGCCGTGCCTTCGGGAGGGTCCGGCGCAGCTGCGCGACCGCAGCCGGGGGCACCGCTCCTCCGCCGGCGCCGCTGAGCACCAGGACCTCCAGGGATGGATCTTCTGCGCGCGCGCTGGGGTGGCCGGTGCTTGGGCGGCCCGTGTCGTGGTGGCCGGTGCTGGGGGAGGCCGGCCGCGCATCGCGTGGCGCGGGGGTGAAGCGGGAGAGTCCGCCCAGGGCCTGGACTGCCGGGGCGCCGGTGAGGATCCCGGTGGCCTGGGCGGGCCACATTCCCACCACCGCGGTGGAGACCGAATAGCCCAGCCGGTGCGCCGGGTCGCTGCGGTCCCCGGGCAGCGCTACGGTGATCACCGGGATCCCGTGCAGCCGGGCCAGCAGCGCGATCTCCACCGAGACATCGGCGACGAGCAGCTGCGGGGCGGCGTGATCGATCCAGGCCGAGAGCTGCGCGCTGCGCCGGCGCAGCCCGGGGTGGTGCAGCGGAGCCCAGTGCAGCGTCCCCGCCGCGGTGGGCGCGCGGAACCCGCCCTGCACCGGCCCGCCGTCGTCCGGCCGGTCAAGATCCGGCCCGGCAAGATCCGGCCCGCCGTCGCCTGTCCCGCCGCGAGGCTGCCCGGTGCTCTGCGGCATCGGGCTGTCCTCCATCGGGGTGTCATCGCGGGCGAGCTGGACCCAGCCGGCCGCGCTGGGCCAGTCTGCCGGCTCTGCCAGGGAGGAGATCCCGGTGATCTGGGTTCCCCGGGCGGCAGCGGCATGGGCCACGGCGGTGGCGCGGTGCAGATGTCCACGGCCCTGGTGGTGGATGTACCAGCCGATCATCGGGTGGAGGCGCTGGGCTGGGTGGAGGGCTCCATCGCCATCTCGGCGTAGAGCAGCTCGTAGTCGTCGACCATCCGCTCCAGGGACAGGTCCCCTTCAGCGCGCTGGCGGACCTCGCGGCGGTCGCGGCGCGCGGCACGGGTGATCGCCGCGGCCAGCGCGGCCACGGAACTCTCCGCGGCGAGCGCGCCGGAGGCCTCCGTGACGATCTCGACCAGACCCCCGCGTGGGAACGCCGCGACCGGGGTCCCACAGGACATCGCCTCTGCTGCGACCAGGCCGTAGGGTTCGTCCCACTGCGAGCTGACCACGGCGACCGCGGAGGAGCCGACGAGCTCGACCAGCTCGCGGTGGCGCAGGTGGCCCACATAGACCGCGTCGTCACCGAGCCGCGGCTGGACCTGCTGCTCGAAGTAGCTGCGGTCCATGATGGGGCCGGCCAGGGTGATGCTGCGGCCGGCGGCGCGCGCGGCGTCGATCGCGAGGTGAGGAGCCTTCTCCGGCACCACCCGTCCGGTCCAGACGCATTCGTTGCCTCCCGGCCCGGGGTGCCAGACATCGGTGTCGATCCCGTTGGGGATCACGCTGGCAGTCACGGAGTCCGCCCAGGCCCGCGCCGTGGCGGAGCTCACCGCGGTGAACACCGAGGACGGAGCGGCGTAGGTCATCGCCGATTCCAGCCAGGGGGTCGGGGGAGTGTGCAGCGTGGTGAGCATCGGCACCGGCAGCAGCGCCGAGAGCGCCAGCGGAAGGTGGTGCAGCGAGTTGTTGTGGATCACGTCGAAGTCCCGGGACTCCGCCAGGCGCAGCATCAGACCCAGGTAGGCGTGGTGCTGCTGCATCCAGTCCACCGGCATCGCGCCGACGTCGGAGCGGGCAGTCTCACTGAGCTCGAGGCGCTCCGGCAGGAGCATCTGCGCGCCCAGCTCCGGATCGCTGCCGCCCGCAGCGAAAAGCGTGACCGAGTGGCCTCTGCTGATGAGCTTCCTTGCCACCGTGTGTGTAAAAGCTTCGAGCCCCCCGGCGAAGGGTTCCCTGATGGGGAACTGGCTCGAGGCGATGATGCATATGCGCAACCGCACCCCTAGTTCACAGGGCGAGGCACAGCCCCCCGGCGCCGGTCATCGGAGACCGGCAGGCACCTCGCAGAAGAATGTCTTTGAGGGCCCGGCACACCTGCGTGCACCCGCCCCTAGAGGCACTGTACACGCGGTTTCAGGGAGCGAGGATCAGTTCCGTCAGCCTTCGACGGGCATGAGTCGGGCGCTCGGCAGTCCGAAGGGCTCGCCGTCGAACTCCACGAGCTGGCCGCGCTTGATCTGGGCGCCGCGCCGAGTCTCCACCTCACCGTCCACGCGCACGCCAGAGGAGTCGATCACCTCACGGGCGATCGCGCCGTTCTCCACCACTCCGGCCAGCTTCAGCAGCTGCCCCAGACGGATGGACTCATCGCGGATCGGGACCTCAGACACCTCGTGATTCATGGTCCAAGTCTGTCATGCCCTCCCAGCGTGCCCACCCAGCCTTTTACCGGGGGTTCCGTGTTTCACCGGCTAGACGGTACGCCCCGTCAACTGCGCAACCCCCGGTAAAACGCTGGGCTGGGGCTGGCTACAGTGAGTCTCATGAGTTCTGCTGTGCCCGCCGCGGCGCCCCGTTCCCCGCTGGTCTGGGTCTTCCTGTTGCTGCTGATGCTCGCCTCCGGGGCGGCGATCCCCGCCCAGGGAAGGGTCAATGCCGCGCTGACCGCTGAGATCGGTGACCCGGTTCTGGCGGCGACGATCAGCTTCTCCGTGGGCAGCGTGATCCTGCTGCTGGTGACCTTCGGCACACCCCGTGGTCGGCGGGCGATGGCCCGAGTGGCACCGGCGGTCCGCGACGGCCGGATCCGATGGTGGTACTTCCTGGCAGGGTGCGTGGGCGCGTATTTCGTGCTCACCCAGACCCTGACAATCGGGTTGATCGGCGTGGCCGTGTTCACCGTGGCCGTGGTCACCGGTCAGACCCTGGGCGGTCTGCTCTGGGACCGGATCGGACTCGGCCCGGCCGGGCGGATGCGCCTGAACCCGTTCCGTGTGGGTGGCGCCGTGCTGACCGTGCTGGCGGTGCTCTGGGCGGTCTCCCCGCAGCTGGGCGCACCGGGACAGGGGCTGGCCTGGCTGGCCCTGGTGCTGCTGCCGCTCTCCGGAGGGTTCCTCCAAGCCGCTCAGCAGGCGATCAACGGCCGACACTCCGCGGCCTATGCCTCGCCGGCGCCGGGCACGCTGTTCAACTTCCTGGCCGGCACGCTGTTCCTGCTCCTGGTCTGGGCCGGCAAGGCCCTGCTCACCGGGGCAGAGCCCGCGCTGTCGCTGACCTGGTGGCACTACCTGGGCGGACCGCTGGGCATCATCTTCATCGCCCTGGGCGCGCTGCTGGTCACCCGGGTGGGGGTGCTGATCGCCGCGATGGGCATGATCGCGGGCCAGCTCCTGGGCTCGCTGCTGCTCGACGTGCTGCTCCCGACGCCGGGCTCCTTGGTCACCACTGCCACGGTGCTGGGCACCGGGCTGACCCTGATCGCGGTGATCCTGGCCTCGCTGCCGGATATCCTGCGCGGGCGCCCCGGTCCCCGGTCCGCTGCTTGAGCCGCTGAGCCGCTGGACTGCTGAGCCGTTGACCTGCCGACCCGCTTCGAGGGGCGCAGCGTAAGGCCAGGCGTCGTCCAGAGGAACCCGGGGAGTCCAGTTCCGCGCGTCCCGGGTCAAGCGGGCGCCCCTCATCGCCAGGAGCGGCCTTCTGGGTGTTCAGTCCGAAGACTCTGCCGATGGATCTATGTGCACAGGGACGGGGAGTCTGATCTGCCGAGCTGGTGCGGCGGGGGACTCGATGCTCTCCGCGAGCTGATCCACCGTGACTCGTCCAAGCGCTTCACCGTCGACGTCGACCACGGGGGTCTGTGCTTGTCCCAGGGCTCGGGCGACAGGCGTCTCGGAGGTCACGACGGGGAGTTTCCCGACTCCCTCGGAGAGCAGGGCGAACTGGATCCCTAGTCCGATTGCTGTGGCGTAGGGGATGACAGCGGTGGCTCCGCAATCGCGAATCGCGCCGGAGACGGCAAGGCCCGATTCAAAGGTCGCAGGGAATGGCCCCAGGGCGGTGACCTGCGCTCCGCCACGTTCCGCGGCTTCGCGCACGGCGGCAAGCCGAAGCGGATCCTGCCAGGAGCGCTCCGGCCCGCCCACGTAACACACGTGACGATGCCCCTGTGTGAGCAGGTGGGAGGCCAGCTCCTGGAATGCAGATGCGGTGTCTGCGATGACCGACGTCATGCCTTCGGTCTCACGGTCGACCAGGACCAGCGGTTTGAACATCCCCGCCATTCGCAGAATGTCATCGGTTCCCCAGGGTGCGGCGACGATGAACCCGTCAACCTGTCGGGAGAGCCGCTCAAAGGCTGCCAGCTCTTCCGTCCCTGAGAGTGGGTGCACCGCCACGGTCAGCTGCAGGTCAAGTTCATGAGCTCGCTCCTGCGCGCCGGAGATGATCGGGGTGAAGAAGCTGTTGTTCAGCGTCGGCACCACGAGCGCGATGATGCCCGTGCGACCCCGAGCCAGCTGTCGGGCAGCCGAGTTGGGGACGAAACCGAGCTTGCGGGAGGCGTCGAAGACGCGCTGGGTGGTCGCAGGAGCGACCGTGTCCGGACGGGTGAATGCGCGGGACACGGTGGCTTTGGAGACCCCGGCAAGAGCCGCGACATCCGAGATGGTGGTCATGCGTCCACGATACGCCGTTCCATGAAACCGCATCCAACTGATCGTTTACACGGATTTAACTGCTAACTCTGGAGGTTCCTGTCGTCTTCGTCGTAGTCTGAATGAAACCGGTTACATCGACGAAGGGAACAGGATGAATCGACGCGGATCCGCCGCTCTCCTGCTGCTTCCGGGACTCGCCTTCCTGGTCTTTGGCTTCCTGGCACCGGCGATGGGCATCCTGTTCGCGGCACCGGGCACTGACGCTGGGGAGATCTTCACCCGACTCGGGGCGATGCTCACGGACCCTTATGACCTGCGCATCATCGGACGCACGGTCGGACTCGGACTCATCGTCACTCTGGTGTGCCTGACGCTGGGCTTCCCCATCGCGTACATCCTCGCTCGGTCGACCTCGCGCTGGGCCGGGGTGCTGCTGGCGCTGGCGATCTTCCCGCTGCTGCTGAGCAATGTGGTGCGAACCTTCGGCTGGTTGGTCATTCTGGGCTCCAACGGTGCCCTTGCCCAGCTGCTGGTGAGTCTCGGGGTCACCGACACGCCACCGCAGCTGCTCTACACCCCGTTCGCGATCGTGATGGGGCTGACCCAGTTGTTCCTTCCGCTGGCCATCATCGCGTGCTATTCAGCAGTCTCCCAGGTCGATGCCGGGCTCGATGATGCCGCTCGTGGCCTCGGGGCCAGCCGACGGCGAACCTTCTGGGACATCGTGGTTCCGCTGTCGCTTCCCGGGCTCGTGGTCGCCGCGACGCTGGTCTTCGCCGGGTCCGTCACCGCCTACACCACGCCCTACCTGCTCGGCGGTTCCCGTCAGCGGATGCTCTCCACAGAGCTCTACTCCTATTCCAGCGTCACCGTCGACTGGGCGAGCGCGTCGGCCACTGCCATCGTGATGACCATCCTGGTGGTCCTTGTCTCCGGCATCTCAGCCCGCCTAGGTCGCAGAGGAGCCACCGCGTGAACACCAGAAAACCTATCGCGGCCGCACTGGCCCTCGCCGGCTACATCATCATGCTGGTCCCGATCCTTTTTGTGGTCGCGACCGCCTTCACCTCCGGTTCCACCCTGAGATTCCCGCCGGAGGGTTTCTCACTGGGATGGTTCGACGCCGCACTGAACTACGCGCCGTTCACCAGCGCCCTGCTGACGAGTCTGCAGCTGGCTGTGGCTTCGACCTTTCTTGCCCTGGCGGTCGGAGTTCCTGCCACCCTTGCCATCTACAGGGGAGCACTGCCGGGCAAGGGCCTGGTCGAGGGCCTGTTCCTCTCCCCGCTGATCATCCCGGAACTCGTCGTCGGCCTGGCGCTGTACCAGCAGCTCATCGTCACCTTCCGCATCGAGAACTGGCCGGTGCTGCTGCTCGGGCACACCGCGCTGCTGCTGCCCTACGCGGTGCGAGTCACCGGAGCAGCGCTGGCTAGCTCGGACGTGTCTCTGGAGGAGGCCGCCCGGGGTCTGGGAGCCTCCCCGCTGCGGGCCTTCTTCACGATCACGCTTCCGATCCTGCGGCCGGGGATCTTCTCCGCGGCGCTGCTCGGCTTCGTGACTTCGTTCAACAACGTTCCGCTCTCGCTGCTGCTCCAGAGCCGGGAGTCCAGAACCCTTCCCATCACGATGCTGGACTACGTGCAGCAGAGCTATGACCCGATGATCGCGGCCACATCGACGCTCATCCTCGCCGCCACGGTGGTCATCGCTGTCATCGCCGAGCGGACCGTCGGATTCGCCAAGATCTTCGGAGGTATCAACCGATGAACCCCATCACTTCACACAGCGGAACCACGGGACCAGGTAACGGCGCTGCCGCGCCGACACGCTCCGCGGCGAGCTTCCACAACGTCACTCAGGTCTTCGGCGATTTCACCGCCGTGGACGGCATCTCCCTTGAGATCCCCGCAGGGCGGCTCACCACCTTGTTGGGGCCTTCGGGATGTGGGAAGACGACCTCGCTGCGCATGCTGGCCGGATATACCCAGCCCAGCAGCGGGACGATCTACATCGATGGGGAGGACGCGACCCGGCTTCCCCCGGAGAGGCGCGGGCTGGGCATGGTCTTTCAGTCATACGCGCTATTTCCCCATATGACCGTGGCGGAGAACGTCGCCTACGGGTTGAAGCTGCGTCGACTTCCCCGCGCCGAGCAGACTCGTCGAGCCGCGGAGAGTCTCGACCTTGTGGGCCTGGGACACCTTGCCAGGAGCAGGCCGCGGCAGCTCTCCGGCGGTCAGCAGCAGCGCGTCGCGCTGGCCCGCGCGATCGCCGTGCGCCCCAAGCTGCTACTGCTCGACGAGCCGCTGTCCAACCTCGACGCTCGGTTGCGGGTCCAGATGCGCGCCGAGATCCGCCGCATCCAATCGGAGACCGGACTCTCGGTCGTTCTGGTCACCCACGATCAGGACGAGGCGCTGGAGATGAGCGACGAGATGGTGGTCATGCGCGCAGGCAGGATCATGCAGCAGGGCGCACCAGCCTCGGTCTTCGGCGCCCCCGCGAACCGATTCGTCGCCGAGTTCATGGGGTATGAGAATTTCCTCTCCGCACCCGACGGCACCACCCTCACGGTCCGCCCCGAGCATCTTCACGTGCTGCCCTCAAGCGCCGCAGAGGGGCACCACGCGGATCTTCGGCTGTCCGGTGAGGTGCTGGATCTGGCCTACCGCGGGGTCGACGTGCTCGTCACGGTCGCGGCCCGCGAGGCCGATGGTCGTGACGTGCGCCTGATCTGCGATGTCCGCGCCGGCGCCGCCGCCGATCTGCATCGAGGGGACCCCGTCGACGTCGTGGCCCCGGCCTCCCACGTGATTGCCCTGCGCCCCTGACCACTCTGCCGCTCACCACACATGAGACATGCCAGCTCTACCGAAAGGAACGATCATGCCCGAACATCGCACTTCCAGAAGCCCTCTCAAGGGGCGCCGTCCAGGCGCTCTCACGGCAGGGCTGCTCGTCAGCCTCCTCGCCCTGAACGCCTGTGGCTCCGCCGGGGATGCTGAGAGCGGCGAGGAGACCTTGGTCGTGAGCACCTTCCCCTTCGGGGTCGAAGAGTTCCAGGAGGCCGTGGTGGATCCGTTCACCGAAGAGACCGGGATCGAGGTCGAGCTCGACACCGGGTCCAACGCGGACAGGCTCTCCCAGCTGCAGCTTGCCGGGGGAGAGGACCCCGGTGTCGACGTAGTGCTGATCAGCGACTACTACGCGGCGCTTGGCCAGGAGGAAGAGCTCTTCGCCGAGCTCGATCTGGACCAGGTGCCATCAGTCCAGGAGGTCGCAGACTTCGCGACCGAGGAAGCATACATGGGACCGGCTTACAGCTACCAGCTCTACGGCACCCTGTACTCCACAGATGAGCTGGAGGCCGAAGAGGCCGCAAGCTGGGACACCTGGGGAGAGGACGCGCTCTCCGGGCGGGTGGCGCTGCCGGACATCTCGGTGACTGCCGGACAGCTGATGGTCAGCGGCGTCGCCGGGCACTATGGCAACGGGCCCTACGATGTGGACGTTGCGTTCGAGCAGCTCGGCGAATGGTCGCCGGGAGTGCTCCAGTACTACAGCTCCTCGACCGAGGTGACCAATCTGCTCACCCAGGGTGAGATCGCGGCGGCGGGCAGTCTCAACGGTTTCGCCACCAACCTGATGGCCTCCGGTGAACCCGTGGCCTGGGTGGCTCCCGAGGACAACCGCTTCATGGCCACGAACCGTGCGATGCTCGCCGAGGGCGCGGGGAACCCGGAGGCCGCGCACCGTTTCATCGATCATCTGCTCAGCGTCGAAGGGCAGACCAGCTCGGCGGAGATCGTCGGAGACCTCCCGGTGAACCTTGACGCGGAGATTCCCGTCGAACTCACCGAGGTCGTAGGCGAGATCGCTGATGACCCGGTGCAGGCCGGCTACGCGACCCTGGATCCCTCCGAGCTGGTGGCCACCCGCGACGACTGGGTCGCCCGCTTCGCACGGGAAGTCTCCGGTCAGTGAGCCAGAGTTATCCCCAGGCGCAGCAGCTCACCGTCCCCGAGGGGTGGATCCAGGAGCTTCCCAAGGTCGACCTGCACTGCCACCTGATCGGCACGGTGCGCGCCGCAACGTTCGCTGAACTTGCGCGCCGCGCCGGCCTCGAGCTGCCCGAGGACCCAGAGGTCATCTACCGGGACATCAACTCGCGCCCGCCGGACCCCGCTCTGTACGAGAACACCCGGATCCCGGTGCCGCAGTCGCCCGCGCCAGGCGAGCCGACGACGTCGTACTCGCTGTTTCAGGCCTGTGACTGGGTGACCCAGGCGCTGCAGACCGCGGAGGACCTGACCCGGATCGTCTATGAGGCGTTCGAAGATGCCCACGTGCTCTCAAACGTCCGCCATCTGGAGTTGTTCTTTGACCAGCTCCCGGAGCACCTGAGCCACCTGGGGTACCTCGGCTACGTGGAGTCCTTCGCCCGAGGCATCGAGCAGGCCGAGCAGGCATTCGGCATGACCGGTCGCCTGATCGCGGGCATCGACCGGTCGAAGACTGCTCAGGAGGCACTCGCCTGGGTGCGCACCGTGGTCGAGAACCCGCACCCGTATGTGGCGGGGGTGGGACTGGACAACCTCGAGACCGTCGGCCCACCCGAGCGATTCATCGAGGCCTATCAGCTGGCCGGAGACGCGGGACTGGGCAGGACGGCCCACTCCTCGGAGCATCAGCCCAGCGCCCAGAACACGCTGACCTGCCTGGACGATCTGGGCTGCGACCGGATCGATCATGGCTACTACGTGCTCGAGGACGACGACGTCGTCGCTCGTCTTCGAGCGGAGAAGGTGGTTTTCACAGTGGGGTGTGTGACCTCGCGCCGGTCCTGGCGGCCGTGGCGGCGTGCGTCTATCCGCGCCATGCTCGACGCCGGGCTACACGTGATCCCGTGCTCGGATGACCCGGGCATGTTTCCGAACTCGCTGACCAACGAATACACGATCCTCGCCTCCGAGGTCAGGGCCACCCATGAGCAACTGCGGGACATGGCGGTGCGGGCCGTGGATGCGTGCTGGCTTCCCGCCCAGCAGAAGGAGGCGCTGCGCCGGGAGGTCATCGCCGAGATTGCCCGGCTGGACCATGAGCACGGGCTGAGCCTCGACGCGCCGTGACCGCACCGGACGCCCGCGCCCGATCGAATCCGCACCTGCCGCGCCAGCGCGATAAGCTGACGCAATCTGTGTTCATCCCCGTTCTACCTGAGGTGTATCTGCCACATGGCCAAAGAGACCGCACTCGACAAAGTCATCTCCCTGGCGAAGCGTCGCGGCTTCGTGTTCCAGTCCGGTGAGATCTACGGCGGCACTCGCTCTGCCTGGGACTACGGGCCGCTGGGCACCGAGCTGAAGGAGAACATCAAGGCCGAATGGTGGCAGACCTTCATCCGCGGCCGCGGCGACATGGTCGGGCTGGACTCCGCGATCATCCTGCCCCAGGCGGTCTGGCACGCCTCGGGCCACGTCAAAACGTTCTCCGACCCGCTGGTGGAATCGCTGCACACGCACCGCCGCTACCGCGCCGATCACCTGATCGAGGCCTATGAGGCCAAGCACGGGCACCCGCCGGAGAACGGCCTGGCTGACATCCGCGACCCGGAGACCGGCCAGCCCGGGAAGTGGACCGAACCGCAGCAGTTCTCCGGGCTGATGAAGACCTTCCTGGGACCGGTGGATGATCAGGAGGGGCTGCACTACATGCGCCCCGAGACCGCCCAGGGCATCTTCGTGAACTTCAACAACGTGGTGACCTCGGCGCGGAAGAAGCCGCCCTTCGGCATCGGCCAGATCGGCAAGGCCTTCCGCAACGAGATCACCCCCGGCAACTTCATCTTCCGGACCCGCGAGTTCGAACAGATGGAGATCGAGTACTTCACCCACCCGGATGAGGCCGACGAGTGGTTCAAGCACTGGGTGGACGCCTGCTACAACTGGTTCGTCGACCTGGGTCTGAACCCGGAGAACCTGCGCAAGTTCGACGTGCCCGAGGACGACCGGGCGCACTACTCCGCGGGCACCATCGACCTGGAATACCGCTTCGACTTCGCCGGCTCGGCCTGGGGCGAGCTCATGGGCATCGCCAACCGCACCGACTATGACCTGAATTCGCACACCGAGGCCTCCGGTGCGAAGCTGCAGTACTTCGACCAGGCCAGCGGCACCCGCTACACCCCGTACGTGATCGAGCCCTCCTTCGGCCTGACCCGCGCGATGATGGCCTTCCTGGTGGATTCATACACCGAGGACGAGGCACCGAACACCAAGGGCGGGGTGGACACCCGGACCGTGCTGAAGCTGCACCCCAAGCTGGCTCCGGTGAAGGCCGCGGTGCTGCCCCTGTCGAAGAAGCCCGAGCTCGCCGGGGTCTCCCAGGACCTGGCCCAGTCGCTGCGCCAGCACTGGAACATCGACTTCGACGACTCCGGCGCCATCGGTCGCCGCTACCGTCGCCAGGACGAGATCGGCACCCCGTTCTGCATCACCGTGGACTTCGACACCCTCGAGGACCAGGCGGTCACCATCCGGGACCGCGACGAGATGACCCAGGAGCGGGTCTCGCTGGACAAGGTGCAGTCCTACCTGGCGGTGAAGCTGCTCGGCTGAGCCGGGCATCACAGCCGGGGAGCCGGGCATCACAGCAGGGAGGGCAAGCTTTGTGTGCCCGCGCGTGCGGGACTACCATTGCGTGGTTGGTCTGAATGACACCTTCTGCCCTTGTCTAAGGAAATGTGATGAGTACTGAGCACGACGCCGAGGCTCGCCCCGCGAACCCGGCCCGGCTGACCCTGGAATCCGGTCTCACGGTGCGCCCCTGGGCCGACGGTGATGACCTGAAGCTGCTCCAGGTCTGGGGAGACCCGGAGAACTCGATGCACCATCAGGACCGCAGCCTGCTGCGGCCCTCCTCCAACGAGCCCTGGTCCCGGTGCATCGTGGCCGAGGCGGATGGCCTGCCGGTGGCCGCAGCCACGATCTTCCGCTCCTCGCTGCACCCGGACCGGCTCTCCTTCTACGCGGAGGTCGCCCCGGAGCACCGCCGCCGCGGAGTCGCCGCGCAGATGCTGCAGATCCTCGAGGCCGAGGTGCCCAACTGTGCGGTGCAGTCGCTGAAGGCGCGCGTGGCCAAGCGCTCCGCCGCCCAGTGCTTCCTCAAGGACAACGGCTTCACTAAGATCCAGGCCTCCCGCCAGGTGATCGTCCAGCCCGGCGCCATCTCGCTGCCGGACCTGGACAGCGCCGGACTGGACCTCGAGGACCTCGCCACAGGCTCGGTGGAGCTGACCCAGATGGTCGCGGACTTCTACAACACCGTGCACACCTGGGACCGCGCCGAGATGACCATCGGCAAGGCCCAGCAGATGCTGCTCGGCCCGGAGACCGGAGCCTCCGGCGCCGTGGTGCTGCGCGACACCTCCGAGGGCGGGAACAACGCCATCCTGGCCTTTGCGATCAGCTACACCTCTGAGCGCACCGACGAGCCGGCCGACGTGCTGCTGGGCTGGAACACCGCCCTGGATGACTCCGACGCCGAGACCGCCTGCCGCGCGATGCTCGCGCTGCTGGCCGCGCACTTCCCGGTCAAGGTCGAGGTCGACGACGCCATGGGGCCGCTGAAGACCGTCACCGATGAGCTGATCGCCGCCGGGGACGCCGAGTACGACTTCGAGGCGCTGATCTACGCCAAAGACGCAGCCTGAGCGGGGAGCCCATGACCGCTGAGTCCACCGACACGCTCACCCGCGAGCCCGCCCAGAAGAGCGCTGCGACGGAAGCCGACGCCCGCACCGGGGCGCTGCTGCCGCCGCTGACCCTGGGCCCGATCACGGTGCAGACCCCGGTGGTGCTGGCCCCGATGGCCGGGATCACCAACACCGCCTTTCGCAGGCTCTGCCGGGACTACGGCGGCGGGCTCTTCGTCAACGAGATGGTCACCGCACGCGCCCTGGTGGAGCGCCGCCCGGAATCGCTGCGGATCATCAAGCACGAACCCGACGAGGTCCCACGATCGGTGCAGCTCTACTCGGTGGACCCGGTCACCACCGGGCATGCCGTGCGGATGCTGGTCGACGAGGGCCGCGCCGATCACATCGACATGAACTTCGGCTGCCCGGTGCCCAAGGTCACCCGTAAGGGCGGCGGCTCCGCGCTGCCCTGGAAGACCCGGCTCTTCGAGTCCATCGTCGCCACCGCCGTGCGGGAGGCCTCCAAGGGGAACATCCCGGTCACGGTGAAGATGCGCAAGGGCATCGACGAGGACCACCTCACCTATATCGAGGCCGGTAGGATCGCCCGGGACTCCGGTGTGGCCGCCGTGGCCCTGCATGGGCGCACCGCCCGGCAGCACTACTCCGGTCAGGCCGACTGGTCCGCGATCGCCGCGCTGCGGGAATCCCTGCCCGACATCCCGGTGCTGGGCAATGGGGACATCTGGTCAGCAGAGGACGCCGTGGCGATGGTGGAGCAGACCGGGGTGGACGGCGTCGTCGTGGGCCGTGGCTGCCAGGGCCGGCCCTGGCTCTTCGGGGACCTCCAGGCCGCCTTCGAGGGTCGCGAGGAGCGGCACCGCCCGGATCTGCCGATGGTCTCCGCCACGCTGCTGCGTCACGCGCAGATGCTGATCCCGTACTTCGACGGCGACGAGCGCAAGGCCATGCAGGACATCCGCAAGCACGTGGCCTGGTACTTCAAGGGCTACGCCGTGGGGTCCCAGCTGCGCACCCAGCTGGTCGCCGTGGAGTCGATGGCCCAGCTCGAGGACCTGCTCGGGCAGCTGGATCAGACCCTGAGCTACCCCGGGGCCGACGCCGAGGGTCCGCGCGGCCGGGCCGGATCACCCAAGAAGGTCCACCTTCCCCAGGACTGGCTGGAGTCCCAGGAGCTCAACGAGGTGCAGCGCGAGATGATCCAGGCCGCAGAGGTCGACACCTCCGGCGGATAGGGTTGGACCCATGAGCGCGCAGAACGTGGAGCGAGTAGAGGGCGGATACGCCGCCCTGAGGCCGGGATACACCGAGGCCGATGAGGCCCGCTGGGTGCCCGAGCACGGGAAGTCCGTCTACCGCTCCAGCTTCGAGCGCGACCGGGCGCGGCTGCTGCACTCCTCGGCGCTGCGCCGGCTCGGCGCCAAGACCCAGGTGGTCTCGCCCGACGTTGACGACTTCTCCCGCACCCGGCTGACCCACTCGCTGGAGGTCGCCCAGGTGGGCCGGGACCTGGGCCGGCTGCTGGGCTGCGACCCCGACGTCGTCGACGCCGCCTGCCTCTCCCATGACCTGGGACACCCGCCCTTCGGACACAACGGGGAGACCGTGCTCAACGCGCTGGCCGCCCCGCACGGCGGGTTCGAGGGCAACGCGCAGACGCTGCGGCTGCTGACCCGGCTGGAGACCAAGCGCTTCCACTCCGACGGCCGCTCCGCGGGGCTGAACCTGACCCGGGCTTCCCTGGACGCCGCGGTGAAGTATCCATGGCGCGCCCATGAGGCGCCGATCCTGCCCGATGGCAGCCGCAGCGCGAAGTTCGGCGCCTATGAGGACGACGTCGAGGTCTTCGACTGGATCCGGGACGGCGTGACGGGCCGGCGCAAGTCCATGGAGGCCCAGGTGATGGACGCCGCCGATGACATCGCGTATTCGGTGCATGACATCGAGGACGGCGTGGTCAACGGCCGGTTCCAGCTGAAGTTCCTCACCGATCCGCTGCAGCGCCGTCGCGTGGTCCAGACCACCCACGACTGGTATTTGCCCGAGACGGACCCGGCCCGGATCGAGGCCGCCCTGGATCGGCTCGCCTCCGCGGACTCCTGGGTGGGGGAGTCCGACGGCTCCCGGCGCGCGCTGGCCGCGTTGAAGAACATGACCAGCGAGCTGATCGGCCGGTTCTCCCACGCCATCTTCGCCGCCACCCGTGAGGCCTATGGGGACCGTCCGCTGGTCCGCCACGAGGCTGACCTGGTGGTGCCCGATGAGACGGTGGAGGAGGTCTCGCTGATGAAGGGGATCGCGGCGACCTACATCATGGCCTCCCGGGAGCAGAAGCCGGTCTACGCCCGGCAGCGCGAGGTCATCGAGGGCCTCTACGGGCTGCTCGTCGAGACCGGGGACCAGTTCCTGGAGCCGCCCTTCCAGGCGGACTTCCACGCCGCCGGCGACGAGTCCGCCCGGCAGCGCGCGATCATCGACCAGATCGCCTCGCTCACCGACGGCGCGGCGCTGGAGTGGTACGCCACCCTGGTCCACGGCCGCCCGGTCTTCAACCGCCTCTTCGCCTGACCCCCGCCCCTCAACGCCGGGGGAGGTGGGGGAGGGTTATTTGCCGATGTCGCCGACGACGACGTCGAAGGCCGCGAACAGCTCATCGGCCTCCACGAAGAGGTTCAGGTCCTGCTCCCCGGCTCCCATGGCGATCCGCCCGGAGATCGAGGCGTCCGCATAGATCGGCCAGGTCTGGCCCTCAGGGGTGCGCGCGCCGAAGGGCGTGATCGTGCCCGGGTGGTACCCGGTGGCCGCCACAGCCTCCTCCGGGGCGGTCATCGACATCTTCTTCATCCCGGCCAGCCGGCGCAGCTTTGCCCAGTCCACCTGCTTGTCCCCAGGGATCAGCGCCACCACATAGCTGTGCTCGGAGGCGGACTGGGTGAGCTTGGCCTTGGCGACCAGGGTCTTCACGATCTCCCGCGGCGCGACCCCGAGATTCTCGGCGGCCTCCTCCAAGCTGGAGGCGGGTCCGCGCTGGACGAATTCAAGGGTCACGGCGCGGGCGTCGGCGTCGGCCTGGACCCGGGCGCGTCCGGAAAGCTCAGTCATGTTCCCCAGCCTAGCCAGAGAACCGACCCTCTGCCCGGTCCCTGCACAGGCGCGCTGAGGGCGGGCAAGCATTTGGCCGTGCCGAGTAGATTAGAGCCATGGCCGGACTGATCAAACGCGAAGACATCGACGCCGTCCGTGAGCGCGCGGACCTTCGCGAGGTGGTCGAACAGTATGTGACGCTCAAGGGTGCCGGCATCGGCTCATGGAAGGGCCTGTGCCCGTTCCACGATGAACGTTCTCCCAGCTTCCACATCCGCCCCCAGGTCGGCACCTTCCACTGCTTCGGCTGCGGCGAGTCCGGGGACGTGATCGCGTTCCTGATGGGCATGGACCACACCAGCTTCCAGGAGACCGTGGAGAAGCTGGCCGGCCGCGTCGGCATCGAGCTGCGTTACGAGGACGGCGGGAAAGGACCCGATAAGGCGGAGATCGGGCGCCGCCAGCGGCTGCTGGATGCGCACAAGATCGCCGACGAGTTCTTCCAGGCGGCGCTGCAGAGCCCCGAGGCGCAGCCCGCCCGCGAGATGCTCACCGGCCGCGGCTTCACCCGGGAGCACGCCGCCCAGTTCTCCGTGGGTTACGCCCCCAAGGGGTGGGACAACCTGCTCAAACATCTGCGCGCCAAGGGCTTCACCGAGGAGGAGCTCACCGAGACCGGCATGTTCTCCTCCGGTGGACGTGGGATCTATGACCGCTTCCGCGGCCGACTGATGTGGCCGATCCGCAACATGACCGGGAACACCGTGGGCTTCGGCGGACGGCACCTCTACGAGGATGACAAGGGCCCGAAGTACCTGAACTCGCCTGAGACCGCGATCTATAAGAAGTCCCAGGTGCTCTACGGGATCGAACACGCCAAACGCCACGTCGCCAAGCAGCGCCAGCTGGTGGTCGTGGAGGGCTACACCGACGTCATGGCCTGCCACGTGGCCGGGGTGGAGACCGCGGTGGCGACCTGCGGCACGGCGTTCGGCGAGGGCCACGTGCGGATCGCGCGCCGACTGATCTCCGATGAGGGCGGCGCGGGCGAGGTCATCTTCACCTTCGACGGTGACGCCGCCGGTCAACAGGCGGCGCTGAAGGCGTTCAAGGAGGACCACATGTTCCTCGCCAAGACCTTCATCGCGGTGGGCCCCGAGGGCATGGACCCCTGTGACATCCGCCAGCACCGCGGAGACGACGCGGTCCGCGAGCTGATCAGCTCCAAGACGCCGCTCTTCGAGTTCGCGATCCGGGCCAAGCTGCGCGAATTCGACCTGAACACCATCGAGGGTCGGGTCGGTGCGCTGCGCGCCACCGCCCCGATCGTGGGTGGGATCAAGGACCCGGCGCTGCGCCCGGCCTACACCCGGGAACTGGCCGGCTGGCTGGGCGCCGAGATGGACGACGTCAATCGGGCGGTGGCCTATGCGCAGAAGCATCAGCCCTCACCGCATCAGGAGGCGGAGAAGGGCTCCGGTACCGGCCAGGGGCACCAGTCTGCGGGGCATCAGGGACAGGGCGCGCACGGGCAGTCGGAGCCGGGGGAGCCGCTGCGCCGCAGCGCGCCGGGATATCCACGCCCGGACACCCGCGATCCGGCGGTGCTGATGGAGCGCCAGGCGCTGGAGGTGATCCTGCAACACCCCACCCATCTCACCGCGGAGCAGTGGGAGGAGATCTTCACGGTGCGCTTCACCGCCCCGGCGCACCAGGCCATCCACGACGGCGTGCGCATCGCCGCAGCCTCGGCCTCGGATCCGCGCAACTGGGTCCAGGCGGTGCGCGAGGAGGTGCCGGAGCCGATCAAGTCCTTCGTCTCCGAGCTTGCCGTGACCGCGCTGCCCACCAACAGCGATGAACACCTCGAGAAGTACTGCCAGTCGATCCTGAACCGGCTGGTCGAGCTGAAGATCACCCACCAGAAGGCGAACCTGCTGGGCCGGCTGCAGCGCATGGACCCGGCCCAGAACCCGCAGGAGCATCAAGCGCTGAACCGTGAGCTGATGGAGCTGGAGCTGCGCCGTCGCGCGCTGCGGGAGGCGGAATGGGGGTGAGCCTGCGGCCCGCGCACCCCGGTCCGGCACCAGCCGACTTCGAGGCAAGCACCAGGCTTGATAGCGTGTTGCCTCGAACACAGTGAGCGCAGCCACGCCGCAGGCGTCGCCGCCGAGGATCAAGCACAACAGCAGGACAAGTTCATCAGCGTGACGATGGGGTCACGTGAAGCATCCGAGAAGGAGATTCACATGCCCCAGGAAACACCCTCTGCCGCGCAGACCAGCTCACCGGCCACCGGCAGCATCACCCGGGTCCAGGCCACCCATGAGGTGCCCGAGGCGATGCGCCGCGACGTCGGTCTGCTCGGTGGCCTGCTGGGCCAGGTGCTCAAGGAGTACGGCTCCGAAGGCCTGCTCGACGACGTCGAGGCGCTGCGCGAACTGACCATCGCCGCCCTGGAGGACACCAGCGGGGAGACTCTGGTGCGCGCCGAGGAGCTGGTCTCCTCCTTCTCCGCGGAACGGGCCAAAGAGGTCGCCCGCGCCTTCACCTCCTACTTCCTGCTGGCGAACCTGGCCGAGGAGCAGCACCGGGTGCGGACTCTGCGCACCCGCGACGGCGAGCTCCCGCTGGCCCAGCAGCAGCCCACCGACTCGGTGGCAGCGGCCTTCACCCACCTCGCCCAGGAGGTCGGCGAGCGCGAGGCCGAGCGCCGGCTCAAGGAGCTGCGCTTCCACCCGGTGCTCACGGCGCACCCCACCGAGGCCCGACGCAACGCGATCACCGCCTCGGTGCGCCGCATCGGGGCGCTGCTGGAGGTGCGTGATGATCCCCGGGTGGGCCCCACCGAGCTGGCGAAGAACCGCCGCGAGCTCCTCGAGGAGATCGACAACATGTGGCGCACCGCGCAGCTGCGCGTCTCCAGCCCGTCACCGCTGGACGAGGTCCGCACCGCCCTGGGGATCTTCGACTCCTCCTTCTCCTCGGTGTTCACCCAGGCCTACCGCCGGATGGACGACTGGCTCCAGGGGGAGGCCTCAGGAGCCCAGGCGCCGAAGGCGCCGGCCTTCATCCGGCTGGGCTCCTGGATCGCCGGTGACCGGGACGGCAACCCCAATGTCACCGCGACCATCACGCGCAAGGCCGTGGCGCAGGCCGCCGACCGGGTCCTGGCCGACCTCGAAGAGCGGTCCCGGCGCACCGGCATGTCGCTGACCCTTGATGACCGCTACACCCCGCCCAGCCCCAAGCTCGAGGCGCTGTGGAACCGGCTGCGCCAGCTCTCCGAGGAGCTCACCGAGCAGGCCGCCCAGCATTCCCCGGGCGAGCCGCACCGTCAGGTGCTGCTGGCGATCACCGGACGCATCCAGGCCACCCGGGAGCGCAACGCGGACCTCGCCTACGCGGTCCCCGAAGAGCTGATCACCGATCTGCGTGTGGTCCAGGACTCGCTGGTGGAGGCCGGTGCCAAGCGCGCGGCCTACGGAGACCTGCAGGAACTGATCTGGCAGGTCCAGACCTTCGGCTTCCACCTCGCCGAGCTCGAGGTCCGCCAGCATTCCAAGGTGCACGCCCAGACCCTGGCCTGGCTCGAGGACCCCGCCTCGGTGGAGAAGATGGCCGTGCCCGGAGAAGAGGTGCTGGAGACCTTCCGCGCCATCGCCTCGGTGCAGCAGCGCTACGGCGTGGACGCCGCCCGACGCTATATCGTCTCCTTCACCCAGTCCGCGCAGAACCTCGCCGATGTCTACACGCTGGCGGAGAAGGCACTCGGCGGGCCCGAGAACGCGCCGGTGCTCGACGTCATCCCGCTCTTCGAGACCTATGAGGACCTGCGCAACGCCCCGCAGATCCTCGAGGAGATGCTGACCCACCCGGCCGTGCAGGCGCGCCTGGAGCAGACCGGCCGGCGCATGGAGGTCATGCTGGGCTACTCGGACTCCGCCAAGGACGTCGGCCCGGTCTCCGCCACCCTCGCGCTCTATGAGGCCCAGGAGAAGATCTCCGCCTGGGGGATCAAGCACGAGATCACGTTGACCCAGTTCCATGGGCGCGGCGGCGCGCTGGGCCGCGGCGGCGGACCCGCGAACCGGGCGATCCTGGCCCAGCCCCCGCATTCGGTGGACCTGCGCTTCAAGGTCACCGAGCAGGGCGAGGTGATCTCCGCCCGCTACGGCAACCCGGAGATCGCGCTGCGCCACATCGAGCAGGTCGCCGCCGCCACGCTGATGGCCTCGGCGCCCTCCACCGAACGGCGCAACGCCGAGGCCGCCCAGCGCTACGCCGGGCTGGCCGAGAAGATGGATGCGGTCTCCCGGGAGCGGTTCCACGGCCTGGTCAACGCCGAGGGCTTCGCACCCTGGTTCGCCGAGGTCACCCCGCAGGACGAGGTCGGGCTGCTCGCCATCGGCTCCCGTCCGGCCAAGCGTGGACTCTCCGTGGAGTCCCTGGAGGACCTGCGCGCGATCCCGTGGAACTTCGCCTGGGGTCAGGCGCGGATCAACCTCACCGGCTGGTACGGACTGGGCAGCGCCCTGGAATCGGTGCAGGACCTGGAGCAGCTGCGTCAGGCCTACGCCGACTGGCCGCTGTTCCGGGCGCTGATCGACAACATCGAGATGTCCCTGGCCAAGACCGACCGGCGCATCGCCGAGCGCTACCTGGCGCTGGGGGATCGCGCGGATCTCACCGCGGTGGTCCTCGAGGAGTTCGACCTGACCTCGAAATGGGTGCTCGCGATCACCGACCAGGATCGTCTGCTGCAGAAGCACCGGGTGCTCGGTAGGGCCGTGCAGCTGCGCAACCCCTATGTCGACGCGCTCTCGCTGATCCAGCTGCGCGCCCTGCGGGTGCTGCGTTCCGGCAAGCTCACCGATGATCAGATCGATGATCCGCGCAACCTGCTGCTGATCACCCTCAAGGGAGTGGCCGCCGGCCTGCAGAACACCGGCTGACCCCTTCCCCTTCCCCTCTGCGTTTTACCTCCCCCTACGTGTCCTACCGGCCGGACGGTGCCGCCGGTAGGACACGTAAGCCCCGGTAGAACGCTGGTGGCTAGGATTGGGGGATGACAGTCTCCTCGGCGAAGCCCCTGATCAGTCCCGACCTCGACCCGGCCCAGGCAGATCCGCATCTCTGGCTCGAGGAGGTCACCGGGGAGCAGGCGCTGGCCTGGGTGCGCGAGCGCAACGCCCGTGCCGAGGACCGGATCCAGGACGAGGCGTTCGATCCGCTGCGCACGCAGCTGCGCGAGATCCTCGACGCCTCCGATCGGATCCCCGGCGTGACCAAGCGCGGGGAGCACCTGTATAACTTCTGGACCGACGCCGAGCATTCGCAGGGGATCTGGCGGCGCACCACCGAGGAGTCCTACCGCAGCGAGTCCCCAGAGTGGGAGATCCTGCTGGATCTGGACGCGCTCAGCGCCGAGGAGGGGGTCACCTGGGTCTGGCACGGCGCCGAGGTCCTGCGCCCGCGCGAGGCGACGCCGGACACCCCCACCCCGAGCAACGCGGACACCGCTGCCGACACCGCCCCCTGGCGGCACACCCTGATCTCACTCTCCCCGGGCGGCTCCGACGCCGATGTCACCCGCGAGTTCGACCTTCTCACCCGGCGTTTCATCCCGGAGTCCGAAGGCGGGTTCCACCGGCCGCAGGGCAAGGGCGGGCTGAGCTGGATCGATTCCGAGACCGTCTACCTCACCCACGACGACGGCGCCGATGCCGTCACCAGCTCCGGCTATCCGCGGGTGGCCCGGCGCTGGCGGCGCGGCACCGCGCTGACCGAGGCTGAGCCGGTGATCAGCGTGGAGGCGGACCATATGAGCGCCGTCGCCGGCTACGACAGCACCCCGGGCTATGAACGACACATCGGGGTGAGGCTGCTGGGCTTCTACGACCGCGAGACCTACCTGATCGACCCTGACGCGCCGGAGACGATGACCCGGGTGGAGGTGCCCACCGACGTCTCGGTGGGCTTCCACCGGGATCTGATCCTGCTGCGTCCGCGCACCGACTTCACCCACCACGGGGTGGACTACCGCGGCGGCAGCCTGATCGTGGGCGACGCCGAGAAGTTCATGGCCGGGGCGCCTGAGCTGCGGGTGCTCTTCGAGCCCACCGCGTCGGCGGCGCTGCTGGGAGTCGCGCTCACCCGCGAGAGCATCCTGGTGACGATCATGGAGGACGTGGTGCACCGGGTCGAGGCGCACTGGCGCGAAGCCGGCCAGTGGCGCGCCTGCGCGGCCTTCGGCGAGCTCCACGGCTCCCTCGGCGTCGCGGCGGTGGACGAGGAGGACTCCGAGGAGGTGTGGGTCACCAGCACCGACTGGATCACCCCCACCAGCCTCCACCGCGGCACCCTGCAGGGGCTGCGCAGCGGCGCGCCGGCGTCGTTGGAGCTGCTCAAGCAGGCGCCGGAGCGCTTCGACTCCGAGGGGCTGGCCTGGGTGCAGAGCTTCGCCACCAGCGAGGACGGCACGAGGGTCCCGTACTTCCTGATCGGCCGGGCCGAAGCCGTGCAGGCCGCGGAGGCCGCGGACTCCGAGTCGGTGCCGGGCGCCACGCAGATCGCCGGACCCGAGCCGCACCCCACGATCCTCTACGGCTACGGCGGATTCCAGATCTCGCAGACCCCGAGCTACCTCGGGCTCGCAGGCAAGGCCTGGCTGGAGGCCGGGGGAGTCTTCGCCGTGGCCAATATCCGCGGGGGCGGGGAATACGGTCCTGGCTGGCATCAGGCCGCGCTGAAGCAGAACCGGCACCGCGCCTACGAGGACTTCGCCGCAGTCGCCCGGGACCTGGTGAGCACCGGAGTGACCACGGTGGAGAAGCTCGCCTGCCGCGGCGGCTCCAACGGCGGACTGCTCACCGGCAACATGCTCACCCGGTACCCCGAGCTCTTCGGCGCGGTGGTGATCCAGGTGCCGCTGCTGGATATGCGCCGCTTCGCGCAGCTGCTCGCCGGAGCCTCCTGGCGCGCCGAATACGGCGACCCCGAGACGGCGGACTGGGAGTTCATCCAAGACTTCTCGCCGTATCACCTGGTCGGTGGCGGCGTGGACTACCCACCGGTGCTGCTGACCACCTCGACCCGGGATGACCGGGTCCACCCGGGGCATGCCCGCAAGATGACCGCCGCCCTGGAGGAGCTCGGCGCCGACGTCACCTACTGGGAGAACACCGAGGGCGGGCACGGCGGCGCGGCCAACCCGGAGCAGCAGGCACGGATGAACGCGCTGATCTACCGCTGGCTCTGGCAGCAGCTGGGCTGAGAGGGGGTTCCCTCCCGGAGGCGGCGGATTAGACTGGTCCCGTGAAATCGGGGCGCGCCGGGACCGGCGCGGACCGATCAGGAACAGATCACAGCCGAGGATTCCAGGGGGGAACGCTGCGCATGAGTGTGCCGGCCATCGAGACACGAGGACTGGTCAAACGCTTCGGGAACACCGCTGCGGTGGACGGCATCGACCTGGACATCGCTCAGGGCGGGATCTATGGCGTGCTGGGCCCCAACGGGGCCGGGAAGACCACAGCGATCCGGATGCTGGCCACGCTGCTGCGCCCTGACGCCGGGGAAGCCCGGGTCCTGGGCCATGATGTCTTCACCGAGCCCAAGACCATCCGGGAGAAGATCGCGCTCACCGGGCAGTTCGCGTCGCTGGACGAGGATCTGACCGGGATCGAGAACCTGATGCTGCTGGGACGGCTGCTCGGCTACAGCGCCCGGGACGCCAAGCTGCGCGGCATGACCCTGCTGGAGGCCTTCGGCCTCACCGACGCGGCCGGCCGCCAGGTCAAGAAGTACTCCGGAGGCATGCGCCGCCGCCTGGACATCGCCGGGTCCCTGATCGTGACCCCGCAGCTGATGTTCCTCGACGAGCCCACCACCGGGATCGATCCGCGCAGCCGCAACCAGGTCTGGGACATCATCCGGACCCTGGTCGAGGGCGGCACCACCATCCTGCTGACCACCCAGCACCTGGAGGAGGCCGATCAGCTCGCTGACCGGATCGCGGTCATCGACACCGGCAAGGTGATCGCCGAGGGCACGCCAGGACAGCTCAAGGCGCAGGTCGGCACCGGCGCGCTGAAGGTGCGGGTGGTCGACTCGACCCGCCGCGAGGAGGCCGCCGAGATCCTCGGGCGCACCCTGCTGGCCGAGGTGATTCGGGAATCTGACCCGTCGGCGCTGACCGTCCGGCTCGAGGACGAGTCCCGGGCCGCCTCAGCACTGATCGCCCTGCAGGACTCCGCCCTGGCGGTGGAGACCTTCGCGCTGGGTCAGCCCAGCCTGGACGAGGTCTTCCTCGCCCTGACCGGTCATAAGACAGCTCACGAGTCGAGCGACGGCGTGAGCGCAGAGGCACAGGAGGAGGCGGCGTGACCACCACGGCGCAGGATCAGAACCAGCGGATCAGAAGCGTCCTGGTCCCGGCAGAGCAGCGGCCGGCCCCGGCGGGCGCGGTCAGCGCGTCCTTGACCTACGGCTGGCGTGCGCTGCTGAAGATCAAGCACATCCCCGAGCAGCTCTTCGACGTCACGGTCTTCCCGATCATGATGACCGTGATGTTCACCTACATCTTCGGCGGAGCCATCGCCGGCTCGGTGGACGGCTACGTGCAGTTCCTGATCCCCGGGATCTTCGTGCAGACCATGATCATGATCACCATGTACACCGGGCTCACCCTGAACCGGGACATCTCCAAGGGCGTCTTCGACCGCTTCCGTTCCCTGCCCACCTGGCGCCCGGCACAGCTGGTCGGAGCGCTTCTGGGGGATCAGATCCGCTACGTCCTGGCCGGCGCGATCATCCTGATCGTGGGCTTCGTCATGGGGTTCCGGCCCGAGGGCGGACTGACCGGGGTGCTGATGGCGTTCGTGCTGCTGCTGCTCTTCAGCTTCAGCCTGTCCTGGGTCTGGACGGTGATCTCGCTGCTGGTGCGCACCGAGCAGGCCGCGATGGGCATCTCGATGTTCATCATGATGCCGCTGACCTTCGCCTCGAACATCTTCGTGGATCCCGAGACCATGCCCAGCTGGTTGCAGGGCGCAGTCGAGGTCAACCCGGTCTCGGTGGTGGTCACCGCCATCCGTGAGCTGATGGCCGGGGCCGGTCAGTTCTCCTCCGTCACGCTGGTGCTCGTCTACTGCGCCGTGCTGGTCGGGGTCTTCGGCCCGGTCTCGATGTACTTCTACAACCGCAAGAGCTGAGCGTCCTCCGCCGGGCCAGCGCAGGGGATCGCTCCGTCTGGCCGCCCCGGCGGGGCGCGCTCACTTGATGAAACGGATGGTCAGCGGGTAGCGGTACGGCCGGCGGTTATAGGCGGCGATGGCGGCCAGGATGCTGAACACCACCGAGAGCACCCAGGCGAGGAACAGGATCAGGAAGCCGATCAGAATGATGGTGGTGGCCGCGCCGACGATGTAGGCGATGAACAACGTGATCTGGAAGTTCAGCGCCTCCTTGCCGTGATCATCGAGCATTCGGCTGCGCTGCCGGAACACCAGCCAGAGCACCAGCGGCACCAGCCAGGACAGGAAGACCCCGCCCAGGTGCATCGCGACGCCCCAGCCCTGCTCCTCCCCGGCGCTCACCGGGACCCCGGACTGCCCGACCGAGGGTCCACCGGGCGAGACCCCGGACGGGCTGCCTGGCTGCCCGCCGGAGGGGCTGCCTGTCGGTCCGCCGGAGGGCGCCGGGCCTGCGGCAATGCTCGGCTCCGGCGGCGCCTTGTGCCACTGTCCATCGGGTCCCTGCTGCCATTCACCGTCTGCGCCTGTGGGGCGGGTGGGCTGGGTCATCACTCCTCCAAGGTCTTCGCCGCGGCGGGATCGGGATTCAGCGTCAGCCGCGAGTGAGGACCAGCGTAGTCCTCGCGCGCTGTGATCGATACGGTGGAGGACATGTCTGCTCAGCCCGATATCGCCACCGTTCCGGAAGAAGTTCTCAGCCTTGCCCGCGCGGCCCGCCACGTCGCCGTCTTCAGCGGCGCGGGCATCTCCGCCGAGTCCGGCGTACCGACCTTCCGCGAGGTCCAGACCGGTCTCTGGGAACGCTTCTCCGCCCAGGATCTCGCCACCCCCGAGGCGTTCGAGGATGATCCGGGACTGGTCCACACCTGGTACCGATGGCGGGCCGCGCTGATCCAGCAGGTCGCGCCGAACCCGGGGCATCGGGCGCTGGCCCGCTGGCAGCGGCAGCTCACCGAGCGGGGCGGCAGCCTGAGCATCGCCACCCAGAACGTCGATGATCTCCACGAGCGCGCCGGCGCCGAGGTGCTGGCGCACCTGCATGGGAGCATCACCGCTCACCGCTGCGCCGAATGCGAGGCACCGGTGGAGCTTCCGGCACCCCAGTACGACGGCGCCGCCGCGCCCGCACAGCCGGAGGACCCGCCGCAGTGCACCGTCTGCGGGGAGGGCCTGATCCGGCCCGGCGTCGTCTGGTTCGGCGAGGCGCTGCCGATGCCGGCGTTCGAGGCCGCCGCGGCGGCGATGCAGAGCGCAGACCTGATCCTGGTCGTGGGCACCTCCGGTCTGGTGCAGCCAGCCGCCTCGCTGCCGCTGCTCGGCATGGAGCGCGGGACGCCGCTGGTCGAGATCAATCCCGAACCCACGGAGCTCAGTGACGCCATGCACCACCGGCTGCGCGGACCCGCCGGGGAGCTGCTGCCGGCCCTGGTCCAGGCGGTCACCGGGGACTCTCCGGACCCTCCGGACTCTTCGGACTCGCCGGAGAAGACGACGACGAGAACCGGCGCGACCGCGCCCGACTCTGCGCGATGACCCTGTGGGAGACGGTGCTCCTAGGAGCGATTCAAGGGCTGTTCATGTTCGTGCCGGTGAGCTCGTCGAGTCACCTGGTCCTGATCCAGCAATACCTGGCCGACCAGGGGTCGCCGCTGCCTTCCCCGGACACCCCGGAGATGATCCTCTACAACCTGGTGGTGCACCTCGGCACCATGGTCTCCGTCACGATCGTGATGTGGCGGCCGCTGAAACGTCTGGTTCGAGGGATCTGGCGTGAGCTGGGACTCTGGCGCAGGCGCCGAACGCTGCGGCACCTGATCCACCTCAGGCTGGCGCTGCTGGGCCTGGTCACGACCGCCATCACCGGGGTTCTCGGGCTGCTGATCCGTGCCTACGGCACGGGCGTCTTTGCCAGTCCGTGGGCGGTGGCGCTGATGCTGATGGTCACCGGGGCAGTGCTGTGGTGGTCTGACTCGGTGAAGACCACCTGGCGGGGCGCCGCTCAGATGACCCTGCTGGTCGCCATCGTGATCGGGCTGGCCCAGGCGGCGGCGCTGTTTCCGGGGCTGAGCCGCTCGGGTCTGACCATCGCCGCCGCCCTGGCAATGGGAATGCATCGCCGGCTTGCCGCGCAGTTCAGCTTCTTCGTGGCGATCCCCACGATCCTCGCCGCGACCGGGCTGCAGTCGTTGAGTCTGCTTGACCCTGCCAGCTTCGACGGAGGCCTGTTCTTGAGCTGGCAGGACTATGCGTTGGGGTTCCTGGTAGCTGCCGTGGTGGGAGCCGGGGCGCTGTGGGTGGTGCTGCGGCTGCTCTACCGAGGCTATTTCCGCGTCTTCGCGGTCTACGTGGTGGGTCTGGCGCTGTTCGTGCTGCTCACCCAGCCCGACCTCAGCGACGCCCCGCCAGTGGACGAGCTGCCGCTGGATCAGGACCAGATCAAAAGCGTCCAGCTGCACTGAACCCTTCCCGCCCCGTCAGCGCCGCGCGAGATAGCATGAACCCATGCTCTGGCTATACCTGCTCGCCGTGGTGCTGCTCGGTCTCGTGGTGGCCGCGCTGCTGGGACGTTGGGAGGGAGCGGCCGTGCCGGGCGAGGAGTCGGATCTGGACGGCTCAGGCGTGGATGAGCTGCTGCGGCTCAGGGCCGGCGCGAGGATCACCGCGGATGACCTCCAGGAGGTGCGCCTGGACTCCGCCGTGCGCGGCTACCGGATGGACCAGGTGGACCGGCTGCTGGACGCGCTCGGAGAGCAGCTCCATGACCTCCAGCTTGAGCGCCCACCGATGCAGCACCTGGCTTCGACCAGTCAGACGGTGCCGGAGGCGGACACCTCTGTAGCGAGGCTGACAGCTGACGAGGACCCTGAGGGTCAGGCTCATGGCCCGGCTGACAAGGATCTAAGCGCCCCGCGACAGGACCATCCGAAGCGCGGAACTTCACGGGTGGAGTGACATTCCTCGCAGATGCGAGATAATGGAAGCAGTTCAGGTGCTGGAACTCTCAGGCATGGACACGCACGCTAGAGAACTTCGGAAGGGATGCACTCGATGGCTGCAATGAAACCGCGCACTGGCGACGGTCCGATGGAGGTCACTCAGGAGGGCCGCAGCCTGATCATGCGGGTGCCTATCGACGGAGGGGGCCGTCTGGTGTTGGAGATCAACAACGACGAAGCGCAGGCACTCAAGCAGTGCCTCATCAAAGCCGTCGGCGAGTAATGATCTTCGGTTCAGGCCGGTCGTGCACTGCACGACCGGCCTGAACTGTCTCAGCTGCGCTCGCCCAGTGGCTCAGCGCCGCGCCGCGACCAGCAGCCCGGTGCCGGCCCCGAGCATCGAGGTGCACAGGCGATCGTCTTCCAACAGACGGCGCTCCAGCTGCCGCATCTGCTGCGTGGACTCCTCGCGCACTGCAGGCCGCGGCAGGCGATCATGATCCAGCGCGTCGTTCATGATCAGCAGTCCCGAGGGGCGAAGGAGCCGAATGCCCTGTTCGGCGTACTCAGCGGCGTGCGTCGCCTCGGCGTCGACGAACACGAGGTCATAGCCCCCGGAGGTCAGACGGGCGAGCACCTGTTCCGCCCTGCCGGTGATCAGCCGGGTGCGTGCCGAAGCCAGACGCGCCTCACGGAAGGTCTCCTTCGCCGCCTGGATGTGGTCGGCCTCGTAGTCGATGCTGGTCAGAACGGCGTTCGCCTGGGCGCCGCGGAGCAGAGCCAGAGAGGAGACGCCGACGCCGGTGCCCACCTCGACCAGCGCCTGCGCTCTGCTGCTGGCGGCGAGCACGGTCAGCAGCGCGGCCACCCCTTGGCTGACCGGCTGGACTCCGAGGCTCTCGCCGCGACGACGCGCTTGAAGAAGCGCCGGCTCCTCCTCGGTGTGCTGCTCCGCGTAGGCCCAGCTTGAATGCTTGACCGAGTGCTGTGACTGCTGGGCTTTCATAGGACCTTCTCTGCGCGCGAATGAGAGGAACCGGGCGCCGGCATCGGCAGGCACGTCCGGCGCCGTGGAGCCCGCGGTGACGGGTCGGACCCCGAGTGACGTTGAATGTCCAAATTTTCAGCTTCTGCCCAGTTCTACACTTCATGATAGTCAGGATGACCAGGCTCGATCGTAGTACTCCGTCCGCTCGCGGAGGCGGCACCGGTGAGTCACACCGTGGCTGGCAGCGCGGAGCGGTCGCCCAGGAAGCCACCCGGCCGCGTGCCGGGTGGCTTGTGGCGCTGGCCCTGCTGGTGCTGGTGCTGCTCGGAGTTCTCATCTTCGTGACCGCCTGGGTGGTGGGAGGCAGGGCGCTTCCGCAGATCAATTCGGTGCAGTCTCTGCTGCCGCAAGGTTCACAGTCCAGCCAGCATGAGGCCGAGGGTCTCGCCCACGACGGCGTCGTGGAAGCGCCCGTCACCAGCACAGACCTGAACCTGATCCCGGTGGACGCCGCCGATGTGACGCTGCCCGGGGCGCCGGAGAGCACGCAGATCCAGCAGATCCCGCTGGAGAACCTCAACGAGCTCAAGAGCCTGGGCTGGTCCGTGCCGCATCTCTCCGGCTTCGGCCTGGCCACCGAGTACGCCGAGACCGGAGTGGTCGATGGCATACGCACCGTGCAGGTGCGGCTGACCGACGGCGAGCACCGCCTGGACATCTCCGAGACCCGCCCGGAAGATGCCGAGTTGGAGCTTGCGTCGCTGGAGTCCAAGCTCGGCGAGGTCGTGGACACCTCCGCCGCCGCCCGGGAGACCCTCACCCTGCGCACCGGCGATGACTGCGAGCTCTACGTGTCTGAGGACTCCGAGGAGTGGACCGCGGCGATGGAGAGCGCTCGGGTGCAGTACGTGGTCACCTCCGATCTGCCCACAGAGACTGCGGAGCAGATCTCGAACTGGGTGATGGCCACCGACCGCTCCCGCGTGCAGGTGCTGCCGATCGTTCCCTCCGGCTCCGAGCGGCTTGAACGCGGCTTCGAAGAGCTGCTGGACTGGCTCACCGACTGAGCCGACGCTGAGGGTAGGGTTGAGCTGTGCCTGGTATCAATGCCTACGAGTTCGTGATCCTGATCGTGCTCGCGCTCGTCATCCTCGGACCCGAGAGGCTTCCGCAGTATGCCCGGAATCTGGCCCGCTGGGCCCGCCAGGCGCGGGACCTCGCCGAGGACGCCAAGGGCCGTTTCAAGGATGAGACCGGCACCGACTTCGACGACGTGGACTGGAAGCGCTACGACCCCCGGCAGTACGATCCGCGGCGGATCATCCGTGACGCCCTGAGCAACGAATACGGAGACGACTTCCGGGAGACCCGTTCTGCGGTGACCGGGACGCTGGACTCGGCTCGCGCGGCGACGGACCCGCGCGAACTCTTCCGCAGCAAGAACGGCTCCACACCCGGTGCCCGCAGCGGCGCCGCCTCCAGCGGGGGCGTCTCGCCCGCCGCAGCGGCCGCCAGCGGCGCCATCGCGGCCGGGATGGCCGGAGCTGGCGCGCCGCGGGACCCCGCCGCGCCAGCCGCACCGGAGGTCGCCGCGAACGAGGATCATGCGGAGGCGCCCACCGCAGTCAAGGCCCCCTTCGACAGCGAGGCCACCTAGGCGCCCACCCCTCACCCCACGCGTTTTACCCCGCGATGCGTGGAATACCTCCCCGACGGTCACCCGGGTACATCACATACGCGCAGGTAAAACGCTGGGGCAGGGGAGCAGGGGTGGAGACTGGGATCAGGCGGGGCTGATCGGGAGCTTGCGCCCGCTGAAGCCGCGCGGCTGCACGGCCAGCCGGGCGGCGATCTCGCGCAGCGCGGATCCGGCCGGGGAGTCAGGGGCTGAGAGCACCACCGGCTCGCCGTCGTCGCCGGCCTCGCGCAGGTTCATGTCCAGCGGCACCGAGCCCAGCAGCGGCACCTCGGCCTGAAGGGACTCGCTGAGCCGGTCGGCCACCAGCTGGCCTCCGCCGGAGCCGAAGAGCTCGAAGCTGGAGCCATCGGGCAATGTCATCGGTCCCATGTTCTCGATCACCCCGGCCACGCGCTGCTTGGTCTGCGAGCTCAGCGCGCCGGCCCGCTCGGCCACGTTCGACGCGGCGGCCTGCGGGGTGGTGACCACCAGCAGCTCGGAGCCGGGCAGCAGCTGGGCCACTGAGATGGCGATGTCCCCGGTGCCCGGGGGCAGGTCCAGCAGCAGCACGTCCAGATCGCCGAAGTGCACGTCGGTGAGGAACTGCTCCACCGCCCGGTGCAGCATCGGACCGCGCCAGGCCACGGCCTGGTTGCCCTCGACGAACATTCCGATCGAGATGGTCTTCACCCCGTAGGCCACCGGCGGCAGGATCATCTCATCGAGCCGGGTGGGCTTATCGGTGATCCCCATCAGATCCGGGACGCTGAACCCATGGATGTCCGCGTCCACGATCCCGACCTTCAGCCCCTGCGCGGCCATCGCGCAGGCCAGGTTCACCGTGACCGAGGACTTGCCCACCCCGCCCTTGCCGGAGGCGACGGCGTAGACCCGGGTCAGGTTCTCCGGCTGCGCGAAGTGATTGACCTTCCCGGTCTCCCCGCCCCGGAGGTGGTCCTTCAGCTCGGCCCGCTCCTGGGGAGTCATCACGCCCAGCTGCACCGAAGCGGTGGTGACTCCCTCAGCGCGCACCGCGGCCGCGGTGACGTCTTCGACGATCCGGCTGCGCATCGGGCAGGCCTCGATGGTCAGCTTGACCCCCACCTGCGCGGCACCGGATTCGTCCACACTGATCTCACCGACCATGCCCAGCTGGGTGATCGGCAGGCGCAGCTCCGGATCGATGACCTCGTTCAGGCGCTGGCGGATGCGTTCGGTGATGGAAGGATCAGACACCGCCCCAGTCTACGAGCCAGCACGCTCTGTGACCTCGCCGGTCTCTTCAGGGCTCCGCCACAGGCATGCACCTGAGATGATGTGGACATGTCGATCAACGCTGGGACCAATGCAGGCGCAAAGAACACCTCGGGGCTGCCGCGCGGTGAGCTGCTCGGCCGGTACCGCTCCTATGAAGACGCCCAGAAGCTGGTGGATCACCTCACCGCGGCGGAGGACTTCGACGTCAAGGCGCTGAGCATCGTGGGCAACGACCTGCGCTCGGTGGAGCATATCCGCACCCGTCTGACCTACCCACGGGTGGCGCTCGGGGGTGCCGCGCAGGGCGCCATGTTCGGCGCCTTCATCGGGCTGATCCTCTACCTGTTCAGCCCCGAGGCCGCGATCTACAACCTGTTGTTCTCGGTGGTGCTGGGCATGGCGATCTGGATGATCATCGGGGTCTTAGGCTTCGCCATGCGCAAGGGGAAGCGGGAGTACGCCTCCTCCTCCCAGCTGGTGGCGACCACCTTCGACGTGGTCTGCGAGTTCTCGGCGGCGCACCGCGCCCGGCAGCTGGTGCCCGGCGCCGGTGTGATGAGCCTGAACGCCTATAACGATCCGACCACCCAGGCGTCGGCACGGCTCACGCCCGCCGCACCGGCCCGCACCGGTTCAACCCCCGCCAGTTCCGGCAGCGCCGCCTCAGCTGCCACGCAGCCGGTCGCCGCGCCGCCGCAGACCGGGTCGGGAGAGCAGCATCAGGGCAGCCAGACAGACGGAGGCCCAGCGCTCGTCCAGCCACCCGCAGCCGCACACACGCCGGGACAGGACGCTCAGGGGCCCGACGCCGAGGGCCAGGATGCCCAGGGGCAGGACGCACCTGAGAAGGAGACGACGACGGCGCCCGGCTCGGCTCCCGGCCAGCCCACGGCCGGGTACAACGACCTTCCTGACGGGCGCCCACGCTACGGGGTGCGCGTCCCCGCCGCAGAGACCCCCGCTGAGGGCGGCGCCCCCGAGGCCGCTGACGGAGGGCCGGAGCAGGACGCGGAGCGTCGCCCTGTCGATGATTCCAAGGACGCTGAGGACTCTTCGCACCGCTGAGGGCGGCGGCCAGAACCGGAGGGAACGTGTCTGCAGACACGAAGACGCCCCGCTCCTCCGATGCTCCGTGGAGCCCGGGCGAGCGGGGCGCTTCTGTGTATCTGCGCTTCAGTGCGGTCCTGGCTCAGTCATGAGCCGCGCCGCGCTGAAGTGGTTCAGACGGTCTTGCTGCCGCGGCGACCGGTGATGGCCTGCCAGATGAAGGCCACCAGCACGCCGCCACCGATGGCGAAGAGCCAGGTGGCAAGGTCGAAGAACGAGTCGTTGACGTTGATGCCGAAGACGGCGGAGGCGATGAAGCCGCCGACCAGTGCGCCGAGCACACCGGTGATCAGTGCGGCGATCCAGCCACCGGCCTGCTTACCGGGCAGGATGAGGCGGGCGATGGCGCCGGCGATGAGGCCCAGAACGAGCCAAGCGATGATTCCCATGAAAATTCCTCCTGTGATTCTTGAACCTGACAGGTTCGACTT
Source organism: Nesterenkonia sandarakina (assembly GCF_013410215.1). Classification (NCBI taxonomy): domain Bacteria; kingdom Bacillati; phylum Actinomycetota; class Actinomycetes; order Micrococcales; family Micrococcaceae; genus Nesterenkonia; species Nesterenkonia sandarakina. The sequence continues at coordinate 1,606,829 of NZ_JACCFQ010000001.1, forward strand.
ATTCCAGCCTAACCCCTGAAACCCAGCAGTCATGAACGCTTAGTCGCTGACAGAGATCGGCTTGATCACAGTTCTATCACCGCCGTAGCACACTTCTTCTCGGCTTGAGACCAGGATCTTCAGGAATTCCAGATGCCCTGCATCCAAGCTTCAATCTCCTGCGCGGTGCGCGGAAGCGCTGCCGAGAGGTTCTCGGCGCCGTCCTGGGTGACCAGCACGTCGTCTTCGATTCGCACTCCGATCCCGCGGAACTCCGCAGGCACCGCGAGGTCTTCGTCCTTGAAGTAGAGACCGGGTTCGATGGTGAACACCATCCCGGGCTCCAGCACTCCGTCGAGGTAGAGCTCCCGCTTGGCCTGGGCACAGTCATGGACATCCAGTCCCAGGTGGTGACTGGTTCCATGCGGCATCCAGCGGCGGTGGTGCTGGCCGGTCTCGTCCAGGGCCTCCTCAAGGCTGACCGGCAGCAGTCCCCAGTCATCGAGGTGCTCGGCGAGGACCTTCACCGCAGCCGCGTGGATCTCGCGGAACCTGATCCCGGGGCGGACCACGGCGAAGGCGGCATCCGCCGCGGCGAGCACCGCGTCGTAGATCTTCTGCTGGACCGGGGAGAACTCCCCGCTGACCGGAAGCGTGCGGGTGATGTCTGCGGTGTAGAGCGAGTCCGCCTCCACTCCGGCGTCGAGCAGGAGCAGGTCCCCGCGTCGCACCGCGCCGTGATTGCGGATCCAGTGCAGCACCGTGGCGTTGTTGCCCGCAGCCGCGATGGTGTCATAGCCGAGGTCGTTGCCCTCCAGGCGGGCCCGGGCGAAGAACGTGCCCTCCACGATTCGCTCGCCGCGGGCGTGACCGGCTGCGCGCGGCAGAGCGGCGACGACGTCGTGGAACCCGGCGATCGTGGCGTCCACGGAGAGGCGCATCTGTGAGATCTCCCAGTCGTCCTTGATGAGTCGCAGCTCGGAGAGCGCCTCGGCGAGCTCGCCGTCGAAGGCGTCGGAGGTCTCCAGGTCCACCGTGGTGTTGATCCGCGAGGTGTCCACCAGGGCGTCCACGTCCAGGTCCACCTCCCGCAGCAGCCGGATCCGGGTGCCGCCGAACTCCACCGGCCCGGCGTTCTTGGTCACCGCCACCTCCAGGGCCCCGGCATCTGCGGTGCGCAGCCCGAGTCGCTGCGAGAACTCATCAAGACCCGGACGGGGGCCGATCCAGAACTCGCCGTGGCGGGCATCGGCGTAGAACTCCTGGGTGTCGCGTCCCGCCATCGGCTTGAAGTACAGCGTGACCTCATGTCCGGAACCGTGATCCCCGGTCCCTTCATCCACGGGTTCGAAGACCAGCACCGCGCCGGGCTCATGGTCCACCCCGAGCCCGGAGAGGTGGGCGAAGGCGGAATGCGGCCGGAACCGGTAATCGGTGTCATTCGAGCGCACCTTGTGCGGGCCGGCGGGGATCACCAGACGCTCTGCGGGGAACCGTGCTGAGACCGCGCCGCGCCGGGCGGCAGCATACTCGGCCACCTCGTCACGTTCATGCTGCACCGTCTCCGCTGGAGCCCAGCTGGAGGCCATGAACTCCTGGAACGCCTCCGAGGTGGGCCGCTGGGAACGGTTGTTCACCCGGTCCCCGAGATCCTGCCCCTGCTCGGGGGTGAAGCCCGCCGCGGAGGCGGGGGAGACGACGTCGAACTCTTCCTGCTTCTCTGAACTGGTCATGGGATCCAGTCTAGGCGGGGGCTCGACGTCGGAGCTGGGTCACGGCACCCGGGCCGGCCGGGGCTGGCCGGTAGGCTGAGGAGCATGAGCGTGGACCTGCACACCCATTCATATGTCTCCGACGGCACCGAATCTCCGGCGGCGCTGGTCGCCGCCGCGGCGGCCGCGGGACTGCAGGGACTGGCGCTCACCGATCACGACACCACCTCGGGCTGGGACGAGGCGATCGACGCCGCGAACCAGCACCGAATCGCCCTGCTGCCCGGGATGGAGATCACCACGCTGACCGAGAACGGGATCAGCGTCCACCTGCTCAGCTACCTCCACGACCCGCAGCACCCCGGCCTCTCCGAGGCCGTGGCTGCGGCCCGGGACGGTCGGCTGCACCGGGCGCGCCGGATCGCTGATCGGCTCTCCGTGGACTTCCCGCTGACCTGGGAGACCGTGGAGCAGCATGTCAGCGCCGGGGCCACCGTCGGGCGGCCGCACCTTGCCGACGCCCTGGTCGGCATCGGCGCGGTGGCAGACCGGCAGGAGGCCTTCGACCACCTGCTGCACGCCGCCTCTCCCTACTACGTGGGCCAGGACAACATGCACCCGGTCACGGCGATCCGGCTGGTGCGCGAAGCCGGGGGAGTCCCGGTCCTGGCCCACGGCATGGCCTCAGCGCGGGGCCGCACGGTCAGCGGCGAGCAGCTGGAGGAGATGGTCGCGGCCGGTCTGGCCGGCGTGGAGGTCTACCACCGGGACAATCCCGAATCGGGCCGGGAGGTGCTCCGCGGGCTCGCGTCCCGCCACGACCTGCTGATCACCGGATCCTCGGACTATCACGGCACCGGGAAGGACAACCGGCTCGGGGAGAACACCACCGACTGGGAGACCGTGGAGGCGCTGTGCGCCCTGGCCACCGGCACCGCGCCGATCCGGCCCTGAGTCCCAGAACCCACGACGGAGGCGGTCCCGGCGCGGCCCGCCATAGACTGTGCCCATGACTCAGACCATCAGCGACCCGGCAGGAGTCGTGCGGGCCAAGCGGCTGCCCCGGGAGAAGCGGCGCACCCAGCTGCTGGAGTGCGCGCTGCAGGTCTTTGTGGCCAAGGGGTATCACGGGGCGTCGATGGACGACATCGCCGAGATCGCCCAGGTCTCCAAGCCGGTGCTCTACCAGCACTTCCCGGGCAAGCACGAGCTCTTCCTCGGGCTGCTCGACACCCACCTCGGTGCCCTGGAGCATGAGCTCACCCAGGCGCTGGCGAGAAGCGAGGACAACAAGGACCGGGTGCAGGCCACCATGGGCGCCTTCTACGAGTTCATCTCGCGCAAGGACGAGGCCTACCGGCTGGTGTTCACCTCCGGGATGGACAACGACGACGAGGTCGAAGACCGGCTGGAACGCTTCCACGACGATATGGCCGGCGCGATCGCGGAGGTCATCGCCGATGACACCGGCCAGCCGATGGCCGAAGCGACGATGCTCGGCCACGGGCTGATCGGCATGGCGCTCTCCGCCGCCCGGCACTGGAGCCGACTCTCCGAACGCCCGGACCGGGAGGTCTCCGCCCAGCTGACCGCGCGTTTGGCTTGGCGCGGAATCTCGGGCTTCCCGAAGGAGCCTGAAAGCACGCAGAGCGCGCAGTAGGTAGACTTCAGGCAGGTAAACCCGCCCGCTTCTCCCGCACGCGCCCGCTCCCGGGCACATGTGGAACTCCTCGAAGTGGGCGCAGCCCACAGATTCAAGGAGTTGGCATGGAAGTACGTATCGGCATTCAGCACGTCTCCCGCGAGATCGTCATCGAGACCGACGCCAAGCCCGAAGAGATCGAGCAGGCCGTGGCCGCCGCCATCGAAGGCGCGCAGTCGCTGCTCAGCCTGGAGGACCGCCGCGGCAAGAAGATCGTGGTGCCGGTCGCCTCCATCGGCTATGTGGAGATCGGCTCCGACACCAAACAGACTGTGGGCTTCGCCGCCGCAGTCGCCTAATGAAAGAACCTATGACTGAACAGAGAACCGAGTCCTCGGCCGCCGAGACCGACACCACCATCGCGGCAGCCGACCCCGAGCTCGCCGAGGCCGTCCAGGCCTCCAGCCTCACCTTCGCAGACTTCAACGTCCGCCCCGAGATCGTCGAGGCGCTCGCCGCCAAGGGAATCACCACCCCCTTCCCGATCCAGGCTGAGACCCTGCCGATCGCGCTGGGCGGCTACGACATCATCGGTCAGGCCAAGACCGGCACCGGCAAGACCCTGGGCTTCGGCATCCCCGCCATCCAGCGCGTCACCAGCCCGGACGACGCCGGCTATGACGACCTTCCGGCCCCCGGGGCGCCCCAGGCGCTGATCGTGGCGCCGACCCGTGAGCTCGCCGTGCAGGTGGCCTCCGACATCAAGGTCGCCTCGGCGCGCCGCGGCATCCGGGTCGCCACCATCTACGGCGGTCGCGCCTACGAGCCGCAGATCGAAGAGCTGGACCGCGGCGTCGAGATCGTCGTGGGCACGCCCGGTCGCCTGATCGACCTGCACCGGCAGCGTCACCTGAAGCTGAAGAACGTCAACATCGTGGTCCTCGATGAGGCCGATGAGATGCTCGACCTCGGCTTCCTCCCCGACGTGGAGACCCTGCTCTCCGCCGTTCCGGAGATCGGACGGCAGACCATGCTGTTCTCCGCGACCATGCCCGGCCCGGTCGTGGCCATGGCGCGGCGCTACATGACCAAGCCCACCCACATCTCGGCCGCAGATCCGCTCGATGAGGGCATCACCAAGAAGGACATCCGGCAGCTGGTCTACCGGGCGCACCACCTGGACAAGGACGAGGTCATCGCCCGTCTGCTCCAGGCCGAGGGCCGTGGTCGCACCATCGTGTTCACCCGGACCAAGCGTCAGGCCGACCGGCTCTCCGCCGAGCTGCAGTCCCGCGGCTTCGCCGCCGGCGCGATCCACGGCGACCTCGGCCAGGGCGCCCGCGAACAGGCCCTGCGAGCCTTCCGCAACGAGAAGATCGACGTCCTGGTGGCCACCGACGTCGCCGCGCGCGGCATCGACGTCACCGACATCACCCACGTCATCAACCTCACCGCCCCCGAGGATGAGAAGGCTTATCTGCATCGGGTGGGTCGCACCGGACGCGCCGGGAAGACCGGCATCGCGGTGACCTTCGTGGACTGGGAGGACATGCCCAAGTGGAAGCTGATCGACAAGGCGCTCGGACTGGGCATCCCGGAGCCGATCGAGACCTACTCCTCCTCGCCGCATCTCTACGAGGACCTCGACATCCCCAAGGGCACCAAGGGGCGCCTGCCCCGGCATAAGCGCTCCAAGGCCGGTCTGGACGCCGAGGAGCTCGAAGACCTGGGCGGCCCGGAGAAGCGCCGGTCCAGCGGTGGACGCGGGGACCGCGACGGCGGCCGAGGTTCACGTGCCAAGGGTGGACGCGGCGGGCGCGATTCTGAGAACGGCGGACGCGGTGAGCGAGAGTCCGGTCAGGGTTCTCGCTCAGCGGCACCACGCAGCCGGAACCGTCGCCGCACCCGCAGCGGTGAGGACAGCGCCTCCGCCTCCCAGCAGCAGGGCCAGTCGGCTCCCGCCGAGGCATCCTCGGCGAGCTCTGATTCGCCCACGCAGCCCAGGCGGCGGCGTCGTCGTCGCGGCGGCTCCGGCTCGGGCGGCGAGAACGCCTCCAGCGAGAGCTGAACGGCACCGATGTGAGTGCCGGTCAGGGCGCTGCGGCGCGCGGCGGCGGCTTCGACCCCGGCGGTGCCTCGCAGGTGCTCGAGGGGGAGAACCTCGAGCTGCTGCCGCAGCTGCCCGACGGTGCCTTCACGGTGATCTACCTGGACCCGCCCTTCAACACGGGGCGGGCCCAGCGGGCCACCAAGACCACCAACACCCGGCGTCCCGACGGTGAGGGCAACCGGGTGGGCTTCGCCGGACGCAGCTATGACACGGTCCGCCGCGCGCTGGCTGAATACGACGACTCCTTCACCGACTACTGGGAGTTCCTCGAGCCCCGGCTGCTCCACGCCTGGCGCCTGCTCGCCGAAGAGGGCACGCTCTACCTGCACCTGGACTACCGCGAGGTGCACTACGCGAAGGTGCTCTGCGACGCGATCTTCGGGCGGGAGTGCTTCCTCAACGAGATCATCTGGGCCTATGACTACGGCGGGCGCACCAAGAAGCGCTGGCCCACCAAGCACGACACCATCCTGGTCTATGTGAAGAACCCGTCGCGGTACATCTTCAACGCCGAGGCCGTGGACCGGGAGCCCTATATGGCGCCCGGGCTGGTCACCGCGGAGAAGGTCGCACGCGGCAAGCTGCCCACCGACGTCTGGTGGCACACCATCGTCTCGCCCACCGGGCGGGAGAAGACCGGGTACCCCACGCAGAAACCTGTGGGACTTGTCCGCCGGATGGTCCAGGCCTCCTCGAACCCGGGGGACTGGGTGCTCGACTTCTTCGCCGGCTCCGGGACCCTGGGGGCGGTGGCCGCGGAGACCGGACGGCGCTTCATCTGCATCGATTCCTCGCCACAGGCGCTGGATGTGATGGAGAATCGTCTGGGCGAGCATGCGCAGGTCCACCGACAGGCACTGATGGAGGCGTCATGATCGAATTTCGACAGGTCACCAAGACCTACCCGGACGGGACCGCCGCGGTGAAGGACTTCAGCCTCACCGTGCCCTCGCACACCACCACCGTGCTGCTGGGCTCCTCCGGCTGCGGGAAGACCACCCTGCTGCGCATGGTCAACCGGATGGTCGAGCCGAGCTCCGGCGCCGTGCTGATCGACGAGGAAGACGTCGCCGACGCCGCCCCGGTCGCCCTGCGCCGCCGCATCGGCTACGTGATGCAGCACTCCGGGCTGCTCCCGCACCGCCGGGTGATCGACAACATCGCCACTGTGCCGCGGCTCAACGGTGCCTCCCGCGCCGACGCCCGGGCCCGCGGCTACGAGCTGATGGAGATCGTCGGCCTCGACGCCTCCCTGGGCGTGCGCTACCCCGGTCAGCTCTCCGGTGGTCAGCAGCAGCGCGTGGGTGTGGCCCGCGGGCTGGCCGCGGACCCCAACATCCTGCTCATGGACGAGCCCTTCGGGGCGGTGGACCCGCTGGTGCGCGTGGAGCTGCAGCGCGAGCTCTCCCGGGTCCAGTCGGAGCTGAAGAAGACCATCATCTTCGTCACCCACGACATCGACGAGGCGCTGACCCTCGGGGACCAGATCGTGGTGCTCAAGGCCGGCGGCGAAGTGGCAGCCGCGGGAACCCCCGCAGAGCTGGTGGCGAACCAGCAGGATGAGTTCGTCTCTCGCTTCCTGGGACTGGACTCGGGCCGACGCTCGCTGAACGCGGCCACCGCCGAGGACGGCGGCTGGCTGATCTCCGACGCCCAGGGCCGGCCGCTGGGCGTGGTGGACCCCCAGCCGGTGCAACGCCCATGACCTGGATCTTGGACAACCTCCCGCGGATCGGGGAACTCACCCTGGCGCACCTGGCGCTGAGCCTTCCGGCGGTGATCATCGCCTTCGTGCTCTCCATCCCGCTGGCCTGGGGTGCCAACCGGGTCCGGGTGCTGCGCGAACCGGTGCTCACCGGCACCGGGCTGCTCTACGCCATTCCCTCGCTTCCGCTGTTCATCCTGCTTCCCGCGCTGATCGGCACCTCGGTGCGGGACCCGCTGAACGTGGTGATCGCGCTCTCGATCTTCGGGCTGGCGCTGATGGTGCGCTCCGCTGCTGAGGCGCTGGACGCGGTCACCGGTGACATCCGCACCTCGGCCACCGCGATCGGCTTCTCCGGAATCGGACGGTTCTTCACCGTGGAGCTGCCGCTCGCCGGACCCGCCCTGCTCGCCGGTGTGCGGGTGGTCTGCGTGAGCTCGATCAGCCTGGTCTCGGTCAGCGCCGTGCTCGGGGTCAGCTCGCTGGGCTCGCTGTTCACCGACGGGTTCGCGCGCAACATCGTGGGCTCGATCCTGGCCGGGATCCTGATGACCGTGGTGCTGGCGCTGATCTGCGACCTGCTGCTGGTCCTCGCCGGGAGGCTGCTCATGCCCTGGCAGCAGGGCCGCCGCCGTCGTCCGCTGCTGGCACGGGCGCGGGAGGTCTCCGCATGAGCAACATCCTCGAAGCCCTGGAGTGGCTGCTCACCGCAGAGGCCTGGGCCGGGCCTGGCGGGCTCTGGGCACGCTCCCTGGAACACCTGGCATACACCCTGCTGGCTCTGGGGATCTCGGCTGCGGTCGCGCTTCCGCTGGGCCTGGCGATCGGTCACACCCGCAAGGGACGCGGCATCGCGATCGTGGCCACCGGCGCCGCCCGCGCGCTGCCCACGCTGGGTCTGCTCACCCTGGTGGCGCTGTTCACCGGCATCGGGCTGACCGCTCCGATGGTCGCGCTGGTGGTGCTGGCCGCGCCCTCGGTGCTCGCCGGCGCCTATGCCGGGGTGGAGTCGGTGAACCAGGCCACCGTGGATGCCGCACGTGCCCAGGGCATGAGCGGCTGGCAGGTGCTGACCCAGGTGGAGATTCCGCTGGGGCTCCCGCTGATCCTCAGCGGACTCCGGCTCGCGGCGCTGCAGGTCATCGCCACCGCCACGCTCGCCGCCTATGTCGGCGCCGGGGGGCTGGGCCGCCAACTCTTCCTGGGGCTGCAGACCTATGACTACTCCGTGATGCTCGGGGCCTCCATCGTGGTGATCCTGCTGGCGATCCTGGTCGACGGCGCCTTCGGACTGGGGCAGCGGCTGCTGCGCAGGGTCCCGGGACTGGCCGGCACGGCGCCCGCGAATGTGACTGCCCGCTGATCACACACTGCGCGTGAGCTGGAGTTTCTGCGAAGATCTCCCTCAGGACAAGTTGCCGCCGAAGTGGGAGCTGCCAAGAGAAAGAGGACCAGACATGAGGACCACCGGACTGTGGGTCACAGGAACCATCGCCGCTCTGGCGCTGACCGGCTGCGGCGGCGGAGATCCGCTCGCCGAGGACGGCGAGTCGGAGGCGGAACAGGGCGAGGCTCTGGTGATCGGCTCCCAGCAGTACTACTCCAACACCATCATCGCCGAGCTCTACGCCCAGGCACTGGAGGCCGAGGACATCGAGGTCGAGCGGGAGTTCGAGATCGGTCAGCGGGAGGTCTACGTCTCGGAGATCGAATCCGGCGCCATCGACATCTTCCCCGAATACGCGGGGAACTTCCTGCAGTACTACGACGCCGAGGCTGAGGCGGCCACCCTGGAGGAGATCACCGCCGCTCTCGAAGAGGCGCTGCCCGAGGGTCTGCGGGTCCTGGAGCCGGCCGAGGCCACCGACCAGGACAGCTTCGTGGTCACCTCGGAGTTCGCCGAGGAGAACGATCTCACCGAGGTCGCCGACCTCGCCGGGATCGAGGATCTGCGCATCGCCGCGAACTCCGAGTTCGAGACCCGCCCCTATGGCCCGGATGGCCTCCAGGACGTCTACGGGGTGGAGATCAGCGTGGTCACCGTCCAGGACTCTGGTGGACCGCTGACCGTGGACGCCCTGCTCAGCGGGGACGTGGAGGTCGCTGACATCTACAGCGCCGATCCGGTCATCGAGGCCGAGGACCTCGTGGTGCTCGAAGACCCCGAGGAGCTGGTGTTGCCGCAGAACGTGCTGCCGGTGGTCTCAGAACGGGTCGACGACGCCGCAGCCGCCGTGCTCGACGAGGTCAACGCCGCGCTGACCAGCGAAGAGCTGATCTCGCTGAACAGCCAGAGCGTGGACGAGCAGGCCGATCCCGCCGACGTCGCCGCCGAATGGCTCAGCGAACAGGGCCTGAACTGACCTGAGGCGCCGGGAGGGATCCCCTTCCCGTGCATGAAAAGATCGTAGACCTGTGGCGGATCGTAGAGCTCTAGCCCTACGACAGACCCACAGGTCTACGATTTTTTCGTCTCGAGGGGCAAGCCCGACGCGGACCAGCCTGAAGCGGCAGCTCAGCCGGCGCGGCGGATCTGCAGGCCGCGCACCGCGTCGATGCGTTCGATCGCGAACTCTCCGGGGCGGTGGTGCTGGCAGAACCCGCCGGCGGGGACCTTGGTGAGGTAGCTGGCCATCTGCGCGAGCTCAGCGGCGGAGAAGTCCTCCGCCCGGCGTCGCTTCGCCGGGGTGGCGCGGGCGGTCTCGGCGCGCACCGGGACCTCGATGCCGTGCAGGTCCTGCAGGGCGCGCACGTAGTCCTCGGTGCGCCCCTCGGCAGCCATCTCGCGGGCGCGCACGGTGGGGGTGTGCAGCATCTTGCGCACGATCCGGCGCACCGCGAACTCCACCTCTTCGGCGGCTCCGGTGCAGCCATGCTGCTTCCGGATCTTGTTCATCTCCTCATCGAGCAGCTCCTGGGTGTGTCGCCGCAGCGCCACGATGGCGTCGTCGGCGCTGCGTTCCCGGCGCTCGGTGAGGTAGGTCTGCACCGCCGAGGCCACGACGTCGCGCGCCTCCTGGACCGAGTCCTCGGTCTCCCCGGGGGCGGCCATCTTCACCGACTCCAGGGTGATCAGGTCCACCCCGTCGAGCTCGGCGACGTCGGGATCGAAGTCATGGGAGAGCGCCAGGTCCACCACGGTCAGCGGCTTCACCCGGGGGGAGCTGCCGGTGAGTCCGGCCAGGTTCTCGACCTCCCTGGCGGTGATCCGACGGTTCCCGCCGGAGCATCCGATGATCAGATCGGCCTCACGGAAGGCGGCGGGGAGCTCCTGCATCTGCAGGGCCCGGGCACCTCCGGCGCGTTCGGCCACGAAGTCTTCGGCCCGGCCCGAGCCCGAGAAGACCCCGATATCGGTGACTCCGCGTTCCACCAGCTGGGCCAGCGAGGTCCCGGAGTAGGCTCCGGTGCCGATCAGCACGACCTTGGCCCTGGGGTAGAAGGCGGCGCCGTCTCCGCGCATGTCCCCGGCGATGTCCAGGGCCACCGAGACGATGGACCGTCCGCGCGAGCCCAGCGCCGTGCGGGTCCCGACGTCCTTGGCGGTGCGTGACGCGGTCTCGAAGAGCTTGGTCAGGTTTCCGGAGATGGTGCCGGCATGCTGCGCGTCGGCCAGGGACTTGCGCACCTGACCGGCGATCTCGCGCTCGCCGATGACCGCGGAGTCCAGTCCGGCCCCGACCTCGAAGAGATGGGAGACGGCGTCGTCCTCCACCAGGGTGCGGAAGGAGCGTCCGACCAGTTCACGGTCCAGGCCTGAAGTCTCGGCCACCACGTCGAGCAGCTGCTCCCGGGTGCTCTGGACGTCATCGTGGGAGGACCCGGTGGACTCCGCGTAGATCTCCATGCGGTTGCAGGTCGCCAGCGTCACGGCAGGCATATGTACGGATCCGGCCAGTTCGGCCGCTCCTGAGCTGAGCGTGCCCACCGTCTCGAGGTCCAGCTCCGAGTGGGTGGCAACGAGGGAAATGAGTACCACGACGTCATCGATTCTACAGCGGGTCGAACTGTGCCGCCGAAAAGTGGAGAATGTGGCATATGACTTCTGGAACTTTCGCGGGCATGGCCGCGTCCTCCCCGGCCACCGGCTCGGTCACCGCGATCCCGCGGGCTGCCGTGCGTTCTCAGGGCCCCACCGGGCAGCTGCCTCAGGACCACCCGCTGCTCACCGGGCTCACCGCCGACTCGGCGCTGCTGAATCAGTATCGCGGCGGGCGTAACAGTGCGGGGGAGATCACACGCCCACACCGCCGCCCCGTGTGGTTCATGCGCCAGGCCGGCCGCTCGCTGCCGGAGTACCGGGCGCTGCGCGAAGGCACCACCATGCTGGATTCCTGCCTGGACCCGGCGCTGGCCTCGGAGATCACGCTGCAGCCGGTGCGCCGGCATGACGTGGACGCCGCCATCTTCTTCTCCGACATCGTGATCCCGCTGCGCCTGGCCGGGATCGACGTGGAGATCCAGCCCGGAGTGGGTCCGGTGCTGGGCTCCCCGGTGCGGACCCGCGCCGACGTCGACGCCCTGCCCACGCTCGACGACGCCGCCTTCGCCCCGATCACCGAGGCCGTGAAGCGCACCGTGGCCGAGCTCGGCTCGGCCCCGCTGATCGGCTTCGCCGGTGCCCCGTTCACCCTGGCCGCCTACATGGTCGAGGGCAGGCCCTCACGGGACCACCTGGGACCGCGGACCATGATGCACGCGGACCCCGAGACCTGGAACGCGCTGGCCGCCTGGGCCGCGGAGGTCTCCGGCCGGTTCATGCGGGCCCAGCTGATGGCCGGGGCCTCCGCCGCGCAGCTCTTCGACTCCTGGGCCGGATCACTCGGCCGCGAGGACTACGCCCGGCACGTGCTGAGCCACTCCGCCGAGGCCTTCACCCACGTCCAGGACCTGGGCGGCACCACGCCCGAGGGTCACCGGGTCACCGCCCCGCTGATCCACTTCGGCACCGGCACCGGGGAGATCCTGGACCTGCTGCGCGCGGCCGGCGCCGACGTCGTCGGGGTGGACTACCGGCTGAACCTCGCCGAGGCGACCCGCCGGGTGGGCGCGGAGACCCCGTTGCAGGGCAACATCGACCCGGCCCTGCTGCCCGCCGACTGGTCTGTGCTGGAGAGTCACATCCGGTCCATCATCGCCGCCGGTTCCGGCGCCGCCGGACATGTGCTCAACCTCGGCCACGGGGTGCCCCCGGAGACCGACCCCGAGGTGCTCACCCGGGTGGTCAGCCTGATCCACGAGATCGGCTACGAGGACTGAGCCTGCGCTGAATGAACGCCCAGAGCAACGCCCCGATGAGTGAACCCGTGGCCGCCGCGGCGCGCCCGCCGCACGTGGCGGTGGTCGGCGGGGGCATCGCGGGGCTGATCGCGGCCTGGGATCTGGCGCGTGCCGGGGCCACGGTGCAGATCTTCGAAGCCTCAGACCGGCTGGGCGGCGCCATCGGCGCCCACGTGCTGGGCGGGGTGGCCTACGACGCCGGAGCCGAGGCCTTCGCGACCCGCTCCCCAGTGGTGCCGCGGCTGCTCACGGAGCTGGGCCTGGATGAACAGGCGGTGGCCCCGCAGCACACTGCGGCCTGGCTGCAGCTGCCGGATCTGGCCGCCCCGCTGCCGGCCACCGGGATCCTGGGGATTCCCGCGGATCCGCTGGCGCCTGATGTGGTGGCCATCCTGGGTGAGGCAGAGGCGCGCCGAGCCGCGGCGGACCTGACCACCTCGATGCAGGACTGGGCTGAGATCTCTGAGACCAGGGCCGGGCAGGTCACTTTGGGCGAGGTGGTCCGGGATCGGATGGGTCAGGCCGTGCTGGACAGGCTGGTCACCCCGATCGTCTCCGGGGTCCATTCGGCGGATCCTGACGACCTGGACATGAACAACGCCGCGCCGGGACTCTTCGAGGCGATGCTGCGCGAAGGCTCCCTGGCCCGTGCGGTGGCGCTGGTGAAGTCCAAGGCACCCCCCGGGTCGGCGGTGAACTCGCTCTATGGCGGGCTGCATCGGCTGGTCCTGACTCTGGAGCAGGAGCTGCGCCAGCTCGGCGCGGAGATCCAGCTCAACACGCAGATCACCGACCTCGCCGCGCTCGCAGCCGGGATCGGCCCAGACGGCGTCCCGGGACGCACGTCCGCGCCGGATCACGTGATCCTCGCTCTGGACGCGCCCGCCGCGGTCCAGCTGGTCTCCGGGGTCGTTGACCTGAGCGGCCTTGATCTGGCCGGACTGCTCCCGGAGCAGGCTCCCGGCGCGCAGGCGGTCGGCGCGAAGGCGGCGGGCCCCGGCGTCGCCCTGGTCTCCATGATCCTGGACGCCCCGGAACTCGATGACCACCCCCGAGGCACCGGTGTGCTGGTGGCTCCCCAGGTGAGCACCATCGCGGCGAAGGCGATGACGCACATCAGTTCGAAATGGGAATGGGCGGACACCGCCGTGGCCCACGCCCACGGGCCCGGGCACCATGTGGTGCGGCTGTCCTACGGCCGGGTGGGGGAGACCCATCAGGGTGCCCTGGGGGCAGACTCCAGCGACGAGGAGCTGCTGCGCGCGGCCACCGTGGACGTCGGGTCGCTCTTCGGGGTCCCGATCGAACCGGAGCAGATCGTGGAGGCCAGCGTGATCCGGTGGCGCCGGTCACTGCCGCAGACCTCCGCCGGGCACGCCGAACGCATCGCCGCGCTGCGCGACCGGCTGGCGCAGACCTCCCGAGCTGGGGCCCCGCAGGATCCGGGCAGCGGAGTCCGGCTCCCGGAGATCCACATGATCGGCGCCTGGTTCGCCGGCACCGGGCTGGCCCGAGTGGTGCCCGACGCGCGCGCCGCCGCCGCGACGATCCTCGCCTCAGGCCGCTGAGCGGTCGGTCACTTTTTTCGACGTCATGTAGAAATCCGGTCAACCTCGGGCGATAAGCTGGATGCGGGACATCGCCACCTGGGGTCCCACACGGACGATCAATGCTGATGGAGGCATCTGTGAGCTACGGCAGCACCGCTCAGCGAACGCCCGAAGAGGTCAACACCTCGGGCAAGGACTGGTTCACCCTCTACACCGTCTTCGCGCGGACCGGTTCCGCTCCGCAGGGCGCTGACGTGGAGGTCGAGTTCGACGAGCTCGCCGGAGCGTTCGCCGAGCAGGAGATCGACTTCCGCGGCAGCTATGACGTCTCGGCCATGCGCGACGAGGCCGACATCCTCACCTGGGTCACCGGGCCGAGCGCTGAAGGTCTGCAGGCCGCAGTGCGGCGCATCCGCCGCACCGCGATGTTCTCCAAGACCCGGATCGCCTTCTCCGCGATGGGCGTGCACCGCACCGCCGAGTTCGCCCGCAGCCACGTCCCGGCCTACGCCCTCGGTGTGCCCCCGGAGGACTGGCTGGTCATCTACCCGTTCAACCGCTCCTACGACTGGTACCTGCTGGACCCGGCCAAGCGCGGGAAGATGCTGCGCGAGCACGGGATGCTCGGGCAGGAGTTCCCCTCGGTGCTGGCCAACACCACCTCGGCGTTCGCGCTGAACGACTGGGAGTGGCTGCTCGCGCTGGAGGCGCCGAAGCTCACCGATCTGGTGGACATGATGCGCAAGCTGCGCGAGTCCGAGACCCGCTATCACGTGCGCGATGAGATTCCCTTCTACACCGGACGCCGCCTGAAGGCCGCTTCGGAGATCGCTGAGGTCCTGCTGTGACGATCACTCCAGAGAACACCGGGTCAGACAACGGGTCGGAGAACACCGGACCGGTCCACCCCACCGAGACCTCCGATCACCCCACCGAGGAGCAGGCCGCCTCGGCCGTGGCGGACTCCTCCCAGGCCACCCCCACCCCGGGCACCGAGGACAAGACCGAGGCCGCCGAGGCCCCGGCTCCGTTGCCGGTGGACTACGCCGAGGGCACCACCACCGACGAGCCCAGCAACTACGACGCGATCCTGCTGGCCTCCTTCGGCGGACCCGAGGGCCAGGATGACGTGATCCCGTTCCTGCGCAATGTCACGGCCGGACGCGGGATCCCGGACGAGCGGCTCGAAGAGGTCGCCACCCACTACCGCGCCAACGGCGGGATCAGTCCGATCAACCAGCAGAACCGGGACCTCAAGGGCGCACTGGAGGCCGAGGTCGCCGCCCGCCAGCTGGACATCCCGATCTACTGGGGCAACCGCAACTGGAACCCGTTCTTCACCGAGACCTTCAAGGAGATGCACGCCGCCGGGCACCGCCGGATCCTGGCGCTGGTGACCTCCGCGTACAACGGCTACTCCTCCTGCGGGCAGTACCGCGAGGACTTCTCGCTGACCCTGGATGAGACCGAACTCCGCGAGGAGATGAGCGTGGTCAAGGTCCGCCAGTTCTTCATGGACAAGGCCTTCATCGACCCGTTCAAAGATGCCCTGGCCGCCGGGATCGCCGATGTCCGGGAACAGCTCGAGCAGGCCGGCAAGCCGGAGGCGCAGCCGAAGATCGTCTTCGTCACCCACTCCATCCCCAGCCGCAACGCCGAAGCCATGGGCCCGGACCGGGTGATCGAGGAATACGGCACCGATGTCTACTCGGCCGAGCACCTCGCCGTCGCCCGGCACCTGATGGCCAGCGTGCCCGAGGCTGAGGGCCTGGAGCACTCGCTGACCTTCCAGTCCCGCTCCGGCAGCCCGAAGACCCCGTGGCTGGAGCCCGACATCAACGACGCCCTGGAGGAATACGCCGAGGCCGGGGTCGCCGGTGTGGTGGTGATGCCGATCGGTTTCGTCTCGGATCACATGGAGGTGCTCTGGGACCTCGACACCGAGGCCAAGGACACCGCCGCCGAGCTGGGCCTGGCCTACCACCGGGCCGCCACCCCCGGCATCCAGGAGAAGTTCGTCTCCGGGCTGGTCGATGTGCTCAGCGAATACCTCAAGGGAGCCAATGGGGAACCCGTGGGCTTCGGCGAACAGGTCGTGCCCGGCAAATGGTCCGGCATCTGCGGACCCTGCAACTGCACCCGGTTCCGCAAGGACGTCCAGAGGAGCTAGATGGCGACATTCACCGTAGGCACGCGCGGCAGCAAGCTCGCCCTGACCCAGACGACGACGGCGGCCGAGGCGCTCGCCTCCCACGCCGAGACCGACTACGAGCTGATCACGGTCAAGACCGAGGGCGACATCCTCACCGGGCCGCTGGCACAGATGGGCGGCACCGGGGTGTTCGCCTCCGCGCTGCGCCAGGCGCTGTTCGAGAAGACCTGCGATGTGGCCGTGCACTCGCTCAAGGACCTCCCCGCCAAGGACCTCGAGGGGCTCGCGATCGCCTCGGTGCCCTCCCGGGAGGATGTCCGCGATGCGCTGTGCTCCGCCGATGACCTGCCGCTGCGCGACCTGCCGCAGGGCGCGAAGGTCGGCACCGGGTCCCCGCGCCGGGCTGCGCAGCTGCGCGCCGCACGGCCTGACCTGGAGATCGTGGACATCCGCGGCAACGTCGGCACCCGGCTGGCCCGGGTCCGGGGCCACGGGTCCGCCGCAGAGGCCTCACCGCAGGCGCCGAATGCGGCCCGGGGTGACCTGGATGCCGTGGTGCTCGCCGGAGCGGGCCTGAAGCGGCTCGGACTGGAGCACCACATCGCCGAGCTGCTGCCTCCCGAGGTGATGCTGCCGGCCCCCGGACAGGGCGCCCTGGCCGTGGAGGTCCGCGCCGAGGACGCCGAGCCGACCGCGCCGCTGGGCATGGCCCTGGCGCTCTATGACGACATCCCCGCCCGGCTGGAGACCTCCGCGGAACGCGGCCTGCTGGCCCGGCTCAACGCCGGCTGCTCCGCCCCGATCGGCGGACTGGCCCGCTACGACGACAACCCCGACGGCGGCGCCACCCTGCGCCTGGACTCGGTGATCTGCGCACCCGACGGTAGCCGGACGCAGCGCGCCGGCGCCGAGATCTCCATCGAGGCCGGTGCGGATCGCCGGGTCTCCGTGGAGCGCGCGGTGCAGCTGGGGACGCTGGTCGCGGAGCAGCTGCTGGCCGAGGACTTCGGACTGCTCAAGCACGTCGTGGACTCCTGAGGGGCTGAGCATGATCACCCAGGCGAGACGGGCAGCGGCTGTGGCGCTGTGCACCGGGGCTGCGGTCCTGCTCGGGTGCAGCGCGGATCCCGACGCGGGTGAGCCCGAGGGTCCCAGCTTCGACAGCGCCGAGGCGCTCTACGACGCAGTCGATGAGGTGCTGCGGTGCCCCATCTTCGACAACACCAACATTATGAACATCGCGCTCTCCGACGGCGGCTTCCTGGAAGGTCTCACCTGCGGGGAGGGGATGGTGCTGGCCTGGTCCGAGGACCGCGAGGAGATCGACGAGGCCCGTGGCAACTTCGCTGACCTCTCGGAACCATCACCCGCCGAGCAGGGCCCCGGCTGGTTCGTCGTGGACGCTGAAGACTCGGTGCAGCCACAGACCGGGGACGGCCCTGAACCGCCGCAGCCGGACTCCCGCGACCTCGAAGCCCTGGCCGAAGAGCTCGGCGCGGAGTACACCGAGTACTGAGGTCTCCGGCCACCGGGCCGTCGCTCAGCCTTCCAGCCACTTCTCCACCCGCTCGGTGAACTCCACGAAGTACTCCAGTCCGCGCAGCTGCCCCGCGCTCACCTGCACCCCGGCCTCCCGGGCGGCGCGAGCCAGCTCCTCCCACGGATGATCATCTACTGGCGGGCTGCCATCGGGGAGATCCTCAGGGAGCACGCAGTTCAGCACATCCTGGGTCAGTGACTCCCGGCCGGGTCGCGGAGCGCTGGCCGGCGTCACAACGGTCACGCCGTCGGCCCGGTGCATGGGGGACTGGGTGAATCCGCGCTCATCGAGGTGGACCCGCTGGCCGTCGTCGAGGATGCAGTGCTCGAAGATGCTCACGCTCAGCCCGGGGTTGCCACCGGTCGGCACCTCAGCGAAGTCACAGAGCGCCCCGATGGCGACCACGCGTTCGCGACCGGCGAGGGTGGGTGCTCGAGTGAAAGGCGAATCCGGGGCCGTAGAAGGCTCCGGCAGGGGTGCGTAGTGGCCTGCGTCGGAGTCGAGATGTGCCATCACGCCAGTCAACCACTGTTGCCCGTCGCACTCGGTAGGCTGGCGCAATGCGCATCGCCCTGACCCGAGATCCCGCGCAGGCCGGACCGCTGGAAGCCGGGCTGCGCGCCGCCGGGCTCGAGGTCCGGTTCCTGCCGGTCACCGAACAGCGCCTGCCAGCAGAGGCCGGCGAGCTGACGACGGCGCTCGAGCGGCTCTCCCGCGGTGACTTCGCCTGGGTGCTGTTCACCAGTGCGAACACGGTGCGTGCCCTGGTGAAGCTGGGATGGGACGGGTCCCTGCCGTCGCAGACTCGCGTCGGCGTCGTCGGTCCCGGGACGGCCCGGGTGCTGCAGCGGCTGACCGGTGTCGCCGAGCCGTGGATGCCGGAGGCCGAGCGCAGCGCGGCCGGGATGATCCAGGAGATGCCCGAACCGGCCCCCAATGACAGCACCTCGCTGCTGCTGCCGCAGTCGGCCCAGGCCCGCTCCGAGCTGCGCGAGGGACTCAGCGCTCTCGGCTGGGACGTCACCCAGGTCAGCGCCTATGAGACCGACTCTCTGGTGGTGGGCGGGGTGCTCGCCGCCGGTGACCCGCGGCGGCGCCTGCTGCCCCCGCCTGCCTCGGAGGATCTCCTGGACCTGGGGCAGCTGGCCGCGGACCTGCGACGCGACCGGCTCACCCATATGGACCCCACCGTCCTGCTGGTCACCAGCTCCTCCGCAGCGGACGCGCTGGCCGACCTGGGACTCCCGCCGCGGGTGCGGCTGCTGGCCATCGGTCGGCCCACCGCCAGGACCCTCTCGCGCCGCGGAATCCCCGCCGCCGGTGTTCTCTCTGAGCCGAGCGCCGCCGCTGTCCTCGCCGCCCTGGGCCGCTGAGAACTAGACTGACGGGCGGCGTCACGCTTGGAGGATGCCCGCTGCGCAACGGCACATGCCGGCCCCGCAGCGACGCACCGTCCGCCCGAGCGCACCGACCGCCGTTCCCCTGATGACCAGGAGTCGCACGTGAGTTTCCCCGAACAGCGCCCCCGCCGGCTGCGTCGCAGCCCCGCCATGCGCCGGATGGTGGCCGAGACCCGGCTGCATCCGGCCGACCTGATCCTGCCGGTCTTCGTCCGTGAGGGCCTGAACGCCCCGGCTCCGATCACCTCCATGCCCGGGGTCGTGCAGCACACCGAATCCTCGCTGCTCACCGCTGCGGTGCAGGCCCGAGACCTCGGCCTGGCCGGGATCATGCTCTTCGGGATCCCCGCCGCCCGCGATGCCCAGGGCAGCGCCGGACTCGACCCCGAGGGGATCCTCAACCGCTCCATCCGCGCCGTGAAGGACCGGGTCGGGGACGACCTGGTGGTGATGAGCGACCTGTGCCTGGACGAGTTCACCGACCACGGGCACTGCGGACTGGTTGACGAGGTCGGCGAGGTGGACAACGACGCCACCTTGGAGGTCTACGCCGAGATGGCCGTGGCCCAGGCCGAGGCGGGCGCCGACGTCGTCGCGCCCTCCGGCATGATGGACGGCCAGGTCGCCGTGATCCGGCAGGCCCTGGACGAGGCCGGACACCAGCATGTGCCGATCCTGGCTTATGCCGCGAAGTACGCCTCCGGCTTCTACGGGCCCTTCCGCGAGGCCGTGGACTCCCAGCTGACCGGGGATCGCCGGCAGTACCAGATGGACGCCCCGAACCGCACCGAGGCGCTGCGCGAGGTGGAGCTGGACCTCGCCGAGGGTGCGGACATGGTGATGGTCAAGCCGGCCAGTGCCTACCTGGACATCCTCTCCGACACCGCCGCGATCAGCGATGTCCCGGTCTCGGCCTACCAGGTCTCCGGGGAGTACGCGATGATCGAGGCCGCCGCCGCCAACGGGTGGATCGATCGGCGCACTGTGATCACCGAATCATTGATCGCGATCCGCCGCGCCGGGGCCACCAACGTGCTGACCTACTACGCCGCCGAGGTGGCCGGGTGGCTGCGCGAGGAGCTCGCCGGCCCCAGCGTCCCGGCGGCCCCGGTCTCGCCCAGCGGGGACTCGGCCCCCAGCGCCGAGACTCCGGTGCACCCACGGGTCGAGCCGCATACGACCGCCGCCCCGGTCGAGGCCTCCACGCCGTCCGAGACCAGTTCACCGACCAATACTGACGGCGATTCCACCGACGAACCCCGCACCGACGCCGGCTTCCCGCCGGTCAGCTGAAAGGACCCTGTCCCGCGATGACCACGAACCAGGAACTCTTCGACACCGCCCGCGAACTGATGCCCGGGGGCGTGAACTCCCCGGTCCGCGCCTTCGGCTCGGTCGGAGGGACACCCGCCTTCATGGTCGCCGCGGACGGCCCCTACCTCACCGACGCCGAGGGGACCCAGTACGTGGACCTCGTGGGCTCCTGGGGTCCTGCGCTCTTGGGGCATAAGCACCCCGCGGTGATCGCCGCGGTGCACGCCGCCGTGGACGCCGGACTGGGCTTCGGCACCTCCCACCCGTTGGAGGCGCGGCTGGCGGAGCTGGTGCAGGGCCGGGTCCCCGGTGCGCAGATGATCCGGATGGTCTCCACCGGCACCGAAGCGACCATGACCGCTGTCCGGCTGGCCCGCGGGCTCACCGGGCGCAACATCGTGGTGAAGTTCGCCGGCTGCTATCACGGGCACTCCGACGGGCTGCTCGCCGCCGCCGGCTCCGGGGTCGCCACCCTCGGGCTGCCCGGATCCGCCGGGGTGACCGAGGCGCAGGCCTCGGAGACCATCGTGGTGGAGTACAACGACCGCGCCGCCCTGGAAGCGGTCTTCGCCGAGCACGGCGAGCGGATCGCCGCGGTGATCACCGAGGCCACCCCGGCGAACATGGGCGTGGTGGTCCCAGAAGCGGGCTTCAACAGCTTCATCCGGGAGATCACGCAGCGCCACGGGGCGCTGATGATCTTCGACGAGGTGATGACCGGGTTCCGGATCACCGAGTCCGGCTACTGGGGTGCCTCTGGCCGGGTGGAAGGCTGGGAGCCTGACCTGTTCACCTTCGGGAAGGTCATCGGCGGCGGTCTGCCCGCCGCTGCGCTGGCCGGACGGCGCGAGATCATGGAGCACCTCGCCCCCACCGGGCCGGTCTATCACGCCGGCACGCTCTCCGGGAACCCGGTCGCGATGGCCGCCGGGGTGGCGACGCTGGAGCACGCCACCGCCGCGGTCTACACGCATGTGGATGAGAAGGCGCAGATCGTGGCCGACGCGCTCACCGCCGCGCTGAGTGAGGCCGGGGTGGACCACACGCTGCAGAAGGTGGGCTCACTGTTCTCGGTGGCCTTCGGCACCTCGGCCACCGGGGTGCACAACTACGCGCACGCCCAGGCCCAGGAGACCTTCCGCTACGGAGCGTTCTTCCACGCCATGCTCGACGCCGGGGTCTACCTGCCGCCGAGCGTCTTCGAGGCGTGGTTCCTCTCCTCGGCGCACGACGACGCCGCCATCGGCCGCATCCTGGACGCTCTGCCGGGCGCCGCGAAGGCCGCTGCCCAGGCCCAGCCCTGAGGGTTCAGGCGCTGAAGACTCAGGCCTGGGGGTTCGGGTCTGGGGGTTCGGGTCTGAGGGTTCAGGTCTGATCACGCGATCCTGGGGCTGATCATGGTCATCCCCGGGGTCGCGGAGCGCTGCATCGCCGGCAGCAGCCGGGCGGCCTCCGCGAGTCCGACCACACGTTCGATCAGGTCCTGGGGGCGCAGCACGCCGTCCGCGATCAGGGCGAGCATCCCGGGGTAGTCCGCGGCGGCCATGCCGTGGCTGCCCAGCAGGTCGAGCTCCCAGGCGATGGCGCGGGCCATCGGGACCGGGGAGAGCCCGGTCTCGGTGGGCAGCAGTCCGATCTGCACGTGTCGACCCTGACGGCGCAGACTCAGGACCGCCGCGGCGCAGGTCGCCTCGCTGCCCACCGCGTCCACGCTGACGTCGCTGCCCTCTGCGGTGATCTCACCGACGGCGGCGGGCACGTCGCGCCCGTCGGCGAGGATCACCTGATCGGCTCCGAGATCTTTCGCGGCCCGCAGCGCCTCGGGGCTGCGATCCACCGCGATCACCCGGGCGCCGAGCGCCTTGGCGATCATCACCGCGCTCAGCCCCACCCCGCCGGCGCCCACCACGGTGAGCCATTCCCCGGCACGCAGCCGGGCGCGCGCGGTCAGTGCCCGGTAGGCGGTGGCGAAGCGGCAGCCCAGCGCGGCGGCGGCCTCGAAGGAGACCGCGTCCGGGATGGCGACCAGGTTCGTGTCGGCGGCGTGCAGCGCGACGTGCTCCGCGAAGGAACCCCAATGGGTGAATCCGGGCTGCTGCTGGTTCGGGCACACCTGGGCGTTGCCGTTGCGGCACCAGTCGCAGGCGCCGCAGCCGCACACGAAGGGCACCGTCACCCGGTCACCGACCTTCCAGTGCCGCACCTCCGGGTGCACGGCGGAGATGACCCCGGCAAGCTCATGCCCGGGCACATGGGGCAGGGTGAGCTCCTCATGTCCGGCCCAGGCATGCCAGTCGCTGCCGCAGAGCCCTGTGGCGTGGACCTCCACGATGACCCCGCCTGCTGGTGGGGTGGGGTCGGGGACCTCTCGGACGTCTACGGGACCTGCGATCTCATCCATCACCAGTGCGCGCATGGGACTGAACTCTACCCATCCCGGGGGCGGCCGCCGCGACCGCGCGCCCACTCTTCCGCGCCGGCACTCCTCCGCGATCCCACTCATCCGCGATCCCACTCATCCCTGGGGCGCATACGGGTGGAATGATCCGGATTCCGGCGACCATTCCACCCGTTATCGCCCCAGGGATTGAGCGGGGTGACCCGGGGCAGGGCTCAGCGGGCGCCGTCGCGGATCGTGCCGTAGTCCAGCGCAGCCCAGAAGTCCCCACGGACGTAGCGCTGCTCGGGCTCCGGGTTGTGATCGAAGGACCGCTTGCGTCCCATGTTCAGCGCCTCGGCGACGAGCCTGCGCCGATCCTGACTCTCCAGGATCCCGGCCTCCAACGCCGCCATGTCATAGCGGGCGTCCAGCTCGCCGCGCAGCCGCGCCACGGTGGCCGCATGCTTCTCCTTGCGCGCCGCGTTGTGCAGCTCATCCGGGTCCGTGGCGAGGTCGAAGAGCTGATCGGGATCACCCGGGCAGATCACGTACTTGTACTGTCCACTGATGATGCTCAGCTGCGGCCGGTAGGTGCCCTCGGCGAGGTACTCGATGATCACCGGGCGGTCCTCGGGTCCGATCTCGCCGGCTTGCTCACCCCGGGCGATCCGCAGCACGGAATCACCGGCGGCCTTCGGCGACGGGGCGCCGGCCAGGTCCACCAGGGTCGGCATCAGGTCCAGCAGCGAGACCGGGGTCTGATGCCGGCCTCGGGGCACCAGGTGTTCTGGGCCGTAGGCGATCAGCGGCACCCGCGAGGAGCGCTCATAGGGGGACATCTTGTACCAGAGGCCCTTCTCGCCGAGCATGTCCCCGTGGTCCGCGGTCACCAGGATCACGGTGTTCTCGCTGAGCCCCAGGGAGTCCAGGCGCTCGCGGATCCGGCCCACGTGGTCATCGATGTAGCTGACCGCCGCGTAATAGGCGCGCCGGGCGTTGCGGACCTGCTCCAGGTCCGGGTAGCGCTCATCGAAGCCGCTCATCGCACGCAGCCGGTGGCTGTGCGGGTCCTCGGCGATATCGGGCACCTCGGGGTGCGCCGGGTCGGGTATCTCCACATCGGCGAACCGGTCCCAGTGCTCCTGCGGCGGCTCATAGGGGTCGTGCGGGTGGATGAAGCTGCTCACCATGAGGAACGGCTGCGCCTCCTCGCCCGCTGCGGCGGCCGCCTGGTTCGCCCGGACCCGGTCGTTGAGGTGACGCAGGGTGCGGAAGCCGACCTCGTCGTCGAAGTCCTGCTGGACCGAGGCCTGGGAGACGCCGGCGGTGAAGACCGGGTCGGCGTCGTGATACCACTGCAGCTTCTGCTCCAGCGGCAGCGTCCAGTCCGGGACCATGTCCAGGTCAGCTGGGTAGACGTCGGTGGTGAGCCGTTCTTCGAATCCATGGTGCTGGTCCGCGCCGATGAAGTGCATCCGGCCCACCAGAGCCGTGTGGTACCCGGCGAGCCGCAGCCGGTGCGCGAAGGTCGGCACCGAGGACGCGAAGTCGTCCCCGTTGTCGAAACATCCCAGCTCAGAGGGCATCACGCCGGTCATCATGGAGGCGCGGGAGGGTGCGCACAGCGGGGAGTTGCAGTAGGCACGGTCGAAGACGGCGCCCTCCTCGGCCAGGGCATCCATGTGCGGGGTCTTCGCGGCGGTGTCGCCGTAGGCGCCGAGCGCCTGGGCGGCCATCTGATCAGCCTGGATGACGACGATGTTCGGGGGTGAGACGCTGGGGGAGTGCTCCGGGGGAGACACGGTTCCGGCGCGGTGTGAGATGTTCTGATGGTCAGACATAGTGTGTCCCTCCTTCGAGATGAGCACTTGTAGGGGCAGGCTGCGCGCGTGAGTGCAGGCATCGCGCCCTGCCAGGGTACAGGTCGCCCTCTGCCGGATTTCGGGGGATCAGCGCGCCTGAAGCGAGAATCAGGAGACAGACAGGGGAGCACAATGACCGAGGCGCAGCACCATTCCGCATCAGCGTCCTGCTGCAGTCCAGGACGCCCGGAAGCGCCGCAGGACGCACCGAAGAGCACTCCGACCATCACCCCGACAGTCACCCCGACGACGACGCCGCCTGGCGCGCTCGAGCCGGCCGCGCGGGCCGCGCTGGTGTCCCGGCTGGCCGCCGCGGCCGGGTCACAGCTCTCACTGATTGGGTTCGCCGCGGACCGGTTCCGGATGGGCAGCGAGGACCCGCAGGCCTACTCAGAGGATGGCGAGGGCCCGGTCCGGACGGCCCGGGTGGAGGCGTTCGCGATCAGTCCCACCACGGTGACCGTGGCGGAGTTCGCCAGGTTCGTCCAGGCCACCGGTCACCTCACCGACGCGGAGCGGCACGGCGATGCGCTGGTGTTCGAAGGTCTGCTCGACCCCGCGCAGCGTGCGGCCGCGCCGGCGCCTGAGCCGTTGACCCCCTGGTGGCGGCAGGTCCGCGGCGCCGCGTGGTTCGCCCCGGAAGGTCCCGGGTCCACCGCTGTGGGACGGGAGGAGCACCCGGTGACTCAGGTGTCTCAGCGCGATGCCCAGGCCTATGCCGACTGGGTCGGCGCCCGGCTGCCCACGGAGACGGAGTGGGAGTATGCCGCCCGCGGCGGACTGGATCAGCAGCCGTATCCCTGGGGATCAGAGCGTGACCCGGAGGGTCGGCGCCGGATGAACATCTTCCCCGGCGAGTTTCCGCAAGGCGTGGTCGGGGAGGTGGGCACCTGTGCGGCGAAGTCTTTCGAGCCCAACGGGTATGGGCTCTACAACACCACTGGCAATGTCTGGGAGTGGACCGCCTCGGGGTTCACCGGCGGTGATGCGGCAGCGCCGGGGGCCTCCGGTGCTGCCCGTTCGGGATCTGATCCGGTGCTGCGCGGGGGCTCCTATATGTGCCACAGCTCGTACTGCCGGCGCTACCGGACCTCGGCTCGGACCTGCGCCTCGGCGGAGACCTCCCTGGGTCACACTGGATTCCGGCTGGCGTTCACACCGGCCAGGCCGGACTGACCACAGCGTCGGGGCGGGTGCGCCGCAGGTACTCCTGCAGGTCCGCGGCCTGCCCGACCTTCCAGCCGGCCTGGAGCCGGTGCAGCTCGGGAGCGGGGATCTGAAGCTGCGGGAATCGTTCCGCCTGGGCGCAGGCCACTTCCACGGCCGCCCAGGCGTCGGGTGCCGCCGAGTGCGCGGCGTCGAGCTCGACCTGATAGTGCAGGCACATCTGGCTCAGCGTGCGCTTGCCGCGGCGGTACTTGTCCACCTGCTTATCGATCACCAGCGGGTCGATGACCGCCACCGGCTCGGTGAACTCCACCCCGTGGCGCAGCGCCTCCTGCTGCAGCACGGTGAAGTCATACGGGGCGTTCATCACGACCACTGCGCTGCCAGCGGCGAACTCTTGTGCGAGGGCGGTGGTGATCTGGGCGACTGCTTCGGCAGCTGGCTGACCGTTGGCCTGGGCGTACTCGGTGGAGATGCCGTGGATCGCGGTGGTCTCGGCCGGGATCTCCACCCCGGGATCTACCAGCCATTCCCGGGTCCGCACGGGATTCCCGGCGGCAGCCGACGACGCGACCGCACCGGACTCGGCCACACCGGGTTCGGCCACGGTCCCGGCCCCGGTCCCGGCCACAGGCTCGACGCCGACCTCTGTGTCATCGAAGATCACCAGTGCCGCGGAGACGATCCTCGCCACCCGCGGGTCCCGGGAGGTGGTCTCCAGGTCGAAGCCGACCCTGCGGCGGGTATGCCAGGACTCGCTGCTGGGGGTGATCTCGAAGAGGGTGGGGGTCTCGGCCATGGCACTACGGTAGCGCGCGGGTGGGACATGGCCGTGGACGTCACCCTGCGCCGCTGAGCGCCGGTGTCCCGCGGCTGCACCAGGTCATGTCCGGGGGCTCTGATTGAATGATCCTCATGGAGTTCGATCAGTCCCAGCATCAGCTGCTCGCCGCCGCGCAGCGGCCCGGACATGGGCCGATCCTGAGCTTCGGCGGTCCCGGCAGCGGCAAGTCGAGCCTGGCCGCCGAGCTTGCGCTGCGTCATCTCGAGTCCGGACAGGACTCCTCCCGGTTGCTGCTGCTTTCACCGACCCGCGCCACCTCGGCGGTGCTGCGCGATCAGGTCGAGGCGGGCTGGGCTCTGCGGGACACCAGTTCAAGGGGCGGCTCGCTCTCGGAACAGCCCTCCCGGTCCTTCGCCTCCTATGCCTTCTGGCTGCTCGGGGAGGCCCGGCGCCGGGAGATCCTCTCCTTCACCGCGCGCCGTCCCCGGCTGCTCTCCGGAGCAGAGCAGGACAGCATCATCCGTGAGCTGCTCGCCACCGATCCTGCCAGCGGGCTGCCGCCGCTGAACTGGCCATCCTCGCTGCAGGAGGCCGCCGGCACCGATGGGTTCCGCAAGGAGATCCGCGAGCTCTTCGACCGCGCGGCCGAATACGGGGTCTCACCCGAGCAGCTGCGCGGCCTGGCCGAACAGTGCCGACGTCCGGAATGGGCGGCCGCAGCAGAGCTCTACCAGCGCTACCGTGAGGACCTCGACGCCGGCGCCAACGCCGATGCCTTCGACCCGGCCGGACTGATCAACGAGGCCTGTAATCTCCTCGAGGAGAACCCCGAGTTCCTGGAGACCGAACGCCAGCGGCTGCGCCGCATCATCGTCGATGACCTCCAGGAGGCCACCCCCTCGGTCTACCGGCTGCTGCGCCTGATCGGAGCCGGCGCCGACGTGCTGGCCTTCGCCAGCCCGGAGACCGCTGTGCAGGGCTTCCGGGGCGCGCGCCCGGACAAGCTGCGCAGCTGGACCGTGGCCCCCCGCCGGGTCACCGCCGAGTCCGTGCTCGGGCTGAACCCCGAGACCGACGCCGAGATCGCGGGCATCGTCCGGCGCAGCATCTCCGGGGCCATGACCCCGGATCCCCACGGCGGGCTGCCCGGGGCCGAGCCCAGCGTGAGGGTGTTGGAGGGCAATCACCGGATCAGTCCCACCGTGGGCCGGGCCTACGCCCGGGCCCTGCGCCGGATCGCCCCGGTGGGACCTCAGCAGCCCAGGCAGCGCTGGCTGCAGCTGCTGAGCGCGCAGCCCGCCCCGGAACCCCAGCAGCCGGCAGCGGACTCCCCAGCCTCCGCTGCCGCACCCCAGGATCCCGCGTCCGGGCCCCCCGCCTCCGCTGCCGAACCCCAGGACCCCGCCGAACCCCAGGACCCCGCCGAACCCCAGGACCCCGCCGCACCTCAGGACCCCGCGACAGAAGACAACGGATCCTGCGCGGTGGAGATCGTGCCGGGAGACTACCTCGCCGAACAGTTCGTCCTGCAGGAGGTCTTGGACCGGCACCACCGGCACGGGGTGCCCTTCGATCAGATCGCGGTCATCGCCCGCAACGGTGCACTGCTCAAACGCCTGGTGCGGATGTTCCAGACCCAGGGTGTCCCGGTGCGCCAATCCATGAGCGATGTGATCCTCAACCAGGAGCCTGCGGTGGCGCCGCTGCTGCGGGCGCTGCACCTGGTGACCGCCCCACCGGAACCTGACACCGAGCATCCCGTGCCGCTGCCAGAGGTGCTCGCGCTGCTGACCAGCCGGTACGGGGAGACCGACTCGATGACCCTGCGCAGCCTGCGCCAGGTGCTGCGCAGCCAGGAACGCCGCCGGCTGCGCGCATTGGCAGACCCTGCTGAGCCGCGAAGCTCCGATGAGCTGTTGGTCGCCGCGGCGAACAACGCGGCGGACCCGGTGTTCGAAGAAGTCCGCGCCCAGGCCCGCTTCCAGCACCTGACCCGCGGGCTGGAGCGGGTCGCCGCGATGCTCGCCGCCGGACACGCCGCCGCGGGCCCCTCCAGCGGACCCGAGGAGCTGCTCTGGGAGATCTGGAACGCCGCCGGGGTCAGCCGCCACTGGGCCGGGCTGACCCGCTGGGCCAGCGCCGAAGGACGCCGCGCCGACCACGACCTCGATGCGGTCATGGCACTCTTCCAGGCCGCGGAACGCTTCTCCGACCAAAACCCGGGAGCCTCGGCCATCGCGTTCGTGGACCACATCGAACGTCTGGAACTGCCGATGGACACCCTGGCGAAGACGTCTTCGGCCGACGTCGCCATCGAGGTCCTCACCCCCGCCAGCGCGGCGGGGCGTGAATTCGACACCGTGATCCTCACCGGACTCCAGGAAGGCGCGTGGCCGAACCTGAATCCGCGCGGGCAGCTGCTGGGCAGCGGACACCTGGTCGACGTCGTGGAGGGTCGCGCCGAGGCTGCGGCGCAGTCCTTGCTGGTGAAACGTATGAACGTGCTCCAGGACGAGTACCGGCTCTTCGCCTCTGCGGTCTCCCGCGCCAAGAACCGGCTCTACGCGGTGGCCGTGCACGCCCAGGAGGAGAGCCCTTCGATGCTCCTGGACCTGGTGGTGCCTCCCGGGGAGCGCGAGGCCCGCAGCGGCGCCATTCCACGTCCGATCACCGCCCACCGGCTGATCGCCGAGCTGCGCCGTCACCTGGAGATCAGCATCCAGTCCCAGCTCGACGACGACGCCGGATCCCGCCTCCCCGAATCCGGCGCCGCCGCGTTGAGCGCCCCGGCGTCCAGCGGGGCGGAGTCCTCCAGCGATCAGGCGACCGAGACCCAGCGCCAGGCGGCAGCCCGCGCGCTGGCCGTGCTCGCCGAGGGTGGACTCATCGGAGCCGAGCCCGGCACCTGGTGGGGTCTGCCCGAACTCAGCACCTCGGCACCGCTGCTGGAGCCCGAGGAGCCGGTCCGGGTCTCTCCCTCCTCGGTGCAGAGCGCCGTGGACTCGCCCCTGCAGTGGTTCACCGGTGCGGCCGGAGGCGTCGAGGCCACCGACTTCAGCCGGATGCTGGGCTCGCTGATCCATGAGATCGCTGAGCACCATCCCGCGGAGACCGACCGCGAGGTGCTCACCGCGGAGCTCGACGCACGCTGGGACAGCCTGGGACGTGAAGCCGGGTGGGAGACCGAGAAGGACCGCTCCCGCGCCCGGGTGATGCTCAAGAAGCTCGCCGGGTACTTCGGCCACGTCCAGGGCCAGGGCCGTGCGGTGATCGCCCGCGAGCTGCAGGTCGAAGCCAGCCTGGAGGTCCCGCTGCCGCCGGACGAACCAGGTGGGGCACCTCAGACACGGTCCGTGGAGATCCGCGGCGTGATCGACCGGGTGGAACGCACCGAGGCCGGCGAGCTCTTCGTCATCGACCTGAAGACCGGCCGCCACAAACCCGCCCAGATCGAGATCCCGACTCACGGGCAGCTGGGCTCCTACCAGCTGCTGGTCGCCCTCGGCGCGGTGGACCGTGCCCTGCACGAAGCCCAGAACGCAGCACCGGCGGCAGAGGATGCCCAGCCAGTTGGCGGCGCAGCCCCCGGGCAGGACGTTCCCGTGGCGTCTCCGGGGTCAGGTGCTGCGCTGCTGCACGTCGGAACCACTGTGGCCAAGACCGACCTGCAGAGACAAGAGCCGCTCACGGCGGAGGACACCTGGCCGCTGGAACAGCTCACCCAGGCCGCCCAGGTGATGAGCGGCAGCGTCTTTGCGGCCTACCACTCACCCAATCAACAGCGTTGCCTGGTCGGCTCGCTCTGCCCGCTCTGCGAGAACACGAAACAGGTGACCCAGCCATGACGGCCCTGCAGACCATGCGCTACAGCGCCCGAGACATCGCCGACGCGCTTCAGCGAGACACGCCCGCCGAGGACCGGAAGTACCCCACCGCCGAACAGCAGGCCGTCATCGAATCCGGGCTGGACCCGATGCTCGTCGTCGCCGGCGCCGGGTCGGGCAAGACCGCCACGATGGCCGACCGGGTGGTCTGGCTGGTGGCCAACGGGATCGTGCGTCCAGATCAGATCCTTGGCGTCACCTTCACCAAGAAGGCCGCCGGTGAGCTGCGCGAGCGGATCACCCGGAAGCTGGAGCAGCTGCTGGAGGCCGAGCTGATCTCCCCGGCCGATGTGGTGCCCGTGGAGGTCTCCGACACCGTAGAGCACGCCGACATCTCCGAGCTGCTCGCCCCCGCGGTCTCCACCTATCACTCCTATGCGAACACCCTGGTGACCGAGTACGGCCTGCAGATCGGCTTGGAGCCCGAGACTCAGCTCATCGGCGAGGCCAAGGCCTGGCAGCTGGTTCATCGCCTGGTCAGCGCCTATGACCGGGCCGAGGTGTGGGTGGAGGCCGAGCAGTCGGCAGGGAACCTGGCCGGGTATGTGATGCGCCTGGCGGGGGACTGCGCCGAGCACCTGCAGTCCCCAGAGGCGGTAGAGGCCCACCTCGACGTCGAGCTGGCCCGGGTGGATGCCTGGGAACAGGCAGGTGCTGAGCTCAAGGGCAAGCAGATCGATCTGGTTCGGGCGCTGCGGGTGCGCCGGGAGATGGCCGAACTGGTCCGCCGCTATCAGGAGAAGAAGCTCACCGACGGGCTGATGGACTACGGGGACCTGCTGCGCTTCGCCGCGCAGATCGCGCAGGACGTGCCCAGCGCGGGGGAGGCCGAGCGGGAGAAGTACAAGGTGGTGCTGCTCGACGAGTTCCAGGACACCTCCTACGCCCAGCTTGCGCTCTTCAGCAGCCTCTACGGCGCCGGAGGCTCCGGCGGCGGGATGGGCCACGCGGTCACCGCGGTCGGGGACCCCAACCAGTCGATCTACGGGTTCCGCGGCGCCTCCGCCGGGCAGCTCTTCGACTTCCCGCAGTCCTTCCCCGCGGTGGACCCCGACACCGACCAGCGCCGACCCGCCGCGCTGCTCCAGCTCACCAAGGCCTGGCGCAACGGGGAACGGATCCTCGACGTCGCGAACCGGCTGGTCGCGCCCTTCGCGCCGGACGCCGCAGACTCACTGGACAAGCCGTGGCGGGCGCATAACGCGCACCTACGAGGACAGCTGAAGCCGCTGAGCCCACCCGACGGCGCCCACACCGGCAGGGTGCGCTATGGCTGGTACACCTCGGATATCGAGGAATCCCAGGCAATCACCGAACAACTCAGTGCGGCGCTGCGCCCCGATGCGCAGCGCGCCCCAGAATCTGAGGCCCCGAGCTGCGCGGTGCTCGCCAGGACCCGCGCCCAACTGGAGACCATCGCCGAGCAGCTGCGCCTGGCCGGGCTGGACTATGAGCTGGTCGGGCTCTCCGGGTTGCTGAGCACCCCCGAGGTCGCCGAGGTGCTCGCCTACCTGCGCGTCATCGCCGACCCCGGCCGTTCCGACGCGCTGATCCGGATTCTCGCCGGGGCCCGGTATCGGATCGGCCCGCGTGACCTGCTGCAGCTGCAGCGCTCCGCGCGCGACCTCGAGGGCCTGCGGCTTCGCGCACCTATCACCGAGCCGCACGAGGGCAGCGCGCAGTCCGGAGAGGACGCGACGTCGGCCGGCGCGGGTGGGCCTGCGGACGCCGAGGACCGGTATGAGTCCACCGAACTGGAGATGGACGAACGTGCCTCTTTGGTCGAGGCGCTGGAACGGCTCAAAGACTCGCCAGACCACGCCGAGCAGCTGGGGCTCTCTGCAGAGGGGCACCGCCGGCTGGTCCTGGCCAAGGAGCAGATCCGCCGGCTGCGGCAGTGGGCCACCCTGGACCTGGGCGTGTTGATCCAGCGCATCGTCAGTGACACCGGGCTCGACATTGAGGTCGCCGCACGGCCCTGGGAGGAACAGCACCATGCCGCTCGGCAGTTGGACGCGTTGATCGATCAGGCCGAGAGCTACGCGGCCACCGAGACCACCCCGGACCTGCGCAGCTTCCTGGACTGGCTGGATGCGGCGGAGGAGAAGGAACGCGGCCTGGAACAAGCCGATGTGGAACCGACCCCCGGGGCGATCCAACTGATGACCATCCATGCCTCCAAGGGACTGGAATGGGACGTGGTCGCTGTGGCGGGGCTGCGCGAGGACAAGTTCCCCAGCGCAAAGGCTGACCGGTGGACCGGCAGCAACGGGATGCTGCCGGCCCGGCTGCGCGGAGATCGCCGCAGCATCCCGCAGTGGGAGTCCGAGCAGCCCGATCTGCGCTCCTGGGCTGTCTCGGCAGGGATAGGCAGCTGGAAGCAGTTCACCGAGGACAACCGGGTCTTCACCCAAGACGTGAAGGACTTCAGCCGGGAGGAGGAACGACGCCTGGCCTACGTCGCGGTGACGCGAGCCAAGAAGTTGCTGCTGTGCACCGGTGCCTGCTTCTACGGCACTTCCGCCGGCAAGGATCCCTCGGAGTTCCTCGAGGAGATCCGCGCGGTGGCCGATGGTCTTGGCGACGCGGCGGCGGCATTGGAGTGGGCAGAGGTCCCCGATATGAAGGCCAACCCGGTGGGCAACGATCTCTTCGGCGCCCAGTGGCCCTATGACCCGCTGGCTCCGCTGTCGATCGGCCGCTATCGCCGGCAGGTCCATGAGGGCGAGCAGACCGCGTTGCCGCAGATCAACACCGTGGAGGCTCCAAAGGTCCAGCCCGGTCGCCGGGCTGCGCTGACCCGGGCCGCCGCTCTGGTGGAGCATGCCATCACCGACCGTGCGCAGTCTGCCGCGACATCCGCCGAGGCCGGCTCGGAGGCTTCACCGCTGACTCCCTGGGAGCAGGAGGCCGAATGGGTGGTGGATCGGGCGAGGGAGCAGCAGCGCGGGACCGGGGAGCCGCATTTCCCGGCGCATATCAGTGTCTCCAGTGTGGTGGGCATGGCGCGTGACGCCGAGTCCATGGCGGAGTTCGCCCGGCGTCCCGTGCCGGTGAAGCCTTCCCAGGCGGCGCGCCGCGGCACCGTCATGCACGAATGGATCGAGGAGTTCTACGAGACCCGCAGCAGGTTGCCCGGAATCGAAGAGCCTTACCGCGGTGATGAGGATCTGGACGACGCCTTTGACCTCTCCACGGTCAAGGAACGCTTCATTCAGACGGAGTGGGCGCAGCGCCGCCTGTACGCCGCCGAGATCCCGGTGGAGACCACCCTGGACGGGGTCGTGATCCGTGGCCGGATCGACGCCATCTTCGGCAAGGACGAGGCCGGCCAGGACCTCACCGCTGAAGACTTCGAGCGCTGGGAGCTGAAGTCAGCGCACGACCGAAATGCTCAGATGCAGCAGTGCACCTGGGACCTGGTCGACTGGAAGACCGGCATGGTCCCCACAGGCAAAGACCTGCGTGAGAAGCAGATACAGCTCGCGGTCTACCGGCTGGCCTTCCATCGGCTCTACGGGGTGCCGCTGGAACAGATCGGAGCGTCCTTCTTCTACGTGGAGCATGGGGTGACTGTGCCGGGGACGGATCTTCCGGAAGAGGATGCGCTGAGGCAGTACCTCCGCGATGCGCGCAGCTACTTCGGCGGATGATTCTTGGTCGGAGTCGTGCGGAGGGTTAACTCGATGTCCAGCAAGACATCCTCGACCGATTCGTGCTCCCAGTAACGGAGTACGGTCCAGCCTTCGTCACCCAGAAGGCGCGAGGTCTCCACGTCGCGCGCTCGGTTGCCCGAAATCTTCTTGGACCAGTAGTCCTGGTTCGTCTTGGGCATGATGAAGTGCCTAGGGCAACCATGCCAATAACAGCCGTCGATCAGGACCACTACCTTGCGACGGGTGAACGCGATGTCGACACTGCGACGGCGGTCCGAAGCGAGCGGTCGGTAGTTGACGCGGAATCGCCATCCCCGAGCATGAAGCGCGCGCCTGATTAGGAGTTCAGGCTTCGTATCCCGACCCCTGTTCGCGCGCATGGTCAGGCGCGCATTCTCGGAGGAAGCCCAGGACTCTGACGTCAGACTGGCTCCGGTGCCATCAGCTTGGTGGCTGTCCACTTAATGTTGGCGGGGACGCTGGGGTACGGCTCCGAGCGGAACGATTTGAAGAGCGCTTCGAAGATGACTCTTGCGCCTTCGACTGGCACCGCCATGCCGATCTGCTTGCGAACGCTGCTGACACCACCGTGGAACCGGAAATTGTCGGGGAAGGTCTGGAGCCGAGCGCGCTCACGGTTGGTCAGTGCTCGGTCCTCGGACCAGTGGTAGATGTGCGTGCCTCCGCCACCGGAACCTGTCACGGTGTAGCTGGGCTTGTTTCGTTCGAGTCGGCGGTAGATGTTGCTGAGAGTGACGCCCTTGACGTTCAGTGCCAGTTCTCCTTCGAGGCCCGCGTTGAACGCGTTCTTACCCTCGGGAATCGCCCGCAGTCGCTTGATCACGTTGAGGCTGTGCCTCGTGAGTTCTTGGTGGCTGACGTTAGGCGCAATTCCCGCCAGAGCCTCTTGAACAGTGACGTGGTTGTTCACCGTATTCGGTGCGGGGATAGCGAACCTCACTCCTCGCTCCACTTCATCCTCGCGTATACCGACGATTATGACGCGGTGGCGCTTCTGCGGGACCCCGTAATCCTCGAACCGATAGAGATGGGGAGTCAGGCGGTATCCGGTCTCGGCCAGAGCGTTGAGGATCTGGGGGAGGGCCTGTCCGGAATTCGAACTGCGTAGACCTGAGACGTTCTCTGCAACGAACCAGCGCGGTTGCTTCTTCTTCAAGACCTCTACGCCATTCTGATAGAGCGGCCCGAACCTTCCGTTGAGTCCAAGGTTCTCGCCGACTGTGCTGAAGTCGTTGCAGGGGAAGCCGAAAGCAAAGCCGTCGATCTCTCCGAGTGCACCTATGTCGAGGGTCCTGACGTCGGAGCAGTGGACGTTCTCTGGCGCGACATCGACATTGCGCCGGTAGGTGGCGCACGTGTCTGCATCAATGTCGTTCGCCCACGCGTGCACGAGTTTCACACCCACGTCTGTGGCGGCCTGACTGGCGCCCAGAGCCATGCCGCCGGGGCCTGAAAAAAACTCCCCCATTCTGAATCGTGCGCTCATTCCGACTCCTCCGGTTACCTGTCCCTTGCGGACAGTTCAGCTCATCCAAATCTAGCAGCTCTATGGGCGCCCTGTCGTTGACACTTGGATCGACAGAACATGCGGGTTCATTCGAATGTACCTTCGACCTAGGACACGAGTCGCTGTCCTTGTTTGCCCCCTACGTTCCTGACATCTTCAACGACCTTCGAGCACTGCCCCGAGGTCGTGACGTGGGCGGAACGGTTCCACCGAGGCAGTCGAGTCAGTGATCACCTCGCCGTGCTTGGCAAAAATGGACTCCAAGAAGGGGTCCCGCTGTGGGACATGTCATATGCGTATGATTCGATTTAGCTTACTGATCGAACCGATAACCAAAGTGGAGCCTGATGTTCGAGAATCATCTTCAGATTCGCCCAAGCCCCAAGCTCATGGAGAGCATGCGGGCACTGGGTTACACCTCAGACGTAGCGGTCGCAGACATCGTCGACAACAGCTTGGATGCAGGCGCAAGCTCGATTGAGATCCGAGGTGATGTCAGCGACGAACCTGCCTGGCTTTGGGTATCCGACAACGGTCAAGGCATGACACTCACCCAGATGGTGGAGGCTCTGAAGCTCGCAGCCGTATCAAGCGTGGACGCACGGGGTGAGAATGACCTCGGCCGATTCGGTCTCGGCCTGAAGACCGCCAGCTTTTCACAGTGTCGACGTCTGACAGTTATTTCGCGGCGGGATGGTGTCACGCACGGAATTCGATTCGATCTCGACGAGTTAAGGGAGTCCGATGACTGGTCTGTGAGACGGCTCGAGGAATCGGACTTGGGTGAAGTCCCGGGGTTCCAGGACTTCTCGAAGCAGGAGTTCGGAACCTTGGTCTGCTGGCAGAAGCTTGATCGACTGATGGAGAGCCGCTCGAGCGGCGCTGCAGGAATGGGCGAGGTGATTGCTGAATTGAGAGCACACCTCGGATTGACATTTCATCGGTTGCTGGCGCCAGAGGACCATATTCGAGGTCGGCTGTCCATGGTCTTGAACGGTCGCGCCGTTCAGCCGATCGACCCCTTCCTGCGCCAGAACCGCGCGGTGGAGATGACATCGCCGGAAGCTATAAAGATCGGAAATGACACGATCAAGGTCCAGGCGTTCACATTGCCCGACTCATCTTTGATCACAGGCCCGGACGCCGAGCGTAAGGACCTCCGGGATGGCATGTACGCAGCTCAAGGATTCTATTTCTACCGCAACAGGCGACTGATCAGTCACGGTGGGTGGGCCAACCTTGGTGGGCGGCGAGACTCCACCAAGCACAGCAGGATACTTGTGGACCTGCCCAACTCCACAGACGACCAGTGGCAGCTCGACGTAATGAAGAACAAAGTCGTTCCTCCCGCGTCAGTGCGACGCCAGTTGGCGAGATTCTACGAAGTGGGAAGCAGGAAAAGTGGCAGAATAATTTCCTATCGCGGCCGGCGAGTTTCTAGCCCAGATGTTGAGTATGCGTGGATCCCGGTGACCGAGCGGGGAGGATTTCGATATGAGCCCAACATTGAACATCCAGTGCTAGATGACGCCTTGACTGATCTCTCGCAGACTCAGCGGGACAAGATGGTCCGCGCTTTGCGCCATCTCGGACTACTGATCCCATACGGCGATATTAGACGTCGGATGTCGATAGATGACGAGGTGCCGGCACGGGAGCACCAGGATGCCCTTGTCCAACACGTGCTTGACGTGGTTGCAACCCTTGAGCTCGATTTGCTGAGTCCAGAAACGGTCGGGGCGGTCCTGCAGCACATTGAGCCTTTCGCGGGCCGACGAGATTTAGAGCAGATCATCGCCCGTGCGGCACAAGCCCATCGATAGCGCCACGAAAGAGGTAGAAGAACCATGAGCGACTCTACAGTTAGAGCGAGACTCTCACGCAGCTTCGAAGACATGCCCGCGTACAACCAATTGACGTCCATGGTGATCGGCTGGGCGGATGGCCTCAAAGCCGGAGCTATCCCTACGGAGCTTGAACTGCGCGGAATGGTGCAAAACGTCGCGAATATGCTCGATTTTGCAGGAGACCTAGGTCATGGCGACCGTGATGGCGTTCTGGACTCAGTCACCAGGGAACTGCTGACACGGGTGAATACGACGCAGACCATCGGAGAAGCAGTCGCGTCGTACTATCGACCCTGGATTGGCGATGCCTGGGCGGATGCTGGTCGCGACTGGGAATACTGGAACACCTACAAGCGACTGTTGCAGAAGCAGGGTCGCCCACCGAAAATGCTCACAACACTCGAG
The DNA here is from genome assembly GCF_013410215.1 of Nesterenkonia sandarakina. NCBI lineage: Bacteria > Bacillati > Actinomycetota > Actinomycetes > Micrococcales > Micrococcaceae > Nesterenkonia > Nesterenkonia sandarakina. Next base: position 1,644,726 of record NZ_JACCFQ010000001.1, read on the forward strand.
GAAGACGTCAAGAACATTCTCGAGCTTGTTGGGGATCCTCGGGAGGAGGGGCACTGGCAGCGCAGGGGTCTGGTCATGGGTGATGTCCAGTCGGGAAAAACCTCGAATTTCGTCGGTTTGATGAATATGGCTGCTGACGCGGGATATCGCCTATTTGTTGTCGTGGGTGGTCACACCGAGGACCTGCGTTCGCAGACTCAGGACCGTGTGGACGAGGGATTTATTGGGCGCAGGTCAATTGATCTCGATGGTCGAAATCTAAAGGGGGACCGGCTTGTCGGCGTAGGTCCATTGCGGGACCGCAACTCCATAATCTCTGTGACGACGACTGAGACCGACTTCGTTGCGAGTTCACGCCGTGCTCTGCAGCTTGGAGACCTAGATAACAGTGTTTCCGCTCCAGTGGTACTAGTTGTTAAAAAGAACTCGAGCATCCTCAAAAACCTTGCAGCGTGGTTAAAAAAGGCCTCCAATAATGGAGTCTTGGAACTTCCTACGATGTTCATAGACGACGAGTCTGACTATGCGTCGGTCAATACGAATAAAAAAGACCAGGAGGAGGCTACGGCTGTCAATAGGGCGATTCGCTCGATCCTGGAGACTTCGCAACGCTCTACTTACATTGGTTTCACTGCGACCCCGTTTGCCAATGTTCTCACGGACCCGTCTTCCAATGGTGATCTTTTTCCACGGCATTTTGTGTATTCGCTCTACGCTCCAAATAATTACAGCGGAGCAAAAGAGTATTTCGAGAATAATAAGTCGTTGCACGCCAGAAACCAAGTCGAAGATGCTGAGGGAAGCTTTCCGTTCAAACATAAGTCGACCCACAAGGTGCCCCAGCTTCCAGACAGTCTATTAGAGGCAATCGATGCCTTTATCGTGTCTTGCGCTGTGACGAACTTGCGGGGTGGAATCAAGTCCACTCGTTCCATGCTGGTCAACGTGAGTCGCTTCAAGGGTGTTCAGAGGCAGGTGCACGACCTGGTGGAGGAGCACGTCGAGAGTATCGCCAGCGTGGTGCGCAACGTCGGAGCAGCGCCCGCTCGCGATGATCAAGCACCGGAAGCGGTCCTCCGGCTCAGAGATGCCTGGGCGAGGGAGTATGCCGATCTAGACTATTCGTGGGAGGAGGTCTTCGCAGCCCTCCCCGATGCGGCTGAAGTCATAGAAGCGGAGCTCGTAAACGGCGATACCGCGAAGCAGCGAGCCGAAGGGGCAGACGCCAGGGCGCGAAGTCACAGTGACCGAGGACGCCGATACATAGCCGTTGGCGGTGCCATCTTGTCTCGCGGTCTTACGCTTGAAGGCCTCGTGGTCAGCTACTTCTACCAGCGTACCCAGTTGTCTGACACGCTTCTGCAGATGGGTCGTTGGTTCGGTTATAGAGACTCATACAAGGATCTTGTTCGAATCTGGCTTCCACTCGAGGTGATGGAGTGGTTCCTCTTCACCGCTGAAGCGTTGGAGGACATCAGAAAAGATGTGAGTCGCATGAGAAGGCTTGAAATGACGCCCGAGGATTTTGGTCTCAAGATCCAGAAGCACCCTGAGGCACTTAAGGTCACAGCAGCGAACAAGATGCGCCACGCCGATAGTGCGGAAGTGAACCTGGCCTTCGATAAGTTGTCTGTAGAAACGAAGACGGCTGCGATCCACGAAGAAGCCGGCGCGGCCAATCGGCGAGCATTACTCGATCTCGTCGTTGCTTGTGAAAATGAAATGTCTGATCCTGGACTGCCTGCGGAAAAGTCGCAGGTAGGTGCGACCTCAGCTCTCGCCTATTCGCGTGTCGGGCGCCTGGTCGTAGAAGACTTTTTCTCGAGTTTCGTTCCGGGACCAGTCGACACAAACTTTGCTCGCAACTCGCTCACTGGTTCGTTTGTCTCCGACTACGTGCGGTCTATGAATCATGAAGAGGGAGAAATATGGGACGTCGTGGTCATATCTGGAGAAGGAAGTCCGGTTGATGAGCTAAGTCCATATGGCAAGGTCTTTGCCAACCAGCGCAATCAAGCGAATCTCATAAGTGATAGTCCTCGGCCGCATATCAAATTTGCCAATAGTCGTGTTGCTTCAGGGGAGAATCTCGTTACAGCAGCCCGGAGTCTTCGTAACGGCCCAGATTCTAGATGGGCTGATGTCCTCCTTAGGAGGCAGGAGGAGTTGCTCGAGGAGGCAGTGGACACAACAAAGAAGCGCAAGCTCTCCGAATCGGAGGTCTTGCAGACGATCGATAGGCCGATTCTCCTCGTTTACCCGATTCAGGCACGCCGGCCGAACTCCGATCTCTCGATTGGGCCCGAAGACGGGGTACTGGGTCTCAAGCTGGCCTTCCCGGCCCTTCGGGACGAACTCGGTGCGATCGTGGAGGGTGTCCCGAACGTGAGATATGTCGTAAATCAGATTTGGCTGCGAGAGGCGGGACTTGATTCAGAGGATCGCGTAATGGGAGATGAGGAACGAGATGAATGACTTCGAGACTCCCCCGCTGGATTGGTTCGTTGTTCAGGCAGAGGAACTGCGAAGCAAAAGCGCGGGGGTTGGCAAACGCGTACATGCGGAGTTTCTTGACTTGCGGTTCCAGAACTTTGGAAGCAACCGAGTGGGTCTCCGTATAGCGCTCGACACTCGTCCAAGGATCGCCACGACACTGCAGCTAGTCCGCTGCGATGTGCGAAGAGTGAGCGACGGTTGGGTTCTGGACGTGGTCGAGCGTGAACAGGGGGCATCAGAGCAGGCTGCCCCCTTTTTTCGTGATCTTGCCCGAAGACTTGGGCAAGCCAATCAGGAAACAGCACTCGTGCATGTCGAATCCACGCTGGGAGCCTGGCGCACCGCGTTTGCCGCGCGTCGTGACCTATTGTCCGACGAGGAAATGATCGGTCTCTTCGGCGAACTCGAGGTGCTCGGTGTCATTCTGGATCGTGGTCTGGCGGGCTCCGAGCCAATCCCTTCCTGGACAGGGCCCGGAGGGTCTGATCATGACTTCACACTTCCCGGGCTCTATCAAATTGAATGCAAGGCCACCGCGCCGCACTCGGAGAAGCTCCACATCAGCAACGAGGATCAGCTCGAGTCCAAGGATATGTCGCTCTATCTGGCATGTGTCAGGGCCGCCATCGTCCAGGACGCTCGATCGGGGACCACGCTGCCTGAAGTTGTGCATCAGATTGAATCCAAACTGCGTGACGACGGCTCCGTTCAGCTGTTCCATCAAAAACTGGATGCAGTGCATTTCGACCGCCTGGATCGTAGGTACGAAGATGTCGCGATCGAATTGACCTCTATCGACTACTACGAGGTGCGAGACGGAGCGCCGCGCATAGTGCCGGGAGACCTCCACGCCGGGGTCTCTCGGGTCAAGTACCAGATACGCACCAATGATCTGGCTCCATACAAAGTTCCTGAACTGCCGCACGCGTCAATCTCGAAGAGGATGTGAATATGGATTTCTCCCAGTTTCAGGCAGGTCTGGTGAACGATGGACGGACCCGAGCCGAGACGGACCTGACCACCTTCGAAGAGGCCATAGGTCTCGTGCTGTGTGATCTTCTTGAGGAACTTGAGATAGTCCAGGACCTCCAGGTGTTCCACGCCCGCACCAGGGGTGTGAGGAATCGCCAGCTGGCAATCGAGGCGGTCGGTGAGGATCCCGTTGACGGAACTACCTCTATCGTTGTGGTCCTGAATACGCCAGACGTCGATTCTTCGCTCAAGAAGACCGACATTGACCGCGCAGTTGCTGGTGCTGAGCAGTTCGTGAGGCTTGCTACAGCAGGGGACCTGCAGCCACACTTGGAGGAAAGCGCCCCCGCCTACGAGTTGGCAGAGTACTTCAGAGATAGATCCTCGGACACGGATCGCTACCGCGTTGAGGTGGTCAGCAATGCGAGCGCCACACAGGGTGTGAAACAGCTGTCCTTTGAGCCTGCGACCATCGGCGGCGCAACGATGACTTTCCGGGTCTGGGACGCGGCACGCCTGCACAACACGGTTAGTTCCAGCTCGCAGCGGGAGCCGATCGAAATCGTCCTGGGGGAGGAAGGCGAGGGCGTGCCGTGTGTGCACGGCGGGACCACGGAGGAGGGCATCAAAACTTACCTCTTCACGATCTCGGGGCGTCATCTGGCTTCCATCTATGACGATTTCGGATCACGGGTTCTCGAGTCCAATGTGCGCGGCTTCCTGAGCGCCCGAGGAAATGTGAACAAGGGTATCCAATGGACGCTCAACAACGACCCGGGCATGTTCCTCGCCTTCAACAACGGTCTGACAACCACGGCCACAGATGTCACGCTCGAGCAACATGCTGGCGCGCTCCGAATCAAGTCTTTGAAAGATTGGCAGATCGTGAATGGGGGCCAGACGACGGCCTCTATGTGGTACTTCGCCAACCAGAACAAGAAGCGAAATCCTGAAAAACTCGCAAATCTCGATGGAGCCTCAGTTCAGGTGAAGCTTGTAGTGGTCGATGACGAGCGTGCATCTGAGATCGTTCCCGATATCGCTCGCTACGCCAACAGTCAGAACAAGGTCAATCTGTCAGACTTCTCATCTAATTCACCCTTCCAGAAGTTGCTGGACCGCCAAAGCCGACACGTCCTCGCACCCTCCCAAGAGGTTCAGTACGACACCCGGTGGTTCTACGAAAGAACCAGAGGAGCATACGAGAATGCGCGGGCTCGAACATTCGGTGCACGCGTCCGCGAGTTCGACGCTCATAATCCTAAGAGCCAGAAGTTCGACAAGCTTGAGGTCGCCAAGGTCGAGAACATCTGGCGATTCGCGCCTCAGGTGGTGAGTAAGGGAGCCCAGTCCAGCTTCTTGTATTTCTCAGAGTTGATCGCCAAAGAATGGAATCGTGACGAGTCCCAGTTCAACGACGCCTACTACCGTGATCTGATCGCCCGCTTGATCTTGTTCCGCAGCACGCGGAGCCACGTACAGGAGGCCGCGTGGTACACGACTGGCTACCTGGCCAACATCGTCGCTTATGGAATGAGCAAGTTCTTCTACGATCTCCAGGACATGTTCGACGAGCACCTGATCGATCTGGGAGCTATCTGGCGAGAGCAATCCTGCGACGCGCGCGTCATGGAGAATATTGACGTCGCATGTGAGGCTGCTCGCGAGCATCTCACGCGCGCCGACAGGCCTCAGGAAAACGTCACGCAGTGGGCCAAGCAGGACCTCTGCTGGACGACCTTCCGCGATACTCCCCTTGAGTATTTTGAAACCGCAGAGGATGTAGTCGTCTCAGAGGCGGAACGCGCGGTAGAGATTGCGGCGGCCAAGGAGGAGCGGGTCGAAGAGTCGAAGTTGCTGGGCTACTTCGATCTTTTCAAGGTTGATCCAAAGACTTGGCCTGCACTCAAAGAGTTCACCGGGCAGAACTTCGCGCTGTCCGAGAAAGAAACCGGCGTACTGCGTGCCATGGTCACCAAGAACTATGTGACGGAATCCCAGGGTAAAGTCCTGTCATCACTCCTGAAGAAGGCCGAGAAAGAGGGCTTCCGGGCCTGACCAAGAGTGGCTGGTCGTGGGCAGAGCGGGCCCGGCGGTCTCAGTCAAAGTATGACGACGCGTACGCCGCATCAAAGAACGCCCGCTCGATCGCCACGATCCGCTTCCACCGTGCGGACAATCGTGCACCGTCGTCAGACGCCAGCGGCGGGGCCACTCGGTTCAGCTCATCGATCAGGAACTGGGTCCACGCCCGGAAGTCCTCCCCGCGGTGCAGGTCTATCCAGCCCCGGTGCTTCGACGCCTCGGGCAGGGGCAGATCGCGCTGGCCCCAGTCCAGGTACAGCCACTCCGCGATCACCAGCACCACCAGAAGGTCTGCGTAGTCTCTGGACCGAGCCACCTCCCACATCTGGGCGATGAACTCCTCCGTGGGCGCGGCAAGATCCGGACTGACGACATCCGAATCGGGCACGCCCAGCTCGGCGAAGCTCTGCTGGAAGTATCCATCCTCATCAGCGGCGAGCATCCCGAGCTGAGCAGCGAAGCGCAGCCGCGCCGGCTTGGAATCGGTGGTGGCCACGCAGGCGCCCAGCATCGCGATGAAGGCGTCGAAAAACTGGTAGTCCTGCACCAGATAGCGAGCCAGCACCTCATCGCTGAGCGTCCCGTCAAACAGCTCGTCAACGAACCGATGGTTCACCGAGGCGTCCCAGTCTTCGGCCGTGGCCAGCCGCAGCGCTCCGGCGAAACTGTCCGCGGCGACGTCGGCGGTGGTGGTGGAGAAGGTGGTGGGGGAACTCATGGACTCAGCCTACTCACCTGGCTCAGCGCACCTCAGCAGCGTGAAGCGACTAGATCGCAGTCCGCGGAGTCTTCATCTTCCGGGTCAGGTGGATCGCGTAGAGCGCGACCATCACGCCCAGCACGGCGGCGCCGGCCCCGACATAGCTCGGGGCGCGCAGACCCATCTCTGCGGCGATCACCTGGCCGCCCACCAGGGCTCCCAGAGCGTTGGCGGCGTTGAACGCGGAATGGTGCAGGGAGGCTGCCAGCTGGGGTGCATCCGGTGCGGTGTCGATCAGGTGGGTCTGCATCGACGGGCCCAACGCGCTGGCCGAGACCCCGACCAGGAAGAGGAAGATCAGCATCAGCGCCGGGATGTGTGCCGTGGAGGCGAAAAGCACCATGAACACCGCCACCAGTGTCATGGCGATCACCACGGTGCCCAGCACGGACTTATCCGCCGCCCAGCCGCCGACGAAGTTGCCGACCACCATGCCGGCGCCGAAGAGCCCGACCACCCAGGGCAGCGAGCTCTCGCTGAACCCGGTGATCTCGGTGCTGACCGGGGCGATATAGGAGTACAGCGCGAACATGCCGGAGAAGCCGACCACGGCGAGCATGATGCCCACCCAGAGCCGCTTGTTCTTCAGGCCCTTGATCTCCGACCGCATCGTGGCTTTGGCCGGGGGCATCTGCCGCGGGGCGTAGCGGGCCACCGCGACCATCGTGATCAGCGCCAGCACGATCACCGAGATGAACATCCAGCGCCACCCGAACGCCTGACCCAGCGCGGTCACCAGCGGCACACCGAGCACGTTGGAGATCGCCAGACCACCCAAGACGACGGCGATCGCCCGGCTGCGCTTGGCGGGGCCCGCCATCTCCGCCGCCATCAACGCCGCCACGGCGAAATACGCGCCGTGGGGGAGTCCGGAGAGGAACCGAGCCAGCAGCATGGTCTCGTAGTTCGGCGCGAAGAAGCTCAGCACGTGCCCAAAGACGAAGACGCCCAGCAGCAGCAGAGCATAGGACTTCCGCTCCCGCTTGGCGCCCAGGATGGAGAGGATCGGCGCGCCCACCACCACACCGATGGCGTAGGCGCTGATCAGCATGCCAGCCTGCGGGATAGTGATGCCGAGATCGGCCACCGCCTCCAGCTGGAGTCCCATGATCGCGAACTCGGTGACCCCGACTGCGAAGCCACCGATGGACAGCGCGACGATGGCCAGCGCCACCTGCCTGCGGGTGTACTTCGGCTTGGCCGGGGTCGCGCCCGTCGCAGGTGCGTTCGCTGGGGTCTGTTCCGCCGTGGTCATATCGTCATCCTGTGCTGCAGCCGGTCAAGGGGAGAGCGCACCTGTCACAGCGCGCATGAAGCCTGCCAAACCCGGACGCCGGGGGAGACACTCACCCGACAACTGCGCCGCGGCGGGGATCATTCCCGACCATGGCACAGCGCCTCACCGTCGAGGCACCCGTGTGCAATCATCCTGGGCATGCGGGTCCTCGGCGGTGAGGAGACGCTGCCAGGAGATTCAACCAGTCGGCGGGCGCAGGCCCGGGTGCCGCTGGTAGATCGACTCGTCGCCGTGCTCATCGGTCTCCGGGGAGGCGGGCGAATCGGCAGACGCTGGGGAGTCCGGTGATTCAGGTGAGTTCGGTGAGCCAGATGAGGATGGGGACGCAGAAGAGGCTGGAGATGCTGCCGCTTCGTTGGACTGCGGGTAGTCATCGGCGACCGGGGCCACAGACTGGGCCGAGGCGGCCGATTGTGCGGACTGTGCCGAACGGGCCGACTGGGCCGAGGAGGCAGAGCCCGTGGAGGCCGCTGAGCTGGCCGAGCCGACGCCAGGGAAGAAGTGCTTCTCCTTCGCTCGACGCTCAGAGGCGGCGTCGGGGTGAATCGGCAGGTCGCCCTCGTCTTCCTCCTCGAAGATCTGCTCGGGAAGCGGCTCGTAGGCGGCAGCCTGATCGGCGACCGGCTGATGGGCGACCCGCTGATCGCTGACCACCGGGGTTGAACCGGTGGGCTCATCTCCGGGCAACGGACGCGCCGCGAACGCGGGGACCTTGCCCGTCGCACCGTCATCCTCACTGACGCCCTGGTGGTGGACATGGTCACTGTCGGAGTCGTGGTCGGGGTGGTGACCGCGGTCCTGGCCGGTCTGCTCGGCACCGGCATCGGTGATCACGGCGGGCTCGTCGTCGTCCTCACCGGACTCCGCCCACTCACCGGTGTCGGCCACGGTCGCCGCGGCACCGGCCCGAGCCACGGGACGCGAATCCTGGACCTCGGCCGCTGCAGCAGGCTCCTCACCCTCCAGCGGGGTCAGCGCGATCGGCTGCCCGCCGTAAGTCTCGATGTCCACCTTCAGCTGCTCCAGGAGACTCTTCGCCTCGGCGATCATCTCCGGGTTCTCGCTGGCGTGTCCGCGCACCAGCCACTGGGCCAGAGCGAACTCCGCGGTCAGCGCGGCGCGGCGCATCAGATGCTCATCGACCTCACCGGTGCGGTGCCGACGGTACGCCGCGAGCACCTTCTCGGTGAACTCCACATCTCCGGCGGCGGTGAGCCAGGCAAAGTCATCCGCCGGGTCCCCGCTGTGCAGATCGGTCCAACCGGTGACCGCCATGACGCGCTCACCTTCGATCAGCAGCGAATCCTCGTGCAGATCCCCGTGGGTGACGGCCGGGGTGAAGCGCCACAGCTCGCGGTCCTCCATGGCGTGTTCCCAGCGGCGCAGCAGCAGCGCAGGGATCTCCCCGGTGGTCGCAGCCTGGTCCAGCTCGTTGAGTCGACGCTGGCGGTACCGCTCGGCCGAGTATCGGGGCAGGTCGGCGTTGTCCACCACGGCCTCATCCAGGTCGTGGATCGCGGCGATGGTGCGCCCGATGTCCTCGATGACGGTCGGGGACTGCTGGGCCAGCTCGCTGAGCTCGAAGGAGGTGCCGGGCAGGTGGTTATAGACGAAGGTGCGCATCTCCCCGCGGCGCACGGCGCCGGCGACGGAGGGAACCCGGAACGGCAGCTCGGCGCGGATGCCGGTGGAGAAGCCGCGCAGCACCTGCAGCTCGGTCTCCAGGCGCATCGCCGCCTCCTGATGCTGAGGCGAGCGGATCCGCCAGCGGTGACCTTCGGAGTCGATGACGACGGCGGAGGTGAAGTCGCGGGCGTCGTCAGCGGCCGCAGCCACGCCGGTAGGGGAAAGCCCCGGCACTGCCGCGGTCGCCAGGGCCGCAAGTTCCATCGATGTCCATCGCACGAGGACCAGCGTATGGGGTCAGAGCCCCTACCTGGCGCCGGGGCACGCTGAATTGACGAAATCCGGCGGATTGCCCTCCCGCGGGCGCTGCGGATGCGGGGATGCTCACTGTCCACATCCAGGCCCCGGGTGCTCCCGGCAGTCCCGCGCCCGGTACGGTGGAGGGTATGCATATGCACTCCCGGGACCCTGGTGAAGGTCTGCTCGTCCTGCCCCAGGACGGGGCCCGGATCGACCGGCTCGACGCCCAGCGCAAGCGCCCCGAGTGGCTCGACGAGGTCTGGTCCGCCCCCGGCACCCAGGTGCTGCGGCTCTTCGGTCGCCGCGCCCGGCTCAGCGGGAACCGGTTGGACTATGAGCCGGCCACCGGTCCGCTGCCCGAGGGGGCCGTCGCTCTGGGCGCGGTGGACCCTGCCGAGCTGCCCGACGCGGACGTCGGCGCTGAACCCGGTGCGGCCGCGCCGGTGCATGTGGTCACCGTGGCCCACCCCAAGCCAACCGACGAGACCGCCGCCGCGGGGACCACCGGCACCACCTGGGCGGACCTGGCCTTCGCCGGGTCCCAGCTGACCCCGCTCGACGCCGCGCTGCTCACCCAGGCGCTCGCGATCACCGCCTGGCATGCCCGCACCCCGTTCTGCGCCTCCTGCGGGACCGCCACAGAAGTGGAGGTCTCCGGCTGGCGACGCACCTGCCCGAACTGCGGGGTGCAGACCTTCCCGCGCACCGACCCTGCCGTGATCACCGCCGTGCTGGACCCCGAGGACCGGATCCTGCTGGGCTCGGGCAACCGGTGGGAGACCCACCGCTACTCCACCTTCGCCGGGTTCGTCGAGGCCGGAGAGTCGGTGGAGGCCGCGCTGGCCCGTGAGATCGAGGAGGAGGCCGGCGTCGTCGTCTCTGATATCCGCTATATGGGCTCGCAGTCCTGGCCGTTCCCGCGCTCACTGATGCTCGGGCACTTCGCGGTGACCCAGCAGCCCGCCGCGGCCCGGCCTGATGGGGACGAGATCCGCGACGTGCGCTGGTTCACCCGCGCCGAGCTCGCCGAGGCCGCCCAGGCCGGTGAGGTGAGCCTGCCCACCCGGTCCTCCATCTCCCGGGCGCTGATCGAACGCTGGCACGGCGAACAGATCGATGCCGCCTTCGATGCCAGGCCGCTGACCGCCGCGAACGGCGCGAGCGCGCATGCCGCGAACGGCCGGCCCGGCCCGCAAGGTCAACACCCCCGAGGTCAGCAGCCGCGATGAGCCAGCCCGCCTTCTCCTCCAGCTCCTCCACCGGTCACGCCCTCTCCGCCACCCAGCTGGCTGCGGCCCCGCCCGAGGCGATCCTCGACGGGCTCGACGAGGAACAGCGACTGGCCGCCTCCACGCTGACCGGCCCACTGTGCATCCTCGCCGGGGCCGGGACCGGCAAGACCCGCGCCATCACGCATCGAATCGCCTACGGGGTCCGCGCCGGGGTCTATGACCCGCACCGGCTGCTGGCGGTGACCTTCACCGCCCGGGCCGCCGCGGAGATGCGCTCCCGGCTCAGCTCGCTGGGCGCCCCCGGTGTCCAGGCCCGCACCTTCCACGCCGCCGCGCTGCGCCAGCTGCAGTACTTCTGGCCGATGGCGATCGGCGGAACCATGCCGCAGATCCTCGACCACAAGGTCCGGCTGCTGGCTGAGGCCGCGCGCCGTCTGCACGTGACCACCGACCGCGCCGCGCTGCGCGACCTCGCCAGTGAGATCGAATGGGCGAAGGTCTCCACGCTGACCCCGGAGTCCTATCTGGAGGTCGCCACCGCCGAAGGCGCCGGCCGGCCCGCGCCCGGGGGAGTGGACCACCGCACCTTCGCCAAGCTGTATCAGTCCTACGAGGACGTGAAGCTGGACAAGCATCTGATCGACTTCGAGGACGTGCTGCTGCTCAACGTGGGCATCCTGGAGGACGACGAGCGGGTGGCCGCCCAAGTGCGCCAGCAGTACCGGCATTTCGTGGTCGACGAATACCAGGACGTCTCCCCGCTGCAGCAGCGGATGCTGGACCTCTGGCTCGGCGGACGCGAGGAGATCTGCGTGGTCGGCGACGCCGCGCAGACCATCTACTCCTTCACCGGCGCCACCCCTGACTACCTGCTGGGCTTCAAACGCCGCCACCCCGAGGCGAACCTGGTCAAACTGGTGCGGGACTACCGCTCCACCCCTGAGGTGGTGAAGCTGGCGAACTCGCTGCTCGCCGACCGCACCCGGGAGTCCGTGAAGCTCAGCGACCCGGCGCCCTGGCCCGAGCCGCTGCAGCTGATCTCCCAGCGCGAGCGCGGCCCGGTCCCGAAGCTGATCCAGCACGCCGACGATGACACCGAGGCCGGCTGGATCGCCTCCGAGATCAAGGCGCTGCAGGACCACGGCGTGCCGCTCTCCGAGGTGGCCATCCTCTACCGCACCAACGGACAGTCCCAGGCCTTCGAGCAGAGCCTGGCCACCGCTGGGATCTCGTATCAGCTGCGCGGCTCGGAACGGTTCTTCTCCCGCCGCGAGGTCCGTGAGGCGCTCGCGGCGCTGCGCACCTCCTCGCTGGTCGACGACGCCGGGGACGCCGTGACCAAGAGCGTGCGCGACATCCTCTCCTCCCACGGCTACTCCGCGAAGGCTCCCGAGGCCACCGGCGCGGTCCGGGAACGCTGGGAGTCCATGGCGGCGCTGGTCGCACTCGCGGACCAGCTCTCCACCGAACGCGAAGATTTCACGATGCGCAGCTTCATCGCGGAGCTGGAGGACCGCTCCGCCGCGCAGCATGCCCCGACCGTGGAGGGGGTCACGCTGGCCTCGCTGCACTCCGCCAAGGGCCTGGAATGGGAGGCGGTGTTCCTCGCCGGGCTCTCCGAAGGCCTGATGCCGATCACCTTCGCCAAGACCCAGAAGGAGGTCGACGAGGAGCGCCGACTCTTCTACGTCGGGATCACGCGCGCCCGGAAGCATCTGTTCCTCTCCTCCGCGGCCTCCCGGCACACCGGGGGACGCGGCCGACGCACCCCCTCACGGTTCCTGCGCCCGCTGCGCAAGGAGATGGGGCTCGAAGAACCCGGCCGGAAGATCATCCCGGAGGCAGGGCTGAGCCCGAATGCCTCGGGGCGGAAGAAGAAGGCCTCCACCTGCTCCACCTGCGGGAAGGTGCTCACCAACGGCACCGAGGTCAAACGGCGGCGCTGCGAGAGCTGCCCCGCCCGCTACGACGAGGCGCTCTTCGAGAAGCTGCGCACCTGGCGAAGCGAGTATGCCAAAGAGCTCGAGGTGCCCGCCTTCGTGATCTTCACCGACGCCACCTTAGAGGTCATCGCCGAGCGCCGACCCACCTCCGACGAGGCGCTGCTGAAGGTCCCCGGCATCGGGGAGCGCAAGCTCGAGAAGCACGGCGACCGGCTCCGCGAGATCCTCAAAGAGGCCTGACCCGCGCGGTCCCTCCGTCTGGCGTTTTACCGGGCCTTCCGTGAAATACCGGCCGGACGGTGGTCTCGGTAGATCACGGAGAGCCCGGTAAAACGCGAAAGGGGGCGGGGCTACTCGGTGAGCATGCCCGCCAGCAGGGCTGTCTGCGGAGCGATCCCGGAGATCAGGATGTGCTCGTGCCAGGCGTGGGGACCTTCGCCGACGGCGCCGAGCCCGTCCAGCACCGGCAGTCCCAGCGCAGAGATGAAGTTCGCGTCCGAGGCGCCGCCGACCATCCGCGGGGCCAGCTCACGCCCCAGCGCGGCAGCGACCTGCTTGAGCTGCGCCATCGCAGCCTCCGAGGCGGGGGTGGGATTCATCGGCGGGCGGTTTGCATCCACGTCCAGCTCCAGACGCAGCCGCTCATCGGAGCGGTAGGGCTCCGGCAGGCTCAGCGCGCGCAGCGCATCGGCCACCCGCTCCTGCTCGGCAGTCTCGGTGACCCGCACGTCGACCAGGCACTGCGCCTGACCTGCGACCACATTCCGGCCGGTCCCGCCCTGCAGGGTCCCGACGTTGACGGTGGTGCCCCGCTCCGGGGCGGCCAGGGCGACGATCTGCGGGACCAGCACGGCCAGTGCGTGCACCGCGCTGGCGCCGTTCTCCGGCTCCAGCCCGGCGTGGGCCTCCACACCGTGGACCGTGACGTCGGCGAAGACCATGCCCTTCCGGCGGTCCTTCGGCTGCCCTGACGCGCTGGGCTCCGGGACCAGGGTCACCCGAGAATCCGCGGCGGCGGCCTCGATGACCGGACGCCCGGCCACCGAGCCGATCTCCTCATCCCCGGTCAGCAGCAGCCGCAGCGGCGCATGCGGGATCCCGGCGGAGCGCAGGGCGCGGACCGCCCAGAGGGTCTGCACGATCCCGAACTTCATGTCCAGCACCCCGGGCCCGGTCAACCGGTCACCCTCGATGCTCATCGGCCAGACGCTGAGGGTGCCCGCCGGCCAGACCGTGTCGTAATGGCACACCGAGGTCACCGGCTGCTCGGCCTCCACGGAGGAGCCTGGCCACCGCAGCTCCAGCACATCACCGAACGCACCGCCGGGGGTCCTCGCCTCATGCGCGGGCTCTCCCAGCCGCTCGCAGGCCAGCGCGCGGATCTCGGCGAGGCCGGCGTCGAGCAGGGTCTTGTCCTGACTCGGTGTCTCGCAGTGCACGATCCGCCGCAGATCCTCCAGCACGTCGTCGAGATGCTCGGTGATGAACTGCTCCACGGTACGCAGCCCAGCTGCGCTCGGGGCGGGCGTGTCGGCGCGTGTCAGGTTCTCAGGAATGATGGGTCTCCTTCTTCGAGGTGAGCGGGTGTACAGGCGAGTCGATCAGCGGACCGGGACCCCAGGGCCCAGCGGAATCCCGATCGCCCACCACAGCATGAAGAACAGGAACCAGGAGACCAGGAGTGCGACCGCCACCGGCAGTGTCAGTGAGATCAGTGTGCCCACCCCGGCCTTCGGGTAGTAGCGCTGCAGGTAGCCCAGCACCAGCGCGAAATAGGGGCTCATCGGGGAGATGATGTTCGTGGGGGAGTCCCCGATCCGGAAGAGCATCTGGGTGACCTCCGGGGAGGTGCCCACCAGCATCAGCATCGGCACCAGCACCGGGGCCATCAGGGTGTACTGCGCGGAGCCGGAGGTGATCGCGAAGTTGAAGGTGGCCACCAGCAGCACCACCCCGGCGAAGAGCACCCCGGCGGGCAGGTCCAGCTGCTCGAGCACCTGGGCGCCCTCGATGGCCAGCACGGTGCCCATGTTCGACCAGCCGAAGTAGGCGATGAACTGCGCGGCGGCGAAGAAGAGCACGATGACCCCGGAGAGCTCCTTGATCGAGCGTGCCATCAGCTCGGGGATGTCGCCGGGTCGGGTGATCGTGCCGGCCTTGATGCCGTAGGTGATGCCCACGACCAGGAACGCCAGCGCGATCGGCACGGCCACGTCGGTCAGCAGGGCAGACTCCAGGACGTCGGAGCCCTCTCCGCGGAAGGGTGACGCCGGGAGGAACAGCAGCGTGAAGTAGACGACCAGGAAGACCGCCAGGGCGAGGAGCGAGGCCTTCAGGGCGGAGACCTCACGGCGGCTGTAGCTCAGCAGCTCGGCGTCGTCGGTGATGGCGCCGTCTTCGGCGCTCTCGCGTCCAGCAGAGAGCACCGCCGTCGCCGCGCCGCCGGAGGCGTCCTCCTCATGGCGCATCCGTTCGGTCATCTTCACCAGCAGCACCTCGGTGACCAACGTGACCACCAGCGCGAGCACCACGGCAGAGGCGGCGGAGAAGAAGTAGTTCGCCACCGGGGAGACCACGTAGTCCTCCTCGACCAACTGCGCGGCGGAGGTGGAGATCCCGGCGAGCAGCGGATCGCTGGCGGTGATCAGCAGTGAGGCGTTGTACCCGGCCGAGGCGGCCCCGAAGGCGACGACGGCGCCCAGGACCGCCGAGCGGCCGCTGGCCTTGAAGGCCGCCGCGGCGAGCGGGATCAGGATGACGTAGATCGCATCGGAGGCGACGGATCCGGTGACCCCGGTCAGCGCGACCGTGAAGGTCAGCCATTTGCGGGAGACCCGGGAGACGATCACCCGGATGGCGGCCCCGATCAGCCCGGAACCTTCGGCGACCGCGACGCCGAGCATCACCGTGATGATCAGGCCCAGGGGTGGGAACGTCACGAAGTTCTCCACGGCGTCCGTGAGCATCCGTTGGAAGCCCTCGGGGTTCAGCAGGCTCTGCACTGCGATGTACTCGCCGTCCGCGGGGTTCTCGGCGCCCAGACCGGAGGCCTCCAGGATCGCCGAGAAGACGACCACCACCACGGAGAGGATGACGAAAAGCCAGAACGGATGCGGCAGCAGGTTGCCGACCCGCTCGATCACCCGGAGCAGGCGCACCACCACCCCGGCTCGACGCTCCTGCGGTGGACGCGGCTCCTGGTCGGTGACGCTCTGCTGGGGCATCTGCTTCCCATCTGCCCGCTCGATCTGAGGAGGGACTTCGTGGTCGGATCCGGGCAACGAGCGGTCAGTCTAGTTCAGGGCCGGTTGCCTGGGCATTGCCCCAAAAGTCCTCAGTTCTGCCGTTCTACAGTCCTCAGTTCTACCGGGCATTGCGAGGTCTACCCGCTGAACCGTCGCCCCGGTAGGTCACGTACGCCCCGGTAAAACGGGAGAGAGGGGAGGGGGAGGGGAGGGCTCAGCTTGCGTTGCGGTCCGCCCAGCTGACCCCGGCGAGGAACGCGTCTGCCTCCCCGGTGCGCGGGTACTTCGCCACCAGGTCCTTGAAGCGCGGCCCATGACCGGGTTCGATCAGGTGCGCAAGCTCGTGGACCAGCACCGAATCCTGGACCCAGGCGGGCATCTCGCGCAGCCGCGAAGAGAGCCGAATGGTCCCGGTGGTCGAGGTCGTGGAGCCCCAGCGCTGATGCTGCTGGGTCGACCAGCTCACCGCCTCAGGCTGCGGGACCCCGTCGAAGTAGCGCGTCGAGAGGGCGCGCGCACGCTGCAGCAGTTCCTCGTCGCTGCGAGGCCGCCGCGCCGCCCGCCGGGCGAGCTTCTTCTGGAACGCCCGGGCATGGTCCTCGACCTCACGCTGGCTCAGCCGCACCGGGACCCGCAGCCGCAGAGTCCCGGCCACCTGATCCGCGGTGATCGTCCGGGTGCGGCGGGCCGAGCGGACCACCAGCACCTCGTGCCCATCCACCGTGATCTGCTGTTGAAGCTGCCGCGACGCCATGAGAAGGAGCCTAGCCCGGCCCGAGACTGTGGAAAACCCAGCCAGGGCTGCGCAGGCTTGGCACCATAAGGACATGGACGCTTGGGCCGCGCTCGCGGAATGGGAAGACATCTTGGTGCTGGATCAGCGCACGGTCCAGCTCGGCGCCGAGGACCGTGCCGTGAGGATCATCGGACCCGCCCAGCAGACGCTGAGGCGACTCCAGGAGCGCACCAGCAGCCCCTCCGAGGAGGCGGTTGAGAACGACGGCGCCGCCCAGCTCCCCGACACAACCGCCCCTCGTGCCCCCTTCCCACCGGGAGACGGCCCCGCGGTCCGGGTGCGCGCCCGCCGTGGACTCGCTGCTGTACTCATCGAGGGACTGCCCCGCCCCGCTGCCCTGCTCGCCGAGCAGCTGACCCTGCTGAAGCTGGGTGCGCTGCTGCTGCATGATGAGCACCCGGTGGATCGCCACGACGTATCGTCCGGGTACCCCGCCGCTGCGGTGGGGCACTCCCGGGCCAGCGCGGTGCGCCGACTCTGCCTGCGCCAGGACCCCGAGGCCGTGGTCCTGCTCTGCTCCGTGGCCACCGCGCCTGCCACCCCTCCCGCCGCCGCCATCCCTCCCGCAACCCCCGCCCCCGCAACACGTCCCGCCGCATCCCGGCCGCAGGAACCGGTGGATGTCCACGTGATCTTCGCGCGCCGCGCCGTCGCCCCGAGTCGCCTGCTCGACGCCGCGGCCACCGCCCAGCTGGTGCTTCCCGTGGTGCAGGAGCGCGGCCAGTGGCGGATCGGGCCGCTGCTCAGCCGCGCACACGGACCGTGTCCCCGGTGCCTGCTGCTGCACGGCCGCGCGGAGGACCCTTACTGGGAGGCGGTGCAGACCGCCCTCGCAACAGAATCCGCGCCACCCCGCAACCCCACCGCGACACCTGCGACCCTGGGAGCACCGCCCCTGGTGGAGTCCCCGACCTCGGGTGCGCCACAGTGCGCCGCGGTCCTCGCGAGCCTGATCACCCGAGAGATCCAGCTCGCGATCGATGCTGAGTTCACGCCGCAGACCGCCACCCGGGTGATCACCGTCTCCACGCAGACCGGACAGCTGGATCTGCATCCGGTGCAGCCGCACCCGGAATGTGACTGCCGGCTGCACGCCACCGGCTAGACCCTGCAGAGACCACCCGAGTCGCAGGAAAGCTCCGCCGGTCATCGTCAATGCAGACCGAAGACTTCATCCGGTGGCGAACTGACCGCGCCCATACAGACAGCACCGAGCCAGCGTGGATACGCTGGAATCTCTCAGGCCGAACCAGGATCACCACAGGGAGCGTCCGATGAGCCAGAACAACTCCGGCAACAACGACCAGGGCAACGGGGAAGACCCACGTGACCCCATGGAGGAGTTCTTCAAACAGCTCTTCGGCGGGCAGATGCCCGGTCAGACCCCCGGCGAGGACGCCGAAGCCGACGACGCAACCAAGCGCGGCCCCAGCATCGGCTTCACCGGCACCCCCGGCGCAGGCGGCGCGGCAGGCACTGGCGACCAGGGCGGGTTCCCCGGCTTCCCTCCCGGCTTCGACCCCTCGCAGATCCCCGGCATGGCGGATATGAACCCGCAGATGATGCAGCAGATCATGGGTCAGGTGCAGTCCATGTTCTCGGCCATGCAGAACCCCTCCGAGGAGGACAAGGGCCCGGTGAACTGGTCCATGGCTCGCCAGGCAGCGCGCCAGGCCGCCGCCGGGGATGATCCCAGCGTCTCCGCAGCCGAGCGCAAGGAGATCGACGACGCCCTGCGCCTGGCTGACATGTGGCTCGATGGGGCCACCAGCTTTGAGAGTGCCGGACAGATCGGTCAGGCCTGGTCCCGCGCGCAGTGGGTCGAGGAGACCTTCGAGTCCTGGAAGCGGCTCACCGAACCGGTGGCGGAATCGGTCGCCAAGGCGCTGGGCAGCGCCATGAAGGATCAGCTCGGAGAGTCCGGATCGGGCCTTCCCCCGGAGCTGGAGTCCATGATGGGCGGCGCCGGGGCGCAGCAGATCACCGGCATGATCGAGTCCATGGGCGGGATGGCCTTCGGCATGCAGCTGGGCCAGGCCGTGGGTGCGCTCGCCAAGGAGGTCGTCTCCTCCTCGGACACCGGGCTTCCGCTGGCCGGTCACACGACCGCCCTGCTGCCCAAGAACGTGAGCGAGTTCGGCAAGGGCCTCAGCGTGGACAAGCGCGAGGTGCTGCTCTACCTGGCGCTGCGCGAGGCCGCCCGGATGCGCCTGTTCATCAACGCGCCCTGGCTGGAGCAGGACCTCTTCAACGCGGTCGGTCAGTACGCAGCCGGCATCCACATCGATATGGGTCGGATCGAAGAGGCCGCCAGCCAGATGGACCCCAGCAACCCTGAGGCGATGAACTCCATCCTCGGCGAGGGCCTCTTCCCGGAGGAGCGGACCCCCATGCAGGAGGCCGCGCTCAAACGCATCGAGACCACTCTGGCGCTGGTCGAGGGATGGGTGGACGACGTCGTCACCCAGGCCGCCGAGCATCTGGAGTCGATGTCCCGGCTGCGCGAGACCATGAACCGCCGCCGCGCCTCCGGAGGTCCGGCCGAGGACACCTTCGCGGCGCTGGTCGGACTGGAGCTGCGGCCGCGCCGGCTGCGCGACGCCGCCGCGCTGTGGGCGCACCTGCGCGAGACCGAAGGGATGTCCGGGCGCGACGACGTCTGGGGCCACCCCGACGTCCAGCCGGACGAGCAGGACCTCGACGATCCCACCGGATTCCAGCAGCGCCGCGCAGAGCGTCAGGAGGAGACCGCCAAGATCGACGAGGAGCTGCAGAAGCTGCTTGACGGCGGGTATGACGGCAAGTCCCCGGGGGCCTGACGTCATCTTCCTGTGCGGCTGGTCCCAGATGAGATGATGAGTGACGATCATCATGACTGAGCGCACCCAGAAACCCAGACGGCCGAGCCTGCGGAGAAGCCTGCAGGCGGTGGCGGGCACGTCTGCGCTCATGGTCGGGCTGGTCAGCCTGCTGCTGCCCAGCCCCTACCTGGTGGAGAGCCCGGGTCCGATGTTCAACACCATCGGTGAGATCGAGGACCAGGCCGTGATCTCTGTCAGCGGGGAACAGACCTATCCCACCGAAGGCTCACTGAACCTCACCACGGTGTTCGTCAGCGGGGCGCCCACCTCCACGGTGCGGGTCCCCGACGCCGCCCTGGGCTGGTTCAACCCGGGCACCGACATGCAGCCGCACGAGCTGATCTACCCCTCCGGCACCACCGCGGAACAGGTCCAGCAGCAGAACACCGCCGCGATGACCAGCTCGCAGGACCTCGCCGTGGCAGCTGCGCTGAACGAACTGGGCATCGACTACGAACAAGAGCTCTCCGTCGTCGACTTCACCGCCGAAGCCGTCGAGGTGGGCACCGATGACCAGCTGCAGCCCGGGGACCGGGTCACCGCGGCGGCCGGCAGCTCCATCACCGGGCTCGAGGGACTGCGTGACGCAGTCAACACCGCCGCAGGTCAGCCGGTAGCATTGACTGTGCTTCGTGATGGTGAGGAGCTCGACTACGAGGTCCCCACCTACCAAGAGGCCGATGGCGACTACTACGTGGGGATCATGCTCGAGAACGAGTTCGCGTTCCCGGTGGACGTCGACATCGAGCTCGACGGCGTCGGCGGTCCCAGCGCGGGACTGATGTTCTCTCTGGGCCTGGTGGACTCCATGACCGAGGAGTCCATGACCGGAGGCGAAGACTGGGCCGGCACCGGCACCGTGGATCCCGACGGCACCGTCGGGCCGATCGGCGGCATCGCCCAGAAGGTCGTCGGGGCGCACTCCCAGGGGATCGGGAACTTCCTGGTCCCGGCCGCGAACTGTCCCGAGCTCGACGGGCGGGTGCCCGACGGGATCTCCACCTACGCGGTCGCTGACGTATCCGAGGCTCGCGCGATCGTCGAGGCGGTCCGCGACACAGACGAAGACTTCCTCGCAGGGCTCGAGCCCTGCGGAAGCTGAACCGGCCCGCCGGTCCAGCGGGGTCAGCACACTGACCCACCAGCAACATCGATGTATCCGAGCACAAATATAGAGACGAGGGTTTATCCGTGAGTTTCTCTCAGGGATTCGGGTCCGCGAACCCGTTCGGCGGAGGCCTGTTCGGCTCCGGTTCGGGCGGGAACGACGGCGACAGCTCCGGCGGTTCTGGTTCCGACCAGCCTGCCAGGAGCTCCGGACCGCGGCGACCGTCAGCACTGGTGCTGACGATCATCATCATCGCCGCGCTGATCGGCATTTTCGTAGCATCTTCAGGCTTCTACGCCGAGATCCTATGGTTCAACCAGCTGGGATACCAGGACGTCTTCTGGACTGAGCGGATCGCCCGCGGCGTGATCTTCGTCGTGGCGTTCCTGCTGATGGCCGGCCTGGTATGGCTGAGCCTGTTCCTGGCGTTCCGGCATCGCCCCCAGGTGATGCAGAACCAGATGAACGAGTCGGTGATCCGCTACCAGCGCACGCTGAACTCGATGCGCCGCCTGTTCATGATCGGTCTGCCCGCACTGATGGGCCTCTTCGCCGGCACCGCGGCCCAGGGCAGCTGGGAGAACGTGCTGCTGTTCATCAACCAGCAGCCCTTCGGGATGACCGACCCCGAGTTCGGCATGGACTTCGGGTTCTTCGTCTTCACCCTGCCCTTCCTCGGATTCATCAACGGCTTCCTGATCTCTGCGGTGCTGGTCGCCGGCATCGCCGGGATCCTCACCCATTACCTCTTCGGCGGGATCCGCATCGAGGCCAGCGGCAAGTTCGTGGTCGAGAAGGCCGCGCGCTGGCACATCGCCGTGACCGGTGCGCTGTTCCTGCTGCTGCAGGGTGTGAACTGGTGGCTCGATCGCTACGCGACCCTGCAGAACCAGAGCGGGACCTGGGCCGGAGCGCTCTACACCGACGTCAACGCCGTCATCCCGGCCCAGGCGATCCTCGCTGTCGCCGCGGTGCTGGTGGCCGCGATCTTCATCGTCACGGCAGTGACCGGACGCTGGCGCTTCTCCATCATCGGCTCGGCGATGCTGCTGATCACCGCGATCATCGGCGGCGGGCTCTACCCGTTCCTGGTCCAGGAATACCAGGTGCAGCCCTCGGAGCGGACCCTGGAGACGCCCTACATCGAGCGCAACATGGAGCTCACCCGCTACGCCTACGGCCTGCATGAGATCGAACAGGAGAACTACGACGCGGATGCCTCGGCCACCCCGGGCGCCCTCGCAGAGGACGCGGCCAACACCGAGAACATCCGCCTGCTGGACCCGAACCTGGTCTCGGCCGCATTCGGCCAGTTCCAGCAGTTCCGCCAGTACTACTCCTTCCCTGACACGCTGAGCTTCGACCGCTACGAGATCGACGGCGAACGCCGCGACACGGTGATCGCAGCCCGTGAGCTGAACGTGCCCACCGACGCCTCCTGGGTCAACCGGCACCTGATCTACACCCACGGCTATGGCCTGGTCGCTGCCAACGCGAACACGGTCACCCCCGAGGGACGCCCCAGCTTCACGCTGCAGGGCATCCCCACCCGCGGCGAGCTGGCATCCGATGAGGACTACGAGCCGCGCATCTACTTCGGGCAGAACTCGCCGGAGTACTCGATCGTCGGGGCGCCCGAGGGTGCCGATCCGTTGGAGCTCGACCGCCCTGCGGCGGCCGACTCCGAGGCCGAGACCGTCTACACCTTCGAAGGTGACGGCGGCCCCGACGTCGGCGGCCTGTTCAACCGGCTGGTCTACGCCATCCAGTTCCAGTCTCCAGAGATCCTGCTCTCCGGTGACATGAACGAAGAGTCCCAGATCCTCTACGAACGCGAGCCGCGGGAGCGGGTGCAGCAAGTCGCACCGTTCCTCGATGTGGACCAGAACGTCTACCCGGCGATCGTCGATGGACGGGTCAAATGGATCGTGGAGGGTTACACCACCTCCAATGATTTCCCCTACTCCGATCAGCAGCAGCTGGAGCAGGCCACCACGGATGCGCTGACCCAGGGAGCACCCACGCTCGCCGGCCAGGTCAACTACATCCGCAACTCCGTCAAGGCCACCGTCGACGCCTACGACGGCTCGGTGGAGCTCTACGCCTGGGACACCGAGGATCCGATCCTGCGTGCCTGGCAGCAGGTGTTCCCGGATGCTCTGCAGCCCTACGAGGAGATGTCGGCTGAGCTGATGGACCACGTGCGCTACCCCGAGGACATGTTCCGGGTCCAGCGCGAGCTGCTGGGTCGCTACCACGTGACCGATCCCGGCACGTTCTACGAGAACAACGACGCCTGGT
This sequence comes from Nesterenkonia sandarakina, assembly GCF_013410215.1. Classification (NCBI taxonomy): domain Bacteria; kingdom Bacillati; phylum Actinomycetota; class Actinomycetes; order Micrococcales; family Micrococcaceae; genus Nesterenkonia; species Nesterenkonia sandarakina. The sequence goes on from NZ_JACCFQ010000001.1 coordinate 1,667,748, forward strand.
CGGTCCCCGCGGATCCGACCGCAGACGACGAGGGCGCCATGGCGCAGCCGCCGTACTACATGACGCTGCAGATGCCCGACCAGGAGGAGCCCTCGTTCTCCCTGACCGGTACGTTCATCCCGCAGATCGCCGAAGGCGCGCAGCAGCGCAACGTGCTCTATGGCTTCCTCGCCGCGGCCGGTGACGCCGGCACCGGTGAGGACGGAGTGAAGGCGGAGGACTACGGCCAGCTGCGGCTGCTGGAGCTTCCGCGTGACACCGCGGTTCCCGGCCCCGGCCAGACCCAGGCGAACTTCGACTCCAACTCGCAGATCTCCCAGGAGCTGAACCTGCTGCGTCAGGGCGCCTCCGAGGTGATCAACGGCAACATGATCACCCTGCCTGCCGGTGATGGCATCCTCTACGTCCAGCCGGTCTACGTGCAGTCCACCGGCACCGCGGCCGCCTACCCGGCGCTGCGCAAGGTGCTGGTGGCCTACGGCGAGGAGGTCGGCTTCGCTGACACCCTCGATGAGGCCCTGGACCAGGTCTTCGGCGGCGACTCCGGAGCCGCCGTGGCCGACGGCGCTGGTGTCACCGGCGATGCCGTGGACTCCGAGCTCGACGTGCCTGAGGGGGAGGAGCCCGCGGAGGACCCCGCCCCCACCGAGGATGAAGCGCCCGCTGAGGAGGAGGCCACCACCGAGGATGAGGCCGACGCCGAGGAGACCGAGGGGCCCGTCGCTCCTTCCGGTCCCGCGCAGGAGCGTCTGAACGACGCCCTGGGTCGCGCAGGCACTGCGCTCCAGGACTCCGAGGAGGCACTCGCCGAAGGCGACTTCGCCGCCTACGGCGAGGCGCAGGAGCAGCTGCAGCAGGCCATCGACGATGCCCTGCAGGCCGAGGCTGACCTCGAGGAGTGATCCTCGGGAGCTGATCTCAAACCCGCAGAATCTCCCCGCTCGGACCCTCGTGGTCCGGGCGGGGAGGCGGGTGTCGGAGATCACGCTCCAGAGGGTTCATCTCGATTTTGCCCTCAGGATATGTGTGCGTAGACTAAACAAGTCGCAACGCGGGGTGGAGCAGTTCGGTAGCTCGCCGGGCTCATAACCCGGAGGTCGCAAGTTCAAATCTTGCCCCCGCAACGAGATGAGGCCCCTGATCTGGTAGTACCAGGTCAGGGGCCTTTTGCTTGTCTGGATGATTCTCGACCCTGCTCCGGACTCCGTTCTGACTCAGGGATCGTGCCAGTGCCGCAGGCGGTCGTTCTGAGGCGGCTCCCAGACGGGGTGGTTTGTGAAGGGGTGCCCGGTGAGCGACCAGCCGGTGGGCAGTTGGTCACTGGGGGTCCAAGGTCACTACCAACGACTCCCCACAGAGCAGACGATGGGTATCTCAGCGCAGAGATATCCAAGGAGTGAACATGAAGGCACTGGTGTATCAAGGCCCGGGTTCGATCGCCTGGCAGGAGAAGCCCGCTCCCGGGATCCAGAAGCCGACGGACGCGATCGTGAAGATTGAGACCACGACGATCTGCGGAACCGATCTGCACATCCTCAAGGGTGACGTTCCCACCGTCGAATCCGGACGCATCCTCGGACACGAAGGAGTAGGCGTCGTGACGGAGGTCGGCGAGGCGGTGACCGAGATCTCCGTCGGAGATCGCGTCATCGTCTCGTGCATCTCCGCCTGCGGGAAGTGCAGCTACTGCCTGGAGGGCGTGTATTCCCATTGCCTTGCCGATGAAGGAGCATCCGGAATCGGCTGGATTCTGGGACATCTCATCGACGGCACACAGGCCGAGTACGTGCGGGTCCCGTTCGCTGAGACCTCGCTGCACCAGGCGCCCGAAGGGGTGGCAGCCGAAGAGGCCGCGATGATCAGCGACATCCTGCCCACGGGGCATGAGATCGGCATCCGCTACGGTGCTGTGGAGCCTGGTGATGTCATTGCGGTCATCGGCGCGGGCCCCGTGGGCCTCGCCGCGATCACGACGGCCTCTCTGTACGGACCGAGCCGGGTTGTCGCAATCGACATCGACGCCAACCGGGTCGAGCAGGCGAAACGCTTCGGTGCGAGCGACGGCATCGTCTCATCGGACTCGGACTGGAAGGAGCAGGTGCTCGCCCTCACCGACGGGCTTGGAGTGGATGTCGCGATCGAGGCTGTTGGGGTGCCGGCGACCTGGGACATGTGCCTGGCAATCGTGCGGCCGGGTGGTCATGTCGCCAACGTCGGCGTACACGGCAAGCCGGTGAGCTTCCCGTTGGAAACTGCGTGGATCCAGAACCTCACGATCACCACCGGGCTGGTCAACACGGACACCTCGCGCATGCTGATCAAGTTGCTCGCGCAGGGAAGACTCGACGCGGGCGGCTTCATCAGCCATCGCTTCTCGCTCGAGGACATCATGAGTGCCTACGACACGTTCGGCCGCGCGGCCGAGACGAAGGCGCTCAAGGTCATCCTCACCGCGTGATTGCGACGGGCGGCAGCTCATGAGCGCTGCCAGCACCGTGACGAGGGTGCGAAAGGAACCAAGGCGTGTCCCGGACGAGGACCGCGCCACCGATACAGCAGGTATTTGGTCCCTGTCTCAGTGGGGGAGCCGCAGGTTGCCTCGGGCCCAGACCCCAGACGGTCTTGGCGCACGCGTACGGCATCAAGCCGGTCAGTAGGTGAAGTTCCGGCTCGCTGAGAGGTTGATGCCTTCTCCGGTGAGCTGATTCCAGCAGGACATCTGCGACTGGAACGACGTGCAGGCGAAGAACTCGTTCGACGCCGTCTGCCCATAGCCCAGCACTGGCTGATTCTGCTGGGGCACCGGGTTCTCACAATCCGGCTCCGCGGTGCGGTCCACCCGGATGGCGTAGGTGACCCCTTCGGTGCAACCCTCCGGTGCGGTGAAGCTGTGCTGGAGCACCCGGCAGCGCAACGTGTCCGAGAGCTCACAGAGTACGTTGCCGTTGGGGGAGACAAAGGAGTTCAACGGCTGGCCCTGCGCCGGGAAGGAGGTCTGGATCCAGGCGGTGCCCATGTCCGACACTGTGCCGCGCAGCGCCGAGGCAGTCTCCTCAGACTCCCGGAGGTCCAGATACAGCGCCGCAGCGTGGGTGCTGTCGCAGTTCTCCTGGAGACCCAGGAGCGCATCCCGGACCAGCTCGCCGTCCGAGGACTCCACCCAGCGTCCCTCCTGCGAGGCGGCCGAGGCGAGTTCGGCGAGGACCTCGCCGTCCTCCGCGGGAGAGTCACAGCTGGACTCCTCCGGCAGGCCTGCCACCTCCACGCGCAGCTCATCGGGGGTCGGGGGCTCCGGGCTCGGGCTGGGCTCGGGCTCCTCACCGGGTTCCTCCGCGCCGCCCTCTGCGGGTGCGCTGCTCGCCGGGGCCTCGGCGGCGGGAGCATCCGCGGGGGAGCCGCCCTCCAGCAGGGACAGTGCCATAGCGACGAGGCCGACCAGCACCAGGACCGGCAGCAGCACCGCGAGGATGAACTTCGGCGCCCTGGACCGGCGTCTCTGCGTCGGCGCGGGCCGCGCGGCCCCGTAGCCGGCGCCGGAGGTCACGCGAGAAGGACCGGGGGCAGCCTGGTCGCTGGCGGAGGAGCCCCCGGGAAACCAGGCGTCCTGCGCGTGGTGACCGGGCTGAGTCGCGGTGACGGGGCCCACCTCGCCGGTGTCCTGCGCGTCGAGTCTCTCGGCGGTCACCGATTCGTCCTGGGTGGGGGTGTGGTCCGAGGGCGCCTCGGGCGGCGGGGCGGGGGTGGGGGTCTCGGGGCTCTGCGTGGCTGACTCCGGTGGGTTGCTGGCCCGCCGGGCCAGGGCGGCGTCGATCTCTGGGTCACCCAGCGAGGCGAGGGCGTCGCGCAGCTCCGGGTAGGTCGCGGGGTTCTCGGCCACGGCCGCGCGCAGCGACGGGTGGTTCTCCGCGATCCAGTGCAGCGTGTCCCAGTCCGTGCCGGGATCGGAGGCGATGCGGCCGAGCTCGTCGTCGTTCGAAGCCATGCGTTCCTTCTGAGGTCCCGACGGCGGCGCACCAGGCCTGCCGTGCAGCGTGAACAGTGCCGTGTGAGCGAAGTTTACCTGCGCGGCGCACCGGGCATGGCGTCAGTTCTGCAGCTGGTAGCTCTCTCGAGCCATGAAGAATCCGTTGCCGGTCTCGGTGTTCCAGCACTCGAAGCCCGATTCGGAGGAGACGCAGGCGAACCGGCCATTGCTGGCGGACTGGCCATATTGCAGGGTCGCCGAGTTCTCACCCTCGGTGCTGCCACATTCGAGTCGAGGATCTTCCGACCCGACCGAGAGGCGCGCCGGGCCTTCACAGTCCTCCGGGGTCTCGAAGCTGTAGTCCAAGATGCTGCACTCGAGCTCGTCCTCGCTCATGGCGCAGTTGATGTTGCCCGAGGGTGCGGTGAAGGCGGGGATGTCCTGCGCCCCCTCGGGGGCTGGACGGGCGGGCTCGTCTTCGTCCTCGGCGGGGTCCTGCCCCTCGGCCTCCTCCTCGGTGCCATCCTCGGGGGCGGGCGCTCCTTCTTCGGCCTGCTCCTGCGAGACCGAGGACTCCTCGGCGGAGTCATCGCCGCTGAGGACACCGTTGAAGATCAGGAAGTACGCGGCGACCACCGCCGCCACGGCGAGCAGCAGGATCATGAACAGGATCGCGCAGGTGCCGCCGCCGCGACGCCGCGGTTCGGGTTCCAGCTCGGCGTACGACGCCGGGGCGGCAGGGGTCTGCCAGGGTGCCGGGCCGGCCGGTGCGGCGGGATAGTACCCCTGGCGCGAGGGCACCGGGTCATAGCCCTGACCGTGCTGCTCCGGGTAGGCCTGACCGTGCGGATCCCGGTGGCCGTGATCCTGCTGGTGGAGGTGGTCCTCCCGGACCGCTGAGAACTCGTCAGTCTCAGAGGGGCCCCGGGCGGGGCCCCCTGCTGCCGGGAGCATCGTGGTGGGCTGGTCTTGTCCCGGCGCCACCGACCCGGCGGATCGACGTCGCAGCGCGGCGTCGACCGCTGGGTCGCCCAGCTCGGAGAGCCACTGCAGCAGCTCGGGGTAGGTGTTGGGATTCTCTGCGATCAGCGGGCGGAGCTCGGGGTGGTCCCCGGCGAGCATGTGCAGCTGGACCTGGGGCGTGTTCGGGTCGGCGGCGCGAGCGGCCGGTCCCGTGGCACTCTGCCCATGATGTGGTCCGTCAGTCATGATCTCTCCTGAGTCGATGGTCCCGCGTGCGGCATTCTTGGGACATCATGCCCGAACCGGGACCGAATTTCAGGTCAGCTCACGGTGCGCTGTGCGCTGAGCTCCACGAAATGCCGGTGCAGCCGATGATCGGGAGTCAGCTCAGGATGGAAGCTTGCCGCCAGGATCCGACCCTGCCGGACCGCGACCGGGCGCTCCTGCCAGGAGGCGATGACCTCCACCTCGGGCCCAAAGGACTCGATCACCGGGGCTCGGATGAAGACCGCCTGCAACGGCGTCACATCCTCCCCGGGGATCCCGCTGACCTGCAGCGGACCTACGAAGGATTCCAGCTGGCTGCCATAGCCGTTGCGGCGCACCACCACGTCCAGACCGCCGATCCGCTCGAACCCGGTGAGCGCCTCGGCGTCGAGGATCTGATCCGCCATCAGGATCATCCCGGCGCAGGTTCCGAACATCGCCATGCCTTCGGCGTGCCGTTCCCGGATGGACTCCATGAGTCGCACCGGGGCGGCCAGCCGAGCCATGGTCGTGGATTCCCCGCCGGGCACGATCAGCCCGTCCAGGCCTTCGAGCTCGACGGGGCGGCGCACGGTGGAGACCTCAGCACCCGCGGCGCGCAGGGCGCGGGCGTGCTCGGCGACGGCCCCCTGCAGCGCCAGGACCCCGATGTGGGGTGTGTTCACCAGCCGCGCTCGGCCAGCCGGTGCGGGGCCGGCAGGTCGGCGACGTTGATGCCGACCATCGCCTCACCCAGACCCTTGGAGGCCTCGGCGACCACCGCGGGGTCGTCGTAGTAGGTGGTGGCCTTGACGATCGCGGCGGCGCGCTCGGCGGGGTTGCCGGACTTGAAGATGCCCGAGCCCACGAACACGCCGTCGGCGCCCATCTGCATCATCATCGCGGCATCGGCCGGGGTGGCCACGCCGCCGGCGACGAAGAGGACCACCGGGAGGCGGCCTTCCCGGGCGATCTGCTTGACCAGCTCATAGGGGGCCTGCAGGTCCTTCGCGGCGAGGTAGAGCTCGTCCTCGGCCAGGGAGGTCAGCCGGGCGATCTCGGCGTTGATGGTGCGGATGTGCTTCATCGCCTCGGAGACGTCGCCGGTGCCGGCCTCGCCCTTGGAGCGGATCATCGAGGCGCCCTCGGTGATCCGGCGCAGCGCCTCACCGAGATTCGTGGCGCCGCAGACGAAGGGCACCTTGAACTTGGACTTGTCGATGTGGTGGATGTAGTCCGCGGGGGAGAGGACCTCGGACTCATCGATGTAGTCGACCTTGAGGTGCTCGAGGATCTGCGCCTCGACGAAGTGGCCGATCCGGGCCTTAGCCATCACGGGGATCGAGACCTCGTCGATGATGCCAGTGATCAGGTCGGGGTCAGACATCCGGGCGACACCGCCGGTGGCGCGGATGTCGGCGGGCACGCGCTCGAGGGCCATGACAGCGACGGCACCGGCGTCTTCGGCGATGCGGGCCTGCTCGCGGGTGACCACGTCCATGATCACGCCGCCCTTGAGCATCTGGGCCAGTCCGGTGTTCACAGCGGTGGCGCCGGTGGCGGCAGCAGTGTGCGAGGTGGACTCAGTGGTCACGGAGATCTCCTGGAAGGTTGGGTTGCTGCGATGACAATGGGGAGTGAACATCGCGTTCACTCCCCATTGTTCCATCACTTCAGCGTGACCGCTGAACCGACGTCATACAGCTGCGCTCAGGCGCGATCGCGCTCCTCAGCCTCGAGCTGCGCGGCGTAGTCCTCGGTGGCCTGAGCATCCGAGCTTCCGGCGCCCAGGGCTGCCGGTGCGGAGCTGCCGGACTTCAGCGCTGCGAGCCGGGCGTCGACCTCGGCCTGTTCGCCGAGGTCCTCCAGGGACTCGAACTGTGCGTCCAGGGAGGAGGCGGCCAGCTCGTTCTGCCCGCGCACCTTCGCCTCTTCGCGGCGGATCTTCTCTTCGAAGCGGCCCACCTCTGAGGTCGGGTCCATCACGTCGATGGACTTCACGGCGTCGTGGACCTGGGACTGGGCGTGCGCGGCGCGGGAGCGGGCGATGAGCTCGTCGCGCTTGGAGACCAGCTGCTGACGCTTGGTCTTCATCTGCTCCAGGCCGGTCTTGAGCCGGTCCACGATCTCACGCTGGGAGGTGATGGTCGGCTCCGAAGACTTCGCGGAGGACTCCGCCTCCATCTGGCGCTGGATGGCCACCCGGGCGAGGTTGTCGAACTTCTGCGCGTTCTCGGCGTTGCCGCCGTCACGGAACTCGTCGGCCTTGCGGGAGGCGGCGAGGGCCTTCTGCCCCCAGGAACGGGAGTTCTCGAGATCCTCCTTGTAATCGTCCTCCATCATGCGCAGGTTGCCGATGGTCTGGGCGATCGCCTCTTCGGCCTCTGAGATGTTGTTGGTGAAGTCTCGGACCATCTGGTCGAGCATCTTCTCCGGGTCCTCGGAGCGATCCAGCATGGCGTTGACGTTTGCGCGTACCAGCTGGGACATGCGACCTAAAATGGACTGCTTGCTCACAGTGTTCACCTTTCCTTGTGCATCAATGTCTCTGAACTGCTCACCATGTCGATACTAGTCACGGCACCTGGCCACGGCCATGGCAGGTCCCCGGGGAAGCCGCAGGAATCCCCGGGCCCGGGACGTCAGAACATCCGACGACGGCGTCCGAAGCCGCCGCCCATGCCTCCGCGGCCCCCGGGGTAGCCGTAGCCCCCGGGCATGCCGAAGCCTCCGAACCCGCCGCCGTAGCCTCCACCCCCGCTGAGCGCGTCCTCGGCCGATTCCTGGCGTGCGATCTGGGCGGCCTGGACGGCGAGCGTCTTGGCCTGGGTCGCCAGTTCGAGGGCTTTCGCCGGCTGGTCATCCCCGATGGATTCCGCCTCGGCGAGTGTTCGCTCCGCCTCGGCCATCCGGGTCCGGGAGGTGGCGCCGCTGCGTTTGGAACGCAGGTAGTCACGAGAGGACTGCACCTGGTGCCGCGCGGTGAGGATCTCGGTCTGGAGCACCTCGCGGGCGCGACGATCCCTGGCCTGCTGGTCGCGCACTGCGTTCAGCGGCTCATCGAGCTCCCGGTGGGCGATTTCCAGGGAGTTCAGCAGCTCCAGCGGATTGGTCTTCTGCTGGGAGTCCAGAGCGCGGCGGACCTGTTTCACCGCGGCTTCGGCGGCGGCGATGGGTCCTGCGAGCTCTGCAGACTGACCTGCCTGCATGGTGGCGCGGGCCTGGGCGATGTCCTGCTCGGTCTGGTCCAGGCCGATGCTGAGGTTCTGCTCGGCGCTGCGCAGTCGCAGCTGGGTCTCCTCCAGGGAGTCGATCAGCTTCCCGGCTTCCCCGGCCGCTTCTTCGCCGGTGTGGATCGCGACCACCGCGTCGGAGGCGTCTGAACCGGTGAGCGCCTGCTCGGCCTCGGCGGCGGCCCGCCGGGCGTGGTCGAGGCTGCGCGAGGAATGCGTCAGGCCTTCGGTGAAGGAGGCGAGCGCGTCGTCGTCGTATACGGACTGCAGATCTGGCAGCCGCTTCTGGGCCTGCTCCCGGCGGCGGCCGAGCTCCTCGATCCGGGCACGGAGCTGATCCAGCGCCGGCCGGGGGTCGAGCTCCAGGCTGCGCAGGGACTCGAAGTCTTGGCGGTGCGACTCCAGGGTCTCATTGACCTGCTGGCAGTTGGCGATCACCTTGCGCAGCAGCTCACGGGCCTGCGCCTCATCCTCCGGGGGATCACGGTCCACCTGGTGTTGCATCCGGAAGGACTCCTGCAGGTGCTCCCGAGCCTGGTCCACGTCCTGCTGGAACGGGGCCACCTGTTCATCGCCATAGGCGGCGCTGGCGAAGAGGATCTCCTGCTCGGAGGAGTTCACCGCATTATCGGCCGCGATCAGCAGAGAACCCGCCTCGCGCCGCAGCTCCTCGAGGCTCATTCCAGCGAGTCGACGTTCTTCTGCGGAGACCGGTTCGGAGTCCCGACCGGAGGAGAGTCGCTGGCGATCTGCGAAGCCCTGGAGCCGGCGGTCCTGCTTCTTCCCGCCTGAGAGCCACACCGCACCCAGACCGATCAGTCCTAAGATGACCGCGCCGATCAGCAGCGGGCCGATCACGATCATTCCCAGGGTGACGGGGGGACTGAGGACTGTCTCGGGCACCATGGGCCGAGTCTATAAGTGGCCTATGACATCGTCTATCAGGCAACGGTCAGCTCCCCTGAGGGCGTAGGGAGCGCTGGTGTCGGGCGCGTCCAGGCCCAGCTCAGACCAGCGGCGTCTCATGGAATCGTCCAGGAGGCATCCAGCCGGTTATCGTCGTCGATACAGAATGGGCGCGGACAATAGCTGTCGAGCCACAGGCCAGCATGCGTGTCACGCTCCGGCCGGCACACTATTGCACCGCAAGACCACAGAGGCAGGTTCCACCATGAGTTCAGATCCGTCTAACAGTCCTGACCGGGATGAGGTAAACCCTCCGGAGGACGCCACCGCGCGGATCGACCCCGTTCCGGCGCGTGAAGAGGCGCAGGATCCTCATGTGGAGTCGGTCCCGGGGCCTGAGACGGGCCACGGCAGCCAGGGACACGGCAGCCCGTCTCCCGAGGGCCGAAGCCCCGAGGAGTCCTCTCCACTCAACGCGTCCGACGTGCCCCCCGCACCGGCCGGTTCCCAGCCCGGATCAGGCCAGTACACCCAGGCGGAACATGGTCAGGGCCAGTACGGCGGGGGCCAGTACGGGCAGGGCCAGCATGGTCATGACCAGTACGGCCAGGGTCAGTACACCCAGGCGGAACACGGTGAGGGCCAGTACGGCCAGGGCCATTATGGCCAAGACCCGTACGGGCAGTATCCGCAGGGCGGGGTCCAGTACGGCGCGGACCAGTACGGCGGGGTCCAGTACGGCCAAGACCCGTATGCCCAGTCCCAGCACTACCAGGATCCCTCCCTTGCATCGACTGGCGGCTACGCCGGGTATGGCTCAGGTGCGGCCTTCGCCGACTCCTCGCAGAAGCAGCCCCGGAACAAGCGGACGGTGGGCGTGGGTTCCCTGGCGCTCGCGGTGCTGCTGGCCGGGCTGCTCGGCGGCGGCGTGGTGGCGGGATCCCAGGCCGTGCTCGGAGACGGCGGAAGCGTGAGCACCTCCGCGTCCGGCGGGATCGAGATCAACAACCCGGATTCGGCCACAGTGGTCACTGCGGCGGCGGCGAAGGCCTCCCCGTCAGTGGTGACCCTCGCAGTCAACGACGGCAGCCAGGGCGGTTCGGGTTCGGGGATCATCCTCGATGAGGAGGGTCACGTGCTGACCAACACCCATGTGGTGACGCTCGGTGGTGCCGCTGCCGACCCGGAGATCGAGGTCCGGATGAGTGACGGGTCCGTCTCCGCCGCGGAACTGGTGGGCACCGACCCGCTCAGTGATCTTGCGGTGATCAAGCTGGAGAACATCGACGGCATCCAGCCCGCCGAGCTGGGATCCTCCGGCGACCTCAACGTCGGGGACCAGAGCATCGCCATCGGTGCTCCGCTGGGACTCTCCGGCACCGTCACCGACGGGATCGTCTCCACGCTGAACCGGACGATCTCCGTGGCCTCCTCAGCGGTAGAGGATGACGGCGCCGATGCTCCCGAAGCTCCGGAAGACGGCTCGGAGGAAGACGGTTTCGAGTTCTACTTCCCGGACATGGAGGGATCTCCCACCCAAGGATCGATCCACCTCAACGTGATCCAGACCGACGCCGCGATCAACCGCGGCAACTCCGGCGGTGCCCTGGTCGACGACGAGGGCCGGGTGATCGGGGTCAACGTGGCCATCGCCTCCTCCGGAGGGGGAGCCGAGACCGACGCCGGATCCATCGGTGTGGGCTTCGCCGTGCCCATCGACTACGCCCAGCGGGTCGCCCAGGAGCTGATCGACACCGGCGAGGTCTCCCACGGGCTGCTCGGAGTCACGGTGGCGGCCGCTGGATCCCAGGACGCCTCCGGGGAGACCGATCCCGAAGTGGCTCCGGTGATGCCTGGCTTCACCGTGGGCGCACTGATCGACGACGTCCCGGGCAATACGCCCGCTGCGGACGCCGGACTGACCACCGGTGACATCATCACCGCGGTCAATGACCGGAGGATCGAGGATTCGCTCGCGCTGACCGCAACCATCCGGGAGTACCCGGCAGGGGAGACCGTGACGATCACCTACGTGCGTGACGGCGCCGAGGAAGAGACCGAGGTGACCCTTGGCGCGACCTGAGTCCGATCTCTCCGGCGGGGGTGACGATCCGGGGAGTCAGGGGTCCGGGCCCGTGGCACCGGCGCGGCTCGCCGCAGAGCATGGACTGAGCTCGGTGCTGGCATTCGGGGCGCACCCGGATGACATCGACTTCGGTGCCGCAGGCAGCATCGCGGCCTTCACCGAAGCTGGCGTGGCCGTGACTCTGTGTCTGCTCACGGCCGGTGACGCCGGAGGCTTCGAGCCCGGCCGCGACGCCGCAGAGATGGCCCGGGTGCGTGAGGCCGAGCAGCGCCAGGCGGCGGCGGTGCTGGGGGTGGATCGGGTCATCCTGCTCGACGAGCGGGACGGCTTCGTCGCGCCCACCGCCGAGCTGGTCGGGAAGATCGTGCGGATCATGCGTGAGGTCAGGCCTGAGCTGGTGATCTCTCCGCATCCCGAGCGTGCCTGGGATCGGCTGCAGAAGTCTCACCCTGACCATATGGCCTGCGGGGAGGCAGTGGTGCGAGCCTCGTACCCCTATGTCGAGAATCCCTTCGCCTACCCGGAGCTGGCGGCCGAGGGGCTTGAGGCGTTCAAGATCCGGCATCTGATGCTCACCACCGCCCCGCAGGAACGGGTCAACCTGCGTCTGGACGTCACGGGTCAGGAGTCGGTGAAGATGAGCGCCCTGCGGGCGCATTTCAGCCAGCACCCCGACGCTGCCCGGATGGAGGGCTATGTGCTGGAGAAGATGCGCCAGATCCACGGTGCCGGCGGTTACGCCGAAGAATTCCACTGGGTCACGGTCAACGCCCCGGACACGATCAGCGGGTTCTGAGATCGGCGGCTCCAGAAAGCGGCGGCTCAGGCGGGGGTGACCAGCACTCCGTCGGCGTCGGACCAGAGGGTGGCGCCGGGAACGAAGGTGACGCCACCGAACTGCAGCGGCACATCCACCTGACCGAGCCCTTCCTTGACCGACTTGCGCGGGTTCGATCCCAGCGCGCGGACCCCGAGATCCATCTCGGCGAGCTGCTCGCGGTCCCGGACGGCGCCGTGGATGACCACCCCTGCCCAGCCGTTCTCGATCGCAGAGGCGGCGATCATGTCTCCGATCAGCGCCGAGTCCAGGGATCCTGCGCCGTCGACGACCAGCACCGAACCCTTGCCGGGGGTGTTCAGCAGCTCCTTGACCAGTCCGTTGTCCCGGTAGCAGCTGATGGTCCGCACCTGGCCGGTGAAGCGGGCGCGACCGCCGAGGTTCAGCAGCTGCAGGGAGAGCGACTGCAGCGACTCGTCGGCGTCGTAGAGGTCGCAGGTGGCGAACTCGGTGCCACCGCTCGGCGCGGGCTCGGGCTGGCTGTTCGGGGTAGACATGGTTTCTCCGCTCATCAGTCCTGTTCCTGGTCCTCATCCACGGAACCGCCGTACTGCGGCCCGTCGGTGACGCGTTCACGCAGCTCGATCTCACCGGCGGTCTCACCCGTCGGCCGCTCCTCGCCGCGGATCGTCTCGATGGTGATCTGCAGGGCTCGGTTGGCCTCGATGTCTCGCAGGGTGACGATCTCCTCCTCGAGCTCCGCGGCGGTGAAGTTCCCCAGCGAGCTGGGCTGGCCCTCGTCGCGCGGCATCAGCCAGAGCTGGTAGGTCGTGTCGCCTTCGAGCTCTCCGACCTCGGCGAAGTCGACATAGCCGACCCCCTCGGCGGTCGAGATCACCGCCCGCGCGGTGCCCCCCTCGGTGAGTTCCACGCCCTCGACCACTCGGGCCTCCGGGTCACCGTCGGCTGTGGCCTGGATGTCCTGACCCGAGGCGAAACCCCAGATCAGCAGGATCGCGGCGAGTACGACGACGCCCAGCCCGGTCACGATCATCCAGCGTTTCATCACCGGCTCACGCTTGGAGGTGACCTCGGTGTGGCTGGAGATGGACTCCACCATCCCCATCCCGACCTCCTGGTCTGAGAGGTTGTGCAGCACCTCATCGAGCAGGTTGCTCGGCGGGACCACCGGGTAGGCCGTGAAGATCTCGGCAAGGGTGCGACGGGCGGCAAGCACCCGGGTGTCCCAGGCCCGCGCGGTGGCATCGTCCGCGGTCAGCGCCGCTTCATCGAGCACCGCGCGTTCCCGGTTGTCGATCGCGTCCAGGGCGTGGACCTCGGCGAGCTCCACCAGCAGCCCGTTCTCGACGTCGGAGCTGATGTCCTCGGTGAAGTTCCGTTTCACCGCCCCGGAGCGCTCCACGTCCTTCTTGGTCACCGCAGCCCGCAGGATCGGGTCCAGCTCCGCCTCCAGGGTGGTGCGACGGGCATGCATCCGTGTCATGCCATCCCGCAGACGCGACTTCACCGCGGGCACGGCGGATCCCACCTGCGCGGCGACCTGCTGATGGGTGCCTCCGGCCAGATAGCTCAGCGCCAGCGCCTGCGACTGGGAGTCAGAGAGGACGCTGATGTCCTCGATGATCTCCTCGGGCAGCCCGGCGATGCCGCCGCCCTGCTCGGCCGGGACCACGGTGAGCGGGATCGGGGTGGCCAGACCTTCCCGGAAGCGCTCCACGATGATCCGGTGCGCCAGCGGCACCAGCCACTCCAGCACCAGCTCATACTCGCTGGGCCGGTAGGCCTCCTCCTGGACCTGCTCCTGGGCGGCGTGCTCATCGGTGAGCAACTCCGAGGCCTGGGACTGCAGCCGCAGATCCTGGGCGCGCTCATCGGCCTGGTCCCAGAGCTGGTGATAGACCGCCAGCGTGGAATCCTGGGCGCCCTGGGCGTCAGCGTGCATGAGCAGCGCCAGGCCGTAGACCACGTCGGAGGTGGCGTCGTAGAAGGTGGCGAAGGAAGGCTGTTCCCCCCGGGCGGACCCTGCGAGCAGCTCGCTCAGCGTCGGGTCGCTCAGCGACCGGGCTGAGTCCAGGTGATCGGCGCTCTGGTCATCGGTCGCAGTGTGGCCATGGTCAGTGGCGTGCTCGGACTCAGCTGTGTGCCCACGGGCAGTGTCGTGCCCCGTCTCAGCCGTGCGCCCGACCTCAGCCGTGGGCGCTGGCTCAGCGTCGTGTTCAGCGTCGTCGGCGTGCCCATGCTGCGCGGCCTCGGCCGTGCCCGGGTGCGGATCCGTGTCAGGTTCCGCGGGCGCCTGGTGACTCGCCGTCTCGGTGGTGGTGTGCTGGGTTCCGCGGTGCTGATCTGCGGGGGTCCGGCCACCGTCGGGACGATCGTCGGGGCGGTCCGATGCAGGGCGGTCAGAGGCGGTGTCCATGGTTGGTGAGTGTATCCATCCTCAGCTCGGCGCCGCGGCACCAACACCCGCCTTCGAATCAGACAGCGCCGCTGAAACCGTCCTGACGCCAGGCCTCGTAGACCGCGATCGAGACCGAGTTCGCCAGGTTCAGCGACCGGCGGGAGGCGAGCATCGGAATGCGCACCCGTTGCGTGATGCGCGGATCCGCCTTGACCTCTTCATCCAGCCCGGTGGATTCTCGTCCGAAGAGCAGCACATCGCCGTCGCGGTAGCTGATGGAGGTGTGGGCGACGGTGCCCTCACCGGTGAATGCGAAGATCCGTTCAGGGGCGAGCGCCGCGTAGGCGGCCTCCAGGCTCGGGTGCACCGTGAGCACGGCGAGGTCGTGGTAGTCCAGTCCGGCCCGGCGCAGCTTCGCATCGGCGAAGTCGAATCCCAGCGGCTCGGCCAGGTGCAGCTCGACGCCGGTGACGGCGGCGAGCCGGATCAGGTTCCCGGTGTTGCCGGGAATCTCAGGCTGGTCCACCAGCACGCGTATCGCAGTCTCCACGCCGGTCATCCTACCGGCGACCGTTCACCGGTCAGGTCTCCTTCGCCGGCGGGGGAGGGGCGGGCGCCTGCCCAGGGCCACCGTGCTGCGGGCGCCTGCCCAGGGTCACCGTGCTGCGGGCGCCTTCTCCTGGCTGCTGTCCCCGACGGGGGCCGCCGCCGCGTGCTCGAGCCGGATGATCACGCCCTTGGAGATCGGGGTGTTGCTGCCCTGCACGGTCTCGTCCAGGGGCACCAGGACGTTGCCCTCCGGGTAGTACACCGCCGCGCAGCCCTGCGCCGAGGGGTAGGACACGGCGCGGAAGCTGCGCAGCACGCGGTCCTTGCCGTCTGCGGATTCCCCGTGGACGTCCACCAGGTCCCCGTCGCTGAAACCCAGGCGTGCGAGGTCCTCGGGGTTCACGAAGAGCACATGCCGGCCCTTCTTGATCCCGCGATACCGGTCGTTGTAGCCGTAGATGGTGGTGTTGAACTGGTCGTGGGAGCGCATGGTCTGCAGGATCAGACGATCCGGCGGGCAGTTCATCGGATCCAGCTGATTCACGGTCATCCTGGCCCTGCCGGTGGCGGTGTTGAAGGTGCGGGAGTCGCGCGGCCCGTTGGCCAGGAGGAAGCCGTCCTTCTCGCGGATGCGCCGGTTGTAGTCCCCGCAGCCCGGGACCACGTGGGAGATGTGATCGCGGATGAGGTCGTAGTTTTCTTCGAATCCCTGCCAGTCGGCAGCGATGCGGCGGCCCAGGACCGCGTGGGCTATGCGGCTGATGATGGCGATCTCAGAGAGCAGGTTCGGCGCCACCGGGTCGACCCTGCCCTGCGATGAATGGACGGCGCTGACGGTGTCCTCCACGGAGACGAACTGAGGCCCCGATGCCTGGACATCGATCTCGGTGCGACCCAGGGTCGGCAGGATCAGCGCCTCCTGGCCCACCACGGTGTGGGACCGGTTGAGCTTGGTGGAGATCTGCACGTTCATCTCGAGGTGCTCCATCGCGGCCTCGGTGGCCCCGGTGTCCGACATCGCGGACGCGAAGTTCCCGCCCAGGGAGAGGAAGAACCTGATGGCGCCGTCGCGCATGCCCCGCACGGCGTCCACGGAGTCGACACCGTGTTCACGGGGCGGGTCGAAGGAGAACTCTTCGCCGAGGGTGTCCAGGAACGACGCCGGCATCTGCTCCCAGATGCCCATGGTGCGGTCACCTTGGACGTTGGAGTGCCCGCGGATCGGTGCCGCTCCGGCTCCGGGGCGGCCGAAGTTTCCCCGCAGCAGGAGCAGGTTGATGATCTCCTTGATGGTGCCCACCCCGTTCCTCTGCTGGGTGACGCCCATCGCCCAGCAGAGGATGACCGAGTCAGCGGTGATGTACCGCTCGGCGAGCTCGTCGATCTCCTCCGATCTCAGACCCGTCGCCTCGCGGATGCTCGGCTCATCAAGGTGGGAGAGGTGTTCGCGCAGCTCGGCAAGCCCGTCGCAGTGCTCGGTGATGAACTCGTGGTCGAGCACGCCGCCGGGGTTGCGGTCCTCGGCGTCGAGCACCCGCTTGGACACGGCTTGGAGCAGCGCCATGTCTCCGCCGGCGCGGATCTGCAGGAACTGATCCGCCAGGTCGGTGCCGCGGCCCACCACGCCCCTGGGCTTCTGCGGATTCTTGAACCGACGCAGTCCCGCCTCGGGCAGGGGATTGATCGCGACGATCTGGCCCCCGTTCTCCTTCTGCTGCTCCATGGCGGTGAGCATCCGCGGATGGTTGGTCCCGGGATTCTGCCCCATCACGATCAGCAGATCCGTGGTGAGGAAGTCGTCATAGGAGACTGTGGCCTTGCCGACCCCGAGGGTCTCACCCATCGCCACACCGGAGGATTCGTGGCACATGTTGGAACAGTCCGGCAGGTTGTTGGTGCCGTAGCCACGGACGAAGAGCTGGTAGAGGAACGCCGCCTCGTTCGAGGCGCGTCCGCTGGTGTAGAACGCGGCCTCGTCGGGTGAGGCGAGGCTCTTGAGCTTCTCCGCGACGATCTCGATGGCCGTGTCCCAGTCCACCGGTCGATAGTGCTGGGATCCGGCGGCCTTGTAGACGGGCTCTGTGAGCCGGCCCTGCATCCCCAGCCAGTACTCGGAGCGTCCGCGCAGCTCGCTGATGGGGTGCTCGGCCCAGAACTCTGAGGAGACCGTGACGGGTGTGGCCTCCCAGGTGACGGCCTTCGCGCCGTTCTCGCAGTACTCGAAGGTGCTGCGGTGACCTGAGGGATCAGGCCAGGCGCAGCTCATGCAGTCGAATCCCTGTTTCTGGTTCATCGCCAGCAGCGTCCGAGCACTGCGCTCGATGCCCATGTGTTTCAGCGCGGGCTGCATCGAGTGGTACACCCCCGGCAGGCCGGCGGCCCAGTCCTTGGGCTTGCCGACGTCAAGGTTGTTCTCGTCGGCTTCCTCCACATGCGGCTCGTGGCGAGTCATCGCGTATCCCTTCGGGCGGGGGTCTGGGCGTGCGGCAGTCTTCTGGGTGCCATCGTGACTCACGAGTCGGGTGGATGTCCCGAGGTCCCGCCCCACGGATGGGGCGGGACCTCGGTGGGGTTCTCACTGGTTGGCGGCTCGCGGTGCCCCGATGCCGGGGTCGATCTGGACCGGTCCGGCAGCCGAGGGTCGAACATCGAAGTCGAAGATCGAGGTCGGGATATAGACGGTGGAACAGGAGTTCGGGATGTCCACCACGCCGGAGAGTCGGCCCTCGATCGGTGCCGCCCCGAGCAGCAGATACGCCTGCTCCGGGGAGTATCCGAACTTGGTGAGGTAGTCGATCGCGTGCAGGCAGGCGCGCTGGTAGGACAGGTGCGAGTCCAGGTAACGCTGCTCACCGTCCAAGGTCACGGAGGTTCCGGAGAAGGCCAGCCACTGGCTGAACTGAGGATCGACGTTGCCCGGCATGAAGATCGCGTTCTCCTTCACCCCGTAGGTCTCCATGCCGCCCTTGATCACGTCCACGTGCAGGTCGATGAAGCCGCCCATCTCGATGGCGCCGCAGAAGGTGATCTCGCCGTCGCCCTGGGAGAAGTGCAGGTCGCCCAGTGAGAGGTTCGCGCCGTCCACGAAGACCGGGTAGAAGATGCGGGTGCCCTTGGACAGGTTCTTGATGTCCTGGTTGCCGCCGTTCTCCCGCGGGGGCGCCGTCCGGGCCGCTTCGGCGGCGACTCGGCTGAACTCCTCCGAGGGCAGAGACCCCAGAACGGCTTCTCTCGGCTCCGGAGGCAGCGCCAGCGGCGGCACCCGGTGCGGGTCGGTGGCGATCAGGTCGCCTTCACGCTTGTTCCACACGGCCAGAAGCTCCGCCGAGGGGGCCGTTCCCATCAGTCCGGGGTGGATGAGCCCGGTGAAGGACACGCCTGGGATATGCCGCGAGGTGGCCGTCTGGCCGCTGAAGTCCCAGATGGCCTTATACGCATCCGGGAACTGCTCGGTGAGGAAGCCGCCGCCGTTGTTGCGCGAGAAGATGCCCGTGTACCCCCAGCCCTGACCGGCGAGGGGTCCAGAGTCCTCCATCGGGATGGGGCCCACATCGAGGATGTCCACGACCAACAGGTCACCTGGCTTCGCGCCTTCAACGGCGAAGGGACCGCTGAGCTTGTGCACCGTCAGCAGCGGGGCGTTGAGGATGTCCTCGGCGGAGTCGTCGTTGACGATGGCGCCGTCGAACCACTCGCGGCAATCCACCCGGAAGGAGTCCCCGGGCTTCACGGTGGCGACCGGAGGGATCTCTGGATGCCAGCGGTTGTGCCCCAGCTTCTCCTGGTCCTCGAACTTCTTGGAAGAATCTAGCGGAAACAGCAGTTCAGGCATGGTGTTCTCCTTCTGTGGACAGGTCGGGCCGTGGGGTTATGGTCGCGGAAGCTTCTGATGCAGCGGGTTCGAGGTGTATCTCTGCGCTGGGGCGGAGCGCGCCCGCCCGGGCAGCGAACTGACGGTCTCGGGTTCATGAGCGCTGCGCTCGGCGGCGTCGATGACTCGGGAGGCCGCTGAACCGGCCCGGGAGAGTCGGGGCGCGCTGACCCGGCGCCTGGCGGACGCGCCACAGGTCGGGCACGTCGCGTTCTCGGGCACCGAGCGCATGGCGAAGACCAGGTCGAAGTCGGTGCAGTCGGGGCATCGGAACTCGTAGGTGGGCATGATCCTCTTTCAGGTGACGAGGTGTGCGGGGGTGGATTCCTCGGGTTCCGTCGCGGCTGCTCTCCGGCGTCCGAGCGTGATGGCGATGAGGAGCGCGAGCGCTCCCAGTGCGGCGAGGGTCAGGGCGAGGGGCACGTTGGACTCGTATCGGCCCAGCAGCAGGACGAAGGCCGGGATCGTGCCGGTGAGGTGGCTGATCAGTATCGTGAACCATCCGGTGGTATGCGCCAGAGATTCCATGCCCAGCCCCAGCAGCAGGAAGAAGAGGAACCACAGCACCGCCCAGATCCACCAGATGACGGCGAAGACCGGGTCCTGCAGTGTCAGTTGGATGAACCCGATCACCACCGCGCACGCCGAGACGAACAGTGAGAACCAGCCAAGGCCCTCTCCGCTGACGCCGGTCACCTGAATGATGCCCACGTAGAGGTAGGTGAACCCGAAGAGGTACAGGCCCGCGGCTCCCAGGATGATCCCCGGGTCATTCTCGGCCTGGATGAGAACGATGGTCGGGAAGACCACCTGCATGCCGCCGACGAAGAAGTTGAGGATGGCAGCAGACTTGCCGGGGATCACCCCGATCAGCATCAGCCCGTTGATGAACAGGACCGCCCCGACGTATAAGAGTCCGACGTTGCTCATGCTTCACCCGCCTCCACGACTGCGTCGAGGGTCCGGAGCCAGCGAGGTGCTACCCGGAGATGTGATTCCTTGAGCGTGTCTTCACCATGGGCCGGGAACAGTCAGGTGGGCCAGGGTCCTAGGTCCTACGGACCAGGTCAGCCGGAGGTCACTGCAGCGGGTGCTGGAGCTGCCGGCGCAGCGCGGCGAGCAGGTGCCGGTCGATCACGTTGGCCTGGTCGGAGGCGGCCAGCTGCTCTCGGATGCTGCGGAAGGCGCGCGCCGGGGCCAGCGGGGCGCGCCCGGAGCCGGTGCCGCGGGTCTCGATCACCGGGCTCTGCATGCTGCCGTCGGGGGAGTGCAGCACGATCTGCTGGCCCAGGTTGAGGGCGGTCTCCCGTCCGGTCTCCCGCATGGCCGCCTCGAGGGTGGCCCGCAGCAGCCGGGAATCCCCGGTGAGATCGGGCAGGGTCAGCGAGCGGCCCGCTGCGTGGAGGCGGCGTCCGTCCCAAGAGGCTGCGGCGGCGGGCACCTCAAGGGAGGTGACCACGACCAAGGTGTCCCCGCAGACCAGGACATGATCCACCGCGGGGCCGCGCGGGGGCCGGCTGCGTCCGCGCCGGTCCTTCTCGGCCGGCTCCAGAGCCACGGCGTTGAACAGCCGCGCCGTGGGCAGCTCGGCGAGCACATGCTTCTCCAGCAGATCGGCCATGCGCTCCGCGCGACGCACCCGCCCGCCGCCGAAGAGTCCTCGGGAGGCGAAACGGCCGTGGCTGCGCTGGCTGGTCAGCGGCAGCGACAGCGGCTCGGGCTGCGAGAGGTCAGGGATGTAGACCGGAGCCAGATGGGCGGCCCCCGACGGCGTCCGGGCGGAGTCTGCGCTGGAGGAGCCCGCCGAGGTGCTGCCCGAGGCGGTGGTCCGAAACCCGGATCCTGAGCCGCCGAAGCCGGAACCCCGGCCGTAGATCGGGCCGCTGCCGGCGGCCTCGTCTGCGGGGCTCTCGCCGCTGGTCTGTGGCTGGCGGAGCCTGCGGTCGTAGGCGGCGCGGGCAGATTCGTCGCCGAGGATCTCCCAGGCCGACTGCACCTGATGGAACTCCTCGGCCGTGCCTCCGGCATCCGGGTGCGCCTGCCGCACGCGCCGGCGGTAGGCCGCGCGGACGGACTGGGCGTCGGCATCGGAGCCGATGCCCAGCACGCTGTAGAGATCTCCGGAATCACTGCTCATCGAGGATTCACGATAGCCCCAAAAGCGTAGAATCGTGGACACGATGTCATCTGTACCCGACGCCCCCGGCGGATCCTACTTCGACCACGCGGCCACCACCCCGATCAAGCCCACCGCGATGCGCGTGCTCACCGAGATGCTGCCCGCGCTGTCGAACCCCTCCTCGCTGCACGGCTCCGGCCGCCGGGCGCGGCTGGCCGTGGACTCCGCCCGGGAGCAGCTGGCCCGCGCGGCGGGCGCCCACGCCTCAGAGGTGATCTTCACCTCCGGGGGCACCGAGGCGGACAACCTGGCGGTCAAGGGAGTCTACTGGCAGCGCCGCACCCAGGACCCGGGACGGCGCCGGATCCTGCTCCCCGGGATCGAGCACCACGCGGTGCTCGAGACCGCCGAATGGCTTCAGGAGCACGAGGACGCCGAGCTGGAGATCCTCGCCGTGGATTCCGAGGGCATCGTGGATCTTCCGGCGCTGGAGGCCACCCTGTCCCAGTCGGCGGAGTCCGTGGCGCTGGTCACCGTGATGTGGGCCAATAATGAGACCGGCGCGATCCAGCCGGTGGCGCAGATCGGCGAGCTCTGCACACGGTTCGGGGTCCCGCTGCACACCGATGCGGTCCAGGTCTTCGGCTCACTGCCGGCCGGGGCGGCTCCGATGAGCTTCCGGGACTCCGGGGCGGCGACGCTGGCGATCAGCGGGCACAAGATCGGCGCCCCGGTCGGTGTGGGCGCGCTGCTGGTCCGCAGGGACGTGGTGCTGACCCCGGTGCTCCACGGTGGCGGCCAGGAGCGCGACATCCGTTCGGGGACCCTCGATGTCGCCGGGATCTGCGCCTTCGCCGCAGTGGCCGAGGAGCTGGTGGCGTCTGCGCAGCAGGAGGCCCAGCGGCTGGCGGGGCTGCGTGATCAGCTGTTGGACGCCGTCGTCGGACTCGAGGGTGTGACGCTGCGCGGACCGGATCCGCGCACCCACCCGGAGCTGCGACTGCCGAACAATCTGCACATCACCGTGGAGGACGCCGAGGGCGATTCGCTGCTGTTCATGCTGGACATGGCAGGGTTCGACACCGCCACCGGCTCCGCCTGCACCGCCGGGGTGCCGCGCCCCTCGCACGTGCTGCTGGCGATGGGCCTGGGAGAGGAGCAGGCCCGCGGGGCCCAGCGCTTCACACTGGGATGGACGACCACCCAGCGCGACGTCGACGCGCTGATCGCCGCGCTGCCTGCGGTGATCGCCCAGGCGCGCAGCGCGGGCATGGCCGCGGCCCGGCGCTGAGCGGGAAAGCACCCGGGGGAGGGGACGCAGCGGGAGAGGAGGGAGGGACCTCGTCTCAGGGCAGCACGATGTCGTTGACCTCACTCGGTGCGCAGGCGATCTCCCAGCGGAACCCGTCGGGATCCGCGAAGTAGCCGCTGTAGCCGCCCCACTCGCGGTGCTGTGCCGGGGAGACGGCGCTGGCACCGGCCGCTTGGGCCAGGCGCAGGACCTCATCGACCTGGTCGTTGCTGGCCACGTTGTGCGCCAGAGTCAGCGGGGCGACGCCGGTGCCGGTCATGATCGGACCCACCTCGGCCTCGAACTCCTCGCGATCCCACAGCGAGAGCAGCAGGTGCTCACCGGCACGCAGCATCAGCACCCCGGGGGCCTCCACGCTGGGCGCCCAGCCGAGCCCTTCGAGGTAGAAGCGTCGGGTGGCGGGCAGATCCGCCACGGCCAGGGTGATCAGGGAGAGTCGCTGGTCCATCGGGGCCCCACTTCTACGGGAGTGCTGATTCGGGCCGGGTCTGCGTCGGGTGCGCCCGGCGGCGCGGCCGCTCAGTCCTGCTGCATCTGCTCACGCAGCGCCTCGGCGGCGTCGCGCACACGGGTGATCACCCGCATGGCGGCGGGCTCGGTCAGCGCGGCGGACTGCGACCGGGCTGGTTCCGTGCCGTGCCGGTCCGCGGAACCTACCAGAAGGAAGCTCTCCAGGGCACCCAGCGGCATCCCGAGTCGTTCCCAGGGACCGCGCAGCCGCCGCGCCAACTCACTGACCTGCGGCAGCTGGGTCTCCCCGCGACGGGCCGCCTCGGGCGAGCCGAGACGAGCCGCGGCGGCGGTCTCCGCGGAGGTCAGCATGGAGGCGAGCATGCTGGCTCCGGATTCCACCAGCTCGGCGGTGCGCTCCCAGCCGGGGGCCTGCATCGTGGTGAGATCCACCCCGAAACCGTCTGCCCGCGGGCCCCGTTCCGCGCGGAAGTCCTGGATGTGCTCGGCCTCCACGCGGCCGCCCAGGTCTAGCAGGACCTCATCCGCGCCGGCGTGCTGCAGGGTCTCGATCATGGCGCCCAGATACCCACGGGCCTCCTCCCGCTCCAGCGCCCGGATGGTGCGGTACCCGCTGACCGTGGGGATCAGCCCGCTGCGGACGCGGGTGTAGTCGGGCTCGGTGAGGACCACGGTCAACGACGACGGCGCGCAGGCTCTGCGCACGTGGCTCAGGTGCTCCGCGGCCCCGGTCGCCAGCGAGGCGGCCAGGTCCCGGCGCGCGCCGTGATCGGTGAGCACCTTCTCCCCGGAGGGCAGCGCCAGTCCGGCCATCAGGCTGATCGGTCCCAGCAGCTCGAGCGCCAGGGGAGCGCCGCGCCCGTCCTCGGCGACCGGGTCCAGGCCGGACTCGCGGCGCTGACCGCGGAGATCGGCCAGGGTGTCCACATCGGAGCGCAACCAGCCGCGGGCACGTTGATCATCGGCGCCGGGGCGCTGAGTCAGCCGCCAGCCGTAGGAGGTCAGCTCGGTGGCGAGCTCGGAGAGCTGGGCGAGGCTGCGTCCCATCAGCTGAGAGTGCAGGCCCCGCCCGGGCAGTTCGGGCAGCCCGGGAAGATGCGGTGCCGGCAGCTCGGCGGCATGGAGCTCGGCGCTGCGCAGCAGGTTCGTCCCAGGCATCACGCCGACGGCGGCGCTGCGCAGGCTCATCCGCGTTCGACCGGGGCCTCGGAGGCCTGCGCGCCGGCACCGGGCCGGGAAGACGGCGCCGCCGAGGTCTCAGGCGCTGAAGTCTCAGGCGCTGACGTCCCAGGCGCTGCGGCGGTGGCGCCGGAGATCGCCTCGTGGTGCCGGATGACCTCTTCGATGATGAAGTTCAAGAACTTCTCCGCGAACTCAGGGTCCAGCTGCGCCTCGTCGGCGAGTCGTTTGAGCCGGGAGATCTGGTTCTTCTCACGGGCCGGGTCTGCTGCGGGAAGCCGGTGCTTGGCCTTGAGCACGCCGACGCGCTGGGTGGCTTTGAATCGCTCGGCCAGCAGGTAGACCAGGGTCGCGTCGATGTTGTCGATGCTGGCCCGCATGGACAGCAGCTCGTCGAGGATCTCGGGCTCTACCTGGGCGGCGGCCTCACCGGCGCGGGGATCAGTGCTCATGGACCCAGCCTACTGGCCGGTGGCGCCCACCGGCTGGTAGTTCTTCGAACGCGCGGTGTCGATCGTGGCCTGCCCCAGCACCCGGGTGCCCTGGTACATCACGGCCGTCTGCCCCGGAGCCACGCCCTGCAGAGGTTCCTGAAGCTCCACCATCAGCCGCGGGGCGCCGTCCTCGGTCTGCGGGTCCTCGGCCTCGACCCGGGCCCGGGCCGGCACGGGATCGGCGTGCGCGCGGATCTGCAGATCAAGCGAGAACCAGTCACCGGTGTGAGCCTCCGGCACCGGGCGGCCCGCCCAGGAGAGCCGGATCCCTGTGAGCCGGTCGATCTCGAGCAGCTCACGCGGACCGGCCACCACGGTGTTCTCCTTGGGCCGGATCTCCAGCACGAACCGCGGCTTGCCGTCCGGGGCGGGGCGGCCCAGCTTGAGTCCGCGGCGCTGGCCCACGGTGTAGGCCTCGGAGCCCTCATGCTCACCGATCTGCTCACCCTCGGCGTCGAGGATCGGGCCGTTGCGCAGCTCGATCTGCTCGGCCAGCCAGCCCCGAGTGTCACCGTCCGGGATGAAGCAGATGTCATGGGAGTCCGGCTTCTTGGCCACGGAGAGCCCGCGTTCGGCGGCCTCGGCGCGGACCAGATCCTTCGACGGGGTCTCCCCGAGGGGAAACATGCAGTGCTCGAGCTGTTCGGTGGTGAGCACCCCGAGCACATAGGACTGGTCCTTGGTCCAGGTGGCCGCGCGGTGCAGCTCCGGGGTGCCCTCGGCGTCGCGGAAGACCTTGGCGTAGTGCCCGGTGGCCACGGCGTCGAAGCCCAGGGCGATCGCCTTGTCCAGCAGCGCCTCGAACTTGATCTTCTCGTTGCAGCGCATACACGGGTTGGGGGTGCGCCCGGCGGCGTATTCGCTGATGAAGTCATCCACCACATCGGCCTTGAATCGATCGGAGAAGTCCCAGACGTAGAACGGGATGCCGAGCTTCTCACACGCCCGCCACGCATCGGAGGAGTCCTCGATGGTGCAGCAGCCCCGGGACCCGGTGCGCAGCGTGCCGGGCATCCGACTCAGCGCGAGGTGGACCCCGACGACCTCGTGTCCGGCCTCGACGGCGCGGGCTGCGGCCACGGCGGAGTCGACTCCGCCGGACATGGCTGCCAATACCTTCATGAGATGACTTTCCGATTGACGATCAGGCGCGCCGCCGATGCGGCGCTGATGGACCCCAGTATTCAGCAACCCAGGGGGTCGGTGCATTCCCGCCGGTCAGAGCCGACCGGAGGCCTTGAGCCGGATATAGGTGTCCGCGAGCTGCGGAGGCAGCTGGTGCGGGGTGGCCTCGACGACCTCGACTCCGAGGGAGGTCAGCTGCCGGCGCAGCGCCTCCTTCTCGATCAGCGCCCGCTCCGCGGCGGCCGCCCGGTAGACCTCCCCGGCGGTCTCCCGGGCCTGCGCTCGCCGATCCAGCTCAGGATCCCGGACCGCGGCGAGCACCACCAGGTGCCGTTGGGTCAGCGCCGGGAGCACCGGCAGCAGCCCTTCCTCCAGAGAGCCTGAGTCCAGCGAGGTCAGCACCACCAGCAGGCTGCGCTGTGAACTGATCGAGCGGATCTGCCCCGGCAGCTGGGAGAAGTCGGCTTCGACCAGGCGCGGCTGCACCACGGACATCGCCTCGGCCATCTGATGCAGCAGGTCCCCGCGCATCCCGGAGCGTGCCTGGGAGCTGATCCCGCGGTCGAAGGAGAAGCAGTCCACGCGGTCCCCGGCCCCGGCGGCGAGCGCGCCGAGCAGCAGCGCCGCCTCGATCCCGGAGTCCAGCCGCGGCTCGTCCTCGATCCGCACCGCGGAGGTGCGGGAGGAGTCCAGGGCGAGGATCACGCGCCGGTCGCGTTCCGGGCGCCAGGTGCGCACCACCAGGTGCTGCCCCTGCGAGGACTGCCTCCGGGCCGTGGCGCGCCAGTCGATGGAGCGGACATCGTCGCCGCGGACGTAGTCGCGCAGCGAGTCGAACTCATGGCCGGCCCCACGGATCTGCACCGCGGTGGCCCCGTCGAGCTCGCGCAGCCGCTGCAGCTTCGAGGGCAGGTGGCGTCGGGAATGGAACGGCGGCAGCACCCGCTGGGTGTGCCGCACCCGGTGCACCACCTGGCGTCCGGCCAGGCCCAGCGGACCGATCGAGCGCAGGCTCAGATGCTCGCTGTGCAGGTCCCCGCGCCGGGTGGGCCGCAGCGCCGTGTCGATCCGGCGGCTCGCGCCGGGCGGCGCCGTCTCCGGGTCGGCGGAGCGTCCCGCCGCGAGCTGGATCGGGCTGATCGGCGAGCGTGCCCCGGCGGAGGGCTGCCAGCCGTCCTTGACCTGGCCGCGCAGCGCACGTGCGCCGCGGTGGTGCAGCACGGTGCTCGCCGTCGTCGGCTGCCCCAGCCGGACCGCGGTGGTGGGCACCCGCTCCACCCGCACGCTGCGCGGGGATCCCGCGAGCACCATGTCCACGGCCGCCAGCAGGGCCAGGATCAGCGCGCAGCCGAGCAGCGTGGCCGGGTCGGGGAAGACGACGACGACGGCGCTCAGCCCCAGCGCCAGGTACAGGAAGCGTCGGGTCAGCACCATGGCGGGCTCCCCGGGGCCCGGTGCAGCCGGGTGTCCGTGACGGCGATGATCATCTCAGGCCGGTCAGCGCGGGACCGGGACGGTGGCCAGGATGGACTGCAGCACGTCATCGATGCTGACCCCGTCCATGGCCGCCTCCGGGCGCAGCGAGACCCGGTGCCGCAGGCAGGCCGGGCCGAGCGCCTTGACGTCGTCCGGGGTGATGAAGTCCCGGCCGGAGAGCCACGCCCAGGCGCGTGAGGCATTCATCAGGGCGGTGGCCCCTCGAGGGGAGACGCCGAGCTGGAAGCTCGGGGTCTCCCGGGTGGCCCGGGCCAGGTCGACGATATAGGCGAGCACCTCGCCGGCGATGGCGACCTGCCGGACCTGGGCGCGAGCGGCCAGCACGTCCTGGGCCCCGGCCACGGCGCGGACACCGGCGTCGGCGAGGTCGGAGGGGTTGAACCCGGCGGCATGGCGGCGGATGACCTCGATCTCCTCGCCGCGCTGCGGGAGATCCAGGTGCACCTTGAGCAGGAACCGGTCCAGCTGGGCCTCGGGCAGCGGGTAGGTGCCCTCGTACTCCACCGGGTTCTGGGTGGCGGCGACCAGGAACGGGTCAGGCAGCGGGCGGCTGATCCCGTCCACCGAGACCTGCCGCTCCTCCATGGCCTCCAGCAGCGAGGCCTGGGTCTTCGGCGGGGTGCGGTTGATCTCGTCGGCGAGCAGCAGGTTGGTGAACACCGGTCCTTCGCGGAAGCTGAAGTCCCCGGTCTTGGAGTCATAGACCAGGGAACCGGTGACGTCACCGGGCATCAGGTCCGGGGTGAACTGGACCCGGGAGGTGTCCAGGCTCAGCGAGGCCGAGATCGCGCGGACCAGCAGCGTCTTGGCCACCCCGGGCACACCCTCGAGGAGCACATGCCCGCGCACCAGCAGCCCGATCAGCACGCTGGTCACGGCGGCGTCCTGACCGACCACCGCCTTGGCCACCTCCACGCGGACCTGGTGGAACTTCTCCCGCAGCTGGTGCGCTCCCTGATCGGAGCGCGGGTGGGCGGTCTCAGGTGCAGGATCGTAGGCGGCCTGATGGTTCTGTGTGGCGGCCGGGTGCGGTTCAGTCATCGCTGGTGTTCTTCCCTTGCTGGTGGGTCAGGTGTGTGGGCTCGGGTGCGGCGCTGCGGCCGCCGGGATGATGCTTCAACGCGGCGCTGCGGACCTCATCCTCCAGCTGCGCCAGGGCCTGGGCGTAGGCGACGAGGTCGGCGTTGCTGCGAGGTTCTGTGTTGATCAGTCCGCCCAGCTGGGCCGGGTCTCGGTGGACCGCACTGGCGGCGGCGCTGATGATGCTCGCCTGATGCGGGGCGGTTCCCAGGCGCAGCAGCCGGGCGAGCCGGATCAGGTGCGCGCTGCGCAGGGTCTGGGCCGAGGCGGTGACCGCGTTGGCGCTCTGATACATCCGGCCGCGACCCTCGGCGGTCTCGGCCGCAGGGACCTGCACCGGCAGCGGCTCGCCGATCACCGGGCCGGGGCGTCGCCCGAGCACGAGCATCATCACCAGTACGCACAGCAGCAGCCACCAGGTCAGCGGGAGGACCCAGCCGGGGAAGAAGTCCATCGGGGAGGCCCACTGCTGATCCTCCAGCGTGTCCAGGCCCATCGGGGTGTACCAGATGAGGTCATCCTCGGCACCGAGCAGCCACAGCGCGAGCGCCGCGTGCCCGGCGTCGGTGATGTTCTGGTTGGTGAAGGCCGCCGGGGCGCCGAAGAGGATCCCGGCGTCGGTCTCGACCAGCATCTGCGGATCACCGGCCGCCGCGGAGTCCTCCGCGGCCTCCCCGGCATCGGCGGCATCCCCGGAGGAGACGGGGAAGCAGCCGGTCCCGGCGCCGGTGAACAGTGCGCCGGGGGCCTGCACCGTGGAGGCGTTGACCGCGGCGTCCACGCCACACTGCGTGCCGGCCTGAAGCGCGGAGCCGGAGCCGCCACCGGGATGAGCCCCGGCGTAGCTCACGGGGCCCTCCGGGTAGAGCGAGCTGAGCAGCTCAGGTCCTTCGCTGAGCAGCGCCACTTCTCGATCCCTGCCGTCGCGCAGCCGCTCCAGGAAGGCCTCGTCGGGGACCTCGCCGGTGGAGAGCACCACCAGAGGAGCGTCCGGGTGCTCGCCGAGCAGCTCGCGGGTGATCTCTGCGGAGGGCGCCGGGTGGATCTGCACCTGCTGGTCGTCGAGGACCTCGGCCAGCGCCGCATACCCGTCCAGGGAGGTGTTCTCCAGGCCGAACCGGTCCATGTCCTCGTCGCTGAGCGACTGGACCAGGGCCACGGAGAGCAGGCCCAGGACCAGCAGCAACAGCCAGAACTGCCAGCGCTGGTAGCCGCTGCGCAGCGCGGAGCCGAGCGTCGCCGTCGTCGTCATCGGGGCACCCCCGGACGCTCCGGGGCGGTCCAGGCCTCGGGTGCGCTGGGGGCGGCCGCCTCGGCGGGTGAGCCCGCGCTCTGGGAGGCGGGCAGCCGCTGCTGAAGGTCCAGCAGCGCGTCATAGTCCGAGCGTTGCAGCGACCGGCCGCCGTAGCGGGAGTAGTTGAACAGCTCTGCGGCGCGCATGGCTTCCCGCGCCTGGGTCGGGTGCGCCCGGGCCAGCGAGGCGCCCGCCTCGGTCGCGGTGCGCCCGGCCTGCTCGGCGAGCTCCTGACGCTCTTCGGCGGCGCGGATCACGGACCGGAACAACTCTCTGCAGGCCTCGTCGAAACGGCCGGCCTGGGCGTGGGACTCGGCGCGTCGGCGCAGCTCATCCGCGGTGACCCCGGCGGGGCTGGCAAGCAGCTCCTCGGAGTCGGCACCGCGCTGCAGCCGGGGCCGGACCAGCACGATGCACAGCACCACCGCGGCCAGCAGCAGCACCAGCAGCAGCACCGGACCCAGCGGGAGGTTCACCGGTCCCAGGTTCAGGCTCAGCTGGTCCAGCCAGCCGAAGAACCGGTCTGCGGCCTCGCGCAGCGGCCCGGTCGCGTCCCGCTGATAGCGCGGGTCGCTGAGCTCGCGCTCCAAGAGTCGACGTGCCTCATCGGGTTCGGGCTGCATCGCGGCTCACCTCCGCGAAGTGCTCGTGGAGGTGCTCGGTGGATCCTGGGACGAGGCGGTCGGTGGGGGTCCACATGGGCGGCTGGGTGCCCCACGGGGTGTTCGGTTCAGGTGCATCTAGGCGGGGGGCGCCGGGTCGCCGTGCGGCCCGGTCCGCGGCGGCGAGCAGCGTCACGTCCAGTGCCTCCTGGCGGATCCGGGCATTGAGGTACATCAGGGAGATCACCGTGCCGACCACCCCGATGAACAGCGTGGAGAGCACCGTGCCGTAGAGCTCGGTCAGCGCGAACACCGCGAAACCGGCCCACTCGCCTCCGGGGGAGGTCGAACCGGCGAGCAGCTCGGAGAGGGCCACGGTGAGCATCAGCGGCATCGAGGCGACTGTGAACACCAGCCCCAGGATCACGTAGAGCAGCGCCACCAGCCCGATGTTGCGCCACCAGCGTCCCCGGTTCAGCCGCCAGGACCGGGCGATGGCGGCGAAGGGTCCCAGCCGTTCCACCACCACCGTCAGGGGGGCATACATCACCGCCGCGGTGACCCAGCACATGAGCAGGAAAAGTCCCGGAAGCACCACCACGGCGCCGAGGAACAGCGTGATCACCAGCAGCAGGACCGCCAAGACGAACACCGGCAGCGCCACCACGCTGAGCAGCAGTCCCAGCACCAGCAGGTTGACCACGCATGGGCCCAGCCGGCCCCAGCGCAGCCGCACGGTCTGGCCCATCCCGGTGTGCAGCCCATAGGCGGCGCGCAGCGTGGGCAGCACCATATAAGCGGTGGCCACCGCGATCACCAGGGAGGTCACCGCGGCGCCGGCGAAGCTCACCCAGAGGAACGCCGCGTCCGTGGCCACCCCCAGCGCCAGATCAGGGTCCTCGAACGCGCCGGGGTCCGTGAGCATGCGCATATAGGAGGAGGAGGGCAGCACCAGCATCATG
Source organism: Nesterenkonia sandarakina (assembly GCF_013410215.1). Classification (NCBI taxonomy): domain Bacteria; kingdom Bacillati; phylum Actinomycetota; class Actinomycetes; order Micrococcales; family Micrococcaceae; genus Nesterenkonia; species Nesterenkonia sandarakina. Next base: position 1,698,898 of record NZ_JACCFQ010000001.1, read on the forward strand.
ATCAGGGTGAGTCCGAAGTTCACCAGCCCGGCGAGGAACGGGACCCCCAGCACAGCCTTGGGCGAGCGACGGATCACCGCGACGGCGGCGCTGAAGAGTTCATCGGCGACCATCCGGCGCAGCGGGAAGATCGCCCCGGGCTGCAGCGGCTGTTCCCCGGAGGCGCTCGAAGGCGCCGGAGCATGGCCCGGCGAGCGCCGAGCATCCCGGTGTGTCTCCGCTGTGCGGATCATCGTCCCTCCTCAAGCGCGTCTGCGCGAGTGCCCTCTGCGCCCAGCCTACCGCTCTCATATATCCTGGGTGCGGTGCCGCATGGAACTGGGCCCGAACCTGCGTGCGCGTGACGCTCTGCGCGGCAGGACCCCTATGGATGGAGAGCAGATGAAAGCCAGAATCCTGGTCGTCGACGACGACGAAGCGCTCGCAGAGATGATCGGCATTGTGCTGCGCAATGAAGGATTCGAGCCCACATTCTGCTTCAACGGTGAGGACGCCCTGGAGACCTTCCACAGCTCCAAGCCCGATGTGGTCCTGCTCGACCTGATGCTGCCGGGCAAGGACGGCATCGAGGTCTGCCGCGAGATCCGCGATGAGGCCGACACCCCGGTGATCATGCTCACCGCCAAGTCAGACACCGCGGATGTGGTGCGCGGCCTGGAGGCCGGCGCCGATGATTATGTGCCCAAGCCGTTCAAGCCCGCGGAGCTGGTCGCTCGGGTGCGCGCTCGGCTGCGGCCGGCGGACCATAACGCCCGCCCCGACGGGGAGAGCCTGAAGATCGGTGACCTGAGCATCGACGTGGCCGGCCACGAGGTCCGGCGCGGGGAGCATCGGATCTCGCTGACCCCGTTGGAGTTCGATCTGCTCACGGCGCTGGCGAAGAAGCCCTGGCAGGTCTGGAACCGCGAGATGCTGCTCGAAGAAGTCTGGGGCTACCGGCACCAGGCCGACACCCGCCTGGTCAACGTGCACGTGCAGCGGCTGCGGTCAAAGATCGAGAAGGACCCGGAGAACCCCGAGATCGTGCAGACCGTGCGCGGCGTCGGCTATAAGGCCGGGGGGCAGGGGTAGTCATTCCTGGCCAGGCTGAGAACTCCGCGGACCGGGCTGCCTCGCGGTCTTCGGCCACCTCCACCGGCAGCATCCCGGTGATCAGGGACCGCGCCCTGGATCCCCAGGCGGACAGTTCTGCCTCGGCAGAGACCCCGGCAAGCTCAGGGGAGCGGCCCGGCGCCAAGCGCAGCCTGGCCGGCACCGCGCGCAGGATCAGCGGGCTGCCCCGGCTCTGGGCGCGCTCGCTGCTGATCCGCGCGGTCTTCTTCACTGGGCTGCTCACCATGCTCAGCACCATGGCGGTGGCGGCCTTCCTGGTGCAGCAGGTCACCTCGGGGCTCTTCCAGGAGCGCTTCGACCAGGCCGAGCAGGAGGCCGCCGTCGGCCTGGACAGCATCCGGAGCAGCTTCGCGGCGCTGAGCACCACGAGCCGGTCGGAGGCGCAGCAGGACGTGTTGTCGATCCTGAATGAGGTAGACAATTCCACGGCGCAGATCCAGCGCGAATTCTCGCTGCAGCCTCTGGAGGTAGGAGAGAACCTCTACGTGGACGGCATCACGTCCCCCGGGCTCAGCGCGCAGGACATCTCCGAGGAGCTCGATGAGGCCGTGGCCGGTGGCACCGGGCAGTACTGGCAGGCCGTCTCGCTTGAACGCAATGGTGCCTCCGAGGTCCCCGGGGTGGCCTTCGGCACCCAGGTCGACATCCAGGGCAACCCCTACGCGCTCTACTTCGTCTACGACTTCTCCCCGGTCCAGGAGAACGTGGCGTTCGTGTTCCGGACCATGCTGGTCGCCGGGATCGCGATCCTGCTGATCAACATGGCCATCGCCGGCTGGGTCGCCCGGTCGGTGGTGCGCCCGGTCTCGCAGGCCGCCGAGGTCTCGGAGCGGATCGCCGACGGGCAGCTGGATCAGCGCCTGGCGGTGCGCGGGGAGGACGAGATCGCCCGCCTGGGCCTCTCCTTCAACCGGATGGCCTCGAACCTGCAGGAGCAGATCACCCGACTGGCGAACCTCTCCAAGATGCAGCAGCGCTTCGTCTCTGACGTCTCCCACGAGCTGCGCACCCCGCTGACCACGGTGCGCATGGCCGCGGAGGTGCTGCATGAATCTCGCGACGACTTCGATCCGATCAATCGGCGCTCCACCGAGCTGCTGCACCATCAGGTGGAACGGTTCCAGGCGCTGCTCTCGGACCTGCTGGAGATGTCCCGGTTCGACGCCGGCGCCGCCGAGCTGGCCACCGCCGAGGTGGATCTGCTCGCCCTCACCCGGGAGGTGCTGATCAGCTCGAAGCCGCTGGCCGAGAGCTCGAACACCCCGCTGGGCCTGGTGGTCCAGGGGGAGAACTTCATCGCCGAGGTCGACGCCCGTCGGATCAGCCGGATCCTGCGCAATCTGATCAACAACGCGATCGAACACGCCGAGGCCCGCCCGGTGGATGTGATCGTCTCCTCGAGCCCGACTGCGGTGGGCATCGCCGTGCGAGATCATGGGATCGGCATGAGCCCCTCGGAGGTCGCCCACGTCTTCGACCGCTTCTGGCGCGCCGACCCGGCACGGGCCCGGACCACCGGAGGTTCCGGGCTGGGTCTGTCCATCGCCACGGAGGACACCCGGCTGCATCAGGGAGCGCTGGACGCCTGGGGGCAGAAGGGCCAGGGTTCCTGCTTCCGGCTGGTGCTCCCGCGCCGCCAGTCGGTGCCCTACCGCGCCTCGCCCATGGCGCTGCCCCCGGTCTACCGGGCCACCGATCGGTATCGCATCGAGAACATCCAGGACCTCGGCGTCGAGGAGCCCGAGCACGACCGGGTCAACGAACAGGCGCTCTACCAGCCGAAGCGGGGTGAGGCATGATCCGCCGTCGGTTCTTCGCCCTGATCACCGCGCTGCTCGCCGTGATGCTCACACTCAGCGCCTGCTCTCCGATGCTGCCCACCGATGGGCCGGTGGGCACCTCGGCGCCGGAATCGAGCCGGGACCTCGCCTACGCCCTGGAGGCGCAGCCGCCGCAGACCGGAGCCAGCGCAGAACAGATCGTCTCCGGATTCATCCGCGCCGGGGCCGGCGCCCAGGACGACTACGCCATCGCCCGGGAGTTCATGTCTCCGGAGGCGGCCCGGGAATGGCGTCCAGACGCCCGCACCGTGGTCTACTCCTCCGAGCCTCCGGTGCTTGCCTCCGGAGACAACACCTGGAGCGCGCCCTTCCAGGTCGATTCGGTGGTGGACGAGGCCGGCATCCTGACCCGCCTGCCCGAGGACTCCACCGAGGTCATGGACTTCACGCTGGAGGAGATCGAGGGGGAGTGGCGGATCACCGAGGCCCCGGACGGCACCATGCTCAACGAGGGCAGCTTCCAGCAGGCCTTCCAGGCGCACACCCTCTACTACTTCGACCCGGAGCTGCGCTACGCGGTGCCGGACCAGCGCTGGTTCCTCAACCGTCCAGGGATCTCCTCGGAGATCGTCAGCGCGCTGCTCGCTGGGCCGGCGCCCTACCTGGAACCCGCCGTGGTCTCGGCCTTCTCCGATTCGGCCCAGCTCGAGCGCGCCTCGGTCCCGGTGGAGGACAGCATCGCCGCCGTGGATCTCGCACCGGAGGGTGTGGCCGACGCCGGGCCGGCTGAGCGTGCCCTGATGCAGGAGCAGCTGGAGCTGGCGCTGACCTCGCTGACCCGGATCAACGAGGTCGAGATCACCGTGGCGCAGAGCGAGCTCGACATCCCGGCGCGTGAGGACCTCCCGGAGGAGGACCGACTGGACATCCAGGTGGCCCCCGAGGTGGACTCCACCCAGGTGGGCATCCAGGACGACACCCTGGTCCGGCAGAACGATCAGGTGACCCTCTCGATCGGGAGCCTCCCCGACATCTCAGATCTCGACCCGCAGGCTCCGGCGTTCCCCGGGACCTCCTCGGAGGACGTCTTCGCCTTCCTCAACGGTGCTGGTGACCGGCTCTATCACCTGCGCCCGGAGCGGGCCGAGGACCCAGTGCTCGAGGCCGAGAACCTCACCCGGCCCTCGATGGACAACTACGGCTGGACCTGGACTGCCTCAGCCGAGGGGGAGGACGCCACCGTCCACGCGGTCGCCTATGACGAAACTCTGGAGCCGAACTCGACAGAGGTCAGCGCCGACTGGCTGGAGGACCGCACGATCACCTCGCTGCGCATCGCCCAGGACGGCGCCCGCGCGGCGATGATCCTCGACGACGACGGCGAGCGTGACCTCTACGTCGCCGGTGTCATCCGTGACTCCTCCGGGATCCCGCGCGGACTCGGACAGCCGATGCGGCTTGCGACCTCTGTGCAGCTCGAAGAGGTGCGCTGGCAGGGCCCCGATGCGCTCTACGTGTGGGCGAACTCCGAAGAAGAGCCGATGACCCCGGAACGGGTCACCCTGACCGGTTCCAACCGGGTGGACAGCCCGCTGCTGGGCCTGTTGAACATCTCCGCCGGTGAAGGCCAGAGCAATCTCTTCGCCGAGACCGTGGACGTTCCGTTCTACAACCTCTCCAGCAATGGGGAGACCTGGGTGGTCCTCGAGGACGTCGAGGTGCGCGATCTGGCCTTCCGGGGCTGAGCTGCTCCCGGAGGCGCGCCGCCGTTCTGAGACGGCGCCGGCCTGACGGGGTGCTGATCTGAGACGGCGCTGCTCAACCCGGCGCTGGTCGACCCGGTGCTGGTCGACCCGGCGCTGGTCGACCCGGCGCTGATCGACCCGGTGCCGACCTGCAACGGCGCTGCTTCTCCCCAGCCCGGATCGAGGCAGCCTCGCAGTGCCCGATCTCCCCAGCGCGGCTCGAGGCGATCCGACCGGATGCTCGCTCCGGCATGCTCACAGGATGACTCGAAGCTCCCCAGTCTCCGCCGAAATCGTCCGGGCCCTGGACCGGCTCTGGTTCGCTCCGCTGGGAGCCGGACTCCGGGCAGCTGTCTCCTCGGCGGCTGGGATGCTGTCTCCGGTGTGGTGCATCGGGTGCGCGGAGCAGGATGTGGTGCTCTGCCCGCCGTGTGCCGAAGATCTGCACCTGCTCACCCGTGCGCCCTTTGCGGCTGAAGAGCAGGCGCTGGCCCTGCCGCTGCTGCTCGAGGAGCAGGAGATGACCGTGCTGCCGGTCAGCGCGGCCGCCCGCTATGAGGCGCTGGTCGCCCGGTCCGTGCTGGCCTTCAAGGATCACGGGGCCATCGGTCTGGGCGCTGCGCTGGGGCCCGGGTTCGCCCGGGCGCTGCGCCTGGCCCTGGAGCGCGCCGCCGAGCCGGGGGCGCCAACGCCCGAGCCGACGCCCGAGCCGACGCCCGAGCCAGCGCCCGGGCCGGCACTCGGGCGAGCAGCCGGGGCCGAATACCTGGCGGAGCCCCGGCCAGCAGCTGGGCCAGCAACCGGACCAGAACCCACGCCCGAACCCGAGGCGGCACCGGGGGCGGAGCCCGGTGCGGCGCTGTCACGGGTCTGGTGGCTGGTGAGCCCGCCGCCGTCGTTGCGTTCCCGGCTGAGTCGAGGATTCGATCCGGTCCAGGTCCTGCTCCGGCACGCCCTCGGCGCCACCGGCGGCGAACTGGACCACCGGGGCCAGAGGCTGCGGCCCGGGCCGGGGCTGGTGCGACCCTCCCGCACCGCCACGCTGGGCACGCTGAACCCGCGGAACGCCCGGCAGAAGACCCGAGGCGCGCAGGCCAGGCGTCGCCGCTCGGTGGGCAGCATCGCCCTCACCCGGCGCGGCCGGGCGCTGCTGCCCGGTGCTCAGGTGCTGCTGGTCGACGATGTGCTCACCAGCGGATCCACGCTGGCTGAGCTGCACCGGGTGCTCTCCTGCGCCGGGGCGCGGGTCCACGGTGCAGCGGTCTTCGCCGCGGCCCCTGGACCTGGGGCTGCGATGGAATCTTCGCTGGTGAGAGCTTCGCCCGAGGCGTAAATGGTGACGTGGATCGCCCCGGGGAACTAGTCTGAGGTATGGGTACTTCTTAGAGTCCCATCGCAGCGGCGAGGGGAAGAGTGTTCCCGTCCCCGCTGTGTCTGATATCGGATACGAGGAGGACAGAATGACTCTGCAGGTCAACTTCACTGGCCGAAATATCGCGATCCCCGCCAGCTTCAAGGAGCACGTCGAGGGCAAGCTCGAGAAGATCGAGCAGCTCACCGATAAGGGGCATCGCCTGGAGATCAAGGTCTCCAGCGAGAACTCCCACCGCCGAGCCGACACCAGCATGACCGTGGAGCTGACAGTCATCGGCCGGGGCAAGGTCATTCGTTCCGAGGCGCAGGCCGGTGACAAGTTCGCCGCCTTTGAGATTGCCCTGAACAAGCTCACCGAGCGTCTCCGGCGCACCCTGGACAAGAAGAAGTCCCGCGCCCACGCCTCCCACAACGGGGCCGCCGACGTGGCCGCCGCCATGGCCAGCGTCCCGCCGGCCGCCACGGACCGCCCGCTCTATGAGCAGGTCCTCGACGCGGAGGCAGCCGATGATGTGCCGCCCACCGAGGATGCGGCGGAATCAAGCATCAAGATCCGGCGCAAGGTCTTCCCGGCCAAGCCGCTCAGCGTCGACGCAGCCGTGGACGCGATGGAACTCGTCGGCCACGACTTCTACCTCTTCGTGGACGCCGCCACGGGTCAGCCCTCAGCGGTCTACCGCCGCCGCGGCTGGACCTACGGAGTGATCTCGCTGGATCAGAACAGCAGTGACCAGCACGAGCCTGTGATCGAGGAGCTGGCCTACCAGGCCTCCTGAGCTTCTCGGCGACGCTTCCGTTGAGGGGCGGTTTCTCCGGGTGCTTCATCGCTGTATCGGTGAAGATGCTCGGAGAATCCGCCCCTCGACGCTGTGAGCTGTCTTCCAGTTCCGGGTCCGCTGAGCGGAGCGCGTAGAATGACAGATGGGGATCCATGCCTATCGTGGGTCTCCGCCGAACCAGTAGACACTGATGGAGAACTGGCTGTGCCCACTCTGCTTGAACGAATCCTCAAGACCGGGGAGAAGAAGGTCCTCAGGACACTGAGCTCCTATGCGGATGCCGTGAACCTCCTGGAGGACGAGTTCAAGGAGCTCAGCGACGCCGAGCTTCGCGCCGAGACCGAGCGATTCCGTGAGCGGCTGCGCGACGGCGAGTCGCTGAACTCCCTGCTGCCCGAGGCCTTCGCCACGGTGCGTGAGGCGGCAGACCGCACGCTGGGTCAGCGGCACTACGACGTGCAGCTGATGGGCGGCGCGGCCCTGCACCTGGGGGACATCGCGGAGATGGGCACCGGTGAGGGCAAGACCCTGGTGGCCACGGCGCCAGCGTATCTGAACGCGCTCACCGGCAAGGGCGTCCACGTGGTCACCGTCAATGACTACCTCGCGAAGTATCAGGCGGATCTGATGGGACGCGTCTACCGCTTCCTGGGACTCACCGTCGGGACCATCACCAACGATCTGAAGCCCGCCGCGCGCCGCGAGGCCTACGCCGCGGACATCACCTACGGCACCAACAACGAATTCGGCTTCGACTTCCTGCGCGACAACATGGCGCAGTCCCTGGACGATCTGGTCCAGCGTGAGCACCACTACGCGATCATCGATGAGATCGACTCGATCCTCATCGACGAGGCCCGCACCCCGCTGATCATCTCGGGCGCGGCCTCCGGAGACATCTCGCGCTGGTACACCGACTTCGCGACCTTGGTGAAGAAGCTGCACATCGACGAGGACTATGAGGTCGACGAGAAGAAGCGCACGGTCGGCGTCCTGGAATCCGGGATCGACAAGGTCGAGGACTATCTCGGCATCGAGAACCTCTACGAGACTCAGAACACCACCCTGATCCAGTACCTCAACAACGCGATCCGCGCCAAGGAGCTCTACCGTCGAGACACCGACTACGTGGTCTCCCAGGGCGAGGTGCACATCGTCGATGAGCACACCGGACGCATCCTCAAGGGCCGCCGCTACAACGAGGGGCTGCACCAGGCCATCGAGGCCAAGGAACAGGTCCGGGTCAAGCCGGAGAACCAGACCCGAGCCACGGTGACGCTGCAGAACTACTTCCGCAGCTACGAGAAGATCTCCGGGATGACCGGCACGGCCGAGACCGAGGCCGGCGAGTTCATGTCCACCTATAAGCTCGGCGTGGTCCCGATCCCGTCGAATCGTACTCGGCAGCGCGTGGACCACAACGACCTGGTCTATAAGAACGAGGTTGTGAAGTTCGATGCGGTGATCAAGGACATCGTGGAGCGCCACGAGAAGGGCCAGCCCATTCTGGTGGGCAGCGAGTCAGTGGAGAAGTCGGAGTACCTCTCCAAGAAGCTCGCCCAGGCCGGCATCCGCCACGAGGTGCTCAACGCGAAGAACCACGAGCATGAAGCCGCGATCGTCGCCCAGGCCGGCCGCAAGGGTGCGGTCACCGTGGCCACGAACATGGCAGGCCGAGGCACCGACATCATGCTCGGCGGCAACGCCGAGTTCAACGCGGTCCGCGAGATGGAGAAGCTGGGACTGGACCCGGTGGAGGACGCAGAGGCCTACGAGGCGCGGTGGGACGAGGTCTTCGACAAGGCCAAGGCCGAGACCAAGTCCGAGGGTGATGAGGTCCGCGAGCTGGGTGGGCTCTATGTGCTGGGCACCGAGCGGCACCAGTCCCGTCGCATCGACAACCAGCTGCGCGGACGTTCCGGGCGCCAGGGTGACCCGGGGGAGTCCCGGTTCTACATCTCTTTGACCGATGACCTGATGCGCCTCTTCAACCAGGCCGCTGCGGCCCGCATCATGAACTCCAAGGCCATGGACGACGAGATCCCGGTGGAGCACAAGTTCGTGTCTTCCGCGATCGCCAACGCCCAGCAGCAGCGTGAGGGTCAGAACACCGAGACCCGCAAGAACGTGCTCAAGTACGACGACGTGATGAACCGCCAGCGCCAGGCCATCTACTCCGACCGGCGGCGGATCCTGGAGGGCGACGACGTCCACGAGAAGGTGCAGCACTTCATCGAGGATGCGGTGAGCCTGATGATCGAGGAGAAGACCACCGCCTCCTCCTCGGAGGACTGGGATCTGGAGGCGCTCTGGGAGGAGCTGAAGTCGCTCTACCCGGTGTCGCTGAGCATCGAGGATCTGGTCGAAGAAGCAGGCGGCATCGATCAGCTCAACACCAAGATGCTCAAGCGGGAGCTGATCTCCGACGCCAAGGTCGCCTACGAGGCCAAGGCTGCCGAGATCGGCGAGACCGCGATCCGTCAGCTCGAGCGCCGGGTCCTGCTCAGCGTGATCGATGAGAAATGGCAGGAGCATCTCTACGAGATGGACTACCTGAAATCCGGGATCGGGCTGCGCTCCATGGCTCAGCGCGACCCGCTGGTGGAGTACCAGCGTGAAGGGTTCCTGCTCTTCCAGACCATGGCCGACAGTGTCCGTGAGGACTCGGTGCGGCTGCTCTTTAGCGCCGAGGTCACCGCGAAGGCTCCCGAGACGGCCACTCCGAACCTGCCCGGAGTCAAGGACGGTCGGATGTTCGCCGCCGGCCAGCGGCTTCGCGTTCCCGGACTCCAGGACACCACCGCCACCCAGGGCTGAGCCCGGAGCAGGCGGCTCATCCCAGCTCCATCGCGACGACGCGCCAGCGCCGCCGGTGGGCTTCGAGCCGAAGCGCGCAGGCCCGGATCCGGCGGCCGTCTCCGAACACCACCGAGACCTCCCAGGCGCCGCGGGTGACACGTTCGGCGCGCAGATGCCCGAAGGTCAACGGCTGGGGGCGAGGGATCGTCCTCGGCGACGCCTGCCGGGATCGCGCCGCAGGGTCCGGGGTCGCGTCTGCGCGTCTGCGGGTCTCAGCCAGCAGCGCGGCGCGCTCTGCCACCTTGTTCTGCACCTCGAGATCCAACCACCGCTGCAACTGCCTGGCCGGGCGCAGACCCTGCAGCACCTCTGTCGTCACCTGGCAGACGATCCGCGCGATCGCGCAGATCTGCCGGTGCTCCTCGCGATAGGTGGCCAGTGTGGTGGGTGGCTCACCCGGAGGTCGATGGGTCGCCGCGGGCTCGCGTTCTGCGCGCAGTCGGCGGATCAGTGCTGGAACCTCCTCCTCTCTGCGGAGCCGATAAGGCGATGCAGCGACGGGGGCCTGTCGTCGCCACGACGACCCCGGGGCCGCGACCACCGTGGTGCGCCCGGCCAGCTGGGGGTCACCGTCGAGGAAGGCGCGCAGCGCCGCCATGGGATCCTCCTGGGCTGCGCTGCGAGAGCCGGAAGTCGAGTAGGGCTGCGGTTCGGCTGGACTGACGGACATGATCTCTCCCTGTGGGTCGAATGCTCTGGTGCTGGTGCTGGTGCTGGTGCCTGTGCTTGTGAGGTGGTCGTCAGCTGCCCGGGACGGTCAGGATCATTCCCGGCAGGATGATGCCGGGATCGGCGCCGATCCGGTCGCGGTTCACTGCGTGCCACCGGGGCCAGCTTTCTGCGATCTCCCAATCGGTGGCGTCCGGGCCCAGGTGGTCCGCGGCGATGTCCCAGAGTGAGTCCCCAAGGCGCACCACGATCTGCTCCGGTGCCGAGGTGTCACGCTGCGGCAGGCCCTGAAGCCGCTCAGCACCGGGCAGCTCGGGGATGAAAAGGCCCGACGGCGGCTGTGTCGGGTCTGCCCGCCGCTCCGGGTCTGGGTGCCGATCTTCTTCAGGCGCATGGCTCACCTCATGCGCGGCACGGATCTCTGACGCGGTGCGGATCTCTGACGCGGTGCGGGTCTCAGACGCGGTCCGGATCTCTGACACCACGCCGGGCTCAGTCATCACGGGCCGGGTGGGTCCGGGCCGGGTCACCTCACCCGGCCCGGCGGGGTCGAACAGCACCGAGTCTGCACCCCCGATGCTCTGCCCGGTTTCGGTCGCGGTGGATCGGGGCCAGGCATCGGCCGCCACACTGCTCAGTCCCAGCCCCGCGGCCACCACCAGTGTGGCGCTGCGGCGCATGAACTCAGGGCTGAAGAGCGCCAGCCGTCGTTCCAGCTTCCAGGCACCGCACCGTTGGGCAAGCTGCTGAGCCAGGACCGCGAGCACCGCGACGGTGGTGGCGCCACTGACGCACAGTCCCGCCGCGGCAGCGAGGAGCCCGAGTGCCGTCTCTGCGGCATCGATGCCGTGCTGGTGCTGCAGCCGCGCAAAGGATCCCTCGAGATCGGGCTGCCCCGCGAGGATCACCGTGCCGAAGTGCCACAGTGCGGGTCCGCTCCCGATGAGCGCGATGCTCAGGAGCAGGTCTCTGAGCCGGGTCTCCGAGACGAAGCCGCTCGACGTCGAAATGTCAGCTGGTGTTCTGGTCATATCCATGGAACCCATCCCGAGTTTTTTAGTGCTGTTTGATAACGCTGGGTGTATTTAGAGTGTACCGAGTTGTCCCGGGTCTTCAAGAGGGTTCGGGAGGAGTCCTGTAGCCTCAGCCCAGGCAGCAAGTCACGGAGGTGAGACCGGAATGCGCTGGGAAGCACTCTTTGCCGATCTCGAGACACAGCTGGAGGCGGCGCAGACCGCTGAGTTCAATGCAGCGCTGGCCGAGGCATCCCGGCTTGAAGCGTCTCGGGTGGAGTTCGCCGAGCGTCTGCGCGCGCATCGGCATCGAGAGCTGGGTCTACACGTCTGGGGTGGTCAGCGGCTCGATGTGCGGATTCAGGCGGTCGGGTCCGACTGGCTCTCGGGCGCTCTCCCGCAGCACAGCGTCCTGGTGCCGCTGAGGAGCATCCTCGCGGTCGAGGGAATGGCTCGCGCGGCGGCCCGGAGCGAACCCAGCGCGGCCCGACGACGTCTGGGCATCATGGCGCCTCTGCGCAGCTTGGCCCGGGATCGGGCGCAGGTCAGCGTGATCGGGGTGCACGGGCTTCTGGCCGCGGGGCTGATCGCGACCGCAGGCCGGGACTTCGTCGACATCGCGCCGGTGAGTGCGGAAGGGATGAGCCGGGCCGACGCCGGGCGCGCGGCACGCACCATCCCGCTGCACGCCGTGGCATGGTTCCGCGGCGAGGGGCCTGATCTGGACTAGTCGAGCCCCCGACTCAGGACGCGGTGGTGCGCGGGGTGTGTTCTTGCGGTGTCCCCGGTGCGGGGGTGGAGGCGGTTGCAGAGCGGGATTCGCGCTGCGCCGCGTACTGGCGCTCGATGTACTCGTCGAGCTTGGCCTCCTCGACCCGCCACTGACCGCGACCCCCGATCTGAATCCCCTCCAGGTCCCCGGTCTTGATCAGGGCGCGGGTCTGCGACATGGAGATGTTCAACGCCTCCGCCACATCAGGCAGGGTCAGGAACCGTCGCATCGTGATCCTCCGTGTTTCGACGTGTCGTTTGGTGTCGTTTCTCCCATTCTTCCACGTCTGAGTCCTGAGGCCAGAGTTCTGCACCCCGGAGATGCGATCGGCCTTATGCACAGATTTCACCGGACCCGTTGTCTTCTGAGGAGCCGGTATCTACGCTGATGCCTGTGCGCCCGTGACGGCGGGCCGTCAGCCAGGGAGACACCATGCCTGAGCCCCAGTCCACGCGGAGCCCCGATTCCAGGCCGCAGCCGCCGCACTCCGCCGCGTCGCGGCCCGGGCCTGGAGCCCAGCGGCTGCGCGCACCGAGCTGGCGGGATCCGCGGCTGCTCGTCGGGGTGCTGATCGTGGCGCTCTCCGTCTCCGGTGTGATCGCCCTGGTGACCACACAGAATCGCACCACCCCGGTCTACGCGGCAGACCGGCTGCTCGCCGTGGGGGACCGGCTCTCCGTGGAGGACCTCCGCGTGGTCCAGGTCCAGATCGATGAGCTGTCGGAGGCATATCTCCCTGTCAGCAGTGCACTGCCGGAGGACGCCGAGTTCATCGCCATGGTCGATGAGGGAGAGCTGATCCCTCGCCGTGCTGTGGCCGAGGATGATCCGCAGGGACGTCAGGCGATGACGATCACAGTGGAGCACACCCTCGCCAGGGGCGTGGAGCCAGGTCGACTGGTCGACGTCTGGGCCGCAGACGCGGGAGCGCTGGGCGCACAGGAGGAGGTCGAGGTCGAGCAGCTCGCCGCAGGCGCCCAGGTCTCAGAGATCACCGAGTCCAACACCACCTTCGGCACGCAGGAGCGGGTCACCGTCGAGCTGCTGGTGGACCCTGAGGAGCTGCCTGCGCTGTTGGGCGCCACCAGCTCTGCCTCCACGCTGTCGGTGGTCCCGGCCGGGGCTGCGGGGGAGCCGGACCCAGAACCAGCAGCGGCGTCGGATCCAGATTCAGACTCAGATACGGACCTAGACTCAGATTCGGACCCGGATACAGAACCGGATTCGGACCCAGACCCGGAGGACGAGACCTAGATGGGCAGATGCTCCGTGGTCACCATGGGCCGACTCGGTGTGGACCACATCGCCGCAGTAGAAGGGCTGCAGGGCCCGGTCTCGATCGATCGTCGCTGCGCTGACCTGCCCGAGCTCATCGCGGTGTGCCGCGCGGGCCGAGCCGACGCCGCGCTGATCATCGGGGACACCGATCAGCTCACCGCCACGGTGCTCCACGAGCTCCAGGGGGAGGGTCGGAACGTCGTCGTCATCTCGCACATCGCCCAGGAGCGGGGGCGCCTGCAGCGACTCGGTGTGCGCAGCTTCCCCGACGAGGTCAGCGCATCGGATCTGGCACTGGCCCTGAGGGGAGTCCAGGCAGCCGAAGACGCAGATCCGGGTTCGGCCGGTCCCACGCCGGGTCTCAGCAGCGGTTTTCCCTATGCGGCAGCCCAGGTGCACCACCGCCGCGAACACCCGAGCCCAGAACAGTCCAGCCCAGAACCGTTCCTTCCTGAGCGGCCCAGCCCCGCGGCGCGCCGCGACGCGATGGCAGACGGTCGCAATGCTGCGCCAGCCGAGACCGCGATTTCAGCCGAGACCCCAGCATCGGCAGGGGCGGCCGCGGCGAGAGAGACGGCTGAGGCAGCAGAGACCACCCAGGCCAGAACCGCGGCAGAGTCCAGAATCACGGCAGAGTCCAGATCCACGGCAGCGGCGGTAGCCGCGACAGGGACCGTCACCACGACGGAGACCCGTGCCGCCGTGGGGCTCGGGGATCTCCACGGTGCGGCGTTGGCGAGCGGGTCCGGCAGCGCCGGTGGGATCACTGTGGTCTGGGGTGCCCCGGGCAGCCCCGGCCGCAGCACCGTGGCGGTGAACCTGGCAGCCGAGCTGGCCCTGCACGGGAGCTCAGTGCTGCTGCTCGACGCCGATACGGTGGCGGCGTCGCTGGTGGCCCAGCTGGGTCTGATGGAGGAGACCGCCGGCCTGGCACGGGTCTGCCGAGCCGCTGACCTGGGCCGGCTCGACGTCGCCGCGATGCACGCTGCCACCACGGTGGTCCAGATCGGCGGCGTCCGGCTGGACCTGCTCTCCGGGCTCCCGCGCTCCCAGCGCTGGCCGGAGCTGCGGGAGCGCAGCCTCACCGCGGTGCTCGAACTGGTCCGCGTCCACTACGAGCATGTGATCATCGACGTGGCAGCCCCGGTGGAGGAGGACGAGGAGCTCAGCTTCGACACCGCAGCGCCGCAGCGCAACGCGGCGACCCTGGCCTGCCTGCGCCTGGCTGAGAGGCTGCTCGTCGTCGGCGCGGCGGATCCGGTGAACTTTCCGCGCCTGGTCAAGGCGGTCGAGGCCCTTGATCCCAGCCTCGGCGGCGTCCCGGGGGTCCAGCCGGAGGTGGTCATCAACAAGGTGCGCAGCGAGGTGATAGGACGTTCCCCGCGGGACCAGCTCAGTCAGACCTGGCTGCGGATCGGCCCGGACGCGCCGATCGCGGCGTTCCTGCCCTGGGACCCGGCCGGCTGCGATGCCGCCCTGCTGACCGGGCAGATCCTGGCCGAGGCGGCCCCGAACTCGCCGCTGCGCCGGGGCATCGCACGGTTGGCCGGCGTCGATCTTCCGGTGCGCCGGCGCGGCCTGCTCCGCAGCGGCAGACGGTAGGCTGAGCGGCACAGGCAACGCGCAGCCGGCCCTACTGGGCGCGGGTCTGCGCGCACTTCATATCAGCAGAAAGAGCGAGAGCACCTATGCCCGCCGAGACAATTCTTTGGACCAGCAATGACGCCGATCTTGAGACATTGACCGATGCCTACTACGCCCATATCGCCAGCGAGGACCGCCAGCAGGTCAGCGCGGAACGTCAGCAGCAGCGGGTGCGGGAGCACCTGCAGCTGGCTGAGACCCGGACCGACTCCTCACCGGTGGTCCACGTGGTCGGCGTCGGCGGTCAGAGTCTGGTGCAGGTCGTCACCGATGACATGCCCTACCTGGTGGACTCAGTCACCGCCGAGGTGACCCGGCACGGCCACGGCATCTCCCTGGTGGTGCACCCGATCCTGCTCAGCAGCCGCAGCACCAGCGACGGTGGGCTGGTCTCGGTGAAATCCCTGCCCTCCGAACACCGCGGGGTCTCCTCGGGGGACACCCAGACCCTGCCCAACCTCAGGGCCATCTTCGACGAGCAGCACCTGGTCAAGATCGAATCCTGGATCACCATCGAGCTGGACCGCGTGATCTCGGAGGAGGACGCGCAGACCCTGGTCAGCGGGCTGCACCGGATCCTGCATGACGTGGAGGTCAGCCACCGGGACCAGGACCGGATGATCGCCCGGGTCAAGGACGCCGGGGGATCGCTGCGGCAGGCCGGCGATCTGCCGGAGTCTCAGGAGTCCTCCGATCTGCTGCAGTGGATGGGCGCCGGGAACTTCCTGTTCCTGGGCTACCGGGAATACGAGCTTGCCGAGTATCCCGACGGCTCCGTGCACCTGGACCCGATCACCGGTACCGGCCTGGGGATCCTCGCCGATAAGAACGGCAAGCCGATCACCCGGCGCTCCACCGAGCTCTCCGCCGCCGGCCGGCAGCGCGCCGGACAGCGCCGCGCCCTGGTCATCACCAAGGCCAACTCGCGCTCCACGGTGCGCCGACGCACCTATATGGACTATGTGGCGGTGAAGACCTTCCACGCCGACGGCACGGTCAAGGGTGAGCGCCGGTTCATCGGGCTCTTCAGCGAGCGGGCCTACAGCGAATCCATCGTGAACATCCCGCTGCTGCGCTCCCGCGCCGAGCAACTGCTGCGCCGTTCCGGGTTCGCCCCGGACTCCCACTCCGGCACCGACCTGATGCAGATCCTCGAGACCTATCCGCGCAACGAGCTGCTGCAGATGGAGATCGATGAGATCGAGCAGGCCACCTGGCAGATCATGCAGCTCCAGGAGCGGCGCCGGGTCAAGCTGTTCCTGCGCCGGGACCACTACGGACGGTTCATGACCGCCCTGGTCTACCTGCCCAGGGACCGTTACAACACTGCGGTGCGCCGACGGATCGAGCAGGAGCTGCTGGACTACATCCAGGCGGAATCCATCGACTTCAACGTCCGGCTCACCGACTCGGTGCTGGCTCGGGTGTTCTTCCGGCTCCGCCTCGCCGACGACGCCGCAGAGCCCGCCGGCACCGTGCAGGAGCTGGAGCAGCGGCTGGCCCGGGCGGTGCGCTCCTGGTCTGAGGGAATCGCTGCCGAGGCGCGGGAGCGCTACTCGTCGTCCCAGGCCCACGACGTCGCCGCCCGCTGGGGCGAGGCGTTCCCGGATGACTACCGGGTGCTCTACGAAGTCCAGGACGCGCTGGCCGATGCCGCCCAGTTCGAGGCTCTCGAGGCGGCCGTCGCCGAGGGTCATCCTGTGCCGCGGATGAGCTTCTACCGCTCGGGGGACGGTGGCGCGGCGGACATGCGGCTCAAGCTCTACCTCACCGAGCCCAAGACGCTCACCGACACCCTCCCGGTGATCGATGACTTCGGTCTCGAGGTCCTCGACGAGCGCTCCTACACGCTGCACTGCCCCGACGGGGCGACCTTCCATCTCTACGACCTGGGACTGTTCTACCCGGAATCGGTCGACGCGGAGGCCACCATCGGTCTGCTCCAAGAGGCCTATCAGCAGGTGCTGATCGGCCGCGCGGAGTCCGATGTCTTCTCGCAGCTGGTGCTGCGTCTGGGGCTGAGCATCCGAGACGTCACCGTGCTGCGCGCCTACGCCAAGTACTACCGTCAGCTCGGCAGCACCAACTCCTACAGCTTCGTCGCGGACTCGCTGCTGGCCAACCCGGAGATGGCGCTGGCGCTGGTGGACTACTTCCAGACCCGATTCGATCCCGACCTCGAAGGGGACCGCCAGGCGCAGAGCGCGACGGCGCGGGAGCGGGTCATGGAGGCTCTGGAGCAGGTCCGCACGTTGGACGCCGACCGGGTGCTCAGCGCCCTGCTGAACCTCATCGACTCCACGGCGCGCACCAACCTCTACCAGAACCGGGACTGGCTCTCGCTGAAGCTGACTCCGGAGACCATCGACGCCGCGCCCGCCCCGCGCCCGGCGCACGAGATCTGGGTCTACTCCCCGCAGGTCGAGGGCGTGCACCTGCGCTTCGCCAAGGTCGCCCGCGGCGGGCTGCGCTGGTCCGACCGCCGCGAGGACTTCCGCACCGAGGTTCTGGGCCTGGTCAAGGCGCAGATGGCCAAGAACGCGGTGATCGTCCCCTCCGGGGCCAAGGGAGGCTTCTTCCCCAAGCAGCTGCCGGACCCGACCGCGGACCGAGGGGCCTGGGCCGAGGCCGGCAAGGAGGCCTATAAGGTCTTCATCCGCGCCCTGCTGGACATCACCGACAACCAGAGCGAACAAGACGGGCAGATGGTGATCACCCACCCGGAACGGGTCGTGCGCCATGACGGCGACGACGCGTACCTGGTGGTCGCCGCGGACAAGGGCACCGCGACCTTCTCCGACACGGCCAACCAGATCAGTCAGGAGTACGGGCACTGGCTCGGCGACGCCTTCGCCTCCGGTGGTTCGGTGGGCTATGACCATAAGGCCATGGGCATCACCGCCCGGGGCGCCTGGGAATCGGTGAAGTCCCACTTCTCCGAACTCGGCCTGGACACCCAGCAGGAGGACTTCACCGTCATGGGCGTCGGGGACATGGGCGGTGATGTGTTCGGCAACGGGATGCTGCTCTCCGAGCACATCCGGCTCGTCGCCGCGTTCAACCACCTGCACATCTTCATCGACCCGGACCCCGACGCCGCCGCCAGCTTCGCGGAGCGTCAGCGGCTCTTCACCGCCCAGCGCTCCGGCTGGGGGGAGTACAACCTGGAGCTGATCTCCGAGGGTGGCGGGGTCTTCTCGCGCACCGCGAAGACCATCGAGATCACCGAGGCGATGCGTCGACGCTTCGACCTGCCGGAGTCGCAGAGCCGGCTCACACCCCCAGAACTGATCAATGCGCTGCTGAAGGCTCCGGTGGACCTCTTCTACAACGGCGGCATCGGGACCTATGTGAAAGCCTCCACGGAGACCCACGAGCAGGTCGGGGACCGTGCGAACAACGCGATCCGGGTCGACGGCGCACAGCTGCGCGCCCGGGTGGTCGGGGAGGGCGGCAACCTGGGCCTGACCCAGGCCGGACGGATCGAGGCGGCCCAGAACGGGGTGCTGCTGAACACCGACGCGATCGACAACTCCGCGGGGGTGGACTGCTCAGACCACGAGGTCAACATCAAGATCCTGATCGATCAGCTGGTGGACTCCGGTCACCTCGACGCCGCGGAGCGCAGCGAGCTGCTGAGCTCGATGACCGAGGACGTCGCCGCCCTGGTGCTGGAGACCAACCGGGACCAGAACGCCCTGCTGATGACCGATCGGCACCGGGTGGGTGAGTGGTCACCGAGCTTCCAGCGGCTGATCAGCTGGCTCGAGGAGACCGTCGGGCTGGACCGGGACCTCGAGGTGCTCCCGGATGATGACGGCTTCGCGGAGCGCGCGGCCAATGATCAGCGGATCCTCACCTCCCCGGAGCTCTCGGTGTTGGCCGCCTACGCCAAGATCCAGCTCAAGTCGGCCCTGGTGGAGAACTCCGTGCCCGACGACGACTGGTTCGAAGACACCCTGGCCCACTACTTCCCGGCCGCGCTGCGCGAGCGGTTCCAGGATCAGCTCTCCCGGCACCCGCTGCATCGCGAGATCATCGCCAATGTGCTGGCCAACGAGGTGATCAACGTCGGCGGCGCCGCGTTCGTGTTCCGCGCCATCGAAGAGACCTTCGCCGCGGAGGAGCAGGTGGTCCGGTCCTTCGTGGCGGTGCGCGAGCTCTTCGCCCTGGAAGACTTCGACGTCGCCATGCGCGAGCTGCCGGTGAGCTTCGACCGGGATGCCTGGGCCAACACCTACCGGGACATGCGCCGGCTGCTGGACCGGGCGGTGCGCTGGTTCATCAACCATGTCAGTCGCGGCACCTCGGTGCGCGAGGATGTGGAGACCTACGCGGAGCACATCGCCCCGCTCTACGGCGAGCTCACCAGCTATCTGCGCGGGGAGGACCGCCGTCGGGTCGACGAGCTGCACGCCGAAGCGCTGCAGGCGGGCATGCCCGAGCAGCTGGCCACCTGGGTGTCCCAGCTCTTCGAGGCCTTCTCGCTGCTGGACATCGCCACCCTGGCCCGGGACCTGAAGCTGGACTCCCGGGAGGTCGCCGGGGTCTACTACGCGGTCTACGCCGACTTCAGCGCAGACTCGCTGCTGAACCGGATCACCAACCTGCCCCGGCAGGACAAGTGGCAGGCGCTGGCCCGCGGCGCTCAGCGCGACGAGCTCTATGGGGCGATGGCAGACATCACCCGGGCCGTGCTCGAGGCGACCCCCTCGGATGCGGAGCCCGAGCAGCGGCTGGAGCAGTGGAAGCAGGCCAACGGCGCCAAGCTGGCCCGCGCCGAGAAGCTGGTGGACGAGGTGGACGCGCTGGCCGATGACAACATCGCCTCACTGACCGTGCTGCTGCGGCACCTGCGGGGCCTGATCGACTCGTGAGCCGTCGTCGTCTGCTGACCCTCTCCCTCACCTCTAGTTCCGAGGAGCCCTGATATGGCCGTCTTCCAGGATCCGCTGGTCGGACACCGTCACCTCTCCCAGGACGACGTGGAGTGGCTCCACGCCCTGGTGGGGGACTGGCAGCTGCTATCGGACCTGGCGTTCTCGGATGTGGTGCTGTGGTTCCCGCACACCGAGGAGGGGTTCCTCTCCGCCGCCGAGCGCTCCTTCATCGCGCTGGCCCAGGCTCGGCCATCGACCACGCAGACCCTGATCCACCGGGATGTGGTCGGGGATCGGATCCGCGCGGATCTGAAACCGATGGTGGAGCGCGCCTGGACCTCCCAGGTGGAGACGAACTCCTCGGATCAGGGGCAGCCCTCGCCGGGGCGGATGCGGGTGCAGGCGATCCCGCTGCTGCACCGGGGGCGCACGGTCGGGGTGATCACGCTGCACTTCGCGGTGGCCGCGATGCGCAGCCCCTCCCGGCTGGAGCTGACCTACCGGCGCTGCGCCGAGGACCTGCTGGTGATGGTGGCGGAGGGTCGCTGGCCCGATGTCAGCCAGGAGTTCACCGGCTACGGGGGCGCCCCGCGGGTGGGGGACGGGCTGCTGCGCCTGGACGCCGAGGGCCGGATCACCTTCGCCTCGCCCAATGCGGTCTCGGCGCTGCTGCGACTGGGCGTCTCGGACACCCTGGAAGGACGTTCTCTGGCCGGCATCGGGTCCGAGCTGCAGCGCGCCACCGGGGTGGCGGTGGATGAGTCGCAGCCGATGATGCTCACCGGACGCCGTGCCATGCGCGCCGAGCTGGAGGCCCACGGCGCGGCTGTGACGCTGCGCTCGATCCCGCTCTACCGGGCCTCCCGCCAGGGCTTTAGATCGCTGGCCGGTGCCGGACCGGTCGCTGGCGGCGCTGAACGTCGGGGCTCCCGGTCCGAGAAGGGCGGCGAACGTTTCGCCGCGCTGGTGCTCTGCCGTGATGTCACTGAGCTGCGCCGCCGGGACAAGCAGCTGATGAGCAAGGACGCCACGATCAAGGAGATCCATCATCGGGTGAAGAACAATCTGCAGACCGTCTCGGCGCTGCTGCGGATGCAGTCGCGCCGGATGGACTCCCAGGAGGGTCGGGAGGGGCTGCGCCGGGCGATGCGCCGGGTGGAGACCATCGCGATGGTCCACGATTCGCTCTCCAAGGGTCTGGAGGAGACGGTCGACGTCGATGAGCTGATGCGCCGTCAGCTGCACCTGGCTGCGGAGATGGCCCAGTCGGATCGGCAGGTGATCACGGCGCTGCACGGCAGCTTCGGGCAGCTGCCGCCGGACATGGTCACCCCGCTGGCGCTGGTGATCACCGAGATCGTCGCCAACGCGGTGGAGCACGGCTTCGGCCCGGATCCGGCGCATCGCGAGCTGCATGTCAGCATGAGCGTGCAGCGGCACGCCGACGCGGCGGGGCGTCAGCGCCTGGAGCTGGAGCTCACCGACGACGGCGTGGGGCTGCCCGAGCAGGAGTGGGAGCCCGGTCTCGGGCTGCAGATCGTGCGCACCCTGGTCCGAGGAGAGCTCTCGGGCTCCATCGAGTGGGAGAGCGCCGGCGGCCCCTCGGGCGAGGCGGCGGGCACAGAAACTACTGCCGGCACAGAAAAGTCTGCCGGCACAGAAAAGTCTGCCGGCACAGAAAAGTCTGCCGGCACAGAAACGGCGAGGAGCGGGACACGGGTGAAGCTGCGTGCACCGATCCTCGCCGCGACGATCAACAGCGGAGGGTGAACCTCAGGAGGCGCGGCGGGCGCGTGCGGCCCGGCGCTTGAGCGCCCGGCGCTCGTCCTCGCTCATCCCGCCCCAGACTCCCGAGTCCTGACCGGTCTCCAGGGCCCACTGCAGGCAGGTGTCCATCACGGGGCACCGCCGACAGACGCTCTTGGCCTCTTCGATCTGCAGCAGCGCCGGTCCGGTGTTGCCGACGGGGAAGAAAAGCTCGGGGTCCTTGTCCAGGCAGGCTGCTCGGCTGCGCCAATCCATGGGATCACTACTCCTAGGGCGCCTCGCGGGCGCCGATGTTCGGGTCGTTGGGCATTCAGCGGGGAATCCTTGACCGAGTCGCAATGTGAGCGGCCCGGGCAGGTGTCTCCAGGGTGGAATCCGAGGAGCCATATCGCGTCCAGTCGGCAGAATGTTCCACAGTGGGGGTGTTCCGCAGCGCCTGGATGACTCTAGGACTCCAGACCTCGGGTGAGGTGTTCTGCCATCCCGGTTAAGTACGCAATCAAGGCTGGCATGTTAACGGCCGGCAAACAAGACTTCGCACCGCTGAAATGGGCCCGAAACAGTGTGTACTTTGTCACAGCTTTCTCAGGTCTCAGAGAAGCCCCAGGTCAGGGCAATGCTGCTGTGGCGTCGGTGGGGACGGGGCTTCCGGTCGCGCCGGGTGCAGCAGTGGTTCAATGGTGAGATGGCCTCAGATGACTCCGTCCAGCCGGACTTCAACGCCCCGCGTCCGCCGCGGCGCTTCGTCCAGGCCCGGCCCCGCCCGCTCACCGTGTGGGTGCTGTTCCTGATCCTCTTCGTCCAGGGACTCGCCGTGGCCTTCAGCACTGTCGCCGGGGCGGTGGCCTCACCGCCTGAGGTCCTCGACACCGCCGGTCAGATCGCTCTGG
The DNA here is from genome assembly GCF_013410215.1 of Nesterenkonia sandarakina. Taxonomy (NCBI): domain Bacteria; kingdom Bacillati; phylum Actinomycetota; class Actinomycetes; order Micrococcales; family Micrococcaceae; genus Nesterenkonia; species Nesterenkonia sandarakina. Next base: position 1,721,462 of record NZ_JACCFQ010000001.1, read on the forward strand.
TGGTGCTCTATGTGCTCTTCGGCCTGATCCTGGTGCTGCTCGGGTTCCGGATCTTCCTCGGCGCCCAGGGAGCACGCACCCCCGCGATGGTGCTTCAGCTGCTGATCGTGGTGCTCTCCTTCAGCTTCTTCTCCTCGGGTGCGGGTCCGATCGGGCTGGCCTTCCTGGTGCCCGCCGCGGTGGCGCTGGTGCTGCTGTTCATCCGGCCCACTCAGGTCTGGCTCAGCGAAGCAGATCCCCAGGAGTGAGCCCGCGCAGCAGCCCCTCAGCACAGCGCAGGTAGTGCCCCTGCTGTGCGGGGCTGCGCGAGCCCGGCAGCAGCGAGAGCAGCACCGCGGCGGTGCGCGCATGGAGATCGTCTGGATCCGTGTCCGGAAGGCAGGCGGCGTGGAAGCGCCCGGCGAAATCCGGGACCCCGGCGTATCCCTCGGCGTCGAAGCTGGGCAACGCGAAGAGGTGCCCCAGCATGGTGGCGAGATCGTCCACGCGATGCCCCGGCCCCACCGTGTCGGCGTCGATGAGCGCGCTGGGATGCTCTGCCGCCGCGTCCAGGAACAGGTTCGCCGGGTGAAAGTCCCCGTGCGTGGGCACGAGCGGTCCGGGGGGCTGATGCAGCGCTGCCTCAATGCCGGCACGCAGCTGCTGGACGCGTCGCCGATCGGCCCCCACCGCGATCGCAGACTCGCCGAGGCCCGCGAGTCGGTGCGCCGGCGGCACCCGGGCCGGGAGGTCCAGTGCCTCCGGCCGCAGGGTCTCCAGCGCCGAGATCGCCACGCGTGGATTCAGCGGGTGCACGTGGGCGGGTGGGCAGGCCCGGTGCAGATGCTCGGTCAGGGGGAGCCCAGGCGCCTGGTCCAGGATCAGGATGCCGTCCCCGGCATCGGCGATGGCCGGAATCAGCCCCGAGCAGCGGTGGCGCTGCAGCAGCTGCGCCGCTCGGGAGGGTCGGACCACCTTGAGGTAGACCACCCGCTGGCCCCGCCGGGAGGAGACCACGGCCCGGTAGACGGCACGGCGCAGCGGGCGCAGCACCAGCATCTGCAGCTCCTGCACGGTGGACTGCTCGCCCAGGGCCCGGCTGAGCCGGACCTGAAGTTCGGTGGGCGCTGAGCGCTCGGCAGGTTTCTCGCCGTCTGGCTCAACGAGCAGCAGGCCGGGCAGCTCGGGATCCACCGGATGCACCCAGAGGTGCAGCGTGCCCTGCGGTGACTCTGCCCGCACCGCGCCCATGCCCGCGCGCTGCTCAGCGCTCAGCTCCACGGTGCTGGCGATCATGGTCAGCTCCGTCAGCCCCGGCAGTCCTCCCGGGGCGCTGCCCCGCTCTGCCGGGGCGCACTGCACACGGTAACGGGCGGAGACCTCTGCTCCGGGCCGCGCGTAGACCTGTTCCAATTCCCAGGTGCGCAGCAGCATCCCGGAGGCGCGGAGAGACTGCCGCAGCAGGGTCTCGGTCTGGGGTCCGCGCAGCACGGTGAGCAGCTCGTTGCGCGTGTCCATCCCGTCATCCTCCCGCATCCAGATGAAAGAACTCTCATGGCCGGTGTGCCCGAACCCGGCGGCTTCAGTGAGAAACTGGCGACTATGAACGAGCAGAGCCGTCCCGAGCACGCCGGGACGCGAAGCCCCGACGGGGCTCCCGGAGCGCGGCGCTCCTGGGCCCGCAGACCGGGTCCGCTCAACGTGCGCGCACGGATCCTCGCAGCCGTCGTCGGACTCGCCGCCCTCGCCTTGGCGGCGGCCGGGTACACCGCGTTCGCGATCCAGCAGGCACAGGTCGAGGGTCGGATCGACGCCGAGCTGGCCGCCGACGCGGAGCAGTTCCGGGTCCTGCACGAGGTCGGTGTGGACCCCGGGACCGGTGAGCCGTTCAGCTCGCCGGCGGAACTGGTGCGCACCGCGATGGAGCGGATCATCCCGACGCGCAATGAGGGGATCCTCGGCCTGGTCGATGCTGAGGTCGCGTACACATCCCCGGTGACCCCGGTGCGGCTCGAGGAGGATCAGCAGCTGCTTCGTGCACTGGCTCCGCACGCGGTGGCTCAGCGTGCCAGCGTGGTCACGATCGACACGGAGCTCACCAGCTACCGCGCGGCCATCGTTCCGGTCCACGGCAGCGTCTCGGAGCCGCCGGGGGAGTCGACGTCGACCGATCCCGCAGCCGAGGCAGAGCAGGTCGGGGCACTGGTGATGGCTTATGACATCACGGCGGAGAAGCGCGTGTTCTCCGAGGGGTTTGTGATCTATGCCGCCGTGGCGCTGCTCTCGCTCGGGGTGGTGGCCATCGTCGGGGGTGTGATCGCGGGTCGGCTGCTGCATCCGGTGGGCGTGCTCGCGTCTTCGGCGCGGCAGATCGGGCGCGAGGACCTCTCCGAGCGGATCCCGGTCACCGGTAACGATGATCTCTCCGAGATGACCAAATCTGTCAACCAGATGCTGGATCGGCTGGAGGATTCGTTCACTGCGCAGGAGAGGCTGATCCACGACGTCAGCCATGAGCTGCGCACCCCGCTGACCATCATCCGGGGCCACCTCGAGGTCCTCGACGTTGGAGACCGCGTCGACGTGACTGCCACCCGAGAGCTGACCCTTGATGAGCTGACGCGGATGAACCGCGTGATCGACGATCTCACCACACTGGCTCAGGCCGGCCAGCCAGGCTTCGTGCAGCGCGCCGAGACCGATATAGGCACCCTGACCGATGAGGTCTACGACAAGGCGCTGGCGCTCGGCGACCGGCGGTGGATCGTGGAGAGCCGCGCCGAGGGAACCGCCTGGGTGGACCGGGAGCGGATCACCCAGGCGTGGCTGCAGCTCGCGGCGAACGCGGTCAAGTTCTCACCGCCCGGCTCGGTGATCGCCCTGGGCACTGAACTGGCTGCGCACCAGCTGCGCCTCTTCGTGCGCGATCAGGGAGAGGGGATCGACCCCGCGGACCAGGAACGCATCTTCCAACGTTTCGGGCGCACCGACCCGTCCAAACCAGGATCAGGGCTGGGGCTTCCGATCGTCGAGGCGATCGCCCGGGCGCATGGCGGAGTCATCGAGCTGGAGTCCTCGCCGGGGGCGGGTTCCCGCTTCACGCTGGTGCTTCCCCGGATGGACGCGGCCGGGGCAGATCTGGGCACCGATGGCACGGACGTTCTCGGGACCGATCAGGACCCCGGCGCCGATCCGAGAGACGCCGACCCGAAAGATGCCGACCCGAGAGACGCTCACCCGAAAGAGGAAGATCGCCGCACATGACCCAGATCCTGTTGATCGAAGACGAAGCCCGCATTGCGTCCTTCGTGGAGAAGGGACTCCGCGCGGCGGGGTACGCGGTCCTGCACGGAGCGACGGCGGCCGAGGGATTCGAGCTCGCACTGCATCATTCCGTGGACCTCACCGTGCTGGACCTGGGGCTGCCCGATGAGGACGGGCTCCGGCTGCTCGGCAGGCTGCGCGGCCAGGGCTTCCGAGCCCCGGTGATCATTCTCACCGCGCGCAGCACCTCGGCCGATACCGTCGCCGGACTCGAGTCCGGGGCCGATGACTACATGGCCAAGCCGTTCAGCATCGATGAGCTGCTGGCCAGGATCAGACTGCGGCTGCGCGGCGGGTCGGCCGAGGAGCCGACGACGTTGAGCGCGGGCCGTCTCATCCTGGACCTGCATGCCCGTCAGGTGACCGTGGGAGAGAAGCAGCACGACCTGTCCTCACGGGAGTTCGCGCTGATCGAGACCTTCATGCGGCATCCCGGACAGGTGCTCTCCAGGGAGCAGCTGCTGGAGCGGGTCTGGGGCTACAGCTTTGACCCGGGCTCAAACCTGGTGGATGTCTATGTCCGCTATCTGCGCGCCAAGATCGGCGCCGAGGCGATCCGCACGGTCCGTGGCGTCGGGTATCGTCTCGAGATCTGAATCCTAAGGGGCCCGTGGGGCGGGGTCGAGCGTATGGCAGGTGCGGGGACGGCCGCCGCGGCCTCAGCTCTCCGCTGAGGGGGCCGACCAGCTCTGGGCAGAGGCCGGGCTGGACCAGGACTGTGCAGACTCCAAGGGGGCCTGGTACTGCGAGGGTGGTGCCGGGGCGACCGTGGTGGGCCCAGAGGTGGGCGCAGGCTCGGGCTGCTCGGGAGATGCGGGGCTCGGTGCCGTGGCCGCGGTGACCGGGCTCGGCCACGCGGTGGCACTGGCGCTGCTGCTCGGGCTGGCGGTGCCGCCGGTCTCGGCCTGCTCGCTCTCGGAGTCGCTGGGACTGGCGTAGATGGTCGGGGTGGCGCTGGGGGCGCCGCTGGGCGAGGACACCTCCATGGCGGGGCCCAGGTCTTGACCCTGGGCCGGTCCACTCAGCCCTGCCACCGCTGCCGTGCCACCGAGGGCAACGATGCTCAGCGCTCCGGTGATGATCCATCCGCTCTGCCTGGGCATGGTCCCGCATCCTCTCGCATCCGCGTCGTGCTCTCTGATTCTAGATCCTGCTTCCATGGTGGACCGTCCAAGTGAGGTCACCGTGAGACCTGGATGAGAAGATTCTCATCTGAATCCGGGCTGGGCGGCGACCTCGCGCAGCTGGGCCGCCACCTTGCCGGAACCGGGACGCACCGCATAGACGCAGCCCAGCCGCAGGATCGCACCGCGTTCGTAGACCGCCAGTCGCCGGGCCGGAACCTCGAGCCGGCTCGCGGCGGCGTCCACCGCGGTGATCACGGTCTGTGCTTCCTGGGGTCCCCACCCTCCCTGCAGCGCTCGCAGGCGTGCGTGGGCGCGCAGGTTCCCCAGATCCAGGGCAGCATCGGCACGGCAGGCGGTGTCCACATCGAGCAGGCCTGGTCCCGCCTGCGGGCTCCAGAGCAGCTGCTTGTCGTGGAGGTCCCGGTGGGCCGGTCGCACCGGCGCCTCCGGCAGCTGCTGCAGCTGGGCTGTCACCTCCTGGACCAGGCGTTCCAGTGGTTCCGAGCGATCAAGGTAGGGGGTCACCAGGTGTGCCCACCGGTGCAGCACCTTGGCCTCATCCTGTGCCGTGTGCTGTGGAATCACCGCTTCCGCGGCGAGACCGCGATCTCCACCCGGGGGTGTGGTCAGCGCGGGCTGCTCGGGGAGCACTGCATGGACCCAGGCGTCGAGCACCTCGGTCCAGGCCCGTCTCCAGTGCGCTGCGGTGAACTGCGAGGGGTCGTGCAGGCTTCTTCCCTGCAATGCTGCGAAGGTCACGGTGGAGTCGTCCTGGGCGAGCACCTCGGGGGTGCGGAAGGACGCGGTGAACGCGCCGGCTCGGCGGATGCCCTCCAGGATCGCCGCAGCCCGCCCGGGGCGCACCACCTTGATGTAGCTCGTACCATCTCGGACGACCGCGCGCTTCCCGGGCCGGTGAGAGACCACGGTGCCGGAGGAGGCGACAGGTTCAAGCCCGGGAAGCCGACGGTCGGTTCCGACAGGCTGCAGCTGGGCTCCGGTGTGGTCATAGAACCCCGCCCGACGCTGACCGTCCTGTTCACATTCGATCCCGAGCCGATCTTTATCGGGCACCGGCCAGGCTCGGGTCACCCGGATCCGGGATCCCGGGACGGGGAGGAACTCGGGGGGAAGGGGCATGGGGGTCATCTCTGAAGCGCCTCCTCACCAAGTGCCAGCGTCCGCTCCATCGCGGCAGGCCAGTGCGCCTCCCGGAGCCGAAACGCTTCCGGTGCGGCGTGCAGCTGCGCGAAAGCCTCCCAGGCCGCCGCTCGGCGCAGGTCAGCGTTGGTCTGAGTGAGATAGCCGGTCAGGAACTCCTCGACGAGCTCCGGGTGTCCCAGCCGTCGGCAGGCGGCGGCCCAGCTGCCCAGGTCCCGCATCGGGTCTCCGATGGTGGACCGGTCCAGATCGATGAGCCGGATCTTGTGACTTCCTGGAGTCGCGAGGACCACCTGGTCGGGTGAGAGATCGCCGTGGAGCTCGCTGCTCGTGCCCGGCCCGAGCCGATCGAATCGCTGCTGGATCGTCTGTGCGAGTCGGTCAGCGCGAGGTCCCAGCCACGGCGCCACCAGAGCGACGGCGCTTGTCCCCGTGCCTGACCGACTCGGCACAGGAGAGCTGTGCGGAGCGGAGGTGAGCCGGTGCAGCTCGCCCACGGCGGCGCCAGCTGTGGCCGCTGCCGGGCCATGCGGGTGGGTGCGCAGATCCGCCCATCCCCACAGCGGGGCGCTGAGCGCGGTGCCTCGTCCTCCCACTGGGGTGCTGCGCACCAGGGGCAGCCCCAGCTCCCGCCACCGCTGCGCGGCAGCCAGGGCGGCGGCGGTGGTCTTCTTTGCGGCGACCCGGATGACCTTCTCTCCGTGTCCGGGCCCTGCCGGTGGCACCACGGCCACCACCCGACGGCGCGGATTCTGGCGCAGGAACGTCCACGGGCGGTTCGCTTCGGACTCCGCGTCGAGCGCTGCCCGCGCCTCGGTGAGGTCCTTGGCCAAGACCGGGTCGGCCCAGACGCTCCCACTGAAGAGGTAGGGCCGCCGCGCTGCGTGGACGAGGAAGGGCACCTGGTTCATCTCCGCTCGAACGCTGTCCTGGGCACGCTGCCTGGCCTTGCTGAGCTTGTCCGCATCCCGGGTCAGCATCGCCCAGCCGGGCTCGGAGTCTGCGCCGGTGAAACCGGCGACCACGGAATGTCCGGGCTTGATGCGGACCCGGGAGATGGTTACCGAGCGGCCGAGTCGGGCGGAGAGCTCGCCGGAGTCCAGCAGTGTGCGCGCCCCGCTGAGCTGGGCGGACCTGGCGGCGGCCGCGTCGGCCTCGGTCCACTCTGGATGTGCGGCGTTCATCGACTCACCCACTCGGTCTGCTCGGATTCCCTCGGTGCCGGTGCCGGTGCGGGTGCCGGTGCCGGTGCCGATGCCGATGCCGGTGTGGCTGCGGGTGCTGCCGAGCCCAGCCGACCTTCTCCGCCGGATTCTGCAGCACCTCGCTGGGTGGCTGCCCACCGGGCCAGCTGCGAATGCGGATCTGCCAGCAGCTCCTCCGGGCTGCCGTCCTCCAGGATGCGCCCCTCCTGCAGCCACAGCACTCGGTCCAATCCCTGGATCATGCTGAGGTCGTGCGTGATGGCCACCGTGGTGCGTCCGCGGGTCAGTTCTCGGATGGAGTTCTCCACGACCCCGCGGGAGGCCGGGTCCAGCCCCGTGGTGGGTTCATCGAGCAGCACGATCGGAGCGTCGCGGACCAGGGCCCGGGCGATCGCCACGCGCTGGCGCTGACCGCCGGAGAGCGTGTCACCGCGGTTGCCCAGCTCGGTCTCATACCCCTCTGGCAGGGCCATGATGAAGTCGTGGGCACCGGCCCGCCGGGCGGCCTGCTCCACCTCGGCGTCGGAGGCGTCCTGCCGTCCGTATCTGATGTTCTCCCGGACCGAGGTGCTGAAGAGCACCGATTCCTGGAGCAGGACCGCGATGTTGCGCCGGAGATCTGCTCGGGTGACGTTGCGTGCGGAGCATCCGTCGACCAGCACCGAGCCGGAGTCCGGATCGGCGAGCCGCAGCAGGTACCCGGCCAGGGTGGACTTCCCTGCGCCGGAGGGCCCCAGCAGACCCACTCGCTGACCCGGTGGGATGGACAGGTTCAGCTTCTCGAACAGCGGTGCTCCACGGTGGTCACAGGAGCTGACGTTCCAGAAGGTGAGCTCTCCGGAGGCGCGAGACAGGGGCAGTGGGCGGTCCGGGTCACGAATCTCGATCTCCTCGTCGAGCAGATCGGCGATGCGTTCCCCGGAGGCGGTGGCGCGAGCGATCCGGCCGGTGTACTTCGCCATATCCCGCAGCGGCTTCATCGCGATCTTCAGGTACATCAGGAACAGCACCATGTCTCCGGGCGTCATGGTCCCCTGCAGGACCTGCCATCCACCGAGCCCCAGGACGACGGCGGTGCTGATCCCGACCAGAAGGTCGGTGGAGCGTTCAAGCCGGGCCGCCAGCTTGCGGGCCTTGATGCCGGCCTTGAGCGCCTTGGCGTTTCCTGCGGCGAAGCCTGAGGCCACGGTCTCCTCCAGGCCGTAGGACTGCACCACCCGGATCGCGCCCAGTGCCTCGGCCGCGTCGCCGACGAGTTGGCCTTCACCCTTGCGGGTCGAGCGCGAGGCGGCGGTGATCTTGGGACTCAACACATGGCTGAAGAGCAGGTATCCGGAGCCGGTGAGCAGCACGATGATCGCCAGAAGCGGGTTGAGGATCAGCACCACGATCAGCAGCGTGAGCAGCGTCAGCAGGTTCCCGACCATCGGCAGCCCGGCGGTGACTGCGACCTCCTGAAGCCGTCCCATGTCCCCGACCAGTCGCTGCGAGGTGTCACCGATGGAGGCCCGGGAGTGATAGCGCAGCGAGAGCGCCTGGATATGGTCGAAGACCCGGGTCCGCAGCCGTGCCGCGACCTTCACGCCGGTCTTCGCGAACGCGATCGTGGAGGCGTAGCTGCAGAAGGCGCGTCCGCCCACGATCAGCGCCAGAGAAAAGGCCCAGAAGGTGAGCATTCCCTCGACGTTGTGGCTGGAGTCGATGGTCTCGTCGATCTGCGCCCCCAGCGCCTCGGTGACGGCGTCCACCGCGAACTTCACCGGCCACGGCTCCAGCACCCGGAAGGCGACGTCGCCGAGCAGGGCCAGCAGCCCGAGGGTGATGAGCATCTTGTGCTCGCCCAGGTGGGGCAGCACCATGCCAAGGGTGCGGCGCAGTCCCTGGCGGTGCAGGGTGCGCGAGGACTTGGCCTCGGAGCGTCGACTCATCGTGAGCTCACCTCCCGGGCTGGAACGGCCGCGAGCACACTCTGTGCACGCTGCACCCAGCTGTGCTCAGCCTCCACGCGTCTGCGACCGGCTGCTCCCAGGTCCGCCCGAAGGGCTGGGTCCTGGATGAGTCGGGTGAGTGCCCGGGCCAGCGCTTCGGAATCCCCAGGGGTCACCGTCACCCCGGCCGCGGGTACTTCCTCCTCGGCCCGGGTGCCACCTGGGATCCCGGTCCGCTCTGCGGTCGACGGGCGGCCGTGCAGCAGCGCTGGAAGCTCACCCAGCGCCGAGGCCACCACGGGGATCCCTGCGGCGAGATACTCGTAGACCTTCAAGGGGGAGAAATAGTGTCCGGCCTGGGCCGCGGGAGCCGGATAGGGCGCCGTCGCGATGTCCAGGTCGGCCAGCAGCTGGGGCACCTGCGCCGGTGAGACCGGCCCGGTGAACTCCACTCGTTCACCGATGCCGAGCTCTGTGGCGAGGGATTCCAGATGCTCCTGCTCGGGGCCGCCGCCGATGATGCGCAGTCCGGGCTGCGGTCCTGAACCGGGCTGCGTCTGAAGGACGCGGGCGAAGGCACGCAGCAGCAGGTCGGTGCCGTGCCAGGGCTTCAGCGTGCCGAGGAAGCCGATGATCACGCGGTTCCGCGAGGCACGAGGTCCTGGGGTGAACCGTGCCGGGTCGACCCCATTGGGGGTGACCCGCACCCGGGGCGACCGGTCACCAGCGGTGGTGTCGGTACCCAGGAGCTCGAGTGCCCATTCGGCCACCGGGGCAGACACGCAGGAGAGCAGGTCGGCTCGGGAGAAGGACTCCCGAGTGGCGCGTGCGGCGGTGGGCTCATCGTGGAGGCTGCGGTGCAGCCTCTGCTCGCTCAGCAGCGGGGAGTTGACCTCGATCACCAGTGGGGCGACGCCGCGCCGTCGGGCTGTGGCACCAGCGGTGGAGAACAGCGAATACCGCTCATAGAGGAGATCGAAGTCTCCCTCGGCGGCCAGCTCGGCCATCCTGGCGCTGGCGCGCGCCACCGCGGCTTCTCGGGCCGCCGCTGTCTTGGCTCCGGAGACCGGCACCACGAAGACCGGCAGGTCGGCGAGGTCTGAAGGAACCGAGGCCGACGTCGGGTCATCGTGCTTGTCCCCACGTTTGGTGCAGAACACGGTGACCTCGTGCCCCAGGGCTCGGAACGCCCGGATCATCTCCTGGGCGTGCACGCTCGCGCCCTTGGAGCCGAAGATGCCGATGCCTGGATCCGCGAGCAGGTAGCCGATCCTCATGCCGAGACCTGCACTTTCGCGAACCGGTCCTGCGACGCCGGGGCGTGCGGATCCTGGATCAGCGCCTGCAGGCGACGAGCCTGAAGAGCTGAGTCGAAGCTGTGCTCGATCATGGCGCGTGCCGCGTCAAGCACGCTGACCCTCGCCGGGTCAGCTGCGACGGCCTCGGCCGCCGCCTCGGCCACCGCCTGCGTGAGCGCGTCGAGGTCACCCGAGGGCACCAGCCATCCGGTCTCACCGCTGCGCACGACCTCGCCCACGGCGGTCACCTCGGCAGCCACGCAGCGGATGCCGCGCGCCATGGCCTCCAGCAGCACAGTGGGCAGCCCGTCGGCGTTGCCGTCGGACCCGATGACGAAGGGAGCCACGAAGACGTCGTGGGAGCCCAGCAGCTCTCTCACCTCCTGCTGGGTGCAGGGCCCCAGCAGCCGCACCCAGCCCTGCAGGCCGGCGTCGTCGATCTGGTGCTGGAGCTCATCCTTCAGGGGGCCGTCCCCGGCGATGTCAGCCTGGACCTCAAGGCCCTGTGCCCGCAGCCGGGAGACCGCGTCGATGAGCAGCCTGAATCCCTTCTTCTCGACCAGCCGACCGATCCCGAGCAGCCGGACCGGACCCTGCGGATCGGCGGAGTCTGCTGCCGGGAGCGTCCCGCGCGTCGGGGCGTACGGGAAGCGGGAGAGTTCCAGCCCATTGCGCACCAGGTGCAGCCGGGTGGTCGCGGCGGGGAAGCGGGAGCGCAGATGATCGAGGTTATAGCCGGAGATCGTGATCGCGTGATGCGCCTGTGCCAGCTTCGACTCCAGCTCCTGCTCATCGACGTCTTCATGGAAGATGTCCTTGGCGTGCGCGGTGAAGGAGTAGGGCAGACCGCCGATCTGCCCGGCCAGCCGCGCCACCGTGGTGGCGATCGAGGCGAAGTGCGCATGCAGGTGGGTCACCCCGGCCTGCTGTGCCGCGTGGGCCAGCGCCACGGCCTGCTGCGCATCGTCGTGACCGGCCGCGAGCAGCTCCGGGAGACTGCGCTGCATGCCCTCCCGCAGTGATGGGGACGCCGCGGCGAGCCCGAGCTGCGCCCAGAGCTTCGCGGAGGTGGAGCCGCGCGGCACGTGGATCACAGGGGCCTTGACCCGCGCCAGCTCCGGGTGGAACCGGGCATCGGTGCTCGGGCGCAGCGAGAAGATCACGATCTCCTCGCCTGCCGCCTCGCGCGCCAGGATCTCCGAGACGATGAAGGTCTCGGAGAATCGGGGATACATCTTCAGCACGTATCCGATGACCTGCCTCGGCGGTGCCGCAGACCCGTCTGGCGTCGGGATCCTCGGCATCCCCGGGTGGATCTCGGGGAGGTGCTCGGCGGAACCCTCGAGCGGGTTCCGCGGGGAGTCGGCGATGGTGTTCTCAGCGGACATGGGAATCAAACCTCGTTTCGGCGGCTGATGGTGAGAGGGGAGTGGCGGCGCAGCGCGCCGCGGCGTGTGCTGGGCTCGGATATGGTGGGGCGGCCGTGAGGACGTGGTCCTGGCTGGACGCCCATTCGGGGCCGCGCACCGGATCAGGACGTTCGGCGGGGGAGCCGGCTCTCGCGCACCTCCGAGCGGCGGGACCCAGCCCGAGCTCCGCGGCGGCGAGGCCACCGATCCTGGCCAGCCCGTCGAGGTCCACCGCGCTGCGGTCGCAGCGCCGGGTCACGGCGTCGGCGAGCCAGCGGCTCAAGGCCTGCGCGGTGAGCTCTTCGGCTGGGAGGGTGTCCACGGCGCCCACAGCGGCCAGCGCTCGAGCCCGGCGCGGCTGTTCGGCGCGACGGGTGGCACGGGGCACCAGCAGGGCCGGCGTGGTGGTGGCCATGATCTCGGCCGTGGAGTTGTACCCGGCCATGGACACGACGGCGGCCGCCTCGCGGACGAGCTGTGGCACATGCGGCGCCAGACGAGTGACCTGGACGCTGCCGGAGTCGGGCGAGGCGGCCGCGGCGCGCTGCACCCGGTCATGGTCTGCCGGCGGCATCTGCGGTCCGGTGAGGATGATGTGTCGGTGACCGGCCGGGACCTGCGCCCGGGCGGCCGCCAGGGCCAGCCGGCCGCCGTCGGAGCCGCCGCCGACCATGGAGAGCACGTAGGGCTTCGGTGCCCGGACGCTGGCGTCGGTGAGCTCATCGGTCGGGCGGCCGTGGCTGAGATAGCCGGTGAACCTGGTCCGTGTGGCCAGCGGCGCCGGGATCTCGCCGCTGCTGATCGGGTTGTAGACCGAGGGGTCTCCGTAGACCCACACCGCGTGGTAGAACGCAGCGGCGGCCGAGGCCCCGCCGATCCGGTCCCATTCCTTGCGGGCGGCGGCGGGGGTGTCCAGCACCTCACGCATGCCCAGCACGCAGCGAGTGCCCTGGGAGTGCAGCCAGCGCAGGGAGTCCAGCAGCTCACCGCCCACCCCGAACGGGTGTCGGTCGGCGATGAAGAGATCCGGGTCCATCGCCTTGATCGCGGCGGCGGCGGTGGAGCTGCGCAGCGCCGAGAGCCGTTCGTTGCTCACATCCAGGCTCCGCGACGCGTAGCCCTGCGGAGTGCTGGTGAACCCGGGGAGCACCAGCCAGTCCCAGCCCTCCGGCAGCGAGTCGGCGGTCGCATCGGGGTGTCCGGCGATCAGCAGTCCGCGCACCGGCTGGCCGGTCAGTCGCGGCAGATCAGCCGCGAGGGCGTGGGCCAGGGCCCGGTTGCGGCGGGCGTGGCCCAGGCCGACCGAGTCGTGGGAGTAGAGAACGGCTGTGATGCTCATGGAAGACCATAGTGGTCACCCCATGTGAGGCAGCGATGAGAACACTATGAGAGTCTCCGCCGAGATCTCTCATCCTGGTCTCATCAAGTTCTCATGAAACCCTCAGTTGACCGGGCCGGTCCACTTCTCGCCGGGTCCCTTGCCGGGTGCATCCGGGACGCTGGACTCCTCGCGGAAGGCGAGCTGGAGCGAGCGCAGCCCATCACGCAGCGGCGCCGCGTGGGTGGAGCCGACCTCGGGGGCGGCGGCGGTGATCAGCCCGGCCAGCGCGGTGATCAATTTGCGGGCCTCGTCGAGGTCCTTGAGCTCATCGGCCTTGGGGTCATCGGCGAGACCGGTCTTCACCGCGGCGGCGCTCATCAGATGCACGGCGACGGTGTTGATCAGCTCCACGGCCGGCACCTCGGAGATGTCGCGGGACCGCTGGTTGACCGCCTGGGCGAGATCGGATTCCTCGGCGTGGTTATTCTGCTCACTGTGCATGCTGGTAAGCTTGTCACAGTCTCATCAGCCGCGCTAAACGCGCTCAACACGGCGATCACAGCCCGGTTGGGCTCGTCCGGCGGTCCGGCCGATGTCTCTCCATTCACCGAATTCCTCACAACAGGAGCTAGACAGATCAGCGAACCACGCATCAACGAACGCATCCGCGTACCAGAAGTCCGCCTCGTCGGCCCCCAGGGGGAACAGGTGGGAGTCGTGCGCATCGAAGACGCGCTGCGTCTCGCCACGGAGTCCGATCTGGATCTGGTTGAGGTTGCGCCCCAGGCCAAACCTCCTGTCTGCAAGCTGATGGATTTCGGCAAGTACAAGTACGAAGCCGCGGTCAAGGCTCGGGAATCCCGGAAGAACCAGAGCACCACGGTGCTCAAAGAGGTGCGCTTCCGGTTGAAGATCGATGACCACGACTACAACACCAAGGTCGGTCACGCCCGCCGCTTCCTCGAGGCCGGTGACAAGGTCAAGGCCATGATCCAGTTCCGTGGTCGCGAGCAGCAGCGCCCCGAGATGGGGGTCCGGCTTCTTCAGCGCTTCTCCCAGGACGTCGCCGATCTCGGTGCCGTGGAGTCCTCCCCGCGCCAGGACGGCCGCCATATGGTGATGGTCGTCGGACCGCTGAAGACCAAGGCCGAGGCCAAGGCTGCAGCGAAGAACCAGGCCAAGAACCAGGAGCCGGCTGAGGCCGAGGCTGAAGCCGAGGCGCCCAAGGTCAAGAACGATCGCCGAGCGCGGAAGAACGCAGAGCGACTGCCCACGGAGAAGAAGGACGCGACACCGTTGTCGAACTCCATGGCCGATTATCTCCCGGATGAGCTGAAGAACCTCTAGAGGCCTTCTGCTGATCCTGGTGGACCCGCGCACCCGTCTCATGGCGTAGACTGGTGCGCTGGTTTGCGTGAGAGCCCCATGCGGGTGCTCTTACCGCCACTCAAAAGGGGTTTCACGGTGTGGACCCGCGTCGCTGCCTCGGCAGCGGCGGCCACGCCTCGATGACCCACCTCTGCGCCGCCGCGTCAGCCGACGAGCCCCGAGCTCGTGCGCTGGAGAGCACAGGCGCTGCAGGTCCGAACGACATAAGGAGAACGGCACCATGCCGAAGATGAAGACCCACAGCGGGGCCAAGAAGCGCTTCAAGCTGACCGGTTCCGGCAAGCTCAAGCGCCAGCAGGCCAACCGTCGCCACTACCTGGAGCACAAGTCTTCACGCCTGACGCGCCGTCTGGCCGGTGACCGCCTGGTCACCAAGGCTGACGAGAAGCGCATCAAGCGGATGCTGGGCATCTGAGCCTCAGCACGATCATCACCGAAGACTTCACGACTCAAGGAGACATCACGTGGCACGTGTAAAGAGGGCCGTCAACGGCCATAAGAAGCGCCGCAAGGTCCTGGACAGGGCCTCCGGCTACCGCGGACAGCGCTCGCGCCTCTACCGCAAGGCGAAAGAGCAGCTGCTGCACTCGTACGTCTACAACTACCAGCACCGCAAGAAGCGCAAGGGCGACTTCCGGCGGCTGTGGATCCAGCGCATCAACGCCGCTGCCCGCTCGCACGGAATGACCTACAACCGCTTCATCCAGGGCCTGAAGGCCGCTGGGGTCGAGGTTGACCGCCGCATGCTCGCCGAGCTGGCGGTCTATGACGCGAACTCCTTCGGCGTCCTCGTCGAGACCGCCCGCAAGGCGCTCCCGCAGGATGTCAACGCCGCTCGAGTCTGACTCGATCAGCATGGCCGAAGGCGCCGTCTCCGCACTGGAGGCGGCGCCTTCTGCATGCCCGCACCCCACGATGCAGAAGACACGACGCAGAAGAAGAGAGAACCATGTCTCAGCACAGCGACCCCGAGCTGGTCGACAACCCGCGCTCTGACCGCGTCCGCCGCGTGGCAGCCCTCGCCGGACGTTCCGCACGGCAGAAGCAGGGGCTCTTCCTCGCCGAGGGGCCTCAGCCGGTGCGCGAAGCCCTTACCATCTGGCTGCGTCAGTGGGAGCAGGAACAGGGACCGCAGCCGTTCCCCGAGCTGGACGCGCTCTACTTCGACCCCGCGGCGCTTCAGCGGCACCCCGACGTGCTCGCCCTGCTGGACCGGATGCGCGGCGTGCTCTTCAACCCCGAGGCCAAGCTGCCGGGGAAGGCCCGGGTGTTCCTGCGCGAGGCCACCGGCGAGGCGCTGCGCGCCATGGGCGACGCCGAGACCTCCCAGGGCATGCTCGCGGTCTGCCGGATCCCCGACGCCGCCGCCCAGCGTGAGGCGCTGGATGCACAGCTGCAGAAGATCGCGGAGGGAACCGGGCAGGTGGCCGCGATGCTGCGACTTCAGGACCCCGGCAACGCCGGCACGATCATTAGGACTGCGGACGCAGCCGGGGCCGGCGCCGTCGTGCTCTCCCCGGGGACCGTGGACCCCTGGAGCCCCAAGGTGGTCCGCTCGGCAGCCGGTTCGCACTTCCACCTGCCGATCTTCACCGGCGTCGAGGCCTCAGACCTGAGCGAGGCCGCGCGCACCCACGGCTTCCAGGTGCTCGCCGCCGATGGACGCGGCGAGAAGCAGCTTGGTGAGCTGGCCACCCCTGCGAGCCGCACGCTGTGGCTCTTCGGACACGAAGCTCACGGGCTGACCCACGCCGAGCGTGAACTGGCCGACCATCGTGTGGCGATCCCGCTCTTCGGAGCCGCCGAGTCGTTGAACGTCGCCACCGCGGCCACGGTCTGCATGTACACCACAGCGATGGCTCAGCACTCACCGGCGGCATGAGCAGGCAGGCCGAGAACACCGGCTTCGACTGTCTGCACTGCGGCAAGTCGATCCCGGCCCAGCGCGGGGGCAGCTACCGCAACCACTGCCCGCACTGCCTGTACTCCCGGCATGTTGACATCACGCCAGGCGATCGCGCCGCGAACTGCGGCGCCGAGATGGCTCCCGTGGGGGTCGATCACAGTGGAAAGAAGGGCTTCCTGCTGCTGCACCGCTGCACCAGATGCGGTCAGGTGGACCGGAATCGGCTGGCTCCCGACGACGACATGGACCGGGTCATCGAACTCCAGCGCCCGCAGTAGCGGCTGCCGCCTCAGCCGGGCTGGTTGCTGAAGGCCACCCCGGAGCTGCCCCGCCGATGAGAGCCCACCAGGTGGGTGTCCACCATCCCGATCGCCTCCATCAGCGCGAACGCGGTGGTGGGTCCCACGAACCGGAAGCCTTCAGCCTTGAGTCGCTTCGAGAGTGCCTCAGACTCAGCGGAACGGGTCGGCACCTCGGTCAGGGTCTCGGGCGTGGGGGTCTGTTCGGGCTTATAGGACCAGATCAGCGCCGACAGCCCGCCATGCTCCCGCAGCGCCAGGGTGGCCTGAGCATTGCCGATGGTCGCGGTGATCTTCCCGCGATGCCGGATGATCCCGGCATCGGCGAGCAGCCGGTGGACATCGGCCTCGGTGAACCCAGCGACCGCCTCGGGATCGAATCCCGCGAAGGCGGCTCGGAAATTCTCCCGCTTGGCCAGGATCGTGGACCAGGAGAGCCCGGCCTGGAACCCCTCCAGGCTCAGCCGCTCGAAGAGGCCGCGCTCCTCGCGGACCGGCATGCCCCACTCGGTGTCGTAGTAGTGGCACATCATGGCGCTGCCCAGCGCCCAGGGCGTTCGTGCCAGGCCATCCTCACCGATCACCGTCCCGGAGGTCGGTGTCACCTGGGGATCGGGGGAAGGCGTCGCATCGGGGGTCACGGACCCAGGATAGTCCGCTCACACCACGCCGGTAGTTGCACAATGCAACCATGTAGCGGGCAGCGCTGGTAGAACAAGGTCATGACACAGCACAGCTCGCGCATCTTCTCCGACCTGGACCACTACGTCGCCCACCCCCGGCTCAGTGGACTCACCCTGAGCCCCGACGGCTCCCGACTGGTCACCTCGGTCTCCTCTGTGAACACCGCCGGTGACGGCTACTCCGCCGCCCTGTGGGAGATCGACCCCGCCGGGGAGCACCCGGCACGGCGGCTCACCCGCAGCGCCAAGGGGGAGTCCGCCCCCGCCTTCAGCGTCTCGGGGGATCTGTATTTCACCTCATCCCGTCCGGGGGAGAAGCCTGAGCAGAAGGGCGCCGCGCTGTACAGGCTGCCCGCCGCGGGGGGCGAAGCCGAGCTGGTGACCCGCCGGGCCGGTGGCGTGAGCCAGCCGCACTGCGCGCAGCAGGCGCCGGTCACCCTGCTCAGCGCACCGCTGCTGCCCGGAGCCAGCAGCGAGCAGGAGCAGGAGCAGCTGCACACCCGGCGCGAGGACGCCTCCGTGAAGGCGATCCTGCACACCGGATACCCGGTCCGGTTCTGGGACCACGACCTCGGCCCGGCCCGCCCCAGCCTCTTCGCACTCGAGCCTGCGGCGACCCCGAGCCCGGACTCCGCACCAAGCCCAGACTCCGCAGCAAGCTCAGACTCCGCAACACTTCCGGGGTCCGCGACAAGCCCGGTCTCCGACGACGACGCCGCAGCGGGCACCGCAGATCCCGAGGCGGTGAACCTGCGCCACCTCACCGAGGGGCTCGGGTCCCGATTCGGCGGCGAGGTGCAGCTGGGCCCAGACGGCTCCTCCGCACTGATCAGCGTGATCGTGCCCGAGGCCAGGGCCGGGCAGCGCACCGCACTGGCCGTGGTGGACGTCGCCTCCGGGGAACGCCGAATGATCGCCGACGAGCCGGGATACAGCTTCAGCGCCGGGGTGATCAGCCCCGATGGCCGCACCGCCGCCGTCGTGCGCTCGGCCCAGCCGACCCCGGAGCGGGCGCCGCAGCCCCAGCTGCACCTGCTGGACCTGCAGACCGGCGGGCTGACCCGGCTCGCTGCCGAGGCGGACCTGTGGCTGAGCCCTGCGGCCTGGCTGCCGGACGGCTCCGGGCTGCTCGCGCTGGCCGATCAGGGTGGACGCGGGCCGGTGTTCCGTGTGGACGCCGCGTCCGGGGCGGTGCACCAGGTGACCAGCGAGGACGCGACCTACTCCGCCGTCCTCGTGCACCCTGAGGGTCATACCGCCTACGGGGTGCGCTCGAGCTACGCGCACCCGGAGGAGGTGGTCTCGATCGATCTGGCCACCGGGGAGGCTACCCGGCTGCCGAATCCCCATGAGCGTCCCGAACTGCCCGGCACCCTGAGTGAGGTCACCGCGGTGGGAGACGACGGTGCTCCGGTGCGGGCCTGGCTGGCGCTGCCCGCCGAGGCCTCGGCGAAGGATCCGGCGCCGCTGCTGCTGTGGATCCACGGCGGGCCGCTGAACTCCTGGAACGCCTGGACCTGGCGCTGGAATCCCTGGCTGATGGTGGCACAGGGCTACGCGGTGCTGCTGCCGGACCCGGCCCTGTCCACCGGGTATGGCCAGGAGTTCGTCCAGCGCGGCTGGAACTCCTGGGGCGGTCACCCGTTCACCGACCTGATGTCCATCACCGACGCCACCGAGGCGCGCGAGGACATCGATCACACCCGCACCGCGGCGATGGGCGGCTCGTTCGGCGGGTATATGGCGAACTGGATCGCCGGACAGACCGACCGGTTCTCCGCGATCGTCACCCATGCCTCGCTGTGGGCGCTGGACCAGTTCGGTCCCACAACGGACATGGCCTCCTACTGGCGCAACGAGCTCGATGAGCGGATGGCGGCCGAGCATTCCCCTCACCTGCACGTGGAGAAGATCGTGACTCCGATGCTGGTCATCCACGGGGACAAGGATTACCGGGTGCCGATCGGGGAGGGTCTGCGGCTCTGGTATGAGCTGCTCGCGAAGTCCGGGCTGCCCGCGGACGAGGATGGGCAGACCGCGCACCGCTTCCTCTACTTCCCAGATGAGAACCACTGGGTACTCAGTCCCTCGCACGCGAAGATCTGGTACCAGGTGGTCTCCGGCTTCCTGGCCGAGCACCTGCTGGGCACGGCGTCCGAGCTGCCGGCCGAGCTGGGGCTCACTGCCCCCGCGGCGGACTGACCACCCGGGAGCTGACGCGCCCGGCTCCCGTGCGGTCCGTCGCATGCCGATGCCGCGTCCCATCGTTGTTTCGGCTCAAAGCCGTGGGACATGGCATCGCGATGGGACCTTTGCGTCGGTGGGATCTCTCAGGCGGTGACCCCCGGACATGAAGGAGCGGCCCTGGTCTGATGACCAGGGCCGCTCCTTCATGCTGCTGACGCGGCGCTGACGCGGCGCTGACGCGGCGCTGACGCGGCGCTGACGCGGCGCTGACGCGGCGCTGACGCGGCGCTGACGCGGCGCTGATGCGGCACCGGCGCCCAGTGGGCAGGGTCAGCTGCCGGCGGGGGTGAAGTCCCGGCTCCCGAGGTGTTCTGGCCGGGGCTTCGCCGCGGCGTAGGGGTCCGTGGGCAGGTTCTCCACGGAGTTGTAGACGAGGAACACGTTCGAGCGGGAGTACGGAGTCACGTTGCCGTTGGACGCGTGCATGCAGTTGCTGTCGAACATCACGGCACCGCCCGCGGGGCCCTCGAGCACGTCGATGCCGAAGCGATCGGCGAACTCCGTCAGGGTCTCGGCGTCGGGGACTCCGGCGCCCTGCATGACCAGGGACTTCTCGTGGTTGTCCTCCGGGGTTGCGCCCACGGCGCTGATGAAGTGCTGGTGCGAGCCCGGCATGATCATCAGTGGACCGTTGAAGGAGTAGTTGTCCGTCAGTGAGATCGAGACGGACACCGCACGCGGGGCGGGCATGCCGTCCTCGGCGTGCCAGGTCTCGAAGTCCGAGTGCCAGGTGAAGTCCTTGCCGGTGAAGCTGGGCTTGTAGTTGATCCGGCTCTGGTGGATGTAGACCTCGGAGCCCAGGATCTGCCGGGCGCGCTCCACGACCCGTGGATCGTTGGCGATCTTCGCGAAGATCTCATTCGTGCGGTGGATCTCGAAGATGGAGCGGACCTCATCGGACTTCGCCTCCACCACGGTGCGCTCGTCCTGCTTCACTGCAGGGTCCTGGGCGAGCCGGGAGAGCTCGCGCTTGAACAGGGCGAGCTCATCGGGGCTGATCAGCTGATCGATGCTGAGGTAGCCCTTATCCTCGAAGCTGGAGAGCTCCTCGGAGTCCAGGGGGCCGTCCTGCGCCGAACCCTGCACGACCGCGTCCTCGCGGGCGATGACTTGGGTCTCGGTCACGGTGCGGGTGGGGTAGCGGTCAGCCAGTGCCGCTGGGTGATTCATCGTCGTCGTCATTCGCGACCTTCCTCGAGTCTCGTGAGACCGTGTCTGGTTTCGTATTCAGTCAGTGTTCTCTCATAGGTGTTCCTGCTCAGCGCCGGTGGCCATGGTCCCCGTGTCATGGACTTCAGGGCGCTGCGAGCTGTCCTCCGACCGTAGCAGTCCAGTGATCTCATGCAACCGCCCGGCTGTCGGAGGGTGCCGACCGCGGGCTGCCGGAGGATGCCGACGACGACGGGGCGATGCAGTCGGGAGCGTTGTCGCCAAGTCGCCGTCGCCGTCAGCGGCGGATCTCGAACCCGGCCTGTGGCAGCGAGGCCAGCTCCTCTGCGCTGGCCTCGCGCTGATCGACCTCGCTCACCTCGGCGGACTCGGGTCCGGTCTCGGCCCAGCGGAGCAGCGCATCCACCGCCGGCCCGGCGCCACCCACTAACAGCTCCACCGCGCCGTCGGCGGTGTTCCTGACCCACCCGATCAGCCCGAGGTCATCGGCCTCGGCCTTCGCGGCGGCGCGGTAGGACACCCCCTGGACCTGACCGGTGACCTGGGCGTGGGTCCCTGTGGTGCAGCCCGAGGGGGAGAGGGGCTGTTCGGCATCGGATGGCGTATGGGGTTCAGTCATGGCTCCAGTCAAACACCCACAGGGTTCAGCCACCAGGCCCCCGCCGGTGGTGGGTGTCGGCTGATCCGGACCAGCGACCACCCCCGAGCGCTGAGCCCCGCGCGCCGGCTGCCCGGGACTCGGATCAGGTCTGCGAGTCTGCGGATTCCTCGGTGAAGACCAGCTCGCCGTCGATCCAGGTGTGGCGCACCCGGTTCCTGGTGTCCAGTGGATCCCCGGACCAGATCGCAAGATCTGCGTCTTTGCCCGGCTCCAGGGTCCCGACCCGATCCGCCACCCCGAGCACCTCGGCTGGGTTGATGGTGATTGCACGAAGCGCCTGGACCGGGTCCATCCCTTCACGCACCGCCAGGGCTGCCTGGTGGATCAGGAACTCGATCGGCACCACCGGGTGATCGGTGATGATCGAGACCTTCACCCCGGCGCGGGTGAGGATTCCGGGTGCCTTGGGACTGCGGTCGCGGACCTCCACCTTCGAGCGCGAGACGATCATGGGTCCGTAGAGCACCGGGATGCCCCGTTCGGCGATGACATCGGCGAGCTTATAGGCCTCCGTGCCGTGGTCCAGGACGAGTTCGTAGCCGAACTCATCGGCCAGACGCAGCGCGGTGGCGACGTCATCGGCGCGGTGACAGTGCTGCCGCCATGGGATCTCGCGGTCCAGCACCATCGCCAAGGCCTCCGAGACCAGGTCTCCGGGCCGGTCCGACGGGTCCTTGGCCTGCCAGTTCTTGGCCTCCGTGAAGGCCTTCCGGATGGTCATCGCGACGCCCAGCCGGGTGTTCGGGGTCTGCTTGCGCTCGCCGTAGACCCGCTTCGGGTTCTCTCCCAGGGCCGACTTCAGGCCCGAGGGGGAGCGCAGCACCATCTCATCGACGATCCGGCCCTGGGTCTTCAGCGCCACGGCGAGCCCGCCGATCGGGTTCGCCGACCCGGGGTTGACGTTGACCGTGGTGATGCCGGCGGCCCGGGCGTCGGCAAAACCGATCTCCGCCGGGTTGATCGCATCCAGGGCCCGCACGGCCGCGGTCACCGGGTCGGTGGTCTCGTTGACATCGGCTCCGGCCCAGCCTTCGCCCTCCTCGTGCACGCCCAGGTGCACGTGGGCGTCGATCAGTCCGGGCAGCACCCAGCCGCCTGCGGCGTCGATGACCTGATGCCCCTCGGGGTGCTCCACCTCGGCTCCCAGGGCGGCGATCTTGCCCTCGGTGACCACCAGCGAGCCGTCGAAGGGCTCTCCGCTGATGGGCAGGATGTGCGCATTGCTGATGACATAGTTTCTTTGAGCAACCATGTGGTGACTCTAGCGCACCGGCCTTGCTGAGAACGCTTCTGCGTCTGGCTCGCAGCTTATGAGATCCCAGGCGGATCGGAGGAGAATGACTGAACCATGCACCACCACGACCACGGGCTGACCAGCAGCGCCGAGACCTCCGCGGAGACCCCCGACCGTGCCCGCTCGCAGCGCCGCCGGCTGGGGATCGCCTGCGCGATCACCCTGGGGATCGTCCTGGCCCAGGCACTGGGCGCCTGGGTGACCGGTTCACTGGCGCTGCTCACCGACGCGGTGCATTCGCTCACCGACAGCATCGGTCTGGGCGTGGCACTGATCGCAGCAGGACTGATGTACCGGGCCGCCACGGCCCAGCGCACCTGGGGATTCCGACGGGTGGAGATCCTGGCGGGCCTGATCCAGGCGACGCTGCTGCTGGGCGTGGGCACCTACGCCGCGGTGGAAGGCATCAGCCGGCTCGGCGCCCCTCCGGTCATCCTGCACCTGGAGCTGCTGCTCTTCGGAGCGGCGGGCCTGGCTGGCAACGTCATCTCGCTGCTGGTGCTCGCCTCGGGCCGCAAGGCCAACTTGAACATGCGCGCGGCATTCCTCGAGGTCAGTGCGGACGCGCTGGGCTCGCTCTCGGTGATGATCGCCGCCGTCGTCATCTGGACCACCGGATGGCAGCAGGCCGACGCCGTGGCCGCGCTGGCGATCGCGGCGCTGATCATCCCGCGCGCTGTGCTGCTGCTGCGCGAGACCGCCCGAGTGCTGCTGGAGTTCACCCCGCGCGGGCTGGACCTGGAGAAGGTCAGGGCGCACATGCTGGCCCAGGACCATGTGCAGGGGGTCCATGACCTGCACGCCTCCACCGTGGCCACCGGGCTGCCGGTGATCTCGGCCCACGTGGTGCTCGACGACGCCTGCTTCCGCGACGGCTGCGTCCCTGAGACCCTGAACCGGCTGAAGACCTGCGTGGCCGAACACTTCGATGTGGCCGTGGAGCACTCCACCTTCCAGCTGGAACCGCGCAGCATCTCCGCAGCTGAGACCCATACACACGCCTGAACCGAGGTCGGTGAGCTCCCGCTGAGGGTGCCCGGTAAGCTGTGCGCTCATGAGCACTCCACCTCTGAGGTCCACAGCCCGCAGGTCCCGCGGCATGACGCTGACCGGGATCGCGCTGCTCGCCGCGCTCGCGGTCACCGGCTGCGGCGATGCCGAGTCTGAGCCCGAGACCGAGGGGGCCGCAGGGTCCCAGGACGACGCCGCGCAGGTCGACACCGCCGAGCCCGCTGACGGCGAGACCGACGACGAGGGGCAGGGCACCGGCCCCGCCAGCACTGGGGAGCCCTTCGCCAGCGCAGAGATCAGCGACGTGGCCCAGAACGCGATCGGCACGGTGAGCTTCACCGAGGTCGACGGCGGGACGCTCGTCGAGGCAGAGGTCTTCGACCTCGACGCCGGCTTCCGCGGCATCACCATCCACGAGCGCGGCGTGTGTGAACCGCAGTCCAGCTCAGAGTCCGGGGTCTTCGGCGACTATGAGTCCTCCGGGGGACACCTCGTGGGCACCGCGGAGGAGGACCTGGGAATCGTGGACGGCGAGGAGGCTCCCGAGGAGGAATCGCCGGAGACCGACCTCGATGACCTCTCCGAAGACGTGCCACCGGCCGAGCCGGAGGCGGTCACCCACCCAGACCACGCCGGAGACCTGCCGAATCTGTTGGTCAACCAGGACCGGACGGGCTGGCTCAGCCTGGTCAGCGATCGGCTGAGCGCCGAGGACCTGCTCGGCACCGAAGGCAGCTCCGTGATCATCCACGCCCAGGCGGACAATCATGGCAACGTCCCGGATCGCTACTTCGGACCCGATGCGCAGACCCTCACCGACGGTGACGCCGGCAGCCGAGTGGCCTGCGGCGTCGTCGAAGAGCAGTGAGCACCACCCCCGGCCGTCAGAGGTCTTAGAGGCCTGCGGCGACGGCGCGGCACCGGCGCTGTAGCACGAATCTCGGCCGCGCGTGGCGTGCCCCCACGAGCTGGACTCAATTGCTGTGGGATCGGCTCGGTAGATATAGTCGATCACTGGTGTGCCGGGAAGACTGGTCGGCGATGAGCTTTTCCGCGCCGTTTCACCCGCACCGACTGGAGGCCCCATGCATTCGCGAAGACCTTCCATGCGCTCGTGGGCGCCGGCGGTGGTCCGCCGATGAGCCTCATGGTGCTCCTGCTGCTGACCCTCGCCCTGGTCCCGCTCTCGGTCCTGGTCCATCGCGCCCTCGGTCGAGACACCGGCTTCTTCGCCGCGGTGGCGCTGACCGGCATCGGCGTGGCCACGCTGCCGTGGCTGAGCACCCTGCTCGACGGGGGAGTGCTCGAGGAGCACCTGCCTTGGATCCCGACCGTCGACGTCGGGCTGAGTCTGCGCCTGGATGGGCTCGGGATGGTCTTCCTGCTGCTGATCCTCTTCATCGGCGCGCTGGTGATGGCCTATTCCGCCCGCTACTTCTCGGTCAAGAAGAAGACATCGGACTATTACCTGTGGATGCTGATGTTCGTCTTCGCGATGAGCGGGATGGTCATCGCCGATGACCTGATCCTGCTCTTCGTGTTCTGGGAGTTCACCACACTGTGCTCCTTCTTCCTGATCAACCGCTCCGGAGACAAGGCGCCGGCCCCGGCGCAGCGCACCCTGCTGATCACCGCCGCAGGCGGGCTGGGCCTGCTCACCGCGGTGCTGCTGATCATCGTGGAGACCGGCACCACCTCGATGTCCCAGGCGCTGACGCACAGCGCCTGGACGGAGAACACCACCTTCACCTCGGTGGTCGCGGTGCTCATCGCGTTCGCCGCCTTCACCAAGTCCGCGCAGTTCCCGTTCCACCTGTGGCTGCCCGATGCCATGGTCGCCCCGGCGCCGGTCTCGGCATACCTGCACGCTGCGGCCATGGTCAAGGCAGGGATCTACCTGCTGCTGCGGTTCTCCCCGGTCTTCGAAGAGTCCACGCTGTGGCAGGTGCTGCTGATCAGCGCCGGTCTGACCACCGCCCTGATGGGTGCGCTCTTCGCCCTGCAGCGTCATGACATCAAAGAGATCATGGCCTACTCCACGGTCTCCCAGCTGGGCTTCCTGGTCGCCGTGATCGGCATCGGCACCCCCACCGCACTGGTGGCCGCCACGATCCACGTGGTCGCCCACGCGCTGTTCAAGTCCGCGCTGTTCATGATGGTGGGCATCATCGAACACGAGGCGCATTCTCGAGACATCCGCCGGCTCAACGGGCTGAGCAAGACCATGCGGATCTCGCTGGTGATCACCCTGATCTCCTCGCTCTCCATGGCCGGGGTCCCGCCGCTGCTGGGCTTCGTCTCCAAGGAGCACCTGCTCGCAGGGTTCCTCTCCGCGGATATGCCCGCCGTCCTGACCTGGACGCTGACGCTCATGGCGGTGCTCGCCGCGATCGGCACCTTCGCCTACTGCGGGCGGATCGTGCTCGGCGCATTCACCAGCTACACCGGCGCCGGGTCCAAGGACGAACACCACGAACCCATCGACCCCACCACCGCGCATGAGGCCCCCGCCAGCTTCTACCTCCCGGCGCTGCTGCCCGCCGTCGCAGGCCTGGTGCTCGGCTTCATCCCCTTCGTCTTCGACGGGCTGATCACCCGCGCCGGCGAGGACGCCCAGACCGGGACCTATGAGGCGGAATTCGCCCTCTGGCACGGATTCAACACCGAACTGATGCTCTCCGCGGTGATCGTCCTCGGAGGACTGCTCGTGGTCGCCATGCGTGCCCGGCTGGATGATCTGATCCCGCGCCGCATCCTGCCCTTCACCGGGGTCCAGGTGGTCGAGTCCATGCGTCTGGGCTCGATCAACTTCGGGCGCCGGGTCGGGGACATCACCCGCACCGACATGCACGGGGTGCACCTGGCTGCCCCGGGCATCCTGCTTGCGGGTCTCTTCATCGCAGGGATGGTCGCAGCCCCGGTGGTCGGGGATTTCGACCCCGGCCACACCCGGATGACCGACTGGGTGCTGATCGCGCTGCTGGTCTGCTTCCTCGCCGGCACTGTGGCCACGGAGAATCGCGCCGCCGCGGTGGTGCTCGCCGGTGGTGCCGGCTTCGTGGTCGCCGCCTGGTACTTCGCCCTGGGCGCGGTGGACGTGGGCATGACCCAGCTGCTCGTGGAGATCCTCACCGTGGTGGTGCTGGTCCTGGTGCTGCGCAAGCTTCCCAAGCGCTTCCACAAGGTGACCCGCACCCGACGCGGCATCTCCATCGCCGTGGCCCTGGCCTTCGGCGTGATGGCCTTCGCCGCGACCTTCGCGCTCACCGGGCGTCGCGGACAGGCTCCGATCGCCGAGTGGTACCTGGAGAACACCTACGAGGAGACCGGCGCGCTGAACGTGGTCAACTCGATCCTGGTGGACTTCCGAGCACTGGACACCTTCGGTGAGCTCACCGTGCTCGGCGTCGCGGGCTTCGCGATCCTGGCGCTGCTGAACTCCTCCTTCGCCACCTCGGACAACGAGCCGCCGGCCTCCCGGCAGTGGTCCGGGACCCCGCTGGACCACGCCGGGGACAACACCACCGCGATGCGCAGCGTCTTCAACTGGATGGCGCCGTTCATCGTGCTGCTCTCGCTGATCCTGCTGCTGCGCGGTCACTACGAGTCCGGCGGCGGGTTCATCGCCGCGCTGGTCGCCGGCGGCTTCTTCGCCCTGCGCTACCTGGTCGCCCCCTCGGACACCTCGGTGAAGCTGCGCTTCGACTACGCGCTGGTCATCGTCGGAGGCATCATCACCGGCGCCGCCATCGGCTTCGCCGGCTACCTCGAAGGCTCCTATCTGCGCCCGGTGGTCATCGCCGAAGGACTTCCCATGCCCTGGGGCTCCGACGCCGGCTTCTCCCTGACCACCGCGCTGATCTTCGACGTCGGCATCTACCTCGCCGTCATCGGTGCGGTGCTGGTGGCCCTGGACCGGCTGGGACAGGCGCAGCGCTACCCTGCGGAGCTGCTGAAGGCGCACCGCCGGGCCCATGGCACCAGCGAGGCCGAGCTCTCCACGGTGAAGGCCCCCGCCGGCTACCACGCGGACCCCGGGGATCTGCCCTTCGAAGTCCAGGCCGACGAGTCCTGGCCAGGGGTCCACACCGAGAATGACCCGAGAGGGGTGAACGACCGATGAGCATCGCCATCGCTGTAGGCCTGCTCACCGCCGCGGCCGTCTACCTGTTCATGCAGCGCGGGATGGTGCGGATCGTGCTGGGCTTCGTGCTCGCCAGCCACGCCGCGAACCTGATGCTCTTCGCCGCCGGCAACACCGCCTACCGGGGCGTGCCCTATATCGGCTCCGGCGAGGTCGGTGAGCAGGCGGACCCGCTGCCGCAGGCCTTCGTGCTCACCGCCATCGTGATCGCCTTCTCGATCACCATGTTCATGGTGACCCTGGCGATCACCACCACCACCGATGATGACACCGAAGACGTGGAGGTCTCTCCGGCCCGGCTGCTCGCCGCGGACCGCGGCGACACCAACGACGCCGGCTACTTCGGCCTGACCACGGAGTCCGGCGACATCGTGGTGGACCGCGGGGAGGATGAGACCGGAGACCCCTGGCCGGAGAAGACCCCCGATACGGGCACGGCCTCAGGGGTGGAGAACTCCGACCCCGCCGCACCGAGTGCGGCAACACCAGACACAGAAGCCCCAGAGGCTGAGACGACCCGGGAGGGGGAGACCCGATGACCGAGATCCTTCCTCCGCTGCTCCCGCTGGCGGTCGGTGTGCCGCTGCTGCTCGCAGCGCTCGGAGTAGCGCTGCGCAAGAAGCGCCTGGCCCGGCACATGATCAGCCTCGGCACCCTGGCCGTCCTGTTCGTCTTCGCGGTGCTGCTGGTCATCGCCACCGGTGACGGCACCGTGCTGGTCCACCAGGTGGGCCTCTGGGACTACGGGGTCTCGATCCCGTTCGTCGTCGACGCGCTCTCCGCCCTGGTGCTGATGATCATGTCGGTGCTCGCCATCGCCAGCGTGCTCTTCGCCATGGCCACCCACGAGGCCCGGGCCCGGTTCTTCCACCCCTTCGTGCTGGTGCTCATGGCCGGGGTCTCCGGCGCGCTGATGACCGGTGACATCTTCAACCTCTTCGTCTTCATCGAGGTCATGCTGCTGCCCTCCTACGGGCTGCTGGCGATGATGGGGGCCAAGCTCGGCGCCCACGGCGCCCGGATCTACGTCTCGGTGAACCTGCTGGCCTCCACGCTGCTGCTGGTGGGCATCGCGCTGGTCTACGCCACCGCGGGCACGGTGAACCTGGCCGAGCTGCACGGGGCGGGCAAGGAGGACCCCGCCGTCGCCCTGGCCGGTGGCGTGGTGCTCACCGCCATCGCGATCAAGGCCGCGGTGGTGCCGGTGCACGGCTGGCTGACCCGCACCTACGCGATGACCTCCCCGGCGGTCACCGCCCTGTTCTCCGGGATCCACACCAAGGTCGCGATCTATGCGATCTACCGGATCTACTCGCTGCTCTTTGACGGCGACGAGCGCTTCCTCTGGGTGGCGCTGCTGATCACCTCGGCCACCATGCTCATCGGCGTGCTCGGCGCAGTGGGGGAGAAGACCACCCGTTCCATCCTGGTCTTCCACATGATCAGCCAGATCGGCTACATCCTGATCGGCGTCGGACTGTTCACCCTGCTGGGTCTCACGGCCGCGATCTTCTACCTGCTGCACCACATGATCGTGAAGGCCTCGCTGTTCCTCTCCACCGGCGCGATCGAGGAGACCTACGGCACCGGGGAGATCGACAAGCTCGGCGGCATGCTCAAGCGCGAGCCGCTGATCGCAGTGACCTTCATGGTGGCCGCTCTCTCACTCGCCGGCCTGCCGCCCTTCTCCGGGTTCGTCGCGAAGTTCGCGATCATCCAGGCCACCCTGGCCGAATCCCACTACTGGGTGGCCGCCGTCGCGGTGGTGGTCTCGGTCTTCACGCTGCTCTCGATGCTCAAGATCTGGACCGGGGTCTTCATGGGATCCGAGCCCGCAGACCTGCAGGAGCGGGCACTGACCTACCAGCAGCGGATGCACGGGAAGCGCTACCTGCGGGTCCAGGCCCAGGCAGAGACGCCCACCCTGACCATCGGGCCCCCCACGGCGACCACCTCCGCGGTGCTCGCCGGGAAACAGGCGGTCAAGGTGCCCTTCAAGCTGATCTTCCCGGCGATCCTGCTGGCCGCGATCACCTTGTTCTTCGGCCTCGGGGCGGAGCTGCTGATGGGCTGGTCAGAGACCGCGGCGGAGAACCTGCTCAACCCAATGGACTACGTGAGGGCGGTGAGTGGAGCATGATGAGCTGGCCTTTCCGGATCATCGGATTCCTCTTCTGGTACGCCAAGGAATTCGTCAGCGCCAACCTCTCGGTGACCGCCGAGGTGCTGCGCCCGCGGGCACGCTCGAAGATGCGTCCGGCGATCGTCGCAGTCCCGGCGGCCTCGCGCAGTGACAGCGAGTGGACGATGATCTCCTCGCTGATCACCCTGACTCCGGGCACGCTGACCATCACGATCTCCCGGGAGCACGGGATCCTCTACGTGCACGGGATGTTCGTGGAGAGCCGCGAGGAGCTGGTCGCCGAGATCCAGGAGATGGAGGACCGGATGCTGCATGCGATGCGCCGCGCGCCCGGTGACCTGACTCGTCCCACCCAGCTGCCGGTGGTCCGCCCGCTGGACGAGGCAGGTGAGAGCCGATGATCTCCGAGTGGACTCTCGAGATCGCGCTGATCCTGCTGGCGATCGGCATGGTCATCGCCTCTGTGCGTGGACTGCTCGGCCCGCGCACCATGGATCGCGCCGTGGCCGCGGACCTGATCTTCTTCGCCACCATCGGCTTCGTCGCCCTGATCGGACTGCGCACCAACATCGAGGCGCTCTTCGACATCATCCTGATCGCCACGCTGCTGGGCTTCATGGCGGCGCTGTCCATGGCACGACTCGGATCTGGAGGCCGCCGCTGATGACTCTGACCGACTTCGCCGACATCCTCGGCCTGGTGTTCATCTTCCTGGGCATCGCCACGATCGTGATCTCGGCCATCGGGCTGTTCAAGCTCCCGGATCTGTACCTGCGCGCCTCGGCCGTGGGCACCTCCGCGGGACTGGGTGTCGCGTCCATCGTCTTCGGGGCGCTGCTGATGGATTTCAGCGGGTTGAACCTGATCAAGGCGATCATCGCGATCATCGCTCAGCTGCTGACCTCCGCGGTGGGTTCCATGGCGATCGCCCGGGCCGGGTACCTCAACAACGCCCTTCCGGCGGCGATCACCCACATCGACGAGCTGGCGATGACCAGACGCAGCGAATCCAGGAGCTAATGGACAGTTGGTGATGGGGTCACATGCGGATAGTTTGAGTCTATGAGCGCTCATTCGGACCCGCAGGGTCAATCAGACGATTCCAGTCCGGCCAGCCGTGTCGCCGGTGCCCTGAAGGCTCACCGCGCCCCACGGCATCAGATCGAGGATCAGGGCCGCTCCGGCGGCACCGTGCATCAGAACGGTCAGCTGCGGGTGGGAACCCTCTCCGCCGCGGCGGATCAGCCCTATATGGTCAAGAACCGGCAGCGCGAGGACTTCGAGGCGGCCACCGCCGGTGACACCGAGGAGAAGAAGACCTCTTCACCGGTGAAGCTGACCGGCACCACCTGGAAGTACAGCATCAAACGCACCTTCACCGAGTTCGGCCGGGACAGCTGCACCGACCTGGCGGCGGGGCTCACCTACTACGCGGTGCTCTCGGTCTTCCCGGCGCTGATCGCGCTGGTCTCGCTGATGTCCTTCGTCGGTGAGAGTGAGCGCACCCAGGAGTTCCTGCTCTCCACCGCCGCCCAGATGGTGGAATCCGACACCATGGAGCAGATCCGAGAGCCGATCATCGCGATCACCAGCGTCCAGGGCGCCGGAATCGGGCTCGCGCTGGGCATCCTGACCGCGCTGTGGACCGCCTCGAACTACGTCAATGCCTTCTCCCGGTCGATGAACCGGATCTACGAGGTGGAGGAGGGTCGCTCCATGCTGAAGCTGCGGCCGATCTTCTACCTGGTCACCGCCGGGCTGCTGGTGCTGGTCGCCACCGCGATCTTCCTGCTGCTGACCTCCGGCCCGATCGCCCGCGCCGTTGGAGACACCGTCGGACTCGGGGACACCGCCGTGACCATCTTCAACTGGGGCACCTATCCTGCACTGCTGCTGGTGGCCGCGGCCTGCATTGCGATGCTGTACTTCGCCACGCCGAACCTGCGTCAGCCCGGAGCGCGCTGGATCTCCGCGGGCGCCGTGCTGGCCATCCTGGTCATGGTGCTCGCCACCACCGCCGTGTTCTTCTACGTGGCGAACTTCAGCAGCTACGAGGCCACCTACGGGGCGCTGGCCGGCGTGATCATCTTCCTGCTGTGGGTCTACATCATGAATCTGGTGCTGCTGCTCGGAGCCGAGTTCGACGCCGAGCTGGAGCGCGGACGTCAGCTCCAAAGCGGCATCGAGGCAGAGCGCACGATCATGCTCCCGCCGCGCGATATGGGCGCCGCAGAGAAGAAGTCGAAGAAGTATGAGGACCTGGTCGCCCAGGGCAGAGCACTGCGACTGACCCAGGGTGAGACCTTCGATCCCGAGGACTCCTGGCGGCGCTGAGACTCGCCGAGAGCAGACTCGCGTAACACTGTGACTTATTAGCAGGTCGGGCCGGTCTACTGGTGAGTAGCCACGGCGCCAACCACATGTTGCATACGTGTTACAACTAGCAGAGTGACCCGGCTCACAGAATCTGCGGACACCTGACCGCCTAGCAGCTCCCGTGCAATTCCTCAGCCGGAATTGCACGGGAGTTTCTCTGTCTGCGGTGGGTGGTTGCATGTTTCACACATGTTTTCGCAGCTCTGAGATGCCGGCCTCGGGTGAGTGATCTGGGTCATATCTTGCGCGGTTGCATCGGGTAACGATTCAGACACGCAGCGGAAAAGCGTCCTCAGGTGCGCAGCGCCGACCGTAGTCTGGTTCGCACATTGAACCGGTGTTAGATGGGTCACCTTCTCGAGGGATGAGGGAAGACATCGGACCCGGTCACATCGCATTGAAGGATGAGGAGCAACTGTGAAACTGAGGAAACTCTCTGCGGCGACGGCCCTTCTGGCCACCGGCGCACTCGTGCTCTCCGGATGCACCCCGGGCGGCGGCAATGACGACGCCGACGGCGCGGAAACCGGCAACGGCGAGACCAGCGGCAACACCGACGCGTTCAGCGCCGAGGGCCAGCAGTTCACCACCGAGCCGGAGGACACCGGCAAGGCCGATACCAGCGACCTCGAGACCATGGACGACGAGATCTCGGTCTCCATGGGTGAGATCGAGTTCGTGGGCTACAACGGTCAGACCCCGGAGAGCTACAGCGTCTACAACTCCACCGTGGTGAACCGGATCTTCGAGGGCTTCGGCTACTGGGGCACTGACAACGTCTGGTACGCCAATGAGGACTTCGGCTCCTATGAGGTCGTCAGCGAAGACCCATTCACCGTGGAGTACACCATCGGTGAAGATGTCACCTGGTCCGATGGCACCCCGGTCACCGTGGCCGACTACGTGCTGGACTGGGCCTATCAGAACGCCTCGCTGACCAACTCTGATGATGAGCCGCTGTTCAACGGCATCTCCCAGACCTACGGCGAGCGTGTGCTCGAAGGCCCGCAGGGCGATCCCGAGGGCAAGACCTTCACCATCGAATACACCGAGCCCTTCGCCGACTGGGAGATCATGGTCAACTACGCGCTGCCGGCGCATGTGGTCGCCGAGCAGAGTGACATGGAGCTCGACGAGCTGGTCACCGCGGTGCGCGAGGCCGACACCGAGACGCTGGAGCCCGTGGCTGAGTTCTGGAACGAGGGCTGGCTGACCGACCCCGGCACGCTGCCCGATGAGGAGCTCATCCCGGTCAACGGTGCTTATAAGCTGGACAACTGGCAGGCCGGTGAGTCCCTGACCATCTCCGCCAATGAGGAGTACTGGGGCAACGCGCCGGGCACCGAGCGGATCGTCTTCCGCTTCGTCAACGACGGCCAGCATGTCCAGGCTCTGGAGAACGGGGACCTCAACGTCGCCCGCCCCCAGGCCACCGTGGACACCCGCGGCCAGCTCGAGCGCCTGGAGGGCCAGATCGTTCTGCATGAGGGTGAGGCGGCCACCTGGGAGCACCTGGACTTCAACTTCATCGAAGGCAGCGCCTTCGCTGACAGTCTGGAGCTGCGCGAGGCCTTCGCCATGTGCGTGCCGCGCCAGCAGATCGTCTCCAACCTGGTCGAGCCGGTCAACCCCGAGGCCACGGTGCTCAACGCCCGCGAGTCGCTGACCTTCGAGGAGAACTACGAGGACATCGTCTCCGAGAGCTACGACGGCAGCTATGACGAGGTCGACATCGAGGGTGCCGCCGAGATCCTCGAGGCTGAGGATGCTGTGGGCACCGAGGTCCGCATCGGCTACGCCGGTCCGAACCCGCGCCGCACCGATACTGTGGCCGAGATCAAGGCCTCCTGTGACGAGGCCGGCTTCGAGATCGTGGACTCCGGCTCCGAGGACTTCTTCGGTCCGGGCGGTGCCCAGGAGACCGGCGACTACGAAGTCGCACTCTTCGCCTGGGCCGGTTCCGGCCAGGTGGTCTCGGGACAGAACATCTACTCCACGGGACGCGCGCAGAACTACGGCGAGTACTCCAACGAGACCGTGGATGACCTGTTCAACCAGCTTGCCACCACGGAAGACGAGGCCGAGCAGCAGGAGATCATCATCGGCATCGAGCAGGAGCTCTGGGGAGACCTGTTCGGGATCCCGCTCTACGTGCACCCGCAGCTCTCCGGCTCGGACATCTCGATCAGCAACGTCCGCGACACCGCTTCGCAGGACCAGATCGTGTGGAACGCCGAGCAGTGGCAGCGCGCCGAGTGATCTCAGCAGTCCCCAGGTCCCGCCCAGCCGAGCATCTCGGCTGAGCTCAGGACCGTAGACATCGGTGGGGTTCGACCCGGAGGAACTCCGGATCGAACCCCACCGATGCTTGGCCCACAGCTCGTGGAAGGTACAACCACCCCGTGTACAGCTATGTCCTCAAGCGTCTCCTCAGTGCCATCCTGGTGCTCTTCGGCGCCTCTCTGCTCGTCTTCGTCCTGGTGATCAACTCCGGGGACCCGCTCCAGGAGCTGCGTGAGTCCAATGCGGACAACGTGGAGTTCCTGATCCAGCAGCGGATCTCCTTCATGAATCTGGATGAGCCCTGGTACTCCCGGTACTGGATCTGGCTCACCGGGATCGCCGGATGCGCCGTGGGCGCCTGCGACTTCGGCACCAATATGAGTGGACAGGACGTCGGCGCGATGGTCGCGAACTCCGCGTCCTCCACCCTGCGCCTGGTCTTCCTGGCCACCATCCTCTCGATAATCATCGGCATCCTCACCGGAATCGTCACCGCCATCCGGCAGTACTCCTCGCTGGACTACGCCGTCTCCTTCTTCGTCTTCCTCTTCTTCTCGCTCCCGGTCTTCTGGGCCGCGGTGCTGGCCAAGGACTGGATGGGCATCACGTACAACAACTGGCTGCGCGAACCGAACTTCACCTGGACGCAGATCATCATCGTCGCCGCCGTCGCCGCGATCCTGGTGCCGCTGATCATCGGCGGCTCCGCCCGACGTCGGCTGCTCACCGGGGCCGTGATGTTCGGCTTCGTCATGGTGGTCATGCCGGCGATGGACTCGATGAACTACGCCCGCGAGCCCCAGCTCGGCCCGGCCGTCATCACCGTTCTCGGCATCGGACTGGCCTTCGGGCTGACCGCGCTGCTCTCCGGGCTGCGGAACCGGCGGGTGCTGTACTCCGCGCTGACCGTGGTCGGAATCGGCCTGGTCTCCTACTACGCCACCTTCTGGCTGCTGATCGACCCGCCTGGCGGCTGGCTGACCATCGCGGGACTGTTCCTGGTCACCATCGCCGTCGCCGTGCTGGTGGGTCGGACCATGGGAGGCCACGCCAAGGGTCAGGCCGTGGCCGTCAGCGTGATCACCGCCGCGCTGTTCGCGGTCATGGTCCTGCTGGATCACTTCATGCGGGCCTGGCCCGGGTTCCTGGGCCTGAAACCACGCCCGATCGCCACCATCGGCTCCTCATCGCCGAACTTCAGCGGGGACTTCTGGGAGGTCGCCCTGGATCAGGGGACACAGCTGGTGCTGCCCACCACGATCCTGATGCTGGTCTCGGTGGCCACCTACACGCGGTACACCCGCAGCTCCATGCTGGAGGCCGTGAACCAGGACTACATCCGCACGGCACGCGCCAAGGGCGTCAACGAGCGCACAGTTGTCTTCAAGCATGCCTTCCGCAACTCGATGATCCCGCTGACCACCATCGTGGCCTTTGACTTCGCCGGTCTGATCGGCGGCGCCGTGGTCGTCGAGCAGGTCTTCGGCTGGTCCGGCATGGGCGACATGTTCGTCACCGGATTGAGCAGCTCCGACCCTGCCCCGGTCATGGCGTTCACCCTTATCACCGGCGCCGCCGCGGTGCTGTTCAACCTGATTGCGGACCTCATGTACGCGGTCCTGGATCCGAGGATTAGAGTATGAGCCAGCAGACACCCCCCGTCCCGCCCGAGGATGTGCGCAGCGCCGCCGAGGCCGAGGACGCCAAGCTCGCCAGCGCGCAGCGCTCCTACTCCCAGGGCCAGCTGGTCCGGCGCAGATTCTTCGCCCATAAGCCGGCCGTGGTCTCCATGGTGGTGCTGGCCTTCATCATCCTGCTCTCGATCACCTCGATCGGCTTCTCCGGGCAGGGCACCGGCTGGTGGTCCAAGAGCTTCCTGTCCACCGGTCTCACGGTCAACGGCGGCCGCCCCACCATGTTCACCGACGGCTTCCTGGGTGAGCATCCCTTCGGCCAGGACAGCATCGGCCGGGACTACTTCGCCATGGTGATGCGCGGCACCCAGCAGTCCCTGCTCGTGGCCATAGGCGTGGCGCTGTCCTCCACCTTCCTCGGAGTGCTGGTCGGCGCGCTGGCCGGGTACTTCCGCGGCTGGGTCGAGGCGGTGCTGATGCGCGTCACCGATGTGGTCATCGTGGTGCCGCTGCTGGCCCTGGCGGCCGTCTTCGGCGCCTACGCCCAGGGCCTGCCAGGGGGCACGCTCACGCTGGCGCTCGCCATCGGCCTGGCCACCTGGACCGGCACTGCCCGTCTGGTCCGCGCGGAGATCCTCTCGCTGCGGGAGAAGGAGTACGTCTCAGCCGCCGTCTCCATGGGTGCCCACCCGGCACGGATCATTCTCAAGCACATGCTGCCCAACAGCATCGGGGTGATTGTGGTCAACGCCACCTTCGCGATTGCCACCGCCATCCTCCTGGAGACCACGCTGTCCTACCTCGGATTCGGAGTCCAGGCCCCGGAGACGTCGCTCGGTGCGCTGATCCAGAACAACCAGAACGCCTTCACCACCCGGCCCTGGCTCTTCTGGTTCCCCGGGCTCTTCATCATCGCCATCGCGCTGAGCGTGAACTTCATCGGCGACGGCCTCCGGGACGCCATCGACCCACGGCAGAAGCGCTCCGGCGCCAACCGGCCCGGCTGGCGGACTGCCTTCGGCCTGCTCGGCCGCGCCACCGCGGAGGAGCGGTCCGGCAAGCAGGTGAGCGAGCTCTCCGGTGGTCCCACCCAGATGCAGCCGCCCGCCGGAATGGCCGACCACGGTCCAGACTTCGGGCATGATCCGACCGATGAGAAGAAGAGGGACTCCTGATGCCCGAACCAGTGCTGAGTTATAAGGACATCCGCGTCAGCTTCGCCACCGAGTTCGGCGATGTCGACGCCGTCAAGGGAGTCTCCTTCGAGGTCATGCCGGGTGAGGTCGTCGCCGTGGTCGGAGAATCCGGCTCCGGCAAGTCCGTCACCTCCTCCACGGCTATGGGGCTGCTGCCGGAGAACGCCACCGTCGAGGGTGAGGTGCTGCTTGAAGGTCGCAGCGTGTTGCAGATGTCCACCGCTGAGCTGCGCCGGCTGCGCGGCTCCGACATCAGCATGGTCTTCCAGGAGCCGATGACCGCGCTGAACCCGGTGCTGCGCGTGTCGGATCAGCTGGTGGAGGCGCTGCAGGTCCACGACGTGGCCTTCGGCGCAGACGCTCTGGAGAAGTCCGTCGAGCTGCTGGAGCGCGTAGGCATCCCCGATGCCCGGACCAAGATCCGGCAGTATCCGCACCAGTTCTCCGGAGGGCAGCGCCAGCGCATCGTGATCGCGATGGCGATCGCCTGCGGGCCGAAGGTGATCATCGCCGATGAGCCCACCACAGCACTGGATGTCACGGTGCAGGCCGAGATCCTGGATCTGCTGCGTGAGCTGAAGCAGGAGCTGAACACCGGCATCCTGCTGATCACGCACAACATGGGCGTGGTCGCGGACATGGCGGACCGCGTGGTGGTGATGCTCAATGGCGAGGTGGTGGAGACCGGACCGGTGACCAAGATCCTCGGCCACCCGGAGCACCCCTACACCCGTCGCCTGCTCGCGGCGATGCCGCTGCTGCGGGAGGCAGGGGACCCCTCGCTGGAGCAGGACCGCGAACGGGAGCGTGTCAGAGTCACCGAGCGTGCCGCGCGTGAGAACAGCCCCGGCGCAACCGCCGGCGTGAGCGCCGGCGCAGCTTCAGGTGCGGCTTCGGTTGCGCCTCCGGCGCTCGAGGCCAAGGACGTCGCGCTGGAGTACAAGTTCCGGCGCAAGGCGACTCGAGTGGTGCACGATCTGAACTTCACCGTGCAGCCCGGGGAGATCATGGGTCTGGTGGGGGAGTCTGGTTCGGGCAAGTCCACCGTGGCCAAGGCGGTGCTGGGCCTGCTCGACATCGCCGAAGGTGAGTTGCGCGTGCGCGGTGAGAACATGCCCACGCTTCCTGCCAAGCAGAAGAAGGCGCTCAAGCGGGAGATCGGCGTGGTGTTCCAGGACCCGGCCGCCTCGCTGGACCCACGATTCCCGATCGGTGACATCATCACCGAGCCGATGGTGGTGCATAAGGAGGGGGACAAGAACTCCCGCACCGCCCGGGCCCGGGAGCTGCTGGATGCCGTCAGACTGCCCTCCAGCGTGCTCAACCGTTACCCGCATGAGCTCTCCGGGGGCCAGCGGCAGCGCATCTCGATCGCCCGCGCGCTGACCCTGAATCCCACGCTGCTGATCGCCGACGAGCCCACCTCGGCCCTGGACGTCTCGGTCCAGGCCGCGGTGCTGGAGCTGTTCTCCGAGCTGCAGCAGCAATACGGCTTCGCCTGCCTCTTCGTCAGCCATGACCTCGCAGTCGTGGACTCCCTGGCGCACAAGGTGCTGGTGATGCAGAAGGGACGCACCGTGGAGCAGGGGACCACCGACGAGGTGCTGCGTCATGCCCGGGAGTCCTACACCCAGCAGCTGCTGGCCGCGGCTCCGGTGCCGAACCCCGAGGTGCAGGCCCGACGCCGGACCGAGCGCCAACGGCTGCTCGCCGCCCTGAGCTGAGCGCGCGAGCTGGGCGGTCGAGAAGTGCGCCCTGGAGCGCGCCTGGGCGGCAGTGAGTAGCAGATGGAACACGGTCAGATGAACAGGACCTGAAACACAGCTGAAAAGTTGCCCTGCTAAACTCGCTCCCACAGGTGACCCACGCAACACACTCGCTGGGGTCGCCGTATGCCCAGAAAGCTCGCATCTTCTCGAGGAGTCATCGAATATGCACGTCAACAAGACATCCCGTCGCTCTCGCGCGACGGGAGCTGTCGCCGTGACCGCGGCCGCCACTCTGGCGCTCGCGGCCTGCGGCGGTGGCGACAACGGCGGCGCCGGCAACGGCGAAGCCGCTGAGGGCGTTGAAGGCGGCGGCACCGTCTCCGCCTACAACTGCGAACCCCAGTTCCTCGTCCCGGCGAACTCCACCGAGGTCTGCGGATCCTGGGTCCTGGGCTCGCTGTTCACCGGCCTGACCCAGACCGACTTCGACACCTACGAGCCCACTGCGGGCGTGGCGGAGTCCTGGGACACCGAGGACAACGTGACCTGGACCTTCACCCTGGGTGAGGACTGGACCTTCCACGACGGCGAAGCGATCACCGCACAGACCTTCGTGGACACCTACAACTGGGCCGTTGATCCCGACAACGCGCAGCAGAGCGCCAACTTCTTCGACAACTTCCTGGGCTACCAGGAGGTCGTCGACGGCGACGCCGAGGAGATGGAAGGCGTCCGCGCGGTGGATGACTACACCCTCGAGATCGAGCTCACCGAGCCCTTCTCGCCGCTGCCCGACATGCTGACCTACACCGCCTTCTACCCGCTGCCCTCGGTCGCCTACGACGACATCGAGGCTTTCGAGCAGGCTCCGGTGGGCAACGGTCGCTACATGATGGACGGGGAGTGGGAGCACGACCAGCAGATCGCGGTTAACCGCTTCGAGGACTGGGCCGGTGAGAACCCAGGTCTTCCCGAGCGCATCGAATGGAAGATCTACTCCGAGGTCGACACCGCCTACCTGGACGTCCAGGCCGGCAACCTCGACATCCTGGATAACGCCCCGGCGAACCGCCGCACCACGGTGGAGGCCGACTTCGGTGACAACGCGCAGGACTTCGACACCTCATCCTTCACCTACCTGGGCTTCCCGCTGTACCAGGAGGAGTTCCAGGACGTCGATGTGCGCCACGCGCTCTCCATGGCCATCGACCGCGAGCTGATCATCGACAACATCTTCGACGGCGCGCAGACCCCGGCGGAGAACATCATTCCCCCGGACCTGATCGAGGGCAATGAGAACACCTGCGAGTTCTGCCAGTACGATCCTGAGGCAGCCGCAGAGCTCTACGAGGAAGCAGGCGGCCCGGATGAGCTGACCGTGTACTTCAACTCCGGTGCCGGTCACGAGGACTGGGTCGAGGCCGTGGCCAACCAGTGGCGCGACAACCTGGGCATCGAGGACATCACCTTCGAGTCCCTGGAGTTCGCCCAGTACCTGGGTCTGCACGATGAGCAGGAGATCACCGGACCGTACCGGCTGGGCTGGACGCTGTCCTACCCGAGCGCGCAGTACGCCATGGAGCCGATCTACTCCACCGGCGCTTCCTCGAACTACGCCGACTACTCCTCCGAGGAGTTCGACGATCTGCTCAGCCAGGCCAATGCCGAGACTGATCCCGATGCCGCGGCGGAGCTCTACACCGACGCCGAGGCGATCCTCCTCGAGGACATGCCGGTCATTCCGCTGTGGTTCACCAACTACCAGGTGGTGCACAGCGACCGGATCGACGGCGAGTCCATCTTCATGGACCAGGCCACCTTCACCCGCCTGGAGCAGGTGGTGGTGACCGAGGAGTAGTCCTCACAGCCCACGGCAGAGGCGCGGCCTGCGCGAAGTCTTCGCAGGTCGCGCCTCTGCCGTGTCGGCAGCACAGGATTCTCAGAAATCCTGTCTGAGTCCCTATCATTGATCGCGGCGTCGCCCCCGGCTCAGGAGAAGACCTCTCCGCCGAGACAGACGCTCGGCGCACCCGCGCCATCACCCGCACCCACAAGGACAGCAATGACCCGCTATATCATTCGGCGTCTGCTCCAGTTCATCCCGGTCATCCTGATCTCCACGTTGATCGTCTATGCACTGGTCTTCGCCATTCCCGGTGACCCGATCCGGGCACTGGCCGGAGACCGCCCGATGAGCGACGCCGTCCGGGAGACCCTGCGCGAGCAGTACAACCTGGATGACCCGTTCCTCGTCCAGTACTTCAAATACATCTGGGGCATCATCACCGCCCTGGACTTCGGCTCCACCTTCAACGGCCGCCCGGTCACTGACATCATCGAACAGCGCCTCCCGGTCACTGCGACCCTGGCCCTGGTCACCTTCGTGATCCAGACCATCATGGGCATCATCGCCGGCATCCTCGCCGCTCTCTACCGCGACCGGTTCTTCGACCGCTTCGTGCAGGTCTCCACCGTGGCCATGGTGGCGCTGCCCACCCTGGTGATCGGCTTCCTGCTGCAGCTGATCTTCGGCTTGAACCTGGGCTGGTTCCCGATCGCCGGCGTCAACAACGGCATCTCCAGCTACATCCTGCCGGCGCTGACCATGGCCGCGGTCTCCACCGGCATCCTGGCCCGGCTGGTGCGCAGCGAACTGCTGGACTCGCTGAAGTCCGACTACGTCCGCACCGCCACCGCGAAGGGCATGAAGCGTACCCGGGTGATCACCCGGCACGGGCTGCGCAACTCGCTGATCCCCGCGGTCACCTTCATCGGTGCGGATCTCGCCAGCATGATGGCCGGCTCCATCATCGTGGAGACGATCTTCAACCTCCCCGGGCTGGGCCAGCAGGTGTTCGCCTCCATCCAGGGGCAGGAGGGCACCGTCGTCGTCGGCATCGTGACCCTCTTCGTGCTCTTCTTCGTGGTGATCAACCTGATCGTTGATCTCCTCTATGGCCTTCTCGACCCAAGGATCCGTTATGAGTGAGATACACCGCCCCGAAGCGCGCGTGGAGCCGATCGACTCCACCCTGGAACCCGCAGGCGAGCCGGCCAAGACCAAGAAGGTCGAAGAGGCGAGCCTGCTCGCCGACGCCTGGCGCTCGCTGCGCAGAAACCCCTGGTTCATCATCTCCGGGGTCCTGCTGGTGCTCTTCCTGTCGATGGCGATCTTCCCGCAGCTGTTCACCAGCACCGACCCGCGGGAGTGCCTGCTGGGACGCAGCCGCCAGGCACCCTCGGCGGAACACTGGTTCGGCACCGACATCCAGGGCTGTGACTACTACAGCCGGGTGATCCACGGCGCCCGGAACTCCATCGCGGTGGGCTTCATCGTGGCCATCGGCACCTTCATCATCGCCGTGGTGCTCGGCCTGGTGGCCGGCTACTTCGGCTCCTGGGTCGACGCCGTGATCTCCCGCTTCACCGACATGGTCTTCGCCGTGCCCTACATCCTGGGCGCACTGGTGTTCCTCAACGTGCTGGAGTCCCGCGGCGTCCGCGAGGTCGCCTTCGTGCTGATCATCTTCATGTGGCCCACCATGACGCGCCTGATGCGCGGTTCGGTGATCTCAGTGGTCAACTCCGAGTTCGTGCTCGCCGCCCGCGCCCTGGGCGCCGGCCCGATCACCATCATGCGTCGGCACATCCTGCCGAACTCGCTGGGACCGGTGATCGGCTACGCCACGGTCTTCACCGGGATCATCATCGGCGCCGAGGCGACGCTGACCTTCCTCGGCGTCGGCCTGCAGCTGCCCGCGATCTCCTGGGGGCTCCAGCTCTCCGACGCGCAGCCGTTCCTGCAGACCGTCCCGCACCTG
The DNA here is from genome assembly GCF_013410215.1 of Nesterenkonia sandarakina. Lineage (NCBI taxonomy): Bacteria > Bacillati > Actinomycetota > Actinomycetes > Micrococcales > Micrococcaceae > Nesterenkonia > Nesterenkonia sandarakina. The sequence continues at coordinate 1,764,180 of NZ_JACCFQ010000001.1, forward strand.
CTGCTGTTCCCGGTGATCTTCGTCGGGCTCACGGTGTTTGCATTCATGACCATGGGCGACGCCATCCGCGACGCCCTTGATCCCAAATCCAAGAAGTGAAGGGCTGGATCTCATGACTGAATCCCAGACCTCGACCCGGTTCACCCCGGGAACCCGACCCGGCGATGCACCCCTGCTGGAGGTCAAGGACCTCCAGGTGGAGTTCCGCACCAAGGCCGGCGTGGCCAAAGCCATCAACGGGCTGAACTTCACCCTGCACGCGGGGGAGACCCTCGCGATCCTGGGTGAGTCCGGCTCGGGCAAGTCCGTGACCGCCCAGACCATCATGGGCATCCTGGACATGCCCCCGGGCCGGATCGCCGGCGGGGAGATCCGTTACCGCGGCGATGACCTGCTCACCATGGAGGAAGACTCTCGACGGAAGCTGCGCGGGGTCAAGATCGCCATGATCTTCCAGGATGCGCTCTCCTCGCTGAACCCGGTGCTCCCGGTGGGCTGGCAGATCGCGGAGATGTTCCGCGTGCACCGCGGGCTCAAGCGCAAGGAAGCCCGGGCCAAGGCCGTGGAGATGATGCAGCGCGTGGGGATCCCCGGCGCCGAGGAGCGTGCCGGGGACTTCCCGCACCAGTTCTCCGGCGGTATGCGCCAGCGCATCATGATCGCCATGGCCATCGCCCTGGACCCCGATGTGCTGATCGCCGATGAGCCCACCACCGCGCTGGACGTCACCGTCCAGGCCCAGGTGATGCGGCTGCTGAAGGATCTGCAGACCGAGTTCAACATGGGCCTGATCCTGATCACCCACGACCTCGGCGTGGTCGCCGACGTGGCAGACAAGATCGCGGTGATGTACTCCGGCCGCGTGATGGAGGCCGCCGACGTCTACGAGACCTACGGCAGGCCGGGACACCCCTACACTCAAGGGCTGCTGGCCTCGATCCCCAGGATCGACGACGAGGGTGGCCGGCTGCGCGCGATCTCCGGGCTGCCGCCGTCGCTGACCGATATGCCGCCGGGCTGCCCGTTCAACCCACGCTGCGAGTTCGCCACCGACCGCTGCACCACCGAACGTCCTGAGCTGCGCCTGGTCGCCGAGGGCCACCTCTCGGCCTGTCACTACGCCGAGGACGTCTACGCCGGCACCGCCACACGCACCCGCCGCCCGTCACCGACCGGCGCCGGGATGATCGCGATCTCACAGGAGGCACCCGAATGAGTCTCTCAGCACCCGCTGCGGCGGATCCGTTCGCGGAGAAGAAGTCCGTGCTCGAAGTCGACGGCCTGGTCAAGCACTTCCCGATCACCCAGGGCATCGTCTTCCAGCGCAAGGTCGGCGCGGTGAAGGCGGTGGACGGAGTCAGCTTCAACCTGCGCGAGGGGGAGACCCTGGGCATCGTGGGGGAGTCCGGCTGTGGCAAGTCCACCCTGGCGAAGCTGCTGATGCGCCTGGAGGAGCCCGACGCCGGCACCGTGAAGTTCCGCGGCGAGGACTTCCTCTCGGTCAAGGGCGATGAGCTGCGCCGGCTGCGTCGGAAGATCCAGATCATCTTCCAGGACCCCTACACCTCGCTGAACCCGAGGATGTCAGTGGGTGACATCATCGCCGAGCCGTTCAAGCTGCATCCGGAGGAGAAGCCCAAGCAGGGCATCCGGAACCGGGTCAAGGAGCTGCTGGACCTGGTGGGGCTGAACCCGGAGCACATCAACCGCTACCCGCACCAGTTCTCCGGGGGTCAGCGCCAGCGCATCGGGATCGCGCGCGGCCTGGCCCTGAACCCGGATGTGATCATCTGCGACGAACCGGTCTCCGCGCTGGACGTCTCGGTCCAGGCCCAGGTGATGAACCTGCTCGATGACCTGCAGAAGGAGTTCGGGCTCAGCTACATCTTCATCGCCCATGACCTCTCCGTGGTCCGGCACATCTCCGACCGGGTCGGCGTGATGTACCTGGGCAAGCTGGCGGAGCTGGGCACCCAGGACGAGATCTACACCGCTCCGGCGCACCCCTACACCCAGGCGCTGCTCTCCGCCGTGCCGCTGCCGGATCCCACCATGCGCGGGGCCCGGGAGCAGATCGTGCTGCAGGGGGATCCGCCGAACCCGGCCAACCCGCCTTCGGGATGCCGCTTCCGCACCCGCTGCTGGAAGGCCACCGAGATCTGCGCCACCCAGGAGCCGGAGCTGATCTCCCGAGGTCAGATCACCCAGCTCGCAGCCTGCCACCACGCCGAGCAGAACGAGAAGGTCATCCCCGCTCACGGCTAGCCCGGCACACACCGGCGCTCTACATCCCGCGCTGTACACCCGGCGCGCGCCTCTGGGCGGGGAGCACCCCGTCCGGAGGCGCTGCGCATGCCCGGGTGAGCAGGATCATTGCCGGTCTCGCGGCCCAAGGCCGTACACTTGAAAGGTGTGGTCGCGACACGGCGGTTCCGCCGCGCGCTCTGACCCACCCGAATCCACACTGTTGAACCCCGACGCGACCCGGACGAGTCACGCGATGACCTCGCCCGGGAACGACCGTCACACTCTCCTCTATGGAAGGCGTTGCCCCTCTTATGACCACTGCTGCCGCTCGTACACTTGCAGGCACTGACGAGCGCCAGGATCTGCGCAACGTCGCCATCGTCGCCCACGTCGACCACGGCAAGACCACTCTGGTCGATGCCATGCTCACCCAGACCAAGTCGGTCGGCGGCCACGGCGATCTCGAGGACCGGGTCATGGACTCCGGTGAGCTCGAGAAGGAGAAGGGCATCACGATCCTGGCCAAGAACACCACCGTGTTCTACTCCGGTCCGGCCGCCACCGCGCACGCCGGCATGGAGGAGGTCACCATCAATGTGATCGACACCCCCGGCCACGCCGACTTCGGTGGTGAGGTCGAGCGCGGCCTCTCCATGGTCGACGGCGTCGTGCTGCTCGTGGACGCCTCCGAGGGCCCGCTGCCGCAGACCCGCTTCGTGCTGCGCAAGGCACTGAACGCGCAGCTGCCGGTGATCCTGGTGGTGAACAAGACCGACCGCCCCGATGCCCGCATCGACGGCGTGGTCTCCGACACCATGGACCTGCTGCTCGGCCTGGCCTCCGACGTCGCCGAGGAGAACCCCGATCTGGACCTGGACTCCGTGCTGGACGTCCCGGTGGTCTTCGCCTCCGGCAAGGCCGGACGCGCCTCGAAGACTCAGCCCGAGGACGGCGGCCTGCCCGAGGGTGAGGATCTGGAGGCGCTCTTCGACACCATCCTGGAGCACGTCCCGGCCCCGAAGTACGACGCCGAAGAGGTCCTCCAGGCCCACGTCACCAACCTTGACGCCTCGCCCTTCCTAGGCCGCCTGGCGCTGCTGCGCATCTTCAACGGCACGCTGAAGAAGAACCAGCAGGTCGCCTGGGCCCGCAAGGACGGCACCATGAAGACGGTGAAGATCACCGAGCTGCTCGCCACCAAGGGACTGGAGCGGGTCTCCGCAGACTCCGCCGGGCCCGGCGAGATCGTCGCCGTCGCCGGGATCTCCGACATCATGATCGGTGAGACCCTTACCGACCTGGAGACCCCCAAGCCGCTGCCGACCATCACCGTGGATGATCCCGCGATCTCCATGACCATCGGCATCAACACCTCCCCGATGGCCGGCCGGGTCAAGGGCGCGAAGGTCACTGCCCGCCAGGTCAAGGACCGTCTGGACAAGGAACTCATCGGCAACGTCTCGCTCAAGGTGTTCCCCACCGAGCGTCCTGACACCTGGGAGGTCCAGGGCCGAGGCGAGCTCGCCCTGGCGATCCTGGTCGAGCAGATGCGCCGCGAAGGCTTCGAGCTGACCGTGGGCAAGCCCCAGGTGGTGACCCGGGAGATCGACGGGAAGCTGCACGAGCCGATGGAGAACATGACCATCGACGCTCCGGACGAGTTCATGGGTGCGATCACCCAGCTCATGGCCGCTCGCAAGGGCACCATGACCACGATGACCAACAACGGCACCGGCTGGATCCGCATGGAGTTCCTGGTCCCGGCCCGCGGGCTCATCGGCTTCCGCACCAAGTTCCTCACCGACACCCGCGGGGCCGGAATCGCGTCTTCCTACGCGGCCGGCTACGAGCCCTGGAAGGGCCTGATCGAGTACCGCACCTCCGGATCGCTGATCTCCGACCGCACCGGCACCGCGACCCCGTTCGCGATGATCAACCTGCAGGAGCGCGGCACCTTCTTCGTGGACCCGCAGGAAGAGGTCTACGAGGGCATGGTCGTCGGCGAGAACGCCCGCCACGACGACATGGAGGTCAACATCACGAAGGAGAAGAAGCTCACCAACATGCGTGCAGCCTCGGCAGACTCCTTCGAAGGCCTGACCCCTCCGACCAAGCTCACCCTCGAGGAGTCCCTGGAGTTCGCCAACGAGGACGAGTGCGTCGAGGTCACCCCGGACTCGATCCGGATCCGCAAGGTCATCCTGAACTCCTCCGAGCGCATGCGTGACTCACGCAAGAAGAAGAGCGCCTCGCAGTAATGACGGCACCGCACCAGACCGCGGCACCCGCGCGGAGAAGCTCACGGCGACCAGCGCTGCTGGGCGTGTGCTTCTCCGCCGGGCTGGTGCTCGGGATCCTGGGCACCCTGCTGCACGGGAACATCCTGGTGCTGGGCTCCACCGAGACCGGCACCGTGCTGCCCTGGGGCGCCGCCCTGGCCCTGCTGATGTGCCTGATGGCGCAGCTCTGGGCCGGGCTGAAGAGCGGCTCGCTGGCCGAGCCGGTGCTGATGGGAGCGACCACCTTCACCGTGGCCACGATCGCCTACCTCTGGCCAGGACCTGACCAGCTGGTGGTGCCCTACAGCCCGGAGGCCATGGCGCTGCTGCCCGGTCCCACGCTGGCCTCGCTGATCTGGTGGCTGGGCTCGGCGACGGTCACCCTGATCGCCATGGTCCTCGTCAAGTGGATCGTGGTGCGGGACCGCGCCGCATCTCGCTAGACTCTAGTTACGCACCCGTAGAGAGACTGAGGAGTCCATGACGTACATCATCGCCCTTCCTTGCGTGGATCTGAAGGACAAGGCCTGCATCGATGAATGCCCCGTGGACTGCATCTACGAGGGTGAGCGCATGCTCTACATCCACCCGGACGAGTGCGTGGACTGCGGCGCCTGTGAGCCGGTCTGCCCGGTGGAGGCCATCTACTACGAGGACGACACCCCGGAGCAGTGGTCCGAGTACTATCGCGCCAACGTCGAGTTCTTCGACGAGGTCGGTTCCCCCGGCGGAGCCGCCAAGGTCGGACTGATCCCCAAGGACCACGAGATCGTGGCAGCCCTGCCGCCGCAGCAGCAGTGACCCCGCAGCACTGATCACCGACCCCCGCGGAGGCACCGATGCTCACTCTTCCCGAGTACCCCTGGGACGCGATGGCGCCCTATCTGGAGAAGGCCCAGCGGCACCCCGAGGGAGTCGTCAACCTCTCCATCGGCACCCCGGTGGACCCTACTCCTGAGGTCATCCAGGCGGCGCTCACCGCGGCCGCCGATGCCCCGGGCTATCCCACCACCCACGGCACCCGCACGCTGCGCGAATCCATCTCGGCCTGGTTCGCTCGGCGCCGCGGGGTCACCGGGCTGGATCCGGAGCACATCCTGCCCACTGTGGGCTCCAAGGAGCTCGTCGCCTGGCTGCCCACCCTGCTGGGACTCGGCGCTCGCGCCGGGGCCGGGGCCGCCGACGTCGTGCTCCGCCCGCTGGTGGCGTACCCGACCTATGACATCGGCGCGCAGATCGCCGGGGCCACCCCGCTGGCCACCGATGATCCGCTCGGCCTCGACGAAGAGACGCTGCAGCGGGTGAAGCTGATCTGGATCAACTCACCCTCGAACCCCACCGGCGCGGTGGCCGGGGTGGAATGGATGCGTCAGGTGGTCGCGTTGGCGCGCCGGATCGGCGCCGTGGTCGCCTCCGACGAATGCTACGCCGAGCTGCCCTGGGAGGTCGCCGGGGATGACGTCCCCTCGGTCCTGGACCCGCGGGTCTGCGGCGTGCACCCGGAGACCGGGGAGCCCGATCATCGGGGTCTGCTGGCGGTGTACTCGGCCTCGAAGCAGTCCAACATCGCCGGATACCGTGCCGCCTTCGCCGCCGGCTGCCCGGAGCTGATCCACGGGCTGATCAACACCCGCAAGCACGCCGGGATGATCGTGCCTGCCCCGATCCAGGCCGCGCTGACCGCGGCACTGGACGACGACGCCCACGTCGCCGCCCAGCGGGAGGTCTACCGCCGGCGTCGTGCACTGCTGGTGCCGGCCCTTGAAGCCGCCGGGCTGCAGATCGAGAAGTCCCACGCCGGGCTCTACCTGTGGTGCCGCGCCGCCGGCCCGCAGGGGACGGCGCCGGCTGCCCGCAGCGCAGAGGACACCTGGGCGCTGGTGGAGCAGATGGCGCAGCGCGGGATCCTCGTCGGGCCCGGGGTCTTCTACGGGGAGCAGGGCAACGGTTACATCCGGGTGGCGCTGACCGCCACCGATGAGCGGATCGCCGCCGCCGCGCAGCGGCTCACCGCCTGAGCTGGGGGACTGACTCGAACCGGGTGAACCAGGACACAACTGGCAACCGACGGTGACCAGACGGTAGGTTTGTCATGATGTCCCCCGAGTGTGTCTGATAAGGAGACCCATGACTGAGCAGACCTCTGCCCGCCTGAATTATCAGGGGGGAGATCTGGAACTACCCGTGCAGTCCGCGGTGGAGGGCAATGTCGGTCTCGATATCGCGCCCCTGCTGAAGACCACCGGAGCCGTCACCTATGACCCCGGCTTCATGAACACCGCCAACGCGAAGTCTGCGATCACCTACATCGACGGCGATGCTGGCATCCTGCGCTACCGCGGCTACCCGATCGAGCAGCTCGCCGAGCACTCCAGCTTCCTCGAGGTCTCCTACCTGCTGATCTACGGCGAGCTGCCCACCCAGCAGCAGCTCACCGACTTCGACAACGTCACCCGTCGGCACACCCTGCTCCACGAGGAGCTGCGCGACTTCTTCGGCGGCTTCCCCCGCGACGCGCACCCGATGCCGGTGCTCTCCTCCGCGGTCTCCGCGCTCTCCACCTACTACCCGGACTCGCTGGATCCCTTCAACAAGGACCACGTGGAGCGCTCCACGTACCGGATGCTCGCGAAGGTGCCCACCATCGCGGCCTACGCGTATAAGAAGTCCATCGGTCAGCCGATGCTCTACCCGGACAACAACCTCACCCTGGTGGAGAACCTGATCCGCGGCTGCTTCGGCGTGCCTGCCGAGCAGTTCGAGCTGGACCCGGACATGGTCAAGGCCCTGGACACGCTGCTGATCCTGCATGCGGACCACGAGCAGAACTGCTCCACCTCCACCGTGCGCCTGGTGGGGTCCTCGCAGGCGAACCTCTTCGCCTCGGTCTCCGCCGGGATCAACGCGCTCTACGGCCCCGCCCACGGCGGCGCCAACGAGGCCGTGCTGGGGATGCTGCGCCAGATCCAGTCCGGTGACGTCAGCCCGGAGGCCTTCATGGAGAAGGTCAAGAACAAGGAGGCCGGCGTCCGCCTGATGGGCTTCGGGCACCGGGTCTACAAGAACTACGACCCGCGCGCCCGGGTGGTCAAGGGCCTCGCCGATGACCTGCTGGCCAAGCTCGGCGGCGACGACGAGCTCTTCGACATCGCCCAGCGCCTGGAGCAGAAGGCGCTGGAGGACGACTACTTCATCGAGCGCAAGCTCTACCCGAACGTGGACTTCTACACCGGGCTGATCTACAAGGCCATGGGCTTCCCGGAGAAGATGTTCACGGTGCTCTTCGCGCTGGGCCGGCTCCCCGGCTGGATCGCCCAGTGGCGCGAGATGATCGAGGATCCCTCCACCAAGATCGGTCGGCCCCGCCAGCTCTACATCGGCGAGCCGGAGCGGAACTACCCCGGAGCCTGACCCTCCGCGCACTCTCTTTCGTTGAGCGGCGGATTCTGCGAGCAGTTGATGGCCTTTACGGCCCAAACTGTTCGCAGAATCCGCCGCTCAACGTTTTTGGCGAGGCGATGTTTTTGGCGGGGCGGTCAGCGCCGGGAGAAGCCGATCACCACGGCGTCCTCGCTGACCGACTCCACCCGTTCCCAGCGGCCGGAGTCGCGGTGCCACTGGTAGGCCCCGGCGTGGACCGACTGCACCCCGTAGGTCTCCGCGGCGGCCACGGCCCACTGCGCGAGCAGCCATTCCGGCTCGCTGCGTTCGGTCGCGGCGTCCTCGGAGTCCTCCTCAGAGCTGGCCTCGGTGACCCCGGCGTCGTCCTCGACGTCGCTGACCGAGACCCGCACGATGGCCGACTCGCCGGAGCCTTCCACGGCCACCGCCTCGGCTCCGAGCATGCCGGAGAGAGAGCCCTCCAGCTCCCCGCGCAGGCCTTCGGCGTCGGGGCCCGGGACATCGATCTGGCTGAGCTGGCAGGTCATCACCATCGGCTGCACCCCGGTGAGCGGACGCGCGAAGGCCCGCGCCAGCTCCTCGTGCTGCGGGTAGAACGTCGGATTCTGCGGCCGCCCCAGCGCTTCGGCGGATTCCTCCATCCCCAGCTCAGGTGACCATGCCAGCTCGCCCTCGCCCTCGCCCTCGCCGTCGCGACTCTCCACCAGGCGTGCGTAGAAGTCCTCGGCGGTTCTCGGGGTGGAGCTGGTGGCGCTCACGGCATCCCACTGTGGTCCGCCGTCGGCGAAGAGCACCGGCGCCGGGGAGGGCTGCTCAGAGTCGCCTTCCTCAGCCTCAGCGTCCTCCTCCGCTGGCTGGGCCGTGGGGCCCGCACGGTTCTCCAGATCGGTCTCCTGGAGCGAGATCGCGATCGCGTCGGTGGCCGCCTGCACCGGCAGCTCCCGCTCTGCGGCGGCGGCGGCCAGATGCGCCGCAGAGTAGGTCTGCGCCGGGGTGAGCCGATGCTCCACCTCGCCCACCGTGACCGAGCAGCGTTCATCGAGGAGGTACTCGTTCTCCTCGATGAACTGCCAGGCCCCGTAGCCGGTGGCGCCGACGGCGGCGGCGACCACGGTGATCGCCGCAACGGCCTTGACTCGGCGACGGCGTCGGTAGACGGTACGGGTGACGGTGATGGGGCGATCAGCGCGCGGGCTCATCGAGGACCTCTCGGTTCAGGGGCTGCGTGGGCGCGACGGCGTGCCCGTTCCACGGTGCCTGGACGGGCTGATCAGTTGCGGTGCAGGGCGGCGTTGAGCTCGACCTTCTGGCCCTTGCGCGGGACGGCCTGAACGGCGCCGGTGAGCGAGTCGCGGCGGAAGAGCAGGTTCGGCACGCCGGAGAGCGCGGAAGCCTTCACGGTGTCCATCACGGTGCGGTCATCGGCGAGCACCGAGACCTTGGTGCCGGCGGTGACGTAGAGCCCGGCCTCGATCACGCAGTCGTCCCCGACCGAGATCCCCACACCGGAGTTCGCGCCGAGCAGCACACGCTCGCCCAGGGTGATCTTCTCCTTGCCGCCTCCGGAGAGGGTGCCCATGATGGATGCGCCGCCGCCGATGTCGGTGCCGTCGCCGACCACGACCCCGGCGGAGATGCGTCCCTCCACCATGGAGGTGCCCAGGGTGCCGGCGTTGAAGTTCACGAAGCCTTCGTGCATCACGGTGGTGCCCTCGGCCAGGTGTGCGCCCAGGCGCACCCGGTCCGCGTCGCCGATGCGCACACCCGAGGGGGTGACGTAGTCCACCAGGCGCGGGAACTTGTCGATCGAGTGCACGCTGACGTGCCCGCGGGCGCGCAGCTTCAGCCGGGTGGTCTCGAACCCGGCCACCGCGCAGGGGCCGAAGTTGGTCCAGACCACGTTGCTCAGGTGCCCGAAGATTCCGTCGAGGTTGATGCTGCGCGGGGTGACCAGACGGTGGGAGAGCAGGTGCAGACGCAGCCACACATCGGAGGTGGAACTCGCCTCGGAGTCCAGATCCGACTCCACGGAGACCACCTCGGTGGTGACGCCGCGCTCGGGATCCGTGCCGGTGGCGGCCTGCAGCGAGGCGATCAGCTCGGCGTCGTCGTTCTCAGACAGGGGGGTCATCACCGGGCGCGGGAACCAGGTGTCCAGGACGGTGCCGTCGGTGGTCACCGTGGCGAGGCCATGGCCGGATGCAGTTCGATTCTCAGTGCTCATGGCACCATCCTACTTTTTCCTGTGCCGGAGCCCAGGGCTTCGGGAATGCGGGTCCCCGTTGCGGTGGGGTTCGCCTAGGCTGAACGGATGGATATCCGCGCTCTGCTCTCCGGCGACGTCGCCGCGCTCACCGAGGCGATCATCGCCTGCGAATCTGTCTCCGGCAATGAGAAGGCCCTGGCCGACGCCGTGGAGTCGGCGCTGCAGGACCTCGGCGGCCTGAGTCTGCACCGCGACGGGGACACGATCATCGCGCGCACCGAGACCGGTGCCGGGCAGCGGATCATCCTGGCCGGGCACCTGGACACCGTGCCGCTGCCGAGCACCCCGGGTTCCCGCGGCACGGTCCCGCCGAGCTGGGAGCAGATCGACGGCGAGCAGGTGCTCTATGGCCGCGGCGCCACCGACATGAAGGGCGGCGTGGCGGTGCAGCTGAAGCTGGCCGACGACGTCGCCGCTCACCTGGCCGCGGGCGGGTCCCTGGACCGCGACATCACCTGGGTCTTCTACGACCACGAGGAGGTCGAGGCCAGCAAGTCCGGACTCGGTCGGGTGATGCGCAGCGTGCCGGAGCTGCTGGACGGGGACTTCGCAGTCCTGCTGGAACCCACCCACGGGGTGGTCGAGGGTGGGTGCAACGGCACCTGCCGCTTCGAGGTCACGATCCCGGGGGTCGCCGCGCATTCCGGACGCGCCTGGATGGGGGAGAACGCGATCCACGGGGCCGCCGGGCTGCTGCAGGTGCTCAGCGACTACACGCCGCAGACCATCACGGTGGAGGGCCTGGACTACCGCGAGGGGCTCAACGCGGTCCGCATCCGCGGCGGGGTGGCCGGAAACGTCATCCCGGATTCCACCGTGGTGGAGATCAACTACCGCTTCGCCCCGGACAAGACGGAGGAGCAGGCCCACGCCCACGTCCGCGAGGTCCTCGCCGAAGCCGGGATCAGCGCAGGCCAGCAGAAGGTCACGGACAGCTCCTCGGCCGCGCGCCCCGGTCTGGACCATCCGGCGGCCCAGGCGTTCATCGCCGCCGTGGGTGGGGAGCCGATGCCGAAATACGGCTGGACCGATGTGGCACGCTTCTCCGCTCAGGGAGTCCCCGCCGTGAACTTCGGTCCCGGGGATCCGCTGCTGGCCCATTCCGATGATGAACACGTCACCGCGCAGGCGCTGCGGGACTGCCACACGGCGCTGCACCGCTGGCTGCTGGGAGGCTGAACCGCGGAGTCAGAGGTGCACGGCTGAGCGCCGGTCGCGTGCCGGGTGAGCGCCGGGGCGGATCCTCTAGGCTGATCTCATGACCGAGAAGCAGACCTCCAGCACCCGTCCAGTCGCCCTGATCACCGGAGCCTCCCGCGGCATCGGCAAGGCCATCGCCGAAGAGCTCGGCCGCGACCACCACATCCTGGTCGGCGGGACCAACCCCGAGACCGTGGACGCCGTGGTGCAGGCCCTGCCCAGCGCGGAGCCGTTCCTGGTGGATCTGACCGATCTCGAGGCCATCGCCCCGGCGCTGGAGAAGGCCGCGCTCACCCGACTGGACGTGATGGTCCACTCAGCCGGGCTGGCCTGGATGAACCCGGTGGCGGAGAGCTCCCCGGCCCAGTTCCAAGAGATGTTCACAGTCAACGTCTTCGCCGTCGCCGAGCTGACCCGCGCCGGGCTGCCGCTGCTGCGCGAATCCTCCGGGCAGATGCTCAGCATCAACTCCGGCGCCGGATTCACCGCCGGACCCGGGAGCTCGATGTACTCCGGGACCAAGTTCGCGCTGCGCGCGCTCACCGACGCGCTGCGTGAGGAGGAGCGCGGCCGGATCAAGGTCACCTCGATCCACCCCGGCCGGGTGGACACAGATATGCAGGTTGCACTTCAGCAGTCCATGGGCAACCAGAATTACGACGGCGGCATCTACATCTCCCCACAGGCCATCGCCGAGGCGGCGCGCACCGTGGTGGACATGGAGGACGCCTCGATGGTGGAGAGCATCTCCATCCGCCCGGTCCAGAAGTGACCGACATGCACGTCACCGAGCTGCCCGAAGAGCTCATCGACGCCGCCGCGGATCTCTGGCACCAGGCTGGGCTCACCCGCCCCTGGAACGACCCGCACGAGGACTGCCAGCGAGCCCTCACCGGGGAAGAGTCCACGGTGCTCGCCGCGCTCGACGCCGCAGGTCGGCTCTCCGGCACGGTGATGGTGGGCCAGGACGGACACCGCGGCTGGATCTACTACCTCGCCGTGGACTCCCGGCAGCAGGGCCAGGGTCTCGGCAAGGTGCTGCTCGCCGGGGCCGAGGACTGGCTGCGTCAGCGCGGAGTGCCCAAGCTGATGCTCATGGTTCGGCAGGAGAACGCTGAAGTCCAGGACTTCTACCGGAAATTGGGCTACACCGACCAGGACACGGTGGTGCTGGGCCGCTGGCTGGACACCGAGCTTCAGGCCGGGCTCGAGGCGGGGAGCGAGACCGAGGTCGGTGTGGGGGAGCCCCAGGCAAGGGGTTGAGTTCCGGGGGCTGAGTCTCCTGGACTGAGTCCACAAGGCTGAGTCTCCTGGGCTGCGTTCAGTGTCCCGCGGGAGGCGTCCAGGCACGCAGCTGCGAGATCAGATCCTGCGGGTCCGCGCTGATCACCAGTGCCTCGCGGCGCCAGGCGGACATGAAACCCTCGTCGACCATGTGATCCACCATCGCCAGCAGCGGATCCCAGAAGCCCTTGACGTTGTAGAGTCCCACCGGCTTGTTGTGCAGCCCCAGGTATTGCCAGGTCCAGACCTCGAAGAACTCCTCGAGTGTGCCCATGCCCCCAGGCAGCGCGATGAAGCCGTCGCCGAGCTCCGCCATCCGGGATTTTCGGGTGTGCATATCCTCAACGATCTCCAGCGAGGTCAGGCCGTGATGGCCCACCTCGCGGCCGATGAGCACCTCAGGGATGATCCCGTGCACCTCACCGCCAGCCTCTAGGGCGGCGTCGGCGATCTGCCCCATCAGCCCGACCTTGCCCCCGCCGTAGACCACGCTGATCTCCGCGCCCGCCAGCGCGGTGCCCAGGCGGCGGACCTCCTCGGTGTAGTCCAGGTCGGCCCCGGAGGCGGAGCCGGTGAATACCGTGAGAGCATGGAACCGTGGGGCAGGGGCGGATGCTGGGGTGTCCAGTGAAATAGAGGTCACAGCTCTATAGTTCCACAGCGATTTCACAGCCACCGGGATCCCCTGCTAGACTTTTTCAGTCGCAATCCTCCATAGCTCAACGGCAGAGCACTCGACTGTTAATCGAGCGGTTGTTGGTTCGAATCCAACTGGGGGAGCAGATCCGCCCTCGCCCTCACGGGCGGGGGCGTTTTTCATGCCATAGTGTTTTCCCTGCGAGGCCGTCCTGCGGCCCTGACCTGCTGAATCTGATTCGGAGACTAGATGCGCGCCCCTGAGACGAAGACCCATGACATTGCCCGGCTGATCATCTCCTGCCCGGACCAGCCGGGGATCGTCGCGGCCGTCTCGGAGCTGATCGCGGAGGTCGGCGGCAACATCATCAGCCTGGACCAGTACTCCACCGGGGTGGAGGAGGGGCGCTTCTTCCAGCGCACCGTGTTCCACCTGCCCGGCCTGGCTGCGGCCAAGCCCGCGGTGGAGGAGGCGATCCGGACCAAGCTGGCGGACGGCTTCTCCATGGAGTATTCGCTGACCGCGGCGGATCAGCCCAAGCGGGTGGCGATCTTCGCGTCCAAGACCGACCACTGCCTGCTGGATCTGCTGTGGCGGCACCGCCGGGGTGAGATCCCGATGGACATCGTCATGGTGATCTCCAACCACGCCGACCTGGCCGAGGATGTCCGGCCCTTCGGGATTCCTTATTTTCACGTGCCTGTGGTCAACGGTGACAAGGCGGCAGCCGAGGCCCGGCACCTGGAGCTGCTGCAGGGCAATGTCGACATGATCGTGCTCGCCCGGTACATGCAGATCATCTCCGAGGATTTCCTCGAGCAGGTGGGCGCTCCGGTGATCAACATCCACCACAGCTTCCTGCCCGCCTTCATCGGGGCCGGGCCCTACCAGAAGGCAGCTGACCGGGGGGTCAAGCTGATCGGCGCCACGGCCCACTACGTGACCAAGGACCTCGACGAGGGCCCGATCATCGAACAGGACGTCATCCGGGTCTCACACAGCGACGACGTCGCCCAGCTCACCCGCTTCGGCGCCGACGTGGAGCGCGCCGTGCTCTCGCGCGCGGTGAAGTGGCACTGCGAAGACCGCGTGATCCGCAACGGCGGCACCACCATCGTCTTCTAGAGCCTCCTTCCTCTCTATCCCCCCTCCCTCCGCTGAGGGGCGGATTCTGCGACTAGTTTGGGCTTTTCCGCCCATGAATCAGCCGTAGAATCCGCCCCTCAACGAAAAGGGGAGTGGGGGTGGGGGAGGGTCAGGATTCGATCTTCTTCTCGCGCTCGGTCGAGGAGATCGTGATCTTGCGCGGCTGTTCGGTGGCGTAGACCCCTGTCACGCGGACCGTGAGGACACCGGATTCGTAGCTCGCGGAGATCGCGTCGCTGGAGACCTCTCCCGGAAGGGTCACGGTGCGGGAGAAGGACCCGTAGCGCACCTCGCGCAGCCCCTCGGCCTCGGTCTCGCTGCGGCGTTCACCGGAGACGGTCAGTGTGCGGCCGGTCAGCTCCACCGCGACATCCTTCTCCGGGTCGACGCCGGGGAGATCCGCGCGCAGCACCAGGTCCTCGCCGTCGCGATGCGCGTCGACCGCCGGGACGAATCCGCCCTGCCGCTGCGCGGCGTCCATCGAGGGGGCCCGGACGGAACGGAACACGTCGTCGATCAGGGCGAAGGGGTCCAGGCGGGTCAGAGAGTTGTTGATCACAGCAATCAGCTCCTTGTACTCATTGCTCTATGGGGACAGGTTTGGCGCCTTGCGGCATGGGTTCCAACGGAACCTGTCTCCAGTATATTCCGAAGTTGAGCATGATGCACTCAACTTTTCCGACGTGACTCAGCGTAGCGACTCCGTGATTCCAGCAGGTCATCCTGATGCAATACAACGGCCCTGAGCTGAGGGTGGCCTTCGCTCAGGCGCTGGGTTCGATTAGAGTGCCGGAGTGTCCAAGTCGAAGAAAACGCGCGTCCAGCACGTCCTCACGGTCCAGGACGTGACGCAGCTCAGCCCGCATATGATCCGCCTCGTCCTGGGCGGCCCCGGGTTCGCCGCGATCGAGTTCAAGTCTGTGGGGGAGTCTCCCGCCACGGACCAGTACATCAAGCTGCTCTTCCTGCCCCAGAACCTCGATGCCGACGCCGCTGCCGCGCAGGGCGTGGACCTGCGCCGGCCCTATGACATGGAGGCTCTGCGCGAGCAGCTGAGCACCGAGCAGATGCCGGTGACCCGGACCTACACCATCCGCCACGTGGATCATGCCCGGGAGCAGATCTGGGTGGACTTCGTGGTCCATGGGGACGTTGGTCGGGCGGGGGTCTGGGCGAAGCAGGCGCGCCTCGGTGATGAGATCAGCTTCTTCGGCCCAGGCAGCGGCTACGCCCCGCGCGCGGAGGCCCAGTGGCATCTTCTGGCCGGGGACGAGGCGGCGCTGCCCGCGATCGCCTCCGCGCTGGAGTCGATGCCCGAGGACGCGCGCGGCGTCGCCGTCGTCGAGGTCCGCGACGCCACGGAGCGTCAGCCTCTTGATGTCCCCGCCGGGATGGACCTGATCTGGCTGCATCGTGAGGCGGAGTTCAGCCCTGAGACCACGATGCTCGCGGAGTATCTGGAGCAGCTGAGCGTTCCGGAGGGCGATGTCCAGGTCTTCGTCCATGGCGAGCGCGCCCAGATGAAGCGGATCCGCCGGATGCTGGTGGACCAGAAGGGCCTGGATCGCAAGGCGATGTCACTCTCGGCCTATTGGGCGCACGGTCGGATCGAGGATCAGTTCCAGGCAGAGAAGCGCACCCCGGTGGGCCAGCTCGAGGGTTGAGTCCTCAGTCGCGGATCTCGCTCAGCCCGCCACCCCTGAGCTGGTGCCGATGACCAGCGCCGCCATCAGCAGCAGCGCCAGCAGCACCACGGTGATCGCAGAGAACATCCCGGCGCGCTCGCGGTGCCCGGCCAGACGCCGGTCCTGGGTGTCCCGCATCGACCCGGCGAGCAGCATGATCATGTCCAGCAAGGGCCAGGCGAAGGCCACGGTCACGCAGAGCAGCCCCAGACTGGTCTGACCCAGGACCATCAGCACGACGGCGGCGACGCTCACCACGGCCATCAGCACCGCCGAGACCCTCCGGTCCAGATACCACCGATGAGCCCCTGCGGGACCCAGGAGAAGTGTCAGGAGCCAAGCGATCGCAAAACGTTTCCTCGAGGTCGGCTGGGACTCGTAAGCGCGCCGGTCAGCCTCGGTATAGGTGTTGGCGTAGAGCTCTTCGAAATCGTACTGATCGGCCATGTTCTCAATCGTATAGGTGGTAGTTTGTAGTGAACTGAACACCCACCCTTGAGCACCATCACTTATATGGAGGCGCAGTCTTGTCTCAGCCAGGAACCGGCCGTACGAAGGGCACGCCGCCCCGTACGTCGCTGCTCGATGTGATCAAGGTCGTGCTGCGACTTGGCCCCAAGCAGATCAACGATGAGATCCAGCTGGCCATCGCCCAGATGAAGACCAAGGGCGTGGCCGCAGGCATCGCCGTGGCGCTCATGGTGGTCGGCGTCGTCTTCCTGACCTTCCTGGTGGTGGCGCTCATCGTGGCCGCCGTGGCGGCGCTCTCTCTGATCTTCGAGCTCTGGGCCGCAGCGCTGATCGTGGCAGGCATCTTCTTGGTGATCGCGCTGATCTTCGCGCTGATAGGACTGCTCAAGCTGAAGAAGACGATGCCGCTGCTGCCCGAGGACGCGATCCGCGGGTTCCGCCTCGACCTCGGAGTCGCCCGCGAGGGTACGCGCTTCGATCCGCAGAGCCTGGACAAGGCCGATGCCGAGAAGCGCCGAAAGAAGGAAGAGGCCAAGCGTCAGGCGGCCGAGCAGGCCAAGAAGGACGCCAAGACCCCCGGTTCGGGCTCCCCGACGCCGCCCACCTACAGCGAGCTGCTGCGCCGCACCGGTCTGCGCCGCGATCATCTGGCGTCCCTGCAGGACCAGATCACCTCCGGCTCCCGGAACATCGCGGAGAACGTCAAGGACAAGGCCGAGAACGTCAAGGACCGGGCCGACCGACTCAGCTCCAAGGCTCGCGGCGGTTCCAAGCCGAAGCCGGAGAAGCGCGGCTCCGCGGACCCGGTCCCGCCCACGGGCAAGACCCGGGGTGCGGCCGGTGAGCCGGTGCGCGTCACCTCCGAGGAGCCTGAGATCGTCGGCGTCCCGGCTGCGGACCAGGAGTCGAGCGCCCACGCGGCCGGCGAGTTCGTGGCCGCCCGGTGGAAGCCGCTCGCGGTGGTCGCCGGTTCCGCCGCTGCAGGTGCGGTCTTCCTGCGTGAGCTTGTGAAGAAGTAAACTTCCCCGGTGAGACTGATCGGCGCCGGGACCCAGGACGGCTTCGAGTACACCGTTCGCGAGACCTTCTGGACCGTGCCCAACATCATCACGGTGCTGCGGTTCCCGCTGATCCCGATCTTCGTCTGGCTGGTGGCCCAGGGTGAGTATCTCGCCGCCTTCTGGGTGCTCGCGGTGCTCTCCAGCACGGACTGGATCGACGGGTACATCGCCCGGCGCTTCGATCAGATGTCCACGGTGGGTCAGTGGCTGGACCCGGTGGCGGATCGGCTTGCTCTGATCATCGTCAGCGCGACCCTGGTCGGCTTCGACGTGATACCGCTCTGGGTGCTGCTCGCGGTGGTCATCCCAGACCTGGTCCTCTCCGTCAACACCTATCTGCTCTTCAAAGGCCCGCCGCCGCTGAAGGTGACCGTGCTGGGCAAGATCCGGACCGCCTGCCTGCTGGTCGGGCTGCCCCTGGCGCTGCTGGGATCCACCGGAATGCTGCGCGAGAGCCTGGTCCCCGCCCTCGCGCTGGCGCTGCTGGCCCTGGGTTCAGCCCTGCATATCATTGCTTCTGTCGATTACTTCATCAAGGCCCGTCAGACGGCGGCGCGACTGCGCCGCGAACAGGCCCATCCGGGCGTAGAGGAGGATGTGACCCCCTGATGGTGAACGCCGTGCCCGTCGATGCTCCCGGTGAGGAGCCCGCTGAGACATCCTCCGAGGCGACCTCTGAGAAGACCCAGACGACACCGGGGACCAACCCCGGGAATCATGGTGAGCCGAAGCTGCGCATCCTGATCGCGGCAGACACCTATCCTCCGGACGTCAATGGTGCCGCCGTCTTCAGTCATCGGCTCGCGAAGAGCATGGCGGCCCGCGGTCACGAGGTGCACATCGCCGCGGCGCGGACCAGCCGCGGGCCTGACATGGTGGAACACACCGATGAGGCGACCGTACACCGGTTCCGTTCCTTCAAGGCCCCGACGCATGAGTACATCCGGCTCTGCCTGCCCTGGCTGGTGGAACCGGCCATGCGACGGCTGATGGATGAGCTGCAGCCCGACGTCGTCCACGTGCAGTGCCATTACATGATCGGCAAGGCAGCGATCGACGCGGCCGCGGAGCGTGGCGTGCGCACCATCGCCACCAACCACTTCATGCCTGAGAACCTGGATCCGTTCCTGCCGTTCCCCGACTGGTTCCGCCGGATCGTGGCGAAGAACTCGTGGCGGGACATGGGCAAGCTGATGGGCAAGGCAGCCGTGGTGACCACACCGACCCCGTTGGCGGCGCGCACCATGATGCAGCGGGCAGGCTTTGAGAAGGTGCTTCCGCTCTCCAACGGGATCGACGTCGATTACTACCGGCTGGGCCCCGATGAGGTGCTGACCCCACCTGCGCGCCCCACGGTGCTCTTCGTGGGCCGGCTGGCGGTGGAGAAGAACGTGGACGTGCTCATCGAGGCGATCGCGAAGACCGACCCTGCGCTCGGGATCGGGCTGGACATCGTCGGTGATGGCGAGCAGCGCGCCGGGCTTGCCGCGCAGATCCAGCAGCTGGGCCTCGGGGACCGGGTGCGGATGCGCGGGCACGTCGATGAGGACGCGCTGCGCCGGGCGTATCTGGAGGCAGACGTCTTCTGCCAGCCGGGCACCGCCGAGCTGCAGTCGCTGGTCTCACTGGAGGCCATGTCCGCCGGGACGCCGGTGGTGCTCGCCGACGCGCTGGCTCTGCCGCATCTGGTCGAGGAGGGGGTCAACGGCTATCTGTTCGAGCCCGGGAACTCCGCACATCTGGCCGCCCGGCTGGAGCAGCTGTTCACCCTGAGCCCAGAGCAACGCACCCGAATGGGCGAACGCAGCCAGGAACGTGCCGGCCGGCACAGCCTGAAGACCACGATGGATGCCTTCGAGAAGCTCTACCGCGGAGCCGACTGGATCGAGGGACGAACCCCCTAGCGGAGCGGGGTCAGGTCCTCACCCACTGTCCTCACCTGCTGTCCTCACCTGCGGCGCTGGGCCGCCACGGTCGACGTCGGGCGCTATTCTCCGGGGGTCAGCCGCAGCAGGGCGGCACCGTCCCCGTCCTCGATGATCCAGATGCTGCCGTCCGGGGCCTGTTCCACGTCTCGGATCCGGGCCCCCATCTCCCAGATCTCCTGCTGCCCGGCCTGCTCGCCCTCGAGCTCCACCCGGACCAGCGCCTCGCCGGAGAGCGCGCCGAGGAACGCGCTGTCGGCCCAGTCGTCGAACATCTCTCCCTGATAGATCATCAGACTGCCGGGAGAGATGGACGGGGTCCACCAGGCGGCCGGGGGTGCGAAACCGTCACCCTCTGTGTGATCGGGGATCTCGGCGCCCCCATACTGGGAGCCGTTGGACGCCTCGGGCCAGCCGTAGTTCTCACCCGCCTCGAGCAGGTTCAGCTCGTCGCCTCCCTCGGGGCCCATCTCGGAGACCCAGAGCTGCCCCTCGGAGTCGAAGTCGATGCCCAGCGGGTTCCGGTGGCCGTAGGTCCAGATCTCCTCGGTGACGTCCCCGTCCTCGGCGAAGGGGTTCTCCGGGGCAGGTTCGCCCTCGGGGGTCAGTCGCATCACCTTGCCCAGACCGCTGGAGAGGTCCTGCGCCGGATCCAGCTGCTGACGGTCCCCGGAGGTCACGAAGAGATGCTCGCCGTCGGGGCTGAACGCGAGGCGGTGTGAGAAGTGGCCTGAGCCGGAGGTCTTGGGGTCCTGCTCCCAGATCACCGTGAGGTCCTCCAGCGCCGCGCTGTCCCCGGAGTCCACCAGCTGCGCGTGACCGATGACCGCCCCGGTCCCTGCCTCCGAAGAGTTCACCCAGCTCAGGTAGACCCGCTGGCTCTCCTCGAAGTCTGGGGCGACGACGACGTCGCCCAGCCCGCCCTGACCCTCGACGACGATGTCCTCTGGCAGCCCGGTCACGCTGAGGTCCGCGGAGGCGTCTGCGCCCTCGGCGGAGCTGCGCAGGAAGAGCTCACCGTAGCGGCTGGTGATCAACATCTGCTCGGTGCCGGGCAGGAACTCCAACGCCCAGGGGGCGTCGTAGCTGCCCTGCTCGGTGGCGCTGAACGGCATGGAATCCGCGTCGGAGCTTTCGGGGGAGCTCGACGGATCTTCTTCAGCGGCGTCGGGTCCTTCCGTGTCCTCGGGGGCGCCGCCGGTGTCTGCGGTGTCGCCCGCCTCGGAGCTGGTCTCGGCCGTGCTGGTCCCAGCAGCTGGGTCCTCGCCTTCGCTGTTCTGCTCCGCCGAGGAGTCTGCGCAGCTGACCAGCAGCAGCGAGGTGAGGATTCCGGCCGATATCACTGGTAGACGTCCCATGACCTGACACTAGTTCATGAGCTGCGGCCCCGGCTCGGGTCTGTTGTTCTGTTGCGTCGGGGCGACAGCGAGGGCGAGGGTAGTGCGCCGAAGTCCGGGATCGGCAGCTGCGTGCCACCGGCAAGGGCTGAGGCGTGTGCCACGATCCCGGGGGCGGTGAACATCGCGGCGCGCCACGCGTTGACCGGCGGGGACTCTCCTGTGACCAGAGACCGGATGAAGTCATCGGCGAGGAAATGGTGCGCCCCTTCGTGGCCGTTGGGTGCGTAGTCATACTCGCGGGGGAGCCTGGAGCGGTCATGGACCGCAGCCGTTCCCGAGCTGAAGCCGGCGCGCAGGGCCGGGTCGAGGTCTGCGACCTCGGGCTGAGGGTGCCGCACCGGGATGAAGTCCGCGGAGATGTCGTGAGATTCCTGTTTGTCATTCCAGACCGTCTGATGCGCGAGCTGCTCGAAGCTGGCCTCGGTGCCGAAGAATCGGAAGCGCGATTCTCTGATCGGGGAGGGGTAGCCGACCCGGCGCATCTCGTTGGTGCGCATGGCCCCGCCGTCGGAGAGCTTGAACAGCGCCGAGGCGTTGGAGAAGCTGTTGTTGAACTGGCTGAGCTCGCGGTCGAACACGCCGTCGTCGCGATCATCTTCTACGCCGATGCAGCTCACGCTCACTGCGCGGGCTGGCAGCGCACCGAGGACTCCGCCGATGGCGTGCGTGGGATAGAGCATCGGGGGATAGCTCGCGGTGGCCTTCCAGTCGGGTCCACCGCTGTACCGGTAGGCGGCATAGAAGCCCAGGTCCATGTCATGGACATAGTCACCCTCGGTGTAGAAGACGCGTCCGAGATCGCCCTTGCGGATGCGGTCGCGCATGTAGACCGTGGCCGGATTGTAGTAGCTGGTCTCACCCATCATGTAGGTCAGCCCGGTGCGTCGGACCTCTGCGATGATCTCTTCGATCTCGGTGAGCTCCACCGCCATCGGCACCGCGGAGTAGACATGCTTGCCAGCCCGCAGCGCCTGGAGCACCAGTGGGCCATGCGTCCAGCGCTGGGTGAAGATCGCGACCGCGTCAATGTCCGAGTCCAGCAGCTCCTGGTAGCTGCCGATGGTCTGCGCAAGCTCGTACTCGGCGGCCAGGGCGGCGGCTCGCTCCGGGATCACATCCGTGATGCTCAGCCGGCTCACGTGGGGGTGCAGATGCCACAGGGTCGCGAAGCTCGTGGAGAACTGCCCGGCGCCGACGATGCCGATGCTGACCCGGCCAGCTCCCGGGTCCAGGGGTGAGTCAGGTTCCTCGGGGAGCCGGAGGTCCGGGGCTGCCGGGGTTTCGGGGACTGCCGGGACCGAGGTCGCCGGGCGTGAGGGAGCCGGGCGTACGAGAGGTGAGGGCCGTTGCTGCCCCGCTTCGAGGAGGTGATTCTCAGGCTGGCTCGACATGTGAACACGATCACATGCGGTGCGCGGCGGGTCAACACGCCTGTCTGTAGGGCGTCTGGGACTTGAACCCAGGACAAAAGGATTATGAGTCCTCTGCTCTAACCAACTGAGCTAACGCCCCTCGAGGCCTCGTCCGCCGCGCGAGGCCGCCAGACGAGGACACTCGGACATACTACCGAGGGTCTCCGGTCAGAGCTGAACCCAGACCGAGGCGCGCGCCCGGGGGTGCTCCTCGGCCTGGACCTCCAGAGCGGTCAGACCATGATCGGCCGGCAGCCCGGCGGCCAGCGTCTCGGCGATGTGTTCGATGATCACCTCGGTGGTGGTGAACTTCCCGGCCAGGGCGTCGACCTCGTCGAGGTTCTGATAGCGCAGCGGCTCCAGGGTGGCGGCGAGCAGCTCGGAGGCGGCGCCGATGTCCAACACCACGCCGTACTCGTTCAGGCCGTCTCGGAAGAAGCTGGCCTGGATGCTCAGCGTGGCGCCGTGCAGGTTCTGCGCGGGCCCGAAGAACGGGTCCTGCAGGCTGTGGGCGATCATGATGTGGTCATCGACGGTCAGACGGAAGCGGCTCATGGCTCTCCTCGGTGGGTGGTGGATGGGGTCGGCGCCGTGTAGAAGCTCACCCGAAGGCGTGGTGCTCCGCCAGCGGATGATCGATCACGTGCAGAATCTGCTCCCGGGTCCAGGGCGCGCCGGCGGCGACGTCGCGCATCACCGCGGGCAGCTCCGATAACGGGGAGTGCCCGCTGATCAGCATCTCGAAACGGGAGTCGAGCAGATCCAGCGCCGTAGCGAGGCGCTCACCACGGGTGCGGCGCATCCGGCGCGGCCCGGGCACCTGGCCGACCTGGGTCGCCACGATCCGCAGCCGGCGGGCGTGGAAATCGGCCCCCAGCGGGATCTGCTGCTCCGCGGTGCCGTACCAGGACTGCTCGACGATCACGGCGTCGTCGCCGGCCAGTCGCAGCGCACTGGCGAGACCGGCGGAGCTGGCGGTGCTGTGCAGGACCACGTCGTTATCGGGCGACGCCTCCTCCGGGGCGACGGCCTCCAGGCCCAGAGATTCGATGAAGCCGCGCCGCTCGGCGTCGATCTCCACCACCTGCAGGCGCTGCAGTGCCATCTTCGAGGCCAATAGCGCGGTGGTCAGCCCGATCAGGCCCCCGCCGACGACGGCGACCCGGTCACCCACCAGGACCGGGCCCTCCCAGAGCCCGTTGAGTCCCACCTCACCGATCCCTGCGAGCAGCGCCCGCTGCGGGGTGCACCCTTCGGGCACCACATGGGCGGCGGCCTCCGGGACCACGACATGCTCACGGTGACCGGCCAGGGTGAAGACCGTCTCTCCGATCAGGGACTCGTTGCCCTGCCGGACCACCCCGACATTGAGGTAGCCGTGGGAGACCGGGAACGGCAGCTCGCCGAGCTGGAAGGGCGCCTGCATGGTCTCGGTGATGTTCGCGGGCACCTCACCGCGGTGCACCAGGGATTCGGTGCCGCGAGAGATCCCGCTGTACAGCGTCTCGATCAGCAGCTCACCCGGTCCCGGCTCAGGCAGACCGACCTCGCGCAGCGCCCCGGTGTGGGCGGCTTCGGTCCAATACTGTTGAGACGTCTGCGACGGGTGCGAGGTCCGATCAGGCCCCTGGAGATCTGCACTGACACCGGTGACACTGGACTCGCTCATGACACTCATCATGCCAGAGGTCTCCGCGCGGACGCTGCGGTGCCGGCTGTGCCAGAATCGGGACGTGCTGAAGCTCTTCTTCGACTGCCGGTACACCCGGACCCAGGTCCACGACGGCATCTCCAGGTTCACCGCCTCCCTGGTGGAGGCGGCCGCCGAGCGGGCCGATGTCACGATGCTGATCAGCGATCCGGAGCAGCTGAACCTGCTGCCGGAGCTGCCGCATCTGCAGATCTCCGCGCCGACCTCGGCCCGCGAGCCCTGGGTCAGCCGGCAGATCAACCCGCACCGTCCCGATGTGGTGTTCTCCCCGATGCAGACCATGGGCGGCCGGGGCCGGAACTACCCGTTGATCCTCACGGTGCACGACCTCATCTACTACGCCCATCGCACGCCGCCCCCGGATCTTCCCGCCCTGGTGCGGCTGGGGTGGCGGGCCTATCACCTGTCCTACCTGCCGCAGCGGCTGGTGCTCAACCAGGCCGACGCCGTGGCGACGGTCTCCGAGACCACGCGCGGGCTGATCCGGGGCCATGCGCTGACCCGCCGCCCGGTGGAGCTGATCTCCAATGCCCCGCCCACCGTGGAGCAGCCTCGAGACGCCTCCGCCGATCCGACCCGTGAACTCATCTATATGGGCTCCTTCATGGGCTATAAGAACGTCGAATCCGTGATCGCGGGCCTGAACCGGCTCCCCGGATATACCCTGCACCTGTGCAGCCCGATCCAGCCCGCTCAAGAAGCTGCGCTCCGGGCGCTCGCAGATGACCCCGACCAGCTGGTCTTTCACCACGGGATCTCCGACGCCGAGTACCGAGTCCTGCTTCGACGGGCCAGCGCCCTGGTCTCACTGTCCCAGGCCGAGGGCTATGGACTGCCGGTGGTGGAAGCCATGGCCCACGGAACGCCCTGCGTGCTCTCCGAGCTTCCGATCTTCACTGAGATCGGGGGAGCCGCGGTAGCCGATTCCGGTGTCCAGGTGGTTCCTGGTCGGGATCCGGACGCCTTCGCCAAGGCGGTGCGCAGACTTGAGCAGCCCGCGGTGTTCAGCCGCGCGTCCGGCGCCGCGCGTGCCCGCAGCCTCCAGTTCTCCTGGGCCGAGTCGGCGGCATCCCTGGTCACGCTGGGGGAGCGCCTGGCCGGGCACGGCCGCGCGGGCGGAGGCTGATCCCAACGCGGCTGATCCCGCACCGCTGATCAAGCACGGCTCATCACGCACCGCTGAACCTCACGCGATGCGACCAAGGGTGTGGCTGTGCCCTTTGCGTCAGCCGGAGACCACAGGGTTCTCGGAGGTTCCCTCCCGGGCCCTGCGTGCCGAGGCGACGTCGTCCACGACGATCACGATATGGCGCACGCTGGAGATCAGGGACCCGTAGAGCGGCCAGGTGTCTCTCGGCAGGCCTTGGTTCTGCGACATCTCTGCCGAGAGCGAGCTCAGGTTCTCGTGCAGCGAGGCGACCTCGGCGTCCGGGTCGGCGATGGAGCGCCCGGCGTCGCCGACGATCTGTGCCCAGCGTTCACGGAACTGGTGGTCCCACTCGCCCTCGGTGTAGCTGGCCTCACGCAGGGTCCGTGCCAGATGGCGCAGGTGTGAGACACCCTCGTCAGCGCGTTCCAGGATCTCCTCATAGCTCGCCTCAGCGGCGTTCCAGCTGCTGGTCTGCAGGGTCTCCCGGCCCTGCCGGGCGCGTGGATTGACGCGGCGGGATTCACGGGCGAAGCGCACCACGGTCCAGGCGGAGTTCAGCTCCGCCGTCATCGATTCGGTCTCCTGGAACCACGCCTCGGCCTTGTCGGTGTCCCAGGAGTCGGAGAACTCCTCGGAGATGCTGATCAGGACCCCGCCCATCCGCTCATTGATGCTGTCCACATAACGCCCGGCCTGTTTGTCCCGAAGCGGCGGCAGGATCAGCAGGTTGACCACAAGCCCCGCGGCCACCCCGACGGCAACCTCGATGATGCGATCATCCAGGAGCGGCTGCTGATCGTCGAAGCCGCTGCCCAGCACGAAGATCGCGGTGGTGGCGATCGCGATGCCCTCATCTCGGATCCAGGAGACCCGGGCCGCGGTGATCCCCACGAGCAGTGCCAGCGCGAAGGTCCACAGGCTGACCCCGAGGAAGTGTCCGATCAGGAAGGACAGGCCCACCCCGAGGGTCGAGGCGATGGTGGTCTGGACTCCGCGGGTGAGCGAGCGGTGCACCGTGGCGTGCACGGTGAGGATCGCCGTCCAGGGGGCGAGGAACGCCAGTTCAGACTCCAACACCTCGGTCGAGACCCACCACGCGCCCGTGCCGGCGATCACGGTCTTGAGGATCTGCAGCACGTCGGTGATGAACTCGGGACGTTGAAGCAGGCTTCGGATGTCACGGCTGCGTCTCTCCGGGGCCGATCCGTGGCCCGGGTGCTGCTCGGTGTCTCGCTGCGGATGTTCCGGCGTCGTCTCCTGGTGGCGGCGGGCCACGAGTCCTCCTCGGGTAGTTCTCGGCAGCGGGCGAGAATATTCTGCCATTGTCGCGGCCGCTCAGGAACTGCGGCGTCACCGGTCGTCCAGTGGCAGCAATACCGAGGGTTCCAGATCACCGGTGAGCAGCAGTGGGTTGATGTACTCCCCGTAGAGCCGCACACCCCAATGCAGGCAGGGTGTGGCGCAATGGCTCGGACTGACCGCCAGCGTTGCCACCGGATCCCCGGTGCTGACCCGATCGCCGACCTGAAGGCTGCTCTCCACAGGTTCGAAGGAGCTGAGGTAGCCGTCGCCGTGGCGGATGGAGAGCACGGGCCGGTCCACGACGACGCCGACGAAGCTGACCTCACCCTCGGCAGGTGCGCGGATGCTCACCGAGGTCTCCAGCGGACCCAAATCTGCTCCTCGGTGACCTGCACCCCAGGGGGAGGGCGGTCTGGTGAAAGGCCGCAGCTCACCTGCGGACACCGGAGGGACCCAAAGCGCCCGTGTCGCTGATGGCGCGTCGAGCTCCGTAGGGTCGATTCCCAGCAGCAGCGATCCGGCTGAGGCGGGAGTCAACACCCCCAGAACAAGCAGCAGCGTGAGACCCAGCGTTGCTGCCCTGAGCCGTCCGAATCTGCACCCGCTCGCGTCCATGCATCCAGCCTCGACCACCGGCGAACCCCGATCCCCGCGAACGCGCTGAAGTGTGCAGCGTGAGGGCCCCCGGCGGATCCCTGCGACGGTTGGGGAAAACGCCGTCGAGCGGCTAAGCTGAACCCCAGCAGTTGACACTGGCGCGTCTCGGCGTGCCTGGATCAGCTGACTACGCGCAGGAGCTGCCCGAGTGATCGGGGCGTTTCTCATCGGTCCACATCGCTGTCCCTGACCTTGGAACAGCCATGCGGCGAGAACGCGAGGCCTCTCCCTCTTCTGCCAGGAGCCCGAGAGAACCGGGCCATTGTCCAACCGAGAATCCCAGCCGGAGCTGCATCAGGCATGTCCTGCATGTTCTAAGCCCGGCATCGAAAGGAAATACCATGCCTGTCGTCACCATGCGCCAGCTGCTCGACTCCGGTGTCCACTTCGGTCACCAGACTCGCCGCTGGAACCCGAAGATGAAGCGCTTCATCTTCACCGAGCGCAACGGCATCTACATCGTTGACCTCCAGCAGTCCCTGACCTACATCGACACTGCCTACGAGTTCGTCAAGCAGACCGTCGCCCACGGCGGCTCCGTCCTCTTCGTCGGCACCAAGAAGCAGGGCCAGGAAGCCATCGCCGAGCAGGCCACCCGCGTCGGCCAGCCCTACGTCAACCATCGTTGGCTCGGCGGCATGCTGACCAACTTCCAGACGGTCTCCAAGCGCGTGCAGCGCATGAAGGAGCTCGAGGAGATCGACTTCGACGACGTCGCAGGCTCCGGTCACACCAAGAAGGAACTGCTGCTGATGCGCCGCGAGCTCACCAAGCTGCAGTCGAACCTCGGTGGTATCCGCAACCTGACCAAGACCCCCTCTGCGGTCTGGATCGTCGACACCAACAAGGAGCACCTGGCGGTCGATGAGGCCAAGAAGCTGGGCATCCCCGTGATCGCCATCCTCGACACCAACTGCGACCCCGATGACGTCCAGTACCCGATCCCGGGCAACGACGACGCCATCCGGTCCGTGGACCTGCTGACCCGCGTGATCGCCGACGCCGTGGCCGATGGCCTCATGGCTCGCGAGAACAAGCGCGGCGGCGGCTCCGGCGCGGCTGCCGAGCCGATGGCCGAGTGGGAGCGCGAGCTGCTCGAGCAGCACGCCACCGAGAAGTCCGCCGAGGCTGAGAAGTCGGAGCAGGCTGCAGAGCCCGCCAAGGCTGAGCAGTCCACCGAGGCTCCCGCCGCTGAGTCCACCGAGTCCACCGACGCTTCGGCTGAAGAAGCCAAGTAAAGAGAGGAACTGCTTTTCTATGGCGAACTACACCGCTGCAGACATCAAGGCCCTGCGTGAGCGCACCGGCGCCGGCATGATGGACGTGAAGAAGGCTCTGGATGAGACCGACGGCGATACCGAGAAGGCCCTCGAGGCCATCCGGATCCGCGGACTCAAGGGTGCTGCCAAGCGCGAAGGCCGCTCCGCCGTGGAGGGCCTGGTCACCGCCAAGGTCGTCAACCGCACCAAGGGCTTCCTGATCGAGATCAACGCCGAGACCGACTTCGTGGCCAAGTCCGCGAAGTTCGTCGCGCTGGCCGACAAGGTCCTCGAGACCGCCGTCGCCCACGACGTGGACACCGTGGAGGCGCTCCTGGAGGCCGACGTCGAGGGCAAGAAGCTCGTCGACTTCGTCACCGAAGAGGGCGCGATCCTCGGCGAGAAGGTCGTCGTGCGTCGTCTTGCCACGGTCGAGGGCTCCTTCGTGGACGCCTACCTGCACAAGACCTCCAAGGACCTTCCGGCTCAGGTCGGCGTGCTCTTCGCCGTCGACGCCGACTCGGACCAGGCCAAGGAAGCTGCCCACGACATCGCGGTGCACGCCGCCGCGCTGTCCCCGCAGTTCCTGACCCGCGACGAGGTCCCCGCGGAGACCGTGGCCGATGAGCGCCGCATCGCCGAGGAGACCGCACGGGCCGAGAACAAGCCCGAGCAGGCGATGACCAAGATCATCGAGGGACGCACCAACGCGTACTTCAAGGACAACGTGCTGGTCGACCAGCCGTTCGCCAAGGACCCGAAGAAGACCGTCACCCAGGTCCTCGAGTCCGCCGGCACGTCCGCGAAGGGTCTGGCTCGCTTCCGCGTCGGAGCCTGATGCTTGATGCCGCTGAGACTCGCGGCAGCTGAACTGCAGAGCCGCTGACCATTAGACTGGTCGCAGCTCAACAGTTCAGACGTCAAGGGGGTGGCCACTTCACACGAGGTGGTCACCCCCTTTTCTGTGCCCACCGCGGCCTGCTTCGGTCGCAGCGGCCGCCCGTGAGCGGCTCAACGCGACCACCTCACCCCGCCCCACGAACCCCTGGAGGACACCCATGACCACAGAGACCCCGACCCACCGCCGCCGTGTGCTCCTGAAGCTCTCCGGAGAGGTCTTCGGCGGAGGTGCAGTGGGAGTGGATCCGGCCACGGTGCGCGGGATCGCTGAGCAGATCGCCGCCGTCAAGGGTCAGGTGGAAGTCTCCGTCGTCGTCGGCGGCGGCAACTTCTTCCGCGGCGCCGAGCTCTCCCGCGCCGGCATGGACCGGGCCCGCGCCGACTACATCGGCATGCTGGGCACCGTGATGAACGCCCTGGCGCTGCAGGACTTCCTGGAGCAGGCCGGGCAGCCCACCCGCGTGCAGACCGCCATCACCATGGGTCAGGTCGCTGAGTCCTACATCCCGCTGCGCGCCGTGCGCCACATGGAGAAGGACCGGGTCGTCGTCTTCGGCGCCGGCGCAGGCATGCCCTACTTCTCCACCGACACCGTCTGTGCCCAGCGCGCGCTGGAGACCCGTTCAGACATGGTGCTGATGGCCAAGTCCGGTGTGGACGGGATCTACACGGCGGACCCGAAGACCACCCCCGACGCGCAGAAGCTGGATCACCTCACCTACACCGACGCGCTGCGCAAGAACATCCGCGTGATGGACCAGACCGCGATGACCATGTGCAATGACAACGACCTGAACATGCGGGTCTTCGGCATGGAGGGCGAGGGCAACGTCACCCGCGCCCTGCTCGGCGAGGAGATCGGCACGCTGGTCACCCCCTGACCTGGTGGCCCGGACTAGACTGGACCTCTATTGAGTCCGCAACGTCTTCCCACAACGTCATCCCATAAGGAGACCCCCGTGATTGATGAGACCCTGGCAGATGCCAAGGAGCAGTTCGAGCGAGCCATCGAGGCCACCTCGGTCGACTTCAGCACCGTGCGCACCGGCCGCGCCAACCCGGCGCTGTACTCCCGGGTGCTGGTGGACTACTACGGCGCCGCCACCCCGCTGCAGCAGCTGGCAGCCTTCTCCACCCCGGACGCCAAGACCATCCTGATCACCCCCTATGACATCTCAGCGATGCGCGACATCGAGCGGGCGCTGTCTGACTCTGAGATCGGGGCCAACCCCTCCAACGACGGCAAGCAGATCCGGATCACGATCCCGGACCTCACCGAGGAGCGCCGCAAGGAGTACGTCAAGCTGATCAAGTCCAAGGGCGAGGACCACAAGGTCTCGGTGCGCAACACCCGGCGCAAGTCCAAGGAGATCATCGAGAAGGCCATCAAGGACGGCGAGGTCGGCAAGGACGATGGCGAGCGCGGCACCAAGGAGCTCGAAAGCCTCACCAAGTCCTATGTGGAGAAGATCGATGAGATGAGCAAGCGCAAGGAAGCTGAGCTGCTCGAGGTCTGATGTCAGGCAAAGCTGGGAGGGACCTGCCCGCAGCCATCATCACCGGTGTCGTCCTGCTGGTCCCGGCACTCCTGGGGATCTTCTTCTTCGAGCTGCTGCTGATCTTCGTCTGGACCATCCTGCTCTCCATGGGGGTCTGGGAGGTGGCCCGCGCCCTCGAGACCAGGGTGGCACCCAACGGACACCATCTGCGGCTGCCGAAGATTCCGCTGTTCCTCGGCGCCGTGGCGATGCCCACCGCCGCCTACTTCGGCGGGGTGGAGGCGCTGACGCTGGCGCTGATGGCCACCGGGCTGGCGATCATCGTCGCCGCGGCGCTCTGGAAGGTGCGCGACCCCGGTCGTTCCATCCTGGCCTCGGTGTTCGTGGCCAGCTGGGTGCCGTTCATGATGTCCTTCGCGGTGCTGCTGCTCAACCTTGACCAGGGTGACTGGCGGCTCGTCGTCGTCGTGCTGCTGGTGGTCTCCAACGACACCTTCGGCTACATCTTCGGGGTCTTCTTCGGGAAGCACCCGATGGCGCCGAAGATCAGCCCGAAGAAGTCCTGGGAGGGCTTCGCGGGCTCGCTGCTCGGGGCCTCCGGCGTCGGGGTGCTGGCCTCCTGGCTGATCTTCGATGAGCCGCTCTACGTCGGGGCGGTGCTCGCGGTGGCCGTGGTGGTCGCCTCCACCGCCGGGGACTTCTCCGAGTCGATGGTCAAACGCGAACTCGGCATCAAGGACATGTCGCGGCTGCTTCCAGGTCACGGCGGAGTGATGGATCGCCTGGACTCGCTGGTCTTCGCAATGCCCACCGCGTTCTTCGTGGTCGTGGCGTTCAGCGGGGATACCGGTGGTGTTCCACTAGGCTTATGAGCATGGCGCAGAACGAGACGGCACTTTTCACGCTCCTCAACGAGGGCGAGCAGGGTTATCACCGCGACGAGGTGGATGAATTCATGGCACGCGCCCGCGTGGCCTATGACTCCGGCGAGGGCATGGCGCTGGCCGAGATCCGTGACGTGAGCTTCTCGATGACCGGCGGCGGCTATGACCCCGCAGAGGTCGACGGCGCGCTGGACCGGCTCGAGGACGCGTTCGCCGGCGCCGAGCGGGACAAGTACATCGATGCCCATGGCGAGGACGCCTGGTATGAGATGCTCGCCGAACGCGCCGAGCCGCTGCGCGGACGGCTCTCCCGCCCGGACGGCAAACGCTTCCGAGAACCGGCGCACTCCTCCTCCAACGGCTACCGCAAGGAACAGGTCGACGAACTCTGCCGCCAGCTCGAGCAGTACCTCGACGGGGAGAACCCGATGAGCGTGGACGAGGTCCGCACCATGACCTTCTCCGGGGCCCACGGCCACAACGGCTACGACGAGGCCCAGGTGGACGCATTCCTGGACAAGATGACCGAGATCATGGCCTCCGTCGGCTGACCCAGCCTTCCCCTTCCCCTTCTCGTTGAGGGGCGGAATCTGCGGGTATCTCATCGGGTTTTTGGCCCTAGATGCTCGCAGATTCCGCCCCTCAACGTGTGTGGGCACGGTTTCGCCGCTTCATCCCCAGCCTCGGGTCCCGCCGGGACTCTCCACAGCCAAGCCCTGGGCCCCCCGGCGAGGCGGCGAACCGGTGTGCACTGACTCCCGTGGAGTCACCGAGCAGATCCCAGGACGGCCGTCGGCGACCCGCCATGTTCGTGCCCTCAGAGGGACGACGACGGGCGCGGCTCCATGCCGAGGGCATGACGCGGCGCGATCTCGAGCATTCCCGGGCGAACGATCTCCTGCGCCGACTGGCGCACGGCGTGTATTCCGGCACGGGGCTGCCGCAGGAGCCGGAGTCTGATCCGATCAGCGCACTGCTGCAGGGGCTCACCGAGGCCACCCCACGGGTGGTCAGCTTCGAGACGGCAGCCCGGTTCTGGGGACTGGTTCCCGGGGAGGTCGCCCCGCCGTTCCACCTGAGCAGTCCGGCAGGCGGGCCGCCGGTGCAGCGGCCCGAACTGGTGGTGGGGCACCGGATCACGGTCCCGGATCGGTTCGTCGTCGACCTTCACGGAATCCGGGTCACCAGCCCGGCCTGGACCTGGTTGGACCTCTCGCTGCGCGCAGCCGCGGGCGCAGCGGCGGGCCGCGCCGTCGAACGTGCGGTGCTCCTGGGAGATCAGGCGGTGCGTCCTCCACGCCGCGAATTCGGCGAGACCGGTGGGCCGCTGGCGAGCATCGACGAGCTGCGTGAGGCTGTGCGGGTGCGTGGTCGCACCAAGGGCATTCGGCACGTCCGTGAGGCTGTGGCCCTGGTCCGGGTCGGCGTCGACTCCCCGCAGGAGTCCCGGTTGCGGTACTTCATGCACCTCGCCGCCCTGCCCGAGCCGCTGGTGAACCCGGTGATTCGGGGTCCCAGTGGATGTCCCTCATTCGAGCCCGACCTGGCCATCCCGGAGTTCCGCCTCGCGATCCAGCGCATCCAGCGCGCGCTGGTGCAGCGGGGTTGGCGCCCGGACAGCCTCACCACACACCGCTGAGGGGCGGATTCTGCGAGTATCTGGCGCCGATCTCGGCCTCAACTACTCGTAGAATCCGCCCCTCAACGAAAGGGGGAGGAGGGAGGATCAGGTCAGTGTTCCACGGCCTTCTCTGCTCCCACGCCGGTCAGGGACCGGATCTCCATCTCGGCCTGCTTGGCCGGGTCCTCCGCCACCTTCGAGGTCATCGAGCCGATCCAGCCCAGCAGGAAGGCCAGCGGGATCGAGACCAGCCCGGGGTTGGTCAGCGGGTACAGCGCCAGATCCACCTCGGGGAAGAAGGAGGTGTCCCGGCCCCAGACCACGGGGGAGAACGCGATGAGCAGCAGCGCCGATCCCAGCCCGCCATACATCGACCACAGCGCGCCACGGGTGGTGAAGCGCTTCCAGAACAGCGAGTACAGGATGGTCGGCAGGTTCGCCGAGGCGGCCACCGCGAAGGCCAGCGCCACCAGGAACGCCACGTTCTGACCCTGTGCCCCGATCCCGCCGAGGATCGCGAGGATCCCGACCACGATCACGGTCATCTTCGCGGCCTTGACCTCACCGGCGGAGTCGATCTTGCCCTTCTTGATGACCTGGGCGTAGACGTCGTGGGCGAAGGAGGCCGAGGCCGTGATGGTCAGCCCGGCGACCACCGCGAGGATGGTGGCGAAGGCGACGGCGGCGATGAAGCCCAGCAGGAGGGTTCCGCCGAGTTCGTAGGCCAGCAGCGGTGCCGCTGAGTTCTGACCGCCCGGGGCCGCCAGGATCGTCTCGGTGTCCAGCAGGGCTGCTGCGCCGTAGCCCAGCACCAGGGTGAACAGGTAGAACGCGCCGATCAGGGCGATGGCGACCACCACAGACTTGCGTGCGTCCTTGGCGGTGGGCACCGTGTAGAAGCGGATCAGCACGTGCGGCAGGGCGGCGGTGCCCAGCACCAGGGCGATGCCCAGGGACATGAAGTCCAGCTTGGTGAACAGGTCGGCGCCGTACTGCAGGCCCGGTTCGAGCAGAGCAGCCTCGCCGGTGTTCTCCACCGCGCCGCCGAGCAGCTCGGAGAAGTTGAAGCCGTAGAGGGCCAGGACCCAGATGGTCATCACCGCGGAGCCCGCGATCAGCAGGGTGGCCTTGATGATCTGCACCCAGGTGGTGCCCTTCATGCCGCCGATGAAGACGTAGAAGATCATCAGCGCGCCGACCACGGCGATGATCAGTGACTGGCCGACCCCGCTGTCGATGCCCAGCAGCAGCGAGACCAGCGCGCCGGCGCCGGCCATCTGGGCCAGCAGGTAGAAGAGGCAGACCGCCAGGGTGGAGATCGCCGCAGCGATCCGGACCGGCTGCTGGCGCAGACGGAAGCTGAGCACGTCGGCCATCGTGAACTTGCCGGTGTTGCGCATCAGCTCGGCGACCAGCAGCAGGGCGATCAGCCAGGCCACGAGGAAGCCTATGGAGTAGAGGAAGCCGTCGTATCCGTAGATCGCGATGGCGCCCACGATGCCGAGGAAGGAGGCCGCGGAGAGGTAGTCCCCGGCGATCGCCGTGCCGTTCTGGGTGCCTGAGAAGGAGCGTCCGCCGGCGTAGTAGTCGGCGGCGGTGCTGGTGTTCTTCGATGCGCGGATCACGAAGAACAGCGTGACGCCGACGAAGACCAGGAAGATCGCGATGTTCGCCAGGGGACTGCCCACGTCGGAGCCGGCCTCGGCGGCCGCGGTGGCCAGCGGCAGCCCGGCCGCCTCGGAGCTGGTTGCGTTGATCAGGGAGTTCATCAGTGCTTGTCCTCCTCAGGAAGGCCCGCGCCCCGGGCTTCGAGCTCGGTGCGCAGCGCCGAGGATTTGGGGTCCATCTTCGAGTTGCTGAACCAGACGTAGAGACCGGTGATCACGAACGTGGTGAGGAACTGCGCGAGTCCGAGCACCAGGCCGAGGTTGATGTTCCCCCAGACCGGGATCGCCATCACGTCGGGGAAGAACGCGGCGACCAGCACGAATGCGATGTACCAGATCAGGAAAAACGCGGTCATCGGGAAGACGAAGCTCCGATGCGTCCTGCGAAGCTCCTGGAAGTCTTCGCGCGCCTGCACCTCCTGGTAGTCAACAGGCCCCGCATTGGGGGCATCGACCTGTGTCATGACGACTCCTTCGGATTGCGTCGGCACGCCGCAGCGGGCCTCGGTCATGGTGGTGTACCTCCAGAGTGCAGTGTGATCCGGGTCACTGTCGCGCTCGTGGCCGGTCTGTGCGATGAGCGGCACCGGATAAGCGATGAGTGGTCGTCCTCGGGTGAGGTGGACCGGCCGTGAGCTGTGCAACAGATCCGCGCGCGGGCTCATAGGATGAGGGCGATGAACTTCCTGGCAGAGCTCGGCCCCCTGGTGCTTGCCCTGGCCCTGTTGGCTGGGGTGGTGCTGGCTGCCGTCCTGCTCTACCGCACCCACGACGACGACGCCGGCCCCGCCTCCGCGCGCCAGGCGGTGATCTCTCCAGAGATCCGGGAACAGCTCAGCGAGGCCGAAGAGTCGCTGCGCCGTCAGCTGGTGGAGGCGGAGCTGCGGTCGCTGCGCGCGCAGATCTCCCCGCATTTCATCTACAACAGCCTCAACGCCATCGCCGCGAGCATCCCCACCGACCCGGTCCGGGCCCGCGAGCTGGTGCTCGACTTCGCCGATTTCACCCGGTACAGCCTGCGTGCCGAGGGGGAGTACACGACACTGCGCGAGGAGCTCACCGCCGTGGAGAGCTATGTGCTCCTGGAGAAGGCCCGCTTCGGGGAGCGGATCCAGGTGAAGCTGCAGATCGCTCCGGAGGTGCTCGGAGTCCAGATCCCCTTCCTCGCCGTGCAGCCCCTGGTGGAGAACGCGGTGCGGCACGGAGTCGACTCTGACACCGGCTCCGGGACGGTCTGGCTGCGCGCCGCGGACACCGCCACCCATGCGGAGATCAGCGTGGAGGATGACGGTCCTGGTGCGGACCCGGAGGCGATCCGCCAGGTGCTCCACGGCGCGGCCGGCAATGCGCACATCGGGGTGCGCAATGTGGATCTTCGACTGCGTCAGGCCTACGGCGCCGCTGCCGGGCTCGTGGTGGAGACCGCCCCCGGAGCCGGGATGAGGGTCTCTATGCGGGTCCCGAAGTTCCAGCCCGACCCGGTGCACTCCGACCCGGTGCGGACCGAGTCGCCGAACGTCCAGCGTCAGCCGGTGACACAGTCCCCGCCGGCCCGGCAGCCAGGCAAGGATCTGGGAGCGTCATGACAGATGCCGCTATGCGTCCCCCGGGTCTGAGCATCCTGGTGGTGGACGACGAGCCGCTCGCGGTCTCGCAGATGACGTGGCTGCTTGCCGCCGAGCCGCAGGCCGGGGAGGTCTTCACCGCCACCGATGCGCGCAGCGCCGAACAGGAGCTTCAGCGACGACGCATCGATGTGGTGCTGCTGGACATCCATATGCCCGGGATGAGCGGACTCGGCCTGGCCCGGAGGCTGCGGGATCAGCCATCAGCTGCAGTGCAGGCCGGGCCTGGGCCGCAGGTGATCTTCGTGACCGCAGACGCCCATCCCGCGGTGGAGGCCTTCGAGCTGGAGGCCCGGGACTACCTGCTCAAACCGGTGCGCGCGCAGCGCCTGGCCGAGGCGCTGCGGCGTGCGACGGCGGCGCGCGAGGCCGCCGAGCAGGAGCGGCAGGAATCCCCCCGGGTCTCGGTGCTCCAGGGTGACTCCACGGTGCTGATCGCGCTGCAGGACATCCGCTGGGTGCAGGCGCACGGGGACTATGCGCGGCTGCACACCCATGCCGGGGCCTATCTGCTGCGGACGCCGCTGGCCGAGCTGGCCGAAGCGTGGCAGGAGCACGGGTTCCTGCGCACCCACCGATCCTCCCTGGTCAACGTGGCGCACGTGCAGAAGGTGACCCGCAGACAGGGGCACATGATCATCGAAGTCCCCGGCGCTGAGCTGGAGGTCAGTCGACGCCTGATGCCGCAGGTGCGCGAACGCCTGGAAGCCGGTCGCTGATGCCCCAGCCAACCGAGCCACCCCAGACACCCCAGACACCCGCGCCACCCCAGCCACCCCAGCCCCGCACCCCCGGCTCCGCCGTCGGGCGGGTTCCAGTCCACGGTCCGCAGTCGGTGCCCACGGTCCGGGAAGCCCTGCTGACCCGGGAGCAGGCCGCCGATCACGCGCGCAGCGCAGGACAGGACTCGGATCAGCGCTCCCACGCGGTGCGCTGCCTGATCCGGGCGCAGCTTCGGCTCGCGCTGACCCTCGGCGTCGGATTCTTCTGCACCGTCGTGCTGATCGCGCTGCTGCTGGTGAGCACCGGCGTCGGGGAGCTCACGGTCTGGGGCGTCCCGCTGGCCTGGGCAGTCCCTGGAGTCGGATTCTTCCCGGTCCTGCTGGGCCTGGCCTACTGGTATCGCCGGCGCGCCGAGGCCAACGAACGACTGTGGGCCGAGACGCTCGGACTCCAGGTGAAACAGGCTGGCCGGTGACCGGGGAGCAGATCACCGTGCTGGGCGCCGTCGCCCTGGTGTGCGCGGTGACCCTTCTGCTGGGCGGGCCGGGATTCTCCCGCAGCACCGGAGACTTCTTCGTGGCCTCACGCCGGGTCCCGCCCTGGATGAACGCCTCGGCGATCGCCGGGGAGTTCCTCTCCGCAGCCAGCTTCCTCGGGGTGGGAGGCCTGATCCTGGCGCACGGGACCTACGGACTGTGGTTCCCGGTGGGCTACACCGCAGGGTTCCTCGTCGTGCTGCTCTTCATGGCCGCGCCGCTGCGCAGATCCGGGGCCTACACGATCCCGGACTTCGTGGTGCTGCGCTTCCGCTCCGCGCTGATGCGCCGCATGACGGTGATCGTGGTGGTCGCCGCGGGCTGGCTCTACATCGTGCCGCAGCTGCACGGGGCCTCCATCGCGCTCTCCGCCACCGGCGGGGCACCCGGCTGGGTGGGGCCGCTGCTGGTCGCCCTGGTGGTGCTCTTCGTGGTGCTCACCGGCGGGATGCGCTCGGTGACCCTCGCCCAGGCGGTGCAGTACTGGGTCAAGCTCACTGCTCTGCTGGTGCCCACGATCTTCATCCTGCTCCAGGTCGGGATCTGGGACCGGCTGGAGCTGCCAGAGTTCCATGGCGCCTGGTCGGCGGGGCTGGCGGCAGCCGGGGCGCCCAGCGATGCCTGGGGTGAGCTCTCACGCAGCCTCTCGGTGCTGGTGGCACTGATGATGGGAACCCTTGGGCTGCCCCACGTGCTGGTCCGCTTCTACACCAACCCCGACGGCGGCGCCGCCCGCCGCACCACCACCTTCCTGCTGGGCCTGCTCGCACTGTTCTACCTGCTGCCGGTGGTGCTCGGCGTGATCGCCCGGATGGTCTGGGGCACGGCGACGGCGGCCGGTGAGCTCGCCGGGACCGGGGGACTCAGCCACGACACCGCCATCCTGAGGCTGCCCTCGGCGGTCTTCGACGGTCTCGCCAGCGATATGCTCACCGCGCTGATCGCCGGGGGAGCCTTCGCCGCGTTCCTCTCCACGACCTCGGGTCTGGTGGTCTCGGTCTCCGGGGTGCTCTCCCAGGAGTTCTTCTCCGGCACGGTGCGCGGGTTCCGGCTCGGTGCGCTGCTGGCGATCGCCGTGCCGCTGGTGGTGGGCTCTGCGACCTCCGAGCTTGCCCTGGCCGGCGCGGTGGCGATGGTCTTCACGTTCACCGCCTCGGCGCTGGCTCCGGTGATGCTGCTCGGGGTGTGGTGGCGCGGGCTCACCGCCCAGGGCGCGTTCTGGGGCATGCTGGTCGGTGCGCTCAGCGCGCTCCTCGCCCAGGTGCTGGGACTTGCGCTGGGGGAGGGTCCGGTCCAGGACGGGCCGCTGCAGCTGCTGGTCTCACCGGCGCTGTGGTGCGTCCCGCTGGCCTTCCTGGTGACCGTGCTGGTCAGCCGGTTCGGACCCGGGCAGCCGCCGGGCCACACCGAGGCGGTCATGCAGCGGCTGCACACCCCGGAGGTCACCGCCCAGCGCAGCTGAGGCGCAGCGCCAGACGAGGCCCGGTCCGGGCCCCGACAGGACGAGACCCGGCCCGGGCCCCCACAGGACGAGGCCCCGCCCGGGCCCCGGGCAAGACGAGACTCAGCGCAGCCGGGGCTCGCCGGGGTAGCGCAGACCGATCTGCGACCGGATCTCGTCCAGAGTGCCCATGATCCGCACCGAGTCGTCTACGCTGAGCCGCTCTCCGGTGAGCGCGCCGCGGGTCACATAGTCCTCGGCGGCGAGCGCCTGATGCTGCATGCCCACGCCCTGCCGGGGGGACTCGTAGCGCTCCACGAGTGTGCCGTCGGCGGCGCGGTGGCTGAAGTCGGCAGAGGTGTACCAGACACCATCGATGTCGATCCGGCCCTCGGAGCCCACGATATGGGCGGTGTTGGGACCCTTCGCGCGCGAGGAGGTCGTCGTCGTCGAGAGTGCCCCGGAGAGGTGAGTCATCACGGTGGCGACCTCGGTGTCCGCGCCGGTGGCGCCGAAGTGTGCGGCCGCCTGGATGCTGATCGGCTCACCGAGGATGTCCCAGGCGAAGGAGACCGGGTAGACGCCCAGGTCCAGGAGGGCGCCCCCGCCGAGCTCCAGGGCGTTGATCCGGTGCTCCGGGTCCGTGGGCAGCGACTGGGTGTGGTCCGCGAACACGGTGCGGACCTCCCCGATGCCCCCGGCATCGATGATCTCGTGGATCCGGCGCATATGCGGCAGGTATCGGGTCCACATTGCCTCCATGACCAGCAGCCCCCGGCGCGCGGCGATCTCGCGCAGCTCCACGGCCTCGGCCCGGTTGAGCGTGAACGGCTTCTCCACGAGCACGTGTTTGCCCGCCTCCAGGGCCATCCCGGCGGTCTCGCGGTGCATCGGGTGCGGAGTGGCCACGTAGACGATGTCCACCTCGGGGTCCGCCACCAGCGCCTGATAGCTCTCGTGGGCGCGGGGGATCCCGTAGGTGGTGGCGAAGCGCTGCGCGGACTCCAGCGAGCGCGAGCCCACGGCGCGCACGTTGAGCCCGGCGAGCAGGGCGTCTGCGGTGAACTGCCCGGCGATGAATCCGGTGGCCAGGATGCCCCAGCGCAGCCCGCTGGGTCGGGTGGTGCCCGTGCTCTGGGGGAATTCCTCGGTTGCCGGCGGTGTTGTCTGGCTCACAGTCATGGGGCCGAGAATACACCGAGCAGGAGTTTTCCTGGGGCAACTAATTCGGACATCGGTCCGCCAGTCGGTGAAACCCTAGGGTGGGACCCCAGGGTCGAGCACCGGGTATAGACAATAGTCTCTATATCGCACCAGGGTCCGCCGGACCGTTCACCGGCGGACCCACCCTCTTCGCAGGTCCCCCTGCCTGAGCCTGAGGATGTCTCCCCATGTCTGTTCCCCCCAGCTCGGCCCGGTCGACCTCCAGCTCTCGCTCCTCCCGCCGCGAAGCCGCCGCCGCCTCGGCCGCCGCTTCGAGCTCCGCCGAGGCCGCGAAGAGCCCCCGACGACGACGCCAGCTCGGGGCCGAACGTCGCACCGAGCCGCTGCCGGTGGTCCACCCCCGGCCCAGCCTGCGCCGGATCGTGCTGAGCCGGCTGGCGATCCTGACCACCGGCCTGGCCTGGATCGGCTACGTGGTCAGCACGGTGCTCTGGCAGTTCCTGGAGTACGGCTCGCAGAACTTCCGCTTCACCATGGAGACCGTGGGCTACCTGCTGGTGGTCACGATGTTGACCTTCTCCGCCCTGATGTACCTGGTGGCTCGGCACGGTGCGCTGCTGCGCTTCCGCGCACACCGCAGAACCTCGCGGGCCGAGCTGGACGCGCACTTCAGCGGGCACAGCGCCGTCTCCCAGCGGTCCGAGAACGATGCCCCGATGGTCGTCCTGGTGCCCTCCTACGCCGAGGAGCCGGGCGTGGTGCGCCAGACCCTGTGGTCGGCGGCGCTGCAGGAGTACCCCGAGATCCACGTGGTGCTGCTCATCGACGACGCCCCGGACTCGCAGAGCCCCGCGCTGGAGCAGACCAGAAGCCTCTCTGCGGAGATCGAAGCCGCTCTGAAGAAGCCTGGGACCCGGATGTCCGACGCCCAGGTCGTCTATGAGATGGGTCTGGCCCAGGGTCAGCACGTGAATTCGCTGCAGGTGCTGACCCTGGCCGGGCATTACTCCTGGGGCGGAAGCTGGCTGCGTCAGATGGCCAGCCAGGAATCCCGGGCGGATCACGTGGACGACTTCTTCTGCGACCAGGTCTTGGGCAGCCTCGCCACCGAGCTGGAGGCCACCGCAGACGCGCTGGTCATGGCGGCGAAGTCCCAGGAGCTCCCCGCCCCGGAGCGGATGCTGCAGCTGCACCGCCGGCTGGCCTGGATCTTCACCGCGAAGCTCTCCAGCTTCGAGCGCAAGTCCTACACGAACCTCTCCCACGAGGCGAACAAGGCGATGAACCTCAACGCCTACCTCGGGCTGCTCGGTGGCGAGTACAGGGCGGAGCTGAGCTTCGCCGGCACCGCGCTGCGACCCGTCCAGCCCGGAGAGACCCCCGACCTCAGCGTGCCGGACGCCGAGTTCGTGCTCACCCTGGACGCGGATTCGCTGCTGCTCCCGGAGTACTGCCTGCGACTGGTGCACCTGCTCGAGCAGCCCGGGAACGAACGCATCGCCGTCACGCAGACCCCGTACTCCTCCTTCCGCGGAGCCGGCAGCCGGATCGAGCGCCTGGCCGGGGCGACCACCGATATCCAGCACCTGCTGCACCAGGGGATGAGCCACGCCGGAGCCACCTTCTGGGTGGGCGCGAACGCAGTGATCCGGACCGCCGCTCTGCAGGACATCGCGGAGACCAGCTGGGAGAACGGGGTG
The DNA here is from genome assembly GCF_013410215.1 of Nesterenkonia sandarakina. Taxonomy (NCBI): domain Bacteria; kingdom Bacillati; phylum Actinomycetota; class Actinomycetes; order Micrococcales; family Micrococcaceae; genus Nesterenkonia; species Nesterenkonia sandarakina. The sequence goes on from NZ_JACCFQ010000001.1 coordinate 1,806,434, forward strand.
CTGGTCAAGCGCTTCGTTCAGGACCGCACCGTCATCGAGGACACCGAGTCCAGCATCGACCTCGGCACCCACGGCTGGACGCTGATGAACTACCCCGAGCGGCTCTCCTACAGCGCCACCCCGCCCGACTTCGGCTCGCTGGTGGTCCAGCGGCGCCGATGGGCCAACGGGGGCCTGCTGATCCTGCCGAAGCTGGCGCGGGAGCTGCGCGCTCGGCGTCGTCGCGGGGAGCAGATCCGGCTGACCGAGGTGCTGCTGCGGCTGAACTACATGGCCTCGATCGCGTGGGCCTCACTGGGCCTGATCTTCCTGCTGGCCTACCCCTACGACTCGCGACTGCTCAGCCCGCTGATCCTGCTCGCGGCCGTGCCCTACTTCCTGACCATGGGGGCGGACCTGCGGGAGTGCGGGTACAAGTTCTCCGACATCTTCCGGATCTACGGGTTCAACCTGATCCTGCTCCCGGTCAACCTGGCCGGGGTGATCAAGTCGCTGCAGCAGGCGCTGACCGGGGAGAAGATCCCCTTCGCCCGGACCCCTAAGGTCAAGGACCGGACCGCTGCTCCCTGGCTCTACGCGCTGGCGCCGGTGCTGATAGTGGCGTTCTCGCTGCTCACCCTGTGGCGCGACATCGGCCAGCAGAACTGGGGCAACGCCGCCTTCGCCGCCTTCAACGCCTTCTGGGGCGCCTGGGCGTTCATCGCCTACATCGGAGCCGTCAACGCGCTGGTGGATGTGGCCCTGGCGATCCGCGGCTGGTTCTACGTGGAGCAGCCCAAGGCCTCCAAGCGCACCCGGGGAGGCCGTCGCAAGGCCGGCTCCAACGAACCCCAGGAGGAGACCTTGGACTGGCGCGCCGTGCTGGATGAGGGCACCCTCGGGGCCAGCTCGGGTTCCCGGCAAGGCGCAGCCTCCGGACACCGGGCACCGGCCTCCCGGGGACGGGCAAGCCTTGGGCCGACGCTGCGCGGCACCACTCAGCAGGCGACCGCGCAGAAGGCGACCGCTCCGAGGGGGACCGCCCCGAAGGGAGCCGCCAAGTCGGGAGCCGCCGGGAGGACGGCGGCAGGCAAGGAGGCAGCCAGCATCGCGCTGGCACCGCGCGGCTTCCCCGTCGCGGCCTCCCCGGCGGTGCTGCACCCCTTGACCAGTCACAAACTCACCTTCCAGCCGCTGTCCGTGGCGACGCCGCCGGCAGATGACCCACGCAGCGCCCAGGAGGCCAAGGCATGAGCTCCACCGCACGACTCTCCCCCTGGCGAGTCAGCTTCGCCGTCATCATCGTCCTGGCCACCGTGGTGGCCGGAGTGCTAGGAGCACGCATGTACGAGGCACGCGCCACCCAGGGACCCGCGCCCGAATGGTTCGCCGGCTACGTCGATGTCACCGCCACCCCGAGCTACGCCTTCGAAGAGGGCTCGGCCGACTCCGAAGGCCACGTCTCCGACGTCGTGCTCTCCTTCATCGTGGCCGATGAGGAAGGCACCTGCACGCCCAGCTGGGGCACCTACTACGGCCTGGACGAAGCCGGTGCAGAGCTCGACCTGGACCGCCGGATCCAGCGGCTGCGCGAACAGGGCGCCGGGGTCGTGGTCTCCTTCGGCGGGGCCCTGAACCAGGAGCTGGCGACGGTGTGCGAGTCCCCCGAGGAGCTCGCCGGAGCCTACCGGGAAGTGATCGAGCGCTATGACCTGGACACCATCGACCTGGACATCGAGGGACCCGCGCTGCAGGACCCGGCAAGCGTCAAGCTCCGCGCCCAGGCCGTGGCGCTGCTCCAGGAGGAGCTCAGCGCCGAGGGCAAGCCGCTCGCGGTCTGGCTCACGCTGCCGGTGATCCCCAGCGGACTCACCAGTGAGGGTCGAGAGGTGGTGATCGCGATGCTCGAGTCCGGGACGGACCTGGCCGGGGTGAACCTGATGACGATGAACTACGGGCAGGCGCGGGACGCGCGCTCGATGTTCGATGCCTCCGCGGCGGCCATGCGCTCCACCCACCGCCAGCTGGGCATCATCTACGAACAGGCGGGCCTGCCGCTGAGCAGCGGCGCACTCTGGGGCAAGCTCGGCGCGACCCCGATGATCGGGCAGAACGATGTGGTCGATGAGGTCTTCACGCTCGAGGACGCGCGGCGGTTCAACGAGTTCGCCGTGGAGAACGGCATCGGGCGGGTCTCCATGTGGTCGCTGAACCGCGACGTGACCTGCGGGTCGAACTACCCGGACACCTCGCGGGTCTCGGATGCCTGCAGCGGAGTCGATCAGGGAGATGTGCGCTTCTCGGAGCTGCTCAGCCAGGGCTACTCCGGACACGCCGCCGAGGCGGCCTCGGCGACGACCGAGCCGGATCCGGCCGCGGCGGCACCGGCCGAGGATGATCCCGAGACCAGCCCCTACCCGATCTGGAACGAAGAGGCCTCCTACCTCGAAGGCAGCAAGATCGTCTGGCACCGCAACGTCTATGAGGCGAAGTGGTGGACCCGCGGCGAGCTTCCGGACAACCCCGTCCTGGAGGCCTGGGACACCCCGTGGGAGCTGATCGGTCCGGTGATGCCGGGAGAGACCCCGATGCCGGTGTTCACCGTGGAGAAGGGAACCTACCCGGAGTGGAAGGGCTCGTCGGCCTACGAGAAGGGTGACCGGGTGCTCTCCGAAGGAACCCCCTATGAGGCGAAATGGTGGACCGAAGGGGACAGCCCGGACGCCGCACAGGTCGACCCGGACAGCTCCCCCTGGGTGCCGCTGAGCGCCGAGGACGTCGAGCAGGACCTTGAGTAGGCCCCAGAGCTGACCAGGTGGGCGGCCCACCGGAGAGCTGAACCTCAAAGGTTCATGCACCGCCTGGCAGGAAGCTGCCGCTCAAGCCCGGACGCCGGGGGAGAATCCCGGTGTCTGGGCCGGCGGGCTGGTGCGCTGGGAGGCCACCGCCGCGGCGGTCCAGAGCTCACGCCGGGACTCCATCCCCAGCTTCGGCAGCAGGTTCGAGACGTGGTACTCCACGGTCTTCTTCGAGACGAACAGGCCCTCGGAGATCTCCTGGTTGGTCCGGCCCTGCGAGATCAGGTGAGCGATGTCGCGCTCCCGCGGGGTCAGCGAGGCATAGCGGCCGGCCACCGCCAGAAGCCGGCCCTTCACCGCGGTCAGTTCGGGGGAGGCGCCGAGCTGGGCGAAGATGTCCCGCGCAGCTTCCAGCTGCTCGTCGGCCTCGATATGCTCGCCGCGTTCCCGGTGGGTCACACCGAGCAGGTGGTGCATCCGGGCCCGGGTGTGCGGGAAGTCGGTGGAGAGCCAGATCGCGGCTCGGTAATCTGCCACCGCGCGCACCAGGTCACCCCGCCGAGCGGCCAGCTTCGCCCGCACCGCCACCGGGTGGCCGAAGGGCAGCGGCAGCCCGGGGCGCAGCGCCACCTTCTGCGAGAAGGTCTCCAGAAGCCGCTCCGCCTCCGCCAGCTTCGCCGCCGAGAGGTTCTTCTCGGAGTCCAGGAGGGCATCGAGCTCGAGTGCCCGCCACCCGATGAGCCCCACAGCATCGGACCAGCTGTTCAGCCGGCTGCGCCGGAAGTCCGCGATCACCTGCAGCGCGCGCTCATGATCCCCGGACATCCGGGCAGTCCACGCCATCGCGATCATCACGTTGTACAGCGGCAGCGCGCTCGCGGTGGTCACGTGGTGGGCCAGCCAATCCGTGTGCTCCGCGGCGGCGGTCTCATCGGCGTGGGCGACGGCGACCATGGCCAGCACGGCATGCGAGCTGGCCAGGCCGCGCCAGTCCTGACTGGTGCGTGCCATCGTGATCACCCGCTCCGCGCGCAGGATCGCGTCGGTCCAGCGTCCCAGCTGGAAATCGATCATGGCCTGCTCCGCCATCCCGCGCTGCGCCGCGGCCGGGACCACACGGTGGTGCCGGCCAGCCTCGGCCCGCTCCAGGTCATCCAGCGCGGCCGTCACGTGCCCGGCGTAGTAGTGCGCCCGGCCCCGGAAGTACAGCGCGTCGGTGTGTTCTGCGGTGCCGGCGGCCTCGATCAGGAAGGCGTCCAGCCGGGTGATCGTCTCCTCGATCGCTCCGGTGTTCCACAGGGCGTAGACCTCATGCATCACCAGCAGTCGGCTGAGCACCCGGTCGATGGGGGAGACCGGTTCGACGTCGAGCCCTCGCAGCTCGGCGACCGCGGCCTGCGCTGCCTGCTCCTCGGCGGAGGCGATCTCCACGGTGCACAGCAGGATCAGCATCCGCCAGCGGGTGAGGTCTTCGAGGTCTTCCGGCGCGCCGGGACTGCGCAGCACACCCAGGAGCAGGCGGCGGGCCTGGGCGAGCTCGCCGGTGAAGAACGCCAGCCCGGCTTGGAAGAAAGAGATCAGGATCGGGTCCTCGAGCAGCTCGATCTCGGCGAAGAGCTCCACGACGCCTCCGGGGTTCTCGGCGATGCCCACGGTGAGGCTGGCCGAGACCATCCGGCGTCGTCGTTCTTCGCCCTGGCTGACGCTCATGGCAAGAGCCAGGTATTCGGCGCTGGCCGGGTAGTCACCGGCGTCCAGCGCCTGCAGCCCCTGCGCCTCCAGGGCATCACCGAGCGTGGGGTCCATCTGGGCAGCGGCGGCGCAGAGGTGCCGGGCGCGCGGCAGCCCGGTGGTGCGCTCCGCCAGGAGCTTGTGCAGCTGCCGCCGGTGCGCCGGTTCGATCAGCGCCACCGCCGCCTCTCGCCAGGCCTGGTCCGCCAGGTGCACCTCCTGGCCGTTTCCGGAGAGGATCGGGCTCAGCGCCTCGACCAGGTCACCGGGCTCCGGCGGGGTGAGCAGGTCCAGGCGGGCCGCGCGCAGCGCGAGGATCGCCGCCTCGGCCGCGATCTCGGCTCGGGAGCCCCCGGAGTCCAGCGCGAGGACCTCCAGGAAGGTGCGCAGGCATGGTTCCAGACCGGTGATCTCCGGTTCCAGATAGGACTGCGGGATCGTGGAGGCCTCGACGGCGGCCACATCCAGGCCCGCGCTCATCAGGCGCAGCGCGATCCCGGGGTTTCCCGCGGCGCGTCGATGCGTGGCGGAGAGCAGCGGCTCGCTCGGGTGATGTCCGTGCTGCCCCAGCAGCTTCGCCAGCTCAGGCTGCGGGATCCCGCGCAGCGTGATCCGGGTGCCGGTGTGCGCGGCGAACTTGGCGAGCCGGCGCACCAGGGGATCGGTGGTCGGGGAGGCTGTGGCCAGCAGCAGCACCGGTGGAACGGCGCCCGGCGCCCGGGAGCCCTGCTCCACCAGCCGATCCAAGGCCTGCTTGGTCTTCGCCGATGCCCGGTGCAGGTCATCGGCGACCACACAGTACGGCCCGGAGCCGTGCTGCTCCAGGGCTTCGGGCAGATCCAGGGTCGCGGAGAGATCCGTGACCGAGACAATCCTGAGTCCCGCAGTCTCCGCGCGGCCTCGGGCCTCAGCGGCCAGGGCTGACTTGCCTGAGCCGATCGTGCCTTCGAGCAGGCAGACGGCGCTGCGGCCGGAGAGGGTGCTGTAGATCGCGCGCAGCACCTTGGCGCGCTCCGGTTCGCGGCCGAGCACGACCGCCGCGGTTTTGGCTTTCACGCGCGTGACCCCCTGGTGGGTTCAAGACGCCACCGTCAGCGGCGTAGGACACATGATATGCGCAGGTCAGGTCGGCGCCAACGAATGTGTCGAGATAATCGGGGGGGGGGTGCCCGGGGTGGGGCGCCGCGCGGCGGGGGTCAGTCCAGCTGCAGGATCTTCTCCTGCACCACCTTGGCGCGCACGTTGGAGAAGCTGGACTCCTCGCCGGTCTCGGTGAAGCCCAGGGATTCCAGGATCTTCAGCGTGCCGAGGTTGTCGATCACGACCCGAGCGGTGACCGGGCGCTGCGGGAACTCGGTGAGGAACTTCTGCACGGCCTCGGTGGTGATGCCCTGGCCCCAGAAGCGCTTCTCGATCCAGAAGGTGATCTCCCGGCTGGCCTCGTCCTCGAAGGCGGCGATCGAGCCCACGGGCTGGCCGTCGCTCTCGATGGTGCGCACGATGGTGTCATCGGAGTTCAGCAGCTGACCCCAGTGATGGTCGAAGACGCTGCGGTCCTTGGGGTTGGTCGAGGCGAATGCTGCCATATGGGCGGCGTCGGCATCCTGCTGGAACACGAAGAACTGCTCCAGGTCCTCGGTCTCCACTGCGCGCAGTGTGATCATCGGTGAGGCTCCTTCATCGGCTTGTGGCCGCATGGGTCTGCAACTGCTGTGCTCCCAGCGTACTGTGCACACCCATCACGGGCGAGCTCGGTGCGCCATAATGGGGACTATGGCTTCTCCCAAGCGCCGCGTGGCGATTCTCGGTTCCACCGGTTCCATCGGGACCCAGGCGCTGCAGGTCATCGCCGCCCACCCAGACCGTTTCGAGGTCGTGGCGCTGGCCGGCGGATCCAACGCCGGACTGCTGGCCGAGCAGGTCGCCGCCACCGGCGCCGGGCTTGTCGGGATCGCTGACGCCGGCGCGGCGGCTGGGCTGCGGGCCGCGCTGAGCGCCGCCAGCGAGCGTGGGACGCTCACCGCCGGTGAGCCCGAGATCCTCACCGGGGAGCAGGCGGCGCTGCAGATCGCCGCCGAGTCCGGGGCCGACGTCGTGCTCAACGCCATGACCGGCTCCATCGGGCTGCGCCCCACCCTTGCCGCGCTGCGCTCCGGGGCCACCCTGGCGCTGGCGAACAAGGAATCTCTGGTGGTCGGCGGGGCGCTGGTGGCCCAGGCCGTGCAGCGACCAGGTCAGATCATCCCGGTGGACTCCGAGCACTCGGCGCTGGCCCAGGCGCTGAGCTCGGGACGCCACGAGCGCGGGCTCTGCGCGGTCCCTGCCGAGGGCCAGGACCGGCTCAGCGGGGCCTCGGAGGTCTCCAGCCTGGTGGTCACCGCCTCCGGCGGGCCCTTCCGCGGCTGGGACCCGGCCGCGCTGGCCGAGGTCACCCCCGCCCAGGCGCTGAAACACCCCAACTACTCGATGGGACGAGTGGTCACCACCAACTCCGCCACCATGGTCAACAAGGCGCTGGAGGTGATCGAGGCGCATCTGCTCTTCGAGATCGAGCTGGCCGACATCCAGACCGTGGTGCACCCGCAGCAGTGGATCCACTCCATGGTCCAGTTCCGCGACGGCTCCACCATCGCTCAGGCCGGGCACCCGCGGATGCTGATCCCGATCGCGCTGGGACTCTCCTGGCCCGAGCGTCTGGAACAGGTCGATGCCCCCATCGACTGGACCCAGGCGATGCAGTGGGACTTCGAGCCCCTGGATGAGCAGGCCTTCCCCGCGGTCGCCCTGGCGAAACAGGCCTGCGCCGCGTCCCCGACGCATATGGCGGTCTACAACGCGGCGAATGAACAGGCGGTGCAGGCGTTCCACGCCGGAGGCCTGAGCTTCCCCGGCATCCTCGCCACGGTGCAGGCGGTGTTGGAGCGCCACCAGGCCGTGGGCAGCTCCGCGACGCCCACCCTTGATGAGGTGCTCGACGCCGAGCGCTGGGCCCGCGCCGCCGCCGAGGAGCACATCGGCGCGGCCAAGGTCCAGGTGCGCGCATGATCGCGGTGCTGATGATCGCGGGCATCGCGCTCGTCGCCCTGGGGATCGCGCTGTCCATCGCGCTGCATGAGATCGGGCACTTGCTGCCCGCCAAGCTCTTCAAGGTCCGGGTCACCCAGTACATGGTCGGCTTCGGCCCCACACTGTGGTCCCGGCGCCGGGGGGAGACCGAATACGGGGTCAAGGCGATCCCGCTGGGCGGCTACGTCGCGATGATCGGGATGTACCCGCCCCCGGATGAGATCGGGACCATGAACCACCCCGCCGAGGGTGACCATGACTCCGCGGAGAGTTCTGCCAGGACGTCTGCCGGGAGATCTGCCGGGACGTCTGCGGCCGAGGGGGCCGCACAACAGGATGCCGCCCCAGGGGATCCCTACCTGCGCGAGGTCGGCGCCCAGTACGGGGCTCCCGCGGCGTCGTCGTCGGCTGGACACTCCACGCCCGACTCCGCCGAGCCTGCAGCCGCCGGGACCACGACCAAGACGGTGCGCTCGCAGTCCACCGGGATCTTCCAGCAGCTCTCCGCCGACGCCCGCGAGGTCGCGGCCGAGGACCTGCGTCCCGGGGACGAGGACCGGATGTTCTACCGGCTGGCCACCTGGAAGCGGATCATCATCATGCTCGGCGGGCCCGCCATGAACGGGCTGATCGCCCTGGCGCTGACCGCCGGGATCATCTCCTTCCACGGCACCAGCGAGCCGAACACCACGGTGCGTGAGGTCTTCGAATGTGTGGTCTCCGCCGAGGCCGCCGACGCGGGCCAGAGCGAATGCAGCCAGGACGACCCCGCCGGTCCTGCCTTCGAGGCCGGGCTGCGTCCTGGGGATCAGATCCTGGCCTTCAACGGCCAGCCGGTGGGGACCTGGGATGAGCTCACCGCCCTGATCCGGGAATCCGCCGATCAGTCCAGCCAGGTCACCTACCTGCGCGATGGGGAGCAGACCACCACCACGCTGACCCCGATCCTCACCGAGCGCCCGATCAGCGACGGGCTGGGCCGGGCCCAGCGCGACGACGACGGCGCGTTGATCACCGAACCGGTGGGCTTCATCGGGATGGGAGCGGACCAGGAGATCGTCCAGCAGCCGTTCTGGGAGGCCGGACCGGTGGTGTGGGAGCAGTCCAAGGCGGTCGGCGCCGTCGTCGCGAACTTGCCGGTGCGTCTCTATGACGTGGCCGTGTCCACCTTCACCTCCGCCGAGCGGGACCCGGACGGCCCGCTCTCCGTGGTGGGGGTGGGACGGATCGCCGGCGAGCTCTCCGCGCAGGAGGAGATCCCGCTGGAATCCCGCTTCGTCTCGCTGCTCTCCCTGGTGGCAGGAGTCAACGTGGCGCTGATGGTCTTCAACCTGATCCCGCTGCTGCCGCTGGACGGCGGCCACGTGGCCGGGGCGCTCTATGAGAGCCTGCGGCGGCGCCTGGCCAAGCTGCTGGGCCGCCCGGACCCAGGGCCCTTCGACATCTCCAAGCTGCTGCCGCTGACCTACGTGGTCGCCGGAATGATGCTGCTGATGGGGGTGTTGTTGATCTACGCCGACATCGTGAACCCGATCCGGCTCTTCGATTAGCCGCCCCCGTGCCGGGCGGTACCATGGAGGAGGCGGGTGACCCTCGCCGGTGACCATGAAGAATCGGCGGCGACGTCCACTGCGGACGCCGGGCGCCGAGCCCCCAAGAACCCCGACGTCTCCGTGACGTCCACGCCCAAAATGCATCAGGAGAGTCTGTGCCCGCGATCAATCTCGGAATGCCCTCCGCGCCGCCGCCAGTGCTGGCGCCGCGCCGGAAGACGCGGAACTTCCAGGTCGGGTCGGTAGGTGTGGGCAGCGATCACCGGGTCTCGGTGCAGTCCATGACCACCACCAAGACCCACGACATCAACGGCACCTTGCAGCAGATCGCGGAGCTCACCGCCTCCGGCTGCGACATCGTCCGGGTGGCCTGCCCGACGGACAAGGACGCCGAGGCGCTGAAGATCATCGCGATGAAGTCGCAGATCCCGGTGATCGCCGATATCCACTTCCAGCCCAAATACGTCTTCGCCGCCATCGACGCCGGCTGCGGCGCGGTGCGCGTGAACCCTGGCAACATCCGGCAGTTCGATGACAAGGTCGGAGAGATCGCCAAGGCCGCCAGCGACGCCGGGGTCTCCCTGCGCATCGGGGTCAACGCCGGATCCCTGGACAAGCGGGTCATGGACAAGTACGGCAAGGCCACTCCGGAGGCGCTGGTGGAATCCGCGGTCTGGGAGGCCTCGCTGTTCGAGGAGCACGGCTTCCACGACTTCAAGATCTCGGTCAAGCACAACGACCCGGTGGTCATGGTCCAGGCCTACCAGATGCTCGCCGAGCGCGGGGACTGGCCGCTGCACCTCGGAGTCACCGAGGCAGGCCCGGCCTTCCAGGGCACCATCAAGTCCTCCGTGGCGTTCGGCGCGCTGCTCTCCCAGGGCATCGGAGACACCATCCGGGTCTCGCTCTCGGCCCCGCCGGCCGAAGAGGTCAAGGTGGGCAACCAGCTGCTGGAGTCGCTGAATCTGCGCCCGCGCAAGCTGGAGATCGTCTCCTGCCCCTCCTGTGGACGCGCGCAGGTCGACGTCTACACTCTCGCCGACGATGTCACCGCTGGGCTCGAAGGCATGACCGTGCCGCTGCGCGTGGCCGTCATGGGCTGCGTGGTCAACGGACCTGGTGAGGCCCGCGACGCGGACCTCGGCGTGGCCTCGGGCAACGGCAAGGGCCAGATCTTCGTCAAGGGCGAGGTCATCAAGACTGTTCCCGAGGACCAGATCGTAGAGACGCTGATCGCAGAAGCCAACCGGCTGGCCGAAGAGATGGAACGCGAATCCGATGGAGATGCTCAGGCAGCAAGTGCCCCTGTGGTCTCCGTCAGCTGACGCCACAGCCGCCCGGGTGCATCGCGCCACCCGCGGCGGCGTCCGCGTGCTCGGACACGGGGACACTCCGGCTCTGGAGCGGCTGCTGGCCACCGACCCGGTGGCCAACGTCTCGGTCAGCGCCACCATTCGTGCCCGACGATCGGCGGGACCCGGCAAGGGCCGCAACGGCGCCGTGGTGCTGGGCATCGACGGTGAGAACGGGCTGCTCGCCGCCTGCTGGACCGGCAGCAACATCATCCCGGTCGGGGCCACCCCGGCTCAGGGTGAGCTCTTCGGGGTGGCGGTCGGTGCGATGCGCCGCCGGGTGGCTTCGATCTACGGCGACGCCGAGGCGGTGCTGGAGATCTTCGACGCCACCGGGTGGACCGGTGCGCGCGATGTCCGGGCCGAGCAGCCGCTGATGGCGATCACCCAGGCCTCCGGCGTGCAGCCTTTGGCCGGTGCGCGGCTCTCCCGGTCCGGAGACTTCCCCCGGGTGGAGCAGGCCAGTGCCGCGATGTTCACCGAGGAGCTGGGCTTCTCGCCCTACGCCCAGGGCGCCGGCCAGTACCGGGAGCGGGTGCGCGGCCTCATCAATGCCGGACATTCGATCATCGCGGTGGACCCGGAGAGCTCGGAGATCATGTTCAAGGCCGAGTTCGGCGCGGTCAGCCCCGAAGTGGTCCAGGTCCAGGGTGTGTGGGTGCGGCCGAGCCACCGCGGACGCGGCCTGGCCGGGCCGGGGATGGCCGCCGTCGTCGAGCGCGGACTCCAGCTCGCGCCCACCGTGAGCCTCTATGTGAACAGCTATAACACCGCGGCGATTCGGACCTACGAGCGTGTTGGATTCACCCAGGTGGGGACCTTCGCGACCATACTGTTCTAGATGACTTTCTTCCCCTTCCCCCGGACGGCGCCGCGTCGCCGCGGTTACGCCAGGCCCGCAGCCACCTCAGGCGCCGCGCTCGGCCTCCTCGGGGTGCTCCTGCTCACCAGCTGTGGTGCCTCCACCGCGGAGCAGGCCGGAACCCCGGCCGCCGAGCCGGGCACCGGGGGTGCCGGCGTGCAGCAGCAGGTCCCGGAACCCGCGGGAAACCAGCTCTCCCACGATGAGATGCGCGAGCAGCTGCAGTCCCGGTACCCCGACGCTGCGCTGAGCGACACCGAGGATTATTGGGCCGGGCTGCGCGATATCGAGACCGAGCTGCAGCGCCTGGTGGTCGACCCGCCCGAGTGTAAGCAGTTCGTGATGCGCTCGGCGGTGCCGGTCCCGTCCGGCGCGCTGGTGGCCTATGCCGATGGCACCGTCGAGGCCGGTGATGCGGCTGAGGATCCTGGTGAGGGTTCTGGTGGCGGTTCTGAGGAGGGTTCTGAGGGGGATTCCAGCGGGGGTTCCGGCACGGAGACCGAGGGTGAACCGGAGGCCGGAGTGCTGGAAGCGGCGCCCGAATTCCAGCTCGCCAGCAACCAGGAGCAGCAAGCGCAGGGTGAGGACTCCGAGGGGGAGGGCTCCGAGGGTGCGGACTCTGAGGGTGCGGACTCTGAGGGTGCGGACTCTGAGGGGGAGAGCTCCGGTGATGGCGCCGAGGGTGACAGCGACTCCGGCAGCGAAGGTTCCGAAGAGAATGACTCCGGCGGGGAGAGCTCCGGCGACAGCGACTCCGGCGACAGTGACTCCGGTGACGGTGACTCCGGAGGGGATGATTCCGAGGAGGAATCAGAGCCGGTCACGGTGGATCTCCCGGCGCAGCGTCAGGCCGTGATCTATACCTTCCGCGATTGGCGTGCCGCCGACGCCCACCTCGCCGCAGAGAAGGACGGGCTTGAGTCCTGCGACTCCTACACCGCCAGCCGCGGCAGCGAGGACTCCCCAGAGGTCTCGACCTCCGTGGACACGGTGGATGTCTCATCCACCGCAGACGACGCCCTGGGCACCACGCGGCGGATCAGCTCCGAGGGGGAGCGCGAGCACGACGCCGCGGTCACCCTGCGCAGCGGCTCACACATCGTCACCGTGGCAGTGCCGCTGTCCGAGGCGCTGTCCGAGGAGGAAGCCGAAGTCGCCGCGGAAGAGCTCCAGGCGGAGGCCGCCGACCTCATCGAGAGCTTCGACTGACCCCCCCCCTCCTGCGTTTTACCGGGCTTTAAGTGGCTGACCGGGCCGTCCGTCCGCCCGGTAGTCCTCGTAAGGCCCGGTAAAACGCTGGGAGGGGGTGAGCCCTGCCAGCCCGGCGCCCAACCGCGGGACGGGCGCTCAGCCGAAGAGGTCGACGGCGACGTCGTAGCCCAGCTTGATCACCAGGGCGAAGACGACCACCAGGAACACCACCCGGATGAACTTCGATCCCTTGGCGATGGCCATCCGGGCGCCGAGGTAGCCCCCGGCCATGTTCGCCGCGCCAAGGACCAGACCGAGGCCGATGAATACGTGGCCGGCGGGGAAGAAGTAGAGCAGCGCCCCGAGGTTGGTGGCCACGTTGACCACCTTGGCCTGTGCCGAGGAGTTCAAGAAGTTGTAGCCCAGCACGGTGACCAGCGCGATCACCAGAAAGGTTCCGGTCCCGGGGCCGAGCACGCCGTCGTAGAAGCCGATGATCAGCCCAATGGTCACCGCTCGGGCCAGGTGTCCCATCCCGGCGTGGCGCAGCTTCTCCAGCTGGCCCACGTCGGGCTTGACCGCGGTGAACACGCCCACCCCGATCAGCGCGAGCAGGATCAGCGGCAGGATGATCCGCTCTGGCAGTGAGGCGGCGACCACTGCGCCGCCGTAGCTGGCCAGCAGGGCGGCGGCCGCCATGGGCAGGGCCGTGGTCATCGAGGGCTTGACTCGTCGCGCGTAGGTGATCGCCGACGTCGTCGTCCCGAAGATCGACCCGAGCTTATTGGTGGCCAGCGCCTGGACTGGGGTGATCCCCGGGACCATCAGCAGCGCCGGCAGCTGGAGCAGCCCGCCGCCGCCGACGACGGCGTCCACCCACCCGGCCGCGAAGCCCGCCGCGATCAGCAGCAGCAGGGTCACCCAGGTGATCTCGAGGCCGCCACCGATGAGAAGATCAGTGGCGGCCTCGAGGGTTTCGCTCAGCGCGCGCCCTTGGAGTCTTGCAGGTCCCTGACGTGTGCGAGCACCTCTGCCGCGGCCTCGGCCACCGGGACCTCGCGGGATTCACCGGAGCGGCGATCCTTGAGCTCGATGGTGCCGTTCTTCAGGCCACGGCCCACGGTGACCAGCATCGGCACGCCGATCAGCTCGGCGTCGCCGAACTTCACGCCGGGGGAGACCTTGGGGCGATCGTCGTAGATGGCGCTCAGACCGGCGTCCTCAAGCTCAGCGATCAGCGCCTCGGCCGCGGCGTAGACCTCTTCGCCCTTGCCGGTGGCGACCAGGTGCACGTCGGCCGGGGCGATGGCGGCGGGCCAGATCAGGCCCTTCTCATCGTGGGTGGCCTCGGCGATGGCGGCCAGGGCGCGGGTGACGCCGAAGCCGTAGGAGCCCATGGTCACGGTGGCGAGCTTGCCGTTGACGTCGAGGACCTGCAGGCCCAGCGCCTCGGCGTAGCGGGTGCCCAGGTGGAAGATGTGGCCCATCTCTATGCCGCGGCGGGTGCGCAGCGGCCCGGAGCCGTCCGGGGCCGGGTCACCGGATTCCACGACGACGGACTCGATGATCCCGTCCCAGCCGAAGTCGCGCCCGGCGACCAGGCCGAACACGTGCTGGTCGGCCTGGTTCGCGCCGGTGATCCAGCTGGTGCCCGAGACCACGCGGGGATCCACCAGGTAGCTGATCCCGGTGCTGGACTCCGTGCCGAGCACCGGAGCATCCAGGGAGAGGCCGGGGCCGATGTAGCCGCGCACCAGTCCGGGGTGCTTCTTCAGGTCCGTCTCGTTCGCGGCCTCCAGGGCGACCTCACCGCCGACGCCGAGCAGTCCGCCGATGGTGGCCTCGGCGCGCTTGAGGTCCACCTCGCGGTTGCCGGGCACGCCGAGCACCACGATCCGGCGGGTCCCGTCCGGGAGCACCGCGGCGACGACGACGTTCTTCAGGGTGTCCGCTGCGGTCCAATCCCGGTCCGCGCGGGGCTGGTGGGTGTTTGCGGCGTCGACCAGGGTGGCGATGGTGTCGGTGCCGGGGGTGTGGTGCACCTGGGCGGCGGGCAGCTCGGAGAAGTCCAGCGGTTCTGGGGCCGGCGTGGTGACGGCCTCGACGTTGGCGCGAAAGCCGCCGTCGGACTCGACGAAGGTGTCCTCGCCGATGTCACAGGGGAAGAGGAACTCCTCCGACGCCGAGCCGCCCATCGCGCCGGACTGGGCGTTGACCGGGACCACGGGCAGGCCGAGCCGATCGAAGATGCGCAGATAGGCCTCGCGGTGCGCGTCATAGGCCGCGCTCTGGTCCTCCTCGGTGAGCGCGAAGGAGTAGGAGTCCTTCATGATGAACTCGCGGCCGCGCAGCAGCCCCGCCCGGGGGCGCGCCTCATCGCGGTACTTGGTCTGGATCTGATAGATCGAGAGCGGCAGGTCCTTATACGAGCTGTAGAGGTCCTTCACCAGCAAGGTGAAGACTTCCTCATGGGTGGGCGCCAAGAGGTAGTCGGCCTCTTTGCGGTCCTTGAGCCGGAAGATCCCGTCCCCATAGTCGTCCCAGCGCCCGGTGGCCTCATAGGGCTCCTTGGGCAGCAGCGCCGGGAAGTGCACCTCCTGAGCGCCGATCCGGTTCATCTCCTCGCGGACGATCGCCTCGATCTTCCGCAGCACGGTCAGGCCCAGCGGCAGCCAGGTGTAGACGCCCGGGGCGGCGCGGCGGATATAGCCGGCGCGGACCAGCAGCTGGTGGCTGGCGACCTCGGCGTCGGCCGGGTTGTCCCGCAGCGTACGGAGGAACAGATGAGACAGGCGGAGCGGCACAGGTGAACTCGTTTCCGGTAAGGGATCTTCTACCGCCCCAAGTCTAAGGGTCGCTCCTCACCTAGGCGTTTTACCTGCCCTTGCGTAGATCACCGGGCCGACGGTTAGCCCGGTACTTCACGTCAGACCCGGTAAAACGCCGGGTGGGGCGGGTGGGGTGGGTGGGGCGCGCAGGGCGGGTGGGAGGGTTATCCACAGTCGGCCCCAGTGATCCCCGGCTCCCGACGGCGCGGGGCAGGCTTCTGCCATGACCGCACAGACCACGCCGCCGCAGACCCCGCAGACCCCGCAGACCCCGCAGCGAAACCTGCCCCGCAATCGACTCCTGCGCGCCAAGGACCTCTGGGACGCCTCCGGCTCCTCCGAGCTGACCGGAGGGTTCCTCGAGGTCGACGACATCGGGCGCAGGCTCAGTGCGATGGTCGACGCCGGGCAACTGCTGCGCGTCCAGCGGGGCGTCTACCTCGAACCCTCCATCTGGCTGCAGACGGCTCCCTGGGAGCGTCATCTGATCGTCGCCGCGGCGGTCAACCTGCAGTCACCGAGCACCCGGTTCTGCCGCGCCACCGCCCTGGTGATGCACGGCTTCGGCCTGCTGCGGCCCCCGGAGGCGGTCACCGTGCGCACGGCGCGCAACGACGCCGTCGGACTGCATCCCGGCACGGCGCTGACCGGCCGCGCCTCCGCCTCCACGATCCAGCGGCTGCTGCACGCCCACCCCGAGGCGCTCGACGGCGGCGCCCACGGTCCGGCGGCGCTGCGCACCCTGGGCACTCGGCGCCACCAGTACCCGCGCGCCTTCCGGGATAAGCTGCGCGAAGGACTGGGACAGGAATGGGATAAGCCCTACCAGTCCGCCCTGGTGCGTCAGCGTTTCCCGATTCCAGAGAGTCTTCCGGCGGCCCTCGTCGCGGGCATGTGGACCTGGCTGGAGCCGATCGGGCTTGTGCTGGCCGACACCGTGCCCCGAATGAGCTTCGCGGAGGCGGTGGCGGTGCTCGATGCGTATCGGGCCGGACGCTTCGGCGCACAGGCTGAGCCGGGTGGGGCGCTCTCCGCCGTCGAACCCTGGCTGTCTCTGGTGGCCTCCGCGCGAGGCAGGGAGCGCTGGAAGGTGGCGTGGGAGTTCTCCGAGGCCGGCGCGGAATCTGTGGGGGAGTCATGGGCTCGGGTGCGCATCGCTGAACTGGGATTCACGGCACCAGAGCTGCAGCGGCGGTTCCTGCTCCCTCACGGGGTCACCTGCCGGACCGACTTCTACTGGGAGGATCCAGGAGTCGTGGGTGAGTTCGATGGGCTGCAGAAGTATCGGGCCTCCATGACGCTCTCCGGGCTCGACCCTGCGCAGGCAGTGATCGCCGAGAAGGAGCGCGAGGACGGGCTGCGCTCGCTGGGGGTCAGAGTGGTGCGTTTCACCTGGGCTGACCTGCAGGACTCCACTCGACTCCAACGTCTGCTGAGCAATGCAGGAGTTCCCCGTTCCGCGCGTTCTACCGGGGCGGACGTGTTCTACCGAGACAACCGCAGGGCCGGTAGACCACGCAGAGCCAGGTAAAACGTCAAGGGGGGGGTGGGCACGGGCAGGTGCAACGAGCGGGGGAGGGTCAGGCACAATGGAGACGCACCGCAGACCACCACCGTTAGGACCGTCATGGCCACCGCCCACCGCCCCACCGGCGAGCAGCGCTTCAAGGATCCCCGCGCCGCGAAGATCGCCGAGCTGATCACCCCCACGATCACCGCGCACGGGCTCTACCTCGAAGACGTCGAGCTCACCGCCACCGGGCCGAGCACCACGCTGAAGGTCTCGGTGGATCTGCTCAGCGGCACCGGGCAGGTGGACCTGGACACCGTCGCCGAGATCTCCCAGGCGATCTCGGCCCGGTTCGACGAAGAAGATGTGCTGCCCGAGCTCGAGAGCTACGACCTCGAGGTCTCCACCCCCGGGGCGACCCGTCCGCTGACCGAACCGCGGCACTTCGAGCGAAATGTGGGCCGGTTGTTGGAGATCACACAGGCCGGGCACTCTCCGATCCTGGCCAGGCTGCAGGCCGTGCAGGAGGGCTCGATCACGGTGATCGAGCAGAAGCCGGCGCCGAAGAAGGGGATGCCGGTCAAGCATGGTGACCCGATGGAGATCGGCTTCGCGGCGATCACGCACGCACGAGTGCAGGTAGAGTTTTCCCACACGCAGTAGATACTGGCTTAACCGGAGGCACAAGTGGATATCGATATGAGCGCACTGCGCATGCTTGTCAAAGAGCGCGAGATCCCGCTGCAGCGGCTGATCCCCGCCATCGAACAGGCGCTGGTGCTGGCTTACCACAAATCACCCGGTGCACTGCAGCACGCCCGGGCCGAGATCGATCAGTCCACGGGCCACGTCACGGTATGGGCCAAGGAGCAGGACGAGAACGGCACCTTCATCGGCGAGTTCGATGACACCCCCCGGGACTTCGGCCGGGTCGCCGCCTCCACCGCCCGCCAGGTGATCATGCAGCGGATCCGCGACGCCGAGGACGATCAGGTCCTGGGCCAGTTCAAGGGTCGCGAGGGGGAGCTGATCTCCGGCACCATCCAGCAGGGCCGGAACCCGCACATGATCCAGGTGGACCTGGGAAGCGTCGAGGCGCTGCTGCCCCCGCAGGAGCACGTCCCCGGCGAGGAGTACGTCCACGGGCACCGGATCCGCGCCTACGTCGTCGACGTCCACCGCGGGATGCGCGGGCCCTCCATCACGCTCTCCCGCTCCCACCCGGGACTGGTGAAGAAGCTCTTCGAACATGAGGTCCCAGAGATCGCCGACGGCTCGGTGGAGATCACCGCGATCGCCCGCGAGGCCGGGCACCGCACCAAGATCGCGGTGCGCGCCCACCAGTCCGGGATCAACGCCAAGGGCGCCTGCATCGGCTCGATGGGGTCCCGGGTGCGCGCGGTGATGAACGAGCTCAACGACGAGAAGATCGACATCATCGATCACTCCGATGACCCGGCCGAGTTCATCGCCCACGCGCTCTCACCGTCGAAGGTGAAGTCGGTGACCATCCTGGATCAGGCCACCCGCAGCGCCCGCGTGGTGGTTCCGGACTACCAGCTCTCCCTGGCGATCGGAAAAGAGGGCCAGAACGCGCGGCTCGCGGCCAAGCTCACCGGCTGGCGGATCGACATCGTCTCCGACGCGACGCTCGCCGCGTCCTGAGCAGCCGACCGACTCCCACGTTTCTGCTCGATCCCGCCGGAAGGGGTAGACTGTCATGGTTCCAGTGCGTACCTGCATCGGCTGTCGCCGTGCGGTCGCTCAGGACACGGCAATAAGGCTCGCACTCACCGCAGCTCAGACCGCCGAGACCGCACCGCCTCCGGTGGTATGGGACACCGACCGGGCACTGCCCGGACGAGGCGCCTGGCTGCACCCGCAGCGCGAATGCCTCGAGACCGCGCTCAAGCGCAAGGCCTTCAACCGGGCCTTCCGCCGGAAAGTGGACCCGAGCGCACTTGATCTGCACGACATTATTGGCACCGACGGCTGACGCCGCCTTCGCCGCAGCAATGCGGCGGATCAGCGGGGGAGACCAGAAAGCGGGTTCAGAGAGATGGATCCCCGATGAAGACCGACGCATGAGTTCGCAGCGATGACCCATCACGGCAACTCCGTCAAGGTTTCAGAACAGTTCAAAAGGCCTTCGCCGATGAACCGCTGACATCAGCCCCGCTGGTGCCGGCGGGGAAGCGTGGGCCAGACAAGGAGAAATGTGGCCAAGGCCCGCGTACACGAGCTCGCCAAAGAGCTCGGCATCACCTCGAAAGAAGCCCTCGCAACTCTGCAGGGCATGGGCGAATTTGTGAAGTCGCCCTCCTCCACCGTGGAGCCCCCGGTGGCGAAGAAGCTGCGCCAGGCATTCCCTGACGCCAAGCCCGCCGCCGACGCCTCCGCGTCCAACGGCGCTGCTCGTCCGGCTCCGAAGAAGTCCGACGGCGCCTCCGCGCCTGCCGCTGAGCGCTCGACCCAGTCAGGATCCAGCTCCTCCGCGCCGCGCCCCGGCGGCTTCAAGCCCGGCCCCCGGCCCGGCCCGAAGCCTGCTGCCAAGCCCGAACCGGAAGCCCCCGCCGCCAAGGCGCCGGCCCCGAAGGCCGAAGCCCCCAAGGCTGAAGCGCCCCAGGCGGAGAAGCCGGCTGCGGCCAGCGACGCCCCCGCGGCGAAGCCCGGCTCCAAGCCGGCAGCTCCCGGCGCGAAGCCCGGTGCTCCCCGCCCAGGCAACAACCCCTACGCCCCGAGCCAGGGGATGGGCGCCGAGCGTGCGGCCCCGCGTCCCGGTGGGACCGGCGGCCCACGCCCCGGACCCAAGCCGGCCGGACCACGTCCGGGGAACAACCCGTTCGCACCCCAGCAGGGCATGCGCACCGAGCGCGGCGGCGGACCTCGTCCCCGCGGCGGTCAGGGAGCACCCGGCGGCGCACCGCGTCCGGGCGCACCCCGCCCGGCAGGCGCTGCCGGCTCACGCCCAGGCGCTCCTGCAGCAGGCGGCGCAGCGCGTCCCGCTCCCCGTCCGGGTGGTCCCAAGCCCTCGATGATGCCCAGCCAGACCCCGGCACCTGCCGGAGGTCGTCCGGGCGCACCCGCCGGCGGTCCGCCGCGCGGTGGTCGTGGCGGTGGACCCCGCCGTGGCGGCGCAGCCGGTGCCTTCGGGCGCGGCGGCTCCAAGGCCAAGGCGCGCAAGTCCAAGCGGGCGAAGCGCCAGGAGATGGAGCAGCGTCAGTCCCGTGAGATCGGCGGCGTGCGCGTTCCCAAGGGTGACGGCAGCGTCACCGTGCGGCTGCGCCGCGGCTCCTCGCTGGGCGACTTCGCCGAGAAGATCAATGCCGAGCCGGCCGCCATGGTCACCGTGCTGATGAAGCTCGGTGAGATGGCGACCGCCAACCAGTCCCTGGACGAAGAGACTTTCCACCTGCTGGGCGAGGAGCTGGGCTACCCGGTCCAGATCGTCTCCCCGGAGGATGAGGATCGCGAGCTGCTCGAGACCTTCGACATCAACATCGAAGACGAGCTGGCGGCAGAGGGCTCCGACGAGCTCTCCGCCCGCGCCGCCGTCGTGACCGTCATGGGCCATGTCGACCACGGCAAGACCCGACTCCTGGACTCCATCCGAAGCGCGAAGGTGACCGAAGGCGAAGCCGGCGGCATCACCCAGCACATCGGTGCCTACCAGGTCCACGTCGAGCACGAGGGCGTGGAACGCGGCCTGACCTTCATCGATACTCCCGGTCACGAGGCGTTCACCGCCATGCGTGCCCGTGGTGCGAAGGTCACCGACATCGCGGTGCTGGTCGTGGCCGCCGATGACGGTGTCATGCCGCAGACCATCGAGGCGCTGAACCACGCCAAGGCGGCCGACGTCCCCGTCGTCGTCGCGGTGAACAAGATGGACAAGGAAGGCGCCTCCCCGGACAAGGTCCGCGGTCAGCTGGCCGAATACGGTCTGGTGCCCGAGGAGTACGGCGGCGACACCATGTTCGTCAACGTCTCCGCGCTGAAGCACCTGAACATCGACGAGCTCCTGGAGGCTGTGCTGCTCACCGCAGACGCCGCCCTGGAGCTCACCGCGAACCCGAACAAGGCGGCACGCGGTGTGGCCATCGAAGCGAACCTGGACAAGGGTCGCGGCGCCGTGGCCACTGTGCTGGTCCAGTCGGGCACCCTGCGGGTGGGCGACAACATGGTCGCCGGCACCGCCCACGGTCGCGTCCGAGCGATGTTCGACGAGCACGGCGAGACCGTCAAGGAGGCTCTGCCCTCCCGTCCGGTGCAGGTGCTGGGCCTGTCCTCGGTGCCCCGCGCCGGTGACACGTTCCTCTCCACCTCGGATGACCGCACGGCACGTCAGATCGCGGAGAAGCGTGAGGCGGTGGAGCGCAACGCTCAGCTGGCCAAGCGTCGCAAGCGGATCAGCCTGGAAGACTTCGACCAGGCCGTGGCCGAGGGCAAGATCGACACGCTGAACCTGATCCTCAAGGGCGACGTCTCCGGTGCCGTGGAGGCCCTGGAAGATGCGCTGTTGAAGATCGATGTGGGCGACGACGTGCAGCTGCGCGTCATCCACCGCGGCGTCGGCGCGATCACCCAGAACGACGTGAACCTGGCCACCGTGGACAACGCGGTGATCCTGGGCTTCAACGTCCGTCCTGCCGAGCGCGTGAACGACCTCGCCGAGCGCGAGGGCGTGGACATGCGCTTCTACTCGGTGATCTACGCCGCGATCGACGACATCGAGGCAGCCCTGAAGGGCATGCTGAAGCCGGAGTACGAAGAGGCTTCGCTGGGCACCGCGGAGGTCCGCGAGGTCTTCCGGTCCTCGAAGTTCGGCAGCATCGCCGGTTCGATCGTCCGCTCCGGGCTCATCCGCCGCAACGCCAAGGCGCGCCTGGTGCGCGACGGCAACGTGGTCGCGGAGAACCTCACCATCGAGTCGCTCAAGCGCTTCAAGGACGACGCCACCGAGGTCCGCGACGGCTTCGAGTGTGGCATCGGTCTGGGATCGTTCAACGACATCCGCGAAGGTGACAGCATCGAGACCTGGGAGATGCGCGAGATTCCGCGCTCCTGACCAGGCCTGCCGGTTCGCCCGGCACGCGCTCCGGGGACCCTGCCAGCGGCGGGGTCCCCGGAGTCGTCACCAGAGAAGACCCACCTGACCCGCCGCCGCGCGGGACCAGGACAGGGACAAGCACTTTTTGAGAGGAGCGCATCATGGCAGATCCAGCACGCGCCGCACGACTGGCCCAGCGCATCAAGGTGATCGTGGCCGAGGCGCTGCGTCGCCGGGTCAAGGATGAGCGCGCAGAACTGATCACGGTCACCGACGCGCGGGTCACCAACGACCTCCAGCAC
Organism: Nesterenkonia sandarakina; assembly: GCF_013410215.1. Lineage (NCBI taxonomy): Bacteria > Bacillati > Actinomycetota > Actinomycetes > Micrococcales > Micrococcaceae > Nesterenkonia > Nesterenkonia sandarakina. The sequence continues at coordinate 1,828,656 of NZ_JACCFQ010000001.1, forward strand.
TCCACGGTGTACTACACCGTGATGGCTCCGGACGAAGAGTCCCGCGCCGGCGCCGAGGCTGTCCTGGCCGCGAACCAGGGCACCCTGCGCTACGAGCTCGGCCGGCAGCTGAACATCCGGCTGACCCCGACCCTGGAGTTCGTGGCCGATGAGATCCCGGAGTCCGCCGCGCATATGGAGGACCTGCTGCGCAAGGCCCGGGAACAGGACGAACAGGTCGCAGCCCTGCGCAAGGACGCCCAGCCCGCCTCGGAGGAGAAGCCCTACCGCTGGCAGGTCGAGGAGGAGCCCGCCGAGGACGCGCCCGCCCAGGACGCAGCTTCTCAGGACGCGCCCGCCCAGGACGGCGACGCCGACGCCTCCAGCGCCACGGATCGCTGAGCCCGGTCAAGGCACGGCGGGACGCCCATGGGGAAGAAGCAGAAGCCTGAAGAGCTGGAGGTCGGTTCCGGACTTGTCCTGGTGGACAAGCCGGCCGGCCTGACCAGCCATGACGTGGTGGGTCGGATCCGCAGGCTTGCCGGGACCCGCAAGGTGGGTCACGCCGGGACGCTGGATCCGATGGCCACCGGGGTCCTGGTGGTCGGGATCAACCGCGCCACCCGGCTGCTCACCCACATCGTCGGGGTGGACAAGACCTACACCGCCACCGTGCGGCTGGGCCAGTCCACCTCCACCGACGACGCCGAGGGGGAGGTGCTGCAGACCCGGTTCGCCAACGCGGTGACCCCGGAAGCGATCACCGCCGAGATCGCCACGCTCACCGGGGCGATCCAGCAGGTCCCCGCCACGGTCTCCGCGATCAAGGTCGACGGTCAGCGCGCCCACGCCCGGGCCCGCGCCGGAGAAGAGGTCGCGCTGCAGGCCCGCGGCGTCACCGTGCATCACTTCGAGGTCTTTGACATCCGACGGATCGACGGCGGCAAGCTCGTCGACGTCGACATCGAGGTCCGGGTCTCCTCCGGCACCTATGTGCGGGCCCTGGCCCGCGACCTCGGCGAGGCGCTCGAGGTCGGCGGCCACCTCACCGCGCTGCGCCGCACCGCGGTGGGCTCCTACAGCATCGACCAGACCCTCACCCTGGACCAGCTCGGGGAGGACTTCGGCTACATCGGCCTCGCCGAGGCCGCGCAGCAGCTCTTCCCGGCACGCCAGCTCACCGCCGAGGAGACCATGAACCTGGGCTACGGGCGGCGGATCACCGCATCCGGCACGGGAGACTCCACGCAGCTCACCGCCGCCTTCGCCCCCGACGGGGAGCTGGTCGCGCTGCTGACCGACGTGCCCGCCAAGAAGGGCGCCTCCGCCTCTCCCGACGCGGCCCAGGCCGCAGACTCGAACGCCGTCGACTACCAGGCCAAGCCCGAGCTGGTCTTTGCGACCACGCCGGGATCCGGCGCCGCACAGGCGGGCGGGGACGCCGGATGACGGTGATGTTCCTCATAGGCGCCGTCGTCTGTGGGCTCTCCGTGCTGGTGTGCTGGACGATGACCGCGGTCCGGGACCACCCGGCTGATTCCTCGATCATCTCGCTGGCCGCGATCGAGCTCTACCTGCTGGCCTACGCCGTCTACGCCGGGATCAGGCAGCTCGGCGGCGCCTCGGTGACCGGGGAGGCCTGGGAGTTCTGGGGTTATATTCTCACTGCACTCCTGCTGCCGGTGGGGGTGTTCATCTGGGCCATGATCGACAAGACCCGCTGGTCCAACCTGGTGATGAGCTTCGTCGGGCTCGTCGTGTTCGTGATGGTCTACCGTTTGGAGGAGATCTGGTGGGGAAGCGCACTATGACCCGATCACCGCAGGACACACCACGCAACGCCTCACCGACCCCGCGCAACCGCGGGGTGGGGATGCTGATCATCACCGCCTACGGCATCTTCGCGGTCTCCTCCTTCGCCCGGGCGCTGTACCAGATCCTCACCGACTTCGACGCCTCCCCGGTGTCCTACACACTGAGCGCCTTCGCCGCCGGGGTGTACATCGTGGCCACGATCGCGCTGGCCCGCATCGGTCCGCGCGCCTGGCTGCTCGCGCTGGTCGCGGTGCTGGTTGAGCTGACCGGGGTGCTCGGCGTCGGCCTGTGGACCTACCTGGACCCAGAGCTGTTCAACGAGGCCACCGTGTGGTCCCACTTCGGCGAGGGCTACGGATTCGTGCCGCTGGTGCTGCCGTTCATCGGTCTGTTCTGGCTGCTGCGGCACCGTCCCGGCACCGAGGCCGCGCGGGAAGCCCAGGGATGAGCGATAGGCTGAGCGACGTGCAGTTCTGGAACGGTCTTGAAGAAGTCCCGCGCGGGCTCGGACCCACCGCAGTGACCATCGGCAACTTCGATGGCGTCCACCTGGGACACCAGCAGGTCCTGGCCCGCCTGGTCGCGGCCGCCCACGGGCAGGCCGCGGCTGACACTGGCGCCGAGACTGGTGCCGGCGCAGAGACAGGCGAGCAGGCCGACGACGCCGCCGCGGCCGCCCCGGGCGCAGCGCCTTCGCGCACCCAGCCGCCCACCCACGCTCAGGCGCACACCCAGCCGCGCGCACAGGCTGTGGCGATCACCTTCGATCCGCACCCGCTGCAGGTCCACCGGCCGGAGGAGTCCCCGGTGATGCTCACCGGCACCGCCGAGAAGCTCCAGCGCCTGGCCGAGACCGGCATCGACGCGCTGCTGGTGCTGCACTACAACCTCGACCTCGCCGGGCTCACCGCCGAGGAGTTCGTCAAGACCTACTTCGTGGACACCCTGCATGCCTCCGTGGTGGTCATCGGACACGATGTGCGCTTCGGCCGCGGGAACTCCGGGAACTTCGAGACCATGGTCGAGCTCGGCCGGCGCTACGGCTTCACGGTGCTCGGGGTGGATGATTTCGCCCTCTCCGGGCGCTCCGTGGCCGAGACCGAACGCCGCTGCTCCTCCACCTGGGTCCGCGAGGCCCTGGAAGCAGGGGATGTGGCCGCCGCCGCCGAGGTGCTGGGCCGGCCCCACGCGGTGCGCGGCGAGGTGGTCCACGGTGCTGCCCGCGGGCGCGGCCTGGGCTTTCCCACCGCGAACCTGGGCGGGGACTCCGAGGGCATGATCCCCGCCGACGGCGTCTACGCCGGCTGGCTGGTCGACGCCGCCGGTGCCCGCTGGCCCGCCGCGATCTCCGTGGGCTCGAATCCCACATTCCACGGCGTGGAACGGGTGGTGGAATCCCATGTGATCGACCGGCCCACCGAAGAGGTGGAGGACTTCGACCTCTACGGCCAGCATGTCCGGGTGGAGTTCGTGCAGCGGCTGCGCGGGATGGTCGCCTACGAGGGCGTGCCCAAGCTGGTGGAGCAGATGTACCAGGACGTGGAGCAGACGCGTGAGGTCCTCTCCCGGCTGCCCGCCGAGTAGATCCGGAGTCGGCGCGTGCCCTCCCGCCCCAAACCTCGGCCGGCCCAGCAGGCGCTGATCACCGACCCTGAACGACGCCGCCGTCTGGCCGCCGCCTTCGATGACGACACCACCCTGGAAGCGGCCTGGCGCTACGACGCACTCCGGCCGCGCTATCCCGAGGCCGCCGTGAAGCAGCTGCTGGCCGCCGCGGCGGGAGACCTGCCCGTGGGGCAGGACGACGTGCTGCAAGATACCTCCGGGCAGGCCACCCCCGGGCCGACCGCCGGCACGCAGGCGGCCGCGGACGCCGAGGCGCCGGTGATCGCCGATCTCGGCGCCGGGACCGGGATCCTCACCCGGGCGCTGCTGGCCCGCGGCGCATCCGTGCACGCGGTGGAACCCTCGGCGGCGATGCTGCAGGTGCTGCGCGCCCGCAGCCCGGAGGACCAGCTCGGGCCAGCCCGGCTCCAGCTCCACCAGGCCACGGCGGAGGCCACCGGCCTCGGCCAGGCGAGCTGCGACGTCGTCGTCGCCGCCCAGGCCTGGCACTGGTTCGACGATGCCCTGGTCCAGGAGGAGGTGCGCCGGATCCTGCGCCCACAGGGAGTGCTCGCCGTGGTGGCGAACTACCTGGACACCTCGGTCCCCTGGGTGCACCGGCTGACCCGGATCATGCGCGCCGGCGACGTCTACCGCCCGGGTTGGACCCCGCCGGTGGACCCGGCCCGCTTTGACGCCTGGCACACCACGCAGACCCGGTGGGAGCGGGCGATCACCCCGGAGGGCATCCGCGAGCTCTCCACCACATTGAGCTCCTGGCTCTCCGCCGATGAGCCCGCACGGGCGCGCCGCCGGGCGAACCTGGACTGGTACCTCGACGAGCACCTCGGGCTGCCCCCGGGGGAGCCGGTCGCGCTGCCCTACCTCACCGTCCTGCACACCAGCGTTTTACCTGGGCCTGCGTGAGATACCGCGCCAACGGTCGGGCCGGTAGAGCACGTAAGGCCCGGTAAAACGCTCGGGGGAGGGGCCGGTGGCCGTGGGCGAGCGGCTGCTGTATCGTAGACAGGTCGCTTCGGCGACGCCGTCATGCTGCAGTCCGCGGTGGCTGACACTGGTCCCTGGCCCTCACCGGCAAAGCCCGGTCCTGTTCGCGGTACAACAATAAAGGAGCTCTTCCATGGCTTTAGATCCCGCTGTCAAGCAGGAGATCATCAAGGAGTACGCGACCGCCGAGGGTGACACCGGTTCACCCGAGGTCCAGGTTGCGGTTCTGACGCGTCGGATCTCCGACCTCACCGAGCACCTGAAGGTGCACAAGCATGACCACCACACCCGTCGTGGTCTGATGATCCTGGTGGGTCGCCGTCGTCGTCTGCTGAAGTACCTTGCTGCTACGGACATCGAGCGCTACCGTTCGCTGATCAAGCGTCTCGGTATTCGCCGATGAGCTTCAGCGTCAAACGCTGATCACCAAGCAACGAATCAGGCGGCTCCTCACACGGTCTTCATGGCCGTAGGAGCCGCCTGCTTTGTATGCGAGACTAGTGGGTGGCGCACCCGCCAGTGAGAGGGATCGAACTCATATGTTCCGGTCCTCGGTAGTAGCCTCCGGGAGGCACAGCACGTGCCAGGCCCGTGGGCTTCGATCGATGACCGACCATATGCAAGAAGATTCCTTCCTCTCACTGGCTCGCCAGTAATGCACGCAACTGAGAGGAGACACCTGTCATGCAGGGTCCCGAGATTCACTACACCGAAGCCGTGATCGACAACGGATCATTCGGTACACGCACCATTTCCTTCGAGACCGGCCGCCTCGCCAAGCAGGCCGCCGGTTCCGTCCTGGTCACCATGGACGACGACACCAGCCTGCTCTCGGCCACCTCGGTGGGCAAGTCCCCCCGCGAAGGCTTTGACTTCTTCCCGCTGACCGTCGACGTCGAAGAGCGGATGTACGCCGCGGGACGGATCCCCGGCAGCTTCTTCCGCCGCGAGGGACGCCCCTCCACCGACGCGATCCTGGCCTGCCGCCTGATCGACCGTCCGCTGCGCCCCGCCTTCAAGAAGGGCATCCGCAACGAGGTCCAGGTCGTGGAGACCGTTCTCTCGATCAACCCGGATGACCTCTACGACGTGGTCGCCATCAACGGCGCCTCGATGTCCACCCAGCTCTCCGGCCTGCCGTTCGCCGGCCCGATCGGCGCCGTGCGCGTCGCACTGGTCGACAACGGCTCCGGCGCCCAGTGGGTCGCCTTCCCGAAGCACTCCCAGCTCAAGGACGCCGTGTTCAACATGGTCGTCGCCGGGCGGGTCGTCGAGGACGACATCGCCGTGCTGATGGTCGAGGCTGAGGCCACCGACGACTCCTGGAAGCTGATCAAGGAGCAGGGCCGCACCGCGCCCACCGAGGACATCGTCGCCGAAGGCCTGGAAGCGGCAAAGCCGTTCATCAAGGTCCTCTGCGATGCCCAGGCCGACCTGGCAGCTCGCGCCGCGAAGCCCGCCATCGACCTGCCGACCTTCGTGGACTACGAGGACGACGTCCTCGCCGCCGTGGAGTCCTCCGCCACCGAGCGCCTGAGCAGCATCTACCAGATCGCTGACAAGCAGGAGCGCGACAACGCGGACGCCGAGCTGAAGGCCGAGGTCCGTGAGGAGCTCGCCGGCGAGGGCAAGCCGTTCGAGGGTCGCGGCGGCGAAGTCGCCAAGGCCATCGGCGCAGTGACCAAGCAGGTCATCCGCCAGCGCATCCTGCGCGACCAGGTCCGCATCGACGGCCGCGGCCTGACGGACATCCGTCAGCTCACCGCCGAGGTCGAGGTGCTTCCCCGTGTGCACGGCTCGGCGATCTTCGAGCGCGGCGAGACCCAGATCATGGGTGTCACCACGCTGAACATGCTCAAGCTCGAGCAGAACATCGACAGCCTGTCGCCGGTGAAGACCAAGCGCTACATGCACAACTACAACTTCCCGCCGTACTCGGTCGGTGAGACCGGCCGCGTGGGTTCGCCCAAGCGCCGCGAGATCGGACATGGTGCCCTCGCCGAGCGCGCCATCACCCCGGTGCTGCCGACCCGCGAGGAGTTCCCCTACGCGATCCGCCAGGTCTCCGAGGCGCTGGGCTCCAACGGCTCCACCTCGATGGGCTCGGTCTGCGCCTCGACGCTGTCGATGCTCAACGCCGGTGTCCCGCTGAAGGCCGCTGTGGCCGGCATCGCCATGGGCCTGGTCTCCGACCAGGTCGACGGTGAGACCCGCTACGCCGCGCTGACCGACATCCTCGGCGCCGAAGATGCCTTCGGCGACATGGACTTCAAGGTCGCAGGCACCTCCGAGTTCGTCACCGCCATCCAGCTGGACACCAAGCTCGACGGCATCCCGGCCTCGGTGCTCTCCGCAGCACTGAAGCAGGCCCGCGAGGCTCGGCTGCACATCCTCAGCGTCATGGCCGCCGCCATCGACACCCCGGATGAGATGTCCGAGTTCGCGCCGCGCATCATCTCGGTGATGGTCCCCGTGGACAAGATCGGCGAGGTCATCGGCCCGAAGGGCAAGATGATCAACCAGATCCAGGAGGACACCGGCACCGACATCTCCATCGAGGATGACGGCACCGTGCTGATCGGCGCGACCAACGGTGAAGCTGCTGAGGCAGCCCGCGCCGCGGTCAACGCGATCGCCAACCCGCAGGTCCCTGAGATCGGCGAGCGGTACCTGGGCACCGTGGTCAAGCTGACCACCTTCGGCGCGTTCATCTCGCTGACCCCGGGCAAGGATGGCCTGCTGCACATCTCCGAGCTGCGCAAGCTCAACGATGGCAAGCGCGTGGACGACGTCGAGGACGTCGTCGGCGTGGGCCAGCGGATCCAGGTCGAGATCTCCAAGGTCGATGACCGCGGAAAGCTCAGCCTGGCGCCCGTCGTGGAGGAGGACTCCTCCGAGTCTTCCAACGACGACGCCTGATCAGCTCCTGCTGAGATAGCTTCAGCCCACGGGCTGAGCCACTAAGACGGCCGGCGAGGTTCCCTTCCCAGGGGCCTCGCCGGCCGTCTTTGTGCGTGCGGGCAGGGGCTCTGGGTCGGGTTTCTGTGCCCCTCGTCCGGTGCGCCTCATCTGGCACGCGGCGTCCTGTGCGCCCCGACGGGTGCGCCACTCGTGGAGTGCCCATCTCGCATCCATTGTGCAATTCTGGGGACGTTTCGCCCGTTTTGCGCCGTGAAACTCCCCAAAATTGCACATTCGATGGCAGGCTCGCAGTGTGCCCTCCGCGAAGCAGCTCACCGGCGCCAGCGCTTAGAGACCCACTTGGAGGCCCCAGCGCGCGTCCATTGTGCAATGTGAACGCTCCCCGGGCCGGAATCTCCGGAAAAACCTGCACAGATTGCACAATGGATGCGACGGATCAGGAGTCGGGCGGGGAGCCGGGGCGTCCCGAGGGGGTGCGGCCGGGTGCCAGGGCGTCCCGAGGGGGGTGGCCGGGTGGGGTCAGTCCTGGCGTGCGACCGGGGGTCAGTGCGGCAGGTCAGTCCTGGGAGTAGTCCCTGGCGTTGCTCACCCAGAGGGCGTTGCCGACCGCGGCGAAGAGGATCAGCAGCGCCGCCACCAGGGGGACGACGGCGGAGGCCTGGGTGCCGAGGTTCTCTGCGATGAACCCGGTGATCGCCGAGGAGGAGGACTGCCCGATCACGATCGCGGTGGTCAGCATGGACATCACGGTGGTGGAGCGCCCGCGCGGGCTGCGCTCGGCCACCAGGCTGAACTGGGTGACCAGGGTGGGGCCGATGCCCACGCCCATCACCAGCAGGACCAGGATCAGTACCGGCAGGGCCGAGGCGAACTGCAGCCCGATGGTTCCCAGCAGCAGCACGCCGCCGAAGCTGAGCCAGCGGGCCTGCAGGGTGAAGCTGGCGGGGAACAGGGCGGCGGCGAGGGCGAAGATCGCTGAGCCGATGCCCATCGCCCCGTAGACCAGCCCGGCGCGTTCGGCATAGCCCAGATCGGCCATGAACGAGGTCAGCGTGGTCAAGGTGGAGCCGAAGATCAGTCCGATGCCCAGCGCGCCGGCCAGCAGGACCAGCAGCCTCGGGGCGAACAGCGCGGCCACCGGGGCAGGTTCCCGGTGCGTGGCGGCGTTCTTGGGCACCGCCTCGGCAGTGGGGTGCAGCGCGAAGCTGATCAGGAAGCACAGCGTGAGGACCGCGGCACCGATCATCGGGGCCGCACCGCCCAGGCTGGCCGCGAGCAGGCCCACAATCACTGGGCCGAAGACGAATGTGATCTCATCGGCGGCAGACTCATACGCCATTGTCGAGTTCATCGTCATCTGCTGCCTGGCCGGGGGCAGCTGGCGGAAGATCACGCCCACCAGCCGGCTGCGGGACATCGGCGGGACCTGCGGGGCGGTGGCCCCGACCAGGAACGCCGAGGCCAGCACGGCCCAGGTGTCCAGCGGGCTGTAGACCACCCAGGCCATCCCCAGCAGCGAGAGGCTGCTGGCGGAGCCGGCGATCAGCAGCACTCGGCGCTGACCCCAGCGGTCCGCGGCGGCGCCGATGAGCGGGCCGAAGATCGCGGTGCCCAGTCCCACCATGGCCGAGGTCAGACCGCCCAGGCTGATCGAGTCCCGGGCCGCCACCACCAGGGTCAGCACCCCGACCACCATCATCGCGTAGGGGAAGCGCGCCAACAGGGCCACCGGGAAGTAGGCCGGGCCGACCGCGCCGCGCAGCGTCAGCCGCGGCTCGGCGTCGGGAAAGCGGGGGGCCGCGGAGCTGGGTTCGGCCGTCGGGTCCCGATCCGGCGCGGTCTGCGGATCCGTGGCGGGCGGCTGGGCGACGTCGTCGTTCCTCGCGGGCGTGTTCGCGGGCATGGTGGTGATCCTCCGGTGTCGGCTCTGTCGTGCTCAGTGCCGCCTTGACCCGCAGCGGCGCCTCGGGGCGCCGGTCGGGTCAGGTAGATACACAAGATTGCTGCTCGCGTCCACGCGCGGGCCGCCTGGGGCAGGACCGGGGGAGGGCAGGTCTCCAGCGTACCGGGTGATGTTTCGTCCTCGTGAACTTCGTCTCTCATCTCACACCCGATGCAGCCAGGACTCGCGTAGAGACTCTCGGATTTGTATACCCCAGGGGGTATGTGTCAGAGTAGCTGCATACCCCCTGGGGTATCCGCAGACTTTCAAGGAAGGGGAGCGATCTCATGCTTCTGGAACGGATCTATGACGAGGACCTGGCGCAGGCCAGCTACTTCATCGGCTGCCAGGCCAAGGGCGAGGCGATCGTGATCGACGCCCGCCGCGATGTCAGCGAGTACTTCGAGTTGGCCCAGCGTCACGGCATGCGGATCACCGCAGTGGCCGAGACCCACATCCACGCTGACTACCTCTCCGGCACCCGCGAGCTCGCGGCGGCCGCGAACGCGCAGGCCTGCGTTTCAGGTGAGGGTGGCGAGGACTGGCAGTACGGCTTCGACGCCACCCGGCTGAGCCACGGAGACACCATTACCCTGGGCAACATCACCATCGAGGCGCGCCACACGCCCGGCCACACCCCGGAGCACCTGGTGTTCCTGGTGACCGACGGTGCGTTCTCCGACGCGCCCGGCTACATGATCTCCGGGGACTTCGTCTTCGCAGGAGACCTCGGCCGCCCCGACCTGCTCGACGAGGCCGCCGGGGGAGTCGACACCCGCTTCGAAGGTGCCAAGCAGCTCTACCGCAGCCTCAAGGAGCAGTTCCTCACGCTGCCCGATCACGTGCTGGTCTACCCCGGACATGGCTCCGGCAGCGCCTGCGGCAAGGCACTGGGCGCGCTGCCCGCCACCACGGTGGGCTACGAGCGGGCCAACGCATGGTGGTCCAAGCACCTGGCCGCCGACGACGAGCAGGGCTTCATCGATGAGCTCCTCGACGGTCAGCCCGACGCCCACGCCTACTTCGGTCGGATGAAGCGCGAGAACAAGGAAGGCCCCGCAGTGCTGGGTCCGCTGGAGACCCTGCCGGTGTTCACCTCGGACCAGGTGCGCAGCGCCCTGGAGGAGGACCGGGCGATCTTCGTCGACACCCGGTCCCACACCGAGGTCAAGCAGGGCACCGTGGTGGGGGCGCTGAACATCCCCGCCGGTGGCAAGGCCGCCAGCTTCGGCGCCTGGGCCTATGACCCGGAGACCGAGTCCAAGCCGCTGATCCTGCTGGCGCCTGACCAGGAGACGGCCGAGACCATGCGCCGCCACCTGATGCGGGTGGGCATCGACGCGGTGAAGGGCTACACCATCAGCCTGGCTGATCTGCCGCAGACCCAGCCGGCCACCATCACCCCCGCGGAGCTTCAGGACTTCGAACCAGCGCTGCTGCTGGATGTGCGCAACAAGTCCGAGCACGCGGAAGGCCACGTCCCCGGATCCAAGCAGCTCAGCGCCGGCCGGGTGCTCTGGCACCAGGACCAGCTGCCGGCCTCGGGTCCGATCGTCACCTACTGCCAGTCCGGAGTCCGGAACTCGGTGGCCGCCAGCGCGCTGCGCCGGCAGGGTCACGACGTCCGTGAGCTCGTCGGCAGCTATGCCGGCTGGTCGGACTGGAACACATCACACTGACCCGCGTGTTCTGCTCGTAGCAGGACATCCATCTCTTGAGAGGAACCACCCGCCCTATGGCACCGAACACCACCAGCACCCCGAGCCCGACGACGACGGCGGCCGCATCCCCGATGAGCCCCACCGAGCTGGCCGAGAAGCTGCGCTCACCGAGCACCCCGCTGCTCGTCGACGTGCGCACCCCCGCGGAGCACGAATCGCTGCGGGTCCCCGGGTCCCACAACGTTCCCCTGGACCTGCTGCAGAAGAACAAGGAGACCCTGGCCGAGCAGTTCACCGGGGAGATCGTGCTGATCTGCCAGACCGGCAACCGCGCCAACCAGGCCCTGCAGCACTTGCGCGCTGCAGGAGTGGACACGGCGCGGGTGCTCGACGGCGGCGTCGTCGCGCTGGAGGCCTCGCACCGGGACCACACCGAGCGTGGCCGGCAGCGCTGGGCGATGGACCGACAGGTCCGGATGGTCGCCGGTTCGCTGGTGCTCACCGGTTTTCTCGGCGGCAAACTGATCTCTCCGAGGGTCGGCTACCTGGCCGGGGCCATCGGTGCCGGGCTGACCTTCTCCGCGCTGACCGATTCCTGCGCGATGGCGGCGGCGCTGAACAAGATGCCGTGGAACAAGGTGGAGGCTGATCCGACCGTGGAGAAGTTGCTCGCCGAGATTCCCCGCTCCACCGCGATTCAGGCCGGCCGCGCCCAGGGAGCCCAGACTCAGGCGTCGCGGGGGTGAGCGGGGGCCTGATCCTGGCGATGGTCCTGGCCGTCGGGATCGGCATCTCGCTGGGTCTGCTCGGCGGCGGCGGCACCATCCTCGCCGTCCCGCTGCTGACCTACGTGGCCGGGATGCCGCCGAAGGAGGCGATCGCCGCGTCGATGTTCATCATCGGGGTGACCTCCGCGGTGAGCGTGGTGGCTCACGCCAGGCGCGGGAACGTGCAGTGGCGGACCGGCTTCATCTTCGGAGCTGCCGCCATGGCCGGAGCCTTCGGCGGTGGCCTGTTGGGTAGCCGGCTGCCCAGCGCGGTGCTGATGGTGGCCTTCGGCGTGATGATGGTGGCCACCGCCCTGGCCATGATCCTGGACCGCCGGGCGCAGGCCGCCGCCGGACCACGGAAGAAGTTGCCGCTGACCAAGATCCTCCTCGAGGGCCTGGTGGTGGGTCTGGTGACCGGCATGGTCGGCGCCGGGGGAGGGTTCCTGGTGGTCCCGGCGCTGGTGCTGCTGGGCGGGCTGGCGATGCCCGCCGCTGTGGGCACCTCGCTGCTGATCATCTCGATGAAGTCCTTCACCGGACTCGCCGGGTACCTGACATCGGTGAGCATCGACTGGGGTCCGGTGCTGATGATCACCGGGATCACGGTGATCGGCGCGCTGATCGGCACCGCCTTCGGCAAGCACGTTCCCGAGAAGGCGCTGAAGAAGGCCTTCGGATACCTGGTGCTGGCCATGGGAATCGTGGTGTTACTCCAGGAGCTGCCGTTGATCGTGGGACTGGGAGCAGGCGCGGTGATCCTCGCGCTGCTCGGGACCCTGTTGTACCGCCAGCGCCGAGTGCAGCTGGCATCATAGAGATGGACCAGTGCGAGAAGCAGGGAGAGAGCGATGAGAGAAGCCGATCCGGAGACCCAGCGCAAGATCGTGAACCGACTCAAGCGGGCCCGCGGGCAGCTGGACTCGGTGATCAACGCCGTGGAGAACGGCGGCAGCTGCCGCGACGTGGTCACTCAGCTCGCAGCGGTGTCCACCGCCCTGGACCGTGCCGGGTTCAGCGTGGTCTCCTCCGCGATGCAGTTCTGCGTCACCGAACCTGAACGTGCGGCAGAGACCGAAGACGGACTGACGGTGGAGGAGCTCGAGAAGCTGTTCCTCTCGCTCTCCTGAGCTGAGAAGCGCGCCCGAGATGCGGGTGAGTGAGCGGTGAGAAGGGGGCCCTGGCTGATGCCAGGGCCCCCTTTGTCGTGCGTGGCCCCGGTTCGAGCCTGGTGTTGACCTGTGATGTTGGACACGTGGCACAGATCACGCTACAGTTCGGTTAACCGTTTACAGATAACCGCGTTGGAGGAGTGAGATGACCGGATACCCAGTTGAGCGAGCTGGGGCGCTGGGGGACCAGGTCTCAGATGACCTCCGCCGGCGCATCATCACCCGAGAACTGCCCAGTGACACGTTGCTTGTCGAGTCGAAGCTGGCGGAGCAGTACGACGTCAGCCGAGGGCCCGTGCGAGACGCCATCCGCACGCTGGTGCAGGAGGGTCTCGTGGAGAACCGAGGCCGGAGCGCACGAGTCATTGGCTTGCACGCCGACGACGTGGACGAGCTCTTCGCGCTGCGCTCGGCGCTGGAGCACATGGCGCTGGACTTCAGCACCCAGGGCAACCGCGACGAACTCGTCGCCGCCCTGGAAGAGGCCCTCGAAGAGATGCGGGACGCGGTCCGCCAGAACGATCCACAGGCATTCACCCGCGCAGACATGCGCTTCCACAGCAGCTTCCCCCGCTCGGCGCACATGCGCCGGATCCACGACATGTGGAGCCAGTTTCAAAGGACCATCGGGGACCTGCTCCTGGTCGCGAACCTGGAGCACAACGACTTAGAACCCTCGCTGCGCAAGCACGAGCAGCTGGCCGCCATGATCACCGCAGGCAACGACGCAGCCGCGCTGGCCGAACTCGCCGACCACCTCAATGCCTCCCGTCGAAGAATCCGTCGGGACTACGCCGGAGCCCCAGACGAGGACGACCTCCTCATCCGCTGAGCTTCTGAACGCATCACACCATCACGCACCTGCACCTCACGAAAGGCATCACCTCATGCGCATGACACTCCGCACTACAGCCGTGCCAGTTTCCGTCGCGGCAGCCTCCATTCTCGCGCTGACCAGCTGCGCGGACCGGGCCGGAGGCGACGAAGCCGCCGCTTTCCCGACCGAGGACATCACCATGATCGTTCCCTACGACGCCGGTGGGGCCTCGGACCTGTCCGCCCGCACACTCGCGGCGGAGCTGGAGACGGAACTCGACGTCTCGGTGATCGTGGAGAACCGGTCAGGAGGGGCCGGCTCCGTGGGACTGGACAACCTCGCCAGCCAGGACGCAGACGGTTATACCCTGGGCTATCTCCCGGTGGAGACGGTCATGCTCGGTCACCAGGGGTACGAGATCGACCCCGCGGATTTCGACGCGCTGGGACAGATCGTCTCCGTGCCCGCCACCATCGCGGTCGCTGCCGACAGCGAATACGACACATTGGAAGACCTCTTGGAGGCCGCCGCGTCCGAGGAGCTCTCGGTCTCCAACTCCGGAACCGGATCGATCTGGCACGCCGCCACTACGGCACTCAACGAGGAAGCCGGCACGCAGCTCTCTCCGGTGCCTTTCGACGGCGGGGCGCCCGCAGTCAATGCGGCGGTCGGGGGACAGGTCGATGCGGTGGTCGCCGGGGTTTCAGAGACTGCCGTGGCGGCAGAGGACGGACGGCTGCGCGTGCTCGCGATCCTTGACGACGAGCGGGCCGAGGCGATGCCCGACGTTCCCACCGCCGAAGAGCTGGGCTACGACGTCAACATCGGCGGGTGGGGAGCCATCGGTGCTCCTGCGGGACTGCCTGAAGAGACACATGAGATCCTTGTCGACGCGATCTCCGCGGCAGCGGAGAGCGACGCGTTCGTGGAACTCATCGAAGACTCCGGAAACATCCCGGTCAATGTGGGCCCGGAGGAGTTCCAGCCCTTCTATGAAGAGGAGAACTCGCGTTTCGAGTCACTCTTCGCAGAGCAGTGACGCGTCATGGCCTATGACGCAGTCTTGGACGGGACTCCCGCTGATCCCGCCCCGATCAGCGCCCAGCCCAGCGAACCCGCATCCGCTTCGTTGCTGTGGCGCCTCGCCGGACCGCTCTGCGGCATCGCGGTAGGCGCCGCGGTGGTCGGGTTGGCGCAGACCATAGCCCTTCCGGCGATCGAGGGTCAGTTCAGCCCGCGCTGGTGGCCTCAGGTCTCGGGAGCCGCCATCATCCTCTTCTCCCTGGCGGCTGCTGTGCGGGCTCTCCCCGCCGATGCGCCGATGGAGGAGCTCGAAGCCCGCCAGCCCGGCGGCGTGGGACGAATCCTAGCAAGCCTGGGGGCCGTGGCGGCCTACGGTGCGCTCTGGCACTGGCTCGATTTCCGTATCGTCACAGTGCTGCTGGTGGCAGGTCTGGTCGCGATCAGTGGCGGCCGAGGGTGGGCCGGTCTCGTGGTCTTTCCTGTCGTGGTCACCACAGTGTTGTGGGTCTTGTTCAGTCTCTTGCTGCGAGTGCCCGTATGAGCGCCGTGGTGGAAGGGCTGACCCAGCTCAGTGATCCGGTCGTGCTGCTGTGCATCCTCATCGGCGCCCTCGCGGGGATGCTCGTTGGAGCCTTCCCCGGCATCACCGCGACGATGGCGGTGGCCCTGGCCAGCGCCTTCACCCTCACCATGGAACCGGTGCAGGGCCTCGCGGTGCTGCTGACCATCTACGTGGCGGCGAACTTCGGTGACCGGGTGCCGGCAATCCTGGTGAACACCCCGGGAACTCCGGCCTCAATCGCGACGACCTTCGACGGCTACCCCCTGGCACGTCAGGGCAAGGCAGGATTGGCGCTGACCACCTCCGCCTTCGGCGCGGCGTTCGGCACCTTCGCAGGTCTGCTGGTGCTGATCTTCGCGGCCATCCCGCTGTCTCGGGTGGCGCTGAACTTCGGACCGGCCGAGATCTTCGCCCTGGTCGTCTTCGGGCTCACCATGATCGTCAGCGTCGCAGGCAGCAACCTGCTCAAGGGCCTGGCAGCGGCAGGATTCGGGCTTGCGCTCTCCACGGTGGGACGAGACCCCATCGTGGGCACCGAGCGGATGACCTTCGGCGTCCTGGAACTCTCCGATGGACTGCCGTTCATCGCAGTCATCATCGGTCTCTTCGGCATCGCGGATGTCCTTGACCAGATGCTCACCCACCACGCCGCGACGGCCAAGCCGATTCAGAGTTTCGGACGATGGATGCCGAACCGGACCGAGCGACGCAAGATGTGGAAGCCGATGGCGATCGGCTCCGGCGTCGGCGCCGTGGTGGGTGCGGTTCCTGCGGCTGGTGGCGACATCGCCGGGCTGACGGCATGGTCTGTCTCGCGGCGTTCATCGGAACACCCGGAGGAGTATGGCAAGGGTTCGCTCGAGGGTCTGACCGCCGGAGACACCGCGTCCAACGCGACGCTGGGTCCCTCTGTGAGCACTACGTTGGCGCTCGGAGTCCCGGGAGACTCGGTCATGGCTGTGTTGATGGGGTCCCTGGTCATCTGGGGATTCAATCCGGGTCCGGGGCTCTTCGCCGCCCAGCCGGATCTCGTCTACACGATCGCCGGCATCATGGTCATCGCCACGGTCCTCACGTTCGGGCTGAGCCTGCTCCGGATGCGTGGGGTGACCAAGCTGCTCGAACTGCCGCCACACTATCTCTGGACCGTCGTCATCGTCTTCTGCCTGGTGGGTACCTATGCGGTGAACAACTCCACAGTCGACGTGCTGGTGATGATCGTCTTCGGCGTCGTCGGACTGTTCATGCGGCGCCTTGGGTTCCCTCCGGGGCCGGTGGTCCTCGGACTCATCCTGGGCAGCATGGCTGAGGCGAATCTTCGGAGGGCGTTGGAGATCGGTGGGATCTCGAACGTGCTCACCAGTCCGATCGCCGTCGGTTTTCTGCTCGTCGCTCTCGCCTCGGTCGCGCTGCCGCCGCTGCTGCGCAGCTGGAAGACCCATCGTGCTGGCCGTCGGCACACGCACACCGTCAACCACTAATTCGTCTACGAACTACGATCCGTTGCGGATCACGTGAAAAGGAATCTCATGACTCACCCTGTTGTCATCACTGCCACCCCGACCTTGTTCCTCGACTCCGGGGACTTGAACATCGGCGGGATGCGGGAACACCTGACTTGGCTGGAGAACGCCGGAGTCGATGCGATCTTCGCGGCCGGCACGACCGGGGAGTTCCCTACGCTCACGGACGATGAAAAGCTCGCGGTGCTCGATGTCTCCCTGGAGATCTTCGGCCCGGAGCGGACCTACTTCCATGTGGGAGCTCCGTCTGCGCGGCAGGCGGGAGAGCTTGCGGCGGAATCCGTTCGCCGAGGGGCGCGGAGGCTGGCGGCTGTGACCCCCTACTACCAGTCCTCGCCCGAGGCTGAGACGCTGCGGTACTACGACGACGTCGCCCAGTCATCCACCGGAGCTGCACTCTTCGCGTACCTCTTCGAGGCACGCACCTCAACCCAATCAACTCCTTCGATCCTGGCTCCGCTGGCGGAGGCAGGTCTCGCCGGTGTCAAGATCAGCGGCGAGGCGGATGCGACGGTCGCCGATTATCTGGCGCACCGACCTGAAGGCTTCACCGTGTTCTCCGGGAACGACGTGTCCTTCGAATGGTTCAGCTCGGCGGGGGGTGACGGGATCATCTCTGGGGTGTCCTCGGTGTATCCGGAACCCTTCGTCGCGCTGCGTGACGCGTTGATCGCAGCCGACTCCGACGCGGTCCGAACCGCCCAGCAGGACGTGGAGCAGGCTGTGGCTGCCGTGAACGCCGGGAGCCTGACACATCTGAAGGCGGGTGTCAGCGCGCGCGGCTTCGCCGGGGGCCCGGTCCGTTCCGCAGTCGCGCCGGCGGCCGAGGCAGACCGGTCCTCGATCAAAGCCCTCGCCGCAGTATTCTCAGCAGCCTGAGTCCGGGAGGGCCACATGCGAAAGATCATCAACCAGCCCACGGACTTCGTCGATGAGGTGCTCGACGGCATCTACCATGCCCATGGCGAACGCCTCCGACCCGCCGATCCTGCAGGGCGCGCCATAGTGCGAGCAGACGCGCCGAAGGAAGGCCGGGTCTCGATCGTGACCGGTGGGGGATCGGGGCATCTGCCGCTCTTCCTCGGCTACGTCGGCCCGGGGTTATGCTCCGCTGCCGCCGTCGGGAATGTCTTCTCTTCGCCTTCATCGAGCCAGATCTACCAGGCAGCGCGCGAATCCGAAGGCGGCGCAGGAGTGCTCTTCCTCTATGGAAACTATGGCGGGGACATCTATAACTTTGATCTCGCCGGTGACCTCCTGGAGACCGAAGGCGTCGCCACCCGCACCGTGATCGGCACCGACGACATCCTTTCGGCCCCGCTCGATCAACAAGAGCGCCGTCGCGGGATCGCAGGGCTGGTCCTCGTGTACAAGGCCGCCGGGGCGGCTGCCGAGGACGGGCTCCCATTGGACGAGGTGGCCCGAGTGGCTCACAAGGCCGTGGCGAACTGCCGCACCATGGGTGTAGGCCTTGCCCCGACTATTCTTCCGGCTGCCGGTGAACCCACGTTCACCCTTGAGCCCGGCGAGATGGAGGTCGGCATCGGAATCCACGGGGAGCAAGGCACCCACCGTGGACCGCTGGAGTCTGCGGACCGGATCACGGAGCGGTTCCTGGACCAGCTGCGCCAGGAGCTCCCATTGGAAGAAGGCAGCCGCGTAGCACTCCTGGTCAACGGACTGGGCGCCACCCCTCTGGAGGAGCTCTACCTGATCTACCGGCGTGCGGCGCAGATCCTGGAGCAGACCGGCGTAGAGGTCGCACATCGCTTCGTCGGAAACTATGTGACCAGCCTCGAGATGGCCGGAGCCTCTGTCAGCATCCTTCTCCTTGACGAAGAGTTGGACGCCTTCATGGGCGCTCGCGCCGAGACGCCGTTCTTCAAGGCCGGGTCCAGCGGCCCCACGAACTGGCAGCTCGGCGGCGCTGAAGACGTCACACCGGTGCGGAAGGTGACTCAGACCGGGCAGCGCAGCGAACTTCGGTCGGTGCTCCTTGCTGTGATGCCGCAGATGGCCCAGTACGAGGAGCAGCTGCGCGACCTCGATGCCGTGATCGGCGACGGTGACCTGGGCATCACCGTCGCCTCCGGTGCCGCAGCCGTCTCACAGGCGTTGCAGCGGCTCCCGGAAGACGTCACCGACAGAGACGCCCTGATCGTGGCCGCGCAGGTGTTCGCCGAGACGAATCCGTCCACCTTCGCGGCGCTGACCGGGGCAGGGGCACTCGCGGCTGCCGAGAAGCTGCGTGATCGCTCGGTCACTGGTGCTGGTCCGGAGATTCTCCGGGCCTTCGTTGACCGTGTCGCGGAGCGCGGCGGAGCCACTCGTGGCGACAAGACTCTGCTGGACGTGCTGATACCGCTGCTGGATGGAGAAGCGGACCGTCCAATGTCGGCGTTGGCAGCACAGGCGCAGGAGCTCCTGGAAGAGTCCGACGGCTGGGAGAACCGCAAGGGTCGTGCATCCTGGCAGGGAGGCAGAACAGTGGGCCAACGAGATCCAGGCAGTGCGGCTGCCGTCCACTTTCTCCACGAACTCGCCAAAGCACTGGAGGGACCAGCATGACGCTGCTCATCATGGGATCGGTGAACCGGGACATCACCGTCCGGCTGCCTGAGTTCCCGGCCCCGGGTCAGACCCTTCTGGCCTCGACCTCGGAGACCGCGACCGGGGGCAAGAGCGCGAACCAGGCGGTGGCCGCCGCTCTGGTTGGGGCGCCGGCGCACCTGATCGCGCGCTGCGGTTCCGACGCCGCCGGAGCGGAGGCCGTCCGTTCGCTGCGCGAGGCGGGCGTGCATGTGGACGCCGTCACCCCAGGCCGCGGCGCGCAGGGGATGGCCTTCATCAGCGTGCGCGCCGATGGAGAGAACACCATCGTGGTGGTCCCGGGCGCGAACACGGAGCTCCAGGCCGAGGACTGCCCGGCGGAGCTGCTGGCTGACGCCGAATGGATGCTGCTGAGTCTGGAGGTCCCTCTGCAGACGGTGCATGAGGCCGCTGCCCGCGCGCATGCCTCGGGGACCAGGGTCGCGTTGAACGCCTCACCGCTGAGCGGGGAGCCGGTGGATCTGCGCCACGTGGACCTGGTGATCGTCAACGAGGGTGAAGCCGCAGAGCTGCTCGCCGGGGTCACCGGGAACACCAACGGCCCCGGGCATACCGGGCCAGCCGGGGGCACCAGGGTCACTGAGGCATTCGAGGTCACTGGGGCTGCCGACGACGCAGCGAGTACCAAGGACACCGGCGCTCCCGACGGCCCGCCACGCTCGGCCGCTGCAGATCCTGCCCAGGCGCTGGGCGTGCAGACCCTGATCGTGACCCGTGGAGCCGAGGGCGCGAGCATCCACACCGCGGGCCAGGACCCGGTCCATGTGCCCAGCGTCCCGGTGCAGGCGGTGGACACCAGCGGCGCCGGTGACGCCTTCGCGGGCGCCCTGTTGGGCCGGCTGACCTGCGGGGACAGCCTGGAGGACGCGGCGGGGATCGCCGCGCGGTTCGCCGCCTCCGCCACCACCGGAGTGGGCGCCCAGTCCTCCTACCCGCGGAACTTCAGCCTCGGCTGAGGTTCGTGACCGCGGGGCCCTCCAGGAGTTCGCCATCGGCGGCGAAGCGCGAGCCATGCAGCGGGCAGTCCCAGGACAGGGCGGCGTCGTTCCACTTCAGGATCCCGCCCAGGTGCGGACAGACGGCGGAGACCTTGCAGGTCTGGCCGTCCACGGTGGAGACCCCGACGGGCTTCCCGTGCTCACGTCCCACCGCACCCTCGCCCTCGGCGGGGGCGTCCTGGGGCACTGCCCGGACCTCGGCGCCGACCCAGCCGGCCACCATGGTCCCGCCGACTTCGATGTTGTCCTTGATCCCGGTGAACACGTCGGAAGGGGTGACCATCCGGGCGCTGAGGGTCTCGGCCCAGGCCATATGCCCACCCAGGATCTGCGCGGAGATCGCCAGGGACGCGGCCACCGCGTTGGACATGCCCCACTTGTTGTACCCGGTGGCCAGGTAGATCCGCCCGCCTCCGCGCGGCAGGGTGCCGAAGAAGGGGACGTACTGGGCGGCGCGGTAGTCCTGAGCGGACCAGACGTGGGTGCGCTCTGCGCCGGGGAAGTGCTGCTGCGCCCACGCCTCGAGGTCCTCCACGGCGGCGCGTTCCGAGGCAGACCGACCCACACCGTGATCGTTGCCGCCGATCAGCAGCAGCTCTTCGCCGTTGATCGGGACGGTGCGCAGAGTCCGGCCCGGAGTGTCGGCGCTGAGATACATCCCCTTGGGGATGCGCCCCGCGCCCCGCGGGACCCGGTAGGTCATCGCGTAGGACCGGTTGGGTTTGAGCTTGGCGAAATAACCCCCGCGGTCCAACACTGGAACCCCGGTGGCAAGCATCAGCCGGCCCGCGGTCACCTGGCCCTGGGAGGTCTCGATGCGCAGCGCCGGCTCATCGACCGCCGGGTCGTCGATCGCCGGGCTATCGACCGCCGGGCTATCGACCGCCGGGTTCAGGGGCGAGCCTTCGGTGTCGTCCTCGGTGGAGGCCCGCGGGGTGCCTTCGGAGGTGCTGGCGGCCGCACCTGTTCCGGGATGGTGGCCTGATCTGCTGGAAGCGGAGTCGCCACCGGCTCCGGCAGTATTCGAGGTTGCTCCAGTGACGCGGACCCCCTCGATGAGCTCACCTCCGCGTTCCCGCAGCTCAGCTGCGAGTGCGGCGAGGATATCCATGGGGTGGAACTGGATCTGGTCGGCCAGCGCCACGGCGCCGCTGACTGGGAAGGGAAGGTCCGTCTGGTCGGTCCAGGTGACCGGCAGCCCGGCCTGCTGGCAGGCCTCGAACTCCTGCTGCACGGCAGAGAGCCCGGACTCGGTGGTGGCGTAGGTGTAGGCGGTGCGCTGCTGAAAGGGCACCCCATGTTCCTGCATGTAGCGCACCAGCCAGGAGACGCCCTCCTGGTTGCCGTCCACATAGGCCTGGAGCACCTCGTCGGAGTGGTGCTTGCGGATGCTGGAGAGCGTGGTGCCCTGGAGCAGTGAGAGCTTTGCGGTGGTGTTCCCGGTGGCGACGGCGCCCACGCTCCTTGCCTCCAGCACGGCGACCTTATGCCCGGCCCGGGCCAGCAGCACCGCAGTGGTGAGCCCGGTCAGCCCCGCCCCGGCGACGACGGTGTCATAGTGGGCGCTCTCGGTGAAGGTGTCGGCAGGGATGGACACGGTCGCGTAGCTGTCCAGCCAGATGGATCGGTGCGTGGTCGAGGGCTCCGGGGTGGTGTGCGCGGCGTCGGAATTCATCGGGGCGGATCATCCTTCCTCAGGGTGTTGCCGGGGGTAGAAGCTGTGCTGGCGCTTCGGTCCTCATCCTGCGGGCTGGAGCTGGGAGTATCCAGCATTCACGCCCATACCCCGTCCTGACCGGCCCTGATCCGCTACGCTCGGTGCTGTTTCGCGCCTCCACGTCTTGTCCCCGGCTCAGCCGCGCATGCCCAACGCGAAGGGCAGCACCTCGGCGGCACCGGCGGCTCGCAGCTCTCGCGCCGCCACGGTCAAGGTCCAGCGGGAGATGACCTCGTCGTCGACCAACAGCACTGAGGCACCGCTGACGCGTTCGGCGAGGTCACCGGAGACCGTGAACTTCCCCAGCAGCCCCGCCAGCCGGAAGGCGCTGTTGGTGTCCGGGGTGCTGGTGGGTCCACCATCGGCCCAGTCCAGCGCGCCGGCGTAGGGGAGTCGCCCCACCTGAGCGAGGGCACCGGCCAGCGACTCCACCAGGAGCGGGTGTTGACGGGAGGGCATCGAGACGACGACGTCGGGGCGTCGCGCCCACCCCCATTCGGCGAGCACCCGGATGGTTCCGCGGACCAGCTGTTCGGAGACCTGGGCGTCCTCGCCCTGCAGCGCCTCACGGACCGGGGTGCCCCAGCCGAGGTCGCTCAGCCGGGCCAGGGCACGGCCGGGCTGGGCCTGGGCCTCGGCTGGCAGCTTGCCCTTGAGGTCGATGCCCAGGGCGCTCAGCCCGGTGGGCCACTGTTTGCGCGGAGCGATCTCCAGACCCACCCGGTCGAGGCTGTCCTTGGCCTCGGCCAGCGCTGATGAGGAGACGTCATGCGGGAACCACGGTGCCGCGCAGGTGTCGCAGCGGCCGCAGGGCTGGGCTTCGTCGTCGTCGAGCGCGTGGGCCAGGAAGACCATCCGGCAGACCCCGGCGGGGAGCTGTTCGTAGTCGAGCATCAGCTGCTGCTCCGCCCGGCGCATCGCCAGGATGGTGTCGTAGCGCTCGGCGTCGTAGGTCCACCGGCGCCCGGTGGAGAGCCAGCCTCCGGAGACCCGACGGACGCTGCCGTCGACCTCCAGGACCTTGAGCAGCAGCTCCAACGGGGAACGGCGGATCTCCACCATGGCTTCGAGCTTGGCCACCGAAAGCGTGGTCTCGGGGGAGAGCGCCTCGAGCACGGCGTCGGCGCGTTCCTGGGTGGGCATGGAGGCCTGGGCGAAGTACTCCCAGATCCGGATGTCCTCCTTGCCCGGCATCAGCAGCACGTCGGCGCTGTCCACGGCGCGTCCGGCGCGGCCGATCTGCTGGTAGTAGGAGACCGGGGAGGAGGGGGCGCCCAGGTGGACCACGAACCCGAGGTCGGGTTTGTCGAAGCCCATGCCCAGCGCGCTCGTGGCGATGAGCGCCTTGACGGTGTTGTCCTTCAGCGCCTGTTCCAGCTGCTGGCGCTCATCCGGGTCGGTCTGCCCGGTGTAGGCGGCGACCTTGTAGCCGTGGGCGTTGAGGTGCGCGGCGAGGTCGGTGGCTTGGGAGATGGTCAGCGCGTAGACGATCCCGCTGCCGGTGAGGTCGTCAAGGTGCTGGGTCAGCCAGGCGATGCGCTGCTCGGAATCCGGCAGCGTGAGCACACCGAGGCGCAGCGAGTCGCGGCTGAGCGTGCCGCGCAGCACCATGACCTCCTTGTCCGGCTGCTGGGCTCCGCCGGATTCAGGGCTGGATTCACCGGCGGGGGTCAGCTGGGCGGCGATGTCATCGACCACCCGGGAGTTCGCGGTGGCAGTGGTGGCCAGCACCGGGACCTCGGCGGGGAGGTTGCGCACGATCTCCCCGATGCGGCGGTAGTCGGGGCGGAAGTCGTGGCCCCAGTCGGAGATGCAGTGCGCCTCATCGACCACCAGCATGCCCATGCGCTTCAGCAGACCGGGCAGGACCTCGTCGCGGAAGCGCGGGTTGGCCAGGCGTTCCGGGGAGATCAGCAGCACGTCGAGGTCGTCGTTCCGCAGGGACTCCATGATGGAGTCCCATTCGTGGGCGTTCGCGGAGCTGACCGCCTGGGCGCGCACTCCGGCCCGGGTGGCGGCGGCGATCTGGTCCCGCATCAGCGCGATCAGCGGGGAGACGATCAGGCTGACGCCCCGACCGCGGCTGCGCAACAGGTGGGCGGCGAGGAAGTAGACCGCGGACTTGCCCCAGCCGGTCTTCTGCACCACCAGCACCCGCCGTCGTTCCTGGACCAGTGCAGAGATCGCCTCGAACTGGCCGTCCCGGAAGTCCACCTCGGCTCCGGCCAGCGCGGCCAGGCGCTCGCGGGCCTCGGTGTGGAAGGCCGGATCGCGTTCGGCGGCGGAGGAGTCAGGGGCGGCGGTGTTCGTGCTGGGGATGCTCACATGACCACTCTGTCACAGGGGTAGGACACCGATCCCGGGCTGCGAACCAGCGTGAGGCACAGCCTCAGGCCCGGATCAGCTCGCGGCGTCCTCCGAGCGCAGCGCCCGTGTGATCTGAACCCACTGCCGCAGGAACGCGGGCTCGTCCAGGCGGCGTCGTCGCATCCAGGAGGTGACCTCGTCGTTGGACTTGCTCGCGTTGCAGGATCCGCAGGCCGGGACGACGTTCTCCATCGTGTAGCGGCCGCCGCGGGAGATCGGGGAGACGCAGTCCTTCTGCAGCGCAGCTCCGTCGGCCCCGCAGTAGGCGCAGCGTGACCAGGCCTGCAGGATGCGGAACCACTGCTCCTGCGTCAGGTCGCTTCCGGAGGCGGCGACGCGGCGGGTGCGGCGCCGCGCGGCGCGGGCGCGACGAGTCTGGCGAACCGGCATGGGCTGAGATTAGCACCGCCGAGGCCTGCCCGACTCGGCCACGCCGACCCAAGCACCCAGCTCTGAGTCCACAGCCTGCAGTGTGAAGCAGGCCACGGAACTCAGTAGAACTACCGATGCGCCTGCAGGTGTCCTGGCGCAGGCTCGGAGAAGCCGGACACCGGCGCCCCGACATCATTCGAGAGGAACAGCCCCATGACCTCGAACACCGGCTATATCTGGAACACCCTCTATGGCTGGACCGACACCGGAAGCGGCGGACTGCTGCCTCCGAGCGTGGAGTCCCTGACCCAGCCGATCGGTCACCACGTGGCCCACCCAGACACGAAACGCCGTCTGCATGAACTGATCTCCGCGTCGGGCCTCATCGACTCTTTGGAGCAGATCGATGCCCAGCCCGCCACCGAGGCTGATGTCCTGCGGGTCCACGACAAGGCGCACTATGACCGGATCCTCGCCGAGAGCGCGCTGCCCAAAGGCGGCGACGCCGGCGACGGCGTGTCACCGTTTGGTCATGGCGGGCACCAGATCGCGCTGCTCGCCGCGGGAGGCGCCATCGAGGCGGTCCGCGCAGTGGTGGCAGGGCAGGTGAGCAACGCCTATGCGCTGATCAACCCGCCCGGGCACCATGCCGAGAGAAGCACCGGCCGGGGGTTCTGCACCTTCAACAACGGGGCCATCGCCGCCGCCTACGCCGTGGAGGTGCTGGGGCTGAAGCGAGTGGCCATCGTGGACTGGGACGTCCACCACGGCAACGGAGCCCAGGACATCTTCGGTGATTCGGCTGAGGTGCTGAACATCTCGGTGCACCAGGACCGCTGCTTCCCCTCAGATTCCGGCTTCCGGGAGGAGCGTGGCGCGGGAGAGGGCCACGGGTACACGCTCAACGTCCCGCTGCCCCCGGGTGGAGGAAGCGGCGCGTATGACTACGCGTTCGACACTGTCGTGCTGCCCGCTCTGCGCGCCTATAAGCCCGAGCTGATCATCGTGGCGAGTGGTTTCGACGCGTCCATCATGGATCCGCTGGCGCGGATGATGATGCGCAGCGAGGGCTTCCGGGGACTCGCCCGCAAGCTCATGGACTGCGCCGCGGAGGTCTCGCAGGGACGGCTCGTCTGCCTGCAGGAGGGTGGCTACAGTCCGATCTATGTTCCGTTCTGCGGACTCGCGGTGATCGAGGAGCTGGCAGGGGTGAGCACCGGAACCGCCGATGCCTACACCCCGATCCTGGGTGCCATGGGCGGGGATGCGTTGCTGGACCACGAACGTGACGCCATCGATCTGGCCGCGGCGCTGGTGGCAGATATCCGCTAGCCGACTCCGCGGAAGACCTGGACCAGGTCGGGCATCGGCGCCGTGACCGGGCCCGGGATCACGATGGAGGCCGCCGCGGCTCGCGCGGCGGCCTCCGCGCGTCTGGTGACCTGCAGCTTCCGGCGGATGCTGGTCATATGAGAATGCACGGTGCGTTCGCTCAGCGTGAGAGCTCTCGCGATCTCAGCGTCGGTCCGCCCGATCACCAGCCCGCTGAGCACCCGCAGCTCCTGCAGGCTCAGCTGCCACAGGTCCGTCCGGCTCACCTGTTCCGTGCGCACCGCGAGGTCGTTGAACTCGGAGCGCCTGGACAAGGTCACGCGCAGCCAGCCGGTCTCCTGGGGCCAGAGATGCCGCAGCGTGTCCAGCGGGGACTCCATGAAATCCGTCAAGACCCGTGCGAAGCCGGGATCCTGGAGCAGCGGCAGGTTCCCGCGTGCCGTCTCGTCCGGCGCTGCGTCCGGCCACCGCAGATGCACGGTCCCCGCGGAGGAAGACGCTGCGGAGGAAGACGCTGCGAAAGGGGAGGCTGCGGCGTTGGCACGCAGTCCCAGCGCCAGCAGGCTGGACAGGCTCTGCGCCAGCGCCCGTTGGGCGGGTCGGAACGTGTCGGGGCGTCGCGAGGAGAAGTGCACAAGTCCCAGGTACACCTGCTCATCGAAGAGTTCCAGGCTCATCCCGTCCCGGTAGCCTTCGCTGCCGAGATACCGGCGGAACAGCGGCGTTCGAATGAACTGCTCGCGCAGGTCGGCGCCCACATCACTGATCGACGGCGGCAGGTGGTGTTCCGGATCGAGCCGGTGCGTGAAGCCGATCTCGTAGCTCAATGGAAACAGGTTCTGCAGGGCCCACGCGGCGGAGCTGCTGTACCCGAGCCGGGTGACCACCTGGGAGCGTCCACGGGAGGGCTGATGGATCACCAGCGCAGAGTCGAAGTTCACGTGACGCTGCAGCTGGCCAAGCGCCACCGTCAGCCCCTGCCCCGGGGGAGGTTCACTCGGCAGGCCTCTCATAGGAAGAGGCTAGATCCGTCTGGGTGGCTTGCCAAGCAGTGCTTCCCAGACACCGGGCAGTACCGCCTGGTAGCGTTCCGGCTAAGCTGCCGCGCCAGTCCTACAGGAGGCAATATGCCGATCTTCGAGTACGAGACCCACCTGCCCTTCTCCCGTGAAGACGTCTTCGACTGGTACGCCCGCCCCGGTGCGCTGGTGCGGCTGCACCCGCCCTTCGCCGGTCGAGTGATCGAGGAGCCCAGCAACGGCCTGCAGGACGGGTCCGAGTCGGTGCTCGGGATCAACATGCCCAGCCTGTTCGGCACCACGCTGGCCGGGCTGATGGATATGGCCGGCTCCGCCAGCTCGCTGCCGATGCGCGGCTACACCAAATGGCGCTCGCGGCACACCAATTTCAAGCCCGGACACGGCTTCTCCGATGAGATGATCTCCGGTCCTGCGAAGTCCTGGCGGCATGACCGCAGCTTCGAAGACGACGGCGCCGGCATGGTCCTGCGCGAAAAGGTCACCTACGAACTGCCCCTGATGGACAAGCTCCCGGTCCCGGCGAAGAAGCTGGTGGCGCGCCAGTTCGAGGCCGAGCTGAACCGGATCTTCGCCTACCGCGCACGGCAGAGCAGCGACGACCTCGCCTTCCACCAGTCCCACGGACGCCTGGCCTCCCAGCAGGGCCAAGACTCCCACCACGTACCCGAGGCCGCCCCGATCAAGGTGGTCGCGGTCAGCGGCGCCTCGGGGCTGATCGGGCGTCAGATCTGCGCCCTGCTCGGCGGTGCCGGGATCGAGGTCCGCCGGATGGTCCGCGGCGGGTCCGGCTCCTCGGCGGCCAAGGCCGGGGAGATCACCTGGGACCCGGAGGCGGGCACCCTGGATCCGGAGTCGCTGCGCGATGTGGACGCCGTTATCCACCTGGCGGGGCACCCGCTGGCCTCCCGCTTCACCGAGGAGCACAAGCAGAAGGTGCTGGACTCCCGGGTGGAGGGCACCTCGCTGATCGCGACCACCCTGGCGCACCTGGAGGAGGCGGACCAGCGCGGACGCGTGCTGATCAGCAGCTCCGCCATCGGCTACTACGGGGCGACGCCGGCGGATCGGGCGCTGCGCAGCGCCATCCTCACCGAGGACTCACCGGCCGGCACGGACTTCCTCGCCGAAGTCTGCAAGAAGTGGGAAGAGAGCACCGCACCGGCGAAGAAGGCCGGTGTGCGGGTCGGGATCGTGCGCACCGGAATCGTGCAGACCCCCGCCGGAGGTGCGCTGTCCCAGCTGCTCCCGCTCTACACCGTGGGTGCCGGCGGGCCGCTGGGAGACAAGGAGTGGCAGAGCTGGATCAGCATCGATGACATCGCCTCGCTCTTCGTGCACCTGGCGCTGAACCCGCATGCCGAAGGCCCGGTCAACGGGGTGGGCCCGGAGCCAGTCACCGCCAAGCAGTACTCCAAGACCCTGGCCGCGGTCATGCGACGCCCCTCGGCGATCCCGGTCCCGGCCTTCGGCCCGAAGCTGGTGCTCGGGGAGCAGGGTGCCAAGGAGATCGTCGGCGCGGATCAGCAGGTCACCTCGGTGAAGGCCCAGTCGCTGGGCTACGCGTTCCGCCACCACACCCTGCAGGAAGCCCTGGAGCACGTACTCGGCAGCTGAGACCGCAGCACGGCAGGGCCGTGCCGGAACAACCGCATGGCAGGCCGTGCGTGAGAAGGAGAACTTAGATGACAGAGCAGACGAAGATCCGCATGTTCGGCGCCGACTGGTGCCGGGACTGCCGGCGCACCAAGGCCCAGCTGGACGCGCTGGAGATCGACTATGACTACATCGATCTCGCGCAGGACGCCGCCGCCGCGCAGGTGGCCGAGGACATCTCAGGGCGCAAGCAGATTCCGGTGGTTCTCTACCCGGACGGCTCCCACCAGGTGGAGCCCTCCAATGCCGACGTCGAGGCGAAGCTGCGCGAGCTGGTGCTCGCGGACTGACGCCGCACCTGGCAGCTGATGAGCCCGACTCGGCAGTTGCTGAGCCGCCGAACGGCAGCCCAGCCGCGCCGTCGGACGCGGGACTGAGACTCTGCTGCTCTAGTTCATCAGCGCGATGTAGAAGTTCAGCGTGGAGGCGTAGAGCGTCCAGGCCAGGTACGGCAGCAGCAGGTAGGCGCCCAGCCGGGAGATCGGCCAGAACCGCCAGATGGTCAGCGCGATCGCCACGATCAGCACGGCGATCAGCACCATGGCGGCCCAGAGTGCGGCGGTGCCGAAGATCGGGTAACCGCCGAAGAACAGCGGGGACCAGATGCTGTTGAGCACCAGCTGGCCCACGAACAGCGCCAGGGCCGGGGTGGCGTTGACGCTGTGCCGGCGTCGCCAGAGCAGCCAGGCGCCCACGCCCATCAGCAGGTACAGCACGGTCCAGACTGGTCCGAACACCGCGTCCGGCGGGGTCCAGGCGGCCTTGTCGGCCTCGGCGTACCAGCCGTCGGTCTGATCCGAGGTGAGCATGCTGCCGAGGAATCCGACGGCCTGCGGGATGCCCACGAAGAGGATCAGCGCGATGAGCTGCTTCAGCGTGGAATCCGGGGTCTGATCAGGGTCGTACCCGGTGGTGGCGTGCGTGCGCTGAGTCATCTCGATGGTCCTTCCCGTACCCAAAAGTGTTGCCCCCGACCCTACACTTGGGCCTATGACCTCCACAGCCTCCGAGCAGCGCCAGGCCTTGGCCGCGGCCCTGCGCAGCGTGCCCGCCGACGCCCCGACGCTCTGCGAAGGATGGGCGGCTGAAGATCTGGCGCTGCACATCGTGGTCCGGGACTCCCGCCCGGACCTGATCGTCGGCCCCATGCTGCCGGTGGTCGGGGAACGCGCCCGTGCCGCGCTGAAGACGCTGCGCAGCACCGGGTACGAGTCGCTGGTGGATCGAGCGGAGGCCGGCCCTCCGGCGTATTTCCCGCAGAACCTTCCGGTGCTCGATGACCTGATGAACAACGCCGAGTTCTACATCCACACCGAGGATGTGCTGCGCGCACAGCCCGACTTCGATCCCAAGCACCCGCGCGGCATCCCCGAGAAGCTGCGCCGCCGGCTCTGGAAGCAGGGCAGCTCCGCGATGTTCGCGCTGGGCGCGCGCAAGGCGAAGCGCCGGATCACCTTCACCAGCCCCGGTTACGGGACGACGACGTGCGGCCCATCCTCCGCGGCGCCGCTGAGCGTCCAGGGTGCCCCCGAGGAGCTGCTGCTCTGGGCTTCCGGCCGTGAGGAGAAGGCCCAGGTCAGCATCAGCGAAAGCTGAGCGCCTGCCCACGGGGCCGCCTGCTGGGCCGGACACCGACCCCGCAGGCGAGCCCTCGGGCCCCCGCAGCTGAGCCCGCAGGCGCGGCTCAGAACGGGTAGGGCGCGATCTCCGAGCGCATGGTCAGCCACTGCGTCTCGGTGAAGGACTCGATGTTCGCGCTCGCACCGCCGACCCGTGAGCCGGTCCCGGAGTCACCGACTCCGCCGAAGGGCGCATTGGCCTCATCGCCCACGGTCTGTTCGTTGATGTGCACCTTTCCGGAGTTGACCTGATCCGCGACCTGCATCGCCAGCCCGACGTCGCCGAGCACGCCCACGGAGAGCCCGTACTGGCTGCTGTTGATGATCTCCACCGCCTCTTCGATGGTGGAGAAGGAGATCACCGGGGCGACCGGTCCGAAGATCTCCTCGGTCCAGGCCGGGTTGTCCGCGGTGATCCCTGCGATCACGGTGGGGGAGTAGAAGAGATCGGTGAACTCTCCGCCGGCCTCCACGGTGCCGCCCTGAGCGGCGGAATCTTGGACGATCGAGTGGATCCGGTCGCGCTGCTTGGCGTCGATGATCGGGCCGATCGCGATGCCGTCCTCGGCCGGGTTGCCGACGGGAAGGTGCTTCGCCTTCTGGCTCAGCTTCGCGATGTATTCGTCCTTCAGGGACTCGTGCACCAGGTGGCGCCCGGTGGTCATGCAGATCTGTCCCTGGTGCAGGAAGGAGCCGAATGCTCCGGCCGAGGCGGCCTTGTCCAGATCGGCGCCGGGCAGGATGACCAGGGCGTTGTTCCCGCCGAGCTCCAGGTGGGCGCGCTTGAGCAGCCGGCCGGCGGTCTCACCGACCAGGCGTCCGGCCGCGGTGGAACCGGTGAAGGAGATGATGCGCACCTCCTCGGCCTCGGTGAGTGCCTTGCCCACGTCCCCGCCGCCGGGCAGCAGGTGCAGCACGCCGGCGGGGAGCCCGGCCTCCTCGAAGATCCGGGTGATGGCCACGCCGCCGGAGACGGTGGTGCGCGGATCCGGCTTCAGCAGCACGGCATTGCCCAGAGCGAGAGCTGGGGCCACGGACCGGATGGAGAGGATCAGCGGGAAGTTGAACGGGGATATCACCGAGACGACGCCGGCCGGGCGGCGCCGGGCGAAGGACCAGCGCGGCTGTTCAGTGGCCAGCACCTCACCGGACGGCGCCGAGGGCAGTGCGGCGGCCTCGAAGCACTCGGCCGCTGCGACGTGGGTCTCCAAGGCGGCCTTGGTCGGCACGCCGCCGGTCTCCCGCACGATCCAGGTCTCGATCTCCTTGGCGTGTTCTTCGAAGAGGATTCCGGCGCGGCGCAGCACTGCGGCACGCTCGGAGTGCTTCATCGCGGCCCACTGCTTCTGGGCGGCGGCAGCGGCGGTGGCGGAATGCTCGACGTCGGCCACGGAGGCGCCGCCGGCGGTGCCGAGGCTCTCGCCTGTGGCGGGCTCGGTGATCGGGATCAGCTCGCCGCCGCCGGTCTGCCACTGTCCGGTGAAGATGTTGCTCTCCCAGCGGGAGTCGTCGAGGAGGGTGGTGGTGTCAAGAGCGGAGATGGTGGACATGGGTGTGACCTCTCAGGATGGTGAAGGCTGCACGGCACAATTGCCTATCTACATAGTGATCTGTGACACAGATTTACTCAAGTCTCGCGGACGAATATGTCGATGCGCGCGGTCGGGGCGGGCCCGAAGGATTCGGGTGGAGATGACGCAGATCAGGGCCGCCAAAACGAGCGCCACGAGACTGATGACCTGCGCCACCGGCCCCTTGGGCCATGACCGGCCCGTAAGCAAAGTTCCGAGAGTCTGGGACAACAGGGACCATAGGAGCACGAAGCCAAGGGTGAGCCCGATCGCTCGGGCCCACCGGCGGGAACCGCGATGGGTGGCTGCGCGCGTGGTCGAGGCAGCTGGAGTGGGAATGCGTGGCAACGGCCTGCCCTCCATCTGGCACGGCAAGCACTTGACTGGCCGCACATCGTAGTTAACTTGAGGCCCACCGAGACAGGTCTCTTAGGTGGAACGATAGCTCCTGGTCCCGATCTTTGGCTCTGGAGCCGACGTCGGCCGCTGGGTGGGCCCGAGCCCTGGTGCTCGACCGGGTGGATCCGGTTGCCCGGACCCCCCGGTGTTCTCGAGACTGGGCCTACTGACGAACCCAGTCCCCGCAGCGGCTGGTCTCGAAGGCCATGTCCGTCGGGGCGATGGTGACGTACGCGGATCCGCTGACGTTGTCGTTGGCCAGGATGTCGCCCAATGTGCCCGAGAAACCGGAGAGCCGCGCCCAGTAGCATCTGTCTCCTTCTGATCTGTAGGTTCCAGGCTGGATGTCCTCACCGACCATGTACACGCCCGAGCCTGGAATGGTGTTCTCCTCGATCTCGGTCTCCGAGGTGCTGATGCTTTCCTCGCGCTGATCAAGTTCCTCCTCCCGGGTGTCGAGATCGGAGGTGCGCTGCGCGAGCTCTTCACCGAGCTCATCGTTCTCTTCCTCGGCTGCGGTGATGGCCTCGCGGCGCCCCTCGAGATCCGCCGGTTCGACTTCTACCTCCACCTCGACTTCCTCCGTGATCGTCTCGGTGACGACCTCCGGTTCTTCCTCTCCGCTGCTGCCGATCCCAACCCCAGCGAGCAGCGCTACGATGATCCCAGCGATCCAAGGCCAGCGCCGTCGCTTCTTGGCTGGTGCTTCCGCGCCAGCCGCGGCGGGCGGGTAAGGCTGATACTGATCGTGGGCATACTGCGTATTCGGATACTGGTCTGCGGGGTGCTGATCCTGGTGCGAGTGATTCATGGTGTCCCTCTATCTCGAGTGATTCCCTGGTCTATCCAGAATCTGACACGTCGAGAACGAATCTTCGGTGTCAGTGGAAATCACCCTAGATGTGACCACGGACATGAATCTCGGTCACAAGGAAACCAGCTACCCCAGCTCATCCTCCGTATACCGCCGCTGGGACTCGCGCTGGCCATGGGTGATCCGGCGGATGTCCATGCTCGAATCGAAGGTGGAGCCCACGGCTCCGGCCACGACCCCCATCGCGGCGCTGAGCCAGGCGATGTCCAGGTAGTTGAAGAAGCTGATCTCGCTGCCGATGAGATCTGCCAGGAAGTCTGGATCAATGACCACGAGCGCGCCGATGAGAATGGTCACTACCAACGCCACGTAGAGCATCGACACCGCGATCAGCAGAGTCAGCACGGTCGACCCGTTGTAGAGCCAGAAGACCCGTGCCAGATCCTTGTTCGTGGGTCTGTCCCAGAGTCGATTGGTGAAGATCAGCCAGGCCACCATGCTCAGAATCACCGCAGCCCCGATGGAGAGCAGACGCGCCGTGCTCAAGGCGTCCGCCATCTCCCAGATCGAGTAGTAGAAGATGCCGAAAGCACCTACCGCGGCTGCGCCGGCGAGAGCACCGGAGAGCTTCGGGGCGGTCCGGAAGGGGTCGTTGGCGACGGTCATGCCCAAGAGCGTGCGCACTTCGCCGGTGCCAGGATGGGCGAACAGGCGGTGCCGTTCGCTGGGCTCGACCGGCTGCCAACGGGTCCATCGCTGTCGGTACTCCTTCTGCAGCGGCCCGTGGGAATCCGGCAGCAGCCGCAGGAGGCAGTCCATGAAGATCTCACGGATCCGTCGCTTGGTCGAGAGCACTCCCAGCGTCGGGTAGGAGACGACCGCGGTCCGACTCTTGGCGAGGATCTCCGCCACCAGGGGTCGTCCTTCGACGTGTCGGGGGACCTCGGTGAGCATCAGGACGGCGTCGGCATCGAGGTGATCTGCGTCGAGCTCTCTCAGAGCCTCGATGTCCAGGCTCCCCTCCGGGGTGATCCGCAGACTTCGGATCTCGATCTCCACTGTGACCTCGTCGACGAAGATGTCGCGCGCCTCGGCCAGGAACGCCTCCTCGATCTTCTTGATACGACGCGCGGCCACGCCGGGATCCGCGGCCAGCATCACTCGGATGGGGGTGTCGGAGGATGACATGGCTGGTGCTCCTTCTCTATCCCGTGCAGACCCAGGCCCCTATCGAGCAGGGATCCATACGAGGCGTCGATCCGAGAGTAACGCTCCCGATGCCCAGCAGAACGTCGTTGTCCTCAACGCTGGTCTGTGATGGACTCGGGGAAGACAGTTCCGACCAGCAGAATGGAGGCTGACATGACCCGAATCGTCGTGCTGGCCACCGGGGGAACCATCTCTTCCCGTCCGAGCTCCGAGGGCGGCTCCCGCGCCAAGGACAGCGCCGCCGACCTGATCAGAGGTCTGGAGCTCCATGGACTCGACGATTTTGGTGTCGATGCCGACGGAGCCGGCATCGAGCTGGAGTCCGAGGACATCGCCGTGCAGAACTCCTTCAACTTCAGCTTCGCCGACCTCTCCCGGATCGCCCATGCGGTCGCTCGGATCCTGCGCCGGGAAGACGTCGACGGCGTCGTCGTCACCCATGGCACCGACACCATGGAGGAGACTCTCGCCCTGCTCGGGTTCACCCACGATGATCCTCGGCCGGTGGTGCTCACCGGAGCCCAGCGCAGCCCAGATCAATTCGACAGTGACGGTCCCCGCAATCTGCATGATGCCGTCAGCACCGCTGCCTCCCCGGCGTCAAGAGGTCAAGGCACGCTGCTGGTCTTCGGCGGCGAGATCCACAGCGCACTTGGACTGCGCAAGAACCACACAGTGGCCCCTCAGCCCTTCGGCCACCGCAGCACCGGCACACTGGGCGCCGTCCTCGAGTCTGGCCCCCGCTACTTCGCGCAGGCTCTGACCCCGGACCCGCTCCCGCTGCCCAGCGCCGAGTTCGAGGAGCAGCGCGTGGACATGGTGCTGGGCTACCCCGGGGCCGACGCCGCGTTGATGCACGCCGCACTGGAGACCGGTGCCAACGGCGTCATCCTCCTGGGGGCAGGGGCAGGAAACCCCGGTGTCCCGCTGACCGAGGCCATCGCGCAGGCCACCGCCCAGGGAGTTTTAGTGGGTCTGGGGACCCGCACCGGGGCGGGGCCGGTCGCGGTGATCTACGGCGGCGGGGGAGCGGTGGACGCGGTCGCCGCCGGAGCCGTGCCGCTGGAAGACCTGCCCGCCACCCAGGCCAGAATCTTGATGGCGCTGCTGCTGAGCACCCACTCCTACAGCCAGGCCAAACAGAAGCTGCAGGCTCGGCTGAACGCGCAGAACTAGAACGCCAGACGCACCGCACAACACGAGAGAAGAGGTACCGAGCATGGCCAAAGAGATCTACGTAGCACTGGGCATCGACGTCGACGCGGTCGGCGGCTGGCTCGGCTCCTACGGCGGCGAGGACTCCCCGGGCGACATCTCCCGCGGCATGTTCGCCGGTGAGGTCGGAGTTCCACGGCTGAACAAGCTGCTGGCCAAGTACGACCTGCCCTCGACCTGGTTCTGGCCCGGGCACTCCATCGAGACCTTCCCCGAGCAGTTCGACCAGGTCGTCTCCGCCGGACACGAGATCGGGGTCCACGGCTACAGCCACGAGAACCCGCTCGCGATGACCCGGGAGCAGGAGACCGAAATCCTGACTTACTGCATCGACCTGATCGAGAAGCGGGCCGGCCGCCGTCCCACCGGCTACGTGGCCCCCTGGTGGGAGTTCTCCACCGTCACCAACGAGCTGCTGCTGGAACAGGGCATCAAGTATGACCACTCGCTGATGCACCGGGACTTCGAGCCCTACTACGTGCGGGTCGGGGACAAATGGGAGCAGTCGAAGATCGACTATGACCAGCCCGCCAGCTCCTGGATGAAGCCGCTGATCCGCGGCGAGGAGACCGACCTGGTGGAGATCCCGGCCTCCTGGTATCTCGATGACCTGCCCCCGATGATGTTCATCAAATCCAGCCCCAACAGCCACGGGTTCGTGAACCCGCGCCAGCTCGAAGAGATCTGGCGGGACCAGTTCGACTGGGTCTACCGCGAGAACGACTACGCGGTCTTCACCATCACCATCCACCCCGACGTCTCCGGACGCCCTCAGGTGCTGTTGATGCTGGAGCGGCTGATCGAACACATCAACTCCCATGAGGGCGTGAAGTGGGCGCAGTTCAACGACATCGCCGATGACTTCCTCCGCCGCTCACCGCGCAAGGGCGCCTGACATACTGGCCCTGCCACCCCTGCCCCGCCGCCATCTGCCATAAGGAGACACCGTGTCCAAGAATGAGAAGAACCCCCACCGGCTCGATGTCCCCCTGGACGGGGTCCGCGGACCCAAGGGCGCGAAGAAGACCCCCTTCGACGGAGACCCCCGGTCGCTGTGGCGGGTGAACCAGTACCCCTCCCCGTTCACCCTCGACGACGTTCCGACTCGGAAGAAGATCGGGTTCAAGGGCAAGAAGGACGACGGCGAAGACGCGCTCGCCGAACGCGGCGAGATGCTCGCGGACCTGCAGGAGCTGATGTGGGCTCACGTGGTCTCCGCCTCCGAGACCGATCAGCGCGAGGTGGCCAAGGCCATCGCCACCCGGGTTCCGCGCCGTACCCCGCAGGAGAAGGCCCGCCGCGAGGAGCTGTTCTCTCCGGCGGTGGAAGAAGCGCTGAGCAAGCTGGCCCGCGGACCCCGGGTGCTGCTGGTGCTCCAGGGCATGGACGCCGCCGGCAAGGGCGGAGTGGTCAAGCAGGTGGTCACCTCCATGGACCCGATGGGGGTTGAGGTGGCCGGATTCGGCAAACCCACCCCGGCGGAGCAGCGCGAGCACTACCTGGAGCGGGTCATCCGGCGCCTGCCGCGGCCAGGTCACGTGGGCGTCTTCGACCGCTCCCACTACGAGGACGTCCTGGTTCCCAGCATCACCGGCACTGAAAGCCCGGAGGAGGTCGATCGTCGCATCGAGGCGCTGATCCTCTTCGAACGCGAACTGGTCCGGCTGGGCTTCGTCATCATCAAGGTCAAGCTGCTGATCTCCCAGGAGGAACAGCTGGACCGGCTGGTCTCCCGGCTGGACCGGGAAGAGAAGCACTGGAAGTACGACCCCTCCGACGCCGACGCGCGGGCCGAGTTCGACACCTACCAGGAGCTCTACTCGCGGGTCATGGAAGCCACCGACGCCGACCACGCCCCCTGGCATGCGATCGGCGCAGACCGCAAGTGGTACTCCCGGCTCGCAGTCCAGGAGCTGCTCATCGCCGCGTTCTCGGACCTGAAGCTGCGCTGGCCCGCAGCGGATTATGACGTGGAGGCCGAGCGCGAGCGGCTGCTGAAGTCCTGAGGCCCCACTGACCGGGCGGCACCTAGGGGAGGGGCCGCCCGGCGTCCGGGTTCTGGTGGTGGGCCTCGAGCGGGTACTCCCACTTGTGGCTTCGCCTGTCGAGGCGCGTGGGCAACAACATCAGGATCAGAACGGTCAGGGGGCCGAACACGGGGACCAGGACCACGAAGTACAACGGTCCGGGGAATCCGGCATCGTGCAGTCTGCGCCAGCTCAGGGCGAGCATCGGGAGAAACGTGACGAGACCCCAGACGAAGGTCGCCAGCGAGCTGGCCAGGACCAGTCCCTCGACGTTCCCGGTGCCCTGAGTCAGGTCGAAGTATCCAAGAGCAGGGTCATAGGTACGCAGGTAGGGGATCGAGATCAGCCCGCCCACGACGGTCATGAAGAGCTGAACCCACCAGTATTCGCTGCGCGAGGCGTACCCCTTGAAATGGGCGTACTTCCCGAAAAAGCGCCGCACGGCTTGGCCCAGCGTGGCGCCGTAGAGCGGCTCATTCAACGAGGGACCCGGGGCTGCGGGGGCCTTGGAGGGGTTGTTGTCGTGGATGTTCAGCTCCGGTGTCGATAGTCGGATCGTACATGTTCGACCTTAGGTCGAAGAGTGGTGATATAGGAAGAGCCCGTCGGGCGCTAGCAGGATGCGAACGCCGAGGTAGCGTATATGTATGTCGTCTCCAGAGACCAAAGCCGCAGTCAGGAATTTCGTTGCTGAGCGCGAATGGGGGCAGTTCCACAGCCCTGGAAACCTCATCAAAAGCATTGCCATAGAGTCCGGCGAACTTTTGGAGTGCATGCAGTGGAGTGAAGACATTGATCCAGCGCGCGTCCGTTCGGAGTTGGCTGACGTCCTGACCTACGCCTATCTCTTGGCCGATCGCATGGGCTGGGACCCTGACGAAGTCGTCCTAGCTAAGCTTCACGAGACCAGCGCCAAGTACCCGGTAGAGAAGGCGAGGGGGAAGAGCACCAAGTATGACCAGCTTTGAGATCCGGTCCTACCCCTTCGTCAAGAATGCGGTCTCGATTCTTTCTGACGGCGACGAGCGATACGGGAACTGGCCAGCTGTTTACACGCTACGCAACGACCGCTCGATCTATGTCGGTGAGTCACGGAACGTTGCCTCCAGGATTCACCAGCACCTCGCGTCGGGGACGAAAGACGCGATGCAACACGTTCAGATCATCCTGGATGACACTTTCAACAAGTCTGCTGCACTCGACCTCGAAGCTTTTCTCATCGAGTATCTGGGCGGTGACAACCGCTACGCGTTACTCAATCGGAACAAGGGCATAGTCGACGGGGACTACTTCGATCGGGCCAAATATCGAGAAACCTTCCGGGAGATCTTCGAGGATCTCCGAAGTAAAGGAATCTTCGAGCGATCCCTGCCAGAGATCCAGAACGACGACCTCTTCAAGCTATCCCCCTTCAAGGCGCTCACTCCGGAACAAGCTGTAGCTGTTGAGGACATTCTTCGAGATTTCTTTGGTCGGGATCCGGGCGAGGGCACGAATGTTCCCATCTTCGTGCAGGGAGATCCAGGTACTGGCAAGACCGTCGTTGCCATCTACCTGATGAAGCTGTTGGCCGATCTGGGAACTGCAGAAGACGCAGAGCTAGACACGACCATTTACGATTCGGATTCACGATTCTCGGAGTTTTTCACAGCCGAGAATCGGGAACGCTTGAGTGCACTCTCGATCGGGTTCGTCGTTCCGCAACAGTCCCTGCGGGCCTCCGTCGCAGAGGTTTTCAAGCGCACCCCATACCTCGAGCGCTCCATGGTGCTCGATCCTTTCGCGGTAGGGGAGTCTGAAGAGCACTTTGATGTTTTGGTCGTCGACGAAGCGCATCGGTTGAACCAGCGCGCCAACCAGCCTTCGGCAAACCAGAACTCGCGCTTCACCGAGATCAACCAGAGGTTATTCGGCAGCGACGAGAGCCACTACACGCAGTTGGACTGGATCAAGGAGAAGAGCGACCACCAGATCCTGTTTCTCGATCGCGCGCAAAGCGTGCGACCCGCTGATATCCCTCGCTCAACCTGGGAATCCCTGCTGAGCACTGCGAAGAAGGCGGACAGGCACCACGAGCTGCACTCACAGATGCGAGTCCAGGCTGGGCGGGGCTACATCGACTACGTCCGCGCCATACTGCGGTCTGAGGCTCCGGCTAGTCGCGCGTTCGCTGACTACGAGGTCGACATGTTCGAGGACTTCAAATCGATGCACGATCGGGTTCTTGAGCGGGAAGCCGAACACGGACTTGCTCGGCTCGTCGCGGGCTATGCCTGGGAGTGGAGAAGCAAGAAGGACCGGAGCCTTCCCGACATCGTGCTCGATGGCCACGGACTTCAGTGGAATCGGACCACCAAGGACTGGATCAATTCAAGAACGTCGCTCGATGAAGTGGGGTCGATCCACACGGTTCAGGGATACGACCTGAACTATGCGGGAGTCATCATCGGCTCCGACCTGAGGTTCGATACCGAGCAACAACGGATCGTCTTCGATCGGTCCAACTACTTCGACAAGAAGGGAAAAGAGAACAACCCCCGACTTGGCCTCGAGTTCAACGACGACGACTTGCTCGAGTACGTTATTAACATCTACGGGGTATTGCTCACCCGAGGAATCAAGGGAACGTACGTGTACGTCTGTGATCCTGACCTTCGTGAGTATCTCGCCCCCTACTTCACCCAAGTCAGGCGCAGGCACTCTAGGCCCGATCTTGGGAAAGCCCCTAGCAAGGCAATCGGTCCATCCGCGTCGGACGCCCCAGGCGTGGAGGCTCGGCAACGGCAAGAGGTTCGGGAATGAGGAGGGGCGAGGAACCGAAGTTCCCCGCCCCTCCTCGCTCCGAGAATGATTAGAGTTCCACGCGTCCCTGGTCACCCATGTTCGGGGTCTCTGAGGAGAGTGAGGCCTTCGCCATCTTCACGAGCGCGGCTGCCTTGCCCGGGCCCTCCCAGTACTGGGCGGTCTCCGGGGTCACCTCGATCAGCACGGCGTTGGGATCCTCGGGGCCGCCCTCGAAGTAAGCCTTCGGCCCCAGATCCCACAGCTCCTTCTTGCGCTTGAGATCATCAATCACCTGGGCGCTGCCGGCGATGGAGACCCAGGTGTGGGCATCTACGAAGCCGAGGTTGACCTCGCCCTCGCCGATGATGTCCTCGATCTTGTCCGAGTTCAGCGGGGTGAAGAACCAGAACTTGTGCTGGTCATCGATCTCGGTGACGC
Source organism: Nesterenkonia sandarakina (assembly GCF_013410215.1). NCBI lineage: Bacteria > Bacillati > Actinomycetota > Actinomycetes > Micrococcales > Micrococcaceae > Nesterenkonia > Nesterenkonia sandarakina. The sequence continues at coordinate 1,869,617 of NZ_JACCFQ010000001.1, forward strand.
CCATCGGGCGGGAGACGATCCGGTGGTTCTGGTCCACGGTGGTGAACATGCAGGTACCGATGCTGTTCAGCTTCTTGACGAGGTCGTTTGCAGTCATGTCAGTCATATCGATCTCCTGGGTTGGGTATGTGCGACTTCATTCGCAGTCTACGGATCAGAGGTCTCGAGTACAGCGCGTCCGCGCTGAGCAAAGTTCAGGGTCCGTTGCTAGTCCGGACTCCGCGCCAGGTCGGGTGCCGCAGACGGTTGTCCCTGGTCACCCCGGAATGCCGCACTTCGGCGGTCAGCTTCGGTGTCACCCAGGTGGCATCTGAGGAGTCCTCGGCCGGTACGTCATCCACCGGGGCGGTCTTGCGCACCAGCTTCTCCAGCTGCGCGCGGAGATCAATGAGTTCCACGTCGCTGAAGCCGGTGCCGACCCGCCCGGCGTAGTGGAGGTCGCCGTCGTCGTCGGTCATGCCTAAGAGCAGGGAGCCGAAGGTCTTGGCTCGGCCACCCTTGCCCTGGCGCCAGCCGATGATCACCACCTCGGCGTGGCTCTCGTGCTTGAGCTTCACCCAATCCTCAGAGCGTCGCCCGGCGTGGTAAGGACTGTCGGCGCGCTTGGCCAAGACTCCCTCGATCTTGAGCTCCAGGCTGACCTCCATGGCCTTGTCCAAGGAATCGCCGAGGTTGCCCGGGACCTGCACATGCTTCCCGCTCTCAGCGAGCTGTTCAAGGATCTCCCGGCGGCGTACATAGGGCTCGCCCGTGAGGTCGCCGTGCTCGGCGGTGTGCAGCATGTCGAAGAGCATCAGGTGCACCGGGATCTTCTTCGCGGTCTCCTCGATCTCCTTGGCCTTGGTCAGCTTGCCGCGGCGCTGCAGGAGACCGAAGTCCGGGCGGCTGCCGGAGTTCAGGGCGACGATCTCACCGTCCACCACGGTGCCTGGCGGGACAAGGTCTGCGATCTCAGAAAGTTCGGGGAAGGTCTGGGTGAAGTCCTTGCCGTTGCGGCTGCGGATCTCCACCCGGCCATCGGGGTGCACCGCGGCGATGGTGCGGTAGCCGTCCCACTTGCCTTCCAGCACCCACCCCTTACCGCGGATATCGGTGGGCTTACCGGGGGAGGCGAGCATGGGGGAAGGCAGCGGCTCAGGGAACTCGGCGTCCTCGTCGGTCTCGCCGCGCTTGCCTGAGCGCTTCGTGGACTTCTTCGGCGTAGACGAGGTCCTCGATGTCTTCTCAGCCTTTGGCTGGTCCTTGGTCATCCGGATCAGCCAGTTCCTGCCGGCCTCATCGGTCTGCACCAGCGCGTAGCGGCGCGGCACCCCGCCCAGGCCGCCGTCGGGTGCCCCGTGCAGGACGAAGACCACCTTGCCGGAGCCCTCGGCCTGCTCCCACTTCTCGATCTCCACGGTGCCGGAGTCCCAGATGGTCACCTCGCCGCCGCCGTATTCGTTCTTGGGGATGGTGCCCTCGAACTCGGCGTACTCGATGGGGTGGTCCTCGGTCATCACCGCCAGTCGCTGCTGCCCGACCTCCAATGGAGGCCCCTTGGGCACCGCCCAGGAGACCAGCACCCCATTGCGCTCCAACCGGGTGTCATAGTGCAGCGCGGTGGCGTGGTGTTCCTGGACCACGAAGATCGGGTCTTCGCACCGGGAGGCAGGGGAGTCAGAGGGGACCGGCTCAGGGGTTTTCGCGGCGTCGCGCATCGACCGGTAGGTCGACAGCGCATCCTGCGTCTCCGGCAGGGCGTCCGCGGCGTCGTCGTCGGCGGTGAAGTCAGCCAACGGTTCCGGGCCCTCAGCGATGCGGTCCATGACCTGGTGCATGTCCAGCTGGGCGAGGTCCGGATCTTCAAGCTCCTCCCAGGTCCGCGGGGCGGCAGCATAGGGACCCTCAGCTGATCCGGGGCGGCCGCGCAGCGAGTAGGGGGCGATGGTGGTCTTGTTGCGGTTGTTCTGCGACCAGTCGATGAGCACCTTGCCCTGGCGCAGGGACTTCTTCATATCGCTGACCACCGCCTCTGGGTGATCGGCCTCCAGCGCCTTGGCCAGCTCATGGGCCACCTGGGAGACCTGCTCCGAGGTGTAGCCGCCGTTGAGCGCGGCGTAGAGGTGGATGCCCTTGGACCCGGAGGTGACCGGGACCGAGGGCAGGTTCATCTCATCGAGGATCTCGCGGCACCAGCGGGCCACCTGCGCGCAGTCGGCGAGGTCCGCGCCGGGGCCAGGGTCCAGGTCAAGGACGAGCCGGTCCGGGTTCTGCGGCTCGCCCTTGGCGTTGAAGCGCCACTGCGGGACGTGAATCTCCAGGGCGCCGACCTGTCCGAACCAGGCCAGCACGGCGGGTTCGTTGGCCAGCGGGTAGGTGTTGCTGTGATCGGAGTGCTCCAGCTCCTGGCGCGGCACCCAGGCCGGTGCGGAGTCTTCGAGGTTCTTCCGGAAGAACGGCTCGTTGGGCTTCTCGGCACTGCCGACGCCGTCGGGCCAGCGTTTTCGGGTGGCGGGCCGATTCCTGACATGCGGGATCATCGCGTCGGCGACGGTCTGGAAGTAGTGGACGACCTCACCCTTGGTGGTCCCCGAGGCGGGGAAGAGGATCTTGTCGAGGTTGGAAAGCCGAAGCTTGTGACCGCCGACGGTGACGGTCTGCTGTCGGTTGCTTGCCATGGGTCAACCCTGGTGGGGGAGGCTGGGCGTTGGCTGGGTGAGGGGTGAGGTTACAGCGGCACCACCCAGCCGACGACGCCGCCCAGGGCCACCCCCGCGGCATCTCCCGGGCGCAGCGCAGGGGTCCCGGTGACCTCGATCGCCACTGTGACCGGCGCTTCACCAGGGCCCGGCTCCAGCTCGACCCGGACCAGGCTGTGCGCCCCGGACGGCCGGACCTGGGTCACGGTGCCGCGGGCACCGGGGTGAGCGTCGGCGTCGTTGGGGTCGTTCCAGGAAGCGGTGGCGCGGGTGCCGTGGGTCTCGTGCCTGGTGGCAGCGGCCTCGGTGGTGAGCTGGAGCGACTCCTGCCGCGGCATCAGCAGCCCCCGGCCTTCCGGGGTGTCCTGCGGAACCGGGATCCGGCCCAGGGGCGAATGGTGAGCTCCGGCGCGGACCACCCCGGGGACCTCGTTGAGTCCACCGAGGATCCGGTTCACCGCCGGCGAGGCCGGCTGGTGGTGGATCTGGGCCACCGGGGCGTGCTGCAGGATCCTCCCGTGGTCCAGGACCGCGATGGTGTCCGCCAGGACGGCGGCCTCACGCCGGTCGTGGGTGACCAACACGATGGTGGGGCGCAGCTGCTCCCGGATGGAGTCGATGAGGTCGTACATGTCCTCGCGCAGCCGCAGATCCAGCGAGCTGAAGGGTTCATCCAGCAGCAGGATCCTGGGCTGCCGGGCCAGCGCACGAGCCAGGGCGACCCGCTGCTCCTGCCCGCCGGAGAGTTCCCCAGGCATCCGCCGGGCGAACTCGCCCAGCTGCACCAGCTCCAGGTACTCCCGGGCCTGACGTCGCGCCTCGGCCTTGGGGCGTCCCGCCATCCGGGCGGCGAAGGCCACGTTGTCCACCACGCTCAGATGCGGGAACAGCAGCGGGCGCTGGAACATCAGCCCGGACTCGCGGTGCTCGGCGTCGAGGGCGGTGACGTCCTCACCGTCGATCAGCACCGTGCCCGCGGTGGGGTCCAGCAGGCCGGCCGCGATGCGCAGCAGCGTGGACTTCCCGCTCCCGGAGGCGCCCAGCAGCGCCACACAGCTGCTCTCCGGGACGGTCAGCGTGATGTCATCGAGCACCTGCTCGGTGCCGAAGCGTTGGGAGATGGACTCGAAGCTCAGGCTCGAACTCATTGCGGGCTCCTTCTATGCCGGCCCGAGCGGGCCAGGAGGATCAGCAGGATCACGGGCGGGGCGATCATCGCCAGGGACAGTGCGGCGGTGAGCTGCTCGCCCCCGGTGGTGGAGGCGGCCGAGCCCAGCAGCATCGGCAGCGTGCGCAGCTGACCACCCCCGATGAGCACCGTGGTGATGTAGTCGCTCCAGCCCACCAGGAAGGCGAGGAACCCGGCGCGGGCGATCGCCGGTGCCAGCAGCGCCATCCGCACGCTGAGCAGCACCCGGGTGGGGGAGGCGCCCAGGGTGCGGGCCACCTCCTCGAAGCGCCAGTCGTAGGAGGCCAGCGCGACGTGGAACATGTAAGTGGTGTACGGCAGCGCGGTGACCGTGAGCACGATCAGCACCGCGGCGAAGGTGGGCACCCGGGCGGTGAGCAGCAGCACGTTCGCGCCCATGACCAGGGCGAAGGGCGGGATCGCCAGCGGGGTCAGCAGGATGAATCCCAGGATCCGGGCCGGGGTGCGCGGAAGCTGGCGCAGCCCGAAGGCGGCCAGGGCGCCCAGCGCGGTGCCGGTGATCGCCACGCCCAGGCCCAGGGCCGCCGAGCGCAGTCCCGCCTGCAGGACCTCCGGGGTGGCCAGGCTGGTCAGCGCCTGGACGGACCAGGACTCTGGCAGCACCGCCGGTGCCCGCCATTCTCCGGCCACGGACCACAGCGCCACCGGGACCAGCGGCAGCAGCACCCAGATCAGCAGCGCCGCGCCCAGGACCACGGGGATGACCCGCCGTGGGGATAGTGCGGCACGTGGTCGCCGGGAACCGGTGCGGGCGGGCGCACTGGCGAGCGCGTTCATGACCCGGCTCCTGACCGGCGGCTCGAGCGGAGCGGGGAGGGGTGTTGCGAGTGGCGTCCCGAGCGGCGGCGTGACCGGCGGCGCGAGCCGCGGGCAAGCAGGGCCAGACCCAGCACCGCCAGCCCGATCACGGCGACGGCGATCCCCACCGAGGTCAGGGCGGTGGCCATCGCCTCCGGGCGTGCGGCCAGGTCCACCGAGCCGAAGAGCCGCACGGCGCGCACCGAGAGCGGCTCCGGGGCCACCGGGCCCAGCAGCCAGGGCGCCTCATAGGAGCCGAAGGTGTAGACGAACACCACCAGCCCGGCCACGCTCAGCGGGAGTCGGGCCAGTGGGAGGATCACGTGGAGGATCCGCTGCCGGGCTGAGGCGCCCAGGGTCGCGGCGGTCTCGCTCAGCGCTGCCGCCGAGCGGGAGATCCCGCCGAGCACCACCAGGGCGACGAAGGCGGACTCCTTCCACGCGAACTCCAGGATCGCCGCGGTCCACCAGTCGGTGCCCACCAGCTGCGGGAACCCCTCGGGCATGCCAAACAGCCGGGCCAGGAACCCGGCATCGGTGAGGAGCAGCCCGATGGCACCCGATGCCACCAGGTGCGGGATCGGGATGGTGGCCGCGCTCAGCGCCGCGACCAGCCGACCTCCGCGGCCCGCAGTGAGCGCATAGGCGGCGATCAGAAACCCGAGGACGACGGCGAGCAGGGTGGAGGTCGCCGCGATGTAGAGGGAGACCCCTGCCGATTCGGCGAGGGCCCCGCCGTCGGTCCAGGCCGCGGTGCTGAACTCCGGGTCCCCGAAGAGCGGCAGGAGCCCCAGGCTCTGCAGCAGCGCCGTGAGCAGGGCGGCGCCGAGCACCAGGACCACCAGCAGCACCGCGGGTGCCGCGAGCAGCGCGGCCCGGCTCAACGCCGTGCCACGGATTCTCGCCAGGCCTCATCCAGGGCGGGGACCCAGTCGAAGTCCAGCTCCGGATGCGCATTGCCGGAGAGCTCCGCGTAGTCCGGCACCACCGGGGAGCTGGGCAGCTCCTCGAAACGGGTGCGGTCCTCGGGATCCAGTCGGTCGGCGTCGAGCACGGTGAACTGGCCCCAGACCTCCGGGTCCGCCTTGATCGCCTGCTGATCTGGGGACATGGCAAGGTTCGCCACCGCCATAGCCCCGGCGGCGTCCTGCGCGTTGGCCGGGATCGCCAGGAAGCTGGCGTTGCCCACTGTGCCCTCCTCCACCGGCATGATCCGGGTGGAGTCCGGCAGCGCACCGGAGTCCACGAGCTCGGTCAGCCGTGCCGGACCGTAGGTCATCCCGATGTCCACCTGGCCGTCGTTGAACAGCTGGTTCAGCGCCTGTTCATCCCGCGGGTAGGTGGCACCTTCGCGCCAGAGCGAGGGGGCAAGAGCCTCCAAGGTCTCGATTGCGGCGGGGGAGTACTCATCGAAGTTCTCCTCGCTGAACTCCAGCGGGATCTCCTCGGCGCCGCCGGCCTGGGAAATCATCACCTCGCGGAGGAAGACGCTGCCGGTAAAGTCCGGGGGAGCGGGGTAGCTGAACCGGCCGGGGTTCGCCTCGGCCCACTCGAGCAGCTCCGGCAGTGAGGACGGCGGCTCGGCCACGGTCTCCGAGTTGTAGAAATAGCTGAACTGGGCCTTGTGCCAGGGCGCCTCACAGCCCTCCACCGGGGTGCCGAAGTCGTCGGTCAGCAGCGGGTCCTCGGGGTCGGTGAACTCCATATTGGGCAGCATCTCGGTCCAGCCGCAGCGCCACGCCTCGGCCTGGCGTCCGGTGCTGAAGGTGGGCCCGTTGACCCAGACCAGATCCACCGAGCCGTCCTGACGCCCGGCCTGCTGCTCATTGAGCACTCGGTTCAGCGCGTCGGCGGTGTCGGTCACCGGGACCCGGCGCAGCGTGACGCCAAGCTCCGCCGCCGCCGGTGCCAGCTCCTCATCCACATAGGCGTTGCCCTGCTCATCTCCGCCGTACATCCACAGGTCCACGGTCTGACCCTCAGCGGCCTCCAGCGCGGCGTCGAAGTCGGCGAACTCTGCGGTCTCGATGGCGGCCCCGCTGGCGCAGGCCGAGAGCAGCATCGCACCGGCTGCCACCGAGGCGAGCGTCACCCGGCGGCTCCGCCGGCGGGTCAGTGGTCTATGACGGGTCATCGGTTCCTTCTGAGCTGGGGTCGGCGCTGGCGTAGGGTCATGGGGTGAACGAGATCGAGCCTGAGAGCCAGCGCGTGCCGGCCGCGCGCGGCCAGGCCCCTGGTGCTGATGGCGAGGCTCCAGGGCCGGGTGGCGAGGCGCCCGTTGCGGGTAGCACGCACCGCCGGGCGGTGGCCAAGGCGGTGGTGCTGGGGATCGCGCTGGTCCTCTTCACCGTGGCCGCACTGGTGCTGCCGATCCCCAGCGTGGATCAGATGCGCAGCACCGTGGCGGAGGCCGGCTGGTGGGGGCCCCTCGGGTTCGGAGCGGCCTACGCCGCGCTGACCCTGGCCCCGGTGCCCAAGAACGTGCTCTCCATCGCCGCCGGGGTGCTCTTCGGCTTCGGGCCCGGACTGCTGATCGTCTACACCGCCGCGATGGCTGGCGCCGCCGGGGCCTTCTGGCTCGGACGCGCCCTGGGCCGGGAGGCCGTGGAACGCTTCACCGGCACCCGGGTGGTCAAGGTCGAAGACGTCCTGCTGCGCCACGGCTTCCTCGCGGTGGTCGGGGTGCGGCTGGTGCCCGTGCTGCCGTTCACCGCGATCAACTACTCCGCCGGGCTGACGAATCTCGGCTGGTGGCCCTACTTCCTGGGCACGCTGATCGGCATCATCCCTGGCACCGCGAGCTACCTGGCCCTGGGCGCCTTTGGCTTCCAACCGGGTCTGCAGGCCGAGCTCGCGTTCGCGGTGCTGGTCCTGCTGACCCTGGCCGCGATCGCCTACCTGCTCCGCGCTCGCAGGCGGCGAGGCGACGCAGATGTTTGACGCCCGGCTGCGCGCCCGACTGGCCCCCGCACTGGACACGACGGCGGGATGGCTGGATGTGCCCTGGGTGACGCCGAACCGGCTCACCGGGCTGAACCTGATCGCGGGTCTGGCCAGCGCGGTGCTGGCCGCGACCCAGCTGTGGGTTCCGGCGCTGCTCATGTGGCTGCTCTGTCGCGTGGCCGACGGTCTGGACGGGCCGCTGGCGCGGCGTCGTCGTGCGCAGGGTTCTGCGCAGGGGTCAGCCCAGGATTCAGGCGCGGGCTCATCGGCGAGCTCCGGCCAGGGCGGGTTCTTCGACATCTGCGCGGACTTCATCGTCTACGGCGCCACCGTGATCGGCGTGGCGATCGGCACCACCGCGGCCTTCGACGCCCCCTGGCTGCCGTTCCTGCTGGTGCTCTTCGCCTACTACATCAACGGCGGCGCGTTCCTGGCGTTCTCCTCCATTGCGGAGAAGGAAGGCAAGACGCTCGACGACGGACGCTCGCTCTCCTTCCTCGGCGGACTCGCCGAGGGCGGGGAGACGGTCCTGGTGCACAGCCTCTGGCTGATCTTCCCGGCCGCCGCGGTGTACATCGCGAGCGTCTGGGCGGTGCTGGTGTGCCTGAGCGCGGCTCAGCGCATCGTGGCGGGCTTTCACGCGCTGCGCTGAGCCCGGTCACCCTGGGCTCGGTCTGGGGCGTCGCTCCGAGCTTGGTCCTCGGTTCGGGCCTCGGTTTGGTCCTCGCTTCCGGCGCGCTCCGGGGCTCGGGTCTGCTCTCGGGTTGCGTGGTTGTCCCGGTAGCGGGCCACGGCGGCCAGCCCCCGGGTGAGCGTCTTGACCACGGGGGAGCCCAGCGCCTGCCGGGCATGGACGATGGCCGCGTTCCACAGCGCATCGTTATAGGTCGGGTAGGCGTGGGTGACACCGGCGAGCTGCCGGGTGGTCATCTTCTGCGCGACGGCGAGCGAGAGCTCACCCAGCGATTCCCCTGCCCGCGGGCCCACGATGGTGCCGCCGAGGATGCGTCCGCGCCGATCGATCACCAGCCGGACGAAGCCCTCGCGGGATTCCTCGGTCACGGCGCGGTCGGTGTCCTCCAGGGAGACCGTGGAGGTGGTCATCCCAGGCCCGGTAGCCTCGGTGAGCCCCACGGCGGCGACCTCCGGGGAGGTGTAGGTGATCCGCGGGACGGTCTGGCTGATGCTGCGGCGCAGACCCAGCACCGCGTTGGATGCCGCGGTGCTGGCGTGCACGCCGGCGAGGTGGGTGAACTTCGGGTGCGTGGTGACGTCCCCCGCGGCCCAGACCGAGCGGTTGGAGGTGCGCATCGAGTCATCCACCAGCACCTGACCGCGCTCGTCGAGGTCCACCCCAAGGTGCTCCAGGCCCAGGGAGGCCGTGCGTGGGGTCCGGCCGGTGGCGATCAGGATGACCTCTGCCTTGAGCTCGCGTCCGGCGCTGGTGGTGATCAGGGAGACGGGTGGGTTCTGGCTGGCGTCACCCTGGCGGACCGGAGCCTGCCGGATGACGCTTGCCTCGTCCTCGTCGATGACCTGCACCCCGTCACGCTCCAGGCTGGCCTGCACCAGGGCGGCGGCGTCGCGGTCCTCCTTGGGCAGCAGCCCGGAACGCGCCAGGATCGTCACCTGAGAACCGAGCCGGGCGAAGGCCTGCCCCAGCTCACATGCGATGGGACCCCCGCCGAGCACCACCATTCGGGCAGGCAGCGAGGTCAGATCCCAGACGGTGTCCGAGGTGGCGGTCTGTGCCGCATCCAGGCCCGGGATCGAGGGCACGGCAGGCGCGCTGCCGGTGGCGATGAGCGCCCTGCGGAACCGCACCGGGCGCCCGTCGATCTCCGCCTCACCGGGACCGGTGAACCGGGCATGACCATGCAGCACGCTCACTCCGGCGCGCTCCAGCGCCTCCGGAGAGTCCTCAGGCTCGATCGTGGCGATGGTGTCGCTGACCCGCTGACGCACCTGCGCGAAGTCCGGTTCCGAACCGTCGGTCTCCCGGGCCTGGGCAGCACGCGCCGCGGCGGAGAGGATCGTCTTCGAGGGCACGCAGCCGGTCCATAGGCAGTCGCCTCCGGTGCGGTGGGCTTCGACGAGCACGGTCCGGGCGCCCAGCTGCGCGGCGGTCTTGGACCCCACGATCCCGGCAGTGCCGCCGCCGATGACCAGCAGGTCGATCGGGTGATCCATAAACGGGTCCTTTGCGCAGGTCAGGTGGGAATGAGGCAAGCTTAGGGGCGCTGATTCGAGCGGTCTGTAAACCAGGACACGTTCCTGTATGACCTGAATGAGTACAGTCAGAGGGACCGCCGAGACGCGGCTCAGATCAACAGTGGCATCTCAACAGTGCCATCGTACGGGGAAGGAGCAGGCCCATCGAGAAGTACAGCGCCTTCGCGCCACTCTATGACCTGCTCTCCGCCGAGTACCCCGTCTACGGGGCGGGCCGGGCGCTCTTGATCGAGCTGCTGGAGCTGACCGCGGGGGAGCAGGTGCTGGATCTCGGATGTGGCACCGGAATGAACTTCCCGCTGCTGCAGGACCAGGTGGGTCCGAACGGGCGGATAGTCGGGATCGACCGCAGCGCCGACATGCTCGCGCAGGCCCGGAAGAAGGCCACACGCCAGGGCTGGGACAACGTGATCCTGATCCAGGCCGACGCCACCGCCCTGGATCCCGCGGAGATCTCCGCCCAGATCACGCGCGCCGGGGGACAGGCGCTCTCGGATGCGGCGCTGACCACCTACGCGCTCTCCCTGATGCAGCCCTGGCAGGACGCCTGGACGCATATGCGCATGCTCACCGCGGAGCAGGCCCGGCTGGGCGTGCTCGACATGCAGCGGCCCACCGGAGCAAGCTCAGTGCTGACACCCCTGGCGCGGATCGCGTGCTGGATGGGCGGGGCTGACATCGACGCCCACCCGTGGACAGCCCTGGAACGCGACTGCACCGACGTCCGTACCGCCTCCGCGCGCGGCGGACACCTGCAGGTCCGGGCTGGGGTGAAGCCGTCCGACGCCGCGACCTCCCACAACTGAGGCACGTCCTACTCAGGGACATCCCACCCGAGGAACCAGGAGCCGCCACCATGACCGAGCACCGCGAGGCAGCACATGCCGATCAGGACTTCGCAGGGCTGAAGGCGGTGTTCTTCAACTGCACGCTCAAACGCAGCCCCGAGCTGAGCCACACCTCAGGGCTGGTGGAGCTCAGCGCCGGACTGATGCGCGGGCAGGGGGTGGAGGTGGAGATCATCCGGCCGATCGACCATCCGATCGCCACCGGGGTGTACCCGGACATGACCGAGCACGGATGGGAGCAGGACGCCTGGCCCGAGATCTTCGAGCGGGTGCAGGCGGCCGACATCCTCGTCATCGCCGGGCCGATCTGGCTCGGGGACAACAGCTCGGTCACCAAACAGGTGATCGAACGGCTCTACGCGATGTCCGGGATGACCAACGACGCCGGCCAGTACATCTACTACGGCAAGGTCGGCGGGGCACTGGTGACCGGCAATGAGGACGGGGTCAAGCACTGCGCCATGAACATCCTCTACAGCCTGCAGCACATCGGCGTGACCATCCCGCCGGCTGCCGATGCAGGATGGATCGGGCCGATCGGTCCGGGTCCGAGCTACTTGGACCCCGGCTCCGGGGGCCCGGAGAGCGACTTCACCAACCGCAACACCACGTTCATGGCATGGAACCTGATGCATATGGCGAAGCTGCTCCGCCAGGCGGGCGGGGTCCCGGCCTGGGGCAACGTCCCGGAGCAGTGGAACTCCGGGAAGGACCTCGGGCTGGACCCGAACCCGGAATACCGCTGAGATCCGGGCAGCGGGGGAGCCCCGGAGCTCAGGCCCCGAAGCTCAGGCCCCGAAGCTCAGGCCCGGCGGGTCAGCGCCAGCTCGATCTCATCGGCGCGGACCGTGCGGTCCACCGAGGAGTCCTGCGAAGCTTCATCGGCCCAGTCGGTGAGCAGGGCGCAGTACTGGGCGTAGAGCTCGGGGACCCAGACGTCGGTGGTGGCGTCGGGCCAGGCGTCGCGGGCGAGGTTCGCGGCGACGTCGCGGTCCAGGCTGAGCAGCTTCGGCTCGGCGGCCGCACCCTGGGCGAAGTAGAGGAACTTCGTGGAGAAGGCCGGGCCGAACCAGGGGATCCGACCGGCGCCGTCGTCGCTGGTCAGGATGCTGAAGGCGGCCTTGGCGGAATCGCCGTCACGCACCGAGTTCCACGCGGTGACGAGCAGCTCGGAGGCCTCCTCGCGGTGCGAGGCGAAGTTGTCCAGCCGGTGGTGCAGCCGGGGAGCCTTGAGTCCCAGGCCCCAGGAGAGCGAGTAGTAGAAGAGTTGGAAGGCGTTCTCCGGGGTGCGCTCGCGGTCGCCGATCTCGAAGACGTCGCGGCGTGCTAGGGAGACCCGGTCCAGGCTGCCGAGCATCCCGGTCAGGGTGGGCAGGTCGCGCTTGGCAAGCTCCGCGCGCCAGCGGGCGGCGTCGACGTCGACGCCGTGCTTCATCACCGCATTCGGGCCGGGCAGGGCGTGCAGGATGTCCTGGGGAAGTCGTGCGTCTTCAATGATCATGGACCAACCCTAATGGGCCTAGCCGGGCGCCGCGCCCACCGGATGCCTCACGCCGCCTTCACATGTGCCCGCTGGGTGCTGGCCCGGCCCTGCCGCAGCACGAGCACCAGTCCGATGATTGCGACCACGATCACCGCGTATTGGAAGAGGGCCAAGACTGCGAAGGGCGTGGCCGCGCCGGTGGATGCCCCGGCGACGAAGGTTCCGAAGTCCCAGAAGGCGTGGATCAATATGCAGATCACCAGGGTTCCGGTGACTCGGCGCACCACGTAGAGCGCGGTGCCGATGGCGAAGGCGAAGACCATCTGTTGCAGTGTGGCGGCCGCCGACTGCCCGAAGAAGAGGTTGATTGCGTGCAGCAGGGCGAAGAGCAGCGAGCTGAAGAACCATACGCCCACCTCACCGAAGGAACCTCGCAGCCCCACCACGGCGACCCCGCGCAGGGTCAGCTCCTCCCCGAAGCCCACCAATAGGGTGCCCAGTGCGAGGGTGAGCACCAGTCGGGCCTCCACACCTTCGAAGCCGTGGCTGAGCAGATTTCCCAGCGCCGTGAGCACGATCAGGACCGGCAGCACCAGCAGCCAGCGGGGCCCCGTGGGAGTATCGCGCAGCGCGGGCCCCCACCATCCCAGCCAGTAGGTGACTGCGGCGGTGAACAGTGAGGCCAGCGCGACCGGTAGGACGATGCCTTGCATCGCACTGGCCGCAGTAGACCCGACTGTCTCATAGTCGGTGCCGGTGAAGAACCAGGTGGCCCCCATGATCGCGGCGTAACCCACGACGACGGCGACCGCGATCCATGCCTGTGGTTGGACCCGCATGACTGCCTCCCCCTGAAGCTGAGCCAAGATGTACTGCGCCTGCTCAGAATGGTCCTACCGGGGACGGAGGCAGACAATCTCTGATGAGCTGTCTGTTTATTGAGGGCTGTGGCACCCAGTGTTCCCTTAGGCGGCCCGGCTTGCCACACTGAGCAGATGAAGCGATATCTCGATCCGCTGACGCCGGATCTGGCGCGGGCGGCGCGTGCCCTGACCCAGGTCTCGGTCGAGGAGATCAGCGAGGCGGCCGGTCTAGAGGTCGCGCGGGTCCGGGACTTCGAGCATCGCGGGTTCGCGCTGGATCCCGGATCCAGCCGGAGGCTGCGCGTGGCGCTGGAGGCCTTCGGCGCCGTCTTCTTCGCCGAGGATGATCAGGGTGGCTATGGGGTGCGGCGCAAGCACAACGCCGACAGGACCCGCCAACTCACCCGGTGGGAGAGCGAAGGCGGTCCCGCCTACGAGGATGACATCTGAGCGACCTTGGCTCAGCGATGTCGGGCCAGGAATACGAGGGCTGCTGGGATCGTGAGGCAGATGTAGAGGAACGCGCTCAGACCCAGTGCGGAGTCGATGCCTGACCCCGGACTAACCTCCTGGTCGGTGCTGAATTCCAGGGCAAGCACACCGAGAGTGGCGATTCCCATTCCAGCACCCAGGGCGAAGGCGCTCTCCTGGATGGCGCCTGCATCTGCGGTGCGTGTGGTGGGAGCGGAGCTCATCAGGGCGTTCGAGGCTATTGCCATCACCGCGCCGGCGCCGAGACCCAGCAACATCAAGCTCGCCGCTTGGGCGGTCTGGGGCAGCGAGATCAGCAGCAGCGGACCCAGCGTCGTACAGATGAACCCTGTGGTCAGCAGGTGCGGCTCGGAGATCCACCGCTTCAGGCATGGACTCAGCACTCCGCCGAGGACGCTGGCCGCCGCCAGGGGCAGCAACATCACGCCTGCCTCGAGGGCGGACCGCCCATCAACAAGCTGGAGCTGCTGGGTGAGCAGGTACAGGGTGCCATTGAAGAGTCCTGTGGTGGCCGCGATGCTCAGTGCTGCGACCGCGAGTACCGGGTTCTTGAACAGCGCCACGTCCAGATACGGGCGGTGCAGTCGAGCTTGACGGAGGCAGAAAGCAGCAACGGCGACGGCGCCTGCCACAAGGAGGGTCGGAGCGAACCAGGTGGAGTCGTCCCGGGGCAGTGACTTCAGTGCCAGAATCACCGCTGCTATCCCGATCGTCGAGGACCCGATGCTGAACGGATCCAGGCCTGGAGGACGAGGGTTCCTCGATTCAGGGAGCACCAAGACGGCTGCGATCAGGCACAGCCCGAGCACCGGTGCGTTGATCCAGAAGACCCAAGCCCAGGTCAGGCGGTCCACCAAAAGTCCGCCCAGCAGTGGTCCGAGACCGACTCCGGCACTGAAGCTGGAGACCCACAGGCCGTAGGCGAAGGCTCGCGACCTCACGGTGGGGAATGAGACGCGGATGATCGCCACCGTGGCCGCGATGAGCAGGGCGGATCCGACCCCTTGCCCGATGCGTCCGATGATTAGCGTCGCAGGGTCGGTGGCGATCCCCGCGACAAGGGCGCTCGCCACCGCCGCGGTGAGCCCGGCCAGGTAGATGCGCTTCCTCCCGTAACGGTCAGCCAGGACCGCACTAGGGATGACCGCGATACCTGTGGAGAGGGCGTAGGCGTCGGCAGTCCAGAGCGCTTGCACCGGATTCAGCTCCAACTGTGCGGTGAGTTCGGGCAGCGCGACGGCGACCTTCGTCAGATCGGTCCCGCCGACGAGCAGCACCACAGTGAATGTGGCCAAGATTCCAGTCAGACGTGCCAGCGAGATCGGCGGTTCGTGCTGTCGGGGGCTGGGGGAGATCACGGTATGAGGCATGGACTCAGTGCATCGGACAGGGAATCCTGCGTCCAGGTTCATATAGTGACGATGATCGTGCAGTATGAGTGCATGATCGATTCGCGTTTGCAGCTTCTGATCGCCGTGAGCGAGTACGGAACGGTGACGGCCGCGGCGGAGGTGTTGTTCCGCAGTCCCTCGGGGGTTTCGCGGCAGATCAAGCAGCTCGAGGCGGAGATCGACCTGGACCTCCTCGAGCACGAGGGGCGCCGGGTGAAGCTCACCCCGGCAGGTCAACGGTTGGTCGAGCACACCCGGGCCTTGAACGCTCAGTGGGAGTCAGCGCTCAGCGACACCGCTTCGGCTGCCACGCAACTATGCGGCCCCGTGTCCATCGGCGGTTTCGCCACCGTTCTGACCTCGATCGTGACCCCAGCCGTGGTGCGGCTGCGCAAGGATCACCAGATGCTGCGGCCCATGGCCAAGGAGATCTACTCACAGGAGATCACCCGAGCACTCGAGACCGGTGCGATCGATGTGGGCCTCTTCGTCGCGGACGAATCCATGAGTCGCCTTCCTGCCTATATTGAAGTCGCCGGGTTCATGGACGATCCGATCGACCTCCTGGTGCACCAGTCTCACCCCTTCGCGGCGCGGGATGAGGTGCGGCTGGAGGAGGCGCGCGATGAGGAATGGGTCACCGGGCTGCCGCACCAGGACTCCTATAAGGAGCTCTACGCGGCGACGCGCTCAGCCGGATACGCTCCCCGCGCAAGCCATTACGCACAGGACCTCACCGCGACGGCTGCCCTTGTGGCCGCAGGACTGGGTATTGCGGCGGTCCCCCGACTCGCGCAGGAGATCTCTCATCCCCGGGTGCGTCGCATCCCGCTGGCGGGGGAGCACCGTCCGCACCGCCGCATCATGCTCACGTTTCGGGCCGGCTCACGGGGCAATCCGCGGATCGATTCCGCGATCGCTGCCCTAGAGCACGCCCGCCCCAGTTACCTGCGCTGAGGTCGGAGCGTGCGGACGGGTAGGCGGTGGCCATTAAGCTGAATCTGTCCGGCACACCTGATGGTGAGGAGTCCTGTGGAGGCGCAGCTGCAACAGCTTGAGACGGCGGTCACCCGCCTGGCTGCTGATCAGCCGTTCGTGCTCTCCTGGGAGATCCGCCCGATCGGCACCGGTGAGGTCATCGGCGGGGGCCCCACCCGCGCCGTCGCCTCCTTCAGCACCCGCAAGGTCAGCGTGCTGCTGGCCTGCCTGGCCCTGGTGCAGACCGGAGAGCTCAGCCTCGAAGGCCGCTGGGTGATCACCGAGGAGATGAAGGACGGCGTCCAGGCTGGCATCATGCGCAACCTCTCCGTCGGAATCTCCCTGAGCCTGCGCGACTGCCTGCTGCAGATGATGAGCACCTCGGACAACATCTGCACCCAGCTGGTCTTCCACGCGATCGGCTCCGTCCGCCCCGACTCGCTGCAATGGGTCAACGACTACTGCGCCTGGACGGGCCTGCACGCCACCGTGCACCGCGAGATCTTCCCCCGCACCGGCGACCTCACCTGGGGCCACTCCCTGGACACCCTCACCACGACGACGGCGCAGGATCAGTCCCGCTTGCTGGAGAAGCTCGGCCGGGGGTGCCAGGGTGACGCCGCCGCTGCGGAGCTGCTGCTTTCCCAAGAGCTCTGTGCGTTCGCCCGCGAGGCGATGCTGGGGATCTTCACCCCGGCGCTGGGTGTGGCCTGCACCGGTGTCCGGTTCGCGGAGAAGAACGGACGCGGACTGCGCAGCCTTTCCCAGGTGGGACTGGCACTCTCCGGAGACGGTGTTCCGCTCGCGGCGGTGGCGGCCTACGCCGAGAACATCCCGACTCAGCTGCCCTCCGGGGTCCCTGGGCGGGTGGCGGTCTTCGACCTGTTTGCTGCGCTGGGACTCGCGGTGGAGGAGTGGTCGCATGGTCGCTGAGGTGGAGAGGGTGACCCTCGACGAGTGCGCGGTGGCGTATCCGCACATGCGCTTCACCGTGGCTGCCGCCGGCTCGCCCGGGGTGGTCGCTGAGTCTCGAGCGGAGGAGCCGCATGATCTTGCAGGGATCGGCAAGCTTCTGTTCGGGCTCACCTTGGCCCAGCTCGGCGAGGCGGGAGCGGGCTTCTTCGAGCGGGCCATCACGGTGACCGCAGATCACCGCGCCGCCGCACGCACCGGCACGCTGCGCCTGATGAGCGGGGATCTGGAGCTCAGCGTGGATGATGCGCTGAACCTGGTCTTCTCCACCGGCGACGGCGCCTGCGTGCTCGCGCTGCGGGACGTCGTTGATGCTGAGGGCGTGGACCTCTTCGCCCAGGCCTGTGAGGTCTCTGCGGTGCTGGGTCTCGACTCGGTGCGGCTCACCGGGATCGAAGCCGATGCCTCCTGGGGTGAGGGACTGCTGGGGCAGACCACGACGGCCGCCACGGTACAGCTGCTGCGCCTGCTCGGCACCCCTGGGGATCTCGCATCGGGTGCGGAGAGCGATTCATCACGGGCCTGGGGTGTCTCCTCCGCGATGCTGCGACGGGTCTCCGGTTGGATGGGCAAGGTCTTCGAGCCCGCCGGACTGGCCTCGGCACTGCCCGGGTATGGTCCGCGCCGAGTGCCGCACCAGACGCTGTCCGGCTGGGAGCTCACGGCTGCCGGCGCGGAGCGCGGATACAGCTCGGTCCTGTCTCTGCCCAACCAGGCTGGGGAGTGGGTGCACGTGGCGGCCCACCTGCCGCCGTCGTCGGCGGGTGTCGTCTCTCCGCGGGACGTCTCCGCCGTGCTCGGGACCCTGGGCCTCGCGGCCTACCACTCAGCAAGCCGCTGAGGGTGCGCCTCGGTAGACTCCATCCATGCGCCGAGCCCTGAACCTGTGTGTCCTTGCCGCAAGTCTGGGGCTCATCATGCTGACCGGAATTCTTCTGGTCACCGGCACGTGGGGAATCGAGTTGGGGTGGGGGCCTGCTCTGGCGTTGCTGGGTCTTGCACTGTGTGCCGTATCCGCCCTGGTGGGGCTGCGGGGATCTAGCCGGCGCCTGGGTAATGCAGAGGAAATCACCAGGTGACACCCATACGTTGGAGTCAGGTGCCAAATTCATTCGGGTACTGACAACGATTCGATGTGAGGAGTCACATGCTGACCACACTGCACAATCTCGGTTTCCGTTCGGAGCACGCCTACAACGCTGCGCTCGCCTCGGTTGCGCTGTCCTTCGGCAGCTGGACCGTCTCCCGCTTCAAGAAGGATGACTCCAAGCCGCAGGCTGATCGCTGGGGCATCTTCGTAGGCCACTGGGCCCCCACCTTCTTCGGTTTGGGTCTGGCGCTCTCGCAGTATGAGAACAAGGGCAAGAAGCGCTGATTCCAGCATTTCTCTCAAGGGGCACCGCCGATCATCGGCGGTGCCCCTTTTGCATGCCTGACGAATTCTTCTTGGTATAGATATTTCCATTCGGGGGTTTCATTGAAATTCTCAATCCGTAGACTCGAGGGATGCTGAAGAAAGCACAACGATTTCTTGCAGGCATCGCCGCCGCGCTGCTCATCGGGTGGTTCGTGCAGCTGTTCTTCGGCGGTGAATGGATCGGCCAGCAGTGGCTCTCTAGCTCGGCCACGGTGACCACGGTCCTCGCGGGGCTGCTGCACATGCTCAAGCCCTCCACGGAGGGCGAGGATTCAGACGACGAGTACCGGGACCCGGCGCGGGAGAGCGCATCCTCGGGTGCCATCGACCCCACGTCTCAGCCGGTCGGCTTTGGTGGGGATCCGCTCGGGCGCTGGTGGCGCCGGCAGACCTGAGGGCCTGAGGTGTCGTTGAGCCCGACCTGGCGCGCGAGTCCTGTTATGGAAGTGCGTACGAGTATCGTCTTTACGTAATAACGTGACTCGGCTAGCCTGAAGCCATGGCCGAACATGACAGTTTCGAGGGGCTGGCCGAGCGTCTCACGCAGGTGGAGGAGCGGCTCGCCGCACTCGAATCCTCCGAATCGGCGGGATTGACGTCCTCATCCACGGATCACCACGAGGTCTTCTGGGCACTCGAGGGGCTCAAGCAGCGCGTCCAGGATGGCTCCGGCGCGGTGCTGATGACCGGCGCGGCCACGGTGCCCAAAGGTGAGCACGTGCAGTGGCAGATGCAGAGCTCGGTGCAGGAGATGTTCGAGACCGACTTCGGCTCCCGCGCGGAATCCCTCTCGGCGCTGGCGCACCCGGTGCGACTCCAACTGCTCCAGCGGCTGCTCACCGATGCCTCCTCCGTGGAGGAGATTCGCGAGGCCGGAGATTTCGGCACCACTGGGCAGGTCTATCACCATCTGCGGCAACTGGTCGCCGCAGGCTGGGTGGCTTCGCGCGGCTCCGGCCGCTATGAGGTGCCACCGGCCCGGATCGTGCCGCTGCTGGTGATCCTGCTCGGAGTGGACCGCTGATGCGCCGTGCGATCTCCCGGTTGAAGCCGCTCTGGCTGGTTCCCATTCTGCTCGGAGCGCTGCTGGGAGTCCTCGGCGTCCTCGATGTGGTGCCAGACTTCGTCGCCGCCGTCCCGCCGCCCGTGATCGTCACCGCGATCGCCCTGGGTGTGGTGCTCTTCGCCGTCCACCCCAGAGCCGAGGCCCATCAGCCGCACCGGATGGCGGCGCCCGTCCGTGGTCGCTGGGCTGCGCTGAACACACCCGGTCAGCAGCTCCCAAGCCATGGCTCCAGGTTCCTGGGGCAGTACGCCGCCGTCGACATCTTGCGCCCGACCACCCCGGCGACCCCTGCCAAGCTTCGCAAGGCGTGGCGAAACTCCACGCCCCAGGAGTATCCGAGCTTCGGGGAGGCGGTGTATGCGATGGCGCCGGGTGTGGTCACGGCCACTTGGTCGCGGTCACGGGATCACCGGGCGCGAAACACCTGGCAGAGCCTGGTGTTCATGCTCGTCCTGGAGGGTTCACTGCGCTCGGTCGCCGGACGGGCGGCACTGCTGGGCAATCACGTGATCGTCCGACACGCCGATGGTACCGCCGCCGTCTACGCCCACCTTCGGAGGGGCGGCGTAGCGGTGCAGAAGGGGCAGCAGGTGGGAGTCGGGAATCAGCTTGGGGAGGTCGGCAACACCGGGAACTCCTCAGAGCCACACCTGCACGTGCACCTGATGGATCGTGCGAACCCCAATGCGGCCGCAGGTCTGAAGATGACCTGGACGGACATCACCCGGTCCGAAGAGATCGAGCCGTCCCTGGCAGAGATCGCGAAGCAGCCCGAACCCAACGCCGTGCTGAGCATGCCGCGCAACGGGGAGATCTTCGAGGCCTGACCCGGGGAGCGGGGTTGAAGCCGGGGCCGACGTCGGCCTTGGGCGGAGATCCTCATCGCTGGGGCGCAAACGGTTGGAATCTCCCCGGCGACAGGCGTCAAAGCACCCGTTCTCGCCCCAGGAATGCGTGCCGCGCAGTTCACGTACCGGCGTCACGTGTCCTAGCCCGGTCTGATCGGTGGCGCGGTGTCACCGCCGGGCCCACCCGCACCGTGCACCGGTCGGGCGTTCGGCGGGGGTTCACCGACCTCGTCTACGGTGTGGCCGCTGCACGCGGTCTTGGTGACACTGGCCCGCTGGATGCGCGAAATGGTGAACCATCGCATGGCATCACGCGACCGGCACCACCCCACGAGGTGCCACTGCCCGTTCGTGGAGGCGAAGAGCACCGGCTCGACGTCGCGAGTCGTCGTGGCACCCTCTCGCGAGGTGTAGCGGATTCTGACGACGCGCTGCTCGGACATCGCCTCCTCCAGGGCTGACCTGATGGCGCGTGAGCTGAAGGGAGGCGTGTTGACCCAGACGCGACCCGCCAGCTCCTCGGCGCGCACCCGGGTCCTGGGATCGAGGACGTCGAGGATCTTCTGAACCCCGGCTCCCGCCAGATCGGAGTAGGGAGCTTCGGGTGCCGCGGACACGGCCGCCAGCAGGGCGACCGCCTGCGACGCGGACAGCGTGACAGGCGGCAGGGACGCGCCCACGGCCAATCCGTAGCCACCGCCCGGACCTGGACGCGACCAGACGGGTGCTCCGCTGCTCTCGAGCGCCGCGAGGTCCCGCTTCACTGTCCGCACGGAGACCCCGAACTCTCGCGACAGCCGCTCCGCGGAACACCCGCGAGTCCCGTGACGACGCAGCATCTCGGAGAGCGCATGCAGCCGCTCGGCTCGCTTCACCGGGTCGTCCAGATCAAATTCATGACATAGATAGTGACACACCCCTGTCCATCTCGGCTATGAAACTGGTGGCATGACACCGAATACAGAGAATCCGCCCATCATCCTCATCGCCGGTCACTGGCTGGGCGCCTGGGCCTGGGACGAGGTCCTTGAACACCTCAACACCAGCCAGCTCCACGCCCTCGCGATCACATTGCCCGGTCTGGAGAGCGAGGATCCACAGCGCACCGCAGCGACCCTCGACGATCAGGCCGCCGCCATCCAGGACGTCATGACCCAGGCCGGAGCCTCCAGGGACAGGCCCGCAGTGATCGTGGCGCACAGCGGGGCCAACGCCCCCGTCAGCCTGGTCCTCGACCGTAATCCCGACCTCACCCAAAAAGTGGTGTGGGTCGACTCCGGGCCGGTGGCCCCCGGGAGCAGCTTCGCCCCAGACCTCCCCGAGTCCGTGACGGAGCTGCCGCTGCCGCCCTTCGATGCCCTCGCCGAGCAGGCCAGCCTGGAAGGCCTGAGCGCCGAGGTCCTTGAACGTTTCCGGGCCCGGGCTGTTCCTGAACCTGCTCCGGTGCTTCGGGAGTCGGTCGCGCTCAGCAACGAGGCCCGCGGAAGGATCCCCACCACGTTGGTGTGCTGCTCGCTCCCGGGGGCGCAGGTCCTGGAGCTGGCCCGCACCGGACACCCCATGTTCGCCGAGGTCACGACGCTCGAGGACCTCGACGTCGTCGATCTTCCGACGGGGCATTGGCCCATGTGGAGCCGTCCCCGAGATCTCGCCGAGGTCATCGCGAGGGCGGCTTCGCAGACCCGCGGCGCTGACCGCACGGCCTGAAACAGGTCAGCTGAGTCCGGCCGGCGAGTCCGGCCGGCGAGTCCGGCCGGCCCGGCCCACCGGAGCAGACCCGCGCCGTCGTCGTCGTTGATATCCGGCGCTCTGCCTGTGCTGACCCCGACGCGTGTGGTGTCATAGGCCCATAGGTGATGACGAACCACACGCAGCGACGAACCACAAGCAGCGACGAACAACAGGAGTGAACCATGCGGGCAATCTGGTCTGGCGACGTGTCCTTCGGCCTGGTGACGGTGCCGATCAAGCTGTATTCGGCCACCCGCAGCCATGATCTGTCCCTGCATCAGGTCCACGACGACGACGGCGGCCGGATCCGCTACGAGCGGCACTGCGAGGTCTGCGGCGAGAAGGTGGACTATAAGGACATCGACAAGGCCTATGACTCCGGGGAATCCACAGTGATCCTGACCAAGGAGGAGCTCGGGGAGCTGCCCGCGGACGACTCCAAGGAGATCGCGGTGGAGCAGTTCGTGCCCGAGGACCAGATCGACTCCATGGAGCTGGACAAGTCCTACTACCTGGAGCCCTCGGGGAAGTCCGCGAAGGCCTATGTGCTGCTGCGCCGGACCCTGGAGGAGTCCTCCAGGGTGGCCATCGTGACGTTCACGCTGCGCTCGAAGACCCGGCTCGGGGTGCTGCGCGTGCGCGGGGATGTGATCGTGCTGCAGGGGCTGCGCTGGGCCGATGAGCTGCGGGACCCGGAGTTCGACGTCCCGAAGTCCCGGCTGACCAAGAAGGAACAAGAGATGGCCAGCTCGCTGGTGGACTCCTACGCCGAGGACTTCGACCCGGAGCGGTTCAAGGACGAGTACCAGGATCAGCTGCACACCCTGGTGGAGGAGAAGCTCGCCCACGGCGAAGACATCGACACCGAGGCGACCTTCGGCGAGGTCGAGGATGACGAGGAGGGCGACGGCAACGTCATCGACCTGATGGAGGCGCTGAAGCAGTCCGTGGACTCCCGGCGGAAGAGCACGGGCAAGGGCTCCGGAGACTCCGGGCAGGAGAAGTCCGGCAGCAAGAAGACGCAAGCGGCTAAGAGCTCAGGCTCCAGCCAGAAGAAGAAGGCCAGCTGAGACGCAGGAGCCCGGTCAGCGCACCGGACGCGAGGGCGGCTGCTTCGTGGTGAAGGTGATCGTGATCCAGCTGTGCGGATCATCGCCGTCCAACTGGGTCCGGGTCTCATCGCGCACCCGGTCCCAGTCCTCCAGGGACCGAAGCCCCTGATCCTCCGGGACATAGAAGACGACGTCGACGGTGCGCGCTCGGCCCTGCTGGGAGGCATAGACCCGGTAGTCGGAGAATCCTTCAGCCTCGGCGACGTCCTGAGCGGCTGTCTCCGCGCGTGCCTTGAGCTCAGGCGGGGTGACCAGGGAGATCTCGGCCACGGCCTTGCGCAGGGTGGCGAAGGGCATCGGCAGCAGGATCAGGGCGACCACCGCCAACACCGCCGGGTCCACGTAGGGCATGGCCCACTCCGCCTCGGTCCCGTCGATGAGCATCCCGATCAGGAACGCCGCCAGCAGCGCCCCGGTGACGCCGCCGGCCATGATCCAGCCCTTGACGTCCATCGCGACCAGGGCGGAGTCGATCTTCTTATTGGCGCGGTGTTCGATGAGTGCGATGACCAGGCACAGCACTGCCACGACGGCGGCGTAGAGGACCGCCGGGCCGAATTCGACCTCGCGGCCGCCGGAGGTCAGAGCGGCGATGGCCTGGAACAACGCGTAGGTGGCCACCGACATCATCAACAGAGCATTCACCGCCAAGAGCATCGGCTCGAAATGCCAGAACCCCATGGTGAACCGGTCCTGGGTGCGCCGGGAGAGCGCGTTGGACGCCGACTTCGCGATCAGCCCGGCCAGGGTGATGGACACCACGGACATCACCGCGTCGACCAGTGAGAAGACGCCGTCAAAGAGGATCGCGAAGGATCCCGACACGAGACCGAACCCGATTCCGAGGGCTGAGACGATCAGGATTCCGATGAGGGAGACCTTCAGAGTCTGCTGTTCCGTGCGCATGAAGAGTATGGGCCTTTCGAGGGGCGGGATGGTCGCGGGGTGCACCGCTACTCTATTGCGGCAGTCGGCCGTCAGGGGCCCGTTCGCCGCGCAATCCGAGCTCGCCGCCGCCTGAGGATCGGGGTCCCAGCAGCTCCGTCGCTAGGCTGGCCGCATGTACACGTCTCAACCGCCTGATGAGACCGGCCTGCTGACCCTGAACGACGGGCAGTGCCTCTATTGGCAGGAATCGGGCTCCCGGACCGGGATCCCGCTGCTATACCTGCACGGCGGACCCGGCGCGGGCTTAGGCGGTCGTGGTTACGTGACCAAGGCGGATCCCCAGCGATTCCGGATCATCGGTCTCGATCAGCGTGGCTGCGGCAGGTCGGTGCCGCTCGCGCTCGATCCAGCGCATGACCTCGATGCCAACACCACCCCTCGGCTGATCGCGGACCTCGAGCAGCTGCGCGAGCATCTGGGCATCGAGCGGTGGGTGATCAACGGCGTCTCCTGGGGTTCCACGCTGGCGATCGCCTACGCCCAGGAGCACCCGGATCGGGTCCACGGAGTGGTCGCGATGGCGGTCACCACCACCTCGCGGTGGGAGGTCGACTGGATCACCGAGACGGTCGGCGCGCTCTACCCCGAGGAGTGGGAGCGCTTCGCCCGGCACGCTGAGCAGGCGGGGACGGGGCATCGACGCGGTGTGGCCCGTCTGGTCGAGACCTACCGGCAGCTGATGCGTGACTGCGACGAGGAGGTGCGGGACGCAGCCTCGCAGGCCTGGGCGCGCTGGGAAGACGCCCACATCGGCCCTGGCGCCGGCGGATTCCAGCGAGACCCACGCTGGGCGGACCCTGAGTTCCGCCAGACCTTCGTCACCCTGGTCACGCATTACTGGTCCAACGACGGGTTCTGTGACCCGCCGCTGCTGGACCGCATGGAACGCCTCGCCGGGATCCCGGCAGTGCTCATCCACGGACGGCGCGACGTCAGCGGACCGTTGCGCACCGCCTGGGAGCTGCACCGATCGTGGCCGGGAAGCCGCCTGGTGATCGAGGAGGATGAAGGACACGGCGGTCCTGCCATGGTCGCCGCCTGGCGTGAAGCCAATGATGAGATGGCCGCACGCATCGCCGGTGAACCGAGATGATCCAGCGGGTGACCACCGAGACTCAGCTCGGGCGCAGGTGCCCTTCGAGCACATCCAGCGCGCTGTCCCAGCCGTCGTAGATGCCGTCGTCCCCCTTCGCGCCCTGGGCTCCGCGCAGTTCCAGGGTCAGCTCTGTGCCGCCCTCGGTGGGGGTCAGAGTCACTGAGATCAGGGGAGATCCCTGGGGATCACTGCCCGGGTCGTCCCAGGTGAAGACCAGGCGCTCGAAGGGTGCGACCTCGCGATAGACGCCGCCGGTGACGTACTCGGCGCCATCCGCCTCATTGACCATCGTGTAGGTGTAGTGACCGCCCACGCGGACATCCATGGAGACCGAATCGCGCGGCGTGGAAAGTCCTTCGGGGTGGAACCACTGGGCGGCTTCATCGGGGTTCGTCCACGCGGACCAGATCTGCTCCGGGGTGGCCGGCAGCGTCCTGACCAGGGTGAATCCTGTGGTGGTGTCAGTCATGGTTCTTTGCCTTCCTGTGAGAAGTCCTCCGGGGCGGGGGACCGGGTGGGGTGTCGGATCGGGTATTTGCTGCGGCGTTGAGTGCGGTCCCCGGTGGGTGTGCCGAGCCGAGGTGGTCCTCGAGTCGATCCAGCCGGTCGTTCCACTCCGCGCGCTGCTTCTCGATCCACCGGGCCGCCTCATCCAGTGATGCTGGGGTGACCGCACAGTCGATCCACTGTCCGCGGCGATTCCGGCGCACCAGCTCGGCCCGTTCCAGCACCGAGAGGTGCTGAGAGACGGCGGCGCGGCTCATCGGGTAGTGCTTCGCGAGATCACTCACGGTGAGCGGCCGGCGTCGCAGTCTGTTCAGGATGTCCCGGCGCGTGGGGTCGGCCAGAGCGCTGAAGGTGACGCTTAGTGGATCCTTGGGTGGCAAGAGCACCTCCAATGCGTAAGTAGTTGCTTACACGTTAGGGTGCGGCATTCCTGCGGTCAATGGTTCGACGCCCGATCTCGGCGGTGACAGTGAGGCGCTCTCACCGGGTTCAGGGCCTGGATCTCACCGGGCCACCGGGCCCTGCACCCGTGGTGGTGTGACCGGGGCCGATCGGCCCGAGGTGATCGTGATGTACCTGGCCACCAGCGGGTTCGCCTGGGAGCTGGAAGAAGGCGAGGAGGTGCGGGAGGCCCTGCGCCGTCTGGCCGAGCAGTTCTCAGCGGCGGCGGAAGGGGAGACCGCGGCAGGTGGGGGAGCTGTGGCAGACGGCTGAGCTCCAGCAGATGGGTGAGCTCCGGCAGGCAGGCGAGCGGCGGCGTCGTCCTAGGGTGTGATGCCGCGCGGGTGATCCGCCCAGGGGGCCCGGGGCTCGCGGAGTTTTCCGGCGCCGGTGCGCACAGCGTGCAGGGCC
This sequence comes from Nesterenkonia sandarakina, assembly GCF_013410215.1. Classification (NCBI taxonomy): domain Bacteria; kingdom Bacillati; phylum Actinomycetota; class Actinomycetes; order Micrococcales; family Micrococcaceae; genus Nesterenkonia; species Nesterenkonia sandarakina. The sequence goes on from NZ_JACCFQ010000001.1 coordinate 1,896,082, forward strand.
AGAATCCCGGTCACCGCGCTGGGGTTGTGGATCTGCCCGGCGAGCACGGCCTGGACCGCCTCGGGGAGCGGGAGCCAGGTCTTCTCGATCTCAGCCTCCTCGCCTTCGCGTGCGTGTTGGTCGGCCTCAGGCGTCTCGGTGATCCCGGAGGCGAGGTAGATCCGGATGGCTTCATTCGAGGCGCCCGGGCTGGTGTGAAAATCCGCCAGCGTGTGCCAGGTGTCGGCGCTGATATCGGCCTCCTCGTGCAGCTCCCGCGCGGCGGCGTCGAGCATCGGCTCGCCCTCGGCGTCGAGCAGTCCGGCGGGGATCTCCCACATGTTCTGTCGCAGCGGGTGCCGGTACTGCCGGATCAGCAGGACCCGGTCCTGCTCGTCCACCGCAAGAACGGCCACGGCGCTCAGGTGTTTGAGAAACGCCCGGGTCAGGGTCTCGCCGGCCGCACCGAAACGGAAGGTCTCCTGGACCAGTTCATAGATCGGCGTGGTCTGCAGCGTCTTGGCTTCGAGGAGGGGGTGCTCGGCGGGGGAGTCATGGACGGCCATGGGTTCAGCCTACGTGGGGTGCTTCGCGGCGGGCTGGAACCGGCGTCGTCGTCGACCGCGTGACCTGTCCCATAGGCGAAGCGGGCCTGGCGTCCTAGACTGCGGAGATACGCGCCGTGGCCTGCGAGCAGGTGGCGGTGACCCCTTCGGAAGGACGCCATGCCGACAGTCGCACGGAACATCGTTGACACCTTGCACGCCAGCGGAGTCGAGCGGATCTACGGGATCTCCGGAGATTCGCTCAACGGTCTCACCGATGCGCTGCGCGCGGCGGGGACCATCGAGTGGGTGCCGACCCGGCATGAAGAGGCCGCCGCCTTCGCCGCGAGTGCGGAGTCCCAGGTCACCGGGGAGCTCGCGGTCTGCGCCGGGAGCTGCGGTCCAGGGAATCTGCACCTGATCAACGGGCTCTTCGACGCCCAGCGCTCGCGCACTCCGGTGCTGGCGATCGCCGCGCACATCCCCAGCGAGGAGATCGGGTCCACCTACTTCCAGGAGACCCATCCGCAGGAGCTGTTCCGGGAATGCAGCGTCTATGTGGAACACGTCGCCCACGCGGATCAGATGCCACGGCTGCTGCGCATCGCCATGCGCGAGGCCATCGAGAAGCGCGGCGTCGCGGTGCTGGTGGTCCCGGGGGATGTGGCGCTCGCCGACATCAGTGCCGAGGTCGAGACGATCAGCCCTATGCACTCGCGCGTGATTCCGTCCGAGTCGGACCTGGAGCGTGCCGCCGAGGCGCTGAACACCTGCGACCGGGTGACCATCCTCGCCGGTGCCGGCGTCGCCGGGGCGCACCCGGAGATGCTCGCGATCGCCGAACGGCTGCAGGCTCCGATCGTGCACGCGCTGCGCGGGAAGGAGCACGTGGAGTGGGAGAACCCCTACGACGTCGGGATGACCGGTCTGCTCGGCTTCTCCTCCGGGTACCGGGCGATGGCGACCTGCGAGACGCTGCTGGTGCTCGGCTCAGACCTGCCCTACCAGCAGTTCTATCCGGAGGACGCGAAGGTGGTGCAGGTGGACATCCGCGGCTCGCAGATCGGTCGGCGCACCCCGGTCGACGTCGGACTGGTCGGTTCGGTGAAGGACACCGTGCAGGCGCTGCTGCCGATGCTCGATGCGCACACGGACTCCAGCCACCTTGAGGGGGCGACCAAGCACTACGCCAAGACGCGCAAGGATCTCGACGCGCTGGCCACCCCGTCCAAGCGGACCATCCACCCGCAGTACCTGACCAAGCTGATCAATGACGCCGCCGACGACGACGCCATCTTCCTGCCCGACGTCGGTTCACCCGTGGTCTGGGCCTGCCGCTATCTGACGATGAACGGCCGACGCCGGCTGCTCGGCTCCTTCAGCCACGGCTCCATGGCCAACGCGATCTCGCAGGGGATCGGTGCGCAGATGGCTGAGCCGGAGAAGCAGGTCATCGCGCTCGCCGGCGATGGCGGGCTGGCGATGCTGATGGGGGAGCTGCTGACGATCACGCAGAATGAGCTGCCGGTGAAGACCGTGGTCTATAACAACTCGTCGCTGAACTTCGTGGAGGTCGAGATGAAGGCTGCCGGCATCGTCAACTACGGGACCGACCTGAAGAATCCCAACTTCGCGAAGGTGGCCGAGGCGATGGATATCAAGGGGATTCGGGTCGAAGAATCTGAAGATCTTCCTGCGGCGGTGGAAGAGTTCCTCGCGCACGATGGCCCCGCTCTTCTGGACGTGGTCACCGAGCGTCAAGAGCTCTCGATGCCGCCGAACATCACCGCTGAGCAGGCAAAAGGCTTCACCCTCTATGCGGTGCGCACTGTGCTCAGTGGGCGCGGCGACGAGCTGGTCGACCTGGCGAAGACGAATTTCCGCCAGCTCTTCTGACCTGAGCTCCTCCACAGAACTGCCCCGGCCCCTTTTGCGCCGGGGCAGTTCTGTTTAGTCTGTTGCACCAGAAGCAGTGACGGAGTGAACGGAACAGGTTCATGAACACTTCAGCGGGTCGGGTCGGTGCGGTGGGTCTTGCGGTGATTCTCAGCTTTGCTCTGAGCTCCTGCGGGGGTGAGGATGCGGGGGATGAGCCGGACGGGGCGGCTGGTGAGCCGAGTCCTGCGGAGTCTTCTGCGGCGGCTGGCGCGTCGGAACCCTCAGAGTCAAGCGGAGATGACGGTGGTGATCCGAGTGCTGAATCCTCGCCGACGCCGGTCGCTGCATCCTCGGAGGGGCCAGCGCAGAACTGGCCCGAGCCTGAGGTTCCGGATGAGATCTATGAAGAGACTCAAGAGGGCGCGCTGGCTGCGCTGGAGTATTGGTTTGAGGCGGACTTGTACATGCAACTCACGGGAGATTCTGCTGCGTTCGAGAGCTCGTCAGACTCGGACTGTGAGATATGCGCTGCACGAATTGGGCAGTTTCAGCAACTCTACGACGTCGATGAAGGGTGGCATGTCACCGAGGGAGCGTCGATTGAAGACCCGGTAGCAAGCAGTGTGTCGCAAGAAAACGAAGTATCGATCATCTTCACGATTCGTGAGGGCGAACTGCTCGAGTTCGATGCCGATGGTGAGCTCAGAGTCGAGGGCGCGGAGGAGTCTTTGGCGGGCCTCGAGGCATTGCTGCAATTCCAGGCCGATCGCTGGCAAGTCCTTGAGTTGTACTTTCCGGACGAAGTCGGAGCAGAGAGCTAATGCGAATCCTTGGCCGGGCTGCGCGGAGCCTGGGACTCATGTTCGTGCTGTGTGCATACTCCCTGATCCTCCTCACTCCTGAACCGGGTCACGGTTCACCATCGAGCGGTCAGTTGTGCAATACCTCTGCTCGTTGGACTGCTCCGGGCGAGGCACGGGCGAACATAAGCACTTGTCCTGTCCGAGGTGCACCGGAGAGAGCGCAACGAACGGATCGAAATCAAACTCCGGAGCGCCGCTCAGACGCTGGAGAGGCAACGGAGCCCCGGACTCGATCACGCCCCCCGTTGCCACCTGTGTATTGCTCCGAAGAGCGAGCCGTCGGACGGGAAGACTGCCGTGAGGTCTTGCTCGAGCAGTGTGATTCCCGGGATATGGAAGTCGTAAGTCCCGTCGATACAGGCGAATTCTCAGGGTTCATTTGTGCCCCAGCTGCTGAAGCGGTGGAAATTGAAGAAGTAGAGCAAGAAGAACAAGTGGACGTCATGGCCCTCCTTCCCGGTGCCGTGGAAGAAGCTTTCGCCACCCTCCCGATCGTCGGAGGATCCGTCGAGTTCGAACCCGACCTGCTCGGTTTCGGATATCGAGGCCGCCATACGCATATGTTTGCGGACGTCCAGACGCAGACCCTGAACGAGAACCTGCTCGGCATCCCCGTCGAGATCCGGGTCAATCCGCAGAGCTTCTTGTGGGACTACGGTGACGGCGCCAGTCGGGTGACCTACGATCCAGGCGAACCGATGCCGGACAGCTGGCAGGGCGAAACCGTCGTCAAGACCGACCAAGAGACACCCACCAGCCACGTCTACACCGAGACCGGGCGATTCCCGGTCAGTCTGGCCACCACGTTTGTGGGCGAATACCGGGTCGGCGGCGGTCCCTGGATCGTCATCCCCGGCTCCGTCGACGTTCAAGCCTCACCGGGTGAGGCGGATATCTGGCGCGTCGCCGCCCGCAACGTCTCCGGATCTTGCCGCGACACCGTCGACTGGGGCTGCAACGGACCGGTGACCCTCGAACCCGGAGATACCCCGCCCAAGATCTTCGCCGACCAGTACGACGCTGACGGCAACTGGCTGGGGAACTGAACCCACGCATCGCGCCGCACCACAGTATGAGGCGAGCGGGCGCCGTCGTCGTCCGTTCCCAGCCGCCCATCCCAGTCAGTTGAGTTCTCCGGCCCAAATGTCGGCACCGGAGAACTCAACTGCCCAGGAAGGGGTTAGCGGCGGGGGAGGTGATTCCCGGCGATCATGCAGCGCACCGAGCCGCCGGCGGCCTCCAGCGTGGAGACATCCACGGGCACCAGGGTGCAGTGCGCGGAGATGGCGTCGCGCTGGACATCGGTCAGGCTCGCTTCAGCCGTGGTGGAGAGCACCAGGCAGCGGCCTGAGCTCCCCGCCAGCTCCAGGCAGTTCCCGGCAAAGCGTCCCACCTGGGATTCGCTGAGCTCCACCACGGTTCTGCCCGATCCACGCAGCACGCCGAGCACGTGCTCGCGCTGGGAGCGGTCACGGATCATCTCGGAGCTGATCAGCGCGACGTCGGTGCCCACGGACATCATCACGTTGGTGTGATAGACCGGCACACCGTCGCCGTCGGTGGCGTCGAAGAGCACCGGGGTGTAGCCGAAGTCGGCGCAGAACTCCGTGAACAGCGCCGGAGAGAGACGACGCGAGCGGCAGGCATAGGCCAGCCGGGCGCGGTGGTCCAGGACCATCGACCCGGTCCCCTCCAGGTACTCCCCGAAACGCTCCGCGGAGGAGTAGTCCACCACGCGGCGGACCCGGCAGGTCTCCTGCAGGTGCGCCAGAATGTCCTCACGCCGCTCGGCACGGCGGTTCTTCGCATACATCGGGTACAGCGTGACCGTGCCGTCAGGGTGCGTGCTGAACCAGTTGTTCGGAAAGACGCTGTCGGGGGTCTCCGCGGAGGGATCATCGAAGATGTCGACTCCGATGCCCAGGCCCTCCAGGGTCCGTCCCAGCCTGGTGACCTCGGCGTAGGCGGCCGCGGCGATCTGGCGGGCAGACTCGCGAGCCGCCGAAGGCAGGAGCACATCAAGGATCCGCTGCTGGAAGCTGTTGTCCGCCGCGGTCTCGGGGTTCGGGGTGAACTGGTGTGGTCGCACCAGCACCACCCGGGAGGGCGACTGCTCGGTCAGCTGATCCGGGGACACAAGATCCTCCGCAGCCGCGACCCTCGCCGCGCCGTCGTTGCCCAGCGAGAACCGCCTCGCAGGTGTCGTGAGCACCTCAGTCATCGAGGATCACCCCACCGGCTTCATCGAGCTGACAAGGGAGAACAGATCCTTCGGGTCCTCGGGGTCGGCCACCAGGTCCAGCGAGGTCTGCAGGTCGGTGCCTGCAGTGGCGTCGCGGACGAAGCGCAGCGCGGAAAGATCAGCGATCGCGAAGCCCACCGAGTCGAAGATCGTGATCTCCTCGGCGGACCGCCGACCGGACTCTGCACCGGTGAGCACCTTCCAGAACTCGACCACGGGGAAGTCGGGCTCCATCTGCTGGATCTCCCCCTCGATCCGGGTCTGCTCCGGGTACTCCACGAAGACCCGGCCGCGGCGCAGGATCTCAGCGTCGAGCTCGGTCTTGCCCGGGCAGTCCCCGCCCACGGCGTTGATGTGTACCCCGGGGGTGATCTGCGCGGAGCTCAGAATGGTGTTCTGCGCCTTGTCCGCAGTGCAGGTGGTGATGATGTCCGCCCCGGCCACTGCCTCATCGGTGGAGGAGGCCAGGGTGACCCGGAAGCCCAGCGGCTCCAGGTTCCGGCGCAGCTTCTCCAGCGCCGCCGGATCCACGTCGAAGACCTGCAGGTCCTCGATGCCCAGGGCGGAGCGGATCGCCAGCGCCTGGAACTCCGCCTGGGACCCCGCGCCGATCAGCGCCATCCGCTGCGATTCCGGACGGGCGAGCGCCTTCGCGGTCATCGCCGAGGTCGCGGCGGTGCGCAGCGCGGTGAGCAGGGTCATCTCGGCCAGGAACGTCGGGTAGCCGTTGTCGACATCGGCGAGCATCCCGAAGGCGGTGACGGTCTGGAACCCCCGGGAGGGGTTCAGCGGGTGCCCGTTGACGTACTTGAACGCGTAGGTCTCCAGATCGGAGGTCGGCATCAGCTCGATCACGCCGAAGGGCGTGTGGCTGGCGATGCGCGGGATCTTGTCGAAGCTCTCCCAGCGGCGGAAGTCATCCTCCAGGTAGGCGATCATCCCGGTCATCAGGGGCTCCACGCCCTCACGCTGGATCCAGCGGGCCATGTTGCCGACGTCGACGAACTGCGTCATGAGGAACTCCTTCAAAGGTGGTGCGGGAAACGTGTCAGGTTGATGCCGCTCAGCCTAGAGATCTCGATGTGTACATGTAAGAGCCATTCTGCTGAATTTCGGGGCACTCAGGTGGCGGTCTGGCAAGGTGGAGTTAGCATGATGCACATGCCTCGACTCACCGACCTCGACCGTCGCCTGATCTCTGCGCTGCGCAAGGACGGCCGCGCCCCGGTGGCAGCGCTCGCAGAACAGCTCGGGGTCGCCCGCGCCACGGTCACCAGCCGGATCGAGAAGCTCAAGGCCCAAGGGGTCATCGTGGGGTTCAGCGTGCGGGTCCACGACCACAACGAGACCGGGGAGGTCCGTGCCATCTCCTTCATCGAGGTCGTCGGGCGCACCACCGATCACGTGATCGCCGAGCTGCGCGGCTTCCCCGAGATCATGGCGCTGCACACCACCAACGGCGGATGGGACCTGGTCGCCGAGATCTCCTGCGAGAACCTGCGCGACTTCGACGAGGTGCTGCGCCGGGTCCGGGGGATCAAAGGTGTGGTCAACAGCGAGACCAGCCTGCTGCTGAGCTCGGTGGTCCGCTGAAGCCGAGCCGCGCCGCGCCGGGCCAGGCGTAGTCGGGCCGGTCCCTGAGACCGGACGGTGGCCGCGCGCTGGGAGCCGAGCCCGCGCCGTCGTCGTTCTCCCGCCATTCCTCCTGGGCAGTTGAGTTCTCCGGCGGATACGTAAGTGCCGGATTACTCAACTGCCCAGGTAGCCTGGGGGTCTATGCGCGTCACCATTGATCCCCACACCGAAGGCGTCCTGAACAACGACGCCGGCTCCACCGTCCGCCGCTCCGTGCTGCCCGCCGGGGTGCGGGTGCTCACCGAGGAGATGCCGGGCCAGCGCTCGGTGACCCTGGGGTTCTGGATCGGGGTGGGTTCCCGCGATGAGGCGGCCCATCAGCACGGCTCCACGCACTTCCTGGAGCACCTGCTGTTCAAGGGCACCAAGACCCGGTCCGCGCTGGAGATCGCCTCCGCCTTCGACAGCGTCGGCGGTGAGTCCAACGCGCTGACCGGCAAGGAGCACACCTGCTATTACGCCCGGGTGCTCGACACCGACCTGCCCATGGCGGTGGAGGTGCTCACCGACATCGTCACCTCCGCGCTGCTGGACCCGGAAGAGATGGAGATCGAGCGCGGGGTGATCCTTGAAGAGCTCGCCATGGCCGAAGACGACCCCGAAGACGTGGTCCATGAACGCTTCGGCGCCCAGGTCCTCGACGGGCACCCGCTGGGCCGGCCCATCGGCGGCACCCCCGAGGAGATCAACGCCGCCAGTCGCGAGGACGTCTTCAACCACTACCAGCGCTGGTACCGGCCCGATGAGCTGGTCATCACCGCCGCCGGCGGCCTCGACCACGACCACGTGGTCTCCCTGATCGCCGAGGCGCTTCAGAAGTCCTCCTGGGACATGACGGTGCCCGGTTCACCTGCGGAGCGACGGGTCGGTCAGGAGACCGAGATCCCAGTCCGCGCCGGAACCGAGACCATCATCAAACCCGTGGAGCAGTCCCAGGTGATCCTGGGCGGCCGCGGCATGGCCGCCTCCGACGAGGACCGCTTCGCGCTCTCGGTGATGCACGCGGTGCTCGGCGGGGGCATGTCCTCCCGGCTCTTCCAGGAGGTCCGCGAGCGCCGCGGCCTGGCGTACTCCACCTACTCCTTCTCCTCGGCGATGACCGACGCCGGCTACTTCGGCCTCTACGCCGGGTGCCTGCCGAACAAGGTCGAGAAGGTCATCGAGGTCATGGCCGCAGAGCTCGACCGCATCGCCACCGTCCATGTCAGCGCCGAAGAACTGACCCGCGCGAAGGGCCAGCTGCGCGGAGGCACCGTGCTGGGCATGGAGGAGACCTCCTCGCGGATGTCTCGGCTGGGGCGCGCGGAGCTGGTCCGCGGGGAGTTCGTGGACATCTCCGACACGCTGGAACAGATCGAGGCCATCACCGCCGAGGATGTGCGCAAGGTCGCCGCCCGGCTGGCCAGCTCACCGCGAGCCGTCACCGTGGTCGGGCCCGCCTAGACTGGGCCGTGACATCCACGGTGTGACAGGGGAGCCTCATGAGTGGCAGCCAGGAACGCAGGCACCAGCTCAGTGGTTCGCGGCGTCGACGTAGGCTTCGCGCCGCGATGGTCCTGCTTGGTCTGGTCGTCCTGAGCTCCTGCGCTGGGGGACCCGACTCCCTCGGAGGCGGCAGCCCGGGGGATGAGCCCACCAGCGCTCCGGCGGCGACCACCCCAGGCCAGGCCGACGGTTGGGAGGATTGGTCCGACGGCGGAGGGAACGATGACCCCGACGGCGGGATGAACGCCGCTCTGGTGCAGCCCACCCGGAACCTGGTGTCCGAGCATCTCTCCAGCTGGGTGGACTACACCTCTCCCGCCCCGACCCAGCTGCAGGTGGCCTTCTACACCGGCAATCCCGCCTGCTACGGGGTGCGTGCCGTGGTGCAGGAGGATGTGATGGAGGTCCGCGTCGCCACGATCTCCGGCACGCGATCCGATGCGGTGAACTCCGCCTGCACCCAAGAGGCCCGCCTGGTGTCTCTGTTCCTGGAGTTGGAGGAGCCGCTGGGTGAACGTGAGGTCCAGCCGCTGACCGAGGTGGAGCTGCCTCCCTGACCTCCACGCGATCCGCGGCAGCCGGCCCCCTCGGTGCGCTGCTAGATCTTCTGGGCGGGACGGTAGGCAGGTTCAGCCGCCTGCACCCCGCCGAAATACACCTCAATCTCGATGATCTCTCCGTTGCGGACCTTCATGATCTCCACGTTGCTGAACGGCTTCTCGCCGCGCAGCTGTGCGGTGTAGCGCAACATGATGGTGCCGGGTTCGATCTCCACCGCGGTGGTGATCTCCTGGTTCAGGAAACGCTCAGCGGTCGGGAAACAAGTCTCCAAGAAGGTCGTCTTGTCGATGTGGTCATCCTGCGGCGAGGTGAACGTCATGTCATCGTGCAGCAGGATCCGCGCGGCTCGCCGGTCTCCGACGCGGTAGGCCGCGAACTGAGCCAGCACCGTCTCCATCGGCGTCCTGATCATGGGCTGAAATCTACAAGCCAGGCCGAGAACCTGTCAGCGCCTCGCGCCCGGGACCGGCTGCCTAGCCGCCGGCGAAGGGCGGAAGCACGTCCAGCTGATCCCCGGGATGCACCCGGGTGGTCTCGGGACGGGCGCGCACCCCGTTGACCAGGAACGAGCTGCGTGCACACACCCGCTCCAGGCTGGGCGAGGCCGCGTCGTCGTGCGCTGGGTGCTGGGGGAGCGGGCGCTGCTGCCGGACCAGCCGCGGCAGGTCAGCCAGCAGGTCGACGACGCCGACGCCTTGCGCGGGGACTTCAAGCTGGAGCTGCTCTGCCCCGGCGGCCTCGGCGGCGGCGGCGAAGAACCGCACGGAGATCGAGGTGGGGCTCGCCGCGGGACTGGTTGCCGGGCTCCCGGCGGGACTGTCTGCAGGGATCGGTGCGTGGCTCGGGGGCGGGGAGGTCTCGGTCATCTGGGTCAGCCTCCGATGGCGGACATGGAGCGGTCTGGGCGGTGGAAGCTGGCCAGGTCGAATCCGGGCCGGTCGGTGCCGTGCGCGGCGGGCTTGAGCCACATCGCCTCTGCCCAGGCCTGAGCGATCTCGTCGTCGGTGGTGCCGGGGGCGCGCAGCAGGTGCATCAGGTCGAACTCCTCGTTGGAGAACAGGCAGCTCATGACCCGGCCCTCTGCGGTGAGCCGGGTGCGTCGGCAGTCGGCGCAGAACGGCTCGGTCACCGAGGCGATCACCCCGACCCGGCCCAGCGGCGGGCCCTGCTCTCCAATCCGGATCGAGTCTGGGCTGGTGCCCAGCGGGTAGACGTCGAAGCGCTCCGCCGGGGCGCCATCGCGGTTCTCCTGGGTCGGGGAGAGCACGAAGCGTTCGGAGAGCAGCGCTCGGGTCTCGGCGGCGGAGACGGTGCCGGCGCTGTTCCACTGCTGATCCCCGTCCAGGGGCATCTGCTCGATGAAGCGCAGCTCGAAGCCGCGCTCGAGGGACCAGTCGAGAAGATCCGCGGCGTGGACGTCGTTGATCCCGCGCATCAGCACCGCGTTGATCTTCAGCGGCGTCAACCCTGCGGCGGCGGCAGCCTCCACCCCGATCAGCACCTTCTCCAGGGAGTCGCGGCGGGTCAACTGGGCGAAGGTCTCGCGGTGCACGGAGTCTAAGGAGATGTTCACCCGGGTCAGCCCGGCCTCGGCCAGGGCGGCGGCCTTGCGCTCGAGGCCGATGGCGTTGGTGGTCATCGCGATCGGCAGGTCCGGGTGGTCCGCGCGCAGGGCTGCGATGATCTCCACCAGATCTGCTCGCACCAGGGGCTCGCCGCCGGTCAGGCGCAGCTCGCGCACACCGAGGGTGTTGACTCCGATGTGCACCAGGCGGCGGATCTCCTCGGCCGAGAGCAGCTGGTCCTTGCTCAGCCAGGGCAGACCCTCGGCGGGCATGCAGTAGGTGCAGCGCAGATTGCACTTATCGATCAGGGAGATCCGCAGGTCGGTGGCTCGACGCCCGAAGGAGTCCATCAGCCCGCGGGCCGGATCTGCACCATGGGTATCAGGCCCGCCGGGCACGCTGGACCGCGCGGCCGGCTGCGCTGAGGGCAGCGAGGGCATGCCCAGCTGGACCGGACGGGACGCGGCCGCGCTCGCGGCGCCCGGAGCCGGGGCGCCCGGGGTTGGGGCGCCCGGGGTTGCGGTGCCCGGAGCCGGGGCGTGGTCAGCTGGAAGCTGCTGCATTCTGCCATCGTAGCCCCGCCTGCTGCGATCAGGAGATGTCAGTGCCTCTGCGTAGACTGGTCCCATGTCAGAAAGCACTGTGCGGGTACCCGTGGAAGAGCACATCAGCCGATTGAAAGAGGTGCTCGGAGCCGCCCTGGGGGCGCGCGCAACGGAGACCCTGGAGATCTCCTCCGGTGGGGTCGCCGGGCGGATCGTCGCGGAACGGCTGGTCTCCGAGGTCCCCCTGCCAGGGTTCGACAACTCCCAGATGGACGGCTTCGCGCTGCGCGCCGCTGACCTTGCCGTGCATGAGGGCGAGGCCACCCTGCCGGTGGCCGGGACCACCGCGGCCGGCAACGAGCCCGCGCTGCTACCCCTGGGTGCCGCGTTCGAGGTGATGACCGGAGCCCCGATCCCCGCCGGTGCTGATCTGGTCATCCCGGTGGAGTTCACCGAGGGGTTCGGCGCCAAGGAGGTCCACTTCCGCGGGCTCGCCGCGGCCGACCTCACCCGTGGCCGCTATATCCGGAAGGTCGGCTCCGACATCGACGCCGGGACGATCCTGGCCGAGCCCGGAGATGTGATCAGCCCCGCCCAGCTCGCCGTGCTGGCCGCCTGCGGCTATGCCGAGGTCAGCGTCCTGGAGCGGATCCGAGCCCTGGTGGTCTCCACCGGAGACGAGATCCGTCGACCGGGCTCCGAGCTGCGCCCGGGACAGCTCTACGACGCTGACACCCCGCTGCTCGGCGCGGTGCTGGAGACCTTCGGACACCAGGTCGAGACCTCCCGGATCGGCACCGATGATCCGGCCTGGTTCCTCGATGCACTCGACGCGCTGGTCGCCGTGCACCACCCGCACCTGATCATCACCGCTGGTGGGATCAGCAAGGGCGCCTATGAGGTGGTCCGGCAGGGACTCGGTCGGCGCGGCATCTCCTTCGGCGCCGTCGCCCAGCAGCCCGGCGGACCGCAGGGCTGGGGCCTGCTGGAAGGTGACCTGGAGGGCCGCGGACTGCTGCACTGGCGTTCCCAGCAGGAGGACCCGCGCGCGCCGATCGCCGTGATCTCGCTGCCCGGGAATCCGGTGTCCTCTGCGGTGAGCATGGAGACCCTGGTCCGGCCGGCACTGGCGGCCGTCGATCCCAACTGCGAGCCGCAGCGCCGGGTCACCGTGCGCACCGTCGAGGACATCAGCTCCCCGCAGGGCACCCGCCAGTTCCGTCGGGTGCGGATCCTCGATGACGCCACCGCAGAGGCTGGCGCGGTGCCCAGCGTGCAGCTCGAGGGCGGCCCCGGCTCCCACCTGCTGGGTCACCTGGCCCGAGCCGACGCGCTGCTGGAACTGAGCGAGGACGACGTCGAGGTGCCGGCCGGCTCCGAGCGCGAGGCCGTGCTGATCACCGGACGCGGGGTGGGCACCCGATGAGCGAACAGCGCCTGACCCATGTCCGCGGCGACGGCAGCGCACACATGGTCGACGTCTCCGGCAAGGAGGTCACCCAGCGGGTGGCCCGTGCTCAGGCGGTGGTCAAGACCACCCCCGAGGTCACCGCGCTGCTGGCCAGCGACGGACTGCCCAAGGGCGACGCCCTGGCCACGGCGCGGATCGCCGGGATCATGGCCGCCAAGAAGACCCCGGAGCTGATCCCGCTGTGCCACCCGCTGCCGGTCGCGAAGGTCACCGTGGACCTCGACGTCGACGCACCGGCCCCGGGATCGGTGCTGATCACCACCGAGGTGAAGACCACCTCGCGCACCGGCGTGGAGATCGAAGCATTGACGGCGGCCACCGTCGCGGCGTTGACTCTCTACGACATGATCAAAGCCGTGGACAAGGGCGCCGTGATCACCGACCAGATGGTCCTGTTCAAGACCGGTGGCGCCAGCGGAGAATGGGCCAGGACACAGACGGAGACTCGATGACCGACACCCAGCACGCCGCACCCGATGAGAACACCCCGCCTCCCGGCGGCGAGCCCGAACCCGGCGAGGCCGCTGGTGCCGAGGCCGAGACGCCGGTGCCCGACCTCGGTGAGACCGACTACTCCGACGCCGAGACCGCGCGGATGATCGCCCCGGTGATCGTCTCGACCCGGGCTGCCACCGGGGTCACCGAAGACCGCTCAGCCCCGGTGATCGCAGAATTCGCGAAGCAGATCGGCTTCTTCGCCCGCCCCCCGGTGCTGATCCCCGACGGCGAAGGAGTCCTCGCCGCGCTCTCAGAGCTGCTGGTCCAGATCGAACCCGCAGTGATCATCACCTCGGGCGGCACCGGGCTCACCCCGGATGACATGACACCGGAGTTCACCAAGCCGATCCTGGACAAGGAGATCCCCGGGATCATGGAGGCGGTGCGCGCCCATGGGCGGACCAAGAACCCGCTGGCCTCGCTCAGCCGGGGAGTCGCTGGGGTCACGGGAAAGACCGTCATCGTGAACCTGCCGGGATCGCCGAAGGCGGTCCGAGAAGGCATGGAGGTGCTCATCGAGCTGCTGCCGCACCTGTGCGACCAGGTCGCGGACATCCGCGACCATGAGGCCTGGGGCGGCGAGGAGTGAGCGCCGAGAACCCTCAGGAGCTCAATCAGGCAGGCTTCGCGGCCGAGGAGCCCTTCGAATTCCCTCAGGAGCGCGTGATCCTGGCTGAGCTCAGCGCGGAGCCGCTGACGCCAGCTCGTGCCGAGGCGGAGGTCTGGGCAGAACGGGCCGGCGCCGTCGTCGGCTTCTCCGGGATCGTGCGCAACCATGATCAGGGCCAATCCGTGCAGCGGCTGAGCTACACCGCACACCCCTCGGCCGCAGAGGCGATCGCGCAGGTGGCCGTCGACGTCGCCGCGCGGTTCCCCACCGTGCGGGTCTGGGTGGCGCACCGGGTCGGAGACCTGGCCATCGGGGACCACGCGCTGGTGGCCGCTGTGGCCTCGGCCCACCGCGCCGAGGCCTTCCAGGCCTGCGCCGAACTGGTGGAGCAGACCAAGGAGCAGGTGCCGATCTGGAAAGAACAGTTCTTCGCCGACGGCAGCAAGGAATGGGTCGGGCTCTAGAGCTGTGCGGAGATGGTCATCTAAACGCCTCACCGCAGCAATCACCTGGTAACGCGGGGCAACCGGAGGGAAACATCGCCCTTCTAGCGTTGTCAGCATGTATACAGATGCGTCGACAGCCCCGAATACGGAGGCCGCAGCGTTACCGGCCACCGACCGGGTCTACGCCGCGCTGCGCTCGGCGATCCGCGCAGGGCACGTCTCTCCATGGGACCGCCTGACCGAGAAGTCTGTGGCCTTGGAATTCTCCGTCTCCCGAACCCCGGTGCGTGAGAGCATCGCCCGGCTGGTCGCGGAAGGACTGCTGGAGAAGCACACCGACGGCTTCGGACTCGTTCTCCCGTCCCCGGACGTCCTCGGAGGGCTCTACGAAGCCCGACTGGCCCTGGAGCTGCAGGGGATCCGGCGGGTGGCTCACGGCCCGAGCGAGTACGACACCGCCATCCTCGACGCCCTCTGGTGGCAGTGGGAACAGCTGCGCGCCGAGCCGCCCGAGCCCGCGCCCCATATGGTCGCCCTCGACGAGGCGTTTCACTGCCGGGTGCTCGAAGCCGCCGGAGAACCCGCCCTGGTCTCGGTCCTGATCCACGTCAACGACCGCATCCGGGCTCTGCGCATGTACGGCTACATGACCTCGGACCGGCTGGCCCTCGCGGCTGACCAGCACCTCACTGTCCTGGGTCTGCTGGCCCAGCGCGACTACGCCGCCGCGGAGGCCGCCATGACCGAGCACATCACCAGTTCCCGTCACGCCGCACTGGCCCGCGCCCTGCACCGGAAGCCCGTCCATGGGTTCGCGGACACCGTCCCTGCTCCCATGTACACCCACTGACCGCTTCAGATCACACTGCCTGATCACACTGCCTGATCGCACCGCCTGCCCACCAGCCCGATTCACCGCAAGACCCGCACACCCCAGCACACTCGCACCCCGCCACCCACCCGAGGAGAACACCGTGAAGAAGAACTCGCATCTGATCATCGGAACCCTGGCCATCGGAGCCTTGGCATTGAGCTCCTGTGGAGACTCTGCGGAAGCAGGGGCCGCCGAGGAGGGATTCCCGACTGCCCCGGTGGAGATGGTGATTCCCTACCCGCCAGGTGGCGGTTCCGATGTGCTGTTCCGGCTCATGGCCGAATACGCTGAGGACCATCTCGGTCAGAACATCGTCCCGATCAACGTCGAAGGCGCATCGGCCACCGTGGGCTCACGCCAGGTCAAGGACTCCCAGGCTGATGGCTACACCATCCTGGGCACCCACCAGGTGACCGCTGCCGCGTTCCACACCAATATCGTCGACTACGGCTTCGACGCGTTCGCGCCCATCGCGCTGGGCACCGCGACCCCGCACCTGCCCTCGGTCAGCTCCGACTTCGCCGAGGAGCACGGCATCGAGGACCTCGAAGGGTTCCTTGATCATGTGGAAGCCAACCCTGGCGAAGTGACCTGGGCCTTCACCACCGGCTCGGAGGATCACTACACGATCGCCGCGATCCTCGACGCCGCAGGGATCGATCCCACCTCGCTGAACTACGTGAACTACAACGGCACCGGCCCGCAGTACGCCGCGCTCATCTCGGGGGAGGTCGACGGCATGACCGGCGACTACGCCTCGGGCGAGGGCTACATCGAAGACGGCTCGATGCTCCCGCTGGGCGTGGTCAACGACGAGCGGGACCCGCAGCTGCCGGATCTGCCCACCGTCTCGGAACAGGGCATCGACTTCACGCTCACCGTGGACCGCGGATTCCTCGCCCCCGAGGGGACCCCGGCGGAGCATATCGAGGTCCTGCAGGACGCCTTCGAAGCCGCCTTCGAGGACGAGGAGTTCCAGGATCGGGTCGAAGAGCTCGGGTCCTACCCGAACTTCATGAACTCCGAGGACTACCAGAGCCACATCGATGAGCTGGACTCCTCGATGGAGCAGCTGGCCGACCAGATGCAGGAATTCTGAGCATGAGGACACGAGCTCTGCCGAGGTGTCCCCATGGCTGACCGCCTCTTCTGCCTGGCCCTGGTGGTCCTCGCCGGTGCCTTCTGGTCACAGACAGCCGAGCTGCCCGGGCCCACCGGCGGGGCGGCGCTCGGCCCCGCCTTCTTCCCACGGGTGATCCTCAGCCTGATCTTCGGTCTCACCGCGATCCTGCTGGTGCGAAGCTTCGTCGCCGCAGAACAGGCGGTGAGCTTCCAGGGGCTGGGAACGTTCCTGAGAGTGCACTGGCGGGTTCCCGCGATGGTCGCGATGCTCTCCGCCTACGTCGCGCTCCTGGGACTGGCAGGCTTCGTGCTCAGCTCAGCGATCTTCCTGCTCGGCGGGTTCGCGCTGCTGATCAGGGAGTACTCCAAGCCGGTCCTCATCGCCAGTCTCGCGCTGGCCATGCTGCTGCCCTTCACCCTCAATCGGGTGTTCGAGAACGTCCTGCGCATAGTGCTGCCGTAGGGGAACAGGACTCACATGATGGAACTAGGTCTGGCAGCAGCCGCCGGTGAGGTCGCCGCGCCGCTGACTCTGCTGACGATTCTGGTCGGCGTCTTCGTCGGCATCATCGCCGGGGCCATCCCCGGGTTCACCTTCACGATGGCGCTGGTGCTCGCGTTCCCGTTCACCTTCGCCATGGGCCCGGTTCAGGGTCTTGCGCTGATGATCGGGATCTACATCGGAGGTCTCTCCGGGGGCCTGATCGCTGGGATCCTGCTCGGCATCCCCGGCACCCCGTCCTCGGTGGTGACCATCTATGACGGATACCCCATGGCCAAGGCCGGAGAACCGGCACGGGCGCTGGGGATCGGCATCGCCTCCTCGGTGATCGGAACCCTGATCGGGGCCGCAGTGCTCTTCCTGGTGGGGCCGATCATCGGGCGGTTCACGCTGAACTTCGGGCCCTGGGAGATCTTCTCGCTCGTGCTGTTCGCGCTCACCTTAGTGGCCGGGCTCAGCGGAAAACACCTGGTCAAGGGGCTCATCGCCGCCTGCTTGGGACTCCTGATCAGCACCATCGGTGTCGCCCCGGCGGGTCAGATGCGGTTCAACTTCGACAACCCCCAGCTCTCCGGAGGACTCAGCGCCATCCCGGTGCTGATCGGCCTCTTCGCCGTGTCCCAGCTGCTGGTCAACGTCGAAGAGTCCCGGTTGGACGCCCGTCCCAGCTCGGGAGCCAGCGCCCCGAGGATCCGCGTCCCCTACGGTCAGGTGCTGCGCGATATGTGGCGGGAGAAGCGCAACGCGGTCCGCTCCTCGATGGTGGGCACGTTCATCGGCACCCTCCCGGCAGCCGGGGCGGAGTCGGCGAACTTCATCAGCTACGACCGGGCGAAGAAGGCCGAGAAGCGCGACCCCGAGAACTACGGCAAGGGCCATCCTGGAGGGATCGTGGCCTCTGAGACCTCGAACAACGCGGTCGCCGGCGGCGCGTTCATCCCCACGATCACCCTGGGCATCCCCGGGGATGTGGCGCAGGCGGTGATGATGGGGGCGCTGATCCTGCATGGGATCGCACCGGGTCCGGGCCTCTTCGAGCGGCAGCCGGTGCTGGTGAACTCGATCTACCTCTCGATCGTGGTCGCGGCGCTGTGTGTGCTGGTCGTCCAGACCCTGCTGCTGCCGTTCCTCGCCCGGGTCACCCTGGTGCCTAAGGCGATCCTGGTGCCCTGCATCCTGTTGCTCACCGCGGTGGGATCCTTCGCGATGAACAACCGGATCTTCGACATCTGGGTCGTCGTCGTCTTCGGCATCATCGGGTACCTGCTGGTGAAGCTCAGTGTCCCGCTGGGCCCGATGATCCTGGGGCTGATCCTGGGTGCGACCCTGGAAGAGGAGCTGCTGCGCGCGCTGCAGCTCAGCGACTCGCTGAGCACCTTCGTCACGCGGCCGATCTCGCTGACCTTCCTGGTCCTCGCCGTGGGTTCGATCGGGTTCAGTCTCTACAAGGTGAACCGGGCGCGGAAGGCACCCCGGGAGGCCAAGGCGTCGGTGACGGTGTAGCTCGTCTCGGCACCAGATCGACTGAGCCGGCTCCTCGAGAGGGGCCGGCTCAGTCGATTCGTCAGGTCGGGCTCGTCCTAGCCCTTGGTGCGGGAGGTCTTCTCCATGGCGATCGCCTTGCGCATGTTCTTCCGGGCACGCGTGCGGTCCCCGGCGATGTCGTAGGCGATGGAGAGCCGGAACCAGGAGCGCCAGTCCTCGGGGGCGGCCTCTGCCTCGGCGGCGTAGAGCTTGAACTGCTCGTCGGCCTGGGCGCGATTCGCCCGGCCACCGGCAGAGCGCTCCACGGTGTCCGCGGGCAGGCCGCCCTCGGCCTCCAGAGTCCGTCCCAGCCGTTCCACCCCGATGCCGAAGAACAGCTCGCGGCCCAGCACCCAGACTCCAAGGATGACCAGGAGCATCGCGCCGCCACCGATCAGCTGCGCGTAGAGGTCATCCACGCGCAGGAAGCGCCAGGCGGAGGCCCCGGCGCCGACTAACATGATGGCGAGCAGGACGATGACCAGTCCGGTCCAGAATTTGGTCTTCACGCCGACTACAGCCCCAGATCCAGGTAGCCGTCGAGTCCGTGGGTCAGGCCGGGGCGCGAGCCCACTGTGCGCAGCCCCAGCAGCACACCGGGCATGAAGGAGACCCGGTCGAAGGAGTCGTGCCGGATGCTCAGCTGCTCACCGGTGGAGCCCAGCAGGACCTCCTGGTGCGCCACGAGCCCGCGCAGGCGCACCGAGTGCACATGGATCCCGGCGACCTCTGCGCCGCGGGCACCGTCCAGGGCCTTCTCGGTGGCATCGGGGGAGGGGCCGACGTCGGCGGCATCCCGGGCCTGTCCCATCAGCTCCGCGGTGCGCACCGCAGTGCCCGAGGGGGCGTCGACCTTCTTGGGGTGGTGCAGCTCGATGATCTCGGCAGAGTCGAAGTACTGTGCCGCCTTGGCGGCGAAGGCGGTGGCCAGCACCGAGCCCAGCGCGAAGTTCGGGGCGATCAGCACCCCTACGGAACCATGCTCGTTGAGCAGCTGCTCCAGCGCCTGCAGCCTCTCGGTGTCCCACCCCGTGGTGCCGACGACGGCGTGGAGCCCGTGCTCCACGGCGAAGCGCACATTCGCCTCGGTGGACTCCGGCACGGTCAGATCAACCACGTGGGTGGCGCCGGCGGAGAGGATCTCGCTGAGCTCGTTCCCGCGGCCCTGCGCCGCGACCAGCTCCATATCCGGGGCGTCCTGGATGGCCTTCACGGCCTCGCTGCCCATGCGGCCACTCGCACCGAGGACGGCGACTCGAATCTCTGCATTGCTCATGGACCCAGCCTATCGCCCGCCCCAGCTCCTCCGGCGTTCTACCTGCGCGTGCGAGCGCTACCGGGGCTACGGTCAGCCCAGTAGCGCTAGGAAAGCCCGGTAAAACGCAAGGGAGGGGTGTTCGAAAGTGTTGATCCATGTTTGAATGTGATGAGTCGGAGGTTTGAGCGAGGGGAGAGGTCATGTTGGCAGCGCAACGCCGCGCCGAGATCGTCACCCGGCTTGCCGCCGCCGGAGCCGTGAATGTGACCGAGTTGGCCGCACAGTTCGAGGTCTCGGACATGACCATCCGCCGGGACCTGGATCACCTCGCCGCGCAGGGGCTCATCACCAAGGTCCACGGCGGGGCCGTGACATCAGCCGCCCCTGAGGCACCTGCGCAGCGCACCGAGGAGCCCGGATTCACCGCGAAGTCCGCACGGCAGCAGGCCGAGAAGCAGGCCATCGCCGCAGAGGCCGCGATGCTGGTGCAACCGGGGATGTCCGTGGGACTCTCCGCAGGCACCACCACCTGGGCCCTGGCGCATCAGCTGGTCCACGTCGCCGGGCTCACCGTGGTCACCAACTCCCCGCGGATCGCGGAGATCTTCCACCACGGCGCCGCAGCGACCCGGGATGCCGCCCCTGGAGACACCGCCGCTGCGGGACAGACGGTGATCCTCACCGGGGGAGTGCGCACCCCATCAGACGCGCTGGTCGGCCCGATCGCGAATCAGGCACTGCGCTCGCTGCACCTGGACCTGATCTTCCTCGGAGCCCACGGGTTCGCCCCGGACGCCGGGTTCACCACCCCGAACCTGGAGGAGGCCGAGACCAACCGCACCTGGCTGGGCACCGCGCCGCGCACCGTCGTGCTGGCCGACCACAGCAAATGGGACACCACCGCCCTGGGCAGCTTCGCCACGCTCGAGCAGGTCCAGCTGCTGATCACCGACACCGGGTTACCCGACACCGCCGCAGCAGCGCTGCGCGAGCGGCTCGACGCCCTCCTCCTCGCCGATCCCACTCAGACCAGGAGCCCCCGATGACCACCGCTTCCTCCGAGCCGGAGAGCCTCGCCGCAGACCCCAGTGCCGGGACTGCGTCTGGCGCCGAGCCTGCAACCGGCGCCCGGCCCGCGTCCGGCGCCCGGCCCGTGCCCCGGTCCACCACCGTCGCGGCCGCCCGGCCGGCGGCGCAGCGCACCCGCGCGCAGCTTGCCGACGGCCGCGAGATCATCTTCTTCGACGACGAGCCGCGCCGTCGCACCGTCCAGGACCGGCGTGAGATCTCCCGACCGGTGGGCGGCAACGAGATGCGCTATGACCCGCTGCTGCGCGAGTGGGTCGCCATCGCGGCCGCCCGGCAGCACCGCACCCACCTGCCCGCCACCGATCAGTGCCCGCTCTGCCCCTCCACGCCGGAACGCGCCACCGAGGTCCCGCAAGCCCACTACGACGTGGTCGTCTTCGAGAACCGGTTCCCCTCCTTCCGCGGCGACACCCCGGTCCCGGAGGACCTGCTGAGCACGACGACGGCGGCGCAGGAGTCTGCCGGACTGCGCCAGCCCGGATCCGGGCGCTGCGAGGTGGTGTGCTTCACCGATCAGCACACCTCCCAGCTCGGAGCGGTCAGCGTCCGGCGGATGCGCACCGTGGTCGATGCCTGGGCGGACCGCACCGCGGCGATGCTCGCCGAGCCCGGCGTCGAGCAGGTCTACTGCTTCGAGAACCGGGGCGAGGAGATCGGGGTGACGCTGAACCACCCGCACGGGCAGATCTACGGCTACCCCTTCATCACCCCGCGCACCCGGACTCTGCTGGACTCCGCCGCGGACTACCACGCCCGCCGCGACGCAGACCTCTTCGCCGACATCCTGGCCAGCGAGGTCTCCGACGGGCGGCGGATCGTCGCGCGCACCGAGCACTGGACCGCATTCATCCCCGCCTGGGCGCGCTGGCCGGTAGAGCTGCACATCTACCCGCACCGGGCTGTGGAGCGGCTGCCCGAGCTCACCGACGCCGAACGCGACGACTTCGCAACGCTGTACCTGGACCTGCTGCGCCGCGGGGATAAGCTCTTCGACTCGCCGCTGCCCTATATTTCCGGCTGGCAGCAGGCTCCGGCCTCGGCGGAGCCAGGGCTGATGCGGCTGCACCTGCAGCTGTTCTCCATCCGCCGCGCGGAGAACAAGCTGAAGTACCTGGCCGGCTCGGAATCCGGCATGGGCGTCTTCATCAATGACATCGCCCCGGAGGAGACGGCACGGCGACTGGTAGCGATCGGGCCGCAGACGGCAGAATCGGAGGCGGCACAATCCGGCACGGCAGACCCAGTGCCGACAGACTCAACGCCGACAGACTCAACGCCGGCGGACTCACCCACAGAACCTACCCACTCAGAGGAGACACCATGAAGCTGCTGGTCACCGGCGGTGCCGGGTATATCGGATCGGTGGTGGTGCAGCAGCTGCTCGCCGAAGGTCACACCGTGGAGGTCCTGGACAACCTGAGCACCGGCCACGCGGACTCGGTGCTCCAGGGCGCTCTCTGGCATCAGACCGAGCTGCTGAAGGTCGGTGAGATCCTGGACTCCAGCTTCGACGCCGTGGTCCACCTCGCCGCCCGCTCACTGGTGGGGGAGTCGGTGAGCCACCCGGAGCGGTATTGGCACGGCAACATCGTCGCCACCCTCGCCCTGCTCGACGCGATGCGCGACGCCGGGGTGCGCCGGCTGGTGTTCTCCTCCACGGCCGCGGTCTACGGCGAGCCTGCCGGAGCCAGCATCGCCGAGACCGATCCGACCATGCCCACCAACCCCTATGGTGCCTCGAAGCTGGCCATCGACCATATGCTCACCGCCGAGGCCCAAGCCCACGGGCTGGCAGCGATCAGCCTGCGCTATTTCAACGTGGCCGGCGCCTCCGGGGAGCTGCGCGAACGCCACGACCCCGAGACCCACCTGATCCCGAACCTGCTCAAGGTCGCCGCGGGGGAGAAGGAGTCTGCCAGCATCTTCGGCACGGACTATCCCACCGCGGACGGCACCGCCGTGCGGGACTATATCCACGTGCTCGACCTGGCCGAGGCGCACCTGCGGGCGCTGCAGGCCGCCGAGCCTGCCAGCCACGAGATCTACAACCTCGGCACCGGCACCGGCACTTCGGTGCGACAGGTGATCGACGCGGTCCGTGAGGTCACCGGGGCGGAGGTCCCAGCCGTGGAGGAGCCGCGCCGCGCCGGGGACCCTGCGGTGCTGGTCGCCTCTGGCGCCCGCGCGCAGGAGCGACTGGGCTGGCGCCCCACCCGCGAGGTGCCCGAGATGGTCGCCGACGCCTGGGCGGCCCTGGGGCATGAGGTCAAGACCATGAGCCGTACCAGCCAGAGCCCTGCAGCCCCGTCGCCGGGGAATCGGGCCCCTGCTGCCCCGACACCAGCGGTCGAGTCACCCGCAGCCCCGACGCCGGGAGGCCGCGGGTGAGCGCCGCTCGGCCCGCGCTCGCCGAGAGCTTCCACAGCGCGTTCGGCCGTGAATGTGCCGGGATCTGGGCCGCCCCGGGCCGGGTCAACTTGATCGGCGAGCACACCGACTACAACGGCGGCTTCGTGCTGCCCTTCGCGCTGCCCCAGGTCAGCGAGGTGGCGGTCGCAGTTCGTGAGGACCGGATGGTCCAGGTGCGCTCGCTGCTCAACGGTGAGACCGCGCATTTCAGCCTGGACGGGCTGGCCCCCGGCGTCGTCGAGGGCTGGGCCGCCTACCCCGCCGGGATGCTCTGGTCGCTGGAGCAGGCCGGGCACCGACTCCCGGGCCTGGACCTGCTCATCGACTCCTCGGTGCCCATCGGGGCCGGGCTCTCATCCTCTGCCGCCCTGGAGTGCTCGGTGGCCCTCGCCGCGACCGACCTGGCCGGCGTCGAGCTGCCCGTTGCGGAGCTGGCTCGGCTCGCGCAGCACGCGGAGAACGACTTCGTGGGCATGCCCTGCGGGATCATGGACCAGATGGCCTCGGTCGCCGCGCAGGCCGAGCACGCGCTGCTCCTGGACACCCGAAGCATGGGCACCGAACAGGTCCCCTTCACCCTCGCCCAGGACGACCTCGCGCTGCTGGTCCTGGATTCTCTCGCCGAGCACCGCCTGGTGGACGGGGAGTACGCCGCCCGCCGCGCCCAGTGTGAGTCCGGCGCCCGGCTGCTCGGGGTGCAGAGCCTGCGCGAACTCAACGACGACGGCGTCGCCCCCGCGGATCTTCAAGCTCGGCTCTCCGATGAGGTGATCCTGCGGCGGGTCCGGCACGTGCTCACCGAGAACGCGCGGGTCCTCGCCGCCCGGGAGGCGCTGCGCACCGGGGCCTACGCCCAGCTCGGAGAGATCCTCACCGCCTCGCACCTCTCCCAGCGCGATGACTTCGAGATCACCGTGGCAGAGACCGACACCATGGTCGAAGCCCTGCTCGCCGCGCCGAGTTCCGAATCGGTGCAGCCGGCCCTGGGGGCCAGGCAGGTCGGCGGCGGATTCGGGGGCTGCGTGATTGCACTGATCCACGCGGACTCCTATGACGGGCTGCTCGCTGCGGTCCAGGAGAACGCCCGAGCGCGCGGCTTCACCGAGCCCACCGGCTTCCTGGCGCACCCCTCCGCGGGCGCCCGTCGCCTGGCCTGAGCCGGCCCCACCCCCGCGTTTTACCGGGCCGTCCGTGAGCTACCGGCCCGCCCGTGGCGCCGGTCAAGCACGCAAGGCCAGGTAAAACGCCCAGGGGGAGGGGGAGGGGGAGGGGGAGGCGCGAGGTGGGTCGGGGTCTAGCGGCCGGCGGCGGCGTTGACCGCGGCGTGCGTCAGCGCTTCCAGCGGGCCGCGGCGGCGCAGGATGAACCGCAGCAGCCCGGCACCGAGCGCGCCGATGATCATCAGCGTGAGCATCTGCATCGGGGAGTACTCGGTGAGGAAGGTCAGGAAGTCCGGCACCGGGGCGCCGCGCCAGAAGTGGATCACCACCAGGTGCGCCACGTAGAGGGTCAGCGGCATGGCCCCGGCCCCGATCAGCGGCGCCAGCAGCCAGCGCAGCCGCTCCGCGACCAGCAGACACAGCCCCAGCACCAGCATCGAGGTGCCGATGGTGTGAATCAGGTCCATGGTGGAGCCCTGGTGCGGGGTGGCCAGCAGGAACCACAGGTCCTCGGTGACCAGCGGGATCTGGAAGGTCCCCACCATCAGCTCGGCGCGGATCTCCGCGTTGGACCAGCCGTAGCGGGCAGCCAGCTCTGGGACCAGCGTGGACTGGAAGAGCATCCACAGGTGCACCGCATAGCTCGCCGCAGCCAGCCCAAGTCCCGTGCCGGCCAGTCGCAGCGCGGTGGAGGTGCGCTGCAGCTGCAGACGCCCGATGGCCATCCCGGTGAAGAGATAGGCCGGCCAGAGCAGCAGCGGGTAGTACCCGGTCAGCGCCAGGTCCATGCCCAGCAGGGCGGGGTTCGCAAGGTCAGCGACACCGGGGGAGTGCCACAGCCGCCACATGTCGGGGAACCCCTCCCAGGAGCTGCGCAGATCATTGTGCAGCCACCAGTACGCCACCGGCGCCGCCGCCACCCAGGCTCCGGCCAGCGTGAACAGCGGCACCGCACCCAGCCGCAGGAACGGCAGCGCCAGCAGGAAGAGCAGACCGTAGTGCACCAGGATGATGGCCACCCCGGAGTTCAGCGCCGCCACCAGCAGTCCGATCACCACCACCAGCAGGGCACGCACCGCGATGGCTTTGCGGTCACCGGCCAGCTGCGCCCCGGAGTGGCCCCGGCCGGCGCCGCCGGTGAGCAGCGCGAGGCCGACTCCGGCGAGCATCGCGAACAGCGCCGAGGGGCGCCCGGTGAACAGCAGGCCGGCCCAGCTGGCGTCCTGACCGGAGTCGGAGATGGTGGGCAGCACGTGGACGGTCATCATGCCCAGAAGAGCGAGGCCACGGGCGGCGTCGACCCCGGAGATGCGTCGGGAATGTGCGGAGGTGGTGCCAGCTTTGATCACAGCACGTACGTTACTGGCTTCCCGAGCGAGGGACTCTCAGGACTCGACGCGGCCACCGCGGAGAAATACTTCACCACCAGGTGCAACCTTTCCACCCTCGGCGCGGTAGTCCTGGTGTGAGCACAAAAAGTGATCACCATCACTGCCGCCAGGCACCCTGAAAGGACATCGCCATGCGTAAGTCTCTTCCACTCGCAACCACCGCTGTCGTAGGACTAGCCATCGCGGCCAGCGCAGCCCCTGCCTATGCCGCCGATGAGGCCGCAGGCTCCGCTCAGCTCTCCGTGCTGCATGCCGTGCCGGATCTTCCCGTGGACGTCTACGTCAACGGTGAGCTCACCCTGGATGACTTCAACCCCGGTGACCTCGCCGGCCCGCTGGAGCTGCCCGGCGGCGACTACGAGATCGCCATCACCGCAGCCGATGCCGCGGACGCCTCGGAACCGGTGCTCGGCCCGGTGGACGTGAGCCTGGAGGGTGGCGGGAACTACACTGCTGCCGCCCATCTGGATGCCGAGGGCAACCCGACGGTGACCGCCTTCGGCAATGACACCTCGGAGCTGGCAGCCGGAGAGGGCCGCCTGACGGTGCGCCACGTGGCAGCGGCTCCCGAGGTCGACATCTGGGCCAACGGCGAGGTCGCGGTCGAGGCCCTGGCCAACCCGGATGAGGCGTCGCTGGACCTGGCCGCCGGAACCCTGGAAGCCGCCGTGTCCCTGACCGGGGAGTCTGACCCGGTCATCGGTCCCGCCGACGTCGAGGTCACCGAGGGTGTCAACACGATCGTCTACGCCTGGGGCTCTGCGGAGGACGGAAACCTCGCACTGGCGACCCAGACCGTGGACGCCACACACTCGGCGCCGGACGGCGTGCCCACCGGCAACTTCGAGGTCGCTGCAGGCCAGTCCACCGCAGGCTGGGTCGCCGGCATCGGTGTACTCGCCCTGATCGGCGTCGGCGCCGTGACCATGGGTGTGCGCGCGAAGAGTCGCGTCTGAGATGAAGGACCACCGTCGCCGCGCGCCTGCGGGCCACACCGCAGGCCTGGCCCTCGTGCTCGCTGTCTCCCTCGGTGCAGCAGGGTGCGCCGTGGGAGCCACGGAGGGCACCCAGGACCAGTCGGCGACGGTCTCGGCCTCCGGAGAGCCTCAGGAGGCTCCGGCGTCTTCCCCTTCGCCGGAGGCCCCTGGATCTCCGGAGGCCGCTCCACCCTCCTTCGACCCCGGGTCCGTCCCGGTGCAGCCTGCCGATCAGGGGCAACAGGAGCCCACCCCGGAACCGGTCCAGGTGCTCTACCCGGAGATCGACGCAGATCTTCCGGTCCAGCCTCGCGGCGTCGCCAGTGATGGTCAGATGGACATCCCCGACGACGCCGCGCAGGCTGCCTGGTACCAATACGGCAACGCACCGGCTGATGACGTCGGCACCACCGTCATCTCAGCGCACGCCGGTTCGGAGGAGACCCCGGTCGGTCCGCTCTATGCCCTGCAGGACGCGCAGGAGGGAGAGGAGATCACCGTCCTTGACGAAGCTGGGACGGCGCATCACTATGAAGTCACACAGGTGGAGCAGCTCGGCAAGGACGGTCTGGACTTCGCTCCGTACTTCGAGCGGACCGGCGAGCACCGACTGGTGCTGATCACCTGTGGGGGTCAGTGGATCGACGAGCGCGGCAGCTATGCGGACAACATCATCGTGGTCGCCGAACCTCTTGACTGAGCAGGCGACGCCTCCTGCTGCGCCTGCCGTGCCCGTGCCCTGCGACCGAGGAGACGCTCTGGATCAGCAGCCTCTTGCGATGCGCTTCGCGGCCGGGGACCCTGCGGCGATGCAGGACCTCTATCACCAGCATGCGAGCTTCGTGTTCTCCCTGTGCATGGCCGCGCTGCGTCATCGGCAAGACGCTGAGGATGCCACCCAGCAGGTCTTCACCCGCGCCTGGCGCTCGCGGGACACCTATGACGTCTCCCAACCCACCGGAGCCTGGTTCACCGGGATCACCCGGCGGGTGATCGCCGACGTCTTCGCTAGTCGGGAGCGAGACCACCAGCTCGCAGAGGCCGGGGCCGAGGCACAGGCACGCAACGGATCCTCGCCGCCGGCGGACTCCGTGGTCGACCGGGTGGTGGTCCAGCAGAGCCTGGTGCAGCTGGGTCCGCCGCAGGATGAGATACTGCGCCTGGCCTATACGGAGGATCTTCCCCTGAAGACCATCGCTGAACGCCTGGAGATGCCGCTGGGCACCGTGAAATCCCATGTCCACCGGGGCTTGGCCCGAATGAGAGAAAGTCTGGAGGTGCACCATGACTGAGCCGCTCCCGCCGCGGGAGGACTCCCAGGTCAACGGGCACCTCACGGACGCAGATCTGGCGACCCTGGCAGACCCGCGGCTCGGGGACGCCTACTCAGGTGCTCCCGGCGCGCTCCCGACCCCCGACCGGAGCTCTGATCCAGGCTCCGAGACGAGGTCCGGCGCGCGCTCCGACACAGGCTTCAGCCACAGCCCGGACCCGAGCCCGGCTGCGCACGTTGACCCGAGCGCTGAAAATGAGCAGGACTCGCATCCTGAGCGCCTCACCGACTTCCAACCTCTCACCGACTTCCAACCTCTCACCGACTTCCAACCTCTCACCGACTCCCAACCTCTCACCGACTCCCAGCGCCTCACCGATCCAGAGCAACTTGCCCAGCGTCGGCATCTGCAGCTGTGCGACACCTGCCGTGCCGCCTACGACGTCACCGAGCGCGCGCTGCTGGCGCTGCGGGACCCTGCAGTGCTGCACGAGCCGCCGGCCGGGCTCTGGGACCGGATCGCCGCCGAGATCGGGCTCCCCTCCGAGGTCCCCGGGGCCTCGGAGCGCTCTGATGCCCCCGATGCCCCACAGACCTCCGAGGACCATCACCGGATCGCCTCGGTGACCCGGCTTCCTCGCCGCGAGCCGGGACCGGGGCAGACCCGCAGGAGGCTCTGGGTGCCGCTGGCGGCAGCCGCCGTCGGTGCGCTGCTCGGCGGCGCCGCCGTGGCCGCCGCGCTCTCCAGTTCGGGCGAGGGCCCGGAGTCAGAGCCCCCCGTCGCTGAATCTCCGACGAGCGAGTCCCCCTCGGCGGAGTCTCCGATCGCCGGGCCCACCGTGCTCGGTGATGCCACCCTGGAGCCGGTGGCCGCCGCGGACTTCAGCGGGCGCGCAGAGATGGTCGAGACCGGCGAGGGGGCGCTGGAACTCACCGTGGAGATCACCGCGGCCCCGGATCCGGAGGACGGCTACTTCGAGGTGTGGCTGCGCGACGAGGCCGGCACCCAGCTGATCTCGCTCGGCGCCGCCACCGGGGAGACCAGCACCTTCACCGTGCCGGCGGGCATCGACCTGAGCCAGTACCCGGTGGTCGATGTCTCCCACGAGCACTTCGACGGCGACCCGACCCACAGCGGGACCACGCTGGCTGCGGGCCCGATGCAGGACACCACCAGCTGAACCGACGCCTGGGTCTGCGGCGCCGCTCCGGCGGGGTTCCCTTGAGAGTTCCTGCCCGTCGCGGGCCCGTGGGGGCGACCCAGGCGGTAGGCTGGGCCTCATGGCAAGCGACAACGAACCCACGCACGAGTTCGATCCGCACCTGATCCAGGGGCAGGTCCAGCACCCGGACCAGACCGACCCGCATTTCGGGCATCTGATCACGGCGATGGTCACCCCGTTCACCCCGGATGACAAGATCGACTTCGACGCCTTCGAGGCGCTCGCCGTGCGGCTGGTCGATGAGGGCAACGACTCGCTGGTGGTCTCTGGCACCACCGGTGAGACCTCCACCCTGGAGGACCACGAGAAGGAGTCCCTCGTCCGGGCGGCCAAGTCCGCCGTCGGAGATCGGGCGAAGGTCATCGCGGGCACCGCGACCAACCACACCGACCATGACCTGCTCATGGCCAAGCGGGCCGAGCGCGCCGGAGCCGACGGCCAGCTGGTGGTCACTCCCTATTACAACAAGCCCAGCCAGGACGGAGTGTTCGCCCACTTCTCCGCGGTGGCCAACGCCGCGGACCTGCCGCTGATGATCTACGACATCCCCGGGCGCACCGGGATTCCGATCGCCACCGAGACGATCCTCAAGCTCGCCGAGCACCCGCACATCATGTCCCTGAAGGACGCGAAGAACGACATCACCGCCACCACCGAGGTGCTGACCAAGACCGACCTCGAGGTCTACTCCGGTGATGACCAGAATGTGCTGGCCTGGATGGCCATGGGGGCTGCCGGCGTCGTCTCGGTCACCGCCCACGTCGCGTCCCCGACCTTCCGTCGGATGATCGACGCGGTGCTGAACTACGAGCTGCGCGAGGCCCGCATCGCCCACGGCGAGCTCGGCCCGGTGATTCGGGCCATGATGACCCGGGTCCAGGGTGCGGTCTCCTGCAAGCAGGTGCTGAGCTGGCTGGGCACCGGCATGCACCCCGGGGTCCGCCTGCCCCTGGTCCAGGCCAACGAACTTGAGAAACAACTGATCATCGCCGACCTGCGCGAGGCAGGCTGGCAGCTCTGAGCAGCCCGTTCGCAGGACGAGCCGGCAGCAGAGCAACTCACCGAACCACTACATGACTGAGGTCCCCAGCAGGACCTCTCGAGGAGGAATCTCACCTTGGCAGCACAGCGCCTCAGCACTCCACCGAAACTTCGCCGCGGCACGTTGCGCACCGTCGCCCTGGGCGGCCTGGGGGAGGTCGGGCGCAACATGACGGTCTTCGAGATCGGCGGCAAGCTGCTGATCGTCGACTGCGGGGTGCTCTTCCCCGAAGAGGAGCAGCCCGGTGTGGACCTGATCCTTCCCGACTTCAGCTACATCGAGAACCGGCTGGACGACGTCGTCGGCCTGGTCCTCACCCACGGGCACGAGGACCACATCGGTGCCGTGCCCTATCTGCTGCGGAAGAAGCCCGACATTCCGCTGATCGGCTCCACGCTGACCCTGGCCTTCATCGAGGCGAAGCTCGCCGAGCACCGGATCAAGCCCTACACCCTGGAGGTCAAGGAGGGCGAGGTCGAGGACTTCGGTCCCTTCCAGTGTGAGTTCGTCGCGGTCAACCACTCCATCCCGGACGCGCTGGCAGTGTTCATCCGCACCGAGGCCGGCACCGTGCTGCACACCGGCGACTTCAAGATGGACCAGCTGCCCCTGGACGGGCGGATCACTGATCTGCGCCACTTCGCCAAGCTCGGCGAGGAGGGCGTGGACCTGTTCCTCACCGACTCCACCAACGCTGACGTCCCTGGCTTCACCACCCCGGAGAAGGAGATCGGTCCGACCCTGGATCAGCTCTTCGGCACCTCCAACCGGCGGATCATCGTCGCCTCCTTTTCCTCCCACGTGCACCGCGTGCAGCAGGTGCTCAACGCCGCGCACGCGCATAACCGCAAGGTCGCCTTCGTGGGCCGCTCGATGGTGCGCAATATGGGCATCGCCTCCAAGCTCGGCTTCCTCGACGTCCCTGAGGGCATCCTGGTGGACATGAAGAAGGTGGACAACTACCCCGATTCCGAGGTGGTCCTGATGTCCACCGGCTCCCAGGGCGAGCCGATGGCGGCGCTCTCCCGCATGGCCAACGGGGACCACCCGATCCAGGTGGGCCAGGGCGACACCGTGATCCTGGCCTCCTCCCTGATCCCGGGCAATGAGAACGCGGTCTTCCGGGTGATCAACGGGCTGCTCAAGCTGGGCACCGACGTGATCCATAAGGGCACCGCCAAGGTCCACGTCTCCGGGCACGCCTCCGCCGGTGAGCTGCTCTACTGCTACAACATCGTCAAGCCCAAGAACGTCATGCCGGTCCACGGCGAGACCCGGCACCTGATCGCCAACGGCAAGCTCGCCGAAGACACCGGAGTCCCCAGCGACCGGGTCATCATGGCCGACGACGGCACCGTGGTGGACCTGCACAAGGGCGTGGCGCAGGTGGTCGGCCAGGTCGAGTGCGGCTACGTCTATGTGGACGGATCCTCCATCGGAGAGATCACCGACAGCGACCTCAAGGATCGCCGGGTGCTCGGCGAGGAGGGCTTCATCTCGGTGATCGTGGTGGTCAACCGGCAGACCGGGAAGATCATCTCCGGACCCGACATCCACGCCCGCGGCGTCGCCGAGGAGGACCAGGTCTTCAAGGACATCAAGCCGAAGATCTCCCGGGCGCTGACCGAGGCGATCCAGGACAACAAGGAACACACCACGCATCAGCTGCAGCAGATCGTGCGCCGCACCATGGGCTCCTGGGTGGCGCGCAAGCTGCGCCGCAAGCCGATGATCGTCCCGGTGGTCGTCGAGACCTGATCCGCACCGGACCCTGCAGGTCCCCTCGCAGCACCGCTTTGGGCCTCACCTCGTGTGGGGCCCAAAGTCGTCTCCGGGCCCGATCCGGAGTTGATCGGGGCGGGAGTGTGTGCTGGTCAGGGCCCGGGGCGACGGGGCTCACGCTCCAGCCGGGGCCAAAGGTGTGCCGATCGGTGACCGGACCCCGGATCGAGGGTAGGTTAGCCCCTATGGCGACACGTACTTCCCCCTCGCGAGCCGCCAGCACCAAAGGAAGCAAGTCCTCCAAGGGTGCCTCAGGCCGCGCGACGACGTCGAAGAATTCCTCCAACCCCGCAGCAGAGTCCCCGCAGGGGAACCTGCTGGCCTCCGCCGCGCGCGGCTTCTGGCTGGCACTTGCCACCCCGGTGGCCTCCGCTGTGCGCGGGATCGGTCGGCAGGTGAAGGTTCACCCCGATGATCGCCGGGACGGCGCCGGACTGGTGTTCTTCCTGCTCGCTGCGCTGACCGCCGTCGTCGACTGGTGGGGCGCGCGCACCATGGATCACTGGGCGCTCAACCTGGTGCACACCTCCACGGCAGGAACCTTCGGCTGGGCCTCGGTGATCCTGCCGCTGATCCTGCTGATCGCAGCGGTGCGCTACTTCCGAGCACCGCAGGACCACGCCGGCAATGCCCGGATCGCCGCGGGCAGCGCCATCATCCTCATCTGCGCCGCCGGCATCGTGCACCTGGCCAACGGGCTGCCCACGATCAACGAGGCGTTCACGGTCGGCGAGGACGGCGCCTTCACCGCGCTGCTGAACTCCGGGGGAGTCATCGGCTACCTGGTCAGCGTGCCGCTGGCCTCCCTGGTCACCCCGTACCCGGTCTGGGTGCTGCTGATCCTCGCGCTGCTCGCCGGCCTGCTGGTGCTCACCGACACCCCGCTGCGCCGGGTGCCCGACCGCGTCGCCGTGGCCAAGAGCTTCATCGTCGGAGAGCGCCGCGAACCGCTTGAGGACCCGCAGCTGCCTGCCGGCGGGCAGGCCCAGCAGTCGGCGCCGACGCGCAAGTCCAAGTCCACCCCCGCCCAGCCTGCCGCCACGCATCCCGACGACGACGCCCCGGCCCGGCCACGACGCGCCGCCCGCCACGCCGACTCCTCCGGTGAGGGCCACGCCAAGAAGTCGCTGCTCTCCAAGATCATGGGCTCCAAGGACGAGGACGCGGGGAACTCGGAGGCTCGCGGCGCCGACGCCCGGGACTCCGACATCGAGTCCTTCGGACACCAGGACCCCGAGGCCGCCCGCGCGACCGAGGGCGCCTACGAGGACCCAGTCTTCGACGAGTCCGACGGGGACCCAGCCGCCGCCCCCGCGGTCCCCGCCGGGGTCCGTCGTCCCACCGCCCAGGAACGCGCCATCCAGCGCGCCCGGGAGCGGGCCGCCCCCGCCGCCGCCGCGGAGGCCGCTGCCACCGAGGCGTCCGCCGCGTCGGCCTCGGAGGTGCCCTCCTCGGCCGCTCTGAAGCGCAACCCCGACCCCGAGGCGCCCGCCCCGGCGGCGGCCATGCCGGTGCGCTCGGAGCAGCTCACCCTGGGCGGGGACGTCACCTACACCCTGCCCGAGCAGGGGCTGCTGCCCTCGGGCCCGCCGGCCAAGGAGCACACCGCCGCCAACGACGAGATCGTGCACGCCCTGAACCAGACCTTCCAGCAGTTCAAGGTCGACGCTCAGGTCACCGGCTTCTCCCGAGGCCCCACAGTGACTCGGTACGAGGTCGAGCTGGTCCCCGGCACCAAGGTGGAGAAGGTCACCGGGCTGGAGAAGAACATCTCCCTGGCCGTGGCCTCCAACGAGGTCCGGATCCTTTCTCCGATCCCCGGCAAGTCCGCCATCGGCATCGAGATCCCGAACAAGGACAAGGAAGTCGTCGTCCTGGGCGATGTGCTGCGCTCGAACGCCGCGCGGAAGACCGATCACCCCATGGTCATGGGAGTCGGCAAAGACGTGGAGGGCGGGTTCGTCGTCGCCAACCTGGCGAAGATGCCCCACCTGCTCGTCGCCGGCGCCACCGGTGCGGGCAAGTCGGCGTTCGTGAACTCGATGGTCACCTCGATCCTGATGCGCGCCACTCCCGACGAGGTGCGCCTGGTCATGGTGGACCCCAAGCGGGTGGAGCTCACCGCCTATGAGGGCGTCCCGCACCTGGTGACCCCGATCATCACCGACGCCAAGAAGGCCGCCGAGGCGCTGCAGTGGGTGGTCAAGGAGATGGACAACCGCTACGACGATCTCGCCCACTTCGGCTATAAGCACGTGGACGACTTCAACAAGGCGGTCCGCAGCGGCAAGATCCAGCTGCCCCCGGACTCCAAGCGGGACCTACGTCCGTACCCGTACCTGCTGGTGATCGTCGACGAGCTCGCCGACCTGATGATGGTCGCCCCGCGCGACGTCGAAGACTCGATCGTGCGCATCACCCAGCTCGCCCGCGCCGCCGGCATCCACCTGGTGCTGGCCACCCAGCGCCCATCGGTCAACGTGGTCACCGGGCTGATCAAGGCGAACATCCCCTCCCGGATGGCCTTCGCCACCTCTTCCTCCACCGACTCCCGCGTGGTGCTGGACTCGGTGGGCGCGGAGAAGCTGCTGGGTCAGGGCGACGCGCTCTTCCTGCCTGCCGGCCGGCCGAACCCGATGCGCGTCCAGGGGGCCTGGGTCAACGACTCCGAGGTCCACGCGGTGGTCGAGCACGTGAAGTCCCAGCTCAAGGCGCAGTACCGCGAGGACGTGGTCCCCGAGAAGGTCTCCAAGAAGATCGACGAGGACATCGGCGATGACCTCGACGTGCTGCTGCAGGCCACAGAACTGGTGGTCACCACCCAGTTCGGGTCCACCTCGATGCTGCAGCGCAAGCTGCGCGTGGGCTTCGCCAAGGCCGGGCGCCTGATGGACCTGATGGAGTCCCGCGGGGTGGTCAGCGCCTCCGAGGGCTCCAAGGCCCGCGACGTGCTGGTCTCCCCGGAGGAGCTGCCCGGGCTGCTGGCCACCATGCGTGGTGAAGAGCCGCGAGCCGCGGCGCCCAGCGAGGCCGCTCCGGAGGCCTATGACAACACCGGGATCGAATATGAGCCCGGACATTCGGTGCAGACCGCGCCCAGCGCAGCGCTGCAGGCCGCGGAGTCCGCTCCGAGTCCGGTCCATGCGGCTGACCTGGGACCAGAGGAGCCGGACCATCAGCCCCCGTCCGGGTCGTTGGCCGACCCCGGCTACCGCGCCGCCTCAGGTCATTCGGCAGTCTCTGCGGTCTCGGCCGGCTCGGCCCCGGATCCGTCCGGGACGGAGGACTCCCACCAGGAGCCGGCGCCGACCGGTCCCACCCAGGCTGTCGGGCAGCGCCAGGTCAGCCGGGCCTCGCTCTCCAGCGCCGATCTGATCGCCCGTGATCTGGCCGAACGCACCGCGGCCCTGCCGCAGGCGAGGGACTATCATGACGGGCATGACTCCACGTCCGGCGAGGACATGTGGGAACTGACCGGACGCTGAGGGGCTCATGACTGACACACCGCGCGAAGGAGCCGCACAGACCGGGGAACCGGCTGCACCTCCGCTGCTCAACATCGCCAACATCCTGACCATGGTGCGCATCGCTCTGGTCCCGGTCTTCATCTGGTTCCTGGTGCTCGACGCCGACGGCCAGGTGTTCGGCGCCGGGACGGCTGAGGCCAACAACGGAGGCTGGCGCTGGGCGGCGGCCGGGGTATTCGCCCTGGCGGTGCTCACGGACAAGATCGACGGCGACCTGGCCCGCTCGCGCAACCTGGTCACCGACTTCGGCAAGATCGCCGACCCCATCGCCGACAAGCTGCTCATCGGAGCGGGGCTGGTCATGCTCTCGCTGCTCGGCGAGCTGCCCTGGTGGGTGACCGTGGT
This sequence comes from Nesterenkonia sandarakina, assembly GCF_013410215.1. Classification (NCBI taxonomy): domain Bacteria; kingdom Bacillati; phylum Actinomycetota; class Actinomycetes; order Micrococcales; family Micrococcaceae; genus Nesterenkonia; species Nesterenkonia sandarakina. Next base: position 1,931,903 of record NZ_JACCFQ010000001.1, read on the forward strand.
GATCCTGGCCCGCGAGCTCGGCGTCACCGTGCTGCGCATGGTCGTGATCCGCTACGGCGTCATGCCTGCCTCCCGCGGCGGCAAGCTCAAGACCGTGCTGCAGTCCGCGGGTCTGCAGCTGATGCTGCTGCCTCTGGTGGTGCTCGCCAGCTGGCTGGCCGACGTCGCGTTCTGGATCATGATCCTTGCCCTGGTGGTCACCGTGGTCACCGGAGTGGACTACCTGATCTCCGCGATCAGGATGCGCAGCCGGGTCCGTCGGGACCGGGCCGATGCACCCGGCCCGGGACGTGCCGGAGAACCTTCAGATGGCTGAGTTCTCCGACCAGGCAGACGAGCGCTCCGAGCAGCCCGCGAGCCTCTCCGGGGATGCAGATGAGCTGGCGCGAGCCGCCGAGCGTGCGACCTCGCCGCGCGGGATCATCCAGACGCTGGCGCATCGCGGCCTCACGCTGGCCACCGCCGAGTCGCTGACCGCCGGAGGATTGTCCTCCCGCATCGCTGAGGTGCCGGGCACCTCGGTGGCGCTTCTGGGCGGCGTCGTGGCCTACGCCAGCGCCGTGAAACGTAATGTTCTCGGCGTCGACGCGCAGCTGCTTGCCGACCGGGGCGCGGTCGATCCCGATGTGGCTGCCGCCATGGCGCGCGGGGCGGCCTCCTGCACCGGCGCGGATATCGGCATCGCGACCACCGGTGTGGCCGGGCCTGAGCCGCATGAGGGCAAGCCGGTGGGCACCGTATATCTCGGACTGGCCTGCAGGAACAGCGCGCGCGAACGACTCGAGCTCGCGCTGCCCTCCGGATGCGCCGCTGCGGCGGCCGGGCTTGGCCCGGAGACCGCCGACCAGTGGCTCTCCGGCTCCCTGCGTCTCGAGCTGCACGGTGACCGCGCCGCGATTCGCGCCGCCTCGGTGGAGGGCGCCCTGAAACTCGTCGAAGACTTCTTGGCCACCGCACCGCATGGCCTCGGGTATTCGGTCTAGAGTAGAGCCACGAGGACCAGCAGCCACACCGGGAAGAAAACACCTGCGAACACCGTTGACCACAGGTGGAACATACCGAAAGAGGAGTGAGTCCATGGTGAGACAACCAGTCACCGTCAACGGCGTGACCCGTTGGAAAGATATGGACGTCGACGGCGTCGCTGCGGCCCAGCCCCGAGAGTCCAAGGGAGTCGTGCTGCGCCAGGAGATCGGTGACGTTCTGCGCAGCATCCGTCAGGCCGAGGGTCGTACCCTCCGGGATGTCTCCCATGACGCCCGCGTGTCCCTGGGGTATCTCTCCGAGGTGGAACGCGGCCAGAAGGAAGCCTCCTCGGAGCTACTGGCATCGATCTGCACCGCACTCGAAGTGCCCCTCTCCGCGATGCTCTCCCAGGTCGCTGAGCGCATCGCCACGGCCGAGGGTCTACAGGTTCCCGACACCGTTCCCACTGAGTTCCAGCGGGAGTTCGGCGGCGGAGTCGTCCCGGACCGCGTGCCGGATGCGCTGACCCGCGAGGAGCTCGCTCGCAGCGGATCGTGATCCGTCCCGCAGCTTGAATCTGTGCAGGAGGGCCGCCCTATGGGGTGGCCCTCCTTCACTGTCATAGACTGTTGCCCATGGGAAGCTTCGATCGACGCGCCAAGGTCCACGAGCTGGAGCAGGAGTTCAACCGACTCTTCGTCCGGCGCCGATTCAACGCGCTGCAGCTGGCACGTCAGATCGACTCCGAGATCGAGCCGGCGTCCTACTCCGTACTGGCCACACTGCAACAGATGGGGCCGCAGCGGATGACGGCGATCGCCCGTCACCTTGGGATCGGCAAGCCCACCCTCTCGCGTCAGCTCAGCACGCTGGAGCATCGGGGCTTCGTCGAGAAGGCCACCGATCCTGCAGATGGTCGGGCGCAGATGGTCTCACTGACCGAGGAGGGCCGGGCCCGACTGGAATCCGCCCAGGGAGACCGGGCCGAACGGTACCTCCAGATGCTCACGCCGTGGCAGGAGCAGGAGATCGAGACGCTCTCCCGGCTGCTGGCGAAGCTGAACAAGTCCTATACCGAATTCGACGCCGAGCATGATCCCGCGCTGGCCCATGGATCGGCGCTTCCCGGGGCCGTGAATGTGAAGGATCCGGCGGGGAAGCCGAATGAGAACGCCGCAGATGAAAGGGCCTTGTGAGAGAGAGTCGATTCTGGTTCCTCATGGAGGGTGAGTTCGGGCCCAACTACGCCCACGTGCTCGCGGACTCGCTGGTGCTCAGTCAGTACCAGATGAGCGTGAAGGCCACCCTGGAGGCCGGGGTGAGCCCTCGGGACGTCTGGGACGCCGTCTGCGACCAGCAGGATGTCCCCGCGGAGCGTCGGCTCGGCCGCGACATCGCGCCCAAACGCTGAGCTGCGCTGAGCACCGGTCAGCACCGGTCAGCACCGCTGAGGCAGGAAGCTCAGGTTCTCGACCCGCTCTCCGGGTGCAGCACAGCGGAGGATCGATCCGGAACTCTGGGATCGGACACGCCCAGGCCGGGAATCGAAGATATGTTCGACTGAATGCGCTAGAGTTTTCCCCAGAAGCCCCGTGCTGCGGGACGGACTCCTTCAGACGCACACGGCCTGAACGTGCACGAAGTCATGTCAGAGGGTCCGCCTAGTCTGGCACCACACACATACAACGAGTCATCGAGGTGAATCATGGCAGTCAGCAAGGATCGTGAGAAGGCGCTTGAAGCGGCGCTCGCCCAGATCGACAAGCAGTACGGCAAGGGTTCTGTCATGCGCCTCGGTGATGACACCCGCGCACCGATCGAGACCATCCCGACCTCCTCGATCGCATTGGACGCCGCGCTCGGCATCGGAGGCTTCCCCCGCGGACGCGTGGTGGAGATCTACGGGCCAGAGTCCTCCGGCAAGACCACTGTCGCCCTGCACGCAGTAGCCAACGCTCAGAAGCAGGGTGGCATTGCGGCATTCATCGACGCCGAGCACGCCCTGGACCCGGTGTACGCCCAGAAGCTGGGCGTGGACACCGACGCGCTGCTGGTCTCCCAGCCGGACACCGGTGAGCAGGCACTGGAGATCATGGACATGCTGGTCTCCTCCGGCTCGATCGACATCGTGGTGATCGACTCCGTGGCAGCCCTGGTGCCCCGCGCCGAGATCGAAGGCGAGATGGGTGACTCCCACGTCGGGCTCCAGGCGCGGCTGATGTCTCAGGCGCTGCGCAAGATCGCCGGACGGCTCTCGCAGACCAAGACCACCGCGATCTTCATCAACCAGCTGCGCGAGAAGATCGGCGTGTTCTTCGGCTCCCCGGAGACCACCTCCGGCGGCAAGGCGCTGAAGTTCTACGCCTCGGTCCGTGTGGACGTGCGCCGCATCGAGACCCTCAAGGAGGGCACCAACGCGGTGGGCAACCGGACCCGCGCCAAGATCGTGAAGAACAAGATGGCTCCGCCGTTCAAGCAGGCCGAGTTCGACATCGTCTACGGCGAGGGGATCTCCCGCGAGGGGGGACTCATCGATGTCGGCGTCGAGAACGGCCTCGTGAAGAAGTCCGGCGCCTGGTTCACCTACGACGGGGACCAGCTGGGCCAGGGCAAGGAGAAGGCGCGCACCTTCCTCAAGGACAATCCCGACCTCGCCGATGAGATTGAACGGCGCATCCGCGAGAAGCTCGGTCTGACCTCCCCGCTGGAAGAAGAAGGCGGGCCCGCCCTGCAGGCAGTCGACGGCTGATAGGAGGTCGCCATGGGTGATCAGCAGCAGAAGATCGACGCGCTGCGGGCCGCCATGACCAACATTCAGGAGCGGGACCCTGACGCCCCAGTTCCTGACTTCCTGGTGGTGGATACCTCGGTGCCCGCGGTCACGGAGGACGGTGAGCCTGACAGCTCGCCGGGGGCTCCACACACCGCACCGGCGGATCCCGGTTCCGCCGTGAGCAGCGCCGCGACTCTTGGATCCGCCGCGACCGCAGACTCGACTGAGATAGCCGAGGACGCGGAGGGAGATGAGAGCGCGGAGGATTCTCGCGGCGCGGGGGATGATCAGGGCCCGGAGGACGAGGAGGACTCCGCCTCAGGGGCGCACTCTGAGCTGAGTCCCGCGGAACAATACGAGAAGGCGCGCGCGGTGGTGCTGCGCCGACTCACCGGTTCCCCGAAGTCCCGGCACCAGCTGGCTGTGGCACTGCAGGAGAAGGAGTTCAGCGCCGAGATCATCACCCGCGTGCTGGACCGGATGGAAGAGGTCCATCTGGTCAACGACAGCGAGTTCGCCCAGACCTGGGTGAAGGGGCGGCACGAGCTGAAGAACCTCGGGAAGTCTGCGCTGCGCCGCGAGCTGCGTGAGAAGGGCATCAATGATGCTCTCGCCGCAGAGGCACTGGAACAGATCACCCCCGAGGACGAGGGTGACGCGGCGCGAGAACTCGTGCAGCGAAAGCTGCAGGGAAAGAGCGTGCCCACCGGGCCCAGTCCGGAGGAGCGCGCCGAGCGGGACAAGATCACCCGGAGGCTGGTGTCGATGCTGGCCCGCAGGGGACACGCCCCTGGAGTGGCGTTCCAGATCGTGCGCGACGCGATCGACGATCATTCCAACGCGTAGAATCCAGTGCGATGAGTGATGCACTGATGGACCGCGCCCAGAGCCCTGCGCCGGAGGCCGACGGCGCCGCGCGCCCCGCCGAGGAGACTCCGAGGGTGCGCCCACGCACCTACGAGGTCCGCACCTTCGGGTGTCAGATGAACGTCCACGACTCGGAGCGGATGTCCGGGCTCCTCGAAGACGCAGGCTATGGGCCGGTGGAAACCGGTGATACCCCTGACCTGGTCGTCTTCAACACCTGCGCGGTCCGGGAGAACGCCGATAACAAGCTCTACGGCCACCTCGGAATGCTCCGGAAGACCAAGGCCGAGCACGAGGGCATGCAGATTGCGGTCGGCGGCTGCCTGGCCCAGAAGGACCAGGAGACCGTCCAGAAGCGGGCACCCTGGGTCGACGTCGTCTTCGGCACCCACAACATCGGCTCGCTGCCCACGCTGCTGGAACGCTCCCGGCACAACGCCGAGGCCGAGATCGAGATCCTCGAGTCCTTGGAGACGTTCCCCTCCACGCTGCCGACCAAACGGGAATCGGTGCACTCCGGATGGGTCTCCATCTCGGTGGGATGCAACAACACCTGCACCTTCTGCATCGTGCCCTCGCTGCGCGGGAAGGAACGCGACCGACGCCCCGGAGAGATCCTCGCCGAGGTGCGTGCCCTGGTCGCCGACGGCGCCGTGGAGGTCACCCTGCTGGGCCAGAACGTGAACACCTACGGCGTGGAATTCGGCGACCGTGGCGCCTTCGCCAAGCTTCTGCGCGCCTGTGGAGAGATCCAGGGGCTCGAACGGGTGCGCTTCACCAGTCCTCATCCGGCCTCCTTCACCGACGACGTCATCCACGCCATGGCAGAGACCCCGAACGTCATGCCGCAGCTGCATATGCCGCTGCAGTCCGGTTCCGACAAGGTGCTCAAAGACATGCGCCGGTCCTACCGGTCCAAGAAGTTCCTGGGCATCCTGGAGAAGGTCCGCGAGTCCATGCCGCACGCCGCGGTCACCACCGACATCATCGTGGGCTTCCCCGGGGAGACCGAGGCCGACTTCGAGGAGACCATGCAGGTGGTCGAAGCGTCGCGATTCGCCTCGGCCTACACCTTCCAGTATTCGCCACGCCCAGGCACCCCCGCGGCGACCATGGCGGAGCAGGTGCCCAAGGCGATCGTGCAGAAGCGCTTCGAGCGGCTCTGTGCCCTGCAGGATCGTATCGGGGCCGAGGAGAACGCGAAGCTGCTCGGCACCTCCCAGGAGCTGCTGGTCACCGCGGACTCGGGGACCAAATCCAGTGAGACTGGGCGCCTGACCGGGCGGGCCCGCGATAATCGTCTGGTCCACTTCTCGGTCCCGACCGGGGAACCGGTCCCGCGCCCTGGTGACTTCGCCACCGTCCCGATCACCGAGACCGCCGGGTTCCACCTGCTGGCCGATCCGGAGGACACCGCGGACTACCAGCTGCGCCGGTCTCCGGCCGGGGACGCCTGGGACCGCTGGCAGGCGGATTCCTGCGGTGTGGGGACCACCCAGGTGACCGGTTCGACCCCGGGAGCGGTCTCTCTGGGCATGCCGACGCTCCCGCCGGTCTCCCGATGACCCCGGGGGACCACGCCACCCAGGCGGGGACGGTGCGCCCCGGATCGCCCACGTCAGACCTTCCGCTGATCGTGCTGGTGGGCCCCACCGCCTCCGGTAAATCCCGGCTGGGCATCGAGCTCGCAGAGCGTCTGGATGGGGAGATCATCAACGCCGACTCGATGCAGCTCTACCGCGGCATGGACATCGGCACCGCCAAGGTCACCGCAGAAGAGTCCCGAGGGGTGGCGCATCACCTGCTCGATGTGCTCGACGTGACCGAAGAGGCCTCTGTCGCGGACTTCCAGAACCGGGCGCGTGAGGTCATCGACGAGGTCAGGTTTCGGGGCAAGACCCCCATCATGGTCGGCGGCTCCGGACTCTACGTGCGGGCCGTGATCGACGTCATCGAGTTCCCGCCCACGGATGCACAGCTGCGCAGCCGCTTGACGCTGCGCCTCGAGGAGGAGGGTGCGGCGGGGCTGCGTGCGCAGCTGCGCGAGCGTGACCCCGAGTCTGCCGCCGTGATCAAGGACGACCGTCGCCTGATCCGGGCCCTGGAGGTCGTGCAGCTCACCGGCCGGACGTTCTCCTCCTTCATGCCGCAACGAGTCCATGAGCCCCGCCTGGGGCCGATCGTGCAGCTTGGACTCCACATGGAACGGCTCCTGCTGCATGAGCGCATCGCTGGGCGCGTGCACCACATGGCCGGAGATGGTCTGCTCGAAGAGGTGCATCAGCTCGACCTCGCCGGTCTGCGCCGCGGGCGCACCGCTTCCCGGGCCATCGGATACCAGCAGTTCCTTCAGGTCCTCGACGGCGAGCTCACCCAGTCGGAAGCGGTGGAGGCCACCACGGTGGCGACACGGAAGTTCGCCCGCAGACAGGAGACCTGGTTTCGGGCGGACCCCCGAGTGACCTGGCTGCCCGCTTTCTCGGAGCACCTGGCGAACCAGGCGGAGGAAGCGATCTCTGGCTCCCGACGTTGAACACCACAGCATGGTCCTGGTGAATCTCCAGGGCCCACGGCGCACGGCCCAGCCAGCAGCGCCGGTCCTGCACCATCTATCCTGAAGCATCGATCCAGCACCATTGATCCATCCGCATTGAAGGAGAACCGCGTGGCTCACCACCTCACCGGCCTGGAGTCTCTCGCCGGCACAGCCGTCACCAAGGCCCACGCCACCGGCAACGACTTCGTGATGCTCGCTGACCCCCTGGGCGAGCAGGACCTCGAGGCGCACCAGGCCGCGGCACTGTGCGACCGCCACCTCGGCATCGGAGCCGATGGGGTCATCCGCGCCGTCCCGGCGCACCGTGTGACCGGGGACGCCGTGGTGTCCCGGCTGCTGGCCGAGAGCACCCAGCTCAGCAGCACCGACGACGAGCCGCTGTGGTTCATGGACTATCGGAACTCCGACGGATCGGTGTCCGAGATGTGCGGCAACGGAGTGCGCGCCTTCGCCCATTTCCTGATCGCAGAAGGCCTGGTGCAGCTCACCGAGGGTCACCGGCTTCCGGTGCTGACCCGCGCCGGGCTGCGCAGCGTGCGCAAGGTTCCCGAAGGCTACGCCATCGGCATGGGCGTGTGGTCCTTCCTGGACCCCGAGCAGGCGGCCGCGAACGCCTCAGACGCACTGGTGATCGCCGCAGGACTCGAGGAACCGCGTCCCGCCCTGAGCATCTCGATGGGCAACCCGCACACCGTCGTCGCTCTCGGCGACGAGGTGACGCTGCAGGAGCTGAACCTCCATGAGGCGCCCAAGGTGGACCCGGTTCCGCCGGCCGGCACCAACGTCGAGTTCGTGGTCCCGGCCGAGCCGCTGGTCACCGACGACGAGGACGGCCAGCCCGTGGGCAGAGTCCGGATGCGCGTCCACGAACGCGGGGTCGGGGAGACCATGTCCTGCGGGACCGGCGCATGTGCTGCTGCCGCCGCGGTGCGTGTATGGGCCGCCGATGACAGCGTCAACCTCTGGAAGGTCGACGTTCCCGGCGGTCAGGTGAGCGTGCGATTCACGGCCCGGGAAGACGGCGCGGAGGATGTCGAGCTCGCCGGACCCGCCGAGCTTGTGCTCACCGGCACGCTGACCTGAGCCACTGTCCGATACGCACCGGGAACGGGTGCTGCACAGCTGAAGAGCCGGGCCGACGGCGCAGCACGCGGCCGAAACAGCTGGCAGCGGCCGAGGCTGCCCGCCTCCGGGAACCCCGGTTCAGTCTCTGCTGATCCGCAGCAGTCGGAAGCCTTTCGCGGTCTCCGCGCGTCCGCTCTGGAAGTCCCCGTCGGCGGTCTCGAGCATCGAGGAGATCCAGGTGAGCAGCGAGTCGGCTCCGAGGTTCTTCTGCACCACCAGCCAGGCATCGCCTCCGGGACTCAGTCTGGGCAGCCAGTGCTGGAGCAGCCCGTGCAGCACCTCCTTGCCGACCCGGATCGGCGGGTTGGACCAGATGGTGTCGAACTGGATATCCGCCGGAACCTCTTCGGGCGCGAGCACCCGCACGTTGCTCAGTCCCAGGGCCGCCGCGTTCTCTGCGCAGAGCGTGCGGGAGCGTTCATTGACATCCACAGCCCAGACCGTGGCCTGGGGTGAGCGCATCGCCATGGTCAGCGCCAAGGGACCCCAGCCGCAGCCGATGTCCAGCAGGTTCCCCTCCGGTGCCGGATCCGGCGCATGTTTGAGCAGCACGGCCGTACCCTTGTCCACGCCATCGGGGGAGAAGATCCCCCCGGCCGTGGCGACGGAGACCTCTCCCCCGTCCAGGTTGACCGAGACGGCGCGGCGGGTGAATGGCCCCTCGGGGGACGCGGAGAAATAGTGCTGGGAGCTCACAGGGTGAATCGTAGTAGACTCTTTCTCATGTGGATTCACCTGACGTACTCCCGCCCCCGCGGTTGAGTCACCTTCTGATCGCCCGGCCGGCCTTCTGAGTCGGCCCTGTTGCCAGTGCGCGGAGCCCGGCACGCCGAAGACCCATCTTCGGTCTTGCGGGCCGCGACTGCGGCACACGCCATCCACACCACGAGCAAGTCCCGACCGATCTCCACAGCGGACCCGTGCACTTAACCATGTCCCGGGTCGAACGTAGGATGGAGATCCACGGCGGGCAGGGCCAGGCCGAAAACTGGTCCTAAGGAGATCATGACCAAGCAGAACCACACGCCCGAACCTTCCGGCGAGACCCCCGAGGGCACCCCGGCGTCAGCCGCAGAGCAGTCCTCCGTCGATGCCACCATCGAGCGGATCCTCGCCGCCGACCGCGCCCGCGAGCAGACCCCAGGGCGGACCACCCGTTTCGAGGCTGAACCCGGTTCCCGGCGGGGCGGCATTCTCGGCGAGCAGGCCCGGGAGCTCTCCGATGAGACCTCACACACCGACTCCGACGGTGAGCAGTATGACCTCATGGAGCGCCGCTCGCTGCGCCGGGTGGATGGACTCTCCACCGAGCTGGAAGATGTCTCCGAGGTTGAATACCGTCAGCTCCGTCTGGAGCGGGTGGTCCTCGCCGGGCTCTGGGGCGAGGGCACCGTGGCGGAGGCGGAGTACTCCCTGCGCGAGCTCTCCGCCCTGGCGGAGACCGCAGGCTCCACCGTCCTCGACGGGTTCCTGCAGCGCCGCGCCAAACCCGACCCCGGAACCTTCTTCGGGTCCGGCAAGGCCGAAGAGATCAGAGTGGCCGTGGCCGAACTCGGCGCCGACACCGTCGTGGTCGACTCCGAGCTCGCCCCGTCCCAGCGCCGCGGACTCGAAGACATCGTCAAGGTCAAGGTGATCGACCGCACCGGTCTGATTCTGGACATCTTCGCTCAGCACGCGAAATCCCGCGAGGGCAAGGCCCAGGTGGAGCTGGCGCAGATGGAGTACATGCTCCCGCGGCTGCGTGGCTGGGGCGAGTCGCTCTCCCGCCAGGCAGGTGGCCAGGTGGGCGGCGCGAGCGCGGGCATCGGGTCCCGCGGACCCGGTGAGACCAAGATCGAGCTGGACCGTCGCCGGATCAACGCGCGCATGTCCAAGCTGCGCAAGGACATTGCGGCGATGAAGCCGGCCCGTGATGCCAAGCGGGCCAACCGCAAGCGCAATGCTGTCCCCTCCGTGGCGATCGCCGGGTACACCAACGCCGGGAAGTCCTCGTTGCTGAACCGGCTCACCGACGCCGGAGTGATGGTCGAGAACGCGCTGTTCGCGACCCTGGACCCCACCACCCGCAAGGCGGTCACCCCGGACGGGATCGGTTATACGCTCTCTGACACGGTGGGCTTCGTCCGCCAGCTGCCCACCCAGCTGATCGAGGCGTTCCGCTCCACTCTGGAGGAGGTGGCCGACGCCGATCTCATCCTGCACGTCGTCGACGCGTCGCACCCCGAGCCCGAAGGGCAGATCCAGGCGGTCCGCACGGTTCTGGCCGAGGTGGACGCGCACGAGGTGGACGAGATCATCGTGCTGAACAAGGCCGACGTCGCCGACTGGGACGTGGTGGAACGAATCCGACGGCGGGAGCCACACACCATCGTGGTCTCGGCTCACAGCGGAGAGGGCATCGCGGAGCTGCGCGAGCTGATCAGCAGCTCCATCCCGCGCCCCAGCGTCCCGCTGGAGCTGATGGTTCCCTACTCACACGGTGACATCGTCTCCAGGCTCCATGCCGAGGACGCCGAGATCCTCTCCACCGAGTACCTGGAGGAGGGCACCTTGTTGAAGGTGCTGGTCCGTCGGGAGCTCGCCGGGGACCTCTCCGAGTTCCAGGTCACCGCAGAGCCGACGCCTTGAGCGTGAGCACCAGCCGGTCCACCGGATACCAGGAGACGACGGAGCTTCTCGAACGTGCCGTCACCGCGATGGGCGGGGTCAAGCGGTCCGGGCAGGTGACCATGGCCGAGCATGTCGCCATGGCGCTGCGCAAGCGGCGCCATCTCCTGGTCCAGGCGGGTACGGGCACCGGAAAGTCTCTGGCCTACCTGGTCCCGGCCGTGGTCCACGCCCTGGACGCGGAGAAGCCGGTGCTGATCTCTACCGCGACCCTGGCGCTGCAGGCGCAGATCATGGGTCGTGATCTTCCCCGACTGCTGGAGAACATCGCCGAGCACGTGGAGCGTGAGGTCGATGTCGCCCTGGTCAAGGGTCGGGCGAACTACGCGTGCAAACACAAGATGGACGGCGGATTCCCCGAGGACGACGACGAGCAGGCGCTGTTCGCCTTCGCCGACGAGCCGACCGGAGGGGTGTCCGCCGTGGAACCCGGCTCGCAGCTGGGCAAGGAGATTGTGGCGCTGCGCGAGTGGGCCGAGGTCACCGAGACCGGGGACCGCGACGACCTGCCCCACGGGGTGACCGACCGGGCCTGGCGCCAGATCTCGGTGAACGCAGTGGACTGCATCGGGCCCCGAAAGTGCCCGATGGCGGCCGAGTGCTTCTCCGAGCGCGCCCGGGAGAAGGCCAGGGACGCGGATCTGGTGGTCACGAATCACGCCATGCTCGCCATCGACGCCTTCGAGGGCCTCGACGTGCTGCCGGAGCACGACGCGGTCATCGTCGATGAGGCCCACGAGCTGGCTGACCGGGTGACCTCTGCGGTCACCGCTCAGCTCTCCGCGGCGATGATCAAGGCCGCGGCGTCCTCGGCCCGGCGGCATACAGCGATCAACGTCGAGGCGCTTCAGAGCTCTGCGGTCGCCGTCGAGGCGGCCTTCCACCGGGTGGACTCTGGCCTTCTGGCGCGCGGACTGAACCCTCAACAGCGCGAGGCCGTGGAGCTGGCACGAAACGCCGCCCGCACCGCCCTCTCGGACTCGAAACCCTCCGGCGACGCCGAAGCCGATCCGGGGCGCAACACGGCCAGGTCGCGGATGCAGGCCGTGCTCGAGACCGCGAACCGGATCCTGGAATCTCCGGAGACCCCCGATGTGGTCTGGCTGAACCGGCCGGGCAGCTTCGTCCCGGGGCGGGGATACCAGGAGGCCGATCTGGAGGAATCTCCGCTGATCTACGTCGCGCCGACGTCCGTGGCCGGGCGGCTGCGCGATGGGCTCTTTGGTGATCGCACCGTGGTGCTGACCTCCGCCACCCTGACCATCGGTGACAGCTTCGACCCGGTGGCGGGGTCGCTGGGCCTGGCGGGGGAGAAGGCTCCTGCCTGGGATGCCGTGGACGTGGGAAGCCCGTTCGACTACCCCAAGCAGGGGGTGCTCTATGTTGCCAAGCACCTGCCCCCGCCCTCGATGAAGACCGCCCAGGCCCAGCGCGATGAGCTGGCCGGGTTGATCGAGGCGTCCAAGGGCGCGACCCTGGCACTGTTCTCCTCTCGCCGTGCGGCGGAGGAGGCGGCCGAGGACCTCCGTGAGCGACTGGACCTCCCGATCCTCTGCCAGGGAGACTCCACCATGTCCTCGCTGGTGCGCGCCTTCGCCGAAGACGAGGAGACCTGCCTCTTCGGCACGATGAGCCTCTGGCAGGGCGTCGATGTCCCCGGGCGCTCCTGTCGCCTGGTCGCCATCGACCGGATCCCCTTTCCACGCCCCGATGACCCGCTGGTAAGCGCACGCAGCCAGGAGGTCACTCGGCACGGCGGGAACGGCTTCATGCAGGTCGCTGCGACGCACGCCGCCACCAGGTTGGCTCAGGGCGCCGGTCGGCTGATCCGCACTTCGGAGGACAAGGGGGTGCTGGCGATTCTGGACTCACGTCTGGCCACCGCGCGCTACGGGGGATTCCTCAAGCGCTCGATGCCGGACTTCTGGCCGACCGCCAACGGGGACCTTGCTCGCGGAGCTCTGGCGCGCCTGGCTGAGAACGGGCGTTGAGCCGAACGCTGGACTCTGTCCGTCTCCGGCGCGCCCAAGCCCTTCCGGGGCGGCCCGTACCGGGGTAGCCGTCGTTCAGGCGCGCTGTCCCGTCGAGTGGCCGCCGTCGTTCAGGTGCGGCGGCTGTTCAGAGGTTGCGGTCACTCAGAGGCTGCGCAGCACCGTGACGACCTTGCCCATGATGGTGGACTCGTCGCCGAGGATGGGCTCGTACTGCCGGTTCTGGGGCAGCAGCCACACATGGCCGTCCCGGCGCTTGAGCGTCTTCACGGTGGCTTCATCGTCCAACAGGGCGGCGACGATGTCACCGTTCTCGGCCGTGCTCTGACGTCGCACCACGACCCAGTCGGCTTCGAAGATGCCGGCCTCGATCATGGAATCACCGCGCACCTGGAGCATGAAGAGTTCGCCCTCGCCGGTGAGCTGGCGGGGAAGCGGCATGATGTCCTCGACCCGCTGCTCGGCCAAGATCGGACCACCCGCAGCGATCTGTCCCACCACAGGGATCTCCGCGATCCGACTGTCCGACTCCTCCCGGTAGCCGTGGAGGTCGACCACGGCGTCCTGGTCGGATGAGTCGGATTCCTGGGCAGGTTCCCCGAGCACCAGCGCGCCGCTTGAGTCGCGCAGGACCTCCATGGCCCGGGGGCGTCCGGGGACCCGCCTGAGGTATCCCATCTCCTGCAGACGAGCCAGCTGATGCGTCACTGAGGAGAGCGAAGCCAGCCCGCAGGCGTCACCGATCTCCCGCATGGAGGGCGGATAGCTGCGCTCGGCCAGCGATTCCTGGATGACGTCGACGATCTGCCGCTGCCGATCCGTCAATCGCGGCGCTGCTGATGAGTCCTGGGTGTTGCGCGCCATTGCTGCCTCCGTAGTTGTGCCGGCCCCGTGTCAGCATCCATGTCAGACCCTGCTGATGGACTGTTCACAGTGAGATTCGCTTCGAAGATCACTTCGAACATGGCGCTCAGGTTACTCGAAATCGTAGAGAGATTCCATCAAATCTGCGGCGAGTCTGGCCAAGTTTCGAAACTATGTGCTAGAAATAGTACACACGTTCGAATGAGAGGTTCTTTCCCATGAGTACAGCACAGCTTGGATTCGCACCCGCCGACTCTGCTCCTGCCTCGGGCGTGCACCTGACCCGTCGCGGTCGCTTCCTCCTGTTGGGCCTTCCTGTCCTGGCCGCCCTGACGATGGCGCTCCTCGGGGCGCTGATCCTGGCAGCCTCATGGATGAACCAGGCGCAGGCCTCCTCGAGTGAGGCCCCCGGCGTGGAGGCCCAGGTGGTCACCGTTGGAGCGGGGGACACGCTCTGGAGCGTGGCGGCCTCCGTGGAGTCAGACGAACGCCCCCAGGTCCTCATCGGACAGATCGCTGAGCTCAACGACCTCAGCGGCTCCGAGCTCACCCCCGGCCAGGAGCTTTTCGTCCCGGTGGACTGAGAAGGTTTCCTGTCCCGGAGGTCGGAGCGGCGCACCCCGCTAGAATATTGCGGTGACTTCATCTCGCTCCCGGAACCTGTCCCGTCTGCCGCTGCGCGAGGAGCTCCAGGGTCAAGAACCCTACGGTGCGCCGCAGCTGAGCGTGAAGGCGATGCTCAACGTCAACGAGACCACCTACGACGTCCCCGCCGACGTCGTGGACGCGATCGGCAAAGAGGTTCGCGCCGCGGCCGCCCATCTCAACCGCTACCCGGACCGGGAATTCTCGGCTCTGCGGGACAAGCTGGCCGAGTACCTCAACCGAGATCTCGCCTCAGAAGCCCAGCCTGCTGAGCTGACGGCCGAGCACATCTGGGCCGCCAATGGCTCCAACGAGATCATGCAGCACATCCTGCAGGCCTTCGCCGGTCCCGGCCGCTCGGTGCTGGCCTTCCCGCCCACGTACTCCATGTACCCGCTCTATGCGCGCGGCACCTACAGCGAGTACATCGCGGGCACCCGCGCTGCAGACTTCACGCAGACCCCCGAGGATGTCGCCGCGCAGATCCGGGAGCACCGCCCGAACGTGGTGATCCTGTGTTCTCCGAACAACCCCACCGGCACGGCGCTCTCCCTGGAGACCGTGGAAGCGGCCTACGCTGCGGCTGAGGAGTCACAGACCATGGTGGTCGTGGACGAGGCCTACGGCGAGTTCCGCCAGTCCGGCACCGGGTCGGCGCTGGCTCTGCTGCCCGGGCGGGCGAAGCTGATCGTCTCGCGCACCATGAGCAAGGCCTTCGCGCTGGCGGGGGGTCGACTGGGGTACCTGGCCGCCGCCCCTGAGGTCACCGACGCCATGCGACTGGTCCGGCTGCCCTATCACCTCTCCGCGGTGACGCAGGCGACCGCCGTCGCTGCCCTGGACCACTCGGCCACGCTGATGGCCAACGTGGAACGGATCAAGGAACAGCGCGACCGGATCGTGAGCAGTCTGAAACAGATGGGGCTGCACCCGGCGCCCTCGGATGCGAACTTCGTCTTCTTCGGAGGGCTCGCCGACGAGAAGGCCGCCTGGCGGCACCTCCTGGACGACGGCATCCTGATCCGCGACGTCGGCATCCCCGGGCACCTGCGCGTCACGGCAGGCACCGCGGAGGAGACCTCTGACTTCCTGGCCTCGTTGCGGCGATTCATCACCAGCACCACCGCGTAGACTCAAGAGTTGGCGTACCCCACCACCAAGCAGGAGTTATGGGAGCAGAATTGATCTCTGGGCGCATCGCCCAGATGGAACGTGTCACCAGCGAGTCCAGCGTCAAGGTCCGGATGGACCTCGATGGGACCGGCACCTCGAACATCAGCACCGGCGTGCCGTTCTATGACCACATGCTCACCGCGCTGTCCCGGCACTCCCTGATCGACCTTGATGTCGAGGCCTCCGGAGACACTCACATCGACGTGCACCACACCGTGGAGGACACCGCGATCGTCCTGGGCGAGGTGCTGCGGGTCGCGCTGGGAGACAAGCGCGGGATCCGCCGCTTCGGCAACGCCACCATCCCGCTCGACGAGGCGCTGGCTCAGGCCGTGGTTGATGTCTCCGGCCGGCCATACCTGGTGCATTCCGGGGAGCCCGAAGGTCAGCAGTACCACCTCATCGGGGGACACTTCACCGGGTCCATGACCCGCCACGTCTTCGAGGCGATCACCTACCACTCCGGGATCTGCCTGCACATGACGCTGCTCGGCGGTCGCGACCCGCACCACATCGTGGAGGCCCAGTTCAAGGCCTTCGCCAGGGCGCTGCGCGAGGCCGTGGAGTCTGACCCGCGCACCGATGAGATCCCCTCCACCAAGGGTGCACTGTGAGCGGCAAGCCCGACGTCGTCGTCCTGGACTACGGCTCCGGCAACATTCACTCCGCGGTCCGTGCCCTGGAGCGCGCCGGCGCGCAGGTCACCCTGACCAAGGACACCGAGTCGGTGCTCAACGCCTCCGGCCTCGTGGTCCCCGGGGTGGGCGCCTTCGCGGCGGTGATGTCGGCCCTGCGGGAGATCGACGGTCCGCGCTGGATCGGGCGCAGGATCGCCGGGTCACGCCCGGTGCTCGGCATCTGCGTGGGCCATCAGGTGATGTTCGACCGCGGGGTGGAGCACGGCATCCCCGCCGAGGGCCTGGGGGAGTGGCCCGGTGAGGTCACCGCCCTGCCTGAGGACGCCGTGGTGCCGCATATGGGGTGGAACACCGTACGACCGCCCGAGGACAGCGTGCTCTTCGAGGGGCTGAAGGACGAGCGGTTCTACTTCGTGCACTCCTACGCCGTGCAGTCCTGGGACTTCGATCAGTCCATCGAGTCGATGAACCCGCCGAAGGTGACCTGGAGCCACCACGGCACCGACTTCATCGCCGCAGTGGAGAACGGACCGCTCTCCGCCACCCAGTTCCACCCGGAGAAGTCCGGGGACGCCGGGATGCAGCTGCTGCGCAACTGGATCCTGAGCCTCTGACCCTGGGCCACCCAGCTGCTGCGACTCTGAGCGCCGGACCCCCGGGCTCTGCCACGCTTGAACCGCCATCTGACACTCCGCACTGATTCCTCCAGCCATCCAACCAGCCGAAAGTAGAACACGATCCATGACTGAGCCCTCCGCGCCCACCGCCACCGTTCCCGCGCTGGAACTCCTGCCCGCCGTCGACGTCGCCGATGGTCAGGCCGTCCGCCTGGTCCAGGGCGAGGCCGGTTCGGAGACCGGCTACGGCGACCCGCTGGAAGCCGCCCTGAACTGGCAGCAGCTGGGCGCGGAGTGGATCCACCTGGTGGACCTCGACGCAGCGTTCGGCCGTGGTGACAACCGCGACATCATGGCCCGCGTGGTCAAGGAGCTCGGCGTGAAGATCGAACTCTCCGGCGGCATCCGCGACGACGAATCCCTGGACCGCGCCCTGGAACTCGGCGCCACCCGGGTCAACCTGGGCACCGCCGCGCTGGAGGACCCGGAATGGACCGCCCGCGCCATCGAACGCCACGGCGACGCGATCGCCGTGGGCCTGGACGTGCGCGGAGAGACCCTCGCCGCCCGCGGCTGGACCCGCGAGGGCGGCAACATCTGGGAGGTGCTGCAGCGCCTGGAAGACGCCGGCTGCCCGCGCTATGTGGTCACCGACGTCACCAAGGACGGCACCCTGCGCGGCCCCAACACCGAGCTGCTGGCCCAGGTCTGCGCCAAGACCAAGAAGCCCGTGGTCGCCTCCGGCGGCATCTCGTCCTTGGAGGACATCAAGGCCCTGGCGAAGATGGTCTCCCTCGGGGTGGAGGGCGCCATCATGGGCAAGGCGCTCTACGCCGGGAAGTTCGAGTTCCCGGATGCCCTGAAGGTGGCCGCAGCCTCCGCATGAACCAGGACGACGCCGCCAGCAGGGATCTGCCCGGTCATATCGCCGCCCTGCTGCAGCGGCAGGCCCGGGATGAACACGGCCGACCGGCAGACTCTGCGGGCGTGCCCTGGGAGGATCGAGACCTCTCCGGAGACGGCAATCCGCTGCACACCTTCGACGGCGACGACGGCCTAGCCACCCCGGCGGTCCGTTCCGCCCGCGAGCGGCTGCTCGCCGGGGAGCTCGACGAAGCCGGGTTCGTCAACTCCCTGGCCGGACAGCGACTCTTCGTCCCGGTCCTCGCGGAGCTGGCCGAGGAGGCCGAGCCCGTCCCGAGCGGGCCCGGGAAGCAGAACGCGCCGGCGGGGGACAAGCAGGCGGATATCACCCTGATCAGCATCACCAGCCGCGACGGACGCCAGACCATGCCGGTCTTCAGCTCCGTGCAGGCGCTCACCGCCTGGCATGACAAGGCCCGGCCGGTGGCGGCGGAGACCGAGCGGATCATGCTCGCCGCCCTGGCCGAGGGGGCCGAGCTGGCGGTGCTCGACCCCGGATCCGAGCTGAGCTTCGTGCTGCGCCGCCCGGCGGTGGAAGCACTCGCGCAGGCCACCGGTTGGGTGCCCTCCTATCAGGACCCTGAGCTGGCCGAGGCGCTGGGCGGCATCTCGGACCTCTGCCCAGGGGTGGTCCAGCTGCAGCTGCAGCCCGGCGACGGCGTCGGGACCCGCACCGCGGCAGGAGACGCGGTACCCGGTGGCGGCAGCGGACCGGAGCTGAACATCGGGGTGGTGCTGGTGCCAGAAGCCGACGATGTGGATGCTCGGCTGGCGCTGGCCAGCGTGCAGGCCGCCCTAGGTGAGGTGCAGATGCTGCGTGAGCGCGCGGACTCGGTCCAGGTCAAGCTGGCGCGCTGAGCCACACTGTCGGCCCCGGCAGACGCCCCATGTTCAGGGCCGGTCAGGACTTGTCAGCCGCGGCCCAGCAGATGGGTGGTGTTCCGGTGAGGCAATGGGGTCTGTTCAGGTCTGGTCTGCGGTGGCGACCGTGTCTTTGATCTGCTCGCAGATCTCCCGCAGCGCCTCCGCTTCGGCGTCGTCCACGGCGGGGTGAAAGAGCTGCTTGATGTGTGTGGCGTGCAGCCGGGAAGCCTGCTCGAAGACTCGGTGCCCCTCCTCGGTGAGCTGGGCCGTCATGCCGCGCCGGTCCTCGGTGTCGGCGAAACGATCGATCAGCCCCCGCTTCTGCAGCGACTTGACCTGGTAGGACAGCCGGGAGGGAGAGAAGACCATCCCTGCGGCGAGTTCTCCCATGCGCAGCTGGTTGCCCTCCGCCTCGGCGAGCAGGAGCATCAGGTTGTAGTCGGTCAGTCGCAGCCCGGTGCTGGAGTGCAGGCGCTTCTCCATCTGGTCACTGATGATCGCTGAGGTCTCGAAGAAGGACCGCCACGCCCGTGCCTTGGGGGAGGAGCCGGTGAGGTCGTGGCGCCCGCGCGGCTCACGCTCAGGGCTGGCCCCCGGTGTCTCTGGTGCCGGCCCTGCGGTGCGGCGCGCTGCGGTCTGCTCTGAGCGGGTCGCTGCGGTCTCCCCTGAGGAGGCCGCGGCGGGCTCATCGGGGGCAGCAGTTGCCGTCTCATGCGGGTGGTCACCAGTGGAGTCTGTGGGTCCTGCGCTCACGATGCCACCCCTTCTCTGCCCTGATCGACTGAAGCTTCGATCAGTCCAGTCTATGTCAGCTGCCCGGGTTCACGACCTCCCCGCTGGCGACGTCCACGTAGACCTCGCTGCCGTTGTCCAGTTCGATCTCCCAGGTCACCGTGCCGTTCTCATCGTCGAGTTCGGCCTGCTCCGGGGTCCCGTCGGCCTCCTCGGCGGCGGTGCGCAGCGCATCGGCGAACTCGATCTCCACTGCGTCGGCATTGCGCTGATCGTCGGAGTCGACGTCGTCTTCTTCGGTGTTGCTGATCTCGAAGCTCTCCCGGTCCACATCCAGCTCCCACTCGGAGCCGCTGTCGAGGATCGTGAACTCGTAATAGCTGGACTCGGTGTCGAAATCCAGGACGACGGCGTCGGGGTACTCCTGCTCCACCGCGTCCACCGCCTGGTAGATCGCGTCCTCATCGGAGGCGGCGGAGTCGTCGGTGGCCGAGTCATCGCTGGAGGGGTCGTCGGTGGCCGCATCATCAGTCTCGGTGGCATCGGCCGTCTCCGTGGGCTCCCCGGTGGGCTCCGCCGTCTCCGAAGCGTCCTCGGTGCTCTCCTCGGTCGGCTCGGCCTCCACGGTCTCGGTCACGGTGGCGGTGGGCTGCGCGTCGTCGTCCTCGGCGCCCAGCTCGTCACTGGCGCAGGACGTCAGGGCGAGAGCGGAGACGGCGGCGACGGAGAGCAGAGCCGAGGAGTTGTTCCAACGCGAGTTCATGGTGGTTCCTTCGTTCCAGTGGGGCCAGAGTCTGTGTCGTGCTCCTCATTGATAGTCCCCCCACCTGCGTGAATGCTGAACGGCCGCACCGGATTCTCGTGACAGATGCGTTGCGTGTGAGGGGGCCGGTTGGGCCCAGCGGCTTTCGCCGCTCAGGGACCCGAGAGATCCTGGTGCTTCCACCACTGGATCATCTGAACCCCCTCCACCCCGATCCAGGCTGCGCGTCCGGGGGTCAGTCGGGTCAGGACCGGAACCGAGGCTCCGAGGGCGTCTCCCTGTGCCCTGCTCATCGGGCTGAGCAGGAAGTTCGCCGCTGCCCCTCGTGCTCGGTAGGCCCAGGGAAATTGGCTGAAGACACTGAAGTGAGGTGCCGCCGTGGCCAGCACCTTGCCTCCGGAGCTGAGCCACTCTTCGATGCTCCGGTGCTCCAGCGGGGTGCAGCGGTCTGCATCGTCGACCAGCAGGAGCTTCGGAATCTCGGGATGGCTGACCTCTGAGGCCGTGGCCTCGGCCAGCTCATCCAGAGTCCAGCAGCGCCGCTGGGCGGCGATCACGCGCAGTGCGTTGGTCTTCCCGGTCTGCGCCGCCCCGAGGATCAGCCCGACCTGCCATGAGCGATCCTGCAGCATCGCGTGTGCGTGGGTGAACTGCCGAATGCCCAGCGTCAGCGCGCCCGGCGGAGGGCCTGGCGTCGGGAGCTCGACCGACCCCGGCAGGGGGTGCACCGTGAGCATGGACGCGCGCCCGGACTCGGCAGCTCTGGGCGGTGTCCTCCTCTGTCGGTGATCGAGGATGTCGGTCACGAGCTGGATTGCGAGACCCGGCGGGGGGTGATCGGGGCCGACGAGGACACCGCGACCAGGCAGACGGTCTGTGGCGCGAAGCTTCGGCCAGAGGTAGCGGATCTCCTCGGGCACGCCGTAGGGAAGGTAGACCCGGCGGGGGAGCCGCGAGCCCAGCTTGCCGAGCGCCAGGTCACGTCCACCGCTGATCAGGGCGCTGAATCCGAAGCCAGCGCCCTCAGTGATCAGCGCTCCGAGTCCTTGTTCGAACCCACTGCCGCCGATCGTGTGGTCCAACCCGTGCCACCGTGAATGCCCCGACATCACCAGGATCATCGGGACTTGCCCCTGGGGCAGGGCGATCCGCCGGCGTGTGACCCTGCGGTGCAGTTCATGGACCAGGTGCTGGGCCTCTTGCGGGTGATCGGTGGTGACCCAGGAGCCGACCCGGGGGTGTCTGCGGAACATCTCGAGGCTGTGATCGCCGTCCAACAGATAGACGTGGACCTCATGGGTGAGGGCCAGGAGCTGGCGCACCAGGCACTGCAGAGCCGCAGTGCCCCCAGATTCGGCCTCTCCCAGCAGGGCGGTGCCCTGGCCTTCCCCCAGGTCTAGGCGGAGCAGGTGCTGTTTCTGATGCCCCGGATCATCGATCAGACCGAACTGGATCTCTTCTGCAGGCAGTGGTGCACTCAGGGTCTCCGGCAGTCCCGGGCAGATCGGCGTGTGCGGTCGGCGACGGAGCTGTTCGAGCAGATGCCCGTCCAAGACCTTGACCAGGTCCGGCGTGGTCTCCCGCCACCCTGGCGCGGCTGAGGCCGGTGACTTCTCGGGTCTTGCCCGGAGTTTCACCGAAGCGTCCAGCAGCTGCACCCCCTGGAACCCCACCGGGGGTTCCCCGGGGCGCTGTATCACCCCACGCCCAGGGATCTGGCGTGGGATACGTCCTGGCTCGGGGGTTCCCACCAGATCACGTGCCTCGTCCTCGCTGCGCAGCCGCAGGCAGATGATGGAGCCGATGTTCGCACGGATGTCTGCGGTCACGACTCCCTGCGGACGCTGGGTGGCGAGGATCAGGTGCAGGCCAAGTGATCGGCCCAGGGTCGCCAGTCGCATCAGTTCGTCCATGGCGGCAGGAAGTTCCTGCGTGAAGACCCGGAACTCGTCGATGACGACAAGGAGCCGGGCGAGTGGGGCATCCGGATGCGATTTCCGGTAATCGGCGTAGTCTGTGGCACCGGATTCCAGGAACAGCTGTTCGCGACGCGTCAGCTCGGACCGTACGCCTTCCAGCGCACGCTCCGACTGGGCCTGTGTGAGGTCCGTGACCAGTCCCAAGGTGTGTTCCAGTCCCACCAGTGGTTGGAAGGTGGATCCACCTTTGAAGTCGAAGAGCAGGAGGTTCAGCTGTTCGGGGCCGTATCTCGCCACCCAGCCGAGCAGCATGGACTTCAGGAGCTCCGACTTCCCGGCCCCCGTGGTTCCGGCGAGCAGGATATGCGGCCCGTCCGCCACCAGGTCGAGGAACTCATCCTCGGAGGCGCTGCGGCCCAGCAGCGTTCGCACACTCAGCTGGGCGCTGTGCGTCATGAGGGGAAAGGGCAGGGGCGTGGCGTAGTGCAGGGGGATGCCGACGTCGTCGGTCGGTCTCGCGCTGTGCCGCAGCCCCAGCCTGAGGTGCTCGTGCAGGGTTCTTCGCGAGAGTCCGTCGGGGAGCAGGTCGGTGCCGACGCTGCGTGCGGTGCCTGCCTCGATCCGGTGAATCTCTCCGGAGGTGAGGTTCACCTGCCATCCGCCGTCCAGCGGTGCAGGCAGCTGTGGCCAGCCCCCCGGTGTCCGCAGCGCTTGGGTGCCGGCAGGGGCGCTCAGCAGGATGACGTGCCAGCCCGCGGCGAGCGCCGCCCTGAGCTGGGCCGGTTCCAGCCCAGTCAGACTGAGCAGAACCGACGCTGGATCCATGGCCGAGCGTGACTCTCGAAGCTGCAGTGACGCCTGCAGGTTGTCCCCGGAGGCCATGGTGACGCGGGGGTAGTCGCGCAGTTCCGCCAGATCCACCAGGTCAGTCAGCCGAGCGTCGGTGTTCTCCCCAGAACCTGCGGTGAGCAGCAGCTCAGGGCCGGGATGAAGATGGTGCGTCAGCTGAGCCAGAACCCAGCGCAGCACACTGAGCTGCTCACGTTTCGGTCCCAACAAGACCGTGCATTCCGCCCCGAGGAGCGTCATGGCCGTTGCGGTGGCGACGCGCGCCTCGGGCAGATCCGGTCCGGGCTCGACCTTGCAGTCAAGGTCGACCTCGATCCTCGCCTCGCCCACGGTGACGACGACGCCGCCGGCGGCTGTGAACGCCCCGCGGGGGCGGCTCCCGGCGCGCAGCGCTCGCACGGCGTGTCCAGGAGTGGGCAGGAGAGCCTTGCGTCGATGCGCCCATTGGGCGGCCGCGGCGCGAACCGCGCGGCGGAATCGGCGACGCTTCCGATGTCCGTCGACGACCGTGCTTCCCGCGACGACCGCCGACAGGGCGCTGAAGAGAAGTAAGAACCACATGCCGGTGACCAGGACGAGCACTATTCCGATGACCAACGGTGCAAGGGACATCAGCAGAATCCTGCGGTGGCGCCCTGAGGGTGGCTTCTCCGTGATTGTCATCGGTGGCAGGGGCCACGCGGCGTCCGGTGTCGGCGAGGGCGGTTCTTGGGCCAGCTGGACGCGAGAGCTGCCGAGGTCGACTGATGCATCGGTGCTCATCCTCAGCTTCACCGCTGCCTCCGGGCGAGTCAGCGTCACCTCAGACGAGCTGACCATGATCCTGGCATGGGAGCGTTCCAGCAGAGGGTCATTGATACGGATATCTGCCGCGCCGCGCTGCCCAGTGCCTCGACCCAACACATGGACGCCCCGCGGGAGGTTCACCAACCACCCTGAGTCCGGGCCCGCGCTGACGCACAGGCGCAGCCGAGAGGGTCCATGCCGACCCGTGGGGCGTCGACCGGCGCGCGGGTGCAGCGTCACGACCATTCCGGGATGGATGGCTGCGGACCCCGTCCCGTGATCCTGTAGCGGAACTCGATCCAGGGTCGCGATCCAGCTCGGGGCACTACTGACCGACCGCCCTGGCGAGGTCGAGGCATGGCGTGCCTGGACGCTGCGGATCCATGCAGACAGTGCTTCATAGATCTGCACCCCGGAAGGAGTGGCCGAGCCCTCCAGCAAGATCCTCACCTCATGCGGATGGGCACCGCCCGCCTCCCGGTGCAGCAGGTTCCAGAACGACTCCGGGACCGCCCCGGGAGCATGCACAAGGGTGCAGGCCAGGGCTGTTGAAGGTGTCGCGATCACCTGAGATCCTTCCCGTCCTGAAGCTGCGCCTTCACACCCCAGGCGGCGGGCGGGATGCTGCACCGAGGCTATGACCCGGGACCCGGTGGTCCCACGGTGGGCGGCCAGCTGTGGAGAACCTGTGATCGTGGCGTGATTTCCACAGATATTGAACAATCTCTGGTCAGTTTGTGCCGGGCTGGCTATCGTGATCTCACCACATTGGAATCAAAGATGAGGCCTAGCCTGTGGATGCTTTGACGATCGTTGAAGATGAGGTGCGGGAACAGATCCGCCACCGTGGGCTGGACCCTGCTGAGAATCCGCTCGGAGTCCAGGAGCTGGTCGAGGCGGCAGTCGTGGAATACGACCGCCGCTCCATGGTGACCGCCCTGCCGCTCATCGGCCCCGTCCAGCAGGCTGTGAAGCACGTGGTCGCGGCCGTGGCCGGTTTCGGAGAGCTCCAGCCGCTCCTGGAAGACCCCTCGGTCGAGGAGATCTGGATCAATGGGCCCAGCGCGGTGTTCGTTGCCAGGGCTGGACGCTCCGAGCTCACCTCCATCTCACTGAGTGAATCTCGCGTCCGCGATCTCGTGGAGCGCATGCTCAAGAGTTCAGGGCGCCGTCTGGACCTGTCTTCCCCGTTCGTCGACGCCACGCTGCCGGATGGCTCCCGTCTGCACGTCGTCATTCCGGACATCACCCGCCGCCACTGGGCTGTCAATATCCGAAAGTTCATCGCGCGCGCTCAGACGCTCCAGGACCTGGTCCGGCGGGGCTCCCTGAGCACCTTGGCCGCGGAGTTCCTGGAGGCCTGCGTCGACAGTGGCCTGAACATCTTGGTCTCCGGTGCCACGCAGTCCGGCAAGACGACCCTGTTGAACTGCCTCTCAGCCGCCATCGGGCCGCGGGAGCGCGTCGTCACGGTGGAGGAGATCTTCGAGCTGCAGCTGGCGCTTCGCGACGTGGTGGGCATGCAGTGTCGTCAGGCCAATCTCGAGGGCGAAGGGGAGATCCACCTGCGTCGCCTCGTGAAGGAGGCGCTGCGCATGCGTCCCGATCGGCTCATCGTCGGAGAGGTCCGAGAAGCCGAGAGTCTGGACATGCTGATTGCGCTGAACGCAGGCTTGCCAGGGATGGCGACGGTCCACGCCAACAGCGCCCAGGACGCGCTCACCAAGATCTGTACGCTGCCGCTGCTGGCAGGGGAGAACATCTCTCGCAGCTTCATCCTGCCCACCGTGGCGTCCTGCCTGGATCTCGTGGTGCACTGCGTGCGTGAGCGCGACGGCAGCCGTCATGTCGCCCAGATCCTTGCTGTGGGAAGCAGGGTAGAGGCCGAGACCATCGAGGCGACCTTGCTCTTCGAAATGACCGACGGTGAGCTCACGGTCACAGACTCAGCGGTCTTCGATCTCCCGAAGCTCTCGCCGAGACACCAGGCACGATTCGCTCAGGCGGAGACGCGGGCATGAGCCTGCTGCTCGGACTGGGACTGGGATTCGGCCTGCTGCTGATCTATGCCTCCTTCTGGGCTCGCACCGCGAAGGTCTCAGCTCCTCGAGTGCGGAAGAAGAGAGTCCGCAAGCTTCTCGACGAGGCCGGACACCCCAGGGTCCCTGCCACGGGGGTCTTCACCGGGGTCCTGGTCTGCGCGAGTTCGGCATTCCTGGTCGTCTTGGTGCTGACCGCCGCGATCCCCCTGGCGCTGTGCTTCGCCGTCTTCGCGGGGATGCTGCCGGTGGTGGCCCTGCGCTGGCAGGCAGGGAAGCGTCGAGAGGTGCTGCGCAGCATCTGGCCAGATGCCGTGGATCATCTTCGCTCAGCGGTCAGGTCGGGGATGTCGCTGCCCGAAGGGCTGATCCAGCTGGGCATCACGGGACCGGAACCGCTGCGCGCCCCGTTCGAGGAGTTCGCCAAGGACTACCGGGCGGGACAGACGCTGAGAGTTGCGCTGGAGAGGCTCAAGCAGCGCCTCGCTGATCCGGTGGGGGATCGGATCGTGGCTGCCCTGCTGATCACCCGCGAAGTGGGAGGCTCAGATCTGGGCAGGCTGCTGAGCACCTTGGCTGAGTTCCTCCGAGAGAACGCGAGGACGCGCAGCGAGCTGGAGGCACGTCAGTCGTGGACCGTGAACGCCGCGAAGCTCGCTGTGGCCGCGCCCTGGATCGTGGTGCTGCTGCTCTCCCTTCAGCAAGAGGCAGCCGAGGCCTACCGAGGGGCCACCGGTATGTTCGTGCTTGGTGCGGGACTTCTCGTGTCCCTGGTGTGCTATCGCCTGATGCTGCGGATCGGTGCTCTGCCCCAGGAAGTCAGGGTGCTGGCGTGAATCATGCGGCGTTCGGCTGGGTGCTGATCTGCGGGATGCTCCTGGGGGTCGGCCTGCTCATGATCTTCCGAGCCCTTCCGGTGAACAACCGGCCCAGCTTCTCCACCCGGGTGGCCCCCTATCTGCGCTTCACAGACGCGCGGTTCGCGCTCACCGATCCCGGCGTGGAGTCCACCTTGGCGCTCGGAGCTCTGGCCAGGATGCTCACACCGCCGATCCGCCAGGCGGGTCGGCACCTGGATCGCTTCGGCCTCGACGCCGAAGAGCTCCGTCACCGCCTCGGTCAGGCGAACTCGCGACTGAGCCCCAGCGACTATCGCCTCCAACAGTTGGGCCTCGGAGTTCTCGGCGCGCTGCTCGGCACCGTGCTGAGTCTGCTCGGGGCCTGGGCGGGCAGCGTCAACGGGATCTCCGCGGCCGTCATCGTGCTGGGACTCGCCGGGGCCGGTGTGGCGCTGCGCGACAATCTGCTCACCGGCCAGGTCCGGCGTCGACAGGGGCGCATGCTCGCGGAGTTCCCGACCATCGCGGAGATGATCGCTCTGGCCGTCAGCGCCGGAGAAGGGGCTCCCGGGGCTTTCTCGCGTGTGGGACGACTGGCACGAGGCGAGCTGGCCCTGGAGCTGACCCGGGTGCTGCACCAGACCCAAGCCGGCACCAGCTTCTCCACGGCGTTGAAGCACATGTCGACTCGGGTGGGGTCCGCGCCGATCTCGCGTTTCCTGGAAGGGATCATCGTCGCGATGGAGCGGGGAACACCTCTGGCGGAGGTCATGCACGCTCAGGCCCACGATGTCCGTGAGCTGGCCAGGCGTGAACTCATCGAAACGGCGGGGAAGAAGGAGATCGGGATGTTAATTCCGTTGGTCTTCGGAGTGCTGCCCCTGACGGTGCTCTTCGCGATCTACCCGGGACTCTCGCTGTTGGAGATCGGCATCTGAACTGCGAACCACCAGGCGTCCAACACAGAAGCTCAGTGCACAGGCACCAACAAAGACACCACAGGAGAAGGGGAAGAACATGTCGCATGGAGAGAGAATCGTCCAGCACACGGCGAGGGCCGCAGCATGTATCCGGGAGGAAGAGCGCGGGGACGTGCCCGGCTGGGTGATGATCACCCTGATGAGCGCGGTGCTGGTGGCGGGGTTGTTGGCCATCGCGCAACCGGCACTGCAGGGGCTGTTCAACGATGCCATCAACCAGGTCTCACGCTGAGTCTGCAGGACGCCATGCGGCGGCGCCAGGACACAGTGCGCTGGACGACCGCGGTGCCGCCACGGCAGAGTTCGCCATGGTCTCCGCGCTGCTGGTGCTGCTGAGCTTTGCGCTGCTGCAGCTGACCCTGATGATCCACGTGCGCAACACCCTGATCGACGCGGCATCCACCGGAGCACGTTTCGGCGTGCTCGAGGACCGCACCGCCGAGGACGGGGTCCAGCGCACCCAGGCCCTGATCGAATCCTCAATCTCCGCTCGCTACGCCGAAGCTGTGGGCTACGAATATGTGGCCCAAGCCGAGGGTCAGACGCTGCGGATCACAGTCCAGGCTCAGGTCCCGGTGCTGGGGCTCTTCCCCGGGGTCGGCCAGCTCGAGGTGACAGGCAGCGCCTATGACTTCGAATGAGTCGAGGACCGTGCTTCGCAGAGTGCGGCCGCAGCGCAGGCTGCGGCTGATGCAGGACGAGTCAGGATCCACGCTGGTCGAGTTCGTCATGCTCACCGTGCTGGTGTTGATCCCGGTGATCTACCTGGTCCTGGGAGTCGCAGCGGTCCAGGCCGCTGCCTACGCCAGCCTCGGAGCGTCGGACCAGGCCGCCAAGATGTACGTTCTGGGCAGCGAGGACCTGGGGGCGGGGGAGCGTTCAGGGAGGAGCCAGGCAGCGGCGTCGGCGGCGCTCGCCGATTTCGGCATCAGTCCAGACCAGGCGCGGATCACCATGTCCTGTCCCTCCGGGGGCTGCGAGGACGACGGCGACGTGGTCACCTTCACCGTGCAGGTTCAGGTGCCCGTGCCGCTGGTCCCGGAGATCGGGAGCTGGCGGTCGACCCTGGTCACGGTCTCCGCAACCTCCGCCCAGGTCCGGGCGGGCTGAGTCGATGGCTCCCCGGACGGTTCCACGGCGCCGGCCCCGGCCGCACCCCAGAGGCTCCCGCATGCGCCAGCTGCAGGCCGAGGAAGCCGGACAGGCCAGCGTCCTGATCCTGGGGCTGCTGCTCGTGGTCCTGCTGCTGGTCTCCGTGATGGCCGGCGCGACCGCGGTGAACCTGGAGGCGCGCAAGCTTCTCTCAGCCGCCGACGGCGCAGCAACAGCCGCCGCGCAGGCGGCTGAACAGGGTCCCGACGGGCCCACCCCGAGGGTCAGCAGCGACCAGGTGCGCGCACAGGCTCAGGAATACCTCACCGTCTCCGGTGCGCACAGCCGGTTCGGTGACCTCTCGGTCTCCCGTGCCTGGGTCAGCGACGCGGGGGAGACCGCGCACGTGGAGCTGGCCGCCGTCGTCGACCTGCCGCTGGTCTCGGTGATCCTGCCGGCGCGGGTGCCGATCAGCGTGGAGTCTCATGCCCGGGTGAGTCTCAACCGGTGAAGTCCCAGACGACGGTACTGTAGTGCTGTTATGGCTGAGACTGATTTCCCCACCGCAATCCGTGACCTGCGCAATACCCTGCGCCGCATCACGGAGGTCACCGACGTTGAAAAGCTCAAGGCGAAGATCGTCGAGCTCAGTGATATGGCCGTCGCGCCCGATCTCTGGGACGACCAGGCCAACGCCCAGAAGGTCACCTCCCAGCTCAGCCATGCGCAGACCGAGCTGGAGCGGCTGGAACGTCTGGAGACCCGGATCGACGACGTCGAGATGATGGTCGAGATGGCCAAGGAGGAGGGCGACGACGAGGTCCTCGCCGACGCCACCGCCGAGGTCGCCTCGATCCACAAGGCGCTGGAGTCCCTGGAGATCGTCACCCTGCTCTCCGGGGAGTACGACGAGTACGACGCCGTGATGACCATCCGCTCCGGCGCCGGGGGCGTGGACGCCGCCGACTTCGCCGAGATGCTGCTGCGCATGTACACCCGCTGGGCCGAGCGCCGCGGCTGGAACGTGAAGGTCCTCGACACCTCCTATGCGGAGGAGGCCGGGCTGAAGTCCGCGACCATCGAGATCAACGCTCCCTACGCCTTCGGCACCCTCTCGGTCGAGGCCGGCACGCACCGTCTGGTGCGGATCAGCCCCTTCGACAACCAGGGGCGCCGGCAGACCTCCTTCGCCGCGGTGGAGATCATCCCGCTGCTCGAAGACACCGAGAGCGTCGACATCGACGAGAACGACCTCAAGATCGACGTGTTCCGCTCCTCCGGGCCCGGGGGACAGTCGGTGAACACCACCGACTCCGCGGTGCGCATCACCCACCTGCCCACGGGCACCGTGGTCTCGATGCAGAATGAGAAGTCCCAGATCCAGAACCGCGCGGCCGCCATGCGCGTGCTGCAGGCCCGGCTGCTGGTGCTGAAGAAGGCCGAGGAGTCCGCTGAGAAGAAGGCGCTCGCCGGGGACATCAAGGCTTCCTGGGGTGATCAGATCCGCTCCTACGTGCTGCACCCCTATCAGATGGTCAAGGACCTGCGCACCGAGCACGAGGTCGGCAACACCCAGTCCGTGCTCGATGGAGACCTCGACGGCTTCATCGACACCGGGATCCGCTGGCGCAACGAGACCGCGGCCGAGGACGACTGATCAATGATCCGATTCGAAGAGGTCACCCGTCGATATGAAGCAGGCGGGCGGCCGGCGCTCGATGACGTCACCGTGGAGTTCTACCGTGGCGACTTCGCGTTCCTGATCGGCGCCTCCGGCTCGGGCAAGTCCACCCTGCTGCGAATGATCCTGCGGGAAGGTCTGCCCCAGCGCGGGAAGGTCACCGTGGCCGGACAGAACCTCGGACTGATGCTCGACCGCCGGGTCCCAGATTTCCGGCGCAGCATCGGCATGGTCTTCCAGGACTTCCGTCTGCTGCCGGATAAGACCGTGTTCGACAACGTCGCCTTCGCGATGCGAGTCCTCGGCGCCAAGCGCGGGGCGATCCGCAAGCGCGTCACCAAGGTCCTGGAGAAGGTCGAGCTCGCCCACCTCGCCAAGCGCTACCCGCACGAGATCTCTGGCGGTGAACAGCAGCGTGCCGCCATCGCCCGCGCCATCGTCAATGACCCGGCGATCCTGCTCGCCGATGAGCCCACCGGCAACCTCGATCCGCGCGCCTCCGCGGAGGTCATGAAGGTCCTGCGCTGGATCAACGCCTCGGGCACCACCGTGATCATGGCCACCCACGACCGCGCCATCGTCGATCACGCGCAGACCCGAGTCGTGCAGCTGCACCGCGGCCGCCTGGTCCGCGACGAGGCCCATGGCTTCTACGACGCACCGGAAGGCTCCGAAGCCTGGGACGTGCTCGCCCAGGAGGAGAGCGAATCCGGACTCCGCGCCCACGACCCCGCACCGCTGAAGACCGCAGTGGCCCCGGCCCTGGGCAGCGCCGCGGTTGATGCCGCTGCCGAGCACGACTCGTTCGATGACGGGGAGCACCACACCTGGGAGCCTGACACGCAGGACCATCACTTCGTGGAGTCCCGTGACGAGTCCATCGATCATGTCGGTGACCACCCCGAGGACCAGGTCATGGCGCCCGGGGAGGACCCCTCGGTGCTCGCCTTCGACGAGGATCCGGTGCTCCAGGAGACCGCTGAGTCCAGTCCCGCGCTCCGTGAACTGGACTTCGATCACCACGGCGATCCCCACGGCGATCCCCACGGCGATCACGACTTCGATCACCACCGCGGCAACGACGTGCACCTCGACGACTCCGGCGCTGCGCAGCACGAGCATCCGGGTATGCGCGATGTGCGGCATGACGCCTGGCCCCTGGACGCCCCGATCCTCGACGAACCGACCCGGGACGCTCCGATGTCAGAGGCCGCAATCCTGGACGAACCCTTCTCGGAAGGTCCGGCCGATGACTCGGGCCGGCACCGTGGGGTCGAGGGGGAGAGTGAGCAGGAGCCCGATGACGAGTTCCATGACGCCGCAGACACCGCCCCGGACGTCAACGAGGACGAGTCCGAGTTCGTGCCGGAGACTAGTTTCAGCGTCACCTGGCCGGATCATCTCCGCGAGGACGTCCACGGCCACGATGTGCCCGAGCCGCATGGAGACTTCGACGGCACCGAGCTGCCGGACCTGGACCAGGACGGCTTCACCGAGGCCGAGGAGGAGCCCGAGCTCGAGGAGCCGCTCACGGGGGAGATCACGCCGATCCCGCAGGCCGTCGAGACCGATCTCCGGCACCACGATCAGGACCTTGACCCGGGCCAGGACCTTGACCCGGACCAGGACCTCGACCCGGAGCGGGATCAGGACCATCGCACCGACCTCGGCGCAGAGCCTGACCATGCCAGTGGCGACGGTTCGGGTTCGGCCCAGGACTCGTCGCGAACAGGCCCGCAGCATCCGGAGCCCTCCGGTGTTCCGCTCACGCCCGCGACCCCCGCGCAGCCCAGGCCGCGGCTGTCCTGGCTCGCGCACGCCGAAGAAGAGAGCCCGCAGCGTCCGGACCACCGGCCCGCAGAGACGCAGGCACCTGCCCGCCCCATCTTCACCTTGGACCCGCCCTCATCTCGCCCACCGCGCGCGCCAGAGTCCCTACTCGACTCGGTGCCTGCTGAGGAACCGGTGCTCGATGGGGATCCAGCAGAAAGCCGCGATCCTGTGCTTGAGCAGGACCTGGAGAGCGACCAGGACCTTGCGCAGGAGCAAGATCCGGCCCCCGAACAGGACCTGCAGTCCCAAGACGCGGCTGAGCGCCCCGCCGCATCGGAGAGTGGACCTGAGGGCTACCCCGTCCCGGAGGAGCGCCCGGTGCCCAAGCCCATGTCCTCTGCTTCCCAGTCCACCTACACCGACGCGCGTCGAACCGCCGAACACCTCGGCTTACCTCGATCGCGCCGATCGATCATGCGCCGCCTGAGGAGGGACGGATGAACCGCCTTCTCTACATGCTCAGCGAGACCTTCAGCTCGCTGCGACGCAACGTCGCCATGGTCGCCTCCGTCATCCTGGTCACCTTCATCTCGCTGACCTTCGTGGGCTCCGCGGCACTGATGCAGACCCAGGTCAGTCAGATGACCGACGACTTCTACGATCGTCTGGAGCTTTCGGTGTTCCTCTGCACCGAGAACTCCCCGCAGTCGGCCTGCCCCACGGGTGCCGTGAGCGCAGATCAGCGAGATTCTCTGGAGCACACGCTCAGCGACGGTGCGGCCAGTCAGTATGTGGCCAGCTACCGCCACGAGACCCAGCAGGAAGCCCTCGATGACCTTCTGGAGAGCCGGGGGGAGAGTTCCCAGACCGCGTCCCTGACCGCCTCAGACATGCCGGAGTCCTACCGGGTGCTGCTTGAGGATCCGGAAGAGTTCCCAGTGGTCACCGAGCTCTTCGGGTCCGCCCCCGGGGTGGAGTCCGTGGCGGACCAGCAGGAGGTGCTGGACCAGATCTTCGGCATCCTCAACGGGCTGACCCTGGTGGCGCTGATCATCGCGGGGGTG
The DNA here is from genome assembly GCF_013410215.1 of Nesterenkonia sandarakina. Taxonomy (NCBI): domain Bacteria; kingdom Bacillati; phylum Actinomycetota; class Actinomycetes; order Micrococcales; family Micrococcaceae; genus Nesterenkonia; species Nesterenkonia sandarakina. The sequence continues at coordinate 1,965,094 of NZ_JACCFQ010000001.1, forward strand.
ATGATCGTCTGTGCGCTGCTGCTGGTGGCCACCACCATCAGACTCTCTGCCTTCAGTCGGCGCCGAGAGACGGGCATCATGCGCCTGGTCGGTGCCTCCAAGTCCATGATCCGGATGCCCTTCGTCTTTGAGGGCGTCATCGCAGCGTTGTTGGGCGGACTCCTGGCCTGCGCGGCCACCTGGGTGGTCGCCGAGTTCGTGCTGGGCCAGTGGATGGCGCAGCAGGTCCCGAGCATCCGCTTCATCGACTCGGGGCAGTCCTGGGTGATCATGCCGGGCCTGCTGGGGATCGCCGTAGTCCTGGCGATCATCGCCTCCTGGGTCACAGTGCGCCGATACCTGCGTGTATGATCGAAGGTCGGCTCTTCTGGCCACTGCAGAAGAATGCCGAGATCAGCGACTCATGGTGGAGGTGACACGGTGGCGAAGAAGAAGGGCGCGAAGAAAGAGCGCGATCCGAACAACAGCATCGTGGCCACGAACCGCCGTGCGCGACACGATTACGAGATCCTCGACAAGTACGAGGCCGGAATGGTGCTCAGCGGCACCGAGGTGAAGTCGCTGCGCGAAGGCACAGCCAACCTCACCGATGGGTTCGCCGGGTTCTCCAGCGGCGGGGAGCTCTGGCTGGAACAGGTCAACATCCCGGAATACCTCAACGGCACCTGGACCAACCACTCAGCGCGGCGCAAGCGCAAACTGCTGCTCCATCACAAGGAGCTCGTGAAGATCTCGCGCCAGATCGAGGATCCGGGCCTGACCATCGTGCCGCTCTCGCTCTACTTCAAGGATGGCCGGGCCAAGGTCGAGATCGGCATCGCGCGCGGCAAGCGCGAATTCGACAAGCGGCAGACCCTCCGAGAGAAACAGGACAACCGCGAGGCCCAGCGCGCAATGCGCTACCGAAACCTGCGGTCGTCCTGACACTCCCGTGGATCAACGGCCGTCTCAGTCGAGCAGCCCCGCGATGTAGCCCACGAAGATCAGCAGCACCACCACGACGATCGCAATGATGACCCCCGTCATCACCAGATTCGACTTCGGCGGTTTTGTCGGTGCGTCCTGCTTGGGGGAGGCAGTGGCCGAGTTCGAATCCGGCGGGGTGTCACCTGGTTTCACGCTGCCGCCGTCCTCCAATCCCGGAGTCTCAGTCGGTTCAGGATCCAGTCCCGGATTCCGGGCCGCCTCGTCGCGGTGGTGCTCACCGTGGGCGTCCTGGTTCCCGCCACCGCGCTGGTGCGGGGGAGTCTCCAGCGGCGCAGCATCGTCTGTGCCGGCCGCGCCGTGCCCCTCGGCCTGCGGCTGATCGTCTGCAGGATTGTTCTCATTCGTCGTCATCTGCTGCCTCTCTGTTGAGATCTCTGGAGTCCACACTAGTCAGGGCACCCTTGGATCCTGTCCGCAGGAGCTGGACGTCAGCTGACTACTCGCCGATCGTCTCAGCGAGTTCACGCTTCGTGGTGGCCATGATCGACTCATCTGCCGGGCTCATCCGCTCGCTGGCCATGTCCGCCTGGTGCCAGAACGGGTAGGCCAGCGCCGGACGGCCGGCGTCGTCGATCGCTCGGCGGTCCTGCTCATCCAGATCGACCTCGAGGCTGCCCAGCAGATCCTCGTACTGCTCCAGGGTGCGTGCTCCCACGGCAAGGTTGGTGACTCCCGGGCGGGTCAGCAGCCAGGCGAGCACCACCTGCGGAATGGTGGCGTTCCTGCGCTGGGCGACCTCATCGAGGACGTCGACCACGCGGTAGAGCTTCTCCCAGTCCGCGACCCGGAGCTCAGAGCCGTCACCGTCGACCATCCGCGCACCCGACTCGGGGCGGCGGTCGCGGCGGAACTTGCCGGTGAGCAGCCCCATGCCCAGCGGACTCCACGCCTGGGTGCCGATGCCCTGATCGATCCCGGCGGGAATCATCTCGTACTCCGCCTCTCGAGAGAGCGGCGAGTAGTGGATCTGCTGGATCACAGGCTTGATGAACCCGTTGACCTCACAGACCTTCAAGGCCTTCATCAGCTGCCAGGCAGTGTAGTTCGACACTCCGTAATACCGGATCTTGCCCGCGCGGACCAGCCCGTCCATGGTCTGCAGCGTCTCCTCCAGAGGTGTCTCACCGTCCCAGTGGTGGAGGTAGAACAGGTCGAGGTGATCCCGTCGGAGACGACGCAGTGAGCTCTCCACCTCCTGGAGCAGATGCCAACGGGAGGCGCCTCCGTCGTTGGGTCCGTCTCCGATCACCATTCGGGCCTTGGAGGTGACCAGGAACTGGTCGTAGCGGCCGCTGCGCGCCAGGGTCTCACCCAGCACCTCCTCGGCCACGCCGAGAGAATAGAGGTTCGCCGTGTCCAGGAGATTGACCCCGGCCTCGAGGGAGCGATCCAGCAGGACCGCGGCGTCGTCGGGGCCGAGGTTGCCCATATGGCTCATGCCGTTGGCGCCGCCGAAGGGGAGCGTGCCCAGCGCGAGTGGAGAGACGCGCAGGCCGCAGGTGGGGGAGAGCGGGCGGTAGAAGGGGGTGCTCATCGGGCTCCTTCAAAGAAGAATCAGGGACCCTGCGGATACTACGCCGACTAGCCCTGCCGTATCGAAGATTCAGCGCGGAATCAGGTCTGCCCGGCACCTGGCGCGCGCGGCTACCCTGGGCCTATGACTGATCCTGATCTGGTCCTGCACCTGGGGCACGAGGAACTGGTGATCCGACGCCGCTACGAGACGCTCAGCATCGTCAACGACTTCCTGATCGCACTGGCCTTCACCGTGGGCAGCGTCTTCTTCTTCAGCGAGTCCACGATGACCGCAGGCACGTGGCTGTTCCTTCTCGGCAGTGTGCTGCTCATGGTGCGCCCCGCCATCCGGCTGATCCGGCGAACCCACCTGATCAGAGTGGGCGGCTCGATGCCGGACGCTGCCCGGGACTTCTGAGCCCCACGGGAACACGCGCACACCGGGGCACCAGCACACGGCGACGCCGGGACCCCAGCACACCGGGACGCCGGGGCACCCGGGGCGCCAGCCCACCGCGGCGACGGGCACCAGGATGCCGGCCCGCCTCAGCGACGCCAGGCACGAAAGAGCCCGAGCAGGCTGGGCCTGCTCGGGCTGAGAAGTGGAGACGGCGGGAATCGAACCCGCGTCCGATCTGGATTCACATGGGCTTCTCCGGGTGCAGTCTGCTGATAGATTTTCTCGGCCCCAGCCGTCACGCAGACAAGCGGCTGACGGGCCCAGTCGTGTGAATTGTCGACCCAACTCCCCACGACGAGGAGTTGGAACCAGTGGCTATCTAGCTGATGCCAGGATCTGGGTCGATAGCAGACCCAGGCTGACAGACTCGCGTCGCTGCTTAGGCAGCGAGGGCGAAGTCAGTGCGCTTAGTTTCGGCACTTATTGTTTTGCAGAGAAGTATTTACGAGGTCACTCTGCATCCTCGACCCGCTTCACCATGATCAACTCAGATCGTCGAAACCGATCGTCCCCTTATGTTGTTATCAACGAGTCCCGCAGGGCTCTTCCCACTCACCACCAGCTCGCGAGCGGACTTTTCAGTATAGACCCGAGATTCGGGACAGTGCAATGCCTGCTGCCGCGGCCGCGAAGCCCAGACCCACGTGCGCGACCCAGATCCCCGCTGCGCGCAGCTGCCGGCCAGCCATCCAGGTCTGTGCCACCCGGACCGAGACCGTGGCGAAGGTGCTCAGCGCGCCGAGGGTCCCGATCGCCAGGACCGTGGAGCCGGTCTCGGAGAGCAGCGCCGTGAGCACTGCGCCGCCGGGCGCTCCGCCGTTCTCGGCGAGCCAGGTCAGTTCCCCGAAGAGGTATCCCAGGACCAGGCAGCCCAGCACGTTGGCCAGCAGGATCCCGGCGCGCAGGTAGCGGTCGAGCAGGAAGCGCAGCACCGCCCCGACGGCGCCGCCCGCGGCGACACCCAGGACCACGCGCAGGCTCATCTCAGGATCCATGGGGGCCCTCGCTGCTCACACCGAGATCGGCGGATTCGGCGCCGAGCTGACCGAACAACGCCCGGCTGATGGTCAATCCCGCCGCAGCCGCGGCGGTGCTGCCCAGGACGCTGATGAAGAGGTAGGTGAGCATCTCCATGGCCCCGGGGCTCACATAGGTCACCACGCGGAGCCCGTCGTAGGCCGCCCCCGGCATCGAGGGCATCACCGCCAGGATCACCGCAGAGAAGGTCGTGTAGGAGGCCAGCAGACCCGTGCCGAAGGTGGGCACCACCCAGTCTGGTGTGCTCGGTCGGGCCCGGGCAGCCCCGATCAGCAGCCCCAGCAGCCCTGAGCCGCTGAGGTTGATCGCCAGGGTGGTCCAGGGGAACTTCATCCCCTGCTCCGGGATCAGCTCCCCGACGACCAGACGCAGCAGCGCCCCGCCTGCACCGGCAAGGGCGACCAGCAGGACCAGCACCGTCAGCGAGGTGGCCGGCCGTTTGGGGCGCGGCCGCCGGTGAGCGGCAGTGGAGGCGGAGGAAGACACCATGCCAGGATACGTCGCGGGACCTGTGCTCAGCGGATGACGCTCACGCGCATGGCGTGGGCCACCTCATGAGTCAGCCGGATGCTGCTGGGTGCCGGCGCCGTCGAAGAGCTCATCGCGGAGTTCGCGGTGGCACCGGCCGCCAGGGCGGTGGTCCCGGCCGGGGTCAGCACGACGGCGCCGCCCTCGGTGGCCTGCACCGTGACCTGCGCACCGATGGGAACCCGGTGGGCGTCGAGTGCGGAGAGCGCATCGGGCACGGCGTCGTCGACCTGTTCCAACCGGACCTGGGCCATGGCCTGGACGCGGCACAGCAGCAGGGTCTCGGGGTAGTGCAGCTGCAGATCGGGACCCGGGATCGGATCGCCGTGCGGGTCCACCCGCGGCTGTCCCAGCCGCACATCGAGACGGTCCACGAAGGTCTCCGAGACCGCGTGCTCCAGGCGTTCGGCCTCATCATGGACCTCACCCCAGTCGTATCCGAGCTCGCGCACCAACCAGGTCTCGATCAGTCGATGCCGCCGGACCATGGCCAGCGCGAGCTCGCGCCCGGCGCTGGTCAGCGCGATAGGGGCATAGGGGCGGTGCTCCACCAGTCCGAGGTCTGCCATCTTGCGCACCATCAAGGAGACCGACGGGTTCGAGACGCCCAGCGTCTTGGCCAGCGCCGAGGCGGTCACCGAGGCGCCATCCCACTCGGAGAGGCCGTAGATCGTCTTCGCGTAGTCCTCCACCGAGGTGGTGGCGGCGTCGATCGCGGTGGAGCGGCCCTGTGCTGAGGTGCGGGGAGTCATCTAGGCGGGGTCCTTCACATCGAGGAGCTTGTGGATCGGACGGGCGGGCTCTCCATGCTCGGAGGTGGGGCGCTGTCTGCGCCGCCGCAGCCGCGGGACCATCCCCTTCACCGGAGCGAAGAGATAGGCGAGTGCGAACTGACCCGACTGTGCCAGCACGATCGAGCCGCCTGTGGAGATGTCCAGCCAATAGCTCGCGTAGACACCGATCACCGCCGACGCGGCCGCGCTGGACGCGGCCACTGCGAGCATCGGACCGAAGCGGCGGCACAGCAGCAGCGCGGTGGCGCCCGGCACCACCAGCATAGCGACCACCAGCAGGATTCCCAGGGTCTGCAGCGAGGTCACCGTGGTCAGGGCGAGCAGAGCCAGCAGCAGGACCGAGAGTGCCCCGGTGGAGAGCCCGATGGTGTGCGCGTGGACCTTGTCGAAGGCCAGCAGCACGAAACTGTGCCGAAGGGTCAGCAGCAACGCAACCGTGGCGAGACCCAGGCCGGCGGTCTGCAGCAGGTCCTGCTGCGAGATGCCCAGCACATTGCCGAAGAGGATGTGGGTCAGATGCGTCTCGCTCGGGGTCCGGGAGACCAGGACCAGCCCCAGCGCGAAGAGCGAGGTGAACACCACTCCGATGGAGGTGTCGTGCTTCAGCGTGGACCCCCCGCTGATCCCCCCGATGAGCAGCACCGCGAGCATCCCGAACACGAAGGCCCCCAGTGCCATGGGCACTCCGAAGATGTGCGCCAGCACGATCCCCGGCAGGATCGAGTGCGCCACTGCTTCGCCCATCAGCGACCACCCCATGAGCACCAGCCAGCAGGAGAGCATCGCGCAGACCACCGAAGAGATGACCGCAGCCGCCAGGGCATGCTGCATGAAGGGAAACTCCATCGGCTGGACGAGCAGCTCCCACATCAGGGGGTCTCCCGCAGCACGGCGCCGAAGCTGCGGCCCAGCTGATCCTCGGTGAGCACCTCGGCGGGACTGCCGGAGGCGAGCACCCGCTGATGCAGCAGCACCACCTCATCGGCGAGGTCCTCGACCCCGGCCAGATGGTGGGTGGAGACCAGCACCGTGGTCCCGGCCGTGTCTCGCAGCGACTTGAGCACCTTGATGATCAGCTCCTCGGAGCCCCGGTCCACACCGGCGAAGGGCTCATCCAGCAGCATCAGGGGTGCCTGCTGGGCGATCGCCCGCGCCAAGAAGGCCCGCTTGCGCTGCCCTCCGGAGAGCTCACCGATCCCGCGCCGGCGCAGCTGGCTCAGCCCCACCTCTTCCAAGGCCTGATCACACGCATGCCGGTCGCTCGGCCGCGGCCGACGGGTGAGGCCCATATGCCCGTAGCGTCCCATCATGACCACCTGCTCCACGCTGACCGGGAAGCTCGTGTCGACCTGCTCATGCTGCGGCACATAGCTGACCTGGTTGCGACGTCGGGCCCTGGCCGGGTCCAGCCCGAAGAGCCGCACGCCCCCAGAGGTGGGCCGGTGCAGTCCCAGCAGCGCCCGGAACAGCGTGGACTTCCCCGAGCCGTTGGCGCCCAGCAGGGCACAGATGCTGCTCGGCGCCACGGTGAGGCTGACCTCTTCCAGGGCCCGGACGCCGGGATATCCGGCGCTGAGCCGGTCGACGACGACGGCGGCGCGCGCTGCTTCCGGACGGTCGGCGCTGCGCTTTGGGTTCGTCTCTGAGTGCACGGAGGTGCTCACGGTCGGGCTCCTTCTAGGATCAGGTCCAGGTCGTGTTCCAAGAGCTCGAGGTAGCTCGGCGCCGGGCCGTCGGCCTCGGTGATCGAGTCCACATGAAGAGGTTCGCTCAAGGTGGCCCCGGTGGTCTCGGCCACCTGGCGCTGCGCGGAGTCGTTGACGGTGGACTCGCAGAAGATCGTGGGCACCTGGTGCTCCTCGACGTAACGGATCTGCGCCTGGACCTGTTGCGGGCTGCCCTCATCCTCGGCGTTCAGCGGCCACAGGTAGTGCTCGCCGAGGTCCAGATCCTCCGCCAGGTAGCTGAAGGCGCCCTCACAGGTCACCAGGTGCACGTCAGTGTCCTCTGGCAGCGACTCCAGCTGCTCCTCGGCCCGGTCCCAGATGGCCTGGATCTCCTCCCGGTACGCGGTGGCGTTGGCGGAGAACTCCTCGGCATGTTCTGGTGCGAGCCGAGTCAGGGCGACTTCGATGTTCTCCACGTACACCATGGCCTGGGCCGGTGACATCCAGGCATGCGGGTTGATCGGCAGCTCGGCGCTCGCATCGCCCTCAAGCGTCTCTGCTTCGACGTCTCCGCCGGGGGAGTCCCCGGGAAGGCGTGTCACCGGCAGGGTCTCGACCGAGTCCGAGAGCAGCACCACCTCGACCTCAGAGTGGCTGAGGAACTGCTCGTACCAGGCCTCCAGGCCGAGTCCGTTGAAGAAGATCAGGTCTGCTGCGGCGGCATCGCGGAGGTCCCCGGGGGTGGGGGAGTACTCGTGGATCTCCACCCCGGGCGGGGTGATCGAGCGGGTGTCCACCAGCTCCCCGCCCACTGCGCGGGTCATATCCGCCAATACCGAGAAGCTGGTCAACACCACCGGCAGCTGCGACTCCCCGGGAGCATCCGCAGAGTCGGGGCCTGCAGCGGCACATCCGCTCAGGCCGAGGGCGCAGGCGAGCCCGGCGGCGAGGAAGGGAATCCTACGGCGATGCATGCCCATAGTATGATTTAGGCACACCTAAAACTGCAAGCGAAGGTGGGAGGAGCTCAGGACGGGGCGGCGCTCAGACCCGCCGGGGCTCAGAACTGGGGCGGCTCCGAACAGGCAGGCTCAGAACGGGGCGGGCCGGTCTGCGGCCAGTGCACCCAGTGCGGCGTCGTGGAGCAGCCCGTTGGTGGCCAGCCCGTTGCTTCCGGTGCAGCCGGGTTCCCCGTCGAGCGAGGTGAAGATGCCCCCGGCCTCGCGGATGATCGGCACCAGCGCCGCCATGTCATGCAGGTTCAGCTCGGGTTCAGCCGCCATGTCCACCTGACCCTCGGCGACCATGCAGTAGGACCAGAAGTCCCCGAAGGCGCGGGTGCGCCAGACCGTCTCGGTGAGCTCGAGGAAGTTCTGGCTTCGGCCGAGCTTCCGCCATCCGGCCAGCGAGGAGTAGGAGAAGAAAGCATCCTCGAGCCGGCTGACCTTGGAGACCTGGAGCCGCTTGGCCGCGGCCAGGGACTTCCCGGTATAGGCTCCGCCGTCCTTGGCCGCCCACCAGCGCCGGCCCAGCGCTGGTGCACTCACCAGCCCGATCACCGGCTCTCCGTCGTCGACCAGGGCGATCAGTGTGGCCCAGGCGGGCACGCCGCGGATGAAGTTCTTGGTCCCATCGATCGGGTCGATGATCCACTGGCGCGGACCCGACCCGGTGGAGCCGAACTCCTCACCCAGGATCGCGTCGCGGCCGCGTGCCCGGCCGAGCTGGCCGCGGATGAGCTCCTCGGCCTGACGATCCGCCTCGGTGACCGGGGTGAGGTCGGGCTTGGTCTCGACCTCGAAGTCCATGGAGGAGAAGTAGGACATCGTCTTCGCATCCACGGAGTCGGCGATCATATGCGCCAGGCGCAGGTCATCGGTATAGGCGCTGGTGCTAAGGCTCATAGCGCCACGCTAGCAATCACCGGGCGAGACCCACCGCATTCACGGCCTTACGCGCCGAGGCGCTTCTCCGAGGGGACCTCTTCGGTGCCCGCCATCGAACTGATCAGCCCGCGCAGCGAGGCCAGCCGGGCGGCGCCGTGGTCACCGGCGTGGCCATCGGCCACCCACGCGTCCAGGGCGCAGCCGCCCTCCGGGGAGATGTGGGCACACCCGGGTTCGCACTGGGTGGAGCCCTCGACCAGATCGGAGAAGGCGCCGAGCACATCGTCGGGGGCGACGTGGGCCAGACCGAAGGTGCGCACCCCCGGGGTGTCGATCACCCAGGAGTTCCGGGCCGCCCGGGCGCTCAGGGACTCCGCAGGCTCCAGGTTCAGCGCCACGGCGGAGGATGAGGTGTGCCGGCCCCGCCCGGTGACCGCGTTGACCCCGCTGGTGGCCCGGTCCGCGCCGGTGAGCGCGTTGACCATGGTGGACTTCCCCACACCGGAGTGGCCGATCATCGCGGTGACGCGTTCGGTGAGCGCGCTGCGCAGCGCAGTGACCGCGGCCGCGTCCAAGCTCGGTGACGCCGAGGCCGCACCTGCGGCCTGCTGGGAGATCACGGTCTGCAGATCCAGCTCGGCGTAGTGGCTGACCAGTCCGGCCGGGTCTGTCGCGTCCTCGACCAGGTCGGCCTTGGTGACCAGGAGGATCGGGGTGATCCCTGCGTCGTAGGCCGCGACCAGGGCACGGTCGATGAATCCGGTGCGCGGGGCCGGATCGGCGGCCGCCACGACGATCAGCAGCTGATCTGCGTTGGCGACGATCACCCGCTCCGCGTCGTCGGTGTCCTCGGCGCTGCGGCGCAGCAGTGTGGAGCGCTCCTCGATCCGGATCAGCCGTGCCAGCGAGCCGTCGTCCCCGCTGGTGTCACCGACAAGGCCGACGATGTCACCCGGGACCACCGGGGTGCGGCGCATCGCGCGGGCACGCACTGCCGAGACGATCCGCTCGGCGCCGTCGGAATCCTCCAGACGCACGGTGTACCGGCCGCGGTCCACCGTGACCACCCGGCCCAGCTCGGCGTCGGCGTAGTCGGGGGACTCCTTCGTCCGGGGACGCGAGCCCTTCTTGTTCGGGCGCACCCGTACATGTGACTCGTCCCAGTCCGCCCAGCGGCTCATCGGCGCCGTCCCGACTCGGTGCGACGTTCCGGCAGCGGTGCGTCCCCGGGTCCGGGCTCTGCGCCGTCCTGCGTCTCATGCTCGAGCGCGATCATCGCCGTCCAGAGCTGCGGGAAGTCGGGCATGGTCTTGGCCGTGCAGGCGATGTCTTCGACCTCGACGTCGTCGATGGCCAGTCCCAGCACGGCGCCGAAGGTCGCCATCCGGTGATCGGCGTAGCTGTGCACCAGACCGCCGTGGGTCACCGGTGCGGTGATCTTGAAGCCGTCCTCGGTCTCCTCCGCGGAGCCGCCCAGGCGACGGATCTCGGTGACCAGGGCGGCGATCCGGTCGGTCTCGTGGCCGCGCAGGTGCCCCACCGAGGTGAACACGGTGGGCTCCGGGCACAGCGCGGCGAGTGCGGCCACAGTCGGCGTGAGCTCGGCGGTGCCGTCGACGCTGCCTGGACTGCGCAGCCCGGTGCCGCGCACCTGCAGGGTCGCCGTGGTCGAGGTCTCGGGCTGGTGCTGGACCTCGGCGCCGAAGGCTGGAAGCAGCTCGGTCCAGCGGCGTCCGATCTGGGTGGAGGTCAGGGGCCAGCCGCGCATGGTCACCTCGCCGCCGGTCACGGCCGCCGCGCAGAGGAACGGTCCGGCGTTGGAGAGGTCAGGCTCCACACGCACCGTGAAGCCGGGGATCGGGCCGGGCTCCACCCGCCAGGTGTGCAGTGCGGGGCTGCTGACCTGGACTCCAAGTTCGGCGAGCACCTGGGAGGTCATCTCCACGTGTTCCAGGGACGGCACGGCGTCCCCGACGTGGCGCAGCGTGAGTCCGCGCGGCATCCGCGCGGCGGTGAGCAGCAACCCGGAGATGAACTGGGAGGAGGCTGAGGCGTCGACGGTGATCTCATCGCCGTGCAGGCCCTGTGGTGCGTGCACGGTGAAGGGCAGGTGGCCTTCACCTCCCGGGGCCGGTGCACCTGCTCCGGTGATCTGTACCCCGAGCTGGCGCAGGCCATGCTGGACGGCTCCCATCGGGCGCAGCCGCGCCTCAGGGTCGCCGTCGAAATGAACTGCTCGCCCGGTCAGCGCGGCGACTGCGGGCAGGAAACGCATCACGGTTCCGGCGAGTCCGCAGTCGATGTGCAGCTCCTCGGGGGACTCCGGGGCGGCTGCGGTCTCTGCTGCGAGCTCATCAGCCGAGCGGTGCGGGGGCCGAGCCGCCTGCTGTGTGCCGTCAGCGGCAGCGAGGTCCTCAGGGCCGCCGGGACTCTCGGGCAGTCCGGGGAGCGGGGAGATCCGCACGGCGGGGACCCCGGAGCCCTCCCAGTCCGGAAGGTGCTCGACGGTGCTGCCGAGTGCTGTGAGCGCGTCGAGCATCAGTCGGGAGTCGCGGGAGCGCAGCGGATTGATCACCACCGACGGCGCGTCGGCCAGCGCCGCGAGCAGCAGATACCGGTTGGTCAGAGACTTCGATCCTGGGACGGTGACCTCTGCGCGCAGAGATGCCCCCGCGCGTGGCGCGGGCCACGGCTGCGGGGGCATCTGTGCAGCAGGTGTAGATGTAGTGCTCACGTCGTGGGGCTCTAGGCTCCGACCTTCTTCTTGGTGGCCTGTGTCTTCTTCTTGGCACCCTTGGAGGCGTCGCTGATGGCCTTCAGAGCGTCCTTCTCGGCGCGCTGGAAGTTCTTCTTGGCGTTCTTCTCGAAGTTGCGGACCTTCTTGGTCGCATCGCTGCCGAGATCATCGGCCCACTTGAAGGTCTTGTCGCCGAACTTGGCGCCCTTCTTCCGGGTGGTCTTCGCCAGGTGCTCGGCGCGCCAGGACAGCGAGGGCTTGCCGTCGAGGTCCACCAGGGCCAGGGTCAGACCGCCCAGGATCGAGGCGTTCTTCAGCAGCGTCTTGCGCTGAGCCGTGACGTCGGAGTCGTTCTCGATCTCAGCGTTGCGGTACTCGGCGTAGCTGTTGAACTTGTGCACCCCCGCCAGCATCAGCGCCGAGGCGCGGGGGAACCGGCCGACGGCCAGTGCGACGCCGGCGACGACCTCGACCCCGCCCAGGACCTGGGTGGTGAGCTTGGCGTTGGACACCAGCGGCTCGGCCTGGGGGAGAAGTGAGCCGATCTCCTCGAGGGTGGACTCGATCCTCGCCGAGGCCTCATCGGTGTTGCGCAGACGGTCGACACCGCCGGCGATGAAGCTTGCGCCCAGCAGTGGGCGGGCGAATTTACGAAGCAGAGACATAGTGTCCTCCTGTAGGAGTGTGGCGCTGAGGCATCGTTCAAGGTCCAATCTACCCAATCGGGGCTGTCACGGGAATCAGCACCCGGATCCCGGGGATCAGAACGCACCCCGGGCGCGGCTGTGGCGCCTTCCTCGAGGTCGTCCCACCAGACTGGCGTCTGGACAGGAATGCGGAGCGCGGCGTCGTCGTTGTGCCCGGTATGACCACACCGACTCTGACCCCGAGGCGCGTCCGTGACAGCACGCGCGACCTCCGACGGCAGGTGTGCGCTGTGCGAGTAGACTCAGAGGTGATGGAAAAGCCCGCAGCCACCGGCCCAGATGCAGATCCCAGCAGCGTCGTCGTCGCCGAAGAGACCGAACAGCAGCGTCGCGTGCGTTTCGAGAGCGAGGCGCTGCAATACGTGGACCAGCTCTATTCAGCTGCCATGCGGATGACGCGCAACCCGCAGGACGCCGAGGACCTGGTTCAGGAGGCCTATACCAAGGCGTACTCGGCGTTCCACCAGTACAAGCCGGGAACGAACCTCAAGGCTTGGCTCTATCGGATCCTGACCAACACCTATATCAACATCTACCGGAAGAAGCAGCGCCAGCCGCTGCAGGCCAACACGGACACCGTGGAGGACTGGCAGATGGCTCAGGCCGCGGAGCACACCTCCTCCGGGCTGCGCTCGGCCGAGGCAGAGGCGCTGGATCACCTCCCGGACTCCGACGTCAAGAGCGCGCTGCAGCAGATCCCCGAGGAGTTCCGGCTCGCGGTCTACTTCTCCGATGTCGAGGGATTCGCCTATAAAGAGGTCGCCGAGATCATGAACATTCCCATCGGCACGGTGATGTCTCGACTGCACCGCGGCAGGAAGCTGCTGCGCGAACTTCTCAGTGACTATGCCCGTGAACGTGGCTTCAAGAAGCAGGAGGCCAAACCATGAACGACCAAGACCCCACTCAGGCCACCGAGGTCCGCCCCGGGAAATGGCTCGACGAGAATTGCAAGGACGGGGACTGCACCGAGCAGCAGACCCGCATGGAACGCATCTATGAGTACGCCGATGGCGCGCTGAGCCGGGAAGACATCGGTGAGGTTGAAGCCCACCTGCATGCCTGCCCGGAGTGCGCGAATGACTACGACCTCGAGTGCATCATCCGCACCGTGGTCCGCCGCTCCTGCGCGGAGCGCGCCCCGGAGACGCTGAAGGTCACCATTCTGGAGCGGATCAGCCAGATCCGCATCGAGGCCGGACACCAGCAGGACGACGCCGCCCGCTGAGTCCCCGGGCTGATCAGCCCGGCGAATGCTGGGCTTCAGCCGGGCTGAACCCTGCACCGCCCATACCTGGTCCGAGACGAGAGAACCCCCTGCAGAGCATCTCTGCAGGGGGTTCTGTCTTCTGCGCTGCCGGGAGAATCACGTCAGCCGCAGCAAGACCCGTGCACCACTGAAATCAGGAGTTGGGGCGCTTGCCGTGGTTGGCGTTCTTCTTGCGACGAGCGCTGCGCTTGCGTCCACGCTTGCTCATGATGAACTCCTTTCGTCGGCTGGGATAATTCTAGGCCACCGGCTCCTGGAGCCCTAACCACGGATACCAGCCGCGGTGCAGCACCAGCCAGGCGAGCAGGCCGTAGCCGGCCTGGCCGGGGAGTCCACCGTTCGCCGCGAGGTCACTGCGCCACTGCTCATGGCCGACCAGCGGGGCATAGGCGTCCACATAGACATGGGACCGGCGCGAGGCCACGTCCCGGTAGGCGGCGTTGAGCTCGGAGATCCGCTGGTTGCGCTCGGCATCCAGGGTCGGGACCGGGCCCAGCACCAGGCAGCGGATGCCCTCCTGTGAGGCTCGGTCCAGGATGTTGGCCAGGTTCAGCCGGGACCTGGCGGAGGAGGTGGCGCTGTAGAGGTCCGTGTCGTTCAGTGCGACGACCAGATGGCGCTCCGGTGTCCCGCCGTCGGCGGTCACCGCGGAGAAGCGGGCTACCGCCTCGTCCTGCCAGCGCTCCGAGAGCGCCTCGGTGCCCTCGCCGGGCATGGCGAGGGCGTAGTGCTCCAGGGTGATTCCCTCGATCGGGGTCTTGGAGATGACCCGACCGAACCACCCCAGGGCGCGGGGGTCACCGACGCCGCTGAGCAGCTCGTCGCCCAGGGCGACGATGCGCACGTGGCGCCGGTGACCGGAGGCTGCGGCTCTGAGATCCTGAGTGGACTGTTCCATCAGGTCACAGGTCCAGGTGCGGGAAGGCCTTGCTCAGCAGGCCTTCCAGCTCCTTGGCGTGACGCTTGGCCTGCCCCACGGAGGTGGCGGCAGACTCAGCGCGGGAGACCAGCTTCAGCTCCTGCTTCAGCAGCGGACGCAGGTTCATGCCCAGGAACGGCCAGGGTCCCTGGTTGATCGGCTCGTCCTGCGCGTAGACGACCTCCTCAGCCGAGGAGTATCGGTCCAGCTCGGCCTGCAGCTCCTCGACCGGCATCGGATAGAGCTGCTCGAGCCGGACGATCGCGGTGGTCTCGTCCTTGTGCTTGTTCCGAGTGGCGATCAGGTCGTAGTAGAGCCGGCCCGAGACGATCAGCACGCGCTTGACCTTCGCGGCGTCCACCTCGCGATCCGGGATCACCTCCTGGAAGGTGCCGGTGGTGAAGTCCTCCACCGAGTTCGCCGCCGCCTTCAGCCGCAGCAGCTGCTTCGGGGAGAAGACGATCAGCGGACGCCGCGGCCGGGCCACCGCCTGGCGCCGGAGCAGGTGGAAGTAGTTGGCACCCGAGGAGGGCAGGACCACGGTCATGTTGTCCTCGGCGCAGAGCTGGAGGAACCGTTCCGGGCGGCCTGAGGAATGATCCGGTCCCTGACCTTCATATCCGTGCGGGAGCAGCATCACCACGGAGGACTTCTGTCCCCACTTCTGCTCAGCCGTCGCGATGAACTCGTCGATGATGATCTGGGCACCGTTGACGAAGTCGCCGAACTGGGCCTCCCAGAGCACCAGCGCGTTCGGGTTCTCCACCGAATAGCCGTACTCGAAGCCCAGTGCCCCGTACTCGGAGAGCAGCGAGTCGTAGATGAAGAACCGGGCCTGATCCTCGGTCAGGTTCTTCAGCGGGTACCACTCATCACCGTTGACCCGGTCGTGGAAGACCGCGTGGCGCTGCACGAAGGTGCCGCGGCGCGAGTCCTGACCGGCCAGGCGGACCTCGGTGCCCTCCATGAGCAGCGAGCCGAACGCCGCGATCTCCGCGAAGCCCCAGTCGATGCCGCCTTCACGGGCCATCTTGGCCCGCTTCTCCAGCAGGGACTTCAGCTTCGGGTGCGGGGTGAAGCTCTCCGGGATGTTGGTGTGCACCTCACCGATGTGCGCGAGCGCGTCCTCGCTGATCTTGGTGTCGGTGCCTTCGCGCTCCGGAGTGCTGGTCTCATCCTCAGAGGCGGTCGGCGCCATCCCCCGGGTGCCGGAGGCTTCGGGATCAGCCGTGGAGACCGGCTGGGTCTGGGCGGCGTGGGTCTCGGTGAAGACCCGCTCCAGCCGCTGCCGGAAGTCGCGCAGCGCCTGGTCGGCCTCTTCCTGGGTGATGTCACCACGTCCGACCAGCGCTTCGGTGTAGAGCCGACGCGTGGTGCGCTTGGCCTCCACCAGGTTGTACATCTTGGGCTGGGTCATCGAGGGATCGTCACCCTCGTTGTGCCCGCGCCGGCGGTAGCAGACCAGATCGATCACGACGTCCTTGTTGAACCGCTGGCGGTAGCGGAAGGAAAGCTGCGCCACGCGCGCCACGGATTCCGGGTCATCGGCGTTGACGTGGAAGATCGGCGCCTGGATGGCCTTGGCCATGTCCGTGGAGTAGGTCATCGAGCGCGCAGCCGAGGGTGCGGTGGTGAAGCCGACCTGGTTGTTCACGACCACGTGCACGGTGCCGCCGGTGCGGTAGCCGCGCAGCTGAGACATGTTCAGCGTCTCCGCCACGACGCCCTGGCCGGCGAAGGCCGCGTCGCCGTGGACCAGCAGCGGCATCACGGAGAACGAGTTCAGCGAGTCCGCTCCCTGGTTGATCCGGTCCTGCATGGCGCGCACCACGCCCTCCAGGACGGGGTTCACCGCCTCCAGGTGGGACGGGTTCGCGGCGAGGTAGACGCTGGTCGAGTTGCCGCGGTCGGAGGTGAAGGAGCCACGGGTGCCCAGGTGGTACTTCACATCTCCCGAGCCGGTCCCGGCCTCGCGGCCTTCGAACTCACGGAACACCTGGGCGTGGGTCTTGCCGGCGATGTTGGTCAGCACGTTGATGCGACCACGGTGCGCCATGCCGATCGCGACCTCGTCGAGGCCCTCGTCCGCCGCCTCGGAGAGGATCGTGTCCAGCAGCGGGATCAGCGACTCTCCGCCTTCGAGGGAGAACCGCTTCTGCCCCACGAACTTGGTCTGCAGGAAGGTCTCGAACGCCTCAGCGGCGTTGAGTCGTCCCAGGATCCGGAACTGCTCGTCCCGGTTGGGCTTCTCGTAGGGGTGCTCGATCTCGTCCTGGAACCACTGCCGCTCCTCGGGGGACTGGATGTGCATGTACTCCACACCGGTGCTGCGGCAGTAGGTGTCGCGCAGCACCCCGAGGATGTTGCGCAGCGGCAGCATCGACTTGCCGCCGAAGCCCCCGGTGGGCCACTCCCGGTCCAGGTCCCACAGGGTCAGCCCGTGGGACTCGATGTCCAGGTCCGGGTGGCTGCGCATCTGGTACTCCAGCGGATCCACCGAGGCCATCAGGTGACCGCGGACCCGGTAGGAGTGGATCAGCTGCTGGATCCGGGCGACCTTGTTGATCTGATCCTCAGGATTGACCTGGATGTCGGCGGACCACTGGATGGGTTCGTAGGGGATCCGCAGCGCCTCGAAGATCTCCTCGTAGAACCCGTTCTTCCCGAGCAGGTACTCGTGGATGGTCTTGAGGAACTCTCCTGACCCGGCCCCCTGGATCACCCGGTGATCATAGGTGGAGGTCAGGGTGATGACCTTGGAGACCGCCAGGTTGTTCAGCGTCTTCTCCGAGGCGCCCTGGAACTCGGCGGGGTACTCGAGCGCGCCGACACCGACGATCACGGCCTGGCCCTTGGAGAGCCGGGGCACCGAGTGCACGGTGCCGATGCCGCCGGGGTTGGTCAGTGAGACCGTGGTCCCGGCGTAGTCACCGGGGGTGAGCTTATTGTCCCGGGCGCGCTTGACGACGTCGTCGTAGGCGGCCCAGAACTCGGTGAAGTTCATCTCCTCGGCGGCCTTCATGTTCGGCACCACCAGAGCGCGGGTGCCGTCCGGGCGGGGCATGTCGATGGCCAGCCCGAAGTTCACATGTGCCGGGTGCACTGCCACCGGCTTGTTGTCCTGGACGTCGTAGGTGACGTTCATCGCCGGGTGCTGGCGCAGCGCCTTGAGCAGGGCATAGCCGATCACGTGGGTGAAGGAGACCTTGCCGCCGCGGGTCCGCTTGAGGTGGTTGTTGATCACCGTGCGGTTGTCGATCAGCAGCTTCGCCGGCACGGCGCGCACCGTGGTGGCGGTGGGAACGGTCAGCGAGGCGTCCATGTTGGCCGCGATGGCCTTGGAGATGCCCTTCAGCGGCATCACCTTGTCCTCCTTCTCCTCCTTCTTCGAGGAGTCGGACTTCGCGGAGGAGGGCTCGGAGGGGATCGGGGTGCTGGAGGAGCCGCCGGACTTCTTCGTCGTCGGGTTCCGCGGGGCCACCGGCTTCCCCCCGGAGGAGCTCTTCTCACCCTCGGGCTTCTGCGACTTCTCCGGCTCGGCGGGGGTGGCGGTGGCCGGGGTGGTCTCAGTGGCGGAGTCACGCTGGTTCTCCGCGCTCGGGGCAGAGTCCGCCTTCGGCTTGGCCGGGGACTTCGCGGGGCTGTTCTCGGATCCCGCCCCGTTCTTCGCGGCCCCGTTGCTGCTGGCCCCGGCATCCTTGCCGGAATCCGAGCGAGTCTTGGGCTCCACGGGAGTGTTCGCCGAGGGGGCGGGGGCGGAGGACGTGCCGGATGAACGGGAATCACCGTCACCCTCGAGCTGGCGGAAGATCTCAGCCCACTTCCGATCCACCGAGTCCGGATCGTCCTTGAACTTGTCGTATATGTCGGCGACCAGCCATTCGTTCCCCGGGAATTCCTCGGCAAGACGGCTGGACGTTAGCTCTGGCACTGTGGATACGCCTCTTCCATTGTGTTGTGTAGTTATCCTGCACAGCTTCGTGCACCTGGATCTTCACCTCGTCCAAGCATAGTGACTTTGTGCACCGTGCCGCCACCAGCCACGGTATCGTGTCAGGGGCCCCGCAGGGCACGCACGCGACCGGGTCGAATCGGTCGTGAGCATCATCACCAGCACTATGAAGGGCGCGGATCCCCGTGAGATTTCTGAACGAACCGACCACCGACCTGACCTACTCGGATGTGTTCCTCGTCCCTTCGCGCTCCCACACCCAGTCCCGGATGGCGGTGGACCTCTCTGCGGAGGATGCGACCGGCTCCACCATCCCGGTGGTCTCGGCGAACATGACCGCGGTGACAGGCCGTCGCATGGTGGAGACCATGGCGCGTCGCGGCGGGCTGGGGGTGCTCCCGCAGGACGTCCCGCTCGAGGTCATCCGTCAGGTCACCGATTGGGTCAAGTCCTGTCACCCGGTGCTGGAGACCGCTCTGAAGGTCCAGCCCACGGACTCCATGCTCGACGTGCTGCACCTGCTGGACAAGCGCAACCACGACGCCGTGTGTGTGGTCGATGAGGATCTCCGTCTGGCCGGGGTGGTCACGGCCAGCGACGGGCTCGGGGTGGATCGATTCTCCTCGGTGGCCTCCGTGATGCGCATGCCCCCGCTGCGCTTCACCGCCGAGGAGGTGCTCACCGACGCGGGTCTGGAGCAGGCCTTCACGGCGATGGATGCTGCCGGTGCGGACTATGCCCCGGTGACCACCTCGGACGGCGTGCTCGCCGGGGTGCTCACCCCGCGCGGAGCGCTGCGCTCCACGCTCTACCGGCCGAACCTCGACGCCCAGTCTCGACTCAAGGTCGCGGCGGCGGTGGGGATCAACGGCGACGTGGCCGGGAAGACCGATGCGCTGCTGGGCGCGGGGGTCGACGTGCTCGTGGTCGACACCGCCCACGGGCACCAGCAGAAGATGTTCGAAGCTCTGCGCACCGTGCGCCAGAGAGTTGAGTCGGCCGGGCTGGGTGTTCCGATCGTGGCCGGCAACGTGGTCACCGCCGATGGCGTGCGTGAGCTCATCGAGGGCGGCGCCGATATCGCGAAGGTCGGTGTGGGACCGGGCGCGATGTGCACCACCCGGATGATGACCGCGGTGGGCCGCCCGCAGTTCTCCGCCGTGCTCGAATGCGCAGCGGCGGCCCGCGAGCTGGGCGCCCATGTCTGGGCCGACGGGGGAGTGCGCTACCCGCGCGACATCGCCCTCGCCCTGGCGGCCGGGGCCTCGCAGGTGATGGTCGGCTCCTGGTTCGCCGGAACCTATGAGTCTCCCGGGGACATGCTCACCGGCGTCGACGGGCGGCGTTATAAGGAGAGCTTCGGGATGGCGTCCTCCCGTGCGGTGCAGAATCGCACCGCGGCGGAGAGCGCCTTCGCCCGCGCCCGGAAGTCGATCTTCGAAGAGGGCATCTCCACCTCTCAGATGTACCTGGATCCCGCCAAGCCCGGGGTGGAGGACCTGCTGGACTCGATCACGGCCGGGGTCCGGTCCGCGATGACCTACGCCGGCGCGGACTCGCTGCATGAGTTCCGTCAGCGCGCCGTCGCCGGGGTGCAGTCTGCTGCCGGATATGACGAGGGCAAGCCGCTCTCCGGATCCTGGTGAACCCGCGGTAAGCCCTGGGGTCTCTCGGGTCACCGAGCACCTGGCCACGGGCCTCGGGGGTGCGCGCCGGGTGCAGGAGCCGGGTGCAGGAGAGATTCACGATGCGATGCACCCCGGGCACGCCCCAAGGTCGGCGCGTCGTCGATCAGGACCAGAGCTGAGTCAAGCGACCGGGCGGACCACCCGGTCTAGTTGAGATTTGTTCTCAACAATGTCTGGCCGTACGCTGGTTCCAGCTGCCCGTGACCCCGCAGCATCCCCCACGAAGAAGGTACGACCATGCCCGCGCCCCGTCTGCTTCCCCCCGTCGCCCTGCTCGGCGCAACCGCCCTGCTGCTCAGCGCATGCACCGGCCCGGCGGACTCCACCGAGGAGACCGGCGCCCCCGCCGCAGAGGGCGAGCAGATCAGCGTGGTCACCTCCACCGACGTCTATTCGGACCTGGCTGAGCAGATCCTGGGCGACACCGCCGAGGTCACCCCCTTGGTGGACAATGCGGCCGCGGATCCGCACTCCTACGAGGCCACCCCACAGGACCGTCTCACCTTGAACGGCGCGGATGTGATCGTGGCCAACGGCGGCGGCTACGACCCGTTCATCACCCGGCTGGCCGCGACCTCGGGCAAGGAGGACGCGGTCTACCAGCTCATCGAGGGCGAGAACGCGCACGCCCATGCCGAGGAATCGGAGGCGGCTGGGGACGAGCACTCCGAAGAGGAGCACGCGGATCACGATGGGCACGCCGAGGAGGAGCACGAGGATCACGACGGGCACGCCGAGGACGCCCACGAGGGCCACGACCATTCCGGGGACTTCGTCAATGAGCACATCTGGTACGACCTCGCCGCGATGAGCGACTTCGTGGAGGACTTCAGCGAGCACATGGCCGAGATCTCCCCGGAGAACGCCGAGCTGTATCAGGACAATGCTGCTGCCCTGGCCGAAGAGATCGACGCCCTAGACGAGCGCAACCGAGCCATCGAGGCCGAAGGCATGAGCTTCCTGGCCACCGAGGCGGTCTCCCAGTTCCTGCTCACCGACGCCGGCTTCGAGGACGCCACGGACCAGCAGTTCCTGGCCGCCGTCGAGCACGGCGACGACGTCTCGGCTCGGCTCTACCAGCAGGCGCTCAACGCCGCAGCGGATCAGGAGATCGACCTGCTCTCCTACAACCCACAGACCGAGACCAACCAGTCCGCGCAGATCCGGGAGGCAGCCGAAGGCGCCGACGTCGCCGTGCTGGACTTCAACGAGACCATCCCTGAGGAGCACGATTCCTTCCAGCAGTGGATGGAGGCCAATATCGCCGCGGTGGAGGCCATCGTGGGGGAGTCGCGTGACTGATTCCTCTGCAGATGGGCTCTCACCCGCCCAGCCGCTGGTGACGCTGCGCCAGGCGAGCGTGGGATTCAGCGGGCGCACACTCTGGGAAGGGCTTGACCTTGACCTCGCGCCGGGGGAGTTCCTCGCGGTGCTGGGCCCCAATGGGGCCGGCAAGTCCACGTTTCTCAAGGTGCTGCTCGGGCTGACCCGGCTCAGCTCGGGGACGGCGAAGATCGCCGGTGCCCCAGTGCGCCGCGGCAGCAGCCGGGTGGGATACATCCCGCAGCAGCAGACCATGCCGGAGGAGACCCCGATGCGGGCCCGCGACATGGTGGCGCTGGGTTTGGACGGGCACCGATTCGGCATCCGGCTGCACCCCCGCCGGCTGCGCCACAGGGTGGATGAGCTGCTAGAGGCGGTGGGCGCCACCGCCTACGCCGACATGCCGGTGGGTCTGCTCTCCGGCGGGGAGCAGCAGCGACTGCGCGCCGCCCAGGCGCTGGCCTCGAACCCCGCCGTGCTGCTCTGCGACGAGCCCTTGCACTCCCTGGACCTGAACCATCAGCAGGCGGTCACCGAGCTCATCCGGCGCCAGGCCGTGGAGCGCGGCTCCGCGGTGGTCTTCGTGACCCACGAGATCAACCCGGTGATCGAGCACGTGGATCGGGTGCTCTACTTCGCCCGCGGCCAGTACCGGATCGGGACCACCGCCGAGGTGATGCGCTCGCAGGTGCTCTCCGAGCTCTACGGCTCGAACGTGGACGTCATCGAGCACAAGGGGCGACTGCTGGTGATGTCCACCCACGACGAGAGCTGCCACTATCACCCAGAGGAGCTGGCGCTGCCATGATGGAGACGCTGACCAGCTCGTTCACCACCGAAGGCTACTGGGAGCTCTTCTCCCTGGTCCGGAACTCGGTGATCACCGCCGGCGTGCTGGGCCTGATGGGCGGCCTGATCGGGGTGTTCATCATGCTGCGCCGGACCGCCCTGGTGGTGCACGGCATCGCCGAGATCTCCTTCGCCGGTGCGGCGCTGGCGCTGCTGATCGGCGTCGACGTGGTCGCAGGCTCCGCACTGGGCGCCGTCGCCGCCTCGGTGCTGATCGGGGTGCTGAGTCTGAAGGACCGCGACACCTCCGCGGTGACCGGGGTGCTGATGCCCTTCGGCCTCGGCCTGGGGATCCTGTTCCTCTCGCTCTATCAGGGCCGCAGCGCGAACAAGTTCGGGCTGCTCACCGGACAGATCGTGGGCGTGGATGACATCCAGACCCAGACCCTGGTCACCGGCGCGGTGGTGATCAGCATCGTGCTGCTGCTGATCTGGCGACCGCTGATGTTCGCCTCGGTTGATCCGCAGCTGGCCCGGGCGCGCGGGGTCCACGTGAATCTGCTCTCCATGGTGTTCATGGTGCTGCTGGGCATTGCTGTGGCGATGTCGGTGCAGGTGGTCGGCGCGCTGCTGGTGCTGGCGCTGCTGGTGGTCCCGGCGGCGGCAGCGCTGAAGGTCACGGTGCGGCCGTATCTGGCGGTGCTGCTCTCGATGCTCTTCGCGCTGATCTCCTCGGTGGGCGGGATCATGCTCGCGATCACCGGCACGGTGCCGATCAGTCCCTACATCACCACGATCTCCTTCGTGATCTATGTGGTCTGCGTGCTCATCGGCCGCGGGGGTCGCAGCCGTCGCCGGGAGGCCGCCGCGGCGCTGGCCGCCTGAGGCTTCGCCTGCATCCGCTCTCGCGTCGCCAGGGGCTGACTGGAGTCAGCCGCGGGCGATCGCGGCGCAGCTGGCGCAGAGGCCGAAGATCTCCAGGGTGTGCCGGACCTCGGTGAAGTCCTGCTCCTGCGCGAGCTTGGTCGCCCATTCCTCGATGGCCGGTGCTTCGAACTCCACGGTCAGCCCGCAGGAGCGGCACACCAGGTGGTGGTGGTGCTCCTCGCGCTCACAGAGCCGGAAGATCGCCTCACCGTCATCGGGGCGCAGCACATCGACGAGGCCCTCCTCCTGGTGAGACTGCAGCACCCGGTAGACCGTGGCCAGGGAGACCTTCTCGCCGCGTCCATCGAGGATCTTGTGCAGATCCTGGGCGCTGACAAAGTCATCCAAGGAATGCAGCGCGGCCCAGACGGCGCGCTTCTGACGGGTGGATCGGCCGCGGGCCGGGGGCGTGGAGGTGTTCTCGTTCATGCTCGCTCCAGACTAGCAGTCGCCCTTAGAGTGGGGGCATGAGCACAGTCTTCAGCAAGATCATCGCCGGTGAGATCCCAGGCCGCTTCGTGTGGCAGGACGAGACCTGCGTCGGGTTCCTCTCCATCGCCCCGCTGGCCTACGGCCACACCCTGGTGGTGCCGCGCCAAGAGGTGGACCGGTGGACCGAGGCCGAGGCTCCGCTGATGACGCACCTGTTCCAGGTCGCTCACCGCATCGGCAAGGCCCAGGTTGAGGCCTTCGGCTCGCAGCGTGCCGGGCTGAGCATCGCCGGCTACGAGGTGCCACACCTGCACCTGCACGTCTGGCCCTCAAACTCCATGGCCGATCACAGCTTCGCCCAGGCCGATGATGACCCGGATCAGTCTCGGATGGATGAGTCCGCCGAGAAGCTGCGCGTCGCGCTGCGGCTGATGGGCGACGCCGAGCACGTCCCCGCCGAGCACGTCCCCGCCGAGCAGGACTGACGCGCCGGCTGATCCACCCGCCGAGCAGCACTGGCGCACCCGCTGACCCGCCCGCTGGTCCGACAGTCGGAAGGGGGCGTAGCTCTCAGATGCGGGAGGTCTTGATCGCCCGCCGGATCCGCTTCATGGAGACCGTCTGCGCGGTCCCCAGCTGTTGCGCGAAGAGGTTCACCCGGAACTCCTCGATCATCCACTTCACGGCGGCCAGATCGGCGGGCACCGAAAGCTGGGCGGGCACCGCCTCCAGGGCCGCATCGTATTCGTCCTCCAGCTCCTGCACCGAGGCCATGTCCGCGGCGTCGCGGGTCAGCGCCTGCCCGGATTCGAGCCGGTCCAGCCGGGTCTGCATCGCCTTGAGGTAGCGCGGCAGATGCTGCAGCTGAGCCTGACCCGTCGCGGTGACGAAGCCGGGGTGGACCAGCTGCTCGAGCTGGGCGGTCATATCGCTGCGGGCGGCCTTCAGCGCCGGAGAGCTCACCCGGTTCAGGCGGGAGCCGAGTTCCGTGGAGAGGCTCAGGATCTGGGCCAGCACATCGGTGAGTCGCAGCACCGTCTCGATCAGCTCGGCCCTGCAGTGCCGGGCGAGCACCTGGAACTCCGCCTCGCTGTAGGGCAGCTGTGCCGGCACCAGGTGGGCCAGCGCCGCCGTCGTCGCGTCGGAGACCAGCGACTCCACGGTGCCGTGCGGCGACTGGCCGAACGCCAGGCGCTCTCGGTTGCTCAGATGGTCCACCACGTAGCGCTGCGGGGAGGGCAGCACCTCGCGCAGCAGGGCGACGACGCCGGCTCGGTGCACCCTGGCCTGTTCTGCCGCGGAGTCCTGGATCGTGTAGGAGACGCCCTTCTCGGCGGGAGCCAGCGCGGGGTAGCCGGTGATCGCTCGCCCGGCGACCACTGTGGTGATCTCCCGCGGGAGCTCCCCGAAGCTCCAGGTTCTCTGGCGCTGCTTCCCCGCCGAGGACGCCTCGGCAGCGGGCTGCGACACCGTGCCGCGCCCGTTGTGCTGAGCCTTGCCTGCCCCCTTGCCGGAGCCCTCGCCGCGACCCTTGCCTGCGCCTGCACCCTTGCCGGGTCGCGCGGACGGTCCACCCGCCTGCGGCGTACCGGGATGGGCCCCTTCGGTGTTCGGATCCTCCGTGAGGCTGCGTCCGATGGCGTCGCGGTTCTCTCGGGAGAATCGGATCTGCAGCTCACGCAGGTCGAATCCGCTCTCCAGTATCCGGCCGCGGTCACTGACCACCGCGAAGGTGAACCGCAGATGCTCCGGCAGGGCGCTGGTGTCGAAGACCTCCGGGTCCAGGACGTGGCCCTTGAGCCGGCGCAGCACCGTGGCCAGCGACTCGGTCAGCGAGTCGACGCCGGGGGTGAAGTCCTGCTCCAGGAGATCCCGGGCCTTCGCGGCGACGTCGGGAGCCGGCACGAAGTTCTTCCGGACCGGCTTGGGCATGTTCCGGATCAGTGCGGTGATCAGCTCGGTGCGCAGCCCCGGGATCAGCCAGTCGAAGCGTTCGGGCTGCAGCTGGTTCAAGAACAGCACCGGAACCCGGACCGTGACGCCGTCGGCGGCGGCGCCCCGTGAGGAGCCGGACTCAGCGGTGTACCGGGTGGGATTGAACTCGTACTGCAGCTCCAGAGCGAGCCCGTCGTGGTCGAAGTGCTCCGGATAGGCATCGATGTCCAGCTCCTCGGCGGCCTGCGCCATCAGCTCGACCTCGGTGAGGTCCAACAGCTCCGGGGTCTCGTGCCGCTGGTTCTTCCACCAGGAGTCGAAGTGCCGCTGCGAGACGATGTTCTCCGGGATCCGAGCGTCGAAGAAGCTGAACAGCTCCTCGTCGGAGACGCGCAGGTCTTTCCTGCGGGTGCGGTTCTCGAGTTCCTCGAGTTCGGCGAAGCGTTCCCTGTTGCGCCGGTCGAAGTGGTGCCGGGTGGACCAGTCGCCGTCGACAAGGGCGCGCTGGATGAACAGCTCGCGGCTGTACTCCGGGTCCACCTTGGAGTAGAGGACCTGACGGTCAGCCACGACGGGGACCCCGAAGAGCGTGACCTTCTCGGTGGCGACCACGGCGCCCTGGCGCGCGGACCAGCGCGGCTCCGAATGAGAGGTCTTGACCAGGTGCGGGGCGAGTTCCTCGACCCATGCCGGGTCGATCTTCGCCACCGAACGGGCCCAGAGCCGGGAGGTCTCCACCAGTTCGCTGGCCATCACCCAGTCGTGGTTCTTCTTGAACAGGTGGGAACCGGGGAAGACCGCGAACCGAGTTCCGCGGGCGCCCTGGTAGTCGCGGGTGCGAGGGTTGTAGAGACCGACGTGGCTGAGCAGCCCGGAGAGCAGCGACTGGTGGATCGCGTCGTGCTTGGCCGCCGGGTCCACTCCGGGCAGCTTCTTGCCCCGACGCCCCGAGGAGCTGCGACGACGAGCCGAGCCCTTGCCGCTGAACTCCACCTGGTCGGCGATCTCGGTGAGCTGGGCGACCAGCTCCTGCCATTCCCGGACCCGCAGGTAGTTCAGGTGCTCGCGGTGGCAGAGCTTCCGGAACTGGTTGCCAGAGAGCTCGGCCTGCTTCTCCTGCAGGTAGCGCCAGAGGTTCAGCAGCGCGGAGAAGTCGGAGTTCTCATCCTTGAACCGGGAGTGCAGCTCATCGGCCTGTGCCCGTTTCTCCGCCGGTCGCTCCCGAGGGTCCTGGATGGAGAGCGCCGCGGTGAGCACGGTGACCTCCGGCAGGCAGTCCCGGCGCGCGGCCTCGACCATCATCCGCGCCATCCGTGGGTCCACCGGCAGCTGGGACAGCATGCGTCCCACCGGTGTCACCGAGCTGGTGCCCGGCCCCTTCCGGTGCTCCTGGTCCTTCCCGCCGGATCCTGATCTCAGGCTCAGCGCACCGAGCTCGGTGAGCAGCCGGACGGCGTCGTTGACCGCCTTGGAATCGGGCTTCTGCACGAAGGGGAAGTCCAGCAGCTCCTCGGGGCTGCGCGTGATGCCCATGGAGGACATCTGCAGCAGCACCGAGGCCAGCGAGGTGCGCAGGATCTCGGGGTCGGTGAAGGCCGGCCGGGAGTCGAAGTCCTCCTGGGAGTACAGCCGGATCGCGATGCCGTCGCTGGTGCGCCCGGACCGGCCTGAGCGCTGATTCGCGCTGGCCTGGGAGATCGCCTCGATGGGCAGCCGCTGCACCTTGGTGCGGGTGGAATATCGAGAGATCCTCGCGGTGCCGGTGTCGATCACATACTTGATCCCCGGCACGGTCAGCGAGGTCTCCGCGACGTTGGTGGCCAGCACGATCCGACGCCGACCGCCGGGGGAGAAGACCCGCTTCTGCTCGGCCATGGAGAGCCGACCGAAGAGCGGGAGGATCTCCGAGCCGCGCAGCCGCCGGTCATTGGAGACGGTCTCGGTCAGCGCCTCCGCGGCGTCACGGATCTCGCGCTCGCCGGGGAAGAAGATCAGCACGTCGCCCTCGGGCTCGGCGGCGAGCTCGAGCACCGCGTCGCTGACCGCGTCGAGCAGATCCCGCTCCTCCTCCGCGGCCCCAGAGCCAGGCGTGCTCCTGCCCCCGGGACGGGAAGCCGGGGCCTGGCTCGCGCGAGGCGCGGCCGGTCCGGAACCTCCGTCCTCGGCCTCCCCGAAGTGTTCGGACTCGTCGAAGTCCTCGAGCTGCGCCTCCGGGTTCACCGGGCGGTAGCGGATCTCCACGGGGTAGGTGCGCCCAGAGACCTCGATGATCGGCACATCCGAGGTTTCCCGGCTCCAGTTCTCCGGGTCGCTGCTGAAGTGCCGGGCGAAGCGCTCGGGATCGATCGTGGCGGAGGTGACGATGACCTTCAGGTCAGGCCGGCTGGGCAGCAGCCGGCGCAGGTAGCCCAGGATCACGTCGATGTTCAGGCTCCGCTCATGGGCCTCATCGATGATGATCGCGGAGTAGCGCCGCAGTGACGGGTCGCGCTGGATCTCGGCGAGCAGGATCCCGTCGGTCATCAGCTTCACCGCGGTGGCCCCGGAGACCTCAGCGTTGAACCTGACCTGGTAGCCGATGTCGCGGCCCACCGAGGTGCCGAGCTCCTCGGCCAGACGTTCGGCCACCGTCCGGGCGGCCAGACGGCGCGGCTGGGTGTGCCCGATCATCCCCTGATTGTGCAGACCCAGCTCCAGAGCCATCTTCGGCAGCTGGGTGGTCTTGCCCGAGCCGGTCTCCCCGGCGACCACGATGACCTGGTGCTCAGCCAGGGCCTCGAGGATGCGTTCGCGCTCGCCGCTGACCGGCAGTGCCGGGGGATAGGCGAGGTCTTGCGCGGAGAAGGTCTCACGGCGGGCTGTTCTGGGCTCAGACATAACCCTCCAATACTAGGGTTGCGGTGCCGCCCTGGGTGCACCGCTGAGCAGGCGCTCCCCGATGAGATGCGCTCAGGCCCGGCACGACGTCCACGATTAGGCATACCGTCCGGGATATGGGTACTATTATTCTCGCTGCCGGGGAGCGATCGCCGGTTGCGAGACGGGCCAGAAACGGCCTGAACAGCAGGTATGCGCGAGTGGCGGAATAGGTAGACGCGCTGGCTTCAGGTGCCAGTGCCTTCACGGGCGTGGGGGTTCAAGTCCCCCCTCGCGCACAGGGTGCGGAAGCAGGGAAGAGGCCCTGCCGCAGATGATCAGATCATCTGCGGCAGGGCCTCTTTCATGTCTGCGGCGTGCTGGCCGGGTGCGTGCCGCATGCTCACGCGGCTCACAGATCCCGGCTCTGCAGGCAGGCCCCCTCGGGGAAGCTCGCCGATCCCTGCCCGCGGGACCATCGGCTACGGGGTCTCGGGGTCCTTGGCGCGGTGACGATGGTCCTGGCGCAGCGACTTGCGTGCCGCCCTGGCCTCGGACTTCTCCGCCTCCAGCGCCCGCTTGACGTCAGAGGCGTAGACGTCGACGTACTCCTGTCCGGAGAGCCGCATGATCCGGTACATGATCTCATCCGCGACGGCACGCTGGGCGAAGCGATCCTCGGCATTGGCGTAGTAGGACTCGAAGGTCATCGGCTCACCGACGATCATCCCCACCCGGCCCAGCCGGGGGATGTTCTTCCCGATCGGCTGCACCTTGTCGGTGCCGATCAGCGCGATCGGGATCACCGGGGCCTGGGTGTTCAGGGCCAGCCGCGCGATGCCGAGCTTGCCGCGATAGAGCCGACCGTCGGGGCTGCGGGTGCCTTCCGGGTAGATGCCCAGCACCCCGCCGTCGCGCAGCGCCTGCTCTCCGGCGTTGAGCGAATGCTGGCTCGCCTTCCCGCCGGAGCGGTCCATCGGGATCTGCCCGGAGAGGTCGAAGAACTTCCGCATCACCCACCCGGAGGCGCCCTGTCTGCTCCAGTAGTCGTCCTTCGCCATGAAGTGCACCTGCCGGGGCACCTTCACCGGCATGAACACCGAATCGGAGAAGGACAGGTGGTTCGAGGCGAGGATCGCGGGACCCTCGCTGGGAATGTTGTGCAGACCGCGGACCCAGGGGCGGAACACCGTGTTGACCACCGGGGCCACGACGAAGTTCTTGGCGACGCTATAGAACGACACGGTGTGAGGGGGTCCTTTCAGGGGGCTGAGCTTCGTGACCACTGTAGAGGCAATACAGTAGAGGAATGGACATGTCCGGCTTCGGAGTTTCGGTCTTTCACGGATTCACCTCCACGCCCGCCTCGATGCGCGCGCTCGCCGATGCCCTGCAGGGCGCCGGCTTCACGGTGGATCTGCCGCTGCTGCCCGGTCACGGTACAAGCTGGGAACAGCTGGCCACGACTTCGCGACGCGAGATCATGCGGGCCGCACTGGCCAGCTATGACCGGCTCGCCGCTCGCTGCCCCCGAGTGGCCACCGTGGGGCTCTCCATGGGGGGATCGCTGGCGCTGCATGTGGCGGCTCATCGGCGGGTGGAGGCGGTCTCGGTGATCAATCCCGGACTCCGGCTGGCCCCGCTGACCGGTCCCAAAGCCTGGGCCATGGGCCGGATCCGTCCCTCGGTGGCCAGCATCGCCGGGGACATCGCCAAGCCCGACGTGGTGGAGGAGGCCTACGCGCAGACTCCGCTGCGCGCCGTCGTGGAGCTGGATCGGCTCTTCGCGCAGGTCCGCCGCGAGCTCCCTGAGCTCGCCCGCCGGGGGACCCCGGCGCTGCTCTTCCGCTCATCGGTGGACAACGTCCTGCCGCCGTCCTCGGCCGAGACGCTCTCTCGGCTGCTCCGCGCGGACCAGCTCGAGATCGTCGAGCTCACCCGCAGCCAGCACGTGGCGACGCTGGACCACGAGGCGGAGACCATCCACGAGCAGCTGATCAGTTTTCTGCACCGACGGCACCTCGCCGCCGAGACCCTTGAGAGGAAGGCGCCATGAGCACCTATCGCGACGATGAACCCAGCAGAGTCTTCGGCCGAGAGGGGCGTTCGCGACCACTTCCCGGCCCCGGACAGGGGCCCCGGGATCACAGCGTGGACGACTCCGTGCTGGAAGAGATCGATGACTTCGAGCCCCCGAACCCGAAGAACCCGCTGGCCGGCGCGAAGCCAGCCGTGGTGCTCGGTGCGGTGCTGAGCATCGGCGCGATCCTGGCGCTGATCATCGTGCCCTTCCTCCCGCTGAACACCCCCAGCTGGACCGTACCGGCGCTGATCGGAGTGGTGCTCGCGGGTCTGGTCATCCTGTTCCTGCAGATGCCGCGCAACCGCTCCGGATCCGGGGACGGCGCACAGGTCTGAGCGGTCCGCCGACAAAGACACGAAACATCCAGCTACCGTTCAGTAACGGGCTGTGAGACCATGATGTGAGATGGCACACATGATGGAGGAGTCCCCGTGAAGGAATTCGCAACACCGCCCGCAGTCGAGGTCCCCGCCGAGCTGAACATCACTGACCTGCTGGAGCGGCAGGTCGCTGCAGACCCGAAGAACATCCTCTTCGGCCGTCAGCTCAGTCCGGGACAGTGGACCGATGTCAGCGCCGCCGAGTTCCGAGACCAGGTGGTGCAGCTGGCCAAGGGCATCATCGGCTCCGGCATCGAGGTCGGTGACCGGGTCGCGATCATGGCCCCCACCCGGTACGAGTGGACGCTGCTGGACTTCGCGATCTTCTACGCCGGGGCCGTCACCGTTCCCGTCTACGAGACCTCCTCGCCCTCCCAGGTGGCCTGGATCATCGAAGACGCCAGCGTGAAGCTGCTCGTCGCCGAGACTCCGGGGCATCAGAAGATCGTCGAGCGCGCCGTCGCCCAGGAGAACCTGACCGGCCTCGGCGATGTCTACACCATCGAGGGCTCCGGGCTGGATCAGCTGCGCGCCAAGGGCGCTGATGTGACCGAGGAGCAGGTCGAGGCGCGGCGCGGGGTCGCCGTGGGCGCCGACCTGGCGACCATCATCTACACCTCCGGGACCACCGGGCGGCCCAAGGGCTGCGAACTGACCCACGCCAACTTCACCGAGCTCTCCCTCCAGGCGCTGGGCTCCTCGCTGGGAACGGTGGTCAACAAGGACGCCTCCACGGTGATGTTCATCCCGCTGGCCCACGTGTTCGCACGCTTCATCTCGGTGCTTGCCGTCGCCGGCGGCTCCCGGGTGGGGCACACCTCAGACATCAAGGAGCTCGTGGACGACCTCGGCACCTTTGAGCCGACCTTCCTGCTGGCGGTGCCGCGAGTCTTCGAGAAGATCTACAACGCCGCGATGCTCAAGGCGGAGGGCGACGGGAAGGGGACGATCTTCGAGAAGGCCGCGAACACCGCCATCGCCTGGTCCCGCGCCAAGCAGGATGGCAAGGTCCCATTCACCCTGGGGCTGAAGCACGCGGTCTTCGACAAGCTGGTCTACTCCAAGCTGCGCGCCCGGATGGGCGGACAGGTCGCCCATGCAGTCTCCGGCGGCTCACCGCTGGGGGAGCGGCTGGGCCACTTCTTCTACGGCGTGGGTGTCCAGATCCTCGAGGGCTACGGGCTCACCGAGACCACGGCGCCGCTGACCGTGAACACCCCCGAGCTGAGCAAGATCGGCACTGTGGGCGCCCCGCTCCCAGGCTGTGCGGTGAAGATCGCCGAGGATGGTGAGATCCTGGGCCGCGGGGTCTGCGTCTTCCGCGGCTACCACAACCGGCCGGAGCTCAACGAGGAGATCTTCACCAGCGACGGCTGGTTCCACACCGGCGACGTCGGCACCCTGGACTCCGATGGCTGCCTGACCATCACCGGGCGCAAGAAGGAGATCCTGGTCACCGCGGCCGGGAAGAACGTCTCGCCGGCCCAGCTCGAAGACCTGATGCGCGCCGATGCGATCATCTCCCAGGCCGTGGTGGTCGGGGACAACCGTCCCTTCGTGGCCGCGCTGATCACCCTGGATGAGGAGACCCTGCCGCAGTGGCTGCAGCGCAAGGGCATGGATCCGAAGACCCCGATCTCCGAGCTGGCGCAGCACGAGACCATCCTCACCCACGTCCAGACGGTGGTGGACCGGGCCAACGAGTCCGTCTCCCGCGCCGAATCGATCCGTGACTTCCGGCTGCTGCACACCGACTTCACCATCGAGTCCGGGCACCTCACGCCGTCCATGAAGATCAAGCGGCCGCTGGTGATGAAGGACTTCGCCGCAGAGGTCGAGGCGCTCTACACGGAGGCCGCAGCCAAGAAGGCCTGAACATCCACCGGTCCGCCACGCTGACCGGGGAGTTCAGGAGCCCCAGAAGCACCAGGAGCCCGACGGCGCACCGCGCCCCGGGCTCCTGGTGTTTCGCATAATGGACGCCCGCACCGCCATTAGGCGGGCCAGGGCGCGGCGGACTACCCTGAACAGGTGACTAACACGCCAGAAGCCCGATCTGATGCCCCGCTGACCGCTCCCGGAGAGATCCTCCATGTGGGCGCGGCAGACTATCCGGGACTGGACGAGTGGCGTTCCCTGCCGCTGAGCCAGCAGCCGGACTGGCGCGGCCACGAAGACTTCGACTCCGCCTACGCGGAGCTCTCCGCGCATCCGCCGCTGGTCTTCGCCGGCGAGGTCGACAAGCTCAAGCGACGCCTGGCCAAGGTCGCCAACGGCGAGGCGTTCCTGCTTCAGGGCGGCGACTGCGCCGAGACCTTCGACGGAGTCACCGCCGATAAGATCAGCGCGAAGGTCAAGACCATCCTGCAGATGGCCGTGGTGCTCACCTATGGTGCGTCCCTGCCGGTGGTCAAGATGGGCCGCATGGCCGGTCAGTACGCCAAGCCACGCTCCTCCGATGTGGAGACCCGCGACGGCGTCACCCTGCCGACCTTCCGTGGCGAGATCGTCAACGGCTTCGACTTCACCGAAGAGTCCCGCGTCCCGGATCCCAAGCGGATGGTCAAGGCGTACCACAAGTCTGCGGCCACGCTGAACCTGGTGCGGGCCTTCACCGAGGGCGGCTTCGCCGACCTGCGAGCGGTCCAGCAGTGGAACAAGGGGTTCATGCAGAACCCTGCCCACGCCCGCTACGAACGGCTCGCGGGGGAGATCGACCGTGCAGTGCGCTTCATGGAGGCCTGCGGGGCTGACTTCGAGGGACTCAAGCGCACCGAGTTCTACGCCGCCCACGAGGCGCTGCTTCTGGACTACGAGCGGGCGCTGACCCGCATCGACTCCCGCACCGGCAAGCCCTACGTGACCAGCGGCCATTTCGTCTGGATCGGCGAGCGGACCCGGGAGCTCGACGGCGCCCACATGGACTACCTCTCTCGGGTGCAGAACCCGGTCGGGGTCAAACTGGGCCCCACCACCACCCCGGAGACCGTCCTGGAGATCATCGAGAAGCTCGACCCCGAGCGCGAGCCCGGTCGCCTGACCTTCATCGTGCGGATGGGGGCCGCCAACGTGCGGGAGAAGCTCCCGCCGCTGGTCCGCGCTGTGAGCGACGCCGGGGCGAAGGTGGTCTGGGTGACCGACCCGATGCACGGGAACACCATCACCGCCGACAACGGCTACAAGACCCGACGCTTCGACGACATCCTCGATGAGGTCCGCGGCTTCTTCGAGGTCCACCGCTCCTTGGGCACCTACCCGGGCGGGCTGCATGTGGAGATGACCGGCGACGACGTCGCGGAGTGCCTCGGCGGCTCTGACGTGATCGACGAGTCGGCCTTCGACCAGCGCTACGAGTCCCTGGTGGACCCGAGGCTGAACCACAAGCAGTCCCTGGAGCTGGCGTTCCTGGTCGCTGAGTCCCTGACCACGGTCAAATAGCCTCCTCACGCGGACTGCGGCCGGTCAGCTGAGCCTCAGCCTCCGAGGCTGGGGATCAGTGCGCTGCTGCCGCCGATCCATCCGGCGAAGAGCACCAGCAGCGCCCCGCCGATCATGATTCCGGCAATCATCAGCCAGGCCCTGGTCGCGGTCGGGCCGATGAGCTCCACCGTGGGACGCTGCCGCTCGCGCTTCTCGGTGCGGACCCGTTCTACCGGCGAGCGGCTGCCGACGGCTGGTTGGACGCCGGTGGCCGGCTCCGGGACGCTGAGCCGGGGCGGGCGCAGCTGCAGACCGGTGGTGGGCACCTCGGTGACCAGCTGGCGGTCCTCTTCTGCCAGGCTGGCCTGCCGGGAGTGCCCAGCATCACGGTGCCCCGATTCCAGGTGCGTGGTCCGCGCATTGCCCAGGGCCGCTTCGATGTCTTCATCCCAGGGCTGCGGATCGCCGGGCTGCGGGTGCCGCTCGGACCCTGGCGGCTGGGCCGGACCCTGCTGCGTCTGGGTCTGAAGGAAGGGCTCCTCGGAGTCTCCGGGCAGCATCGTGGTGTGCCGCTGGCCGGACTGAGCGGTGGCACCGGCGGCCGCACCCGCTCCGGGAATCGGCCGTGTCGCGGAGCCGGTGAGCGCGCCGTCGAAGTCAAGCTCGGCGTCGCTGAGCAGCCCCCGGGTCTCACGCAGCATCTTCAGCAGCTCATCGGCGTTCTTCGGCCGCAGCGCCACCTCCGGGCGGGTCGCGATGCTGACCAGGTCATCAAGCTCGGCCGCCAGACCTGCGACCTGCGCCGAGGGGACCGGCACCGTGGAGTTCACATGCTGATAGGCCACCCGCACGGGGGAGTCTCCGGTGAAGGGCTGCACGCCGGTGAGCATCTCATAGAGCAGGATGCCGATCGCGTAGATGTCAGCGCGCTCGTCCGCACCCTCCCCGGAGAGCAGCTCGGGAGAGATATACGCCACGGTCCCCATCAAGGTGGAGGTCCCGGAGTGATGCGTCGCGGCGCGGGCCAGCCCCAGATCCGCGAGCTTGATCCTCCCGTCGTGGGAGACCAGCACGTTCTCGGGCTTGATGTCTCGGTGGACCAGGCCGGCACGGTGCGCCGCGGCCAGGCCCTGCAGGATCGCGTCCATGTAGGTCAGCGCCAGCCGAGGCGTCATCGCTCCCTGCTTCAGAAGCGTGCGCAGCGTGGCTCCAGGGACGTATTCCATCACCAGGTAGGCGGTCTCCCGTGCCTGACCCTGATCGAGCACCTGGACCACATTGGGGTGGGCGATCAGCGCGGAGTTCCGTGCCTCCTGCTCGAAGCGGTCCACGACCTTGCGGTCCTCGGCCATATGCGGGAAGAGCACCTTCAGCGCGACCTCGCGACCCAGTCGCTGGTCCTGGGCTCGGTAGACCGTGGACATGCCGCCGCGCGCGATGCGCTCTTCGATCACATAGCGGTCATCGATCCTGGATCCGATCCACGGGTCAGTCTGTTCTTGGCTCACCGCTTCAGGGTATCGAACCTGCCCAGTCCAGGGAGCCTCCGGCGCGACGTCGGAGTCAGACCGTGCGCAGCACCAGGTGGCCGCGCAGCTGGTCGAACTCCTCGAGGACCTCCGCGGAGACGCCGAGGTCGATCAGGTCCTGGGTGCAGGCGACGCTGTCCTCGGTGAGGGCCTCGATGCTGCGCTCCACCTCGGCCAGGGCGCCTGATTCCACGAGGATGGCGCGGGCCCGCTCCACCTGTGTCTCGCTCAGCCCTGGATCGCCCAGCATCTGAGCCAGCTCACGGGAAGCGGTCGCGGAGGATCGGAACAGTCCGTAGGCGATCAGCTCGGTGCGCTTGCCCTCACGCAGATCGTCGCCGACCGGTTTGCCGGTGGTCTCCGGGTCACCGAAGACACCCAGGAGATCGTCACGCAGCTGGAAGGCCTCCCCGACAGGCAGCGCCGCGGCGGCGAAGGCGCGGCACAGCTCGTCGGAGCCGCCGGCCAGCGCGGCGCCGAGGACCACCGGGTACTCGGTGGAGTACTTCGCCGCCTTATAGCGCAGCACCCCACGGGCGCGGAGCACCGCCTCGGCCTCGGTCTCGGCCGGGATGCGCACCTCCTCCAGCACGTCGAGGTACTGCCCGGTGATCACCTCGGTGTGCATCCGGTGGAAGGTCCGCGCGGCGAGCGGGCTGCTGGTCAGCCCATCCTGCATGGCGGTGCACTGGGCATGGAAGAAGGCCTCCGAGGCCCAGGCCAGGGAGAGGTCCCCGGAGAGGATCGCCCCGGAGGTGCCGAAGTGTGCGGCGTCCCGGCTGAACCCGGACTCGCGATGCATCTGCTCGAAGCGGATGTGCGCGCTGGGAAGACCGCGCCGGGTCGCTGATCGGTCGATCACGTCATCGTGGACCAGCGCCGCGGCCTGGAACAGCTCCAGGGCGACGCCCAGTTCGACGACGGCGTCGCCGCGCCCGTCAGCAGCCTGCCAGCCCAGACGCGCCAGCGCGGGGCGCATCTTCTTCCCGCCTCGGGTCAGGGACGTCAGCGCGTTCACCAGGGGGACGGCGTGCTCGGAGACGGCATTGACCTCGGCGTGGCGCGCCTGGAGGAAGCCGGCGCACCTCGCGTTGACCTCGCTGATGAATTCTTCGCGCTTCATGGCGGATAGCCTATCGGTATGGCACCGTCTCCACCGGCTCATCCGCGCGTGCTTGCGCATGTGGATATGGACGCCTATTACGTGGAGGTCGAGCTGCTCAGCCGACCCGAGCTGCGCGGACGCAAGATCATCGTGGCGCAGGACTCCGGACGTTCCGTGGTGCTCTCGGCGTCCTACCAGGCCCGCGCCGACGGGGTGCGCTCGGCCATGCCGCTGGCCCGGGCTCGCCAGCTCAGCCCCGAGGCTCTGGTGATCTCGCCCCATATGGAGCTCTACCGCGACCTCTCCCGGCGCATCATGGGCTACTTCGACACCATCACCGATGCCGTGGAGCAGCTGAGCGTGGATGAGGCCTTCCTGGATCTCACCGGGGCCCGGCGCCGATTGGGCGGGCCCGAGGAGATCGGGCGCAAGATCCGCCGCGAGATCCGCGAGGAGTTCGATCTGCCGGCCACGGTGGGAATCGCCGACCGGAAGTTCATCGCCAAGATCGCCTCGACGCGGGCGAAGCCGGACGGGCTGCTGCTGGTGCCCCCGCACCGCCGGCTCGAGTTCCTGCACTCGCTGCCGGTGACCGCGATGTGGGGTGTGGGAGGCAAGACCGCGGAATCTCTGAAGGCCTTCGGGATCACCACGGTGCTCCAGCTGGCGCAGACTCCGGAGCCGGCTCTGCGCCGACGCTTCGGGGTCACCGGCACCGCGCTGCACAGGCTCGCCTGGGGGGAGGACGCCCGGGAGGTCCAGCCGCATCGGATCGAGAAGTCCATCGGCGCCGAGGAGACCTTCGCCGAGGACCTCGAGGATGAGGCACGGCTGCGCGCTGAGCTGCTGCGGCTGAGTCACCGGGTCGGCGTCAGGCTGCGCGAATCCGGAGTCTCCGCCGAGGGGATCAGCCTGAAGCTGAGGTACAGCGACTTCGAGACCCTGACCCGCTCCACCACGCTCCCGCATCCCACACATTCCGCGCTCACGATCTACAACCGCCTGGTGGTGCTGCTGCAGCGGCTGGGGGAGCGACCGCAGCCGGTACGGCTGGTGGGAGTCCGGGCCGAGCGTCTCGTGGATGAGGGCGGTTCGCTGCAGCTGAGCTTCGATCAGACCGAGACCAACTGGCTCGAGGCTGAGACCGCGCTCGACGCCATCGCCAAGAAGTTTCCGCAGATCCAGACCGCGCCGGCCTCGCTGCTCCGGGCCCGCCGGCAGGACCCCTGACTGAAGACTTCCTGAGTGTCTGCCCAGAGATCACCCGTGTGCTGACTTCGGGCTAGGTCTGCGCTGATGAAACGGCTAGACTATACACCCAGGCGTATCTATACCGTCCAACGCGCCACACGACGATCGCGAGGAGCTTCACGATGCCACTGTCGGAGCGTGAACAGCGCATGCTCAAGCAGCTGGAAGAACAGCTGCAGTCGGAGGACCCGAGCTTCGCAAGCTCCATGCAGGACTCCCCGGCAGGAAAGCTC
The DNA here is from genome assembly GCF_013410215.1 of Nesterenkonia sandarakina. Classification (NCBI taxonomy): domain Bacteria; kingdom Bacillati; phylum Actinomycetota; class Actinomycetes; order Micrococcales; family Micrococcaceae; genus Nesterenkonia; species Nesterenkonia sandarakina. The sequence goes on from NZ_JACCFQ010000001.1 coordinate 2,003,505, forward strand.
AACGTGCGCAATATCGTGCTCGGAGCACTGGTCGCGGTCCTCGGCATCGTCGTGCTGCTGCTCGGCATCTACAACCAGTGGATCCCGGTCGGGGTGATCGGATTCCTGATCATGGGCGCCGGCGTCTACTACGCCACCACCGGGGGCACCTCCGGGAACTCTCGCCGCAACGGCGGCGGTGGCGGAGGAAACGGCGGAGGCGGTGGCGGCGGCGGACCCCGCAGCTCCACTCCAAGCCCGTCGGGTTCCTTCATGACCGGACTTGAACAGCGTTGGGAAGAACGACGCCGGCAGGACTGAGCTCCACCCGCGAAACACAGCTTCGAAAGGCCCCTCCCCGGAGGGGTCTTTCTCATGTCTGCGCACCGTCTTCCCAGGGCCCAGCAGCGGCGCCCCACTTCCTTCCACCACGGCGGCCCCCACTTCCCACCACGGCGGTCTCCACTTCCCACCACGGGGGCCCCCACTTCCCACCACGGCTGTCTCCACTTCCCACCACGGCGGTCTCCACCTCCGCGGTGCGGGGTTGACCAGCGCGGCCCCGAGGACCTCCGCCGCCGGAGCGTTGAAACCCCCAGAAACCGCGTGATTCCGCGGATCTCTCCCGTGCTCGCAGCCGGTTCAGTCGGTGCACGGCAGGTCCTGTGACGCCGCGCCCGGCCGGCCCAGAGCCGGCTGAGAGCGCCCCTCTGGACACGCGTGCCGCACCAGGCGCCCCACCGCCCTCCACCTGCACCTCAGCGACATCCTCCCAGGTCAGCGGGACAGTGCCGCCGATGTGCCGAGAATCCCGTGCGTCTGACCTCGGAATTTGGTTGCAAGTGGGGGGAAGTGGGGTAAAGTGGAGCTCGGTAGAGGGAGAAGGAATGATTCTCCTCGTCGAGTGAGGTGGTGAGTGTCCTTGTTCCTGGGCACATACACGCCTCGCATGGATGAGAAGTCTCGTCTGATCCTTCCCGCGAAGTATCGCGAGGAGCTGGCCAACGGCCTGGTTCTCACCCGCGGGCAGGAGCGCTGCATCTATGTGTTCAGCACAGAGGAGTTCAAGAACGTGCACCAGCAGATGCGGCAGGCGCCTTTGACCTCACGCCAGGCACGCGATTACATCCGCGTGTTCCTCTCCGGAGCCTCAGACGAGATTCCGGACAAGCAGGGCAGGATCACGGTCCCCGCCGCGCTTCGGGAATACGCCGGACTTGATCGCGATGTCACGGTCATCGGAGCGGGAGACCGCGCCGAGATCTGGGACACCACCGCCTGGAACGAGTACCTGGAGGCGAAGGAGTCGGAGTTCTCATCCACCGATGGGGAAGCCATTCCTGGTCTCTTCTGAGCACCGAGGGCGTTCGATCCGACACGCGGGACGAACACAGCACGACAAGTGAAGACGGCTTCGAACACTTCAGGGGATCCTTGGGTGAGTTCTTCCGCCGCCCGGCCGCATTCCTGACTTATCTTCCCCGATGTCAGGCAGCAGGCCGGAGCGGAGGAGGAGCTGGTCCAAGGATCCTTCCCTATCAGCGGAGGCAGTATGGCGCAACGAGAGACAGCGGACCGGCACGTGCCGGTGATGCGAGATCGCTGCATCAGACTGCTGTCCCTCGGAGTCGGCACTGTGCGCGCCGCCGGTCACCGCCCCGTGGTCATCGACGCCACGCTGGGCATGGGTGGCCATGCCGAGGCGATGCTCGAGTCCGACCCGGAGGTGCTCGTGCTCGGGCTGGACCGAGACCCGCAGGCCCACGCGCTCGCGGCAGAGCGCCTCACCCGATTCGGCGACCGCTTTCGCGGCATCCACACGGTCTATGACCGGGTGGACGAGGTCGCCGTCGAGGAGCTGGGCTCCGATCAGCGCGTGGCCGGTGTGCTGCTGGACCTCGGGGTCTCCTCCCTGCAGCTCGACGAGGCCTCCCGCGGGTTCGCCTACTCCTATGACGCGCCCCTCGACATGCGGATGGACGCCTCGGCGGATTCCCCCGACGAGTCGGTGGCTGAGCTGCTGGCCCGGGTCGAGACTGCAGAGCTGACCCGGATCCTGCGCGAGTATGGCGAGGAGCGCTTCGCCGGACGCATCGCCAGATCGATCATCTCCCGGCGTGAGACTCAGCCCTTCACCAGCACTGCGGACCTCGCCGCCGTGGTGGACAAGGCGGTTCCAGCAGCGTCCAAGCGCACCGGCGGGCACCCCGCCAAGCGAACCTTCCAGGCGCTGCGGATCGCGGTGAACGAAGAGCTCGAGGTGCTGCGTCGAACCATCCCGCACGCCCTGGACGCGGTGGCCCCGGGCGGTGTGGTCGTGGCGATGAGCTATCACTCGCTGGAGGACCGGATCGTCAAGCAGGCCTTCGCCGGACGCACCAAGTCCTCGGCGCCGAAGGGGCTGCCCGTCGAGCTCGAAGAGCACAAACCTACGTTCAGCTCTCTGACCCGAGGGGCCGAGCTCCCCGACGAGGCGGAGATCGCAGAGAACCCGCGCGCGGCATCCGCAAAGCTGCGTGCCGCGCAGAAGCTGACAGATTCCAGGAGAAACCCCGCATGAGCGCAGAAGCCCAGCCCCTCGCCCCAGCCGCGCGTGGGTCACTGGCCCGGCTCTCGCTGCCCGGACGCGACCAGGACGAGAGTTCGGCGCGCTCGGGGAGCCCCATGCTGCGGGCGCTGCCGAAGCTGAGGCAGCGACAGAAGGGCCTCATCGCCGGGATCATCGCGCTGCTCGCCTTCGCGCTGACCATCGTGCTCGCCGTGAACATCCATGTCGCGAATTCGCAGTACACCCTCGTGGAGCTGCAGAACGAACACCGTGCCCTCTCGCAGTCGAACCAGGCGCTGACCGAAGAGGTTCAGCACCTTCAATCGCCGCAGTCGCTCTCCAGCGCCGCAGTCGGCCTCGGTATGGTCATGCCTGCCGAGGCGGCGGCCCTGGACCTCGCCGACGGCGCCGTCACCGGCACGGCGGAACCCGCCGACAGCGGAGACCGGCCCACCGGGTTCGTCTCCGCGCCGTCGGCTCCCGGTGACGACGCGGCGGCTCCGCTGAACGTCTCCGATACCGTCACCGGGGCACCCTCGGGGATTCTCGGAGCAGGCGCGTTGAACACGCTCATCGAGGCCCCCAGCGGGCAGAATGGTGAGCAGACATCTGCAGGGACACAGGAGCAGTTCAGCCCCGCTGAACTCAACGGCGGGACCATTCCGGCGCCCTCATTCGACTGATCGACGTGATGGGAGAACGCTGACGCCATGGCAGCCGCTCAGAAGAAGAAACGCGCAGAACGGGTCCTCTCGTTCCGGATGCGCATCGGACTCACCATGATCATGGTGATGCTGCTCCTGCTCGGAGGCCGGCTCTTCCATGTCCAGGGACTGGACCCCGCCGGGCACGCCCAGGCGGCGGTGTCCGAACGGCTGCGCAGCGTCCCGCTGCCGGCCCACCGCGGCGACATCCTCGACGCCCAGAACCGGGTGCTCGCGACCTCCGTGGATCGCTACGACATCGTGGCAGATCAGCAGGTGGTCGACGACTTCGTCCGGCTGGACGAGGGCACCGGACTGCGTGAGGAGGTGCCGGTGCAGACCGGCATCGCAGAGCTCAGCGAGGTCCTGGAGATCGACGCCGAGGAGCTCACCGATCGGATCATCGGTGAGAGCCGCTACTCGGTGGTGACCCGATCGTTGACCCCGGCGAAGAGCCAGGAGGTCCTGGACCTGAACATCCCGGGACTCTACGCCGAACCGGTGACCGAGCGCAGCTACCCCTCTGGAGCGGTGGCCGGTTCGATCATCGGATTCATGGGATCCGACGGCCCGCTGGAAGGCATCGAGGCCGCGCAGGACGACGCGCTGAGCGGCAGCGACGGAGAGCGGATCTTCGAGGTCGGTGGGGACGGGGTTCGGATCCCGATCGCCACCTTCGAGGAGCTGCCCGCCGAGGACGGACAGGACATCCGACTCACCATCGATCAGGATCTGCAGTGGTTCGCCCAGGAGTCGATCGCGAAGAAGTCGAACCAGTACAACGCCGCCTGGGCCAACGCCACCGTGGTGGATCTCACCGACGGTGACATCCTGGCCATGGCCGATTCGCAGACCGTGGACCCGGCCGAGCCGGGGGAGACCGAGGAGCTCTTCCGTCGGCCCCTTGCGCTGACCCAGGACTTCGAACCCGGCTCCACCGGCAAGGCCATCACCTTCGCCATGGCCCTGGAAGAGGGCACGCTGAACCCGACCGACGGCTTCACCGTGGACAACCGCTATGAGGTCGACGGTCAGACCATCAGCGACGCCACCCGGCATCCGACCCTGGACATGACCGCGGCCGGCATCTTCGCGCGCTCCTACAACACCGGCACCGTGATGATCGGCGGAGAGATCCCCGAAGACGTCCGGTATGACTACATGAAGAAGGTCGGCATCGGGGAGCCGCTGGACATCGGTCTGGGGACCGAGGCGAACTCGGTGCTGCGGCCCCCCGAGGAGTGGGACGCCCGCCAGCACCTGACCACCCAGTTCGGCCAGGGCTACACCACCTCGGTGCTGCACAACCTGCAGACCTTCCAGGCCCTGGCCAACGACGGGGTCAGCGTCCCGCTGAACCTGGTCGACGCCTATATCGACGCCGACGGCACCGAACACCCGGCACAGACCGCCCCGGGCGAGCGGGTCTTCTCAGAGCAGACCTCCGAGGAGATGCTGCGGATGTTCGAAGGTGTGGTCGACTACGGAACCGCACAGGACGCCGCCGTCGCCGGCTACCGGGTCGGGGGCAAGACCGGCATCGCCGAGGCCGCAGGCGCAGGTGGCGGATTCGACGGGCACACCCAGTCGTTCATCGGCATGGCTCCCCTGGATGACCCGAAGTACCTGGTGGCCGTCACCGTGCACCGCCCGCAGGGATATTGGCGCGATTGGGAGGTCACCGATACGTTCCGTGAGATCATGTCCTACGTGCTAAGCAGCTATGACGAGGCGCCCACGGGGGCAAAGAGCGAGGCCTACGACGGCTTCGAAGGCGAGAACCAGGATCAGCCCTGGTGAGCGCGGCAGAGACGACGCTGAGCGTCGCCGCGCAGGACCGGGTGTTCCGACCACGAGGAGTCGTCGGGGCCAGCGTGGAGGAGCTCGTGGCCGAGCTCACCGCCACCGGCTTCGAACCGCTGGTCACCCCGGTGGGCCGCGACGTGGGGGAGGTGCGACTCACCGGAGCCGCCATGGACCCCAAGGCCGTGGGACCAGGCGACCTCTTCGTCGCCGTGGCCGGTTCGCGCGCCCACGGGGCCGACTTCGTGATGACCGCGCTTGATGCCGGGGCTGCGGCGATCCTCACCGACGTCGCCGGCTCCGAGCGGGTCCGCGACCGCGTGGGATACCGCATCCCGGTCATCGAGGTGCGCCGGGTGCGTGAAGCCGCGGGTCCCTCTGCGGCGCTGATCTATGGCAACAGTGCCAGCTCCGGGCCTGCCCTCTTCGGGGTGACCGGCACCAACGGGAAGACCACCACCACCTACTTCCTGCGCTCCCTGCTGGATGAGCTGCTGCGACCCCACCAGCGCGCCACCGGTCTGATCGGGACCATCGAGATCGCCTCCGGAGAGGACCGGATCCCCTCGAAGATGACCACCCCCGAGGCGGTGCAGCTGCACAGCCTGATGGCGCTCTTCCGCGAGGCCGGCGTCGCCGCCGCCGCGATGGAGGTCTCCTCCCACGCCATCTCCTACCAGCGCACCTCCGGGCTCTTCTACGCCGTGGCCGGGTTCACCAACCTCACCCAGGACCACCTGGACCTGCATGGTTCGATGGAGGAATACTTCGCGGCCAAAGCGGCGCTCTTCGCCCGCCGTCGGACCCGCAGCAGCGTGGTCATCGTCGATGATCCGTGGGGCTGGCGCATGGCTGAGACCGCGACCGGGCACGTGGTCACCCTCGCCACCGCAGAGACCCCCGACCCGGCTGCAGACTGGGCGGTCACCGAGGTGCGCCCCCACCTGCTGGGCAGCGCCTTCACGCTGTACAACCGGCACACCCGGGAGAGCATCCGTTCCCGCACCGGTCTGCCCGGCCGGTTCAACGTGGCCAACGCCGCCCTGGCCGCGGTGATGGTGCTCACCGCAGATGAGAGCACCGGCCTGGGAGTCAGTCGCAGGGAGATCGTGGCCGCGCTGGAGCAGGCCGATCCGTTCACCATCAGCGTCCCTGGCCGGATGCAGGTGATCGGCACCGCCCCGGCGGCCATCGTCGACTTCGCCCACAACCCCGACGCGATGATCCGCACCCTGGAGGCCGCCGCGAGCACCTCAGAGGGCAAGACGATCCTGGTGATCGGTGCCGCGGGGGAGCGGGACAGCGCCAAGCGTCCGCTCATGGGCGCCATCGCGGTGCGCATGGCGGACCACGTGATCATCAGCGACGACGACCCTCACGGGGAGGACCCGGCACAGATCCGCGCTGGACTCCTGGAAGGGGCGCGCGAGGCCCTTCAGAACGAGGATCTGGGTTCCACGGCATTGGAAGAGATCTCACCCCGTCGCGAGGCGATCCTGCGCGCTGTGGAGGTGGCGCGACCGGAGGACACCATCATCCTGGCCGGCCGCGGGCACGAGGTGCACCAGGACTTCGCCGGGACCAGACACCCGATCGATGACCGGGTGGAGCTGGCCCGTGCGCTGCGGCTGCGCGGCTTCCCCACAGCGGCCGATGCCCCGGACACCGAACCTGATCCGGACCTCGCGATGACCACCAGACTCAGCCCAGCGGAAGGAGGCGACACGGCATGATTGAACTCTCTGCCCTGGAGATCGCCGAGATCACCTCAGGGACCCTCTACGGCGTCCCGGACCCGTCCGCGGTGCGCGTGCACCATGCAGACACCGACTCCCGCAACATGGGCGCAGACTCCCTGTTCATCGCCAAACCGGGGGACACCACCGACGGTCACCACTTCATCGACGCCGCCCGCGCCGCGGGCGCGACCCTGGTGCTGGCACAGCGGGAGACCCAGGACCCCGCAGGGGACCCGCACCCCAGCGTGATCGTGGACGACGTGGTGCACGCCATGGGAGCACTTGCCCACGCGATCCTTCAGCGGGTGCGCGCGCATTCGACCACCACCGTCATCGGGATCACCGGGTCCGCCGGGAAGACCACCACCAAGGACCTGTTGAAGTCGCTCCTGGAGCCCGAGGGCCCCACCGTGGCCCCGCAGGGCTCCTACAACGGTGAGGTCGGCGTCCCGCTGACCATCTTCACCGTTGAGCTGGACACCCGGTTCGTGGTCGTGGAGATGGGCGCCGACGCGCCCGGGAACATCCGCGATCTGGCACAGATGGTCCGCCCCGACATCGGAGCGGTGCTGATGGTGGGCTCGGCGCACGCCGGGAAGTTCGGCGGCGCGGACAAGATCGCCGCGGTGAAGGCCGAGCTCGTCGAGCAGATCGGACCCGACGGCGCGATCGTGCTCAACCGCGACGACGCCCAGGTCGCCGCCATGGCGCCGAAGGCCCACGCCCCGATCACCTGGTTCAGCGAGGACACCGCAGGCGAGTCCGCCCCGGCCCCAGCCACCGCCACGGACACGGCCGCGACCAGGGACTCCACCGAGGACGCCGATGCTGCGGGTCAGCCGGACCAGGTCCGCGCGGCGGACCTGCGACTCGACGCCTCCGGGCACCCCAGCTTCGTGCTGCGCTTCACCGAGACCGGAGAAGACCTTCCCGTGGTCTCCGGGCTCACCGGAGCCCATCACGTGTCCAACATCCTCGCCGCAGCCGCCTGCGCGCTGCGCGCCGGCGTCCGGCCGCAGGACATCGCGGCGCGCCTGAACGGGCTCGGTCCGGCCAGCCGCTGGCGGATGGAGCGCACTGAACGCGCCGACGGGGTCACCGTGATCAACGACGCCTACAACGCCAACCCCGAATCGATGCGGGAGGCGCTGCGTACCCTGGCGATGCTCACCCGGCCCGGGGCGGGCGGACCGGCCCGCCGGTCGGTAGCCGTGCTCGGCGCGATGCTCGAGCTCGGCGACGCCTCGATCCCCAAGCACACCCAGCTGGGTGAGACCGTGGTGCGGCTGAACATCGACAAGACCCTGGTGGTGGGCGAGCTGGCCTACCCGCTCTACCGCGGAGCCATCGCTGAAGGCAGCTGGGGGTCGGAGGTCCACTGGGTCGCCACCGTCGAGGAGGCCGAGGCCTACCTCGAGCAGGAGCTCACCGGCGGGGACATCGTGCTCTTCAAATCCTCCAACAGCGCAGGGCTTAGACTCCTGGGTGACAAGATCGCCGCTAAGGAAGGGGCCCTGTGATCGCAGTAGTCATCGGTGCCGTCCTCGGCCTGGGACTCACCCTCGTCGGGACGCCGTTGTTCATCCGCTTCCTGGTGAAGCGAGGATACGGTCAGTTCATCCGAGACGACGGCCCCACGACCCACCATGTGAAGCGCGGCACCCCCACCATGGGTGGAGCGGTCATCATGATGGCCGTCGTCGCCGCCTATCTGCTCACCCACCTGGTGATGATCCTGACCGGCGACGGCGGCGGACCCACCGCCTCCGGGCTGCTGCTCCTGCTGCTGATGGTGGGCATGGGACTCGTCGGCTTCGCCGATGACTTCGCGAAGATCAGCAAGAAGCAGTCCCTGGGACTGACCCCCTGGCGCAAGATCGCCGGCCAGGGCGCCATCGGTGTGCTCTTCGCGGTGCTGGCGCTGAACTTCGCGGACGCCGACGGGCTGACCCCGGCCTCGACGAACATCTCCTTCGTCCGTGAGACCGTGCTGGACCTGGCCTTCGCCGGCCCGGTCATCGGCATGATCCTCTTCGTGATCTGGGCGAACCTGATCGTCACCGCGACCACCAACGGGGTGAACCTCACCGACGGCCTGGACGGACTCGCCACGGCGGCCACCGCCATGGTGACCGCGGCCTATACGATCATCTCGATCTGGCAGTTCAACCAGTCCTGCGGCGGGTCCAGCGCGGTGGAGAGCGTCTGCTACCAGGTGCGGGACCCGATGGACATGGCGATGATCGCCGCGATCATCACCGGTGCGCTGATCGGCTTCCTGTGGTGGAACACCTCGCCGGCAAAGATCTTCATGGGCGACACCGGGTCCCTGGCGCTGGGCGGAGCCCTCGCCGGGTTCGCGATCCTGACCCACACCCAGCTGCTCTTCGTGATCCTGGGTGGGCTCTTCGTTCTGATCACCCTCTCGGTGATCATCCAGGTCGGCTACTTCAAGCTCTCCGGCGGCAAGCGGGTCTTCCTGATGGCCCCGCTGCAGCACCACTTCGAGCTCAAGGGCTGGGCCGAGGTCACCGTGGTGGTGCGCTTCTGGATCATCGGCGCCCTGGCGGTGGGCATCGGGCTCGCCATCTTCTACGGGGAATGGGTGATCACCCAGTGAGCACGCCCCAGCCCCCTGCCGACGCGCTTCCAGCGCCGCGGCAGCCCCGCATCCGGCCCGAGCTGCGCGGCTGGGACGGCCCCTGGAAGGGACTGCGCGCGCTGGTCACCGGCCTGGGCGTCTCCGGATTCGCCGCCGCGGACACCCTCGCCGAGCTGGGCGCGCGCGTCGTCGTCGTCGACGGAACCGATGCGCAAGAGAAACGACGTGAGGCCGAGACGCTGCGCGTGGTGGGAGTCGGAGACGTCCTGCTCGGTCAGCAACACCTCAGTCAGCTGCCGCTGATCGACGGGGAGCTCCCCGAGATCCTGGTCACCTCCCCGGGGTGGCGCCCCGACTCCGCGCTGATCGCTCAGGCGCGCGCCGCGCAGATCCCGGTGCTCTCCGAGGTGGAGCTGGCCTGGCGCCTCGGCGCCCGTCCCGGTGCCACCGAGCCCAAGTGGCTGGTCCTGACCGGGACCAACGGGAAGACGACCACGGCGACCCTGCTGGAGGCGATGCTGCGCAAGGACGGTCAGCGTGCCATCGCCTGCGGCAACATCGGCGTGCCGGTGCTCGACGCGATCCGCGACCCGCAGGGATACGACGCCCTGGCGGTGGAGCTCTCCAGCTTCCAGCTCGAATACACCGAGCTGCTCTCCCCGGTGGCCTCAGCGGTCCTGAACATCGCAGAGGACCATGTGGACTGGCACGGCAGCTTCGCCGAATACTGCGCGGCCAAGGCGAAGATCTTCGAGAACACCGAGCTGGCGTGTGTCTACAACGCAGACCAGCCGCTCACCGCTGACATGGTCGCCGAGGCCGACGTCCAGGAGGGATGCCGCGCTATCGGCTTCACCACCGGGTCCCCGGGCCTGTCGATGCTCGGCGTCGTGGAGGACCTCCTGGTGGACCGGGCGTTCCTGGACGACCGGGCGCATCAGGCACTGGAGCTGGCGGGGCTGGAGGACTTCGGCCCGCTGGCCCCGCAGCACCTGGTCGCCAACACCCTGGCCGCCGCCGCCCTGGCCCGCGCCGCCGGGGTGGCCCCCGAAGCCATCCGGGCCGCCGTGCGGGACTATGAGGCCGGGGACCACCGGATCCAGCCGGTGGCCAAGGCCGATGACGTGCTCTGGATCAACGATTCCAAGGCCACCAACCCGCATGCCGCCGCCGCCTCGCTGCGAAGCTTCACCGACGTGATCTGGATCGCCGGGGGACTGCCCAAAGGGGTGGTCTACGACGAGCTGATCCAGGAGATCGCGCCTCGGCTGCGTCACGTCATCCTGATCGGCACGGACTCCTCCCAGCTGAGATCCAGCCTTCAGCGACACGCGCCGGGAGTCCCGGTGATCGGTGGACGCCTGCGGGAGGATGAGTCACGCACCGAGTTGGACGCGACGCTGGCGGGTGCAGACGGGGCCCGCGCGATGCGGACCGCCGTGGCCGAGGCCGCCAAGGCAGCCGCGGCGCATCACACGGTGCTGATGGCACCGGCGGCGGCCTCGATGGATCAGTTCGCCTCCTACGCAGCCCGCGGTGAGGCCTTCATCGAGGCAGTGGCAGAGCTGATGACCGATTGATCGTAGCGGTGGAGCCCGGAGGCGGGACTTCACCAGGAGGAGGACTGGATGGACAAGCGGAGACCTCGCGTCCCAGCCTCTCCCGAACAGCGCCGGCCCCGGCTCCACGCAGTGGAGGACCAGGAGCCGGAGCACACCGAGCCTCACCCCGCGGGGCTGACACCCACCTCGCCCCGGCAGCAGACCCGACCCTCGCAGCGTGCGGCGCGGGGTGAGCACAGCACCGTGCGCACCGCGGCAGGGGCCGCTCGCACCACGCCAGAGTCCGCTCGCACGGCGCCGGAGACGACCCGCACCACCCCGGGAGCCGGGGCCGACGGCTCCGCCGGCCGCAGCTGGAAGGCACAGCGCGAGACCACCAGGAAGGACCGGGTCCAGCGCTTCTGGCACTTCGTGGAGGAGGGCAACCCCTACACCACCTTCTGGCTGCTGCTGGGCTCTGCGCTGGCGCTGACCATCTTCGGACTGGTGATGGTGCTCTCGGCCACTGCGGTCGAGGCGGTGGGCACCCCAGACGGCGCCTATGGCGTGTTCATGCGCCAAGCCATGTGGGCCGGAATCGGTCTGGTGGGCATGTTCAGCGTCGCCTTCATGCCGCGCGGCTGGCTGAAGAAGCTCGCCTGGCCGGCCATGGTGCTGGCGATCATCGGCCTGGCACTGGTGCTCACCCCGCTGGGCTACGAGGTCCAGGGCAACCGAAACTGGATCCGGATCGGGCCGCTCAACGGCCAGCCCTCCGAACTCGCCAAGCTGGCGCTGTGCCTGTGGACCGGGCTGGTGCTCGCCCGCAAGGGCCATAAGGTGCGCGAGCTGCAGCACACCATCGTGCCGGTCCTGATGCCCGGCGCCGCCCTGGTCTTCGCCTTCATCATGTGGGGCCGCGACCTGGGCACCGCCCTGATCTTCGGCTTCTTCCTGGCCGCGATGCTCTTCGTCTCGGGCACCAAGGCCCGGTACTTCCTCGTCGCCGGTGCCACCGGGATCATCGGCGCCGTGGCGCTGGCCCTGATGAGCCCCAACCGCACCGTGCGGATCCAGGCCTGGCTCGGGCTCAACGACGCCTGCAGCCTGCCGCAGGACTTCTGCTATCAGTCAGAACAGGGCCTCTACGCCCTGGCCTCCGGCGGCTTCTGGGGTGTCGGGCTGGGCCAGTCGCGGCAGAAGTGGAACTACATCCCTGAGGCGGAGAACGACTTCATCTTCACGATCCTGGGGGAGGAGCTCGGCCTGCTCGGGGCGCTCACGGTCCTGCTGCTCTTCGCCACCCTGGCCCTGGGGATGTTCCGCGTGGCCTCACGCTCCACCGAGACCTGGGTCAAGATCACCACCGTGGGCATCATGGCCTGGGTCATCGGGCAGACCTTCATCAACCTCGCCATGGTCACCGGGCTGCTCCCGGTCATCGGGGTGCCGCTGCCGTTCATCTCCGCCGGCGGCTCCGCGCTGACCTCGAACCTGGTCGCAGTCGGGGTGGTCATGAACTTCGCCCAGGCCCAGCGGGTCGACGCGCGAAGCCGCGCCGGAACCCGCCCGAGCAAGCCAACGGGACGGAACCAGGCAGGGAAGAAGACCGGGAAGAAAGCCGGGATGACCTCCCGCCGCAAACCTGCAACAGTATGAGACCTGCACCGAGGGCCGCACCGGTCCTCCCAGCTTCAGGAGTTTGAGACACAGATGAGCACACCCTCCGTGGTCCTCGCAGGCGGGGGCACCGCCGGTCATGTCAGCCCGATGCTGGCCATCGCCCGCGCCCTGGACCGGATCCACCCCGAGGTCCGCCAGAGCATCATCGGCACCGCCGCCGGACTCGAGACTCGGCTGGTCCCAGAGGCCGGGTACCGGCTGCAGACCATCGAGAAGGTCCCGATGCCGCGCCGGCCCTCCCGAGACCTGCTGCGCTTCCCCTCCCGCTTCGGACAGGCCGTGCGTGACGCCGCGGCGATCCTGCGCGCCGAGCAGGCCGATGTGGTCCTCGGCGTCGGCGGGTACGTGTGCACCCCGGTGTACGTCGCGGCGCGCCGCCTGGGCATCCCGGTGGTCATCCACGAGGCCAATGCGCGCCCCGGCCTGGCGAACAAGCTGGGACACCGCTTCGCGGCGTTCACCGGCGTCGCCTTCGAGGGCACCCCGCTCAAGGGCTCCGAATGGGTGGGCATGCCGATGGCGCGGGAGATCTCCCAGCTCGACCGATCGAAGCAGCGGGCACAGGCACGCGAAGCCCTGAACCTGGACCCGGAGAAGGTGACCCTGGTGATCACCGGGGGATCCTCCGGGGCGCTCTCGCTGAACGAGTCGATCAAGGCCGCGCTGACCGACCTGCTGGGCACCGGAGCCCAGGTGCTGCACCTCACCGGCCGAGACAAGGCGCTCATCGGCGAGCACGGCGCACTGCTGGAGCACCCCGGATACCACCAGCGGGAGTACCTGGACGGTATGGAGCTGGCCTACGCCGCGGCGGACCTGATCATCGCCCGGGCCGGGGCGGCCACCGTGAGCGAGGTCGCGGCGGTGGGGCTTCCCGCCATCTTCGTCCCGCTGCCGGTGGGCAACGGCGAACAGGAGCTCAACGCCCGGGAGCTGGTCGCCGCCGGCGGCGCGCTGCTGGTCAAGGATGAGCACTTCAACAAGGCCTGGATCCGGCGCAACATCCTCCCGCTGCTCGAGGACCCGCAGCTGCTGGCCACCATGCAGGCGCAGTCCGCATCCCGCGGGATCACCGACGCCGACGACCGGATGGCCCGGGCGGCCCTGGCCGCAGCGGGTCACCCGATCGAGAAAGCCGAGAAGAAGAAGTGACCCTGCCTCCCATGAGCCCCGCTGAGACCACCCCCGCTGGGACACCCCCCGAATCCGCCGCTGCCGCACCAGATCACGGTGCGGCCGCCGGGGCCGCAGCGCCCACCGCCGGACTCGGACACGTGCATTTCCTGGGACTCGCCGGCGTCGGGGTCTCCGCCGTCGCCCGGCTGATGGCCGCCGACGGGGTGCCCATCTCCGGCACCGACGCCAAGGACCTACCGGTCCTGGAAGAGTTCCGCCGGGCGGGTGCCGCCGTGACGGTGGGATACCGCGCCGAGAACCTGGCCTCGGCAGAGGCGGAACTCGGAGAACCGATCACCGCGGTGATCGCCTCCTCCATCGCGGCGGAGGGCAACCCGGAGTACGACGAGGCGGTGCGCCGCGGCCTGCCGGTGCTGCACCGCTCCCAGGGCCTGGCGGCGATGATGCGAGACCGTCGCGCCGTCGCCGTCGCCGGCACCCACGGCAAGACCACCACCTCCTCCATGGCCACGGTGGTGTTGGATCAGGCAGGGCTCTCTCCGACCTTCGCCGTGGGGGCCAATGTCGCCGGGCTCGGGGTCAACGCGGCCGCCGGCACGGGGGAGTGGTTCATCGCCGAGGCCGACGAATCCGACGGCTCGCTGCTGAACTATGCCCCGGAGGTTGGTGTGGTCACCAACGTGGAGGCTGACCATCTGGACCACTACGGCACCGCGGAGGCGGTGGAACAGGTCTTCGTGGACTTCACCGCCCGGATCAGTGACGGCGGGGCGCTGATCATCTGTGTCGACGACGCCGGTGCTCGGGCGCTGCTGGAGAAGGTGCGCGAGCCGCTGAGCGCGCGCGGTGTGCGCATCATCGGCTATGGCACGCGAGAAGACGCGCAGCTGCGGCTGAGCGAGGTGACCCGCGAGGGCGGCACCGTCACTGAGGGTGCCGAGCAGGCCTCCCTGCGACTTGCCGTGCCCGGAGTGCACAACCAGCTCAACGCCCTGGCCGCGATCGCCGTGGGCCGCTGCGCGGGACTCTCCCTGCAGGCCAGCGTCGAGGCCATCGCCCACTTCCAGGGCACCTCGCGTCGCTTCGAGCTGCGCGGCGAGGTCTCCGGGGTGCGCGTCTACGACGACTACGCCCACCACCCCACGGAAGTCTCCGCCGTGCTCCAGGCCGCCCGCGCCTCGCTCACCGAGGACCAGGGCCAGGTCCACGTGATCTTCCAGCCGCACCTGTTCAGCCGCACCGCAGCCTTCGCAGAAGACTTCGGGGCCGCGCTGACCGCGGCAGACACCGTGGCGGTGCTGGAGATCTACCCGGCGCGGGAGGAGCCCATCGAAGGCGTCACCGCGGCCCTGCTGGGACAGCCGGTGTACAGCGCAGCCGAGGCCGTTCAGACAGTCACCTCGGCCGCACGGGCCGGGGATCTGATCATGACCCTGGGTGCCGGCGACGTCACCGCGCTAGGCGCCGAGATCCTCGCCGAGCTGACGGAGCGCCGATGAAGCCGCGGGTTCCCCGCCCCACCTCAGACCGCGCCACGACCACCCGGGAAGATTCCACACCGGATCAGGCCCGACCCACCGATGCCCCCGCGCACCAGGAGCCCGAGGGGGAGTCGAGCAGCGATCACCGCGAGTTCCCTGATGAGTCCCCGCTGGACTTCCCCGAACCCGCCTCGGTCAGCAGCAGGCGACGCCGACGTCGTCGGCTGCTCACGCTGCTGATCAGTCTGGCGGTGCTGCTCGGCGTGGTCGCCACGCTGTACTTCTCCCCGCTGCTGGTGGTGCGCACGATCACGGTCCAGGACAACGACCTGCTCACCGACGAGCGCGCCCAGGAGCTGCTCGCGCCGCTGCACGGCACGCCCCTGGCTCAGGTGAGTCAGGGTGACGTGGAGAACCTGCTCACCGATGAGCGCGCCGTGGATGAGGTGATGGTCGCCGCCGCGCTGCCCGAGGGCCTGGAGATCATGGTGATCGAACACCCTCCCGTGGCCGAGGTCCATGTCGGCGAGGAGATCCTGTTCTACAGCCAGCAGGGCGAGCTGATCAGGACCTTCGACGAGTCTCAGCGTCCCGATGCGGAGGGATACGCCACCCCGGTGATCTCCTCAGAGGCAGCGCTGGAGAACGAATCGGTGTTCCGCAGCATCGTCTCGGTGCTGGGACAGCTGCCCGAGGGGGCCCGGGAGTCTCTGGACTCGGCCACCGCGGAGTCCCGAGACTCGGTGCAGCTGGAGCTCGAAGATGGACGCACCGTGGTCTGGGGCAATGACGAGCGCGGAGCGGAGAAGGCTGCCGTCTTGGAGGCGATCCTGGGCTCCCCGTCGGGAGAGTTCGACGGCGTGGAGGTCCTCGACATCTCGACTCCTAGCGCGCCGGTGACGCGCTAGACCCGTGTGGCGCGTAGGCTGGGCGCAGAAGAGAACATCAGAGAGGGGAAGCCATTGCGCTTCCTCTAAGGTTCAAGTAAAGCTTGAACCTTGCTGTTGGTTCGCAGGCAACAGAAGAATGTCTCAGGTACGGAGGCTCCCGTCCGCTTATGAGCCGCTGCGACGTCACGGGCTGCCGCCCATGACCGGACCGATGTCCCCGCGAATGACATCGGCACGATCAGGTGGCCCGAGACGGGTGAAGACAGTGAGGAGTCGCGCTGCGGCTCACTCGGCGACGGGGGTCTCCGTACATTTGAGACCAGAGACGAGCAAGGGACACACAACGTGGCATCACCGAACAACTACCTGGCCGTGATCAAGGTCGTCGGCATCGGTGGCGGCGGCGTCAACGCCGTCAACCGCATGATCGACGTCGGTCTCCGGGGCGTGGAATTCATCGCCATCAACACCGATGCGCAGGCGCTGCTGATGAGCGACGCCGACGTGAAGCTCGACGTCGGGCGTGAACTGACCCGTGGACTGGGTGCCGGTGCCAACCCTGAGGTCGGCCGACAGGCCGCCGAGGATCACGCCGAGGAGATCGAAGAGGTCATCCGGGGCGCAGACATGGTCTTCGTCACCGCAGGCGAGGGCGGTGGCACCGGAACCGGCGGTGCACCCGTGGTCGCTCGGATCGCCCGCTCGCTCGGGGCACTGACCATCGGTGTCGTCACCCGCCCGTTCACCTTCGAAGGTCGCCGGCGCGCCGGCTCGGCCGAAGAGGGCATCGAGGCGCTCCGCGACGAGGTCGACACGCTCATCGTGATCCCCAACGACCGGCTGCTCTCGATCTCGGACAAGAACGTCTCGGTCCTGGATGCCTTCCGCTCCGCGGACCAGGTGCTGCTCTCCGGCGTGCAGGGCATCACCGACCTGATCACCACACCGGGCCTGATCAACCTCGACTTCGCCGACGTGAAGTCGGTCATGCAGGGCGCCGGCTCCGCGCTGATGGGCATCGGTTCCGCGAATGGTGAGGACCGCGCGGTGAAGGCCGCCGAGCTCGCCATCGCCTCGCCGCTGCTGGAAGCGTCCATCGACGGCGCCCACGGCGTGCTGCTCTCCATCCAGGGCGGCTCGGATCTCGGACTCTTCGAGATCAACGAGGCGGCCCGGCTGGTTCAGGAGGTCGCCCACCCGGAGGCCAACATCATCTTCGGCGCCGTCATCGACGACGCCCTCGGTGACGAGGCGCGAGTCACCGTCATCGCCGCCGGCTTCGACCAGGTCGACGCCACCTCCCGTCCCGCGCAGCCGATGCAGAACCAGGCGCCGGCCCGCAGCGTCGGGTCCGCCGCCCCGGCGGCCCGCACCGCGCCGCCCGTCCCCGGGACCGTGCCCGGCACGATTCCGATCAGCGGGTCACCGGCCGCGCGCAACGCCGGGTCCCAGGACACCGCGCCGCAGCAGCGGATGGACCACTCGCGTCGTCGTCATGAGAACGAGGAGCAGCAGGACATCCCGGACATCGTCGAGTCGGACTACACCGGCGGTCGCAACGATGACCTCGATGTGCCCGACTTCCTGAAGTGACCATGGCCCCCAGCAACACGGGGGCCAGCACGGCCGCGTCCCCGTCACCGTTCTGGTGGCGGGGCCAGGCCGAGTCCGGGGCGACTGCCGGGGACACCGTGCAGCTGGGCTTCACCTCCGTGGAGGCCGGCAATCTGGCCCGCCACGTGGGATCCCAGTCCGAGGTGTCCGAGAACCGTCGGCTCCTCGAGGCCAGCATGGGCGTACCTGCAGGCTCCCTGCGTTTTCTGAACCAGGTGCACTCCGCCGATGTGATCCCCGCCGAGCCCGCCGCACCTGCCGAGTTCGCGGCTCCGCTGCAGCCCGCCGCACCTGCCGGGCCCGCCCCTAGCTCCGAGGTGCTCACCGGCGACGCCTGGGTCTGCGCGGACGGCTCTGTCCCACTGGCGATCATGGTCGCCGACTGTCTTCCGGTGCTGCTCCACGGACGTCGCGCCGCGCACGATCCGGACCGGGACGTGCCGGTCACCGCCGCGGCCCACGCCGGACGCCCCGGACTGCTCGCCGGAGTCCTGGAGAACACCGTGGCCGCGATGCGCGCCCACGGAGCGGTTGCGATCACCGCCTGGATCGGTCCCGGAGCCTGCGGGGACTGCTACGAGATCCCGGCGGAGATGGTCGCTGAGGTCTCGCAGGGGCGGCCCGCCATAGCCTCGCAGACCAGCTGGGGCTCGAGTGCGCTGAACCTGCGCGCCGAGGCCCGCACGATCCTCGACGGGCAGGGGGTGCGCGTCGCGGAGCTCGCCGGCTGCACCATCGAGGATGAGTCGTTGTTCTCCCACCGCCGAGCCCCGGGGAAGGGCCGCTTCGCCGGAGTGATCTGGATGCCCACGCCTGCCGCCCAGCCCGCACCCTCGGTTCGATAGGCTCTCCCTGTGCAGACCAGCCCGGAACCGGCCGACCCCGATGCAGCCAGCCCCGACGCAGCCGACCTCGATGCGGCCGACCCCGACCCCGGCGACCCCGGCGACTCCGGCGCGGAGGATCCGCGCAGCGAAGAGCTTGCGGCGAACCTCGCCGCGGTGCACGCTCGGATCGACCGGGCCATGGAGGCCGCCGGGAGGCAAGATCGACCCACGCTGATCGTGGTCACCAAGTTCTTCCCCGCCGCCGATGTCCTCCGGCTGCACCGGCTGGGAGTCCGCGACGTCGGGGAGAACCGGGACCAGGAGGCGGCTGCGAAGGCCGCCGAGGTCACCGAGCTGCTGCGCGCCGGCACCGCAGCCCCCGCAGCGCCGGGATCCGCGGGTGCCCCCGCCGGCCCCGCAGACGATCCAGCATCAGAACCCGCCGACGATCCAGCCGCGGACCCGGCGTCGGGTCCGGCAGCGAATGAAGAGGTCCTGCACTGGCACTTCATCGGCCAGCTGCAGTCCAATAAGGCCCGCTCCGTCACCGGCTACGCAGACCATCTGCACTCTGTGGACCGGTCCTCTCTGTTGAAGGCGCTGATCAAGGTCGCCCCGAGCGCCGAGGAGCCTCCGCTGACCTGCCTGATCCAGGTGGATCTGCGCGACCCGGTGCCCGCCGACGGCAGGGGAGGGGCCGACCCGGCCTTGATCCTCGAGCTGGCCGACCGGATCGCTGCGGCCCCAGGGCTGGCGCTGGGGGGACTGATGGCGGTCGCGCCGCTGGACGAGCCGGCCGCCCCTGCCTTCCGGCGACTGCGTGAGCTCTCCGCGCAGCTGCGCGAGAGGCACCCGGGTGCGGACATGATCTCGGCCGGAATGAGCGGTGACCTGGAGGAAGCTGTGGCGCACGGTGCGACACACCTGCGGGTTGGCCGAGATGTCCTGGGTGCGCGTCCGCTTCAGCGATAGTCTCGAGACCGCGCAGTGACAATTCAACCTTCCCTCCAGGAGACCCCTCATGGCCGGTGCCTTCAAGAAGACCATGATCTACCTCGGCCTCGCCGACGGAGACGACTACAGCGAGGACAACTTCTCCAAGGAGTCCTCCCATCCGACCCGCAGCACCCAGAGCGCCAGCACCGAGCCCAGCTCGGTGAGCCGCAGCTCCTCGAGCTCGGCCTCGGTCCGGGAGACCCCGGCACCGACCAGCGCCTCCGCCTCGGTCCGCGGCAGTGAGGTCGTCTCCCTGGGAGTCGATCACGCCGAGGACACTGCGCAGACGGGCCAGTACAACAGCTCCAACCTGGCCGTGGACCCGGACTACCGGGCTCCGGTCACTCCGATCAAGCGCGCCCCCTCCTCCCGGGATGAAAGTTCACCGATGCGAAAAATCACCACCGTTCACCCGCGCTCCTACAACGACGCGAAGGTCATCGGCGAGTCCTTCCGGGACAACATCCCGGTGATCATGAATGTCACGGACATGGGCGAGGCTGAGGCCAAGCGACTGGTGGACTTCTCCGCCGGGCTGGTCTTCGGCATGGGCGGATCCATCGAGCGGGTCACCAACAAGGTGTTCCTGCTGACCCCGAAGAACATCGAGGTGCTGGCTGAAGAGCGCGCCGCCGTGGAGGCTCCGTCCTCGGCACAGTTCTTCAACCAGAGCTGAACCAAGTAGTCTTTTCAGCTGTGGATCTCTTAACCGCGCCCCTGTACCTGCTGCTGACCATCTACCAGTTCGCCCTGGTGGTCCGCATCATCTTCGACCTCACGCAGCAGTACGCCCGCAGCTGGCGGCCCAAGGGCCTGCCGCTGATGATCGCCGTCGGCGTGTACAGCATCACCGACCCGCCGATCCGCTGGATCCAGCGCAAGGTGCCGCCGCTTAACCTGGGCGGTGTGTCCCTGGACATGGGCTTCCTGCTGGTGTTCCTGCTCGTGGTGATCGCGAAGATGGTGCTGCGCGGATTCGCCTGATTCCGGGTCGTATCAGCGGCACCGACACTGCGCGCTGGGGGATCTGCGAGTCGTGAAAGCCGCACTTGAAGGTTGAAGTTCGAGGCAGCGAATCGCAATGGGTATCCTGGTCGATGACCCAAGACCAGCTTCACAGCTTCCCCAGCCACTCGATGAGGTGACACCGCATGGCCCTGACCCCCGATGATCTCCTGAACAAGGAATTCCCCGAGACCAAGTTCCGTCCCGGTTACGACAAGGACGAGGTCGATGACTTCCTTGACGAGGTGGTCGTCGAATGGCGGCGCCTGACCCAGGAGAACGAGGACCTCGCCGCGAAGGTCGCCCGGCTGGAGGAGCAGCTCGAGGAGCACCCGTCGAACCTGG
Source organism: Nesterenkonia sandarakina (assembly GCF_013410215.1). Taxonomy (NCBI): domain Bacteria; kingdom Bacillati; phylum Actinomycetota; class Actinomycetes; order Micrococcales; family Micrococcaceae; genus Nesterenkonia; species Nesterenkonia sandarakina. The sequence goes on from NZ_JACCFQ010000001.1 coordinate 2,024,399, forward strand.
AGCCCGACGAGCTCAAGGACGCAGGGCTCTCCGGCTATGCAGGGACCACCTCCACCATGACCGGTTCCATCGACCGGATCACCGAGGAGCACGAGCTCAGCGCCGACGCCGCAGAGACCGAGTACGCCCCCGGCACCCGTCCGGCCCAGGAGCGCCCGGCCGTCGAGTCCGCAGCGAGCGACCAGGCCACCTCCGCCACCGGCGTGCTCGCCATGGCCCAGAAGCTGCACGATCAGTACGTCTCCGAGGGCGAGCAGACCCGCGCTGCCTACATCGCCGAGGGCGAGGCCAAGCGTAGCGAGTACATCGCCGAAGGCGAGCAGACCCGCAGCGCCTACATCACCGAGGGTGAGCAGACCCGGGATGCCTACATCGCCGAGGGTGAGAGCACCCGCAGCGCCTACATCACCGAGGGCGAGACCCGCCGCGATGACCTGGTCGGCACGGCCGAGAACACCCACGCGCAGCTGCTCGCCGAGGCCGAGCGGCGCCGCAGCGAGATCGTCACCGAGGCCGAGACCCGCGCCGAGAACATGATCGAAGAGGCGGAGCTGACCTCCACCCGCACGCTGAACGCGCTGGAGCGCAAGAAGGCCGACCTGGAGTCCAAGGTCGGTGAGCTGACCAGCTTCGAGCGGGACTACCGGGCCCGTCTGAAGGACTACATCGAGGGTCAGCTGGCGGACCTGAACAGCCGCGGCTCCATCGAGAAGGAAGCCACCGGCAGCTGAGGCAGCTCACAGTCCCCGGGGGCTTCTCCCGGCACCTTGGCCTGTAGAATCCAACGGTGTCGAAACAGCTCTCAGGTGACCATCAGCGGTCCATGCGCACCCCGTCCCGCCGAACTGCACTCCTCGCGGCAGCGGCCCTGGCGGTGTTCGCCTGGGCCGCTGATCAGTTAACCAAGCTCTGGGTCGAATCCACGATGATCCTGGGAGAGCAGACCGAGGTGCTGCCTCCGGTGCTGTACTGGCGCTACCACCTGAACCCGGGTGCCGCGTTCTCCATGGGCACCGACTACACCTGGATCTTCACGCTGATCATGCTCGCGGTGCTCGGCTACGTGGTGCTCAAGAGCCGAGAGCTCGGCGGATCCTGGCTGTGGACCCTGGGGCTGGGCGGGCTCGCCGGCGGGGTGGCAGGCAACCTCACCGACCGGATCTTCCGGGACCCCTCGCTGAACGGGGAAGGGATCCGCAGCTTCGGCCAGGGCCAGGTCGTCGACTTCATCGCCGTGCCGAACTTCGCGATCTTCAACATCGCCGACTCCTTCATCGTGTGCTCGATCATCGGGATCTGCGCGATGATGCTCTTCGGGCTGAACCTCGACGGCACCCGCGAGCACGGCTCCGGGAAGCACAGCCCCGAGAAATCCAACGCCGAGAAATCCAGCCCCAGCGAGCCCAGCCCCGAGAAGCCCAGCGCCGGCACGCCCGGTTCCGAGAAGCCCAGCGCCGGCAAGTCCAGCTCTGGGTCCACAGAGACCGCCAAGACCGACGCTGCGGAGACCGAGACATGAGCGCCCAGCAGATCGCCGTACCCGAGGCCCTCGACGGCGGCCGGGCCGACGTCGTGCTGGCCGCCCTCTTCGAGGTCCCCCGCATCCAGGCCACGCAGTGGCTCAAAGAAGGACTGGTCACCTGGGCGCAGGACCGGACCCAGGGGCGCACCGCCGGGCGCGCGGTGAAGAAGTCTGACCGTCTGGCCGCAGGGGCCCAGCTCGCCGTCGTCGTGCCCGAGAAGCAGGACCCGCTCCAGGTGAGGATCGAAGCCGTGGAAGAGATGACCGTGCTGCACCAGGACGAGGCGATCGTGGTGGTGGACAAGCCCGTTGGCGTGGCCGCGCACCCCTCGCCGGGCTGGACCGGACCGACCGTGATCGGGGGCCTGCTCGCCGCGGGGGTGGAGATCTCCACCTCAGGAGCCCAGGAGCGCCGCGGGATCGTGCACCGACTCGACGTCGGAACCTCCGGGGTGATGGTGGTGGCCAAGACCGAGCACGCCTACACCGTGCTCAAGGACGCCTTCCGGCAGCGCACCACCCAGAAGAGCTATCACGCGCTGGTCCAGGGTCTTCCGGACCCCGTGGACGGCACCATCGACGCTCCCATCGGCCGGCATCCCGGTCATGACTGGCGCTTCGCGGTGCTCGAGGGCGGACGCGAATCCCGCACCCACTACCGGCTGCAGCAGGCCTATGGCCGGGCCAGCCTGATGGACATCAACCTGGAGACCGGGCGGACGCATCAGATCCGAGTCCACTTCTCCGCACTGGGCCACCCCTGCGCCGGAGATCTGACCTACGGGGCTGACCCGCAGCTGGCCGCTGACCTTGGTCTGACCCGGCAGTGGCTGCATGCGGTGGAGCTCGGCTTCCACCACCCCGAGCACGGAGAATGGGTGAGCTACCGCACCGACTACCCCGCGGACCTGGCGCAGGCCCTCGAGATTCTGGAGAACGGCTGAGCATGGCGAGAACCGGCGACTTCGTCCACCTGCACAACCACACCGAGTACTCGATGCTCGACGGCGCCGCGAAGATCGGGGAGCTCTTCGAGCAGACCCAGCACCTCGGGATGCCCGCAGTGGCCACCACGGACCACGGGTTCCTCTTCGGCGCCTATGAGTTCTGGAAGACCGCCCAGAACTATGACGTGAAGCCGATCATCGGGCTCGAGGCCTACCTCTCACCCGGCACGCACCGCTCCGACCGCACCCGGGTGAAGTGGGGCGACGGGGTGATCGGGGAGAAGGACGTCTCCGGCGGCGGCGCCTACACGCACATGACCATGTGGGCGGAGAACACCGCGGGGATGCACAACCTGTTCCGGATGGGCTCGAAGGCCTCCCTGGAGGGCTACTTCTATAAGCCTCGGATGGACCGGGAGCTGCTGCAGACCTACGGCAAGGGGATCATCGCCACCACCGGGTGCCCCTCCGGGGAGATCCAGACCAGGTTGCACCTGGGGCAGTACGAGGAGGCGAAGAAGGCCGCCGGGGAGTACCAGGACCTCTTCGGGAAGGAGAACTTCTACTGCGAGCTGATGGACCACGGGCTCGACATCGAGCGCAAGGTCAAAGCCGACCTGATCAAGCTGGCCCGTGAGCTGAACCTGCCGATGGTCGCCACCAACGACCTGCACTACACCCACCAGCACGATCACAAGGCCCACGGGGCGCTGCTGTGCGTGCAGTCGAACTCCACCCTGGATGACCCGAACCGGTTCAAGTTCGGCTCCGAGGAGTTCTACCTCAAGTCCGCCGCGGAGATGCGCGATCTCTTCCGCGACTTCCCCGATGCCTGCGACAACACCCTGGCCATTGCCGAACGCTGCCAGGTCGAGTTCAACGAAGCGGCCTCCTACATGCCCCGCTTCCCGGTGCCCGACGGGGAGTCCGAGGAGTCCTGGTTCATCCAGGAGGTCGAGAAGGGGCTGCACTACCGGTTCCCCAACGGCATCCCGGACGAGGTCCGCAAGCAGGCCGAGTACGAGATCGGCGTGATCACTCAGATGGGCTTCCCCGGCTACTTCCTGGTGGTGGCCGACTTCATCACCTGGGCCAAGGAGCAGGGCATCCGGGTGGGCCCGGGGCGCGGCTCCGGGCCCGGCTCGATGGTGGCCTACGCGATGCGCATCACCGACCTGAACCCGCTGCAGCACGGCCTGATCTTCGAGCGCTTCCTGAATCCCGACCGCGTCTCCATGCCCGACTTCGACGTCGACTTCGATGACCGGCGTCGCTCCGAGGTCATCCAGTACGTGGTCAACAAGTACGGCGACGAGCGCGTGGCGATGATCGTCACCTATGGCACGATCAAGTCCAAGCAGGCGCTGAAGGACTCCGCCCGCGTCATGGGGGAGCCCTTCGCCACCGGCGACCAGCTGAGCAAGAAGATGCCCCCGGACGCCATGGGCAAGCCGATGCCGCTGGGCGACATCTATGACCCCAAGTCCTCGCGCTACTCCGAGGCCGCCGAGATGCGCGAGTACGTGGACGCGGACCCCCGGCTGACCGAGATCTTCAACCTCGCCTCCGGCCTGGAGGGGCTCAAGCGGCAGTGGGGCGTGCACGCGGCGGGCGTGATCATGTCCAGCGACCCGCTGATCGACATCATCCCGATCATGAAGCGTGAGCAGGACGGCGCGATCATCACGCAGTTCGACTACCCGATCTGCGAGAACCTCGGCCTGATCAAGATGGACTTCCTGGGTCTGCGCAACCTCACGATCATCTCCGACTGCCTGGAGAACATCGCGCTGAACAAGGGTGTCGAGATCGACCTGGAGACCCTGGAGCTCACCGACCGTGCCGCCTATGACCTGCTGGCTCGCGGAGACACCCTCGGCGTCTTCCAGCTCGACGGCGGCGGCATGCGCTCGCTGCTGCGCCTGATGCGACCGGACAACTTCGAAGACATCTCCGCCGCCCTGGCGCTCTACCGTCCCGGCCCGATGGGCGCGAACTCGCACACCAACTACGCGCTGCGCAAGAACGGGCACCAGGAGGTGACCCCGATCCACCCGGAGCTGGAGGAGCCGCTGCGCGAGATCCTGGGCACCACGCACGGGCTGATCGTCTACCAGGAGCAGGTCATGGCCATCGCGCAGAAGGTCGCCGGGTACTCCCTGGGCCAGGCCGACATCCTGCGCCGCGCCATGGGCAAGAAGAAGAAGTCCGAGCTGGACAAGCAGTATGTGAACTTCTCCTCCGGCATGGAGTCTCACGGCTATTCCGCCGCGGCGATCAAGGCGCTGTGGGACGTCCTGCTCCCGTTCTCGGACTACGCGTTCAACAAGGCTCACACCGCCGCCTACGGGCTGATCGCATACTGGACCGCCTTCCTCAAGGCCAACTACCCCGCCGAGTACCTGGCGGCCCTGCTCACCTCGGTGGGGGAGAACCGGGACAAGCTCGCGCTCTACCTCTCCGAATGCCGGCGCATGGGCGTCACCGTGACCTCCCCGAGCATCAACGAATCCGCGCTGACCTTCACCCCGGTCGGCGATGACACCATCCGCTTCGGGATGGGCGCGGTGCGCAACGTGGGCTCCAACGTGGTCGCCGGGATGGTCTCCGCGCGTGAGGAGAAGGGCCCGTATGAGACCTTCGCCGACTTCCTCAAGAAGGTCCCGATGCAGGTGTGCAATAAGCGCACCATCGAATCGCTGATCAAGGCCGGCGGCTTCGACGAGCTCGGGCACACCCGCCGCGCCCTGGTGACCATCCACGAACAGGCCATCGACCAGGCCATCTCGGAGAAGAAGGGCTCCCAGGCCTACGAGACCGATCTCTTCGGCAGCGCCAACATGGAGCTGGGCGACTCGCTCTCGGTCAGCGTCCCGGACCTGCCGGAGTGGGAGAAGATGGACAAGCTCTCCTTCGAACGCGAGATGCTCGGCCTCTACGTCTCCGACCACCCGCTCCAGGGCCTGGAACGGGTCCTGGCCCACCACGCCGACCGCTCGATCTCCTCGGTGATGGGAGAGGACGGCCCGGCCGACGGCGCCGGGATCACCATCGCCGGCATGATCACCTCGCTGCAGCGCCGAGTCGCGAAGTCCTCCGGGAACCCCTACGCACGCGCCGAGATCGAGGACATGGCCGGCACCATCGAGGTGATGTTCTTCGGCAAGACCTACCAGGCCGTGTCGATGATCCTCGCCGAGGACCTGGTGGTCTCGGTCAAGGGTCAGATCGACCGTCGCGAGGACGGCAGCGTCACGCTCAAGGCCATGGACGTGGTGGTGCCCGAGATCAACGAGGACGGCAACGCCGGGCCGGTGGTGGTCTCGGTCTCGGCCCAGCGGGCCTCCGAACACCTGGTCATGGAGCTGGGACGGGCCCTGCGCGCGCATCGGGGGAACTCCGACGTGCATGTGCGGCTGCTCTCCGGGGACAAGATCGAGCTCCTGCGGCTGGGCCACGAGTACCAGGTCAGCCCGTCACCGGCGCTGTTCGGCGATCTCAAGGTGCTGCTCGGCCCCGGCTGCCTGGAGCTCTGAGCCGCTTCCAGGATCCCGCCGCAGACCGCGCAGCAGGCGGGATTCCACAACATCTTGTGGTTGGTGATTTGAGGCGCACTATATGTGGTGGGTAGACTGGCCCTATGTACTGCCCCTATTGTCGCCATGATTCGTCCCGAGTGGTCGACTCCCGCATGCTGGACGACGGTTCCGGCATCCGCCGACGTCGGCAGTGCCCCCAGTGCTCCAAGCGTTTCACCACCATGGAGACGACCAGCCTGAACGTGATCAAACGTTCCGGCGCGGCGGAGCCCTTTGACCGTTCCAAGGTGATCAACGGGGTGCGCAAGGCCTGTCAGGGACGTCCGGTCTCCAACGATGATCTGGCGGTCCTCGCCCAGGAGGTGGAGGAGAACATCCGCGCCGCCGGCAACGCGGAGGTCGACGCCAATGACGTGGGTCTGGCGATCCTGGGCCCGCTGCGCCGCCTGGATGTGGTCGCCTATATGCGCTTCGCCTCGGTGTATCGCGGGTTCGACACGTTGCAGGACTTCGAGAACGCCATCGAGGAGCTGCGCCGGGAAGAGCTGCACGGACCTTCAAGCTCAGGTGCAACCGTGGTGCAGCCCAGATTCGGATTCCGATAGACTTTTCAGCGTGCCGGTGGTGCTCTCTTCTGGGGAAGGTTGAGAGCGCCACCGGTCTTTTCACGTCAGGGAGGCTTTGGGCATGCCGTGAGGTGCGAGTACCACGGCAGGCCCGACCCGCGCCGCAGCCGCTGACCTGGGGGCCGACGGCTCCGGAGGCAGACGCACTGATGGTCCGAAGAGAACCCCCTGAACTTTCTCTTCGGACCACCTGCGCCTCCGAGGAGGCTCCTTCATTACACGCCCGCGGGCTCCGCCGGCCGTTCAGATGACGCAAAACCCCGTAGTCTGAGCCGCGAAACCCAGTAGAAGGTACGGGCCGGTATAGTTTCGAGCACCTGATCCGTCGAGCAAGGAGCCCCGGTGCACCGCAGCGACCCCTTCGTGGGCAGGCTTGAGGAGATCGAGCTGATCCGCCGCGCGGCGGACCGGGCGCGGCAGGGCAAGGCGCAGTTCGTGGTCATCGAAGGCTTCACCGGGTCCGGGAAGACCCGGCTGCTGCACCAGGCGATGGAGGCCTACCCGGACTGGAACGAGCGCACCATCCTGCTCGATGAGTCCTTCAGCGCCCGGGCCGGGTCTGCGATCCACCACCTGCTCGGGGCGGGATCCCCCGGCCCGACTGAGCTTGAGGACCTCCTGGCCAGCGGGTTCGATGCGGCGCGGAACCTGCAGCGGCCCTACCTGATGAGCGTGAAGAACCTGCACCTGGTCGATGAGGTCTCCGCCGAGGCGCTCTGGCGGGCACTGAGCATCTTCCAGAACGGACCGGTGCTGGTGGTGCTGAGCACCCAGGGCTCGACGCGTCCGGAGGTCCAGCGGCTCATCCGACTGGCCCAGGCCAGTCCCCGAGGCACCTACATCGGCCTGCAGCCGCTCGCCCTGCGAGAGGTCGGTGAGCTGCTGGGGGCGTACTCCAAGCTGCCGATCGCGGCGTCGGTGGCGGGAGCGGTGCTGCGGGAGACCGACGGCTATCCCGGCCTGGTGGAACAGGTGGGACGCTGGCTGCGTCGGGTGCCCGCCGGGGCGCGCAGCATCGACCAGGCGCTGGCCGCCACAGTGCGCTCAGCTGACTACAGCGGAATGCACCGGGACGTGCTCATCCAGATGGACCGGCTCGAGGAGGCGGATCGTCGAGCGGTGACGCTGCTGGCCGCCGCCGACACCTCGCTGAGCCGGAGCCAGATCGAGGCGGCACTGGGCGCCACGGTGGACCCTGCCGCCCTGTTAGGGACTGCCCTGCTCAGCTGGGAGGAGCTCACCGGCCGCTACTCGGTGCCACGGCGTTCCCTGAGCCGGGCGGTGCTCAGCGGGACCCCGGAGGTGGAGCGGGCGGAGCTGCTGCACGCTCTTGCCGGGGTGCTCACCGGGGAGGAGTCGGTGCGCCACCTGGCCGAAGCGATTCGACGGGATCCCTCCCGGGGTGCGGCGGATCAGGTCATCGCGCAGCTGCAGGACCACGCGCGCCAGGCCGCCCGACGGCACGACTTCCGGGAAGCATTCGACCACATCATGGCAGCGATCGCGATGGCCCCTTTCGATGCGGAGTCACTCGCTCTGCTCGCGGGCCTGGCCGTGCGGACCAACCGGATCTCGGCTCTGCTCGCCCTGGAGTCTCCGATGCGCACGATGCCGGAGTCCACCGGCCGCTCAGGGATCCTGGCGCTGATGCTGCTGGAGCAGTCCGATCTGGAGGGGGCGCTGAAGGAGCTGGAATCGGTGCCGGCCCAGCCTGACGCTGGGCTGCCCATCTATGCCGAGGCGGTCATCGAGGTCAACGCCCGGCTCTACGCGGAGTCGCGTCGGGACCGAGGTGCTGCGCTGGCGCATGATGTCTCTGCTGCACTGACCGAGGTGCTGCGCTCCTCCGAGGGAGCGGGCCTGGTCGGTGAGATCTGGAGCCGGGATCAGCTGCACGGCATGGAGTCCCTGAACAGCCTCTGGCTCGGCTTCTCGGCAGTGGACCCCGGGGATGCGCTCACCATGATCGACCGGGTCTGCGCCGCCCTGGAGCAGCTGCGTGGCAGGGTCGGCGTGGAGCGTTTCGACGCCTCGCTGCATGCGGTGCGCGGGGCACTCTACCGCCAGGTCGGTCAGGAGGACTGCGCCTACCAGGACCTCAGCGTGGCTGCCGCGCAGGACGGCACCAACAGTTACGTGATGTACGCCCGCTCTCAGCTGGCGCTGCTGCTCTTCAGCTCGGCCTATTGGGATGAGGCCGAACAGATGGCGGACCGCGCGGCGGGGGAGGCCCTGTGCCGTGGCGAGAACGCCGTCTCCCATGTGGCCTACGCGGTCTCGGCCGTCGTGCCGGCGGCGCGGGGGGAGGTGGAGAAGGTCCGGGCCCGGCTCGAGGTGCTGCGCGAGAGCCGGTTCGCGAAGGGTCCGCTGGTCACCGGGACCCTCGACTGGGTGGAGGCGTGCCTGGCCGCCTCCCAGTCCGACTTTCGAGGGGTCGCCCGGAACCTGCTGAGCATGCGCAATGACGGCACCGCCTGGTGGGCGATGGAGCCGCAGGCGGTGAGCATGTTGGCACGTGCGCTCCACGTCAGCGGGTGGGCCGCGATGCTGCCGGCGCTGCTGCGCAGTGCCGAGGACGACGCCGGCGTCGTGGACTTCCAGCGCCATCTGACCACCCCGTACCTCAGAGGCTTCGAACGCTGGGGAGCCGATGCCCCGAGGGAGGCGATGGACTGCTTCCTGGAGGTGCTGCGCGGCTATGACGCCGCCGGATCCATCCGACCCACCCAGCCACCGGGGGAGGGCGGGGGTTTCCGGATCTTCCGGGCGATGCTGAGCATCGACATCGCCACACTGGCGGCGGCCTACCCGCAGGAGCTGGCCCGGCATCGGGCCACCGCTTTGGAGCTCGCGGTGTGGGCGGCCTCGGTGCTGCAGTCCTGCGGAGCCGATTCGCAGCTGGACCGCGCCAACCAGCTCATGGAGATGCTGCGTCCCCGGATCATGCAGGGGCCGCCGCGTCCCGGGGCGAGCGCGGGCGCCTCGTCGGTGGCGGGAGCATCGTTGAACCGGGCGGGGCGGGGGACCTCGGCGCCTGGATCACCGGAGCTGTCCACCTCCGGCCGGATGCCTGCGCCCAGCACCGCAGACGCCACCTCCGGCGCCGTGCCTGCGGAACCCGCTGCGCGCAGCGCAGCGCAGCCCGGTGGGCGTCTGGTCGCGTGGGCGCCCCGGGGAGTCTCGGCGATGACCGATCCGGTGCTCAGCCCGCGCGCCGAGGAGGCGCTGCATGGCCTCTCCCGGCGCGAACGTCAGGTCTCGCTGCTGGTCTCGGAGGGCCGGACCAACCGCGAGGTCGCGGAGCAGCTGGTGCTCTCGGTGCGCACCGTGGAGTACCACGTGGCCAACGCGATGACGAAGCTGAAGATCCACTCCCGCCGCGAGCTTCGAGGCCTGATCGGCGGGGATCGCGCCCCGAGGTGATCTCTGGCGGCCTCAGCCGGCGAGGCTGCGCAGCTGCGCGATCGCCGCGGCGGCGTCGGGGGCTGAATACACCGCCGAGCCGGCCACAAAGGTGTCCGCACCGGCCTCGGCCGCGCGCTGGATCGTCTCGGCGCTGATGCCGCCGTCGACCTGGAGCGCCACGGTCCCGCCCTGATCATCCACGGCCTTCCGGGCCCGGCGGATCTTGGGCAGGATCAGGTCTAAGAAGCTCTGTCCGCCGAACCCGGGCTCCACCGTCATCAGCAGCAGCATGTCCAGCTCCCCGAGCATGTCCAGGTACGGCTCGATCCCGGTGGCAGGCTTCAGCGCCATGGCGGACCGGGACCCCTGCGCGCGCAGCTCGCGGGCGAGCCGGATCGGCGCCCCGGCCGCTTCAGCATGGAAGGTCACGGACTCACAGCCGAGCTCGGCGTACTGCGGTGCCCAGGTGTCCGGGTCCTCGATCATCAGGTGGATGTCCAGGGGCAGCTCGGTGGCCGCGCGCAGGGACTTCACCACCGGCAGGCCGATGGTCAGGTTCGGCACGAAGTGGTTGTCCATCACGTCGACATGCACCGCATCGGCAGAGCTGATCCGGGACAGCTCGGTGGCCAGGTTCGCGAAGTCGGCGCTGAGGATGCTGGGGTGGATGCGTGGGCTGATCACAGGGCGATCCTACCGCCGGGGTGCTCCGCGACGTCGTCGGAGTCCTGGGGCTGGTCGGACTTCTGGGACTGGTGCGAGGCTGAGGCATCCTTCGCGTCCACCGGACGCTGGAGCAGCGCGAAGAACATCGCATCGGTGCCGTGGATATGCGGCCAGAGCTGCAGGCAGCGCGCGGCGGTCTGGCTGCCGGCGCCGGCAGGCGCATCGCGCAGCAGCTGGGCACCTGCGTCCTCGGCGGCGGCGCGCATCGGGCCGTGGGCGTCGAGCAGCTCCAGCTCCGGGTGGCGTCGCAGCAGGTCATCGACCTGGATCACGGTCTCGGCCATATGCGGTGAGCAGGTGACGTAGGCCAGCAGCCCTCCGGGAGCCAGTGCCCCGACGGCCGCGTCGAGCAGCTCATGCTGCAGCGCGGTCAGGCCGGCGAGGTCTCCGGGGGTGCGGCGCCAGCGGGCCTCGGGCCGGCGCCGCAGCGCGCCCAGGCCGGTGCAGGGTGCATCGACCAGGATCCGCTGGAAGCCGGTGCCGGTCGGCTCCTCGCCGATGGTGCGGCCATCGCCGGTGCGCACGGTCCAGGCCTGGTGGTCCACTGCCTGCAGCGCCTGGCTCACCAGCTTGGCACGGTGCGCGGCAGGTTCGTTGGCGAGCACGGTGGCACCGCGCTGGGCGGCCAGCGCGGCCAGCAGTGCCGCCTTGCCGCCCGGGCCGGCGCACAGGTCGAGCCAACGCTCTGCGCCCTGGCCCGGATCCGGCAGCTCTGCGGCGGCCAGGGCGCGGGTGACCCATTGCGAGCCGATGTCCTGGACCCGCAGCTGACCTTCCCGGGTGCCGGGCAGCCGAGCGATGTCACCGCCGCGGAAGATCGCGGCCCCGGTCAGCGCGCTGGAGGCCACGGCCCCGGCCTCCTGGGCGCTGCGCAGCCGGTCACCCTCGACCGAGCTGGTGCCGGGGAGCTCCACCAGGTGGACCTCGGGGGCGGCGTTGTTCGCGCGCAGCAGCGCCTCGAGCTCGTCGCCGCGGCCATCGGCGCGCAGCGACTGCCGCAGGGCACGCACCACCCAGGCCGGGTGGGCGTGGGTGAGCGCGAGGGCGTCGTCGCCGCTCAGGTCGCGCTCGGCTGAGAGCGTCCGGGTCCAGTCCTGGAGAGTCCGGGCACTGACCTTGCGTAGCACGGCATTGACCAGCCCGCTGGGGCCGGCGCCGATCTCGGCGCGCACCAGCGCCACGGTCTCATCCACCGCGGCGTGGGTCTCCACCCGCATGTTCAGCAGCTGGTGGGCGCCCAGTCGCAGCGCGTCCAGCACCGGGGCGTCGAGCTGATCGAGGGGCCGGTCCACGCAGGCGCTGAGGATCGCGTCGTAGGTGCCGGTGCCGCGCAGGGTGCCGTAGGTCAGCTCGGTGGCGAAGCCGGCGTCGCGCTTGTCCAGCCGCCGACGCCGGATCTCGGCGGGCAGCGTGAGGTTGGCGTAGGCGTCGTCCCGGCTGACCGCGCGCAGCACGGTGTAGGCCGTGAGCCGGGCCGGATCCGCCCGGCGTTTGCGCTGGGCTGGAGCCGCGGCGCTGAACCGACGTCCACCTGTGCCGCCGCCCTGATCGGACCTGCGCTGATCTGCCCTGCCCTGGCCTGACTTGCCCTGGCCGGGGGAGCTCTTCGCGCCGCGATTGCGTTCCCGGCCCTTCTCATTCCTGCGGCTGGGCTGCTGGGCGGAGTCTCGGCCGGCGTGGCTCATCGGGTGTGCCCTTCCGTGGGGTGCGTGGCAGTCGTGGCAGTCTCAACGGTCTCGGTGCTCTTCGCCTGCCCAGGCAGGCTCTGCTCAGGACGGTCCTGCTCCGGTCCGCCCAGGAGCACCTCGCCGTGCAGGCCGCGGTGCCAGTCGGCGGCGTTGAGCATCTGCTTGCCTGCCGGCTGCACGCTGCTGAGCACCACATCGGCGCCGTCGCCGGCACGGAACCCGATCACCGGGGTGGCGCCGGGCTGTTCCGGGGCAAGCTCTCGCACCTCGCCGATCTGCGCCGCAGACTCCTCGGTCCCCGGCGCCGTCTCGGGGCGGTGGAGCCTGGCGACGCCGAGCTTGACCCGCTGATCACCGTTCAAGGTCCAGGCGCCGGGTTCGGGGATGGTCGCGTTGATCCGATTCACGAGCTCGGCGGCTGGGCGGCGCGGGTCGATGAAGGCGTCTGCGGCGGTCAGCTTCGGAGCGTAGCTGGGCTCACCGATCTGGGGCTCGGGAGTGGAGGTGCCGGCGAGCAGGTCTGGCAGCAGCACCATCAACAGGGAGGACCCCAGGACCGTGAGCTCCTCGAGGACCGTCCCCGCGGAGGTCGCCTCGCCGATCTGGTGGCGGCAGATCCCGTGGATGGGCCCGGTGTCCATGCCGCGTTCCAGCTGGAACACCGTGGCCGCGGTCTCGGTCTGACCAGCCAGCATGGTGTGGGGCACCGGCGCCGCGCCGCGGTGCAGCGGGAGGGCGGAGTAGTGCAGGTTCACCCAGCCGCGGGCGGGGACCTCGAGCGCGGCACCGGGCAGCAGGGCGCCATAGGCCACGACGACGCCGAGGGTGGCCTCCGCCGCGGCGAGCTCCGCGGTGATCTCGGCGTCCACGACGTCAGCCTTGATCACGTGGATCCCGGCCTCCTCGGCGACCGCAGCCACCGGGGACTGGGTCAGCTTGCGCCGTCGCCCCACGGGAGCGTCAGGCCTGGTGAGCACCGCTGCCACCTCGGCGCCCGCCCGCAGCATGGTGCGCAGGGCGCTGGCGGCGATCTCCGGGGTTCCGGCGAAGATGATCCGGCCCGGACCGGGTCTGGTGCCGCGGGTCTCCGCGCGCGCCTCGGCCAAGGTGTCTTCGGTGAACTGCTGCATGATGTGTCAGGGGCCTTTCAGGAGGCGAAGAAGCTGCTGTGGCGGCTCGTGCGGGAGTCGCGGGTCTGATCGATGGCCTGGCCGTAGTCGCGGGAGCGCAGGGCCCGGAACGCGGTGACCTTGTCCTGCCCGGTGAGTCGATCCACGAAGAGCCGGCCATCGAGGTGGTCCACCTCGTGCTGGAAACATGCCGCCAACAACCCGGTGGCCTCCAGGGTGAGCTTCTCGCCCTCGGCGTCCGTGCCGGTGAGCGTCACCTGCTGGGCGCGCACCACCGGGGCATAGATCTCGGCCACCGAGAGGCACCCTTCTCGGAGCAGGTTCTCACCTTCGGCCTCGCCGCGTTCGGGCGCCCGCGCGGTGAACCGGCTCTCGCCGCGCAGGGTGAGCTTGGGATTGACCACGGCGCCGCGGACACCGGCCACGTCGAAGGTGAAGATCCTGCGGCTGACGCCGACCTGTGGGGCGGCGAGCCCGATGCCGGCGACCGCGTCCATGGTCTCGAACATGTCGGCGATCAGCTCCCGGATGCTCTCATCCACGGCCGGCACTGGGGTCGCGGGGGTGCGCAGCACCGGGTCGCCGATCATGCGGATGCTCAGGACAGTCATGGGGGACATTCTGTCATTCTCCAGGGACACCCCCGGGTGGGCGGGGCAGCGGAGGCGGCGAGATCGGACGCAGCGCGGTGCCTGCGGCCTGCGCCGACCTGCTGTGCTCCCAGACCTGACGCAGCGCCCAGAATTTGTGCCAGTGGGATTTCAGCACCGCGGGATTCGCCTGACTCGGGACCACCTCGGCCTCCGAGACCGCCACCGCCAGCAGGATCGGGTCCTCGCCATAGGGCCAGGGGCCCCACTGTCCGGTCCTGGCGTCGAGGAGCATCTCTTCGGCCTGCATGCCTGCCACCAGCTGCATCACCACAGAGTCACTGAGCGGTTTGGCCCGTCCGTCCCGGGTCAGTCCCTTGGTCTTGAAGTCGATGATGCAGGTGCGCCCACCGATCTCGGCGATCAGGTCCAGCGTCCCGGCGTAGCCCTGGGTGTGGTTCCAGACCGTCACCTCGGCGGCGAGCGGGACCACCCCGTAGAGCTGCCACCATTCGTCGAAGCGGTCCGCGTAGCTGGCTTCCCGGTGCTCCGCGAGCACCCGTCGGGCCGCACCGGCCTCCTGGCCGACACCCAGGGCCTCGAGGGCGACCTGCTCGGCATAGTTGTGCACCCGATCTCCGCGCGCCGCGGCGGCGTCACGAAAGCGTTCCGCCGCGGAGGAGGCTTCCCGGGCCAGTCTCTTCAACTCGGCGGGGGAGCCCACTGCGCCGGCCAGACGCTGGTCACCGGAGAGCTCGGCCGTAGCCATATGCCCGGCCCAGCCGGTCAGGTCCTTGTGCTCCTGGGAGATCACCGTGGTGATCGAGGGCACCTCGGGGGAGCTGCCGATGGCACGGGAGTACATGCGGCCGTAGTCGGTGGCGTGGGCGAGGCTGGGCTGTGTCATCACCTCTAGTCTGTCACCTGCCCAGGACACGCAGCGGCACGCAGCGGCACGCAGCGGCACGCCGCAGACGCGCAGCTGACGCTCGGTGTCCCGGCGGAGAACCCGGTGGAGAAGCCGGCGGAGATTCCAGCGGAGAACCCAGCTCCAGCGGGGCTCGTCTGCATCTGCCGGGACTCGATCGGCGCCCTCTGCGAGGGCCGTCCGGCGCCCTCAGCGAGGGCCGTCCGGCGCCCGATTGGACGTGCGGCAGAGACCTGCGCTATCGTTTCAAGTCGTTGAAACGCCGCGAAACGATGCGGTCGGGACAGCACTGCGGATGTAGCTCAGCTGGCTAGAGCATCACCTTGCCATGGTGAGGGTCGCGAGTTCGAATCTCGTCATCCGCTCGCAGGAAACAAGCATGAGAGTATGAGAGGATTCTTGACGGAATCCTCGACGGTGTCAGGGCCTGACAAGGCCTTACCACTGAGGGTCGACCAAAGACCTTGAGGTCGGTGGTGGACTGCGGTGGGGTGGCCGAGTGGCGAGGCAGCGGCCTGCAAAGCCGTCAACGCGGGTTCGATTCCCGTCCCCACCTCGCAGGTGTCTCCGGGTCATCGGGGGACAGCGGCAGAAGCAAAGAAACAGAACAGAATAGCGAAGCAGCACAGAACACGCCACGGTGGTCCACGGATCACGTACAGGCGCGATTAGCGCAGCGGTAGCGCGCTTCCCTGACACGGAAGAGGTCACTGGTTCGATCCCAGTATCGCGCACTGAGAGCAGGAAATGCGACCACCCCACGGTGGTAGGGCCTCCTGATCTCATGCGGATGTAGCTCAGCTGGCTAGAGCATCACCTTGCCATGGTGAGGGTCGCGAGTTCGAATCTCGTCATCCGCTCAGAAGGGCCGTCCGGCAGGCGGCGCAGCGAAGGGCCCGAGACCACCAGGTCTCGGGCCCTTCGCTTATCTGCGCCCGGGCCCCTGCTCGTGCGCCCTCAGATTTCACCCACAGCGGGATCGGCCCGCCCCGCGGCGTGCATGTGGCACACTTGGAGCTACACATTTCGTGCTCCGGGATCGGCGAAAGTCCGAACCGGCGGTCATAGTCCGCGACCCAGGTCACGCCAGCACGCTGCGCGGGAACTGGTTGAACCGGTGGAATTCCGGTACCGACAGTCACAGTCTGGATGGGAGAAGCACGAGAGTCCGCGGGAAAGTGTCTGAGAATCGCTCAGGCGGCCCTGCGGCCTCGACCGACGCCACGACGGCGTCGGCCTCCCCGGAGTGCGCCGACACGCTGGGGAAGGATGACGCGGTGCAGGACGAAGCCTTGATGCAGCAGGCGCTGGACGCCGCGATTCTCGGCGTCCGGGGCGCGAACCCCCTGGTCGGGGCGATGCTGGTCTCTGAAGCAGGGGACGTGCTCAGCATCGGGCACCACCGCGGGGCCGGCACCCACCACGCCGAGCGCGACGCGCTGGAACGTTTCCGCCGTGACCATCCCGGCGGATCCGACCTGGGCACCGCCACGCTGTACTCCACGCTGGAACCGTGCCGTCACCAGGGCCGGCAGCCCGCCTGCACCGAGCTGATCATCGACGCCGGCGTGGGCCGGGTGGTCCACGGCGCCTCTGACCCCTCCAGCAACGGCGGGGGAGCCGAGGTGCTGCGGCGCGCCGGGATCGACGTCGTCTCCGGAGTGCTGGCCCAGCAGTGCCAGGCGCTGAACCACCGCTGGGTCACCGCCGCGAACCAGTCCCGCCCCTTCGTCACTGCCCACCTGGCACAGACCATGGATGGGCGGATCGCGGCAGAGGACGGCACCAGTCAATGGATCACCTCCAAGGCGGCGCGTGATCATACCCACCAGGTGCGCAGCCGGGCCGACGCGATCCTGGTCGGCACCAACACGGTCGCGGTGGACGACCCGCGGCTCACCGCACGCACCCCCTCCGGGGAGCTCAGCCTCCGCCAGCCGCTGCGCGTGGTCATGGGGATGACCCCGGTGCGCCCCGGGCTGCAGCTCACTCAGGGCCTGCCCGAGGGAGACGGCTGGGTGCAGCTGCGCACCCGAGACCCGCTGACCGCGCTGCAGGAGCTGGCGCAGACCACCCACGGCGGCTACCCGGTCAAACACGTCCTGGTCGAAGGCGGGCAGAGCGTGCTCTCGGCCTTCTTCGCCGCCGATCTCGTCGACGAGGTCTTCGCCTACCAGGCGCCGCTGCTGCTCGGCACGGGTCGCGGCAGCGTCGGCGACATCGGTGTGAGAACCCTGAGCGAGGCGCCCCGCTTCGCCCTTGACCCCGCTGAGGGCGGGCCGGTGCAGATCATGGACTCCGATGTCTGTGTGCACCTGCAGCCGAAAGGAGATACATGTTCACCGGAATCGTGACTGGATTGGGAGAGGTCCTCGAGCGTCGGCCCGATCCCGCGAAAGGTGTGGAGCGGCTGAGCTTCCAGGCACCCGGGCACACCGAAGGCCTTGGGCTCGGCGGCTCGATCGCGATCAACGGTGTCTGTGTCTCTGCGGTCGCCATCGAGGAAGAACGGATCAGCGTGGAGCTGATCCAGGAGACCCTCTCACGCACGGCACTGGGGGAGCTGAAGGTGGGGGACCCGCTGAACCTCGAGCGATGCCTGCCCTCCGGTGCCCGGTTGGACGGGCATGTGGTCCAGGGGCATGTGGACGGGCTCGCACAGCTGACCGAGGCGGATCTCCGGGACGGCCGGCACCGTTTCGCGGTGAGTCCGGAACTGGCGCCCTACATCGCGGAGAAGGGCTCCATCGCCATCAACGGGGTCTCGCTGACCATCAGCGCGGTCTCCGCGCCCGGCTCCAGCAAGGCCTGGTTCGAGGTCGGTCTGATCCCGACCACCCTGGCAGAGACCACGCTGGGCAGCACCGAGGTCGGGGCGAAGGTCAACATCGAGGTGGATGTGCTCGCGAAGTACGCCCGCCGGATGCTGCAGTTCCAGGAGCACTCGCGCGCTGACCAGGCAGCAGATGTGGCGGCCCCGGCGAATGTGGCGCCCTCGGTGACCGAGGAGCACCCGGTGACCGAGGAGTACTCGGCGGCCCCGCAGCCCGAGTCCGTGCCGGCCGTGCCGCAGCCGGACACGCCGGCCCCGATGCTGGACCGGATCGACGTCGCGCTCAACGAGCTCGCGGCAGGCCGACCGGTGATCGTCGTCGACGACGCCGACCGGGAGAACGAAGGTGACATCATCTTCCCCGCGGCGCTGGCCACGCAGGAGCTGATGGCGCTGACGGTGCGCCACACCTCCGGGGTGATCTGCACGCCGATGACCCCCGAGCGAGCAGAGCATCTGGGGCTGCCCCCGATGGTGATCGACAACGAGGACCCCAAGGGCACCGCGTACACGATCAGCTGCGACGCGGCCACCGGTGTGAGCACCGGGATCAGCGCCGCAGACCGGGCGCTGACCGTGCGGGTGCTCGCGGACTCTGCCAGCACCGCGGCGGATCTGAGCCGCCCGGGCCACATCTTCCCGCTGATCGCTGATCCGCGGGGAGTGCTCGGACGCGACGGTCACACCGAGGCCGCCGTGGACCTGTGCCGGCTGGCCGGGCTTCCCGAGGTCGGAGTGATCGCCGAGCTCACCCACGACGACGGACGGATGATGCGCCTGCCCGCGCTGCGCAAGTTCGCCGACGCCCACCAGTACGCGCTGATCTCGATCGCCGACCTCATCACCTACCGCGGCGGCACCCCGAAGCCGGGCACCGCGATGGATGCGGTGGCCGCCAGCTGGGAGGCTCCCGGGGATGAGATCTCCAAGCTGGTGACCCCCGGCCCGGTGGTCACCCTGCCCACCGATCACGGCGTCTTCGCCGCCCAGGTCTGGACCGAGCACGCCACCGGGCATGAGCACATGCTCATCTCCGCGCTCGCCCAGGCCCCCGGTGAGGGCAACGAGTCCACCGAGCGCCCGCTGATCCGGATGCACTCCGAGTGCGTCACCGGGGACGTGCTGGGCTCCCGGCGCTGCGACTGCGGCACCCAGCTGGCCTCCGCGCTGGAGTCCATCCAGCGCGACGGCGGGCACCTGCTGTACCTGCGCGGCCATGAGGGCCGCGGCATCGGCCTGGCGAACAAGATGCGCGCCTACAAGCTCCAGGAACAGGGCGCCGACACCGTGGAGGCCAATGAGATGCTCGGCCTGGCCGCGGAGCTGCGCGACTTCTCCGGCGCCGCCGCGATCCTCTACGCCGCAGGCATCCGCCGGCTGCGGCTGATGACCAACAACCCGTTGAAGGTCCAGACCCTGCGCGCCGCGGGGCTCGACGTCGAACTCGCCCCTTCCACCGGAGTGGTGCACGAGACCAACCGCCGATATCTGCAGACCAAGCGGGACCGGATGAACCACACCCTGGACCACCTGCAGCTCCACGAGCAGTGAGCCTGAAGACATCCGCCGGACTAGCGCGACCCTGAAGACACCGGCCGCATGATGACACTGGCCGGATGATGACACTGATCACACCCAGAACCCTGACGACACCGATGAGCACAGCAGAGGAGACCGCATGAGCGGCACCGGAACACCCCAGATCGAGACCGCCGAGTTGGAGGCGCTGCGCGCCGCAGCCGCCGAGCAGAACCTGCGCGTCGCCGTCGTCGCCTCCCGCTGGCACCAGGTGGTGATGGACGGGCTGATCGCCGGTGCCCACCGGTTCTGCGCCGAGATCGGTCTGCAGCAGGTCACCGTGATCCGCGCCCCGGGATCCTTCGAGCTTCCGGTGATCGCCTCGCACGCGGCGAAGAGCTTCGACGTCGTGGTCGCCCTGGGGGTCGTGATCCGCGGCGGGACCCCGCATTTCGACTACGTCTGCTCCGCAGCCACCGACGGACTGGGACAGGTGGCGCTGAGCACCGGAACCCCGGTCGGCTTCGGACTGCTCACCTGCGACGACGAGGCGCAGGCGCTGGATAGGGCCGGCCTGCAGGGCTCCAAGGAGGACAAGGGCTTCGAAGCGGCACATGCCGCCGTCTCCGCCGCCGTGGAGATCGCCGCGCTGAACCGGTGAGATACCCTGAAGCGGTGAAAACCTTCGACCAGCTCTACGCCGAACTTGCCCGGAAGGCCGAGACCCGTCCGGAGGGATCGGGCACCGTCGCCGCCCTAGATGCCGGGGTGCATCAGATCGGGAAGAAGATCGTCGAGGAGGCCGCCGAAGTCTGGATGGCGGCCGAGTATCAGAGCGATGAAGAGACCGCTGAGGAGATCTCCCAGCTGCTCTACCATCTGCAGGTCATGATGATCGCCAGGGGCATCGATCCCGAGGACGTCTACAAGTACCTGTAGAACCTTCGGGCGAGTTCACCGACACCGCACCCACCTGCACACGAAAAGACGAGATCCCTATGCTGCGCATTGCTGTTCCGAACAAGGGCGCCCTCTCCGAGGCCGCCATGGAGATGCTCTCCGAGGCTGGCTACGTCCAGCGCCGCGACCGGCGCGAACTGGTCATGCTCGATGAGGAGAACGGGGTGGAGTTCTTCTACCTGCGTCCCCGCGACATCGCCGTCTACGTCGGCGCCGGCACCCTCGACGTCGGCCTCACCGGCCGCGACCTCTTCCAGGACGCCCGGGTGGATCACGGGGCAGAAGAGGTCCTGGGGCTGGGCTTCGGCAAGTCCACCTTCCGCCTGGCAGGACCCGCCGGGCGCTTCACCAGCGCCGCCGACCTCGCCGGCACCCGGGTGGCCACCAGCTACGACGGGCTGCTGGCGCAGTGGTTCCAGGACCAGGGCGTCCCCGACGTCGAGGTGGTCCACCTCGACGGCGCCGTGGAGACCGCCGTCCGGCTGGGCGTGGCCGACGCCATCGCCGACGTCGTGGAGACCGGCAACACGCTCAAGGCCGCCGGGATGGAGACCTTCGGCGAGCCGATCATGACCTCCGAGGCGATTCTGATCTCCGGCCGCGGACAGCACCCCGAGGGCCTGGACCGGCTGATCCGCCGCCTGCAGGGCGTGCTGGTGGCCGCGCAGTACGTGATGATGGACTACGACGTGCACCGGGATCTGCTCACCCAGGCCGCCGCGATCACCCCCGGGCTGGAGTCCCCGACCATCTCCCCGCTGGCGGATGAGAACTGGGTCGCGGTGCGCTCCATGGTGCCGGCGAAGAAGACCAACCAGCTGATGGATCAGCTCTACGACTTGGGCGCCCGCGCGATCCTGGTCTCATCCATCCACGCCTGCCGGATCTGAGCGCGAGGCAGCCGATGACACTTGCAGTCCGAGTCATCCCCTGTCTCGACGTCGACGCCGGTCGGGTGGTCAAGGGGGTCAACTTCGAGAACCTCCGCGACGCCGGAGACCCGGTGGAGCTGGCGCACCGCTACAACCGGGCCGGCGCCGATGAGCTGACCTTCCTCGACGTCACCGCCTCCTCGGCGGACCGGGAGACCACCTATGACGTGGTCACCCGCACGGCCGAGGAGGTCTTCATCCCGCTGACCGTGGGCGGGGGAGTCCGCTCGCCGAAGGATGTGGACCGGCTGCTGCGCACCGGGGCGGACAAGGTCTCGATCAACACCGCGGCGGTCTCCCGCCCCGAGGTGATCGACGAGATCGTCGGACGCTTCGGCAACCAGGTCCTGGTGCTCTCCCTGGACGCCCGGCGCAGCGACGCCACGGAGTCCGGCTTCGAGGTCACCACCCACGGCGGCCGCACCGGCACCGGGATCGACGCGCTGAACTGGTGCCGCGAAGCCGCCCAGCGCGGGGTCGGGGAGATCCTGCTGAACTCCATCGACGCCGACGGCACCCGCGACGGCTTCGACACCGAGATGATCTCCGCGGTGCGTGCAGTGACCCGGGTCCCGCTGATCGCCTCCGGCGGTGCCGGGGTCCCGGCCCACTTCCCGCCCGCGATCGCCGCCGGCGCCGACGCGGTCCTGGCCGCCTCGATGTTCCACTTCGGCCCCGATGACATGATCGCCCAGGTCAAAGACGCCATACGATCCGCCGGACACCCGGTGAGATGAGGTCCGCATGAGCAGCGCAGAAACCCCCACGCCGGAGCTCCCGCAGCCGGCCCGAGACGCCGTGCGCTTCAACGCCGAGGGTCTGGTCCCGGTGATCACCCAGGACGCAGCGACCTCCGAGGTGCTCATGCTGGCCTGGATGAACGCCGAGGCGCTGAGCATCACCCTGGCCACCGGCGACGGGGTGTACTACTCCCGGTCCCGCCAGGAGCTCTGGCGCAAGGGGGCCACCTCGGGCAACGTCCAGCGGGTGGTCTCGCTGGCGCTGGACTGCGACGGGGACACGGTGCTGATGCGGGTCGATCAGTCCGGGCCCGCCTGCCACACCGGCACCACCACCTGCTTCACCGGACGGGAGATCACCCATGCATGACCTCGGCACCGTGGTCCCCGGAGGTGAGGAGTTCCTCCAGCTGGCCCAGGACCACCGGGTCATCCCGGTGACCATGACGCTGCTGGCCGACTCCCACACCCCGCTGAGCATCTACCGCGCACTGGCCACCGATGAATTCGGGGCCGCGCGCCCGGGCACCTTCCTGATGGAATCCGCCGCCCCCGGGGCCGCCTGGTCCCGACACTCCTTCATCGGGGTGCGCACCTCCGCGACGCTCAGCGAGAAGGACGGCGCCGCCCACTGGATCGGTGAGCCCCCGGTCGGCACGCCGCGCCAGGGAACCACCGCCGCGGTGCTGCGAGACACCCTGGAGTTCCTCTCCAGCACCGCCACCGGAGCAGCCCGGCGCACAGCCGGGCGCCCCTTCATCGAGGAGCTGCCGCACCTGACCTCCGGGCTGGTCGGCTACGCCGGCTGGGACGTCATCCGCCACTGGGAGAAGCTGCCGCACCCTCCGGTCGATGATCTCCAGGTCCCGGAGATGGCGATGAACCTGGTCTCGGACCTCGCTGTGCACGACAACCGCGACGGCACCGTCACCCTGGTGGCCAACGCGATCAACTTCGACGGCCAGGACACCGGCGCCGAGCGCGCCTACACCGACGCCGTCGCCCGGCTGCACCAGATGAGCGCCCAGCTCGCCGAGCCGGTCGCCCCGGTGGTCTCCACCGCCCAGCCGGACTGGGGCGCCGCGGTGCAGCAGGACCTCACCGACCGGGTGGTCCACGCCTGGGACCAGAACGAGTACCTGGCCACCCTGGGCAAGGCCAAGCAGGCCATCATCGACGGCGAGGTCTTCCAGATCGTGGTCTCCCGCCGGTTCGAGGTCGAGACCGAGGTCGACGCCCTGGCGGTCTACCGGATGCTGCGGCTGCTGAACCCCAGCCCGTACATGTACCTGATGCACTTCGAGACCCCGGACGGTGAGCCCTACCAGCTGGTCGGCGCCTCCCCGGAGGCGCTGGTCACCGTGGAGGACACCACCGTGATCACGCACCCGATCGCCGGCACCCGCCCCCGCGGGGACACCCCGAAACAGGATGACGAGCTGGCGGAGGACCTGCTGGCAGATCAGAAGGAGCGCGCCGAGCACATCATGCTGGTGGACCTGGCGCGCAACGACCTGGCCAAGGTCTGCGTCCCCGGCTCGGTCCAGGTCACCCGGTTCATGGCGGTGGAACGCTTCAGCCACGTGATGCACCTGACCAGCCACGTCCAAGGGGAACTCGCCCCGGAGCACAGCGCCTACGACGTGCTCTCGGCGACCTTCCCGGCCGGCACGCTCTCCGGGGCGCCCAAGCCGCGCGCGCTGCAGCTGCTCGACGCCTGGGAGCCAACCCGGCGCGGGATCTACGGGGGAGTGGTCGGCTACTTCGACCTCTCCGGACGGATGGACGCGGCCATCGCGATCCGCTCCGCCCTGCTCAAGAACGGGCGCGCCTACGTCCAGGCCGGCGGCGGGATCGTCGCCGACTCCGACGACGACGCGGAACGCCTGGAGACCGTGAACAAGGCCGCGGCGCCGCTGCGCGCCGTGCTCGCCGCCGATCGTCTGGAGCACACATGAGCGAGACCACCCCGGCGCCTGAGAACCGGCAGCCAGAGAAGCCTGCCTCGGGCGGGTCCATGCTCACCCGGCGGCTGCGAGCGATGATGACCCGCCGCGGGGTCGTGCTGCTCTCGCTGCTGGGCGGGGCGATGCTGCTGATCTCCTCGACCATGACCTGGGTGCGCGCCTATGGGCTGGGCTCCACCTCCTCCGTCCAGGAGGTCGCGCTGACCGGCGCCGAGCTCGTCGAGACTGTCACCGCGATGGGCCTGGTGGGTCTCGCGGCCGGCGTCGCGGTGACGATCGCGCGGCGACTGGGCCGAGTCGTCATCGGCGCGGTGCTCTTCGGAGCTGCGGTGATCGCTCTGCTGGCGATCCGCTCCGTGCTGGTGGATCCGGCCAACCTCGCCACCACGGCCCTGGGCGAGGTCACCGGCACCACCGCGCAGGCCCAGCGCTATGAGCTGAGCATGGCGGTCTGGATCGGATTCGCCGGGGCGCTGCTGCTGCTGGTGGCCGCGCTGGCGCTGCTGGTGGTCTCCCATCGCTGGCCGGACCGCCGCTCCCGCAAGTACCAGGTCAACCCGCCCCAGGACGCTCCGTCCCAAGGCAGCACGGGAACAGCCGACGCCGGGACAGCTGGCACCGCCGGGACAGCTGGCACCGCAGGATCAGCTGGCACTGCAGGATCCAGTGACGCTGCCGGGCCGGGCGGCACGGCAGCGGCTCCCGGCACCGGGCGAGGCGGCCGCGGCGGATCCAGCGACGGGGGAGCCGTAGACGAGTTCGACCTCTGGGACGGCCTCTCCGAGGGTGAGGACCCTACAGACCCCCGCCGCTGAGCGGGCTCGAGCCGCGAGGGCGCTGGTCTGCACCGGGGCCGCCTTGCGGCGTCACCGACCACGGGCTCAGACCATACGTGGCAGAATGGACCCCAGAGATCCACGAGCACTGCCGCACGTTCTAGAGAGGACCAGAATGGCCAACACCACTGCTCTGCGCGACACCGAGCCGGCCCCCGGCGAGAAGATCGATGATGAGTACATCCATCACGATCACATCGGCCACGGCTCCACTCCCGCAGCCTGGGCGCTCAGCCTGACCATCATCCTCGGCTCGATCATCGCGGGCCTGGGCATGGTGCTCGAGGTCTGGATCCTGGTCTGGATCTCGATCCTCTTCCTGCCGCTGGCCATCACCCTGGGCCTGGTGCTCAAGGCCAAGGGCTACGGCGTGGAGATGGACTCCGCAGCGGTGCTCAAGAAGCATGAGAGCGCCCGCGACCACCAGGGCCCGGCCAGCCCGGACCACACCCGCGGCGGCAAGGACAAGCGGCGGCCGGAAACCGCCGCACACTGAATGGTGAGCGTCCTCGACTCGATCATTCTCGGAGTCCGCGAAGACCTCCAGGAGCGCCGGGCAGCGGTCCCGCATGAGCAGATCGTGGCCGCGGCCGCCGCCGCGCCGCCGGCACTGGATGCCCACGCCGCCCTGCTGGCAGGCCGCGACGACCCGCAGGGTGTGCGGATCATCTCCGAGGTCAAACGATCCTCACCCTCGAAGGGTGCGCTGGCCGAGATCGCGGACCCGGCCAAGCTCGCTGCGTCCTATCAGGACGGCGGAGCCGCCGTGATCAGCGTGCTCACCGAAGGCCGTCGCTTCAACGGGAGCCTGGCGGACCTGGACGCGGTGCGCGCCGCCGTCGAGATCCCGGTGCTGCGCAAGGACTTCATGGTCGATGAGTACCAGTTCTACGAGGCCCGGGCCCACGGGGCGGACCTGGTGCTGCTGATCGTCGCGGCCCTGGATGACCAGAGGCTGCGCGAGTTCCTGGCGCTGACCCACGAACTGGGCATGGAGGCCCTGGTCGAGGCGCACACCGAGGAGGAGATCGCGCGCGCCGTCGCACTCGGCGCGAGGATCGTCGGGGTCAACGTGCGCAACCTGAAGACCCTTGAGGTCGACGTCGCGCACTACGCCACGATGGCCGCGCACCTTCCCGCAGACGTGGTGCGGATCGCCGAGTCCGGGGTCACCTCCGCGAAGGAGGTCGCGGACTACGCCGCGCAGGGCGCCGACGCCGTCCTGGTCGGTGAGGCGCTGGTCAAGGACGGCGAGCCGGAGACCGCGCTGCGCCGCTTCCGCGCCGCGAGCCTGCGCTGAGCCTGCGCCCCTGGGCACCCACCATCTGAGCTTCATACACTGAGCCGAGCAGCCGAGGCTGACCGGCGGAGACCATTTCAGGAGAGACCATGAGCGCTCCAGTTGATGAGACACAGAAGTACCGCGACCACGAAGGGCCCTACTTCGGGAACTTCGGCGGACGCTGGATGCCGGAATCGCTCGTCGCCGCCCTGGATGAGGTGGAGAAGACCTTCCGCGAGGCCAAGCAGGATCCGGAGTTCCTCGCCGAGTTCCACCGGCTCGGTCGGGATTACACCGGTCGGCCCTCGCTGCTGACCGAGGTCTCCCGCTTCGCCGCCGAGGCGGGCCGAGCCAGGATCTTCCTCAAGCGCGAGGATCTCAACCACACCGGCTCGCACAAGATCAACAATGTGCTGGGGCAGGCGCTGATCGCCAAGCGGATGGGCAAGACCCGGCTGATCGCTGAGACCGGCGCCGGTCAGCACGGTGTGGCCACCGCCACCGCCGCCGCCCTGATGGGCATGGACTGCGTGGTCTACATGGGCTCCGAGGACACCCGCCGGCAGGCGCTCAACGTCGCCCGGATGCGGCTGCTCGGCGCCGAGGTGGTCCCGGTGGACCACGGAGCGAAGACGCTGAAGGACGCGATCAACGAGGCGCTGCGGGACTGGGTGGCCTCGGTGGAGCACACCCACTACCTTCTGGGCACCGTCGCGGGGCCGCACCCGTTCCCGGAGATGGTCCGCTGGTTCCACCAGGTCATCGGTGACGAGGCCCGCGAGCAGATCCTCAGCATGGAGGGCCGACTGCCCGACGCCGTCGCAGCGTGCGTGGGCGGGGGCTCCAACGCGATGGGCCTCTTCCACGGCTTCCTGGATGACCCGGAGGTCGCGCTCTACGGCTTCGAGGCCGGAGGCGACGGGGTCGAGACCGGCCGGCACGCCTCGGCGATCACCCTGGGCCGCTCCGGTGTGCTGCACGGGGCACGGTCCTACCTGATGCAGGACGAGGACGGCCAGACGGTGGACTCGCACTCGATCTCCGCCGGCCTGGACTACCCCTCGGTGGGCCCGGAGCACGCCTACCTGGCCGAGATCGGGCGTGCCAGCTACGAACCGGTCACCGATGCTGAATGCATGGCCTCCTTCGAGTCGCTGTGCCGCACCGAGGGCATCATCCCCGCCATCGAATCCGCCCATGCGCTGGCCGGCGCCGCCCGGCTCTCTCGCAAGTGGGGCGCCGAGGGCGAGGGCAAGATCATCATCATCAACCTCTCCGGGCGCGGGGACAAGGACGTGGAGACCGCCGCCGAATGGTTCCGGATGCTTCCCGGCCAGGTCAATGACCCGGTGGCCGAGACCGAGACCGCGGAGAAGACCGGGGACGCGAGCCCGTCCCCAGCACCCGAGACGGGAGTCCAGTCATGAGCACCGAAGCCACACCGGCAGAACCGAGCACACCGCCGACGCCGACCCAGGCCCCGGACACGCGGTCCAAGACCGCCGACGCCATCGAGGCTGCCCGCGCCCAGGGCCGCGCCGCCTTCATCGGCTACCTGCCCGCCGGGTACCCGGACAAGGAGAGCTCCATCGCGGCCGCGATCGAACTGGCCCGCAACGGGGCGGATGTGATCGAGATCGGCGTGCCCTATTCCGATCCGGTCATGGACGGACCCGTCATCCAGCAGGCCACCACCGAGGTGCTCGCCCGTGGGTTCCGGCTGCCTGAGGTCTTCGAGATCGTGGCGGCCGTGGTTCAGGCCACCGACGCCGCGGTCCTGGTGATGACCTATTACAACCTGATCGACCGGATGGGCGCCGACGAGTTCGCCCGCCGCCTGGCCGAGGCCGGGGGCGCCGGGGCGATCACCCCGGACCTGATCCCGGACGAGGGCTCCGAATGGATCCAGGCAACGCAGAGGCACGGCCTGGACCGGGTGTTCCTCACCGCCCCCACCTCCTCACCGGAACGGGTGGCGCAGATCGTCACGGCCTCCCGCGGCTTCGTCTACGGGGTCTCCGTGATGGGCGTGACCGGGGCCCGTGACCAGGTCTCCGACGCCGCGGAGCGAGTCGTCACCGCGGCGCGCAGCGCCGGCGCCGAGCGGGTCTGCGTGGGACTGGGCGTCTCCACCCGAGCCCACGTCGAGGAGATCGGACGCTACGCCGACGGCGTCATCGTAGGCACCGCGCTGGTCGCGGCGCTGCGCGACGGCGGCCCCGCCGCCGTGGGCGCACTGACCGCGGAGCTCACCGGAGCGGCCGAGACCGCTCGATGACGCAGCGGACGCCGGCACGGACGCGCATCCGGGAGAGCTTCAACTCCCGGACCGTCTTCATCCTGGCGGCCGTCGGCTCCGCCGTCGGTCTGGGCAACATCTGGCGGTTCCCCTATGTGACCTATGAGAACGGCGGCGGGGCGTTCCTGATCCCGTACCTGATCGCGCTGCTCACCGCCGGGCTGCCGATCCTGCTCTTCGACTACGCCCTGGGGCACCGGTTCCGCGGCTCTCCGCCGCTGGCATTCAAGCGGCTGCACCGGCACGCCGAGCCGATCGGCTGGCTCCAGGTCGGGATCTGCTTCCTGATCTCCATCTACTATGCGGCGATCATCGCCTGGGCCGCGATGTACACCTGGTACTCCTTCACCCAGGCCTGGGGCGATGACGCCGAGAGCTTCTTCTTCTCCGAGTACCTGCAGTACGACGAGGCGGGCACCGCCGGGTCTGGATTCTCGGTGGACTTCGTCGCCCAGGTCGGATGGCCGCTGATCGTCGTCTGGGTGGTGCTGCTGATCGCCCTGGCGCTGGGCGTGCGGCGCGGGATCGCCCGGGTGTCGATCTACGCCATACCGGTGCTCTTCGTGATGTTCCTGCTCCTGGTGGGCTACTCGCTCACCCTCCACGGGGCGCTGACCGGTCTCAACGCGCTGTTCACCCCGGACTGGAGTGCCCTGACCAGCGGAAGCGTCTGGATCCAGGCCTACGGCCAGATCTTCTTCAGCCTCTCAGTGGGCTTCGGGATCATGATCACCTACGCCTCCTACCTGAAGCGAAGATCCAACGCCACCGGATCCGGTCTCGTGGTCGGATTCGCGAACTCCTCCTTCGAGCTGCTCGCCGCCATCGGAGTGTTCTCCGCGCTGGGCTTCATCGCCGTCGCCGCGAACACCGCGGTGGACGAGGTCGCCTCCTCGGGTCTCGGACTGGCCTTCGTGGCCTTTCCCACCATCATCAGCGAGGCTCCGGCCTCGGCCCTGCTCGGCGTGCTCTTCTTCGGCTCACTGACCCTGGCCGGGATCACCTCGCAGATCTCGGTGCTGGAGGTGGCGATCTCCTCGGTCAAGGACAAGACCGGGTGGTCCCGGCCGGTCACGGTCGGGCTGGTCGGCGGTTCCAGTGCGCTGATCTCGGTGGTGCTGCTCGGCGGGGTCTCCGGGCTCACGGTGCTCGACGTGCTCGACGCGTTCTCCAACAACATCGGGATCGTCGCGGCGGCGTTCATCGCCGTGGTCGCCGTCACCTGGGGCTTCCGGCGCCTCGACGTGCTGGCCGAGGGGATGAACGCCTACGGCTCGATCAAGCTGGGCGTCATCTGGAAGTCTCTGATCGGCGTGGTCCTTCCTGTGGTCCTGGGCGTGCTGCTGGTCATGGACGTCCGTGCCAAGGCCACCGAGGGCTACGGCGGATTCGACACCTGGGTGGTGCTGACCTTCGGCTGGGGAGCCCTGGCCCTGGTGGCGGTGGCCGCCGTCGTGATGACCGCTCTGCCCTGGCGCAGCAATTCCGCGCTGCACGCCGAGGCGCTTCAGGACGCGCCTGAGGCCGAGAAGTCACCCGACCGGACGGGAGCCCGAGACTGATGGAGACCGACGCGCTGATCATGATGATCGTGGCCCTGACCACGGTCTGGGGCGGGCTCGCCGCCGCCATCGTCCATCTCAGACGCAACCCCGACGGCTCCTAGCCGCGGTGCGGTCCCGGTCGCACTGACCAGGCTCAGGCCATAGACTGCATCGGATCACGAATTCAGCCCGTCCCCAGCTCAGCCGGGTCAGGGCGACTCACCACCGCGAGAGGACCACGTGTCTTACACTTCCAGTCCGGTCAGCGTCCTGCAGACCGCCGCTGAGGCCACCGCCTCGGCGACGGCCCAGATCAGCGCAGCCTTTCCCGCCCCGCCCACCGACGGCATCGACATCGTCGGCCCGCTGCGGATCGGGTTCTACGGCCTGGCGATCGGCCTGGGAATCCTGGTGGCGTACCTGGTGGCCAGCCGGCTCTGGAAGTCCCGCGGCGGCAGCCCGGAGAACGTCTTCGACGCGCTGATCTGGGCCGTGCTGCTGGGCATCGTCGGCGGCCGGCTCTACCACGTGATCACCTCACCGGATGCCTACTTCGGACCCGACGGTGACCTCTCGCTGATCCCGCAGGTCTGGCTCGGCGGACTGGGCATCGTGGGGGCTGTGGCGCTGGGCGCCGTCGGCGTCTGGTTCGCCTGCCGACGCTACGGGATGAAGTTCGGCGCCTTCGCAGACGCCCTGGTGCCCGGTGTGATCCTGGCCCAGGCCATCGGACGCTGGGGCAACTACTTCAACCAGGAGCTCTATGGCGCGCCCACCAACCTGCCCTGGGGCCTGGCGATCGACACCACCCAGCGGCACCAGGCCCCACCGCTGGGCGCCGGTGCGGACACCCTCTACCACCCGACCTTCCTCTACGAGAGCATCTGGAACCTGATCGGCTTCTTCCTGCTGATCGCGCTCTACCGCCGCTTCGCCGTGAAGCAGGGACTGCTGGTGTGGACCTACGTGGCCTACTACTCGTTGGGCCGGTTCTGGATCGAGTCGCTGCGCATCGACGAGATCAACAAGTCCACCCAGTGGATCAACCTCTTCGGCCTGGAGTGGCGGCTGAACATGTGGATGTCGGTGTTCCTCTTCCTGCTCGCCCTGGGCATGATGATCTTCCTCTGGACCCGCCGCCCGCGCACCGAGGCCGCCCTGGCCGAGGAGATGGAGATCTACCGCCCCGGACAGGGTCCGCGCGGCGCCGAGGATCACGCGGCGCTGGCCGCTGCCACCACCGGCGACGTCGCTCTGGACGCCACCGAGGATCAGGAAGCGGACTCGGTCCAGGCGCAGACCAAGGTCCAGGACCCGGGCGGGGAGACCCCAGAGGCCACGGAGCCGGAGAGTCCCAGATCCTGAGATCAGACTTGCAACCTGCAGGTCGGGGTTGGAAGATTGAATTCATCCCCTGGTGTCAGCGCCAGGACCACGACGGCGGCGCGCCGAGAAGTCCGCGTCGTCGCAGTCAAGCGCCGGGCCACCCCCGTAGAGCGCGCAGGTCACAGCGTGGCCGCGTCATGCAGGACTGAGAACCGACGGAACACTGGAGACTTGTTCGCAGACCGGGACGCACTATCCCGCAGACCTGGCAGAATGAGTTCAGACTCCGTGCACCACAGTAGGGGCCGATGATGTCCCCTCCCCATGAAACGTCCGCATGCGGAGGAAGGAAGACCTTCATGTCTACTCCCGGATCCCCAGGGTTCGAGGCAGCTGCCACGGCAGCCGCGTCCCAGATCATGAGTCCCTATCAGCGCTTTGCCGCCTTCCCTGACAAGGCGGGACTCTACGATCCCGCCAATGAGCACGAGAACTGCGGGATGGCGGCGGTCGCGACCCTGCGCGGAACCCCGGGCCACGACATCGTGGACCACGCGCTGGTCGCGCTGCGCAA
The DNA here is from genome assembly GCF_013410215.1 of Nesterenkonia sandarakina. Taxonomy (NCBI): domain Bacteria; kingdom Bacillati; phylum Actinomycetota; class Actinomycetes; order Micrococcales; family Micrococcaceae; genus Nesterenkonia; species Nesterenkonia sandarakina. The sequence continues at coordinate 2,056,311 of NZ_JACCFQ010000001.1, forward strand.
CCTCGAGCACCGCGGCGCCGTGGGCAGCGATGTGGGCACTGGCGACGGCGCCGGGCTGCTCACCCAGATCCCGGACGAGTTCTTCCGCGCCGTCACCGACTTCGAGCTGCCCGCCCAGGGGGAGTACCTGGCCGGCACCGCGTTCCTCCCGCAGTCTCCGGCGGAGCGCGAGTCGATGTGCACCAGCTTCGGCGAGCTCGCCGAGGAGCAGGGCCTGAGCGTCCTGGGCTGGCGCGACGTGCCGGTGGACGCCTCGATGATCGGCACCCTGGCCAAGGAGTCCATGCCTTACTTCCGGCAGGTCTTCCTCGGCTTCGCCCCGGAGGACTCGGAGGCCTACCAGGAATCCGCCTCGGGTTCCCTGGACCAGCGCGGCTGGCGCCTGCGCAAGCGCGGGCAGAACCGGCTCGGGGTCTACTTTCCCTCGCTGTCCTCGAAGACCATCACCTATAAGGGCATGCTCACCACCGCGCAGCTGGAGCCGTTCTTCCCGGACCTCTCCGACGAGCGCTATAAGACCACCCTGGGGATCGTGCATTCACGCTTCTCCACCAACACCTTCCCGTCCTGGCCGCTGGCCCAGCCGCTGCGCAACATCGCGCACAACGGGGAGATCAACACGGTCAAGGGCAACCGGAACTGGATGCGCGCCCGGCAGTCCGTGATGGCGTCGGAGCTGCTCGGGGAGGACCCGGAGTCGCTGTTCCCGATCTGCACCCCCGGCGCCTCGGACTCCACCAGCTTCGACGAGGCCGCCGAGCTGCTGATGCTCTCCGGGCGCCCGCTCGCCCAGGCGATGCGGATGATGATCCCGGAGGCCTGGGAGAACCACGAGACCATGGACCCCGATCTGCGGGCGTTCTACCAGTACCACGCCCAGCTCATGGAGGCCTGGGACGGCCCGGCGGCGATCGCGTTCACCGATGGCCAGCAGGTCGGGGCGATGCTGGACCGCAACGGCCTGCGCCCGGCCCGCTACTGGGTCACCGATGACGGTCTGGTCGTGATGTCCTCCGAGGTCGGCGTCCTGGATCTGGAGCCCTCCTCGATCGTGCGCAAGGGCCGCGTCGCCCCGGGCATGATGCTGCTGCTGGACACCGTGGAAGGCCGCATCATCGAGGACGAGGAGATCAAGGCGGATCTGGCCTCCTCCGCACCCTGGGCGGACTGGGTCCGGGAGAACCTGGTGCAGCTGGCGGACCTCCCGGAGCGCCTGCACGTGCGTCACCCCTCGGAGTCGGTGCGGCTGCGCCAGCAGACCTTCGGCTACACCCACGAGGAGCTCCGGGTGCTCATCGGCCCGATGGCCACCGCCGGCGCCGAGCCGCTGGGCGCCATGGGCACCGACACCCCCATCGCGGTGCTCGCCGACCGGCCCCGGCTGCTCTTCGACTACTTCGTGCAGACCTTCGCCCAGGTGACCAACCCGCCGCTGGATGCGATCCGTGAGGAGCTGGTCACCTCGCTGGGGCTGCACATCGGCCCCAACGGCAACCTGCTCAGCAACACCCAGGTCCGCTCCCGGCAGGTCGCCCTGGACTTCCCGGTGATCAACAACGACGAGCTCGCCAAGATCGCGAACATCCGCAACGACGACGGCGCCAAGATCACCCTGAAGGTCCGCGCGCTCTACCGCGCCGGATCCCGCGAGGAGGAGCTGCGCCAGCGGATCCGCGAGATCTGCGAGAAGGTCTCCGCCGCGGTGAACCGCGGGGTCAGCTACATCGTGATCTCCGACCGGGACTCCAACGCCCAGTGGGCGCCGATCCCGTCGCTGCTGATGCTCTCCGCGATCCACCACCACCTGCTGAAGTCAGCCAACCGGACCAAGGTCTCGCTGGTCGTGGAGGCCGGGGACGTGCGGGAGGTCCACCATGTGGCCTGCCTGATCGGCTACGGCGCCGCCGCCGTCAACCCCTACCTGGCCATGGAGACCGCCGAGGACATGGTCCGGCGCGGTGAGCTGACCGCGGTGGACGAGGAGCAGGCGGTGCACAACCTGCTCACCGCCCTGGGCAAGGGCGTGCTGAAGATCATGTCCAAGATGGGCATCTCCACCGTCGCCTCCTACTGCGGGGCGCAGACCTTCGAGGCCGTGGGCCTGGCGCAGAACGTGGTGGACCAGTACTTCTCCGGCACCCACTCACCCATGGGCGGGGTCGGGCTCGACGTGCTCTCCTCCGAGACCCTGGAGCGGCATTCCCGCGCCTACCCGGCCGACGGCAACGACCTCGGGCGCGGCAACGAGCTCGAGATCGGCGGGGAGTACCAGTGGCGCCGGGAAGGCCCGCCGCACCTGTTCAACCCGCAGACCGTCTTCAAGCTCCAGCACTCCACCAAGACCCGCCGCTACGACATCTTCAAGCAGTACACGCAGGCGGTGGACGAGCAGTCCGAGGCGCTGCTGACCCTGCGCGGGCTCTTCAAGCTGAGCTCCGAGCGTCAGCCGGTGCCCATCGAAGAGGTCGAATCCGTCGCCGAGATCGTCAAGCGGTTCAACACCGGGGCGATGAGCTACGGCTCGATCTCCCAGGAGGCCCATGAGACCCTCGCGATCGCGATGAACCGGCTCGGGGGACGCTCGAACACCGGTGAGGGCGGGGAGCACCCGGCCCGGCTGGAAGACCCGGAGCGCCGCTCGGCGGTCAAGCAGATCGCCTCGGGACGCTTCGGGGTCACCAGCCAGTACCTGACCCACGCCGATGACCTGCAGATCAAGATGGCCCAGGGCGCCAAGCCCGGCGAGGGCGGGCAGCTCATGGGCAAGAAGGTCTACCCCTGGGTGGCCGAGACCCGGCACGCCACCCCTGGAGTCTCCCTGGTCTCGCCCCCTCCGCACCACGACATCTACTCCATCGAGGACCTGGCCCAGCTGATCTTCGACCTCAAGCGCGCCAACACCGGCGCCCGGGTCCACGTGAAGCTGGTCTCCCTGCACGGGGTGGGCACCGTGGCCGCCGGTGTGACCAAGGCCAAGGCCGACGTCGTGCTGATCTCCGGACACGACGGCGGCACCGGCGCCTCCCCGCTGAACTCGCTCAAGCACGCCGGCACCCCCTGGGAGCTCGGCCTGGCGGAGGCGCAGCAGACGCTGATGCTCAACGGGCTGCGCGAACGCGTCACCGTGCAGGTGGACGGTCAGCTCAAGACCGGGCGCGACGTGGTCATCGCCGCGCTGCTCGGCGCGGAGGAGTATGGCTTCGCCACCGCCCCGCTGGTGGTCTCAGGCTGCATCATGATGCGGGTCTGCCACCTGGACACCTGCCCGGTGGGCGTGGCCACCCAGAACCCGGTGCTGCGCGAGCGCTACACCGGCAAGGCCGACCACGTGGTGAACTTCTTCGAGTTCGTCGCCCAGGAGGTGCGCGAATACCTGGCCGAGCTGGGCTTCCGCAGCCTGGACGAGGCCATCGGACATGTCGACGCCATCGACATGGACGACGCCAAGCGGCACTGGAAGTCCGCAGGACTGGACCTGGGCGCCGTGCTGGACAGCTACGACCCCAACGATCCGGTCACCGCCGCGATGCTGCGCCGCACCCGCGGGCAGGACCACGAGCTGGAGAAGCACTTCGACATGGGCTTGATCCAGCTCGCCGGCTCGGCCATCGACCAGGGCGAGAAGGTGACGATCGAGAAGAAGGTCATCAACACCGACCGCTCGGTGGGCACCATGCTCGGCCACGAGGTGACCAAGGCGCAGGGCCTGAAGACCCTGGAGAACAACACCATCGTCGTCGAGCTCACCGGCGAGGCAGGACAGTCCCTCGGGGCGTTCCTGCCGCACGGGATCACCCTGCACCTGGCCGGGGACGCCAACGACTACGTCGGCAAGGGGCTCTCCGGCGGGCGGATCATCGTTCACCCGGACGCTGAAGCCCCGCTGGTGGCGGAGAAGAACGTCATCGCCGGCAACGTGATCGGCTACGGCGCCACCGCCGGCGAGATGTTCCTGCGCGGCCAGGTCGGGGAACGCTTCCTGGTGCGGAACTCCGGGGCCACCGCAGTGGTCGAAGGCATCGGCGACCACGGATGTGAGTACATGACCGGCGGCCAGGCGCTCATCCTGGGACCCACCGGGCGCAACTTCGGCGCCGGGATGTCCGGGGGCACCGCGTTCCTGCTGGACTTCGACGAGCAGCGGATGAACTCCCAGGCCCAGAACAACGGGGACCTGCTGCTGCTCGAGCCCGATGAGGAGGACCGCGCGATCATCGCAGACCTGCTCCAGCGGCATCACGAGGAGACCGGCAGCGCCGTGGCCGAGGCCCTGCTGCAGGACCCCGAGAAGACCTACTCGCGGATCACCAAGGTGCTCCCGCGCGACTACGACGCTGTGCTGCGCGCCCGCTCCAGCGCCCTCGACGAGGGCCTGGATCCCGACGGCGACGCAGCCTGGCAGAAGATTCTGGAGGCGACCCGTGGCTGATCCGCGTGGATTCATGAAGCATCGAGAGCGCCAGGACCGGCCCTCCCGTCCGGTCCCCGTGCGCATCATGGACTTCAACGAGGTCTATGAGCGCAACGAGCGCGGCATGGTGCAGACCCAGGCCAGCCGCTGCATGGACTGCGGCATCGCGTTCTGTCACACCGGCTGCCCGCTGGGGAACCTGATCCCGGAGTGGAACGACCTGATCTGGCGCGACCAGTGGGAGGAGGCCTCCTCCCGGCTGCACATGACGAACAACTTCCCGGAGTTCACCGGCCGGATCTGCCCGGCTCCCTGTGAGACCTCCTGCGTGCTGGGGATCAACCAGCCCGCGGTGACGATCAAGGAGTCCGAGGTCTCCATCGCCGATGAGGCCATCGCCCGCGGCTACGTGGAACCGGTGCTGCCGCAGCGGCTCACCGGCAAGACCGTGGCCGTGGTGGGCTCCGGCCCGGCCGGCCTGGCCGCCGCCCAGCAGCTCACCCGGGCCGGGCACACCGTGGCCGTCTACGAGCGCGATGACCGGCTCGGTGGACTGCTGCGCTACGGGATCCCGGACTTCAAGATGGAGAAGCACCACGTGGAGTTCCGCATCGACCAGATGCGCGCCGAGGGCACCCGCTTCTACACCTCCACCGAGATCGGCGCAGACATCACCTGGGACGCCCTGGAGGCCAGCTACGACGCCGTCGTCCTGGCCACCGGCGCCATGGTCCCGCGCGACCTGGGCATCACCGGGCGCGAGCTGGGCGGAGTGCACTTCGCCATGGAGTACCTGGTGCAGTCCAACAAGGTCACCTCCGGGGACGAGGTGGCGGATCAGATCCGCGCCGACGGCAAGCATGTGATCGTCCTGGGCGGGGGAGACACCGGTGCTGACTGCATCGGCACCGCCCACCGCCACGGCGCCGCCTCGGTGACCACCCTGGCGATCGGCAAGGAGCTGCCCTCGGAACGCTCCGATCACGAGCCCTGGCCGATGGACCCCCGGGTCTTCGAGCTGACCAGCGCCGATGAGGAGGGCGGGGAGCGCAGCTACCTGGCCTCCACCGTGGAGTTCCTCAGCGACGACCACGGCAATGTGCGCGCCCTGAAGGTGGCCGAGACCCAGTACAACCCGGACGGCTCGCGTTCCCCCAAGCCCGGGACCGAACGCGAAATCCCCGCGGACCTGGTGCTGCTCGCGCTGGGCTTCACCGGTGCGGAGTCGGACACGCTCACCGAGCAGCTGGCCATGGACTTCGACCGTCGGGGCAACATCACCCGCGCCGAGGACTACCAGACCTCGGTGGAGGGCGTCTTCGCCGTCGGCGACGCCGGGCGCGGAGCCTCCCTGGTGGTCTGGGCCATCGCGGAGGGCCGAGCAGCCGCGGCGAAGGTCGACGAATACCTCGAAGGCGCGACCCGGCTTCCGGCCCCGGTCAAGCCCTCGGATCGTGCGATTTCGCTCACAGGCTGACTGTTATAGGCTCGAACCCGTTCAATCCTGGTCCAGTGTCGTGCCAGTCCAGCCACTCGCTTATCAGCACTATAGATAGGACAAGGTGAGACATGAGACACGCCAAGATCGTCGCCACATTCGGCCCCGCCACTGCAGGCTATGAGATGACCCGCAAGCTCGTGGAGGCCGGCGTCGACGTCGCCCGGGTCAACATGAGCCACGGTGACTACAGCGTCCACGAGGAGACCTACAACACGGTCCGGGAGGTCTCCAAGGACCTGCGCCGCGCCGTCGGCGTCTTCGCCGATCTCCAGGGCCCGAAGATCCGGCTGGGCCGGTTCATCGAGGGCGAGCATGCCCTGGCCGTGGGGGACCGCTTCACGATCACCATCGAGGACATCCAGGGCACCAAGGACCGCTGCTCGACCACGTTCAAGGGTCTCCCCGGCGACGTCGCGGTCGGAGATACGCTGCTCATCGACGACGGCAAGGTCTCGCTGCGCGCCGTGGAGGTCACCGAGACCGACGTCGTCACCGAGGTCACCGTGCCCGGCAAGGTCTCGAACAACAAGGGCATCAACCTGCCCGGCGTCGCGGTCTCCGTGCCGGCCCTCTCCGAGAAGGACGAGGAGGATCTGCGCTGGGCGCTGCGCACCGGGTTCGACATGGTCGCGCTCTCCTTCGTCCGGGACGCCGCGGACATCGAAGCCGTGCACCGGATCATGGACGAGGAAGGTCGCCGGGTCCCGGTGATCGCAAAGGTCGAGAAGCCCCAGGCGGTGGAGGCGCTGCAGGACATCGTCGACGCTTTCGACGCCATCATGGTCGCCCGCGGCGACCTGGGCGTGGAGCTGCCCCTGGAAGAGGTCCCGCTGGTGCAGAAGCGCGCCGTGGAGCTCGCCCGCCGCTGGGCCAAGCCGGTCATCGTCGCCACCCAGGTGCTGGAATCCATGATCGAGAGCCCCCGCCCCACCCGCGCGGAGGCCTCCGACTGCGCCAACGCGGTGCTCGACGGCGCGGACGCGGTCATGCTCTCCGGCGAGACCTCGGTGGGCCAGTTCCCGGTGGAGACCGTGGAGACCATGTCCCGGATCATCGAGACCACCGAGAACAAGGGCCTGAGCCGGATCCCGGAGCTGGGCACCAAGCCGAAGACTCGCGGCGGTGCGATCACCCGCGCCGCCAAGGAGATCGCGGATCAGCTCGACATCGCGCATCTGACCACGTTCACCCGGTCCGGTGACTCCGCGCGCCGGCTCTCCCGGCTGCGCCCGAAGCAGAACATCTTCGCGTTCACCCATGTGGAGCACACGCACAACATCCTCACCCTGTCCTGGGGCGTGCAGCCGCGCTGGGTGGAGTTCGCCACCCACACCGACACCATGACCGCTCAGGTGGACAAGCTGCTGCTCGAAGAGAGCACCGCCGAGCTGGGAGAGCTCGTCGTGATCGCCGCCGGGTCCCCTCCCGGGCAGGCCGGAACCACCAACATGGTCAAGGTCCACCGGATCGGGGACCTGCACGACGCCGGCGACATCGAGACCCTGCGCCGCGGCGACACCGCCCCGGCGAACAAGGAGCCGGTGGGCCCCTGGCCTGCGGCCAGCGCCTCGACCCCGGCATAGTCACCGGGCCTCGAGCAGATTCAACCCCGGGCCCAGGTCCGGGTAAGCTGGTGCCGTCCCCGTCGCGGAGTCTGCAGAGATTCCGGCCGGGGGCGGTATGACCGCCGGGGAGGCCCTGACCTCCTCGGTTCAGCCCGAATGGCGGAATCGGTAGACGCGCCGCACTCAAAATGCGGTACCACTGGTGTGTGGGTTCGAGTCCCACTTCGGGCACCAAGACGATGACCAGGCCAGCGTGGGGGACCGCCCTCGCCGGGAGCTCCTCCCGGCACGGTGGTCAGGGACCAGAAGGAGAACGGTGAGCGAACAGACTCCGGGCCACGGTGCCCATGAGACCGCATCCACAGCAGGCGGACCCGAGGCGTTGTCCGAGCGCGGGAGCACGCCGCGCCGGGTGCTGGTCGCCGAAGATGAGACGCTGATCCGACTGGACATCGTCGAGATCCTCACCGGCGCCGGCTACGACGTGGTCGGCGAGGCGGACAACGGAGAGCGCGCCGTGGAGCTGGCCCGGGAGACCGAGCCGGATCTGGTGGTGATGGACGTGAAGATGCCGATCATGGACGGCATCACCGCCGCGAAGCTGGTCGCCGAGGAGCGGATCGCCCCGGTGGTGATGCTCACCGCCTTCTCCCAGCGCGACCTGGTGGAATCCGCGCGGGAGGCCGGCGCGATGGCCTATGTGGTCAAGCCCTTCACCGAGAACGACCTGATCCCGGCGATCGAGGTGGCCATGGCGCGCTTCGATGAGATCCGCGCCCTGGAGGACGAGGTCTCCACGCTCGCGGAGAAGTTCGAGACCCGCAAGCTGGTGGAGCGCGCGAAGTCGCTGCTGACCACCAAGATGGGGCTCACCGAGCCCGAGGCCTTCCGCTGGATCCAGAAGACCTCCATGGACCGCCGACTCTCGATGCGCGAAGTCGCCGAGACCGTCGTCGACCAGATGACCGATTCCCCGCCCTACCTGAAGTAGCCCCACCTCCCCATCGCTGAGGGGCGGATTCTCCGACTATCTAGGGCCCTTTTCGGCCTCAGATGCTCGCAGAATCCGCCCCTCAACGTGTTGGTGGGTGGGGGTGGGTGGCGGGAGCCAGCGGTTCAGCTGCGGACGGTGAGGAGCAGGGCGTCGCCCTGGCCGCCGCCGCCGCACAGCCCGGCAGCTCCGGTGCCCCCGCCGCGGCGCGCCAGCTCCAGAGCAAGGTGGAGCACCAGGCGCGCCCCGGACATCCCCACCGGGTGGCCCAGGGCGATGGCACCGCCGTTGACGTTGAGCTTCTCCTCCGAGACGCCCAGTTCCCGGGCCGAGGCCACGCCCACGGCGGCAAAGGCCTCATTGATCTCCACCAGGTCCAGCGCCTCTGGGCTGATGCCCTGCTTGCGGCATGCCTCGGAGATGGCTCGCGCGGGCTGCAGCTGCAGGGATGAATCCGGGCCGGCCACCATCCCATAGGCGCCGATCTCCGCCAGGGGAGTGAGCCCGAGCTCCTGGGCCTTCTCCGGAGTCGTCACGATCACGGCGCAGGCGCCGTCCGAGATCTGCGAGGCCGAGGCGGCCGTGATGGTGCCGGACTTGCCGAAGGCGGGGCGCAGACTGCTCAGCGATTCCGCCGTGGTGCCCTCTCGGATGCCTTCATCCCGGTGGACCCGTTTCGGATCACCCTTGCGCTGGGGCACCTCGACGGGAACAACCTCCTCCTCGAAGACGCCGCTCACCCAGGCCTTGGCCGCACGCTCATGGGAGAGCGCGGCGAAGCGGTCCTGGTCCGCACGCGAGACCTCCAGCTCCGCAGTGTTGCAGGACTCGGTCAGGGCCCCCATGTTCTGCTGGGTGGCCTGATCGTAGAGCGCGTCGTAGGCCATGGAATCCACCAGCGAGGTGTCCCCGAAGCTGAAGCCCTTCCGGGAGCCCGGCAGAAGGTGTGGGGCATTGGACATCGACTCCATGCCGCCGGCCACGACGAGTTCACACTCGCCGGCGCGGATCAGCTGATCCGCGTAGGCGATGGCGCTCAGCCCGGACAGGCAGACCTTGTTCACCGTGATCGCTGGTACCTGGGCCGGGATATCGGCTCCCAGCGCGGCGGTGCGGGCCGGGTTCTGACCGGCTCCGGCCTGGATCACCTGGCCCATGATCACGTAGTCCACCTGGTCCGGCCGGACCCCGGTCTTCTCCAGGGCATCGCGGATCGCGGCTGATCCGAGCTGGGCTGCGGTGAATGAGGAGAGCCCGCCCATCAGCTTGCCGATCGGGGTGCGGCAGCCTCCGAGGATGACGGATCCGGGTGCCATAGATGCTCCTTCGAGGTGGGGATGGTGGTGGTACGGGTTGTGCGTCGTGCGGGGTGTGTGTCGTGAGCCTATGCGTCAGCTGCGTCCGTGCAGCTCGACGCCGGTGGCTTCGCGCACCTGTTCCTCGCTCACCCCCGGTGCGGTCTCCACCAGCACCAGGCGAGGCTCGGCCTCGGTGCCGACCACGTCGATCACGGCAAGGTCGGTGATGATCCGGTCTACCACGGACTTCCCGGTCAGCGGCAGGGTGCACGCCGGCAGGATCTTCGAAGATCCGTCCCTGGCCACATGGTCCATCAGACAGATCACCCGCTCCGCGCCGTGGACCAGGTCCATGGCGCCGCCCATCCCCTTGACCATCTTGCCGGGCACCATCCAGTTGGCCAGGTCCCCGTTCTGTGCGACCTGCATGCCGCCCAGCACGGCGACGTCGATCTTCCCGCCGCGGATCATCCCGAAGCTGGTGGAGGAGTCGAAGAACGACGCCCCGGGGAGCACGGTGACGGTCTCCTTGCCGGCGTTGATCAGATCAGGGTCCAGCGCATCCTCGGCGGGGTAGGGGCCCACCCCCAAGATGCCGTTCTCGGACTGGAGCACCACGGTGCGCTCGGCCGGGATGTGGTTCGGGATCAAGGTGGGCATGCCGATGCCTAGGTTCACGTAGGCGCCGTCGGGAAGCTCCTGGGCGGCACGGGCCGCCATCTGCTCACGGGTCCAGCCCGCGCGGATCTCGGTGGTCATGACGCGATCACTCCTTGTCTTCGCTGCGTACGGTGCGCTTCTCGATGGGCTTCTCGATCTCAGGCCCGACCTGCACGATCCGGTGCACGAAGACCCCGGGCAGGTGCACCGCGTCGGGGTCGATCTCCCCGGGCTCCACGAGCTCCTCCACTTGGGCGATGCAGATCCGGCCCGCCATGGCGGCGTCGGGGCTGAACTGCCGGGCGGCCTTGTTGAAGACCAGGTTGCCATGCCGGTCACCGCGCTGGGCGTGGACCAGGGAATAGTCGGTGACGATCGATTCCTCCAGGACGAACTCCAGGGATCGACCGTCGTGGATCGTGAAGGGACGGACCTCCTTGGGCGCAGACTCCTTCACCACGTTGCCGGAGCGGTCGTAGGTCATCGGGATGCCGCCCTCGGCGACCTGTGTGCCCACTCCGGAGCGGGTGTAGAACCCCGGGATCCCGGCCCCGCCGGCGCGCATCTTCTCCGCCAGCGTGCCCTGGGGGACCAGCTCCAGCTCCAGCTCGCCCTCGAGGTACTGGCGGGCGAACTCCTTGTTCTCCCCGACATAGGAGGAGGTCATCTTCACGATCCGGCGTGCGGCGAGCAGGATGCCCAGCCCCCAGCCGTCCACGCCGCAGTTGTTCGACGCGACGGAGAGCCCGGAGGCGCCCTGCTCCAGCAGCGCCTCGATGAGCTGGATCGGATTGCCGGAGAGGCCGAAGCCTCCCACCGCCAAGGAGGCGCCGTCGGGAATGTCGGCGACGGCCTCGGCGGCGCTCGCCACGGTCTTGTCGATGGTCATGGGTTCTCCTCAGGGACTCAGGGGGCTCAGGAATTCGGGGGTCAGCGACTCATAGGTTCAGCAACTCAGGGGGTCAGCGACTCAAGGTTCAGCAACTCAAGGTTCAGCAACTCAAGGTTCGGGGGTCCAGCGGCTCGGGGCAGGCGGTGGGATGCCTGGCTCTCCGCGGGCGGCTCTGCTCAGCGTGCGCTCCATCCTCCGTCGATGGCGTAGGACGTGCCGGTCACCATCCCAGCCGCATCGGAGGCCAGCCAGGTGGCCAGGGAAGCGACCTCCTCGGGTTCCACCAGTCGTTTCACCGAAGACTCGGTGAGCATGATCTTCTCGATCACCTCATCCTCGCCGATGCCGTGGATGCGCGCCTGATCAGCGATCTGCTTCTCCACCAGCGGGGTGCGCACATAGGCAGGGTTCAGGCAGTTCGAGGTCACGCCGTGCTCGGCCCCCTCCAGGGCGGTGACCTTGGAGAGGCCCTCCAGAGCATGTTTGGCGCTCACGTAGGCGGACTTGTACGGGCTGGCGCGCAGCCCATGGACCGAGGAGATGTTGAGGATCCGGCCGAAGCCGCGCTCGTACATGCCGGGAAGGGCGGCGCGGATCAGCAGGAACGGAGACTCGACCATCAGCCGGTGCATGAGCCGCCACGCCTCGGGGTCGAACTCGGGCAGCGGAGCGACCCGCTGGATGCCGGCGTTGTTGACCAGGATGTCAGCGTCCAGGACTCCGCTCTCCGCGGTGAGTGCTTCCAGCGACCCGGTCTCGGAGAGATCCACTGTCCAGGAGGTGCCGCCGATCTGCGCCGCCAGAGCCTCAGCGGCTGCGCCGTCGCGGTCGCAGACGGTCACCTGGGCGCCGGCGGCGGCGAAGGCCCGCACGCAGGCCGCACCGATGCCGGAGGCCCCGCCGGTGACGACGGCGCGGCGGCCGGTGAGCGCGCCGGCCGAGAGGGGCGAGCTGCGGAGGGTGTCGGTGTGCATCGGGCTCCTTGGGGGGGTCGAGTCGGGGATCGGTGGGGACCGGATGGATGAGGCGCGGGGTCGGGGATCAGAAGCCGCCCACGGCCGTGACCAGAGCGATCAGCGCCACAACCACCAGGACAGGGATCACGAGTGTCACCATAGCGATGTCCTTATAGGACTGCCGGTGGGTGAGGCCACAGACGATCAGCAGCGTGACGACGGCGCCCGAGTGCGGCAGCGTGTCCAGGCCGCCTGCGGCCATGGCGGTCAGCCGGTGCATCATCTCCAGGCTGATGCCTTCGGCCTCGGCCATGGCGCGCAGGTCCGCACCCAGGGCGTTCAGGGCGATGGTCATGCCCCCGGAGGAGGAGCCGGTCAGCCCGGCGGTGATCGAGGTGGTCACCACCGAGGTCACCAGGGCGTTGGCGCCCATGCCGAAGACCGAGTCACGGACCACCGCGAAGGCGGCCACAGAGGCGACGACGGCGCCGTAGCCCACCTCGGAGGCGGTGGAGAAGATCGGCAGCATCGAACGCTTGACGCCGTCGTTGAATCCGACCTTCAGGGTGCTCCATCGACCGAAGTTCAGCGCCACGATCAGTCCGATGGCCGCCACGATGGCGACCGTCACGGCCCACAGCCCGGCCCGGGAGTCATAGGTGATGGACCCGAAGGTGTCCTCTTGGAGATAGGACCAGTCCAGCGCCGGGAAGATCACCAGGGTGCAGGCGAAGTTGACCGCGAAGACGGCGAGCAGCGGCAGGAACGGGACCAGCCGGTTCGGCGGGGCCAGCGTGGTGGTGACCGTGGAGCCGTCGTCGGAGGACCCGCCGATGACCTTCTCGGACTCCGGGGACTCGAAGTGCTCACCCTTGGCGATCAGAGCCCGACGCCGGCGCTCCAGCCACAGCAGGCCCAGGCCGAAGATCAGGACGCCGCCGAGGACGCCCACCCCTGGACCCGCGTAGGCGCCGGTGCCGAAGAACTGCCCGGGGATGATGTTCTGGACCTGCGGCGAGCCGGGCAGCGCGGTCATGGTGAAGGTGAAGATGCCCAGCGCGATCGTGCCCGGGATCAGTCGGCGCGGGATGTCGGCCACGCGGAACAGCTCGCGGGCCAGCGGATACATCACGAAGGCGACCACGAAGAGGCTGATCCCGCCGTAGGTCATCAGCGCGGAGGTGATCACCGTGGCCGCGATCGCGCTGCGGCTTCCGATCCAGCCGGTCACGGTGCGCGCGATCGACTCGGCGTAGCCGGTGACGGTCATCAGGATCCCGAAGATGGCCCCGCCGAGGAAGACTGGGAACCAGCTGCCCACGAAGCCGGCCATCGCCGGCATGAACACCTCGGTGTAGGAGGCCAGGATCGGGGCTCCGGAGAACAGCACGCAGACCACCGCGGCCACCGGAGCGGCAAGGATCACCGGCACGCCGCGGTAGGCGAGCGTGATGAGCAGCAGCAGGGACACGATGATGCCGACGATGCCCAGGATCATGAAGATCTCCTCGTGGAGAGTGGTGGTTTCAGTGACGCCCGTCTCGGCGTCGTAGACCAGCATCCACGCAGTGATGTGACGCGCGCTACATTCTCCTGTTCAACAGTGCAGCGCGCTTTTCGTAGCTTGCTACGAAAGTGGTCGGTGCGGCGGGGTGCCGTGATGCGCGGCCAGCACCCAGGACAGCTCGACGAGCGTGTCGAGGTCTCCGAGGTCCGCCCCGGTGATCTCCTGGAACCTCTGCAGCCGGTACCGCAGCGTGTTGACGTGCACCGGGATGCTGCGGGCGGCGGAGGGGATGCTCATCCGGTGGCGCAGGTAGGCGTCCACCGCCTCGAGCACATGCTCACCGAAGACCTGGGCCTCGAGCAGCGGCTGCAGGTGTCGCTCCTGCAGCAGTGTGGTGACCTCGGGGCTCGCGTGCACCGCGGCCCGCCAGGAGAGACGATCCAGGTCCACCAGTCCGGTCTGTCCCACGGCGGCGGCGGCGCGCAGGGCGGCCGAGGCGGACTCGAAGGACCGTGGCAGCTCCTCCAGGGTCACCGCCGGGCCGAGCCCGACGGTCAGCCGTTCCGGCTCCGAGCCCAGGGGAGGCTCTCCGATCAGGATGCCCACCAGGGTGCCGGCCCGCACGGCGGTCAGTGCCCGGATCCCCGACCGTTCGGCCCAGTCCTGGAGGCGCCGCTGGCGCTCCTGGTCCGACTCTGGCTGCGAGTCCGCCGCCAGGGCGCGCAGCGGTGCTGCGGTGGGGACGTCGTAGAGGGCGGCGCCGCGGGTCAGCTCGGCCGGCTCCAGGTCGGTGGCCACGGCGTCGCCGATCCAGGCGGCCCGACGGGTGGAGTCAGCCAGGGCCCGCGAGACATCCTTGTCCTGATACACCAGGACCGCCCGGGCGGAGAACACGTCGCCGAGCTCCCAGAGCAGGGTGGCGGAGGCCAGGACCTGATCTGCCGGAATGCCGTGGTTCGGGGCGTGGTCCAGCAGCCGGTGCAGGATCACCGACATGCAGGCCCGGAAGCCGGCCAGCACGCTTCCCACCGGCACCCCCTGGGCATGCCGCTCCGAGGCGAGGGCGTCGGCCTCGGCCACGTCGTCGTGGCAGGGCTCGAAGCCGGCGCGGATGGTGCGGATGCTCAGGGCGATGTTGCGCCGCACCGAGGCTTCCAGGGAGGCGGTGGGGACCTCGTCGTAGCCGGGCACCGTGTCGCGAATGGTGTCGAGGGTCTGCTCCAGGATGCTGCCGTCCTGTTCGAGGGTGGCCAGCAGGTGGTCCCAGTCGGCCTCGGTGGGGTGCTCATCCGCTGTCATGGGGCTCACCATACCGGCTGCGCTGCGCTGCTCCCGCGGCACTCTCGCGCTGTTTCTGCGGCACTCTCGCGCCGCTCGGGCATCTTCATTCGCACCGCTTCGGCGTCGCCCGCTCGCCGCTGGGCGCACCTCCGCGCTCCGTGCCGAGTGTGACCCTGCGGCGTCTGCAGCGTCCTGAGGTGATTTGCATCGTTAGGTGGCGTGCATCACATTTGGGTGCGGCGGGTGCCGTGTGGCTCCCGCGTTCCACATCATCTGCTCGACGTCTTCTGTCCGACGTCATCTGTTCCAAGTCCCCGATCCGAAGGAGCTGCGCTGATGTCTGTCCGGTCTTCCGCTGCCGCTGAAACGTTGCATCACGAGTTGTCCGAGGGCGTGGCCCGTGTTCTCGGAACCTCCGCTCGCCGCCGCATCCCCACGGGGCGTGCGGCATGACGGTTTCGCGGCAGGATGCCGCAGGCAAAAGCGCCGTTCTCGGCAGGGTGATGCGGCCGCTGAACTCGCTGGTGGAGAAGCTGATCCCCTCAGCCCTGGTCTTCGCGATCGCGCTGACCCTCATCGTGGGTGTCCTGGCGCTGATCTTCACCGACGCGGGGCCGATCCAGGTCGTCGAGGAATGGGGCATCGGACTGGCCGGGCTGCTGGAGTTCATCACCCAGATGGCCCTGATCCTGTTCCTGGGCTACATCCTGGCCAACACGAGACCCGCGCGAAAACTGCTGCGCCGACTGGCCACAGTCCCCAGGACAGCGATCCAGGCCTACCTGTTCGTGTTCCTGGTCGCCGCCCTGGCAAGCCTGATCACCTGGGGCCTGGGACTGGTGGTCGGCGGGCTGCTGGCGCGCGAGGTTGCTCACGTCTTCCGGGAACGTGCGATCCCGGTGCACTTCCCCATGCTGGTGGCCGCAGGGTTCTCCGGGTTCGTGGTCTGGCATATGGGCTACTCCGCCTCCGGGCCGCTGACCGCAGCCACCCCCGACTCCTTCGTGGCCGGACAGCTGGGCGCCCCGCTGCCCGTGGGGCAGACCATCTTCTCCACCTGGAACATCATCGCCTGCATCGTGACCATCGCCGTGGTCGCCCTGGCGCTGTACCTGGTCGCACCGCGGGACAGCGCCACGGTGGTGCCGCTGAAGGTGGACGCCCGCGAGGCCGATGTCGAGATCGACGACGCCGTCGAGACCCCCGCGGATCGGGTGGACGCCTCCCGCATTCCCACCACGCTGATCGGGCTGATGCTGGTGGCCTATCTGATCATCCACTTCAGCGGCGGCGGCACCCTGACCTTGGACGTGGTCAACTGGAGCTTCCTGGGGCTGATCATGCTCTTGGTCCGCAGCCCCTTCGAGCTGATCGCCCTGACCAAGCAGGCCGCCTCGAACGTGGGCGAGATCCTGCTGCAGTTCCCGCTCTACGCGGGCATCCTGGGCATCATGGCCGGCACCGGGCTGATGAGCGTGATCTCCGAGGCCTTCGTGGCGATCTCGACTCCGCAGACCTTCGCGCTCTTCGCGTTCCTCTCTGCCGGGCTGGTGAACTTCTTCGTGCCCTCCGGCGGCGGACAGATCGCCGTGCAGGCCCCGATCCTGCTCGAGGCCGCAGAGGCGCTCAGCGTGGATCCGGCGCTGGCCATCATGGCCGTGGCCTACGGGGACCAGTGGACGAACATGATCCAGCCGTTCTGGGCGCTCCCGCTGCTGGCCATCGCGGGACTGAAGATGCGCGACATCCTCAGCTACACCACGATCGTGCTCATCGCCTCCGGCCTCGTCTTCGGCACGACCCTGCTCATCGTCTCGATGTGATCGCCTCGACGTGATCGGCCTCGAGGTGATCGGTCGCGATGCAGCGGCCGCTGGGTCATCGCTGAACGGGTTCAGAGCTCGAAGTAGAACTCATGGTGCGACGCGCAGCCCGGGTTGAACCCTGCCGTGCAGCGCTCGCAGGACTCAGCGGTGAGGTACTCCGCGATGCTGAACCGGGTGCGGCAGACCCCGCAGAGCAGCGCCAGCTCCTCGCGGCGGCCCCGCGGCCACGGGGAGATCCGGTGCGTCTCTGCCTCCTGGTGACACCACAGGCAGGGATACCAGCGGTCGCAGCAGAAGAACCGGATGGCGACGACGTCGCGCGGCCCGGCATAGTGCCGGCAACGGGTCTGCTCATCCACCGTGGCACCGCGGACCTGGGGTTCATCCATGGCCCCGAGGCTAGCCCACCCCCCAGCCGTTGAGCGGCTGATTCTCCGAGCATCTCATGCGCATTTCGGCCCAGACCCGTCGCAGACTCAGCCCCTCAACGCAAGGGTGGCCAGTCACCCAGTGCAAGGATGGCCAAGACCTCAACGCAACGGGGGCCCGCCTCGCAATCACGCGAGGGTGCCTCATCTCTCCAGCCCAGTGGGATTCTGCATCGTGAGACATCCGGCGGTGCGGGTGCGCTGGGACACGTGGGCAGGCATAGAATCCAGAGCATGGCTGAGCGCACCGCAGAGACCCCAGAGAACACCCCCGACGTCGTCGAGGGCAAGGCACCATTCACCCCGCCCACCGCGGTCACCGGACCCTCCAGTCCGGAGAAGCCGCGCAGCTGGGAGGTCACCGACGGCTACACCCGCGCCCCGGCGCGCGGGATGCTGCGCGCGGTGGGCATGGGCGACGACGACTTCTCCAAGGCTCAGATCGGCATCGCCAGCTCCTGGAACGAGATCACCCCCTGCAACCTCTCCCTGGACCGCCTGGCCAAGGCCTCCAAGGAAGGCGTGCACGCCGGCGGCGGCTACCCGCTGGAGTTCGGCACCATCTCGGTCTCCGACGGCATCTCCATGGGTCACGAGGGGATGCACTACTCGCTGGTCTCCCGCGAGGTCATCGCCGACTCGGTGGAGACCGTGATCCAGGCCGAGCGCCTCGACGGCTCGGTGCTGCTGGCCGGCTGTGACAAGTCCCTGCCGGGGATGCTCATGGCAGCGGCCCGGCTGAACCTCTCCAGCGTGTTCCTCTACGCCGGTTCGATCATGCCCGGGGTCGCCCGATTCGCCGACGGCACCGAGAAGGAGGTCACCCTGATCGACGCCTTCGAAGGGGTCGGCGCCTGCGCCCGCGGCACCATCAGCGAGGCCGACCTCGACGTCATCGAACGCGCCATCTGCCCCGGCGAGGGCGCCTGCGGCGGCATGTACACCGCCAACACCATGGCCTGCATCGGCGAGGCGCTGGGCATGTCGCTTCCCGGCTCCGCCGCACCGCCCTCGGCGGACCGCCGCCGCGACCACTACGCGCACAAGTCCGGCGAGGCCGTGGTGGAGCTGCTGCGCAAGGGCATCACCACCGGTGACATCCTCACCAAGAAGGCCTTCGAGAACGCCATCGCGGTGACCATGGCCTTCGGCGGGTCCACCAACGCGGTGCTGCACCTGCTGGCCATCGCCCGCGAGGCCGGGGTGGAGCTCAAGCTCGAGGACTTCAACCGCATCGGGGACAAGGTGCCCCACCTGGGTGACCTGAAGCCCTTCGGCCAGTACGTGATGGCCGACGTCGACCGGGTCGGGGGAGTGCCGGTGGTCATGCGCGCCCTGCTCGACGCCGGGCTGCTCCACGGCGACGCGCTCACCGTGACCGGCAAGACGGTCGCCGAGAACCTGGAATCGATCAACCCGCCGGACATCGACGGCAAGATCATCCGCGCGCTGAACAACCCGATGCACCCCAACGGCGGGATCGCGGTGCTCCACGGCTCGCTGGCCCCGGAGGGTGCAGTGGTGAAGTCCGCCGGCTTCGACGCCGAGGTCTTCGAGGGCACCGCCCGGGTCTTCGAGCGGGAACAGCAGGCGCTCAAGGCCCTGGAGGAAGGCCGGATCCAGGCCGGCGACGTCGTCGTCATCCGGTATGAGGGACCCAAGGGCGGACCGGGCATGCGTGAGATGCTCGCCATCACCGGCGCCATCAAGGGCGCCGGACTGGGCAAGGACGTGCTGCTGATCACCGACGGACGCTTCTCCGGAGGCACCACCGGACTGTGCATCGGACACATCGCCCCGGAAGCCGTCGACGGCGGCCCCATCGCCTACGTCGCCGACGGGGACCTGATCCGGGTCGACATCGCCGGGCGCAGCATCGAGCTGGTCGTGGACGCCGGCGAGTTCGCCGCCCGGCAGCAGGACTGGACCCCGCTGCCGCCGTTCATCACCACCGGTGTGCTCGGCAAATACGCCAAGCTGGTCCGCTCCGCCGCCGAGGGCGCCTACTGCGGCTGAGCCGGACGGGATCAGCCGCCCGCAGACCGGATTTCCACCATGTGAGACGGGTATCCGGGATGTTGACACTGATCACAGGCCAGGGAAGCATGGGCGGCATGCGTCAACTACTAGCGGTAGTACCCGTATCCGCCGCCGGGGGGCATGTGCAGTGACACATGTGCCTCAGATCGGCCGAACGTCCGCCTCACCCGAGGTGTCCGAACGGTCGACCTGGAGCTGACGCATCCGCTCACCCCGGCATGAAGGCCCGTCAGGCTTTTCAGCCGGGGTTTTCTCTTGACCGGTGTGGATCCGCCACGGATCAGAGACTTCTTGGATCAGCCGTTCGCCGAACCAGAGACTGAGGAAAAGATGAGCAATCTGACAGCCACGAGCCCAGCCATGCTGGCCTCGAAAGCATCCAGCAGCGCCGCTGGGACCTCCGCAGACCCGCGCCTCTATGGCCCCGGCCGCACCGTCGCGCCGGTAGAGGTCACAGGTTCGCAGTCCATCATTCGCAGCCTCGAAGAGCTGGGGGTGACAGACGTCTTCGGCATCCCCGGCGGCGCGATCCTGCCCACCTATGACCCGCTGATGGACTCCGATCAGGTCAACCACATCCTGGTGCGCCACGAGCAGGGCGCCGGACATGCCGCCCAGGGCTACGCGATGGTCACCGGCGAGGTGGGCGTCTGCATCGCCACCTCCGGTCCGGGAGCCACCAACCTGGTCACCCCCATGGCCGACGCCCATATGGACTCCGTGCCCATGGTCGCGATCACCGGGCAGGTCAACGCCGGGGTGATCGGCACCGACGCCTTCCAGGAAGCCGACATCGTCGGGATCTCCACCCCGATCACCAAGCACTCCTTCCTGGTCACCGACGCCGATGAGATCCCCAAGGTGATGGCCGAGGCCTTCCACCTGGCCTCCACCGGCCGGCCCGGCCCGGTGCTGGTGGACGTCACCAAGTCCGCCCAGGTCGCGAAGACCACCTTCTCCTGGCCCCCGAAGATCGAGCTCAACGGCTACCGCCCGGTCACCCGCGGGCACTCCAAGCAGATCCGCGAGGCCGCGAAGCTGATCCAGGCCGCCTCCCGTCCGGTGTTCTACATCGGCGGCGGCATGATCAAGGCCGAGGCCTCCGAGGAGTTCCTCGCCCTGGCCGAGACCGTCGGGGCCCCGGTGGTCACCACGCTGATGGCCCGCGGCGCCTTCCCAGATTCGCACCAGCAGAACCTGGGCATGCCCGGGATGCACGGGACGGTCTCCGCCGTCGCCGCGCTGCAGCGCTCAGACCTGCTGATCACCCTCGGCGCCCGCTTCGATGACCGGGTCACCGGGCAGCTGGAGAGCTTCGCCCCGGACGCCAAGGTGATCCACGCCGACATCGACCCCGCGGAGATCTCCAAGAACCGCACCGCCGATGTCCCGATCGTCGGCTCGCTCAAGGAGATCGTCCCGGAGCTGACCTACTCCTTCGAGTCCCTGGTCGCCAAGCACGGTCGCACTGACACCAGCGCCTGGTGGAAGCAGCTGAACCGGTTCCGCGAGACCTACCCGCTGGGCTACGCCGCCCCGGAGGACGGCAAGATCGCCCCGCAGCAGGTCATCGAGAAGATCAATCAGGCCTCAGGTCCCGAAGCGGTCTACGTGGCCGGGGTCGGTCAGCACCAGATGTGGTCCGCCCAGTTCGTGAAGTACGAACGCCCCCGGCAGTGGCTGAACTCCGGCGGGCTGGGCACCATGGGCTACTCGGTGCCCGCGGCGATGGGCGCCCAGGTGGGCAACCCGGACCGGGTGGTCTGGGCGATCGACGGCGACGGCTGCTTCCAGATGACCAACCAAGAGCTGGCCACCTGCGCGATCAACAAGATCCCGATCAAGGTCGCGGTGATCAACAACTCCTCCCTGGGCATGGTCCGGCAGTGGCAGACCCTGTTCTATGAGTCCCGCTACTCGAACACCCACCTGAACACCTCGGTCACCGCCGAGGGCGGGGAGGTCGTGCGGATCCCTGACTTCGTCAAGCTCGCCGAGGCCTACGGCTGCGTGGGGCTGCGCTGCGAGCGGCCCGAGGACATCGACGCGGTCATCGCCGAGGCCATGGCGATCAACGACCGTCCGGTGGTCATCGACTTCGTGGTCTCCCGGGATTCGATGGTCTGGCCGATGGTCCCGGCAGGGGTCTCCAACAGCGACATCCAGTTCGCACACAACCTGACCCCGCAGTGGGACGAGGAGGACTGATATATGGGCACCCATGACATCGCCGCACCCGAGCAGCGACGCACCCTCTCGGTCCTGGTCGAGGACGTCCCCGGCGTGCTCACCAAGGTCTCCGGGCTCTTCGCCCGCCGGGCCTTCAACATCCACTCCCTGGCGGTGGGCCCCTCGGAGCTGCCCGGGCTCAGCCGGATCACCGTGGTGGTCGACGCCGACTCCAAGCTGCTCGAGCAGATCACCAAACAGCTGAACAAGCTGATCAATGTCATCAAGATCATCGAGCTGGCACCGGAGAACTCGGTCCAGCGCGAACACCTGCTGATCAAGGTGAAGGCTGACGCGCCCACCCGTCTGCAGGTCACCCAGGCCGTCGAGCTCTTCCGCGCCAAGATCGTGGACGTCTCCGTGGACTCACTCACCGTTGAGGCCACCGGCGCCCCTGACAAGCTCAACGCCCTCCTGGAGGTCCTGGAGCCCTTCGGAGTCCGCGAGATCGTGCGTTCCGGCACCCTCGCGATCTCCCGCGGCGCGAAGTCCATGACCGATAAGGCGCTGCGCTGAGAACCCGCTGCGTAACACCTGCAGCACCCCAGACCTGTAACCCCATCCCCAACACGAGGAGACCTCACCGTGACTGACCTCTATTACGACGACGACGCCGACCTGTCCGTGCTCAGCGGCAAGAAGGTCGCCGTGATCGGCTACGGATCCCAGGGCCATGCCCACGCGCTGTCCCTGCGCGACTCAGGCGTCGACGTCGTCGTCGGTCTGAAGGCGGAGTCCAGCTCCAAGGCCAAGGCCGAGGAGCAGGGCCTGACCGTGAAGACCGTGGCCGAGGCCGCCGCCGAGGCCGATGTCATCATGATCCTGGTCCCGGACCAGCACCAGGCCGCGGTGTACTCCGCGGAGATCGCCCCGCACCTGGTGCCGGGCAACGTGCTGCTGTTCTCCCACGGCTTCAACATCCGCTTCGGCTACATCGAGGCCCCCACCGAGGTCGGCGTGGCCATGGTGGCCCCCAAGGGCCCGGGCCACGTGGTCCGCCGCGAGTACGAGGCCGGACGCGGCGTCCCGGCCCTGATCGCCGTGGAGCAGGACCCCTCCGGCGAGGCCAAGTCCATCGCCCTGGCCTACGCCAAGGGCATCGGCGGCACCCGCGCCGGGGTCATCGAGACCACCTTCACCGAAGAGACCGAGACCGACCTCTTCGGCGAGCAGGCAGTCCTCTGCGGCGGCGCCTCCCAGCTGGTGCAGTACGGCTTCGAGACGCTCACCGAGGCCGGCTACAAGCCCGAGATCGCCTACTTCGAGGTGCTCCACGAGCTCAAGCTGATCGTGGACCTGATGGTCGAGGGCGGCCTGACCAAGCAGCGCTGGTCGATCTCCGACACCGCCGAGTTCGGCGACTACGTCTCCGGGCCCCGCGTGATCTCCCCGGAGGTCAAGGAGAACATGAAGGCCGTGCTCGCCGACATCCAGTCCGGAGCCTTCGCCAAGCGCTTCATGGATGACCAGCGCGTCGGCGGCAAGGAGTTCAACGAGCTGCGCAAGAAGAACGAGTCGCACCCGATCGAGTCCACCGGGCGCGAGCTGCGCAAGCTCTTCTCCTGGATCCCGCAGGATGATGACTACACCGAGGGCACCACTGCCCGATGAGTCAGCACGGTGAGTGGGGCGGGCCTTCCTAGGCCCGCCCCGCTCACCGTCTTCGCGTGCACCACCCACGAACCACGAAGCGCCCCGAGCAGAAGAAGGACATTGTGAGCACTCACCGCCCCGTCGTCGTACTTGCCGAAGAACTCTCACCCGCCACCGTCGAGGCGCTGGGACCGGACTTCGAGATCCGCCAGTCCGACGGAACCGACCGCGAGCGGCTCTTCGCCGACCTCGCCGACGCCGATGCCATCATGGTCCGCTCGGCCACCCAGGTCGACGCCGAGGTGCTCTCCCACGGCAAGTCGCTGAAGGTCGTCGCCCGGGCCGGGGTGGGACTGGACAACGTGGACATCAAGGCCGCCACCGCGGCCGGGGTGATGGTGGTCAACGCTCCCACCTCGAACATCACCTCCGCGGCGGAGCTGACCTGCGCGCATATCCTGGGCCTGGCCCGGCACATCTCCCCGGCGCACCAGGCGCTGCGCGACGGCGCCTGGAAGCGCTCGAAGTACTCCGGCGTGGAGCTCGCGGAGAAGACCCTCGGAGTGATCGGTCTGGGCCGCATCGGCGGCCTGGTGGCGGAGCGGATGAAGGCCTTCGACATGGAGGTCATCGCCTATGACCCCTACGTCACCTCGGCCCGGGCGCACCAGCTCGGCGCGCAGCTGGTCACCCTGGACGAGCTCTACGCGCAGTCCGATGTGATCACCATCCATATGCCCAAGACCCCGGAGACCCTGGGGATGCTGAACACCGAGGCCTTCGCGAAGATGAAGGACACCGCGTTCGTGGTCAACGTCGCCCGCGGCGGACTGATCAACGAGGCCGACCTGGAGCAGGCCCTGGCCGAGGGTGCGATCGGCGGGGCCGCCGTGGACGTCTTCGCCACCGAGCCCTCCACCGACCTGCCCTTCTTCACCCGTGAGAACGTGGTGGTCACCCCGCACCTGGGCGCCTCCACCGCCGAGGCCCAGGAGAAGGCCGGGGTCTCCGTGGCGAAGTCCGTGCGCCTGGCCCTGGCCGGGGAGCTGGTCCCGGACGCGGTCAACGTCGCCGGCGGCGCCATCGACGAGCTGGTCCGCCCCGGCATCCCGCTGATCGAGAAGCTGGGTCGGATCCTCAACGCCCTGGCCACCGACGCCTTCACCGACATCGAGACCGAGGCCGCCGGTGAGATCGCCGAGCTCAACGTCTCGGCGCTGCAGCTGGCCGCGCTGAAGGGCCTGTTCACCGACGTCGTCTCGGAGCAGGTCTCCTACGTCAACGCCCCGGTGCTCGCCGAGCAGCGCGGGATCTCCACCCGGCTGACCACCACCACCGAGGTCGAGGACTACCGCAACGCACTCACCGTGCGCGGGGCCACCAGCTCCGGGACCAACCTGGAGGTCCGCGGCACGCTCACCGGACCCAAGCAGATCCAGAAGATCGTGGGCATCAACGGCTACGACCTCGAGATCGCGCTCACCGAGCACCTGGTGGTCCTGGAATACGCCGACCGCCCCGGCGTGGTCGGCGCGCTCGGCCGGATCCTGGGGGAGCACCAGGTCAACATCGCCGGTATGCAGGTCTCGCAGAACACCAAACAGGGCCGCGCCCTGGCCGTGCTGGCCATCGACGCCGCGCTGCCCGCTGGGGTGCTCGACGCGATCAACGCCGAGGTCCAGGCCAACCTGGCCGCCGAGGTCGACCTCGAAGACTGAATAGCCCAGCTTCACATCGCCGCTGACCCCGGTGCAGATCTGAGTCCCAGACCTGCACCGGGGTCAGCTGTGTCACCGCCAGGGTCACTGCCTGTCTCCCGGTCGGCGCCGCGGCCACGGCACTGCAGTTGGCAACCGGGTGGGGTAAATTCCTAGGGTGACTTCTACCAAGCCCCCGTTCTATATCACCACGGCGATCCATTACCCCAATGGGGAGCCGCATATCGGTCATGCCTACGAGGTCATCGCCTCCGATGTGATGGCGCGGTTCAAGCGCCTGGACGGCTACGAGACCTACTTCCTCACCGGCACCGATGAGCACGGGCAGAAGATGCAGCAGACCGCCCAGAACCTGGGGATCTCCACCCGGGAGCTGGCCGACCGCAACGCGGCCGTGTTCAAGGCCATGGATGATGAGGTCGCCGGGATCTCCTATGATCGCTTCATCCGCACCACCGATGAGGATCACTACGCGGCCTCCACCGCGATCTGGCGGCGCATGGTCGAGGCCGGGGACATCTACCTGGACAAATACGCCGGCTGGTACTCGGTGCGGGACGAGCGGTTCTACTCCGAGGATGAGACTCAGCTCGATGCGGCCGGGGAGCGCCTGGCCACGGAGACCCAGACCCCGGTGACCTGGACCGAGGAGGAGTCCTACTTCTTCCGGCTTTCGAAGTACCAGCAGCCGCTGCTGGACTTCTTCCAGGCGAACCCGGACTTCGGCGCGCCGCGCAGCCGGTTCAACGAGGTCATCCGGTTCGTCGAGGGCGGGCTGGAAGACCTGGCGATCTCCCGGACCACCTTCGACTGGGGCGTGCCGGTGCCCAAGGACCTCACCGCGGAGGACACCAGCCTCGACCACGTGATGTACGTCTGGGTGGACGCGCTGACCAACTACCTCACCGGCGTCGGCTTCCCGGACACCGAGTCGGAGAGCTTCACCCGGTTCTGGCCCGCCGACGTGCACGTCATCGGCAAGGACATCTCCCGGTTCCACTGCATCTTCTGGCCCGCGTTCCTGATGAGCGCGCAGCTGCCGCTGCCCAAGCGGGTGATGATCCACGGCTTCCTCAACAACGCCGGGGAGAAGATGTCGAAGTCCGTGGGCAATGTGGTCGCCCCTGCCGACTGGGTCGCGGAATACGGGCTCGACGCCGTGCGGTTCTTCCTGCTGCGCGAGTTCCCCTTCGGCGCGGACGGCTCGTACACCCACGAGGCGGTCCTGGTCCGGAAGAACTCCGACCTGGCGAACAACCTGGGCAACCTGGCTCAGCGCTCGCTCTCGATGATCGTGAAGAACTGCGAGGAGATGATCCCGCAGCCTGGCGAGCGCACCGCCGCGGATCGCCGGATCCTGGCCCAGGCCGATGAACTCCTGGAGATCAGCCGCGAGGCCTACGACGCGCAGGACTTCCACCGCGCCCTGGAACGCACCTGGTTCGTCCTGGGGGAGGCCAACGCCTACTTCGCGGAGCAGGAGCCCTGGAAGCTGAAGAAGACCGACCTCTCGAGGATGAACACGGTGCTCTATGTGACCGCCGAGGTGCTGCGCAAGGTCGCGCTCCTGGCCCAGCCGGTCATGCCGGAGTCTGCCCGCCGGCTGCTGGATGCGCTGAACGTCGAGGCATCCGGAGACGCCGGGCGGACCAACGCCTCCGGGGAGGGACCGCGCAGCTTCGCCGCCTTTGACACCGAGCTGGTTCCGGGCACCGTGCTGGTCAAGCCCACTCCGATCTTCCCCCGCCACGAGGAGAAGACCGACTAAGCTGATCGAGCACCTCGCCGGTGGGTCTCAGATGCTGAGAGTCTGTGTCGGGGCTCTCGTGCCGCCTGTGCCGGAGCGCATAGAGTGACGCTATGGCTGAGAACACATTCGACATTGCAGTAATCGGCGGCGACGGCATCGGCCCGGAGGTGGTCGCCGAGGCGCGCAAGGTGCTCGACGCCGCCCTGGCCTCGGAGAGCGCCCAGTTCAGCTACACCGAGTACTCCCTGGGTGCGGAGCACTGGCTGCGCACCGGGGAGACGCTCACCGAGGAGACGCTGCAGGCGCTGCGCGGCCATGACGCGATCCTCTTCGGCGCCGTGGGTGCCGACCCGCTGGACACCCGGGTGCCCTCCGGGATCATCGAGCGCGAGCTGCTGCTGGGGCTGCGCTTCAACCTGGATCACTGCGTGAACCTCAGGCCCACCCGCTCCTACCCCGGAGTGATCTCCCCGCTGCGCGGCGTGGATCAGGAGAACCCGATCGACTTCGTGGTGGTCCGCGAGGGCACCGAGGGTCCCTACGCCGGCAACGGCGGGCTGCTGCGCCGCGGCACCGAGGCGGAGATCGCCACCGAGGTCTCGGTCAACACCGCCTACGGGGTGCGCCGGGTGGTCGAGGATGCGTTCCACCGCGCCCAGGCCCGCGGCAAGCACCTGACCCTGGTGCACAAGAACAACGTGCTCACCTACTCCGGGGACCTCTGGACCCGGACGACGGCGGCGGTGGCGGAGTCCTTCCCCGAGGTCCGCTGGGACTACATGCACGTGGACGCCGCCACCATCCACATGGTCAACAACCCGCAGCGCTTCGACGTGATCGTCACCGACAACCTCTTCGGCGACATCCTCACGGACCTCGCTCCGGCCATCAGCGGAGGCATCGGCCTGGCCGCCTCGGCCTCGATCAACACCGCCGGCACCGCGCCGTCGATGTTCGAGCCGGTGCACGGCTCGGCGCCGGACATCGCCGGGAAGGCGATCGCCGACCCCACCGCGGCGGTGCTCTCCGCCGGGCTGATGCTGGACCACCTGGGTCTCAGCGCGGCTGCGCAGCGTCTGGAGAGCGCGGTCCACGCCCAGCTCAGCCAGTGGGCCCAGGAGGGCACGTCCGGGCTGAGCACCAGCCAGCGCGGCGACGCCTTCGTGGCGCGGCTCGCCGGCTGAAACCAGCTGGCTGAACCGGACCGGCTGGACCGGCCCGCTTGATCGGGCCAGCTTGATCGGCCCGGTCGGCACCGGTCATGCTCTTTCATCCGGGATCTGGTCTCGTAGAGTAGGGCGGGAGACCGACTTCCGCAGGGCGCATCCATGCGGGCACACCCGAAAGGCCACCATGACGTTTCATCACACCCCCCATCCCACGCCCACCTCCCCGGAGCGGCTGCAGGAGATCCTGGCGAACCCGGGGTTCGGGACCCACTTCACGGATCACACCTCGGTGATCGACTGGACCGCCGAGGGTGGCTGGGGCAGCGCCCGTGTGGAGCCCTACGGACCGATCTCGCTGGACCCGGCGGCCGCCGTGCTGCACTACGCCCAGGAGATCTTCGAAGGCATGAAGGCCTACCGTCACGCCGACGGCGGGATCTACACCTTCCGCCCGCTGGAGAACGCCAGGCGGCTGAACCGCTCGGCGGTGCGCATGGCGCTGCCCGAGCTCCCCGAGGAGCTCTTCATCGAGTCCCTGGAGGAGCTGGTCTCCACCGATAAGGCCTGGGTGCCCGACGGCGACGGCGAGGCGCTCTACCTGCGCCCGTTCATGTTCGCCTCCGAGGCGTTCCTGGGCGTGCGGCCGGCGAATGCGGTCTCCTACCGGGTGATCGCCTCCCCAGCCGGAAACTACTTCGGCGGTGAGCTCAAGCCGGTGCGCATCTGGGTCTCCCGGGACTACATCCGCGCCGCACCCGGCGGGACCGGAGCCGCAAAGACCGGCGGAAACTACGCCGGCTCGCTGGCCGCCCAGCAGCAGGCCACCGCCAAGGGCTGCGATCAGGTGCTCTTCCTGGACCCGCTGCGGGAGAACGCCATCGAGGAGCTCGGCGGCATGAACGTCTTCCTGGTCACCGCCGACAACAGGCTGATCACCCCCGCGCTGACCGGCACCATCCTGGAGGGCATCACCCGCGCCTCGGTGATCCAGCTCGCGAAGGACCGCGGCATGCAGGTCGAGGAGCGCCAGGTCACCTTGGAGGAGTGGGACGCAGGGATCACCGACGGCAGCATCACCGAGGCCTTCGCCTGCGGCACCGCGGCCGTGATCACACCCATCGGAGAGCTGCTGGACGGGGAGCGCCGGATCGCCTCCGCCGGGACCGGAGAGGTCACGCTCTCGATCCGCGAGGAGCTCCTCGGGATCCAGACCGGCACCGGCGAGGACCGGCACGGGTGGATGCACCGCCTCGCCTGACCTGCCGCCTCGCCTGAGCCGTCCGCCGGCGGACAGGCCAGCAGGACGAGATCACAGCTGAAGAACGTGCAATGCGCGTGGGCGATAGAGTTGGCCCATGCGCATTGCACGTTTTGTCACGGACGCCGAACCCTCCTACGGTCTTGTCACCGGGGGAGAGGGCGAAGAAACCATCATCGAACTCAACGGAGACCCCTTCTATCAGGGGATCCAGCAGACCGAGACCACGCACCGGCTTGAGGACGTGCGGCTGGTCGCCCCGATCATCCCGCGGTCCAAGCTGATCGGCGTCGGACGCAACTATGCCGATCACGTCAAGGAGATGGGCGGGGAGATCCCGGTCTCGCCGCTGCTGTTCCTGATCCCCAACACCGCCGTGGTGGGCCCCAACGAGCCCGTCACGCTGCCATCCTTCTCGGAGGAGGTCAGCTACGAGGCCGAGCTGGCCGTCGTCATCGGACGGATCTGCAAGGACGTGCCGGTGGAACGGGTCCCCGAGGTCGTCTTCGGCTACACGGTGGCCAACGATCTCACCGCCCGCGACGCGCAGCGCACCGACGGCCAGTGGGCCCGCGCCAAGGGCTTCGACGGGTCCACCCCGCTGGGTCCCTGGATCGAGACCGACCTTGATCCCGAGGGTCTGCGGATCTCGGGACGGCTCAACGGGGAGACCGTCCAGGACGGCTCCACCTCCGAGATGATCTTCGGCGTGGCCGAGCTCATCGCCTACATCTCCCAGGCCTTCACCCTGCTCCCCGGTGATGTCATCCTCACCGGGACCCCCGCCGGCGTCGGCCTGCTCGGGTCCGGGGACCGCTTCGAGGCGGACATCGAAGGCATCGGCACACTCGTCAACCACTTCAGGAACTGATTTCCCCTATGACTCTCACCTCTGCCTCTGCAGACCAGATCCCCGCCGTCGACCCCTCCGCCCCGGTCCGGGTCCGGTTCTGCCCTTCACCCACCGGCACCCCGCACGTCGGACTGATCCGCACCGCCCTGTTCAACTGGGCCTACGCCCGGCACACCGGCGGGAAGATGATCTTCCGGATCGAAGACACCGACGCCGCCCGGGACTCCGAGGAGTCCTACCAGCAGCTGCTCGAGGCGCTGCGCTGGCTCGGCATCGACTGGGACGAGGGCGCCGAGACCGGCGGACCGCACGCCCCCTACCGGCAGTCCCAGCGCGGTGAGTTCTACGCCGAGGTGCTGGCGAAACTGCTCGAGGCGGGTTTCATCTACGAGGCCTTCTCCACCCCGGAGGAGGTCGAGGCGCGCCACCTCGCCGCCGGCCGGGACCCGAAGCTGGGCTACGACGGCTTTGACCGGACCCTGAGCCAGGAGCAGATCGAGGCGTTCCGGGCCGAGGGCCGTCAGCCGGTGCTGCGCTTCCGGATGCCCGATGAGGACATCAGCTTCACCGATGCGGTGCGTGGGGAGATCACCTTCGGCGCCGGCTCCACCCCTGACTTCGTGGTGGCCCGCGGGAACGGTCAGCCGCTCTACACCCTGGTGAACCCGGTGGACGACGCCGCCATGGAGATCACCCACGTGCTGCGCGGGGAGGACCTGCTCTCCTCCACCCCGCGCCAGGTGGCGCTCTACCGGGCGCTGTATGCCGTGGGCGTGGCCAAGCACATGCCGATCTTCGGCCACCTTCCCTACGTGATGGGGGAGGGCAACAAGAAGCTCTCCAAGCGGGACCCGGAGTCCAACCTCTTCCACCATCGGGACCGCGGCTTCGTGCCCGAGGGCCTGCTGAACTACCTGGCGCTGCTGGGCTGGTCGCTCTCCGCCGACGAGGACATCTTCACGGTCGATGAGCTCATCGAGCACTTCGACATCACCGATGTGCTCGCCAACCCGGCACGCTTCGACGTGAAGAAGGCCGAGGCCATCAACGGCACCCATATCCGCCGCCTGGAGGCCTCCGACTTCCGCGACCGCCTCATTCCATACCTGCAGGCCAGGGGCCTGCTGAGGGAGCAGCTGGACCCCGCGCAGGCCAGCATGCTCGACGGCGCGGCCCCGCTGGTCCAGGAGCGCATCGCGCTGCTCGATGAGGGCGCAGACATGATGGCGTTCCTGTTCACCGATGACGCCGAGCTGGCCATCGAGGACAAGGCATTCAGCGGACTCGGGGATCAGGTCCTGGAGACCCTCGATGCCTCCATCGCGGCGCTCACCCCGATCGAGGATGCTCAGTGGAGCACCGAGGCCATCGAGTCGGCGCTGCGGGAGGCGCTGCTCGAGGGGCTTGAGCTGAAGCCGCGCAAGGCCTTCGGCGCGGTGCGCTCGGCGATCTCCGGGCGCCGGGTGTCTCCGCCGCTGTTTGAATCCATGGAGCTGCTGGGACGCGAGTCCTCGCTGAGCAGGCTCCGCCGCTTCCGGGAGCTCTTCGCGGCCCGAGGCTGAGCAGCCAGCACAGGTGGCGCCGAGCTCGTTTTGTGCTTCGGCGCCACCCATGTGTATAGTTGATTCCCGTTGCTGGGGGCGAAAAGTTGCCCGATGCGACGGCGTTGACAAGCAAATAATGGGCTATGGTGTAATCGGCAACACAGCGGTTTCTGGTACCGTCGTTCTAGGTTCGAGTCCTAGTAGCCCAGCGGAGACCCATTGGTGGTCTCTTACACAGCACGACCGGCCCTCGGCGACGGGGGCCAAAGCTATGAAATGCGGCCCCATCGTATAGCGGCCTAGTACGCTGCCCTCTCACGGCGGTAACGCGGGTTCGAATCCCGCTGGGGTCACGGACGTCTGGCCCCGCGCTTCTCGGAGCGCGGGGACCCGACACTCCGCACGCACGACCCTCCCGGATTCCGGGAGGCACAACTGAAGCACGGCCCCATCGTATAGCGGCCTAGTACGCTGCCCTCTCACGGCGGTAACGCGGGTTCGAATCCCGCTGGGGTCACCACTGGTGATAAAGCAAGCGCCCGGTCTCACACGAGACCGGGCGCTTGCTTTTTCTCCGTTGAGCGGCGGAATCTCCGAGCATCTCATGGGCTTTTCGGCCCCAACTACTCGCAGATTCCGCCCCTCAACGGCTTTGGTGCAGCTGCGGGCGTGGGTAGCATGACGACATGCCACGCCTCGCTGACCTGGGAAGTCTGGTTCGCCGCAGCGATGCTCGCTAGGTCAGGCAGCAGTCGCTCCCAGAAAGGCGTTCACCATGGATGAGACTATCCGCACCGTCAGTCACCCGCAGCGGCCCGTGTACTGGCTGATCTACGGCCTCATGGGGTGGACGGCCGCGATCACCGTGGTCGTCTCCTTCACGTCCCAGGACTCCTCTGTGCAGGGCTCGGTCCTCGCCGTCGTCGGCTTGGCGCTGGTAGCGGTGCTCCTGGTGGGTGTCATCAAAGTGCTCGTGGTGCACACACGGGCCAGCGTGGAGGAGGGCCTGACGCTCTCCGTGGGCCCGTTCGTCTCCCGCACGCTCCCCTGGGAGGCGATCCAGTCCATCGAGAAGGCCCCCACCGGGGGCGCGATGGACGTGGGGTGGAAATGGCTGGGGCCGGGTCGAATCGGGTACCTGGCCGGTGCTGAGAACGTGCTGGTCAAGACCAATGCGGACTTCCGGAGACAGGTCCTTCAGGGAGAGGTCACCGTGGAGGGCCGGCAGAAGCTTGCGGAATGGTACTTCGTGTCGGTTCCGGAGTCTGAGCTGACGGCGCAGCGCCTGAACCGGATGCGTGAGAGCTCAGACTCCCCACCCACAGGTTGAGGGGCGGATTCTGCGTGCATCTCATGGGCTTTTCGGCCCAGAATGCTCGTAGAATCC
This sequence comes from Nesterenkonia sandarakina, assembly GCF_013410215.1. Taxonomy (NCBI): domain Bacteria; kingdom Bacillati; phylum Actinomycetota; class Actinomycetes; order Micrococcales; family Micrococcaceae; genus Nesterenkonia; species Nesterenkonia sandarakina. The sequence continues at coordinate 2,089,168 of NZ_JACCFQ010000001.1, forward strand.
GCCCCTCAACGGGAAAAGGGTGGCGGGTGGGTCAGTCGTCCTCGGCCCGGCCGGTGAAGGTGAGCACCGAGGAGCCGTCTCCGAGCTGGTCATCGCCGATGACCACCAGGCCGCCGTTCTGCTCCAGGATCACCGCCGAGACCTCGCCCATGGATCCGCGCGAGGAGTTCCGCACCGCGGTGTGCACGTCATCCTCGACCAGCTGGTGCTTGCGCAGCGCCTTCCGCTGGAATTTGCCCTGGTAGTAGATCAGCACCGGGGGCGCATCCAGGAGTCGGCGCATCTTCGGTGAGCGTCCCCGCGCCCAGGCCAGCAGCCACTGCAGCAGCACCAGCAGGGCCAGCGTGAGCAGCGCCTGGGCCAGCGGGACATCCACAGCGGTGAGCACACGCCCGAAGGCCGAACCGATGGTGACCGCCACGATGAAGTCCAGCGGGGTCATATTCGCCATGGTGCGCGGCCCGGAGAGCCGGAGGATGAAGAGAAGCGCGAGGTAGCCCGCGGTCAGGGTGATGACGGTGTGCAGGATCGGGTCCCACCCGTCCCAGTATTGAGTGATGTCCATCGGGCGACCCTGTCACCTCACAGGGTCAGTGTCCACCGGGGTCCTCGACCGGGACGGCGAAGACGATGTGGTTGTCCTCGTGGCTTCCCGCATCGACGTCGAAGAGACCGGTGCAGGTGATCAGGCGCAGCTCATCTTCGGGGATCGCTCCGAAGACCTCTCGGGTGGGGAAGTCATCCTTGGGGAAGACCTCGGTGTGCTCCACCCGGTAGTGGTGGACCTCGCCCTCGGCGTCGGTGACCTCCACCTCATCGCCGGGCTGCATCTGGACCAGGCGGTGGAACACTGCGGGACCAGTGGTGGAGTCCAGGTGTCCGGCGATCACGGTGGGTCCACGTCCGCCGGGCATGCCGCCGCCCTCGAACCAGCCCACCTCGCTGTAGTCCTCGGGCACCTCCATGGTCCCGTCCTGGTTGATGCCCAGATCGATCAGAGACTCGTCGACGTCGATCGAGGGGATGCGCACCTCTGCCGGTGGGACTCCGGACTCGGCTGAGCCGCTGCCCGGCGCCGAGCTGCCCGGTGCGGAATTGTTCGACGCGGGGGGACTGGAAGATGAGCTCGATGGCGCTGCTGGTGAGCTTGACGCTGAAGAGCCTGCTTCCGACGACGACGACGGCGCCGCATCGACCGTCGAGCTCGCCGGCTCCGGCTCAGAGGCCGTGCTCGAGGACCCAGGCGTGCCGCAGGCGCTGAGTCCCAGCCCCAGCGCCAGGGCGGCGGCCACCCCGAGGGGCAGCCGCCGAACCCTGACGTCAGGGAGCCGTTGAAGGCCTCGGGTCACGAGGTCTGGCTGCGGCGCACCAGCATGAAGGCGCTGGCTCCTGCCAGTGCCAGCACGCCGGCCCCGGCGAAGACGCCGATCGGAGCCGAGGACTGCTGCATGCCGCCGCCGCCGGTCTCCACACCGTCCAGCGGAACCTGCATCAGCTGTCCGCGGACCACACCGTCGGTGAACTCCTCGGTGTGGGAGTCACCGGTGAAGCCGGCCGGGTTGGCCTCGATCTCGGCGAGGCTGAATCCTTCGCCGGTGTCGGCGCCGTCGTCGCCTTCAACCCCGGTCATGAAGGGACCCTGCATGCAGCCGGTGGAGGTGCGTGGCTCGTCACCGATGGGCTCTGGATCCGGGAAGGCCAGGCGCGGCGGACCGGGTTCCCCGGCTGCGGCCTCATGGATGTGCGTGGCGGTCAGCGCTGGGCTCTCGTAGCCGCCGGTGACCCCTTCGAGTGTGATCTCGTAACAGATGACCTCTTCCTCTGAATTGATCCAGAACATGAAGTCGCCCGTCGCGCCCTCCTCACCCGGAGAGACCTCGCCGTCGGAGTTGATGACCTCGTCAGGAGTTGCCATGACCGTGTAGGCGCTGGTGAACTCCTCGGGCCATTCGACCTCGCTGCCGGCCTCGGTGCTGGCGTGGGCCATGGTGGGGGAGAGCAGCAGGACTGCTGCGCCCAGGGTGGCGCCGGCGCCGATGGTTCTGCGTCGTGATGTCGTCATCGTGGGTGACTCCTTCGAGAACTGTGGGAGGCCGAATTTCGGCCCGCCACTTCGTAATACTGATCACAGCGCCTCGGCGTTCACGGTTTCCGGAACAAACTTTCTGCTCTCAGCGAGGCCCGGTCCGCGCTGTGTATCGTGGAGCCTGAGGGTCACACTTTCGACGTCCAGGTCGAGAGACCGGATGAGAAGTGATGGAGGCGGCTGAGCGGATGCGCACTGAACCGCAGGCGGGCCTGGGTATCCCCACCATCGAATCCGCCTACGACCAGCACGCCCCCGCGCTGCTCGGGTTCGCGACCAAGGCGCTGCAGGATCGTGGCGCCGCTGAGGAATGCGTCCAAGAGACCTTCGTGCGGGCCTGGCAGGCCCTGGACCGCTTCGACCCCGAGCGCTCGAGCCTGCGCAACTGGCTCTTCGCGATCGCGCGCAACGTGGTCCGCGATGAGTTCCGCGCCCGGCGGCGGATCCCGATCCCGATGGAGCCGGAGATCACACAGATCGATGCGCCTGATCCTGTGGTCGTGGATCCCGCCCAGACTATGATGCTCATCGACGCCCTGGGGACCATCAGCGCCGAGCATGCCGAGATGGTCGTGGCCGTCCACGTGCTGGGCTTCAACTACGCAGAACTCTCAGAGGCGCTGCAGGTGCCCGTGCCCACCCTGCGCACCCGCACCTACTATGGCCTGCGAGCCCTTCGCCGCGCGATCGAAGAGATGGAAGGTGAGTCATGAGTGCACATCACGACGACACCGACCCCAGGGGAGGCCCGGATCCTGCGTCGCAGCGGCGCGCGGAGCTGCTCGGCGCGGCGGCGGCCGATGATCTCAGCCCTGCGGAGCGTCAGGAACTCGACGCGATGTGCGCGGAGGACCCGATGCTCGCCCAGGAGCTTCGCGAGCTGCGCGAGATCAGCGCAGCGCTGCCAGGCAGCCTCGACGCCTGGAGCCAGGCGCAGCCGCCGGAGTCCCTGCGGGAGAGGGTGATCGCCGAGGTCACCGCCCGAGAGTCGCAGCGTGACGGAGCCGGCCGCGCTCCCGCTCAGCCGGACCGTAACGCCGCATCGCAGGGCGCACCACAGGGCGCCGAGCCGGACGACGCCGAACCGGGGTTCGCCAAGCGGCGCGACGCCGAGCGGAAGCAGTCTGCGCAGCACGCTGAGGAACAGTCAGTTCAGCCCACCCTGCAGCAGACCCGCCGCGGCGCCCACGGGGCCGCCGCACCATCGCGCCGCCGGTCACGGCTGCGGCAGAGCCTCGCACTGGCCGCCTGCGTGGCGCTGGGCGTGGCCGGGACCCTCGGCGTGCAGGCGATCCTGGACGCCGACTCAGACGCCGAGGACCCAGACGAGGCCGACGTCCTGGTGGCCGAAGAACCGCTGGGACCGCCCGGGGAGCTCGGTTCGCAGGAGCCGGTGAGCTTCACCGACCCCAGCGCCGGCGTCGTCGTCGACGGCTCCCTGATCGCCCACACCTGGGGCACCGAGACCGTGCTGCTGATCGACGGGCTCCCCGTCGGGGAGACGTTCACCGTGGTGCTCATCGGGGAGGACGGCCAGGAGATCGAGTCCGGCTCCTTCCTGGGCTCCGAAGTCCCGGTGGACTGTCGGATGAACGGTGCGGTGCTGCGCGAGGACGTTGCGCGCCTGGAGATCCGTGACGAGACCGGCGGCGAGGTCACCGCGGCGGCGCTTCCGGACGTCGAATGACGCCCACCCGGAACCAGGACGGCCCCGCCAGCGTGGGGGAGTCCGGGGAGGACGCGGTCCTCGCCGTGATCCTCCAGGAGCTCGGTGAGCTCGGCAGCCCCGCCACTGAGCTGGCAGAACTCACCCTGGCCCCCGGCGACGACGCCGCCGTGCTGGAGCTGCCCCAGGACGGCGCCCCTGCCCGGATCGTGCTGACCATGGACACGCTGAGCCAGGATGAGGACTTTCGTGCCAGCTGGTGGAGCCGTCAGGACCAGGCCGCAGTGATGGGCCGCGCCGTCGGGCTCAAGGCCGCCGCACAGAACCTCTCCGATCTCAACGCCATGGCCGCGACACCGGTGGCGCTGCTGGTCAGCCTCACCCTGCCTGCGGCCACCCCGCTGGACTGGGTGCGCGGGTTCTACCGCGGACTGGCGGAGGCGGTGCGCCGCACCGGGGCAGAGCACTGCCGGATCGCCGGAGGCGACCTGGGTTCCGGCCCTGGGATCTCGGTGACCCTGACCGCGGTCGGCCGTCTCCCCGCAGGACGCCCCGCGCTGCGCCGCACCGGGGCCCGCCCGGGGGACCAGCTCGCCGTCTCCGGCCCGCTGGGCGCGGCGGCGGCTGGTCTGGCGCTGCTCGAGGCCGGGGTCTCCGCCGACACACCAGAGCTGGCCCGGCTTCGCGATGCCCAGATCGCCCCGGCCCCGCGACTGGGCACCGGCATCGACGCGGTGACCGCCGGTGCCACCGCCGGGATGGACCTCTCCGACGGGCTGCTGCGCGACGCGCAGCGCCTCGCGCGGGCCTCGGCGGTGCGGGTGCAGCTGCATGAACCGGACCTCGCCGAGCAGGCCGCGGCCCTGCACCCGGCGACTCTCGCCCTGGGTCTCGCCCCGCAGCAGGCCCAGGAGCGGGCGCTGCATTGGGTCGCCGCCGGGGGAGAGGATTATGAGCTGCTGGCCAGCTTCCCGGCAGATGCCGCGCTGCCAGAGGGTTTCTTGAAGGTCGGCGAGATCCTCCCCGCGGCGTCGCGCGCAGAACCCGGCGCAGCACCCCTGCCGCAGAACCCGGGTCAGACGCCGATGGCGCCCGCGAGGTGATCCTCACGAGCGCCATCGATGATCGTGGCTGGGATTCGCTCAGGCGTCGGTGAAGATCCGACCCAGCTGCGCGAAGCGCCAGCCGGAGCCTTCCCACTGACTCGCGCTGAGCACGTTGCGGGCGTCGATGAACTGCTTCTGCGCCACCAGCGGCTCGAGGTCGGCCGGAGTGAGCGCCTTGAACTCGTTCCACTCCGTGGTCAGCACCACCAGATCGGCGTCGGTGACCGCCTCGGTGAGTGAATCCACGTAGCCCAGCCGCGGGAAGCGCTTGGCCGCGTTGCGGTTGCCCTCCGGGTCGTAGACGGAGACATCGGCCCCGGAGCTGAACAGGCGCACCGCCACGTCCAGGCCGGGGGAGTCGCGGACGTCGTCGGAGAGCGGCTTGAAGGTCACGCCGAGCACGGCGATCCGCTTGCCCTCCAGATCGGAGTCCAGGATCTGCTCTGCGAGGTTGACCACCCGGTCACGACGGCGCAGGTTGATCTGGTCCATCTCATCGAGGAAGCGCATCGTGTGGTCCAGGCCGAGCTCGCCCACGCGGGTCTGCAGGGCCCGGATGTCCTTGGGCAGGCAGCCGCCGCCGAAGCCGACCCCGGCGTTGAGGAACTTCCGGCCGATCCGGGTGTCGTGGCCGATCGCGTCGGCCAGGGTGGTGATGTTCCCGCCCACGGCCTCGGTGACCTCGGAGAAGGCGTTGATGAAGGAGATCTTGGTGGCCAGGAATGCGTTCGCGGCCACCTTGACCAGCTCTGCGGTCTCAAAGTCGGTGGCGATCCAGGGGGTGTCCCGGCCCAGCGCCTCGGAGTAGACGTCGCGCAGCACGGCCTCGTCGGCCTCATCAGCGGTGCCCACCACCAGACGGTCGGGGCGCAGCGTGTCCTCCACGGCGAAGCCCTCGCGCAGGAACTCCGGGTTCCATGCCAGGCTCACGCGCACACCCTCGGCGGACTCTTCCTCGACCAGGGCCGCGAGCCGGCGTGCGGTGCCCACCGGGACCGTGGACTTGCCCACGATCAGCGCGTCCTTGCTGATCGCACGCGCCAGCGAGCGGGTCGCGGCGTTGACGAAGGTCATGTCCGCGCCGGTGCCGCCGGCCTGCTGCGGGGTGCCCACAGCGATGAAGTGCACGTCGCCCCAAGCGCCGACCTCCTCGAGGTCGGTGGTGAAGCGCAGCCGTCCGGAGTCCACATGCTTGCGGATCAGCTCGGGCAGGCCGGGTTCGTGGAAGGGAAGCTCGCCGCGGGAGAGCGAGTCGATCTTCTCGGGGTCGATGTCCACGCCGAGCACGTTATAGCCCAGTTCTGCCATGCATGCCGCATGGGTGGCGCCGAGGTAGCCAGTTCCGATGACGCTTATATTCTCAATCACGCCCCTCATCATAAGGGCCTGCTGAAGATTCCTGGGAAATGCCTGCAGATGGGTGTGCCCCGGCTACTGCTCGCCCAGTCCGTGCTCGGCGGCATCGGGATTCTTGCGGACAAGTTCGGTCAGCTGGTGCGCCGCCTGGACGACGACGCCGGCGTACTGCCTCCCCGGCTGCCGGGTCAGCCGCTCGATCGGTCCGGAGATCGACACGGCCGCCAGGACCCGCCCGGAGGGTCCACGCACCGGGGCGGAGACCGAGGCGACCCCGGCCTCACGCTCCCCGAGGGACTCGCCCCAGCCGCGGCGTCGCACCCCGGCCAGCACCGTGGGGGTGAACCGGGCGCCGTGCAGTCCCTCGACCAGGCGCTCATGGTCCTCCCAGGCCAGCAGCACCTGGGCGGCGGAGCCGGCCTTCATGGAGAGCTGGGTGCCCACCGGGATGGAGTCCCGCAGGCCGATCGGCCGTTCGGCCGAGGCCACGCAGACCCGGGCGTCTCCCTGCCGGCGGTAGAGCTGGGAGCTCTCCCCGGTGGCGTCGCGCAGCCGCAGCAGGATCGGGCCGGCCGCGGTGACCAGCCGGTCATCCCCGGCGGCGGAGGCCAGTTCGGCCAGGCGGGAGCCGATCACGTAGCGTCCGCGCACATCCCGGCTGAGGAAACGGTGGTGCACCAGGGCGCTGGCCAGCCGGTGCACCGTGGGCCGGGCCAGGCCGGTGCATTCCACCAGCTGAGCCAGTGAGGCCGGTCCGGCCTCGAGTGCGTCCATGATCATCACCGACTTGTCCACCACCCCGATCCCGGAGGGGGAGTGCAGCGGCCGCGGCGGGTCCGGGGGCAGCGTGGGTGCGGGTCTGCCGTCCCCCGAGGCCGGAGGCAGCTTCTGCGCGACCATCCGGCGCGGGCCGCCTGTGGGGGCGCCGGAACGGGAAGCCTGCGGGGAGTACTGCTCACCGGGCCGGGGGGAATAGGGCGATGCTGGCATGAGCCCATGATACTGGCAATCGCCGCCCCGATCTCAGATAATGAGACCTCTGTGCGGGGGTATAGAAGCCCCCGCGCAATGGTGGTTCTGTAGTGAGTGAGCCCATCAGGAGGATCCCATGGCGAACACGCCACTCACGTTGCCTGAAAAGGTCTGGCGCGACCACGTCGTCGTCGCCGGCGAAGAGTCCGACGGTCAGCGGTCTCCGGACCTGCTCTACATCGACCTGCACCTGGTCCATGAGGTCACCAGCCCGCAGGCCTTCGAAGGTCTGCGCCTGGCCGGGCGCCCGGTGCGCCGACCGGACCTGACCATCGCCACCGAGGACCACAACACTCCCACGCTGGAGATCGACAAGCCCATCGCGGACCCGATCTCGCGCAAGCAGGTCGACACGCTGCGCGCGAACGCCGAGGAGTTCGGGGTGCGGATCCACTCCCTGGGCGACGCCGATCAGGGGATCGTCCATGTGGTCGGCCCGCAGCTGGGCCTGACCCAGCCCGGGATGACCGTGGTCTGCGGGGACTCCCACACCTCCACCCACGGTGCCTTCGGCGCCCTGGCCATGGGCATCGGCACCTCTGAGGTGGAGCATGTCCTGGCCACCCAGACCCTGCCGCTGAAGCCGTTCAAGACCATGGCGATCACCGTGAACGGGTCGCTGCGCCCGGGCGTGAGCTCCAAGGACATCATCTTGGCGGTGATCGCCGAGATCGGCACCGGCGGCGGCCAGGGCTACGTGCTGGAATACCGCGGCTCCGCCATCGAGGAGCTCTCCATGGACGCGCGGATGACCATCTGCAACATGTCCATCGAGGCCGGCGCCCGGGCGGGCATGATCGCCCCGGATCAGACCACCTTCGACTTCATCGAGGGTCGCCCGCACGCCCCGGAGGGCGCCGACTGGGACGCCGCGGTCGAGTACTGGAAGTCCCTGCGCACCGACGAGGGCGCACGCTTCGACGCCGAGGTGATCCTCGACGCCGACACCCTGGACCCGTTCGTGACCTGGGGAACGAATCCCGGTCAGGGCGTGAGCCTCAACGGCGTGGTCCCTGCGCCCACCGACTTCACCGACGACGTCGCCCGGGAGTCCGCCGAGCGGGCGCTGACCTACATGGACCTCACCCCCGGCACCCCGATGAAGGACATCCGGGTGGACACCGTCTTCCTGGGCTCCTGCACCAACTCCCGGATGGAGGACCTGCGCGCCGCCGCGGAGATCCTCGCCGGCCGCGAGAAGGACCCGGAGGTCCGGATGATCGTGGTGCCCGGCTCCGCGAAGGTCCGGCTTCAGGCCGAGGCCGAGGGGCTGGACAAGGTCTTCAAGGAGTTCGGCGCCGAGTGGCGCTTCGCCGGCTGCTCGATGTGTCTGGGCATGAACCCCGATCAGCTGGCCCCGGGGGAGCGCTGCGCCTCCACCTCGAACCGCAACTTCGAGGGCCGCCAGGGCAAGGGCGGACGGACCCACCTGGTCTCCCCGGTGGTGGCCGCCGCGACCGCGATCCGCGGCACCCTCTCCGCCCCGGCGGACATCCTCGTCCCGGCCTGAGCCTCGCTGCCCCGGCCTGAGCCCCGCACCAGATCACCGAGAAGGATCCATGGAACCCATCACCACCCACACCGGCGTCGGCGTCCCGCTGAAGCAGTCGAACGTGGACACCGATCAGATCATCCCCGCGGTCTACCTCAAGCGGATCACCAAGACCGGCTTCGAGGACGCGCTGTTCTCCTCCTGGCGGAAGAACCAGGACTTCGTGCTGAACCAGCCCGCCTATCAGCATGGGTCGGTGCTCGTGGCCGGCTCCGACTTCGGGACCGGGTCCTCCCGGGAACATGCCGTCTGGGCGCTGAAGGACTACGGCTTCCGCGCCGTGATCTCATCCCGCTTCGCGGACATCTTCTACGGCAACTCCGCGAAGCAGGGCCTGCTCGCCGCGAAGGTGGCCCAGCCGGATGTGGAGCTGATCTGGAAGGAGCTGGAGAACAATCCCGGGACTGAGATCACCGTGGACCTGATCCACCGCACCGTGCGCTGCGGCTCGGTGGAGACCAGCTTCGAGATCGACAACTACACCCGGTGGCGCCTGCTCGAGGGCCTCGACGATATCTCGCTCACACTGCGCGAGGCCCCGGCCGTGGAGGCCTTCGAGGCGAGCCGCCCCGGATTCAAGCCGAAAACCCTGCCGGCAAAGGTCTGACCTCGCCGTATGGCCCTCCGCGGGGGCCCCGGCTTGACCGAATCGTTGCCTCAGCCACCGGCGGAAGCGGGAAGGGATCCCAGCAGATGTGGTTACAGTGGCAAAGCTACATTTCACATTTGTCGAAGAAGGGACGCCAGTCCAATGGCCAAGCTGCTCACCGTTCAGGGTGGAAAGCCACTCGAGGGATCCGTCCACGTCCGTGGCGCGAAGAACCTCGTCCCCAAGGCCATGGTGGCCGCGCTGCTGGGCAGCGAGCCGTCCCAGCTGCGCAACGTCCCGGCGATCAAAGACGTCGAGATCGTCACCAATCTGCTCCAGATCCACGGCGTCAAGGTCGACGCCGATCCGGCCACCGGTGATCTCACGCTGGACCCGCGCGACTCCTACAGCGCCGCACATTCCGAGATCGACGCCTATGCCGGGGATTCCCGCATCCCGATCCTCTTCTGCGGCCCGCTCATGCACCAGCACGGTGAGGCGTTCATCCCGGATCTCGGCGGCTGCCGGATCGGGGACCGCCCGATCAACTACCACCTCGAGGTGCTGCGCAACTTCGGCGCCGTCGTCGACAAGTCGCCCACCGGCATCCACATCTCCGCCCCGCGCGGTCTCAAGGGCGCGAAGCTGACCCTGCCCTACCCCTCGGTGGGGGCCACCGAGCAGGTGCTGCTCACCGCAGTGCTCGCCGAAGGCATCACCGAGCTGGAGAACGCCGCGGTGGAGCCCGAGATCCACGACCTGATCGCGATCCTGCAGCAGATGGGCGCGATCATCACGGTCTACACCGACCGCACCATCCGCATCGAAGGCGTGGACCGGCTCTCCGGGTACCGCCACCGGGCCATCACCGACCGCAACGAGACCGCCTCCTGGGCCTCGGCGGCGCTGGTCACCCAGGGGGACATCTACGTCAAGGGTGCCGCCCAGCGGGACCTCACCGCGTTTTTGAACACCTACCGCAAGATCGGCGGCGAGTTCTCCGTCGACGACGACGGGATCCGCTTCTGGCACGCAGGCCACGCCCTGAAGCCGCTGGTGCTCGAGACCGACGTGCACCCGGGCTTCATGACCGACTGGCAGCAGCCGCTGGTGGTCGCGCTCACCCAGGCCCACGGGGTCTCGATCGTGCACGAGACCGTCTATGAGAACCGCTTCGGCTTCACCGAGGCGCTGCAGCGGATGGGCGCCTCCATCCAGCTGCACCGCGAGTGCCTGGGCTCCAGCCCCTGCCGCTTCGGGCAGCGCAACTTCCTGCACTCCGCGGTGATCTCCGGGCCCGCCGAGCTCCACGGCGCCGAGATCGACGTCCCGGACCTGCGCGGAGGCTTCTCCCACCTGATCGCGGCACTGGCCGCGAAGGGCACCTCCAAGGTCACCGGCATCGAGGTCATCAACCGCGGCTACGAGCACTTCATGGACAAGCTGAGCGACCTGGGTGCGGATGTCGTGATGTCCGAACGCTGAGTCGGGCCGGTAGGGTTGTCCTCTGTGACCGATTCCAGCAGTGACCCTGCACCCGTCGAGGGCCGCGGCCGCTCACGCCGCCGCAAGTCCACGCGCACCGAGCCCGTCGCAGCAGTCCGCGGCGGCTCTGCCGCGGACACCGTGGACTACACCGTGGGTCGCGGCACCCGGATGGGCTTCTCCGCCGCCGCCGCCGTCTGTGTCCCGGTGCTGAACCTGGCCATGGGGCGGCGCTGGAACGGCCTGGAGAAGCTCCCGCAGGGCGGGTTCATCGCGGTGGCCAACCACGTCAGCGAGGTCGACCCGCTCGCCGTCGCCCACGCCGTCTACCGCAGCGGTCACACCTTCCACTTCATGACCAAGGACTCGCTGTTCCGGATCCCGGTGCTGGGCAAGGTGTTCAGCGGGCTCAAGCAGATCCCGGTCTCGCGGGACAGCCGCACCGACGCCCGCCGCTCCCTGGACGCGGCCAAGGATGTCCTGGCGGCCGAGGGTGCGATCCTGATCTACCCCGAAGGGACCCTGACCCGGGATCCCGAGGGCTGGCCGATGCGCGCGAAGACCGGGGCTGCCCGGCTCGCACTGAGCACCGGGGCCCCGCTGATCCCGATCACGCACTGGGGGGTCCAAGAGCTCTTCGGCACCTACGCGAAGCTGCCCAAGTTCTTCCCGCGCAAGCGCTACCAGCTCACCGTGGGGGACCCGATCGACCTCTCCGACCTGCGCTCCGGGCCGATGACCCGGTCCGTGCTGAGCGAGGCCACCGAACGCATCGAGACCGCGCTCACCGAAGGTGTGGCCGCGCTGCGCGGAGAGCAGCCTCCCGAGATGATCTGGGACCGCAGCCTGCGCCAGCGGGTGCCTCGCCGCCAGACGGGCCGCGCCCCGCAGAACCCCACCTCCGACGACGAGCAGAAGGGTCCCTCATGACCAAGATCGCCGTGTTGGGAGCAGGAAGCTGGGGCACCACCTTCGCGAAGGTCATGGCCGACGCCGCGGTGCTCGGCGGGGACCTGCCCTCGATCATGCTCTGGGCGCGCCGTGAGGAGGTGGCCGCCGAGATCACCGATTCCCACAGCAACGCCACCTACCTGGGGGAGACCCGCCTCCCAGAGATGATCACCGCCACCACCGACCTCGCCGAGGCGGTGCACGGCGCCGAGATCGTGGTGCTCGCCGTACCGGCCCAGTCGCTGCGCTCGCACCTGCAGATCATCCGGGAGAACCTCGAGTCCTCCGCCGTCCTGGTCTCCCTGATCAAGGGCCTCGAGCGCGGCACCGACCTGCGCATGTCCGAGGTCATCGCCGCCGAGCTGGGCGTAGGCCCGGACCGCATCGCCGTGGTCTCCGGACCCAACCTGGCGATGGAGATCGCCCGGGAGGAGCCCACCGCCTCGGTGGTGGCCTGCGCCAGCGAGCAGACCGCGGAGCGGGTCGCCGCGCTGTGCAAGAACCAGTACTTCCGGCCCTACACCAACACCGACGTCACCGGGGTGGAGATCGCCGGGATCGTGAAGAACGTGATCGCCCTGGCGGTGGGGATCTGCGACGGCCAGAAGCTCGGGGACAACTCCAAGGCCTCGGTGATCACCCGCGGACTGGCTGAGACCACCCGTCTGGCCACCGTGCTGGGTGGACGCCTGGAGACCTTCTCCGGGCTCGCCGGACTCGGAGACCTGGTCGCGACCTGCGCCTCACCGCTCTCCCGCAACCGCAGCGCCGGCCGCCTGCTCGGCGAGGGGCTCACCGCCGAGCAGGCCACCGCCCAGCTCTCCCAGACCGCGGAGGGCATGAAGTCCGGCTCCGCCGTGGTGGAGCTGGCCCGCCAGCACGAGATCGAGATGCCGATCTGCGAGGCCGTGGTCGCGGTGCTCGACGGGAAGCTGCCGGTGGACCGCCTGGCCTCGCTGCTGCTGGCCCGAGACCTCAAAGCCGAAGGAAGATGATCCATGCCAGAGACTGACCCTGCCCTGAAGCCCCGCGTCCTGGTGCTCTACGGCGGCCAGTCCTCGGAACATTCGGTGAGCTGCGTGACCGCCGCCGGAGTGCTCGGCGCCATCGATACCGAGGCCTTCGATGTGATCGCCATCGGCATCACCTCCACCGGGCAGTGGACCCGCCCGGTCACCGACCCGCGCAGCCACGGCTTCGGCGGCGCGGAGCTGCCCCGGGTGCTGCCCACCGAGTCCACCGTGCAGCTGCACTCCGGCGCCGCCGGCTCCTCCGAGCGCAGCGCCGAGCTCCTGGAGGTCCACGCCGACGGCAGCTCCACCGCACTGGGCCGCATCGACGTGGTCTTCCCGCTGCTGCACGGCCCCTTCGGGGAGGACGGCACCCTCCAGGGTCTCCTGGAGCTGGCCGGGCTGCCCTACGTCGGGGCCGGGGTGCTCAGCTCCGCGATGGCCATGGACAAGCACTTCATGAAGATCGCCTTCGTCGCGGCCGGACTGCAGGTCGGGCCCTGGGTGACGCTCACCGACCGGGAATGGTCCCAGGACCCCGACGCCGCCCTGGAACGGGTCCGTCAGCTTGAGCTGCCGGTCTTCGTCAAGCCGGCCCGCGCAGGCTCATCCATGGGGATCACCCGGGTCGAGGACCACGGGCAGCTCCAGGACGCCATCGCCGAGGCGCGCAAGCACGACCCCAAGGTCATCGTGGAGCAGGGCATCGACGGCCGCGAGATCGAATGCGGCGTGCTGGGCTCCCATGACGGCGCCCCGGCGCGGGCCTCGCTGCTCGGGGAGATCGCGGTCCACGACGGCTCCCAGGCGCACCAGTTCTACGACTTCAACGCCAAGTACACCGACGCCGCCGCCGCAGACCTCTCCTGCCCGGCCGAGCTGCCGGAGCAGGTCAGCGAGGAGATCCGGCGTCAGGCCGTCATCGCCTTCGAGGCGCTGGACGCCGAGGGCATCTCCCGGGCGGACTTCTTCTACACCACCGCCGGGGACGTGATCATCAACGAGGTCAACACCATGCCCGGCTTCACCCCGATCAGCATGTACCCGCAGATGTGGAAGGCCACCGGGATCGGCTACACCGAGCTGATCACCGAGCTGCTCTCCCTGGCGCTGCAGCGCCCCGCCGGCCTGCGCTGACAGCGGGCGACGTCGGGCCGGCTGAACCCGGCCGGCGTCGTCCGGCGCCGCTGGTGACAGACCCGGCCGGCTGAACCCGGCCGGCGTCGTCCGGGGTCGGAGACTCAGCCCTACGGCTCGGTGGATCCTTCCTGGACCTCCTGGCCGTCCTCGGTCTGCTCGATCTCCTGCTCGGTGGTGGTGCAGGTCCTCGTCTGCTCCACCCGCTGCACCGCAGGGGCCAGTGCGAGCATCGCGGTGGAGGAGGCGACCTCATCGAGGTTCAGCAGCACCTCCACGGCCGGGTCCCGGCCATAGCTGACCAGACGCCAGGTCTGCTCGTCCTCCTCCAGGGCCAGCCAGTCCACGCCGTCGGCCGCGACGCAGTGCTCCGGGGTCGGGCCCGGAGGCACCACCCCGCAGCGCATGACCACGTGGCTGGGATCGCCCCAGACCGCCGTGCCCTGCGAAGTGGTCGGGCGCAGCTCGTGGTCGCCGATCACGTCAGGGACCGTGAGCATCACCTCCGCACAGTCCGGATTCGCCGCGTCCTCAGCCGCTTCCACGCTCGCCGTGGAGGCGCAGCCGCTGATCAGCCCGAGTCCCAGCAGAGCAGTGAGCACGCCACGAACGGGGGCACGGTGATGAGCGGGGTTTATAGACACATGACATATTCTGTACGAAGTCCGAAGCACATGCCCATTCCAGGAGCACCAGATGACGTATGAGGTCGACCACCGCAAGCCCCGGCCGAAGCGGCGGGGGCGTCGTGTCGTCCTGACCTTGGTCAGCGTGGTGGCGGTCATCGTGGTCGGCGCCCTGGTGGCAGGCATGTGGTACCTGAACTCTCTGAGCAGCGCCTATGAGGACAATGCGCAGACCTTCGAGGAGAGCTTCCCGGAAGAGGAGGGCCGCCCGGTCAAGGCTGAGGATGACGAGTCGATCAACATCCTGCTGCTGGGCTCCGATGAGAACGGCGGATCCGGTGAGTCCGAGGACCTGCCGCGCGTGCCCCAGGGCGGACGCTCGGACACCATGATGCTGATGCATGTCCCCAGCGACCGGGACAGCGTGCAGATCATGTCGATCCCGCGCGACCTCTGGGTGGAGGTCCCTGGGCAGGGCCAGCACAAGATCAACGCCGCGCTGAGCCTGGGCGGACTCCCGCTGACCATCGACACCATCGAGTCGCTCTTCGACGCGCGCATCGACCACGTCGCCGCGGTGGACATGCTCGGCTTCACCGGCCTGGTGGACTCCCTCGGCGGAGTCACCGTGAACTCCAGCTATGACCAGCCCTTCACCACCGCTCAGGGCTACACCTTCCAGCCCGGGGAACAGGAGATGACCTCCGAGGAGGCGCTCTCCTTCGTGCGGCACCGGCAGAGCTTCCCGGACGGGGACCTCCAGCGGGTGCGCAACCAGCAGGCCTTCATCCAGGCCGTGATCGATCAGACGGTCACCCCGTCGAACCTGAGCAATCCTGGCCGGGTGCGGGACCTGGTGGAGACCTTCTCCCCGCATGTGATCGTCGATGACACCCTGGACTCCGGCGCCGTGGCCTCGCTGGGCTGGAACCTGCGCGGCGCGGTGAACAACGTGGACTTCTTCACCGTCCCGACCGGGGAGAGCAGCTACTCCGACGACGGCCAGTGGATCTTCTACCAGGATGAGCAGGCCATGGCTGATATCTCTGAGGCCCTGGCGGACAGCACCTTGGACGAGTATGCCGCGTCCCGATGAGCCCCGCCCACAAGCTCGGCTGAGGCTGCGCGCCGCGAACCCAGGAGGGGAGTCCTAGGTGAGAGGCAAGGTCAAGGGCGCCGCCGCGGTGCACCGCTGGTTCCTCCTGGCCGAGGCCGCCCTGGAGACCAATGTCGAGAACCTCAACCGGCTCAACGTCTTCCCGATCCCGGATTCGGACACCGGCGAGAACATGCTCGCCACCATCCGGGCCTGCCGCACCAGCGTGGAGCATTCCCCGAGCCAGGACCTCGGTGAACTCTTCGCCGCCGCCGGCTCCGAAGCCATGTCTCAGGCCTATGGGAACTCCGGGACCCTGCTGGCAGTGCTGATCTCTGGTCTGGCCGAGCCGCTGCACGGGCATGAGCGACTCACCATCTCCGGGCTCGCCCGGGCGCTGGAACGCGCCAAGGTCCGCTCCTGGTCAGCCCTGACCGATCCTGTGGCCGGCACGATGCTCTCGGTGCTCGACGCGGTCCACGCCGAGGTCCGCCACCGCGCCGCCGAGGCCGAGGAGCCCGAGAGCCGGGCCGCCCTGGAGGCGGCCATGCCCTATGTGGTCTCTCGCGCCTTCCTCGCCGTGCAGGCCACCCGGGAGCAGCTGCCCGCGCTCCGGCAGGCCAATGTGGTGGACTCTGGAGGGTCCGGGCTGCTGGTGGTGCTGATCGCACTGCACGCCACCATCACCGGCAACGAGATGGACTTCGCGCCTTTGGAAAGCCTGCCCGGCTGGCAGCCCTCCGACGCCCCGACTGGCGCCCCCTGGGATCACAACGACGACGCCGCGGCCGCCGCTTCGCACGATACGAGCGCCGAGGCCGCGTGCGCGCCTGGAACCGCGGAGATCTCAGAGTCCTCGCAGGCCTCCGGGACCTCCCAGGACCCGGAGGCCTCCGGCGTGGAGGTGATGTGCACCGTGCGGCTTGACCCGCTCGGCGCCGCCTCGCTGCGCCATGCCCTTGATGACCTCGGAGATTCGGTGATAGTGACCCCCATCGACGCCGAGGCCGACGCGGACGGCAGCTATCGCTGGCGGATCCACGTGCACACCCGGGAGGAGCCTCGCACCTCCGCCGCCGTGCACGCCGCGGGCCCGGTGGAGGCCTACTCCGCCACCGGGCTGCACCGCAGCCCGGACCGGCAGAACGGCCCTGACCAGGCGGTCCGGGACCAGCCCTCGCGAAACAAGCCTTCACGAAATCAGGAGTGATCTGCACGTGGACGTGCTCCCCGCCACCGAACTGAGCCGGGTCCTCGGCGCGGAGTCGGCGAAGACGCTGAAGCAGGGCCTGGGCATCACCACCGCTGCGCAGCTGCTGGCGCACTATCCGCGCCGCTGGATCGAGTTCGGTCAGCTCTCCTCCTTCCGGGACCTCCCCGAGCCGGGCGAGCACGTCAGCCTGATCGCGGAGGTCACCGGGGTCTCGGTGCGCAAGATGGCGAACCGGCGCGGCTCGCTGGCCGAGGTGTGGGTCGCCGACGACGAGGGCAACTCGCTGAAGCTGGCCTTCTTCAACGGCTGGTCCGTGGGTCGCCAGCTCACCCAGGGGGCCCGGGCGATCTTCCACGGGAAGGTCGGCAGCTACCGGGACCGGCCTACCTTGAACAACCCCGACTTCACGGTGCTGGTCGACGCCGACCCGGGCACCATCACCGACCACGTGGACCCTGAGACCGACCCGTTGGGCGCTGCTGAGCTGCCCCGCGCGCTGAACCGGGGAAAGACTCCGGTCCCGCTCTACCCGGCCACCGCTGGGATCAGCAGCTTCCGGATCCTGGACTGCATCGAGATCCTGCTGGACCTCACCGACTTCGGCAACTGGCCTGAGCCGCTGCCCGAGAGCGTCCGAACCGCCGAGAAGCTGCCGGCCCTGGGGGAGGCCTACCGGCTGATCCACCGGCCCGAGACCCTTGAGGATCCCGAGCGTGGACTGCGCAGGATGCGCTATCACGAGGCCTTCCTGCTCCAGGGTCTGCTGCACCTGCGCCGCGCCGAGGAGCAGCAGCGCCGCGCCGCCCCGCGGCCCCGGCAGCACGCCGACCTGCTCTCCCGGTTCGACGCCGGCCTGGAGTTCACGCTCACCGAGGGTCAGGTCCGCTGCGGTGACCTCATCGGCGCCGAGCTGGAGAGTGAACAGCCGATGAACCGGCTGCTGCAGGGCGAGGTGGGGTCGGGCAAGACGCTGGTCGCGCTGCGCGCCATCCTGCAGGTGCTCTCTCACGGGGGGCAGGCCGCGCTGATCGCACCCACCGAGGTGCTCGCCGCCCAGCACGAACGCTCGCTGCGCCGGATGCTCGGGGACCTCGCCGAGGAGGTCGGGCTGACCCTGCTGACCGGCTCGCTGAACACCGCACAACGGCGCCGCGCGCTCCTGGACATCGCCTCGGGCACCGCTGGATTGGTGGTCGGCACCCACGCGGTGCTCGGCGAGCAGGTGCACTTCCTGGACCTGGGCCTGGCCGTGGTCGATGAGCAGCACCGCTTCGGGGTGGAGCAGCGCGACGCGCTGCGCAGCCGCTACCAGCTCACCCCGCACATGCTGGTCATGTCCGCCACCCCGATCCCGCGGTCAGTGGCGATGACGGTCTTCGGCGACCTGGAGCTGACCACGCTGGAGGGTCTGCCTCAGGGGCGGAAACCGATCACCACCCATGTGGTGCGCACCGTGCAGGGCCCACGGTTCATCGGCCGGGTCTGGGAGCGGATCGCCGAGGAGGTCGCCGCCGGGCACCAGGCCTATGTGGTGTGCCCCAAGATCAGTGAGGCCGACGCCCGCGAGGACCCTGAGACCGGGGTGCAGACCGACCAGGACGCCTCGGTGGAACTGATCTCCCAGCGCCTGGCCGAACACCCGCTGCTGGGGGCGACCCGGCGCGCCGAGGTGCACGGCCGGATGGACGCCGCCGCCAAGGAGGCCGTGATGACCTCCTTCGAGCGCGGTGAGATCGATGTCCTGGTCTGCACCACCGTGATCGAGGTGGGCGTGGACGTGCACAACGCCACCGTGATGGCCGTGCTCGACGCCGACGCCTTCGGTGTCTCCACGCTGCACCAGCTGCGCGGACGGATCGGCCGCGGCGGGGCTCACGGGCTGGCCCTGCTGGTCACCCGGCTGCCGGACGGGCACCCCTCCCTGGAGCGGCTGGAACAGGTGGCCGAGCATTCCGACGGGATGACCCTGGCCCGGCTGGACCTGGAACGCCGGCGGGAGGGCAACGTGCTCGGCGCCGCCCAGGCCGGCCGGGCGTCCACGCTGAAGCTGCTGCGCACGATCCGAGATGAGAAGATCATCGTCCGTGCCTCCGAGCTGCTCACCGAGCTCAGCGCGGCCGATCCCAGCTGGGAGAGCTACCCTGGACTGCGCGTGGCGGTGGGGGAGTACCGCGACCTCCATGAGGGCGCCGATGAGTTCATCCAGCGCGGCTGAGCCCCGGATCACCAACCCCCGGGAGCGCCAGATACCAGGGCCTCGAGACAGGAGTGTGAGATGTCACGGATCATCGCCGGCACGCATAAGGGGCGCCGCCTGGTCGCGGTCCCCACCGACGCCACCCGGCCCACCAGCGACCGGGTCAAGGAGTCGCTGTTCTCCCGGCTGGAGGGCTTCGACGCGCTGATCGACGCCGTCGTCGTTGATCTCTACGCCGGCTCCGGCGCGCTGGGCTTCGAGTCGCTCAGCCGCGGCGCTCGCAGCCTGGAGGCGGTGGACAAGGCCGAGGCCGCGGTGCGCACGCTGCGCCGCAACGCCGAGTTCTTCGGGCCCGAGGCGCCCCACGCGCTGCGCAAGCCGGTCACCGTGCACAAGGCCGACGCGCTGCGCTACCTGAGCTCGCGCAGCGGCCCGCCCATCGAGCTGCTCTTCCTGGACCCGCCCTACAGCCTGGGCGACGCCGAGCTGCTCAAGGTGCTCGGAGCTGCCCGGGAGCAGCTGCACGAGGCGGCCACCGTGGTGATCGAGCGCGACGCCGGCAGCGGGACCCCTTCCCTCCCGGAGGGCCTGGAGATCTTCAGCGAGAAGTCCTACGGCAGCACGCAGATCTTCATGGTCGAGCCCACGCCAGCAGCTCTTCCGCACTGAGCACGTCCCCGGGGTGCGGGCCGGCGGCCCAGATCGCGTTGAGCTCGGTCTGGGCCAGCGCCGCCCCGCGCCGCGCGGCGTAGCTCAGGTTCCCCTCGGTGAGCCCTTCGAGCACTTCGTGGGGCGCGCTGAGCAGAGCGCAGCTCGCCGCTGCGTCAGCCGCCTCCGGGGTGAGCGCCGCCTGCGGCTCCTGTGCCGACTGAGGAGCGGTCGCGGCCGCCGCCTCGAGCAGCGAGAGAACCTGCGCGCGGACGAAGTCCATCGGCGGCTCATCCCCGAGGTTCACCAGCAACAGGCCCCCGGGAAGCACCTTCTCGAAGACCGCCCGGTGAAACGCGGGGCTGCGCAGATGCTCCGGTGCGGCCGCGCTGTTGAACAGGTCCACCACGACGACGTCGAAGCTCGCCTGCTCCAGGGCGCCGCCGGCTCCCAGCACGGCGGCGGCATCGGCCACCAGGTTGCGCGGTGAGGTGCGCATCGGCAGGTGCTCAAGCACGAAGTCCACCAGCTCCGGCTCGATGTCCACCACGGTCTGCTCCACCTCCGGCCAGTGGTGTTCGATCCAGCGCGGCAGGGTCAGCGCCCCAGCACCCAGGTGCAGCACGCGCGGGACCCGGGTGGCGGCGGCATCCGGAGAACCGGCTGCGGCCGGGGCCAGGCGCTCGCGGGCGCAGGTCTGCAGCACTGCACCCATCCGGAACAGGTAGTCGTGGAGCAGGAAGTCGGGATCGCCGAGCTCCACATGGGACTGCTCGGCGCCGCCGATGCTCAGCACCACCCCGTCCTCGGTGAGGTCATCCTTGGTGAGCTCGGCGAGCTGCCCGGAGAAGGAGAGCCGCTGGCTGCGGGGGAGTCCCAGGGCCTCGCTGCCCGGTGCCCCTGACATTGGCGTGTCAGTCTCTGGCGTCACTGAATTTGGCGTCCCGGCCTCAGCCATCAGAGGCTTCCGGTCCCGGCGCGGGACCCTGCGGCGGCAGCTGTCGGGTTCACGCGCGGCGGGTGGGCGGCCAGCGCGGCGGGCAGGTGCTCGCGCATCCGGCGCAGCCCTTCACGAATCGTGGCGTGGTCCTTGCAGAACGCGAAGCGCACCAGGTGCTCCAGCTCATCGGTCGGGGCGGCCAGGTGCTGGATGGTCAGTGCCGAGACCGGGATCGCGGCGACCCCGACCTCCTCGGCGAGGACCCGGCAGAACGCCGCGGCCGAGAGCGAGGTGACCCCCGAGACGTTGCCGACCACGAAGTATCCGGCCTCGGCCCGGTTCGGGGCCAGGCCCAGCTCCTGAAGGCCGTCCCGCAGCAGACCTCGCCCGGCTTCTAGTTCGGCGGTGTTCTGCGCGAAGAATCCGCGGTCGTCCTCGAGCCCCTGCGCCACCGCCCATTGGAAGGCCGGGCCGGAGGAGAAGCTCAGGAACTGCTTGACCCCGCGGATCTGACTGACCAGCTCGGCGCCACCGGTGATCCAGCCGATCTTCCACCCGGTGACCGAGAACGACTTCCCCGCCGAGCCCACCGCGACCGCGACCTCCTCGGCCCCGGGGATGCTCAGGATGCTGCGATGCGCCAGCCGGGCATCGGAGAGCACCAGGTGTTCATAGACCTCATCGCACATGATCCGCAGGTCATGCTTGCGGGCCAGCTCCACAATCCGGGTCAGCTCCTCGGTGCTGAAGACCGTGCCGGTGGGATTGTGCGGGGTGTTCAGCAGGATCATCGAGGTGCGCTCGGTGATGGCGGCCTCGAAGGCATCCAGGTCGGGGCGGAACTCAGGCCCGCGCAGCGCGACGCCGACCAGCCGGGCACCGGCCAGGGCCACACAGGCCCCGTAGGAGTCATAGTGCGGCTCGAAGGTGAGCACCTCGCTGCCGGGCCGGGCGAAGGCCAGGATGCTCGCCGAGATCCCCTCGGTCGCCCCGGTGGTCACCATCACCTGGGACTCCGGGTCCAGCGTGACCTGCTGCCGCCGGGCTGCGGCGGCGCTGATCGCTTCACGCAGCTCGCCCAGGCCCATCCCCGGGGCGTATTGGTTCCGCGGGCCGGTCTCGGGCTCGGTGATCGCGCGGGCCGCCAGTTCCAGGAGCCAGTCCGGTCCCTCCGTGTCGGGGAACCCCTGGCCCAGGTTGATGGCGCCGTGGGCGATGGCGGCCGCCGTCGTGCGTTCGTAGATGGTGGGCATCACTGCAGGGGTGCTCGGGCCCGTCCCGACTCCCAGCGTGTTGGCGCCGGCCGCGGTCCGGGCCCAGGGCTGGTCGAAGGAGAGCGGATCGGGGCTGGTGGTGGGGTGAGAGGACATGGCTTCCATGGTAGACAGCCCACGCAGGCCCGAGGTCTCCTGCGCGCCGTGGAGCAGGCTGCTGCCCACCTGAAGTAGTGTCAGATCATGCAGCTAGCAGTGTGCCCCGGATCATTCGACCCCCTGCACAACGGACATGTGGAGATCATCGCCCGTGCCTCGAATCTCTTCGACGAGGTGATCGTCGCGGTCTCGTCCAATATGCACAAGAACCCGATGTTCTCCGTCGAGGAGCGCATGGAGATGGCGCGGGAGACCTTCTCCTACGTCCGGGGGGTGAGCGTGAAGCCGCTCGGCACCGGGCTGCTCACCGATTTCTGCAAGGAGGTCGGCGCCAACGCCCTGGTCAAGGGCCTGCGCGACCCCAAGGATCTGAGCTACGAGTCCCCGATGGCCACCATGAACCGGCACCTCTCCGGACTGGAGACGGTGTTCCTCGCCGCCGACGGCCGCTACACCCACCTGTCCTCCACCTTGGTGAAGGAAGTCCATACCCTCGGCGGGGACGTCGCGGAGTTCATCCCGCGCGCGGTCCAGCGAAGACTCAAGGACCGACGTCGCTGATCCGTCTCCGCAACCGCCTTCCGCAGACCCGCCAGGACTGCAGAAATCCGCACTATGGGTGCGGGAAACGCCATAGAACTCTCTGATCAAACGGCCCGACAACGATAAGGTGTGTCCATGAGTTCAACTACGTCTACCCGCAAAGCTGTGATCCCCGCCGCAGGGCTGGGCACACGATTCCTCCCGGCCACCAAGGCCATGCCCAAAGAGATGCTTCCCGTGGTGGATGAGCCAGCGATCCAGTACGTCGTCGCCGAGGCCGCCAAGGCCGGGCTCGATGACATCCTGATGATCACCGGGCGCAACAAGCGCTCGCTGGAGAACCACTTCGACCGGGTCCCTGACCTCGAGGCCACCCTGGAGGCCAAGGGGGACACCGATAAGCTCAACGCCGTCCGTCAGGCCACCGAGCTCGGCGACCTGCACTACATCCGCCAGGGCGAGGCCAAGGGCCTGGGCCACGCGGTGCTCTGCGCCAAGCGCCACGTCGGCGAAGAGCCCTTCGCGGTGCTGCTCGGCGATGACCTCATCGATGAGCGCGATGAGCTGCTCTCCACCATGCTCGAGACCCAGGAGCGCCTCGGCGGCTCCGTCATCGCCGTGATGGAGGTCCCGCAGGAGAAGATCAGCGCCTACGGCGTCATCGACGCCAACGGTCAGGACAAGGTCACCGGGGAGGACGGCAAGCCCGCCGACGTCGTGCCGGTCCACGCCCTGGTGGAGAAGCCCCCCGTGGAGGAGGCGCCGTCGAACCTGGCGATCATCGGCCGCTACGTGCTGCACCCGGCGATCTTCGCCGAGCTGGAGCAGACCAAGCCCGGGCGCGGCAACGAGATCCAGCTCACCGACGCGCTGCAGGCCATGGCGTCGAAGCCCGCCGAGGACGGCGGGGGAGTCCACGCCGTGATCTTCCGCGGACGCCGCTATGACACCGGGGACAAGCTCAGCTACATCAAGGCCGTGGTGACCCTGGCAGCCGACCGCGAGGACCTCGGTCCGGACCTGCGCGAATGGCTCAAGGAGTTCGTCGGCCAGATCTGATCGCAGGTTCGCTCCCCGGCCGCCTCGGCTGGTAGAGTGGCACGTCGGTCTAGATCATGAAGGAGTGGTTCAGCAATGACTGCTCTACGCGTAGACGTGCAGGAGCTCCGGGGAAAACCTGGGACTCAGCATGAGATTCACAGAACTGTCCCGGCCCCAGAGGACTTCGCAACGGTCCTCATCGGGATCCCGAAGGACAGCGAGCTGCAGGTGGATCTGCGTCTGGAATCGGTGCACGAAGGTGTGCTGATGACAGGCACTGCCGTAGGTGAGGTCACTGGACAGTGTGGACGATGCCTCGACGAGTTGGAGTACCCGCTCACCGTGGACATCATGACGCTGTTCAGCTGGCCCGAGAAGGCGCGGACCGACGCGGCAGAGGAAGAGGATGAGGACACCCGCCCGATGGGCAATGACCTCACCATCGACCTGGAGCCGGTGCTGCGGGACCTGATGGTCTCGGCACTGCCGTTCCAGCCTGTCTGCCGCGAGGACTGCCCGGGACTGTGCTCCAGCTGCGGATTCCGCATGGAGGACGACCTCGAGCACCACCACGAGCAGCTCGACCCCCGCTGGGCCGCGTTGAAGGACGTGGCCGCGGGACTGCCGGAGCCGGACACCGAGTCCGGCACCAGCACCTGAGATTTGAGCACCTAGAACTTCGTAGTCCAAGACCCTGTCCATCATCTAGAGAGAAAAGAGACACCGTGGCTGTTCCAAAGCGGAAGATGTCCCGATCCAACACCCGTCACCGCCGCTCGCAGTGGAAGGCTTCAGTCCCGAAGCTGGTGAAGACCGTGGAGAACGGTCGCGTCGTCTACAGCCAGCCTCACCAGGCCAAGCTGGTCACTGACTCCGCCGGTTCCCCGCTGTTCTATGAGTACAAGGGTCGCAAGGTCGCCGACGCCTGAATCGTCGGCACATGACGACGACGCACGTGAGTGATCACGAAGAGCTGGTGAAGAGTCTCGGGGTGCATATTGCCCCCGGGACTCTTCGTCTTGCGCTGACCCATCGGTCCTACGCCTATGAGAACTCCAACCTGCCCACCAATGAGCGGCTGGAGTTCCTCGGAGATTCGATCCTGGGTCTGGCGGTCACCGACTACCTCTACCGGACCTTCCCGGATCTGGCCGAGGGAGACCTGGCCAAGCTGCGCGCCGCGCTGGTGAGCACCCGCGCGCTGGCCCGGGTGGCCCGCAGCCTCGGCGTGGGTCCGCACATCAGTCTGGGCGCCGGCGAGCGGCTCACCCGCGGCCAGGACAAGGACTCGATCCTCGCGGACACCATGGAGGCGCTCATCGGCGCCGCCTACCTCTCCACCGACACCGAGACCGCGCGCCGGCTGGTGCTGCGTCTGGTGGTGCCGCTGCTCAGCGACAAGGACGCCATGACCGCCGGCAAGGACTGGAAGACCACCATCCAGGAGATCGCGGCAGCCCGGGACCTCGGAGAGATCCGCTATATGATCACCGACTTCGGCCCGGATCATCACAAATCCTTCAACGCCACCCTGGTCATCGGGGGCACCTCCTACGGGTCCGGCTCCGGACCGTCGAAGAAGGAAGCCGAGCGGGAAGCCGCCCGCGCCACCGTGGAGACCCTCACCGCTGGTCGCGGAGAGCAGGGCGACATCCTCACCCTGGTCCTTGACCGGTTCGGGGACAAAGCGCCCTCCGCCAGCTGATGCCCGAGCTGCCCGAGGTCGAAGTGGTCCGCCGCGGCATCAGCCGCTGGGCCGCCGGACGCACCGTGGAATCCGTGATCATCCACGATCCACGCAGCCTGCGCCGACACGGGCTCGGTGCCGGGCTTGAGGAAGCCGCCCGGCTGGGCTCCTTCACCACCGCGCTGACCCAGCAGCGGCTCCTGACGCCCCAGCGGCGCGGTAAGTTCCTCTGGATCCCGCTGCAGAACCACACTGCACCCGCCGCGGAGGCGCCGCGGCATTCGCTGCTGATCCACCTGGGGATGAGCGGCCAGGTGCTCATCGATGATCCTGCCGCCCCGACGCAGAAGCATCTGAAGATCACGCTCGAACTCGGTGAGCTGGAGGCCGGTCTAGGGCAGGCCGCGGAGCCGTCGGCGTCGGAGGCCGTGGCACCCTCCCCGGAGGCGGCGGTACTCTCACCGGAGGACTCGGCACTTTCTCTGCAGGCTGCCGAGGATGACTCCCCTGGAGAAGCCGACTCCGGCCCGCGCCAGCTGCGCTTCATCGACCAGCGGATCTTCGGCGGCATGCAGATCTCCGAGCTGGTCCCCTCCACCCATCCCAGTGGCAGCGTCCCCGCCGCCGCGGCCCACATCGCGGCTGACCCGCTGGAGCCGGCCCTGGATGCGGAGACCTTTTTCCGGACGCTGCGCCGGCGCAGGACCGGCCTGAAGCGCGCCTTGCTGGATCAGGGCATGATCTCCGGGATCGGGAACATCTACGCCGATGAGGCGCTCTGGCTCGCTCAGCTGCACTACCTGCGCCCCACCGCGACCATCACCCGCGCTGAGTCTGCCCGGCTGCTGGACGGGGTCAAGGTCGTGATGCTCGCCGCCCTGGAAGCCGGGGGCACCAGCTTCGACGCGCTCTACGTCAACGTCAACGGCGCCTCCGGCTACTTCGACCGCTCGCTGCAGGTCTATGGCCAGCAGGGCAGGCCATGCCTGCGGTGCGGCACCGAGGTGGTGCGGGAGAGCTTCATGAACCGCGGCTCGCACTTCTGCCCCACGTGTCAGCGCGCGCCCCGGTCGGCGCCCGGGTCTGCACCTCGGTCTGCGCCCAGATGAGCACGGTGGGCGCGAAGTCCGGTCTGGCCGGCGCACCCCCGGGGCACACCAAGGCCCCGGCGCATCTGGTGCGGGCGCTGGATTCCTTTGGGCTCCGCGACGCCGAGCTGAGTCCGGTCTGGAAGAACCAAGCCGGGGGGCTGACGTTCTCCGTGGCCAGCGCCGGCCCCGGCGGGCGGATCGACTTCTACGTGAAGTGGAACCCGGCCGGGACCTCGGAGTCCCTCACCGCCGAGGCGCAGCGGCTGCAGTGGCTCCAGGGACGCCACCCCGCACCGGTGGCCGTCGACCTGGTCGCAGATATGCACGGCGAGGTGCTGCTGACCCGGGCGCTGCCGGGTGAGTCTGCAGTGGCGCAGCGCTGGAAGCACCAGCCGGATACCGCGCTGCGAGCGCTGGGCGCCGGGCTGCGCCGGCTGCACCAGGTGGACTATGCGGAGCTGCCACCTCAGTGGAGTCCCCAGCAGGAGCCGGATGCAGACGGAGACGACACCGTGCACCGCGCCGCCGCGTCGGGACCACCGGGTGGCATCGACAAGCTCGTGCTCAGCCAGGGCGACCCCTGTGCGCCGAACACGCTGCTGGCAGCTGACGGCTCCTTCTTGGCCCACGTGGACCTGGGCCGGCTCACGGTTGCGGATCGCTGGGCCGATCTCGCCGTGATGACGATGTCGCTGGGGTGGAACTTTCCGCGCTACCAGGAGGCTGTGTTCTGGGAGGGCTATGGGATCGAGCCGGACCCTGCCCGCATCGAGTATTACCGCAGGCTCTGGGACGAAGCCTCCGGTGCGCCACCTGAGGATCCCGGCGTCGTGCCCTGAGCTGCGCCCCGAGCCGGGCCCTGAGCTGCGCCCCGAGCCGCGCTGGTGCTGGTCGGTGAGGCGCGCCGTCGTCGTCCCGGGGGCGTTCCCGGCGCAGGTGAATGCGCAGGCCCCCAGGCTGGTGGGCTAGCATGAATCGGATCGATGTACGTGCAAAGGAGGGTCTGTGGCCGATAAGAGGGCACCCGAGCCACAGCCGCACCGACCGCGCCGGGCCGCCAGGCTCCCCGCGGACCCGGCGGCCGCCGCGCAGTCCACCGACCCTGCCGATCCCAGCGTCGCCTCCGGGCCGGGCGCCGGGTCCGGCGCTCGTGACGGTGGTAAAGGTGGCGGGTCTGGGTCCGGCGAGGACGGCACCGGGCCGACCCCGAAAGACCCCCGACGACGCCGCCGCCTGATCCGCAACAGCCTCATCGCCGTGGCGGTGCTGGTGATCGTCGCGGTGGGCGCCGGACTGATCTTCGTCCAGCAGCTGCGCAGCTCCTTCGATGACCAGCGCAACGTCCTGGATCTCCAGCTCGAAGGCGATGACACCGCCGGGCGCACCGAGGACGGCACGGTGAACATGCTGCTGCTGGGCTCCGACAGCCGCGGCGAAGATGACGTGGAGTACCGCGGTGAGATCGGGGACAACGCCTCGGAACGCTCGGACACCATGATGTTCGTCCACATCCCC
Source organism: Nesterenkonia sandarakina (assembly GCF_013410215.1). Lineage (NCBI taxonomy): Bacteria > Bacillati > Actinomycetota > Actinomycetes > Micrococcales > Micrococcaceae > Nesterenkonia > Nesterenkonia sandarakina. The sequence goes on from NZ_JACCFQ010000001.1 coordinate 2,117,108, forward strand.
GCCGACCGCTCCGGGGTCTATGTGATGTCGATCGTGCGTGACCTCTGGGTGCAGGTTCCCGGCGAGGGTCAGGGACGGGTGAACTCCGCGCTGGGTGTGGGCGGCTACCCGCTGGTGATCGACACCGTCGAGGAGCTGCTGAACACCCACATCGACCACGTGGCGATCATCGACTTCGAAGGCTTCTCCGACCTGACCCGCGCCCTGGGCGGGGTCTACGTGGACAACCCCCGTCCCTTCTCCGCCGGCCAGCACAACCCGGCGTTCTACCCCGAGGGCACCATCCGGCTCGAAGGGGACAACGCGCTGCGCTTCGTGCGTGAGCGCAAGGCGTTCCCCACCGGTGACTTCACCCGGGTGCAGAACCAGCAGCTGGTGATCAACGGGATCGTGGATCAGCTGCTCTCCGCGGACACGCTGACCAATCCGCAGCGCGTCATGGACGTGGTCAACGGGATCGTGCCCTATCTCAGCGTGGACGACGGCCTGGACGCGAACACCATCGCCGCCTACGCATTGGAGATGCGCGACATCCGCTCCGGAGACATCGAGATGTTCACCATCCCCACCGGGGAGATGGCCACCACCGCCAGCGGGGCGCAGGTGATCCTGAAGGACGAAGAGATGCTGGAGCTGCTGCAACGCTCCCTGAAGAACGACAACATGGAGGGCTTCATCGAATACGTCGAGCTGCGCGAATCCGAGGAGGAGCAGCAGTGACCCCTAGGGTCCAGCTGCTCACCCATAGTTACTGGCCGGAACGCACGGCTCCCCAGCGCCGCTGGGAACGCCTGGTGGGTTCCCTGCGCGAGGACGGCTGGGAGGTCGACGTCGTCACCCCCGCGGTCAACCTGCACCACACCCCCGAGGAGGTCCGTTCCACCGGACGCTTCCGGCTCCGGCCCACACCTGGGCCCTCCGGGGAGCGGCTGCACCGGACCCCGTATGTCCTGCTGCGCAATTCCCGCGCCGGACGCTTCGCCTCTGATCTGGTCTCTTCGGTGCTGATGGTGCCCCGGGCGATCGGGGCGCCGAAGCCGGATCTGGTCATCGCCACGGTCCCCGCGCTGCCCACCATCTGCGCCGGGTGGGTGGTCAGCCGCTGCCGCAGGGTCCCGCTGGTGGTCGACATGCGCGACGCCTGGCCCGAACTGGCCCGCGAGGCCGGGGTCAAGGCCGGCGTGCTGGGCACGCTGATGGAGTCCGCCGTGGTCAGCGTGCAGCGTCGCGCCGAACTGGTGGTCACCGTGACCGAGGGCTTCGCGCAGCGGCTGCGCGAACGGGGGGTCTCGAAGGTGGAGACCATCAGCAACGGCGTGGCGCTGGATCAGGTGCCGCAGCTGGAGCACCGGGAGCGTGAGGCCGGGCAGCTGCGCATCGCCTACCTGGGCAACCACGGCGAGAGCCAGGCGCTGCAGCGGATCATCGCGGCAGTGGCCATGATTCCCCGCGGGCAGGCTGGCCCGCACGCTTCGGGTGCCGACGGTGCGCCCGGGCTCGACGTCGTGCTCCGGCTGATCGGATCCGGCACCCAGAAGGACCAGCTGCGCCAGATCGCGGCCGAAGCCGGCGCGCTTGAGAGCGGGGCGGTGGAGTTCTTCGACCCCGTGCACGGTGAAGAGATCTGGGAGCACTACCGCTGGGCGGACACCGCGCTGGTGAGTCTGCGCACGGACTGGGCTTCCTTCGCCTGGACGGTGCCCTCGAAGACCTTCGAGCTGCTGGGCCTGGGCAAACACATCACCGCCGCGGTCACCGGGGAGGCCGCCTGGGTGCTGGGCCACGCCTCAAACGTCAGCTTCCTCTCCGGAGACGCCGAGGAGATCTCCGCCACGCTCACCACACTCGCCGCAGATCCCGACTCCACCCCGGTGGATCGCAACGGCCGCGCCTGGGTGGCCGAGTACGCGGACCTGCCGGGGCTGGGGCTGCGCTACGCCGCCCTGCTGCGGAAGCTGCTGCAGGAGCACACCCGGTGACCCAGCCAGTGATCAGCCCGGCCAACGCGTACATCTGTGTCTGCACCTACCGCCGGCCCGGACCGTTAGGGGAGCTGCTGGACTCGCTGCGCGCCCAGGAGTTGGGGGAGCGGGGTCAGCTGCCGCGGCTGATCGTGGTGGACAACAGCCCCGAGGCCGACGCCGAGGCCCAGGTCCGCGCTCAGTATCCGGGCGCGCACTACATCCATGAGCCCCGCCCCGGGATCGCCGCCGCGCGCAACGCCGCAGTTGAGGCTGTACCCGCCGACTCGGAGGCGGTGCTCTTCCTCGACGACGACGAGCGCGCCGCCCCGGACTGGCTGCGCACCATGATCGACTGCGCCAACTCTTCCGGTGCCGACACCGTCTCAGGTCCGGTGATCACCCACTTCGGGGAGAACCCCCCGGAGTGGCTGAAGAACAGCGGCTTCATCCGCCGCATCGATTTCCCCACCGGGCCCTGGGGGCTGCGGGCCGCGACGAACAATGTGCTGGTCCGCGCGTCCTGGTTCACCAGCGCCGGGTACCGCTTCGATGAGGCATTCAGCTTCATCGGCGGCGAGGACTCGGACCTGTTCGGACGGATGCAGGCCGCAGGGGCACGCTCCTGGTGGTGCGCCGAGGCGCGGGTGGAAGAAGACCTGCCCGCTGAGCGGCTCAGCCCGGCCTGGATGCGCCAGCGCGGGATCCGCGCCGGTCACGTGCGCGCCACCAAACTCATCCGAGGCGCCGCCCTGGAGCGGCCCACCGCGGCGCTGCGGCTGCGGATCGCCGCCGAGGGCGTCGGCCGGCTCGGCTATGGGGCCGCGCGGACCGCGGCCCGCCGGCTGAAACGTCAGCCGGTGCGCTACGTGGACAGCGTCTACCACCGCGAAGGTCTCGGCATGCTCCAGGCGGCGGCGGGTCGGAGCTACGAGGAATACGGACGCTGAGCAGGCGGGACCACCAGATCCCATCCGGAGGCCCTGACTGTGCAGCAGCCGGGCCCCGGACATCGAAGCCCGCCGCGCCCACTCACTCAGCGTCGGGGGACCGGCGCCGATCCTGTACCGCCAGCGCGTAGGCTGCCTCTGCCGCGGTGATCCCCCAGTGGCTGGTCTGCCGCCGCTGGATCCGTTCGATCTCGGCGGTGACCTCACGCAGGGCGGTGACACGATCCAGGGTCTTGGACTTCGGCTTCAGCGTGCGCCGGTAGAGGGCGCCGGCGCCGCGGCCCATCCGGGTGCGCTTGAACTGACCCACCCGCTGGCCCGCAGTGTTCAGCGCCCGGCGCTTGAGCCGTCCCGCCAAGGGCCGTAGCTTGCCCGGGGAGGGCAGCCGATGCTGACCGAAGAAGCGCAGCGCCTCCGGGGTCTGCCAGGCATGGCTCTCCGGATCTTCCACGTAGAACGCGGCGATCTCGGCGAGCACCTCGGCGGCCTCGGCCCGCTGGGCGGCGGGCACTCGGGAGAACTTCCAGAGGTACCAGGTGACGAAGAAGTGCTCGAAGCGGGTGTCCAGGTAGTCCTGCAGCAGACCCACCTCGCGCAGCCAGGAGGCGCGGGCGGCTTCCAGGATCAGATACTTCCTGAAGTATCCGGGGCTCACCACGTTCACGATCGAGGTGTCCACTGCCCCGTAGTAGGTGTAGACCGGACGGTCCACCGGCACATAGGCGCGGGCGTGGAACATCATCTGCTGGAAGAAGAACGTGTCCTGCCCGGTGGCTCCCACCGGTTGGGTCAGGCCCAGGCCCTGCAGCCATTCGGTGCGCGCCACGATGCCCTCGATCGAGGCCGGGCGGAACCGGATTTCGCGCAGCGAGTCCCGGGTCGGCCAGCACATCCCATCGCGCCGCTCGATCCCGGTGTACCAGTCGTGGACGGGCAGGATCTGGTGCCGGTTGGTCCAGGTGACCTGAGTGCCCAGTGCGAAGTTCGCCTCCGGGTGCTCAGCCAGGCGCCGCTGCAGCAGGTGATACCCTGCCTCGAGCTCCTCATCATCAGGGTCCAAGTAGGTGACGTACTCGGTGGCGGTGAGCTCCAGGCCGGTGTTGCGCGGACGCGAGGCCGAGCCGGACCCCCCGGTGCCGTGCCGGAACGCCGAGACGTTTCCGTAGCTCCGGGCGAGCTCCTCCACCGTGGCCACGGTGACCGGGTCGGTGGAGCCGTCGTCGATCAGCAGCACGTGGGTCTGCGGGAAGTGCGGGGAGCGGCGCAGCGAGGCGAAGGCCTTATGCCGCAGGTGATCACCGTTGTTGTAGATCGGCACGATCACCGAGAGCTCCAGCTGCTGAGCCTGCGCCGTGCGGTGGACCTCGGCCTTCACCGCATCCACGTCATCCCCGGGGTGGGGGAGTGCGGCCGGGGCGAGGCCGGACGCTTCGATGGCCTCGGCGCTGGCATGTCCCAGATGGTCGATGGCGTAGACCCGCGCATCCTGCCCGGAGGCGGCCAGCACCGCGGGGGTGACCAGTGCTGCTGCCTCAGGGCGCCACCATGCGGTGAGGTCCAGATCCTTGAAGCCGCGCTGATGCTGGTGAGCCTGGGCGTCGGACTGCACGGCAGAACCGGTGAGCTTCGCGGTGATCGTCGCGGACTGGTAGCGGAACGCGGCGACATGATCGGCCGCGTAGTCCGGTCCGTAGCGGCGCGCTGGAGAGACCGGCAGCAGTACGTCGATCGGCTTCGCCAGCGGATCCGCGGCGCGGGCGCCCAGCTGCTCCCAGCTGAGCAGCTCCACCGGGGAGAACCCGCCGGAGTCGGAGCCCTGACCGGCAGCGGCGAGCCCGGTGCGGCGCTGCGCGGCCATGTCCTGGGCGAGCTCGGCGGTGAGCGTCTCAGCCACGGCGACCACCAGCTCCTGCTGCGGTGCCACGTCCTTGCCGGCGGTCCGGGCCACCCGGGTGAGCAGGTCGGAGACGTGATGGCCCAGGAAGACCTCCCGGACGCCGTCGCCCTGGGACCGGCGCAGCTCCTCCAGGTCGAGGCCGCGCAGGGTCTCTTCGACGTCGGCCGCGGAGTTCGCGATGCGCACCTGCGGGTGATACGAGTTCAGGCCCTGGTTGTAGCTGGAGAGCACCAGGGTGCCGGCGGCCTGCAGCTCCAGCGCCCGGTTGGCGAACATGGTCTGCGAGGCGATCACCGAGTTCAGGTTCACCGCGATGTCTACCACCCGCTGCAGATCCATCAGCTCATGGTGGTCCATGGCCGGGACCCGGTAGGGCCAGTACTTCACCGGGATCAGGTGGTTCGGGCTGAGCAGTGGCTGCTCCGCGTCCAGCTGGGCGGTCACTTCCTCCCACCAACGATCCACGATCGCCAGCGGCTTGCCCGCGTCGAGCACCCCGTCGAGGATCCACTCGGCGTAGCGGGCCCGCTTCTGATACTTCCGCCCCATCCAGGACCCGGCGAAGAAGATCAGCTCGCGGGCCTCGGCGGGGGCGCTGCGGGACCCGATCGGGGAGTGCAGCAGCGGGTTGACCCCAAAGGGCAGCACCTCGATGCTCTTCGCCTCCGGGCAGTCCCGCCGGTAGTCCTCCACGACCTCGGCGGCAGTGGTGAAGATGTGGTCACAGGCCCGGGCCACGTCGAGGAACTGCCGGTAGTCCGGCGGGTCCTCCTTGCCGTAGTAGACCGGCGGGGCGCCCGCCTCGCGGTAGGCCGGGATGATGGTGTGGGTCAGCAGCCGCCGCCGCTCCGGGGCTTCTGCGGCCGTGTTGTCCCACGCGATCCCGTCGTGTCCGCGCCAGGTGGCGGCCACCAGCAGCAGATCGACCTCGTGGAGATGGTCCTGCCAGTTCTGCGGGGTGATCGGGATCAGGTGCGCCGCCCCGGAATACGTGTCGAAGAGGAACCGGTCGCAGATGATGCCGATCCGCAGGTCCAGGGTGGGCCGGGAGATCCCCGGTTCGGTGGCGGGCAGCTGCGCGGCGGCGGCGCGCGCCCCGGCGAGTGCGTCCTGGACAGACCGGGCGGCCAGTGGCGCGGCGAGGGGTGCGGCCAGCGGTGCGGATGACGTCGCGTCCCCCGCACCAGACGGCACGCTCCCTTCGGCAGGGTGCTCGACCCCCGCCTCGGCGCGGCCGCGGAGATCGGCCGCGCGCTCCCGGTGGGCCCGCTCCAGGGGCCCCCAGAGCTGGTCGTGGTGGGCTGAGCTGGAGAGTTCCTGGGCGGCGAGTTCGTGGGCCTGCGCGGCGTGCTGCGCCGCCGTCGTGAGCTCGGAGACGGAGCCGGGGGCTGCCGGGGTGCTGGGGGTGCTGGTTTCGGGCGGTGCTTCGGCTGCGCGGGAGGCGTCGTCAGGGAGTTTCACCCCTCGACACTATCCCGGGGCGTGTTGGGTTTGGAGGAGGCAGTCCGGCTTGCTAGAGTAAAGTCTCGTTGCGGCGGAGAACCGGTCTGAAAAGACCAGAAATCCGCTCGTTTTCGGGGATGTAGCTTAGTGGTAAAGCTTTGGTCTTCCAAACCAACGATGCGGGTTCGATTCCCGTCATCCCCTCCAATCACAGTCAGCCTCTCCCGTTCACAGCAGGAGGGGCTTTTTCTGTACCTGCTGCCGTACCGGCTCATAAGGGAGAGGAACCCATGGCGCGTCCCCGGGTGTATTTCGTGGTCCAGCCGACCGTGGCGCACTACCGTGAGCCGCTGCTGCGCCGCCTGCTGGACTCCACGCGCTATGACTTCGACCTGGTGGGGCGGTTCAAGAACTCCGAGGCCACCGCTGCGGACACGATCCACTCCGCTGCCGAGGAGGTCCTCGCGAAGGTGCGCCCGCTGCGGTTCTCCGCGATCCGCGAGTTCTGGTGGGAACACGGGCAGGTCCGAGAGATCTGGGCCGGTGAGCATGACGCCTACGTGATCGCCGGACGCATCCCGACGCTCTCCGCCTGGGTCGCCTGCGCGGTGGCCGCTCTGCGTGGGCGCACCCTGATCATGTGGGGCCACGGCTGGAAACGCCCCGAGGCGGGGCTCAAGCGTCAGGTCCGGCTGGCCTTCTACCGGCTCACCGACGGGCTGCTGGTCTATGGCGACCGCGCCCGCGAGCTCGGCAGCTCCTACGGGGTCCCCGCCGAGAAGATCCAGGTCATCTACAACAGCATCTACCCCGAGGCCCTGACCTGCCTGGCGCGGGAATCTGCGATACCTGAGAACGGTGAAACTCCCGACGACGACGCCGGCTCAGCTGGCACGATCATCTACAGCTCCCGGCTGACCACCCGGCACCGTCTGGACCTGCTCGCTGAGGCCCTGGGGGAGATGCCCGATGCGGCACGGCCCAAAGTGCTCATCGTGGGGGAGGGTGCCGAGCGCCCCCGGTTGGAGCAGGTGTTCGCCGATCACGGCGTGGACGCGCAGTTCCTCGGCGCGGTGTACGACTATGAGCAGCTGCGTGGGCTCTACGCCCGGGCTGATCTCGCGGTCTCCGTGGGAGGTGCCGGGCTGAACGTGACCCAGGCGATGAGCTTCGGGGTCCCGGTGCTCGCCGAGGACGGCGATCCCGATTCCAGTCCCGAGATCGAGGCCGTGATCGAGGGCGTGACCGGCCGGTACTACCAGACCGGCGACGCCGGTTCGCTGCGCAGGGTGCTCACCGAGCTGCTGGCGGCTCCGGCGCAGCTGAGGCAGCTGGGGGAGGCGAGCCTCGGCGTCGTACGGGAACGCTATACCGCGGAGAAGCACGCCGCGGCGATCGAGGACGCCCTGGCCGTGCTGCTCTCCCGCGCCTCCCGGCGGTGACCCTGCTCAGGGCGCGAAGTATGCGGCGTCCACCCAGTGGCCGAGGTTGCTGAATCCGTCTTCGAGGACCCAGTCATAGGTGGGGTAGCCCGGTGGCAGCGGGTTGGCCCCCTTGGGCACCGTGCTGCCGAATTCATCTTCAATGTTGTGCAGGTAGATCCCGAACAGGCCGTTCCCGCGCTTCAGGCTCGAATTGATCTCGTGCTGCACCCACCGCCTGCCCGCCGTCTCTGGCCCGATCAGCACAGCTGTGACCGCGGTGTGCTTCAGGCCGCTGAGGATCAGGGCCTCGGTCGCGGCCTCACCTCCGGGTGTGACCATCTGCCAGGCCGGGGCGGAGATCCAGGTCTTGTGGGCATCCTCGAGGTGCGGGGTGCTGCAGACCACGGAGGACCTGAGATGATCCAGCTCGTGGTGCCAGCTGAAGAACGTCGGGTGAGGCATGGCGGGTGACCTGTCGTGTCGAGCGTGTGCTGGTGGCTGGTGCCGGATGGCTGGTGGCGGCTGGCCGCTGGAGGCTCGCCGGTGGAAGGCTTGCCGGCTGGTGTGAGGCCGGCGCGTGATACAGCGATGGCCCCGCAGAACGCATGCTGGATGCATGGGTTCCGCGGGGCCACTACTGTGCTTACGGTCTCCAGCCTAGGTCAGTTCGGGACTAGCGCGCCCGTCCTGCGAGGTCAGAGGCCTACGCCGCCGGGCTCAGGACTCGGTGGGGCGCTTGCGCATGATGTAGGCACCGGCACCGATCGCGCCCAGTGCCAGGGCTCCGCCGCCTGCGGCCAGGGCCATGCCGGCACCTTCGGAGCCAGCGGCCACGCCGGTGTCAGCGCCACCTTCGGGCATGCCGTCCATCTGCGAGGCGGTCAGCGTGCCACAGGCTGCGGGCAGGGTCGCGGCCAGCGGCAGCGACTCATCAAGCTCAGACGGTGCGTTCGCGGCTTCCTCGGTCAGGACCGTGGGATCGACGCCGTGGACCACGACGACGCCGGTGCCATCAACGATGGAGGCCAGCACGTCATCGGGGATCTCCAGGCTGCGCTCGTAGGTGTAGCTGGACCCACCGGGGAAGCGCTCCACGGCCAGGGCCGAATCGGCCGAGGTGTCACCCTCGATGGTCAGCGAGGAGCCGATGCCGCCGTAGAAGGGTGCGCCTTCTTCGACGTTGACTGCGCCGTCGCCGTTCTGATCAGCATCGGCTGGCGGGCACAGGCCCTGGGCGCCGAAGTGGATGTGCTGAGCGTGGGGGAAGGGGCCATCCATGAAGGTCTCGGCTGCTCCGTCGACGGTCATGTAGACGGTGGCCTGGTTGCCCTGGCCCTCGATGAGCACGTCACCGACGGTGCCGGAGTTGTTCAGCGGGTCCAGGCTGGTCTGGAAGGACCAGGACTGGCTGGAATCGGCGGTGGTGGCGCCGTCGGTCTCGGGGCCGTGGCCGGAGTGGGCCATTGCAGGGCCAGCGCTCAGGAGCATCGCTCCCAGGGCCAGGGTCGGGACAGCAAAGAACTTTGACTTACGCATGTTGAATAACTCCTCATTGCAGGAACGAGACGTTCACTCGAACCTGCGAGTGACGCCTGTCTCACCATACTATTAAAGTTGCTCGAAGAAAATAATAAGAAAGAATCGGTTTTACATGAACGCCCGGGGTACTTTGGCAGTACGCGCGTGAGGATCGGGGACGCAGAGTCGTCGTTCAGGACCCCATTGTTGCGTTTCGACCGGCCAGATCTCACCGGGTTCTCCGGCCGGGTGGACCCCTGTCAGCCGACGAGGGTCGCGTAGACCACGTAGTTGTCTTCGTACTCCCCGGTGGCCTGGTTGTATCCGTCGCAGGTGATCAGCCGGAGCTCTTCATCCTCGGTGTTGCCGTAGACCTCGAGGGTGGGGAAGGTGTTCTTCCCGTACTGCTCGGCCTTGGTGACTTCGAAGGTGGCGGTGCTGCCGTCTTCCTGTTCCACGGTGATCTCATCTCCTTCGACAAGATCTGGCAGGTCCGCGAAGACTCCGGGCTGGCCGAGGGAGTCATCGACGTGGCCCAACAGCACGGCGGGTCCCTGCTCGCCAGGGGCCGGTGACCCGGTGTACCAGCTGGCCGGGGAGCCGGGATCGCCGGGTGGGACCTCCAGTGTGTTGTCCTCTCGAAGGCCCAGGTGGAGCAGCTCTGAGCCGGCGCCTATGGCGGGGATCTCGAAGGAGACCGGCGGGGTGGCCGCGCTCTCGGCTGGCTCATCGGCGCTCTCGGCGTCGGTGCCCGTCTCGGACTCGGCCTCCGAGTCCTCCTCGGCTGCATCTTCACCGGCATCCTCCGAATCGGAGGAGTCCTGCGCGTCAGAAGGAGAAGCCTCGGCTGGGGCGTCGTCCTCGGTCCTGGCACCTTCGCTGGGGTCCGGAGCGCCGGCTTGTGTTTCAACAGCTGCGGGAGCGGTCTCTTCACTTGCCCCGGCCTCGCCGTCCTGACCGGGGGAGCATGCCGAGAGAGCCAGCATCAGTGCCGCGGTGATGGCGACGACGCCGCCGCGACGGGGGCTGCCTGGCACTGCCGGGATGAGTGTGCGATGTTCGCTGCGGAGCGGAGGCATCGATGCTCCCTTTCAGAGTGGACGTTCTGGGCGGCAACAATCTCATTCAACCTGCCACTTTCCGCCCGGAAGTGGAGGTCCTCACAATCTACAGTCCCCGTGAAAGATACTTTAGCGCGGGGACGTAGAGCCAAGAGCGGCTCTGCAGAACCAGCGAGGTTCTGCAGAGCCGCTGACTTGGCTGTCTGACTCATGGCTTCAGCGTCAGATCTCTGACGTCATCACCGATGAGCGAGGGCTCGGGGAGTCCGGTTCAGGACTCGGTGGGGCGCTTGCGCATGATGTAGGCACCGGCACCGATCGCGCCCAGTGCCAGGGCTCCGCCGCCTGCGGCCAGGGCCATGCCGGCACCTTCGGAGCCAGCGGCCACGCCGGTGTCAGCGCCACCTTCGGGCATGCCGTCCATCTGCGAGGCGGTCAGCGTGCCACAGGCTGCGGGCAGGGTCGCGGCCAGCGGCAGCGACTCATCAAGCTCAGACGGTGCGTTCGCGGCTTCCTCGGTCAGGACCGTGGGATCGACGCCGTGGACCACGACGACGCCGGTGCCATCAACGATGGAGGCCAGCACGTCATCGGGGATCTCCAGGCTGCGCTCGTAGGTGTAGCTGGACCCACCGGGGAAGCGCTCCACGGCCAGGGCCGAATCGGCCGAGGTGTCACCCTCGATGGTCAGCGAGGAGCCGATGCCGCCGTAGAAGGGTGCGCCTTCTTCGACGTTGACTGCGCCGTCGCCGTTCTGATCAGCATCGGCTGGCGGGCACAGGCCCTGGGCGCCGAAGTGGATGTGCTGAGCGTGGGGGAAGGGGCCATCCATGAAGGTCTCGGCTGCTCCGTCGACGGTCATGTAGACGGTGGCCTGGTTGCCCTGGCCCTCGATGAGCACGTCACCGACGGTGCCGGAGTTGTTCAGCGGGTCCAGGCTGGTCTGGAAGGACCAGGACTGGCTGGAATCGGCGGTGGTGGCGCCGTCGGTCTCGGGGCCGTGGCCGGAGTGGGCCATTGCGGGGCCAGCGCTCAGGAGCATCGCTCCCAGGGCCAGGGTCGGGACAGCGAAGAATTTGGAGGTACGCATGTGTGGACTCCTCGTCAAGGTGATGTGTTCTTAAGTCTTTTAAGCGTGGTCTCGATCACGCCACGCACACCGTGTTCGGAGCCGAATCAGGATTGGATGGGGAAATCTCAAAAAAAGTTGCCCAGCTCATCGATCCGCCCGGGAATGCGGCATCACGCGAAGATTCTCCCCCTGGTCCAGGCTGCGTTTTCTCTCCCCTGACCGCTCTATCGCATCCCTATGCGATGTCCCATCCCTATGCACGCCCATAGCCATGGGACATCGCATAGGAGTGCGACGGATAGCTGAATGCCGAGACGGCTTCGCTCAGAGGCGCCCGGGAACCGCCGATCAGCCCCGGTTGGGCAGGATCATGTTCGTCATTCGGGCGGTCGAGAGCCGGCGGCCGGCGTCGTCGGTCATCACGATCTCGTGGCTGGTCAGCTGGCGGCCCAGGTTGATCGGGGTGCAGGTCGCGGTGACCAGGCCCTCGGTGACCGAGCGGTGGTGGGTGGCGCCGAGCTCGGTGCCCACCACCGCGTTGTCCACGCCCAGGTTGACCCGGGCGTGCAGGATCGCGGCGATCGAGCCCAGGGTCTCGGCGAGCACCATATGCGCGCCGCCGTGGAAGAGGCCCATGTTCTGCTCGTTGCCCGCCACCGGGAGGGTCGCGACCATCTTGTCCGGGTGCATCTCCACATAGCGCAGCCCCATCTTCACGCCCAGCGGGGTGACCCCGTGCGGGCCGGTCCACTGCTGGTACTCCTTGGGGATCCCGGCGGCCTCCATCAGGGCGAGGCGCTCCTCATCGGTGGGGAACGGGGTGGGCCCGGCGGGAGCCTGAGCGGCAGTGACGTGGTTGAGGGCATCATGCTGAGAAGTCATGGGGACCAGCTTAGATGTTGCGGACCCAGCGGCAGCGCCGACAGCCCCGCCTTACCCCCGGCCCAAGGCTGACCCAGCGGCAGCCCCGGCGGCGGGGCAGGTCTGGGGCGAACCCGGGGCGCGCGATAGGCTGGGGCTCGTGTCTTCTAGCCCAAATAAACTCCTGGTCATCGACGGTCACTCCATGGCGTTCCGGGCGTTCTACGCCCTGCCCACCGAGAGCTTCCTGACGGATTCCGGCCAGTACACCAACGCGGTGCACGGCTTCACGAACATGCTGCTCAAGCTGATCCGTGAGGAGCTCCCCACCCACGTGATCCTGGCCTTCGACCTGGACACCCCGACGTTCCGACACACCTCCTATGCCGAGTACAAGGGCGGCCGCGCGAAGACTCCCGAGGAGTTCCGCGGCCAGATCGACCTGATCAAGCAGGTCGCTGAGGGCATGAACATCGCCGTGGTGACCTCCGAGGGCTACGAGGCTGATGACATCGTCGCCACCTACGCCACCAAGGCGGACACGGCCGGCTGGGAGACCCTGATCGTCTCCGGAGACCGGGACACCCTGCAGCTGGTCACCGAGCGCACCACCTTGATGTACCCCACCTCCGGTCTCTCCAAGGTGGCGATGCTGGATCCGGCCGCGGTGGAGGAGAAGTACCTGGTCCCGCCGTTGAAGTACCCGGACCTCGCCGCGCTGGTGGGGGAGTCCGCGGACAACCTGCCCGGTGTGCCCAAGGTCGGCCCGAAGACGGCCGCGAAATGGATCACCGAGTACGGCTCCACCCGCGGGATCATCGAGAACGCGGATCGGATCAGCGGCAAGGCCGGAGAGAACCTGCGGGAGGCGCTGGCCGACGTCGAGCGCAACCTGGAGCTGAACCTGCTGCTGCGTGACCTGGATCTGCCGGTGACCCTGGAGGACGCCGAACTCCAGGTCCCGGACCGGGAGGTGCTGGACCCGCTCTTCGACGCGCTGCAGTTCAACCAGATCCGCGAGCGGCTCTTCGAGACCTTCGCCGCGCGCTTCCCTGAGACCGTGGTCGCCCCCACTCCCACCGAGGCGCTGCCCGAGGTCACCGTGACCGAAGATGCCGAGAAGCTCTCCGAGTTCCTCAAGGCTCACGCCGGCGCGCCGATGGCGATCGCGGTCTGCCTGGACCGCAGCGGCGAATCGCTGACCACCAAGCCTAAGCGGGATGAGGCCGCCCGGGTGGCCGAGGCCCTCGCCGTCGTGCTGGTGCCCTCAGCCTCCGGTGACCTCACCGAAGCCGCTGAGGCCGCTGCTGAGAAGGACAACGACGACGACGCCGCGAATCCCGCCGCCGAGCCGACCGGCGTCCCGGCGCTGGCGCTCTCGCTGACCTCCCTCGACTCGGCCGCCGACGCGGTGCTGGCGGAATGGCTGGGTGACCCGGCCGCGCCGAAGCTGGTCCACGACATCAAGGACGCCGGCAAGCGGCTGGCCTGGCGTGGGCTGCACCTGCGCGGCGCCGTGGAGGACACCCTGATCTCGGGCTACCTGATCCAGCCGGACCGGCGGAACTTCGCCTTCACCGAGCTGGTCACGCAGTACCTGGGTGCCTCCACTGACCCGGCCTCCTACCTCGGCTGCCATGACCAGGACGACGCCGAGGCCTCTTCTTCGCAGGGCCCGGACCTGTTCTCCTCCCAGGACCTGCTGACCGGGGTCACCGCCGAGGACCTGGACGCCGCCGCGCTGCATGGGATGCTGCTGCATCAGCTCTCCCAGGCGCTGGGGGAGCAGCTGGTGGAGCGCAACGGGGAGAAGCTGCTGCGCGAGATGGAGATCCCGCTGGCCGAGATCCTGCTGCAGATGGAACTCACCGGGATCGCGGTGAGCCCGGAGAAGCTGGATTCACTGGACGCGGAGTTCGCCGCCGCCATCGAGGCCTCCGCACAGGAGGCCTACGCAGTGGTCGGACACGAGGTGAAGCTGGGCTCGCCGAAGCAGCTGCAGACGGTGCTCTTCGAGGAGCTCGAGCTGCCCACCGCCGGGGTGAAGAAGAACAAGACCGGCTACTCCACCGATGTGGAGACCCTGCAGGCGCTGCTGATCAAGACCCAGAACGACTTCCTGGTGCACCTGATGAACCACCGGGACTCCACGAAGCTGCGCCAGACCGTCACCGGACTGATGGAGGCCGTGAATGGGGACGGTCGGATCCACACCACCTACGCGCAGACCGTGGCGGCCACCGGACGGCTCTCCTCGCTGAACCCGAACCTGCAGAACATCCCGGTGCGCACCGCGGCCGGGCGCAAGATCCGCGACGCCTTTGTGGTGGGTCCCGGCTACGAGACCCTGCTCACCGCGGACTACTCCCAGATCGAGATGCGCATCATGGCGCACCTCTCCGGAGACCAGGCCCTGATCGAGGCCTTCCGGGCCGGGGAGGACCTGCACAACTTTGTGGGCTCCCGGGTGTTCGGGGTCGAGGCCAGCGAGATCACCCCGGAGCAGCGCTCCAAGGTCAAGGCGATGAGCTACGGGCTGGCCTACGGGCTCTCCAGCTTCGGTCTCTCCAAGCAGCTCGGCATCGGGGTCGATGAGGCTCGGAACCTGATGAACGAGTACTTCGAACGCTTCGGCGGGGTCCGTGACTATCTGCGCGAGGTGGTCACCCAGGCCAAACAGGACGGGTTCACCTCCACGATCTTCGGGCGACGCCGCTACCTGCCAGATCTCTCCAGCGAGAACCGGCAGCTGCGCCAGATGGCGGAACGCGCCGCGCTCAACGCCCCGATCCAGGGCTCCGCAGCGGACATCATCAAGCAGGCGATGATCGGCGTGGACTCCGCGCTGCGCGCCGAGGGCCTGGAGTCCCGGCTGCTGCTGCAGGTCCACGATGAGCTCATCTTCGAGGTGGCCGCAGGGGAGCGCGACGCCCTGGAGAAGCTGGTGACCACCCATATGGGGTCCGCCGCCGAGCTCGACGTCCCGCTGGACGTCCACGTGGGCGTGGGCTCCTCCTGGCACGAGGCCGCGCACTGAGCTGAGCCGCTGAGAATCAGGCCAACCCCCAGGGCTCATCCAGCTCACATCGGGTCTGCGCCGACTAACCCTGCCTAGGGTGAGCGCGTGGGTCAGCGAAATCACCGACTCGATCGCGCGAAGGGCGCGCTCGTCTACCTCGTCGTCCTGGGGCACCTGTTCGCAGCGGTCACCCCGTGGGACGACGCACTGTTGCGCGTGTTCCAGACCGTCATCTACTCCTTCCACATGCCGGCCTTCGTCTTCCTGGCGGGCATCACAGCGAAGTCGGACCGGCTGCCGCAGCGGGTCACGTTCTTCCTGGTGCTCCTGGCCACCGCCCTGCCGCTCTACTACGGGTGGATGAGCCTGTTGGGACTCAACCCGGACTTCGACCCGCTGGTGCCGTACTGGATCACCTGGTTCCTGCTCGCCATGGTGTGGTGGACCCTCAGCACCCCGCTGATCGAGCGGTTCCCGCGAGCCCTGCTGGGCATCTCGCTGCTCGCGGCCCTGTTCGGCGGGATCATCCCCACCTACGACTATGAGCTCTCGTTGTCGCGGACCCTGGTGTTCTGGCCGTTCTTCGTCGTCGGGAAGCTCTACGGCTCGCGGATCCTGAGCTGGGCCGGTGACCGAACGAACCCCCAGAAGGCCGGGCTCGCGCTCGCGGCAGCGTTGCCGATGCTGCTGTTCTACCTCAATGACACCGACAAGATCTGGTTCTACGGCGTCCGGAACTTTGAATGGCATGAGGTCCCCGTGCCGGAGGGAGCCGCCGCGCGCGCGATCGTCGGGCTGAGCGCCGCGCTGAGCACCGTGGCGTTCTGCTCCTTCGTGTCGAACAAGCCGGGATATCTGGGCACCGTGGGACGCCATTCACTGGCCGTCTACCTTTTGCACGGTTTCGTCATCCGGGCGCTGAACCCCCCGTTGGGTCAGAGCTTGGACCACGTTCCGTCGTGGGTCATGGTGCTGAGCTGCATCCTGCTCGCCGGTCTGATCACGTGGCTTTTCGCGTTGAAACCGTTCAATGCCGGGCTGCGGGCGTATGGTGAAGGGGTCACGCAAGTGATATTGTCCCCGCTTTATAGAATTCTTTTGCCCGCAATTCGCGCAACGACCAGGCGGACCGGACCACGTCGGCGTCGGAATGAATCCGACGCGCGGTGATGGCCTCGCTCTCGGCGGGGCGTTGTCGTTGTCAGTGCGTATGTCGCTCTGATCCTAGTTCTCCCAGGTGTGGTGCCGATGTCGAGTAGTCAAACGCAAGATGAACATCCCAGAAGTGCCCGCTGGCTGAGCTGGCTGAAATCCTGGCCGTACACCCTCGGGGTGAGCGTGTCCCTGGTCATCGGGGCCATCTCGGTGATCGCCTCGGTGTCCGTGGATGTGGCGCTGCGAGACCCCGATGGATTCCTCGGCCCCGCCTGGGTGCGGCTGCCGCTGCTGGGGCTGCTGCTCTTCGCCGTGGGACTGGTGCCCGCCGCAGTTCGACGCTCCGGCTGGAAGAACATCGGCCCCGGCGTCGTCGACGTGCTGCGTTACGAATGGAGCCTTCGGCGACTCCTCTACATCGCAACCGGCTTGGCCACGTTCTACGTCTGCTACGTCGGGTACCGGAACCTCAAGAACGTCCTGCCGGTCCACCGCGACGGCGTCCTGTTCGACCAGGAGCTCCTGGAGCTGGACAAGTGGATGTTCGGGGGTGTGGATCCTGCGATCGTGCTCCACGACATGTTCGGCGTCGACTTCACCGCCCAGGTGCTCTCCTTCGTCTACATGGCCTACCTGCCGCTGATCCCCATCACCCTGGGGATCTTTCTGGTGCTCAACCGCAACCTTGCGGTGGGCGCCTGGTACGCCACCACGCTGAGCCTGAACTGGGTCATCGGGACCGCGAGCTACTACCTCTATCCGGCGCTGGGCCCGATCTACGCCCGCCCGGACCTCTACGCCAGCCTCCCCGACACCACCGTGGCTGGTCTGCAGGATGCCCTGTTGAACAACCGCTTGCAGTTCCTCTCCAACCCCGAGTCCAGCGAGGTGATCCACGGCGTCGCCGCCTTCGCCTCGCTGCACACCTCGATCACCTTCGCCGCGGCCTACTTCATGCAGCGCACCGGACAGCACCTCGGCGTGCGGATCTTCGCCTGGACGTTCTTCGGGCTGACGGTGCTCGCGACGTTGTACTTCGGCTGGCATTACATCGTCGATGACATCGTCGGGGTCATCATCGGATACCTGGCGGTGGCGATTGCCGCCGCTGCCACCGGTCACGGGTTCTTCGGCGAGAAGAGCATTGTCGCCAAGGCGCTGAACCGCCGCAGGCTCACCGAAGGCCAGGGCCAGGTGCGCGATGCGGTGGACCACCAGATCCACCACCACGCTGCGGCCCAGGACGCGGGCAAGCGCTCGGTCCAGCACCAGCACCAGCACCAGCACCCGGATCACCATCTGGCCCAGCAGCCCAGCGCCGCCCAGGATCGGCGCCCGCGCCAGAATGCTCCACTTCAGGACCCGCGGCACGAACCGTCCTGAGTCGCCAGGGGGCCGCTCGTTGGATGAGGGCCTCAGGTCCTGCCGGCCCGCTGTGCGGCATAATCAGCGATCGAACAGTGCCCCGAGCCGCTTCGCGCGCGCCGGGTGGCCGGCCAGGCGGAGCCCGTGCCAGGCGGTGACCTGATTGGCCGTGAGCACCGGGACGCCCAGGGCGTCCTCGAGCTGGGGGAGCACAGCGATCGTGTGCAGCGCGGTGTCCGGGATCAGCAGACACTGCGCCCCGGTCAGATCTGCGGCGCGAGCGGTGTCCAACACCCATGCGGCGTCCAACCGGCCGGCGTCCTCACCGCTGGGTACCCCGTAGCTGGACAGCGCGGTCACCGTGATCCCGTTCTGCTGGAGGAACCGGACGAAGTACCCGGCGACCTCCCGTGGGTAGGTCGCAGCCACGGCAACCTGACTCAGTTCCAGATGGTGCACCGCTGCCGCGAAGGCCAGTGAGGTGGAGGAGGAGGGGACACCGACGGCATCCTTGATCCATCCGGCCTGGTCCCGGGATCCGTCCTGGCCATAGACGAAGCTGCCCGAGGTGCACGCCCAGATGGCTGCGTCGGGGGAGAGCTCGCGAGCCTGCTCTGCGGCGGGCACCAGATTCTCCCGCGAACCCAGGGCCAGCAAGGCGTCGACGTCGTGCTCCGTGCTGCCCTCCCAGGTGTGGATCACGGGGAAGGAGACGTCCGGAATGAGCCTCTCAAGAGCGGGGAACTCGTCCTCCGCGCTGTAACCCGGGTAGAGGATGGCGAGGGTGTGCATCGTGGGGCCCTCTCATGATGCGGTCGGTGCCTGCGGTCGGTGCCTGTACCCCCTGCCTGCGGAACATCGCCCGAGGTGGGGTGCGTGCCTTTCAGAGAAACTACCGGTAGATTGTCGACAATCATAGAGCGCGCGCACGGTGACCGCACTCGCTTCGGATGGAGGCTCTTGATGACTCGATACCTCACCATCACCTTGGGCAGGCGCGGCGTCACGGCCCGCGCTCGCCTGCTCGACAACGAAGCCCCGCGCACCGCCGAGGCCGTGTGGCGGGCCCTGCCCCAGTCCGGACAGGTCTTCCACGGCAAGTTCGCGCGCAATGAGATCTACGCACTCTTCCCAGCCTTCGCCGCAGAGGAGCCCGGCCCGGAGAATCAGACGGTCACACCGATCCCGGGGGACCTGTGCTATTTCACCTTCGATGGTGTCCTGGAGAACCCCGCCTATGGGTATGACGCGTCTGCAGGCACCGGTGAGAACCGGTTGCTGATCGATCTTGCCGTCTTCTACGGACGCAACAACCTGCTGATCAACGGCGACGTCGGCTGGGTGCCCGGGAATGTCTTCGCCACGGTCGAGGAGGGTCTCGTCGAGCTGGCCGAAGCGTGTCAGGACATCTGGATGGGCGGCGCTCGCGGGGAGACGCTCAGCTTCGACCGCGCCGAGACGGTCTGAGAATCCCGGCCACGGCACGCGCCCAGGCTTGCCACACCCAACCGCCCCAGAGTTCGGAGGAGCAGAGATGACACCGGAGGCTCAGGGAGTCCTGCCCCATGCACCGGCCCGCCGGGCGCTCGGTGTCGTCGTGCCCTTCGATATGGAGCTTGACGCCGAGCTGTGGCGCTGGCTGCCGAACGACGTCGACCTGCTGGTCACCCGGACCCCGTTCTTCGACGACGTGGTCACCGTGGAGTTCGCCCGGGAAGTGGCGCAGACGCGGGTAGTCGCCGAGGGCGTCCGCAGCGTCACCGCCGGTCGTGCGGAAGCCGTGCTCTATGCCTGCGCCTCGGGGAGCTTTGTGCATGGCCGGGCAGGGCAGGAAGAGCTTGTCCGCGCGATGACTGCTGCCGGTTCGCGAGACGCGGTGACCACCTCTGGCGCGATCGTGGAAGCTCTTGGGGTCCTCGGAATTCGTCATGTCTCGATCGCGACGCCCTACACCTCGGCGCTTTCGCTCCTGCTGGGATCCTTCCTCAACGAGTACGGCGTCACCATGGCCGGTCATGCCGCGCTGGGGCTCGACCAGCGGATCTGGGAGGTGCCCTACGCCCAGACGGCGGAGCTGATCCGGCAGGCCGATGCGCCCGAGGCTGAGGCGATCGTGGTCAGCTGCACCAATCTGCCCACTTATGACCTCATCGCACCGTTGGAGGCTCAACTGGGCAAGCCCATCGTCACCGCCAATCAGGCCACCATGTGGGCCGGGCTCCGGCGTCTGGGGCGGCTCGCCAATGGGGAGCGGCAGTCGCTGCTGCATGTTCCGGCACATGCTGAGCTTCCCGGTCTCTGACCCCGCTCTGACAAGCAGCTCCCTGTCTCTGGGATGTGGGTCCCTGTTAGTGTCCTTGGGGAACTAAAAGATCCTGAACATTCTGGAGTGACTGTGGACTACTCGACTGCGCCAGCCCCGGCACCGCAACCCATGACCGAAGGGGAGGAGCAGGGGTGGGGCGTCGGGATCCATCTCGGTGGCTTCATCGCATGGTTCCTCGGTCCGCTGGTGCTCTGGCTGGTCTTCCGCTCGCGCAGCCGGATGTTGGATGATCACGGGCGGGCCACTCTGAACTGGCACCTCACCTTCATCGTCATAGGGGTGCCTCTTGTCTTTGTCGGAGCGGTGCTCGTGTTCATCGACCCGATGGTCTTCCTTGTGGTGTGGCTGCTCACCGCTCTGTTGATGCTCCTGGCATTGATCTTCGCGATCCGCGGCGCCATCGCGGCCTTCAACCGTCGCCCCTACCGGTACCCGCTGAGCATCCCTTTCTTCACCCGGCAGCACTGACGCCGCTGAGTCCTGACGATTCCGAGCCTGAGTGCGTGAGTGCCTCAGCGCCTCACCGTCTAAGCGCCTCAGGCGGCGAGTTCCTGGACCCGGCTCCGCAGGACCTCGCGCACGCTGCGGACACCTTCGAGGTCCAGCGCCGCAGGGTCGCTGATGTTCCAGTCCTCGTACCGCTTTCCGGGGTAGATCGGGCAGGTGTCGCCGCAGCCCATGGTGATGACCACGTCGGCGGCCTGGACGACGTCGTCGGTGAGGGGTTTCGGGAACTGCTCCTCAAGGCTGATGCCGATCTCCTCCATGGCGGTGACCACGTTCGCGTCGAGGTGCTCGGCGGGCATCGACCCCGCGGAACGGACGTTGATCGCGCCCTGGGCGAGGTCCTTGAGCAGTGCCGCTGCCATTTGGGAACGTCCAGCGTTCTGCACGCAGACGAACAGGACCTCCGGGGTCCCGCTGGGCTGTTTGCCCTGGGCGTGGGCCAGGGCGCTGAGGCGGTCCTGCGCAAAGCGGCGGGTGAGGATCGGGAGGTAAGTCTTGATCTTGGCCGTGCGGGCCAGAGCCGCATAGGACTCGAAGACGTAGCGCTCGATCGTCTCGGCGGCGAACCCCCCGCTGTACGTCGCGGCGAGTTCCTCACTGATCCGGTGCAGGACGTGTTCATGTGCGCCGGTGGCGTCCTCGGCGGGGGATGGTGTGCTCATGGTCTGGTCCCTCCAGGTGTGCGGGTCAGCAGGTGTGTGGAGCAGAAGGCGTCCGCGGCGGCGGGTAGCGGCCATCTGGAAGATTGATGGCTGTCGATATTGAGTATGGGGAGATAGATCGACGCTTGTCAATGAAATCCCTGCCGGTCCTGTCCCGACTCTCGTCTGGCCCCCGCACCACCGGAGCGATAATGTTGTGGATCGTGGCAGACCAACACGCACCCCAGAAGCCCGAGATCGCCCCGCTCGCCGCAGGCCTGCGCAGCGAGACCTTCCCCGTGTCCATGAACCCGGACGGCAAAACGGTGAACGCGAAGATCGCGGCCTTCATTCGGACCGCCGAGCAGGGGTTCTATGAGCCCTGGCTCAGCGACGAGCAGATCAACCACATCGGACAGGTCCTGATCAAGGACGAGCAGACCATCACTGCGGTCTACGTGGACCGGGACGACGCCGCCGAGGCAGCCTGGGGCAGCGCCCATACGCAGGTCGGGTTCGACGCCGACCATCCGGTCGGTACGTTCCTCGACTACGACAAGACGCTCAACGCCGGGGGGCCGGACGGCCCGATCGACGCCCGGCTGATCACCGTGGTCACGGTGAGCCCGAGCTTCCGCCGCCGTGGCATCCTCAAGCACATGATGACCTCCGCGCTGGCTCGCGCGGTGGAGGACGGCGTGCCCGTGGCCGCGCTCACCGTGTCCGAGGGTGGCATCTACGGCCGATTCGGCTTCGGCTGCGCCACCCGCGAGGCCAACATCCAGGTGGACCTCGGAGAAGGCCACGGCCAGGGCTTCGCGCTGCGCCGCGAGCCGGCCGGACGGGTCATCTCCGCAGACCCGGTCAAGCTCGACGAGGTCATCGGTACCAGCTTCGAAGCCTTCCACCACCGCACCCGCGGCTCCATCGGCCGGCAGCAGACTTACCAGAAGGCCGCCACAGCGCGCTGGAACCCCGAGGACCTCAGCTCCTGGAACCGCAAGCTCCGCGCCGCCGTCCACGTCCGCGAGGACGGCAGCATCGGCGGCTACGTGACCTACCGGCACGAAGGCTGGGAGACCGAGCCCAGCACCATCCGCATCGGCGACCTGATCGCCGCCGACGACCAGAGCCACCTGGCACTGTGGGACTACATCGCCGGGCTCGACATCGTCCGCCGGGCCACCATGCGCACCGCACCGCTGGCTGACCCGCTGCAACACGCGCTGGTGAACCCGCGCAGCTACAAGGTCACCGGGCTCCGCGACCTGCTCTGGGTCCGGATCCTCGACGTGGTGAAGGCCCTGGAAGGTCGCGCCTGGAACGTCGACGGCGCCTTCCGGCTCGACGTTGAGGACGCCATGGGCATCACCGGTGGCAGCTTCACGGTCCAGGTCGACGACGGCGCCGCTACTGTCACCCGCGCCGCTGCGGCTGACGCACCGGTCGCCCCAGCAGCCGGGTCCACCGCCGAGGATCACTCAGCGGAACTGCCGACGCTCCAGGTCAGCGTGGAAACCCTGGGCTCGCTCTACCTGGGCGACGTCTCGGTGCGCACGCTGCACGCCGCCCGGCGGCTCGGCGAGACCACCGCGGCAGACGTGGAGCGGATCTCTCGGATCATGGACCTCTCGGCACCGCCCTTCTGTGCCACGCATTTCTGAGCGAGCCTGCAGGCCGCGACGTCGGTTGATTCGGGTTGGATCACCGGTATAAACTGACCCAGCGCGTTCTACGCACAGAGTCGACCCCGACATCTGATGCAGATCATGCTCGAGGGTCCGCCCTTCGGCGTCACCGCCGGAATCGGGACCAGGCGAGCTTCCCCTGTTCATCTGTCCAGCACTGTGTGCACCAGAGTGCCATCTTGCATGGCAAGCCCGTGCACTGACCAAGCCAGCCACAATCCATATCGGAGCCCCTACTACATGACCCCCACCACCACTGCCCCACAGGTCGCCGTCAATGACATCGGCACCGCAGAAGAGTTCCTCGCCGCGGTAGACGCGACTATGAAGTACTTCAACGACGGAGACCTCGTTGAGGGCACCATCGTCAAGGTCGACCGCGATGAGGTCCTCCTCGACATCGGGTACAAGACCGAAGGCGTCATCCCGTCCCGCGAGCTGTCCATCAAGCATGATGTGAACCCGGACGAGGTCGTCGCCGTCGGCGATCTGGTGGAGGCTCTGGTCCTCACCAAGGAGGACAAAGAAGGCCGCCTGATCCTCTCCAAGAAGCGCGCACAGTACGAGCGCGCCTGGGGCGACATCGAGCGCATCAAGGAAGAGGACGGCGTCGTCTCCGGCACCGTCATCGAGGTCGTCAAGGGCGGCCTCATCCTCGACATCGGCCTGCGCGGCTTCCTGCCCGCATCGCTGGTCGAGATGCGCCGTGTCCGCGATCTCGCGCCGTACATCGGCCAGGAGATCGAAGCCAAGATCATCGAGCTGGACAAGAACCGCAACAACGTGGTCCTCTCCCGCCGTGCATGGCTGGAGCAGACCCAGTCCGAGGTCCGCTCCTCCTTCCTGAACAAGCTCGAGCGCGGCCAGGTCCGCACCGGCACCGTCTCCTCGATCGTGAACTTCGGTGCGTTCGTGGATCTCGGCGGCGTCGACGGTCTGGTTCACGTCTCGGAGCTCTCCTGGAAGCACATCGATCACCCGAACGAGGTTGTCGAGGTCGGCCAGGAAGTCACCGTGGAGGTCCTCGAGGTGGACATGGATCGCGAGCGCGTCTCGCTGTCCCTGAAGGCCACCCAGGAGGATCCGTGGCAGACCTTCGCCCGCACGCACGCGCTGGGCCAGGTCGTCCCCGGCAAGGTCACCAAGCTGGTGCCCTTCGGTGCATTCGTCCGCGTGGAAGACGGCATCGAGGGTCTGGTGCACATCTCCGAGCTGGCAGTGCGCCACGTTGATCTCGCCGAGCAGGTCGTCTCCGTCAATGACGAGCTCTTCGTGAAGGTCATCGACATCGACCTCGAGCGCCGCCGCATCAGCCTCTCGCTGAAGCAGGCCAACGAGGGTGTCGATCCCGAGGGTGCCGAGTTCGATCCGGCCGTCTACGGCATGGACGCCGAGTACGACGACGCCGGCAACTACAAGTACCCCGAGGGCTTCGACCCGGAGACCAACGAGTGGATGGAAGGCTACGACGAGCAGCGTTCCACCTGGGAGGCTCAGTACGCCAAGGCCCAGGAGCGTTGGGAAGCTCACAAGAAGCAGGTCCTGGCAGCAGTCGAGGCCGACGCCGAGGCCGCCGCACAGGCGACCGTCGGTTCCAGCTCCTCGAGCAGCTCCAGCAAGTCTGAGCCTGCTCCGTCGAACTACTCCTCCTCGCAGAACACCTCCTCCGAGGATGCCGGCACGCTGGCCTCCGACGAGGCGCTGGCTGCGCTGCGCGAGAAGCTCACCGGAAACAGCTGAACCACGCAGGCGGATCACTGATCCCGCCTGAGTGAGACGAAGAAGGCCGGTTCCACCCTCGGGTGGAACCGGCCTTCTCTGCGTCTGCAACGTTCCGCGTGCGCCCGATGCCCGCGGCAGCGGCCTCAGCGTTTGGTGGAGACCGTCACCGTGAACCGTGCGTCCCGGGCCAGCTGCTCGGTGAGCCCGACCTCCTTGGAGAGCACGCTGCGGTGCTTCAGGTGCGAGTTCCACACGCTGTAGATCCGCCCGCCCGGGGCCAGCACCCGGCCGGCGGCGCGGATCAGCCGGTGCGCCGCGCCGGGGTCCACGGCGTTGCCCTGATGGAAGGGCGGGTTGAGCAGGATCACCTCGGCGGAGCCGGACTCGAAGCGGGAGAGCGCATCATCGCGGACCGTCTCCACCCGGTCCGCGACCCCGTTCGCCTCGGCGGTGAGCTGGGTGGACTGCACCGCGGAGGCCGAATGATCCGTGGCGACCACGTGCAGCTGCGGGTGGCGCAGGGTCAGGAACGCGCTGACCGTGCCGTTGCCGGAGCCGAAGTCCAGCACGTACTCCGCGCCGGGGAACTCCGGGTGGGCCTCCACCGCCTCGAGCATCAGCCGGGTGCCGGGGTCCAGCTTGGTCCCGCCGTAGGTCGCGCCCAGGCTGCACAGGGTCAGCTCGGTGGTGCCCTTCCCGGGGATCGACACCTTGTGCGTATTCTTCCGCGGCGCGGAGCTGGGCACGCCGTCGCGCGGTGCCCGGGCGGTGAGCACCCGGGACTTGGACCGGCCACGGCCGGCAGAGACGTCCTCGAAGTGCTTCTCCAACACCTGGTTCATGGAATGGTTCATATGCTTGTCCCGGCCCACCGCCAAGACGACGACGTCGGCCGCCGCGTGCTCGCGGATCAGCCACGCCCAGTCGGTGAGCGTCTCCAAGGACCGCGGCAGGTGCATCAGCACCGTATGCACCCCGGTGAACGCGTCAGGGGCCTGCTCGGTCAGCTCTGGCAGCTCAGCAGGGACCGGGGCGGGCAGGTTCGCGCGGCGGGCGTTGCCCTGCAGCGCACGCTCCGCACCGAGCTCATCGGCGAGCACCCGCACCGCGGAGACCGCATCCTCCGCCCGGGCACAGGCGGAACCAGGCTTGCCGGCCTCGGAGATCAGCGAGTGAAGAATCGGCAGCGTGATCGCCCCGGAGCGGTCATCGAGGATCAGCACGCCCTCCCGCGGGTGCCCCTGGGCCCACCAGGCGGCGGCGGTGTCGAGCAGCAGCAGGTCTGCGGCGTCGGGCGGGGGACTGATCGGGGTGAAGTCGAAGTTCTGCGTGAGCGGGGAGGGCTGGACATCGGGGGTCTGACCCGCAGGATAAGGCATGCAGCAAGCTTAGAGGATGCGCCTTCTGCGCCTCGGCGCCGATGCTGCCGCCGCGCGCAGCGACCGAATCCAGGCTCCCGAACAGGTCCACACCAGGTTCTACACAGAATCGTTACTGGAATGAGATACCGCAGTGTGAATGCTGGTCATGCCGGGAGAGAACCTGCCGCGGGGACCCGCAAACCGCCCTGGAGAGCCTGAAATCCCGCCGATCCGCGGGGGATGAGTGTGCATCGGCGGCGCAAATTCCATAGCGTAGTGACGATCATCCCGCCTGTCAGGCGGTCAGACCGTCAGACTCGTGCTCCTGGGCCGAGCCAGGCGCTGCAGCATCTGGCGGGCGTGGGCGGCGACAACTTCCACGAAAGGCAATGATGCTGCAACGGCTCCACGACCTCATGAGGTTGCGAACCAGCCCGATCGTCTTCTTCGGATCCGCCGCGATCGTCATCGGATTCGTGATCCTGACCCTGATCATGCCCACCGGGATGGGCGAGTTCTTCGGTGCAGGCTCCGGATGGATCTATGACCACCTCGGCTGGTTCTACATCTCCGGAGTCACGATCTTCTTGATCTTCCTGGTCTATAAGGCCGCCGGCCGCTTCGGCCGGATCAAGCTGGGCAACGACGGCGACGAACCAGAACACTCCGACCTCGCCTGGTTCGGCATGCTCTTCGCCGCCGGCATCGGCACCATCTTGATGTTCTGGGCCGTGGCCGAGCCCGCCTACCACTTCGCGGAGCCGCCGCGCGGCGCCCAGGAGGGCATCGAACCGCGCTCCATGGAGGCCGCGAATGAGGCCATGGGCTTCACGCTGTATCACTTCGGCCTGCACACCTGGACGATCTTCGCGCTGCCCGGGCTGGCCTTCGCCTACTTCATCTACAAGAGGAACCTGCCCCCGCGCGTCTCCTCGATCTTCCAGCCGATGCTCGGTGACAAAATCCACGGCCCCGCCGGCAAGGCCATCGACATCTTCGCCGTGGTTGGCACGATCTTCGGCGTCGCCGTCTCGATCGGCCTGGGCACCCTGCAGATCCAGGCCGGCCTCGCCAGGTTGCTGGGCATCAGCGACGCGGCTTGGAACTTCATCCTGATCATCGCGGTGGTGACCCTGATTGCCACGATCTCCGCGGTCCTCGGTGTGGACAAGGGGATCAAGCGGCTCTCGAACTTCAACATCTGGACCGCCATCCTGCTGCTGATCTTCATCCTGGCCACCGGCCCCACGGTGTTCATGCTGCGCGGGGTGGTCGAGTTCGCCGGCACCTACGCCACCATGCTCCCGGAGCTTGCGCTGTGGAATGACACGCTGTCGAACACCGGCTGGCAGGACAGCTGGACCATCTTCTACTGGGCCTGGACCGTGGCCTGGGCGCCGTTCGTCGGCATCTTCATCGCCCGGATCTCGCGCGGCCGCTCGGTGCGCCAGTTCGTCGCCGGCGTGCTCGGACTGCCCACACTGTTCACCATCATCTGGTTCGGGATCTGGGGCACCGGGCTGTTCGACATCGAGCTCAACGGGGACGGCGGCGTGGTGGACACGGTGCTCGACCAGGGCGTGGAGGGCGCGCTCTTCGCGTTCCTCGCGGAGTTCCCGCTGGCCACCCTGACCTCCTCGATCGCGATCATGCTGGTGGGCATCTTCTTCATCACCTCCATGGACTCCTGCTCCCTGGTCCTCGATGACATGTGCAACGGCTACGAGGGCAAGGCGCCGCTGCACCAGCGGGCCTTCTGGACCATCTCCATCGGTCTGATCGCCGCGGTGCTGCTCACCGCCACCGGTGAGGGCGGGCTGGAGGCGCTGCAGAACGTGGCCCTGGTGCTGGGTCTGCCGTTCTTCATCCTGGGCTACTTCATGATGTACAACCTCTCCCGGGCGATGCGCGAGGACGCCGGCGAGGTCGGCTTTCTGCGCACCCGCCGCTGGCTGCGCACGCTGCCCCCGGAGGAGTACGAGCGCCGCATGGAGGAGCCCGACGGTTCGCTCAGCGAAGCCGTGGTCGCCCCGGATTACCACGAGGGCACCCAGCCGGAGAACGCTCCGGATGTGGACCACGCCGAGCAGCCGCCGATCGTGGAGGAGTACCGGGTTCGCACCGGGGATGTTCCCACCGTGGATCCCACCCAGCCGGAGGGCACGTACAACAACCGCTGATCTGCACGCGCTGATCAGCACCCGCTGGTCTGCACAGGTCCATCAGACGTGATCCGCTCACAGCTGCCCGGCTCTTCCACGGAGGAGCCGGGCAGCTCTGTCTGCGGCCGTATCACCGGCACCGGCTGCGATAGCCTGACGCCTGTGAACCAGCAGCGCCGGCCCCGAAGCACCTCCCGCGTGGTCACGTCGGTATCTGTGCTTCTGCTGGCCCTCGGGGTGTGCGTTCTGCTGGTGGTCCTTGCCGTCACGCGGGAGCCTGAGGCTGCCGCGCAGGCCCCTTCTGTGGCAGAAGATGGCGGCGTCGTTGTAGTGGGTGATTCCCA
Organism: Nesterenkonia sandarakina; assembly: GCF_013410215.1. NCBI lineage: Bacteria > Bacillati > Actinomycetota > Actinomycetes > Micrococcales > Micrococcaceae > Nesterenkonia > Nesterenkonia sandarakina. The sequence goes on from NZ_JACCFQ010000001.1 coordinate 2,145,585, forward strand.
CACGCAGGCCAATTCAGCGGACTTCGGCGCCGGGCAGATCGGGAATGGTTCCTGGGTCTCGACCCTGCTCGCCGAGGGCCACATTTTCGCCGGCGGGTGGGCGGTGACCGGGGCGACCACGGATCTCCAGGCGCAGAGCTTCCATGGCGTGACCGGGGCAGACACGTTAATCGTCTTGACCGGAACCAACGACCTCGCCCAAGGAATCCCGTTCCAACAGACCGCCTCCAGCCTCGACGCGATCGTCACCAAGGCGCCAACGGATCGTGTGCTGGTGCTGGCCATCCCTCCGCTGGACCGGGAGTTCAGACCCACCAGCAGCGAATACAACGAGTCCCTGCAGGACCTTGCCCGGGACAGGGGATGGGAGTACTTCGATGGCTTCGAGTTCGTGCGCAGCCCCGAGGGCGGTTTCCGTGAGGGGATGACCTATGACGGGATCCACCTCACCCCCGAGGCGCAGCATCAGTTCGGCCGGGCGGTGGCCGACTACCTCGACGGCGAGGGTGCAATCGCGGACGACTGAACGTCCCTGGCCCCAGGCTCAGCCTCAGTCTCCAGTTCAGGTTCTGGCGCGGGCTGTGCCGGGGGAGTGCCGCGGACCGAGGCGTAGATGACCCCGCTGACCACCAGCACCCCGCCTCCGAGTTCCAGCCAGGTAGGCACCTCACCCAGGGCGGCCCAGGCGGCCAGGATCCCGACCACCGGGACCAGCATGGAGAACGGTGCCACGGTGCCCGCCGGGTGCCGGCGCATCAGCCAGACCCAGATCCCGGCTCCGGCCACGGTGCCGAAGAGGATCGTGTAGCTCAGCCCGAGCCAGGCCGGGATCGCGGCCAGGCTGAACGAGCTCCCCAGCGCAGCCCCGATCTGCTCGGGTCCCTCCACCAAAAACGCCACGGTCAGCAGCGGGATCGGCGGGACGACGGCCATCCACAGCACCAGCGCCATCGGCCGGTCGGTCTGCGCCTTCCGCGAGGCCAGGTTGCCCAGCGCCCAGCCGAAGGCCCCGAAGAGCACCAACAGGAACGGGGTCCACCCGTCCAGGACCCCACGAGAGAGCCCGACCAGCCCCAGGCCCACCACGGCGACGCCGACGCCGAGCGCCCGCCGTCCGGTGATGTGCTCCTTGAGCACCAGCGCGCCGAGCAGCACGGTGAACGGGGCCGAGGCTTGCAGCACCAAGGATGCCAGCCCGGTGGGGAACCCCGCGGACATCCCCAGGTAAAGCCCGAAGAACTGCAGCGTCCCGAAGCCCAGCCCGTAGCCGAGCAGGTACCGGACCTTCACCCCGGGCCAGGGCACGAAGAGCAGCGCCGGCAGTGCCAGGATCAGGAAGCGCAGCCCGGCCAGGAACAGCGGCGGGAACTGGTCCAGTGAGATCCGGATGGCCAGGAAGTTCAGCCCCCACAGGACGGCGACCAACAGGGCGAGAAGAGTATGGCGCAGCGGCATGGGTCCATCCTCGCGCCGATCCTCTCTTCAGGTCTACTGAATGATTCTGTACTAGGCATGTAGCTTTGCTACATGGATGACTCCTTTCCGCAGGCCGACAGCGGACAGCCGCCGAGCTCGCAGACACCGGAGCCGCAGGACCTCAGCCTGCAGACCCGGACCCTGCAGCCGCGCCACCTCCAGCTGCTCCGGGAGATCGCCGCGCGCGGCACGCTCACCGCGGTGGCGCAGGCCCTGCACCGCACCCCCTCGGCGCTGTCCCAGCAGCTGCGCACCGCGGAGCGGGAACTCGGGGTGAAGCTGGTGGAGCCGGACTCCCGCGGAGTGCGGCTCACCCCGGCGGGGCAGCTGCTCGCCGAGGGCGCCGATGAGGTCTTCTCCAGCCTGGCCCGGGTTCAGGCCCGGTTGGACGCCGCCACCGGGGAACCCCGCGGAGAGGTCAGCATCGGCACCCTGCCCAGCGGCGGTCAGGTGCTGCTGCCGCAGCTGCTGCACCGGCTGCGCGGCACCGCGATCACGCTGAGCCTTGATGACTTCGACATCGCCGAGGCAGACTTCGCGGCGCGCGCCCTGGACGCGGACCTGGTGATCAGTCACAGCCTCAGCGGCGAGGTCCCCGGCGGGGCCGAAGGACTGGTGGCCACGGTCCTCACCCGGGAACCCATCGACGTGGTGCTTCCGGCGGATCATCCACTGGCGGCCAAGACCGAGCTGCGCCCGCGCGATGTGGTCGATGAAGACTGGGTCGGGGTGCCTGAGGGCTACCCGTTCGACGCCATCCCGGTGGCCATCGAGCAGCTCACCGGACGTCCGGTGCACCGGACGCTGCGGCTGCGGGACAACCACCTGCTGGAGTCACTGGTGGGCGCCGGTGCCGGGATCGGCCTGCTTCCGAGGTTCAGCACCCGGCCCGGTCCCGCCGTGGTGCTGCGCCCGCTCACCGGCGTCCGGGCGGCGCGCAGCATCGTCGCGCTGAGCCGGCCCGACCGCCACGAACGGCTCGCCGTCCGCACGGTCACCGAGCACCTGGTCAGCATCGGCGCGGAACTGATGGCGGAGCACCCGGCCGCATCACCTCCGGCGCACCGGAGGCTGACCTAGACGCTGAGCGACTGAGCTGAGTGTCCGAGCTGCTGAGTGACTGAGCGACTGAGCGCTGCATGTCTGAGCCGCTGAGTCTCTGCGAGGCAGGCCACCCCGAACGCGTGTGTCCTAAACTCAAGGGATGCACCAGATCCTCTCAGTGGGCCTGACCGGTGGCATCGCCTCGGGCAAGTCCGCGGTCTCCGCACGTTTGGCCGAACACGGCGCCCTGATCATCGACGCCGACCTGCTGGCCCGGCAGGCGCTGGAGCCCGGCACCGAGGGGCTGGATCAGGTGGTCCAGACCTTCGGCCCCGAGGTGCTCACCGCCTCCGGTGCGCTGGACCGTGAGGCGCTGGGCAAGATCGTCTTCGCCGATGGGGACGCCCGGAACCAGCTCAATGCCATCGTCCACCCTCGGGTCCGGGAAGCCCGGGACGCGCTGCGCGAGCAGGCCCCCGAAGGCGCCGTGGTGGTCGAGGACATCCCGCTGCTGGTGGAGACCGGCCAGGCGGACCGGTTCGACGTCGTCGTGGTGGTCTCCGCCCCCGAGGAGCAGCGGCTGCAGCGCATGGTGGAGCACCGGAACAGCACCCCCGAGGACGCCCGGTCCCGGATCGACGCCCAGGCCACCGAGGCGCAGCGCAAGGCCGTGGCCGACGTCGTCTTGGAGAACTCCGGGACCCTGGAACAGCTCTACGTCCAGGTCGATGAGCTGTACGAGAAACTCCGCAGGCGTGTCATAGCCGCGCAGTAGCATGGATCCATGAGTCTCGCTCAGAAGATCAGCCGCACCGTCGCCCCCTTCGAGGTCATCAGCCCCTACCAGCCCTCGGGGGATCAGCCCAAGGCGATCGAGGAGCTGGCCGATCGGATCGAGGGCGGCGAGAAGGACGTGGTGCTCATGGGCGCCACCGGCACCGGCAAGTCGGCGACGGCGGCCTGGCTGATCGAGCGGATCCAGCGGCCCACGCTGATCATGGTGCAGAACAAGACCCTCGCCGCGCAGCTGGCCAACGAGTTCCGGGAGCTGCTGCCGAATAACGCGGTGGAGTACTTCGTCTCCTACTACGACTACTACCAGCCCGAGGCTTACGTGCCGCAGACGGATACCTTCATCGAGAAGGACTCCTCGGTCAATGAGGAGGTGGAGCGGCTGCGCCACTCGGCGACCAACGCGCTGCTCACCCGGCGGGACGTGGTGGTGGTGGCCACCGTCTCCTGTATCTACGGCCTGGGCACCCCGGAGGAGTACATCCGTCAGATGGTCGCGGTGAAGGTGGGGGAGAAGATCGAGCGCGATGAGCTGCTGCGCCGTTTCGTGGGGATGCAGTACGCCCGCAATGACACCGACTTCCACCGCGGCACTTTCCGGGTGCGTGGGGACACCGTGGAGATCATCCCGATGTATGAGGAGCTCGCGGTGCGCATCGAGTTCTTCGGTGATGAGATCGAATCCATCTCCACCCTGCACCCGCTCACCGGCACCGTGGTCCGGGAGGAAGAAGAGATGTACATCTTCCCCGCCAGCCACTACGTGGCCGGGGATGAGCGGATGGCCAGCGCGATCAGCCGGATCGAAGATGAGCTGCGGGTCCGGCTCGAGGAGCTGGAGTCCCAGGACAAGCTGCTGGAGGCCCAGCGGCTGCGCATGCGCACCACCTACGACCTCGAGATGATGCAGCAGATGGGCTTCTGCAACGGCATCGAGAACTACTCCCGGCACATCGACGGACGCGGACCCGGCTCCGCCTCACACTGTCTGCTGGACTATTTCCCGGATGACTACCTGCTGATCGTCGATGAGTCCCATGTGACCATCCCGCAGATCGGCGGCATGTATGAAGGAGACATGTCGCGGAAGCGCACCCTGGTAGATCACGGGTTCCGGCTGCCCTCGGCCATGGATAACCGGCCGCTGAAGTGGGATGAGTTCCTGGAGCGGATCGGGCAGACCGTATACCTCTCGGCCACCCCGGGCCGGTATGAGCTGGACCAGGCCGATGGCTATGTGGAGCAGATCATCCGTCCCACCGGTCTGGTGGATCCGAAGATTGTGGTGAAGAAGACCAAGGGTCAGATCGATGACCTGCTGGGGGAGATCCGCACCCGCACCGCGAAGAACGAACGCGTCCTGGTCACCACTCTGACCAAGCGGATGGCGGAGGATCTGACCGAGTACATGCTGGAGAACGGCATCAAGGTGGAGTACCTGCACTCGGATGTGGACACGCTGAAGCGGATCGAGATCCTGCGGGACCTGCGCCGCGGCGTTCACGACGTGGTGGTGGGGATCAACCTGCTTCGTGAGGGTCTGGACCTTCCCGAGGTCTCCCTGGTGGCGATTCTGGATGCGGACAAGGAAGGCTTCCTGCGCTCCTCCACTTCGCTGATCCAGACCATCGGGCGTGCCGCGCGTAACGTCTTCGGCGAGGTGCACATGTACGCGGACCGGATCACCGACTCCATGCGACGGGCGATCGATGAGACCGACCGCCGCCGGGACCGCCAGATCGCGTACAACACAGAGCACGGGATCGACCCCACTCCGCTGCAGAAGAAGATCGCGGACATCACCGACCAGCTGGCCCGTGAGGACGCGGACACCGCGGAGCTGCTGCAGGGGATGGGTGGCCTGGCCACCGGCTTCCAGTACGGCAAGGGCCACCGCGGCTACACCAGCTTCGAGAGCGAGGAGGGGGATGAGAGCAAGGACACGAAGTCTGGCAAGTCGCTTGCATCCCAGACCCCGGCCAAGGACCTCACCGACCTGATCGGTCAGTTCACCAACCAGATGCACCATGCCGCTGAGGAGCTGAACTTCGAGGTCGCGGCCCGGCTGCGCGATGAGATCGGGGAGCTGAAGAAGGAGCTGCGGCAGATGCAGAACGCTGGCCACGACCAGATGTGAGTCTGGCCCCGCTACGTCCGAAACACAGAATTCATTCAAGCCAACTCAGAGTTTTTGCTGTGAATCCCTTATGCTTGCCTAGGTCATATCCGAGGAAGTCTAGGGGCATCAGTACGTGGAATTGCGTGAATATTTAAGGATCGTCCATCGCGGATGGCTCATCATCGTGTTGGCGACCCTCGCCGGTATCGGCGCCGCAGCCACCTACTCTCTGTTGCAGAGCCCGCAGTATGAGGCGGGTACCAGGGTCTACGTCTCCACAGATTCTGCCTCCTCCGTGGCGGAGCTGGGACAGGGAACGAGCTACACCCAGCAGATCGTGGCCAGCTTCGTGGAGGTCACCACCACCCCGCGTGTCCTGCAGCCCGTGATCGACGAACTGGGTCTCGAACAGACCCCGTCGGAGCTGGCGGAAGTGGTCTCCGTGTCTACTCAGGCCGATACGGTACTGATGCAGATCACTGCATCCGATGAAGACCCCACCCTCGCGGCGGAGATCGCGAACTCAGCAACGGAGAGCTTGATCGGTGTGGTCGGAGAGATCACACCGGGGACGTCTGACGAAGCCAGTCCTGTCTCGGTCGAAATCCTCCAGGAGGCTGTCGCACCGGAGTCCCCGATCAGTCCACAGGTGCCGCTGAATCTTGCCCTCGGGTTCCTTGTCGGTCTCACCATCGGAGTAGGCATCGCGGTGCTGCGCGAAGTTCTGGACACCCGGATTAGGGGCGAGCACGACATCTCGGCCGTCACTGAAGCACCTGTCCTGGGCGGAATCGTCTATGACGCTGAGGCCCAAAAGCGGCCGCTTGTGGTTCAGGTGGATCCGAAGAGCCCTCGTGCTGAATCCTTCCGCACGTTGCGCACGAACCTTCAATTTGTGGAGGTTGGAGAGTCGAAACGCAGCTTCGTCTTCACTTCGTCCATTCAGGGCGAGGGCAAGTCCACTACGGTGGCCAACACCGCCATCACCATGCAGGAAGCCGGCCAGCGCGTGCTCGTGATCGACGCGGATCTTCGCCGGCCAAGGATCGCTGACTACTTCGGGCTCGAAGGGGCTGTAGGCCTGACCAACGTCCTGATCGGCAAGGTCGACCTGGCAGACGTGGTCCAGTACTGGGGGCCAAACGATCTCGCCGTGCTGCCTGCTGGTGACATTCCGCCGAACCCCAGCGAGCTCCTGGGGTCTCCCAGCATGGATGCCCTTCTTCGGTTCGTGGAAGACCAGTTTGACGTCGTTCTGATTGATGCCCCTCCGTTGCTTCCAGTCACCGATGCGGCAGTCCTCGCCACCCGCGCGACCGGTGCCATCGTCGTCGTGGCCGCGGGCAAAACGGATCGACACCAACTCAAGGGGGCAATCACGTCCCTGGAAAACGTCGGAGCCAAGCTCTTCGGAGTCATTCCGACCATGCTTCCCACCAAGGGCCCTGACGCCTACGGGTATGGACGCTACGGACACGCATACACCTATGAAGAAGATCGAAAGGCGTAAGCCATGTCGGATGTGTTCCGGATTCTCGTGGTCTGCACGGGCAATATCTGCCGTTCTGCCCAGGCCGAGCAGCTCATCCGAGCCAGAATTGCTCAAGAGCACTCGGAGCTTACGCCAGTTGTAGAGGTTGAAAGTGCGGGTACCGGGGCTCTGGTCGGTGCTGGCATGCCTGCGGAGGCGGCAAGGCTCTCAGAACAGTATGGCGCTCATCCCTCGGGTCACGTCGCGCGTCAGGTGGCGGTCGACCATGTGAGAGCGGCCGATCTAGTACTGGTGATGGCCGCAGAGCATCGCAGCGCGGTCGTACGCCTGCTGCCCCGCGCGTCCCGGAACACCTTCCTGCTCACAGAGTTTGCAGCCCTGCTAGAGAACGCTGAGCAGAATCCGAACGGCCAGATCAAGGACCTCGCGAGCGATTCGACGACCGCCAAACTTCGTGCCGCGGTCAAGTCGGCGTCAGCGCGCCGAGGCTATCTGCCTCTAGAGGACTCGAAACCGGTCGACGTCATCGACCCGTACCGCCGTTCGGAGGAAGTCTACAAGGACTCTGCGCAACAGATCGTTCGAGCGCTTGATCGTATCCAGCGAGCCGCGGTGAGTATCTCCAGGCGGATCAGCGGATGATTCGAACGGAAAATGCGCGCGAGAGCCGGCGGTCTGTGTCCCGCAATGTCTGGATTGCAGTTGGTCTTGTTGCCTTCGTTGCAGTCGACATTCTCCTTGTAGCGCTCGCGCTCGGATGGGGTAGAGACGTTCCCCAGACTGCGGATTGGCAGGCGTCAAGTGAGATTTCGCCGCCGGCTGAAGACCACTCGGAGGACATCGTCGACGAGCCGCAGTCGCCGCCTGAGCCTGATGAGGCACAAACTGCACCACGCCTTCTCTCAGTCGTGAGTGAAACCGTGGCGTGGCGTTCTGAGGGGGGCGCTTGCGAGGAGCGCGCTGAGATTGAACTGACTATTGACGGGGGAGAAACATGGGGTGCTGCGTACCCCGCCGCAGATGGATTAGGGCGCCCTCTCTGGCTATCAGGCGCTGACTACACGGCTGTCCAGGCGGCCATCGCGTCGGGAGATGATTGTTCGGCTTACGGGGTGCGAACTTACGACTCCGGGGCAACATGGACCCGAGAGGATCAGGTAATTGAAAACTCGGTGTTTATTGATCCACGCGATTCGTCAGTGATGGTATGGAGCGGCGAACGTATTCAAGGTCCCTGCAACAGCTTCACGCAAGTAGCAGTGACTGGGGGAGTGGCCTCAGCCGTGTGTCAGGACGGGTCGCTGTGGAACTTGGATTCCCAGAACCGTTCCTGGGATGAGACCGGCATCGACGCCGTCGTTGCGGTGAGCGGCTCTGACGGTCGTAGGGTTGCGGCGCTGGAGTCCGCAGAATGCGATGGCCTGGCTCTGGTCGAGTTCGGAAACGAATCGGTTCAACCAATTTCCTGCGTAGCTAACCAGCCGGGTGAAACTACCGCAGTAGACCTCCAAGGCGAGACCCTCTGGGTTTGGGCGGGGGACCAAGTATCAGTTTCTGCAAGTCTTGGAAGGGATCTCAACTCGTGAGCGCTGCGCAGGCTCCAGACATGCACGCCACCTACACCGGGATTCGTGCCGTCACCGAGGAAGTTCTGCCACGGAAGGTGTGGCAAAAACGTTACGCAAGACGGTTGCTAACGACTGACTTCGCGGTCCTTGCCCTGATCATTAGCGGTGTCCAGCTGTTTTGGCTCGGGTTCGACGACACGGCAAACTTCAGTGTCCCGACTAGCCCAGGCGACCAGTACGGGGGCGAAGTTAGCTACGGGGTTGTTTCAGGTCTCATTTTGCTCCTATGGATGTGTGTCCTGATCGCCGTGGGTAGCGTTGATTCCAGGGTCATGGGTGTGGGCTACACGGAGTACCGAAAGATCACTGATAGCGGCATTGGTCTTTTTGCGGCGGTTGCAACCCTCATGTTCCTGCTGAAGCTCGACGTCGCTCGCGGTTACCTAATCCTGACTTTTGCCCTCGGAATCGCGAGCTTGCTGTTCGCCCGGATGGCGTGGCGCAAGTGGCTGAAAGGCCATCGCGCGCGAGGCGACTATTCGAATCAGGTAGTCCTCGTGGGTTCGCGCTCGTCAATCCGTCACATATCCGATGAGCTGTCCAAGCAGCCTTGGGCCGGGTATCACGTGGTAGGCGCGGCGCTCGCACAAGATCCCAGAGACAGCGGGGTCCTTGCTATCGGGGATGTCCCGGTGATCAGTGACTTCGATGGGGTGCGCGGGGCCATGGACGTAATCGGCGCAGATACCGCCATCATCACTGGAGCCGACCATCTCGACCCCCAGCGTGTACGGGAGCTGAGTTGGGAACTCGAGAAGGGGCAATACTCGCTGGTGATGGCACCAAGTCTCACTGACGTGAGCGGTCCGCGTATCCACAGCCGCCCCGTTGCAGGGTTGCCACTAATGCATGTGGAGACCCCACGCTATACCGGCCTCAGGGCAGCAATGAAGCGGACTTTCGACATCGTGGGTTCTCTGCTGATTATCGCGTTGCTATGGCTTCCGATGGCTGTCGTCGCTGTGATGGTAAAGGTCACTTCACCGGGGCCCGTTCTTTTCAAGCAGCAGCGAGTCGGACTCGACGGCGAAGAGTTTCGTATGTGGAAGTTCAGGTCGATGCGTCGTGACGCGGAGCAGGTCCTGGCTCAGCTTGATGCGGCAGATCGGATGGACCCTGGCAGTGTCCTCTTCAAAATGAAGGACGACCCCCGTGTAACGAGCGTTGGCCGGTTCATACGCCGCTACAGCATCGACGAAATCCCTCAAGTCTTCAATGTCCTGATGGGCAGTATGTCACTAGTAGGCCCCAGGCCATCATTGGCGCGAGAGGTAGCCCAGTACGAGCATCACGTCCATCGAAGGTTCTTGGTAAAGCCAGGCATCACAGGTCTATGGCAGGTTAGCGGGCGATCGGATCTGCCTTGGGAAGAGGCGGTGAGACTTGATCTCTATTACGTCGAAAACTGGTCCCTCACCGCCGACCTTGTCATTCTTTGGCGCACCGCCAATGTCGTCATTCGAGGATCCGGAGCGTATTAGAAATGGAAAGGTATTCCTTGGAGACTCAGAGAGTCGGGGTAGGCCCATTCTCCGTTCACGATCATTCCGCCCAGGAGGTCGTGCAGAGGATTAGCCAACTCGTCGGAAAGAATCAGCGTGCTGTGGCGTACGCACTCCACGTCGGCGGGTTAAACCACCGAAATGACCAAGAGTTCGTACAAGCGCTCGATCGGGCTGACGTGGTCTACGCGGACGGTGCAGCCGTGGTTACCCTGGCGCGAATGGCAGGCGCCACCCGGATGACGCGCGCTGCCACTACTGACATCGGAGTAGACGTAATTCGGCAAGCGAGTTTAAGCCTAGGCCGAACCTGCCGACTGGCGCTAATCGGTGGGACTGAGGGCCTGGCCAATGACGCGGGTACCAGTCTCGAGCGTTCCGCCGACTGTGAAGTGGTACTGGCAGAGCATGGGTACCACTCGGATCATCAGGACCTTCTCAAGAAGGTACACGCGTCGCGTCCCGACATAGTGATCGTGGGCCTTGGTATGCCTCGAGAGGCCACTTGGGTTCAAGAAAACTGGGCCAGGCTGCCCGAGACGTTGATAGTGACTTGCGGGGGTTGGTTCGGTTTCCTTGCGGGCCGTGAGCACCGTGCTCCTCGATTCATGCAGGCGCTCGGGATCGAATGGATTTTCAGACTGTCCCAGGCACCTGGACGCTTGTCGTCTAGGTATGCAACCGGCTTGATCTCCACGATGAGACTTGCTCCAACTCAGTTCAAACGAAAGGGGAATCATGTACGCAACAGTTGAAGGAGGAAACGTCCCCAGCGGGCGGGTTCAAGTGAGTGGAGCCAAGAATTCCGCGACGCGTCTTCTCGCGGCGGCTCTTTTGACTCAGGACCATGTGGAGCTACGCAACTTTCCCACCTCCCTTGTGGACGCACAGCACAAGGTGCGCTTTGTGCAGTCGATGGGTGCGAACGTTCGGGTAGACGAAGCTGGGCAAACGATCGCGGTTGATACACCTCACCTTGATGCCGCTGACCTGAACTCGGATGGATATGACGTTCCGATCCGGACCACCTATCTACTAGCCGCACCGCAGCTGGCGCGGACTGGTCGCGCACGCATTCCTTACCCGGCCGGCTGTAAAATCGGGGGTGGCGCGGGAGGCGGGCGAGGATACGATCTTCATGTGATGGTGTGGGAAGCCCTGGGTTGCGAGGTCACAGAGACCCCGAGCTACATTCAGATCACGGCGCCTCGCGGCGAGATGCGAGGAGGCAGTATCGATTTTCCAATTAGCACAGTTGGTGGGACCGAGAATGCCCTTCTATGCGCAGCCGTCGCCAAAGGCACATCGACGATTTTTAACGCGTACATAACCCCGGAGATTGATGACCTCATAGAGCTTCTTAGGCGAATGGGTGCTGACATTGTCGTGACGGGCAACAGCCACATAGTCGTGACAGGTCACAGCGGTCTCCTGGGTGGAGCTCACATGAGCGTCATGCCGGATCGCATTGAGGCGCTGACTTGGATTGTCTATGCACTGATTAGCGGCGGTGACCTCATGGTGAAGGGGGTTCCATTCAGTGCGATGCAAGTCCCCTTGATCCATCTCGAGCATGCGGGTGTTGACCTGATGGGGAGTTCTGACTCGCTATACGTTGCGCCAGAGTCTCTAAAGTCTGGATCGATTCAGCCTTTCGAGGTGGCTTGTGGCACTCATCCGGGTGTGATTTCTGATATGCAGCCTTTTTTTGTGATGCTAGGCCTGCTGTCCGCAGGGACATCAAGGGTTTTCGACTACCGTTATCCGGAACGGATCGGTTTCGTGCAGGAACTGGCGAAGTTCCTACCGCTGGGTGCGATTGAGGCTCGGCCTGGTGCCATAACGATGAGAGGCCCGCAGCGGTTCTCTGCGGCCGAAGCTGAATCTACCGACCTCCGAGGGTCGATGTCAGTTCTCATGGCAGCTCTTTGTGCCAACGGTACGTCCAGGGTGAACAATGTGGAGCTTGCCCTTCGCGGTTATGATCGCCTCGAGTCGAAACTGAGGTCGGTCGGTGCGGACCTCTCTGTCCACGACGCGCCCGCTCCACAACTAGTAAGGTGAAGGCTGGCCCGAGCGTGAGTAGGGCCACGAACGTAACTACTTCGCCGGAACGAGACGTATGGGCTCATCTAAAGTTTGATCACAGCTGATGTTCTACGGCCTATCGTCGGCTCGGAGGGGTATTAACCGTGCCCAATTCTGGTAAGGAGTTGAAGGACGAGGCAGCCAAGTTGGCTCAACAGCGTGAGCATAGAGTCACGGTGGCAGAGATTGCCAAGGGTTTTGCCGCATACGACACAGCGTTGGTGGATTAGCGGCGTCAGGCTAATCTCTGTTCCGGTATGGCCGGGAATCGCGCACCTGATTCGTCCACCGATGGGATGTCTGAGCGGGAAGCAGCAAGGCAGAACATCAGGCGCCCGGAGTCGTAAATGTAGTGGATCCTTCGTCCGGCGTGCTGCTTTAATCCAATTCGGATCCCCTCAGAATGGAGTAGTCGCTTGTACCTGATCTCGCCTAGAACGGCATCCCCGTTCCGCTGACGTGCGGGTAGTTGAAGGAAGCCCGCTAGCCTTTCATCCTGTTGGTCACCTCTCTGGCGTACTGTGACAGACGTGACATGGTGCCTTGATCGATCCGATCGGGAATTCCCCGGGATCGAGTGCCGGTACATCGCCGGTCAGGCTGAGCGGTGCGACTAATCGATGGCCACGTGCACCGTTTGGTGGCTCTGCCGATCACGGGGTCACTTGGATGATCGGTAAGCCCGAGAGAGGCAAGGCCACCCACCGGGACCCGGGGGTCCACGTTGACCTTGTCCAACGCCGCTCCATCGAACTCGCTTAGGACTGTGGCTGACTGACACTACCGACACCGCACCTTGAGGGTCGGCTCCACACCTCCGTGGCTGGACATCGGACCTCACGCCGGGTATTCGGCCATGCGGTCCATTACAGAATAAGAATCTCGCTGGCGGCGAAAGCGTCGAACCGTGGCCACCCGTTCTTGCCGAGGCGATTGCATCACTCGATGTGTGGTCCACCTGGGCCGGAGAGGTCAGTTGGGGCAAAGAAGATACTCGACACCTTCAATCAGCTTTGATTGATCGTTCCGATGGCCTCAGTTGTCGCTGTCAGAGGGAACGCCGTGGGGGGAGTGCTCCGGCTGGGTGCTCTAGAAGAGAGTCCTCGAGGCTCAATCCTTGCGCCACTAGCAAGGGACCGAGGCTCCGGAGTATGACATGGATCGAGCGGACGTCCTACCGACGCAAGAAGTAAGTGGGACTCGCTAGGGTGGCCTCGATAGCCTGCGAGGACAAGATGCTCAAAAGGCAGTGTCACTCGCTGCACGACCAAGGAAGCCCATCTGTCATACTTCCTGCATCAGCCCGAATTACTAGATCGCTCGTACGATGAGCTTGATCTGCCGGAGATTTTCCTCGGGCGTGAGCCTAGATCCCAAGCCATGTCCTTCGATAGTTGCTCTAGATGCCGCAACTGACTGCTACTGGGGTGGCCGTGGCGCTCTGTATGCGAAGCGACCATTTGCTGAAGTAGCAGGCGACTGACTCCATCGGGTATTGACATATGCCGATGTTCCCACACCTAATCGATCTGGCGAAAACGATGGCTGAACACTTCAGAGTAGAAGAGCATCTGGTTACCGAGGGTGAGTGTGTCGATGGTCCCGGTCAAGCCGGCAGCTGGTGTACTCGTGCGAACTCGTCAGACTCGTCTCGGGTGCAGTCCATGCAACCGGTTCAAGGCTAAATCGGTCCGCCCTAGTGGATCATCATCGAGCCCGGCGACTTCAGCGGCCTCGTAAGCAGAAACCAAGATCGTCGTGGTGTATGGGCGGGCTGCCAGATGTTGCGGGATAAAAAGCGTCCCTTAGGTGCCGACTTGGCTGATCTTGAGAGCAGTTGCCCTAACCCCATATATTGCCCTGCGTCACATGATCGGGATCGTTCGATTCGATGCCTTAGTCGCCTGCCCCGGACCGGGTGCAGGTGGTGGCAGGGTGATCTCCAACGCAGCGCTCGGCAGCGTAGTCACCCGTCAACCCGCGGCGAGCTCCATGAGACGGGTACTGTCACTGAGCAGAGACGTGAACCATAGTTTCTCGGCATGGGTCGAGTCGCTTGCCAGGTGTTCTGGACTACTCGCCTGGAAATCTATGGATAGCGAGAAGTCCTGATGCATCCAAGTCCGCGCGCGTGTCCGGCTAGATTCCAGGAACCAATCAGCATGGCCTGCAGTCGTCGGACATTCAGTCCGACAAGCCCGCGGGTACGTCTCTCTGACTTTGCCAACAGCCTGGGGACCACACCGACGCGATTCGAGCCGGGTGTGGGTCTTGTGGAATATCCCGTCGCGTAGAGGTTCTCCAGCAGGCGCCAGGCGAGCCCCAGAATGGCATGATTGTTTCGATTCCCTTTGGTGATCACTCGGTACTACTGCGCACCAGTGGCGCATGTCTCTAAGCGTCGCACGCTGAGTTCTAAAGGCACCTCAGGAGACGATGGCATTGCTCTCAGCGGAGTACGTGAGGGTGATCCGTGGAGTTAGCGACGCCATAAGTATGGAGGGCTTCGGCCGGCATCAAGTCTTCGCTCCGATATTAAACGACGGTGTCTAACTACGCTTCGACCCGGGTAACTCAGTCTCCTGATGCAACGCCGTCACCTGACGGCCTTATGGTTCGTAGTCGGAACCCCGGATGGACTCTGCGCTGTGAGAATGCCAAGTAGTACCGGAAGAGCAACATATGGATTGTTGAGCCCGCTGACGGACAGCCCGTTAGCTATAACGATTGCCAGGAAAGTCAGTGTCATGAAGCGGTTCAAGCCTGCTCTACGCATCGTGTACCAAAGAATAGCGATCGCAAAAACAAGTCCCACAATCCCTGCATCGAATACTATCCTGAGAACAAAAGCATGCAATATAACAGAGTAGCAAGACCCATCCCCCGCCGTCGAGAATAGTCCTTGAAAGTATGAGAGAGAATTGCATGCACTCGAACTGAGGGGAGTGAGTGGCGTGGTGCCAAAGAGCCAGTTCAATGGAGACCAGTCACTTGTCTCAGCGAGGAACACGTCGAGAAATCCGAGACGGTCGATACTCACCCCTCCCGCTGAACGAGCCTGAAATACCATGAGGGGAACCCATGCTAATAATGGAATTGCGCACGCCATCAAGTACTTTAGAATCAAGCTTGAGTTTCGGGCTTGAAAAACCGCAAATAACGCCACAATAAAAAAGGTAACCGCACCACTCCTGGATCCGGATAGGATTACTATCAAGCCAAGCAGCAAAATCATTAACGCCCGCGACCGTCCCATGTGCCGGTAGCAAACGATAGTAAGTCCAGAGTAGAGAGCGATATCATAGTTGCTCTCGGTTAGAAGTCCTGGCCGTTCACCTGGGCCCTCAAGCAGCAGGCTAAGGACAGACTTAATGATCGCCATGATGAGCAAGAACCACGTCAGACGCACTAGTCCGCGCGTGGGTTCCCAGCGTCGGCCGATGGCAAGGGCAAAGACTAAGAGATAGATCGCCCATTTATACCCCTGCACGAGATCAGGCAGGGGGGCATCGCTGGCGAGTCCGGGCGTTAGCCAACTTAGGGTGTAGCCCACTAGTCCTACTAGCAGTACCGGCGCACGCAGGGGGCCTCGTACCAGGGCCGTGAGTAGAAAAAGCCCTATCCAGAAGTCTAACGCCGTGGACAGTGGGAGCGGGGAGTAGCGCCCGACCATTGGTAGGCTCGCTAGTGCAGCCACCGCCAGTAGGGCATACAGCGACCACCGGATGAGCCGTGGTACGGCCGTGCGGTCCCCTAAATCTCCGTACACGCTACGGACGTGGGTCTCGCTGCTCATGTGAGACTTCCTATGATGTCGTCTGTGTGAAACCGTTTCTGCGGTGCTGTCTGCGTTGCTCCGTGAGTCGGAATCGGGAGAGCGACGACGGGGTGCCGGCCACCCACGCAATAGGTAGCTGGATGAAGTGAACGGCTTCCGGAATTCGTGAAGTTTAATGTAGACCGCATATGTCACGGCCCGAGGTGATTCATGGCCTCGAGTTTATCGCAGCCGCCTTCGAAGCCGAAAGCCACAAGCCGTGCACTGCGCACGTTACTTGCCACTGATCCCGGACAGTCCAACTGCGACAGCGCCTAGGTGAGGGACAGCCCGCAAGCCACGAAGTGCTTGGCGGACTCCGGTCATGTCACGTTGGGCGACTGCGGCGCGAAGGACATGGGCAACAAGGAAATCTGCGCTAGCGCGCTTCGAGAGCAATCTCCTATTTGTTTCCCACCATCCGTAAGACGCTCTCCAGTTCCGTCGCTTTGACACGGATAAAGGGCTGTTGCGCTCCACGTAACTCAGGGCAGCGTCGTCCCACACCACTGTCACGTCCAGATTCGACACCAGCTTTAGTACGAGATCCCAGTCTTGATGCTTGGGAAGGGTCTCATCCCAGGGCTTATCTTCCAGTACATCGCGCCGGAAGAGCATACTACTGGTTTGAACGGCATTTCTCCCGAACTTCAATCGGTCTCGCATTACTATGTAGCTCGGAAGACGCCTCTGATCGTCTACGGGTGGCACTAGGCCGGGGGCTTTCGCGTACTCCCCCAAGTTAGTCCCGTAACCATGCATAAAGGCGCCCAAAGCAAGGTCGCCCTGGCTGCCTTCTTGACTAGAGAGTGCCTCAAGCCGACTTGCGAGGAATTCTGGGTCCCACCAGTCATCATCATCGAGAAATGCGACGTGCGATGAGGTTCCTGCGCCGAAACCGATGTTCCGAGCAATGGAGCCCCCTTGTGCGCCTGCCGTGAGGAGGATCTCGCACTCGAAGCCCTGGAGTAGCAGCTCCAAGCTGGAGAGCTCTTCGAGTCGGTCTAGAACCACGAAAACGCGAGTGCTAATCGTCTGGCTGTTTGCGGATCGAACTGCGCGGACAACAGATCCGCGTCCGATCGTGGGAATGACTACATCAACTGTAGTGCAGGTGGTTTCTACTACCATTCTATTTCCAATATCCCTAGGCTCTCAATTCGCTAAATGTCACTTAAATCTACCTCTTGCCTGCCTTAGGGTCCGTCTCGACCGCAAGGCCCAATTGGCGCCCGAGCGTACGGGAGCGCCTAGGTATTTTGTTCCGTAGATCGAAAAGAAACCGGATACTAGCAAGCGCTTGGAAGGTGATATTAGATTCTCCTTAGCCGATATGACCGCATTGCTCGGGGATCCGGCGAGGCCCATGTCGATCGCACCCCAGAAGAACCGTTTCTGTAGAGCGGGGTCGGCTTTGTCCACTACGTGGGACGGCCCATGTAAGCGAAGTGACGAAAGGGTCCTGGCGGTTTCCTCAGGGGTCATGTCAAGGAGTCGACGCGCAAGGAGAGAGAAGCGCGCTTGATCTGAGAACTTCTTAGGGTTGTGCGTGACACCGTCGCTCAGGATGTGACGCTCATAGAGGAACTCGGGAATCGTTGCCAGCCGATACTCTCGACGGATTCTGAGCCAGAGGTCAATATCTTGTGCAAACCGAAACTCGGGCCTATACCCCCCCGCTCGATCATATGCAGATCGCCTAAACATCACCTCGCCGTGCGAGTAAACGTTCTGCATCCTCAGGGACGCGAGATCAACATGATTCGCATCAGGCCTTACTGGGTTGCGGTCGCCTGTAAGGTCGTTCACATTGGTGTACCAGCTGCCTACTGCACCCACGCCTCGGTACTGATCTAGATATGCTGCTTGCCGCTCCAGTCTCGTGGGTGCCGCCACGTCACCGGAGCCGTGGATGGCGATGTACTCACCGGTTGCCATATCTATCGCATTGATCAATCCCTGTACAAACCCAATATTGCTTGAGTGTACTACATACTTTAAGCGTGGATCATTGTAAATATTGCTTAAGTTCAGTAGTTCTAGATCTGTTCCGTCTGTTGACGCGTCATCAAATACAATTACTTCGAAATCGGAATGTGTCTGATTCAACAATGAGTCAAGAGTTCGCTTGAGTACCTCGCGACGATTGTAATAACCAACTATTACTGACACCTTCATTTGATAAGTTTCACCTCTATATTCATTTCGTGCTGTGAATGAAGTTTCGAACTATCCTCGAAAACCCGATCGAACTAAACCAAGTATCTTGGCGACATCCCGGCGCGCAAATGGAAACAGAGCGAGACTCAATAATACGGTCGCCAGAGAGGTGGCCAAGCCAAGCAGGATAAGTCCGAAACTCGGGATTGAGACTAAACTCGAGATGGCGAATGCCGAGAGTCCGGCGGGAGCACTCAGGAGTGCGACCACCTTGGTTGCTCGCGAGATGAGGGGCCAAGTTGGAACTCCAGTATTTCTCCCAGCCCATAGCATGGAGAAGATCCAGAAGCCGGCGTAACCCGCGACGCTCCCCATAGCGATTCCTGTCGCGCCCCACGGGATGCCGCAACAGATGGCGAGAATGACAAAGGGTTGCCCTATGACGTTGCCCAGCAGCAGAGATGCCGAGGATCCCTTCGCCACTTGCAGCCAGATCGCGATCTGCTGGATCGCTCGAAAGACTGAGCTTATAGCAAGGATGGCGAACAACGGCGCAGACTGTGCCCAGTCGTCGCCTAGAAGTATGTCAACAATAGGGAACGCTAGGCCGGCCATGACACAGAGCGATGTAGCCGTTATATAGCAGGAAACTAGTTGCGCAGAACGGATCCCACGCTCAAACCTGGCGGTGTCTTCGACCACGCGCGAAAGCACCGGGAGTGCCACTTTTGTCATGGGAGTGTTGATTTGGTTTACCGGAACCACTGAAAGTTGGAATGCTCTGTCGTAGAAACCAAGCGTTGTGGGGCCCCACAGGCGTCCGATAATTACGCTGTCGATATTGCGCGTGAAGTATGCGAGCACTTGCGTTCCTGCAAAGGAGAATCCGAACGACAGGAGGTTCCGCATGCCGCTCGTTCGTCTGGGCAGGCCTGGAAGCCATCGCGCTAGAGTAACGCTCAGGACCAGGTCTGCTGCTGGCAGTGCTAATTGAAGAACGATAAGTGCCGCTAGCGAGTAACCGGCCGCCGCTACAGGGACGGCAGCCAGGAGCGCGATGATGGGTGGCACTACATCGCAGATGGCAAGGGCTCGAAACCTCAGGCTGCGACTGATGGCTACGCGAAACTGTGCGGTGACACCGCTAAGTACATATGATAGAGAAACCCATTGAACGAGTGTTACTAGGTCGCTCTGGCCGTAGAAGGCCGCGATGGGCCAAGATAGTAAGAAGACTATGACTGAAATCACGGTTCCAGCCGCAAAGTTCAGCCAGAACAAGTTTGTTCGTTGTTGGCCGGTCAGTTCTGCCATCCGCAGCGCGGCCGTGGAAAGTCCGAAGTCGCGAAGAATTTGAGCGATGCCTGTAAAGGCTATCGCCATTGCGAGAAGTCCGTATGACTCGGGAGCGATCAGTCTGGCGAGTATCGCGACTTGGGCGACTTGAATTACGACTCGCGCAAGCTGCGCAACCAGAGTGACGGCTCCACCTCGAGCGGCGGACGCTGAGAGACTTTTCTGGCTCACTTCGGGTGAATGGGTGTCATGGATGTTCCGGGGCTCGCGGCACGGTCATCGGAGACCGTGTGGGCGGCAGTAACCTTCCCATCAGGTGACACGTAGCGGGCTTCTGCGTCCATTCGGAATCCGGTCCGTTCTAAGACGGCGCCTCGCACCAAGCCAACCAGAGCGAGAACATCGTCCGATGTCGCACCCCCGACGTTGTTGATGAAGTTACTGTGCTTTGGCGAGATCTGAGCGCCTCCAATCTGTGTGCCTCTAAGTCCAGCATCGTCGATCGCCTTGCCGGGTGGGCCAACGCTAGAGTACATAGCAGGATTGGACAGGAATGTTGAGCCACAGTTGGGTGCATCCTCAGGAAATCGGGCTTGCCTAGAAGCCACTATTTCGTCCATCTCAGCTTCGATCTCGTCTGTATTACCCCGGTCGAGGCGCAATCCAACCTCAGTGACCACACCGCCAAGCCGCTGAAGTGCTGAACTTCGATATGAGAACTCACAGTCTTCCCGGGAGAGTTCTATGAGAGTGCCCACTCTATCGACGTAGCGGACCCAGGCTACGCTTGATCCGATTCCCTTTCGTTGGCTGCCGCCGTTCATTATCACCAGGCCACCTAGCGTTCCGGGGATCCCCACGGTGTGCTCGATCCCGCTGAGTCCTTTCGCTCCCGCTGCGCGAGCTAGCTCGGGGACCGAAGTGCCCGCTTTGACCACCACATCCCTTCCATCGAAACTGATTCCAGACATGCGGGCGGCAATCCGGACGATAACGCCGCGTAGCCCCCTTGAATCGAATAGTAGGTTCGAAGTTTCTCCTACCACGCAGTAGGGCGTGCCCGTGCTTTCTAGTAGCTGCAAGACTCCTGCGACCTCGTGACGGTTGGTGGGCTCGACTAGGGCATCGGCGGGGCCCCCAATGCGCCACCGTGAGAAGCTCGACAAGTTGACGGAGACCTGGACTCCGCCGGGTACCGCTTGCCGTAAGCGCCTCAGTAGTGAATCGGCGAGGGATGTTGGGGTAGTCATATAAGTGAGCCTATCGATGAGACCTATCTGGAACTCGGGGGGAGCGTTCGCCTCCCACGCCATCTGGAGGGTTGTGTTGGCCTGGCCTACTCCGTACACGGTTTTGCCCAAATCTAGGTCGTTTGCTGTTTGGGTCGTCCTCGTCCTTATGGAAGCTCTCGTGATCTCGATCAGAACCGGCGGGAGCCGAGGACTACGGCGGACGAGTGGGCTGGCCATTTTTTGTGCCCTATACGGGGCTCGGGGAGAGCCGAACACCCGCAGCATTCACACTGAACAACTATGGTCCAGTGTCGGATCGATGTCCACTTGCGAAGCCGCGGGCGTTTTCGACTGTGACCATGAGCACCCGGATGGTTGGCTCCGAGCCCATACGGCTGGGGCTATGTCCGCATACCTCCCTAGGGCCCCGACCACATTAGTTATGATTCCAAGCTTTGCTCGTCGGTTCGGTGTAACATCACCCAAGCGTGGGGGAGTATCCCTAACACTGTGGTCGTCAGCACGTGGGGCAACGTCGCCTCGCCGGACACAGAGGCCTGGACTCAGGCGGAGAGACTCGCGATGACATCGCTGTACCCTCCTTCGCGAAAGGCTCCTTCATGGAGATCTCCCCACTGGTCTGGACCGTCACGCTTGCGCTGATCATCGGCCTGCTGCTCTTCGACTTCGTCTTCCACGTGCGCAAGGCGCACACCCCCACCATCAAGGAAGCGGCCCTCTGGTCCGCCTTCTACGTGGGCGTCGCGCTACTCTTCGGCCTGGGGTTCTTCGCCCTAGGCCACCCGGAGATGGCCACCGAATACTACGCCGGCTACGTCACGGAGAAGGCGCTCTCGGTGGACAACCTCTTCGTGTTCCTGGTCATCATCGGCAGCTTCAATGTCCCCCGGGAGTACCAGCAGAAGGTCCTGCTCTTCGGCATCGTCTTCGCGCTGATCGCGCGCAGCGGGTTCATCTTCCTCGGCGCCGGGCTGATCAACCTGTGGAGCGACGTCTTCTACCTCTTCGGCATCATCCTGCTGATGACCGCCGGGCAGCTGCTGAAGAAGGAACTCGCCGGAGACTCCGGGGGAGACGAGGCGGACAACTTCATCATCCGCTTCGCCCGCAAACACCTGAACACCACCGATGACTTCCACGGCGACAAGCTGACCACCCGCATCGACGGCAAGCGCATGTTCACCCCGATGCTGCTCGTCATGCTCGCCATCGGCGGCACCGACCTGCTCTTCGCCGTGGACTCCATCCCGGCCATCTACGGGCTCACCCAGGAGCCGTTCATCG
This sequence comes from Nesterenkonia sandarakina, assembly GCF_013410215.1. Lineage (NCBI taxonomy): Bacteria > Bacillati > Actinomycetota > Actinomycetes > Micrococcales > Micrococcaceae > Nesterenkonia > Nesterenkonia sandarakina. Next base: position 2,167,536 of record NZ_JACCFQ010000001.1, read on the forward strand.
TCTTCGCCGCCACTGCGTTCTCCCTGATGGGCCTGCGCCAGCTCTACTTCCTGATCGACGGCCTGCTGGACCGGCTCATCTACCTCTCCTACGGCCTGGCGCTCATCCTCGGCTTCATCGGTGTGAAGCTGATGATCCACGCCCTGCACGAGAACAACCTGCCCTTCATCAACGGCGGGGAAGACGTCTCGGTGGTGGAGATCGAGACCGGGCTCTCCCTGCTGGTCATCGTGGCCGTACTGCTAGTCACTGTCGCCACCTCGCTGCTGGCCCCGAAGGGCCGCGCGCTGCGCGCCATTCAGAACGCCGAGAAGTACAACCAACGCTACGTGGACCTCTCCGAGAAGGCTCCCGAGGATCGCGAGTTCAGCCTGATTAAGACCGCCGAGAAGTCCGACTACTGGTCCGCCAAGGTGGCCCAGGTGCCGGAGAAGTACCAGGCGGATCTGATCGAGCATCGCGGCAACTACGTGGCGCTGCTGGAGAAGGCCCGAGGGCTGCGCACCGGGGTCAAGTAACCTGATCCCACTGCCCAACACGACATGAACCGGCCGGGCCCCGCTGATCTCAGATCAGCGGGGCCCGGCCGGTTCTGTGCGCATCACGAGCGGTGACGCCTGGAGCGCGCGCGTCAGGTGCGCTTGAGCAGCTCCGAGAACACCCGGGCGCCGTCGTCGCCCAGGCCGTCGTGGTGGAACTCGTTGGTCTCCCAGACGCTGATCCCGGCGACCCCCTCGGCGGTCTTCCAGGAGAGCTCCCGCGCCACGTAGACATCATCGGTGTACAGCGCCGCGGCGGTGGGCACCTGATTCCGGCTCAGCTGCTCCAGGTCATAGAGCGGCGCCCAGTCCTCCACGCCGGCCAGCAGGTCCGCGGCCGCCACCAGGTCTGCCAGCGTCGGGTCCAAGAGCAGGTGCTCGCGCAGGATCATCTCGCCCAGCAGCAGGGGAGAGGTGGCCTCCGCGCTGAAGTCAGGGAACTCCGCGCCCACCCGCTGGGCCGCCCAGCCGGTGTCACCGCGGCCCTCGGTCAGCGCAGCAGGCTGGCCGTAGATGGATTCATGCATCACCGCGTACATCGGGTTCCCGGCGAAGGAGAGCTGCTGGCCCACCGCGGCGAGGAACGTGTCCGAGAGCTGCGTGCGCTCGGGCCCGGTGAACGCCTCCTCCAGCAGGTAGTGCAGCGAATCGGCGCGGGTGTTGCCGCCCAGCAGCATCCCGATCAGCTGCAGCCGGGCCGGGGTCAGCAGCGAGCCATCCAGCAGCCGCACCTGGTGGGTGCGCAGATGCGCGAAGACCGCGTCCAGGATCTCCCGGTCCTGCGGGAACCGGGTGAAGTGCTCGGCGTTGCGGGCGCGCATCTTCGCATAGGTGGCCCGGTAGACCCGGTCTGCGTGTCCGGTCAGCGGGGCCAGGCCACCGGTGATCAGCGCCCGATCCAGGGACTCCGGAGCGAAGGAGAGGTAGCTCAGCGTGGTGAACCCGCCGAAGCTCTGCCCCAGCACGCTCCAAGACTCCACCCCGAGCGCCCGGCGCAACGCCTCGGCGTCGGCGACGATCGAATCGGCGCGGAAATGGCGCATATGCGCCGCCTGGGCGGCGGCGTCACCCCGGGCGGCCAGAGAGTGCCGAGTGAGCGGGGTGGAGAGCCCGGTGCCGCGCTGATCCAGCATCAGGATCCGGAACTTCGCACCAGCCTCGGCCATCCAGCCGCCGAGCTTCGCCGGCCGGCTGCCCTTGCCGCCGGGTCCGCCCTGCAGGAACAGCAGCCAAGGGAGGGACTCCACGTGCTCGGCGCCCTGCGCGGCGGCTTCGGCGGCGACGAACTCCCGGGCGTAGATCCGGATCGCCTCGCCGTCGGGCGCCCGGTGCTCCGCTGAGTGATCCAGCGGCGCGGTGTGGTCCTGAGCTGCAGTGTGGTCCAGAGGCACCTGAAGCCAGTGATCGGTGATCCGGGTGCCGTCGATCAGCCTGGCGGTGGCACCGGCGGTGTGCGCTGCTGCCGGGCTCATCCGAGTTCCCCGACCCGGTCCATGATCACCGCGGGCGCGCCGGCCTCATCCGAGGCGGTGAGGTCGATCCAGGCGTGGATGCCCCAGTCGTGGTGCCCGTCCGGGTCATCGAGGACCTGCACGGCCCGCCAGTAGCGGCGCTCCGGGTCCGGGGTGTCCTTCGGTGCGGTGTCCAGGCGCACCAGGGAGGGACCGCGGGACTGGGCGTCGGTGTAGAGGTCCTCGTAGGTGTTGAAGTAGGCGTCCAGCGCCTGACGCCACCGGTCGGCGTCCCAGCCGTGCTCGGCGTCGAGCTCGGCGAGCTTGGCCTCCTTCTCCTGGGCGAAGAGCTCCGCGCGCAGGAACAGCGCGTTGCGCACCATCACCTTGAAGGCCCGGGGGTTCGCGGTGACCCGGTCCGGATGATCCAGTGCGGAGACGTCCTCCTCCATGGCGGCGAGCTCGGCCAGCTTTTCCGGGTCATCCCCGGCCTGCAGGCGTTCCCATTCCTCCAGGAGTGAGCTGTCGGTCTGCCGGACCACCTCGCCCAGCCAGGCGAGCAGGTCTTCGAGCTCCTCGGTGAGCCGGTTCTCCGGGACCGTCTGGCGCAGCGCCTTATAGGCGTCGGAGAGGTAGCGCAGCAGCACCCCCTCGGACCGGGCGATCTGGTAGTGATTCACCATGGTGGTGAAGTCGAAGGCGCGCTCCAGCATGTCCCGGACCACCGACTTCGGCTGCAGCACATGATCCGAGACCCAGGGCGCCCCGCTGCGGTAGATCTCGAACTGCTGGTTCAGCAGCTCGGCGAGCGGCTGCGGGTGGGTGAGCTCATCGAGGATCCGCATCCGCTCCACATAGTCCACCCCCTCGGCCTTGAGCTCTCCGATCTTCTCCGACTTCAGCTGCTTCACCTGGGCGCCGGTGATCTGGTGCGGGGTCTCCAGGATGGATTCGATCACGCTGATCACATCGTGGGCGTAAGACTCGGACTCGGTGTCCAGCAGCTCCACCGCGGCCACCGCGAACGGCGCCAGCGGCTGGTTCAGCGCGAAGTTGTCCTGCAGGTCCAGGGTCAGGTCCACGGTGCGGCCGTCCTCATCGGGACGGTCCAGGCGCTCGAGCACCCCGGCGGTGAGCAGCTCGCGCAGGATCTGCAGCGCCTGCCGCTGCAGCTGCGCCTTCCGGGCCGGGGTCTCATCTGCGGCGAGGATCATCCGGCGCATCGCCCGGATCGGATCCTCGGGACGCTCCAGCAGGTGCAGCACCATCGAGTAGCTGACCTGCATCCGGGAGACCATCGGCTCCGGGGTGGCCGCGATGATCCGCTCGAAGGTCTTCTCACTCCAGGAGACGAAACCCTCGCGGGGCTTCTTCTTCCCGGCGGAGCGGATCGCCTGGGAGACCTTCTTCTCATCCTCGCCGTGCTTGGCGCGGGCCTTCTGGATCGCCGCCTCGTTCTCGATCACATGCTCCGGGGCCTGGACCACCACGGTGCCGTGGGTGTCGAACCCGGCCCGGCCGGCGCGACCGGCGATCTGGTGGAACTCCCGGGCGTTGAGCTGCCGGGTGCGGGTGCCGTCGTATTTGCTCAGCGCGGTCAGCAGCACGGTGCGGATCGGCACGTTGATCCCGACGCCGAGGGTGTCGGTCCCGCAGATCACCTTCAGCAGGCCCTGCTGGGCGAGCTGCTCCACCAGCCGGCGGTATTTGGGCAGCATCCCGGCGTGGTGCACCCCGATCCCGGCGCGCAGCAGCCGGTTCAGCGTCTTGCCGAAGCCCTTGGCGAAGCGGAAGGTCTCCAGCTTCACCCGGATCAGCTCCCGCTCCTCCTTGGAGACCACGTTAAGTGAGGCCAGGCCGACGGCGCGCTCGGCCGCCTCGCGCTGGGAGAAGTGCACCACGTAGACCGGGGCCTGGTGCGTGCTGACCAGCTCCTCGAGCTTGGTCTGCAGCGCGGTGGTGGAGTACTCATAGCTCAGCGGCACCGGACGCTCCGCGCTGGAGACCGTGACGACGTCGCGCCCGGTCCCGGCACTGAGCCGCTCCTCGAAGCGGGAGGTGTCACCCAGAGTGGCGGACATCAGCAGGAACTGGGCCCGGCTGCCAGTGGCGCCTTGTCCCGAAGAGCCCTGCTCGGCGCGGCCGGTGAGCTCCAGCAGCGGGACCTGCCAGGCCCAGCCGCGCTGCGGATCGGCGTAGAAGTGGAACTCGTCCATGATCACCGGGCCCACATTGGCGTCCCGGCCGTCGCGCAGCGCCTCATTGGCCAGGATCTCCGCAGTGCAGCAGATGATCGGGGCACCCGCGTTGACCGAGGAGTCACCGGTGACCATGCCGACGTTCTCGGCTCCAAAGATGTCCACCAGGGAGAAGAACTTCTCCGAGACCAGCGCCTTGATCGGGGCGGTGTAGACGCTGCGCTCCCCGCGGGAGAGCGCGAAGAAGTGCGCCGCGGTGGCGACCATGGACTTCCCGGACCCGGTGGGGGTGGCCATGATGACGTGCTGACCGTCGGCGAGTTCTAAGATGGCGTCCTGCTGGGCCGGGTAGAGGCTGAGCCCATGCGCCTCGGTCCAGGATTCGAAGGCCGCGTAGAGCTCCTCGGATCCGGGGGCGGCGCCGTCGGTGGGTTCTAGTTTGTGCAGCCGCTTGGCGGCGGTCACCGGGCTCACCAGCCGCGTTCCCGCCAGGCGGGGAGCGAAGCGCGTTCGGCGCCCAGTGTGGTGGGGTCCCCGTGGCCGGGGTGGATGATGGTGTCATCCTCATAGACGTCGAAGAGCCTGGCCTCGACGTCGTCGAGCAGCGAGCTGAAGTCCGCATCCGACCAGGTCTTGCCGACCCCGCCGGGGAAGAGCGAGTCTCCGGTGAAGATATGAGTGGGGCCGTCCTCCACCGGGTAGACGAAGGCCACCGAGCCCGGGGTGTGCCCGCGCAGGTGGATCACGTTCAGCGCGATCCCGTCATAGGAGACCGTATCGCCGTGGCGCAGCCGCCGGTCGATGGTGACGTTCTTCTCGGCCTCGATGCTCACGGCATCCTCGGCTCCGGCGGCGGACTCCGGCCGCGCGCCGGGGCGCTGGCCGGTCCCTGCTGGGGTGGGGGAGTCGGTGGCGTCTGCGGTGCTCGCTGCGGGTGCGCCGGCGGGGGCTTCCAGCAGCTCCTCCAGTGCCCGGATGTGATCCCAGTGCGCGTGCGTGGTGAGCACCGCGGAGAGCTGCAGCGGGCAGGGCGTGTCTGCGGCGGCGGAGGCCAGCAGACTGCGGATGGCCCCGGCGTCGTCGGCGGCGTCGATCAGCACCTGGACCCCGGACTTCTTCGCGGTGAGCAGATACACGTTGTTGTTCATCTCGGAGACCGAGATTCGGCGCAGCGTGATCGCGGGGAGGTCGTAGAGCAGGGAACTGTCAGAAGCCATAGGGGTCAGTCTATGGTCTGGCACCGCTGGGTTGTCAGCCCCGGCTGGTGCCGAGCGCTGTAACGCCTCGCTGCGGGATCAGTGAGCACCCTGGGAAGCGGGCAGACTCAGGATCCCGGCGGTGAGTAGCACCTGCTGCAGCTCCTCGGCGGTGCTCACGATCGGCTTGGCGCCGGCGGTCTCCAGCTCACCGGCGGGGGCGTAGCCCCAGCGCACCCCGATGCAGTCCAGGCCGTGCTCGGCGGCGCCGTCCACGTCGAAGATCCGGTCTCCGACCATGACCACCCGGGCGTCCGGGGCGGTCTCCGCGAGCGGACCGTGGGCCGGGTCCAGGCCGATCTCCGCCAGGGCGGCGCCGAGGATCGGGCCCTTCCCGGCGTGCGGGATGGATTCATCCTCCGCGGAGCCCTGCACCGCGGCGAAGTGGTCCCGGATGCCCTGGATGCTCAGCAGCCGCTCGGCCAGCCCGGTGGGTTTCGAGGTGGCCACCGCGCAGAGAACCCCGGCGGCGTTCAGCGTGCCCAGCAGCTCCTCGATCCCCGGGTAGACCCGGCTGGCCTGCATCCCCTCGTCGAGGTAGCGCTGCCGGTAGACGTCCACGATCGAGGGGATCAGCGCCTGGGTGACCCCGGGCAGGCTGGCCAGGGAGTCAGCCAGCGGCGGGCCCACGAAGGAGTCCAGCACCGCCTGTTCCGGGATCTCGATTCCATGCACGCCCAGGGCGTGGGAGAGGCAGCTGGTGATCGCTCCGGCTGGGTCCACCAGGGTGCCGTCCAGGTCGAAGAGCACCGCCCGGATCTCGGGCGCTGCGACCGCACTTTCGGAGGGGCGGAGGGCAGCTGGGGCGATGGCGGAGTCAAGGTTCACGGCGCCATTGTGACATGGGCCCGTGGCGCGCCGTCGTCGTCGTGATGAACACCACTCCGCGTCCAGTGGCGGAATCCGCCAATGTTGAGGGGCGGAATCTGCGAGTAATGGGGCCCGAAAACCGCATGAGATGCCCGCAGAATCCGCCCCTCAACGGGGAGGGTGGCGTCAGTGGTGAGCCGCCACGGTCTGGCTGCGCATCACCAGCCAGTAGAACAGCCCGCCCAGTGCCGCGCCGATGATCCAGGCGAACCCGGCCAGGGCCGCCAGTGCCGGCACCCAGACGGTGAACACCGCGAAGATCGCTGCGATGCCGAAGGCCGCGATGGCGCGCAGGTTCCAGCCCCGGGTGTAGTAGTACGGTCCGGCCGGGTCCATGCTGAACAGGTCCGGGGTGGAGATCTGGCTGCGCCGGATGATGTAGTAATCCACGATCAGCACCCCATAGAGCGGTGCCAGCAGCGCCCCGAGCGTGTCCACGAAGGTGGGCAGCCCGATCTGTTCGATCACCGCGACCCACAGGGCGCCGATGATGAACCCGATCACCGCGGTGATGTAGCCCCCGGTGCGGAAGCTGATCTTCTGTGGGGCCAGGTTCGCCAGGTCATAGGCCGGCGGGATGAAGTTGGCCACCAAGTTGATGCCCACGGTGGCCAGCAGGAAGGTCACCGCCGCGATCAGGGCCAGGGCCACGGACTCGGTCTGCGCGATGATGTCGGTCGGGTTGTCCAGCGGCTCCCCGGTGCCGCCCTGGAACACTACATAGGCCCCGGCGGTGATGAACAGGGAGAGGAACGTGAAGAACGCCAGCGAGAGCGGCAGCCCGGTGAAGTTGCCCAGCCGCATGGAGCGTTCGGTCTTGGAGAACCGGGAGAAGTCCCCGAAGTTGATGATCACCGCGGCGAAATACGCCACCATGGTGCCGACCACGCCGACGAAGGCGGAGATCGCGGCCCAGCCGGTGACGTCCTGGTTGCTGAAGATGGTGCCCACTGCGGGCAGCAGGTCAGACCCGGCGCGGACCCAGATCAGCACCAGCAGCACTGTCATCACCACGTAGACCGCGGGTCCGGCGAAGTTCAGGAACTTCGCGATGGTCTCGATCCCGCGGGTGAACAGCCACACCTGGATCAGCGCGACGATCACATAGGAGACCCAGCCGATCACATCCAGGCCCAGGAAGGTCCCGGTCTGCGGGCTGCCCAGGGCGGCGTTGAACGCCAGCGCCACCGCGGTGGAGGCGAAGTAGGTCTGCGCGCCGTACCAGAAGATCGCCACCACGCCGCGGACCATCGCCGGGAACCGGGCGCCGAGCACGCCCATCGAGGGCCGGGCCATCACCGCATAGGGGACACCGTGCCGCACACTCGGTGCGCCGGAGAGGTTGACCAGCCAGTTCACGAAGACCCCGGCCAGGATGATCGCGGCGAAGACGAACCAGCCGTTGATCCCGGCGCCGATGAACAGCGAGGCGGCCAGGGTGTAGCCGGCCAGGGACTGCACGTCATTGGTCCAGACGTTGAAGATCTCGAACCAGCCCCAGCGCTTCTGCTCCGGCCCGACCGGTCCGAGGTCCTTATTGTGCAGGGAGGGGTGCGGGGTTGCGGACTGGGCGGCAGAAGGCGGGGTTGCGGACTGGGCGGTCGAGGGCTGGGTGGCAGGCGGCTGCTGAGAGCTGCGGGCTGTCTGGGTCACTGTGATCTCCGGTATGACGGCGGCTCGGGGAGGGTGAATCACAGCGAGACTAGCCTCGGTGAAACGTTGCGCATCACCGTTTGAGGGCCGATGCAACGAATGAAACGCAGGTTTTACGTGGCTGAAACTCCCGGGGCGCCCACCCGGCTCTCGCTTCGAACGTTTGTTCGAACCCGCTGAGGGTTCTACACTGAACGACGTGTCAGAGCGAGCAGGCGAAACCGCCATCATCGAGTCCGTGGACGACTACTACGCCGAAGGTGCGCGGGAGAAGTCCGCCACCAACGGCACCATCGGCCGCGCCGAGGCGGACCGGATCGTGGTCCAAGGCGCACGGGAGCACAACCTCAAGGACGTCACCGTGGAGCTGCCGCGGAACTCCTTCATCGTGTTCACCGGGCTCTCCGGCTCAGGGAAGTCCTCGCTCGCCTTCGACACCATCTTCGCCGAGGGCCAGCGCCGCTACGTGGAATCCCTCTCCGCCTACGCCCGGCAGTTCCTGGGCCGGGTGGACAAGCCGGACATCGACTTCATCGAGGGGCTCTCCCCGGCGGTGTCCATCGATCAGAAGTCCACCTCCAAGAACCCGCGCTCCACCGTGGGCACGGTCACCGAGATCCACGACTACCTGCGTCTGCTCTGGGCCCGGATCGGGGTCCCGCACTGTCCCACCTGTGGCGAGAAGATCGAACGGCAGACCCCGCAGCAGATCGTGGACCAGGTCCTGGCCTTCCCGGAACAGACCCGCTTCCAGGTGCTGGCCCCGGTGGTCCGCGGCCGCAAGGGTGAGTTCAAGGACCTCTTCCGCGACCTCGCCTCCGAGGGCTTCTCCCGCGCCATCGTGGACGGGGAGATCATCCAGCTCAGCGAACCACCCGCCCTGGAGAAGACCTATAAGCACCACATCGAAGTGGTCATCGACCGGCTGGTGATCCGCGAGGGCATGCGCCAGCGGCTCACCGACTCGGTGGAGACCGCGCTGAAGCTCGCCGGCGGGCGCCTGGTCATCGACCTGGTGGACCTCGACGAGGACGGTCAGGCGATCAACGATCGGGTCCCCGAGGGCCTCACCGGCCCCAAGCAGCGGCCCTTCTCGGAGAACCTGGCCTGCCCCAACGAGCACCCGCTGCAGCTCGATGAGATCGAGCCGCGGTCCTTCTCCTTCAACAACCCCTTCGGCGCCTGCGAGGTCTGCTCCGGCATCGGCTCCAGCCTCGAGGTGGACACCGACCTGGTGATCCCCGATGACACGCTCTCCCTGGAAGGCGGCGCCATCGCCCCTTGGGCGCTGGGCAAGGCGTCCAAGGACTACTGGCTGCGCCTGATCACCGCCCTGGCCAAGGAGCTGGACTTCTCGGTGCGCACCCCCTGGAAGGAGCTGCCGAAGAAGGCGCAGAAGGCGCTGCTGCACGGGCGCAACCACAAGGTCGTGGTGCAGTACCGCAACCGCTTCGGCCGGGAGCGCACCTACTCCACCGGCTTTGAAGGCGTGCTCTCCTACATCTCCCGGAAGCACCTGGAGGTGGAGTCCGACAACGCCCGGGACCGCTACGAGCAGTACATGCGCCAGATCCCCTGCCCGGCATGCAACGGCCAGCGGCTGAACCCGGCCGCGCTCGCGGTCACCGTGCAGGGCGCCTCCATCGCGGAGATCGCCCGGCTGCCGCTGGACGAGTGCGCCGAGTTCTTCGCCGGGATCACGCTCTCCGCCCGCGACGCCACCATCGCCGATCAGGTGCTCAAGGAGATCCTGGCCCGGCTGAACTTCCTGCTCGACGTCGGCCTGAGCTACCTGAACCTGGAGCGCGCCGCCGGCACGCTCTCCGGCGGCGAGGCCCAGCGCATCCGGCTCGCCACCCAGATCGGCTCCGGCCTGGTCGGGGTGCTCTACGTCCTGGACGAGCCCTCCATCGGGCTGCACCAGCGGGACAACGCCCGGCTGATCCAGACCCTCACCCGGCTGCGTGACCTCGGGAACACGCTGATCGTGGTGGAACACGATGAGGACACCATCGCCGAGGCGGACTGGATCGTGGACATCGGACCCGGCGCGGGGGAGCGCGGCGGAGAGATCGTGCACTCCGGCTCCGTGCAGGGACTGCGCGATAACCAGCACTCCATTACCGGGGACTACCTCGCCGGCCGGCGCAGCATCCCGGTGCCCGCCCAGCGCCGCAAGGTGGACAAGTCCCGGATGCTCAAGGTGGTCGAGGCCCAGGAGAACAACCTGGACAAGGTCTCCGTGGAGATCCCGCTGGGGATCTTCCTCTCGGTCACCGGGGTCTCCGGCTCGGGCAAGTCCACGCTGATCAACGAGATCCTGTACAAGTCCCTGGCGAATAAGCTCAACGGCGCCAAGCAGGTCCCCGGCCGGCACCGCCGGATCGAAGGAATCGACGATCACCTGGACAAGGTGATCCACGTGGACCAGTCACCGATCGGGCGCACCCCGCGCTCCAACCCGGCCACCTACACCGGGGTCTTCGACCACGTCCGCAAGCTCTTCGCCCAGGCCCCGGAGTCCAAGACCCGCGGCTACCAGCCGGGCCGGTTCTCCTTCAACATCAAGGGCGGCCGCTGCGAGTCCTGCTCCGGTGACGGCACCCTGAAGATCGAGATGAACTTCCTGCCGGACGTCTACGTGCCCTGCGAGGTCTGCCACGGCGCCCGGTACAACCGGGAGACCCTCGAGGTGAAGTACAAGAACAAGAACATCGCCGAGGTCCTCGACATGCCGATCGAGGAGGCCGCGGAGTTCTTCGCCGCCTTCGCCCCGATCGCCCGGCACCTGAACACCCTGGTCGAGGTGGGCCTGGGCTACGTGCGCCTGGGCCAGTCCGCCACCACGCTCTCCGGCGGTGAGGCCCAGCGCGTGAAGCTGGCCTCCGAGCTGCAGCGCCGCTCCAACGGGCGCAGCGTCTACGTCCTGGACGAGCCCACCACCGGGCTGCACTTCGAGGACATCCGCAAGCTGCTCCAGGTGCTGCAGGGACTGGTGGAGAAGGGCAACAGCGTGATCACCATCGAGCACAACCTCGACGTGATCAAGTCCTCGGACTGGGTGATCGACCTGGGCCCCGAAGGGGGCAGCGGCGGCGGGCTCGTCGTCGCCCAGGGCACCCCGGAGAAGGTGGCCGCCACGGCAGAGAAGACCGGCTCCCATACCGGCGCTTTCCTTGCCGCACTGCTAAAGTGAGTGGGCCAGTTCACAGGCTGGCCCCCCAGATCACAGCGCAGGACGACGTCGCGGAGCGGCGAGTAAGCGGAGGCACCAGGTGAGCACCACCCCCGAGGCGCAGGAGTCGGAGCGCGTCGCCACCAACGACGCCGTCCGCAAGGCCTTCGAGATCGCCGTGAAGCTCTCCTGCCGCCCGGTGCTCACCGGTCTGGAGAACACCCCGGCCGAGGGCGGGTTCATCGTGGCCTCGAACCACCTCTCCTTCCTGGACTCGGTGCTGATCCAGGCGCTGTTCCCGCGCACCGTGAGTTTCTTCGCCAAGGCCGAATACTTCAACCAGACCGGCGTCAAAGGCCGCGCCATGAAGCTGTTCTTCGAATCCGTGGGCTCGGTCCCGGTGGAGCGGCAGCGCCAGTCCGCCTCCGTGGAGGCGCTGTTCCACCTGGGGGCGATCGCCGAAGCCGGCCACGGCGTCGGGATCTACCCGGAGGGCACTCGCAGCCGCGACGGCCGGCTCTACCGCGGCAAGAACGGGGTCGGCTGGCTCGCCGTCGCCACCGGGCTGCCGGTGGTCCCGGTGGGGCTGCGCGGCACCGAGGCGCTGCAGAAGCCGGACTCCCGGATGATCCGGCCCACCAAGTTCGACATGCACGTGGGGGAGCCGCTGCAGTTCCCGAAACAGGGCAAGAAGCACCCGCTGCCGGCGCGCCGAGCCGCCACCGAGCAGATCATGGACGCGATCGCCGGGCTCAGCGGTCAGGAACGGGTGGCCCGCTACAACGCGCCGCCCGCCGAGGCCGATGGCTGAGCCCTCCTCCTACCGTCCTCGCACCGGAGAGATCCCCACCAACCCCGGGGTCTACCGCTTCATCGACCCGCACGGCCGGGTGGTCTACGTGGGCAAGGCCAAGAACCTGCGCGCCCGGCTGAACTCCTACTTCGCCCGGGTCGCCACGTTGCACCCGAAGACCTACGCCATGGTCCACGCCGCCTCCAGCGTGGAATGGACCGTGGTCGGCTCCGAGCTCGAAGCCATCCAGCTGGAGTACACCTGGATCAAGCAGCACTCGCCGCGGTTCAACATCATGTACCGGGACGACAAGTCCTACCCCTACCTCGCGGTCACCATGAACGAGAAGTACCCGCGGGTGCAGGTGATGCGCGGGGACAAGAAGCCCGGGGTGAAGTACTTCGGGCCGTTCTACCCGGCCAAGGCCATCCGGGAGACCGTGGACACCATGCTCCGGGTCTTCCCGGTGCGCAGCTGCTCCGCCGGGGTCTTCAAGCGCGCCAAGGCCTCCGGGCGGCCCTGCCTGCTGGGCTACATCGGCAAATGCGCCGCGCCCTGCGTGGGGGAGATCAGCGAGGCCGATCACCGCAAGCTCGCCGAGGAGTTTTGCGAGGTGATGGCCGGGCGCCCCGGCCCGCACGTGAAGCGGATCGAGAACCAGATGAAGGCCGCCGTGGCGGAGCTGCGCTACGAGGACGCCGGCCGGCACCGCGATGACCTCGAGGCGATCCGCCGGGTCTTCGAACGCAACGCCGTGGTGCTCTCCGAGGACACCGAGGCCGATGTCTTCGCCTTCGCCGAGGACGAGCTCGAAGCCGCCGCCCAGGTCTTCCACGTCCGGCAGGGCCGGATCCGCGGGCAGCGCGGCTGGGTGGTGGAGAAGGTGGAGGACACCGACGCCGGCGCCATGGTGGAGCAGCTGCTGATGCAGGTCTACGGCTCCATGGCCGACACCGAACGGATCCCGCCCGAGGTGCTGGTCCCCGCTCTGCCGGAGAACGCCGAAGAGATGACCGCCTGGCTGCGCCAGCTGCGCAGCGACTCCGGCGCCGGCCGGGCACAGATCAGCCTGCGCGTGCCGCAGCGCGGAGACAAGGCCGCCCTGCTGGGCACCGTGCAGGAGAACGCCTCCCAGGCGCTGGCGCTGCACAAGGCCCGCCGCAACTCCGACATCACCACCCGCTCCGCCGCGCTGCGCGACCTCCAGGAGGCGCTCGGCGCCGCCGAGCCGCTGCTGCGCATCGAATGCTTCGACATCTCGCACACCTCCGGGACCAACGTGGTCGCCTCCATGGTGGTGCTGGAGGACGGGCTCGCCAAGAAGCGCGACTACCGGCGGTTCTCGGTCAAGGGTGAGGCCGCACGGGATGACACCTCGGCGATGTATGACGTGATCAGCCGCCGGTTTGCTCGGCACCTGAAGGACCAGGCTGAATCCGAGGCCGCGGTGCCGGAGGTGGCTGAAGGGGCTGAGGTGGCTGAACCCGCAGCAGAGGATCAGACCAAGACCAAGGACTCCACGGTGGTGGAACGGGAGGCGGAGCGCTTCGCCTACCCGCCCAGCCTGGTGGTGGTCGACGGCGGCCAGCCGCAGGTCAACGTGGCCCGGCAGGCCCTGGATGACCTCGGGATCACCGACCTGCCTGTGGTCGGGCTGGCCAAGCGGCTCGAGGAGGTCTGGCTGCCTGGGGACGACTTCCCGCTGGTGCTCCCACGCTCCTCGGAGGCGCTCTACATGCTGCAGCGGATCCGCGATGAGGCACACCGGTTCGCGATCGCCTACCACCGCTCCAAGCGGTCCAAGCAGATGACCGCCTCCGCGCTGGATGAGGTCCCGGGCCTGGGGCCGAGTCGTCGCGCGGCCGTCGTCGCGCACTTCGGCTCCGTGGCGAACCTGAAGAAGGCCAGCCTGGAGGAGATCATCGAGGTCCCCGGCCTGGGCAAGGACACCGCGCAGAAGATCCTGGACCACCTCCACGCCGAGGCGACGGGGACGGGTGAGGCTTCGGGGGAAGCTGAGGTCGCGGCGGATGCTGAGGCCGGGGGAGCCGAGGCGGCGGCGTCGTCGGACTCGGCCTGAACTCGGCACCGAACTCGACACCGAACTCGGTGCTCAACCGGGTCTGAACCCTGGCCTGAACCGAGGCTTCACCGGATTCCCGGCGGCCAGATAGGGTTTGAGCATGGATAGTGGTCTGACCCCGGTGAAGCCGCCCGAGAACGAACTTCTGATCGTCACCGGCATGTCCGGTGCCGGCCGCACCACGGCAGCCCACGCCCTGGAAGACCTGGGCTGGTACGTGGTCGAGGGGCTCCCGCCGGAGCTGATCACCACCATGATCGACCTGATCTCCCGGCACCCCGGGTCCATGGAGAAGCTCGCCGTGGTGATCGATGTCCGCACCCGGGCGCTGTTCTCCAATATGCTCGGCGCGCTGAACCAGCTCAAGGCCACCGGGGTGACCTACCGGATGCTGTTCCTGGACTCCTCCGATGAGCTGCTGGTCCGCCGGTTCGAACAGGGCCGCCGCCCGCACCCGCTGCAGGGCTCCGGCCGGATCCTGGACGGGATCACCGCCGAGCGCGAGCTGCTCAAGGACGTCAAGGCCGCCGCGGAGATCGTGCTGGACACCACCGACCTCAACGTCCACGGGCTGGCCCGGGAGATCATCGAGATCTTCAACGACGACGGACCCGTGCAGCTGCGGCTGAACGTCATGAGCTTCGGCTTCAAATACGGGGTCCCCGCCGACGCGAACTTCATCGCCGACATGCGCTTCATCCCCAACCCGCACTGGGTGCCCGAGCTGCGCCCCTACACCGGCCTAGACTCCCAGGTCAGCGAGTACGTGCTGGGCAACGAGGGCACCGGAGACTTCCTGGAGAACTATGTGGAGTCCCTGCGGCCCGTCATCGAGGGCTACCGGCGGGAGAACAAGCACTACGCCAACATCGCGGTGGGCTGCACCGGCGGTAAGCACCGCTCCGTCGCGGTCTCCGAGGAGCTTGCCCGCCGCCTGGATCAGCTGCCCAACGTCACGGTGAACACCATCCACCGTGATCTGGGACGTGAGTGAGCATGAGTCAGATCTCGTTGCCGCAGCCGCCGGGTGCCTCCCGCGGGTCCTTTAGGGTCTCCGCACTGGGTGGGGGCCACGGGCTCTCCGCCACGCTCTCGGCGCTGCGGGTCATCGCCGCAGAACACCTCACCGCGATCGTCACCGTGGCCGACGACGGCGGATCCTCCGGCCGGCTCCGCGAAGACATGGACGTGCTGCCCCCGGGCGATCTGAGGATGGCCCTTGCCGCGCTGTGCGATGACACCGAGTGGGGCCGCACCTGGGCCCAGGTGATGCAGCACCGGTTCCGCTCCCGTGAGGGCGTCACCGGCAGCCTGGATGACCACGCGATGGGCAACCTGCTCATCGTCGCGCTCTGGGAGCTGATCGGGGACTCCGTGGAGGGGCTGCGCTGGGCCGGGACACTGCTGGGCGCCCGCGGCCAAGTGCTCCCGATGTCCCGGCAGCCGCTGACCATGTCCGGGACCGTGGAACCCATGGCGGACCACGCCGGGTCCGAGGCCGAGCTCCCTGCTGCGACCGCCGGCAGGCTCTCCTCCCAGGTGGCCCTGGCCCACGCCGGCAGCCTGGGCCGGCTGCGCGATGTCCAGCTGCACCCCGCCGAGGCGCCCGCCTGCGCGGAGGCGCTGACCGCGATCGAGCTCAGCGACTGGGTGGTCCTGGGACCCGGCTCCTGGTACACCTCGGTGCTGCCGCACCTGCTGCTGCCCGAGCTGCGGGACGCTCTCTATGAGACCGAGGCCCGCCGGTGTATCGTGATGAACCTCACACCCCATACCGACGAGACCGCCGGGATGAGCCCGGCGGAACATCTGCGAGTTCTTCATCACTACGCCCCCGGCATGCACGTGCATCGGATCATCGCCGACCCGCTGTCCGTGCCGGCTCAGGAACGTGAGGAGTTCGCCGAGGCCGCCGCGGTGATCGGCGCTGAGGTGCGGTATCACGACGTCGCCAAGGCTGGTCAGCCCGAGGTCCACGATCCGCTCCGGCTGGCCATCGCGTTCAGCGAGGTCTTCAACGACTGACCCCAGACGCCCGGAAGCCGGGCCCCGGCACCGCAGGGCCGGAATCCGCTCAGGGGTGTTGGGTACGATGGCCGAGCTGCATCACACGAAGACCAGAGGACAACACATATGGCGCTGACCGAATCGGTCAAAGAAGAGCTCTCCCGCCACCAGGTGAAGACCACATCGGAGCGCAAGGCCGAAGTCTCGGCCATGCTCCGCTTCGCCGGGGGACTGCACATCATCTCTGGCCGGATCGTGATCGAGGCCGAGCTGGACCACGCCGCCACCGCCCGACGGCTGAAGACCACCGTCACCGAGGTCTACGGGCAGAACCCCGAGGTCATCGTGGTCTCCGGCAACGGGCTCAAGCGCGGCTCCCGCTATGTGGTGCGCGTGGTCCGCGACGGCGAGGCGCTGGCCCGGCAGACCGGTCTGCTCGACGCCCGCGGCCGCCCGGTGCGCGGACTGCCCTCCGTGGTGGTCAACGGGTCCATGGCCGACGCCGTCTCCGCCTGGCGCGGCGCGTTCCTGGCCCACGGTTCGCTCACCGAACCCGGTCGGTCCTCCGCCCTGGAGGTTACCTGTCCCGGCCCCGAGGCCGCACTGGCCCTGGTCGGCTCCGCCCGCCGACTCGGGATCCCCGCGAAGGCCCGGGAGGTGCGCAGCGTGGACCGAGTGGTGATCCGAGACGGCGACTCCATCGCCAAGCTGCTCACCCTGATGGGGGCGCATCAGACCCTGCTGGTCTGGGAGGAGCGCCGGATGCGCAAGGAGGTCCGCGCCACCGCGAACCGGCTGGCAAACTTCGACGACGCCAACCTGCGCCGCTCCGCCCAGGCCGCCGTGGCCGCGGGCGCCCGGGTGCACCGCGCCCTGGAGATCCTCGCCGAGGACGCCCCGGAGCACCTGAAGTACGCCGGGGAGCTGCGGCTCGCGCATAAGCAGGCCTCCCTCGACGAGCTGGGCCGGCTGGCGGACCCGCCGATGACCAAGGACGCCATTGCCGGGCGGATCCGGCGACTCCTGGCCATGGCGGATAAGAAGGCCTCGGAGCTGAAGATCCCCGGCACCGAGTCCAGCGTCACCCCGGACATGCTCGAAGGCTGAGCCCTCCGGGGAATTGCGCTTTCCGGCACCACCGACCGGCAGCACTGTCCGGCCGCGTCGTCGGCTGTATCGCCGGCTGCATCACTGGGGGAGACCGTCGATCCTGACCGCTGGGGCCCAGCTCACAGGGGCGGCCGCGCGGAGTTCCTCCCGTGGTGAACACCGCAGGTCATCGCGGTCCTCCCCCTTTCTGGTGCCCGGCTCACGGCATAGGATGAGGACCGAGCCGAGGTGCAGCTGGCCTCGGCAAACCCCTGTGTCTAGGAGGACATCTTGACTGACTTCACACTTCCCGAACTGGACTACGACTACTCCGCGCTGGAGCCGCACATCTCGGCTCGCATCATGGAGCTGCACCACTCCAAGCACCACCAGACCTATGTCACCGGCGCCAACACCGCGCTGGAGAAGCTGGCCGAGGCCCGCGAGAAGGGCGACTACGCCACCACGCCGAAGCTGCTGAAGGATCTGCAGTTCAACCTTGGTGGGCACACCAACCATTCGATCTTCTGGAAGAACCTCTCCCCAGAGGGCCAGGAGCGCCCCGAGGGTGAGCTGGCAGCCGCCATCGACGAGTTCTTCGGCTCCTTCGAGGCCTTCCAGCAGCAGTTCACCCAGGCCGCACTGACCATCCAGGGCTCCGGCTGGGCGATCCTCGCCTACGAGCCCATCGGTGGCAACGTGGTCATCGAGCAGTTCTACGACCAGCAGAACGGCGTGCCCGTGGGCACCATCCCGCTGCTGATGCTGGACATGTGGGAGCACGCCTTCTACCTGGACTACCAGAACGTGAAGCCGGACTACGTGAAGGCGTTCTGGAACATCATCAACTGGAACGACGTCTCGGCCCGCCTGGCCGCCGCCCGCTCGGGCGCCTCGCAGCTGATCACGCCCTGATTCGCCCTGGGAGAACCGGGCCCAGAATGTTGGGCACCGGCCTGCCGACATGGTTGAATGATGTACGAGAAAACTGAAAATCGCGTTCTGCAGACAGCCTGATGTACAACGATGTTGTTGGGGGTCAGCGGTTCGACTACGGTCGAGCTGCTGATCCCCAACGTGTGTCTACGGGCTTTTCGCCCTCGCCGGGCAAGCTCCCTGGGCTGGCTGGACAAGAACGCCTCGAAGGCCCGCAGGAACTGCGGTCCCCCTGTCAAGAGAGGAACCTCCATGGCGACAAAAATCGCGATCAATGGTTTTGGACGTATCGGCCGCAACGTGCTGCGGGTGCTGGAGAACACCGGACGCACCGACCTCGAGCTCGTGGCGATCAACGACCTCACCGAGCCGGCGCAGCTGGTGAACCTGACCAAGTACGACTCCGTCATGGGCCGCTACCCCAAGGACGTCTCCCTGGACGGGGACACCCTGGTCGCCGGTGATCGCCGGATCAAGCTCTTCTCGGACAAGGACCCGGCGAACCTGCCCTGGGGCGACCTGGAGGTCGACGTCGTCCTGGAGTGCACCGGTTTCTTCACCACCAAGGAGACCGCTGGCAAGCACCTCGACGCCGGCGCCAAGAAGGTCATCGTCTCGGCCCCCGGCAAGGGCGTCGATGCGACCCTGGTCATGGGCATCAACGAGGACACCTTCGATGCGCAGAAGCACACCGTGGTCTCCAACGCCTCCTGCACCACCAACTGCCTGGCTCCGATGGTCAAGGTCCTCAACGACGAGTTCGGTCTCGTCGAGGGCCTGATGACCACCGTCCACGCCTACACCGGTGATCAGCGTCTGCACGACGCCCCGCACAGCGATGCCCGCCGTGCCCGCGCCGCCGGCGTGAACATGGTCCCGACCTCCACCGGTGCGGCCGCCGCCATCGGCCAGGTCATCCCCGAGGTGGACGGCAAGCTCGACGGCTACGCCCTCCGCGTCCCGGTCATCACCGGCTCGGGCACCGACCTCACCGTGGCCATCGAGAAGGAGGGCGTGACCGCCGAGCAGGTCAACGCTGCCTTCAAGAAGGCCGCCGAAGGCCCGCTCAAGGGCATCCTGTCCTACAACGAGGATCCGCTGGTCTCCTCCGACATCGTCGGTGACCCGCACTCCACGATCTTCGACGCACCGCTGACCAAGGTCATCGGCAAGACCGTGAAGGTCTTCGGCTGGTACGACAACGAGTACGGCTACTCCTCCCGCCTGGTGGACATGACCGCGCACGTCGGCCGCTGATCCAGCACGCGTGAACGCAGAGGCCCCGGCTCGACGAACCCTCGTCGAGACCGGGGCCTCTGCCGTGCGGCATAAGCCGGCGCCGTCGTCGTCGGTCCTGTCGGCGGACTCGTTTTGTCCCCGGGCGGAGGGCCCCAGCGCCGTCGTCGTCGGCTCCCGGCCGGAGCGCCTGCTCAGCCGCACCGCCCCATGTTTCTCCCTTCCAGCGATTGGTACCCTGAACACATGACTGCAGCCACCCTTGACGCCCTGCTCGCCGAAGGCCTGGACGGCCGCCGCGTGCTCGTCCGCTCCGATCTCAACGTGCCGCTGAAGGATGGTGTGGTCACCGACGACGGCCGCATCCGCGCCTCGCTGCCGGTGCTTGAGAAGCTCGCCGCCGCCGGCGCCCGGGTGCTGGTCACCGCGCATCTGGGCCGCCCCAAGGGCGAGCCCGAGCCGAAGTACTCACTCGCCCCGGTGGCCGCCCGGATGGCCGAGCTCACGGAGGTTCCCGTGGTGCGCGCCGAGGACCTGGTGGGCCCCAGCGCCCAGGAGCAGGCCGCCGCGCTGGCTCCGGGCCAGATCCTGCTGCTGGAGAACGTCCGCTTCGACCCGCGCGAGACCTCCAAGGACGACGCCGAGCGGGCCGAGCTTGCCGCCGAGCTCGCCGCGCTGACCGGCGAACACGGCGCCTACGTCAACGACGCCTTCGGCGCGGTGCACCGCGCGCATGCCTCGGTCGCTGACATCACCGCGAAGCTGCCCGCCTACCAGGGCGATCTAGTCCGCGACGAGCTGCAGGTGCTCAAGCGCCTGACCGAGACCCCGGAGCGCCCCTACACGGTGGTGCTCGGCGGGTCCAAGGTCTCTGACAAGCTCGCCGTGATCGAGAACCTGATGAGCCGGGCGGACACGCTGCTGATCGGCGGCGGCATGGTCTTCACCTTCCTCAAGGCGCAGGGCCACGGGATCGGGAAGTCCCTGGTGGAGAACGACAAGCTTGACACCGTCACCGGCTTCCTTCAGGCCGCCGAGCGGCACGACTGCCGGATCGTGCTGCCCACCGACATCGTGATGGCCTCGGCCTTCGCTGCCGACGCCGAGGTCGAGGTGCTCCCGGTGGACGCCCTGGAGTCCGGCAAGCACGGCGCCGAGGCGCTGGGCCTGGACATCGGACCCGAGACTTCCCAGGCCTTCGCCGCCGAGATCGCCCAGGCCAAGACGGTCTTCTGGAACGGGCCCATGGGCGTGTTCGAGATGGAGGCCTTCGCCAAGGGCACCGCCGCCGTGGCGGAGGCGCTGACCACCACCGAGGCCTTCACCGTGGTGGGCGGCGGCGACTCCGCGGCCGCCGTGCGCGCGCTGGGCTTCGACGAGGACAGCTTCGGCCACATCTCCACCGGCGGCGGCGCCAGCCTGGAATACCTTGAAGGCAAGTCGCTGCCCGGCATCGACGCCCTCGAGTCCTGACCCGCCGCTCGGCGGTTCCACCGCCGCTGCTTCGCCTGACCTGCTGATCTCATCACCGTTGAAAGGGACACCCTCTCCATGACTACTCAGAAGAACGGCGCCTTCGTGCGCCGCCCGCTGATCGCGGGCAACTGGAAGATGAACATCGACCACATGGAAGCGATCGCGCTGGTCCAGAAGCTGGCCTGGACGCTGAACGACGCCGGCCACGACTACGACCGGGTGCAGGTCTCGGTGTTCCCGCCGTTCACCGATCTGCGCGGCGTGCAGACCCTGGTCACCGGGGACAAGCTGGGCATTGACTACGGCGCCCAGGACCTCTCCGACCAGGACTCCGGGGCCTACACCGGGGACATCTCCGGGGCCTTTCTGGCGAAGCTTGGCTGCTCCCAGGTGCTGATTGGACACTCCGAGCGCCGCGAGGTCCACGGCGAGACCGATGAGCAGCTCAATGCCAAGCTCTCCGCCGCGCTGCGCCACGGGCTCGCCCCGGTGCTCTGCGTCGGGGAAGGCCTGGAGGTCCGCGAGGCCGGGAACCACGTCGCGCACACGCTGGCCCAGCTCGAAGGCGCCCTGGTGGGTCGCAGCGCCGAGGAGCTCGCCGAGCTCGTCGTCGCCTACGAGCCGGTCTGGGCGATCGGCACCGGCAAGGTGGCAGGGCCCGAGGACGCGCAGGAGATGTCCGCCGCGATCCGCGCCAAGCTCGCCGAGCTGTACTCCCAGGAGTTCGCCGACACCGTGCGGGTGCTCTACGGCGGTTCCGTGAAGTCCAAGAACGTCGCTGCGATCCTCGGCGGCGCCGATGTGGACGGCGCCCTGGTCGGCGGAGCGAGCCTGGACACCGAGGAGTTCAGCAAGATCGCCTCCTTCGAGAAGCACGTCGACACCGGCGCGCAGGGCTGAGCTGACTCCGGAAGTCAGGATTCAGCCCCATCCGGGCTATCCTGGTAGTCGTTTCGCCCCCGTTCCATCATGAAAGGTCGCTGTGTCTGCACTGACCATCGCACTTCAGGTGCTCCTGGCACTGATCAGCCTGCTGCTGATCCTGCTCATCCTGCTGCACAAGGGCCGCGGCGGAGGCATGTCTGACATGTTCGGCGGCGGCGTGACCTCCTCGCTGGGGTCCTCCGGCGTGGCAGAGCGCAACCTGAACCGGCTGACCATCACCTTGGCGGTGAGCTGGGGCCTGATCATCGTGGCCCTGGCCCTGATGGTGCCGCTGGGCGCCGATATCTGAGCGCCCCACGCAGCGAAAAGAGCCCCGCCCGACCACCACGGTCGAGCGGGGCTCTTCGCATCCCACCCACCTATCCTGGGTGGTTGAGTTTTCCGGCGGTTACGAAGTAGCCGGAAAACTCAACTGCCCAGGAGGGGGAGGTCAGGAGAGCTGGGAGGCGGCGGCCCGGTCCAGGTGCCAGATGGTCTCCCGGGTGCCGCGGGCGTTCACTGCCGGGATCTCCGCGACCACGGTGTCCAGGGTCAGCGCCTGTGCGGCGGCCTCGGCCTTGTCCGCGCCGGAGACCACCATCCAGACTCGCTGCGCGCTGTGGATCGCCGGGAAGGTCAGCGAGATCCGCTGCGGCGGCGGCTTGGGGGAGGAGTCCTCACCCGTCGTCGTCGTCTCGGTGACCTCCAGCGCGGCTTTGCCGGGGAACAGGCTGGCCACGTGCCCGTCGGGTCCGACGCCGAGCAGCAGCACGTCGAACCGGGGCAGCGCCAGGCCGCCCTGGCTGCCGTCGGCGGCATGGCCCTGCAGCTCGGTGGCATACATCTCGGCCCCGATCTCTGGGTCTGCGGCGTCCTCCGAGGTCGGCATCCGGTGCACGTTCTCCTCGGGCAGCCCGTGCTCGGCGATCAGCGCATCGAGCAGCGCGTCGTGGGCCTGCTGGGCGTTGCGCTCCGGGTCATCGCTGGGCAGCAGCCGCTCATCGCCCCACCAGAAGTGCACCTGACGCCAGGGCGGGGTCTCGGTGCCGGGCCGAGCGACCAGCTCGGCCACCTGAGCCAGCACCGCGATGCCTGCGCTGCCCCCGGTGAGCACCGCGTGAGCCTCACCGTGCTCCCGCGCCGCGTCGACCAGCACCGCGAGCAGCCGCTCCGCGACCACCGAGACCAGCTGGTCCTTCTCCGCGAAGACCTCGGTGCGCGGGGCCGCCAGCGCAGATCCAGAGGAAGCCGGCTCAGCCGAAGCCGACGCGGACGAGGTGGACTCAGCCGAAGTGGCTTGGGGGGAATCTGTCATGGGGGATGCACCTTTCCGCAGCATCTTGCACGTTTCCCCCGAGCCTAACCGCTGGGTCAGGCCGCGGGCGAGGCGCCGGTGAGATCGGTGACCGGCAGCGCCCGGGTGAGCACCTCGCCGAAGACCTCATCGGAGTCCAGCCGGCGCAGCTCCTCGGCCAGGCACACCTCCAGGGTGCGCACCGGCAGCGGCACGCCCTGGACCAGGCCGTCGGCGGAGCGCAGCTCGGCGATCTCCTCCCCGCGCGGCCGGGAGAGACTGACATCTCCCTCGGCCCGGTGGAAGGTGACCGCGGTCAGCGTCAGTGGGAGCTCGGACTCCGCCGGTGCCACCGTGGAGACCAGGCTGACCGGGATCTGAAGCGCCTGCTGCAGCCAGGCCGCGAGCAGCGCCGCGCTGGGCAGGTCCGCGGCGGCCTCCACGGTCACCGAGGTCAGGTCCGCCGGGTCCAAGGTGTCCAAGATGCTGGCCAGGTGGATCCGCCAATGGGTCAGCCGGGTCCAGGCCAGGTCGGTGTCACCCTCGGCGTAGTGCGCGGAGATCCGCTGCAGTGCCTGAAGCGGGCGCGGGTCCATCGCGGAATCGGTGATCCGGCGGTGCGCGATCTTCCCGATCGGGGTGCTGCTGACGTTCTCCGGCAGCTCATCGGCCCACCACGCCACGATCGGGGCATCCGGGAGCAGCAGCGCGGAGACCATCGCTTCGTTCTGCTCGGTGAGCTCCCCGGAGGCCTCCAGCACGATCACCTCTGAGGCGCCGGCGTCCCCGCCGACCCGGATCTGGGCGTTGAGCCGGGTCTCGTCGGCGGCTCGGCCCGAGGCCAGCACGATGATCCGGCAGGGATGCTCCCGGGAGGCCCGGTTCGCCGCGGCGATCGCAGGCTCCGCGTTGTCCTTGGAGGTCAGGATGACCAGCGTCAGCACCCGGGTCAGGGCGACGACGCCGCCGTCCTCGCGCAGCTTGCGCAGCTTCTTGGAGACCTTCGAGGTGGTGGTGTTCTCGATATCGACGATCACGTGAGTTCTCCTTCTAGGGCCTGCGCCAGGTGCGGCCATCGCGGGCCAGCAGATCATGGGCAGAGGGTGGCCCCCAGCCGCCCGGGGCATAGGGCTCGGGCTGGACCTGCTGGGCGGCCCAGTGCTCCTCGAAGGGGTCCAGGATCTTCCAGGAGAGCTCGACCTCCTCATGGCGGGGGAACAGCGGGGGCTCCCCGAGCAGCACATCGAGGATCAGCCGCTCATAGGCCTCCGGGCTGTCCTCGGTGAAGGCGTGCCCATAGCCGAAGTCCATGGTGACGTCGCGGACCTCCATCTGGGTGCCCGGGACCTTGGAGGCGAACCGGATGGTGGCACCCTCATCGGGCTGGACCCGGATGACGACGGCGTTCTGGCCGAACTCCTTGTCATCGTGGTCCTGGAAGAGCAGGTTCGGGGCGCGCTTGAAGATCACCGCGATCTCGGTGACCCGGCGGCCCAGCCGCTTCCCGGCGCGCAGGTAGAACGGGGCCCCGGCCCAGCGACGGGTGTTGATGTCCAGCTTCAGCGCCGCGAAGGTCTCCGTGGTGGAGTCCGGGTTGAACCCCTCCTCGTCGAGGAACCCGACGACCTTCTCCCCGCCCTGCCAGCCGGAGGTGTACTGGCCCCGGGCCGAGGCGGCCCCGAGATCCTCCGGGATCCGCACGGCGGCGAGCACCTTCTCCTTCTCGGCGCGCAGGTGCGCGGCGTCGAAGGAGATCGGTTCCTCCATCGCGGTCAGCGCGAGCAGCTGCAGCAGGTGGTTCTGGATCACGTCGCGGGCGGCGCCCACGCCGTCGTAATAGCTGGCTCGGCCTCCGATGCCGATGTCCTCGGCCATGGTGATCTGCACATGATCCACGTACTGGGCGTTCCAGAGCGGTTCGAAGAGCTGGTTCGCGAAGCGCAGCGCGAGCAGGTTCTGCACCGTCTCCTTGCCCAGGTAGTGATCGATCCGGAAGACCGCATCCGGGGGGAACACCGATTCCACCACGGCGTTGAGCTCCCGGGCGGAGGCCAGATCATGGCCGAAGGGCTTCTCGATGACCACCCGGCTCCAGGGGTCCTCCACCGTGTCCTGTGGGGCGGCGAGCCCATGCGAGGACAGCTTCTGGCAGACGATCTCGAAGGAGTTCGGCGGGATTGAGAGGTAGAACGCGTGGTTGCCGCGGGTGCCCCGGGATTCCTCGAGCTCCTCCAGGGTCTCGCCGAGCCGGGCGTAGGCGGCGTCGTCGTCGAACCCTTCGGTGGTCACGAAGCGCAGCCCGTCGGAGAGCTGCTCCCAGACCTGCTGGTCGAAGGGGGTGCGCGCGGAGGCCTTGACCTGCTCGAGGACCTCCGCGGCGAACTGCTCATGGGTCCAGTCCCGACGGCCGAAGCCCACCAGGGAGAAGCTCGGTGGCAGCAGCCCGCGGTTGGCGAGGTCGTAGATCGCCGGGAGCAGCTTCTTGCGCGCCAGGTCACCGGTGACCCCGAACATCACCATCGCCGAGGGTCCGGCGATCCGGTTCAGGCGACGGTCGCGGGGGTCGCGCAGCGGGTTGCTGGGCCGGCCGTGCGAGGCCCCTACGCTGCGCGGTGCCCCGGCGCCGGAGCTGGGCGCGGAGGTGCTGCGTGCTGAGCTCACAGGGCGTCCACGGTCTCGATGACCTGGGCCAGGCCGGCGGTGCGGTCGTTCAGGTGCACCTGCAGCACCGGCATGTCATGCCCGGCGAGCACCTGGGCGTCGCCCTCGGCCTGCGCGGCGATCAGCTTGGCCAGCGTGAAGGGCCGGTCCGGGACCTGCACATCGGTGCTGGAGCTGGCGGTGAGCTGCAGGAAGGCGCCCACGTGCGGGCCGCCCTTGTGGAACTGTCCGGTGGAGTGTAGGAAGCGCGGGCCCCAGCCGAAAGTCACCGGGCGTCCGGCCAGCGAGGAGAGCTGGGCGCGGATCGCTTCCAGCTGGGTCTCGGTGGTGCGGTCCAGGTAGGCGGTGACCGCGAGGTAGCCGTCCTCCGGCACGGACTTCACCAGCGCCTGCAGCGCCTGGCTCAGATCGGTCGGGTTCGCCTCGGTCAGTGCTCCGCCGCCGAGGGTGCGGATGGAGAGCGCGCCGTCGGTCACCGCGTCACCGGCCTCCGGGGCGGGCGCGTCGAGCAGGCCGCGGGCGGCGGTCTTGGCGGACTCCACATCGGGCTGGTCGAAGGGGTTGATGCCCAGCAGCGCCCCCGCGACCACGGTGGCGACCTCCCAGAGGATGAACTGCGCGCCCAGGCTTCCGCCGGTGCGCACCCCGTGCGAGCTGACCACCAGGTCGGCGTCGTCGTTGTCCACCGAGGCGCCGTCTTCGACCTCGACGTCGATGATCTGGGTGATCAGCACGTCGTCGTCATCGCGGTGCAGCTCCGGCTCGCCGTCGGCGACGATCACCGGCAGCAGGCCGGTGCCGTTCTTGCCGGTGGACTCCGCGATCAGCTGCTCGATCCAGGCACCTAGGCCGATCAGCGGGGAGCCCACGTCCACGAGCACCAGCTTATTGCGCAGCGGCGCGGTGCCGCCGATGGCCGCACCCAGGCGCAGACCGGGGTTGTCGGCGTCGTCCTCGGCGAGGATGGTGAGCGTCTCCTCGGCGTCGTCAAGCAGGGACTCCAGGTCGGCCCCGGCCAGACCGGAGGGGACCAGGCCGAAGGCGGTGAGCGCGGAGTAGCGCCCGCCCACCGTGGGGTCGGCTTCGAAGATCGCGCGGACCCCGGCCTCGGCGGAGGACTCGGCCAGCGGGGAGCCCGGGTCGGTGACGATCACGGTGCGGCTCAGCGCGTCGACCCCGGCCTCGGTCATCGCCTGCTGCACGATCCGGCGCTGCGAGTCGGTCTCCACGGTGGAGCCGGACTTCGAGGAGACCACGAGCACGGTCTTCTCGATGTCAGCGCCGACGACGGCGGCCACATGCTGCGGGTCGGTGGAGTCCAGCACGGTGAGCTCCACCCCGGCGGTGGCGCAGATGACCTCTGGGGCCAGGGAGGACCCGCCCATCCCGGTGAGCACCACCCGGGTGACGCCCTCGGCGGCGAGCTCCTCGCGCAGCGCGGCGATCTTCGGCAGCAGCGCGCGGGAGTCCTCGACGAGCGCCACCCAGCCCAGCCGCTTGCTGGCCTCCTCCTCGGCGTCCACGCCCCAGAGGGTGTGGTCCTTCGCGGCCAGTCGGGAGGCGAATTCGTGGTCCAGCAGACCGGGAACCTGGTGTTCGGCGGCCTGACGGGCCGCTCCGGACAGTGTCAGGGAGAGTGAGCTCATGACGTGCTTCCTTTCTCAGCCGAACGCCTCGGTTCAGCCTGGCCAGCATCTGCGCTTATAGGGGGCCGGTGGGATTCACACGGCTGTTGACCCTGATCGGCGCCCGATCCAGCCGCCTGCGCTCGACTTGCGGCGAGCGGAGGCGTCCCGGGCCGGGCACCGTACGGGGTGAACAGTCGGCCGGTCCGCTCAGATCGCGAGCGGACCGGCGTGCACGGTTCAGCTGTTGCGCTTGAGCCCATCGTCGATGGTGCCCAGCAGGCCCTTCCAGGAGACCTCGAACTTCTCCAGACCTTCGGTCTCCAGGGTGTCGACGACGTCGCGGTAGCTGATCCCGGCGGCGGAGATGCCGTCGAGGACCTTATTGGCCTCCACGTAGGTCTCGCTGAGCGTGTCCTTCTCCACCACGCCGTGATCGGCCAGGGCCAGCAGAGTCTTCTCCGGCATGGTGTTGACCACGTCGGTGCCGGCCAGCTCGGTCACGTACAGGGTGTCCGAGAGGTTCGGGTCCTTGGTGCCCGTGGAGGCCAGCAGCAGGCGCTGCGGGCGTCCGCCGCGCTCGGCGAGCAGCTGCCAGCGCTCGGAGGAGAAGGTCTCCACCGCGATCTGGTGCGCGAGCCGGGCGTTGGCCACGGCGGCCTGGGACTTCAGCTTCTCGGTGCCGGGCTTGCCCTCTTCGGCGGCGAGCTCCAGGCGCTTGTCGATCTCGGCGTCCACGCGGGAGACGAAGAAGGAGGCCACGGAGTGGATCTTGGAGATGTCGATCCCGTCCGAGTGGGCCTTCTCCAGGCCGAGCATGAACGCGTTGATCACCGCGCGGTAGCGCTCCAGGGAGAACACCAGGGTCACGTTGACGCTGATGCCCTCGGCGGTGACGGCGGCGATCGCCTCGATGCCCTCCACGGTGGCGGGGATCTTGATCAGCACGTTCTCCCGGTCCACCGCCTTGTAGAGCTCGCGGGCCTGGGCGATGGTGCCGGCGGCGTCGCGGGCCAGGCGGGGATCCACCTCGATGGAGACCCGGCCGTCGACCCCGTCGGTGGCCGCGTAGACCCCGGCGAACACGTCGCAGGCCTCGCGCACATCGGCGGTGGTGATGTCGAAGACGGCCCGCTCGGCGTCGGCTCCGGCGGCGGCCAGCTCGGTCAGCTGCGCCTCATAGGCCTCGCCGTCCTTCAGAGCGGACTCGAAGATGGTCGGGTTGGTGGTGACGCCGACGACGTTGTGCGTCTCGATCAGCTTCGCCAGCGAGCCCGAGTTCAGCCGTTCCCGGGAGAGGTCATCGAGCCAGATCGAGACCCCGAGGTCCGAGAGGGCCTGGGTGTTCTTGTTTGCAGTCATGGTGTTCTCCTGATGCCAGGTGATGGATGAGTCTGATGCGCCGGACCCCCGGAGGCCCTGCCCCGTGAAGGGCCTGCCCTGTGCAGGGCCGGTCGGAGGCAGAGCCTCCGGGTGGTCTCGGTCAGCGAGGGTGCTCCTCGGGGCGCCCGGTGGAGGGTGCGCCGAGGGGCCGCCCTCAGGAGGCGGCGGCGATGGATTCCTGGGCGGCCTCGGTGACAGCGGCGGCGGTGATGCCGAACTGCTCGTAGAGCACCTTGTAGTCCGCAGAGGCCCCGAAGTGATCCAGCCCGATGATCCGGCCGGCGTCACCGACGATGTCCCGCCAGCCCATGGAGGACGCGGCCTCCACGGAGACGCGCGCCTTCACGGCGGCCGGGATGACCGACTCGCGGTAGGCGGCGTCCTGCTCGAAGAACCACTCGCGGCAGGTCATGGACACCACGCGGGCGGCGACGCCCTGAGCGGTGAGCGCCTCGCGGGCTTCCACGGCGAGCTGGACCTCGGAGCCGGTGCCGATCAGCACGACGTCGGGGGTCACCACGGCTCCGTCCTTGACCGCCTCGGCCAGCACGTAGGCGCCCTTGGCGGCGCCCTCCACCGAGCCGAACTCGGTGGCGGTGGCGGCACCGGTGCCGCGGGCGTAGGTCGGGATGTTCTGTCGGGTCAGCGCCAGACCGGCGGGGCGATCATTGCGGCGCAGCACCTCGCGCCAGGCGATGGCCACCTCATTGGCATCCCCGGGGCGGATCACGTCCAGGTTGGGGATGGCGCGCAGGCTGGCGAGCTGCTCCACCGGCTGGTGGGTGGGTCCGTCCTCGCCCAGACCGATGGAGTCGTGGGTCCACACGAAGATCGATCCGGTGCCCATCAGCGCGGCCAGCCGGATGGCGGGGCGCTGATAGTCCGAGAAGATCAGGAAGGTGCCGTTATAGGTGCGCAGCGGGGTGGAGAGCGAGATGCCGTTGGTGATCGAGGCCGCGGCGTGCTCCCGGATGCCGAAGTGCAGGTTGCGCCCATAGCGGTTGCCGGAGAACTTCTCGGTGGAGTGGGACTCCGGGATGAAGGAGTCGTAGCCGGAGAGCAGCGTGTTGTTCGACCCCGCGAGGTCTGCGGAGCCGCCCCAGAGCTCGGGGAGCACCTCGGCGATGCCGTTGAGCACCTTGCCGGAGGCGGAGCGGGTGGCGACCTCTTCACCGGAGGGGAACTCGGGGAGATTCGACTCCCATCCCTCGGGCAGCTCGCCGGCGGTCAGCCGGTCCAGCAGCGTGGCCTGCTCCGGGTTGGCCTCGCGCCAGGAGGCGAACTTGCCGTCCCATTCCTTCCGGGTCTCCACGCTGCGCTCGAGGATCTTGCGGGCGTGGGTGAGGACCTCGTCCTCCACCGCGAAGTGCGCCTCGGTGTCGAAGCCGAGCAGCTCCTTGAGCGCGACCAGCTCGTCGTTGCCCAGCTTCGAGCCGTGGATCCCGCCGGTGTTCTGCTTCTTGGGCGAGGGGTAGCCGATCACGGTGCGCAGCGCGATCAGGGAGGGCTTGGAGGTCTCGGCCTTGGCCGCCTCCAGCGCGCGGTGCAGCTCCTCGATGTCCTCGTCGTAGTCACCGGACTTCTTCCAGTCCACGCGCTGCACGTGCCAGCCGTAGGCCTCATAGCGTGCGGAGACGTCCTCGGTGAAGGCGATGTCGGTGTCATCTTCGATGGAGATCTTGTTGTCGTCCCAGATCACCACGAGGTTGCCCAGCTCCTGGTGGCCTGCCAGCGAGGAAGCCTCGGAGGTCACGCCCTCCTGGAGGTCGCCGTCGGAGGCGATCACCCAGATGGTGTGGTCGAAGGGGGACTCCCCGGCGGGCGCCTCGGGGTCCATCAGGCCGCGCATCCGGCGCTGCCCGTAGGCGAAGCCGACCGAGGAGGCCAGACCCTGTCCCAGCGGGCCGGTGGTCATCTCCACTCCGGGGGTGTGTCCGTACTCGGGGTGGCCCGGAGTCAGCGAATCCCAGGTGCGCAGCGCGGCCAGGTCCTCGACCTCGAGGCCGTAGCCGGAGAAGTAGAGCTGGAGGTAGAGCGTGAGCGAGGTGTGACCGGGGGAGAGGATGAAGCGGTCGCGGCCGATCCACTGCGGATCAGTGGGATCATGCTTCATCATCTTCTGGAAGATCAGGTAGGCGGCTGGAGCCAGCGACATCGCGGTGCCGGGGTGGCCGGAGCCGACCTTCTCCACGGAGTCGGCTGCAAGTACGCGCAGCGTATCGACTGCCCGCTTATCCAGATCGGTGAATACGGCATTTTCGGTCACTAGGTTTCCTCCAAATGGTGAGGGACGTGTGGACAACGAGGGCCGCGCACATCGTTGTGCCGCGCAGGATCAACCCTACCGGGATAGAGGCTATTCCTGGCGGATCATCAGAGCATTGCTGGATGCTCACGGGTGATGATCGCGAGTATGAGTTCTCTGGCTGCGGCGTCTTCGCCGCGGCTGTGTGTTCTCTCCTGCGACGGTGCAGGGGTGTTTCACTCCGTCGAACCGGTCGGCTCAGCTCATCCCCAGGGCCAGCGAGATGAGCTTGAAGGAGCGGTGGTCGATCACGAGGTCCGCCTGCTCGCGCAGGGCGGGCTTGGCGCAGAAGGCGATGCCCACTCCGGCGGCGGTGATCATGTCCAGGTCATTGGCGCCATCGCCGACCGCGACGACGTTGTGCGGGAGCAGTCCCTGTGACGCCGACCACTGTTCAAGATACTCCTTCTTTGCCGCGCGGTCGACGACGGCGCCCCGCACGGTCCCTTCCAGGGTCCCCTGCGGCGAGATGGCCAGGTCATTGGCGTGGTGGCCGGTGAGCCCCAGATCCTCCGCCAGCGGTGCGAGCACCTGAAGGAATCCGCCGGAGACGGCGTAGCTGGGCCAGCCGCGCCGGCGCATCTCCTGCAGCAGCTCCCGGGCGCCCTGGGTGGGGGTGACCGCGGCGAGGGTCGAGTCGATCACGCTCTGCGGCAGCCCGGTGAGCGCGGAGACCCGCTGGTGCAGGGAGGCGGCGAAGTCGATCTCCCCGCGCATGGCACGCTCGGTGACCTCGGCGACCTCGGCCTCCCGTCCGGCGTCGCGGGCCAGCAGCTCGATCACCTCCTGGTCGATCAGCGTGGAGTCCACGTCCATCAGCAGCATCAGCCGGCCGTCCTGCGCGTGCAGCCGGGCGCGGTGCGGGGCCGGCAGCACCGTCTGGGTGACCGTGCCGCTGAGCTGATGCGCGGCGTCTTCGAGCAGCGAGACCGCCAGCTGGGAGCCGAAGGAGTCGTCGGAGTCATCCAGCGTCACGGACCAGCGCACCGCGGAGACCTCGGTGGCATCGGCCAGAGGGACCTGGCGCAGCTCCACACTGTGGACCACGCCGCGTCGAGAGAACTCGTGGGTCAGCGAGCGGATCAGTGGTCCGTCGAGCTCGGCGGCGGCCAACATGGCCACCGTGCCGGGTGGGAGATCGGGGCCGGGGAGATCAGGATCAGGGTGCGCAGTCATAGCGTGTTCAGCCTATAGCGCCTGATCGGGTTCGATAGTGTTGGGGCCATGAGTCCTGTCCTCGATATCCAGAATGTCAGCGTGCGCCGAGGGCGCAAGAGCCTGTTGAACGACGTCTCCTGGACGGTGAACGAGGACGAGCGCTGGGTGATCCTGGGGCCGAACGGGGCCGGCAAGACCACCCTGCTCCAGATCGCCGCGGCACGGTTGTTCCCGACCACCGGCACGGCGCGGATCCTCGATGAGCAGCTCGGCGCCGTCGACGTCTTCGAGCTGCGCCCGCTGATCGGATTCAGCTCCAACTCGCTGACCACCACGGTCCCGATGCAGGAGACCGCGCTGAACGTCGTGGTCACCGCCGCCTACGGGGTCACCGGACGTTGGCGCGAGGAGTATGAGCAGCTCGATGAGCGCCGGGCGTTCGCGCTGCTCAACGAGTGGGGCGTGGGCACGGTCTTCGACCGACCCTTCGGGACGCTCTCCGAGGGGGAGCGCAAGCGGGTGCAGATCGCCAGGGCGCTGATGACCGATCCGGAGCTGCTGCTCCTGGACGAGCCCGGCGCCGGACTGGACCTGGGTGGACGTGAGGCGCTCGTGGAGCGCACCAGCGAGCTGGTCAGCAGCGAGGAGTCCCCGACGACGGTGCTGGTCACCCACCATCTGGAGGAGATCCCGCCCGGATTCACCCACGTGCTGCTGCTGCGTGACGGCAAGACCGTCGCCGCAGGCCCGATCGAGGAGACCATGACCTCGGAGAACCTCTCGAAGACCTTCGACACCGAGCTGGACCTGATCCACCGCGACGGACGTTTCTCCGCGTTCAAGAAGCCGACCGGGGCTGCCGCCGCGGCGTCGTCGCAGGCTCGTGGCTGATGGAGGCGCTCGCTGACTTTGAACTGCACGGCCTCGGGATCGAATTCCTGCTGCTCATCCTGGTGGCAGGCGTCTGGGCCGGTGCGATCAACACCGTGGTGGGCTCCGGGACCCTGGTGACCTTCCCGGTGCTGGTCGCGATGGGAATCCCGCCGGTCTCCGCCACGGTCTCCAACGCGATGGGCCTCATCGCCGGGAACTTCACCGGAGCCTGGGGGTATCGGCGCGAGATCCGGCAGGTGAAGTCGGTGCTGATCAAGCTGGTGCCGACCTCGGTGCTGGGCGGCGTCATCGGCGCGGTGCTGCTGATCACCCTGCCCGAGGAGGTCTTCGGCCGCGTCGCCCCGATCCTGATCGTGGTCTCGCTCGCCTTCGTGATCGCCCAGCCCCGGCTCTCCGCCTGGGTCCGGGCGCGCGCTGCAGCCCGGGAAGAGGAGAAGCGGCCTGACCAGCCCGGCGCGGAGCCGGCTGCGGCCGACGCTGATGCTGGCGCGGATGGCGGCGCCGACGAGGCTGCCGCGGCGAAGCCCGCCAAGCCCTCGATGCCCACGGTCAGCCTGGTGCTGATGCTCCTGGTCTTCGCCGCCGGCATCTACGGCGGCTATTTCGTGGCCGCTCAGGGGATCCTGCTCATGGGCATCCTCGGCATCTTCCTGATGGCCAACATCCAGCAGGCCAACGGGGTGAAGAACCTGCTGGTCGCCGTCGTGAACCTCACCGCCGCGATCAGCTACCTGGTGGTCGACTACCTGATCCGGGAACCCGACGAACGGGTGATCCTCTGGGGCGTGGTGGGCATCATCGCCGTGGGCTCCACGCTGGGCGGACTCATCGGAGCCTGGGTGGGTCGCCGGCTCTCACCGCTGGTGCTGCGCCTGGTCATCGTGACCCTGGGCCTGGTGGCGCTGTTCGTGATGCTGCGCAACCTCTTCCTGGGTGGTTGAGTTTTCCGGCTACTTCGTAACCGCCGGAAAACTCAACCACCCAGGCGGGGGAGGGGTGCCCGGCGGGTGTGGGGTCGATTTGATATAGTGCTGTGTTGGTCCAAACTCGGCCCACCCTCAGTTCCACGCTTCTGGCAAAATCCAGCGGCAGATGAAAAGGACACATTCATGAAGTCTGATATCCACCCCAAGTACGAGCCGGTCATCTTCAACGATCTGGCCTCCGGTGAGAAGATCCTCACCCGCTCCACCACTTCCTCGAAGAAGACCATGGAGTGGGAAGACGGCAACACCTACCCGGTCATCGACGTCGAGATCTCCGCAGCCTCGCACCCGTTCTACACGGGCAAGCAGCGCATCATGGACTCCGAGGGTCGCGTCGAGCGCTTCAACGCACGCTTCAAGGGCTTCGGCGGCAAGAAGTAAGCACACCGCTTCTCGCTCCAAGCAGCCTCGGAAGGGCCGCAGTCACTTCGACTGCGGCCCTTCCGCTGTCTCCGGGGTCTTGTCCGGCCGACGACGCCGACCAGCATCCGCGCTGAGTATGTTGACTAACAACATGCATCGATTGATAATCGATATATGTCTACCGTGTATTCAACAGCACTCAGGATTGCGCTGAGCCTTCTGCTGCTGGGAAGCCTCATCGTCCAGCTCGCGATCCCGATCAACGCGGGAAGCGCGGGGGAGATGTTCCCCGACGTTGCACCGCTGACGGTGCCCTACGCCGCTCTCGCGATCGCCGCGATCGTGGGTGTCCAAGTCGGGCTGGTCGCCACCTGGCGCCTCGCGACGATGGTGTCGAAGGATCGGATCTTCGATTCCGCGGCGTTGAAATGGGTCGATGTCATCCTGCTGGCGTTGATGGCCTCCACGGCTCTGGCGGCGGGGGTCCTCGTGCACCTGATCTTCATCGTCCAGATCGGCGGGCCCCCGGCCTTGCTCGGACTGGGCGGGGCCATGACCCTGGGGGTCTCGCTCCTGCTGCTTCTCGCGGTCATGCGGAGTCTGCTGGTCCAGGCGATCGACTACCGCACGGAACTTGCGGGGGTCGTCTGATGGCCATCCGGGTCGCCATCGACGTCATGCTCGCCGAACGCCAGATGTCAGTGGGCGAGTTGGCGGAGAGGGTGGGCATCACGCCGGCCAACATCTCGATACTGAAGAACAACCGGGCTCGGGCGGTCCGGTTCTCCACCTTGGAGGCACTCTGCGAAGCCCTCGATTGTGAGCCTGGTGATCTGCTGCGGCGAGAGCCCTCCGACGGCAGTGATCGGTAGATGACCAGAACAGAGCACCTCGGCTGGAGGATCCTTCTTGGAGGGTTGTTTCTCGGCGCGCTGATCGCCCAGCTGATCCTGGTCCCAGCTTTGGCGGCGTCCTTGGCTGAGGATTACCCCCAGGTCGCGCATCTCCAGGTGCCCTACCTGGTGGCCGTGACGGTCGCGATCGGCGGATTCGAGGTGGCTGTCGTGGCGGCCTGGAGGCTTCTGGTGGCTGCGGCCGTGGACACCGTTGCCGCCCCGGCCGCCCCGGCCGCCGCGGCCGACACCGTGGCCACCGCGGCCGAGTGGCCTACGACTGATCGAGTGCATCGGTGGGCCAACATCATGGCGGTGTCGCTGGGTGTCATGGCGGTGGCCTTGGCCGGCGTGTTCCTTCACGCCGGGTGGGTGGAGAATATCGGTGGACCACCGATGCTGTTCGGATTGCTGGCTTCTATGGCTGTGCTGCTCACCTCGCCAGTGCTCAGCCGTGGAGTAATGCTGTGCACCGGGGGATTCACCGGCGTGCGAGCGACGCGGCAGCACTGGCGCTGCTGGGTCTGCTTCTTCACCAAGGATTACTGGCCGAGTACGGCACCGTCTTCGAGAACGCCCTGGAGGGCCTCGTCTGAGGTCTCGCGGCCGGCGTCTCCGGGGTCGCCCTGATCCGGGCCCTTGTCGTCGTCGCGATCGTCCCCGTGCTTTCCCCGCGAACGTGGATACGCTCGATCTCCATCGCCATCCCGGTCGTCATGTTGCTCGCGATGCTTGCCCTCACCCCTATGGCGCTCGGGTAGAAGATAGAGGCCCAGTGCGACTCCGTTCCGCGATGCGTGAGCGAGGACGTGGGGGAGCCTGCCGCCACCGCCGAGCGTGAGTCGCAGGAGACGTTCGATTCCATCGAGCACATCGGCTACTCCCATCGCGGCGGGGCCAGCGGCGTCGGCGGCGGAGCCCGCCGTTTGATCTGCGGCGCGAGTGCGGAGCAGGCCCAGCGTCGGGGCCTCACATCAGGACGCCACCGGATACCTCGATGCGCTCGCCCGATGCCCAGCGGAACTCGTGGGACACCAGGGCGGAGATCGCGTCGGCGATGTCGTCCGGGTCGCCCACTCGTCCTAGAGCGGTCTGACCGGACAGGAACTCCCGCATGGCGTCGCTGTCGCGCATGGCGCCGCCGTTGAAGTCGGTCGCCGTCGGCCCGGGGGCGATTGAGTTGACCCGGATGCCCCGCGGGCCCAGTTCCAGGGCAAGGCTCCGGGTGAGTGCTTCGAGCGCCTTCTTCGATGCTGCATAGACCGAAGTCGCCGGGCTGGAGTGTCGGCTGAGCGAGCTCGATACGTTCACGATCCGCGCTCCTTCCGAGAGGTGGGGCAGAAGGGCCTGGGTGAGGAAGAGTGGACCGCGGACGTTGGTGGAGAACGTGGCATCGAAGTCCTCTGCAGCGATGTCGCCGAGCGGCGCGAACAGTCCCACCCCGGCGTTGTTGACCAGCACATCAATAGTGCTGGCGCTCCACTCCTTCTCGATGCCTGCGAGCACCGCGACGCGAGCAGCCTCGATGGAGGTCAGGTCTGCGACGTCCAGCCGAACCGCGATAGCTTCTCCGCCTGATGCGACGATCTCCTCCACGACGTCGTGCGCGCCGTCTCGCGAGGCGGCAACGACTCGGATCTGGTTTCGGGCCAGAGCGAGCGCGGTGGCTCGTCCGAGGCCGCGGTTGGATCCGGTGATGAGGGCGATGCGTGTCATGGCGTCTCCTATAAGTAAATGAGTACTTACTTGTAAGCTAGTGGCTGAGCGTAGGGTCGTCAATAGCTCGTTGATCGCAACCTGAGGGGGAGACGTATGGCACGTGACGCCGAAGCCACCAAGGGACGGATACTCGAGGCCGCGACCACGGAGTTTGCGGCGCACGGATTTGCTGGCGGACGGGTGGAGCGGATTGCCTCCGCAGCGCAGAGCAATGTCCGGATGATCTACGCCTACTACGGCGGCAAGAGCGGCTTGTTCGACGCAACCCTGGCAGAGGCCCTGCGTCGCATGGCTGAGAACGTCCCGCCGCGTCCCGAGGACCTCGCCGGCTGGGCCGGGGACGTGTTCGACCATCACCAGCGCTTCCCGGAGGTGCTTCGGATGAGCATGTGGGCCCAGCTCGAGCGGCCCGAGGCCACTTCCGAACCGCGCGAGATCTACCGGAACAAGGCGCTCGCGGTGGCGACGGCGGCAGCGCACCCCCTGTCCGCCGTCGACATCCTGGTGTTCATCTACGCCATCGCCCAAGCATGGCAGCTCTCGCCGGGCGGGCTGACTGGGCTAGACGAGAATCCGGTCCGCACCGAGGAGGTCGCGGCTCGCCGGCAGGCTGTCGTCATCGCCGTCGAGCGCATGCTCCGAGCTGGCGCCTGAGTGGAGTCCCTCCCGGGTCCGAGCCGACCGTCAGCGCTGACCGCTCGCGCGACTCATCCCGGCACAGCCGCCAGCACCCATAGGATTGCCCCATGACGGATACGCATCAGCATCACGGGGAGTACAAGGTGGTGGGCGGCAAGCTCGTCGTCGTCGACCTGCATACCGACCTTGACCCCGGCACCCACCCACGCGACGCGCGGATCACCGCCGCCTCGGTCAACGGGGACTTCTTCCTGGAGCCCGATGAGGCGCTGGACTCGCTCAATGCCGCGCTGATCGGGCTGCCGACCCGCGCCACCCGGGAGGAGATCGCCGAATCGGTGCGCGCGACGCTGCCCGCCCAGGCGCAGATGTTCGGCTTCGATGAATACGCCATCGCCACCGCCGTGCGCCGCGCGCTGGGTCATGCCACCCGCTGGGAGGACCACGACTGGGAGGTCATGCCCGCGGTGCAGCTGCCCGTGGAGAAGCATGTGGCGCTGGATCAGGTGCTCACCGAGGAGGTGGGCCGCGGCAATCGACCCCCGCTGATGCGGATGTGGGACTACTCCGGGCGTGCCGTGGTGATCGGGTCTTTCCAGTCCCTGGCCAACGAGGTCGACTCCGAGGCCGCCGAACGGCTCGGCGCCACTGTGGTCCGGCGGATCACCGGTGGGGGAGCGATGTACATGGACGAGGGCAGCTTCGTCACCTATTCGCTCTCGGTGCCGGCCTCCCTGGTGGACGGGCTCAGCTTCGCCGATTCCTACCCGTTCCTGGACGCCTGGGCGATGGAGGCGCTGACCTCGATCGGGATCACCGCCTCCTATAAGCCGCTCAACGACATCGTCTCCACCGAGGGCAAGATCGGCGGGGCCGCGCAGAAGCGTCTGGCCAGCGGCGGCATGGTGCACCACGTGACCATGAGCTATGACATGAACGCGAACGACATGCTCCAGGTGCTGCGCATCGGCAGGGAGAAGATCTCCGATAAGGGAATCACCT
The DNA here is from genome assembly GCF_013410215.1 of Nesterenkonia sandarakina. Classification (NCBI taxonomy): domain Bacteria; kingdom Bacillati; phylum Actinomycetota; class Actinomycetes; order Micrococcales; family Micrococcaceae; genus Nesterenkonia; species Nesterenkonia sandarakina. The sequence goes on from NZ_JACCFQ010000001.1 coordinate 2,206,144, forward strand.
CCGCCGCCAAACGAGTCGACCCGCTGCGCAGCCAGACCGGACTGGCCCGCCAGGAGATCCTCGACGCCTTCGTGGAGACCTTCGCGACGAAGTACGGCGCCCGGATCGCAGAGATCCGCCCGGAGGAGCTCGCCCGCGCCGAGCAGCTGGTGCAGGAGAAGTTCAGCACCGAAGAATGGACCGCAAGAGTCCCCTGATCTGGGCGCATCCAGGGTCCGACGGCGAGTGGTGGCCTGCTCGATTCGCGGTCCCGTTCAGCACCGTGCTAATGTTTCTTGTCGTTGCCTTTGAGGCAAAGACAAGATGCGCGGGTGGCGGAATAGGTAGACGCGCTAGCTTGAGGTGCTAGTCCTCGTATAAGAGGGTAGGGGTTCAAGTCCCCTTCCGCGCACATCTGAGAACGACGCAAAGACCCCGGTCCGACATGGAGCAATCCAGTCGGCCGGGGTCTTTGCTTTTCCCCTGCGTTGAGGGGCGGATTCTGCGATTACTTCATGCGGTTTTCGGCACTAGATGCTCGTACATTCCGCCACTCAACGTGGGGGAGGGTGCCACTCGACGCGGGCGAGGCAACTCAGCCGTCGTTGGCGTTGGCTGCGTCGTCGTAGTCTTCGGGATCGCCGCCGTCGTTCTTCGCCCACTGCTTCGCGCAACTGCCACCGGCCGGGTCCTGCTGCCAGTCGGCGCGGGCCTGGGACTGCTGCCAGAGCGCGGTGTCGATCTCGGCCTGGGACTGCCCGCCTCTGCCGAGGGTCGAGGTCTCGATGCCCTCCCAGCATGCGGTATGGGCCTCCAGGTCTTCCCACTCGCTGATCTCAAGGTAGTCCGGGTGGCACAGCGGGTCCGGCATGGCTCCGCTGCCGTCCCAGTCCTGCGGCCACCCGGCGGGCTTGGAGCCGGCATTGTGCTCGGCCTTCTCAGCGAGCGCATCGGCGTCCTGGCAGTGCAGATGGACCACCTCTACGCCGTCGTCGTCCTCGGGAGATATCTCGAGGAAGTCCACACCATCGGAACCGATGACGAGCTGGTGGCCGCCGCGATACTCCGCTTCCGGGTCCTGGGTGCTCGGCGAGGTCTCAGCCCTCGAGTCGCCAGCCTCGACGTCAGTCGAGCCAGCCGCCACGGCGTCTGTCTCCGTGGCGTCGGTCTGCGCGTCGGCTTCGGCGATTTCGGCCTCAGGTGCGTCGGCGGCAGGGGCCTCAGCTGCGCAGGATGAGAGCAGCAGCGCGGCGCCCGCGACGGCGAGAAGCGGCATCCAGGTTCGTGTGAGCATTCACTCACACTACATATCTTTGATTCCTCTGTGAACAAAAATAGGCGTTTGATTTGTCTCCGAGGGGTTGATTCTCCGAGGATTTCACGGAGTTTCTCGGCCCGGATGCCCGGATTTTTTAGCTTCGCGGGGGACGCCACTGATTTGCACGCTGGTTCAGGGCCGCCTGTTGGGCAGTCTCCTCGACCCGCGCTTGACGCGTCGCAGGGCGTCTGGCCTGGATGATCCATTCCAAGATCCCGCGGCGGACGGAGGGCGGAAACCGATCCCAGTTCTCTCTGGCAGGCGGATTGCGCGTGAAGGCTGCATCGAGGTCCTCGGGCACGATGAGGTCTTCCACCTGATCGAGCAGGGTCCACGCGCCAGATGCCACCGACCGGGCGACGACGCGCTCACCGGCCTCGGTCATCGCCCCGCTGCGGCGCAGCTGCTCCACCCGGAGCTTGTTCGGCCGGGACCACGCACTGCCGGGCTTGCGTGGGGAGAAGTAGAGCATCGTGCGTTCCTCGTCGAGCTTGCGCGGCCTGCTGTCGACCCACCCGACGGCGAGCGCCTCGGAGACGGCGTCGTCATAGCTCACCGCCGACCGGCCGGTGACCTTCTTCCAGGAGACCAGCCACACCGAAGATGCCGACTCATGGTGGGCGAGCAGCCACTCACGCCACTGCTGCCGCGTCTCGGCGTGCACCCGTGGCGCCGACTCTGGATCGGCCATCTCAGACCCCCTGGTGAGCTGACTGCTCCGCGCGGCCCAGCCGCTGCCTCCGGTGGGCTCGCGCGCTGGGCTCAGGATAGCGGCGGTCGCCGCGACAACCCCAGTGTCTCAGCACTGCCTGCCCCCTCTTCCTGCCGCCACTCCCTGCCGCGATTCGTCGCCCCCACGCATTGAGGGGCGGATTCTGCGACTAGTTAGGCCCACTTTCGGGTCAAACTAGTCGGAGAATCCGCCCCTCAACGAAAGAGAGCGGGGGAGGCTCAGCCGGCGGCGCCTGCGCTGGGGTTGCCTGGGTTGCGACCGGAGCGGTTGCGCACCATACGGAAAGCTTTGCGGCCGAGCCACATGAGGACTGTTCTGATGATCATGACTGGAGCATAGCCGAGGACACCCCCAAAGTCGGTACGAAACCTGAACAGGGCCTGGGAAGGCCAGACTCGCTAGGCTGGTGCCAGAAGATCCCCGACCCCAGGAGACGCCCTGTGAGCACCGCGACCGGCACGAACCCCGCAGATCCCGCAGCAGCAGCTGAGACCGAAGTCATCGATTTCTGCCGGGATCTGATCCGCTTTGACACCTCCAACTGGGGCGAGGGCAAGTCCAACGGGGAGCGCGAGGCCGCTGACTACTGTGCCGCGGTGATGCGCGAGGCCGGTCTCGAACCGGAGATCTACGAGTCCGCCCCCGGGCGCACCTCGGTGGTGGCCCGCATGAAGGGCAGCAACTCCGAGCTGGGCGCCCTGGTGGTGCACGGGCACCTCGACGTCGTCCCCGCCCAGGCGCAGGACTGGCAGGTGGACCCGTTCGCGGCGGAGATCCGCGACGGGATGATCTGGGGCCGCGGCGCCGTGGACATGAAGGACATGAACGCGATGATCCTGGCCGCGATGCTGCGGATGCACCGCGAGGGCCACCAGCCCCAGCGGGACCTGATCTTCGCCTTCTTCGCCGATGAGGAGGACAACGGCAACTTCGGCGCCAAGTGGATGGTCAAGCACCACCCGGAGGTCTTCGACGGCGCCACCGAGGCGATCAGCGAGGTCGGTGGGTTCTCCACCGACGTCGCCGGACAGCGCGCCTACCTGATCCAGACCGGCGAGAAGGGCCTGCACTGGACCAAGATGACCGCCTCGGGCACCGCCGGGCACGGTTCGGCGGTCCACAGCGACAACCCGGTGGTCCGGCTCGGTGCTGCCGTGGCCGCGATCGGTGAGCACGAGTGGCCGCTGGACTACACCAAGACCACCCGGGCGCTGATGGAGCAGCTCTCCGAGCTCACCGGGATCCCCTTCGATGAGAAAGACCCCTCGAAGCTGCTCGAGGCCACCGGCAGCGCCTCGAAGTTCATCGCCGCGACCCTGCGCAACACCTCGAACCCGACCCTGCTTGAGGGCGGCTATAAGCACAACGTGGTTCCCGGCTCCGCCTCCGCACTGGTGGACGCGCGCACCCTGCCGGAGCAGGATGAGCAGGTCGCCGCGAAGCTCAAGGAGCTCGCCGGGGAGAAGGTCAGCTTTGAGCTGCTCAACGGCGGACCCTCCCTGGAGGTCCCGTTCTCCGGGCTGCTGGTGGAGCAGATGGTCGCCTCACTGAAGGCCGAGGACCCCGAGGCCGTGGTGCTGCCCTACATGCTTGGCGGGGGCACCGACAATAAGCACCTGGCCTCACTGGGGATCTCCGGATACGGCTTCGCCCCGCTGCAGCTGCCCGCTGACATGGACTTCACCGGCATGTTCCACGGCGTGGACGAGCGGGTCCCGCTGGAAGCGCTGACCTTCGGGGTGCGCGTGCTGCACCGCTTCCTCGCCGCCCAGTAAGCGCCGCCCAGTAAGCGTCGCCTCTTCACGTCGCCGGTCCGCCGCGCCGTGACAGCCCCCCCGCCAGATCCCACCGCCACACCCCACCGCCACACCCCACCGCAGGAGCGCCCCATGGACCCCGTCACCGCCGTGCTGAGCCCGGAACTGCTGGTCCGCATCGCCAACCGTGCACCCGGCTACGACGCCCGCAACGAGTTCTGCCACGAGGACCTCGCTGAGCTCACCGAGGCGGGCTACCTGCGCGCCATGGTCCCGGTGGAGCAGGGCGGGCTCGGATGGGACTTCCCGACCCTGGTCGCCGCGCAGCGGAAGCTCGCGGCCGCTGCCCCGGCCACCGCGCTCGCGGTGAACATGCATCAGATCTGGGTGTCGGTGGCGCGCCGCATGGTCGCCGGTGGACACACCGCCTTCGAGCAGGTGCTCACGGAGGCCGCAGCGGGAGAGATCTTCGCCTTCGGCATCTCCGAGGCCGGCAATGACGCGGTGCTCTTCGACTCCACCACCCAGGCCGAGGTCCACGACGACGGCGCGGTGAGTTTCACCGGGACCAAGATCTTCACCACCCTGGCCCCGGTCTGGACCCGACTGGGCCTCTTCGGCAAGGACACCGCCGCCACCGGGGAGGACGGCGAGACCCCGCTGATCTTCGGGTTCCTGGAACGCGAGACGACGGGGTGGCACACGATCGAGAACTGGGACACCCTGGGGATGCGCGCCACCCATTCCCACGCCACGGCTCTGGAGGGCGCCCGGGTGTCGGCGGAGCGGGTCGTGCGGCGACTTCCGGTGGGCCCGAACCCGGACCCGCTGGTCTTCGCGATCTTCTCCTGCTTCTTGCCCCTGCTCGCTGCGGTCTACACCGGGATCGGGGATCGCGCGCTGACCCTGGGTGCGGAGCTGGTGGCCAAGCGCAGCTCGTTGCTGAGCGGGGAGACCCTGGACCGGGATCCCGACACCCGCTACAAGCTTGCCGAGGCGCAGCTGGCTCAGCTCTCGCTGGACTCGCAGCTGCGCGGGCTCGCCACAGAGATCGAGGCGGGCGTCGACCATGGGGCCTCCTGGTCGCCCCGCCTCGCGGCGCTGCGCACCAACGCCACCCGGACGGCCCGGCAGGTGCTGGACCTGGTCCTGGGGGTCAGCGGGGGAGCGCAGTACCACCGCGAGTCCGAGCTCAGCCGGCTCTACCGGGACTCGCTCGCCGGGATCCACCACCCCTCCGACGACGAATCCGCCCACCGGACGCTGGCCAACTACACCCTCGGCCCGCTCTGAGCCCGGGCGGCCGTGTCGCGCCCAGCAACTTGAGCCCCGCAACTTGAGCCCCGCAACCTCAGACCTGCAACCTCAGCCCACCAACCTCAGACGGCGCGATCCATGGTGCGCAGCCAGCGCTGGGTCTCGCGCGGTGAGGTGAGGCGGTAGAGCAGCAGATGCGGGTACTCCCGCTCGATAACCTGCGGCAACTGATCCAGGGACCGACGGGTGCGCCAGGACCAGCGGATGATGTGGTCCTTCTCGGTGAAGATGCTGCGCAGCGGTGCCTCACGCAGGCCCGAATCCCAGATCCGCTGCCGAGTCATTCGCCGGGTCAGCGTGCGGCGGGTGACCCAGTGCATCCGTCGCGGCACGGAGTAGTCCAGCCAGATCATGGCTTGGGCGCGTCGGGCCAGCATCGGCCGGACCTCGCGGTACTGCCACTCGGTGACCCATGCCTCGGACGAGACTGCGGCCGCGACATCGTCGAGAAACGTCGGTCGTTGCGTCCACCCGGAGCCCCAGTGCAGGTTGTCCATCTCAAAACGCTCGAGATTTCTCAGGGCCGCGAGCTTCTCGGCCAGGGTGGTCTTCCCTGCGCCCGAGGTCCCTGCGATGACGATGCGCTCGCACTCGGGCGGCAGGAGATCAGCAGAACTCAAGGTGGGCACTGAGCCAGCCTAATCATCTCGGAATCCAGCGGGCGGCGAACTCGGTTCGGGATGAAGCTGCACCCAGGCATGTGCGAGCAGGTCGTGTGTCTCTCTGAGGCTGAGTCCTTCTTCGGCTGCTTGGCGTGCGAAGTCAGTCGCCGCCCTGATCAGTGGTTCAGTGCTGGCATGACCGGGGTTGACCCTGGTGCCGGCGCCCCGCATGGTCCGAATGAGTCCTGCGTTCTCCAGTTCTCTATAAGCCTTGGCCACGGAGCCCTGAGCGACTCGCAGGTCAGCGGCGAGCTGGCGGACCGGGGGCAGCCGCACGTCGGGCGCAAGCTGACCTGCGCGGATCTGAGCCGCCAACTGGGAACGGATCTGCTCCACCGGGGATACCGCCGAGGATGAGTCGATGCTGATCATGGCACCGGTGCGTCCTCTGGGCGGCGGGAAGCTTTCCCTGTGGACCAGAGAGCCGCGACGACGGTGAGACCTTTGGCGAACAGCACCACTGCGGCGGCTGCCACGACCAGCGAGGCAAGGATGGCGATCAACGCGAGTGTGTGTCCGGGCTCCACCGGGACCGAGTCAACCGTCGCGAGGGTGTCGGTAGTGGGGACTGCGTCGAGGTGACTGGCTCGAAGCACAGTGCCACCAATCGCCAGGAGTCCTGCGACCTGAAAGGCGAGGGCAGCGCTGGAGGTGGCCATGACGAAGACGGTTCGTCGTGATCTGAGAGCCGTATCCGCATCGTAGAGAGCGGGCGAGGTTGGCCGGGGCGCGGCGGCGATGCGGCGCAGAGACCAGTACACGACGATGATCAGCAGGACCGTGCCGACCAAGACCGGAACCCCGTAGTACCAGCCGGGGAAGGGCCCGCTGGACGACAGGCCGTACTGCACGTCCACGATCTGTCCGTCCTCGACGCCCCACCCGGAGAGTTCGCGGCGCTGGTAGAGGCGATGCAGCCCGTTCTCATCGGTGGATGAATGCAGCCCAGCGAGGACCAGCCCGAGGATGAGGGTGAACGCGGTGGCGAGGGGAAGGGCGAATACCCACTGCCGCGCGAAGGAGCCCGGGCCCCTTGGCACCAGCTCCGCGTGGGTTCGTGTGCCCGGGGCGGAGTTCCAGGTTCTGCGGGGATACACGTTGAAGGCGACGAGCCCGGTAAGAGCGCCCACCGAGGCGGAGACGGCGTAGGCCAGCCCGTACCCTTGCGGCCACCAGGCACCGACCTGCCAGGTCAGTGCCGTGGCGCACACGCCCGCAGCCAGCGCAGTCAGAGATGCCAGAGCCTCACTGCGGTGCAACAGGGCAGTTTCGACATTCCGCTCTGCGGGGGAGTGATTCGTCAGGACAGGTCTCATACGGGAGCCTCTGAGCGCTCGGCGGATGACGATCCAGATTGCGGCACCGATCAGGGCCGCGATGACCACTGCCAACACTGTTGACGTCAATCTCATGGCAGGTCCTCCTCGAACGGCTTGTACCTTGACTGCAATACAAGCTGTCGAGACGGTCTTGTGTCAAGGACGCGATACAAGCTGCTGGGGGCAGTCCCTCGGATCAGAGAGACGCAGCCCGCCCGGAAGACAGGTCTGATCGTCGCGCGCGCCGGATGAGCTACAGCGTCCGCTGGACCCGCATCACGCGGCGGCGCAGCCAATAGCGACGCAGCCCACCGGTGTAGATCATGGACCGGCGCAGCTCCCACTTGCCATACTCCGCGTGGTCGGTGACCCGACGCCGCACCTCTTTCAGCGACTCCCGCGGCTGGCAGGTGATGACCATGTATTCCCACGTGGGGCCGGCGTCGTCGGTCGTGGTGTAGAGCTCGGCCATGGGCTGGGACCACCGGTTCTGCTGGGTCATCAGAGGTTCACCTTCACTTTCGTGGGGAGGCTCCAGCCTACGTCGGACGGAGTCTCAATCCGAGATCAAGACCAAGACTTACTGAAGTGGTGTCTCGTTGGTACGGTGAGCCTATGACTATGGATCCTCGCGTGGCACTGAACGCGCTGACGAACGCTCTCGAAGAGCATCTCTCCGCTTCGCTGAACCGCCGCGGGGATGAGGATCCGTCGGTGGAGTCCGCGTTCTACAACATCTCCGACGCGTTCGAGGCCTATGAGGACGCGCTCTTCGCCGCCAGCGGCGAGGTCACCCCGCTGGATCTCTACGACGAAGATGACGACGAGGACGACCTCGACGAAGACGACGATGATGATGATGAGCCTGACCTCGACGGTGACGAAGAGATCTACGAGGACGAGGACGAGGACGACGACGACCGCTGATCCCGTCCAGGCCGGACCCGCCCGGAGGCCCACGGATCAACAGGCAAATCCCAGGGGTCGCTCAGGCGACTGACAGCCTGGAGTGATCCGCGCCACCGTTGTCGGTGACCGGGAAGCGCCCTCGGATGCTCTAGGCTCGGCCTGTGCAGTGGATAGAAGCGATCATTCTTGGCCTGGTGCAAGGCCTGACAGAGTTCCTCCCCATCTCATCCTCCGCGCATCTGCGGATTGTGGGGGAGTTCCTGCCGGGAGCAGCCGACCCCGGCGCAGCCTTCACCGCGATCACCCAGCTCGGCACGGAGCTGGCGGTGCTGGTCTACTTCTGGCGCGACATCGTCCGGATCCTCAAGGCCTGGTTCGCCGCCATCCTGGGCAAACTGCCGCATTCCGACGCCGACGTGCGCATGGGCTGGCTGATCATCGTGGGCACCATCCCGATCGTGGTGCTCGGGCTGCTGCTCGAGGACATGATCGAATCCGTCTTCCGCACGCTCTGGCTCACCGCCACCATGCTCGTGGTCTTCGGCGTGCTGCTGGCCTTCGCCGACGCCTACGGCAAACAGCGCAAACCCCTGGATGAGCTCAGCGTCCGCGACGGCATCCTCTTCGGCTTCGCCCAGGCCATGGCCCTGATCCCCGGCGTCTCCCGCTCCGGCGGCACCATCACCGCCGGGCTGCTGATGGGCTACACCCGTGAAGCCGCGGCCCGGTACTCCTTCCTGCTGGCGATCCCCGCGGTCTTCGGCTCCGGGTTCTATAAGCTCTTCGGCTCGCTGGGCGAGCAGACCGGCCCCTACACGATGGGACAGACGCTGGTCGCCACCGCCGTCGGGTTCTTCGTGGCCTACCTGATCATCGGCTGGTTCCTGAAATATGTCTCGACGAACTCTTACACCTTGTTCGTGAACTACCGGATCCTGCTGGGCCTCTTCGTCTACGTGATGCTCGGGCTCGGAATCATCAACGCCTGACCGGCGTTGCCTCAGTAACGACTTCCTTCCCGGCAGGGGATGCCTCGGCGACCGCGCGGTCGCTGAGGATCCTTCGATGACTGCTGGCTGACCCACTGGTGAAAGGACCGCCGCGTGAAATCGTGGACCTCCCCGGATGTTCCCTCCCTGCCTGCGCTGCCGGAGAACCTGCAGCTGCACGACACCTCGGCGGACACCCTGGTTCCGGTGAAGTCCGCCGACGGCGTGGGGTCCCTCTACGTCTGCGGGATCACCCCGTATGACGCCACCCACCTGGGTCACGCGAACACCTACATCCAGTTCGACCTGCTGGTGCGCTATTGGCGCGCCGCGGGGCTGGAAGTGAACTACGTGCAGAACGTCACCGATATCGACGATCCGCTGCTGGAACGCGCCACCGCCACCGGCGTGGACTGGTTCTCACTTGCTGAAGAACAGACCGAGCTCTTCCGCGAGGACATGGCCGCCCTGGGCGTGATCGCCCCGAACACCTATCTCGGCGCCGTGGAGACCATCCCGGTGGTCGCCCAGGACGTGGCCGCGCTGGTGGAGCTCGGCATGGGCTACCCGGTCCCGGTGCCGATGGAGGAACTCGCCGAGGGGGTCACCCCCGGGGAGCAGGAGTCCTTCGACATCTACTTCGACATCAGCGCCGCACAGGCCACCACGCCCTGGACGCTGGGAAGCATCGGCAACTACAACCGGGCCGAGATGGAAGAGCTCTTCCCGCAGCGCGGCGGGGACCCGGAACGGCCCGGCAAGCGCGACCCGCTGGACCCGCTGCTGTGGCGGGCCCGCCGCAACGGAGAGCCGCACTGGGACGGTGCGAGCCTGGGCCGCGGCCGTCCCGGCTGGCACATCGAATGCTCTGTGATCGCCCGGCGCCACCTGCCGGCCCCGTTCATGGTCCAGGGCGGCGGCTCGGATCTGCGCTTCCCGCACCACGAGTTCAGCGCCGCGCACGCGACCGCCGCCGACGGCGTGGCCCTGGCCGAGACCTACCTGCATGCCGGGATGGTCGGGCTGGACGGTGAGAAGATGTCCAAGTCCAAGGGCAACCTGGTGCTCTCCTCCCAGATGCGGGCCGAGGGCGTGGACCCGCAGGTGATCCGCACCCTGCTGCTGAGCCATCACTACCGGGCGGACTGGAGCTACACCCCGGAGCTGCTGGAGACCGCCACGCAGCGCTGGCAGCGCTGGAACGCTGCTCTGGCCGAAGCCCCGGAGACCGATGGCTACGGTGAGCTCGGCACCGCCGACGCCGTGCCGGAGGACCTGCAGTACGCGCTGCACTCGGCGCTGTCGCAGAACCTCAACGCCCCCGCGGCCCTGGACACCTTGGACATGTGGGCCAGCGGTCAGCTGGCCGGCGGCACCAGCCGAACCCGGGTCATCGCCGTGGTCCAGGCGATGCTGGGCATCGAGCTCCAGGCCGTCGCCGCAGCCCCGCGAGTCCATGCCGGCTCGGTGGAGACCGCCGGCTGAGCAGCTTCACCAGGTGTTGAGTCCACGCGCTGAGACCCGGCCCCGAGGCTCAGCTCGCAGCCCCGGCCCTGTGGTCAGGTGCTCAGATCAGGCGCAGCCGCCTGGTCCTCCGGCGTCTCGTCGGGCTCAGTTTTCCGGGCGCTTGCGACGGCGCAGGTATCGCTCGAACTCCTGGGCGATCGCCTCGCCGCTGGCCTCGGGAAGGTTCGAGGTGTCCGTGGCCTCTTCCAGACGCTTGACGTAGTCCGCGATCTCGGTGTCCTCCTCGGCGAGATCATCGACGCCGCGCTCCCATGCCTCGGCGTCCTCGACCACCTCGCTCTCATCCAGGGTCAGACCCAGCAGGTCCTCCAGCTCACGCATGATCGCCAGCTGCGCCTTCGGTGAGGGCGCCTGACCCACATAGTGCGGAATCGCGGCCCAGAGCGAGACCGCGGGCAGCCCGGCCTGCGCGGCGGTATGCGCCAGCACCCCGACGATCCCGGTGGGACCCTCGTAGCTGGGCTCGTCGATGTCCAGGATCTCCTGCAGCGCGACATCCTCACTGGAGAGCGAGGCCGGGATCGGCCTGGTGTGCGGGACATCGGCGAGCAACGCGCCCACCAGGATGATCCCGGAGACGTCGTTCTCGGCGGCCCGGGTCAGGATGTCCGCGGTGAAGGCCTGCCAGCGGAAGCTCGGCTCCACCCCGTGGACCAGCAGCAGGTCCACTGCGGCGTGGGCCGGTCGGGCGCGGTAGATCTTGGTGGAGGGCCAGACGATCTCCCGGTGCCCACCGTTGGAGCGCACCTTCGGGCGCGAGAACTGGTAGTCGTAATATCCGTCATCTTCGACCTTGCCGATCAGCTCCGCCCCGCAGGCCTGCCCGACCGCGCGCACCGCGGAGGAGGCGGCGGCGCCGGCGTCGTTCCAGCCCTCGAAGGCCAGCACCATCACCGTGGGCCGAGACCGTGGATCCTCGCCCCGTCCGGTGGCGGCGGCGGTCTGGCTGGCCCTCAGGTGCTCGGCGAAGCGCTGCGCGAAGCCCTCAGGCAGCGCGGGATCGCCGGCCTCCGGGGAATCGCCGGGGCCCTCGGGGGAGGAGTCCTGAGACGGTGTTTCTTCGCTCACGCTTCTCACACTATCCCGGTGGCGATCCCACGGGAAGCGTACGATTGGGCCCATGCCTTCGACCTCCTCCACCACTGTCATGCCCTCCACCGCGGACGCCGCGCGCCCCTCCGAGGAGCTCTCCGGGGAACTCCAGGCGGTGTTCTGGGACATGGACGGCACCCTGGTGGACACCGAGCCGTATTGGATCGCCGAGGAGCGCGCCCTGGTCGAGGCCCACGGCGGCACCTGGTCCCAGGAGCAGGCGCACAGCCTGGTCGGGCAGGCGCTGAGCCACAGCGCCACGGTGCTGCGCGAGGCCGGGGTGGACATGACGGTGCGCGAGATCATCGATCACCTGATCACCCGGGTTGCCGCGCGAGCCGCCGCGGAGATGCCATGGCGTCCCGGAGCCCGGGAGCTGCTGGCAGACCTGCACGCCGCCGGGGTGCGCTGCGCCCTGGTCACCATGAGCGAGAAGCCGCTGGCCGAGGCGGTGGTCGCGGCCCTGCCCGCGGGCCAGCTGGAGTTCCTCGTCACCGGAGACATGGTCAGCCGCGGCAAGCCCGACCCGGAGGCCTACCTGCAGGCCTTCCGCACCATGTCCGATGACCACGCGCAGCGCAGCGGCGAGCCGTTGCAGATGAGCCGCTGCATCGCCATCGAAGACTCGGTCCCCGGGGTCACCGCCGCCGCGGACTCCGGGCTGGTCACCATCGCGGTCCCGCACTACACCCCGATCCCCTCCGATGCCCGCTGGCAGACGCTGGACGGGCTGGCCGGTGTCAGCGCGGCGGATCTCGAGCGGCGCCTGCCCCGATGACCGAAGGTCCGCAGGGCAGGTCGCGCAAGGCGATGACGCTGATCCGGGTCGCCGGGGTTCCGGTGCGCTTCCGCGCCTCCTGGTTCCTGATCAGCGCCGCGATCGTGGCGCTCTTCGGACCTCAGGTGCAGCGGATCTTCCCGGAGCTCGGCGCCCTGGCCTACCTGGTGGCGCTGGGCTACGCCGTGCTGCTGATGGTCTCGGTCCTGGCCCACGAACTGGCGCATGCCCTGGCGGCCCGCTCCTTCGGCTGGCCCACCACCGAGATCGAGCTGAACCTCTGGGGCGGACACACCGAGTTCCTGGCCCACCGCGCCACCCCCGCGAAGTCCCTCGCGGTCTCTCTGGCCGGACCCGCGGCAAATCTGGTCATCGCCGGCGTGGGCTTCTACCTCTCCGGGGCGCTGGACCTCACCGGGGTCACCGCGATGCTGGTCCAGGTCACCGTGCTGGTGAACTTCTTCGTCGGGATCTTCAACCTGCTGCCCGGGCTGCCGCTGGATGGCGGGCGGATCGTGGAGTCCGCGGTCTGGGCCGCCACGGGCAACCAGGACCGCGGGATGCGCGCCGCCGGGTGGGCCGGGCGCGTCGTCGTCGTCCTGCTGCTGGCAGGACTGGCAGCAGTGGTGATCTCCGGAGCGCGGGAGGTGAGCCTGGTGGTGGTCGTGGTGACCGTGATGGTCAGCTTCTTCCTCTGGCAGGGCGCCTCAGAGACCGTGCGGGTGGCCAACGCCCGGCTGGGCCGGGCCCGCTGAGACTCAGCTCGCGCTGATGCCCAGGGCCTGACGGGGATAGGCTGAACCCAGACGATACGTCCGCACGCACCGGATCACGGGCGGCGGAGCCGCAGCACCTCAGAGAGCGAGTTTCAGTGACCTCCAGCACCTCCGGCGAGTCCCAGGCGAGCACCCCCACCGGTCCCATCGGGGCGCATATGCGCTCTGGTCCGCTGCGCGCGGGCCAGCGGGTGCAGCTCACCGACCGTAAGGGCCGGCCCAGCACCATCACCCTGCAGCCCGGCGGGGAATGGCACACCCATCAGGGGGTGCTGCGCCACGATCTGCTCATCGGTGCCAGCGAAGGCATCCTGGTGGCCAACGACGCCGGCCACGAGTACCAGGTGCTGCGCCCGCTGCTGAACGACTTCGTGCTCTCCATGCCGCGCGGGGCCACCGTGGTCTACCCGAAGGACTCCGCGCAGATCGTGCAGGTCGCGGACATCTTCCCTGGGGCACGCGTGGTGGAGGCCGGTGTGGGCTCCGGCGCGCTGTCCATCTCGCTGCTGCGCGCGGTGGGGGAGAGCGGGGTGCTGCACTCCTATGAGCGCCGGGCCGACTTCAAGGAGATCGCCGTGGGCAACGTCGAGGCCTTCTTCGGCGAGCCCCACCCTGGCTGGGAGGTCTACCTCGGGGACATGCAGGAGGAGGTCCTCACCGTGGAGGCCCCCGGAAGCGTGGACCGGGTGGTGCTGGACATGCTGGCCCCCTGGGAATGCCTGGACGCGGTGAAGACCGTGCTGGCACCCGGCGGGGTCTGGGTGAGCTACGTCGCCTCAGTCACCCAGCTCTCCCGCCTGGCCGAGGAGATCCGCGCCTCGCAGGGCTTCACCGAGCCTGAGGCGCACGAGACCATGCTGCGCACCTGGCATCTGGACGGGCTCGCGGTGCGCCCGGACCACCGGATGGTCGCCCACACCGGGTTCCTGCTCTCGGCCCGCCGACTCGCCGATGACCAGACCCCGCTGCAGCTGAAGAAGCGGGAGAAGGTCTCGGTGGCCAGCGAGGAGGACCGCGCCGCCTGGCCCGCCAACGACCCGGAGGCCGTCTGGGACGAGGCCAGCCTGAAGACCCGCACCGTCTCCGGGAAGAAGGCCCGCAAGGCTGCGGCCTATTCACAGAAGATCGCCGCCCAGGCCAAGGAGGTGTTCACCCGTGAGTGAGCAGACCGGCAACCCTGACAACACCGCCCAGTCCAGCCCTGCCCAGTCCAGTCCCGCCCAGTCCCGTGAGGCGCAGCAGCAGCTGCAGCGGCTTCAGCAGGCGCACCGTCAGCTGGACACCATGCGCAGCCGCGCCAAGACCCTCGAGGAGCAGCTGAAGACCGCCGGGCGGAACAACCAGCGGATGGCTGACCTGCTGGAGACCACCCGGAATGAGATCTCCCAGCTGCGCAACGCGCTGCAGGCCGACGGGCAGGCGCCGTTCACCTTCGGCACCGTGATCGGCTACCGGCCCGAGCACCCGCAGTCCGAGGGCCGCGAGATCCAGGCCGCGACCGTGGCCGGAGTCGACATCCTGCAGGCCGGGCGCAAGCTGCGGGTCAGCCTGTCCCCGCTGATCAGCCCGGAGCAGCTGCAGGCCGGGGATGAGGTGCTGCTGAATGAGAACTTCACCGTGGTCGCGATCCTCGGCGCCGAGCGCACCGGGGAGCTCGCCCGGGTCAAGGAGGTGCTGCCCGACTCCCGGCTGGTGATCATCTCCCGCGGCGAGGATGAACGAGTGGTCACCCTCACCGAGGCCGCCACCGCCGCCGCGCAGCGCGAAGGACTGCACAGCGCCCGCGTGGGCGACGCGGTGATGGTGGACCTGCGCACCGGGACCGCCACCGAGATCGTGCCGCTCTCCGAGGTCGAGGACGTGGTGCTTGAGGAGTCACCGGATGTCTCCTATTCCGACATCGGCGGCCTGGCGGAGCAGATCGAAGCGATCCGCGACGCCGTGGAGCTGCCCTTCCTGCACGCGGACCTCTACCGCGAGCACGGGCTGCGCGCGCCCAAGGGAATCCTGCTCTACGGGCCTCCTGGCTGTGGCAAGACCATGATCGCCAAGGCGGTGGCCAGCTCGTTGGCCTCCAGCGGCCTCCCCGCGCGCGGGGAGACGGGCGCCGGCGTCACGGCGGCCAGTGAGAAGCCGGCCGGTGAGAAGGGTGCCTTCTTCCTGAACATCAAGGGCCCGGAGCTGCTGAACAAATACGTGGGCGAGACCGAGCGGCACATCCGGGTGATCTTCTCCCGGGCCCGCGAACGGGCCTCCGCCGGGCAGCCCGTGGTGGTCTTCTTCGATGAGATGGAGGCGCTGTTCCGCACCCGCGGCTCGGGAGTCTCCTCCGATGTGGAGACCACCATCGTGCCCCAGCTGCTCGCCGAGATCGACGGGGTGGAATCCCTGGAGAATGTGATCGTGATCGGCGCGTCCAACCGGGAAGACATGATCGACCCGGCCATCCTGCGCCCGGGCCGGCTGGACGTGAAGATCCGGGTCCAGCGCCCCGGCCGCGAGGGCGCCGGGGAGATCCTGGGCATCCACCTCGGCTCGGAGGTCCCGCTGCACCCAGACCTGCTCGCCGCCCACGGGGACCGCAGCGCCGCCGTCGCCGCTCTGGTCGACGCGCTGCTGGACCGGCTCTTCCCGGCGACCCCGCAGGCACGGCTGCGCCTGATCCACGCCGATGGCAGCCAGACCGGCTTCCAGGCCGCGGACTTCATGTCCGGTGCGGTGCTCAGCAACATCGTGGACCGGGCGAAGAAGGCCGCGATCAAGGACTTCCTGCGCGCCGGCACCGACCCGAGCCAGAAGGGCCTCACGCGCGAGCACCTGCTCGCCGCGGCCGAGGAGGAGCTGCGCGACCAGGAGGACCTGGTCAACACCGCAGACCCGCAGGCCTGGGCCCGCGTGGTGGGGGCCTCCACGTCCCCGGTGGTCCGGATCGAGCGTCCCGGAGAGGCCGCGACCCACGCCGGAGCCGGGTCTGAGGACGCCGCCGGAGCCGGGCCTGAGGTCGCAGCCGGAGCTGCCGACGCCTCCGGATCCTCCCAGGACGCCGAGGTGCGCGGATGAGCGTGCGCCGGCTGATCGGGATGGAGACCGAGTACGGGATCCACGCTCCCGCCAACCCCCGGGCCAGCCACGTGGCGCTCTCCATCGAGCTGGTCAACGCCTACGCGGCCCACGTCACGGAGAGCGGCGGGGCGGTGGCCGGCACCGAATGGGACTACCAGTCCGAATCCCCGCTGGTGGACGCGCGCGGGTGGGTGCTGCCGCGTTCCGCCGCGCACCCCTCCCAGCTCACAGACACCGGTGAGTCGCTGCGCCATGCGGAGCACGACGACGCGCTGACCCACGCCACCGAACAGGAGCCCGGCCAGGGCCCGGTCCGCGACGCGCTGGGCAACGTCAGCGGGGGAGACCCCAGCCCGGCCGATGCCGCCGGTTCTTTCCACGCCCCCGGCTCGCCGCACTGGCGCGGAGAGTTCTTCCAGGCCGAGGAGGGCGCCCCGCAGCTGCTGATGAACCTGGTCCTGGGCAACGGGGCCCGGTTCTACGTGGACCACGCCCACCCGGAGTACTCCGCGCCCGAGGCCGTGGGAGCCCGCCGCGCGGTGCTCTACGACGTGGCCGGGGATCGGGTCGCGCTCGCCGCCGCCCACCGGCTCAGCCAGGAGCAGCACGCCCCGCAGGTGCTGCTGTATAAGAACAACACCGACAACAAGTCGGTCTCCTACGGGGCCCACGAGAACTACCTGGTCCCGCGCAGCGTGGACTTCGACGCGCTCGTGGCCGGACTGCTGCCCTTCTTCACCACCCGACAGATCCTCTGCGGCGCCGGCCGGGTGGGGCTCGGACAGACCAGCGCACAGCCCGGGTATCAGATCTCTCAGCGCGCGGACTTCTTCGAAGAACAGGTCGGCCTGGAGACCACGGTGCGCCGCCCGATCATCAACACCCGGGATGAGCCGCACGCCGATCACGACCGGTTCCGCCGGCTGCACGTGATCATCGGCGACGCCAATATGAGCGAATACTCCGCCTGGATGCGGGTGGGCAGCACCGCGCTGGTGCTGGACCTCATCGAATCCGGACGTGCCCCGGAGCTGAGCCTGAATGATCCGGTGGCGGCGCTGAAGACCATCTCGCATGACCCCACGCTCACCGCCACGGTGCCCACCTCCCGCGGGGAGCTCACCGCGGTGCAGATCCAGCGGCTCTACCTGCAGGCCGCCCTGGACTGGGAACGGGAGAAGACCGGCCTCGCCGCCGGCCCGGCAGTGCCCGACGCCGAGACCGCCGAGGTCCTCGAGGCATGGGAGGAGCTGCTGGTCGACCTTCACCAGGACCTCTACCGCGCCGCGGACCGGGTGGACTGGATCGCGAAGCTGAGCCTGCTCGAGTCCTACCGGCGCCGCGACGGACTGGCCTGGGACGCTCCGCTGCTGGGCATGGTGGATCTGCAGTACGCGGACCTGCGCCCGGAGAAGGGGCTCTATCACAAGCTGGCCCGCGCCGGCCGGATGCGCCGGCTCTTCACCGATGAGCAGATCGACTGGGCCGCGGAGCACCCGCCCGAGGAGACCCGCGCCTGGCTGCGCGGTGCGCTGGTCAGCGGCCACGCCGACGTCGTCGTCGGAGCCAGCTGGGACCAGATCCTGCTGCGCGCCGACGAGGTCTCCCCGGTGGTGCGGCTGGGGCTGCCGGATCCCTACACCGGGACCCGCGCCGCGACGGAGAATACACTGAGCAGCGCGGCGCGCCCCGAGGACCTCATCACCGGACTCCAGCGGCTGCTGGGTCAATAGACTGCTGAGTCGCTGAACCGCAGGGCTCAGAGAAGGAGAGATCATGTCCACTCAACCGCAGAAGCGCCCCCAGGGCGGAGACGACGACGGCGCGGCCCCCGATCAGTCGGCGGTCGGCGGCAACGCGCAGGCCCAGAAGCGCGCCGGGGAGCTCGACAGCCTGCTCGATGAGATCGATTCGGTGCTGGAGTCCAACGCCGAGGAGTTCGTCAAGGGCTACGTGCAGAAGGGCGGCGAGTAGCCGCCCATGGATCGGCGCGTCATCGGGGTCGAGACCGAGTTCGGCATCACCCACCACGGCCGCACCCGCCGTGGCCTGCCCCCGGACGAGGTGGCCCGCTACCTCTTCCGCCCGGTGCTGCGCTGGGGGAGAAGCTCGAACGTCTTCATCCCCAACGCCTCCCGGCTCTACCTCGACGTGGGCTCCCACCCGGAGTACGCCACCGCGGAATGCGACGACCTGCTGGACCTGATCGCCTCCGACCGCGCCGGTGAGCTGATCATGCACGACCTGGCGCAGCGCGCCGAGGCGGCGATGACCGAGGACGGCTTCGACGGCAGCGTCTACCTGTTCAAGAACAACGTGGACTCCCAGGGCAACTCCTACGGCAGCCACGAGAACTACCTGATCCCGCGCACCACCCATTTCCGGCGGCTCTCCACGATCCTGCTGCCCTTCCTGGTCACGCGGCAGATCATGGTCGGCGCCGGCCGGCTGGTCCCGGCCACGGACGAGTCCCCGGCGCACTACGCGTTCTCCCAGCGGGCGGACCACATGTGGGAGGGCATCTCCTCGGCCACCACCCGCTCCCGGCCGATCATCAACACCCGCGACGAGCCGCACTCCGACGCCGCGGTGCACCGCCGGCTGCATGTGATCGTGGGCGACTCCAACATGTCCGAGACCACCAGCCTGCTGCGCTACGGCGCCACCGACCTGGTGCTGCGGATGGTCGAGTCCGGGGTCCCGGTGGGAGACTTCGAGCTGGAGAACCCGATCGGGGCGATCCGGCACATCAGCCACGACATCACCGGGAAGGCCGCCGTGAAGATCCGCAACGGGGGCCTGCAGACCGCCGTGGAGATCCAGGCCCGGCTGCTGGACCGGGCGCGGCGCTTCGTCCGCGAGAACGGCGCGCACCATGCGGGCGTGGAGCAGATCTTCGAACTCTGGGAGCGCACCCTGCAGGCGGTCTCCAGCGGCGACCACACCCCGATCGAGCGCGACATCGACTGGGCGATCAAGAAGCGCCTGCTCACCGACGTCGCCGAGCGCGGGAGCCTGCCCATGGGGCACCCGAAGCTGGAACAGCTCGACATGGCCTACCACGACGTCCACCCCACTCGCGGGGTGTTCAACCTGATGGCGGCCCACGGGCGGGTCAGCACACAGCTGGCACCCGAGCGGATCCAACGCGCGATCGTCGACCCGCCGGCCACCACCCGGGCGGCGCTGCGCGGGCGCTTCCTCTCCACTGCCCGGGCGCTGGGTGCCGAGCACACCGTGGACTGGGTGCACCACAAGCTGGTGGACCGGCCGCTGGAGGCGCTGATGCTCAAGGACCCGCTCAGCGCCGAGGATCCCCGGATGGACGCCCTGCTGGATCGGCTCGGAGACCGGGTGGCTTCGCTGAGCGAGCAGACCCTGTCCGAACGCCGCGCCCAGGAGCTCCCGCTGGCGCTCAGCGAACGCTACAAGCTGGGGCGCGCCCCGGAGCTTGCTGAGCCTCCGCTGATCTGACGAACCCGGTACCCGGCCTGTACAGTGCTGGTCAGGCCCAGACCATCTCGCCTCGCCGTTCAAGCTGAAGGAAACACCGTGCATTCTTCGTTCCGCCGCACCTGCGTGGCTCTGTCCGTCCCAGCAGTTCTGCTGCTCACCGCGTGCTCCGACGACGGGCTGGGCGACACCGACGCACTCTCCGGGGTGGACCTGCACTTCACCGAGGAGGGCTCCCCGGAGGTCATCCTGCGCAGCCCGCTCGAGCTCGAGGAGGAAGCCTCCCGGGTGCTCGATCGCGGCGACGGCGAGGACCTCGACGAGGAGCAGATCCTCGAGGTCTCCCACGCCGTGGCGGACCCCTCCACCGGTGAGGTCCAGGAGGAGAGCTTCAGCGAGGACAACCCCTCGATGATCTACCTGCCGCAGATGCAGGAGCAGAGCGAATTCATCTACGACTCGCTCACCGACACCGACCTCACCATCGGGTCCGAGATCGCGCTCTTCGAGCCCGCCGACGCCGAGACCGGCGCCCAGGCCACGCTGCTGGTGCTGCGCGTGGAGGGCCAGTCCCCGGCCTTCGCCGAGGGCGAGGTCCAGGAGCAGGACGGCGAGCTGCCCGAGATCGAGAACGAGGAAGGCACGCTCCCGGAGCTGCTCGGCGGCAATGAGGGCGACGCGCCCGAAGAGGTCAGCACCGAGGTGCTCATCCAGGGCGACGGCGAGGAGGTGGCCGCCGACGATCAGGTCGTGGTGCGCTACTCCGGCTGGAAGTGGTCCGACGGCGAGCTCTTCGACTCCAACTGGCCCCAGGATGAGGACGAGGACGACGCCGGACCGGCCGGCTTCCCGCTGAGCAACCTGGTCCCCGGATGGGCCGAAGGCCTGGAAGGTCAGCAGGTCGGCTCCCGGGTGCTGCTGGTCATCCCACCGGAGTCCGGCTACGGAGAGAGCGACGAGGACGCCGAAGAGGGCACCGAGCATGAGCTGGCAGGGGAGACCCTGATCTTCGTCGTCGACCTGATCGCCTCCGCCGAGGCGCCGCAGGCCGCCGCGCCCGCCCCCCAGTCCGGCCAGCCCGAACTCTCCGAGGAGGAGATCCAGGAGATGATCGAGCAGATGGAGGCCGAGCAGGGCGGCGGCGAGGGTGCCGAAGGCGGCGAGGACGCCGGCGGCGAGGGCGCCGAGAACAACAACGATGCAGACAGCGACGAAGCAACTGATGAGGAGACCGACTGATGTCTTTCGGCCAGCGCAGCTATGACCGCACCCGCCCCGAGGTGGACTTCCCCGGCGACACCCCGCCCGAGGAACTGGTCATCGAGGAGCTCATCGCCGGCGGCGGACACGCCGTGGAGCCCGGCGACTCCATCTCCTGCCACTACGTGGGAGTCTCCTGGTCCACCGGCGAAGAGTTCGACGCCTCCTGGAACCGCGGGCAGACCCTGGACTTCACCGCGGGCATCGGTCAGGTCATCCAGGGCTGGGACCAGGGACTGATCGGGATGAAGGAGGGCGCTCGACGTCGCTTCGAGATCCCGCCGCACCTGGCCTACGGCGAGCAGGGCGCCGGCGCCGCCATCGGACCCAACGAGACCCTGATCTTCGTGGTGGACCTGGTCAGCGTCCGCAAGGCCTCCTGATCCGGCTCGGTGACTGAACAGATCGACGAGGAGCCGGAGGCGGAGCAGGACGTCTACGCCGACTACGGCGTGGCACGGGCCTTCTCCCTGGCCGCGAGCATCCTCGACGCCGGCGCCGGCGGGCTGACCAGGGCGGAGATCCGGGACCGGGTCGAGCACTACCGCACCCAGGCCCAAGGCCAGTCCGCCGACGCCTGGGAGCGGCTGTTCAGCCGCGACAAGGATCATCTGCGCAGCTGCGGCATCGCGATCGAGGAGCCTCCCACAGGCCGGGAGGACTACCGCTACCGGATCGATCCTGCGGACTACGGGCTGCCCCCGGTGCCGCTGAGCCAGGCCGAGACCCTGGTGCTCTCCCGCGCCGGGCAGCTCTGGGCCGGAAGCCGCACCCGATCCTGGCTGGACCAGGCCAGCTGGGCGCTTGCCGGGCCCGGCGAGGCGTCGTCCTCAGTCTTCGCCGCGGCCGGACCTGCCGGCGGTGCGCTGAGCTTCAACCTGGGCAGCGACGACGAGTTCGAGCGGCTCACCGAGCTGGCGGCCCTGCCGCCGCGGGCCGTGCTCGGCTTCGACTACACCGGCAGGGGAGCGGCCCAGCCCGCGCCGCGCCGTGTGGTGCTGCTGGACTTCGCCGCCCGCGGCCACTGGTACCTCATCGGGTACGACCTGGACCGAGGCGCCCGCAGGACCTTCCGACTGGATCGGGTGCACGGCGTCATCAGCCCGCTGCGCCCGGCGCCGGCGTTGAGCGAAGCCGACCGGGCCGGAATCGAGTCAGTCGACGCCGGGTCCGCGCTGCAGGGACTCACCGGCGAGGAGGACCCGGCCCGGCTGCTGCGCGGCGTGCTCGCCGCCCACCAGGGGCCCGCGCAGAAGCCGCCTCGGCTGGCTGCCACCGCGGCGCCGCGCCGGGCAGATCCCGCCCACCGCAAGGTGGAACGCGTGCTCTCCATGGCCGCCTACCTGCTCAGCGCCGACGGGGTCCGCCCCTCGGAGCTGCTCGCCCGGCACCAGATCACACCGAAGCAGCTGCTCAAGGACCTGCTCTCGATCCAGCAGTCCGGCAGCTTCGGCCCGGGCCAGTTCGGCGAGTTCATCGACATCCACCCGTCCCCGCCGCTGAACCTGGACGCGTTCACCCAGGAGTACCTCACCCGAGATGCCCCGATCACCCTGGAGATGCCCTCGGCGCGCACCGGGGAGGTGCTGGCGCGCCCACTCACACTGACCAAACCGGGGGCCCTCTCGCTGCTGATCGCGCTGAACACCATGATCGGCGCGGCCAGCCCCTGCACCGACGGCGACGCCAAGACCAGCCGCACCGGCGCCGATACCACTGGCGCCGATACCGCCGCCACCGATACCGCCGGCACCGCTGGTGAGCCCGCCGGCACCGATACCGCCGGCACCGCTGGTGAGCTCGCCGAGGACTGGGTCTCCGCGGCCGAATCGCTGCGCCGGAAGATCACCACCGTGCTGCCCGAGGGGCTGCAGGAGGCCGCCACCAAGGTTGCCGCCAGCGCCGGAGTGGGCAGCGAGGCCACCGCTGAGCTTCGGGCCGCTGTGTCAGGCGGTTACTGCCTGGCGCTGCGCTATGAGGACGCCTCCGGGACCATCACCGAACGGGTGGTCGAGCCCACCCACGTCTATCTCGACGGTCCCCGCACCTACCTGCAGGCCTGGTGCCGGGTGGCCCAGGGGCCACGGAACTTCCTCAGCTCCCGGATCCGGGAGCAGCGACCGCTGCCCCAGGAGCCGATCGGCGAGACCGCCCGCCAGCTCGCCCAAGCCCCGGCGGAGCCGCCGCGTCCGCCCCGGGACAGCGGAGCGTTCGACGTCGTGCTGCGCTTCTCCCCAGCCGCCGCCGCGCTGGCGGATCGTTACTCGCCGCAGAAGCAACGCACCCAGCCCGACGGGACGAGATTCATCAGCACCTGGTTCCAGAGCCGCGAGGCGCTGATCAGGCTCTGCCTGCAGCTCGGCGGGGATCTCACCGTACTTGCGCCGGCCCAGATCCGTGAGCAGATCACGGCGCGGGCCCGCGAGGAGCTGTCCGCCCTGACGCAGTGAGTGGCGTACGATTGGCCTCAAGGAAAGGACCTGTGCCATGAATATCTCCGGCTGGCAGATCGCGATCATCGCGCTGCTGATCATCCTGCTCTTCGGAGCGCCGAAGCTGCCCAAGCTGGCCAAGTCGCTGGGCCAGTCGATGCGCATCTTCCGGTCTGAGGTGCGCACCATGGGCGAGGAGTCCAAGCGGAACTCCACCGACCCGGACGCCCCAGACGTCTCCGCCGAGCCCAGCGAAGACCCCCGCACGGACGAGCGTGCCCCGGTCGAGGGCCGCGTGCTCAACTCCAATGACCCCACCGCCGAGCAGGCCCGCCGCACCGAGCGGGAGCAGCGGGGAGACCACCGCTAAGCCGCATGGCCACCTCGAAGAAGCGGCGGCGCGATCCCGAGCGCACCATGGCGCTGAAGGATCACCTCCGGGAGCTGCGCAACCGCCTGATCAAGGCCGCCATCGGCATCCTGCTCGGGGCGACCGCCGGATTCTTCCTCTACGACTGGCTGGTCCAGGTGCTCGCCGAGCCGATCCTGGCCTTCGAGTCCGAGGGTCAGCTCGCGGAGATCGCGTTCAACACCGTGGGTGGACCGCTGGATCTGATGATCCGGCTCTCACTCTTCGTGGGCATCGTGATCTCCTCCCCGATCTGGCTCTATCAGATCTGGGCGTTCATCATGCCCGGGCTGAAGAAGACCGAGAAGCGCTACGCCATCGGGTTCATCGCCGCCTCGGTGCCCTTGTTCCTGGGCGGGATCGCCGCGGCCTACAGCGTGCTGCCCCAGGCGGTGGGCTTCTTCCTGGCGCTGAACCCGGAGGGCACCTCCAACGTCATCAACCCGGATGTCTACTTCTCCTTCGTGCTGACGCTGTTCCTGGCCTTCGGGATCGCCATGGTGATCCCGGTGGTGCTGGTCGGGATCAACATGATGGGACTGGTCACCGGCAAGCAGGTGCTCAAGGCCTGGCGCGGGGTGATCATGCTGATCGCCGTGATCTCCGCACTGGCGGCCCCCGGCGGCGACGCGGTGAGCATGTTCTTCCTCGCCCTGCCGCTGACTGTGCTCTTCGGCATCGCGATCCTGCTGTGCATGCTCAATGACCGCCGCCGCGCCAAGCGCGAAGCCGCCACCGATGCCGAGATCGACGAGCTGCTGCGCGACTGAGCCGCGCCGTCGTCGGGCGGCTCAGGCGAGGATCGGGCTGGCAGCGGTGTTCCGGCCCAGGTGTTCCCATCCCAGCCCCTGGAAGCATGGCCCCGAGGTCGCCTCGGAGAACTTGATGTCGTTGTGCCCGCTGTTCCACTCCAGCACCTGGACCGAGCCGTCGCGGGCCACCGCCAGATCCCAGCCGATGGAGGGGACCATCGGTATGCGCCGATGCAGCCGTTCCACGGCTTCCCGGCAGGCGGCATAGCTGGGCACCTGGTGGCCGGCGAAGACGAAGCCGGAGTCAGGGTGCCGGTCGATCTCGAGCCAGTCCACCGAGTATCCGACCGGGCTGAAGGCGCCCGTCGCCGTGTCCAGGACCACTCGGATGTTCGACTCTGATGCGACGTGGTCCTCCGCGTCCCGTCCGAACCGCAGATAGGCACTCCTGACGGAGGCCCTTCCGTCAGGCTCCAGGACAGTCGTCATCCGCAGCGTCCCGACCGAGCTGGCGGCGACCTGCGCGAAGACCTCATGCTGGTCGATGAACGGCTGGATCACCCCGTCGGGGAGACCCGCGGCCGTCTGGAGGAAGCGATCCCGGTCCAAAATATGCACGCCTCGGCCGCGATCGCTGGCGTCAGCCTTGAAGGCCACCTGTTCACCGCCGGCAAAGATCAGGTCAGTGAACTCCTGCAGTGACGAGACCGGTTCCAGGGAGGCGTTGTACAGCTGGCCCTTGACCACGTATCCGGAGTCGGGGATCTCCTTCTCCTGCCCGAAGATGCAGGCGGTCATCGAGCGCATGTCGGAGAGCCCGCCATAGCGGCCTTCGATCGCTGGCAGGACCACCGACATGTAGTAGTTGTCCGGGATCCACCCCTGACGGAACTCGCCGGCCACCGCGCAGTAGACATAGAGCCAGGGCGCATAGCTCCTGGAGCCGAGGACCTCGACGG
Organism: Nesterenkonia sandarakina; assembly: GCF_013410215.1. NCBI lineage: Bacteria > Bacillati > Actinomycetota > Actinomycetes > Micrococcales > Micrococcaceae > Nesterenkonia > Nesterenkonia sandarakina. The sequence goes on from NZ_JACCFQ010000001.1 coordinate 2,231,628, forward strand.
CGTACTGGTCGGCCTGGGACTGGAGCTGCTTCGGAAGCGGGCCCTTGGCGGTCTCGATCGAGCGGAGCACCTTCGCCGCCGTCCGACTGTTCAAACGGGAGCGGACTTTCATCCGCAACCCATCCTCTGCCTGCTCGATCGTGTCCAGGTTCACGCCAGCTCCTCGGAGTTCAGCTGTCCCACGGTGTGTTCATCGGGCGTCAATCTAACAGGGCACTGCTCCGCCGACCAGGGTTCCCGGAGTCCCTCTCGCAAATCCGCCGGCCGCCCCCTCTGTCGCATGCCTATGCCGTGTCCCATGGCTTTGGCGCGATATATCGATGGGACATGGCATAGCGATGCGACAAACCAGGGAGGGTGGGGAATGCCCCGGGGCGCGGTGGCCCAGCCCCGCTCTGGCCTCCCGCTCTGGCCTCCCGCCCCGGCCGCTCCGGATCAGCCCCGGGCTGCGGCCTGGGCGCGGAGTCCGCGCAGCAGCTGATCGTGTTCCTCGATGAGCAGCCGGCGCAGTGCGGCCGGGGCGTCGCCGTTCTCCTGGAGCCAGGCCTCGGTGCGCTGCGCCAGGGGATCCTGCTCGGGGTCCTGTCCGGGATCCAGGTCCTGGGCTCCGGGGTAGAGCCCGGAGACCACCCGGGTGGCCTGGCCCTGACTCATCCGCTCCCACACGTCGCTCAGCGCCTCGAAGTACGCCGGGGTGTGCCGCTCGATCACCGCAGCGGTCTCTGGATCCCCGGCCACGGTGAAGCCTTCCACGGTGGCGGTGAGGTGATCGTTGGAGAGCTCCTGGCCGGCGTCGTCGGTCCCGGCCAGCGCCTGCCCGAAGGCGTCCTGCTTGATCCGCCGGTCCGGACGCGCCGCAGCGGCCAACCGGTGTGCGATCTTCGCCCGGGCGGTGGTCTTGGCGGCCAGCTCCGCGTCCAGCTGCTCCCGGCTCACCCGGCCGTGCGCGGCGAGGGCCTGCAGGAACGCCCAGCGCAGCTCCTCGTCGATCGCCAGCCCGGAGATTCCGTGGTCCTCGGCGCCGCCGTCGAGCAGCGCCTCGAGCAGCTCCAGCTGCGAACCTTCTTCGCGGGAGAGTGTGGCCAGGCACCGGGCGATCGCTCGCTGATGGTCCCCACCGGTGCGGCGGGTCAGCTCCCCGGCGAGCGTCGCCGCGAGGTCCCGCTGCAGCCCGGCGCGCTCCTTGGCCGGGGTGTAGCGCTCAAGCGCGGTCAGCGACTGCCGCAGCAGCCCCTGGACGACGACGATCTCTTCGATGCCCAGGCCCAGCTGCTGCACGGCGGTGAGGAACCGGCGGGCGGGCAGCTCACCGTCGCGCACCATGGACCACAGCGCGGCCCAGACGGTGGCCCGCGCCAGCGGGTCCGCCACCGGATAGGTCAGCACCGCGGCCACCGACTCTGCGTCCAGGCTGAGCTTGGCGTAGGTCAGATCCTCTTCATTGGGCAGCAGCAGCCGGGGGCGCCCCTCGGGGACGTTGAGCTCGGGGACCTCGGTGACGCCGTTGGGGGCGGCCGGGTCCACAAAGACCTCCTGGGCGGCGTGCAGCACCAGGGTGTCGTTCGAGGGAGCGAGCAGGTGCACGCCGACGCGGATCTTATGCGGCCGGGACACCGACTCACCCGTGGCCGGATCGATGCCCTGCTCGCGCACCAGCACACGACCGGACTCGTCGAGCTCGGCGGAGAGCACCGGGACCCCGGCGGTCTGCAGCCAGGCCCGCGCCCAGTCGTCCATGTTCGCCCCGGTGACCTCCTCCAACACGGCGAGGAAGTCTCCCAGTGAAGCGTTGCCGAAGGCGTGCCGGGTGAAGTAGCGCCGCGCGGCCTCCCGGAAGGCCTCCCGACCGGCGTAGGCGGCGAGCTGCTTGAGCACCGAGGCGCCCTTGGCGTAGGTGATCCCGTCGAAATTCTGGTCGGCGGCCTCGAGGTCCTCGATGTCCGCGACGATCGGGTGCGTGGTGGGCAGCTGGTCCTGCACATAGGCCCAGGCCTTGCGCCCGTTGGCGAAGGAGATCCAGGAGGTCTCCCAGTCGGTGGCCTCGTCCACGGCCAGGGAACCCATGTAGTCGGCGAAGGACTCCTTGAGCCACAGGTCGTCCCACCAGTGCATGGTCACCAGATCGCCGAACCACATATGCGCCATCTCATGCATCAACGTGTTGGCCCGGGTCTCATACTGGGCGTCGGTGGCCGCGGTGTCGAAGACGTACTTCTCGGTGAAGGTCACCAGTCCCGGGTTCTCCATCGCGCCGAGGTTGTACTCCGGGACGAAGACCTGGTCGTACTTGCCCCAGGGATAGGGGTAGGCGAACTCGGTGTGGAAGAAGTCCAGCCCGCTGCGGGTGAGCTCCAGCAGCGCCTCGGCGTCGAAGTGCTTGGCCAGCGATGCCCGGCAGAGCACGCTCAGCGGCACCTCGCGGGCCTCTCCGCCCGGGACCCCGCCCTGGTAGCGGCCCTCCACGTGGTGGTAGGGACCGGCCAGCAGCGCGGTGATATAGGAAGACATCCGGGGAGTCTCAGCGAACTCCACCCGGACCAGCGGGTGAGCATCGGCGTCGTCACCGGTGGTGGTCTCCACGGTCTCCAGGGGCGCCCGGGTGATCGCCGGGCTGTTCGAGCGCAGCTGCCAGGCCTGGGGCCCGATGATCGAGAAGCTGAATCGGGCCTTCAGATCCGGCTGCTCGAAGACCGGGAACACCCGGCGGGAATCGGCCGGCTCGTACTGGGTGTAGAGATAGACCTGGTCATCCACCGGGTCCACGAACCGGTGCAGGCCCTCCCCGGACCGGGAATAGCGCGAGGTGGACCGGATCTCCACTGTGTTCTGCGCCTGCAGCTCCGGGAGCAGGATCCGGGCGGGCCCCACGTGGCTGGCCACGTCCAGGTCCACACCGTTGAGCACCAGGGACTCCACCGAGGCTCCCAGGTGGTCCAGGAACGTGCTGGCACCGGCCTCCGCCGCGGAGAACGTGATCGAGGTCTGCACCGGGTAGGTGGCTGCCGCCGGGGCGGGGGCCCCGCGCAGATCCACCTCGACGCGGTAGTGCGTGACCTCCAGCAGGGTGCCGCGCCGGGCGGCCTCCTCGCGGGTCAGGTTCTCGACATCGGCACGGGGGAAGGGCAGCTGAGCAGTCATCCTGCCATTCAAGCAGACACCTGCTCAGCCGCCCGTCAGCGGCTCAGCCGCTCACCAGAAGCTCAGCCGCCCATCAGCAGCTCAGCCGCCCATTCCCGCGCGCCCGGCTCACTTCCGGCGCGAATGCAGCAGCTTCTCCTTCACCGGTGCCTCGGGAGAGGCCCGCAGCGTGCGGTAGTACTCCATGGACTCATCCTGGCGCTGCTGCTCGGTGCCGGAGGTGATCTCCATGCGCACGTGTTCGGGGGAGTAGCCGAAGGAGTCCACGATGTCCTGAGCGTGCGGGCGCAGCCGGGCCAGCAGCCGGTTCACATAGGGGCTGAGCGTGCGGGCCCGCTGCGACGAGATCCGGCCGTGCAGCAGGTACCAGTCCAGCGTGTCTTCGATCTTGGTCAGCGCGTAGAGGTCACGCAGCCAGGTCATGATCTGCTTGGTCCCGGGATCGCTGACCCGTTCCAGGGCCTCGGTGAAGGACTCCCAGAGCAGCAGGTCCGCGTGGGCCTTCGCTGCGTTGATGATCTCGTACTGGTGTTCGTTGAAGATCTCCGCCTGCTTCGCCGCGGGCAGCTTCGACGCCGAGCGCAGCTCCCCGGCGACGTCGATGACCATCTGCCGGGAACGCTCGGTGAGCAGCTGACGCTGCACCTCGGGCTGCTTGAACCAGTTCGCGCTGCGGCGCTCGTCCCCGGTGTCCTGCACTGACTGCACGGCACGGCGCAGCCCGAACCGGTTCATCACGGTGGACTGGGCCTGGTTGGCCACATAGCGCGAGAGCACCCCGAAATCGGCGCCCTTGAACTCGGCGGCGTAGTCGCTGAGCAGCCGCTTGGCCACCAGCTGGAGCAGCACGTTGTTGTCCCCTTCGAAGGTGACATAGACATCGAGGTCGGCGCGCAGCGAGACCAGCCGGTTCTCCGAGATGAACCCGGCACCGCCGCAGGCCTCGCGGGCCTCCTGCAGGGTGTCCAGCGCGTGCCAGGTGGTGACCGACTTGATCGCCGCGGCGAGGGTCTCCAGCTCCTGCCGGTTGGCGTCTGAATCGTCCTTCCCGGAGAACACGTCATCCAGCTTGACCAGCAGGTTCTCGTGGGCGAAGTTCGCCGCGAAGGTGGTGGCCAGGCGGGGAAGCAGCCGGCGCTGGTGCAGCTGGTAGTCCAGCAGCACCTCCTCCTCGATCGGGGAGGAGGCGTTGAACTGGCGGCGCTGGTTGCCGTAGGTGATCGCACCGATCAGCGCCAGCTTCGAAGCCGCCACCGAAGCGCCGGTGAGCGAGACCCGTCCCTGCACCAGGGTGCCGAGCATCGTGAAGAAGCGCCGGCCGGGGGAGTCGATCGGGGAGCTGTAGGTGCCGTCGGCGGCGACGTCGCCGTAGCGGTTGAGCAGGTTGGTCCGGGGCACCCGGACCTGGTTGAAGGTGAAGCAGCCGTTGTCGACCCCGTTCAGGCCGCCCTTCTGGCCCTCATCGGTGATCGTGATGCCCTCCAGCGCCTTGCCGTCCTCGCCGCGGATGTTGGTGTAGAGGCAATGCACCCCGTGGTTGACCCCGTTGGTGATCAGCTGGGCGAAGACGACGGCGTCCTTGGCGTGGTTCGCCGCATTGCCCAGGTAGCGCTTGGTGGCCGCGGGGAACGGGGTGTGCAGGATGAACTCTTCGGTGGCCGGATCATAGGTCGCGGTGGTACCGATGGAGGCGACGTCGGAGCCGTGGCCGAACTCGGTCATGGCGAAAGCGCCCGGGGCCCTGAGGTCCATGGTCGCGGGGAGGAAACGACGGTGATGATCCTCCGAGCCCAGGTGCAGCACCGCGGCGGCGAAGAGTCCCCACTGGACCCCGGCCTTGATCTGCAGCGACGGGTCCGCGGTGACCAGTTCCTCGAAGGCGGCGATGTTCGCCCCGTGGGCGTCCTGACCGCCGAACTCGGTGGGGAAGGCCCGGTGCACGGCGCCGCCGTCGACCAGCAGCGCCAGCTGCTTGAACACCCGCTCGCGGTGGTCCTCCTTGGACATGCCCTCGATCTTGTGGAACGCCGAGTCCTTCAGCAGCTCCCGGGCCTCACGCCGGGTCTCTGCCCAGTGACCGAGCAGCACCTCCTCCATCACCTTCTTGTCCACGCGGGCGGAGTCGGCGGGGTCGATGGCCTCGATCGGGTCGGTGACCGGGTGGTGTGACATGAGGTCTCCTCAGACTGGTGTTGAGCGTCAGGCGCACGGGGTGATCGGCACCGGTTCTTCGGTGTGGGGTGATCAGTGATCCTGCACACAAAATAGTCTATGATACTGACCAGTAACAAATGCAAGACCCGGCGCACCTGCTGACCCAGCGGGGGTCGCGCCGGGGGCTGCAACCCTCGACCCAGGAGTCAGTTCCATGAGTGCACAGAACATCCGCGACGCCGTCATCATCGGTGGAAATCGCATCCCCTTCGCCCGGGCGCACACCGCCTACGCCACCGCCGGGAATCAGGACATGCTCACCTCCACGCTGAACGGCCTGGTGGCCCGCTTCGGGCTGCAGGGGGAGCAGATCGGCACCGTCGCCGCCGGGGCCGTGATGAAGCACTCCAAGAACTTCAACCTCACCCGGGAATCGGTGCTGGGCACCCCGCTGGACCCCAAGACCCCGGCCTTCGACGTGCAGATGGCCTGCGCCACCGGCATGGAGGCGATCGGCTCGATGGCGAACAAGATCAAGCTGGGCCAGATCGACTCGGCCATCGCCGGGGGAGTCGACTCCATCTCTGACGCCCCGATCGTGGTCACCGACGAGCTGCGCGGGATCCTGATGGAGGCCAACCGGGCCAAGACCCTCAGCCAGCGACTCAAGGCGCTGTCCAAGATCCGCCCGGCCCACCTGGCCCCGCAGGCCCCCGGCGTCAACGAGCCGCGCACCGGGATGTCCATGGGCGAGCACATGGCGATCACCGCCCACGCCTGGGGCATCACCCGCGCGGAGCAGGACGAGCTCGCCCTGGCCAGCCACAAGAACCTCGCCGCCGCCTATGACCGCGGCTTCTTCGACGACCTGATCACCCCGTTCAAGAACGTCAGCCGCGACACCAACATGCGCGCCGACTCCACCCTGGAGAAGCTGGGCAAGCTCTCCCCGGCCTTCGGCAAGGACCTCGGCGCCGAGGCCACCATGACCGCGGCGAACTCCACCGCCCTGACCGACGGCGCCTCCGCGGTGCTGCTGGGCTCCGAGGAATGGGCGGACCAGCACGACCTGCCCAAGCTGGCGAACTTCATCGACTACGAGGAGGGCGCAGTGGACTTCGTCGACGGCGCCGAAGGCCTGCTGATGGCACCGGCCTACGCCGCCGCCCGGATGCTCAAGCGCAACAACCTCAGCTTCTCCGACTTCGAGTACCTGGAGATCCACGAGGCCTTCGCCTCCACCGTGCTGGCCCAGATCAAGGCCTGGGAGTCCGAGGAGTTCTGCAAGAACAAGCTCGGCCTGGACTCTGCACTGGGCACCATCGACCGCAGCCGGCTCAATGTCAACGGCTCCTCGCTCGCCGCCGGGCACCCCTTCGCGGCCACCGGTGGACGGATCGTCGCCTCACTGGCCAAGGCGCTGCACGGCAAGCCCGGCAAGCTCGGCTTCATCTCGGTCTGCGCCGCCGGCGGCCAGGGCATCACCGCGATCATCGAAGGGCGGTGAACGCTTCATGGCTCGAGACACCTACACGGAATTCGCCAACACCGGCTTCGGCCGCACCCTGACCAAGAACCTGGGCCTGCCGCAGCCGGCGAAGCTGCGCCGGCACCGGCCCGGCCGCCCGCTGATCGACGGACCCGTCGTGGTGCTGGGCAGCTCCGAGGCCGCCTCGGCGCTCGCGGATCGGCTGCTCAGCTGGGATCTCGATGTGCGCCGGCACCTCGGGCCCAAGGAGAAGGTGGCCGGCGTCGTCGCCTGCTTCGACTCCGCCTCCAGCCCTGCGGACCTCAGCGAGACCGTGCTGGAGATCGGGATGCTGCTCAAGCAGCTCAAGCCCTCCGGCCGGGTGATCACCGTCTCCCGGGACCCGCAGGGCACCTCGGACCCCAGCGTCCGCGCCGCCCGCAGCGCGGTTCAGGGCCTGACCCGCTCCACGGCCCACGAGATGCGAGCCGGGGGCACCGCCAACGGAATCGTGCTCGCCGATGAGCTGGATCCCTCCGCACCGGGTGTCGCCGGGGCGCTGCGCTTCCTGCTCTCCGGACGCTCCGCGTTCGTCTCGGGTCAGTTCATCTCGGTGGACAGCGTCAACGGTGCACTGCCGCAGAACTGGGACCGCCCGCTGCAGGGCCAGGTCGCCGTGGTCACCGGCGCCGCCCGCGGCATCGGTGCGTCCATCGCCCGGGTGCTGCACCGCGACGGCGCCTCCTTGATCCTGGTCGACATCCCCGCGGCCGGCGAGCAGCTGGCCGCGGTGGCCAATGAGGTCTCCGGGACCGCGCTGCAGCTGGACATCACCGCCGAGAATGCGGGGGAACGGATCCTCGGCCACGCGAGGCAGCACCATGGACGGCTCGACATCGTGGTGCACAACGCCGGGATCACCCGGGACAAGCTGCTGGCGAATATGGACGAGTCCCGCTGGAACTCGGTGATCGCGGTGAACATCGAGTCGCAGCTGCGGATGAATCGGGCCTTCCTGGCCTCGGACCTGTTCAACTCCGATGCTCGCGGAGCGATGGGCCCGCGGATCATCTCGCTGGCCTCGACCTCCGGGATCGCCGGGAACCGCGGCCAGACCAACTACGCCGCCTCCAAGGCCGGGGTCATGGGCATGGTCTCGGCGACCGCCGATCAGCTGGCCGCCCGGCACGGCACCATCAACGCCGTCGCCCCGGGATTCATCGAGACCGAGATGACGGCGAAGATCCCCTTCGCCACCCGGGAGGTCGCCCGGCGGCTGAACTCGCTGAACCAGGGCGGACTGCCGGTGGACGTGGCGGAGACCATCTCCTTCCTGGCCTCACCGCAGGCCGGCGGGACCTCGGGGCTGACCCTGCGGGTCTGTGGACAGAATCTCGTGGGGGCCTGAGCCATGGAGATTGAATCCCGGAATACGGAATCTGTGATCACGGAGATCGAGAGGCCCTCCCTGAGCAGCCTCTACGGGCGCGCCGCTCTGGGTGCCGCACGCTCGAAGCTACGCCCCGGCGCCGGACCGCGCTCCCTGCCGAAGCAGACCCTGCTGGCCCAGCATCCCGGGGTCAGCGCGGAAGAGGCCGAGAGCTACCGTCGGCTCTTCGGCGGGGAGGGGTTCGACGGCGTCCACCGCGCCTCGCTGCCCTCGGTTCTGGTCCACATCATCGGGTTCCCGGTCCTGATGGCCCTGATGAGCCAGGACGCGTTCCCGCTGCCGCTGATCGGGCTGGTGCACGTGTCCAACGAGGTCGAACACCTGCGTCCGGTCCGCGTGGGTCAGCCCGTGCAGATCCTGGTGAGCGCCGAGAATCTCCGTCCGCACCGCCGCGGCACCCAGGTGGACATCAAGGTCACCGTCCTTGAAGCCGGGACAGACCCGCAGGCCGCCCTCGGAGCAGCTGGCGCAGAGGAGTCCGCGGTGCTCTGGCGCTCGGTCTCGACCTACCTCAGCAAGGGCGCCCAGCTCGGCACGGAGATCTCGGCGGCGTCCGGGACCGCGGAGAACGGGTCCACCGCCGTGGCCCGCTCCGAGGATCCGAAGTCCTTCGTCCCACCGACCAAGACCGCCACCTGGCGGCTGGGCTCGGATGCCGGTCGGGCCTACGCCGCGGTCTCAGGCGACTACAACCCGATCCACGTGTCCCAGCTCACTGCCAGGTCGCTGGGCATGCCCGCCGCGATCGTGCATGGCATGTACTCGGCCGGGCGGATGCTGGAGGGACGGGAGCCGGAGAACGCCGGGCACCGCTGGTGGATCCGTTTCGAGGCTCCGGTGACCCTGCCCGGCACCGTGGCCTTCGCCGCACAGCCGCAGGGGGCGAACACCATGCGTTTCACCGGGTGGAACCCGCGCAAGGCCCGGCGGCACTTCGACGCCGGGCTGCAGCTGCCCTGATCCAGCACGGCTGGGTGAAGTACGGCAGGGTTCAGCACTCCTGAGTCCAGCACCCCCGAGTCCAGCACCCCCGAGTCCAGCACCCCCGAGTCCAGCACCCCCGAGTCCAGCAGAGACGAGCACCATGAGAGAGACTCCCGCAGAGCCTGGCCCACTGATCAGGCGCGGGAGTCTCCTCTTCGGTGTCGGCTTCCTCCTGGCCAGCGTCGCATCGATGATCTCGCTTCTCGATCTCAGCGGCCAAGGTGATCCCGCCGGGCTGCGGGTGCTGCTGCCAGTGGTGTTCGCGGCAGCGTCGGCGGGCAGCTTCGCCGCCGGGGGATACCTGGGCACAGCGGTGGTCTCCGGGTTCGGATGTGTGGCGCTCTACGTTGCGCTGATCTTCGGGGCGACCCTGTTCTTCGGCCCCTGAGCACCACTGCACCAGATGCGTGTGCGGACCCCCTGCCGAGGTGTGCAAAGGGTCATCGTTGCTGCGTCGGGCCGCTAGGATGAGCCCATGGCTTCACAGCGGACCGGCACCCAGCGCGGCGGCACCGGCCGTGGTGCAAAGAAGGCCGAGGGCCAGGACTTCCGCGGTGTGGAGCCGGCGCCGCTGATCCTGCTCAAGGGCAACGAGGACTACCTCGCCAGCCGCGCGCTGGACCGGATCAAACAGGCCCTGCGTGCCGAGCACCCAGATCTGGAGTTCAGCCGGCTCGACGTGGCCAACGCGGCCCCTGGCGAGCTCTTCACGCTCACCTCGCCCTCGCTCTTCGGCGAGGCGCGGCTGGTCCTGGCTGAGGACCTTGCGGCGATGAATGACACCTTCCTCACCGACGCCCTGGCCTACCTCGAGGAGAAGCCCGAGGATGTGACCCTGGTGCTGCGGCACAGCGGAGGCAACCGGGGCAAGAAGCTGCTCGACGCGCTGGCCAAGCGCGCCGTCGTCGTCGACTGTGCCGGGGCTCGGAACGACAACGAGAAGCTCGACTTCGTGCGTCGTGAGTTCCGCGCCGCGGGGCGCGAGATCCACGCCGACGGCGCCCGGGCGCTGGTCGCTGCGGCGGGTTCCACGCTCTCGGACCTCGGCGGAGCCTGCCAGCAGCTCATGGCCGACATCTCCGGGGACATCACCGAAGAAGACGTGGACCGCTACCACGGCGGCCGCGTCGAGGCGAGTGCGTTCAAGGTCGCCGACGCCGCCTTCGAGGGTCGCCGCGAGGCCGCCACCAGGCTCTACCGCCACGCCATCGCCACCGGGGTCTCACCGATCGCGGTCACCGCCGCGCTGGCCCGCAAGGGTCGGCACATCGCGGCGCTGGTGGACCACCGCGGCAGCCCCGCTGCGCTGGCCTCCACCCTGGGTGCTGCGCCCTGGCAGCTGCAGCAGGTCGCAGAGACCGCCCGACGCTGGCACCCGCTGCGCGCAGCCGAGGCCATCGAGGCGATCGCCCGGGCCGACGCCGAGGCCAAGGGCGCCTCACGGACCCCGGAGTACGCGGTGGAACGTGCCATCACCGCCATCGCCTCCTCGGTGGGTCGCTGAGCACCTGCCCGAACCTTCCTGCAGCCCCGGTCAGGGGCCCGGACACGGGCCTGATGGCAGGTCTCTGCGCTGGCTGGAGTGCGGCTTCTCTGCTATCGTCTATAGGCAGTGTCTAGGGTTCGAAAGAGCCCCAAACCCCTGCGGCAGCAAGTCTCGCGCAGTTCTGGGCCCTCTACCTCAAAGGGCTGCGCAATCGCTATGGCAACCCCACGCCACTGAAGTTTGTCTGCTGCCGGCCGACAGGGACGTACCTCACGACCAGTGACCTCAGACAGAAAGACAACTCGTGGCAAACATCAAGTCTCAGAAGAAGCGCATTCTCACCAACGAGAAGGCGCGCCAGCGCAACCAGGGCGTCAAGTCCCAGCTGCGGACCGCCATCAAGAAGGTCCGCAACGCTGTTGCCGCCGGCGACAAGGACGCAGCGATCGCGGCCAACCGCGAGGCCGCTCGCAAGCTGGACAAGGCCGTGTCCAAGGGTGTTCTGCACAAGAACAACGCCGCCAACCGCAAGTCCGGTCTGGCCGCCACCGTCAACGCTCTCTGAGCTTGACTCTCTGACACCTCCGCTCCCTGGAGCGCGAGCAACGGGGCCCTGCGCGCTGCGCGGGGCCCCGTTTGCGCAATACGCCACCGCGCCAGGCAGTCTTGGAACAGCAGTCATGGAACAATGAAGTGCCAGGTGCACCACACCGCCCGGCGTCTCGACGAAGCAAAGGACCCCCACCACCGTGTCACCGAAGGCCCGCAGCTCGCAGGTGCCCGCCGCCACTGACCCCAGTGTCATCAGGAACTTCTGCATCATCGCGCACATCGACCACGGCAAGTCCACGCTTGCAGACCGGATGCTGCAGCTCACCGGGGTGGTCCAGCCCCGTGACATGAAGGCTCAGTACCTGGACCGGATGGCCATCGAGCGCGACCGCGGCATCACCATCAAGTCCCAGGCGGTGCGCATGCCCTGGGAACTGGACGGGCAGACCTACGCCTTCCACATGATCGACACCCCCGGGCACGTGGACTTCTCCTATGAGGTCTCCCGCTCGCTGGCCGCCTGCGAAGGGGCGCTGCTCCTGGTCGACGCCGCCCAGGGCATCGAGGCACAGACCCTGGCCAACCTGTACCTCGCCATGGAGCACGAGCTCAAGATCATCCCGGTGCTGAACAAGATCGACCTGCCCTCGGCCCAGCCGGAGAAGTACGCCGAGGAGATCGCCTACCTGATCGGCTGCGAGCCCGAGGACGTGCTGCGCGTCTCCGGCAAGACCGGCGACGGCGTGGAGGAGCTGCTGGACCGGATCGTCGCTGAGATCCCGGCCCCGGAGGGCGACGCCGACGCTCCGGCCCGCGCGATGATCTTCGACTCCGTCTATGACACCTACCGCGGCGTGGTCACCTTCGTGCGCGTGGTCGACGGCAGGCTCGGACACCGCGAGAAGATCAAGATGATGTCCACCGGCGCCACCCACGAGCTCCTGGAGATCGGCGTCTCCTCTCCGGAGCCCGAAGCCACCAAGGGCCTCGGCGTCGGAGAGGTCGGCTATCTGATCACCGGGGTGAAGGATGTGCGGCTCTCTAAGGTCGGTGACACCGTCACCTCGCAGAACCGTCCTGCTGAGCAGATCATCGGTGGCTACGACGATCCGTCCCCGATGGTCTTCTCCGGGCTCTTCCCGCTGGACGGCTCCGACTTCCCGGTGCTGCGTGAGGCGCTGGAGAAGCTGCAGCTCAACGACGCCGCGCTGAACTTCGAGCCCGAGACCTCCACCGCGCTGGGCTTCGGCTTCCGCGTGGGCTTCCTGGGCCTGCTGCACCTGGAGATCACCCGGGAGCGCCTGGAGTCCGAGTACAACCTCGACCTGATCTCCACCGCCCCCAACGTGGTCTACGAGGTCACCGCCGAGGACGGCGAGATCCACCGGGTGACCAACCCATCGGAGTTCCCCGAGGGCAAGGTCACCGAGATCCGTGAGCCGGTCGTGGACGCCACGGTGATCGTCCCCGCGGAGTTCATCGGCCCGGTCATGGAGCTCTGCCAGTCCCGGCGCGGCACCATGGAAGGCATGGACTACCTCTCCGCCGAGCGTGTGGAGATCCGCTACAAGATGCCGCTGGCCGAGATCGTGTTCGACTTCTTCGACCAGCTGAAGTCCCGCACCAAGGGCTACGCCTCGCTGAACTGGCAGGGCGTCGGCCAGCAGGCCGCGGACCTGGTGAAGGTGGACATCCTGCTCCAGGGCGACCAGGTGGACGCGTTCTCCGCGATCACCCACCGGGACTCGGCGTACGCCTACGGCGTGAAGATGGCCTCCCGGCTCAAGGAGCTGATCCCGCGCCAGCAGTTCGAGGTCCCGATCCAGGCCGCGATCGGCTCCCGGATCATCGCGCGTGAGAACATCCGCGCGATCCGCAAAGACGTGCTCTCCAAGTGCTACGGCGGCGACATCAGCCGCAAGCGCAAGCTGCTGGAGAAGCAGAAGGAGGGCAAGAAGCGGATGAAGATGGTCGGCACCGTGGAGGTCCCGCAGGAGGCCTTCATCGCCGCGCTGTCCTCGGATGAGGACGCCGGCAAGGAGAAGGCGGGGAAGAAGTAGGCCTTGCCCTCCACCCTTCCCCTGGGCGACCCGGTCCCTGCCGACGGCGGCTTTCCGCCCGCTGTGCAGCAGGCCCTGCCGGGACGCGCCGAGGTGCCCTTCGGCCTCTACGTGCACATCCCGTTCTGCAGCGTGCGCTGCGGCTACTGCGACTTCAACACCTACACCGCTGAGGATCTCGGTCCCGGGGCCTCGCAGGTCACCTACCCGGACACGCTGATCTCGGAGCTGGTCTTCGCCCGCGGGGTCCTGGACACCATGGGCGCCCCGGAACGGCTGTTCTCCACGGTGTTCTTCGGCGGCGGCACCCCTACGCTGCTGCCTCCCGAGGAGCTGGCCCGGATCCTCACCCGTGCCCGTGAGCTCTTCGGCTTCCGCGTCGACGCGGAGATCACCACCGAGGCGAACCCTGACACCATCACCGAGGCCACCGCGCAGGTCTTGGCCGAGGCCGGGTTCACCCGACTCAGCTTGGGCATGCAGTCCGCGGTGCCGCATGTGCTGGGGACCCTGGACCGCACTCATGACCCGGCCAACGTGGAGCGTGCCGTCCACGCCGCCCGTGCCGCGGGCCTGCAGGTCAGCCTGGATCTGATCTCCGGGACGCCGGGGGAGAGCCTCGAGGACTGGCGCGCCAGCCTGGACCACGCGGTCGCGCTGCAGCCAGACCACATCTCGGCCTACTCGCTGATCATCGAGGAGGGCACCGCCATGGCGGCGAAGATCAAGCGCGGAGCGCTGCCCGACATCGACCCCGATGACCAGGCGGACAAGTATCTGATCACCGATGAGGTGCTCGGCGCCGCCGGGCTGGACTGGTACGAGGTCTCGAACTTCTCCACCAGCCGCGGCACCCGCTCCGAGCACAACCTGAACTACTGGCTGGACTCGGACTGGTGGGGCGCCGGTCCCGGTGCGCATTCGCATATGGCGGGCCTGCGCTGGTGGAACGTGAAGCACCCGGCCGCCTACGCGCAGCGTCTTTCCGGCGGCGCCACCCCGGGCCACGGCCGGGAGCTGCTGGCCGATGAGGACCAGACCCTGGAGCACCTGATGCTGCGGCTGCGGCTGGCCGAGGGACTGGACGTGGCAGAGTTCAACGCGCTGCCGCAGCTTCGCCGCAGCCAGGGCGAGAAGATCAGCGCCAAGAGCCTGCAGTCCCTGGTCCATGACGGGCTCATCGACGACGTCGCCGCGCAGCCGGGCACCGCGTACCCGCAGGGGCGAGCGGTGCTCACCCTGCGCGGACGGCTGCTGGCGGATGCGGTCACCCGCCGACTCGCCCCCTGAGGCCGACGGCCCCACGGGGTGATCTCGCCTGAGTCAGGTCATCCCGCGCAGGTCAGGGCATCGCGCTCAGGTGACGCCATCCCGGCCATGTCAGGACTCAAGCCCGGCTCACGGTCTCTCGGCCGGGTGGGCTCAGTGGATGAGGCGGAGATTCAGCGGGTACCGGTAGGGCCGGCCCTTATTGCACTGGATCCCGGCGACGAGCCCGGAGAGGGTCATATAGACCCAGAGCAGCACGGCAAGGATCCCGAAGATCCAGCCGATGGCCGGGAGCAGCGCAAGGATGTAGCAGGCCAGCATGACCACGGTCAGCGGCAGGGTGAAGTTCAGCGCTTCCTTGGACTCCTGGGCGGTGAACGGGCCGCGGTCGCGGTAGACCAAGTACACCGCAAGGGAGGGCAGGCAGCCGATGAGTGCCCCGAAGTGCGAGAGCGTCGCCCAGCGGCGATCCTCGGCGGGAGTCAGCGGTGCCGCGGCGGCGGAGGAGCCCCTCAGGCCTGCAGAGGAGTCCATCCGAGCATCCTGGCTCGAGCGGTCACCCTGGGGCTTCTGATTCTGCGCCACTGCACCTCCATGATTGCGGCTCCGCTCACACAGCACCGAGCTGTCCTATGCCTCGATTCTATCGACTGAGCCTGAACATTGAACCGGCCGCGCGGGCGTGTCGGGGACCGGGTTCGGCAGACTCTTGCGCGGGGCTGAGAGTCAGGGCTGGCGCCGCGGGCAGAAGCCGGCTCAGGGCTCGACAGTGACGAAGTCGATGAGCTCCTCCACGCGTCCCAGCAGCGAGGGTTCCAGGTCGGCGTAGCTGGTCACCTGGGCCAGGATCCGCTTCCAGCCGTGGGCAATGTCACGCTGGTTCGCGTGCGGCCAGCCAAGCGCCTGCAACGTGCCGACCTTGATGTCCTGGCTGCGCGGGATGTCCGGCCAGCGGGTGAAGCCCAGCAGGTGTGGCTTCACGGCCTGCCAGACGTCCACGTAGGGGTGGCCAAGGACCGCCACATTGCCCTGGGCGCCCTGCTGCTGCATGACCTCGCGGGCGATGCGGGACTCCTTGGAGCCCGGGACCAGGTGATCCAGCAGCACTCCGACGCGCCGCTGGGGACCGGGCCGGAATGCGCGGATGGCGCCGAGCAGGTCATCGGCGCCGTGCAGCGGTTCCACCACGATGCCCTCGATCCTCAGGTCCTCGCCCCAGACCTTCTCCACCAGCTCCGCGTCATGAGTGCCCTCGACCCAGATCCGTGAGGCGCGAGCCACGCGCGCTGGCGCGTCGTGGACCGCCACCGAGCCCGAGGCGGTGCGTGCGGGCTTCGGCGCGGCGGCGCGGGGAGTCGGGGGAGTCAGCTCCACCGGCTGACCCTCGTGCAGGAACCCGTGCCCCAGCGGGAAGGAGCGGACCTTGCCGCGGCGATCCTCCAGGCTGACCACCGCGACGCCGCCGGAGGCCTCCACCGAGATGATCGCCCCGACCCAGCCGGATTCGACCTCCTCGATCACCGCCCCGTGGTCTGCGGGCATGGCGGAGACCTTGCGCAGCTGGCTCTGGCGCAGCTGGGATAGGTCCTGGGCGCCCCAGCTCGAGGGGGAGGAGGGACGCCATTCGGGAAGGTGCGGAGCGCTCATGATCACCCATTGTAGAATTAGCACTTGTACTCGAAGAGTGCCAGATGGTGAGGAGGCGCCACACTTACATGTCAGACACCCGTCGACTGCAGGTCCTGCGTGCCATCGTGGAGGACTATGTCCACACCCGGGAGCCGGTCGGATCCCGGGCCCTGGTGGAGCGCCATGACCTCGAAGTCTCACCCGCCACGATCCGCAATGACATGGCCCACCTCGAGGAGGAGGGGCTGATCGCGGCTCCGCACACCTCAGCGGGCCGGATCCCCACCGACCTGGGGTATCGGCGGTTCGTGGACAAGATCACCGAGGTCCGACCGCTCTCAGCCGCCGAGCGCCGCGCCATGGACACCCTGCTGGAGACCGCCGACGACCACGACGCGATGCTCGAGCACACGGTGCGGCTTCTGGCGATGCTCACCAACCAGGTCGCCGTCCTGCAGCACCCGCAGCGTTCCACGGCGAAGATCCGGCACGTCGACGTCGTCTCGATGTCCTCGCACAAGGTGCTGACCATCGTGATCCTCTCCTCCGGGAAGGTCGAGCAGCGCATGGTCACCCTGGCCGAGGCGATCGGTGATGATTCGCTGCACCGGATCGCTCAGGTCCTCTCCACGGAGCTGCACCAGCGCACCATCTCGGCCCTGCCGCTGCCCAATGACACCTTGATCAGCCGGGTGGAGCCGGTGCTTCGCCCGTCGATGGCGATCATCGCCCAGGCCGTGGAGACGATCCTGGAGTCCTCCCGGGTGGATCGCATCATCATGGCCGGGACTGCTAACCTCGCCAGGTCGGGCCGCGACCTGGGTCCCTCCATCGGACCCATCCTCGAGGCGCTTGAGGAACAAGTCGTGCTGCTTCGGCTGTTGACAGAGATGGAGCAGGATCGGCGTGGCCTCTCCATCCGCATCGGTCACGAGACCAGCCATGATTCGCTGATGGAGACCGCCGTCGTCGCAGCCCAGTACGGCTCCCAGGTGGGAGCCGAGGGCGCCAAGCTCGGCGTCGTCGGTCCGACTCGCATGGATTACGGCTCCACCATGTCCGCGGTGCGCGCAATGGCGCGTTACCTCTCCCGAATTCTTTCCGAAGGGTGAACGTCCACGAAGATGACGACTGACTACTACGAGGCGCTCGGCGTCAGCCGCTCGGCGTCCACCGAAGAGATCAAGAAGGCCTACCGCAAACAGGCCCGCAAGCTTCACCCCGACGTGAATCCCTCCGAGGACGCCGCCGAGCAGTTCAAGGTGCTCGGCCACGCCTACGAGGTGCTCTCGGACCCGCAGAAGCGGCAGAACTACGACGCCACCGGTGACGCGAACGGCCGCGCCGGATTCCCCGGCGGGGGAGCAGGCGGCGGCTTCGGCGGCTTCGGGGACATCTTCGAGACCTTCTTCGGCGGCGGAGGCGGCGGCCCCGCCTCACGCACCCGCCGCGGTCAGGACTCACTGATCCGGGTCCGGATCGACCTGCGCGACGCCGTGTTCGGCACCACCAAGGAGGTGGAGCTGGAGACCGCGGTGACCTGCACCGTCTGTGACGGTTCCTGCACCCGCAAAGGCACCTCGCCGACCACCTGCCCGGACTGCCACGGTCAGGGCCAGGTCCAGCGTCCGATGCGGTCCATCCTGGGCACCGTGATCCAGACCCAGACCTGTGCACGCTGCGCCGGCTTCGGCAACATCATCGAAGACCCCTGCCAGGAGTGCGACGGCCAGGGCCGGGTGCGCGAACGGAAGTCCCTGAAGGTCAAGGTCCCGGCAGGCGTGGACCGCGGCAACCGGATCCACCTGGCCGGCGAGGGCGAGGCCGGGCTGGCCGGCGGGCCCTCCGGGGACCTGTTCATCGAGGTCGAGGTCAAGCCGCACGAGGTCTTCACCCGCCGCGGCAATGACCTGCACGCCACCGTCTCGATCCCGATGACCGCCGCCGCCCTGGGCACCATGGTCGCCCTGGACACCTTCGACGGCGCCGAGGAGCTCACCGTGAAGCCGGGCACCCAGTCCGGTGAGGTGCTCACGCTGAAGGAGCGCGGAGTCACCCATCTGCGCGGCGGCGGACGCGGCGCGCTGAAGGTGCACCTGAAGGTGGAGACCCCCACCAAGATCTCCGATCGCGAGGCTGCGCTGCTGCGCGAGCTCGCCGTGGAACGCGGCGAGGAGCGCGGGGAGTCCACCACCGAGCACCGCGGCGTCTTCGCGAAGCTGCGCGAACGCTGGGACGCGCTCTAGAGATGACGCCGATCAGATGCGCAGACTGAGATGACGGCACCGCTGTTCCACCTCGCCCCGGGGGCGCTCGACGCCGCCGGGGTGGGCGAGCTGATCACGCTCACCGGGCGCGAGGGTCACCACGCCGCCACCGTGATGCGGCTTCAGCCCGGGGAGTCGGTGCTGCTCTCCGACACCGTGGGACGCCGAGCCGAGGGTCTGGTGCGCGCAGCCGGGGACGGGCAGCTCCAGGTAGAGATCCTCTCGGTCACCCAGGAGCCGGTGCTGCTGCCCCGGCTGGTGCTGGTCCAGGCGCTGGCCAAGGATCGCCGTGACCTCCAAGGCGTGGAGTCCGCCACCGAGCTCGGCGTGGATGCGGTCATCCCGTGGCAGGCGGAACGCTCCGTCGCGCGCTGGAAGGCCGGGCGCGAGGCCAAGAAGCACGCGGAATGGGTCGCCACGGTCACCACAGCGGCGAAACAGACCCGCCGCACCACCATCCCCGAGGTCCGTCCGCTGCAGAGCACCGCGGCCTACCTGCGCGCGGTCGAGTCCGCAGGCGCCGGAGTCGGCGTCGTCGTCCTGCACGAAACCCAGGAGACCTCGCTGGCGGAGGCGATCGCCGCGCTGCAGGCCGGTATGGGACAGGAGAGCTCCGGGCAGCAGCTGCAGGAGCTGCATCTGGTGGTCGGGCCGGAGGGCGGGATCACTGACCGCGAGATCGAGCTGCTCACGGCGGCCGGGGCGCGGATCGCTCGGCTCGGACCTACCGTGCTGCGTTCCTCCACCGCTGGCCCCGCAGCCCTGGCGGCCACTCAGCTGCTCCTGGGGCGCTGGGACTGGGACACCGGGGCTGGTCCCCTCGAACAGAGCGCATAGACTGAGGATCAATGACTGAGACTTCGCAGAACCCGAGCACATCCACCATCTCCGGAGCGGCCCGCGGCGCCACCGCC
Organism: Nesterenkonia sandarakina; assembly: GCF_013410215.1. Lineage (NCBI taxonomy): Bacteria > Bacillati > Actinomycetota > Actinomycetes > Micrococcales > Micrococcaceae > Nesterenkonia > Nesterenkonia sandarakina. The sequence continues at coordinate 2,250,999 of NZ_JACCFQ010000001.1, forward strand.
GCCGCCCTGGGCAACATCGAGCGTCAGGTCTACTTCGCCGATGCCGACACCATGTTCCGCAGCCTCGGCGCCGGGGATCTCGCGCTGCGGATCCTGCAGGGGATCTACCCGGCCTCCTCGATCGGGCTGCGGGATCAGCTGATCACGGTGGGCGGTCCCACCGAGGAGGTCACCGGGATCGTGGAGATCCTGACCCAGCTCAAGACCCTTGCCGCCTCGGGCACCACGGTCACCGAGGAGATCATCGAGCAGGTCGCCACCATGGTGCGCGCCGACGCCGCACAGGACTCGGCCCGGATCGTGACCACGAACATCCTCTCGCACCGGGGCCGCACCATCCGGCCCAAGACCAAGAACCAGCAGAGCTACGTGGACACCATCGACGAGTCCACCGTGGTCTTCGGCATCGGACCCGCCGGCACCGGCAAGACCTACCTGGCCATGGCCAAGGCGGTCCAGGCGCTGCAGGCCCGGGAGGTCAACCGGATCATCCTGACCCGCCCCGCGGTGGAGGCCGGAGAGAAGCTCGGCTTCCTGCCGGGCAGCCTCAACGACAAGATCGACCCCTACCTGCGCCCGCTCTACGACGCGCTGCACGACATGATCGACCCGGACTCCATCCCGCGGCTCATGGAGTCCGGGATCATCGAGGTGGCTCCGCTGGCGTATATGCGCGGGCGCACGCTGAATGATTCGTTCATCATCCTGGATGAGGCGCAGAACACCACCGCCGAGCAGATGAAGATGTTCCTCACCCGGCTCGGATTCAACTCCAAGATCGTGGTCACCGGGGACATCACCCAGGTCGACCTGCCGCGCGGCACCGATTCCGGGCTGCGCACCGTGATCGAGATCCTCGACGGCGTCGAGGGCATCGAGATCGCCCGCTTCGGCTCCGAGGACGTGGTCCGCCACGCCTTGGTCGGCCGGATCGTGGACGCCTATGAGCGCCACCAGGACCGGGCCCCCGCCCAGGGAACCCGACGCGGAGGTCGACGATGACCGAGGTCCAGGTCACCGTGGAGGACAGCTCCGGGTCCGGTCTGATCTCCGGAGAGCACCTGGCCGAGCTGTTGGACCTCACCGGGTTCCTCTACGCCAGGCTGCACCTGGGACCAGCGGTGGCGCTGTCCATCACACTGGTGGACGAGGCCACGATCGAGGGGCTGCACCTGGACTGGATGGACCTGCCCGGCGCCACCGATGTGATGAGCTTCCCGATGGACGAGCTGATCGCCGGCACCGCTGAGGACCCGGTCACCGAGGGCGTGCTGGGCGACATCGTGATCTGCCCCGCGGTCGCGGCGACGCAGGCGCAGGCCAACGGGCACCCGCTGAGCGCCGAGCTGGCGCTGCTGGCGACCCACGGGGTGCTGCACCTGCTCGGACACGACCACGCCGAGCCGGCCGACCGCGAAGAGATGTTCACCCTGCAGCGGGCGCTCCTGGAGGAGTTCCTCGGTCACGCCGCCCCCACGCCGACGGTCTGACACCCAGGCCACCACGCAGAGCGCACCAGGCACAGCGCACCAGGCACAGCCCAGCAGGACGACCGGACCGCAGCCGCGGCCCCGGCGCAGGAGAGGATCGGAACCCCACGATGACCCCAGCACAGATGCCGCCGCAGCAGGAGGGCTTCGCGAGCTTCGATGAGAACTTCCGCGCAGGGTTCGCCAGCCTGGTCGGGCGGCCCAACGCAGGAAAGTCCACGCTGACCAACGCCCTGGTGGGGGACAAGGTGGCGATCACCTCCTCGAAGCCGCAGACCACCCGGCACACCATCCGCGGGATCGTGCACCGCAGCGACTTCCAGCTGGTCCTGGTCGACACCCCGGGGCTGCACCGCCCGCGCACCCTGCTGGGCAAGCGGCTCAACGGTCTGGTCATCGACACCCTCTCCGAGGTCGACGTCGTCGGGTTCTGCATCCCGGCCGATGAGAAGGTCGGTCCCGGTGACCGCTTCATCGCCGCCCAGCTGACCAAGCTCCCGCATAAGCGGGTGATCGCGCTGGTCACCAAGGTGGACAAGGTCTCCCGCGAAGACCTCGCCGAGCAGCTCATGGCAGTGGACCAGCTCGGCCGGGAACACCTCGCCCAGGAGGGCAATCAGGCAGGCGGCTTCGCCGAGATCATCCCGGTCTCCGCCGTGGAGGGGGAGCAGACCGAAGTGGTGGTGGAGCAGCTCGCGGCGATGATGCCGAAGTCTCCGCCGCTGTACCCCGAGGGCGAGCTCACCGATGAGCCCGAGGCTGTCATGGTCGCGGAGCTGGTCCGGGAGGCCGCGCTGGAGGATGTCCGCGACGAGCTGCCACACTCCATCGCGGTGGTGGTCGAGGAGATGGTGCCCCGCGAGGATCGCCCCGAAGATCGTCCGCTGCTGGACGTGCGGGTCTCCATCCACGTGGAGCGCGACTCGCAGAAGGCGATCATCATCGGCAAGCGCGGCGCCCGGCTCAAGGCCATCGGCACCGACGCCCGGGAAGGCATTGTCAAGCTGCTGGGCACCCCGGTGTACCTGGACCTGCACGTGAAGGTGACCAAGGAATGGCAGCGCGACCCCAAGAAGCTGGGACGGCTCGGCTTCTAGCCCACCGCCCGAGGTGGGGCCTCGCCGCCCTGCCCGCTCGGGGCGGATGGTCCACATGATGAGAATCAGGGTGACCCACCGCACAGGCCGGGGACGCATGCTAGTTTGTGAGTTGTGCAGACGATACGCCAGCGAGCGCTACTACTAGAGCTTCTCCGCCGCAGCGGGGAAGAGCTCGCACGCGCCTGATCCCAGCTCACCGAATCCGGTCCAGCTCGTAGATCCAGCAACGCGCAGCACTTCCAGGTCGAATCCCCGCTGCGGAGCTCCTCCGCCTCGACCGTTCGCCCTCAGCTCGTCCACAGCAAGGAAGCTCCCATGCGCAAGCTCCAGAAGACCTCCCCGATGCCCTTCCAGCGGTATGTGCCCTTCGAGGACCAGATCACCGTCTCGCTCCCGGACCGCACTTGGCCGGACAAGACCATCCGGAGCGCCCCGCGCTGGTGCGCGGTGGATCTGCGGGACGGAAACCAGGCGCTGATCGACCCGATGACCCCGGACCGCAAGCACCGGATGTTCGAACTGCTGGTGAACATGGGGTTCAAGGAGATCGAGGTCGGGTTCCCCTCGGCCTCCCAGACCGACTACGACTTCGTCCGGCAGCTGATCGAGCAGGACAAGATCCCGGATGACGTCTACATCCAGGTGCTCACCCAGGCCCGCGAGGCGCTGATCGAGCGCACCTTCGAGGCCATCGCCGGAGCCCCGCGCGCCATCGTGCACCTGTACAACTCCACCTCGGTGCTCCAGCGCGAGGTCGTCTTCAAGGCCGACCGGGACGGAATCGTGGACATCGCCACCCAGGGTGCGCGGCTGTGCAAGAAGTACGAGGAGGCGATGCACGCCGCCTCCAAGACGCCCACCGAGATCGTCTACCAGTACTCTCCGGAGTCCTTCACCGGGACTGAACTCGACTTCGCCGCGCTCATCTCGGACGAGGTGGTCGAGGTCTTCGGCGCCACGCCGGAGAAGCCGGTGATCATCAACCTGCCGGCCACCGTGGAGATGGCCACCCCGAACGTCTACGCAGACTCCATCGAATGGATGCACCGGAACCTGCGCAACCGGGAGTCGATCGTGCTCTCGCTGCACCCGCACAACGACCGCGGCACCGGCGTGGCCGCCGCGGAACTGGGCTACATGGCTGGGGCTGACCGGATCGAAGGCTGCCTCTTCGGCAACGGTGAGCGCACCGGCAACGTCGACCTGATCACCCTGGGCATGAACCTGTTCAGCCAGGGAGTGGACCCGGAGCTGGACTTCCGGGACATGAGCACGATCCGCAGCACCGTGGAGCACTGCAACCAGATGGGCGTCCCGGAGCGTTCCCCCTACGGCGGAGACCTGGTGTTCACCGCGTTCTCCGGCTCGCACCAGGACGCGATCAAGAAGGGCTTCGAGCATATGGACGCCCGCGCCAGCGCGGCGGGCACCTCCCGCGAGGAGATCACCTGGGCCGTGCCCTACCTGCCGATCGACCCCAAGGACATCGGCCGCAGCTACGAGGCGGTCATCCGGGTGAACTCGCAGTCCGGCAAGGGCGGGGTCTCCTACCTGCTCAAGGCCGAGCGCGGCATCGATCTTCCGCGCCGCGCCCAGGTCGAGTTCTCCGGAGTCATCCAGCGCCGAGCCGACGACGGCGGCGGCGAGGTCTCCGGAGACGAGATCTGGCAGATCTTCCAGGACGAGTACCTCCCCGTGGACACCACGGATCACCAGTGGGGGCACTACCGCCTGGATGAGGTCAACACCTCGTCCAACGCGGAGGGGGTCTTCCACATGGAGGTGGAGCTGCAGGCCGGCGGTCGCACCAGCTCGCAGTCCGCCCACGCCAACGGCCCCATCGCGGCGCTGCTGAAGATCCTCGCCGCAGACGGCGTGGACGTGCGGCTGCTGGACTACACCGAGCACGCCATGAGCCAGGGCGGAGACGCTCAGGCGGCGTCCTTCGTGGAGCTGGCGATCGGCGAGCGGGTGCTCTGGGGCGTGGGGCTGGATCACAACACCACCCTGGCCTCGCTACAGGCCGTGATCTCTGCGGTGAACCGGGCGCTGCGCGACGCCGCCCCGGTGACGTGACGGCTCCTGGTGGGCTGAGCCAGCTCCGATCGCGGGCCCGGACCGTCCCGAGCCGAGGTTGCGCGGCCTGGGGCCGGCGCGGCCCCAATCCGGCGCGGGACAGTTCCGGGCTGCCGCGGGGCAGTTCCGGGCTGGCGCCCATGCCGCTGTAGTACTCTGCCAGCATGGCCGGATCCACCTTCGCGTCCCGCTCCTACCGGGACGCCGCGATCGTGCTGCGCACCCAGAACCTGGGTGAGGCGGATCGCATCATCACCGCGCTGACCTCAGCGAACGGGCTGGTGCGGGCGGTCGCGAAGGGAGTGCGTCGCACCTCCTCGAAGTTTGGCGCCACGGTCGAGCCGTTCATGGTGGCTGATGTGCAGTTCGTCCACGGCCGCTCCCTGGACATCGTCACCCAGGCCACCTCGCGGCACACCTACGGTCCGGCGATCGTGGCCGACTACGAGAAGTACATGGCGGCGAGCACCATGGCCGAGACCGCGGAACGGCTGATGGACGTGGAGTCGGATTCCGGCTTCGGGGGTGCCCAGTTCCGGCTGCTTCACGGCGGGTACTCCGCGCTGGCCCGCGGGGTGCACCCGGCCGACGTCGTGCTGAACTCCTACCTGCTGCGCGCCCTGTCCGCGGCGGGCTGGGCGGTGACCTGGACCGCCTGCGTGGCCTGCGGCAGACCCGGCGCGCACACCGGCTTCCATCCGGCGGCCAGCGGACCGGTGTGTGTCGACTGCCGCCCCCCGGGCACCCGCACCCTGGACCCGGCCACGGTGGAGCTGCTGCACGCGCTGCAGCACGGCCACTGGGAGCAGACCCGCTCCTTCCGCAGCGACATCCGGCATGAGGCGACGAACGTGGTGATCGGCTACGCCCAGCACCACCTGGAGCGCAGACTGACCTCGCTGGGTCTCTGAGCCGCCCCGTCCCGCAGACCCGCGCCCGCGACACCCGCAGACCGGCGCCAGCGACACCCGCAGACCCGCGCCAGCGACACCCGCACCGATAGGACCCTGGCCGTGTCGGAGGCCAAGGTGCCGGAGAGACCGATGCCGCGGCCGTACCGCGCTGATCCGGGCGGCATGGAAGAATGAACGCCATGTCCTCGTCGAGTCATCAGGATCCAGCCCCACACCGCGAGGGCGTCACCGCACCACAGCTGCCCCCGGAGCTGGTGCCGGACCACGTCGGGATCGTGATGGACGGCAACGGGCGCTGGGCGAATCAGCGCGGACTCCCACGCACCGAAGGCCACCGAGCCGGTGAGGCCGCGCTGATGGATGTGATTGCCGGCGCCATCGAGATCGGCGTGAAGCACATCAGCGTCTATGCCTTCTCCACCGAGAACTGGAAACGCTCACCCGATGAGGTGCGGTTCCTAATGGGCTACTCCCGCGAGGTGCTGCGCCGGCAGCGCGATGTGCTGCATTCCTGGGGCGTGCGGATCCGTTGGAACGGACAGCCTGGTCGGCTCTGGCGCTCGGTGATCAAGGAGCTGGAGACCTCCGAGGAGCTCACCGCTGGGAACACCCGGTTCACGCTGACCATGTGTGTGAACTACGGCGGTCGCGCGGAGATCACCGACGCGGTGAAGCTGATCGCCGCCGAGGTCGCCGCCGGCCGGATGGACCCGCGGAAGATCACCGAGAAGACCGTGGCGGCCCACCTGGACGAGCCCGACCTTCCCGACGTCGACCTCTTCCTGCGCAGCTCCGGGGAGCAGCGGATCTCGAACTTCCTGCTCTGGCAGTCCGCCTACGCCGAGCTGGTGTTCATGGACGTGCTCTGGCCCGACGTGGACCGCACCACGCTGTGGGAGGCGGTGGAGATCTACGCCCGGCGGGATCGCCGCTATGGGGCGGCCGTGGACAGGTTCTCGCTGGGACGCTCGGCGTCGGGGGCATAGGCCCGCAGCCAGCGGTGCACCTCGTCCAGCGCACGGGTGCGCACGGACTCCTCTGAGGCGAACACGTCGTGGATCGCCCGGTGCACCCGGACCACCGTGACCTGATCCCCGAGCTTGACCGAGCGCCGCGCCAGCAGCTCCACATCGAGCACGGAATCTGATTCCTGGAGCTCCTCGGTCCAGTGCCGCCGGTAGGCGGTGGCGCCGGAGAGCAGCACCAGGATCGGCAGCTGCAGCCCCAGTCCCTCGTGGACCCTGCGGTGACCGGCCAGCACTGCCCGCATCCACCCCACCCGGATCGGGAAGGAGGTGCGCGGACGCCACTGCGGGTGCAGGGTCCACTCGCCCTGCGCCTGGTCCGAGAGGGTCTGCCAATAGTTGTCGATGGCGGGCAGCTTCAACGCCCGGGTGGGGGAGAACTGTCCCAGCGGTGCCAGGATCCCTTCGGTGGCGGTGCGCGCCGCCACATCGCCGGAGAGTTCCAGCCACGGGCTGTTGAGCACCAGGGCGCTGATCTCACCGGGGTTGCGCTGCGCCCACAGCGCCGCGACCAGACCGCCGGTGGAGTGCGCCTGAAGAATCGGCGCCGGGGCGTCCGGGTGCAGCGCACGGATCTCTGCCAGCGCGGCCTCGATGTCGGCGTCGTAGGTGGCCAGGTCATCGACGTAGCCCGGGGTCTGCCAGCTTCGCAGGCTGCGACCGTATTTGCGCAGGTCCAGGGCGTAGAAGGGACGTCCCCAGCTCTGCCAGCGGCGAGCCATGGGGATGTTGTAGAAGTAGTCCGCCCAGCCGTGGATGTGCAGCACCGGGGCCAGCTCCGGGGGGTGCTCGGGCTCGGCGGGGGAGTTCTTCGCCGCAGCCACCGCCTCGGCCTCTCCGGGACGCTCGTCCTGGACCGACTGCTGCTCGGGATCTGGTGAGTAGCTCACCAGCGTCGCGCTCACCGGGCCCTCCTCATCCTCGCCCAGCGGCAGGGTCAGTCGCTTGCAGCCAGGCAGATGATCAGGTGACCAGACTCCGACCGGGGAGTCCTCGAGCAGTTCGTCCATGGACTCCATCTTATGAGGCAACGTCGAGCGCGCCGGCATCCTAGGATGGGAGCCATGTACCGCTTCGTCTTCCAGACCGTCTTCACCCGGATCGATCCCGAGCAGGCCCATCGCCTGGTCGTCTCCGGCCTGCGGCTCGGTCACCGGGTCGGTGCCGGTCGGGTCCTGGAGCGGCTGTGCCGCCCGGAGGAGTCGCTGCGGGTCCGTGCCCTGGGACTGGACTGGCCCTCACCGTTCGGGCTGGCCGCGGGCTTCGACAAGGGCGCCACCTCCGTGCTCCCGCTGGCCGCCATGGGCTTCGGGCACATCGAGATCGGCACGGTCACCGCGGCCGCGCAGCCGGGGAATCCGCGCCCTCGGATGTTCCGTCTGGTGAAGGACCGCGCGCTGATCAACCGGATGGGCTTCAACAACGACGGCGCCGAGGCGGTCCGCCCGCGGCTGGAGCAGATCCGAGACCGGATCTCCCGGATGAAGCGCGACCGTCGGCACGCCCCGGTGATCGGGGTGAACATCGGCAAGACCAAACTGACCCCGCTGGAGAACGCCACCGAGGACTATCTGGTCTCCACCCGGATGCTGGCGCCGGTGGCGGATTATCTGGTGGTCAACGTGTCCTCGCCGAACACCCCGGGGCTGCGTGCGCTCCAGGACATCGACTCGCTGCGCCCGCTGCTGAGCGCGGTCGGGGCCGCGGCCGACGACGCCGCGCAGCGCCACGTGCCGCTGCTGGTGAAGATCGCCCCGGACCTTGCCGACGACGACGTCGACGCGGTGGGTGCCCTGGTCACCGACCTCGGGCTGGACGGGGTCATCGCGACCAACACGACGATCTCCCGGGAGGGTCTACACAGTGACGACGAGCAGGTCCAGGCCGCGGGGGCCGGCGGGCTCAGCGGTCCGGTGCTTGCAGAGCGCTCGAAGCAGGTGCTGGTCCGGCTGCGCGCCGCACTCCCGCGCACCACAGCGATCATCTCGGTCGGGGGAGTGACCTCAGGAGACGACGTCGCGGAGCGGCTCGCGCTCGGCGCGGACCTGGTCCAGGGCTACACGGCCTTCGTCTACGAAGGCCCGTTCTGGGTGCGCCGGATTAACCGCCGCCTGGCCGAACTCCTGCGAAGCGGCTGATGTGACTGCTGCGAAGCCGCTGACGTGGGTACTGCGAAGCCGCTGAGGTGACTGCCGCGAGCCGGCGGTTGTGAGCATGCAGAACAGGGCCCCGCCGTCATGGCGAGGCCCTGTTCTGGAAGCGGACTGGTGCTCAGTCGGCGCAGCGCCGCTGAATCGCTGAGTCGGTGGGGTGCTGCTCAGGCGGGGAAGTGGCCGCGGGCCACCTGAGGCTTGGGCAGGCGCAGCCGGCGGATCTGCAGCGCGCGCATCGCGGCGTAGAACGGCAGACCTCGCTCCCGGTTCTCCACGCCGAACTTCGCGTCGACCTTCTTGCGCACGAGCCGTCCGACCCAGACGGCCTCGACCAGGACCGCGAGCACGAAGAGCCACAGGATCTGGCTGACGATGATCCGCATCTCCTCGTTCATCACAAAGGAGGCGAAGAGGAACACCAGCACCAGGATGAGCATCCATTCACCGATGCCGAATCGGGCGTCGACGTAGTCACGCACGAAGCGGCGCTGCGGTCCACGGTCACGCGGTGGGAGGTACTTCTCCTCACCGGTCTCCATCGCCCGGCGCATCTTCACCCGCTGGTCAGCCATCTGCTGCCGCTGGGCGGCACGGGCGACCTTGCGGTCGTTCTGCACCAGGGGACGCTTGCGGGCCGCCTGCTGCTGGCTGCGCTTCGGGGTCGGCACACCCTTCTTCTCAGGCTGGCGCCTGGTGTTCTGGGCCTCGGCCCGGGCAGCCGCAGCCTCAGCTTCGGCTTGGGCGGTCTTCTCGGCATTGTTCTTCTTACGTCCTAGCACCCCGCCAGTGTAGCGGGAATAATGGACCCCAAGCCTGGCAGCGTTTCCGTGTGCGGGAATGAACCCAGCAGCCCCATGCGTTGTTACCGTAGAGCACAGGCCTGCCGCTACAACGAGAGAGGTGTATGCCATGAGCACCACCACCCAGGACACCGCCGCCGGGTCCGCCGCCCAGACCGAATCCGCGGAGATCGGCGGCTCCGCCGTCGATGGTTTCAAGACCCACCAGGTCGAACTGAGTGAGACCGCAGCGCAGAAGGTCTCCTCGCTGCTGCAGCAGGAGGGCCGTGAGGACCTGCGACTGCGTGTGGCCGTGCAGCCCGGAGGCTGCTCGGGTCTGATCTATCAGCTCTACTTCGACGAGCGGGTCCTCGACGGCGACGCGCTGCGGGACTTCAGCGGCGTCGAGGTCGTCGTGGACAAGATGAGCGTGCCCTACCTCGAGGGCGCGAAGATCGACTTCGAGGACTCCATCTCCAAGCAGGGGTTCACGATCGATAACCCCAACGCAGGCGGTTCCTGCGCCTGCGGCGACTCCTTCCACTGACCGACCCGCCGCTCCACGCCAGGATCGACCCGGAATCCTCCAAGCATCCGCCTGACGAATCAAGCGCTGCGGGATTCCCGGCCGGTCAGGGCGCGGATCACGGCACGGTTCGAGGAGTCACAGCGTCACAAAGCAGACATATCGGCGGCGAATCTAGGCGCTGCCTGAGACGAGCAGAACTCCGCTTCCCCCGTTTTCTACACGGGGTAGAAGCGGAGTTTTCTCGTCTCTAGGACCCTCCGTCCGCCGTTGAAGAAGCAGATCAGATGCGACCGGCGCGGGTGTCCGTCCTCCCGGTGCTCTACAGGACGTAGTAGTCTTGAGCGCGAAGCGTCCATGGTGGTCCGAACTCTGCGCACAGCGCGGCCAGAGGCCCACGAACGGGTGCAACATTCGCACATCGAGATAGAGGAAGGGCCGTCTGTGAGTTCGCATAAACGAACCGGCAGCCGAGGCCGTGCATTGAAAGTTACTGCACTGGCCAGCGTGGCGGCACTGGCGCTCAGCGCCTGCTCCGGGGATAACCCAGCATCGAGGGGTTGGCTGCCAGGCAGCCGAGACACCACCAGCAACACCGCGGAGTTGACGGACCTGTGGGTCAACTCCTGGATCGCGGCGTTGATCGTAGGGCTGATCACCTGGGCGCTGATGCTCTGGTGCATGATCGCCTACCGTCGCCGCAAGGGTGAGACCGGCTACCCGCGTCAGATCGCGTACAACGTGCCGCTGGAGATCATGTACACCATCGTCCCGCTGGTCATGGTGGGCGTGCTGTTCTTCTACACCAACGAGGTGCAGCGCTCGGTGGACGAGCCCTATGAGGATCCCAATCTGGTGATCGATGTCCGTGGCAAGCAGTGGGCCTGGGACTTCAACTACAACTACGAAGGCGAAGAGCGTTACTTCGCCGGCGTCCAGGCGGAGCTTGACGGAGAAGAGGGCGTGCGTGAGACGCTGCCCACCCTCTACCTTCCGGTGGATGAGCCCGTCACCTTCGAGCTCAACGCCCGCGACGTCATCCACTCCTTCTGGATCCCCGCCTTCCTGCAGAAGCGCGACATGGTGCCAGGGCGGACCAATGAGATCCACCTGACCCCGCAAGAGCTGGGAAGCTTCGACGGCAAGTGTGCCGAGCTCTGCGGCGAGTACCACTCAGAGATGCTCTTCAACGTGGAGGTGGTCACGGATGAAGAGTTCCGCGACTATCTACAGACCCTGCCCGAAGGTCAGCTCGGTGACGAGTACGACCGCAACCCGAACCTCCACGAAAACGTGGCCGGAACCGAAGGGGACGACTGACTGTGGCGACCCTCGAATACACCGCCGACGAATCGCGTGAAGTCTCACGCGTCGTTCCCCGCTCCAAGGGGAAGGTCGTCGTCAACTGGCTGACGACCACCGATCACAAGGTGATCGGCTACATGTACCTGATCACCTCTTTCCTGTTCTTCTGCGTGGGCGGCGTGATGGCGCTGCTGATCCGCGCTGAGCTCTTCGAGCCAGGGATGCAGCTGCTGCAGACGAAGGAGCAGTACAACCAGCTCTTCACCATGCACGGCACGGTGATGCTGCTGATGTTCGCGACGCCGCTCTTCGCCGGCTTCGCCAACGTGATCATGCCGCTGCAGATCGGTGCACCAGATGTGGCCTTCCCGCGTCTGAACGCGCTGGCCTTCTGGTTCTTCCTCTTCGGAGCCCTCGTGGCCATGGCCGGATTCCTCACCCCGCAGGGCGCGGCCTCCTTCGGCTGGTTCGCCTACGCGCCGCTCTCGGACACCACATACTCACCGGGAGTCGGTGGAGACCTCTGGGTGTTCGGACTCGCGCTGACCGGCTTCGGCACGATCATGGGTGGCGTGAACTTCATCACCACCATCATCTGCATGCGCGCCCCGGGCATGACCATGTGGCGGATGCCGATCTTCGTGTGGAACACCCTGATCACCTCGATCCTGGTGCTGATGGCCTTCCCGCCCCTGGCGGCGGCGCTGTTCGGGCTCGGCCTGGACCGGCGCTTCGGCGGCCACATCTTCGACCCTGAGGCCGGCGGCGCGATCCTCTGGCAGCACCTGTTCTGGTTCTTCGGTCACCCCGAGGTCTACATCATCGCCCTGCCCTTCTTCGGCATCGTCTCGGAGATCCTCCCGGTGTTCAGCCGCAAGCCGATCTTCGGCTATAAGGGCCTGGTCTACGCGACGATCGCCATCGCTGCGCTCTCGGTGACCGTGTGGGCGCACCACATGTACGTCACCGGAGCGGTGCTGCTGCCGTTCTTCGCGCTGATGACCATGCTGATCGCGGTGCCCACCGGGGTGAAGTTCTTCAACTGGATCGGCACGCTCTGGCGAGGGTCGCTGACCTTCGAGACGCCGATGCTCTGGAGCCTGGGATTCCTGGTGACCTTCCTCTTCGGCGGTCTCACCGGCATCATTCTGGCCGCCCCGCCGCTGACCTTCCACCTCTCCGACACCTACTTCGTGGTGGCGCACTTCCACTACGTGGTGTTCGGCACCGTGGTCTTTGCGATGTTCGCCGGATTCTATTTCTGGTGGCCGAAGTGGACCGGCAAGATGCTCAACGAGCGTCTGGGCAAGATCAACTTCTGGATGCTCTTCATCGGCTTCCACGGGACATTCATGATCCAGCACTGGCTCGGCGTCATGGGCATGCCGCGTCGTTACGCGGACTACATGGTCGAAGACGGGTTCACCACGATGAACCAGTTCTCCACCGTGTTCTCCATCCTGCTGGGCGCCTCGCTGATCCCGTTCTTCTGGAACGTCTGGATCACCTCGCGCAACGGCAAGAAGGTGCTCGTGGACGATCCCTGGGGCTTCGGCGGCTCCCTGGAGTGGGCGACCTCCTGCCCGCCACCGCGGCACAACTTCTACTCGCTGCCGCGGATCCGCTCCGAGCGCCCCGCGCTGGATCTGCACCACCCAGAGCTCGCTGACCGGCATACCCTGCAGACACCTGCAGGCAAGATCTTCGGACCAGCGGATCAGCAGGACAAGGAAGGCGTCTGATGAAAGCAAATATCGGCCTGTTCCTCGGGCTGGGCGTCTTCGTCCTGATCGTGGCCTTCATCTACGGGTTCTGGAGCGGATTCTCGGACCTCGCCGGATTCCCGCTGCTGCTGCTCACTGCCGGCATGGGGTTCATGCTGTGGTTCTACCTGCGGATGGTCGCGAAGAACCACGACGTGCTCGACGGGGACAACCCTGAGGGCGAGATCGAGCACATGGCCGGCAACTACGGCGAGTTCGCGCCGTGGAGCTGGTGGCCGCTGGGCCTCGGGTTCTCCGCCGCCTTCGCGTTCTTCGGCCTGGCCTTCGACTGGTGGGTGTTCTTCATCGCGCTGATCCCTGGCCTGTTCTTCGTCACCGGCTGGGTGCTGGAGTTCAACCGCAAGCGCTACGCGCACTGACCCTGCCGCTCGCAACAAGCGACTGATCCCAGGGTCTCAGAAAGCCCGCCGTGAGCATCGACTCACGGCGGGCTTTCGCGTACCCGGGACGCCTTGGCGGTGCGTAGAATCCTTGCTATGACGATCCGCCCCATCACCATCCACGGAGAACCCGTGCTCCACCGACGCGCGCAGGAGGTGGAGAGGATCGATGACTCCATCCGCGAGCTCGTGGCCGATATGGTCGAGACCCAGGACGCCGCGCATGGCGTTGGCCTGGCGGCGCCGCAGGTCGGGGTGGGACTGCGCATCTTCACCTACAGCTTCGCCGACTCCGGTGATCAGCCCTCCCGGGGAGTGATCATCAACCCGCGGCTGCGCCTGATCGGCAAGGTCTCCAAGGAGGCCGCCGACCCCGAGGAGGAGTCAGAGGGCTGCCTCTCGGCACCGGGATACAACTACCCGCTCAAGCGCAGCGAGCATGTGGAGATCACCGGGCTGGACCTCGACGGCGAGCCGCTGCGGTTCGAGGCCACCGGCTGGTTCGCCCGGATCCTGCAGCACGAATACGACCACCTGGACGGCTACCTCTACGTCAACCGTCTGGACCCCAAGTGGGCTCGGCGCTGGAAGAAGGTCGTGAAGAAGGAGGGCTGGAATCAGCCCGGTCTGAACTGGCTTCCCGGAGTCGACCCGGACCCCTTCGGCCATGACGAGTCTGAAGCTGCCGAGGAGCCCGTGGGGACCCGGGAGAGCCCCTGAGTCTGTGCGCTCAGGGCACCGGTCATTCTGAGCGCCTCAGCCCACACTGCGGCTGAACGCCACCCAGCGGCGCAGCACCTCTGCGGCGGCCCCGGAATCGATGGACTCCTCGGCGCGGCGCATGTTGCTGGCGAGCCGGTCCACCAAGGGGCCCTCCGCCTGCTCATCGAAGCTGGTGAGCCCAGCGGCGGCATTGAGCACCACGGCGTCCCGGACAGGTCCTGGCTCGCCGGAGAGCATCCGCTGGACGATCTGGGCGTTCTGCGTCCCGGATCCGCCGCGCAGGTCCTCGACCGCCACCCGGGGCAGGCCGACATCCTCGGGCTCCAGGACGGTTTGGGTGACCTCTCCGGAGCGGACCTCCCAGATGTCGGTGGCGGCAGAGGTGGTGATCTTGTCCCGACCGTCCTGTCCACGGAACACCAGGCCGCGGGTGCCTCGCAGCGCGAGGACCTCTGCCATCCTCGGCGCCAGGGTGGGGCTCGCGCAGCCCAGCGCCTGGGCCGTGACCCGCGCCGGGTTCGAGAGCGGGCCCAGGAAGTTGAACACGGTGCGGATGCCCAGCTGGCGACGCACCGGTCCCACATGGCGCATCGCGGGGTGGAAGCTCTGCGCGAAGAGGAAGGTGATCCCGACCTCCTCGGCGGCGCGGGCCACGTCCTGGGTGCTCATGCTCAGGTCCACTCCGAGCGCCTCGATCACGTCTGCGGCTCCGGCGGTGCTGGAGGCGCCCCGGTTGCCGTGTTTGACGACCCGGGCTCCTGCGCCCACCGCGGTCAGCGATGCCATGGTCGAGATGTTCACGGTGCCCAGCATGTCCCCGCCGGTCCCGACGATGTCCAAGGTGGGCCCCGGAATGCTCAGCGGGACGGCCTTGTCCAGCATCGTGGCGCTGAGTCCGATCAGTTCCTCGGCGACCTCGCCCTTGGCGCGCAGCGCCACCAGGAACGCCGCGATCTGGCCGTCGCTCAGGGACCCGCCCATCAGCTGCTCCATGGCCCAGGCGGAGGTCTCCGAGGGGAGGTGCTCGCCGCCGAGCAGGGTCTCCAGCAGCTCGGGCCAGCTCGCGGGCAGGGGAGTCGCGCGGGAGAGTGCAGCAGCGGTGTTCTGAGGATTCACAGCCCCAGACTATCGGCCCACCGGCCCGCCGTTCCGTCCAATTTCGACACGCTGTAGAAATATTGTCGACTTTTTTGACCGGCTCCACCTTGGCGGATCCTGGGAATGGCGCGGAATCCGCCCGCTGACAAGGATCTGGAACCACGCCGTAAGAGTCATCGGTGTCGCAAACCGTTGGGGTTTCAGGACATAATGAATGCGTGACGTCTGCAACCCAAGCCCCCATCGCCCCGGCGCGCACGCTGCCGAACCGTCCGAACATGGTGTCCGTGGGCACCATGGTCTGGCTCACCAGCGAGCTCATGTTCTTCGCCGGCCTGTTCGCCATGTTCTTCACGCTGCGTTCCACGCAGTCTGAGATGTTCGCCGAGGGTGCCAGCGAGCTGGACATCCCACTGGCCACCACGATCACGGTGATCCTGGTCGCCAGCTCGGTGACGGCTCAGTTCGGTGTCTTCGCCGCCGAGCGGCACCAGCCGCGACGCACCGGGGGCGCACTGCAGGTCCAGCACTGGGGCATGGTCGAGTGGTACATCCTCTCGTTCATCATGGGCGCCATCTTCATCGGTGGTCAGACCTATGAGTTCGCCGTGATGGTCTCCCATGGGATCACCGTCTCCTCGAACGCCTTCGGCTCGGCCTTCTACATCACCACAGGCTTCCACGGACTTCACGTGATCGGCGGTCTGATCGCCTTCCTCTACGTGGTGGCGCGGGCGTACTTCAGCGTGAAGTTCACCCACAAGGAGGCTCACGCCGCCGTCGTCGTCTCGTACTACTGGCACTTCGTCGACGTCGTGTGGATCGCGCTGTTCGGCATCGTCTACCTGCTGCCGCTGTTCGCCTGATCACAGCACCAGCTGAAGCACACCAGCTTGTATCGCATCGAAAAGTTAGGAACCGGCACGTGAAGGCACTCTCACAGAAGCGTCGCCACCCGCTCGCGGCAGTGGCGCTGCTCCTCCTGGGCCTCTTGCTCACCGGAGGGCTCTACGCCGCGGCGACCTCCATCAACGAGGCTCAGGCGACCAACACTGCAGACGTCTACTCCGCCTCAGACGTGGAGGAGGGCGAACGCCTCTTCGTGGCCAACTGCGCGACCTGTCACGGGATCAATGCACAGGGCTCCGACGCCGGTCCCTCGCTGATCGGCTCCGGTGCGGCCTCGGTGGACTTCCAGGTCGGCACCGGGCGCATGCCGATGCAGATGTCCGGCCCGCAGGCCCAGAAGAAGCCGGCTCAGTTCAACGACGAACAGACCATGCAGCTCTCCGCCTATGTCGCATCCCTGGGTTCGGGCCCTGCCGTTCCGTCCGAGGAGTACCTCGACGTGGAGCAGGGCAACATCGCCCGCGGTGGTGAGCTGTTCCGCATCAACTGCGCCATGTGCCACAACGCCGCCGCCGCCGGCGGTGCGCTGACCGAGGGCAAGTACGCGCCCTCCCTGGACGGCGTGGAATCCCGGCACATCTACTCGGCCATGGTCACCGGCCCGCAGAACATGCCGGAGTTCAACGACTCGAACATCCCGCCGGAAGACAAGCGCGACATCATCGCCTTCTTGAAGAACAACGAATCTCAAGGCGTGCCGGGCGGGTTCTCGCTGGGCTCGCTGGGACCGGTCTCGGAGGGTCTGCTGATCTGGACCCTCGGCCTGGCCCTCCTGATCGGCTCCATGGTCTGGCTGACCTCACGGTCCTCCTGAACCCCACTGGCAGCTGAAAAGCACCCGCACACCTCAACACTGAAGCAAAGGACGAGAACCATATGGGCGAGCACGGTAACGGCGGTCCGAACTCGGGCGCCGTCATCAAAGCAGGCGACGGAAGGTCGAGCGGCTATGCCATCGACAATCCCGGCCTGCCCCCGCACCGCCCGCGGTTGACAGACGCGGACGAGAAGGCCGCCAAGCGCGCTGAGCGGCAGGTCTCCGCGCTCTTCCTGATCTCGATCATCGGCACGGTGATGTTCTTCATCGGCTACTTCGCGGTCGGGGTGACCGACGGTGATCTCCAGATGCTGCGGCTGCAGAACACCCTGCTCGGCATCGGTGTGGCCTTCGCGATGCTCGGCATCGGACTCGGCGTCGTGCAGTGGGCCCGTGCGCTCATGCCGGACCACGAGGTGATCGAGGACCGCAAGCCGCTTCGCAAGGAGGCAGAGCGCGCCGAGGCTGCCCAGACGGTCAACGAGATCGTCGACGAGACCCAGATCAAGCGTCGCCCGCTGCTGCGCAACACGCTCATCGGTGCAGCGCTGCTGGCCCCGCTTCCCGCCGTCGTCGTCTTCCGCGATCTGGATCGCTCCGAGGACTTCGGCGTCGAGCGGATGCGTCACTCGCTCTGGGAGGAGGGGGTGCGCCTGGTGCGTGACCCCACCGGCACCCCGATCCGCGCCTCCGACCTCACCGTGGGCTCCGCAGTCCACGTGGTCCCTGAGACCCTGCGTGAGGTCTCCGGGCACGGCGACCGCCTGGCCGAGAAGGCCAAGGCCGTCGTGCTGCTCATCCGGATGAACCCAGAAGACTTCCAGGACGTGACCCCGGGCCGTGAGGACTGGAAGTACGAGGGGATCATCGCCTGCTCCAAGGTCTGCACACATGTGGGCTGCCCGGTGGCGCTCTACGAGCGCCACACCCACCACCTGCTGTGCCCCTGCCACCAGTCGACCTTTGACGCCGCTGAGGAGTTCAAGGTCATCTTCGGTCCGGCAGGCCGCCCGCTGCCCCAGCTTCCTATCACGGTGGACGATGAGGGCTTCCTCATCGCGCGCAGCGACTTCACTGAACCCGTCGGCCCGACCTACTGGGAGCGTGGCTAAATCTCATGAGCACTCAGTCTCTAGAATCCAAATACACCGAGGAGCAGTACTCCGAGGTCGACCAGTACCAGCCGGGGACCCGCACCGGAAAGATCGCGAACTATGTCGATCAGCGTGTGGGCGGCACCGGCATGGTCCGGGAGTTCGGCCGCAAGGTCTTCCCAGACCACTGGACGTTCATGTTCGGCGAGGTCGCGCTCTACAGCTTCGTCATCACCGTGATCTCCGGGGCCTTCCTGACCTTCTGGTTCGATCCCTCGATGACCAGCACCCAGTACGACGGGTCCTACGCCCCGATGCAGGGCGTGGAGATGTCCACCGCATACGCCACAGCGCTCGAGCTCTCCTTCGATGTGCGCGGCGGGCTCTTCATGCGTCAGCTGCACCACTGGGGCGCGCTGATGTTCGTCATGGCGATGTCGATCCACATGCTCCGGGTGTTCTTCACCGGCGCATTCCGCAAGCCCCGTGAGCTGAACTGGGTCGTCGGAGCCACGCTGCTGGTCGCCGGTCTCGGGGCTGGCTTCACCGGCTACTCGCTGCCCGATGAGGTCCTCTCGGGCAACGGTCTGCGGATCATCGACGGCATGCTCAAGGCCATCCCGATGGTCGGCACCTACATCTCCTTCTTCCTCTTCGGCGGGGAGTTCCCCGGCGACGAGGTCATCCCGCGGCTGTACTCGCTGCACATCTTCATCATTCCCGCAGTGATCCTGATCCTGATCGCGGTCCACCTGTTCATGGTGGTCGTGCACAAGCACACCCAGTACCCCGGCCCGGGCCGCACCGAACGCAATGTGGTCGGCTACCCGGTCGGACCGGTCTACGCAGCCAAGGCCGGCGGGTTCTTCTTCGTGGTCTTCGGCGTGCTGGCGCTGCTCGCCGGCACGTTCCAGATCAACGCGCTGTGGAACTACGGGCCCTACGATCCGTCACCGGTCCAGGCCGGCACCCAGCCCGACTGGTACATCGGATGGTTCGACGGCGTGCTGCGCCTGATGCCCGGCTATATCGGGGACATCCCGCTGGAGTTCGTCCTTCCCACGCCGTGGGGCGGGAACAGCGTGGCGCTGCCGGTGCTGATCCCGATGCTGCCGATCACGGTGCTGCTGCTGGGCATCTTCGTGTGGCCCTGGATCGAGGCATGGATCACCGGGGACAAGAAGGAACACCACATCCTCGACCGACCGCGCAACGTCCCCGGACGCACCGCCTTCGGTGTGGCCATGGTGGTCTGGTACCTGATCATGTGGGGTGCTGCGTCCTCGGACCTGATGGCCACGCACTTCGCGCTCTCGCTCAACGACGTGATCATCTGGCTCCGGGTGCTGTTCTTCGCCGGTCCGATCCTGGCGTTCATCATCACCAAGCGGATCTGCCTGGCGCTGCAGCGCAAGGATCGCGAGATCGTGCTCCACGGCAACGAGGCAGGCGTGATCGAGATGCTGCCGCACGGTGAGTTCCGCGAGAAGCACACCCGGGTCAGTGACTACGAGCTCTACACCCTGGTCTCCTACGACTCACCCGAGGTCACCCCGGCCCGCCCGAACGCCAAAGGCAAGGTCGGCCTGCTGGAGAAGTCCCGAGTCCGACTGAACCGGACCTTCTTCGAGGATCGGGTGGCCCCGGTGAGCCGGGAGGAGTACCTCGAGGCGCTCTCCCACGATCACCACGAGACCGCCGCCGAGCTGCCAGCCGGCTCGGTCGGAGCGATCGAGTCCAAGAAGCGCTGAGAACCTTGAGGTCCTGATCAGCCCCAGCCAGTGCTGACCCAGGGCTGAACACGAGAAAGCGGCTGTCTCCCTCTGGGGAGGCGGCCGCTTTCTCGTGGCGCCCGGCGCTGCCGTGGCAGAGCTTGCCGCCCTGGCTCTGGACCCAGACCCGGGAGCCTGGAGCCCGGACCCCGGAGTCTTGCCCAGGACCCTGGCTCAGCTCTTGCCGGTGTGGGGCCGCTAGCCCTTCTGCGCGCCCCGGATGATCGAACGCAGCTTCTCCAGACGCTCGCCGAGCGCCCGCTCCGCTCCGTTGCCCGTGGGCTTGTAGTAGTCCACGCCGATCAGCTCGTCGGGGACATACTGCTGGGCGGCGACGTGGTGCGGGGCATCGTGGGCATAGACGTAGCCCTTGCCGTGTCCCATCCGCTGCGCGCCGGCATAGTGCGCGTCGCGCAGATGAAGCGGGACCGCACCAGACCTGCCCGCCCGCACATCGGCGATGGCGGCGTCCAGAGCCTTATAGGAGGCATTGGACTTCGGTGCGGTGGCGATGTGCACCGTGGCCTGGGCGAGCAGGATCCGCGCCTCCGGCATGCCGATCAGCTGCACGGCGTCAGCGGCGGCCATGGCGGTCTGCAGCGCTGTGGGATCGGCCATGCCCACCTCCTCGCCTGCGGCGATGACCAGCCGGCGGGCGATGAACCGTGGATCCTCCCCGGCCACCACCATCCGGGCCAGGTAGTGCAGCGCCGCGTCCGGGTCCGAGCCGCGCAGCGACTTGATGAACGCCGAGACGATGTCATAGTGCTGGTCCCCGTCCCGGTCATAGCGCTGGACGGCGAAGTCCATGGCCTGCTCGGCGTCCCGGGCGGTGATCACCACAGTGGAGCCCGGCTGGGCCTCAGCCTCGGGAAGAGCGCCCTCGGAGGAGGTGTCCTCCCCGGCAGCCTCGGGGGTCTCGTGGCCGGCTCTCGCGGCGGGCTCGGTCGCATCCTCGGGGGAGCGGCCCATGGCCACCGCGGCAGCTGCCTCCAGGGTGGTCAGCACCCGGCGCGCGTCACCTCCGGCCATGCGCAGGATATGGTCCCGCGCGGCGTCCTCGAGCTCGAAGGCCGAGTCCAGCCCCCGGGTGTCCTCAAGCGCTCGGGTGATCAGCCCGGAGAGGTCATCCTGGGTCAGCGGGCGCAGGGTGAGCATCAGCGAGCGGGAGAGCAGCGGAGCGATGATCGAGAAGGAGGGGTTCTCCGTGGTCGCCGCGACCAGGATCACCCAGCCGTTCTCCACACCGGGCAGCAGGGCGTCCTGCTGCGCCTTGTTGAACCGGTGGATCTCATCGAGGAAGAGCACCGTGGTCTGCCCCCGCAGGTCCCGGTCCTCCAGCGCGCGGTCCATCACCTGGCGGAGGTCCTTGACGCCGGCTCGAATGGCGGAGAGCTCCACGAACTTCCGCGAAGCGCCGCGGGCGAGCACATGGGCCAGGGTGGTCTTGCCCGTGCCCGGGGGCCCGTAGAGGATCACCGAGGAGGCCCCGGCCGGGCCTCGGTTGCCCTCGACGAGGACCCGCAGCGGGGACCCCTGTTCCAGCAGGTGCTGCTGGCCCAGGACCTCGGTCAGGGTGCGCGGTCGCATCCTGACCGCCAGCGGGGTATGACGACGACGCGCGCCCGCCTCACCCGTGGAGGGCGAGGCGGGCGCGTCGTCGTCACCGAAGTCGTCGGAGGCGAAGAGGTCCCCCGTGGTGGGATCGGCCACTGCGCCTCCTTCAGCTGGGTTCGTAGATAGATTCGAAAGGAATCCGTCCTAGATTACCCGGTGCGGTTCAGCCCTGGGACTTTCCCTCAGCCGCCGCCTCACCCTTGTCCTGCTTCTTCTCCTGTTTCTTTCCCTGCGGCGTGGTGTCCGCCGCCGGCTCCGGCTTGGCGTCCACCCCAGCCTCCTTGCGCTGCTGCGCGGTGATCGGAGCTGGCGCCGCGGTCAGCGGATCGTAGCCGCCACCGGACTTGGGGAAGGCGATGACTTCGCGGATCGAGTCCTCACCGGCGAGCAGCGAGACCACCCGGTCCCAGCCGAAGGCGATGCCGCCGTGCGGGGGAGCTCCGAACTTGAAGGCATCGAGCAGGAAACCGAACTTCTCCTGGGCCTCATCCTCGGGGATCCCCATGACCTTGAAGATCCGCTCCTGGACGTCGCGGCGATAGACGCGCAGTGAACCACCCGCGATCTCGTTGCCGTTGCAGACCAGGTCATAGGCGTTGGCCAGCGCGGAGGCCGGGTCGGTGTCGAAGCTCTCGGCGAACTCCGGCTTCGGTGCGGTGAAGGCGTGGTGCACCGCGGTCCAGGCACCCGAGCCCACTGCGACGTCGCCGGCGGCCTGGGCCTGGGCGGCGGGTTCGAACATCGGGGCGTCGACCACCCAGACGAAGGACCAGGCCGATTCGTCGATGAGTCCGACACGGTGCGCGATCTCATTGCGGGCGGCACCAAGGAGTCCGCGGGAGGGGGAGACCTCTCCGGCGGCGAAGAAGATGCAGTCACCGGGGGAGGCCCCGGTGGCGGCGGCCAGTCCGGCCTTCTCCGCGTCCGAGAGGTTCTTCGCCACCGGTCCGCCGAGTTCTCCGTCCTCGGCGATGAGCACATAGGCCAGGCCCTTGGCGCCGCGCTGCTTGGCCCATTCCTGCCAGGCATCGAGGGTCCGGCGGGGCTGGGAGGCGCCTCCGGGCATCACCACGGCGCCGACATAGGGGGCCTTGAAGACCCGGAACGGGGTGTCCTTGAAGTACTCGGTGAGCTCGGTGAGCTCCAGGTCGAAGCGCAGGTCCGGCTTGTCCGATCCGTAGCGGGCCATCGCCTCGTGGTAGGTGATGTGCGGGATCTGCGCGGGCAGCTCGACGTCGATGAGCTTCCAGAGCCGACGCACCAGCTCCTCGGAGAGGGCCAGGATGTCCTCCTGGTCCACGAAGCTGGCTTCGATGTCGAGCTGGGTGAACTCGGGCTGGCGGTCGGCGCGGAAGTCCTCGTCGCGGTAGCAGCGGGCCAGCTGGTAGTACTTCTCGAAGCCGCCGACCTGCAGCAGCTGCTTGAACAGCTGCGGAGACTGCGGCAGCGCGTACCAGGCACCC
Organism: Nesterenkonia sandarakina; assembly: GCF_013410215.1. Taxonomy (NCBI): domain Bacteria; kingdom Bacillati; phylum Actinomycetota; class Actinomycetes; order Micrococcales; family Micrococcaceae; genus Nesterenkonia; species Nesterenkonia sandarakina. Next base: position 2,274,024 of record NZ_JACCFQ010000001.1, read on the forward strand.
GGAGCCAGGCGGGCCGGGACCAGGAAGTCGCGAGCCCCTTCGGGCGTGGAGCGGGTCAGCGTGGGGGTCTCGATCTCGGTGAAGGTCTGCTCATGCAGCAGCTCACGGGCCACCCGGTTCGCCTCCGAGCGCAGTCGCAGCGCACGCTGCGGGCCCTCTCGGCGCATGTCGAGGTAGCGGTGACGCAGCCGCGCCTCTTCGCCGATCTCGACATGCTCGTCGATCTGGAAGGGAAGCGGCGCTGCGGTGTTGAGCACGGTGACGGTCTCGGCGAGGACCTCGACCTCACCGGAGGGCAGGTTGGGGTTCTCGTTGCCTGCCGGGCGGCGTTCCACGGAACCGGTCACCTGCAGCACGAACTCGTTGCGCAGCGGATCGAAGTCGGCCTCCTCGCGCACCACGACCTGGGCCACGCCGGAGGAGTCACGCAGATCGAGGAAGGCCACTCCGCCGTGATCTCGGCGTCGCGCCACCCATCCGGTGAGGGTGACGGTCTGGCCTATGTTCTCGGCGGTGAGGGAGCCGGAGGTGTGTGTGCGAAGCACGGTGTCCTTCCTGGGGGATCAGTTGCTCGGATGCGGGCCAGCGGCCCGGCGAGTCAGTCGGTGGCCGATTCTACTATCCGCGGGAGCAGGTCCTGGGCCGCTGGGACCCAGCTCTGGGGGTCGGCGGAGGTCTGGTCGCCGGAGCGGATGTCCTTGACCTCGTGGGCGCCGTCGCCCTCGGTGAACCAGACGTAGGGGATCCCGCGGCGATCAGCGTGGCGAATCTGCTTGCCGAACTTCTCTGCCTGCAGAGCGACCTCGACGTTGATCCCTCGGGTGCGCAGCGCGTCGGCGACGTCCTGGGCGGCACCCCAGTCGGCGTCGGAGCGCAGCGCCACGAACACCGCCGCCGGGACCTTGCGGCTGGCGGAGAGCCCGCCCTCGGCCAGGATCCGCGAGACCAGCCGGGTCACCCCGATGGAGAGCCCGACCCCGGGGAAGGAGCGCCTGCCCTTGGAGGCCAGCGACTCGTAGCGGCCGCCGGAGCAGATCGAGCCCAGGGACTCGTGGCCGAGGAGCACCGTCTCATAGACCGTGCCGGTGTAGTAGTCGAGTCCGCGGGCGATCGAGAGATCGGCGGTGACCCGGCCGGGCACCCGCTTGTTCAGCTCTGCGACGACCTCTTCAAGCTCGGCCAGTCCGGCCTCGAGCAGCTCATCGGCTTGCTTCTCGCCCAACAGTGCGCTCACTGCGGGGACGAAGGAGGTGTCGGTGGCGCGGATCGCGGCGAGCTGGAGCGCCTGCTGCGCCTGTTCCGGAGTGGCCGCGCCGGAGGAGACCAGCTCCTCGCTGACCTTCTCCGCTCCGATCTTCTCCAGCTTGTCGATCGCGCGCAGCACCGCGGTGGTGTCGGTGACTCCGATGGAGCGGTAGAAGCCCTCGGAGAGCTTGCGGTTGTTCACCCGCAGCATGAAGTCACCGATCGGCAGCGCCTCGAGCGCCTTGGCCATGACCACGCCGATCTCGACATCGCTGCGGAACGGCAGTGCGCCGTCGCCGACCAGGTCGATGTCGGCCTGGGTGAACTCGCGGTAGCGCCCATCCTGCGGGCGCTCACCGCGCCAGACCTTCTGGATCTGGTAGCGCCGGAACGGGAAGTCGAGGTGACCGGCGTTCTCCACCACGTAGCGCGCGAAGGGCACGGTCAGGTCGAAGTGCAGCGCCAGCCGGGCGTCCCGGCCTGCCTCCTCCTGGAGCCGGGAGACCGCGTAGATCTCCTTGTCGATCTCACCCTTCTGCAGCAGGGTGTCGATGGTCTCCACCGCCCGGGATTCGATGGAGGCGAAGCCGTGGCGTTCGAACACCTCACGAAGCGTGTCCAGCACGTGCAGCTCCACCAGGCGCTCCTCAGGGAGCCATTCGGTGAAGCCGGAGAGAGAGGTGGTTCGTGCCATGGGTGTGCGCGCAGTCCTTGGATCGTCGGGGAGTCATGGGCGGCCCGGAATCGGGCCCGTTCAGCATAACGGCTCCGGTAGGCTGGTGGCATGAGTCCTGCAGTCAAGCCCGACCACCATGAGACCTCACTCGATGACGCCCGCCGCTTTGCCCGGGTGGACGAGGAGGGCCATGTCTACGCCCTGACCCCTGCACAGCCGGAGGCCGACGGCGCTGCCGCTGACTCCGCGCCGGCTCAGGCCGACGGCGCTGCCGCTGACTCCGCGCCGGCTCAGGCCGACGGCGCTGCCGCTGTCCCCGCTGCTGCGGAGACCGAGGTTGCGCCCTCGACGGCGGCCTCTCAGGCTCAGCCCGGGGAGACCTACGTCGGGCAGTTCTCCGGGGCCAGCGCAGATGAGGCGCTGCACTACTTCACCCGGAAGTTCGACGAGCTCTACAACCGGGCGCTGCTGCTGCGGGCACGCGCCGCGGCCGGCGCGGACTCCGCCAAGGCGCTGCATGACTCGCTGCGCCATATCCGCCAGGAACTCACCGAGGGCACCTGGGTCGGCGACGTCGCCGCTCTGAGCTCGCTCACCACGGAGATCTCCGCAGAGATCGACCAGCGCGCCGCAGCCGAGAGCCGGGAGGCCGAAGCGCTGCTCGCCGCGCATCTGGTCACCCGGGAGCAGATCGTCGCCGAGGTGGAACAGCTCGCCGAGGCTGATCCGAGCACTCAGCACTGGAAGAGCGCCCAGGCGCGGATGAACGAGCTCTTCGAGGCGTGGAAGGCGGAGCAGAAGAAGCCGCCACGGCTGACCAAGTCTCAGGAAGATCCCTTCTGGAAGAGGTTCCGCGCCGCTCGGAACCTCTTCGAGAAGAACCGGCGCGCCTTCTTCGCCTCCCGGGACAAGGAGCACGGGGACATCAAGGCTGCCAAAGAGGCGCTGATCGCCGAGGCCGAGAAGCTCAAGGACTCCGAGGACTACGGGGCCACCACCAAGGCCTACCACCGGCTGATGGACGACTGGAAGGCGCTGGGCCGCGGTGCTCGCAAGACCGACGACGCGCAGTGGGCCCGCTTTCGGGCCGCCCAGGACGTGTTCTTCGGCGCCCGGGACCAGGCCAACGCCCAGACGGACGCGGAGTACGCCGAGAACCTCACGGTGAAGCTGGCGCTGCTGGAAGAATTCGAGGCGCTGCTGCCGATCGAGAACCCGGACGCGGTCCGCGAGAAGTACCAGGGTCTGCTCAACCGCTGGGATGAGGCCGGGCGGGTGCCGCGCGCGGACATGAAGTCCACCGAGAACCGGCTCAAGCGGGTCCAGGACGCCTTCCGTGACGCCGAGCAGTCACACTGGCGCAAAACCGATCCTGAGACCATTGCGCGGCAGAATTCGATGCTCACCCAGCTCGATGACGCCATTGCAGAACTCGAGGCCGCATTGGAGACCGCCCAGGCCAGCGGCGACGCTGCATCGATTGCGGCAGCGAAAGAAGCATTGGACGCCCGAAGAAGCTGGCGAGATATGTTGAAGTAACGAATGGATTACACTCGTCAAAGATTCGGTGACCCGTTCGGCTTCGCAGGTGGGTCACCGACGTTGTGCCGTCGACATCCAGTGAGGACCCCCGCGTGAGCGATCAACAGCCGCATGAGTCGGGCGCCCCGCGCAGCCGTCGCGAGATTCGCGAAGCGCGGGACCGCGAACTCGCTGCGCAGCGCGAGCGGCAGAGCGCCGCACAGAAGCGCGCCCTGGATGAGACGCTGCGCACTGTGCGCGCCCGCTCGGCCGCCTCCGCCGAGGCTGCTGCCGAGGACCCGGCAGTGCCGGCACAGGACACAACCCACAGTTCCGAGCCGCGGCGGACTCCCGGGTCTGCGGACATGCCCGCCCCACGACCGGCCAGCAGCCCCTCCAGCCCCGCCTCTGATCTGCCGAGCACCGGGCTCCCCGCCATCGCACCACGCCAGGGATCGGTGATCTTCAACCAGGAAGACGTGCCCCAGGGCAAGCTGGAGCGCGAAGACCCGCAGCACCGAGCACACCCGTACCGGTCCCAGCAGCCCGGATCCCCGCACACCCCCTCTCCGCAGACCCCCTCTCTGCAGACCCCTGACGATTCGGCCCCGGCTGAGCCCTCCGCAGCACAGCCCGCCCCCGGCCCCATGGCTCCCTCAGCGTCCACGCCTTTCGACCAGGTGGTGACCGGGGCGGACCAGGTGCGCCCGGAGGACGAGATCGACGAGGACTCCGAAGCGGCGCTCGAGGACGAGTCCGGCTTTCCGCTGGAGGATGACTATGAAGAGGACTACGCGCAGGACCTCGGGGACGACTACTACGAAGGCACCCGCATCGAACACGACGACGACGGCACACCGCTGCTGATCTCATCCTCCACCCACGGCCGCGGCTACCAGACGGTCTCCGCCGTCGAGGGGGGCGCCACCCAGGCGGTGCTGGAGAAGCGTCGCAGCAAGCGTCGACGCCGCAACCTCACCCTCAGCGTGGCCTTCGGGCTCTTCGCGGTGTTGCTGGTCGGCTTCGTGGTGGTGCTGCAGTCCCTGTTCGGCGGGGGCGGCCCGGAAGACTTCGAGACCCAGGCGGGGGAGGTCGTGGAGTTCACCGTGGAACAGGGCGACGGGCCCGCGCTGGTGCGCAGCCGGCTGCTGGAGGCCGGGATCATCGCCAGCGACGACGCCTTCGACGACGCGTTCGCAGAGCTCGAGGACGCCCCCGAGCTGCAGCCCGGGGAGTTCCAGCTGCGTGAACAGATGCCGGCTGCCGACGCTCTGGCGGTGATCTTCGAAGAGGGTGAGGCGCTGCACTACATCTCGCTGCAGGACAACACCCGCATCGATGCGGCGCTGAACTCGATCGCCGCACAGACCGGTATCCCGGAGAGCGACATCCGGGCCGCCGCCGATGACCCCAGCGCCTATGGCCTGCCCGAGGAGGCGGAGACCCTCGAGGGATACCTCGCGGCCGGGGAGTATCAGCCCAGCCTGGAGGCATCGCCCCAGGAGATCCTGCAGCAGATGGTGGACACCACCTTCGAGCGGCTCGAGGAGCTCGGGATCACCGAGGAGGAGGAGCAGTGGCGCACGGTGATCGTCGCCTCCCTGCTCACCGCCGAGGGCCTGCCGGGAGACTATGAGGAGATCGCCGGGATCATCGAGAATCGGTTGGACCCCGGCAACTCCGAGACCGATGGGCTGCTGCAGATCGACGCCACGGTGATCTATGGGCTCGGCACCCAGAGCGTGCACTTCACTGAGGAGGAGCGCGCCGACGCCTCCAACGAATACAACACCTACCAGAACCCAGGCCTTCCCCCCGGCCCGGTGGCCGCTCCGAACATGGCGACCCTGGAAGCCGCCGCGAACCCGGACGAGAACGACTACTTCTACTGGGTCACCGTGGACCTGGAGACCGGTGAGACGAAGTTCGCCGAGGACTACCAGGAGCACCTGGGCTACGTGGACGAGTTCAACGCCTACTGCGAGGACAACCCCGGGATCTGCGACGGGGAGCCCGCTCAGGACAACGCGGCCCCGTGACGCTTCAGGCCGCCGTACTGGGCCACCCGATCGCCCACTCACTCTCCCCGGTGCTGCACGCCGCAGCCTATGAGCACCTCGGCCTCGACGCCGAGTACCGGCGCATCGACGTTCCCGAGGAGTCCCTGCAGGATTTCCTGCGTGGGGCGGGCGCCGCCGGTGACTGGATGGGATGGTCGGTGACCATGCCGCTGAAGGCCGCCATGGTCAGCGTCGTGGACCGGCCCTCGGCCCGGGTCCGCGCGCTCGGGGTGCTCAACACCGTCATCCACCGCCCCGCCGCGAACGGCGAGGCATCACCGAAGAGTGCCGGGCTGCTGCTGGGTGAGAACACCGACGTGGACGGGATCGTCGCGGCCCTGGGTGAGGCCGGGCTGCACCAGCGGACGTCGTCGTCGGGCACCTTCGGGATCATCGGAGCCGGGGCCACCGCCACCGCGGCACTTGCCGCCGCCGCCGAGCTCGGCTTCACCGAGGTGCGCAGCTATGCACGCTCACGGCCCCGGGCGCTGGAACTGGCGCCGGTCGCCGCGGCGCTGGGTCTGCAGTTCAGCGTCTCTGAGCTCGCCGCCCTGCCGGGGGACCTGGTCCCCGCCGTGCAGCCGGCGGAGGCGGCGGGTCTGGACGCGATGGGGTCTGATGTCGCGGATCTGGACGGCGCGAATCTGAAGGGTGTGGGTCTGCGGGCTGTGGTCTCCACCCTGCCGCCGCGCGCCGCCGACGAGCTCGCCGCCACGCTTCCTCGACTCTCCCACCCGGTGCCGCTGCTCGACGTCGCCTACGACCCCTGGCCCTCCGCGCTGGCGCAGGCCTGGGCGACCGCCGGAGGCCAGGTGGTCAGCGGTCTGGTGATGTTGCTGCACCAGGCGGTGCGGCAGGTCGAGCTGTTCAGCTCCGGCACCTCGACCCCCGCCGAGGCCCTCTCAACGGGGTCCCACGCCGAGATGGTGGCGAAGATGCGGCGCTCCATCGGTTTATGATGGACCCCATGTTGCGCTGGCTCACCTCCGGAGAATCACACGGCAAATCCCTCGTCGGAATCCTGGAAGGGCTTCCTGCCGGCGTCACGCTGGACACCGCGGCGGTGCAGGAGAAGCTCGCCCGCCGCCGCCTGGGCTATGGGCGTGGTGCCCGGATGAAGTTTGAGAAGGACCAGGTCGCGCTGCTGGCCGGGGTGCGCCACGGCGTGACCATCGGCGGTCCGCTGACCATCGAGGTCGGCAACACCGAGTGGCCCAAATGGGAGAAGGTGATGTCGGCCGATCCGGTGGATCCTGCCGAGCTGGAGAACCTGGCTCGCAACGCCCCGCTGACCCGTCCCCGCCCAGGTCACGCCGACTACACCGGGATGCAGAAGTACGGCTTCGGCGAGGCCCGCCCGGTCCTGGAGCGCGCCTCGGCGCGGGAGACCGCCACCCGCGTGGCCCTCGGCGCCGCCGCCCAGTCCTTCCTGGACGAGCTGGGGATCACCACGGTCTCGCACACCACCGCGATCGGACCGGTGCAGGTCCCAGCCGACGCACCGCTGCCCGGCGCGCTCGACGCCCAGGCCCTGGACGCCGATCCGCTGCGCTGCTTCCACGCCGAGACCTCAGAGCGGATGGTCGCCGAGGTCGACGACGCCCACCGAGCAGGGGAGACCCTCGGCGGGGTCGTCGAAGTGATCGTGGAGGGGCTTCCGCCGGGCCTGGGCAGCTACGTGCACTGGGACCGCCGGCTGGACTCCCGGCTGGCCGGCGCGTTGATGGGCATCCAGGCGATCAAGGGGGTCGAGGTCGGCGACGGCTTCGAGACCACCCGCCGCCGCGGCTCCGCCGCCCATGATGAGATCGCCCTGGATGAGGACGGACAGATCACCCGCACCTCCAACCGCGCCGGCGGCATCGAGGGCGGCATGAGCATCGGCGGCCCGCTGCGGGTCCGCGCCGGGATGAAGCCCATCGCCACCGTCCCGCGCGCCCTGCGCACCGTGGACACCGCCACCGGGGAAGCCACCACCGCCCACCACCAGCGCTCCGACGTCTGCGCGGTCCCCGCTGCCGGCGTCGTGGCAGAAGCCATGGTGGCACTGGTCATCGCCGAGGCCGTGCTGGAAAAGTTCGGCGGAGACTCGGTGGCCGAGGTCCAGCGCAATCTGCGCAGCTACCTGCAGAACCTTCCCGAACTCGGCGGCGACCCCTCCGGCGCCGGCGCGGATGGAGACCCGCTGCAGGCTCCCGCCGCGATGCAAGACTGATGCGCCAACCGGCACCCGCCGAGCGCGGCGAGAGCCGCAACATCGTGCTGATCGGCCCCATGGGCTCGGGGAAGTCCACTGTGGGCGCCGCCCTGGCGCGCAGGCTCCACCGGCCCCACGTGGACAGCGACCACTTCTTCGTGGCCCGGCACGGCGCCATCCCGGCGTACTTCTCACTCCACGGCGAACAGGACTTTCGTGCCGAGGAGGAGAGCATCGTCGCCGAGCTCCTCGACTCCCCACGTCCCTCGGTGATCAGCCTCGGTGGCGGGGCGGTGCTCAGCGCCACCACCCGCGCCCTGCTGCGAGAGCAGCTGGTGATCATGCTGGACCTCACCGAGGACCAGGCGGCGCTGCGCCTCGGTGACGGCTCCACCCGACCCATCCTCGGCGAGGATCCCGTCGGGTCCTGGAGACGCATCTACGCCGAGCGCGAGCAGATCTATCGAGACTGCGCTGATATCGTCATGACCCCGGACGATGCCCACATCGACGCCCGCGTCGAGAACATCGTGCGAGCCCTCAACCACACCCCCAGGAGAGACCCAAACGTATGAGCCACCAGGCCGAGACCGAGGCTTCTGCCCCTGAGCCCACGATCATCACCGTCGGAGAGGGCGCCGGAACCGGCGGTCAGGAGCTGGGATATGACGTCATCATCGGCAACGGGCTGCTCTCCCGGCTGCCATCCCTGGTGGGCCCGCAGGCCGAACGCGTCCTGGTGATCCACCCGCGGGCGCTGCGCGCCACCGGCGACGTGGTCCGTGAAGACCTGGAGAAGGCCGGATACCAGGCGCTGGTCGCCGAGATCCCCGACGCCGAGGAGGGCAAGCACATCCAGGTCGCCGCCTTCTGCTGGCAGGTCCTGGGACAGAACGACTTCACCCGCTCCGACGCCATCGTCGCCGTCGGCGGCGGTGCGGTCACCGACGCCGCCGGTTTCGTGGCAGCCACCTGGCTGCGCGGGATCCGGGTGGTCCACATGCCCACCACGCTGCTGGGCATGGTCGACGCCGCCGTGGGCGGGAAGACCGGGATCAACACCTCCGAGGGCAAGAACCTGGTGGGCTCCTTCCACCAGCCCGCCGGAGTCCTCGCCGATCTGGACACGCTGCTGACCCTGCCGCGCAATGAGCTGGTCGCCGGCCTGGCCGAAGTCGTCAAATGTGGCTTCATCGCCGACGAGCGGATCCTCGAGATCATCGAGGCGGCCCCGGAGCAGGCGCAGAACCCCCATTCCTGGCAGATCCGTGAGCTCATCGAGCGCGCCATCTCGGTCAAGGCCGAGGTGGTGGGGCAGGACGCGTTGGAGTCCGGTGTCCGCGAGTCCCTGAACTACGGCCACACCCTGGGTCACGCCATCGAGCTCGCCGAGCGCTACCAGTGGCGCCACGGCGCGGCCATCTCGGTGGGCATGATCTTCGCCGCCGAGCTGGCGCGCAGCCTGGGACGGCTCGACGACGCGACCGCCGACCGCCACCACGCGGTGCTCAACCTGCTCGGGCTGCCCACCAGCTACCGCGACGACCGGTGGAGCCAGCTGCTCGAAGGCATCCGCCGGGACAAGAAGAACCGCGGGGACCAGCTGCGCTTCGTGCTGCTCGGCGGCCAGGGACAGCCGGTCACCGTAGAGATCCCGGACGCCTCGATCCTCTTCGCGACCTACCAGGAGATCGCCCAGCCCGAGACCGGCAGCATGATCTCGCTCTGAGCCGCGCCGGGGAGCCTGTACAATCGATTGGCGCCGCGTGGAGCGCCCGCCGCGCAAGAGTGCGGCGCGCCAAGCACTCCGTGCCCTCAACACCCAGGAAAGGCAGACTGTGGCCAGCTCGAATGACATCAAGAACGGCTCCGTCCTCAAGCTGGAGGGACAGCTGTGGAACACGCTCGAGTTCCAGCACGTCAAGCCGGGCAAGGGCGGCGCCTTCGTGCGCACCAAGCTGAAGAACATCCGCACCGGCAAGGCCGTGGACAAGACCTTCAACGCCGGAGCCAAGGTGGAGTTCGCCACGGTGGACCGCTCGAACTACCAGTACCTCTACCAGGACGGCGACGACTTCGTCTTCATGGACCTGCGCGACTTCGACCAGATCACCGTGCCCGCCACGGTGGTCGGTGATGCCGCGAACTTCCTGCTGGAATCACATGAGGTGACCATCGCGCTGCACGACGGCACCCCGCTCTACCTGGACCTGCCCCCCTCGGTGATCCTGGAGATCACCTACACCGAGCCGGGCCTGCAGGGCGACCGCTCCAATGCCGGCACCAAGTCCGCCACCCTGGAGACCGGCCACGAGATCCAGGTCCCGCTGTTCGTGGACCAGGGCACTCGGGTCAAGGTCGACACCCGGACCTCGGACTATCTCGGCCGAGTCACGGACTGATCCCCGCAGTGGCAAAGCGAAGCAAAGCCCGCCGCAGGGCCCTGGAGATCCTCTTCGAGGCTGAGCAGCGCGATATGGACCCCTTCGAGGTGCTGCGGGTCCGGCGCGAGCGCAACGACCTGATCGTCAACGACTACGTCCTGGAGCTCATCGACGGGGTGAAGTCCGAACAGTCGCACATCGACGAGATCCTGGCCACCTACGCCAGGGGCTGGACCCTGGAGCGGATGCCCCGGGTGGACCTGATGGCGCTGCGCATCGGGGCCTGGGAGCTGCTGTGCAACACCGAGATCCCGGACAACGTGGCGGTCGCCGAGGCGGTCGCGCTGGTCAAGGAGCTCTCCACCGATGATTCGCCCAGCTTCGTCAACGGCCTGCTCGGCAGGCTCCAGCAGCTCAAGCCCACGCTGGTCGAGGTCGATGACGTAGAGTGAGCACAGCGTCGCGGCCCGGAAACCTCGCGCCGCGATGATCGTTGCGCAGGCTCCGCCGAGAGCGGGTGTGCGCAGCGGATAACTGAAGATCCAGACTTCCTTTAAACATCGTCCAGTGAGGCGAGGAAGGAGTCATACGGTGACACCCTCACCCGAGACCTCTCATGTGATGTCCGCCGCCGACATGGACCGGGCACTCACACGCATAGCCCACGAGATCGTCGAATCCCATCGCGGGGTCGAAGGTCTCCTGCTGCTCGGCATCCCACGCCGCGGGACCATTCTGGCCCGCCGCCTGGGCGAGCGACTGGCCCGGATCGACCCCGGCTTCGACCCGGCCCAGGCCATCGGATCCCTGGACATCACGCTCTACCGCGATGATCTGCGCGCCCACGGCGCCCGGACCCCAGAGCCGACCACGATCCCCGGAGCCGGGATCGACGGCGCCACGGTGGTCCTGGTCGATGACGTGCTCTACTCCGGACGCACCGTGCGCGCCGCGCTGGACGCACTGCAGGCCCTGGGCCGCCCCGCCGTGGTCCGGCTCGCCGTGCTGGTGGACCGCGGCCACCGTGAACTGCCGATCCGCTCCGACCATGTCGGAAAGAACCTGCCCACCTCCCGCGACGAGCGGGTCTCGGTGCTCCTCGACGAGATCGACGGGGTTCCGCGCAGCGAGGAGGCCGTGGTCATCCAGCGCGGCCGCAGCGTGAAGTCCCCGGCGGGTGAGCGCTGATGCGGCACCTGCTCTCCACCGCAGACCTCAGCCACACCCAGGCGCTGAGCATCCTGGACACCGCCGAGGAGATGGCCGCGGTCTCCACCCGGGAGGTCAAGAAGCTGCCCACGCTGCGCGGACGCACCGTGGTGAACCTGTTCTTCGAAGACTCCACCCGCACCCGGATCTCCTTCGAGGCCGCCGCCAAGCGGCTCTCCGCCGATGTCATGAACTTCTCCGCCAAGGGCTCCTCGGTCTCGAAGGGGGAGTCGCTGAAGGACACCGTGCAGACCCTGGAGGCGATCGGGGCCGACGCGATCGTGATGCGGCACTGGGCCTCCGGGGCCGCCGCGCAGCTCGCCGCCTCGGACTGGACCGACTGCGCGGTGATCAACGCCGGGGACGGCACCCACGAACACCCCACGCAGGCGCTGCTGGACGCCCTCACGCTGCGCCGCGGATTCTCCGCCGCCCAGGGACAGGACCCGCGCGGCACCGACCTGACCGGCATGCGGGTGCTGATCGTGGGCGACATCCTGCACTCGCGGGTGGCCCGGTCCAACATCTGGCTGCTGCGCACCCTGGGCGCCGACGTCGGACTGGTCGCCCCGGCCACGCTGCTGCCGGTAGGCGTGGAGAAGTGGCCGGTGAGCGTGTTCTACAGCCTCGACGAGGCGCTGGGCTCCGGGCCCGACGCCGGACCCGACGCGATCATGATGCTGCGGGTCCAGGCAGAACGGATGGGCGGCGCGTATTTCCCCACCGCTGCGGAGTACACCCGCCGCTGGGGACTCACCGATGAGCGGCTGGCCCGTCTCCAAGCCCACCGCGGAGCACTCGGTCAGACCCCGATGATCCTGCACCCCGGGCCGATGAACCGCGGCGTCGAGATCTCCGCCGCCGCCGCCGACTCGCCGATGAACCAGGTCCTGGACCAGGTCTCCCACGGAGTCTCCGTCCGCATGGCCGTGCTGCACCTGCTGCTGAGCAGCTCAGAGAGGAACACTGCATGAGCACCACCCCCACTGCCACCCTGATCCTTCAGGCGCAGCCCTACGGCGAGACCCCCGTGGATGTGCTGCTCGCCGAGGGCAGGATCGCCGCGCTCGGCCCCCAGGCCCGGGTCGAGGCCGACCGGCTGCGGTCCGAGCCAGACAGCCAGGTCACCACGATTGAGGCTGAAGGCCTGGTCCTGCTCCCGGGCATGGTGGATCTGCACACCCACCTGCGCGAACCCGGCCGCGAGGACGCTGAGACCGTGGAGACCGGCAGCCGCGCAGCCGCCAAGGGCGGGTTCACCGCGGTCCACGCGATGGCGAACTCCTCCCCGGTGGCCGACTCCGCCGGCGTCGTGGAACAGGTGCACCGGCTGGGCCGGGCCTCGGGCTGGACCGAGGTCTACCCGGTGGGCGCGGTCACCGTCGGGCTCGCCGGGGAACGGCTCGCCGAGCTCGGAGCCATGGCGGAGTCCTCCGCGCAGGTGCGGATGTTCTCCGACGACGGGATGTGCGTGCACAACCCGGTGCTGATGCGCCGGGCACTGGAATACGTGAAGACGGTGGACGGGTTCATCGCTCAGCACGCCCAGGAGCCGCTGCTCACCGAGGGTGCCCAGATGAACGAGGGCGACGTCTCCGCGATCCTCGGGCTGCCCGGCTGGCCCGCGGTGGCCGAAGAGTCGATCATCGCCCGCGACGTGCTGCTGGCCCAGCACGTGGGGGCTCGGCTGCACATCTGCCACGTCTCCACGGCAGGCTCGGTGGAGATCATCCGCTGGGCCAAGGAGCGCGGGATCGACGTCACCGCCGAGGTCACCCCGCATCACCTGCTGCTCACCGACGAGCTGGTCCGCGGCTATGACCCGGTGTACAAGGTCAACCCGCCGCTGCGCACCGGCGCCGACGTCGAGGCGCTGCGCGCCGGGCTGGCCGATGGCACCATCGACATCATCGGCACCGACCACGCCCCGCACCCGACCCAGGCCAAGGAGTGCGAATGGTCCGCCGCGGCCATGGGCATGACCGGACTGGAGACCGCGCTGCCGGTGGTGATCAAGACCATGATCAACACCGGGCTCATGGACTGGCGACGCTTCGCGGAGGTCACCTCCAGCGTCCCGGCGCGGATCTACCGACACGCCCAGCAGGGCCGCCCGATCGAGACCGGCGAGCCGGCCAACCTGGTCCTGGTGGATCCCGAGGCCATCCAGATCGTGGACCCCGCCGATCACGCCAGCAAGGGCCGGAACTCGCCGTTCCGCGGCATGGAGCTGCCCGGCGCGGTGCGCGCGACCTTCCTGCACGGGCACCCGGTGGTGCTCGACGGCGAGCTCAACACCCCGCTGCCCCGCCCCGCCGCCGAGGCGACGGCCACAGGGGTGGGCGCATGACACTGGCGACCACCGCCGCGGACATGACCGGCACCTATCTGAACTACCTGTGGATCGCCCTGGGCATCATCGTGGTGCTGCTGGGCCTGCTCCGGCTGGGCTGGCGCGGCCGCAAACGCCGCCAGGCCGGTCTCCCGGCGCCCGAGGAGGTCCCCGCCGCGCTGCTCGAGGAGCAGCCGCGCGCCGCCGCGGAAGGCATGGTGGTCGGCACCGTCAAGGCCGGGGACTACCTGGACCGGATCGCCGTCCACGAGCTGGGCCTGCGCACCAACGGGCGCCTGGAGGTGCACCCCCAGGGCGTCGCCGTCTTCCGCTCCGGCGCCCGGAACTACTTGATCCCCGCCGCCTCGCTGGAGCACGTGCGCACCGACCGAGGGGTGGTGGGCAAGTTCGTGGAGCGCGACGGCGCCGTCATCATCGGCTGGCGGCTCGGCGAGGAGTCTGTGGAGACCGCCTTCCGGGCCCGCCGCGCCGAGGCCCATCAGGAGCTCCTCGACGAGCTCACATCCGTCATCCGTCCCTCCGACGAGGAGTCAACACCAACATGACCCAGCACACCACCGCCACACTGGACACCGGCAGCTCTGCCACACCAGCCGCCACACCCGTGACCGCCCCAGCCCCTGCTGTGCTCGTCCTCGAGGACGGCACCGTGCACCGCGGCGCCGCCTACGGGGCCCGGGGCGCCCGCCTGGGCGAGGCGGTCTTCGCCACCGGGATGACCGGCTATCAGGAGACGCTCACCGATCCGTCCTACGCCCGGCAGATCGTGGTGCAGACCGCCCCGCACATCGGCAACACCGGGATCAACGACGAGGACGCCGAGTCCCGCAAGATCTGGGTCGCCGGCTATGTGGTGCGCGACGCCGCCCGCCGCCCCTCGAACTGGCGCTCCCGGCGCACCTTGGACGAGGAGCTGGAGGTGCAGGGAATCGTCGGGATCAAGGACGTGGACACCCGATCGATCACCCGGCACCTGCGCAGCGCCGGGGCGATGAAGGCCGGGATCTTCTCCGGTGACCAGGCAGCCCGCCCCATCGCCGAGTTGATCACCGAGGTCAAGGCCCAGCCATCGATGGCCGGGGCGCGGCTGGCCGAAGAGGTCTCCACCGACACCGCTTACGTGGTGGAGCCGCACGAGCACGGCTGGTCCGATGAGATCGTGGCGACCGTTGCCGCCATCGACTTAGGCATCAAGACCATGACCCCGGTGCGGATGGCCGAACGCGGGCTGCGCGTGCATGTGCTGCCCGCCGCCAGCAGCTTCGCCGAGATCCAGGCACTGGGCCCCGACGGGGTCTTCCTCTCCAACGGGCCCGGTGACCCGGCGACCGCGGCGAACCAGATCGAGCTTCTGCGCGAGGTGCTCGAGGCCCGGACCCCGTTCTTCGGGATCTGCTTCGGCAACCAGATCCTGGGCCGAGCCCTGGGTTTTGGGACCTATAAGCTGCCGTTCGGGCACCGCGGGATCAACCAGCCGGTGATGGACCACGCCACCGGCAAGGTGGAGATCACCTCGCAGAACCACGGCTTCGCCGTGGACGCACCGGTGGGCGAGGTGCTCACCGCGCCGCAGGAGCGCTTCGGCCGGGTCGAGGTCAGCCACTCCAGCCTCAACGACGGCGTCGTGGAGGGCCTGCGCTGCCTGGACATCCCGGCGTTCAGCGTCCAGTACCACCCCGAGGCCGCCGCCGGCCCGCATGATTCGGCCTACCTCTTCGACCGCTTCGTCGAGCTGATGACCGATGCCAGCACCCAGACCGGCGCAGACACCGTGACCCCGATCAGCCACGACCCTGCCCTCACCCCAGCCCCAGAGACCCGCGGAGGGAACCCACTCAATGCCTAAGCGTCAAGACCTCAAGTCCGTCATGGTCATCGGCTCCGGGCCGATCGTGATCGGACAGGCCGCCGAGTTCGACTACTCCGGCACCCAGGCCCTGCGAGTGCTCAAGGAGGAGGGCCTGCGGGTCATCCTGGTCAACTCCAACCCGGCCACCATCATGACCGACCCGGAGTTCGCCGACGCCACCTACGTGGAGCCGATCAGCCCCGAGGTGGTCGCGAAGATCATCGAGAAGGAGCGCCCCGACGCGCTGCTGCCCACCCTGGGCGGGCAGACCGCGCTGAACACGGCGATCGCGCTGGACAAGGACGGGGTGCTGGAGAAGTTCGGCGTGGAGCTGATCGGCGCCAACATCGCCGCCATCGAGCTCGGCGAGGACCGGCAGAAGTTCAAGGGCGTGGTGGAGCGCTCCGGGGCGGAGTCCGCCAAGTCGCTGATCGTGCACTCCATGGAGGAGGCGCTCTCCGCCGCCGAGGAGCTGGGCTACCCGATGGTGGTGCGCCCCTCCTTCACCATGGGCGGACTGGGCTCCGGGATGGCCTATGACGAGGAGGACCTGCACCGGATCGCCGGTGCCGGGCTGCAGTACTCACCGACCACGGAGGTGCTCCTGGAGGAGTCCATCCTGGGCTGGAAGGAGTACGAGCTTGAGATGATGCGCGACTCCAAGGACAACGTGGTCGTGGTCTGCTCCATCGAGAACTTCGACCCGGTGGGCGTGCACACCGGGGACTCGATCACCGTGGCCCCGGCCATGACGCTGACCGACCGGGAGTACCAGAGGCTGCGCGACATCTCGATCAACGTGATCCGCGAGGTAGGGGTCGCCACCGGTGGCTGCAACATCCAGTTCGCCATCGAGCCCGGGACCGGCCGCGTCGTCGTCATCGAGATGAACCCCCGGGTCTCACGCTCCTCGGCGCTGGCCTCGAAGGCCACCGGCTTCGCGATCGCGAAGATCGCCACCAAGCTCGCCCTGGGCTACACGCTGGACGAGATCCCCAACGACATCACCCAGAAGACCCCGGCCAGCTTCGAGCCCGTGCTGGACTACGTGGTGGTGAAGGTCCCACGCTTCGCCTTCGAGAAGTTCCCCGCCGCGGACCCCACGCTGACCACCACGATGAAGTCCGTGGGCGAGGCGATGGCCTTCGGCCGGAACTTCACCGAGGCGATGCAGAAGGCGCTGCGCTCCCTGGAGCAGCGCGGCAGCGAGTTCGACTTCACCCGGGCCGAGCCCGAGGAGCTCGAGCAGCTGCTGAGCAAGATGGCGACGGCGACCACCGATCGGCTGCACCAGGTGCAGCGGGCGCTGCTCTCCGGAGCCTCTATCGAGCAGGTCCACCAGATCACCGGGATCGACCCCTGGTATCTGGATCAGCTGCAGCTGATCAACGAGACCGCGACGGCGGTGGCCTCCGCGCCGGAGCTCGACGTCGAGGCGCTGCGCCTGGCCAAGCGGCACGGCTTCTCCGATGAGCAGATCGGCGCGCTGCGGCATATGGACGCCGCAGTGGTCCGCGGGGTCCGCCACGCGCTGGGCATCCGCCCGGTGTACAAGACCGTGGACACCTGCGCCGCGGAGTTCGAGGCCTTCACCCCGTACCACTACTCCTCCTATGACCTCGAGGACGAGATCGTCCAGCACGAGGCGCCCTCGGTGATCATCCTGGGCTCCGGACCCAACCGGATCGGTCAGGGCATCGAGTTCGACTACTCCTGCGTCCACGCCACCATGGCGCTGCGCGAGGCCGGCTATGAGACCGTGATGGTCAACTGCAACCCGGAGACCGTCTCCACCGACTACGACGTCTCCACCCGGCTCTACTTCGAGCCGCTGACCCTGGAGGACGTGCTCGAGGTGATCGCTGCCGAGGAGCGCACCGGGGGAGTGGCCGGGGTCTTCGTCCAGCTCGGCGGTCAGACCCCGTTGAAGCTCGCCCAGCAGCTCGCCGACGCCGGGGTCACCATCCTGGGGACCTCCCCGGAGGCGATCGACCTCGCCGAGGACCGCGGCGAGTTCGACCAGGTGCTCCAGCGCGGCGGGCTCATCGCGCCGAAGAACGGCACCGCGGTCAGCTTCGAGGACGCCAAGCGGGTCGCGGACTCCATCGGCTACCCGGTGCTGGTGCGGCCCAGCTACGTGCTCGGCGGACGCGGCATGGAGATCGTCTACGACGAGCCCGGGCTGGAGCGCTACATCGCCAACGCCACCGAAGTCACCCCGGAGCATCCGGTGCTGGTGGACCGGTTCCTGGAAGACGCCATCGAGGTCGACGTCGACGCGCTCTACG
Organism: Nesterenkonia sandarakina; assembly: GCF_013410215.1. Lineage (NCBI taxonomy): Bacteria > Bacillati > Actinomycetota > Actinomycetes > Micrococcales > Micrococcaceae > Nesterenkonia > Nesterenkonia sandarakina. The sequence goes on from NZ_JACCFQ010000001.1 coordinate 2,291,806, forward strand.
ACGGCGAGCAGCTCTTCGTGGGCGGCATCATGGAGCACATCGAGGAGGCCGGGATCCATTCCGGGGACTCCGCCTGCGTGCTCCCCCCGATCACGCTGGGACCCGACGTCCTGGAACGCGTCCGGGTCGCCACCCGGGCCATCGCCGAGGGAGTCGGGGTGCAGGGACTGATCAACATCCAGTTCGCCCTGGCCTCGGACATCCTCTACGTGATCGAGGCCAACCCGCGCGCCTCCCGCACCGTGCCCTTCGTCTCCAAGGCCACCGGGGTGCAGATGGCCAAGGCCGCCGCGCACATCGGCACCGGGGTCAGCATCGCGGCGCTCCGGGAAGGCTCCGGCCACCCGCTCTCCGGTCTGCTCCCGGCCACCGGCGACGGCTCCGAGCTGCCCCCGGGTGCCCCGGTCTCGGTGAAGGAGGCGGTGCTTCCCTTCGCACGCTTCCGCACCCCCGAGGGTCGCGTGGTCGATTCCCTGCTCGGCCCGGAGATGCGCTCCACCGGCGAGGTCATGGGCATCGACAAGCACTTCGACACCGCCTTCGCCAAGGCCCAGCAGGCGGCGAACAACCCGCTGCCCACCGCCGGGAAGGTCTTCGTCTCAGTGGCCAACCGGGATAAGCGGGCGATCATCATGCCGGTCAAGCGGCTGGCCGACCTGGGCTTCTCCATCGTCTCCACCGGGGGCACCGCCGATGTGCTGCGCCGGAACGGGGTCGAGACCACCACAGTGGCCAAGATCGCCGACGCCGACACCCAGGGCGGGACCATCCTGGAGCGGGTGGAGAGCGGGGAGATCGCCCTGATCATCAACACCCCCTCCGGCGGTGACGCCCGCAGCGACGGCTACGAGATCCGCGCCGCCGCCACCTCGGTGGGCACCCCGGTGATCACCACGGTGGCCGAGTTCGGCGCCGCGGTGCAGGCCATCGAGGCGCTGGGCCAGTTCAGCTGGTCCGTAGCATCGCTGCAGGAACACGCCGAGCGGCTGCAGCAGGCAGCGCAGCGTCACCAGGCTGAGCGGTCAGAGCGGGGAGAGCTGCCGAAGCAGGCGGAACTCATCGGTCAGGGCGGGGCATGAGATCGGTCCCGGCCGGCGCGGGGGAGCCGAGCGCGCCTGCCGTTGCGGGGGAGCAGAGCGTCTCGGCCGGCGTGGCCGCCGGGGCCACGTTCGGGAGCCGGCTCGCCGCCGCGATGCGAGTCCACGGTCGGCTCTGTGTGGGTCTGGACCCGCACCCGCAGCTGCTCACCGACTGGGGACTGACCCAGGACGCCGCGGGACTGCGCGAGTTCAGCGCCCGGGTGCTCGAAGCCTGCACCGGTCGGGTCGGTGTGCTCAAGCCCCAGGTCGCGTTCTTCGAGCGGTTCGGGGTCTCAGGCATGCAGGTGCTCAGCGAGGTCCAGCACCAGGCCCGCGCGGCCGGACTGCTGGTGATCGCCGACGCCAAGCGCGGGGACATCGGCTCCACCATGGCCGGCTACGCCGAGGCGTGGCTGAACCCGGAGGCTGACTTCGGCGCCGATGCGCTCACCGTGAGCCCGTATCTTGGATTCGGCTCGCTGCAGCCCGCGGTCGAGGCCGCCGCCCGGCATCAGGCAGGTCTCTTCGTGCTGGGGCTGACCTCGAACCCGGAGGGTCAGCAGGTGCAGCTGGCCCGCGACGCCCAGGGAGTCACCGTGGCCGGTCAGATCGCGGCCGAGGCTGCCGCCGCCTCCGCAGCACTGACCCGTGCCGCGGGCGAAGACCCCGGCGCGGCCGAGCTGGGCAGCATCGGGCTGGTCGTGGGGGCCACGACGGCGCGGCTCGCCGCCGAGCATCGGATCGATCTCAGGGCCGGCCGGATGCCGCTGCTGGCACCCGGCTACGGAGCCCAGGGAGCCGATGCCCAGGCGCTGCGCACCGGCTTCGGCGCCAGCTACCCGAGCCAGGTCCTGGTGAACTCCTCCCGGGGCGTGCTGCGGCACGGACCCGACCCGGTTTCGCTGACCAGGGCCATTGAGTCAGCGACGGCGGATCTGGGCTGAGAACTCCGCAGGCCGTTCTCTATTGCTGTTCCACCTTCCAACCACTAGATTCTGCTCCATATCACCTGGTGCCGTCCGCAGAAAACCGTTCCGAGCGACTGCACCACGGAAGTTGGGGGAGAATCGTGGCACTGCGAGAACTGACCAAGGAAGAGCGGGACACCGCCCGCCGCAAGGCACTTGCCGCGCGAGTCGAGCGGGCCCAGCTGAAGAAGGAGTTCGGCAACGGGGGCCTGAGCTTCGATCAGGTCCTGGAACGAGCGAGCAGCTCAGAGGCGGTCGCTCGGCTGAAGACCCTGGAGCTGTTGGAATCCCTTCCCGGTGTGGGCCGGGTCACCGCCACCAAGGCGCTGGAAGACCTGGGGATCTCGGTGAACCGGCGGCTCGGTGGGCTCGGGGTCAAGCAACGGCGAGCACTGAAGGAGTTTCTGGCAGAATTGGGGTGACCATCCATCCCAAGGAGCCAGTGCATTGTCAGCAGTCCCCGGCAGTCCCGCCGTCACCGTGCTCGCCGGACCGACCTCCGTCGGGAAGTCGACGCTGAGCCGATTCATCCGCACCCACTACCCAGAGGTGCACTTCTCGGTCTCCGCGACGACCCGCCCGCCGCGGCCCAGCGAGGTCGACGGTGTCGATTATCACTTCATCGAGCCTGCACGCTTCGATGAGCTCGTCGCGCAGGGGGCGTTCCTGGAATGGGCGACCGTGCACGGCACGCACCGCTACGGCACGCTGCGCTCCACCGTGGACGCCGCTCTCGCCGCAGGGAAGCTGGTCCTGCTCGAGATCGACCTGCAGGGAGCACGCCAGGTCAGAGCCACCATGCCGGAGGCGCAGTTCGTCTTCCTGGCGCCCCCGTCCTGGGAGGACCTGGTGTCCCGACTGGTCGGTCGAGGCACCGAATCCGAGGAGGAACAGCAGCGCAGGCTGGAAACGGCTAAGATAGAGCTTGCTGCCGAGCAGGAATTCGACGTCTCGATCATCAACGACGAGCTCGACCGGGCCGCAGCCGAACTCGTAGCGCGCATGGGGTTCACCCATGCATCACCCCAATCTGAAGGACAACTCCCCAAGTGACTGAGCAGACCGAAGGCATCATCTACCCGTCGATCGACTCCCTCCTGGAGAAGAGCGACTCGAAGTACTCGCTGGTCCTCTTCGCCTCGAAGCGCGCTCGCCAGATCAACGCGTACTACGCTCAGCTGCACGAGGGACTCTTCGAATACGTCGGGCCGCTGGTGGACACCAAGCTCAACGAGAAGTCGATGTCCATCGCGCTGCGCGAGATCAACGAAGACCTGCTGGTCAACCACCCCGCGGTCAACCCCGCCTCCTGATCCCGCAGCACCCCGCGAGGTAATCTGGCCGGATGCGCATCGTTCTAGGAGTCAGTGCCGGCATCGCCGCCTATAAGGCGGTCCACCTGCTGCGACTCATGCGGGAAGCCGGCCACCAGGTGGACGTGATCCCCACTCCCGCGTCGGAGAAGTTCGTCGGGCGCGCCACCTGGGAGGCGATCAGCGGTCGGCCGGTCACCACCTCGGTCTTCTCCGGAGTCGATGAGGTCCGCCATGTCCGGCTCGGTCAGGAGGCCGACCTGATCGTCGTCGCCCCCGCCACCGCCGACCTGCTGGCCAGGGCCCGTGCCGGCATGGCTGATGACCTCCTCACCACCACGTTGCTGGCCACCGAGGCGCCGGTGCTGCTGGTGCCCGCCATGCACACCGAGATGTGGAACAGCGTGGCCACCGCCGAGAACGTCGAGGTCCTGCGCGGCCGAGGAACAGAGGTCATGGAGCCCGCGACAGGCAGGCTCACCGGCAAGGACACCGGGCCCGGTCGACTGCCCGAACCCGAGCAGATCTTCGAACGGGTCAGCGAGCTGATCGCCGAGATCCAAGGCCCGACCTACGCCTACGCCCCCCGTGCCGGGATCTTCTACGCCCCGGACCCCCAGGCGCAGCCCGCGCTGCAGGGTCGCAGCGTGGTGGTCACCGCCGGCGGCACCCGGGAGCCCCTGGACCCGGTGCGCTACCTGGGCAACCGATCCTCCGGCAAGCAAGGGATCGCCCTGGCCGAATCCGCCGCCGCCGCCGGGGCGCAGGTGCATCTGATCGCCGGCATCATGGACGTCGAAGCACCGGAGCACGTCGCGAACATCACCGTGGAGCGCATCGAGACGGCCGAGCAGCTGCAGGCCGCCGTCGGACGCCGCGCGCCGGAGGCCGACCTGCTGATCATGGCCGCCGCCGTCGCCGACTTCCGCCCCACCTCCTACGCGGCGCAGAAGATCAAGAAGACCGAGGACGGCGAGAACCCGGTGATCACCCTGGAGCGCAACCCCGACATCCTCGCCGAGACAGTCCAGAACCGGCGGTCCGCGGGCACCGGGCCAGGCGTCGTCGTCGGCTTCGCCGCAGAGACCGGCAGCGCCGAGGCCGATCCGCTCCAGCTTGCCCAGGCCAAGCTGCTGCGCAAGGGCTGTGACCTGCTGGTGCTCAACCAGGTGGGGGAGACACTGGTCTTCGGTCAGGATGAGACCGAGATCCACATCCTCACCTCGCCGACGCTCGCCGAGTCTTCCGCGCCGGTGACCACCCTGCGCGGAACCAAGCACCAGGCGGCCGAGGCGATCATCTCCGCGGCCGCCGCTTACCTCGTGTGAAGCAGGCTTCTCAGGTGCCGATCGGCCTGCCGTAGGATGACCGGGTGACGAATTCCAACACCCCCGCGGCTGGGTCCTCGCTGCGCCTGTTCAGCTCCGAATCTGTGACCATCGGGCACCCGGACAAGATCTGTGACCAGATCTCCGATGCGATCCTCGACGCGATGCTCGCCGAGGACAAGAACTCCCGGGTGGCGGTGGAGACGCTGACCACCACCGGACTGGTGCATGTGGCCGGTGAGGTCACCACCTCCGGCTACGTGGAGATCCCGCAGATCGTGCGCAACACGCTGCTCGACATCGGCTACGACTCCTCGGCCAACGGGTTCGACGGCGCCCGCTGCGGCGTCTCGATCTCGATCGGCCAGCAGTCCCCGGAGATCTTCGCCGGAGTGTTCAACTCCATGGAGGCCCGCGGCGGGGCAGAGGACCGCCGCGACGCCCAGGGCGCCGGTGACCAGGGCATCATGTTCGGCTACGCCACCAACGAGACCCCCAGCTACATGCCCAGCGCCATCTCGCTGGCCCACCAGCTCTCCGCCCAGCTGACTAAGGTCCGGCAGGACGGCCAGCTGGCCTATCTGCGGCCCGACGGCAAGACCCAGGTCACCATCGGCTACGACGGCGACCGCCCGGTCAGCCTCGACACCGTGGTGGTCTCCACACAGCACACCGCAGAGACCTCCCAGGAGCAGCTTCAGGCCGAGATCAGCGATCAGGTCATCGCGCCGGTGCTGGAGCACACCGGGCTGGACCTGGGCGCGCTTTCGGAAATCATCAACCCCTCGGGTCCGTTCGTGGTCGGCGGCCCTGTGGGCGACGCCGGACTGACCGGACGCAAGATCATCGTGGACACCTATGGCGGATTCTCCCGCCACGGCGGCGGTGCCTTCTCCGGCAAGGATCCCTCGAAGGTGGACCGCTCCGCCGCCTACGCCATGCGCTGGGTCGCGAAGAACGTGGTCGCCGCCGGACTGGCCGACCGCGCCGAGATCCAGATCGCCTACGCGATCGGACGCGCCCACCCGGTGGGCATCTACGTGGAGACCTTCGGCACCGAGAAGGTGGATCCGACGCAGATCTCGGCCGCGATCGACGCCGTCTTCGACCTGCGCCCACTGGGCATCATCGAAGACCTGGACCTGCTGCGTCCGATCTACCGTGAGACCTCCAGGAACGGCCACTTCGGCCGCGACGGCGAGAACTTCCCCTGGGAGCGCCTAGACCGGGTCGAGGCGCTGAAGTCCTTCTTCAACGCCTGACCCGGCTGAGTCCGCCCCGGGATCACTCAGCGCTGACCTGACTCAGTGAAGATCTCAGTCAGCAGGCGCTGCAGCGCCGCTTCCCGGGGGCCACGACGGACCAGCCACTCAGTCAGCGGTTGATTCAGCGCCCGGCAGGCGGTGGTTGGAGCTGCCGCGCCAGCTGCGGTAGGCCCAGATGGTCATAGCGATCACCACGGCCCAGGACACGCCGATCACCACGCCGTTGACGATGGTGCGATCAGCGATGAACGCTCCCAGCGCCACGAGCGAGACCTGTCCCGGCACGGTGGAGATCATGCTGGCCACCACGAAGTCGCGCTGGGAGACGCCGAAGGCACCGCTGCCGTAGTTCACCGGCCAATAGGGGACCCCCGGGGTGAGCCGCAGAGCGAAGACGGCCTCGAACCCGGCGTCGTGAAGATGGGACTCCACCTTCTCGCCATGGGAGCCCAGCAACTTCCGCACGGCCTGGGTGCCAAGGAGTCGGGCCAGGTGGTACGCGGCGAAGCAGCCGATGAGCACTCCGATCACCGAGAGCAGGCTTCCTTCCAGCGTGCCGAAGATCAGTCCGCCGCTGACCGCCATGACGGTGACCGGGATCGGCGTCATCGCCACCACGGCGTAGAGCGCGATGAACACCATCCAACCGGCCCAGCCGTAGTCCTCGATGCGCTGCTGGAGCTCATCCAAGGGAGGCAGTCGCAGGTTGAAGGCGGCATAGATCATGCCTGCCAGCACTGCCACGAGCAGCGCGTTGCGGATGAAGGAGCCCCAGGCGGGACCGAGGGCTTTCTGACTCATTAGCGCAACTCTACGCATCTGTGCGTGTCCGTGCCGAGCGATACGATCGCAAGGCAGCAGAAATCTCGTGAAGATCTCGGTGAAAGGGGTGGATCAGCGTGGGTCAGGAGCCGGCATCCCAGGCAGGGCAGCCGTCGAACCAACCTGCCCTGCTGGACTCGCTGGCGCCCCAGCCGGCTCCGCAGCTGCCCGCCGGGGCCACGGAGGACCTGCCCGTGGCCGAAGTCCTGCTGGAATCCGCCGTTCCGCACCTCGACCGTCCCTTCGACTACGTGGTGCCCATCGATCTGGCGGAGAAGATCGTGCCCGGGTCCCGGGTCAAGCTGCGGTTCTCCGGACGGGAGATGACCGGTTACGTCCTGCGCCGGAAGCAGGAGCCCTCCACCGCCTCCCGGCTCTCGCTGATCACCAAGCTCGTCACCGCCCTGCCGGTGCTCTCCGAGGACATTCTCCAGCTCTCGCAGCAGGTCGCGGAACGTGGAGCCGGGGTCACCGCAGACGTGCTGCGCGCAGCCATCCCGCCACGGGCAGCGCGGGTGGAGAAGGACTTCGCCGGCCTGCGCGTCCCCGAGGTCCAGCTTGACCCGGGAAACCCGCGACCCCGCAGCGCCGCACTGGCGCTGAAGTCCTACGGCGAGCAGTCCTGGACGGCGCAGGTCTTGGACCGGGTGCGGGAGTGTGTTGCGGGGGAGGGGGACGCCGTCGTCGTCGTTCCGGACCAGCGCGACGTCGAAGCCCTCATGGAGGTGCTCACCGGCTCACTGGGCAGCGGGGTCGCGGTCCAGCTGACCGCAGAGATGGGCCCTTCGGCGCGCTACCGGTCCTTCCTGCAGCTGCGCTATGGACAAGCCCGGGTGGCAGTGGGCACCCGGTCCGCCGTCTTCGCTCCGGTGGCTCGGCTCCGGCTGCTGATGGTCTTCGAAGACGCCGAGCAGACCCACGCCGCGCCCCGGGCTCCCTACCACCATGTCCGCGAGGTGGCGCTGCTGCGCACCGTGCAGACCGGTGCGGAGCTGGTGTTCCTCTCCACCTCCCGGAGCCTGGAGGTGCAGCGACTCGTCGAACGCGGCTGGCTGACCGAGGTGGCACCCGAGCGTGAGGAGCGCCGCGGCGTCGCGCCCCGGATGATCGCCACGGCAGACTCCTATGAGCAGGAGCGCGAACCGGCCTTCCGGCAGGCCCGACTCCCCGCTGCCGCGTATAAGGCCGCCAGGGACGGTCTGCAGCACGGGCCGGTGCTGGTGCAGGTCGCGCGCAGCGGGTTCATCCCAGCGGTGCTCTGTGAGCGGTGCCGCAGCCGCCAGCAGTGCCCGCAGTGCCATGGACCGTTGAGCCTGCCGGCCCACCACGGGCAGTCCCGGACGCTGAAATGCCGCTGGTGCGGGCTGCACCATCGGGATCACCGCTGCACCGAGTGCGGGTCCACCACCTTCCGTGCCGGCACTCGCGGGGCCGATCGCACCGCCCAGGAGCTGGGCCGCGCCTTCCCGAACACCCCGGTGATCTCCTCCACCTCTGATCACCCGATCGCCGAGGTCGGCCAGGAGCCGGCCCTGGTGGTCAGCACCCCGGGGGTGGAGCCGGTGGCGCAGACCGGCTATGCCACAGCCCTGCTGCTCGACGGAGACACCCAGCTCAGCCGCGAGGGTCTGGACGTGCCGCGCCGGGTGCTCTCCCGCTGGTTCCGCGCCGCCTCCCTGGTGCGCCCGCACAAGACTCACGGTGGCACCGTGGTGATCACCGCCGAGGCGGAGGACCTCACTGCCGCACTGGTGCGCTGGGACCCCGTGGGCTATGCCCGCAGAGAGCTCTACAACCGTCTGGAGCTCGGGCTGCCCCCGGCGCAACGGATGCTCAGCCTCACCGGTGACCCCGCAGAGGCCGAGGCGTTCCTGGTCCAGGTGCAGCTGCCGGAGGGACGTTCCTGGATCGGCCCGGCCCCGCTGGAGGATGGTCGGCACCGGTATCTGTTGTTCTTCGGCTATGCCGAGGCCGCCAACGTGGTCACCGAGATCCGAAGGATCCGGCGCACACACAGCGCCGCACCCCCCGGCGCGGCGCGCGGCGGCCGGGGCCTGCGGATCGCGCTGGATGACATCGAGAGTCTCCAGTTCTGATCGGCACATCAGTGCGGCAGCAACGGATCTTGCCGGCGCTCAGTCCAACCCGGCGACGAAGCGGCGCAGCGCCCGGCCCGCCTGGGCCGGCTTCTCGTAGTGCAGCAGATGACCGGTGCCGCGCAGCACCTCGGAGGAAGCCTGCGGCAGCATCCGGCGCAGACGCCGCTGCCCAGCGGGAGTGCTCAACTGATCCTGTGCGCCCGGCACCAAGAGCACCGGCAGATCCAGACTGGGCGCGAACTCCGTGACGGTGTGCCTGCTGGAGGCTCGATACGCCTGCAGCAGGGTGCCGGGATCCGAATAGCCGCTGAAGTACCGCCGGTGCTGGTCCTTGATGTAGGCCACCTGTTCCGGGGCGCGGGCGAGAATCATCGACGCGTTGGTGACCGCCTGCGCCGCCGAGGATCGCAGCAGGACCTGCGCCCACGGTGCAGGCAGCCTGCCGCTGGCGCGGTAGTAGAGGTCCACTGCGGCCGCCCCCGGCAGCAGGGAGCCGGTGAAGATGTCATTGCTGATCGGGGCGAAGAGGACCAGACCCGCCCAGCGTCGGGACTGCGATGACCCTGGCGCCGGATCGGCCGGCAGGGTCTGCGCAGCGTGCGCCGCTGGGTTGGTCTGCGCAGCGTGCGCCGCGACGATGATCGAGCCGAAGGAGTGGCCGACCAGCACATCGCTGGGTCCCAGGTCCAGCGCCTGGGCCAGCGCCTCCACGCAGGCGGCGTAGGCTCCGAGGGTATGCTCCGCGAGGTCCCCCGCGCCGCGTCGCAGCGGCGGCGTCGCGCCGAAGCCCGGCAGATCTGGGACGAAGATCTCGAACTCGGGCAGCGCGTCGACGATCAGCGCCATCCCATGATGATCCCCGCGGAACCCGTGGATCAGCAGCAGCCGCCGGGCGGGTCGCGCCGAGTTTACCGGTGCGGACACCTGGGCGGGGTAGTGCCAGACTGCCGCGGCGGTGCTCAGCCGGGCCGCGCCGTCGTCCTCGGGGGCCTGGCCGTCAGACTGGGGGCAGGCAAAGTCCAGCGCGACGTCTCGTCTGATGCCACTTCGGGCTGGGTGCTCGGTCCAGGTGCGGATCACTGGCCCAGCCTAGCGGGGAACTCAATTAGACTGGCGGGGTCCAAGATACGACCCGACGACGACGAGGTGCCCCCCAGGTGAGCCACGCGAGCGAAACCGCTGTAGCCGATACCACTGCGACGCAGCCCAGCAGCCCTTCGGCTGACTCCCAGGGCGAGAAGAAGCAGTACTCCTTCCAGGAGATGGAGGCCCGCTGGCAGCCCCTCTGGGAGGAACAGGGCACCTTCGTGGTGGACCCGGCCGATGACCGGGAGAAGAAGTACGTGCTGGACATGTTCCCGTACCCCTCCGGGGACCTGCACATGGGCCATGCCGAGGCCTTCGCCATCGGGGACATCCCGGCACGGTATGCCCGGCTGCGCGGCTACAACGTGCTGCACCCGATCGGCTGGGACTCCTTCGGGCTGCCCGCGGAGAACGCCGCGATCAAGAACGACGCCCACCCGGCGGACTGGACCTACGCGAACATCGAGACCCAGGCGGCGTCTTTCAAGCGCTACGGGATCAGCACCGACTGGACCCGCCGGCTGCACACCTCCGACGAGTCCTACTACCGCTGGACCCAGTGGCTGTTCCTGCAGTTCTACAGCAAGGGCCTGGCGTATAAGAAGGACTCCCCGGTCAACTGGTGCCCCAAGGACCAGACCGTGCTGGCCAACGAGCAGGTCGTCGACGGCGCCTGCGAACGCTGCGGGACCGCGGTGATCAAGAAGTCGCTGAACCAGTGGTACTTCAAGATCACCGACTACGCCGACCGGCTCCTCGAAGACATGGACGAGCTCAAGGGCCACTGGCCCGACCGGGTGCTCTCCATGCAGCGCAACTGGATCGGCCGCTCCACCGGCGCCTCGGTGCGCTATGAGATCCGCTCTGCTCCCGACGCCGCCGACCACCCTCCGGTGGAGGTGTTCACCACCCGCCCGGACACGCTCTACGGGGTCACCTTCATGGTGGTCGCCGCCGACGCCGACCTGGCCATGGAGCTGGTCACCGAGGGCCAGCGCGCCGAGCTCCAGGCCTACCGGGATGCTCTGGGCAGCGTCTCGGACATCGAGCGCCAGTCCGCCGAGCGGGAACGCACCGGTGTCTTCCTGGGCCGCTACGCGATCCACCCGATCACCGGCGAGGAGCTCCCGCTGTGGGCCTCGGACTATGTGCTCGCCGACTACGGCACCGGCGCCGTGATGGGCGTGCCCGCCCATGACCAGCGCGACCTGGAGTTCGCCCGCACCATGGGGCTCAACGTCCGCGTCGTCGTCGACACCGGCGAGGAGGACCCGGCGGAGACCGGCATCGCCACCGCCGGTGCGGGCACCGCGATCAACTCCCCGGCCTGGGAGGGCCTGGACAAGGACGCCGCGATCGCCCGCGCCATTGAGGTGCTCGCAGAGAACACCGTGGGCGAGGCCAAGGTCAACTACCGGCTGCGCGACTGGCTGCTCTCCCGGCAGCGCTTCTGGGGTGCCCCGATCCCGATCATCCACTGCGCCGACTGCGGCGAGGTTCCGGTGCCCGAGGACCAGCTGCCGGTCAAGCTGCCCACCGGGATGCGCGGGGAACAGCTCGCGCCCAAGGGCAAGTCCCCGCTGGCCGGGGCCAGCGACTGGGTCAATGTGGACTGCCCGTCCTGCGGCGCCCCCGCCACCCGGGACACCGACACGATGGACACCTTCGTGGACTCCTCCTGGTACTACCTGCGCTATATCGACCCCACCAACGACGCCGAGATCTTCCCCAGCGAGGAGATCAACAAGTGGCTGCCGGTGGACCAGTACGTGGGCGGGGTGGAGCACGCCATCCTGCACCTGCTCTACTCCCGGTTCTTCACCAAGGTGCTCTTCGACCTGGGACTGGTGAACTTCACCGAGCCGTTCAAGGCGCTGCTGAACCAGGGCCAGGTGCTCAACGGCGGCAAGGCCATGTCCAAATCTCTGGGCAACGGGGTGAACCTGGGTGAGCAGCTCGACATCTACGGGGTCGACGCGGTCCGGCTGACCATGGTCTTCGCCTCCCCGCCGGAAGACGATGTGGACTGGGCCGACGTCTCACCCTCGGGCTCGGCGAAGTTCCTGGCCCGCGCCTGGCGACTGGCCCAGGACGTCTCCTCCGAGGCGGCAGCGGACCCGGCCAGTGGCGCCACGGCGCTGCGCGCAGTCACCCACCGCACCATCCAGGACGCCGCGCAGCTGATCGAGGACAAGAAGTTCAACGTGGTCATCGCCCGCACCATGGAACTGGTCAACGCCGCCCGCAAGGAGATCGACTCCGGCGCTGGCGCGGCCGACCCGGCGGTCCGCGAGGCCGCGGAGGTCACCGCGCAGATCCTTTCCCTGGTGGCGCCCTACACCGCTGAAGACATGTGGGAGATGCTCGGCCACGAGCCATCAGTGGCGAACTCCGCCTGGCCCTCGGTGGACGAGTCCCTGCTGATCCAGGACACCGTCACCGCGGTGGTCCAGGTCAAGGGGAAGCTGCGCGACAAGCTGGAGGTCGCCGCAGACATCAGCGAGGCAGACCTCGAGGCACAGGCGCTGGCGCTGCCCCGGATCCAGAGGTACATCGCCGACGGCGGCGGGGTGCGCAAGGTGATCGTGCGCGCACCGAAGCTGGTCAACGTCGTGACCGGCTGATGAACCCCCGGCCGGCAGAACGCTGCCAGCAGAGTCTGGCCCGATGGCGCAGCGCCCTCGAGGCCGACCTGCTGGCACGGCGGGCTGCCGTGCCGGGGCGCAGACCCCACCTGCGCCGCAGGAAGGGGCGCATCGCGGTGGTCACGGACTCCTCCTCCTCACTTCCGGTGGATCGCGGCACCCAGGAGGTGCTGCTGGGTCCCGTCGGGACGAACATCATCTCGGTGCCGATCCCGGTGATGATCGGGGACCAGATCTACCCGGAGACCAGCCCTGACCTGGACCGGGATCTTCCGATGGCGTTGGCCGTGGGCAGTCCGGTGCGCACGTCTCGGCCGTCCCCGGGACGATTGATGCAGGCCTATCAGGCCTTGCAGGCTCAGGGCTACGCCGGGGTCGTGTCGATCCACCTCTCGGCGAAGCTCTCGGGCACCGTGGAGGCGGCTCGGCTCGCTGCGGGTCAGCTGGACTTCCCGGTCACCGTGATCGATTCCGGACAGGCAGGTCTGGGACTAGGACACGCGGTGATCGACGCGGCGATCACCGCCCAGCTCGGCGGGTCCCCGGCGTCGGTGGCGGAGGCCGCCACGCGCAGCGCCGAGCAGGCCGAGTCGCTCTTCGTGCTGCCGAACCTGGACCAGCTGCGCCGCGGCGGCCGGATCAATGCGATGTCCACGCTGATCGGCGGGCTGCTCTGGGTCAAGCCGCTGCTGCAGCTCGTCGAGGGGGAGATCCACCCTGTCGAGCGACCCCGCACCATGCCACGGGCGCTGGAGCGGCTCCAGGACCGGGTCGCGCAGCAGGCCCACGGCATGACCGCCCCGCGCCTCGCCGTGCACGGGTTCGGCAACCAGGCCCAGGCCTTGGAGCTTGCCGAGGCGCTGGGTCCGCTCTCGGCCAGCCCGATACCAGTGGTGGACCTTCCCCCCGTGCTCGCCGCCCATCTCGGTCTGGGTGCTCTCGCGGTGTCACTGAACCCGGAACTTCCCGGCACCCGCTGACTCACCCATAGGCCCGGCTGTTGGCCCGGTGGCGCCGGGCCGGCTTGGCGCCCAGCGGGGCCCGGGGGTTTGCCCCAGCCATCCGCCGACGACCCCGTGGCCCTCCGCTGCGCACAGCAGAGGTCCTTCCGGGCCGCCCAGCGGTGAAGGCTTCTAGCGTGTCCGTCATGGAGGTCTGGCCTGAGGATCAGTTGACGAGGCGCGAGCGGCTGCGCGCGGACCGGGAGCGTGAGCACTCCGCTCCGGCGCGCATCCGGTTGAGACTTGCCGGAGTGCTCGTGATCGTCATCGGTCTGCTGACCTGGCTGGCGGTCTCCTGGCTCGCGGGTCTCTCGGAGCACTCAGCTGTGCCGGATCCACCACAGCCAGGGCAGGGCCAGCCCGGCCTCGGCGCATCTGAGAATCCCGCGCAGGCCAGCGGGCCCCGGCAGCCGCAGGGCGCAGGGGTCGCTGACCCGGGTCAGGGCGCTGGGTTGTCGCAGACACCGGATGCGCCCGGGAACGCTCGGACCCCGCTGGGAGCACCTGAGGCGCAGGACGCGAGCCCGGTAGTGGTCCACGTCGGCGGAGCCGTCGAGTCCCCGGGTGTGGTGGAGCTCAGCGCCGGTGCGCGAGTACATGAGGCGATCGAGGCTGCCGGCGGGATGACCTCCAAGGCAGACCCCGGTGGTTTGAACCTCGCCACGCCGGTCCAGGACGGTGCGCTGATCTGGGTGCCCACACCGGAGGAGCTCAAGGCGGGGACAGGGCCACCGGCGGCTGGAGCGACAGGTGCTCCCGGGCCGAACGTGGGAGCAGGTGATGGGGCCGGTCAGGGGACCGGGCCGGAGGTCGGGCAAGGGGCGCCGCCCGGGTCTGGGCAAGGGGCTGGAGATGGCTCGGGGAAAGGTTCTGGAGAAGGGGCAGCGGTCGGGGCGGGGGCTGGGGAGCTGATCAACCTCAATACGGCCGATGCGGCGACCTTGGATGAGCTGCCGGGGATCGGCCCCGCGCTCTCGCAGCGGATCATCGACCACCGCGAGACCAACGGGGCCTTCGGCTCCTTGGAGGAGCTCGCGGGGGTCAGCGGGATCGGGCCGGTGATCTTGGCAGATGTGGAGGGTCTGGTGACCTGGTGACCGCGGGGAAACCCTTGGATCTGCGGCTGCTTCCGGCCGCTCTGTCCTCTTGGGCGGCAGCACTGGCGGCGGTGCATCTTCCCTGGCAGCACGCGCTGCACCTGGGGTGGACCCTGCTGGGTGTTGGGGCGCTGGCCACCCTGGGGGCCTGGCTCCTGCACCGCCTGAGCACTGCGGCCGCGCCGCTGCATATCTTGCTCTGCTGCGTCCTGGCCGGCGCCGTGGCGTTCCAGGCCGGGACCGAAGCCCGAGAGCATCACAGCAGCGGGTGGGTCTCGGCGGTGGAGAGTGACGTCCCGGTCATGGTCACGCTGCGGGTCTCGGCCCAGCCGGAGGTGCTCAGCACCCCGGGGTTCGACGGCCAGACTCGAATCGCGGCTGCGGCGACGGTGGAGACCGCGGTCCTCTCCGGCGAGGACCGCCCACGGCCCCTCGACGCTTTCGTGGTGATCATCCAAGACTCCGCTGCGGCGCCGACTGGCCACCCCTCCGCGGAGCCGACTGGTCAGCCTCCCGGCGGGCCTGCCGGGGAGCATATCGGTCAGCCCGAGGGTCACCCTTCGGCGGCGTCCAGGGTGGGCACGCTGTCATTGGTCACCGGCCATCGGTACCAGGGGCTGGTGAAGCTCAGCCCGACGGGCCCGGGCCAGCGGGAGACCGCCCTGGTCTTCCCCTTCGGCGAGCCCCTGCAGCGGCTGCCCGCCGATCCGCGCACCGAATTCACCGAGGTCTTCAACGGCCTCCGCTCGGCCACCGCGGCGGCCTCTGCTCCCGCGGTCGGTGATGCCCCGGCGCTGCTGCCGGGTCTGATCCTGGGGGACCGCACACACCAGGACCAGGAGCTCAGCGAGGCGATGCGCGCTGCGGGTTTGAGCCATCTGACCGCGGTGAGCGGCGCCAACTGCGCCCTGGTCATGGGGGCGCTGATCGGTCTGGTGCGGCTGTCGCGCGCTCCGCGCTGGACGAGCGTCCCGGTCTCACTGATCGGTCTGCTGCTCTTCGTGCTGCTGGTCCACCCGGAGCCCAGCGTGATCCGTGCCGGTGTGATGGGCAGCATCGCCGCGGTCTCCCTCTTCGCCGGTCGCGGACGGTCTGCCTTCGCGCTGCTGTGTCTCTGTGTGTTGGGCCTGTTGGTGTTTGACCCGTTCTACGCGATGGAACCGGCGTTCCAGCTGAGTGCGGCTGCCACCGCGGGGATCGTGGTGCTGGGAACCAGGATCCGTGAGCGGCTCGAAGGCTTCCTGCCGATGGTGCTGGCGGCTCCGCTGGCTCTGGCGTTCTCGGCGCAGCTCTTCGTCACTCCGGTGCTGCTGCCGCTCTCGGCGTCGATGAGCACCTACGCCATTCCTGCCAACGTGTTGGCCGCCCCGTTCGTGCCGTTCATCACCGTCCCGGGCACCTTCGCGGCAGTCATCTCCACGACGCTGCCCTGGTTGGCGGTGCCGATCCTCTGGTGCTGCGGCTGGGCGGCAGCCTGCCTCGGGCTGATCGGGCGGGTGGCCTCGGGGCTGCCGCAGGCCACCGCCCCATGGCCCGAGGGGTGGCTGGGCTGGGCGCTGGTGGTGCTCTACGTCTTCGCGGCAGTGGTCCTGGCCTGGGGCCTGGTGGAGCGTTTCCGTCTGTGGCAGGTGCTTCTGCTCGCCGGCATGGCGGGTGCTGTGCTCGCGCTGGTGCTGCCGGTGACCGCGCTGACGCCCACCCGGGGTATCGATCAGTGGCAGGTGGCGCTGTGTGATGTGGGCCAGGGAGACATGCTGGTGGTGCGAACCCAAGAGGCCGCCGGGGTCATCGTGGACACCGGAGAGGACCCGCTGCTCGCGGACCGATGTCTTGAGAAGCTCGGAGTGGACACTGTCGAGGCGCTGCTGCTCACCCATGAACACCGCGACCACTATGGCGGGACTCCGGGGGTCCTCCAAGATCGGGAAGCGGGGTTGGTCCTGCATGCCGGCAGCGCAGACTGGGACGTGGGCACCGAGGTGGAGTCCGTCGCGGAGCTGCCGGTGGATGTGCCGGTGCACCGCCCGGAGGCTGGGGAGACCTTCGAGTTCCTGGGCGGGGTCCAGGTCCGCCTGACCGTGTGGGCCGCCGAGGCCCATCACGCCGAGGCCAATGACAATTCATTGGTGGCGCTCTTCGAGATCGCCGATTCCCGCCTGGAGCCGGGAGTCATCGGCTCCGCGGAGCAGCCGCTGCGGCTGCTCGCCATGGGCGATATGGAACAGGAGGTCGCTGCGTCGCTGCTGCGTCGGGTGGGTCCACCAGAGGGGGTTCATCTGCTGAAGGTCTCTCATCACGGGGCGTCCAACGGGGGCACGCAGGTGCTGGAGGCGACCCGGCCGGCGGCGGCCCTGATCGGGGTGGGGGAGGAGAACTCCTATGGGCACCCTTCAGCGGAGATCATCGGCACCTTGGAGGGACTAGGCGCCGCGGTCTACCGCACTGATCTGCACGGCACAGTGGTGTTCACTGTGGATGCAGATGGTCTGGAGGCGGACGCTGTTCCCTGACTCGAGCCGATCCCGGCGACCCGCACGTTCGAAGTCCTCGAGGAGCCGGGGGACCAGGTCTGGCCCACAGCGTCGCACTGCGCTGGCGGCCACCGGATGACCTCCCGTGGCTTCCATTCTGCGCTCCGCCTGGACCCCACCCGGCCGCACCGGAGCCCTGGCGATAACACCAGCAGATCCTGGCCCCGCGTTATAGCAGCCCCGCATCAGCAGGACGTACGTTGTGCACGCGGCGTGTGGCCGAGCCCTCAGAGCCTCCATCGGTGAGACGTGCTGGTCCGGCAGACCCGTTCCTTGAACAACTTCAGCACCAGGGCTCGGCATCCACAGGCGCAGCCCGTCATCACACTGGGAAGACATCATGAGAATGCAGAGACAGCACAGCACCAGGCGCGGTGCGCCACGCGCTACACCGCAGGAGAAGCCCACGATGCAGGCGATCGTGCAGGCCGGGTACGGCTCCAGCAGCGTCTTCGGTCTCGCCAGGATCCCCCGACCCGTGATCGCCGAGAACGAAGTGCTGGTGCAGGTTCGCGCGGCTGGCCTGGACCGCGGAACGTGGCACATGATGGTTGGCCGACCCTATCTCTTGCGGGTCATCGGCTTCGGCTTCCGAGGCCCGAAGAATCTGGTGCCGGGAATCGATGTCGCCGGAACGGTCGCGGAGGTTGGTTCTGCGGTGACCAGGTTCGCCGTGGGCGAGCCGGTCTACGGGATGTCCCGAGGCTCCTTCGCCGAGTACGCCGCGGTCTCAGAGACCAAACTGGCCCAGAAGCCGGGGGACCTCAGCTTCGAGCAGGCCGCAGTCGTCCCCATCTCCGCCGGAACAGCCCTGCAGGCGTTGCGTGACGTGGGTGAACTGCAAGCGGGGCAGAAGGTCTTGATCCTCGGTGCCTCCGGCGGTGTGGGCAGCTTCGCAGTGCAGCTGGCCAAGGAGCTTGGAGCGGAGGTGACAGGCGTCTGCAGTACTGGCAAGCAGGACTTCGTCCGATCCCTCGGCGCGGATCATGTCATGGACTACACCCGGGAGGACTTCGCTGACGGAAGCTCCCACTACGATCTGATCCTCGATATTGCAGGCAACCCCACGCTTGCCCGGCTGCGGCGCGCACTGACACCGAAGGGGACCGCCGTCATCGTCGGCGGTGAGGGAGGCGGTGACTTCACCGGAGGGTTCGGCAGAAACCTGCGAGCGCCGCTGCTGTCTCGGTTCGTGAGCCAGCGGCTGAGCATGCTCGCGGCCAAGGAACGCGGGAGTGACCTGGATCGACTCGCCGGCTATCTCCAGAGCGGGCGGATCGTGCCCAGCCTGGAGAGGACCTTCTCGCTGGGGGAGGTCCCAGACGCGATGCGGCATCTCGAAGCCGGGGAGGTGCGCGGGAAGGTCGCGATCACGATTGCCCCCGATGCAGAAGGTTGAGGGCTGCTCACGGCAGCGATCCCGGGCAGGGCGGGCCCGGTCCATCGCGCTGGCGCTGAACCCGGATGATCAGACAGCTTGGGGGCGTCAGCTCTGCGCTGACGCCCCCAAGTGATGTGCCTGACGGCACCGCGTTGAATCAGCCTGCGACGGGCAGCTTCAGCTGGTCGCCGACGAAGATCAGGTTGGGATCCTGGACGGTGTCGGTGTTGGCGTTCCAGATGTCCTTCCAGTCGAGACCCAGAGCGTTGGCGATCTTGGAGAGCGAATCGCCGGACTGCACGGTGTAGGTCTCGCCCGAGGTCTGCACCTGGGTCTGCTGCGGTGCCTGCTCGACGGGCGCCTGCTCCACAGGTGCCTGCTCGACCGGTGCGGGCTCGGGGGCCGGAGCAGGAGCGGGTGCTGGCTCAGGGGCTGGCTCGGGAGCGGGTGCTGGCTCAGGGGCCGGCTGAGGAGCCGGAGCAGGAGCTTCCTGCTGCGGAGCGGACTGCTCGGAGGTCGAGCCGCTCTGAGCAGCGCTGGTGGAGCCGCCGCCGCCGGGGTTGCCGGAGAGGCCGAGCTGGGAGGAGCAGGAGGGCCATGCGCCCCAGCCCTGGATCTCCCAGAGTGCGTGCGCGCGGCTGATCTGCTCGGACTTGCTGGCCTCGCTGGGCAGACCGGAGCCGCCCACTGCCTGCCAGGACTGCTGGGAGAACTGCAGGCCGCCGTAGTAGCCGTTGCCGGTGTTGATCGACCAGTTGCCACCGGACTCGCACTGCGCGAGCTGGTCCCACTGGCCCGAGGCGCTTGCAGCAGGAGCCTGAGCCACAACGGCTGCACCGGCCAGCGTGGCAGCAGCAAGTCCGCCGCCGAGAACCTTCTTGAAAGTCTGCTTGGTCTGCATGAGAGTTGAGTCCCGAAGTCCCTGCACTCGTGACCCTCCCGGGCCGTCCTCGTGCCACCGTCCGCCTTCATGATGTGTAGCGGTCAAGTTTCACCTGAGTCGGCATGGACGGTGGTGGGCAGCCGACTCCGGTGCTTCCGGGACGCCGTGTGCGGGCCTGGGAACGGAGGCCCAGTCGTCACGGCGGCATCACAGAAGATGTCCGATAACCAGTAAAAGGTCTCGGTTTGATTGCGTCAACCGGGGTTCAGGGACCCTGAGGCCCACAAGAACCCCGGAATCACGGGGAACAGGCTTCGTTATCTACCCGTTATCAACGTTTCTGTGAATAACATGTGAGTGACGCGAGTCGGTGGCTCTCCCCGCGCTTCGGTGCTCTCGCTGCGCGCAGAGCCACTTCCACAATGTGGGAATTTTGGTGCTGCAGCCGCCATCGCGGCTGATCTGGTGCAAGAATCGGGTGATGGACGGTGTGGATCGCGCAATCATTTCGGCGCTGCGGGAAGATGGTCGAATCTCCAACGCGGCCCTTGCCCAGAAGGTCGGGCTCACTGCTGGACCCTGCCTGCGGCGGGTGCAGCGGCTGGAGGCCGAGGGTGTCATCCTTGGCTACACCGCGGACATCAACCCGGAATCGCTGGGGCAGTCCTTCGAAGTCGGACTGGACATCGAGCTCAAGTGGGGGGACCGGGAGACCGTAGAACGCTTCGAGAACACGATGGCCGGGTACGAGGAGGTCCTGGAGCTGCTGCGACTCTTCGGCTCCCCGGACTACTTCGTCCGCGTCGCCGTAGCCGACCTCCACGCCTACGAGCGGTTCCTCACCAAGAAGGTGCTCACCATCCCTGGGGTGCAGGGCACAGATTCCGCCTTCCCGATGAAGATCATCAAGAGCCAGCGCCCGCATCTGAACACCGGGAAGTCCTTCGACGAGTGAGCCGGGGGTGAGCGCAGCCGAGCCGTCCCCGCCCACGCGACTGCCGCACCTGCTGATGGTGGTCACGGTGCTGATCGTGGCGGCGAACCTGCGTCCTGCCATCACGGTGGTGGGCCCGCTGATCGAACGGATCGGTGAAGACACCGGTCTTGGTCCGGCGGCGCTGGGGCTCTTGGGCGCGATTCCCGCCCTGGGCTTCGGCGTGGTCGCGCTCTTCGTGGCAGCGCTCGGGCGCCGCTGGGGACTGGAGCGGACGATCTTCGTCTCGTTGCTGCTGCTGGGGGTGGGCACGGCACTGCGGTCGCTGCCGCTGGGCGGGTTCTCCCTCTTTGCGGGAACGGTGATCCTCAGCGCAGCCATCGGGGTGGGCAACGTGCTGGTCCCGGCAGTGGTCAAGCGAGACTTCCCCGCTCGGGTCCCGGTGATGACCGGGCTCTATACGGCGGTGCTGGTCGGATGTGCGGCCATCGCGTCGGGCAGCGCGGTCCCGGTCGCAGCGGCCACCGGGTGGGAGTTCACCTTGGGGGTCTCCGCGATCTTCGCACTGATCTCTGCAGCGCTGTGGGGAGTCCGGCTCGGAGCCCCTCGCCGCCGCGGCGCATCACCGCGACCAGCGGCTGGCGCAGCGTCCAGGCCGGAGCTGGGTTCCACTGACGCTCCGGAGCACCATGATGCGAGCCCGGCAGCTCCCGACGCCGGGGCAGCACCTGCCGCACCCGAATCCACCGAGGGCCTCGACCCTGCCCCCAGGGACGACGTCGGCTCGCTCCCCGAGGCCCCTGCCCCGGGCACCCCAGGCCGATCCATGTGGCGCTCCGCCGTGGCCTGGCAGGTCACCGCCTACTTCGCCCTGCAGTCCGGGATCTTCTACCTGATGCTGACCTGGTTCCCGGCCATCCAGACCTCCCACGGAGTCACCGACGCCGCGGCAGGGTTCTGGCTCGGCGCGTATCAGGCCATCGGGATCCTCGCGAGCCTGGTGACGGGGCCGATCATGCAGCGTGCCGCGGATCAACGTGCGGTGATCGTGGCGCTGGCGGGCATCATGTTCTTCGGCGTGCTGGGAATCATCCTGCTCCCCGCGGCGATGCCGGTCTGGGCGCTGGTGGTCGGCTTCGCCTCGGGTGGGAACCTGCTGGCCGGGCTGACCCTGATCAGCATGCGCGCCCGGACTGCGGGGGAGGCCGGTCGCCTCTCCGGGATGGCGCAGGGGGTGGGGTACCTGCTCGCCGCGGTGGGTCCGCTGCTCGCCGGCAGCCTGTTCGAGCTCTCCGGGTCCTGGTCGCTGGTGCTGTGGATCATTGCCGGCGCCGTCGTCGTGATGGCGCTGGTGGGACTGCTCGCCGGTCGCCGGGTCGACGTGCTCTGAACTGCGCGCATCAGGGCCGAACGCGCTGACCCGGCGAGTGCGCTGACCCGGTGAGTGCGCTGGCATGGCCGTGTAGTGAACAGCTCAACGGTCAGCACCTCCGCACCCCAGCACCTCCGCACCTCAGCTCCAGGGGATCAGGCCCAGCGCCAGTGCGAGCACCAGGGCGACCACCGAGAAGATCCACATCGGCACGAAGGAGTACCGGATGTGTTTGCCGATGTCACAGCCGGCCAGGCCCAGCGCCAGCCACAATGCTGCGGAGAACGGGCTGATGAAGGTGCCGATGATGTTTCCGACCAGCACGGCGTAGACCACTGCGAGGGTGCTCACGCCGGCCTGCGTGGAGACTCCCTCCACCACTGGAAGCAGCGCGAAGTAGTGGGCATCGGTGCTCAGCAGCAGTTCCAGGGGCAGGCCGAACACTCCGACGATCAGGTGCAGGTAGGGGATCAGCGCACCAGGGAGGATCGCCACGGCGTCGGTGGCGAGCGACTCCAGCATCCCGGACTCCTCCAGGATGCCCAGGAAGCAGCCTGCGGCCAGCACGATCGCGCCGGTGGTGATGGCAGCGCCGCCGTTGATCTTCAACGTCTCCATCTGGTCGCTGACCTTGGGATGGTTGATCACCAGGGCCGCGCTGAGGCCCAGCATGAACGCCAGCGGGGCTGGCAGGATGTCCGAGATCAGCAGCGCCAGCATCCCGAAGACCAGCAGCGTGTTCACGATCATCCGCCACCGCGGGGTCGCCGCGGCGTTCTCGGTCCCGCCCCAGAGGTCATCGGCCTCGCCGGTGAATTCGTGAGTCCGGGCGCTGTGAGTGGTCTCCGCAATCTCGCCAGAGCCTCCCGCGCTGCCCTTGTCCCCTGAGTCGCCCGAGCCTCCGGTGCTGCCAAATCTTCCGGTGCTGCCGCGGCTCTCGGCGCCGGGTGTCGAGCCCTGGGCTGAGCCGAGGGTCGAGGCGGAGACGAGCTCGTGCTCCTCGATCCGCTCCTGCGTCTGGTCACCGGACAGGGTCTCAGCGTGCACCGGGGACCCGGCGCGGGCGGCGATGCGGCGCTGCTCGCGCAGCCCCAGCAGGACCGCGGTGACCACCAGCATCACCAGGCAGAGGACCTGTACCGGGATCAGTCCACGCCACAGCTCGATCGGGTCCATGCCCACGACGGCGGCGGAGCGCGCCACGGGTCCGCCCCAGGGGAGCATGTTCAACACCCCCATGCTCATGCCGGCCAGCAGCAGCAGCAGGTAGGGGCTCATCCCGAGGTGCCGGTAGAGCGGCAGCAGGGCCGGGATCACGATCAGGAACGTGGAGGCCCCGGCGCCGTCGAGGTGGCACACCGCCGCCAGGAGCACCGTGCCCACGCAGACCGCGATCACGTTTCCGCGGGTCAGTCTCACGGTGAGCCGCACCAGGGGTTCGAAGAGCCCGGCCTGGTTCATGATCCCGAAGAACAGGATGGCGAAGATCAGCATCACCGCGACGTCGAGGACCGCGCCGATGCCCTCTCCGAAGAAGTCGCCGATCTCCGTGAAGCTGAAGCCGGCCAGCAGCGCGCCGGCGAACGGGATCACGGTCAGTCCGACGATCGGCGCGATGCGCCCCATGATCAGCAGCGTCGTCATGGTGACGATCACCGCCAGGCCGATTAGGCTGAGCATGATTTTTTCTCCTCGATGCGCGTGGGGGATCGATCAGCGGCACGAATGTGAGCCAGATGACAGCATGGAACGGCTGTGATCGGGCCCACAGTTTTGTGCAGGTCCACGCAATATTGGTCATATTGGTCTCAGTGTCGGCGGAGACCGGCTCTCCCGGGCCAGACAAAGTCTCAGGCCCAGACCATGATCCAATTCCGGATCCCGATTCAGACCCACACCCGCATCCGAAGGAGCAGCAGCCGTGCCCGTGGCCTCATCCGGAGCCTCAGCCGCCCCAGGCGAGGTCTCGCTGGTCCGCCGGCTCTTCCGATGGAACATCGGGCTGCTGGTCGGGGCGGTGACTCTGGTGAGCCTGCTGTGGGGAGTGAATCAATACCTGGAGGTCCGCGCCCAGTACCAGGAGCGAGTGCTCACCATGGCGGAGTCTGTCGCGGTGATGTCCACCGTCCAGGACGCGCTGGAGACCGAGGACCCAGCCGAGATCCTGGCCCCGTGGGCCGAGACGCTGCGTCAGGCCAGCGGCTACGAATACATCATGATCGCCGACGCCGACGGGCTGCGACAGTCCCACCCGGACCCCGACGCGATCGGTGGCTCGCCCGAGCTGGACCCGGCGCCGGTGCTGGCGGGGGAGAGCTGGACCGGCGTGGAGCACGGGCACGCGGGTCTGACGATGCGCGCCAGGGTGCCGATCGCCAATGAGGCCGAGGAGATCATCGGATTCGTCTCGGTCGGCGTGCAGGCCTCCGAGGTCCGGCTGGCCTCGGTGCGTGAGCTCCCGCTGATCCTGGCCGCCGCGGCGCTCGCCGTGGGCATCGGCGCGCTGGGAGCCCGGATGCTGGCCCGTCGGCTGCGCGCAGACACCCACGGTCTGGAACCGCGGGAGATCACCGCACTGCTCGATGACCGTGAGGCGCTGCTGCATGCCATCGGCGAAGGGGTGATCGGCCTGGACCGCGACGGGCGCGTCGTACTGGCCAACACCCCGGCCCGCGAACTGCTGCGTCTGCCGGCCGACCACCTGGGACGCACCCCCGCGCAGCTGGGCCTCAGCCGGGACGCTCAGAAGGTGCTCACCGGACCAGAGCCGGGGGAGGATCTGCTGCTCAGCGTGGACGGGCTGATCCTGGTCTGCAACCGCAGGCCGGTGCGCATGCGCCAGGCCGACGGCGGCGTCGTCGTCACGCTGCGCGATCGCACCGAGCTCACCCGGCTCAGCGACCAGCTCGACGGGGCGCGCACCGTCACCGACGGGCTGCGCGCACAGCGCCACGAGTTCGCCAACCGGCTGCACACGGTCTCCGGGATGCTGGAGCTTGGCGGTGTGGACCAGGCCCAGGACTACCTCTGCGAGCTCTCACTGGCCACCTCCGGGGCCGATGCCGAGATCGCCGCCCGGATCGAGGACCTCACCGTCGCTGCCCTGGTCCTCGCCAAGTCGGTCCAGGCCGCCGAGCGCGGCGTGGAGTTCAGCCTCTCCGAGCTCTCGGCGCTGCCCGCCGGCAGCCCCCACGACCTGCGCGATGATCTGTTGCTGGTGATCGGGAACCTGGTGGACAACGCCATGGACGCGGCAGGCGTGGACGGGGCGGTGGAGCTGATGGTCAGACAGCACGGCGAGGTCACCGAGGGTCTCGTCGAGGTCCGCGTCATCGACTCAGGCCCAGGTCTGGACCCCGGGATCGCCCAGGAGATCTTCAGCATCGGGCGCTCCACCAAGGACTCCGCAGGTCGGCGCGGCCTGGGCCTGGCCCTGGTGCACCAGGCCTGCCGCAGACGCGGCGGCTCGGTCACCGTGGAGCAGGACCCAGAGACCAGCTTCTGCGCCTACCTGCCGATCCGAGCTGAGGTGCGCACGCCATGACCCGCTCGCCAGCCCCGAGCTCCCGCGGACCGGCGGGCGCCGCCCAGGTTCCCGTGCTGATCGTCGACGACGACGTCCGCGTGGCCCGGAATCACCAGGAGCTGGTCGACTCGATGCCCGGCTTCACGGTGGTGGCCACCGCCCACACTGCCGCCGAGGCCCTCGAGGCGGTCCGCCGCCACCGTCCAGGCCTGGTGCTGCTGGATCTCTTCCTGCCCGACCGCACCGGGCTGGCGGTGCTTGAGGAGCTCCGGAGCTCCACCTGGCTGCGCGAGGTCGGTGTGGTCGACGTCCTGCTGATCACTGCGCTGCGCGATGTCGAGCATGTGCGCACAGCCATGGCGATGGGTGCGCTGCACTATCTGATCAAGCCTTTCCCGCTGCGCCAGCTGCGCGATCAGCTGGAGCGCTATGCGGCGGCCCGCCAGCGAATGTCCGGACTGGCCACCGTCACCCAGAACGACGTCGACGCGCTCTTCGGGATGATGCGACCGATGGCGTCGCGCTCCATGGCCAAGGGTCTCACCGCGGCCACTGCCGAACGGGTCGCCCGTGAGCTGCGCTCGCGGCAGGGCGATGTCTCCGCCGTCGAGGTCTCGGAGAGCACCGGGATCGCCCGGGTCACCGCCCGCCGCTATCTCGAGCACCTGTGCGCGGAAGGTCGCGCTGAGCTCACGCTGCGCTACGGCCAGGCGGGACGACCAGAACACCGCTACCGCTGGGTGCCCTGAGCCGAGGCCGCAGGGCAGGCCGTGCTCCGCCGTCGGTGCCGCATTGACTAGGCTCATGCCATGAGCAGGCGCACCTGGACCGCAGCAAACCTCCCGGACCTCCACGGCCGCACCGCCGTGGTGACCGGGGCCAACAGCGGGGTCGGTTTCGCGACGGCGAGCGCGCTGGCCCGTGCCGGGGCGCATGTGGTGCTCGCGGTGCGAGATGAACAGCGCGGGCACACCGCCGCGGCGGCCATGTCCGGGCGCACCGAGGTGCGTCGGCTGGACCTGGCGGATCTGGGCTCGGTCCGGGACTTCGCGGCCGCCTGGAGTGGGCCGCTGGATCTGCTGATCAACAATGCCGGGGTCGCCGGAGGCCGAGGGTCCCTCACCAAGGACGGTTTCGACCTCCAGTTCGGCACCAACCACCTGGGGCATTTCGCGCTGACGAATCTGCTCCTGCCGCAGGTGTGCGATCGGGTGATCACCCTGGCCTCGGGGGCGCACCGCGCCGGAGACATCTACTTCGAGGACCTGGCGCTGCGCACCCGCCGGTACTCCCTGGCAGAGGCCTATGGTCAGTCCAAGCTCGCCAACCTGCTGTTCACCCTGGAGCTCGAGCGCCGACTGCGCCGCGGCGGATCCCGGGTGCAGTCCTTCGCCGCCCACCCCGGGTACTCCGCGACGAATCTCGGCACGCAGGGTCGCAGCAAGCCGCTCATCGCCACCGTCGATCTCGCCGGACGGCTGCTGGCGCAGACCAGTGAGCAGGGTGCGCTGCCGAGCCTGTTCGCCGCCACCCATGAGCTGCCGGGCGCCAGCTATGTCGGTCCGGACGGGCGCTGGGAGCTGCACGGCAGCCCGTCCCTGGTCGGTCGCTCAGCAAGGGCCAGCGATCCCGACCTTGCCCGGCGACTCTGGGAGGTCTCGGAGGAGCTCACCGGGATTCGCTTCGGCCTCGGGTCCGAGTAGCCGCCCCAGCTGCCTCGGATCTGTGGCGGGCTTCGGCACTGGTCGTGGGCGGCTGCCAAAGGGTGCGCGCTGCGACTGGAGGGTGCGGGCGGCGGCCCTCAGCCCGCTGCCCCGGCGATCTCCTGCAGCGCTTGGACATGAGCGGCGAAGGCGGAGCGCCCGGTGCGGGTGAGGCGAAGCCAGGTGATCTGCCGGGAGTCTCCGCGACCGGCCGAGGCGGCTTTGCTCGAGGACACATAGCCGGCGGCGGAGAGGGTCTTCAGGTGCTTCGAGAGCGTGGCGTCCGAGACCTGGAGCGTGTCACGCAGCACCGCGAAGTCCAGGTGATCCACCGGTCGCAGGAGACCGCAGATGCGCAGCCGTACCGGCGCGTGGATGGTCTCGTCGAATCGGGCCTCAGTCACGCCGCAGCTCCTCCAGGGCGCTGCGGTAGGCGAGTCCGGCAAGCCACGTCGTCGTCACGAAGGCGACCAGGGCAGTCAGCGCCACCGCCCAGGGAAGACCGAGGGAGACCAGGCCCAGGGAGACGCTGAAGAGCGCCAGACATGCCGCCAGGATCCCGGCGAGGGCCCAGCCCGCGCGGGCTCCCACGCTGCGCAGCCGCAGGCCGGTCTCGCGCTGGAGGAGGTGGGTGATGATCAGTGCGCCGACCAGGGCCAGCCACCCCGAGGTTGGGGGTTCATAGTGCTCCCCGGGAGAGATGCTCGCCGCGGAGGCCACCCACCACGCCGCCACACCTCCGAAGGTGGCCATGAGCGTCCGCGGGACTGCGGTCCGGGACGCCAGGCGTGCTCGGTCCTCGGTGAGCGTGTCCAGGGCAGAGGCGGCCTCGGTGGGAGAGACGCCCGAAGAGTTCTTTTCCATGCCGGAAAGTCTAAGTGTGGTTTTCCATAGCGGCAAGTGAAATCTGGTGCCGGTGTTCCGGACGGACTGGGCGAGGGGGAAGGGGTGCTCAGAGCACCGGCCGGAACGGGATCAGCGCCCACTCGGTCAGCCGCGCCATGGGGCGCCGTTCGCGCCACCTGTCGGTGCTGACGATCTCGCAGTGCTCCCGGTCGCTGAGAAAGACCTTCTCCATCTCTGCGGCGAACCCCGGGTCGATGACCTCCACGTTGGATTCGTAGTTGAAGGACAGCGACAGCCGGTCGATGTTGGCCGTGCCGATCGTGGACCATTCACCGTCGATCGTGGCGGTCTTGGAGTGCATCATGCTGCTGGCATAGAGCAGGATCGAGATCCCTGAGTCCAGCATCTCCCCGAAGAACCCGCGGGAGACCCAGTCGGCGAGGACGTGGTTGGAATCCTTGGGCACCATGACCTGCACGTCGACCCCGCGTTCCGCGGCGAGCTTCAGGGCGCGCAGGATCTGCTGGTCCGGGATGAAGTACGGGGTCGAGATCCAGATTCGGTCCTTGGCCCGCTCGATGGCCTTCAGATACATGTTCCGGATCGGGTAGACCAGGTCCACGGGAAGATTCGCGACCACGCGGACCGCGGGGTTCCAGTTATCCGGTGCGATCCAGGGGATCTGCTGGTCCGCGGGGCGGTCCTCGTTCCAGAGCCGGGCGATCGTCTGGCGCAGGCCCCAGACCGCGGGGCCGACTTCGCGCAGGTGGGTGTCGCGCCACTTCTGCGCGTAGAGCGATCCGATGTTGTATCCCCCGACGAAGCCGACGGTGTCATCGGCGACCAGGATCTTGGAGTGGTTGAACCCGGTGGACCGGATAGGGGCCTTCCAGAAGCTGCGACCGGCTGCGGGCATGCGATAGACCTGGACCTCGTCCGAGAGCTGGGCGTAGAAGCTGCGCGGCACGACCAGGTTCGCGAAGCCGTCGTAGATGATGAAGACCCTGACCCCGCGACGAGCCGCCGCGTTGAAGGCGTCGATGAACTTCTGACCTACCTCATCGTTCTTCCAGATGTAGGTCTTCATCAGGATCGTGTCCTGGGCGGTGTTGATCGCCTCGAGCATGTCCCCGTAGAGCGCTCCACCGTCGGTGTAGATGTCCATCGGCGTCTCGTCGATCCGGGCGGTGAACGTCCCGGGGCGCTGCGCGTCACGATCCTTCCGGCCGCGGTGCTTGATCAGATCCAGCGCCACCACCGAGACCGCGGTGAGCGTGGGCACGGCCAGCGCCGAACCGGCGACGACGAGCGGAAGAGTCCGCCGCGGAGGCCGCAGGCTGATCAGGCGGGTCTGGCGGGTCGTGAAGAGGCTCATGGAGTCACTCTAATCGGGTGAAGCCCCCATCTCTTGACCCCCGGTGTCTCGAGGATTCTCATGGAGGTACCGGATGCATCTCGTCCATCTCAACACGCTGGCGCTGGCCGGTGATCGCCGGTCAGCGAAGCTCCTGGAAGAGGGATCGCCATGATTCGCATGTTGCTTCAAGCCGCCATCAACGTGGCGATGGCCTCCCTGGGGCTGTTGCTCGCTCAGACCCTGGTCGATGGGGTCACGCTGCAGGCCTCGGGGTTCATCACCGCCGTCCTGGTCTTCGTCCTGGCGCAGGCCGTGCTGGGGCCGTTCGTGTTCAACATGGCACGGCAGTACGCCTCCGCCATCCTCGGAGGCGTGGGTCTGATATCAACCTTCCTGGCACTCTGGATCGCGACCCTGGTGCCGGACGGGCTGACCATCTCGGGGGTCACCGCGTGGGTCTTCGCCCCGCTCCTGGTCTGGATCGTCACCGCACTGGGAACCTGGATCCTGGGATATCTCGTGCTCAAACGCTGGTGGGACAAGCGCAAAGAGGAGAAGAACATCCGGCAGGCCATCGCCTGAGCCTGGGTGCGCCCGACCACGTCGTGCACGGTGATCCAGGACAGAGGCTCTGACGCCCATGCCATCCGGACAGGCACAGGAAGCACCCACGGCTGGCACACTTCTGCGGCTCTGCGTCCCCGCGATCCTCGTGGGCGTGGTCTCCGCCCTGGGACTTCTCCTCGTGGAGGGCGCAGCTCACCTGCTGGAGCAGCTCCTCTGGGAGAGGCTGCCTGAGGCCTGGGATGTGGATCCCGGCTCGGGCTGGTGGATCTTCGGGGTGCTGACTGCCGTGGGGCTGGGCGTCGCACTGATCGTCTCGTTCTTTCCAGGCGGTGCCGGGGAGGACTCCGCCACCGTGGAGCTGATGGGGCCCCCGCTGGCCCTGACGGCGCTGCCGGGACTGGTGCTGGTGAGCGTGCTGGTCCTGGCTGGTGGGGTGAGCCTCGGCCCCGAATCGCCGGTGATCGCGATCAACACCGCGATCCTGGTGGCGCTGCTCGCGCGGTTCCGGCCCGCACTCGAGGTGCGGCTGATCGTGATGCTGGCGGCCGCGGGCACCATCGGTGCATTGTTCGGCACTCCGGTGGCCGCGGCGCTGGTGCTCACCGGTGTGGTGGCGAAGGCCCCCGGCGCTGGCGCACTGTGGGACCGGCTGTTCCTGCCGCTGCTCGCCGCCGCCTCGGGGTCGCTGACCATGAGGCTGCTCCACGGACCGCAGCTGGGACTCACGGACGTGCCGCCGCTGGGCGTGCCAGAACCCTCGGATCTCCTGATCGGGGGCCTCGTCGCCTGCGCCGCGGCACTGGTGATCCTCGCCGGGGCCTCCGTGTTCGGACGGTTGCATGGGCTCTTCCGCCGGCTTCGCCACCCGCTGCTCTACACGACTCTGGGAGGCGTCATCCTGGGCGCCCTCGGGGCGCTGGGTGGTCCGATCACGTTGTTCAAGGGAGGTCAGCAGATGGCCGAGCTGGTCGCTCATGCGGAGGACTACACCACCTCTGAGCTGCTGCTGATCGTGGCCGTGAAGCTCACCGCACTGCTCATCGCGGCCACAGCAGGCTTCCGCGGCGGCCGGATCTTCCCGGCGGTGTTCATCGGGGCAGCGGTGGGCCTCCTCGTTCAGACGGTGCTCCCCGGGACACCACTGGGCCTTGCCCTGGCCTGTGGAGTGCTCGGCGCCGTCCTGGCCGAGTGTCGGGACGGGTGGATCGCCCTGTTCATCGCGGTCCTGGTGGCGGGGGACATCTCCCTGCTCTCCCTGCTCTGCGTGGTGGTGCTTCCGGTCTGGCTCCTGGTCATGCGGGCTCCGAAGATGCTGGTGCGCAAGGAGCAGGAGCAGCTCCCAGCGTGACCCCGGTCTCCTCGGGTGAATTCCGTTGGTCGGAACTCCTTGCGGGGCCATAAGGTAGTGCTCCGTGAGCACTCAGAGCCCCGCCTCCCAGACCTCCGCGCCCCAGCAGCTCGGCTTCCTCGACCGGTATTTCCACATCACGGCCCGCGGATCCAGCCTTGGCCGCGAGGTGCGTGGTGGTCTGGCGACCTTCTTCGCGATGTCCTACATCATCGTGCTGAACCCGCTGATCATCGGCGCCTCAGCCGACTCCACCGGCAACTTCCTGGGCGGCGGCTCGGAGCCGAACCTGCCCGCCGTCGCCGCGGCGACCTCGCTGATCTCCGGTCTGATGACCATCCTGATGGGGGTCATCGGCAAGTTCCCGATGGCGGTCTCCTCCTCCCTGGGGCTCTCGGCCTTCATCACCTACGGCATCGTGGTGCTTCCCGGGATGACCTGGGCTGATGCCATGGGTCTGGTGGTCATCGAAGGTGTCATCCTGCTGCTCCTGGTGCTCACCGGCTTTCGCTCCGCGATCTTCAACGCCGTTCCGGGGGCGCTGAAGATCGCGATCAGCGTGGGCATCGGACTCTTCATCGCGCTGATCGGCATGGTCAATGCCGGCTTCATCCAGAACAACGGCAGCACCGGACTGGAGCTCGGCGTCGGGGGATCCCTCTATGGCTGGCCGATCTTGATCTTCCTGATCGCCATGTTCGCCCTGTTCGCCATGTGGGCCGCGAAGGTCCGGGGCGCGATCCTGTACTCGATCGTCGGGGCCACAGTGCTCGCCATCACCCTGGAGTCGGTCTTCCGGATCGGCCCGCAGGTCGCCCAGGACGGTACCGAGAACCCCTACGGCTGGGGCCTGACGGTGCCGACCCTGGACCAGGACTGGCTGACCATGCCGGACCTGAGCCTGATCGGTGACTTCAACCTGCTGGGCTCCTGGGAGAGCATCGGCGTGGTCGCTGCGACCCTGGCGATCTTCACCTTGCTGCTGGCGAACTTCTTCGACCTGCTGGGCACCATGGTGGGCGTCTCCAACGCCGGGGGGATCAAGGACGACGACGGCGAGATCCCGCACTCCCGCCGGATCATGGTCGCCGACGCGGTGGGCACCATCGGTGGCGGCGTGGGTTCGACCTCGGTGAACTCCGGGTTCATCGAGTCCACCGTGGGTGTGGGCGACGGCGCGCGGACCGGTCTGGCCAACGTGGTCACCGGAGTGCTCTTCCTGGCCACCATCGTGCTGGCTCCGCTGGCAGCCGTGATCCCCACCGAGGCCGCCTCCGCCACTCTGGTGCTCGTCGGGTTCCTGATGATGCAGCAGATCGTGCGGATCGACTGGACCGATGTGGAGATGGCGATCCCGGCCTTCATGACCATCGTGGTCATGCCCTTCTCCTACTCGATCACTAACGGGATCGGGGCCGGCTTCATCAGCTACGTGGCGATCAGGGTCTTCCGCGGAAAATGGCGTGAGGTGCACCCGCTGATGTACATCACCGCGGCGCTGTTCGTGCTCTACTTCGTCTCCGGTCCCATCCAGGAGGCCCTGGGGGTCGGCTGATCGACACCTGTGGGACCTAAGGTCCTGGTGTGCTGCTGAGCGGCGGCGAGACGATGGTGCCTCGAGAGGAGGACGACACCATGGATGCTGTGATCGTCTACGAGTCCGCGTGGGGAAACACCAAGATCATCGCCGAGGCGGTCGCCGAAGGTCTGGCCGCCACCGTCGATGTCGGCAAGATCCTCGACGTCGGCTCCGCCGCCCCCTTCGAGAGGCGTGAGGCTGACCTCCTCGTTCTGGGCGCCCCGACCCATGCCTTCGGACTGAGCCGGCCGCAGACCCGTGAAGAGGCCGCCCGGCGTGGCGGGCACCCCGGGGATCTCGGAGTGCGGGAGTGGATCGGCGCCGTCGGCGAGCTGAACCTCCCGGTCGCGGTGTTCGACACCCATGTCCGCCGTCCGGACCTCCCCGGGACGGCCAGCAAGAAGGCCGCCAAGCTGCTGCGCAGTCATGGCGCCCGGCTGCTGGTGAAGCCGGAGAGCTTCTATGTGGCGGGATACGAGGGCCCGGTTCTGCCCGGAGAGATCGATCGCGCCACGAAGTGGGGCGCCGAACTTGCGCGACTGCTGCCAGAGCGTTCCCGCGCTGCCTGAGGGCGCAGCCGGGTATCCGGGGCTCAGTACCAGGCGGCCGAGAACTCCGGACGGTGCTTCTGAGGGGCGGAGGGTCGTGCGAGGAGAAGAAGCAGCACCAGCCATCCCACCAGGGGGATGAGTCCCAGGAGAGACATCGACCCGGGAAGTCCAGAATCGTGGAGCCGGCGCCAGGTGAGCGCGAGCAGCGGGATGACGGTGAGCGCCGCGATGAGCAGATGCAGACCGAGGATCGCCGCGGCGAACACGGCGCCGAAGCCTTCGAGCCAGATGCCGGGGGAGAACCCAGCGACTCCGAAGAGGTCCTGCGCGTCGGTGACCATATCTTCGGCGAAGAGCGTGCTGATGGTGATGATCGCTGTCACGCCGATGGCGGTGTGCACGAGGATCAGGAACAGGAAGGGCCACCAGAACTCCGGACGGGTGGAGTAGCCCCGGAACTGGATGTAGTTCTCCAAGAAGGAGGAGAGCGTGGCGTCTGGTCCGGAAGCATCGATCATCGGCGAGGTGATCTCGCCGGCGTAGAGCTGCATGAGATATCCCCGTTCTGATCGCGCGGAGGCGGTTCAAAGACCGCATCGATCAAGCACACTCTGGTCGTGTTTCGTCATGGCATGAAGGGGCCTTGGTCCTATCGGATTCCGGCCCGCGCTCCTGTACGTTCCTCGGCGTGCAGTCAGTCGTGTCCGTGCCCAGCCCTAAGCTCACCTCTGTTGCTATCGAATGTATGTTCGAATACGATGAGGCTCCCGGGCTTCCCATCGGCTTCGTCATACCTCTTAGAGACACGAAAGAGGAGCCTGCCCATGTCCACCGTTATTCGTCCCGAAGCCGACCGAGCACCCCGCCGCGGAGCGGTGACGCTCACCGAATCCATCGATATTGAATGCGACGAGCAGTTCCTGCCCCATCGGGTGATCTGGAAAGAGCGGAGGCACCTCGTGGTCGAAGCACCGGTCCGCTGGTACCAGCGGCGCAGCTGGTGGGTGGAGGAGCCTCGCGCAGAGCGCGGTCGCCCTGGACTGGTGGCCCATGAGATGTGGCGGCTGCAGGTCCAGCTCGAAGCCACCTCCCGCACCGAGGTCCCCGAGGTGCAGACCATCGATGTCAGCCGGCATCTGGCCTCCGGGCGCTGGCGTCTGGTCCGGGTCCATTGACCTTCACCCACCTGAACGTGGCCAGCTCCTTCAGCAGCCACTACGGCACCAATCGCCCCCAGGAGCTGGTCGCGGCCGCTGCGGCAGATCAGATGACGGCGCTGGCCCTCACCGATCGGGACGGCCTCTACGGGGCGGTCAAGCACATCGGTGCCTGCATCGACTTGGGCATCGCACCGATCCTCGGGGTCAGTCTTGTGGTGGAGGACCGCGGCCGTGCCGTGGTCCTGGCCAGCAACGCCTCCGGCGGGTATGCGGCACTGTGTCGGCTGATCTCCCGGGCTCATGAACGCCCGCAGGGTGAGGCGGCCCGGGTGAGCCTGCAGGACCTGGCCGAGTGTGCTGCCCCCGGGGAGGGTGAGGTGCGCCGTCGTCTGTTCGTCCTGGCCGGACCGGAGAGTGAGGTCGGCGCTGCGGCGGCCTCTCGGGACTACCGCAGCACGCGGGCGCTGCTGCGCCAGTGGCGTGAGGTGCTCGGCGAGGCGCTGCGGGTGGAGGTCGTCTCGCATCTGGCGCCGCCGGGGGAGGCGCTCTCCACTGCGCACGCCGTGCGGATGCTCAGCGCGGCTCAGGTCAGCCGGGTCACCCCGGTGCTGACCAATGCGGTGCGGCTGCTGAGCACCGATGAGGCGGCCACCGCCGATGTGCTCGACGCCGTGCGGGTGCTCTCCGACCTGCACAGCACCTCCGCGCTGCAGCCCACCGATCAGGGCTGGCTCAAGCCCGCCGCCGCGATGAAGGCGCTGGCCGCGGAGATCTGCGCGGCGAGCACCACTCCGATCTCGGCTGAGGAGCTGCTGGCCCACACCGAGGCGCTGGGCCGGCAGTGTCAGCTGGATCCGGTCCAGGACATGGGCTGGGGTCAGCCCAAGGTGCCCGAGACCTCCGTCATCGGGATCGAAGGTGATCCGGATCAGGAGCTGCGTGCCCGCTGTGAAGCCGGTCTGGCTGAGATGCTCGCCCAGGAGGAGATCGAGCGGCAGGCCGAAGAGAGCCGCGCCCCTGGAAGCGCGGGAAGCTCAGAAGGCCCGGTGAACCCGTCGGGCGCGGGGAGCCCGGGAAGCTCAGAAGGCCTGGGAGGCCCAGAAAACCCCGCGGGCAGGGGAGTCGCCCGGGCGCGCCTGGAGCATGAGCTGAGCATCATCGCCGATCTCGGCTTCGCCCCCTATTTCCTGACCGTGGCCGAGGTGGCCCGGCTGATCCGCGAGATGGGGGTCCGTGCCGCGGCGCGCGGCTCGGCGGTCTCCTCGCTGGTGGTCCACGCGCTGGGGATCAGCCCCATCGATCCGTTGCAGCACGGCCTGATCTTCGAGCGTTTCCTCTCTCGGAGGCGCTCCACCCTGCCCGATATCGACATCGATGTGGAGTCCTCTGAGCGGCACCGGATCTACCGGGCCGTGTTCAAACGCTTCGGTGCCCATCGGGTCACCTTGATGAGCATGCAGAACGCGTACCGGATCCGCGGCGCGGTCCGGGATGCCGGGCTCGCACTGGGACTCCCTGAGGAGGAGATCGATCAGCTTGCGGAGATCATGTGGCGTTTTCCCGCCCGGGAGTTCCGCCGCGCGCTCGAGGAGAAGCCCGAGCTGCAGAGCCTGGCCGAGCGGATCGAGACCGAGCGCAGCTCCGGGCGTCAGCAGCTGGACCTGCTGGTGGATCTCTCAGAGCGGTTGGACCGGCTGCCCCGGCACATCTCCACCCATCCCTGCGGGGTGATCCTGGGCAACAACGATCTGCTCAAGCTCACCCCGGTGGAACGCTCCGGGGTCAACGGGCTGCCGATGAGCCAGTTCGACAAGGACGACATGGACCCGATGGGGTTCATCAAGCTTGATGTCCTGGGGGTGCGGATGCAGTCGGCGATCGCATACGCCCTGACCGAGCTCGAACGCACCACCGGGGAGGTCATCGACATGGTCAAGGACGTGGACTATGCCGATCCTGCGACCTTCGCGATGATCCAATCCACCCATACTCTGGGCTGTTTCCAGATCGAGAGCCCGGGGCAGCGCGAGCTGATCGGGAAGCTGGTGCCCAAGACGCTCAACGACCTGGTGGTGGACATCTCGCTGTTCCGTCCCGGACCTATGGGATCGGGCATGGTCAAGCCCTATCTGGAACGCCGTCACGGCTATGAGGCGGTGAGCTACCCGCACCCTGATCTGGCGCCGATCCTCGATGAGACCTACGGGGTGGTGGTCTTCCACGAACAGGTGCTGCGGATGTTCGACACGATGACCGGGTGTGGTCTGGACGTCGCCGATGAGCTGCGCCGGGCGATGAGCAAGGACAAGTCCGGGCCGGTGGAGATCTTCTTCCGCGAGGAGGCGGCCAAGCGTGACTACTCCGCTGCGGTGATCGATCGCGTCTGGGAGATTCTGCTCAGTTTCGGCAGCTTCGGCTTCTGCAAGGCCCATGGGGCGGCGTTCGCGGTGCCCACCTACCAGTCGGCGTGGCTGAAGACCCACCACCCGGCCCACTTCCTGTGCGGTCTGTTCGAACACGACCCGGGCATGTACCCGCTGCGGCTGCTGGTCTCCGAGGCCCGCCGGCTGAAGATCCCGCTGCTGCCGATGGACGTCAACCGTTCCACCAGCAGCTATCACGTGGAGGCGACCTCGGTGGCGGGGCTGCCGGTATGGGGGATCCGGATGTCGCTGGTCGGGCTGAAGGGGATCTCGAAGGCCGAGCTGCGCCGGATCGAGGCGGAGCAGCCCTTCGCCTCCCTGGCGGATCTGCGCGACCGGGCCCGGTTGAAGCGCTCCACGCTGCGAGATCTGGCCAAGGTGGGGGCCCTGGACGCGCTGCTGCCGGAAGGGCGGAAGCACCGGAAGGACCTCATCCAATGGGTGGAGTCCACCAACCTGGAATACGCCAAGAAGCTGCCGGCCCGCCAGGTCCAGGGCCAGCTGCCCCTGCCCATCGGGGATGTGGAGATCGCGAACCTGCCCACCGGAGCAGGGGAGCTCGCGGTCCAGGAGATCGTCACCACTGAGCTGGACCTGACCTCGCTGGACACCAGCGGGCATGTGATGGATATCCACCACCCGGTGCTTCAGGGGGCCGGGGTCAGCTTCGCTGAAGACCTGCTCTCCCTGCGCAACGGCGCCACCGTCCGGGTGGCCGGCATCCGGGTGGCCACCCAGACCCCGCCGATGGCTTCGGGCAGGCGGGTCGTGTTCATCACTCTCGACGACGGCACCGGCTGCGTGGATCTGAGCTTCTTCGAAGAGGCGCAGCGCAACACCGGGGAGTGCCTCTTCGCGGCGAAGATGTTGATGGCCGAAGGCACCATCCGGCGCACCGGCCCCCGGGCGGTCACCGTGCAGGCGACTCGAGCCTGGGATCTGCGAGGGGAGACGGTGCCGGGGCGGCTTCCCGCCGCAGCAGGCTCTCTTTGATCTGAACCCCGTAACGGAAGCCACCGAGCCCGCCGTCGGTGCGGATGACCCGATGACAAGGCACGAAGAGCGCCGCTGCGTTCATCGCACAGGCCCCGGCCGCTGCGCGGACGGCCGCCGGGCGTCCCGCGCGCTGCGCGTAGCTGGCGTAGGTCAGCGGGGCGCCCGGTGCCACCTGGCGCAGCACTTCCCAGGCCTGTTCCCGGAACGGACCGGAGCGCTGTGCCACCGGCACGCTGTCCAACGCCGCGGTGTCCCCGGCGTAATAGT
Organism: Nesterenkonia sandarakina; assembly: GCF_013410215.1. Lineage (NCBI taxonomy): Bacteria > Bacillati > Actinomycetota > Actinomycetes > Micrococcales > Micrococcaceae > Nesterenkonia > Nesterenkonia sandarakina. The sequence goes on from NZ_JACCFQ010000001.1 coordinate 2,329,933, forward strand.
CCGCCACCGCCTCAGCGGCATGGGTGAGCACCGACCCTTGCCCCGGCACGGCAGCCTGGTCGCCCGGTGCAGGGTCTGCCGCGCGCAGCGTCGGGTGGATCAACTCGATCAGGGACGCGATGTCCCAGGTCCAACCCGAGGCCAGGACATGGCTGTCATTGGCCACCACGCTGAAAGGTCCATCGGGTGTGCTGAAGCTGGCGTAGTGCAGGGAGTTCTGTGGGGGTGTCATGGAGCGGTGTCCTTTCGGGTATGTCCTGGCTGGCGCTCGGCTGCAGTGGCTGCGGCGTGCCAGAGGTGCATTGCGGCGTAGGAGCGCCACGGGGACCAGCGTTGGGCATGGATCTGGAGCCTGCGGTGCGCGGCGGTCTTCTTCAGCTCCGGGTCCAACAGACCGAGCATCTTCGCGCTGCTCAGCAGGACGACGTCGCCGCTCATCCAGACATCGGGGTCACCGAGCACGCGCAGCATCAGGTAGGACGCGGTCCAGGGTCCGATGCCGGGCATGGCGGTCAGTGCCTCGTGGAGCTGCCGGGTGTCTGCCCCCTGGTGCAGATTGAGTTCACCGCTGGCCGCCGCGGCCGCGGCGCGGCGGACAGTGGCGATGGAACGAGCGGGAAGCCGCAGCGGTCGCTGCGGATCCAGCGCGACCGGGTGTGTCGAGTCGGTGCGCGAGGGCGGCGCCGGGACCCCGGCGAGGATCTCCTCCGGGGTGGGGAAGAGCCGGTACAGGCCGGCGAAGGATGATTCCTGCGCTGTGCCCAGCGCGTCGACCAGCCGGGTGAGGTGGGAACGGGCCGCCGCCACCGAGATCTGTTGACCTACGATGGCGCGGATCAGGTACTCGGGACCGTCTGCGGTGCCCGGGATGCGCAGTCCCGGGGCCCGGGCGACCAGGGGAGCCAGCACGGGGTCAACGGAGAGGGCGTCCTGGACAGCGAGCGGGTCTGCGTCGAGATCGAAGAGCCGCCGCGCCACGGCGACGGCGACCGGAATGTCCGTCCAGGCGCTGAGCTCGCACTCCAGGTGCAGCTGCCAGTCCAGGCTTCGCGGCGCTGGTTCCTGCCCGGCGGGGACTGCTGAGGGCACGGTCGCTGGTGCTGGCTCTGGTGAGAGTGCCGGGCCCGGTGACGGTCTGCGCTGAGCCGGGGAGGTCTGGACTGGAGTCGCGGTGACCTGGATCGCGGCCGGGCCATGGGCCAGCCGCAGGGTCCGCGCGTAGACCAGCGTCTCTTCGTGGAACTGGACGGCCTCCACGCCCGGGATCACGCGCTCGGCGAGGAATCTGAAGACTTCGATCGCATTGAACGGGGCCCGCACCGGCAGGTCCAGGCGCAGCGCGAAGGGCTGACCTGGCGAGGACTCCGTGGTGCCGGGCCCAGGGGGTCCTGCGGGCACGCCAGCGCGATGTGCCCGCCGACGGATCTCACCCGGTGCTGCACCTAAGACGGTGCGGGCGGTGTCGTTGAACTGGCGGACCGAGGAGAACCCGGAGGCGAAGGCGATCTCGGTGATCGGCAGAGACGTGCTGACCAACAGACTCCGCGCCAGGTGGACCCGGTGGGCACGGGCAAGGGCCAGCGGACCGGCGCCTAGTTCAGCACGCAGCGTCCGGTGCAGGTGCCGGCTGCTGTAGCCCAATGTCGCACTCAGGGCGGCCACGCCGCCGTCGTTCATGGTGCCTTCCCGGATCAGTCGCATGGCCCGCCCGGCCAGGTCCTGTCGGATGTTCCACTCCGGGGTGCCTGGGGCTGCCTCGGGGAGGCAGCGTTTGCAGGCCCGGTATCCGTTCTCATGTGCGGCGGCGGAGGTGGAGTAGAAGGTGACATTCTGCGGCTGAGGGGTCTGCGCCGGGCAGGATGGGCGGCAGTAGATCATCGTGGAGGACACAGCGGTGAAGAACTGCCCGTCGAAGCGGCGATCCCGAGACATCACGGCCCGGTAGCGGCGCTGAAACTCGTCCTCCTGGTCCATGCCTCTATTCCACCTTTCACCGGGGCGGAAAGCTAGCGGGAATCGGACGTGGCGGTCACCCGGGGGAGGAACCCCCGGCATCCCACGCCGCTCAGCATCCGGTACGCCTGAGAACCGGTGAGGCCCGAGAGATGGTAGACCGTGCCGTCGCGGGTCCTAGACTCGCAGCTACCAGGTGCAGGACCCTACAAGCTCGGAGATCAGGCACATGAGCGAGGAACGTCGTCGAGAACTCGGTGAGAATGACACCCCGGTGGAAGAGGCCCTGCAGCATTCCTTCGACAACACGGTGACCGAGGGTGCAGAGCGTCTCCACCGCACCTTCCGGGCCATGTTGATCACGGGGTTCTTCGGCGGCATGGAAGTCGGGCTCGGCGTGATGGCCTACCTGGCCGTGCTGCATGAGACCGACAATCACCTGTTGGCAGGTCTCGCGTTCAGCGTCGGGCTGATCGCGATCCTGTTGGCGCACAGTGAACTATTCACCGAGGACTTTCTGATGCCGGTCGCAGCCGTGGTCTCGCGGGAGGGCAGCATCGGCCAACTGGGCAAGCTCTGGGGCGGGACCCTGGTGGCGAACCTGGCCGGTGGGTGGCTGTTCATGTGGCTGGTGATGCAGGCCTTCCCGGAGTGGGAGTCCACAGTGCGCGAGTCCGCCGCACACTTCATCGACGCGCCGTTCTCCCTGCAGACGATCTGCCTGGCCATCCTCGGTGGCAGCACCATCACGCTGATGACGCGGATGCAGCAGGGCACGGATGCCGATATCGCCCGGATCATGGCGGCCGTCGTCGGAGGCTTCCTGCTCGCAGGTCTGCAGCTGTTCCACTCGGTCTTGGATTCGCTGCTGATCTTCGGCGCGATCCAGACGGGTGCGGACATCTCGTTCCTGGAGTGGCTGGGCTGGTTCAGCTATACCCTGCTGTTCAACATCCTCGGTGGGATTGCGCTGGTGACGGTGCTGCGGCTGCTGCGGACCAAGGAGCTCGTCCAGCAACGGCGCCGTGAATCTCCTGCTGATCCTGATGCGCCGCGAGGGCGGAAGGCCTGAGGCGCTGGACTCACCGGGGAGTCGCCCTCAGGGCCTCGCATCCGAGAGGTGCCGGCGAATCTGCTGCACGGCCTGCTGTGAATCGCTGACGCTGAGCAGATAGGTCTTGCGTGCATCACGGACCTCGACGCTTGGACCACCGACCAGGAGGCCCACTTTTCCACCGGGGAGAATCCGATAACCGGCCCCTTCCAGGACCCCGGTATCGGGGCCCTCCTCGACCGAGAGGATCTCATCCCAGGCGAAGCTCACATGGAAGATTCCCATGCACCGGGCGCTCAGGTCCGTATCACTGGCGATGATCCTGACCCGAGAGAACGCGACGGCGGCGCCGATCACCGCCACCAGAGCGAGCACGCTGATGCCGACCCCGATGGGGGCGAAGAGGAGTGCCGGCAGCGCGCCGAAGACCAGGAGCACGAACAGCGGGATCCACACGCGCCGGCTCAGGCCGACCTCGGAGATCGTCTGTGCTGTGGAATGTGTCATTGTTCCAACCCTATAGATCTCCCTGGTGTGAAGATATGCCTCGACGAGATCGGCATATCCTCTCCGGGGTGCGGCCGGAGCTGCTATCGACTATCTGCGGAGCCTTCTCTTGACTCGCCGCGTGACCTTGTACAGAGCGGAAGGGATCTGAGGTCGTCGAGCCAAAGCCCGGCGTCCTGCTGACTTATGCGCCTGGGCAAGGTACTCATTGACCGCAGCATCTCCGCCCTCTTCCAGCAGCTTCTCCTGAGCGCGCGCCAGTTGAAATCCGCCGAAACTGCCACGGGTATAGAGGAAGTCGGCGATGCGCTGATAGCGCGCGCGACTGATCCGGGGGTGTGAGGCCAGCACCTCAGCGTCGGTGGACTGCAGCAAGGTGCTCCAGTTCTGCGGTGGTTCCACGACCTCCCCCCGAAGGGTCTTCTCCGCGTCGGCGAACAAGGCATCGAAGTAGTCGAGCACCTCGTCGCTGTAGGTGACGGTCTTCTTGAACTCCGCTCCCGAGGAGAACGTGAACTCACCGAAGTAGGGTCCGTCTTCTGTGTCGTAGAGGTCCACGCGCACGAACGGCGCGTCGGTCATCTTGGCGAGTTCGATCGCCCACCGGGAGAGCATCACCGCCGAGCGCGGGACCACGGGGACGCCGGGCTGGATGTCTGAGGGACGGAACTTATAGTCCCGCCCGGGGACGAACGGCTTCAGATCGCCATCGAGTTTCACCATCCGTGGAGGTGAGAAGTTCCGGTCGATCTGGGCGACCATCCCGATCTGGCCCTGGAACATATAGAACTTGTAGTCGAAGGGCACCGCGCCGGGCTGCATCCCGCGGAGCAGCTCTTCCACGATCCATTCGGCCTTCTTCCCGGGAAACTTGGCCGCCACCGCGTCCTGCTTCTCGCGGATCCCTTCGAGGGTCCATTCACGCTTGGCCATGTGGTCGTAGTAGCGATCATCGCCGCGGCGTTCCAGCAGCATCACACCCTTGGCCGACCAGCCATTGGCGAACTTCAGCGCGATGCGCTCACCCAGCAGCTCCGGGGTGATCTCCGCGGTGGAGCTCAGCACTGCGTACTGCTGAGGCAGTCCAATGCGTTCTCCGCCGAGGGTCTTCTCCGAGAGCAGCCGGTGCACGTAGGTCTTGTTCGACAGGTCGCGTCGATGCTGGGAGCCGCGTTTACGAAACTCGGCCGCCACGAAATTCAGGAAGGCAGATTTCGTATCGGGTGTGGCGGATGTCATGTGGGGATACCGGTTCTTCGCGCGTCGTAATGAGTCAGCTCTGCGGGCTGCTGGTCGATTTCTGCCACTTGCGTGGTGAAAGGGGCCTTGGTCTTGTCCAGGTGTGGTCGAAGCATCAGTGCTCAGATGCCCAAAAGCCTCTGGTCTGCGTTTTTCGCAGTTTCAAAGGTATATGGCTGCGAGTGTCTGGGGCGATCTGTGACGCGCAGGTGCGGCTCCCGGGGACCCGGGCTGGCAGGCGAAGATCAGCTCTCCGAGATGAACGTTCCCTGATGAAACCTCAACACCAGGTCCGGGACCTCCCAGAGGGATGTGTGGCGGCTGTCGTCTGCGGAGCCGTGGATCCGGTAGTTCACCAGGACGAGCTCGGGGCTGAGTCGGTTGAACAACCACTCTGAGGTCTGCGGGTCCTCCCGCGGGGCCTCCCGACGCAGACTTTCGGCCAACTCCGCAGCGGTCCAGCGCCTGCCCCAGCGGCCGATCTCCGCGAAATCGGTCGAAAGCAGCCTGGAGAGCTCGTCGTCGTCCTGTCTCACGGCCGATGACAACAGAGCCAGCTCTGCGGCCTTGACCGGGGCGAATGCCTGCGAATCCGGTTCCCACATAGGGTCACCGTAACCTGCGCCCAGGCTACGCTCATCCGCGTCACCTTCGCTGTGGGTGGGATCTGTGCGAAAAGGTCTCAGCCAGGCTGGACGCCCGCCGGCTCACCTGGGTCGGGCTCACTGCAGAGGGCAACAAGGCGCTGGACGCCCATCTGGCTGCTCTCACCGAGATCGCCGAAGGTGCCCCCGGCGTCGTCGGCGAATAGACGCCCCCGATCTCGACGGGCCGGCTGTTCAGGCTGCCCCGGCTCTTCCGCACACCCCTGCCCGGCTCTGTCGCACCTCTGTGCCAAGTCCCATGGCTATGGACGGAAATACGGATGGGACATGGCAAAGCGGTGCGACGAACGGGCCCCCGTCGCCGCCGTGAGGGGCTTGTCCGAGGCTGGTTGACCTCCGATGCCTGTGACGGTACTTCCTCCTCAGATGGAGGACGCTCCTTGTGGGACCCGTGGGCTCCGCGCAGAATGGGGCAGATGAGTGAAAAGACTCCGGCACAGATCGTCATCGTCGCTGTCATCTTCGGGCTGGCGCTTACGGCTTCGGCCCTGATGTTGCTGATCCCGCAGCTCTTCGACGCCCCATCGTCGGCGCAGATCTGGGCGGCCGTCATCCTGGGGACTCTGACCGCCGGATTCGCTGGCTGCGCTCTCGCCCTGAGGCGCGCAAACCCCGGCTCCGCTCGGCGTTGAGACGGCGAGCCTAAGCCACCCGAGGGGATCCACGACGATTGCCCTGTGACCCGGCATCTGCCAAGCTCACATCATGTGTGGACGCTACGTCATGGCCAAGGACACCGGGGATCTGGCCGATGATCTGAACCGGGCGCGCCTTGGCCCCGTCCAGCCCCCGGCCTTCGAGCTGGCACCCAACTGGAACATCGCCCCGACCTCCACGGTGCCGATCCTGGTGGAACGCTATGACGACGCCGGGGAGCTGCTGCGCGAACTCCACCCCGCCCGCTGGGGCCTGCTGCCGATCTGGGCCAAGGACATGACCTTCAGCTCCCGGACCTTCAACGCCCGCTCCGAGACGGTGGCCTCTAAACCGAGCTTCCGGTCGGCGGCCAAGGCGCGGCGCTGTGCGGTCCCCGCTGAGGCCTACTACGAGTGGAAGGCTGGCGGAGCAAAGAAGCGCCCGCACGCCATCCACGCCGCCGACGGGTCCCCGTTGATCTTCGCCGGACTCTACGAATGGTGGAAGGACAAGGACGCCGAGGCCCGTGGCGAGCCCGAGCCCTGGATCCTCTCCTGCACCATCCTCACCGGACCCTCGCCGGAGGTCTCCGAGGACGGGGTGCTCAGCGAGCTCGGCGCGCTGCATGACCGTATCCCGCTGGCGATGACCAAGGATTTCGCGGCCGACTGGATCCACCCGGGAGAGAGAAGCCTTCAGGAGCTTGAAGTCCTGTTGGAGCGGCTGCGAGGCGAAGTCCCGTCGGTCGCCGCAGGTTGGGAGGTCTATGAGGTGGACCCGGCAGTCGGCAACGTGCGCAACAACGGACCCCAGCTCCTGGATCCCGCGCCCACCCTCTGGGAATGACCCTTAGCCTTCCGTCCGCGCAGTGGTGGAGCATCGCGCCTGCGCCGGACCCCACCTCCCGTGGAGCCGACCATGACCATGCAGGATCCATCCGATCTCACCGAGGAGCCGGGGACCGCGGACCAGCTCAACCACCCCGAAGGTATCGCCGAGGGCTTTGCCCGGGCCTGGAACAACGCCGACGCCGAGGCCCTGGCGGCGCTGTTCGTCGAGGACGCGGACTTCGTGAACGTGGTGGGTCTCTGGTGGAACAGCCGGATCCGGATCCGCGCCGCGCATGACTACGGGTTCCGTCGGATCTTCGGCGGCTCGCAGATGCAGCTCGAGCAGATCCGGGTCCGCGAGCTGGGGGAGAGCGTCGCCGTCGTCCACGCGCTGTGGACGCTCACCGGCCAGACCCCGGCCCCCGGGGAAGATGGCGAGACCAGCGCCGGCGCCAGACAGGGAGTCCTGAGCTTCACCGTACAGCGGCAGCGGAAAGCAGCAGAGAACGACGACGGCGGCTGGCTCGCCGTCAGCGCGCAGAACACGGATCGGGTGCCCGGTGCCGAGACCCTCAGCGCCGACGGTGAGTCTCTGCAGCCGGCGGCCTACCAGGACCTCAGTGGGAGCGCTCCCCACTGACCCGGACCGGCTCTGGCCCGCCGGAATGGTCCGAAGTCTGCACCGGCTCGGGCTGATGGTCCTCTGAGGTGCTGTCCTCCGAGGTGCTGTCCTTCGAGGTGCTGGCCACCGGGTCCGCGCCGCGCAGGAAGAACGCGCCCACGGACCCGGCGAGTGTGGCGAAGACGCCCACGGAGTACACCGCCAACACCAGCTGCACGCCCTTTGAGAACGGGTCCTCCGTGGTGATGCCGGTTCCGGTGACCGTGGCCAGGGCCGCCTCGTAGAGTGCGGTGGAGTAGTCGGTGTGAGCCTCGAAGGCGTAGAGCAGCTGACTGGCCGCCAGGATCACCACGAGAGTCACTGCGGCGAGCCACCCGATGCGACTGGAGAGCAGCCTCCCGGCGGAGCGCGAGCCGCGCACCCCTGCGGAGAGGATCCCGCCCACTCGGGCGACCCGCGCCACGCGCAGCACCCGCACCGCCTGCAGAGCCCGGACAAACCGCAGGAAGGGCACCAGCAGGAAGATCACCTGCCACCAGTTGCGCCGCCAGAAAGCCCTCTGGAAGCCGGCGATATACGCGCGGAGCAGGAACTCGGCCACGAAGACGCTCCAGAACACCCAGCCAGCAATGCTCAGCGCGCGGCTCCAACCCGGTTCGGTGACCAGCATCTGACCGAGGAAGACGAACAGGAAGGCCACGCCGAGCAGGCCCATGGGACGGTCGAGCCGGGCGGCCAGACGTTCCGCCGCCGCTTCCTGTTCGGCCTCCAGCGCGGGTGCGTGCGTGGATTCGGTGCTCACGCTCTGTCGACCTCCGAGGCTGAGATGGGGGGGAGTCCTTGGGCCACTCTACGAGGGCCCAGGGGCGCCACGCTTGTTGTGCGGAAGATTGACGGGAGCACCCCTGGAGGGTGGAATGATCCGATGGAGCTCATCGCGATCGTTCTGTGGGTTGTGGCAGCAGTGCTGTTCACCGCGTCCTTCGACATGCTCCGGAGTGTGAATCCCGACTCGCGGCTGCCGTTCTTCTTCGGAAAGCCGCCGAACAACCCTCCGCAGGTCGCGATGGTGCGGCTGCTGGCGTTCATCTTGTTCCTGGTCAGCGCATGGATCTTCAGCGACGCGTACGGCCGCGCCATGGGTCCGCTTGTGATCGTGATCGGGGCGCTGCCCGGGTGTCTGCGGAACTACCTGCACAACCGTCGGATCGCCGCCGCAGAAGGAACCTCATGATCGAGATCCTCAGCGCTGCGTCACTGGCCCGGGCCCGCGTCACCGGAGCCTTGGTCGCGGACATCCTGCAGTCCATGAAGCGTCGCGCCACTGTGGGCACCAACCTGCTGGAGATCGATGCCTGGACCAGGGAGATGATCTTCGAGGCTCGGGCCGCCTCCTGCTACGTCGCCTATGAGCCATCCTTCGGGCGGGGTCCGTTCGGTCACTACATCTGCACCTCGGTGAACGACGCCGTCCTGCATGGCAAGCCCCACGACTACACCTTGGCCGACGGCGACCTGCTCACCCTTGACCTCGCCGTGTCCCTGGACGGGGTCGTCGCGGACTCAGCGATCAGCTTCCTCATCGGGGACACCGCGCACCCCGAGAGCCTGGCGATGATCCAGACCACCGAGCGGGCGCTGGCGGCGGGGATCGCTGCGGCAGGCCCAGGTGCCCGCATCGGGGACCTCTCCCACGCGATCGGCTCGGTGCTCAGCGAAGCCGGGTATCCGATCAACACCCAGTTCGGCGGTCACGGGGTGGGCTCGACCATGCACCAGGACCCGCACATCGTGAACACCGGCCGCGCCGGCCGCGGGTACAAGCTCCAGCCGGGTCTGCTGCTCGCGCTGGAACCGTGGATCATGGCAGACACCGATGAGCTGCGCACCGACCCCGATGGATGGACGCTGCGCAGCGCCACCGGAGCCCGAACCGCGCACAGCGAGCACACCATCGCCATCACCGAGGACGGGGCCGAGATCCTCACCGTCCCGACTCCCGGGACCGCCGCTTAGCGCAACCTCTGAGCCAGGATGACCAGATCCTCCAGGGTGGCAGCTTCGCCGTGCGGGCCCGCCGCCGACCGGGTCCGCAGCTGACCGACCGGCACGTCCCACGCCTCCCGGGGAGCCAGGGCGGCCAGGTCGCCGTCGAGGGTGGGCATCTCCTCGGGTCCGTGCTGATGCGCGGACCAGGGCGGCGGGGCCGCGTGGGAGATCACCAGCAGGTGCCCGCCCACTGCGACCCTCGCTGCCGCTGCCCGCAGTATCCGTTCCCGATCCAACGCCACGGGGGACTGCAGGAAGGAGGCGGTGATCAGGTCGAAGGGGCCCTCGGGCATTCCATCCGGGAGCTCCGCGGTGCGGAACTCAGCGCTGCCCTCCGTGAGATCCTGGGTCTGCGCGGCTGCCCGGGCTCGGGCCACGGCCGTGTCCGAGATGTCTACTCCCATCGCGTGCCAGCCCCGAGCGGCCAGCCAGAGGACATCGCCGCCCTCCCCGCAGCCGAGGTCCAGCGCCCGTCCAGCAGGAAGGTCCGCGACCAGTGAACTCAGCGTCGGATTGACCCGACCGGACCAGACGCGGTCGGCGTCGGCGTAACGGGTTTCCCAGAAGTCTCTTGGGTTCTGATCACTCACAGTGGCACCTTTCTCTGGCCGGTATGAGGGTCTCTCATCGAGCGGTTCTCTCATCCGGTGGATGGTTCTCTCGCGTCTAGTCTTCCGCAGAACCCGACCGAGCTCACCTTCTGGGCTAACTGCTGCATAGCCGGGCGTGTCGCCCCCGGGGCGGGCGGGCAGGGCAGCTCATCGCTGCGGGGAGCCCGCCATGTCATGCTGGGAGTGACGCCGATTGCCGCGATCCGAGGGAGCACTCCATGAGCTACACGCACAGCATCACCGTCCCGATGTCCTACGAGCACGCAGTGGAGGCGACCCGGGCGGCGCTCGCCGAGCAGGGCTTCGGGATCTTGACGGAGATCGATGTCAAAGCCACCTTCACCAAGAAGCTCGGTGCTGAGTCCGGCGAGGCCGTGGGGGACTACATCATCCTTGGCGCCTGCAACCCGACCTTGGCCAGCAGGGCGCTGGCAGCTGAGCCCGAGCTCGGGGCGCTGCTGCCGTGCAACGTGGTGGTCCGGCGCGGAGCCGACGCGCAGACCAGCGTGGTCGACGCGATCGACCCGCAGACCATGGTCCAGCTCAGCGGTGCGCCCGCGGTTCGGGAGGTCGCCGAGGACGCCGAGCGGCGACTGCAGGCGGCGCTGGCAGCGCTGGGCGAGACCCCTGCGGGGTGAGTGAAGCACTGGTGACTGCGGCACTGTTGACTGCAGCACTGCTGAGTACGGCCCTGCCGCACTGAGCGGATCCTGCTGCGCCGCGAGTGATCGCGGTCCGCGGGAACGCATAGTCACCCCCGGCTGAGCACCGGCCGCGGCGCAGCGCGGGGACGCGTCGCGGAGTACCAGCCGGCAAAGAGCAGCACCAGCACGGCGAGGTCAACGGCGTCCCCGCCGTAGTACATCAGCTGGGCGCCGGCCTGCCCGTCACCGGTTTCCACCCCCTGCGGCGGGTGCGCGTAGAGCCACTTGGCCAGGGCCGAATGCGCCGCGATGAAGAGGATCAGCACTGCTGATCGCATCGGCATCGAGGCCCGGTGCGGGTCAGGGTCCACCCCGACCACTGAAGCGGTGAAGAGGTATCCCGCAGCGAAGATGTGCAGATGGACCACGGCGTAGGCCAGCGGGGAGACGTGCATGACCTGGTAGAGGTCCGTGGTGTAGAGCAGCCAGAGCCCACCCGCGTTCAGTGCGCCGGCGGTGATCGGATGGCTGACCACCCGGACCCCAGGGCTGCGCAGAACCCGGGTCAGCACCCGAGCGGCGTGGACCGGCAGAGCGCGCAGCGCCAACGTGACCGGTGCGCTGCGGACCAGCAGCACAGGTGCGACCATGCCCAGGAACAGATGTCCGAGCATATGCGCGGTGAAGCTGCTGTGCGCCGCGGCTGGTATCGGCCCGAGCAGCCCGGCGGCGGCGCAGATCAGCCCGAGGTAGAAGAGGAGGCTGCGGTGCCGCGGCCAAGGGCTCCGAGAACGCGCGGCCCACAGCCCGGCCGCGTGAGCGAGCGCAGCGACCAGAAGAAGCAGGACCACGACGACGTCGAGCCCTGCCCAGATCAGCGGGTCCGCCGCCTGCGGTCCAAGACCCTCCAGGGGTTCTCCGTGATGATCCATCAGCCGGTTGGAGGCAGCGCGGGTGTGGGGCTCACGCCGGGACCTGCGCTGGACGGGTGCGGCGCAGGATCAGCAGCCCGATCAGCAGCAGCGCCACGGCTGAGCCGATCCAGGCCAGGTCATAGAGGAACAGGTCCACCCCGTAGCGGATCTGGTGGATCCCCAGCACCTTATGACTGAGCACCCCGTCGAGGAGCTGGAAGAACCCGACCCCGGTGAGCACCGCCCCGGTCCAGCGCGTCCACGGGACTGCCGCGCGGCGTCGGATGTCAGCGAGCAGGAACAGACCCCAGATGGTGATGAACCAGCCGAAGGCGTGGAAGAACCCGTCCGCGGTGAGCGCGACCTCGGTGGTCGAGAGGTCATAGAAGTGGTGCCACTGCAGCGCCAGGTGAAAGATGAACAGGTCGATCATCGACGCGGCGATCCCGCAACCGAACAGCACCCCTGAGAGCACGATTCGCCGGGCCGACGGGGCATCAGAGGGAGTACGCACAGGACACAGCGTAGCCCTGCAGGTCGGTGAGCCGAAGGACCCTGGTCAGCGGCGTAGGGCCGGGAGGACACTGGTGTACATGAGCGCCTATCCGTTAGAGCTGCACACCGCATCCGTTGACGTGCCGCGCCGCTCCGCTCGTCGGCTGCGCAGCTTCAATCTCATCATGGGGGTCTTGCATCTCGTCTCGGGATCGGCGATGGTCGCCCTCAGCAACGACTTCAGCCTGCAGGTCTCGACCTTTGCGCTGAACGGTCCACCCGGGACGCCGGTGTCCCAGGGCTCGGCGAATGTCGTCTTCGACGTCCCGCTGGGATACGCCACGGCCTCCTTCCTGCTGCTCTCCGCCCTCTTCCACTTCCTGATCGCCTCACCGTGGGGTTTCCGGCGCTACATCGGCGAGCTCTCGAAGGGGCGCAACCGGTTCCGCTGGGTGGAGTACAGCCTGTCCTCCACCCTGATGATCCTGCTGATCAGCCTGCTGCTGGGCATCTCCGACATTGCCGCGCTGATCGGGCTGGGTCTGGCCAACGTGGCCATGATCCTTTTCGGCTGGCTGATGGAGATGAGCAACAACGGACTGATGCATGGCGCCTCCGGAGGGTCGATCCGTGGCGGGAGCGCGTGGTGGACGCCGTTCTGGTTCGGCTGCATCGCGGGCATCGGCCCGTGGCTGGCCGCGGCGGTCTACCTGATCGTCAACGTCGGCATCGAAGGTGGGGAAGGACCGCCGGGATTCGTCTACGGCATCATCGTGTCACTGTTCCTGTTCTTCAACAGCTTCGCCGTCAACCAGTGGCTGCAGTACCGGCAGGTCGGCCGGTGGAGGAACTACCTGACGGGGGAGCGCACCTACATCGTGCTCAGTCTGATCGCGAAGAGCCTGCTGGCCTGGCAGGTCTTCGCCAATGTTCTGGTGGGCTGAACACCGGCGGACGTAAGACTCGTCGATTGGACCCCGGCGGGCCCGGCGCGGTCTGGGTGCGAAGGGAAAGGATCGGAGCTCAGCGGTGGCTGTAGGTGAGGCAGTCTGCGTCGTCGAGTCCGGGCCCGACCCGCACCTCGGAGGCGTTGCACATCAGGTGATCGTTGTGGACGCACTCGCTGCGCTGGCAGGCTCCGACACCGGCAAGCACCTTGGGCAGTCCGCCGTGGACACCGATGTCGATGAATGTGGCGCAGGAGGCGTGGTCCTCTTGCCCGCCCACCGTGATGGCAGCCGCATTGCAGTGGGAATGATCATTGAACGAGCAGGCTTCGACGCTGCATTCCGAGACTTGGGTAGTCATGACCAACAACCTCCTGGGTTCAGCCGCCCGATCGGGCCGCTCCATGCCTCCACGGTAAGCCCGATCCGTGCAATCAAAAAGGGCCAGACATATGACCTATTCAGGCCCGCGGGGGCACTTCCGGCGGTGCCGCGCCGGGTTGGAGGCCCCGGGGTTTCGCCTGCCCGACCGGTTGCCGGAGGATGGTGCGCAGCTTCCTCGCCGCGGTCCTGCGAGGGTCGCTGAGATAGATCTCATGATGCTTGCCGGTGGGCTCCAAGCCGTGGCTCGGTATGAAGTCCCGGTGCATCGGTTCGAGGGTTCTGGCCTCCTCTTCGAAGGGCCCAAGATGCAGAGTCTGCACACACCGACCCTCGACGAGGGTCTCCAGGCGCAGGGCATCAAGACGCTGCGGAGAAGACTTCGCCCGAACTGCTGCGATCGCGGCAAAGATGCTCTCGTCATCGATCCAGTCCGGTACCAAGAGCATGAGTGTCCACTGCCATTTCGAGGTGTCCCGGGAACTGGTGAACACGCTCATGTCCTCGGCCCACCACAATCCCTCCAAGGGCGGGACCACGTAATCGCGGTCCAGCTCGCGTTTGCTGGCGAACTTCAGCGCGTACGCCACGGGGTACAGGGCTGCCAACGAGGCTGGGTACTCCTCGGAGGTGTTCGGATCGCCCTGTCCATCGATCATCAGGTAACGCCGGTCGGGGATGTCCACGATCTGGTATTTCCCGGTCGGGGCCTGGTAGCCGCGCAGACTCTTCTTGAAGTCGATCTTCTGGCTCACATGCTGCTCGCTTCCCGAGGTGGCGAATAGGCAACAACCTAGGTACCTGGGCCCAGAGTCTCAAGAGCGGCCCACTCGCCGGGCACGCACAACTCCGTGCACACAGGCCAGCGCCGTAGTCTGCAGGAATCTGAGGTTCCCAGGGTCTGCTCAGGCAACGCTCTGTCTCTGATCGGGAGTGACTGTTGCAGTCAGAGAGTTGCGAAACTCAACTACCGGGTACGCACTCAGCTCGCCGGGCATCTCGGTTCGGCGATACGCACACTCTTCTAAGGATGTGGCATGACTCAGACCGATCTGACCTACCGAACATTGGGACGCAGCGGTGCAGTGGTCTCTGCTCAGGCGCTGGGCACGATGACCTTCGGCGCGGAGGCCGACGAGGCGACGTCGCACGCTCTCCTCGATGCCTATGTCGCGGCAGGCGGAAATTTCATCGACACCGCCGACGTCTACACGGCCGGCACCAGTGAGGAGATCATCGGGCGGTGGCTGGCCGCACATCCCAGCGAGGCTCAGCAGGTGGTCCTGGCGACCAAGGGCAGGTTCCCCATGGGGCAGGGTCCCAATGATCTAGGCACCTCACGCCGGCATCTGCGTGCCGCCCTGGATGCTTCCCTGCGGCGGCTCGGAGTCGAGCACATCGACCTGTACCAGCTGCACGCCTGGGATGCGATCACTCCGCTGGATGAGACGCTGCGCTTCCTCGACGACGCCGTCACCGCAGGGAAGATCGGGTATTACGGATTCTCCAACTTCACGGGGTGGCAGCTGACGAAGGCGGTCCACCTGGCTGAGCGGCATGGCTGGTCTCTCCCGGTGACCCTGCAGCCGCAGTACAACCTGCTGGTCCGGGGCATCGAACAGGAGATCGTCCCGGCAGCCCTCGACGCCGGACTCGGCCTCCTGCCGTGGTCACCGCTGGGCGGCGGGTGGCTGAGCGGGAAGTACCGTCGAGACCAAGCACCCACCGGAGCGACCCGTCTGGGCGAGAACCCGCAGCGCGGCATGGAGGCGTGGGAGAAGCGCAACGCCGAGGAGCGCACCTGGCGAATTATCGATGCGGTCTCCGCCGTGGCCCAGGAGCACGGTGCCTCCGCCTCGCAGGTGTCCCTGGCCTGGTTGAAGGCCCAGCCCGCCGTCACATCGGTCATCCTTGGGGTCCGTACTCTGGAGCAGCTTCAGGACAACCTGGCCGCGGACTCGCTGGAGCTGAGCACCGAGCAGCTGGAGCAGCTGACTGCCGCAAGCGCGCCTGAGATCGAGGACTATCCCTATGGGACGGCGGGCGTCCAGCAGCGCCATCGCAAGCTCAGCGGCGGACGTTAGGACCGGGGTGGTGATGGTCTTGAACCGCGGCTACCTGGCCCGGTTCAGGACCACCACCGCCGTCAGCCCCAGGACCAGCCCGTGGATCAGGTACCCCAGCAAGCTCCACAGGGCTGCCACATCTACAGCGAACACCGGCATGCCCACCATCAGGGGCATCAGCATCAGGCTCCTCACTGTCCCCAGCAGTGGTAGCTGAAACGGTGCCCGCAGCGCTTGCGCAAGTGTGGACTTCTCCGATGGGAACCGAGCGGGTGTGTTTGGAATTCCTCAAGCGCTGCGGGGGTGCTTGGGCCCCAATGGTTGCATCGCCGCAGGTCCAGGGGTTGGTGTGGCGCGTCACGGCGGGTAATGTCTTTGGCATTAGTCGTGAACAATACGATTCGCGCACCGTTAATCAACAATCATCATGTCCAGGACGGGATCGTAGAAGATGACATATTCAGACGTCGGGGTGCCCCGTACGGGCCTGAGCCAGCCGCTGTACGGGGCCGGGATGGGCCAAGCGATTTCTCGGTTCTTCAAGAAGTACGCTCGCTTCAAGGGGTACGCCTCCAGGAGTGAATACTGGTGGGTTGCTCTGGCCCAGTTCGTGCTCTACATGGTGCTCGGCGGGATCTACGGGGTGGTCTTCGCGAGCCTTATGGAGAACTCACCGAATATGGACACCTACAACACCGGGATGAGTGCTGGATTCGAGGCGGAGGGTGGGGCCGCCGTGGCCCTGATGGCGGTGAGCCTGGTCAACCTGGCCGTGGCTCTGGCGCTGCTGATTCCCACCTTGGCACTGATCTGGCGGCGCCTCCACGATGCCGGCTTCCCCGGTCCGTTCTACTTCCTGGGCTTCATCCCGGTCGTCGGCCCGATCCTGCTGCTGGTCCTCCTGGCGATTCCCACCCGACAGGAGAAGCACCAGACGATCTGGGCAGACCCGACCAACGACTGATCCGGCCTCCGTACAGCTTTCCTTTGCTCATAGGGGTAGGTCACATGGCAGCACCGCAACAACCGACGCGTCGCCAGCGAGGTGCCAGGCCTTTTGCCTGGTTCCTCGCTCTGTTGAGCGTGGCCGTGACGGTGGGGCTTTATCTCTACCTGATCGGCTCCAATTGCGAATCCACCGGGGTCGGTTCGTTACTCCGAGACGTACAAAATTTCCACACCGCCGAGGGTTGTTAGACCCGTGGGAGCTCGGCTGCGTGAACTCGGCCAACTGGCCCATCAGCTGATGAGCCCGAACAACCCGCTGGTGGCGCTCGGAGGCGATCATGAGGCTTGAACTGCGTCCGTGGCGCGAGGACGACGCTGCCGCTCTCCACGAGGCGTACCGGCACAGCCCAGACCTCAACCTGCAGCTCGGGGGAGCCGACCTCGCCACGGTCGACCTCGCCCGTGGCCATATCAGCGAGCACCTGCTGTGCACGGAGTCTTCGCGCAACTGGGCCGTGGTCGCGGACGGTTCAGCGGTCGGCAATGTTGGACTTGCGGCGATTGAACGGCGTCACGGTACCGCCTGGGTGCATTATTGGCTCGCTGCCGAAGCACGTGGCTACGGTCATGCCTCCCGCGCGCTCGCTGCTGTCGCGGATGACGCCTTCAAGGACGGTCTCTTCCGACTGGAACTGGGGCATCGGGTGAACAACCCGGCGTCGTGCGCAGTTGCTCTGCGCGCCGGATTCCTTCGGGAGGGACTCGAGCGGCAGAAGCTGCGGTACGGGCCGGCGCGCTACGACGTGGAGACTCATGCCCGACTTCGCACTGATCCGCCCCCCGATCTGCGCCCCGTGCGCCTTCTGGCCCGGGTCACCCCAGCGGCTCGCGGGAACACCCCGAGGACATAGAAGAGGACATAGACGCAGAACCGACGCGCGGATCAGACTCTCTTGAGTGAGATTGTGGGCCCTTGCGATGCAAGAAAGGAATCACCAGCGGCGACGGTGTCCGCCGACCAGACATGCGGGAGGGGCGATGGTCCAAGAGGACCCGGTGGTCCGATCAGAGGGCGGGTTGATGCGCACGGTGGCGGGCACCTTCTTCCGAGCCGTCCTCCCGGCTCACCGCGAGGCGGCGCTGGCGGGCTCTCGGGCTGCGGGTCGGTATTCACGCCCCGGGGTGCCCACGCTCTACCTCAGCTCGTCCCCGGCCGGTGTTGCCGCCGCAATGATCTCCCATACGCGCACCGGCGACCCCGATCGCGAAGTGCTGCGATTCCATGTCGAAGCCAGACACATCGCTGACCTGCGCGATCACCAGGCCCTCCGGGCGTGCGGCATCGACCCTGCAGAGGCCGCGGCGGAATGGCAGAATGTGGTCGCCGCCGGCGGATCCCCCTCCTCCTGGAGAGTCCGAGAAGCACTCGAGCGCATGGGCGCCCACGGTCTGATCGACCCGTCACGCAGAGGACCCGGACTCTGGCACCTCGCGCTCTTCACCTGGAACACCGACGGCGCCCCCACGGTCCGAGGACTCGATAGGCTGGGACCATGTCGCCCACCCCTACACTTTTGGATCGACCGGCCCTGATCGTCATCGACGTCCAACGAGGCTTCGACGCCTCCACGTTCTGGGGCCCACGCGATAACCCCGCCTGCGAGGCCAACATCTCCACCCTTGTGGAGCATTGGCAGAACAACCACTGGCCTCTCGTGTTCGTCCAGCACGAGTCCGAGAACCCGGAGTCTCCACTCGCCTCAGCAAGCCCTGGTGCTGACTTCAAAGACTGCCTCTCCGGCGCCCCAGACCTCTTGGTGCGCAAGAGCGTGAACTCGAGCTTCTATGGCAGCCCGGATCTGGATGCCTGGCTGCGCGCGCAGGATATCGATCAGGTGGTGATCTGCGGCATCACCACCAACCACTGCTGTGAGACCACCGCGCGAATGGCTGGGAACCTCGGCTACGACACCTACTTCGTCATCGACGCCACGCATACCTTCGACCGCACAGCTCCCGACGGGAGCACCGTGCCCGCCGAAACGCTGTCGATGGTCACGGCGACCAACCTCCACGGTGAGTTCGCGACCGTGCTAGACACCGCTTCCCTGCTGAGCTGCTGATCCACGCGCACATCGCGTCCCAGCGATTGCCTCCGCCTCCACGGGTGGCCCTAGCGCTGATAGGACTGGTCCCGGACCACCCCAGTTTCAGGGTGGAACCGCAGCAGGACCCAGCTCGGGTCACCAGGGACTGCCGAGAAGCGCGGATCCCAGGCTGATTCCTCTGGACCCAGGTAGCGACGGAGCAGACGCCGGGCCCGCGCCGCATCGTGTGCGGTGAGCGACGCCGTCCCGCGGAATCCCACATGGAGCACACGACCCTTGGCCACGTCGAAATCCACGACTCCGACCGCGCAGCGATCATCGGCCTCGACCCGTCGAGGGAAAGAGTCCGCTTCGTAATTGCCGAGCATCCAGAGCGCCTCGTCTTCCCAAAGGAACCACACCGGTGAGTCCCGCGGACCGTCTCCGGAGGCTGTGGCAAGGTGCGCAAATAATGGGCGCTGCAAAACCTTCTGAGCCAGATCCGCTGAGCCCGGATCCTGGCTTTCCCAACGCAGTGCATGCACCGTCGATCTCCTCGCCTAGCTGCCCCTGGAAAGAGCCCTGTCACTGGACTTGCCCACCACGCTGGCGAGTGGTGAAGCCTCTCGCCCAATTTCCTGAGGGTGCTCGTCCAGTCGTCTCACCAGACTAGAAGATATGCCAGGAAACTGCAGGTCAGAGGGTGATCTGCGGGTTTCCCCGGCGGGTGGACCATACCGCCAGGCCGATCAGTGCCGGCTGGAAGAACAGCCGCACCAGCCGCTTGCGATCAGTGTCCAGGCCGAACCCGTCTCGCTGGTGCAGGTACTGCGCAATGTTGCCGGGGAACACCGCGGCGAAGAATACCCCGGTGGCGTTGCCGACCAGCGGCCGGTGCCTCCGCGAGAACAACAGCGCGGTGCCCAGCCCGATCTCGGCCACTCCCGAGGCCAGCACGGTGGTGTCGGGATCCAGCGGGACGAATTCCGGCACCTGGGCGCGGAACTCCTTGCGAGCCCAGGCCAGATGCGAGACCCCGGCGAAGGTCAGAGCGGAGCCGAGAAAGATCCGGCCGGTGGTGCGTGCATGCGAAGACATAGGAACAGGGTAGCTTCAGCACGCGCACTCGCTGCTCACGGCTCAGACCTGGCGTCAGCGCCAGGTCGGCTCTCCGAGTCGGAGAGCGCCGCGACGACGCCGCTTCGCCATCCCGGCGCATCCCCGCGTCCCGGTGGCAGGAGCCGGCGGGCGTCGATTCCATTCGATTGCAGGACCCAGGCGATCAGCGAGTTGGAGTTCCACATGTCTGCGATTCCGAAGGCATCCCGGCCCCAGGTGAGCCGCGGAACCAAAGGGACCCGCGTGATCAGCGCGTGGACCTCGGAAGAGGTGAGCGGGAATCTCACGGGCGGGCCGACCGCCCAGTCTCGGTCAGGGATGCTGCCACCCGCCCAGCACCGAACCTCGTACTGGAAGAACCGGGAAGCACCGAGCCACCTCAGCCCCACAGGCCCACGGACGATGACCCCGCGCGGTCCGGGCGGCTGCCCCCACACGGGAGTCATCTCCAGCACATACTGGAGGTCGCCGTCCGAGACCTCCAGCGCGGCATGGAACAGGGGCCGGGGGCGCCTGTGTGCTCGCAGCGCCAGCAGCCATTCCCAGCACCTGCTGGTATGCACGACGACGTGCCCGCCTGCTCCCACCGGGATCCACCAGAGGATCACGGCGGGACTGCTGTTGCCAGCGGGGGACGGGTCATCCGGGCTCTCCGACGAGGACGCCATGATGGCAGGATAGACCGGCTGCCGAGCGAGCTCCAGGACCCGATCACCGGGTGACGGCCCGCCCGTTTGTTAGCGGCGCAGGGCTCCGATCGAGGCTCTGGTCAGGTGTGCTGAGAATGGTGGGCCCTGCCGGGATCGAACCGACGACAACCGCGGTGTAAACGCGGTGCTCTACCAGCTGAGCTAAAGGCCCGTGCCCAGACCCAGCCGTGATGGCGCGATCTGGTGCAGCAAGAAGTGTAGCAACCCGGCGGGGACGCTCAGGACCGCCCGCGCGCCTGGTTCAGCCTGGTCTGCTCGGCCGCGTACAGCGCCGCGCCGACGATTCCGGCGTTGTTCTGCAGCGCCGCAACCTCCACTTTCGCCCGGAGGTCCTTGACCTCGGGGAGGAAGTCCTCGCTGCGCTTGGAGATCCCTCCGCCGATGATGAACAGCTCCGGGGACTGCAGCCGCTCCACGTGCTTCAGGAATCGGTTCAGCAGCTGACCGTACTCATCCCATGGCATGTCTGCGCGCTCCCGGGCAGCGGCAGAGGCCTTCTTCTCCGCCACTTCGCCCTCGAACTCCAGGTGGCCCATCTCGCTGTTGGGGACCAGCACGCCGTCGTGGACCAGGGCGGAGCCGATCCCGGTGCCCAAAGTAATCGTCATGACTGTGCCCTCCAGGCCCTTGCCCGCGCCGTAGCGAGCCTCGGCCAGGCCGGCGCCGTCAGCGTCGTTGAGGGTGTGGATCTGACCTGGCAGGTGGCGCAGCAGCTTCGCGGCGTCGGTGTTGATCCAGGACTCATCGATGTTCGCCGCCGAGAGCACGATGTTCTTGTCCACGATCGCGGGGAAGAGCACCCCCACGGAGAGCTCCTCCAACGCGGGGGCCTTCTCCCGGCTGAGCAGCTCGTCGAGGATCTCTCCGATCACGTCGGCAACCGCCTCCGGCGTCGCCGGCTTCGGGGTGGGGATCCGAAAGCGGTCACCGCTCAAGCTGCCCTTGTGCAGGTTGACGATCCCGCCCTTGATCCCGGTGCCGCCGACGTCGATGCCGATGGCCCGCTTGGGGAGATCGCCGATGGTCTCGCTGGCGGAACCGATGGCCTGGGCAGCCAGCGGCTGCTCGTGAGAAGAGCTCATAGTGGTGCAGTATCTCCGTGCTGTGGGGGAGGGGACCGGACTCAGGCGCCTGAGGGCAGCGTGAGGATCTCGGCGCCGTCATCGGTGACGACCAGAGTGTGCTCGAACTGCGCGGTGCGCTTGCGGTCGCGGGTCACGGCTGTCCAGCCGTCTTCCCACATGTCCCAGTGGCGCGTGCCCAGGGTGAGCATCGGTTCGATCGTGAACACCATTCCCGGCTCCAGCAGGCGCGCATGGTCCGGTGCCGCGTCGAAGTGCGGGATCACCAGGCCGGTGTGAAATGCCTTGCCCACGCCGTGGCCGATGAACTCGCGTACCACACCATAGCCGAAGCGCTTCGCGTAGGACTCGATGGCGCGGCCGATCACGTTGATCGGACGGCCCGGCTTCACTGCCCGGATCCCGCGCATCATGGCTTCCTCGGTGCGCTCCACCAGCAGCCGCGACTCCTCGTCGACCTCGCCGACGAAGAACGTCCGGTTGTGGTCTCCGTGCACCCCGTCGATGTAGGCGGTGATGTCGAGGTTCACGATGTCACCCTCGGCGAGCACGGTGGAATCCGGGATTCCGTGGCAGATGACCTCGTTGACCGAGGTGCAGATGGCCTTGGGGAACCCGCGGTAGGACAGGCAGGACGGGTAGGCGCCGCGCTCGGTCAGGTACTGGTGAGCGTAGGCGTCGAGCTCCTCGGTGGTGACCCCGGGCCGGATCAGCTCAGAGGTCGCGACCATCGCGTCCGCTGCGAGCTGGGCTGCCCGGCGGATCTTCTGCACCGTGGCCGCGTCGTAGACGTCCTCACCGGTGTACTCCGGCGGCGCTTCGAGTCCCACATAGTTGGGGCGTTCGATGTGGCCCGGGACCGGACGCTCGGGAGAGACCCGGCCCTTGGTGAGCGTGCCCACGGGGGCGCGGGAGGACAGGGGAGCGGACTGCGGGGTAGGCATGGCAGTCATCCTATCGGTCAGTCGCCGGGGCAGTCTCAACCCGGTCTCGACGCCGGGCGCGGCCGCAGCTGCAGCGCCAGCGCCACCACCGCGATGCCCACGATCACGCTGATCGCCACCGGCAGCGAGGAGCCCTGGGTCATCACGCCGATGGCGGGGGAGAGGCTCAGCATCACCGCGCGCATCGCCCAGCTGATCCAGGTCACCCCGCTGTGCGCCGGCAGCCCGGGCACCCGGTCGGCCCGGGCGAAGGCGAGCGGGACGGTCACTGCGCAGCCCAGTCCGGCCAGCGCCAGGCCGATGAGTGTCAGCGTGACCCCGGGGGCCCAGGCAGCCCCGAGCAGGCCCAGGATCACCAGGGTCAGGCTCAGGATCAGCGCGGTGCGCTCGCCGAGCCGGTCGATCACCCGATCACCAAGCATCCGCCCGATGAACTGTGCGGTGAGCAGCACGGTCAGGCCGACCCCGGCCGAGGCCGGGTCCATTCCGCGCTCGGTGGAGAGCAGCACGGCGGACCAGTTGTTCCCGACATCCTCCACCGATATTCCGGCCAGCGCGATCAGCGCCAGCGGGAGCAGGATCCTCGCCGTGGACCACCCTGAGGGCCTCGCCGGGGTCTCAGCATCCACCGGCTCGGCCTCGGGTTCGGGCAGGAAGGCCCGCGCTGAGCAGGTCATCGCCAGCACGCAGAGCGCTGCCCAGACCGCCATATGGGTCACCAGGGGCACTCCGAGCACCGCGGCGAGGGTACCGACGGCGCCGCCCAGGGCCGCGCCGATGCTCCACCCGGCGTGCATCGAGTTCAACAGCGAACGTCGATACGCCGCCTGGACCCGCAGCCCCTGAGAATTCTGCGCCACGTCCACCGCGGCATCGCCGAACCCGGTGAGCAGCAGTCCAGCGACGACCAGCCACGGACTGCCCAGGGCGACGCCTGCCGCGGCCAGGGTCAGTGCGGCACCCATCCAGAGCGTGCCCAGGCTCGCGGTGCGCGCCACCCCCAGCCACCGGTTGAGGACTCCGGGCATGTGCAGCGCCAGTGCCCCACCCAGACCGAAGCCCACCACGACCAGGCCGAAGACCGCTGGACTCAGGCCCAGCGCGTCCTTGACCTCCGCATAGCGGGCCAGCAGCGAGGCGGGAAGGGCCCCGTTGGTGGCGAAGGCGGCCATGGTGGCCAATCGGCTGCGCCGCAGCGACGGAGCCTCGCGCCGTCGTCCCCGACCCGGGGCAGCTCCAGGTGAGGGCGAGGGTGATCCGCTTGAGTGCATGGCTAGCAGTTTCCCACGGCGAGACTGACCTGAGGACGGCCCGGGGCGTATTCTGAGGCCATGAGCACCGAATATTGGTTCAACGTTCGCACCGGGCAGGTCGAGGAGGGCGCCCAGTCCTCCTGGAGTCAGCTGCTGGGCCCGTACCCCACCCGCGAAGCCGCCTCAGAGGCGCTCAAGCGGGTCAAGGAGAACAACGAGGCCTGGGAGGATGAGGACTCCAGCGAGCATTGGGACGACGACGGCGGACACGCGCGCAAGCCCACCCGCTGATCCTGGCGCAGCGCCGCGCTAACCTTCGAAGGTGTGCTCCGGTGCCGGGAAGCTCCCGGCGCTGACATCGCTGCGGTACTGCGCAGCCGCCTGCGAGACCACCTCCCGCAGGTTCGCGTACTGCTTCACGAAGCGCGGCACCCGCCCGGAGCCCAGACCCAGCATGTCCTGCCAGACCAGCACCTGACCGGTGGTGCCGTTGCCGGCGCCGATGCCGATGGTCGGCACACGCAGCGCCCGGTCCACCTGGGTGGCCAGCTCTGCGGGGACCATCTCCATCAGCACGCAGAACGCCCCCGCCGCCTCCAGGGCCAAGGCGTCATCGATCAGCGCCTGCGCGCTCTCACCGCGTCCCTGCACCCGGTAACCGCCGAGGGCGTGCTCGGCCTGCGGGGTGAAGCCGATATGGGCGATCACCGGAATGCCGGCGGAGACCAGGGCGTGGACGTGATCGGCCATCGCCGCGCCACCTTCGATCTTCACCGCCTGGGCGCCGGCCTCCTTCATGAAGCGCACCCCGGTGGCCACGGCCTGGGCAGGGGAGCCCTCGTAGCTTCCGAAGGGAAGATCCGCGACCACCAGTGCACGGTTGGCACCGTTGACCACCGACTTGGTGAAGACCAGCATCTCTTCGGTGGTGATCGGCAGCGTGGAGGAGTGGCCCATCATCACGCTGGAGGCGGAGTCGCCCACCAGCAGCAGCTCAATCCCGGCTTCGTCGAAGATGGACGCGATCTCGGCGTCGTAGGCGGTCAACATGGAGAATTTCTGGCCGGCATCCTTGAACTGCTGAAGGTGCACGGTGCGGACCCGTTTCGGGCTGATCGGCTCTGACATGTGATCAGGCTACCCAATCGCGGACCGACCCTGCCCCCCAGCTGGCTGCGTCCCGGACCTGACAGCGGCACTATGGGCTGGAAGGGAGTTGGGTAGAGTGGTCCCGGCGACACCCACTGCATTTCAGGAGGCTTCAACGCATGGATCGACAGCAGGAATTCGTACTGCGCACCATCGAGGAGCGCGACGTCCGCTTCGTGCGCCTGTGGTTCACCGATGTGGTGGGCTCATTGAAGTCTGTCGCCCTGGCTCCGGCTGAGGTCGAAGGGGTCTTCAACGAGGGCCTGGGCTTCGACGGATCCTCGATCGAAGGACTCTCCCGGGTCTTCGAATCAGACATGCTCCTGAAGCCGGACCCGTCCTCCTTCCAGATCCTGCCCTGGCGCGGGGAGGAGGAACCCACCTCCCGGATGTTCTGCGACATCCTGACCCCGGACCAGGAACCGGCTGCCGGGGACCCGCGCAACGTGCTGCGCCGGCAGCTCGATGTGGCCGGGGAGATGGGCTTCACCTGCTACACCCACCCGGAGATCGAGTTCTATGTGCTCGAATCTCAGGACCTCGACGCCGACGGCGCCCCGATCCCGGTGGACCGGGCCGGATACTTCGATCACGTCACCGGAAGCGTCAGCCAGGACTTCCGCCGCCACACGGTGAACATGCTCGAAGCGGTGGGGATCTCCGTAGAGTTCAGCCACCATGAGGCCGGGCCGGGCCAGAACGAGATCGACCTGCGCTATGCCGACGCGCTGACCACTGCGGACAACATCATGACCTTCCGCACCGTGATCAAAGAGGTCGCGATCATGCAGGGCAAGTACGCCAGCTTCATGCCCAAGCCGTTCTCCGAGCACCCCGGCTCAGGCATGCACACCCACTTCGGGCTCTTCGAGGGGGACACCAACGCCTTCTTCGCGCCGAACACCGAATACAACCTCTCCACCACCGCCCGGCAGTTCATCGCCGGAGTGCTGCGCCACGCCCCCGAGTTCACCGCGGTGACCAACCAGTTCGTCAACTCCTATAAGCGGCTCTGGGGCGGGGGAGAGGCTCCCTCGCATGTCTCCTGGGGCCACAACAACCGCTCCGCGCTGGTCCGGGTGCCGCTGTACAAGCCGACCAAGGGCGGCTCTGCACGGGTGGAGTTCCGCGGCATCGACTCCGGGGCGAACCCCTACCTGGCCTACGCCGCGGTGCTCGGGGCTGGCCTGAAGGGCATCCGCGAGGGCTACGAGCTGATGGAGCCGGTCGGCGAGGACGTCTGGTCGCTGACCACCTCCGAGCGCAAGGCCCTGGGCATCAAACCGCTGCCGGGGACCCTGCACGAGGCGCTGCGCCAGATGGAGGACTCCGAGCTGATGGCCGAGATCCTCGGCGAGCAGGTCCTGGAGAACTTCCTGCGCAATAAGCAGCAGGAATGGGACGAGTACCGGGTCAACGTCTCGCCCTTCGAGATCAAACGGTACCTCGGCCTGATCTGATCGTGGACGCCGTCGCACCGACCCGCCGAGAACTGATCTCCGCTGGCTTCCAGGAGCTGGATCGGGCATCGGGTTTCCTCGCCGACGAGCAGCTCGCCGGCCTGGACCCGGCGGTCCTGCTGCGGACCCTGCACTACGCGCCGAATCCGGATCAGGCGCTGCTGCTGCTCATCCGGCTGGTGGAACGTGCCGGGGAGGTCTGTGACCTCTTCCAGGTGGTCACCGACGGGGTCTATCTGCGCGCGGTCCCGCTGCTGAGGCTGCTCGGGGCGTCCCAGGCGCTGGGCGAATTCCTGGTCCGGCGCCCGGAGAACTGCGATCTGGTGTTCTCCGTGGCCGACGCTTTGGAGTCCGAGCGGGATCAGCACCAGCACAACCACGCCCCCGATGACGCCGCAGCCCTCGACGCCCCGGAGGTCACCGAACCCGAGGTGCTGCGATCCCGACTGATGCAGGCGGTGCACGCCGACGCCGCGGCGGAACCGCCCACTGCGGCACTGGGCCCGGAGTTCACGGCTAAGGACGCCGGCGTCGCGCTGCGCCGGGCCTACCGGCGCGAACTGGCCGCCCTCGCCCTGCGCGACCTCAGCGCGGCAGACCCCGCGAACTACCAGCCGCTGGTCTCCCGGCAGCTCTCGGACCTCGCCGCCGCAGCCATCGATGCCGCGCTGGCGGTCAGCCGCGCCGAGCTCACCGAACGCAACGGGCGCACCGCAGAGACCGTGGAGCTCGCCGTGATCGGGATGGGCAAATGCGGTGCCCGCGAGCTGAACTACATCTCCGACGTGGACGTGATCTTCGTGCACCGCGCCGGCGCAGAGGTGGATTCCGCCGCCGCGCGAAACACCGCGGTGGCGATGGCCTCCGGGATCTCCAAGGTCATCAATGGTGCAGGTCCGGAGCCCGGACTCTGGGAGGTGGACGCGAACCTGCGCCCCGAGGGCCGCGACGGAGACCTCTCCCGCACCCTGGAATCCCACCTGGAGTACTACAAGCGCTGGGCCCACGGCTGGGAGTTCCAGGCGCTGCTCAAGGCCCGCCCCATCGCAGGCAGCCGCAGCCTGGGTGCGGACTACATCCAGGCGATCTGGCCGCAGGTCTGGACCTCCTCGGCGCAGGAGAACTTCGTCGAGAATGTGCAGCGGATGCGCCGGAGGGTCTTCGAGAACATTCCCGCTGACGAAGTGGACCGAGAGATCAAGCTCGGGCGCGGCGGGCTGCGAGACATCGAGTTCACCGTGCAGCTGCTGCAGCTGGTCCACGGACGGGTCGACGAGTCCCTGCGGGTGCGCGACTCACTCTCGGCCATCGAGATGCTCGAGGCCGGGGAGTACGTGGCACGCGCGGACCGCGACGCGATGTCCCGGTGCTACCGGCTGCTGCGCCTCTACGAGCACCGGATCCAGATGAGCAGCATGCGACGGACCCACCTGATGCCGGTGAAGACCGATGAGATCCGCGCGCTGGCCCACGCCGTGAAGCCACCGAACCGGCGTCGTCGTCCGGCGGGGGACGAGGTGCTCAGCCAGTGGCGAGAGGTCGCCCGGGAGGTCGCGAGCTTCCACGAACGGATCTTCTACCGCCCGCTGCTCTCCACCACCGCGGTGCTCTCCGACGACGAGGTCCGGCTCACCGCGAAGGCGGCGCAGGATCGCCTGGCCGCGCTGGGCTACCACGACCCGGCCGGCGCCATGCGGCACATCTCCGCGCTGACCGGGGGCGTGTCCCGCCGGTCGAAGCTGCAGCGGCACATCCTGCCGGTGATGCTCGGTTGGTTCGGCGAAGGCGTGGACCCCGACGGCGGGCTGCTCGCCTTCCGGCGGCTCAGCGAGTCGCTGGGGCAGAGCCCCTGGTATCTGACCATGCTGCGCGATTCCTCGGTGGCGGCGGAGCGGCTCTGCCTGGTGCTCTCCGGCTCCCGGTTCATCGCGGACATGCTTGAGCACTCCCCGGAGTCCACCCGATGGCTCGGGGACAACTCCGCGCTGGTGCCGCGCAGCTTTGACGCATTGTGGAAGGAGATCGGGAACAAGATCGCCCGGCACCGGAACGATCTTGAAGCCGCGATGCGACTGACCCGACTGGTGCGCCAGCGTGAGACCCTGCGGGTGGCGATCGGCGACGCCGTGGGCCTGCTGGAGATCTCGGAGGTCGGCACCGCACTCTCCGATGTGGACCGCGCCGCCACCCTGGGCGCGATGCGCGTGGCCGAATCCGAGGTCTGGACGGCCGAGGGTCGGCACGCCGACCTCGCGGTGATAGCGATGGGTCGCCAAGGGGGCCGGGAGATCGGCTACGGCTCTGATATGGACGCGATGTTCGTCCACGACGTCGCCGAGGGCGGAGACCCGACCCGCACCGACGCCCAGGCACAGAAGCTGGCCATGCGGGTCAGCGCGCAGCTCTCCAAGCCGCTGAAACCCGCGATCCGCGGTGAGTTCCCGCTCAAGCTCGACGCCGATCTTCGCCCTGAGGGCAAACAGGGTCCGCTCTCCCGGTCTCTGGAGTCCTACACCGAGTACTACCGGCGATGGATGGACGTCTGGGAGCGGCAGGCCCTGCTGCGCGCCCGCCCGATCGGCGGCGACGACGACCTGCTGGCCGGGTTCATGGAGCTCGCCGACACGGTGCGCTACGGGGCCCCGCCGAGCTCCTCGCAGATCCGTGAGATCCGCCGGATCAAGGCCCGGGTGGAATCCGAGCGGCTGCCCCGCGGGGCCGACCCGTCCCGGCATGTGAAGCTGGGCCGCGGTGGGCTCAGTGACGTGGAGTGGCTGGTGCAGCTCTTCCAGCTCCAGCACGCCCACCAGATGCCGCGGCTGCGCACCAGCTCCACGCTGCTGGCGCTGGACGCGATGGTCGATGAGGAGCTGATCAGCCCGCTCGACGCGGAACAGCTCAGCGAGGCGTGGAAGCTCTGCACCCGGGTCCGCTCTGCCACCACGGTGTGGAGCGGGAAGACCGCCGATGTGCTGCCCTCGGCACGCCGGGACCTCGACGCGGTGGCCCGCTGGTGCGGGTTCCCCTCCGGGGGCAGCGCCGATTTCGAGGACCACTACCTGCGCACCACGAGGCGCTGCCGACAGGTCTACGAGCGGCTGTTCTACGACGAGGCCTGAGGCCAGGGACGCACCGAGCATGTGCTGAGCTTCTGCTCGGTGCGTGTCGGGCTGCGCTGTGGCACCCGCCCGAAGGTGGGCGCCACAGCAGAGATCATGCGGAGAGCTTGGCGATCAGCGCCTGAGCGGTCTCCGCGGAGGACTGCGGGTTCTGCCCGGTGATCAGCAGTCCATCCTCGACCACGTAGGAGCTCCAGTCCTCTCCCTTGGAGTACCTGCCGCCGAGCTTGCTGAGCTCATCCTGGACCAGGAACGGCACGACGTCGACCAGGTCCACCCCGGCCTCCTCGGTGTTGGTGAAACCGGTGACCAGCTTGCCGTTCACCAGGGGAGTGCCGTCCTCGTTCTTGGCGTGGCGCAGCGCACCGGGGGCGTGGCAGACCAGCCCCAGCGGCTTGCCGGCGCGCAGCGTGGACTCGATCAGCCGGATCGAGGTGGAGTCCTCGGCCAGGTCCCACAGCGGGCCATGGCCGCCGGGGTAGAAGACAGTGTCGAAGTCCTCCACGGAGACCGAGTCCAGGCGCACGGTCTCTGCCAGCGCGGCAGTGGCCTCGGCGTCGTCCTCGAACCGATGGGTGTCCTCGGTCTGGAAGTCGGGCTGGTTGCTCGCCGGGTCCAGCGGCGGCTGTCCACCCTGCGGGGAGGCCAGGGTGATCTCGTAGCCGGCCTCCTGGAAGCGGTAGTACGGCGCGGCCAGCTCTTCGAGCCAGAAGCCGGTCTTCTTGCCGGTGTCACCGAGCTCGTCGTGGGAGGTGAGAACGATCAGGACCTTCATGGGAATCTCCTTGCTGTTGGTCATTTTCGGGCATGGAACGGAACGCCGGTCTTGGGGGCGGTCACGGGCGTGGTTGCCGCGTCAGGGGTGGCTGGGTGTGGCGAGGGGTGTAGCGCGCTCAGGCCAGCTGCGCGGCCGCAGATGCGGCGTCGGCAGTCTGGGGATCGGCCATGCTGGGGGCCAGCAGCTCCAGGGTGCGGTGCTGCACGGACTCCTCGGGTGCCAGGTTGACCAGCATCAGCTCATCGGCCTGGACCTCCTCGGCGAAGGCGTCCAGCCAGGAGACCACCTCCTCCTGGGTGCCCACGGCGGCGCGGGAGAGCATGCTCAGCACCTGCTGGCCGGCGGGGTGATCGCGCAGGATCACCACATCCTCGTCGGTGATCTGACGGTTCCGGCCCAGGTGGTTCTTGATCCAGGCGTTCTCCGCCAGGGTCTTCTGCGCCTGCGCGGTCTCAGCGTCGTCATGGGCGATGACATTGGCCGCGGCGATGAAGTGCGGCTTCGCGCCCGGGCCCTGCAATGAGTTGCTGGCGTCGAAGTGCTCACGGTAGACGTGGGCGGCCTGGTTGAGCATCTGTGGGGCGAAGTGCGAGGCGAAGGCGTAGGGCAGACCCAGCTGCGCGGCGAGCTGCGCTCCGAACAGCGATGACCCCAGGATGTAGAGCGGCACCTCGGTGCCCCGACCGGGGTAGGCGTTGACCCCGGGGATCCGGCTGTATCCGGTGAGGTAGCCGCTGAGCTCCATCACGTCGGACTGGAAGCGATCGGCCTCGGTGCCGTCCCGGCGCAGGGCGCGCATCGTGGCGCCGTCGGTGCCCGGGGCGCGGCCCAGCCCCAGGTCGATCCGTCCCGGGTAGAGCGTCTCCAGGGTGCCGAACTGTTCGGCGATCATCAGTGGGGCGTGATTGGGCAGCATGATGCCGCCCGAGCCCACACGCACATTCTCGGTGGCCGCGGCGACGTGCTGGATCAGCAGGGCGGTGGCGCTGGAGGCGATATTGGGCATGTTGTGGTGCTCGGCGAACCAGATGCGGGTGTATCCCAGGGCGTCAGCGGTCTTGGCGAGCCGGACGCTGCGTGCGATGCCATCGGCGACGGTCTCCGGCGGGCGCACGAAAGCCAGGTCAAGCAGGGAGAGGGGGCGCGAAGCGGTGTTGGCCATACCCAGTGCAACAGCCCATGCGGCCGTTCTCATTCCGCAGCCCGGCGCGCCGGTGCGGCATCCGCCGCGACCGGCGAGGAGCGGAAGAGCCGGCGCGTGCCCCTACGGGCCAACATCAGCACCAGGATCAGCCCGGTCACCAGGAAGAAGCCGCCGAGCTGGACCTCACCTCGGAAGACCAGCGCGGTCAGCTCCAGGACCAGGAGCTTGCTGCCGGGCAGCACCAGGATCAGCATCGCGAGGTTGAGACCGCGCCGGACTCCGCGGCGCGCCCGACGCCGGGCCAGCAGCGACTTCTTCACCCAGGTCACCAGTTCCAGCACCAGCTTCAGCAGCACCGCGGTCAGCAGCGTGATCAGAAACGACTCCGAGATGACCTCGGGAAAGAACTGCACGAAGAGCCCCAGCACCACGGTGTACACGAACACGTCGACCACATCCAGCGGTCCTATCCGGGTCATGAGCGCAGTTTATTCAGCATCGGGTGGTCAGGTAAGGGTCTACCGGCTACGGTGAGGTGATGGCTCTCATCAACAGCAATGGATTGGCACACGTCCGGCTCACGGTCACCGATATCGCCCGGTCGAAGGCGTTCTACGACGAAGTCTTCGGCTGGCCCGCCGTGGTGGACACCTCGGCCCAGGCCGATGACCCCTCGGTACGCGCCTCCCAGGAGCAGTTCTACGGCGGCGTGATCTACCAGACTCCGCAGGGGACGCTGGTGGGTCTGCGGCCCGTGGGCGAGACCGGATTCAACCCGGACACCACTGGGCTGGACCACGTGAGCTTCGCGGTGGACTCCCGGGGTGCGCTGCAGGACGCAGCGCAGGCGCTGGCCGAAGCCGGAATCGAGCACGGGGAGATCAACGATCTCAGCGACTCCGGGCTGGCGATCCTCTCCTTCCAGGACCCGGACGGCATCAACCTGGAGCTCACCGCGCCCCTGGGCTGAGCTCCGCGGCGGTGAAAGACACCATCGCAGGGCAGGCCGTCTGGGCGTAGATGTCCCGGACATGACAGCGGCCCCGCACCAATCACTGGTGCGGGGCCGCTGCTCTGTCTCAGACGTGACGCGAGATCAGACCGAGTAGTACAGCTCGAACTCGTAGGGGTTCAGCCGCAGGTTCAGCGGGGCGATCTCTTCTTCACGCTTGTACTCGATCCAGGCCTTGACCAGATCCTCGGTGAAGACGCCGCCCTCGAGCAGGAACTCGTAGTCACCTTCGAGTGCCAGCAGCGCCTCCTCCAGGGAGCCCGGTGCCTTCTGGATGTCGGCGAGCTCTTCGGCGGGAAGCTCGTAGAGATCCTTGTCCACCGGGTCGGCAGGCTCGATCCGGTTCCGGATGCCGTCCAGACCTGCCATCAGCTGCGCGGCGAAGGCGAGGTAGGGGTTCGAGGAGGGATCCGGTGCGCGGAACTCCAGACGCTTGGCCTTCGGGTTGGCACCGGTGATCGGGATGCGGATCGCCGCGGAGCGGTTGCCCTGCGAGTACACCATGTTGACCGGGGCCTCATAGCCCTTGACCAGACGCTTATAGGAGTTCACCGTCGGGTTGGTGAAGGCCAGCACGGCCGAGGCGTGCTTGAGCAGGCCACCGATGTACCAGCGAGCGGTGTCAGAGAGGTTCGCGTAGCCCTTCTCATCGAAGAACAGCGGCTTGCCATCGGTCCAGAGCGACTGGTGGCAGTGCATGCCGGAGCCGTTCTCGCCGAAGATCGGCTTCGGCATGAAGGTGGCCGACTTGCCGAACTGGTCCGCGGTGTTCTTCACGATGTACTTGAACTTCATCAGGTCATCGGCTGCGTGGGTCAGCGTGTTGAACTTGTAGTTGATCTCCTGCTGACCGGGGCCGCCGACCTCATGGTGGGAGCGCTCGACCTCGAGGCCGACCGCGTCCAGAGCCACACAGATCGCGTCGCGCAGATCGGCGCTCTTGTCCTGCGGGCTGACCGGGAAGTAGCCGCCCTTGGTGGCCATCTTGTGGCCCAGGTTGCCGCCGGGGATCTCCTCGGCGGACTGCCAGGAGGCCTCGTCGGAATCCAGTGAGTAGAAGGAGGCGTCCGGGCTGGACTGCCACTTCACGTCGTCGAAGAGGAAGAACTCAGCCTCGGGAGCGAAGAAGGCGGTGTCGGCGATGCCTGAGGCTTCCAGGTACTCCTCGGCCTTCTGCGCCACGCCGCGCGGATCGCGGGCGTAGGGCTCCCCGGTGCGCGGGTTCACGATCGAGAACGTCATCACCAGGGTCTTCTCCACGCGGTACTCATCGATGTAGGCGGTGGCCACATCCGGGATGAGCTGCATGTCAGACTCGGCGATGCCCTGGAATCCGCGGATCGAAGAGCCGTCGAAGAGCTGTCCGTTCTCGAAGAAGTCGAGGTCGACGGTCTTGGCCGGAACATTGAAGTGGTGCTGAAGGCCGGGGAGGTCGGTGAAGCGAACGTCGACGAACACGACCTCCTCTTTCTCGATGAACTTCAGAACTTCATCAGGGCTTGTGAACATACGTCCGTGCTCCTCGTCAGGTGTCTGGGCTTGCGCGCGTAACAGTGGTGAACGCTCTGCTCCACGCTATGGTCCGGGCATTTCCCGGCCATCACGCAAATGTTTCCGTCATGTAACTTAAGTTGCTCATGGGCCGGTGGCGAGGCCGCTCCGGTCGGGAGAATAGACTGACCGGGGCCGTGCTCGCGCGGCCACATGCTCTACATCACCCTCTCATATCCGAACCCGAAGGAGATCTGTGGCGAAGCACGACGGCGGACCCCCCGGCGCCTCTGAGCCGGGGTCTGGAGAGCCGCGCTGGGCCGGTGACCAGCTGGGTCTGCCGGAGACTGGTCCTGGCAGCATGGCCCCCTGGAGCAGGCGGGTGATCGCCCTGTTCATCGACTGGGGGATCGCCACGCTGATCTCGATGGCCTTCTTCGGCGGCGACGAGCTGGTGACCCTGGGGATCTTCGTGGCCATCCACGTGATCCTCGTCGGTCTGCTCGGTGTCACCATCGGCAAGCGTCTGATGCGGATCCAGGTGGTGCGCGGCAACAACGTCCCCGGCCCGATCTGGTCCACGGTGCGCACCCTGCTGCTGTTGCTGCTGCTCCCCGCCATCCTGATCGGCGTCGACGGTCGCGGCGCCCACGACCGGGCGGCCGGCACCGTCCAGCTGCGCATGTGAGCGCGCCCGGCGCTCCACCGGTGAGCCGGCTCGCAGACCGCCCGGGACGCGGGCTGGCGGTCATCTGCGCGAGCGCGGTGAGCACCCAGTTCGGCGCCGCCGTCGGCTCCCTGGCCTTCTCCGGACTGACCCCGGTCGGGGTGGTGGCGGTTCGCCAGGTGGTGGCCTCCACAGTGCTTCTCGCGCTGACCCGCCCCAGGTTCTGGCGCTTCACCCGCAGCCAGTGGTCCCCGGTGCTGCTGCTGGCGCTGTTCTTCGCCGGCATGAACACCGCGCTCTATGCCGCCTTGGAACGGGTGGGGCTCGGGACTGCGGTGACCATCGAGTTCCTCGGGCCGCTGGCCGTGGCGGTGCTGGCCTCCCGGCGACTCCGCGACGGAGTCTGTGCCGCGACGGCGCTGATCGGGGTGGTGCTGCTCACCCGACCCGGACCCACCAGCGATCTGCTCGGGCTGGGCTTCGCAGTGCTGGCTGCGGGCTGCTGGGCCGGCTACATCCTGACCAATCGAGTCGTAGGTCAACGCCTGGACGGCGTCCAAGGCGTCGCGATGGGCACCGCCATCTCCGCGCTGGGCCTGCTGCCGATCGCCGCCGTCCTCGTCTGGCACCTACAGCCTCCTCTGGAGGCCTTCCTCTTCGCCGCGGTGGCCGGTGTCCTGGCCTCGGTGGTGCCATACTCGCTGGACCTGATCGTGCTGCGGCACATCAGTCCGGTGATCTTCGGCCTGGGCATGTCCCTGCACCCGCTCTTCGCGGCGCTGATCGGCGCCGTGTTCCTCGGGCAGCTGCTGCCATGGCTGGCCTGGGTCGGGATCCTGCTGGTGGTGCTGAGCAATGCACTCATCCTCGGTGGTCCGGCCCGGCCCCGAACGGCTCCGCGACCGGCAGCTTAGAAAAGAATCAAGGCTATAGCCTTGAAAGTATCAATTGAAGGATATAACCTACATTCATGTTCGTCCTGACCGCAGATCAGCACCGCAGCACTGAATCCGGGGAACGGGTGCAGGAGCTGCTCGAGGAGCTGACCCCCTGGAGCGCACGGTGGGAGTCAGAGATCGTCCTGCCGCTGGAGCGCACAGTCGGCGATGAGGTCCAGATCCTGCTCCGGGGCGCGGAGGCGGCGGTGGACCTCGCCCTGACACTGTGCCGCACCGAGCAGTGGGCGGTGGGCATCGGGGCCGGAGCGGTGGAGCAGCCCCTGGGCGCCAGTGCCCGGGCCAGTTCCGGCAGCGCGTTCATCCAGGCCCGCTACGCCGTGGAACGCGCCCGCAGCCGCACCGAGCCGGTGCCGCTGGTGGTCCAGGGGGACCGACCCGAGGCCGCGACAGCCGCCACCGCCGTGCTGCAGCTGCTCGGCGGGGTGGTGCGCCGGCGCGCAGACACCGGGTGGGAGGTCAGTGACCTCACGGACCGGGGACTCACCCGGGCAGAGATCTCCGCTCGGCTGGGCATCACCGTGTCTGCGGTCAGTCAGCGCGCGCGCTCTGCGATGCTGGAGGAGGAGCGGCGCAGCCGCCCGGTGCTGGCGGCCCTGATCTCCGCCGCGGCCGCCGAAGGCAGCTGGCAGATCCCCACTGCGGCGAAGGAGGACTGAGAACCATGACATGGCTGTGGATCACCGCGGTGGTGCTGATCGCCCTGGCGCTCTCGGCCTTCTTAGGCGCTGCGCTGGTGGGCTGGCTGCTGCGCCGGGTGGAGCCCGAGGGCTATGGGCCCGGGATCCTGCGCGGGGGCACCTGGATCGGGATCCTGGAGCGGCTGGCGATCACTGGCGCGGTCTTCGGTGGATACCCCGAAGCGATCGCGGTGGTGCTTGCAGTCAAGGGCCTGGGCCGCTATCCCGAGCTGCGCTCCTGGCAGGCCGAGCAGCGCGCGAAGGCCACCGAACGGTTCATCATCGGCACGCTGGCCAGCTACATCTGGGCCGGAGCGGTCGGGCTCATCGGGGTGGCAGTGGTCGCGGCGATCAACTGACCGCACGCTCTTCAGACCAGCAGGATCAGCCGACCATGGCGTTCGCGGCCTGGTGCTCGGAGAGCCGGGACTCGATGCTGCGGGCCAGCGCCAGCGCCGCTGAGGGGGCCAGGTGCAGATTCAGCGCCGGCTCGAACAGCTCGGCCTCCAGCAGCGCGGTGCCGAACTGCGCGGAATCGACCAGGTCGACCCGGCCATAGAGCGGCATCAGCGTCTCAGTCCGCCGTTCCGCGGCAGCCAGCACATGCTCCCCAAACTCCACCTCGGCCGCGCTGGCCTGCACCAGCTGCGGATCCTCCTGATAACTGCCGCCGCGCAGACCGCCGCCGCGAGCCAGCAGCGCCCCCTTGGCGATCGAATGCGAGTGCTGCCCGTCGATGAAGTACAGCGCCTTCTCCCGGCCCTCGCTGAGCTCCGGGACCTCCGGCTGGATCATGACCGTCAGGCCGCGGGCCAAAATCCGCTCGCCCAGGGCCAGCGCGGCGGCGGAGTCGGCGCGCAGCAGCCCGGTGTCAAAGGACCCGGCGGAGATGCTCGGCTTGATCACGACCCATCCCTCCGCGTGCGCGGCCAGGCCGTGGCGCAGTGCGGCGTCGTCGTCGGCCCACCGGGTGGGCACCACGGCGATCCCCTCGGCCTCGAGCTCGCGCAGGTAGACCTTGTCCAGGTTCCAGCGGATCAGCGCGGGCTGGTTGAGCACCTGAACCTGCGCCTCAGCCCGCTCCAGCCAGTCCAGGAACTCCTCGGTGCGCGAGGCATAGTTCCACGGGGTACGGATGACCAGCAGGTCATAGTCCGGGCGAGGCGTCCACTCGTGCCAGATGACCGGTTGGGCCGCGATCCCGAGCAGCTGCAGCTGCGCGATCAGCGGAGCGGTGTCCCGATCGGGGGCCTCCGAGTAGTCATCGGTGACCACGATCCCGACCCGGCGCGGCTCTGGCGTCGGGACCAGCGCATGCTCGGGCAGCCAGCGGAAACGTTCGACGACGATGATCTCGTTCTCGTCCCATTCATCCTCGCCGAGCTCACCCGTGCTGCGCCAGAAGCGCTCATGAGCCTCGCGCCAGGCCGCCACGGAGTCGAATCCCTCACCCTCGCCGCGGGCGATCTCCTGGGTGATCTCACCCAGCGGCAGCAGCGTCACCTCGAGCACCTCGACGACGCCGAGGCTCTCCTCATGCAGACCCACAAGGCGCTGGAGCCCCGGGACGGGCAGCGGCTCGGAATCCGTCAGGTAGGACCGGTGCAGGCTCGTGGTCATCGTCTTGACCCCGGTGATGACGGCGGTGGTCAGCCCGGTGCGCAGCGCGTCGTCGCCGAGCTCCATGGCGGGGAGGTCGCGGATCTCCTCGGGGGTCATGGCCTCATGCTGCCGGTGCTCTGGTAGTTCCCGTGCCAGCTCAGCGCCTCGCCCAGCAGGTGCGGGGTGTGCCGTCCGCGCGGGTTCTGCGCCACCGCGCGGTCGAAGTAGTCCTGGAGCAGGTCTGCGTAGTCCGGGTGCGCGCAGTTGGCGATGATGGTGCGTGCGCGGGCGGCGGGGGAGAGCCCGCGCAGGTCCGCCAGGCCCTGTTCGGTGACCAGGATCTGGGTGTCGTGCTCGGTGTGATCGACGTGGCTGGCGAAGGGCACGATCGAGGAGATCGCGCCGCCCTTGGCCACTGAGCCCGAGACGAAGAAGTTCAGGTAGGCGTTGCGGGCGAAGTCTCCGGAGCCGCCGATCCCGTTGATGATGGAGCTGCCCATCACGTGGGTGGAGTTCACGTTGCCGTAGATGTCTGCCTCCACCATGCCGTTGATGGAGATCACCCCGAGCCGGCGAATGGCCTCCGGGTGGTTGGAGACCTCCTGGGTGCGCAGCAGGATCCGCCCCTTGTACTCCTCCGCGCGGGCGTTGAACGCCTCGGCGCGCTCGGCCGAGAGGGAGAAGGAGGTGGCGGAGACCGCGGTGAGCTTCCCGGTGTCGATCAGGTCCAGCATGCCGTCCTGGATCACCTCGGTATAGGCCAGCAGCTCCTCGAACTCGCTGTGCGCCAGCTCTGCCATCACGGCGTTGGCCACATTCCCGATCCCGGACTGCAGGGGGAGCAGGTTCTTGGGCAGCCGGCCGTGATTGATCTCATGGCGCAGGAAGTCCACCACATGGTGGGCCATGGCCTTGGACTGCTCGTCGGCGGGCTTGAACGGCAGGTTCCGGTCCGGGGCGTCGGTGTGCACCACGGCGAGGACCTTCTCGGGGTCCACCCGCAGGTAGGGGTCACCGATGCGCTGCAGCGGGTCGGTCAGCTGGATCGGGCGGCGCTCCGGGGGCAGCTTGGTGCCGTAGTAGATGTCGTGGAAGCCCTCGTAGGCGCGGGGGTGCCAGTCGTTGACCTCCAGGATGACCTTGTCCGCGAGCTGCAGCCAGCTCTTGTTGTTGCCCACTGAGCTGCCAGGGACCAGGAGCCCGTTGGGCAGGATCGCGGCGACCTCGATCACCGCGACGTTGAGCTGGCCGTAGAAGCCGAACCAGGCCTGCTGGGCGGAGTGGCTCAGGTGGGTGTCGACGTACTCGGTCTCCCCGGTGTTGATGGCTTCACGCAGCGTCGGGTCCGACTGGAAGGGCAGTCTCTTGCGCACAGCTCCGGCCTCGGCGAGCACACCGTCGAGCTCAGGGGCGGTGGAGGCCCCGGTCCAGAGGTCGATCCCGAACTCCTCGCCACGGTCGTGGGCGTCCTTGGCGCGTTCGGCCAGGGCGGCGGGCACCGCTTTGGGGTATCCGGCGCCGGTGAAGCCGCTCATCCCGACCCGGTCGCCGTCGTGGATGTGGGTGGCCGCCTCGGCGGCGGAGGTGACCTTGCCGGCCAGGACGGGGCAGGTGATTCGAGGGGAAGCAGCGCTCATTGCTCCAGCCTAGGCGAACGCCGACCCTGACGAGATTCCTCGACGCAGCGCTACGCTGGGTGACACGACACAGGCTGATCGCAGCACCTGACGAGGGAGGACGCATCATGAATGGATTCGTGCCCTATCCGGTCCGGGAGACCTACCGGCTGATCGAGCCGGGACCCACGGTGCTGATCTCCACCTCCGACGGAGTCCGGGACAACATCATGACCAACGCGTTCAACATGCCGGTCCGGCACGACGGCATCCTGGCGGTGATCGTGGGGACCTGGGACACCAGCTTCGCGACCCTGCAGGCCACGCGGCAGTGTGTGATCGGGATCCCCGGGGCGGACCTGATGCGCACCACGGTGCAGGTGGGCAACTCCTCCAGCCAGGACATCGACAAATGGGAGCATTTCGGACTGACCCGGGTCCCAGGTGTCAGCGTCGCGGCGCCGCTGATCGGGGAGTGCGTGGCGAACATCGAGTGCAAGGTCGAGGACGACTCCCTGGTGGAGGACTACTCGCTGTGGCTGCTGCGCACCACGGCCGCATGGATCCGGCCCGACGCCGCGCCGGCCCCGGAGTTCCACCACCGCGGCAACGGGACCTTCACCACCAATGGGGAGCTGCACGACCTCAGCGATGAGATGACGAAGTGGAAGTACTTCACCGACTAGGAGCGCTCTTCCAACCCCCACGGTGAGCCGTAGCCGGAGTCCGCGGCGAGCAGCTCCAGGAACGGCCGGGAGTCGAAGGCCTCCGGACCCAGCACCCCGGTGCCCTGCCAGGTGCCGTTGGCCAGCAGCTCCAGGGCCACCACCGGGTTCACCGCGGTCTGCCACACCACCGCCTGCGAGCCGTACTCCGCCATCGACCACTCATTGTCCACCACGTGGTAGAGGTACACGGCACGGGGCGCACCGTCCTTGCCGATCCCGGTCACATACACCCCGGCGCAGGTCTTCCCGGTCATCCGCTCACCGAGGGTGGCAGGATCCGGCAGCGCCGCGGCGACCACGTCGCGTGGAGCCACCGGCATGCCTTTGACCAGCACGGGCTCGGTGGAGTCCAGGCCCAGCTTGTGCAGGGTCTTGAGCACGTCGATGAACTCGTCACCGAGTCCGTACTTGAAGGTGACCCGCCGGGCCTTGGTCCAGCGCGGCATCAGGATCACCTCCTCGTGCTCCACGTTGACGCATTCCACCTCGCCGATCCCCTCGGGGAACCGGAAGACCTCGGATTCGCTGAACGGCTCGGTGGTGTGCCAGCCGGTCTCGCGTTCGAAGACCACCGGGGGGTTCAGGCACTCCTCGATCGTGGTCCAGATCGAGAAGGACGGGGCGAAGGCCGGTTCGCCGTCGGCCCCCGCGACGACCAGGTTGGCACCGTCGCGCACCCCCAGCTCATCGATCGAGCTGAACAGCTCGTCCTCGGCGTAGCGGGCGAAGACATCGGAGAGCCCAGGCTCCACGCCCATGCCCACAAGCGCGAGCCGGCCGGCGTCCTCCCATGCCCGGGCCTGGGCGAACTGCTCGTCGCCGAGCATCACACCGGTCTTGGTGAAGGGCTCCTCCGGGTGTCTGACCGAGAGGCTCATCGCCATGTCCAGATAGGTCGCTCCGGCGGCGAAGCAGCCATTGAAGATCGGCATCACGAACCGCGGGTCCACCGCGTTGAGCACATGGGTGATCTGGTGGTCTGTGATCACAGCGGCCACCGCCTCCGCGGAGGAGGCATCGACCTGGGCGGCCAGCAGACGATCGTCGCCCAGCGAGTCGACCAGGGTCTGCGGCCGGGCCGGATCGTAGTCCGCGACCACCAGCAGGTCGAAGAAGTCACGGCGGACCGCGATCCGGACCGCGGCAGATCCCACGCCGCCAGCTCCAAGGATGAGAATACGCATCAGGTCAAGCCTCCATCAGGTGAACGAGGTGAATCCTCGGGGGAGTCAGGCACCAGCACGGCCGTCTCGGCGTTCAGGCTCTCCCCGCGGAAGAACGGCCGCGCTCCGGACCGGGTCCACCAGAGCAGCATCAGCACCAGGCCCAGCGAGAGCGAGCCGATGCCCACCACGAAGGTCCCGCCGATGCCCAGCAGCACGCTGTAGCCGTAATCCACGCTGGCCATGTCGAAGGCCGATTTGATGAACGCGGCGGTGAGGATCAGCGCGCCCAGCAGGGGCAGCAGGAAGCGGTAGATCACATGGTGTGCGGAGCTGAAGAGCTCCCGGCGGAAGTACCAGACGCAGGCGTAGCCGGTGATCGAATAGTAGAAGGCGATCGCCAGTCCCAGGGAGAGGATGGAATCAGCCAGGATGTTCTCGCTGATCATGGTCATCACCACGTAGTAGGCGATCGCCGCGATTCCCATGACCAGCGTGGAGAACGAGGGGGTCTTGAACCGCGGGTGCACGGTGCTGAACCGGCGGGGCAGCGCCCGGTAGACAGCCATGGACAAGGTGCCGCGGGCGGTGGGCAGGATCGTGGTCTGCGTGGAGGAGACCGCGGAGACCAGGACCGCGACCACCAGCAGCCAGGCGGCCGGTCCCAGGACGACGTCCTTCAGGGCGAAGAACACGTCCTCCGCGTTGTTCTCATTGCCCAGGCCGGACCCCGCCTCGCCGACCCCGGCGTACATCATCGCCGCGACGGTCACCCCGACGTAGGTCACCAGGAGCAGCACCGTGGAGATCAGGGCTGCACGTCCGGGGATCCGGCGGGCATCCCGGGTCTCCTCATTCAGGGCGAGGCAGGCGTCCCAGCCCCAGTAGATGAACAGCGCCAGCAGCACCGCCTCGGTGAAGCCTTCCACGCTCTCGAAGGCGAACGGGTTGAACCAGTCCCAGGACGGCGTGGTGGCGTTCTCAGCGGTCCCATTCGCGATCCCGATGAGGCAGAAGACCACGAAGAGGATCAGCGCGAGGTACTGCACCGCCAACAGCACGTTCTGGAGCTTGGCCCCGATCTCCACGCCGCGATAGCTGACATAGGTCATGGCGGCGATGAAGAAGACTCCGGTGGCGGTCACCAGCACGGAGTTATCCGCCAGCGAGCCGTCGCCGATCAGCAGCCAGAAGTAGATCCCGGCGATCTGGGCCAGGTTCGCCAGCACCACGATGCCTGCGACCGCCACGCCCCAGCCGGCCATCCAGCCCACCCACGGCCCGAACGCCTTCGTGGCCCAGGTGAAGGAGGTGCCGCAGTCGGGGATCTCTCGATTGAGCTCCCGGTAGGCGAAGGCGATGAAGAGCATCGGGATGAACGCCAGGATGAACGCGATCGGAGCCTGGGCGCCGACCGCGAGGACCACGAACCCCAGCGAGGCCGCCAGCGAATAGACCGGCGCTGTGGACGCGAGCCCGATGACCACCGAGCCCCAGACTCCCAGCGTGCCGGCGGAGAGGCCCTTGCCCTGACCGGCTGGCGGAGCGCCGCGATCGTTGCCGAGAGTTGCATGACTCATGCTGTTCCTCCGATGTTCGGCCGGCCGACGTCGGCTCCCCCACACGGTGTGACACACAACACTGTACCGACTGGTCGGTTTTTTGGGTAGGCTCTAAACTCGTCTCCATGGGTCACGCTCCGAGCACAGTGCAGCGGCTGATCGACGCCTACCAGGAGATCCTGATCTCCGACGGCGAGCGCGGTGCGACCTTGGAGCTGATCGCCCGGCGCGCCGGAGTCTCCAAGGGCGGACTGACCTACCACTTCAAGTCCAAGGACGAACTCGCCGCGTCGCTCTTCGACCGGCTGCGCGGCCTGGTGGAGGCCGATCTGGCGATCATGCGGGATGACCCGTCCCAGGCGGCCGTCTACTACGTGAAGAGCTCCCTGGAGATCCAGAGTCCGCTGGAGCGCTGCAACACGGCGGTCACCCGGTTGGCCCAGGGCTCACACCCGGAGGCCAATGAGCTTCTGGCCCAGTGTCGGACCCGATGGTTCGACGTGCTGGTGGACGCCGTGGGGCACGAGGACATGGTGCACCTGGTGATGCTGCTCGGCGATGGGATCTACTTCAACGCTGCGCTCACCGGCACCGGTGCCCTGCCCGCAGAGACCGACCCAGCCACGATCGACCGGATCGTCCGCCTGATCGGGACCATCAAGTACTGAGCGGGTCAGTGGCGACCCACCCCGCGTGCGGCCTCCACGGCGGACTGCGCGCCCTCGGACCAGACGCTGCCATGGCCGGGGAGCAGGTGATCGGCCCCGGTGCGGGAGATGGCCTCGAGTGAGTCGATGGCCTGCGCGGTGTTCTTGGTGGCGGCGCCGGCGACGATCTGGGGACCCGTCTGCCCGGTATAGGGATCCAGGGTCACCAGCGCGTCCCCGGTGAACACCGCGCGGCGATCGGGGAAGTGCAGGATGCAGTGTCCGTCGGTGTGTCCCGGGGTGTGCACCGGCACGGGGAAGCCGGGAACGTCCAGCACCGATCCGGCCGTCATCAGCTGCACGCCGTGGACGCCTTTGACGGTCAGCGCGCCGGCGCCCACCATCCGTCCCAGCAGCGGCAGTGACCGCGGGTGGCCCAACGGGTAGAGCAGCCGGTTGCGCTCGGTGGCGTAGCGATACGGCTTCGTGGCCAGCTCGGCGTCCTCGTGGTGGATGATCACCGGAATCCCCAGGCTCTGCTGGGCACGCAGCGCGAAGCCCAGGTGGTCGAAGTGTCCATGGGTCAGCACCAGCGCCTTCACCTCATAGGGCATCCGGTGGCGCGTCTTGAGCACCTCCATGACCTCGTGCCACATCCGTGGCAGTCCGGCGTCGATCAGGGTGATGCCGTCCTCGGCCTCGACGACGTAACAGTTCACATTCGCCTGCGAGATGAGATGGATGCCAGGGGCTACACCGTATTCGATCATGTGCTGCAGTTCCGTTCCGTGAGGGGTTGCGTCAATCCTGGTTCTCGGAACAGCGGTTGGTCAAGCGTGACCCGGGACCACAGACCTGTGGCCCTCACCCGGATGCGGGTGAGGGCCACAGGTGCTGGACTCGAGAGTCCGACCAGGCGGACAGAGCGATCCGGCCGCCCCAGGAACAGATCAGCGTGCCGGGCGGGAGGACCGTCCGGCTGCGGATGCGCCGCTGCGACCCGAGGGGCGACCGCCGCGGGCGGACCCGGCGCCGCGGGACTGACCCCCGGAGCCTCCCGAACCGCCGCGGGAGGGGCCTCCGCCGCGCGGGGAGGACCCGGAGCGACGGCGGGGCTGCTGCTGCTGGACCGGTGCCCGCGGGGCGGGCTTGACGAACTCGGCGGTGGCGCCGACCAGCTCGCTCACGGCCTCGGATTCGGAGTTGACCCGGATCGGGTGCACCGCGATGGCGGCCTTGCGCAGCAGCGCCTGGGTGTCGCGGCGCTGCTCGGGGAGCATCACGGTGAC
The DNA here is from genome assembly GCF_013410215.1 of Nesterenkonia sandarakina. Lineage (NCBI taxonomy): Bacteria > Bacillati > Actinomycetota > Actinomycetes > Micrococcales > Micrococcaceae > Nesterenkonia > Nesterenkonia sandarakina. The sequence goes on from NZ_JACCFQ010000001.1 coordinate 2,374,752, forward strand.
CACGTCACCGGCGCTGCCGGCGCGGGCGGTGCGACCGGAGCGGTGCAGGTACGCCTTGTGCTCGGCCGGCGGATCCACATGGACCACCAGTTCCACGGAGTCCACGTGGACGCCGCGGGCTGCCACGTCGGTGGCGACCAGGACCTTGATGTCGCCCTCGCCGAAGGCGGCGAGGTTGCGGTCACGCTGGGACTGGGAGAGGTTGCCGTGCAGGTCGACCGCAGGGGTGCCCTGTTCGGTGAGCTGCTTGGCCAGCTTCTTGGCCTGGTGCTTGGTGCGGGTGAAGAGGATGCGGCGTCCGGTGCCGGAGGCGAGCTGCTTCACCAGGTCGCGCTTGTCGTCGTTGTGGACCTCGAAGACGTGGTGGGTCATCGCCGAGACGTGGGAGGTGGCCTCGTCCACGGAGTGCATCACCTGGTTGTTCAGGAAGCGCTTGACCAGCTTGTCCACACCGTTGTCCAGCGTCGCCGAGAAGAAGAGCCGCTGCCCCTTGGCGTCGGTCTTCTCCAGCAGCCGGGTCACCACGGGCAGGAAGCCGAGGTCGGCCATGTGGTCTGCTTCGTCGAGCACGGTGATCTCCACCGACTCCAGGGACAGGGCGCGCTGGTTCAGCAGGTCCTCGAGGCGGCCGGGGCAGGCCACCACGATGTCGACCCCGGACTTCAGCGCGTTGATCTGGCGCGACGCCGCGACGCCGCCGAAGATCGTGGTGGTCTTGAGGTTATAGGAGGCGGCCAGCGGTTCCAGCACCGCATTGATCTGGGTGGCCAGCTCACGGGTGGGGGCCAGCACCAGGCCCAGCGGGCGACCGGGACGACGGCGCCTGGCCGCGTCCTTCTCACCGAGGCGGGCGACCATCGGGATCGAGAAGGCGAGGGTCTTGCCGGAGCCGGTCTTGCCGCGTCCCAGGACATCGCGTCCGGAGAGCGTGTCGGTGAGGGTCTGCTGCTGGATGGCGAAGGCTTCGGTCTTGCCGTCCGCTGCGAGAGCCCGCACCAGGGGTGCGGGGACGTTGAGCTCGGCGAAGGTCTGGGTCTCAGAAATGGCGAGGGCCTTTCGGAAAGCGCCGGACACAGAGAAGGCAGGGATGTACCCGCCGGGGGCTGGTCTGGCATGGGGCGAAGGCATCGGTTGATGCACTCGGTCGCCGCGAGAAAATCACTGCTGAAACGACGACCGGTGGATACACACGGTCGCGTTGATCAAGGCGTTCTTACGACGCAGGCAACCCACAAGGGTGGGCACCAGAATCCCCACTCTACCTCATGGCGCCACCGACAGAATCCGGATCACTTGCCGCTGATCTGGCTGTAGTGCTCCAGGGCCTCCTCGCGGGAGGCCTTGAGATCCACGATCGGGGCGGGGTAGTCCGGGGTGTTCAGCTCCGGGATCCAGGCGCTGACGTAGTGGCCTCGGGGGTCGAAGCGCTCGCGCTGCCGTTCCGGGTTGAAGATCCGAAAGTACGGTGCGGCGTCCATCCCGCAGCCGGCCACCCATTGCCAGTTCGCAGGGTTCGAGGCGGCGTCCGCGTCGACCAGGGTGTCCCAGAACCATGCCTCCCCTTCACGCCAGTCGATGCCCAGATTCTTGATCAGCAGAGACGCCGAGGCCATCCGGACCCGGTTGTGCATATGCCCGGTCTCCCAGAGCTGGCGCTGACCCGCGTCGACCCAGGGGAAGCCGGTCTCCCCTTTGGCCCAGGCGCGGAAGTCTTCGGGCGCCTGATCACGGGTCTTCCAGGGGTAGGCGTCGAACTGGGCGCGCAGATTGGTGTGCGGCAGCTGCGGGAAGTGGAAGAGCAGGTGCCAGCAGAACTCGCGCCAGCCGATCTCGGAGAGGAACTTCTCCACCGCCTCCTCGGTCTCCTGGTGCGCCGCATGCCACACCTGGCGCGGGCTGAGCTGACCGAAGCGCAGGTAGGGCGAGATCCGCGAGGTGTTGTCTCCGGCGGGAACATCGCGTGCGTCGTCGTAGTCCTCGAGCTGATGATTCAGGAACTCGCTCAGCCGAGCGTGACCGCCGGTCTCGGTGGGGGTCCAGTTCTCCCGCAGCCCACCGGCCCAGTCAGGACGGGTGGGCAGCAGCTGCCAGTCCTCGAGGTTCCCTGCGCCCTCACTGATTGTGGGCAGGGCGGCCTCGGCGTCTGCGATCGGGCCCAGGGGAGTGGGGCGCTGAACAGGAGCGCCGGGGTCGCGCACGCTGATCTGCTTCCAGAAAGGGGTGTAGACCTTGTACGGGCCACCGGTGTTGGTCTCCACGGTCCAGGGCTCGTGCAGCAATGAGGCGTTGAAGCTCTCCACCTCCACACGCTGCTCGGGCAGCGCGGCCTTGATCCCGGCGTCCGCTGCTCGTTCCGGCCCGCCGTAGCGCCGCGACCACTGCACCTTCTCTGCGCCGAGCTCCTGGGCCAGTGCAGGCAGCAGCTTCGCCGGGTCTCCGGCGCGCAGCAGCAGCGGGATGCCCAGCTCGGCGAGATCGGCCTTCAGGGATTCCAGCGCGTGGTGCAGCCACCACTTCACGGCGCCTCCGAGTGGGCGCACCCCGGGGCTGACCTCGTCGAGGACGTAGAGTGCGACGACGTCGCCAGGCCCCTCCGCGCGCTGGCAGGCGGTGAGCAGCGCCTCATGGTCTGCGGTACGCAGATCGTCGCGGAACCAGATCAGCGTGCGGGTCATCAGTGCCCTTTCGGCGAAGCGTCGCCGCGCGAGCGGCCGTCCTGGCTGGCACAGTAGCAGGAGAACCCGCTCATCAACTGGGGTAGCTAAGGAGATGTCGTTGACTGAGGAAACACCCTCCGCCGAGGAGGACCGGCGTTGGCTGGTGATCAAGGGGCGACGGTGGCGCCGGACCGATCCTGCGCTGCCCGAGGAGCTGGTCACTGCCCTGAAGTCGCACCTGGGCCGCGGCCGGTCCGGTGTCGCGGCCGGGAAGAAGACCGGCGACGCGGAGCGGGTGACCGCCTCCCGCAAGCGGGTCGGGCTGGCCAAGACCGGACTGGGGGAGCGCGGCCCCTACTGGTGGGAGCTGCCGGAGGCGCAGCGGATCAGTGCCGCGAAGGCGGCTCTGACCGAGCTCGATGCACTGGATCCCGAGGATGAGACTGCGTCGCAATAAATAGATTGCAATCTATTTATATGTGTGGTGTTCTCTACCTGTGAGTGAGAATCAGGCGCTCGTCAGCGCGGCCCAGCTCTTCAAGGTCCTCGGACACGAGTCCAGGCTGAGGCTGCTGTGCCTGATGGCGGAGTCCCCGAGGACGGTGACCGAGCTGGTGATCATCACCTCCATGTCGCAGCCGCTGGTCTCCCAGCATCTGCGGACCTTGAAGCAGGCCGGGCTCGTGCTGGCCGAGCGTCATGGCCGGGAGATCGAGCACCGTCTGGCCGATGACCACGTGGCCCATGTGATCACCGACGCCATCGCTCACGCACAGGAGCCCGTCACCCAGGATCAGGCGGCTGAGTCCGCCCCAGAAGGAGCATCATCATGACTGAGAACCCCACTGCAGAGCACGCTACTGCCGAGCACAAGCTGGAGGATCACACCCACGGCGAGAACTGCGGCCACGAGGCGCTGGAGCACGGCGATCACGTGGACTATGTCCACGACGGACACCGCCATGCGGCTCACGGTGACCACTACGACGAGCACTGAGTCGACGCCGGCGGACTGTTCCGGCGACCACAGCGGCGGCGACTACAGCGGCGACTGAGCCGGCGGCGACAGCGGCGGCGACAGCGGCGGCGACCTTGGCGGCGATACCGCCTCAGGGACGACATCGTGCCGCTGAGGCGGCGTGCTGAGCACCCCGAGATGAGGGGGCCCCGAGCGTGGGGCCCCCTCTTTCGTGCTCTGACGCCGCAGCAGCGCGAGTCCCAGCAGCGCCAGCATGATCTCCAGCAGCGCGAGGCCTGAGGCCACTGGCAGCAGCAGCTGATGCAGTCCCTCCGCGTGAGCTTCGGAGGAGGCGATGGGGGTGGCTGCCCCTGCCCAGGAGTCGTGCGCATGGGCTCCCTGGAGCTCCGGGGCGGTCGTCTGGTCAGGCGTCGCGCCTGTGCCGAGCTGGACTGAGTGTGCCGCCGTGGGCGAGGCGTGGCCGGTGAGCATCCCGAGATGGGTTGCGAGCATCGCGGCGTTCATCACCGCGATCACGGTCCAAGAGCGCATGCTTGCGGCCCGCCACAGATGCCCCGCGCATGGAAGGCAGACGATGGCCATGGCGGCCATCAGCAGGGCGGCTCCCAGGTGGTGACCCTGGCTGAGCATCACCAGGTGCAGCAGCCCAGAGGCGGCAGCTCCAACGGCAGCCACTCGGCGGATCACAATTGTCATGCGCAGCTGACCCTTCCGAAACACATGTGAAATGTGTCATATTTATTGTTGAGCGTGCGCTCAACTATAAGGAGGATCACCATGGCTGACAAGACCCCGGCCCAGCAGTCCCGCCACCCCCTGACCCCGCTGACCGTGCCTGAGATCGAGGTGATGCGCGGCGTCCTGGAACGTGAGTCGCTGCTGCATGAGGCAACCCGCGTGTCCTATGTGACGCTGCGCGAGCCCAGCAAGGCAGACGTCATCGCGTGGACCACGGGCACGAAGCTGCCCCGGGAGGTGTCGCTTCTGCTCACCGACCTGCCCACATTGACCCTGACTCAGCTCGTGGTGGACCTGGACCGCGAGTCCATCGTCGCCCGGCACGAGGTCAACGCGGTGGAGCAGGGATCAGCGCCGAGCTTCGATGAAGACCTCGCCGGCGCGGATCCGATCGTCAAGGCCGATCCGGCCTGGGTCGAGGCGCTCGCCCGGCGTGGGGTGGAGGATCTGGACAAGGTCGTCGTCGTCGGGCTCTCGGCCGGGATCTTCGGCTACGACGACGAAGTCGGTGTGCGCGTGGTCCGCGCCCTGGCCTTCCGGCAGGACTACCCCAGCGACTCCGTCTGGGCGCACCCGATCGACGGCGTGGTCGCGCATGTGGATCTGACCAATAAGAAGGTCCTGCGGGTCGTGGAGACCGAGGTCACCCATGTCCCAGAAGAGTCAGGGGACTACCTGGACCCGGCGGTGCGCGGTGAGCACCGCACCTCGCTGAAGCCGATCTCCATCACCCAGCCCGAAGGAGTCAGCTTCAGCCTCCAGGACGGCGTGCTGGAGTGGGAGAACTGGAAGGTTCGGGTCGGCTTCAACGGCCGTGAAGGTCTCACGCTGCACCAGCTGAGCTTCCACGATCAGGGTGTGGACCGTCCCATCCTCTACCGCGGCTCGATCGCAGAGATGGTGGTCAACTACGGGGACCCCACGCCGACCCACGCCTGGCAGAACTACTTCGACGTCGGGGAGTACCAGTTCGGCCGGCTGGCCAACGCCCTGGAGCTCGGCTGTGACTGCAAGGGTGAGATCAGCTACGTGGACGCCGTCGTCGTCGATGACCTGGGACATCCCAAGACGCTGCGCAACGCGATCTGCATCCATGAGGAGGACTACGGCATCCTCTGGAAGCACAGCGATGACTTCTCCGGCACCAGCGAGGTCCGCCGGCAGCGCCGGCTCGTGGTGTCCTTCTTCGTCACCGTGGGCAACTACGACTACGGCTTCTACTGGTACCTCTATCTGGACGGCAAGATCGAGCTCGAGTCCAAGGCCACCGGGATCGTCTTCACCTCAGGCATGCCGTCGCCGGACTACCCCTACGCCACCGAGCTGGCACCAGGACTCGGAGCCCCGGTGCACCAGCACATGTTCTGCGCCAGGCTGGACATGACCGTGGATGGGACACGCAACTCGATCGATGAGATCGACGCGGTCCAGGTGCCCACCAGTGAGCAGAACCCGTGGGGCAACGCCTTCACCCGCAGCATCACTCGGCTGCGCTCCGAGAAGGAAGCCGTCCGAGACGCCAAGGGCTCGGTGGGCCGGGTCTGGCAGATCAGCAGCGCGGAGAAGACCAACCGCATGGGAGCTCCCACGGCGTATCAGCTGCATCCCGAGGAGAGCCCCACGCTGTTGGCGGCCGAGGACTCCTCGATCCGTCGCCGCGCGGCGTTCGCCGGGCATCACCTCTGGGTGACCCAGCATCATCCGGACGAGCAGTTCCCGGCCGGTGATCAGGTGAACCTGAACCCCGGCTACGGCGGACTGCCCAGCTACATCGCGCAGGATCGTTCGCTGGAGGGTGAGGACCTGGTGCTCTGGCACACCTTCGGGCTGACGCATTTCCCGCGCACCGAGGACTGGCCGATCATGCCGGTGGACTACGCCGGATTCACCCTGACCCCCAACGGCTTCTTCGACCGTAACCCCACCTTGGACGTGCCCCCAGAGCCCTCGGGGCACTGCGCAGCCCCGGCGAGCCCGGCCCGCGAGGCCGATGCCGAGGGTGCGGACAAGTCAAGCGGCTGCGGCTGCAGCTGAGCTGGCGGGGTCAGCCGACGGGGTCAACCGGCAGACTCACGGCGCTCAGCCGCGGGCCGGTGTTGAGTCCGGAGGCGCCTAGGGGCCTTGGGGGGCCTGCGAGTCTGGGGCAGGCGCAGGATCCTTCAGGCGCACTAGAGTCCGACGCCGGTGCGCCCGGTGTCGGTCAGCCAGGGGGAGAGGCAGTGGCGGATCATCCGCCACTGCCTCTGCGTCTGCGCCAGCGGGGTCTTCAGTGCGCATTCCACCTGAAGCCCGGTGATCAGCACCATCAGGACGTCGGAGAGCTCCTGCACAGGTGTTGCGGAGCTGAGCTCCCCGGCATCCACGGCCTGGGTGAGGTGGTCCGTGATCTGCCGGAGCCACATCGCTCCGACCTCGCTCTGGAACCGGCCCAGCTCGGGCTTCGAGGAGGCCCGGCCCCAGAAGTTGGTCACGATCAGCGCCTCGCGCTCGGTCTCCTCACCCACGGGGAGGGCCTCTTCCAGGAGCGCCATCAGGGCGCGCAGGCCGCCGTGGTCTCCCACGTGCGCCGTGATCCTGGCGTTCGTGCGATCAAAGATCAGCTGGAAGGCGCGGAAGACGACGTCGTCGAATCCGGTGAAGTAATGCCACAGGGACCCGGTAGAGACCCCAAGCTCCACGGCGACGGCGCGCGAGGTGGCCGCCTCCAGGCCGTCACGGTCCGCGATGCGCAGGTAGGTGCGGACGATCTGCTGGCGGCGCTCTTCGCGGTCGATCTTCTTGGGCATGTGCCGATTCTCCCGCATCGGGCGAGATCAGGCGGCCATGTCTGCCCGGTTCAGACGCTGGCGGCGGTACAGGCTCGGAGATTGACCGAACTCAGTCTTGAACAGGCGGGAGAAGTGAGCTGCGTCGTGCAGGCCCCAGCGGCCCGCGATCCAGGAGACCGGTCGCAGCGCATGTACCGGGTCGAGGAGATCGCGGCGGATGTGTTCCAAACGCCGTGCCCGGATCCAGGCGGAGACCGTCTCACCATCCTCGGTGAAGATCGTATAGAGATGGCGCAGCGAGATGAAGTGTGCGGCGGCGATCGAAGCTGGGGTCAGCGTCTCCTCACCCAGGTGATTCAGGATGTACTCGCGAATCTCGCGGTGCAGGCCTGAGTTGCCGGAGCCGGTGAGATCCCGGTGCCGGTCCAGCTCTTGAGCGAGCATGGTCACCATCAGATCCAAGGCCGAGTGCACCAGGCGGGTGCCATAGACACCGGGCAGCTGCTCGATGCTATTGCAGAGCTCGACGAAGAACGGGTTGACCAATCTCCCGAACCCCCGGTCGCTGGAGAAGCAGGTGGCGGTCACCTGGGCGATCTGGTCCGCCGTAAGGTCCACCGGCTCGCGGGGGATCACCATCACCATGGTGCGACTGGGCTCCGGGAAGCTCAGTGCGTAGGGGCGATCGGTGTCATAGATCGCGAGGTCCCCCGGTGCCAGGCACGCGCGCCGACCGTCCTGCTCCAGGACGGCGCGTCCCGCGAGCTGCAGGCTGAGCTTGTAGAAGCGGGCGTCGTCCCGAGAGACCAGTTGCGGCGTGCGGCGCACGGTGTGGGCGGTGGTGTGCAGCTCATAGACCCCCACCCCGTCGACCTCCGAACTGCGCAGTGCTCCGGCGAACGTGGTCCCGGGCATCGCCTGGATCTCCAGCGGAACGACGGCGTCCGAGATCATCTCGCGCCAGGAGTGCAGGTCCCAGGACGGTCCAGTCCGGTGCTCCGAGCGATCCCGGAGATCGGCTTCAGACGTATGGATCGAATGCATCGTCTCTCCTGTGAAGAGGGTTGCCCCAATGTTATTGAGCAGATGCTCAACATCGGTGACGCAGGTGTTTCAGGCACGTGAACCTCGAGTGCTTCAGAGTGTGACACCGCTCACCTGCCTTGTAAAGCATGCTCCGATCCACGGCCTCCCCTGGCGCAGAGCGCCGTGGGGCGCGGCTCAGCCCGAATGCGCAAAAGGGCTGCACGTTGATCCAAGACGCCGCGGTGAAGCCAGGGGGATGCTACGGGGTACCGGCGATCGCACCGCGTCGGCACCTGCAAGCAGAGGGAGCACCCTGATGACCGAGCACACTGCCACCTCGAGGCCGCCTGCGGTCCAAGTGTCCACGCTGGCCAAGCGCACATTGGGAGTCCCAGCCCTGGTCTTCCTGATCATCGCGGCCTCCGCGCCTCTGACCGTTCTCGCCGGAGGCGCCACCACAAGCTTCGCGATCACCGGGCAGACCGGAGTCCCCGTGGGGTACCTGCTGCTGGGAGTGATCCTGGGTCTCTTCGCGGTGGGCTTCGGGCGCATGAGCACCTATGTGCACAATGCCGGTGCCTTCTACGCCTACGTCGCCGCGGGACTGGGCACTCGCCTCGGCATCGGCACCTCCTTCCTGGCGCTGATGACCTACAACGCCATGCAGATCGGAATCTATGGCGTCTTCGGATTCACGGCATCTTCGATCATCGCCGACCTCTTCGGGGTCACGCTCGCCTGGTGGGTGTGTGCTCTGGCGGGGTGGCTGCTGGTCGCCTGGTTGGGGGTCCATCGCATCGACCTCTCCGCGAAGCTGCTGGCGATCATCGTCCTGCTGGAGTTTCTGGTGGTCATCATCGTCAGCCTGCTCTCACTGACCACCTCCCCAGAGGGAGTCACTGCGGCGCCGCTGCTTCCCCAGAACTGGCTCAACGGCAGTCTCGGAGCACTTCTGGCTTTCGGCATGGCCGCCTTCATGGGCTTTGAATCCGGCGCCATCTATTCCGAGGAGGCGAAGAATCCCGAACGCTCGGTGGCCAGAGCCACCTACATCGCAGTGGGCATCATCGCCGTGTTCTACGCAGCGTCCTCCTGGGCACTGGCGATCGGGCTGGGGCCTTCCCAGATCGTCGCGCAGGCTCAGGAATGGGGTCCCGATCTGGTCTTCGTGTTCCTCGACGGCAAGCTGTCCGGACTGCTGGTGAACCTCGCCGCGGTGCTCTTCCTGACCAGCATCATGGCGGCGCTGGTGGCATTCCACAATGCGGCGGCCCGGTACTTCTTCTCGATGGGACGCGCCCAGGTGCTGCCCTCGGCGCTGGGGCGCACCGGCCGGGTCAGCGGTGCCCCCGTGGTGGGATCCCTGGTGCAGAGCGCGCTGGGGCTGGTCTTCATCCTGGTCTTCGCGATCGCCGGAGCCGGTTCCGAGCTCGGACCGCTGTTTCCTGTGCTGACCATGTTCCCCTGGTTGACCAACGCGGCCGGTTTCGGTCTGGTGCTGCTGCTGTGCGTCACCTCTGTGGCGGCTCTGCAGTACTTCAACCGCGAGCCTGAGCGGCACCCGCTCTTCGCCCGGACCATCGCACCGCTGCTGGCCGCCATCGGACTGGCCGTGATCGCCGTGCTGATCATGTTCAACTTCGACGTGATGATCGACGCCGAGGGCTCCACCGCTCTGGTGGTCCTGCTGCCGGGGCTGATCCTGGGCTCCGCGGTGGTGGGTCTGATCTGGGGGGAGTATCTGCGAGTGAAGCGGCCAGAGATCTATGACGCCGTCCGGCAGGCGAACATCGGCTGACCACGCGGCCGGTCACGACGCGTCAGGGAACATCGCCGTAGCTGCGGTTCCTGCATCGAGTGTGCAATTCGACCGCCGAAGCCAGGCAAGACGGCCGCAGAACCTGCACAGATTGCACACTCGATGACCGGCGCAGCAGATTCCTGGACCAAGGGTTGTGCCCCACATCACAGACCGTATACGATCTGGAATATCATCCGGGGTGGTGCTCCGGGTCGTCTCGTGGAGGAGAGCATATGAGCGCGCAAGACCTGGGCACGCCCGGCAAGATCATCGCGGTCCACATCAGCTACGAGTCCCGCGCCGCCGAGCGCGGACGACGCCCCGCCACCCCGTCCTACTTCCTCAAGCCCGCCAGCTCGCTGGGTGCCTCGGGGGACCCGGTGCAGCGCCCCGGAGGAACCGAGCTGCTCGCCTTCGAAGGCGAGATCGCGCTGATCATCGGTCGCCAGGCGCGCCAGATCAGTCCCGAGGATGCCTGGTCCCACGTCCACGCGGTCACCGCGGCCAACGACTGGGGGCTCTACGACCTGCGCTCGGCCGATAAAGGCTCCAACCTGCGCAATAAGGGCCGCGACGGGTACACCACTCTGGGGCCGGAGCTGATTCCCGCCGCCGAGGTGAACCCGCTGAAGCTGCGCGTGCGCACCTGGAAGAACGGCCACCTGGTCCAGGACGGCGCCACTGGCTCCATGATCTTCCCCCTCACCCAGCTCATCGCCGATCTCTCCCAGCACCTGACCCTGCATCCTGGTGACGTGATCCTCACCGGCACCCCGGCCGGGGCCTCCGTGGCGGAACCAGGGGACACCATCGCGGTGGAGGTCGACGCCGCCGGGGGGCTCAGCAGCGGACGCCTGATCAGCCCGGTGACCGAGGGCACGGAGCCCTTCGACCCGGCGCTGGGTGCACTGCCCAGCGTGGATGACACCCAGCGCGAGGAGGCCTGGGGATCCCGCAGGGCCGCCGGACTGCCCCCGAAGCCCGCCCCCGGGGTCGACCCCGACCTCTACGACGTGCTGGAACAGGTGCCGGTCGCCGCACTCTCCCAAGAGATGCGCAAGCGCGGCTACCACAACGTCACCATCGACGGCGTGCGGCCGAATCAACCCGGGCAGAAGCTGATCGGCACCGCCCGCACGCTGCGCTTCGTGCCGCACCGCGAGGACCTCTTCGCCTCCCACGGCGGGGGTTTCAATGCTCAGAAGCAGGTGTTCGACTCGGTGCACCCTGGAGAGGTCATCGTGATCGAGGCCCGCGGTGAGCGCGGATCGGGCACGCTGGGAGACATCCTCGCGCTGCGCGCCCAGCTGCGTGGTGCCGCCGGCGTCGTCACCGACGGCGGAGTCCGTGACTATGCCACGGTCGCGGAGATCGGGCTGCCGGTCTTCAGCCAGGGCCCGCACCCGGCCGTGCTCGGACGCAAGCACGTGCCCTGGGACTTCGATCTCACCGTGGCCTGCGGGGGAGCCACCGTCCAGCCCGGTGACATCATCGTCGGCGACGACGACGGGGTGATCGTGCTCCCACCTTCGCTCGCGGCGGAGGTGGCCGAGGCGGCCCTGGTCAAGGAGGCTGAGGACGCCTGGATCGCAGAGCAGGTCAAGGCCGGGCACCCTGTGGACGGGCTGTTCCCGATGAACTCCACGTGGCGCAGCCGCTACCAGGCTGAGCAGGGCCGCGCCGGTGCGGAGGCCCCCGTGATCGAGGGGGAGGGTCCGTGATCCGCATCGATGAGCGGATCAGCAAGTCGGAGCTGACCTACAGCTGGATCCGGGAGCGGATCATCGGTCGCGAGTTCAACCCTGGCTACCGGCTGGTGCTCGGGGCCATTGCCAAGGAGCTGGGCATCAGCGTGGTCCCGGTGCGGGAGGCGGTGCGCCGCCTGGAGGCGGAGGGGCTGGTCGAGTTCGAGCGCAATGTCGGCGCCCGGGTGGCCATGGTGAACCAGGACGAGTACATCGACACCATGCAGACCCTCGGTGTCCTCGAAGGCGCCGCGACCGCGCTGGCGCTGCCCTGGATGGACGACGCCGACCTGGCGCGTGCCCAGGCGATCAACGATTCCATGCGCGCCATGTTGGACGACTTCGACCCGGTGGCCTTCACCTCGCTCAACGAGAAGTTTCACCGGGCGCTGTTCCAGCGCTGCCCCAACCCGCACATCTCCGAGCTCGCCGACCGCGGCTGGAACCGGATGTCCGGGCTGCGCAGCTCCACCTTCGCCTTCGTCCCGGGCCGGGCGCCACGCTCGGTCCAAGAGCACGACGAGATCCTGAGACTCATCCGCGAGAACGCCGAGCCGCTGGAGATCGAGATGGCCGTCCGCCAGCACAAGTGGCGCACCGTCGAGGCCTACCGCCAGCAGCGCACTTCTTCCTAAGGAGACCCACCAGAGATGAACGACTACCAGAGCCCCGTTCCGGCTGACCTGCCGGAGCGGATCCAGCACTACATCGACGGCGAGCACGTCGACTCCGCCGAGGGCGGCAGCTTCGAGGTGCTCAACCCGGTGACCAACGAGGCCTACCTCCGGGCCGCCGCCGGCACCAAGGCCGACGTCGACCGCGCCGTCGCCGCAGCAACCCATGCCTTCGAGACCGGCCCCTGGCGGGAGACCCTGCCGCGGGAACGCTCTCGGGTGCTGCACCGGATCGCGGACCTCGTCGAGTCTCGCGGGGAGCGGCTCGCGGAACTCGAATCCTTCGACTCCGGCCTGCCCATCACCCAAGCACTCGGGCAGGCTCGACGCGCCGCAGAGAACTTCCGCTTCTTCGCGGACCTGATCGTCGCCCAGGCCGACGACGTGTACAAGGTGCCGGGACGGCAGATCAACTACGTCAGCCGCAAGCCCATCGGCGTGGCCGGGCTGATCACCCCCTGGAACACTCCGTTCATGCTGGAGAGCTGGAAGCTCGCCCCCGCCCTGGCCGCGGGCAACTCCGTGGTGCTCAAGCCCGCCGAGTTCACCCCGCTCTCGGCCAGCCTCTGGTCCGGGATCTTCGAAGATGCCGGGCTGCCCCGGGGCGTCTTCAACCTGGTCAACGGGCTCGGGGAACAGGCCGGGGACGCCCTGGTGAAGCACCCCGATGTACCGCTGATCTCCTTCACCGGAGAATCCAGCACCGGGCAGACCATCTTCGCCAACGCGGCGCCGGCCCTGAAGGGCCTCTCCATGGAGCTCGGTGGGAAGTCTCCCGCCGTCGTCTTCGCCGACGCGGACCTCGAAGCCGCGATCAACGCGACCATCTTCGGGGTCTTCTCGCTCAACGGCGAGCGCTGCACCGCCGGCAGCCGGATCCTGGTGGAGCGCAGCATCTATGCCGAGTTCATCGAGCGCTACGCGGCCCAGGCCGCGCGGGTCAAGGTGGGGCTGCCGCACGAGCCAGGCACCGAGGTCGGCGCGCTGGTGCACCCGGAGCACTTCGAGAAGGTGATGCACTACATCGAGATCGGCAAGCAGGAGGCCCGGCTCCTCGCCGGCGGCGGACGCCCAGAAGGCTTCCCCACCGGGAACTTCGTCGCCCCCACGGTCTTCGCCGATGTGGCCCCCGAGGCGCGGATCTTCCAGGAGGAGATCTTCGGCCCGGTGGTCGCGATCACCCCCTTCGACTCCGAGGCCGAGGCGCTCGAGCTGGCGAACAACACCAAGTACGGGCTGGCCGCCTATATCTGGACCAACGATCTCAAGCGATCGCATAACTTCGCCCAGTCGGTCCAGGCCGGGATGGTCTGGCTGAACTCGAACAACGTGCGGGACCTGCGGACCCCCTTCGGCGGGGTCAAGGCCTCCGGGCTGGGCCACGAGGGCGGCTACCGCTCCTTGGACTTCTACACCGACCAGCAGGCGGTGCACATCAACCTCGGCGAGGTGCACAACCCGGTCTTCGGCAACGCCGACTGAGCCGCACGCACCTGATACCCCCACCTTTCACCATCGAGCAAGGACGCTTCAGATGACAGAGAACCCCACCCAGGACCGGATCCCCACTCCCTCCTCCCCGGCGCCGGACATCCTGCGTTGCGCCTATATGGAGCTGATCGTCACCGATCTGCAGCGCTCCCGCGACTTCTACGTCGATGTCCTGGACCTCACGGTCACCGCCGAGGATGAGGACGCGATCTACCTGCGCTCCATGGAGGAGTTCATCCACCACAACCTGGTGCTGCGCCGAGGTGAGACGGCCGCCGTCGCCGCCTTCTCCTACCGGGTGCGCAGCCCTGAGGACCTGGACAAGGCCGAGTCGTTCTACCGCGAGCTCGGCTGCGAGGTCATCCGCAACAGGGAAGGCTTCACCCGGGGGATCGGCGACTCGGTGCGGGTCCAGGACCCGCTGGGCTTCCCATACGAGTTCTTCCACGACGTGGCGCATGTTGAACGCCTCGCCTGGCGCTATGACCTCTACACCCCCGGCGCGCTGGTCCGGCTGGATCACTTCAACCAGGTCACCCCGGATGTGCCCAAGGCCGTGGCCTATATGGAGGATCTCGGTTTCCGGGTCACCGAGGACATCCAGGATGAGCACGGCACCACCTACGCGGCCTGGATGCGGCGCAAGCCCACCGTGCATGACACCGCGATGACCGGAGGAGCCGGCCCCCGGATGCATCACGTGGCCTTCGCCACCCATGAGAAGCACAACGTGCTCGCGATCTGCGACAAGCTCGGCGCGCTGCGGCTCTCCGATCACATCGAGCGCGGCCCCGGCCGGCACGGAGTCTCCAACGCCTTCTACCTCTACATCCGGGATCCCGATGGGCACCGGATCGAGATCTACACCCAGGACTACTACACCGGAGACCCGGACAACCCCGTGGTGACCTGGGACGTGCACGACAACCAGCGCCGCGACTGGTGGGGCAACCCGGTGGTCCCGTCCTGGTACACCGAAGCCTCCACGGTGCTGGACCTGCACGGGCGCCCGGTGCCCGCGGTGGAGCGGACCGAGAGCTCCGAGATGGACGTGACCATCGGCGCGGACGGCTTCTCCTACACCCGCAAGGACGACGAGGACTCCATGCCCTCCTGGAAACAGGGCGAGTACAAGCTGGGCCACCAGCTCTGAGGCTGCTGAGACCAGAGACCAGGAGATGACGATGCTGACACCAGATGAGATCACCACCATTGCCGATGAGCTCGCCGCCGCCGAGGCGCAGCGCAGCATGATCCCGCTGCTGACCACCCGGTACCCGGAGATGACCATCGAGGACTCCTATGCGGTGCAGAACGAATGGCGACGCCGCGCCGTCGCCTCCGGGCGCCGGATGGTGGGCCGCAAGATCGGACTCACCTCCAAGGTGATGCAGGTGGCCACCGGGATCACCGAACCCGACTACGGGGCGATCTTCGATGACATGGTCTTCGAGAACGGCTCGGTGATCGACCATGACCGGTTCTCCAACGTCCGGATCGAGGTGGAGCTCGCCTTCAAGCTGGGCAAGCCGCTGCAGGGTCCCGGGATCACGGTCTTCGACGTGCTCGACGCCACCGACTACGTGGTGCCCGCCCTAGAGATCCTCTCCAGTCGGATCGAGATGACCGGACGGACCATCGTGGACACGATCAGCGACAACGCCGCCATGGGCGGGATGGTCTACGGCGGCAACCCGGTGGCCCCCGACGCGGTGGACCTGCGCTGGGTCTCCGCGCTGCTCTACCGCAACGAGACCATCGAGGAGTCCGGCGTGGCCGCCGCCGTGCTGAACCATCCCGCCATGGGCGTGGTCTGGCTGGCGAACAAGCTTGCCTCCCATGGAGACAGCCTCGCCGCCGGGGAGCTGATACTCGCCGGATCCTTCACCCGACCGATGTGGGTGGAACGCGGGGACACCGTGACCTGCGACTACGGAGAACTAGGAACCCTGACATGCCGCTTCAACTGAACCCCACCCTGGACCGGGTGCTCGACGCCGCTGACCGCCCGCTGATCGGGGGATGGGTCTGCTCCGGCTCCCCGGTGATGGCCGAGATCATGGCCGGCTCCGGACTGGACCTGGTGCTCATCGATACGGAGCACGCTCCCAACGGGCTGGAGTCCGTGCTAGCCCAGCTCCACGCGCTCTCCGGGTACCCGTTGACCCCGCTGGTGAGGGTCTCCTCGGGAGACCCGGTCACCATCAAGCAGGTGCTGGACCTCGGGGTTCAAAACCTGCTGGTCCCGATGATCTCCACCCCCGAGCAGGCTCGCGCGGTCGCCTCCGCCGCTGCGTACCCCCCGGCCGGGCAGCGCGGAATCGGCAACGCACTGGCTCGCTCGGGTCGGTGGAACCGGGTGCAGAACTACCTTCAGGACGCCGCCTCCCAGGTGAGCGTCTACCTCCAGATCGAGACCGCTGAGGGCGTCGAGAACGCCGAGGCCATCGCGGCGGTGTCCGGGGTCGCGGGGATCTTCGCAGGTCCCAGCGATCTCGCCGCCTCGATGGGGCTGCTGGGTCGCCAGACCGACCCCCGGGTGATCGAGGCCGTGAAGACCACCTTCGCCGCCGCGAAGCGCGCCGGCAAGACCGCCGGCGTCAACGCCTTCGACCCAGCCGCCGCCCGGGACTACCTCGAGGCCGGCGCCGACTGGGTGCTCGTGGGCGCCGACGTCTCGCTGGTGGCGCGCGGCTCGGAGCAGCTCGCCGCGGACTTCATCCCACGCACCGCAGACTGAGGAGTCATTCATGCAGTTTCACCATCATGGCTACGTCTCACAGAACCCCCGGGTCCAGGCGCCCGCCGGGGTCGGACTCGACCGGCCGCAGGAGCTTCCGGAGCACATGGACGTGCTCATCGTGGGAACCGGCCCGGCCGGAATGATCGCCGCCGCGCAGCTGGCGCAGTTCCCGCAGGTCCAGACCCGGATCATCGAGAAGCGGCCGGGTCGGCTCGAGGTCGGGCAGGCCGACGGCATCCAGGCCCGCAGCGTGGAGACCTTTCAGGCTTTCGGCTTCGCCGATGAGATCTCCAATGAGGCGTACCACATCACCGAGATGGCGTTCTGGAAGCCCGACCCGGAGGCACCGCAGAACATCGTGCGCACCGCGCGCCCCGCCGATGACCCGCACGGGATCAGTGAGTTCCCACACCTGATCGTCAACCAGGCGCGGGTGCTGGACTACTTCGGGGAGTCCATGGCGAACTCGCCCTCCCGGATGTCCCCCGACTTCGGCTGGGAGTTCCTGGGACTGACCGTGCACGAGTCCGGGGAGCACCCGGTGGAGGTGACCCTGCGCCGCACCGCTGGTGCCGGTGCCGGCTCCACGGCTGGGGCGGGTGCCGAGCGCACCGTCTGGGCGAAGTACGTGCTCGGTGCCGACGGGGCCCGCAGCGGAGTCCGCGCCGCGATCGGTCGTACCCTTCAGGGGGACCGGGCGAATCACGCCTGGGGCGTGATGGATGTCCTGGCCGTCACCGACTTCCCCGATATCCGGCGCAAGTGTGCCATCCAGTCCCGCTCCGGCGGCAGCATCCTGCTGATCCCGCGCGAGGGCGGGCACCTGTTCCGGATGTATGTGGACCTCGGGGAGGTTCAGCCGGGGGAGGGCGCCCAGGTCCGCAAGACCAGCGTGGAGGAGATCGTCGAGAACGCCAACCGGATCATGCACCCCTATACGGTGGAGGTCAAGCACGTCGCCTGGCACAGCGTCTACGAGGTCGGACACCGGGTGACGGACAGGTTCGACGACGTGCCCACCGAGCTTGCCGGTCAGCGTGATCCCCGGGTCTTCATCGCCGGGGACGCCTGTCACACGCACAGCGCGAAGGCCGGCCAGGGGATGAACGTGTCCATGCAGGACGGCTTCAACCTGGGGTGGAAGCTGGGTCAGGTGCTCACCGGTCGCAGCCCCGCCACTTTGCTGAGCACCTACTCCGCGGAGCGTCAGGTCATCGCGCAGAACCTCATCGACTTCGACAAGCAGTGGTCCACCCTGATGGCGCAGAAGCCTGAAGAGATGGAGGATCCCTCCTCGCTGGAGGACTTCTATGTCAAGACCATCGAGTTCCCGGCCGGGTTCATGACCGAGTACACCCCCTCGATGATCACCGGTGAGGCCACCCACCAGGAGCTCGCCACCGGCTACCCGGTGGGCAAACGATTCAAGTCGGCTCTGGTCAACCGGGTCAGCGACGGCAACCCGCTGCAGCTGGGGCACCTTGCCGCCGCAGACGGGCGGTGGCGGATCTACGCCTTCGCCGACGCCCCGGCGCCCGGAGCACCGCACACGGCTGAACCTTCGGCGCTGGCGCACTGGGCGCACTGGGTGCACACCGACCCAGCCTCCCCGGTGCGGCGCCACAGCCCGCCGGCGCAGGACGAGGACTCGCTCTTCGACATCAAGGTCATCTACCAGCAGACACATGAGAAGTTCGACGTCACCGACGCCCCGCGGGCCTTCCTGCCCACGGTGGGTCCCTTCGGGCTCACCGCCAGGGACCGGATCTTCGGGATCAACCCGGAACACGACATCTTCGAAGAGCGCGGGATCAGCCGGGAGGGCTGTGTCGTCGTCGTGCGCCCGGATCAATACGTCGCCCATGTGCTGCCGCTGACCGACACCTCGGCGCTGGCAGACTTCTTCGCCGGAATCTTCCTGGAGGCCACCGATGCACCCTGAGAACACCGCCCAGTCCGCCGCTGACAGCCCGGCCGTCCACCCGCCGGAGCACACCGCGGCGCACACCACGCAGCAGCCAGAGCACCTGGGCCTGCCGGTGCGCAATCCTGCCACCGGAGCCGTGCTGGACCGGGTCCGTGATCACTCTGCCGAAGAGGCCGCCGCCATGGTCGACGCCGCCCAGGCGGGGTTCCGGACCTGGCGCGCCACGGCGCCGCGGCACCGTTCGGAGGTGCTCATGGCCGCGTATCGGGGGATGCAGGAGCAGGCCGAGCGGCTGCGCGACCTGATCGTCGCGGAGAACGGAAAGTCGAAGGCCGACGCCGCTGCTGAGGTCAGCTACGCCGCGGAGTTCTTCCGCTGGTACGCCGAGGAGGCCGTGCGCACCCCGGGTGAGTACACCGAGGCGCCGGCCGGGGGAGTCCGGAACGTGGTGACCCGGCACCCGGTGGGGGTCGCGGTGCTGATCACGCCATGGAACTTCCCGGCCGCAATGGCGACTCGCAAGATCGGCCCCGCCCTGGCGTCCGGCTGCTCGGTGCTGCTCAAGCCCGCCAGCGAGACCCCGCTGACCGCCTTCGCGATCGCCGAGATCCTCACCGAAGCCGGCGTGCCAGAAGGGGTGGTGCAGGTGGCGGCGTCGAGCTCCGCCAGCCGGGTGGTCAGCGCCTGGCTCGCCGATGACCGGGTGCGCAAGCTCTCCTTCACCGGCTCCACCGGCGTCGGGCGGCGGCTGCTGGCCCAATGCGCCGAGCGTGTGGTCAACACCTCCATGGAGCTGGGCGGGAACGCGCCGTTCATCGTGACCGCCGACGCTGACGTCGACGCCGCAGTGGACGGGGCGATGCTCGCGAAGTTCCGCAACGGTGGTCAGGCCTGCACCGCGGCGAACCGCTTCTACGTGCACCAGGACGTGCTGGGGGAGTTCACCGAGAAGTTCGGCGCCCGGATCGCCGCGCTGCGTGTGGGCGACCCGGCCGGGGGCGCCGAGATCGGTCCGGTGATCACCGAGCAGGCGGCCGAGCAGATAAGGGAACTGATCCGCGGTGCCCGGGAGCAGGGTGCGGTGATCGCCGCCGAGGCACACCTGCCGCAGGACCTGAACCGGGCCTTTCTCGCCCCGACTCTGCTCACCGGGGTGCCCACGGACGCCGAGATCCTCCGCGAGGAGATCTTCGGACCCGTGGCACCCGTGGTGGCGTGGACTGATCTGGATGCGGTGATCGAACTCGCCAACGCCGCGGAGGTCGGACTTGCCGGCTATGTCTACGCCGGGAAGCTGCAGGCCGCGATGAAGATCGCCGAGCGGCTGGAGGTCGGGATGGTCGGGGTCAATCGCGGAATCGTCTCGGACCCCAGCGCTCCGTTCGGCGGGGTCAAACAGGCCGGGATCGGGCGTGAGGGTGGCAGATTCGGCATGGAGGAGTTCACCGAGGTGCAGTACCTGAGCGTGGACTGGCCCTGATCCGGGCAGGTTCACCGGGGGTTTCACCGCCGAGAGCTCATCAAGGGTTCTGCCAGAGACTCAGCCGAGAACTCAGCCGCGCAGCACCTTCTCCGTCTTCTTGCCCCGGGCCATCTCGTCGATGAGCTTGTCCAGGTAGCGGATCTCGCGCATCAGCGGCTCCTCGATCTCCTCCACCCGGACCCCGCAGATCACCCCGGTGATCAGGGAGCGGTTCGGGTTCATCGCCGGGGCCTGGGCAAAGAACCTCTCGAAGTCCACTTCCTCGGCCAGCACCGTCTGCAGCTGCTCCGCGGAGTACCCAGTGAGCCAGGAGATGATCTCATCCACTTCGGCCTGGGTATGCCCCTTGCGCTCGGCCTTGGCCACGTAGTGCGGGTAGACGCTGGCGAAACTCATCGTGTAGATCCGGTGCTTCGTCATATCCCAAGCTTCTCATTGCCGAAGCATCCAGTCCCAGCGTTCCTCTCCTGAGCTCGGTGGGACTAATGGCCCTACGACCTTGTGTGACCCACGCAGCACAGTGGTTCCGGGCACGCGATCGCGTGCAGCACCGGTCCAAGGGTGGGAGGACATCGCCGATGCAGACCGCAGCCGTGGCACAGACTGGTACCAGCGCCTTGCTCACAGGCGCAGTAGAGGCAGAGCTCAGACGGATCTCCGAGCTCCCCGAAGGGTCTGTGACCGCGCAGGTCCACGACCGCTGCGTGATCCTGCAGGGTGAAGTCGACTGGATCTACCAGCGCGATGCTGCAGAGCTGGCCGCGCGCCGGGCCACCGGAGTGGAATCGGTGCAGAACCTGATTGCCACCGCCGCCCGGACCCCATTGCGCAACGCTGAAGAGCGGCTGCGCAACGCCTGTTTCCGCGACCCCCAGATCGATGCTGACCACGTGATCGTCACCATCACCGGGCGGATCGCCGTGTTGACCGGCCATGTGAAGTCTCTGGCTGAGAAACGGCAGGCGGGCCTCGCCGCGTGGATCTCCCCAGGTGTGACCGCGATCGAGAACCGTCTCGAGGTACGCCCGTCATGATCTGCGGAGCTTGAGCCTGGCGGGAGCGCGTGTGCCTGCGTAGGAATTCCTGAGTGGAACCGTGAGAAGGAGTGCTTCATGAGCAAGCGGGCGAAGAAACGGCTGAGCAAGAACCAGCACACCAAGAAGCAGTGGAAACAGATGAGCCCCGAACGACGAGCCCTTTCCATGGCGCTCGCCGCGGCGCAGATCTCGCTGGCGGTGACGGCCTGGATCGATCTCGCCCGGCGGCCCGCCCATCAGGTCAACGGCAAGAAGAGCATCTGGGCGGGCATCATCGGGATCAATTACGTCGGCCCGATCGCCTATTTCCTCAAAGGCCGGCGCACTGACTGATCAGCCAGGGATCATCCACTGATCAGCCGCTGCCGGTTCCCTCTCCGAGCTCCCGTTCCGGATGTGGTCCGAACTGGAAATGGCGACCGCTGACCTCGG
Source organism: Nesterenkonia sandarakina (assembly GCF_013410215.1). Taxonomy (NCBI): domain Bacteria; kingdom Bacillati; phylum Actinomycetota; class Actinomycetes; order Micrococcales; family Micrococcaceae; genus Nesterenkonia; species Nesterenkonia sandarakina. Next base: position 2,396,253 of record NZ_JACCFQ010000001.1, read on the forward strand.
AAGGGATCACCCGAACGTAGTTGTCCTTATAGGTCGGCACCCAGGGACGCAGCTGAAGCTGCTCGGCCTCCTCGATCTCAGTGGAGCTCTGCAGCCACTGCGCCGTCCCGCGCACCGTCACGGACCAGGCGGTGTCCTCCGAGATCTGATCGGTCTCGAAGAGCACGTCCTCGTTGATGGCGAGCTTGGCGAGCTTCGTACCCGGCGCCGTGCGGAAGATCAGGCTGCGGTCGGGGGCCGTTGCGTAGTTGATCGGAAAGACATCTGCTCGCTGGCCCAGGACGACGATGAGGCGCCCGAATCGACTGCGTTCCAGCAGTGCCCAGATCTGATCCTCATCCAGCACCAGGATCGGGTCGCCGTCGGCGTGTTCCAGGATCACGGCGGGTCCCCCTTCAGCGTCCGCGGGTCGGGACGACGAGGACCGGGCACACTGCGCGATTGAGCACTGCCTGGCTGACCGAGCCCAGGAGCAGTCCGGAGAAGCCTCCGTGGCCTCGCGTGCCCAGCACGACCAGTGCAGCGGTCCGCGAGGCCTCCGAGAGCACCCCGGCCGGGGAGCCGTCGAAGAACTGCCACCGGACAGTAAGTTCCGGGAACTCCGCAGAGACCCGGTCTGCTGATTGCTGCAGGTGCTCGGTGTAGGGGCGTCGCAGGTTGGGGATCTCGAGATTGTGCTCCACGGTGTTCGGGTACCAGTGTCCCTGCGCGTTCAGCGGCGCCGCAGAGACCAGCGTCAGCGGGTTCTGCAACAAGGAAGCGGCCTGTGCCGCCAGGGTCAGGACCTCTTTGGCTTCGGTCTCGACGTCGATCCCGACGACGATCTCAGAGTCGAAGTTCAGGTCCCGCGTCACATTGGCGAAGTGGCGCCGCTCATGGGATCTCGGGTGCGACTCCTCCACCTGACGCAGCGGCTCCGCCGCACCGGACTTCTCCGAAGGGAGGTCCTGGGCGGGAGCAAGCAGCTCGGTGGAAGACTCGTTGTGCCACTTCTCGGGGACCACCAGGGTGGGGCAGTGAGCGTGCGCGGCCAGCTTGGCTGAGACGCTGCCGAGAACTCGGCCGGCAAAGCGATTGCGTCCGCGCTTGCCCGCCACCACCACCTGGGCGGATCGAGTCTCCGCCAGGAGCTCCGAGCTCGGGTCACCCTGTACGGCTCGGGTGGTGACTGTGACCCCGGATTTCTCCGCCTGCGCGGCATAGCCACGCAGCATCTTGTGCACCTCCTGCACCACGGTCTCGAAGTACTCCTCCATCGTCGGGACGTAGTAGGCGTCGGTCACGACGGGACGAGGAAACGTGCCGACCAGGCGCATCGGAAGCCCTCGCTGCTGGGCGATCCTCAGCCCGGCGCGGAAGGCGCGTTCACTGGCGGCCGAGCCGTCCAGGCCGACCAGGACGCCAGGATCCCGGTCGGTGTCTTGCTCGTGTGAAGAGTCGTCGTGCGCATGTGAAGAGTTCATGGCCTCACGGTACGTCCGTTAATCGAGAAATCTAGGGTCTTTAGACCCTGCAGAGAACACCCTTCAGGATCCAGGTGAGGAAACAGCTTAGAGCAGCTTGGGAATGCTGATGAGTCAGGCCAATCTCGAGCAGGATTGCGGGTGATTTGGTCTCTCTCCGCCAGTCAGAAGGACTTTCGGCCCTTCTCGGGTCGGCAACGGCACCAGAGAGTGAACCGAAAGACCGGGAGGGGTCACCATGAAGGCTCTGCAGTATGTGACGATCGGGCAGCCCCCCGATGTGCGCGAGGTTCCGACTCCCTTGGGTGGCCGGAACCGGGGGTCCCGGCCGGAGCTCGTAGAGGTCCTCGAGCTCGCCCGGAACGGTCAGCTGGCGGTGGAGATCGAACTCTACTCCTTGGACCAGGCCCCCGAGGCCTACCGCAAGCTTCACGACGGCGAACTGCGTGGTCGCGCTGTGGTGGTTCCCTGATCTGGGGCACCGGAATAGGATCAAGAATGAGGCGGACGAATTCCAACAGTGGGGGCGTCGCTCGCCTCGATGTCGTCAGACCCCCGGTGGAGGTTGGTCATGGACAACGACGCGTACACAGCACCCCGACCTGTCGCATTCGATCCTGCAACCCGTGACCTGGGGGTGTTGGTCGGATTCGACGGGTCCAAGCAGTCGTTTCTCGCTCTGCACTACGGTGCCCTCGCCGCGCAGCGCAGCGGGAGGGTGCTCACGGTGGTCAGCGCGTTCAGCGTGCCCGCCCGGATCTACACCACCCTGGCCGCGGTGCCGGAGAAGTCTGAGGCCGAGGTCGCCGTCGCTGCGGCCAAGAAGGTGCTCCTCGAGGCCCGAGAGTATCTCCAGCACTATCCGGGGAAGGTGATCTACCGGACCGAACGCGGGGATGCGGCGGGAGTGCTGGTGGATCTCTCCACGGTGGCGGAGCTGGCGGTGGTCGGTGCCCGGGGTCGAGGAGGTTTCCTGGGGCGAGTGCTCGGTTCGGTCTCCACGGCGCTGCCCGCCCACGCCCACTGCCCGACGGTGGTGGTCACCCGGCAGTACGAGGTGAACGAGTCCGAGGGTGCCGAACGTTTCACCGCCGGACGTGACCGGCGTCCGGTGGTCGTCGGGATCGACCTTTCGGCACCGAGTCGGGTCGCAGTGCTCCAGGCGGCGCAGTCGGCGCTGAACCGAGGCGTCACTCTGCACATGCTGCTCGCGCTGCCGTCTCTGGAGGGGTGGCTCGACTGGTACCCGGAGCTGGACTCGACGGATGAGGGTGTCACCGACCGGCGCAAGACGCAGCTGGAGAAGTCCCTGGAAGAGGAGACCCGCTGGGTCAAGACGCACTTCCCCGCGCTGGATGTCACCGCGGCGGTGAAGCCCGGTGACCCCGTGGCCCTGCTGGCCAAGCAGACCCGAGAGGCCCAGCTCACCGTGGTGGGCACCAGAGGGCGGGGCGGATTCACCGGAGCGCTGATGGGCTCGGTCTCGCGAGGTGTGCTGCTGCGCGCAGCCGGACCGGTCATGGTGGTTCCGGATCTGCAGGACAAGCGGCTTCAGGACCAGCCCGTGACCTCCAGGTGAGCTGTCCGCCGTGACTCGCAGGATCATCCTGGTCCGGGCCGTGAACGTCGGTGGCACGGCGAAGCTTCCGATGGCCCAGTGGCGCGCCCTGGCGGAGTCGCTCGGGGCCGCCGAGGTCTCGAGCTACATCGCCTCCGGGAACCTGCTCTGCATCCCGCCCGGCCTGCCTGAGGACTTCGATCGCGCGCTTGAAGCCGCGGTGCAGGCACGGTTCGGCTTCTTCCGCGAGGTGGTCAGTCGATCCCATGATGAAGTGCTCGATGCCCTACAGGCCCACCCCTTCGAAGTGATCGACCCCCGGTTCTCCTACATCACCTTTCTGCAGGCATCACCGACGCCTGACGCGGTGCGGGCAGCCAGTGCGCTGGAGACCGGGGACGACCGGTGGCAAGTGATCGGCCGCGAGATGCACCTGCGCTACGCGCAGGGAGCGGGCGCGCCGCAGATGAAGGAGCTCGCCATCTCCAGGACGCTGGGGGTGACCGGGACCGCGCGGAACCTCAACACGGTGCGCCGGCTCATCGAGCTGGCGGGTGCCTGATGCGGCCGCTCTTGGCCGTGCCGGCTGGCTCCCGGGGTGCGCCGTTCCGCCAGGTGGCCTCGAGCTTCCGGGCGGGGTTGACCCGGGGGGGGGTGGGCTGCAGGCTCAGAGCCACTCCCGGGAGCGTGCGTAGCGCGCGGCCTCCCGGCGATTCGGCGTCTGGGTCTTCTGCATCGCGTTGGAGAGGTAATTGCGCACCGTGCCTTCGGCCAGGTAGAGCCGACCGGCGATCTCAGCCACGGAGGACCCGTGGAGGGTTTCGCGCAGCACGTCGAGCTCCCGCTCGGTCAGGGGAGAGTCATCAACCACCGCCAGCGCGGAGATGTCCGGGTCGATCCAGCGTTTGCCGGCGTGCAGCGTCTCGATCACCTCGGCGATCATCGTCGGGTGTGCGGATTTGCTCACGAACCCACGGACCCCGAGCTTCAGCGCCCGGCGCAGCACCCCGGGACGAGCGTGGCGGGTCAGCATCAGCACCACCTGCTCCGGGTTCTCCGCTCGGATCCGTTCCACCGCGGCGAGACCGTCCATCCCCGGCATCTCCAAGTCGATCACCACCACATCGGGACGATGCTCCAGCACCGCGGCGACGGCGCCCGCCCCGTCAGCGGCCTCGGCCACCACGCTGATCTCGGCCTTCAACGGCAGCAGCGCGGCCAGTGCCGAGCGCAGCAGCGCCTCGTCGTCGACCAGAAGGCCCCGGATCACGTCGCGCTCCGCTGCGGTTCTGACTCAGCCTCGGGGGTGAGTGACCCCGCATCCAGGAAGCTGGCGGAGGTGCTGAACGTCCCGGAGGCCTGCTCGACGCGGAGCCGACCTCCGGCGTCGGCGACACGCTGGCGCAGCACCGAGAGCCCGCTGAGCGGTGGCAGTGGGCCTTCCGCCGCGCCGTCGTTGTACACGACCATCTCGCTTTCGGAGATCCGGATCTGCACCTCGGTGGGATCGGCATGGCGCAGGATATTGGTGGTGGTCTCGCGCAGCACCTGGCCCAGGAGCTCATCCAGACCCGCCCTGATCTGTCCATGCCGACTCATCCGCACCCGGACCCCGACCGCCTCGAGAAGATTCTTCGCGTTCTCCAGCTCGGCGCTGAAGTTCAGCTTGCGCTGGGCGTAGGCGAGGTTCTTGGTCTCTCGGATGGTCTCATCGACCTGGTCATAGACCTCGCGCAGCTCGACTCTTGCCCGTTCCGGATCCCGCGCCAGCAGCTCTTCGGCCAGGGCCACCTTGAGGTTGACCATGTGCAGGGTGTGCCCCTGGATGTCGTGGAGGTCGCTGGCGAAGCGCATCCGCTCCCGCATGATGCCCAGTTCAGCCTCCGCCTCCTGGGCGGTCTCCAGGTCCTGAAGGATCCGCCAGTAGCCCCGCATCATGAGCAGCACGGCGGCGACAAACACGCTCAGCCCGCCCGGCACCAGGACGTATCGGGTGACGTCGATCCAGGTCACGGGTTCACTCAGGAGATAGAGGCAGCCGATCCCAGCGATCAGCACCCCGAGTCCGAAGATCCAGACCAGCTGTCTCTGGCGCATCTGGGGTATCAACACTCCGCTGAGCATCGCGGCTCCGAAGAACGCCACCGGATTCAACGCCAGCACCGCGCAGACGATCCAGACAAGGAACGAGAAGGCGAGCGCCAGGCTGGTGGAGACCGGATGATCCCGCGGGTTCCACTCCAGCAGCACCAGGAACGTGAGGAGGATCCCTAGGCTGAAGCCGATTCCTTCGCGCCACGAGTCTGAGGTCATCGCCACGATCGCCAGAGCCACCGGCGCGATGGCCACCACAGTGGTGAGCACCGTGGCACGGTGCATGCGTCGTTGCGCCTCGACAGAGGTCGATGACATCAGCTCGTTCCTCGCAGTCCGGTCTTATGAGTTCTCATGGTCCTTCATCTTCTCGGATCCGGCTGCCGCCCGGCAGTGACAAAACGTCATGGTCGCTGCTGACAATCTATGACTGCCGCGTCGGCCCGCCCAGGCGTGGAATAGGAGCATGAACACAGACACCGTCATCAACGTCGAACGCCTCAACGTCCGCTACGGCGATTTCCACGCTGTCAAAGACCTCACCTTCGATGTCCGACGGGGCGAACTCTACGCCCTGCTCGGCACCAACGGCGCCGGCAAGACCTCCACTCTGGAGGTCATCGAAGGCCACCGCACCGCCTCCTCAGGCAAGGTCTCGATCCTCGGTGAGCACCCGCGCAACCGCAAGGCCGTTCGCCCCCGAATGGGCATCATGCTCCAGGACAGTGGCTTCGCCGCTGACCTGAGCGCCATGGAGACCGTGACCCTGATCGGGGGCCTGACCGGGCGCCGTGATCATCCCAGCCGGGTGCTCGACGTCGTCGGACTCACCACCAAGGCCGACACCCGGGTCTCCGCCCTCTCCGGTGGTGAGAAGCGCCGACTGGACTTCGCCACCGCCATCTACGGGTCACCAGAGCTGGTCTTCCTGGATGAGCCCACCACTGGTCTGGACGTGGCCTCTCGCGACGACCTCTGGGACGTGGTGGACCGGCTCCGTGAAGACGGCGCGACCATCGTGCTGACCACCCACTACTTGGAAGAGGCTCAGCAGCGTGCGGACCGGATCGGACTCATGCACGAAGGGACCTTCCGGATGCAGGGCACCGTCTCAGAACTGACCCAGACCCTGCCCGGCACGATCACCTTCCAGCTTCCCATGGACGCCCCGCAGCTTCCGTTGGAAAGCTCTCACACCGGCAACGGCACCCTGCTCATCGAGACGCACGGACTCCAGCAGGACCTGCACACCCTGCTGTCTTGGGCTCAGGCGACGGGTACCGAGCTGCGCGACCTCGCCGCGGGACCCACCCGGCTCGATGACGTGTTCCGCTCGATCACCCGCGACTGACCCGCACACCTGTCCTCACTCACGACGCCTCCCTTCACCCACGACGCCATCTAAGGAGTCTCACATGCTCACCATCGCTCGCAGCGAGCTGCGACAGATCATTCGCAACCGGATGGTCTTCTTCAGCGCCACCGTCATCCCCGTGGGTCTGAGCCTGCTCTTCATCGCCCAGCGCGACGCTTTCAGCCAGGTCCCCACCGGCATCGGATTTCTCGCCGGGGCCTTCATGATGATCCTGATCAGCATGGGCCTGTACTCCACCGCCGTGACCACCCTGGCCGCCCGCCGGCAGACTCTGTTCCTCAAGCGGCTGCGCTCCACCGCGGTCAGCGACCCCGTCGCGCTGGCCGGGATCCTGGGACCCCCAGCGCTGATCGGGATCATCCAGGTCACTGCGGTGCTTGCCGTGCTCGCGGTGCTCACCGAGGCACCGGCAGAGATTCCGCTGCTGATCCTCTCCGGGCTGTCCTTGGTGCTGATGATGCTCGGCCTGGCCCTGGCCACCGCCGGGATCACCACCTCACCAGAGCACGCGCAGGTCACCACGCTGCCAGTCACCATGGGCACCTCCGCGATCGCGTTCTGGATCGGGTTCACCGGCACCGAGGACCTGGGCATGCTCAAGCGAGCGCTGCCCGGTGGTGCGGCGACCGAGCTGACCATCAATGCCTGGAACGGCGGCACCGACCTGATCGACAATCTCCTGCTGCTGCCCCCGACCCTGGCCTGGGTCATCATCGGGGTGATCTTGGCCAAGCGATTCTTCCGCTGGGAACCACGGCACTGAGACTCACGCTGAGGCTGAGGGGGAGAGCGGCCCCGCCGTCGTCCTCAGGCGTAGGCACGGGAGCCACCATCACTCCGGTGCCTACGCTCTTGTCATGCCGTGTCATGTGATGGCAATACAGTCGCGGTCCTGACCAACGGGTCCCTCGGATCTTGGAGGCGGACCGTGTCACCAGCAACCCGGGCCGAGCCCGCTGATGCTCTGTTATCCGTGGCGCTTGGCGCGGGCTGCGGCCTTCTCGTAGAGGTTCTCCACGACCCGCTGGAAGTCATGCATGACCTCGGCACGGCGGATCTTCAACGAAGGTGTCAGGTGCCCTGAATCGATGGTGAAGTCGTCCTCGAGCACGGTGAAGCTGCGAATCGACTCTGCCTTTGAGACGCTCGCATTGGTGGAGTCGATGACCTCCTGCAGGTGCGCGAGGACCTCGGGGTGTTCGGTGAGCTCCTTCATCGAGGTGTCTGGGTCCAGTCCTTTGCTGCGCAGCCACGCAGGCATGACATCTCCGTCAAGGGTGATCATCGCGCTGATGAAGGGCTTTCCGTCTCCGACGACCACAGCCTGGGAGACCAGCAGGTCTGCACGGATGGCGTCTTCCAGCTGTGCCGGGGCGACGTTCTTCCCGCCGGCCGTCACCAGGATCTCCTTCTTGCGTCCGGTGATGATCAGCCGTCCCGCCTCGTCGAGGCGTCCGAGGTCCCCGGTGTAGAACCAGCCGTCGGTGGAGAAGGACTCGGCGTTGAGCTCGGGCCGGTTGCGGTAGCCACGGAAGACGCTGCTGCCGCGGACCAGCAGTTCGCCGTCGGCCTCGACCCGGACGGCGTTGCCCGGCAGCGGAATGCCGACGGTGCCGATCCGGTAGACGGACGGGATGTTTCCGGTGACGGGGGCCGTGGTCTCGGTGAGACCGTAGCCTTCGATGATCTGGATGCCGACGCCGTGGAAGAAGTGACCCAGACGTTCACCCAGAGGTGAGCCGCCGGAGAACGCATGGGTGACGTTCCCACCCATCCGGCGACGCAGTTTCGAGTAGACCAGTCTGCTGAACAGCGCGTGCTTCAGGCGCAGGCCCAGTGGGGCGCCGCCGTCTGCGGTGGCCTGGGACCAGGCCACCGCAGTGTCTGCCGCGGCCGCGAAGATCCGCTTCTTGCCGTCGCCCTCGGCCTTCAGCGCCGCAGCGTTGTAGATCTTTTCAAAGACTCGGGGAACCCCGAGCAGGAAGGTCGGACGAATCACACCCAGGTCTTCGATGAGCTGCTTGATGTCGGGGGTGTGTGCGACCCGTCCGCCTGCGGCGATGAAGATCACGGAGATGAACCGGGCGAAGACATGGGCCATGGGGAGGAACAAGACGGTGGAGGAGTGCTTTCCGACCACCCCGTCCATGGCGGCAAGGGTTTGCAGGCTGTGCTCCACGAAGTTTGCGTGGGTCAGCTCGCAGCCTTTGGGACGACCGGTGGCGCCGGAGGTGTAGATGATGGTCGCGAGATCCTCGCCGACGGCGGCGGCCCGCCGGGCTTCCAATACCTGATCTGTGACGGCGCGCCCAGCGTCCCGGAGCTGATCAAGAACACTGGTCTCCATGAGCAGCACGTCCGGAGCTTTCGGGAGTCCCGAGCTCGCCAACCCCTCGAGGATGGTCTCCCGGTGCTCTGGGGTCTCGGCGAAGACCAGGCTGAGCTCGGAGTCCTCGGCGATCCACGCGAGCTGTGACGCGGAGGAGGTCTCATAGACCGGCACCGAGACCGCACCGGCGTACCAGAGCGCGAAGTCCAGCAGGCTCCATTCGTACCGGGTTGCGGACATCAGCCCGACCCGGTCTCCGGCTGCCACGCCGTGCTTCAGCAGGCCCTTGGCCAGCGCCGTGACATCGGCATGGAAATCCTGAGCGGAGACGTCCACCCAGCCACCGGCGGCATCGCGTCGGGTGAACAGGATGTTGTCAGGGTCCTCGCTGCGCTGCTGCTGAAGCAGATCGGTGATGTTCATCTCGGACGGCACGTCGACGAGCGCCGGTATCGCGATTTCCTGCACGGAGTTCCTCCCGGTCTGGTGACGCGTTATCGGGCAAGCGATGCCCAGTTAGTGATCGGTTGCCGATCACCGCCTCGGGAAGCGTATCCTGCCTGGCTTGGCGTGTGCTCACAGCCGAAACCTGACGACGACGTGTGAAGCCGCAGGTCACGGGACGTGACCGGCCCGGGTCAGACCCGGGGGAGGTCCACGTGCTTGATCGCACCGTCCTTCAGCCGCAGCAGCACGTTGCGTGGCGGGCGTTCTGCGGAGGCTGGGTAGGTCAGGGTGAACGGTTCTCCGGCCGTGAGCGTGATCGGAAGCTCCACCGGTTCACGCCGCAGGGCCTCCGCGAGGCTGTCCCGCTCGTTGAGAATGGCGACGACTGTTACGTCGATGCTGCTGGTCAGCGTGATGGTCCCGGGTCGGTGGGAGGCAGTGATCCGGGCGTCCCGACCGAGGTGACCCCGCGCGATGGCCACCACCACGGCAGCAACTGCCAGGATGGTGATCGCGCCAGCAGCCAGCCAGTTCGCAGAGAGAAGGTCCATGGACGCAACCCTACGCAGTCAGCAGAGTTCGGTGAGCACGACGCGAGGTCGATTTGCTGCGAAAGCGAAGCCGACCGGATTCGCATCCGGGTCTTGGGCGGCACGACGGGGGAGCGGTGCCGCACCCTCCAGGGGTGCGCTGCGGGCGTCGCGAAGGTGCCCTGAGAAGGGCTCCGGACGTGAACTCAGCCGGTGAACTCAGCCGGTGGGATCAGGCGGTCGGCTAGCCGAGATGGTCGCGAAGGCGTTTCGGAGCGCGGGCCTCCCATGCCTCCTGCAGCAGTTCTCTCAGCTCCTGCGCATCAACATGATCCAGGCGCACCAGCACACTGGTGTGATCGCGGAAGTGATCCGTGGTGAAGAACTTCACCGGGTCTGACTGGAGCAGGGCTTCACGTTCCTCCAAGCTGCTGCGCCAACAGATCAGGATCCCCGGGGCTTCGTGTATTCGAGCGAAGATCCTGCCCCGGACGTAGAACCCCGGGGTCCCCCAGGAGGGCCGTTCGATGACCTCCGGAAGCTCCAGTGCCAGGCGGCGGACATCCTCTTCGGTAGTCATGCCGAGACCGAATCACAGCGGATCATGTGACCAGTGTGGCGAGTCCGAGGGCATTCAGCCATAACTGGGGACTGGTAGTGCGCAGGGAGACCCCGCTCAGCACGATGAAGCTGAGCGGGGCCTCCGTGGGTTGGAACCGAGCTGACTACTGAACTGCGAAGAAGTGATCCTCGGTGTCCACGAATCCAAGGCGCACACGCAGCGCACCATCCTCATCGCCTTCAGGAACGGCGAGCGCGACGTTGCCCTCTTCGGTGCCCCCGTTGTACAGCTCGGTGGCGGAATCAAACTCATCGGGCGCGATCACCAGCTGGTCAAAGGCGCTGACGGTTTCGCCGCTGCCAGAGACGTAGGCCACTTCGGTTCCCAGCAGGGGGACCTCAGATTCATCGCCCAAGTAGGTGGCGGTCATATTGATGAGAGCGTAGCTAGAGCCCTCCGGGGCCGGATCGCTGAACTCGTTCTCTGCGGCGATCTGGTCGTCGGCATTGAGCGTGACGCTGTTGATCGTCACCTCCCAGTCTTCGTTGGAGACCGTCTCACCGATGGGCAGGGGATTCTCGCGCGAACCTTCATCGCCGGCATCTTCGGCGGGGGTGGGTTCTGCACCCTCATCCTCCTGAGCCTGGGCAGCCTCGCTCTCTTCTTCTGCCTCGGCCGCCTCCTCTTCCGCCACAGTGGCTTCGGCTTCCTCCGAGGTGTCGGCTTCGGCGGTGTCAGAACCTTCGGTGCTCTGCATCTCATCGTCCACAGCCGTCATGAACGCCCCGAATAAAGCAAACCCAATGATGGCGATCAGCACGGCAAGGGCCCCCGTGATCACACCTGTTATACCTTGGCCACGGCCCCGGCGCTTGACAAAGGCAATAGTGCCCAGCACGACGGCGATGGGTCCGAGAATGAAGCTCACACCCGCTATGACAGGAATGAAGCTCAGCACGATGGCGACGATGCCGACCACCATGGCTGCGATCCCCAGTCCTTTGCTGGAAGGCGCGTGCTGCTGCTGCTGAGGTGGTGGATAGGGGTACTCGTGGGTCGGTGCAGACATGATTTCCTCTCGGCGCGAGTGAACGCTCAGATACGGTTTACTTTTCGACAGTTCTGCTCCCCCTGGCTATTCACATTATGGCGCGGGGGAGAGAACTACAAGACTCGAACAAAACAACATCATCAGGCGGCGATTCATCTCTGTAGGCCGGGTCTGATAGCCGCTGAACCCGTGCGGATCACCCTTTGAGCTGCGCCGCCGGACTTCTGAGTTTGTTCTTGCCGCGATAGTAGACAAAGCCTCTGACATGTCCCGCGACACAGCAGCGAGACACCATTGATCTGGAGAGTCGATACAGGATTGAACCGGGATCGATGACACAGAAAGCCCTCAGAGCTCGCTGCGGCCGGAATCTGCGACTGACCTCAGGAGTGACTGTCGACGCGGGCGCAGGGAAGATTTCTGAGAAACTTCGCCCCGGCGTTGAACGCACCCCACCCGAGAGACGTAACCCATAGACCATTTGCAATCACTGGTGGAGGGACGCGACGACATGAGTACTCGGGCCCAACTGGAGAAGCAGGCGCACCTGGCGCTGCTGGACGTGGACAAGTATCGGCTGGAGGCCCACGCCGCGCGGGAGGCGCGAGATCTGGGCAGCTCCTATGCAGCCTTCGAGGACATCATCACTGCCGCGCGTGCAGGCAGGGCCGCCCTGGAAGCCGTGGAAAGCATCAATGAACAGCGGCGCCGCCGGGAACCTGCCGCCTAGTCAGGACCGCGCGTGCGCACGGCAGAGCCCACCAGATGAGGCCCGCCACAGGAAGCGAACAACGGAAAACGGCCCTGGTCAGATGACCAGGGCCGTTCCATGGGGTGAGCGACGGGGCTTGAACCCGCGACCCTCGCGACCACAACGCGATGCTCTACCAGCTGAGCTACGCCCACCATGTGAAGCCGTGACCGGCTTCGGAGTCGCTGCACATCAGCCCGGAAGGGCTGAAAGCAACGCAGATCAGTCTACACAGATCTCCTGGGAATCCGGAAATCGTCTCAGCTCGGTTTGAAGACCGTCCGACGGTAATGACGCAGCTCCTCGATGGAGTCCCGGATGTCGCCCAGTGCCCGATGATTTCCGGTCTTCGCCGGAGCGGACTTCTTCGCCTCCGGGTACCACCGGGCGGAGAGCTCCTTGATCGTGGAGACGTCGATGAGCCGGTAATGCAGGTGCTTTATGAGATCCGGCATGGCCACACGCAGGAAGGCCTTGTCCGCGTGGATCGAGTTTCCAGCCAGCGGGGCGACCCCCGCCTCTGGGATCCACGCCTTGATGTACTCCAGCACGCGCTGTTCCGCGGTCTGCACCGAGACCCCGTGCCGGAGGTCCTCCAACAGCCCGGAGGCGGTGTGCATCTTCTGCACGATCGGGGCCATGGTCTCGATCCGTTCCGCCGGGTCGGGGGTGATGACCACCTGGACGCCCTCGCCGAGGATGTTCAGCTCGGCGTCGGTGACCAGGGCCGCGATCTCCACCAGGACGTCGTGGTCCGGGTCCAGGCCGGTCATCTCGCAGTCGATCCAGACCATCCGGCCGGCCCAGGAGCCGCCGGGGCGGGTCTGCGCGGTGGAGCTGGATGAGGCGTTGGTCTCAGTCTCTTGGGAAGTCACGGTTCGTACTCTACCGACAGCCGTTCAGGCACCGGGGTCAGCCCGGGCAGTGGTGATAAATTCAAAGGCGATGAGCGCTGAGGCTGGAGCCACCGAGAACAGCCCCGCACTGGGAGGTGCTGAGGGTCCCCTCGGGCTCGGCAACCCCGCCCGCACCGCGACCACCGACCCTGTTGCTGGACGGCCGCGCAAGCGGGACATCTGGCTGCACATCCTGCGTTCCTCCACCCGCCCCAAGAGCATCTGGTCCCCGCTTCTCGAAGGCCTGCTCGGCTCGATGCTGGTGCTGCTGGGATCCTTCGGCGTCGGCTGGCTGGTCAGCGTCTCCCCATTGTCCCGTCAGCCGTGGATCATCACCTTCCGCACCGAACCGGCCGGCGTCGTCGTCGCCACGATCGCGCTGACCCTGGGGTGCTGGGTGATGCTGCGCGCCTGGCTGCGGCTGGGTCGCGTCCTGGAGGACCCGGATCAGTCGAAGCACTGGCCCGCAGGATCGCTGCGCACTGTCAACGCCGCCGTCGTGCTCTGGTCGCTCCCGCAGCTGGTGACCATCCCGATCTTCTCCCGCGACGTCTTCGCCTACCTCAACCAGGGACGCCTGGTGCTGGCCGGTCAGGACCCCTACACCACCGGGGTCTCCACCCTGAACAACTGGTTCCAGCTCGGCACAGACATCCTCTGGGCTGAATCTGAGACCCCCTATGGTCCGCTGTTCCTCTGGCTCGAGGCCGCGGTGATGAGCGTCAGCGCAGACAGTCCCGACCTCGCGCTCTTCCTCTTCCGGCTCGCCTGCGTGGGCGGAGTGGTCATGATGATGATCTTCGTGCCCAAGCTCGCCCGGCTGCACGGGGTCGACCCCGCACGGGCACAGTGGATCACGCTGGCGAACCCGCTGCTGATCATCAGCTTCATCTCCAGCGCCCACAATGACGCCATCATGGTCGGCTTCGCGCTGGCCGGGGTCTACGCCGCAGCGCATGGCAGGGGAGTGCTCGCCACGCTGCTGGTGGTGGTCTCGATCGGGATCAAACCGATCACCATCGTGCTGCTGCCCTTCATCGGGCTGCTCTGGGCGGGCCCCGGCGCCTCCTGGTCCCGGAAGTTCCGCTACTGGTTCCTCACCGCCGGCATCGCCGCCGCGGTCATGGTCAGCATCGGCCTTCTGCAGGGCTACGGCTTCGGCTGGCTCGCGGTGCTCGCCGGCACCGGCACCGGCAGCGTCTTCTGGTCCCCGATCGGGATCGCCGACGGCTGGCTGAGCACCCTGCTGCGCTCCTTCGGCCTGGACAGCGGCTGGACCCTGGAGATCTTCAAAGTGGCCGGGCGGATCCTCTCGGTGGCGGTGGTGCTCTGGCTGATGTTCCGCGGGGATGAGCGGTTCGTCGTCCAGCGCATGGTCTGGGCGTTCACCGCCCTGGTGGTGCTCTCACCGATCATCCAGCCCTGGTACCTGCTGTGGCTGCTGCCGCTCTTCGCGATCACCGGGATCCGCAAAGACTGGCAGTTCAAGTGGGTGGTGTTCACCATCGCCTTCTTCCTGGCCTTCGGCGCCTCAGACCAACTCTCGATCTACCAGTTCCTCGGACTGGATCAGCAGATGATCGCGCTTTCAATAGCGGTCTCCTGGATCTGCATCGTCTGGCTGGCCCTGCTGGACCGACAGACCCGCTGGGTCCTCTGGGACGGCTGGGGACTGCCCTCAGTCCGCTGGGAGTGGCCCCGGCTGCGGGGACGACGATCCAGCCCGCGCGAAGACACCACCGAAGACACCACTGAAGACACCGACGACGACGGCGCGGCCGCCAGTCCCGCCGAAGCCGGAAGTCCCGCGGCTGTCACCGCGCCCGCGGCCCGGGGTAAGTCCGGCGGCTCACCGCTGAAGAATCCAGGCGCCGCACCCGCGGGAGAGGAGAGCGCCCCCGGTGCGCGCTAATCCCGTCTCACGCAACGCGCTGCGCGCCCGGTCCTTCCTGGGCCAGTGGCCACCGACCGCCTGGCTGATCGGCGGAGAGGAGGCCGCCGCCTCACACACCGCACGGCAGGGCCTGCTCGCCTCGATCATGATCATGCTCGGGTCCTGGGGGGTCGGCTGGCTGGCCATGACCCCGCAGTCGCTGCTCGCGCTGAACCCGGTGCTGCTGCCGCTGCGCACGACGACGGCGGGAGTCATCACCTGTACGGTGCTGCTGGTCCTGGGAGCGCTGCTGCTGCTGCGATCCTGGCTGCGACTCTCACAGCGGGTGGGCTCCTGGTCCGCCCGGACCACACCGCTGATGCGCCGAACGCTGCTGATGTGGGCCACGCCGCTGATGTTCACCCTGCCGATCTTCTCCCGCGACGTCTACTCCTACCTGGCCCAGGGCCGGGTGCTGCACGCAGGGCTCAATCCCTATGAACATGGCGTCTCGGAGCTGCCCGGCTGGTTCATGGAGGGAGCCGATGGGCTCTGGGCGGAATCTCCCTCGCCCTACGGTCCGCTGTTCCTGGTGCTCGCGCAGCTGGTCTGGTTCCTCTCCGGGGGGATCCCCGAGGTCGCGATCGCGATGTTCCGGGCGCTCTCACTGCTCGGGATCGCGCTGATGCTCTATTGCATCCCGCGCCTGGCGAAGGCCTTCGGCTCGGAGCCCTCCTGGGCGCTCTGGGTGTGCCTGCTGAACCCGCTGACCCTGCTGGTCTTCATCCCGGCGGCGCATAACGACGCCTTGATGATCGGGCTGATGCTCGCCGGCACGCTCGCCGGGCTGCGGAGGAAACGCCTGCTGTGCATCGTGTTCTTGGTCGCGGCGATCGCGGTGAAGCCCATCGCGATGGTGGTGCTGCCCTTCATCCTGCTGCTGCCGCTGCGCGACACCGCCGCGCTGCGAGACCGGTTCCGCGAATGGGCGATCGGCGGCACCGCGGCCGCTGTGCTGCTGATCGCCGGCGGCGCGGCGCTGGGCATCGGGCTGGGCTGGATCGCCTCCGCGCTCGGTGCGGGTGCCGCAGTGCTGCAGGCCGCCCCGGTGGGGCTGCTGGGGATCGGGATCGGCGCCGCCGCGGAAGCACTCACCGGAGTCGAGGCCGCCAGGGTCACGCAGATCATCTACACCCTGGCCCGCGCCGCAGCCGGAGGCGTGCTCGCGTGGATGCTGCTGCGCCGCGCCGTCGGGAACCCGGTCCTCTGGGCCGGCTACGGCCTGACCCTGGTGGTGCTGACCTCCTCGATCATCCAACCCTGGTACCTGCTCTGGCTGCTGCCGTTCTACGCAGTGGTCCATGTCTACCGCGGACGAGTCCTGGTCCTGGTCACCACGGTCTTCACCGTGATGGTGCTGCTCTCCATGGTCGGGCAGCTCTCGGTGGCGCAATGGATCGACGCGGCAGCGATTCACACCATCGCCATCACCGTGGTGACGCTGTACCTGATCTACGTGGTCTTCCTGGACCCCAACACCACCGACTTCTTCGACATGCGGCGCCGCTCCCAGCGCTGGAATGCGCAGCACGGGTGGCAGCGGCTGAGAGGATTGACCCCGCCGCGCACCTCCTGGGCGGCCGAGGACATCTACGAGAAGGACACCCCGTGAAGCTCCCCGGCTCCCGACTGCTCTGGCTGCTGCTCGCCGCCACCACCCTCGGCGCTGCGCTCTCCGTGGTGGCGGTGCAATGGTGCCGGGTCAACGGCTGGACCGACCCTGACCAGCACATCCACATGTGTTACTCCGACTTCTCGCTGCTGTTCAGCCAGCGCGGGCTCGCCGAGGGCCTGTTCCCCTTCGTCGACGACGTCCCAGCCGATCAGGTCATGGAGTACCCGGTGCTGCTGGTGATGGTCGCCGGAGTGCTCGCCCTGCTGGTCCCCGGGGAAGGCATCACCGACGAGCGCATCCTGGCCTTCTACGACCTCAACCACTTCGCCGTGGTCCTGTGCTGGCTCGGGGTGGTGCTGGCCACGGCCTACTCCACCGCTGGGAATCGCCGGCAGGACGCGCTGATGGTCGCCCTGGCGCCGGGGATCATCCTCTCGCTCTCGATCAACTGGGACATGTGGGCGGTGTTCCTGGGCGCGCTCGCGCTGCTGCTCTGGGGCCGGTCGCATCCGATCTGGGCCGGTGTGCTGATCGGCCTGGGCGCGGCGATGAAGCTCTATCCGCTGTTCTTCCTGGGCGCGATCCTGGTGCTCTGCCTGCGCAGCGGGCGGCTGCGCTGCTTCGCCGCGACGACGCTCGCCGCAGCGCTCACCTGGCTGGCGGTGAACCTGCCGTTCATGATCCTGCAGTTCGAGCAGTGGTCCACCTTCTACCGGTTCTCCTCCGAGCGAGACGTCAGCTTCTCCTCAGTGTGGCTGTTCTTCACCTGGCTGCCCTTGGACGGCGCCGGGTTCTCCCTGCTCTCCAACGGCCTCTTCCTGGTGTGCTGCCTCGGCGTGGCCTACCTCGGCTGGGCGGCGCCGACCCGGCCTCGGATGGCGCAGCTGTGCTTCCTGATCGTGGCCAGCTTCCTGCTGCTGGGCAAGGTGTACTCACCGCAGTTCGTGATGTGGCTGATCCCGCTGCTGGTGCTGGCCCGCCCCAAGGTCCGCGGATACCTGGTGTGGCAGGCCGCAGAAGTCTTCCACTGGGTCTCGGTGTGGATGATGAGCGCGAAG
This sequence comes from Nesterenkonia sandarakina, assembly GCF_013410215.1. Lineage (NCBI taxonomy): Bacteria > Bacillati > Actinomycetota > Actinomycetes > Micrococcales > Micrococcaceae > Nesterenkonia > Nesterenkonia sandarakina. The sequence goes on from NZ_JACCFQ010000001.1 coordinate 2,413,915, forward strand.
ATCACCTCCGGCGGAGAGTTCGCCGGGGGCACCGAGCTGATCGACTGGGCCTACCACCTTGGGATACTCGCCCATATGGCCACTTTGATCTACCTGATGGTCCAGGTGGTCCGCGAGATCCTGGACCCCGAGAAGGACATCCTCCGGTCCCCGGCACCGGCCGTGCAGGGACCGGGGCAGGACGACGACGTCGCGCGCAGCGCCCACCAGCCCACCGAGCCGGCGCGGGGTCCGGCGCCGGCCACGGCGGCCACGGCGGCCCCGGTGTTGACCGACCCGGTGTTGACCGACCCGCTGGGCGGAGTCACCGGGGGACACCCCGATGTCTTCGGCCTGCCTGGCCTGGGCCGGAAGACCTCACTGAGGCTGCGCTGGTGAGCCGAGGGCCTGCGCCCTGCGCCGGGCAGGCCAGGCTCCGACGGGGGAGACGCTGATGGTGGCGATGCTCGCCGTGATCGGCCCGATGTTCCTGGTGATCGGCGTGGGCTTCGCCGCGGGGTTCATCCCGCGTTTTCGCAGCGGCCAGGACCACCTCAACGGCTTCCTGTTCTACTTCGCGCTGCCCACCTTCATCTACACCGCCATGGTCACCGCACCGCCCACCGCGGGCTTCCCGGTGCTCGCGGTGCTCATCGTCGCCGTGGTGACCCCGCTGGTCTCCATCGCGCTGTACTACGCCAGCTCGCTCTTCGGGGCCCGCGGCCGGGAAGGCGCCGCGGCCACCTCACTGGCTGGCAGCTTCGGCAACGTCGGGTACTTCGGGATCCCGGTCTCGATCAGCGTGCTGGGGCCCGAGGCCGGCCTGGCCGCCGGAATCGTGCACATGCTGCACAACCTGATCTACCTCAACGGCTACCCGCTGGTCCGCACCGTCGTGACCGCCCGCGCGGAGCGGCGATCTGCCGAGGACCACCGATCTGCCGCCGGGTCAGCGCCTGAGACTCCTGAAAGGATCGGAGGACTCAGCGGGGTCTGGCATCTGCTGCGCACCCAGATCGGACCGATCCTGAAACGGGCGCTGCTGCTCAACCCGGTGTTCATCGCCATGGCGCTGGCGCTGCTGGTGGTCTTCAGCCCGTTGCGGCTGCCGGCGCCGGTCGATGAGTCGGTGAGCCTGCTGGGGCAGACGGCGGTGCCGCTGGCGCTGTTCTGCGTGGGACTCGCGCTGCACCCGGCGATCGAGGGGATCCGCAGCGGAGGCGTGCCCAAACGCCTGATCACGTTGGGAACGATGGGCAAGATCCTGATCCTGCCGGTGCTGACCTGGCTGGCCGTGCTGCCCTTCTATGACCAGCTCGGACCGATCTGGGCCGGAACCCTGATCATCATCGCCGCCATGCCCTCCTCGACCACGGTCTACCTCTTCACCCAGCAGTACGAGGGGGACGGACGACTGGCCGCCTCGATCTTGGTGACCAGCACCCTGGCCTGCCTGCTCACGCTCCCGCTGCTGGCCGAGCTGCTGCTGTGATCTGCCCGGCGTCGATCTCATAGACGCTGTGCACATGGCGCAGGACCGCCGAGCGGTGCGCGATCATGATCACCGTGGCGCTGGTGGCCTCGGGCATCCGGCGCAGGATCTCGGCCTGGGTCAGCGGATCCTGGGCCGAGGTGATCTCGTCGAGGATCAGCACCGGGCTGGCACGCAGGTACCCGCGGGCCAGCGCCAGGCGTTGCGCCTGGCCACCGGAGAGACGCGCCCCCTCAGTTCCCAGCTCGGTGTCCAGGCCCTGGGGCATCGCCTCGATGTCGGTGTCCAGGCAGGCCCAGCGGCACGCGGCGAGCACCTGCTCATCGGTGGCTTCGGGGCTGCCCAGCAGCAGGTTCTCCCGGATGCTGCCGCTGATCATCACCGGGCGCTGCTCCACCACGGTGATCTGCTCGCGCAGCGTGGCCAGGGAGAGCTTTCGGACATCGGTCCCGCCGAGCCGGACCTGGCCCTCCTGCGGATCCCAGACCCGGGTGAGCAGCGCCGCCAGTGTGGACTTCCCTGATCCGCTGACCCCGACGACGGCAGCCACCTGACCCGGTTCGATGTGCAGATCCACACCCTCGAGCACCTCGCGTGAGGTGCCGGGGTAGCCGAACCTGACCCCCTGGAAGGACACCGAGGCCGCGCCGTCGGCTTCGGTGGTCACCGGGGCCGGGCGGGTCGGCTCACGGACCGCCGGGGAGCTCTCTTCGAGCTCGCGCAGGTTCGCCGCCGATGCCAGCGCCGCGGGCAGCGAGATGCCGAGCGCCTCGATGGCGGCAAGGGCCGGTGCGGTGCCGGGCACCAGGGCCAGCACCAGCAGCAGCTCGGTGTAGCCGAACACTGCCTCCTGGGCCTGGGGCAGCCCGAGCAGCAGCAGCACCAGCAGGGCGAGCACCTGCCAGCCCTGCCCGGCCGCCGCACGGAGTCCCTGCAGCACCGAGGCGCCCCGGGAGCCTGCCCCGATGTGTGCGCCGAGACGGTCCACGCGCTGGGCGCGCTGTTCCTGGGCGCCGAATATCGTGATCTCCGAACGGCCGCGCAGATCGTCGCTGATCTCCTGGGCCAACGCACCTCGCGCGCGGACCTGGGCGGTGCTGGTGGCGCGTCCGCCGCGGCGGCCGATGCCGATGAGCATGGCAGCAGCTGCCAGATAGATCACCAGCAGCGCCCCTCCGAGCCCCTGCCCGGTCAGGCTCCAGGTCAGCACGACGGCGGCGGCGGGGATCAGCACCGCTGTCACCACCGGAGCCAGGGTGTGCGCGAAGAAGACCTCCACCCGGTCCACGTCGCGTGTGGCCGCCGAGAGCAGTCGACCGCTTCCTCGGGAGGCGGTCACCGCCGGAGCCAGCGGGATCAGCTTCTCGTAGAGCCGGACCCGCAGCTGCTCCAGCAGCGCGAAGGCCGCGGTGTGCCCGGAGAGCTGCTCGGCGTAGCGGGTGAGCCCCTTGGCCGCGGCCAGCGCGATCATCACCGCGATGACGGTGCCCAGCGGGGGGATGTCCTGATCGTCGGCCAGGCGTCCGACCAGCCAGGCCGGGTAGAGAAGCAGCGCGGCGCCGCAGAGCAGGGTCAACGTGCGGGCAAAGGCGGAGAGCGCCAGCAGCCCCGCCGAGCCCTTGGCCAGTGTCAGCAGGTGGGCGATCATCGGTCTTCTCCTTCTCCTGCAGTGGCCTGCGCGTAATAGCCGGCCTGGGCGAGAAGCTCATCGGGAGAGCCCAGCGCCGCGGTCTCCCCGGCTTCGAGCACCAGCACCTTCTCGGCCCAGCGGGTGGTCGCGAGTCGATGCGCGATGATGATCAGCGTGTGGTCCCCGGCGAGGCTGCGCAGGGACTCATCGACCAGGCGTTCGGCCCGGCGATCCAGGTCAGCCGTGGGCTCGTCGAGGATCAGCAGCTTCGCGCCGGAGAGCAGCGCACGGGCGATCGCCAGGCGTCGGATCTGCCCCCCGGAGAGGGACCCGCCGTCCTCACCGACCTGGGTGTCCAGGCCGTCTGGCTTCGCGGCGATCTCCGCATCCAGGCGCGCTTGGGCGAGCACCTCCCAGAGCTGGTCCTCTGAGGCCTCCGGGCGGGCGAGCCGGAGGTTCTCGGCCACCGTGCCGGAGAAGATGAACGGCTTCTGTGGCACGGTCACCGCCGCCTGCTGCAGCGCCGCGGGATCGGCGGGATGACCTTCCAGCAGCAGCTGACCCGAGGCTGCCGGCAGCAGCCCTTGGAGCACCGCGGCCAGCGTGGACTTGCCCGCACCGGAGGGCCCGACGACGGCGAGGACGGTGCCGCGCGGGACGCTGAGTGTGACTCCGCGCAACACGCCGCGTCCGCCGCGCTCCACGCCGAGGTCCTCCAGGCGCAGGAGCTCGGCGGGTCCGCGGCCTGGCACGAACGCCGCCTCGTCCGGTTGCCCGCTCGGTGTCTCTGTTGACGACTCTGCAGCAGGAGCATCAGCCGCAGGGACAGCTGGCGACGTCGTCGTCGGGGGTGTCCGGCTTGATGCACTTGCCTCCGGCGTCGTGAGCGTCTGGGTGAACAGGCCCTGCTGGGTCCGCCCGGCCATGGCCACGTAGAAGGAACGCCCGAGCTTGTCGATGGGTTCATAGAGCAGCGTGGAGAGCAGCAGCACGGCGAGGAACCCGCCGATGGTGATCATGCCGGCGTCGAACCGCCATAGGGCCAGTCCGACGGCGGCGGTGATCATCACCAGGGAGAAGAGCGCGTCGTTGACCAGGATCATCAGCTGGCTGCGTTTGAGCAGGGCCACCGCCTGGACCCGCAGCGCCGCGGCGGCTTCGGCCACACTGCGCCGACCGGCGTCCTCGGCTCCGAGCAGCACCAGCCCGCCGAGCGAACGCAGCACCTCCTGGAACTTCGCCGTGGCCTGTGCCGCGAGACGGCGATAGGCGGCGGTGGGCCCGCGGAAGCGTGCGAGGAAGAACCTCACCAGCACCGGGACCAGCAGCACCAGGACGAGCAGAACGACCGCGATCACCGGGTCCACGAAGATCCCCAGCAACAGCAGCACCAGCGCCGGGGCGGTGAACGCCGCCAGCGCCGGGCCCAGGAATTCCGCGCGATACTCTGCGATGCGTTCCACTCCTCCGGTGAGCAGCTCCGCCTCACCGGTGCCGGGTCGCCCGCCGGCGCTGGGCCGCCTGCCAGCGGCACCGGGTCGCCCACCGCCGGTGGCCGCATGGCCTGCAGCGCCTGTGGGTGCGGCCTCGGCCGGATCACGGCCCAGGGCCGCCCGAATCCCGCTGCCGCGCCAGCGCATCTCCTCCACGGCGCGCAGTCGCGGCGGGACCGCCGCGGCGACCCCGGCGCAGGTCACCGCAAGGATCCCGGCGACGCCGGCCAGCAGGAGCGCACCGGGGCTCTGCTGCTGGGCGAGCGCGGCGTCGAGGACCTGGCCCAGGGCGAGGAACAGCGTGGCGAGCGCGATCGTGCGGATCCATTGCAGCGTGGTGGCGATCCACGCGCGGGGAGGCATGTCTTGCAGAAGCACGCCTTGAATCATCCCAGGTTCAGCGGGCCCCCGCGGGAGAGTGCAACATTTGCGAAGCGCTGCCCGATCCGCCGCTGCGCCCGGGTCTCGGGGTGCAGCTGATCCGCCATCGGCAGCTCAGCCTCATCGCTGGCCGCGAAGAGCTCCAGGCCATCGAGGAAATGCAGCTGCGGGTCCTGCGCCCGCCGGGACTGCACGATCTCGCGCAGCGTGCTGCGGATCACCTGCAGGGTGAGCTTCCCGGAGGACACCTCGGCCGGGTCGCCCATGGCGGAGAAGCGCGGACCGGAGTCCAGCAGCTGCATCTGCACCGGGCCGGGCCGGGTCTCCTGGATCGCGCAGTGCAATGGGGAGATCAGCAGCAGCGGTGTCTGCGCGTGGCGGCCCTCCCGGATCGTGTCGAGGAAACCGTGCACCGCCGGGACGAAGGTGCGCAGCCGCATGGTGTCCCCGTTGGTGATGTTGATCCCGAGCTTCAGACTGATCACATCGGCCTCCGCGGAGCGGATCGTGCGGGCGGTGAACGGATCGAGCATCGCCTGACCGGCGAGCCCCAGGTTGGTGAGCTGGACCCCGGCCGTCTGAGCCGCGACCACGGGCCAGGTCCCGGTGGGGTGGGAGACCGCGAAGCCGTGGCTGATCGAGCTCCCGTGGTGCAGCCAGCGGGTGGTTCCCGCGGAGTCCGACGGGATCAGCTCGGCGTCCGATTCAAGCGCTGCCAGCTCGGTCCGCTCGTCGTGGGGCAGCCAGATCTGCACGTCGTGGGCGCCGGGCGGAAGCTGCGGCAGCTCGATCCGGGCGTCGGCTCCGACGCTGGTGGAGACCTCACCGGTGAGCGGGTCGCTGCGCCGGGTCGTGCCGACACCCTGCACGGGGGAGTGAAGCTGCGCATAGAGCTCCCCGTCGACTAACACGTCGTAGAGTCCGCCCTTCGGGACCTGATCCCCGGTGACGTCGCGAGTCGGGTGGGTGATCAGCACCAGCGTGGTGGCCTCGGTGCGGAAGGTCAGATGGACTCCGCTGGGCTGGGCGGCCACGCGCTCCACCCCGGGATCGGTGGTCTGACGCCGCGCGGCGGCGGGCAGCCGCCACGGCAGCAGCCCACGGTCGCTGACCTGGTGTTCCAGCGCCCCGCGCAGCAGCGGAGCCAGTTCAGCGGCCGCAATCCTCATATCCGTCTCCATTCTCCAACGGCTCGCAGGCGCCGGTTCCGGCGGCTCGAGTCTCGCTGAAGGGTACCAACCCGGGCATCAGGGCTGTTCAACTGCTGTTAACCTTCCTGCTCAAGTGTGTGCGCTGATGACTCAGCGTTCCCCACACCCCGAGGACGACGGCGCACCGCCGTCGGTCTCCCGCCATCCCGGCACCGTGGGGGAGGTGTTCCTGGTCTTCCTGCGCCTGGGACTGACCTCCTTCGGCGGCCCCGTGGCGCACCTGGCCTATTTCCGCGACGCCTTCGTCACCCACCGTCGCTGGCTCACCGAGAAGGCCTATGCCGACCTGGTGGGGCTGTGTCAGTTCCTGCCCGGCCCGGCGTCGAGCCAGGTGGGCATGGCCCTGGGCCTGCAGCGGGCCGGCTACCCCGGGATGCTCGCTGCCTGGTTCGCGTTCACGATGCCCTCGGTGGTGCTGCTGGTCGCCTTCGCTCTGGGTCTCCAGCAGGCGGGGAATCTCGCCGAGGCCGGGTGGATCGATGGGCTCAAGGCCGCCGCGGTGGCCGTGGTCGCCCATGCGGTGCTCTCGATGGCCAAGACGCTGACCCCGGACGCACCCCGCGCCTCCATCGCCGCCGCCGCGATGGTGCTGGTGCTGCTGGTCCCGAACCCCTTCGTCACCGTGGCCGCGATCCTGCTGGCCGGGATCATCGGGTGGTTCTGGCTCCGTCCCCCGGAGAGCGGAGCCCGCCCCGAGGACGCCTTCCCGGTGCGGGTCTCCCGGCGAGCCGCCTGGACCGCCTCAGGGGTCTTCCTCGGGCTGCTGGCGGGACTTCCGGTGCTCGCCGCCGCCACCGGGGCAGGCTGGGCGACGATGCTGGACTCCTTCTACCGCGCTGGGTCGCTGGTCTTCGGGGGCGGTCACGTGGTGCTGCCGCTGCTCCAGGCCGAGACCGTGCCGACCCTGGTGGACCCGGAGGTGTTCCTCGCCGGCTATGGCGCCGCACAGGCGGTCCCCGGTCCGCTGTTCACCTTCGCCGGATTCCTTGGCGCCTCCAGCACCGGTGAGCCCTCAGGCCTGGTGGGCGCCGCCGTCGCGGTGCTGGCGATCTTCCTCCCCGCCGCGCTGCTGGTGATCGCGGCGCTGCCGTTCTGGGAGCGGCTGCGCGGCAGCACCTCCGCGCAGAAGGCGCTCATGGGGGTCAACGCCGGCGTCGTCGGCATCCTGGCCGCCGCGCTGTACACCCCGGTCTTCACCGCCGGCGTGCTCGAGGTAGGAATCGAGGCGCTGGTGCTCGCAGTGCTGGCCTTCGTCGCTTTGAACAGCTGGCGGGCACCGGCCTGGGCCGTGGTGATCGGCGCCGGTCTGCTCGGCGCGGTGCTGCTCTGAGGCCCGACTGGCCGAAGGGAGGATGTCGAGCCGATGGGCAGGACCGAGAGGTACAGTTCTGAGGTACTTGACCGATCTGGCGAGGAGGACCCTGCCGCATGCTGAGCTCCCAAGCTCGCGGACTGAGTCGTCTGTATGCCCTCGATGTGGCGCGGGCCGCGGCGGTCTTCGGCATGATCATCGTCAATGTCGGCCCGTACAACGACGACGGCTGGGCCTCGTGGATCGTGCGGGCGCTCAACGGTCGGGCCTCGATCCTCTTCGTGGTCCTCGCCGGCATCGGCGTCACGTTTCTGGCTCGCCGCTCGCTGACCAAGGGCATCACCCGGCGCAGCACGCTGCTCTGGCGCGGACTGCTGCTGCTGGGCCTGGGGCTGGGGCTGCAGACCCTGGAGCACGGGGTCAACGTGATCCTCTCCACCTACGCCGCACTGTTCTTCCTGGCCGCCTTCATGGTCAAGATGTCCACCCGGTGGCTGTTCTTCTCCGCCGCCGCCTCGGCGCTGCTGGGCCCGGTGCTGTGGATCCTGGCGCGGCAGAGCACCGATTTTCACATCGAGCCGGCTCAGATCGGTGACTCCCCGTTCCAGATCCTGGGTGCCATCCTGATCTCCGGGCCTTACCCTCTGGTGGTCTGGATCGCGCCGTTCTTCCTCGGGGTCTGGCTGGGCCGTCAGCCGCTGGGCAACGCGAAGGTGCAGCGGCGCCTGGTCTACCTCGGAGCCATCACCGGGTTTGGCGCCTTCGGGGCCTCCGAGGTGCTGGTCCGGGTCCTGGGCGAGCCGGACACCTCTGAGGTCGGCTTCGACCGCCTGATCTCCGCGGTGGGCCATTCTCAGATGCCGCTGTGGCTGATCAGCTCCAGCGGCAGCGCGGTGATGGTGCTGGGGATCCTGCTCATCGTCGTGCCCTATTTCAACCAGCGGATCCGGCTGCTGGTCGCGGTGGGGCAGATGCCGCTCACCGCCTATACCGCGCACCTGGTGATCATCGCGCTGTTGATCTACCCCGGGCCCCAGGAGCCGCTTCAGGGCTTCTTGATCAGCTGCGCGATCATGCTGGGGCTGATCCTCTTCGCCGTGGTCTGGATGGCGAACTTCCGCTACGGCCCACTGGAGACGCTGCTGCGCAAGACGCCGGCCTTCCTGCGAGTCAGCTACCGCCTCCCCGAACGGCACCGTCGCCGTCAGGTCGCCCGCCCCTACCCGCGCCGGGCGAAGCCCGGATCATCCATGGAACAGAAGCCGACGCCTTCCTGAGGGAGACGAAACATGCAGCCGAAGAACCGCCCGCCGCGCCCACATTTGCTCCCGCCGCACCGGACAGGGACCCGACCGGCGCACAGCGCGCGGTTCCGCAGCCAAGCCATCCGAGCCACGGCGGTGCTGGCCAGCTTCGGTCTGCTCTCCGCCTGCGCCGCCGAGGAGGAGCCCCCGCCACCACCGCCGCCGGCACCCAGCGGAACCCCTGAAGAACCCACCAGCACCCCTGAGCCGGTGGAGGACACCCTCACCCAGCAGGGAGTCAGCGCGGGACACCCGCTCGCCGTCGAGGCTGGAGAACAGGTCCTCACCGAGGGCGGGAACTCCGTGGACGCCGCCATCGCCGCGGCCTTCGCGATGTCGGTGGTCGAACCCTTCGCATCGGGTCTCGGCGGCGGCGGATCGGTGGTCATCGCCGGACAGGACGGGGACCCGCTCTTCTATGACTACCGCGAGATGGTCGGTGTGGACGGGGAGATCCCAGAGACCGGCATCGGCGCCCCCGGCTTCGTCGCCGGCATGGGACGCCTGCACCAGGAGCACGGCAGCCTGGAGTGGGACCGATTGATCCAGCCTGCCCAGCAGCTCGCCTCCGAGGGCTTCGAGGTCTATGACTTTCTGGCCACCCGGATGACCGAGGACCTCGGCCCCGAGGCGATCGCCGGAGTCCAACCCTTCGAGGTCGACGGCGAGCCGCTGGAGGCCGGAGACCAGCTGGTCCAGACCGAGCTCGCCGGCACGCTGGAGACCCTCGCCGCCGAGGGCTGGGAGTCCTTCTACACCGGCAGCCTCGCCGAGCAGCTGACCCAGGTCGAGGGCATCGACGCGCAGACCCTGGCTGACTATGAGGTCACCGCCGCCGAGCCGGTCTCCGGGGAGTTCGGCGACTACCAGGTCCTCGCGGCCGCACCGGCGCTGCCCGGCCCGGCCCTGGTGCAGCTGCTCCAGATCGCCGAGTCCCAGGGCGTCGCGGAGCTCGAGCCGGGGTCCGCCGAGTACGTCCAGACCCTCTCCGAGGCCTGGCTGGTCGCGGAGGAGACCGTGCTCACCGAGATTGGGGACCCCGCCTTCGTCGAGGTCCCGGTCGAGGAGATCACCGACGCGGAGTCCAACGCCGCCAGGGAGGTCTCCACACAGTCCGCGGCGCAGGATCCCGGTCAGGATTCCGCGCAGGCTCAGGGGGATGCTCCCCAGGCGCAGGCTGACATCCCCCAGGCGCAGGCGCCGCAGGACGCCAACACCACGCATGTCTCGGTGGTCGACGATGAGGGCATCATGGTCTCGATGACCAACACGCTGACGAACTTCTGGGGCGCCGGTGAGGTCAGCGGAGGGTTCTTCCTGAACAACCAGCTCAGCAGGTTCGAAGCAGTGGACTCTCCGGCGAACCGACCCGAGCCGGGCCGGAAGTCCGTGACCTGGTCGATGCCCACCATCGTCCTGGATGACCAGCAGCGTCCGGTCCTGGGCATCGGCACCCCCGGGGGGCATCAGATCCTGAACATCATGGGCACCGTGCTCACCCAGTGGGGGCTCCAGGACGCACCGCTGCAGGAGGCCGTGGACGGACTGCGTTTCCGGCTCATCGCAGAAGATGAGCTCCTGGTCCTCGACGACGAGCCGGACGAGCAGACCCGGGAGGCACTCGAGGACCTCGGCTGGGAGCTGCAGGTGTGGCCCGATGAATGGGGCGGCTTCGGCTCGGTCCAGGCGCTCGAGGTCGACTATGAGACCGGAGAGGTCGCCGGAGCTGATGATGACCGGCGCGTGGGCAGCCACACCGTGATCGACTGACTGCCCTGCACCTGCACCTGGCTGCACGATCCCGGACCAGCCCTGGACCCGCCCTGGTGGCTGAGCGCGGCCGCGCTGGCCGATTAGCATGGAGCCATGAGCCCTCTGTCACCGCGCAGCATCCCGAACATCCTCTCGATCGCCGGCACCGACCCCACCGGAGGGGCCGGGATCCAGGCGGACCTGAAGAGCATCGCCGCGCATCGTGGCTACGGGATGTGCGCGGTGACCGCGCTGGTGGCGCAGAACACCCAGGGGGTGCGGGAGATCCACCTGCCTCCGGTGAGCTTCCTGCGTGCCCAGCTGGATGCGGTCTCCGAAGATGTCGCAATCGACGCGATCAAGATCGGCATGCTGGGCACGGAGGACACCATCCGCGCCGTGGACGACTGGCTCGACAGCCTCGGTGCGCGCGGTGACGGCGGCGGCAGTGATCTCCTCGGCAGTGCCCACGGCGACCGCGGGGCTGGCACCCGGTCTTTGCCGGTGCTGGTGCTGGACCCGGTCATGGTCGCGACCTCCGGTGACCGACTGCTCGACGCCGCCGCAGAGTCTGCGCTGCTGGAGTTTCTGCACCGGGCGGATCTGATCACCCCGAACGTGCCGGAGCTGGCGCTGCTGGCCGGGGAGGAGCCCGCCGGTGATCCCGAGGGCCTGATCGCCCAGGCTCGCACCGTGGCCGATACGCACCAGGTGGTGGTCCTGGCCAAGGGCGGGCACCTGGATGACGCCTCGGCGCAGGAACTCGTGGTGGACACCCTGGTCTACCCTGCCCAGGCCGGTCTGCGCCCGGATGAGGAGCAGTTCGTCTCGCCCAGGATCCACACCCAGAACACGCACGGGACCGGATGTTCGGTCTCGGCGGCCCTGGCGACCCTGGCAGCCCGGGGCCTTAGCTTCTCGGCCGCGCTGCCGGTGGTCAAGGAGTGGATGACCGAAGCTCTGCAGGACTCTGAACGCCTCGACGTCGGACAGGGCCACGGCCCGATCCAGCATTTCGCGCAGCTCTGGGGCGGCTCAGCCGCGCAATGAATCAGCTCTGGGGCGACTCGTGGGGTCCGCCGGCGTGCTTGGCGATGTCCTCCCACTTCCAGGTGGTCCCCATCGCGTCATCGGAGGGGAACCATGCCCCGGTCGTCGCCCGATCCGGAGGAGTCGGCCCGGTGGCCCCCTGGCCGGAGACCGGCGCCTGATCCTTCAGCGCAGTCACCCGGTCCCGGATGGAGGCCATCTGCGCATCCAGTTCGGCGGCCTTCACGGCGGCGTCGCGGAGCTCATCGAGGATGTCCCCAGGGACCTCGCCGTCGTAGGTGTAGTAGATCTTGTGCTCCAGAGAAGCCCAGAAGTCCATCGCAACAGTGCGGATCTGGACCTCCACGTAGACGAACTCGGTGCGGTTGGAGAGGTAGACCGGGACCTGGACGATCACATGCAGGCTCTGGTACCCGTTGAGCTTGGGGTTGCGGATGTAGTCCTTGACCTCGACCACCCGCAGATCCGGCTGGCTGCAGAGCATCTCCGCGACCCAGTAGGCATCGGAGACGAAGGAGCAGGTGATCCTGATTCCTGCGATGTCTCGGATGGAGTGCCGGATGCTCTCCAGTGTGGGTTCGCAGCCATAGCGCTGCACCTTGTCCAGGATCCGGTCCAGGGACTTCAGCCGGTAGTTCACATGCTCGATGGGGGAGTAGTCGCGGGTGTGTTCGAACTCCTCCCGCAGCACGTTGATCTTGGTCAGCACCTCATCCATGCCGAACTTATAGTGCAGCTGGAACTCGGTGAGCTGACGCCGGATGTCGACCATCCGGACCGCCACCCCGTCGTTCTCCTCCCCGGCGCTGCTGTGCAGCTCTGAGAGCAGCTGCCGGTAGACCTCGGACTCGCTGCGCTGTGGCTTCTTCTCCGCAGGCGCCTGCGGGGCCAGATCCTTCCCGGGCGGCACCCGGAGCCTGGTGTTCAGCGAGACCTCGTCCGGGGCTTCAACGGGCAGAAACTGACTGTCTGTGGCAGGAGCGCGTCCAGCGGACATGGGGGAAGTTCTCCTCTGGGGTCTCAGGATCTCACCACGGTGAGTCGTCGGTCACGGGACCGGTGCTTCGATTCTCGACCCTAAACGCACTGGCTGTGAAGTCCCTCGAAGGCATGCCGGTGCGCGGTGGGTCTGCCCGCCGGATAGGCTGGACGCCGCAGCTCGGGCCCCAGAGGCTGCAGGGGAGACCTCAACCACAACATCTGGTGAAAACCCGAGGACCCAGACGCAACATCTTCTTCTCTGGGGCATCAGACACGCCGAGACACGCGCCGCTCACAGAAACTTCTTCTTGGGAGTATCGGACTCCACAGCTGTGGAGGAACGCCCAGTATGGGTGTCGGTTCCGCGTCATTGCAGGGGAGTCGCGGTCCACAGGTCCTGTGGAGAGCCGGTGGAGAACTACACCGGTGCAAGTACATCATCTAGTGGCTGCTGATATCTGCAGACCCAAGATGTAGTATTGAGGCATAGCCAAAACGTCACGTTCGAATCGGGGAGTCCCATGTCTGTCACTGTCTACACCAAGCCCGCCTGCGTCCAGTGCAACGCCACTTACCGCGCCCTGGACAAGAACGGCGTGACCTACGAGACCGTCGACATCACCCAGGATCCTGAGGCCCTGGAGCGGCTGCGCGGCCTGGGCTACATGCAGGCCCCCGTGGTCATCACCGAGGCCGATCACTGGTCCGGATTCCGTCCCGACAAGATCTCCGAGCTGGCCGTACAGCACGCTGCGATCAGCTCGGTCGCCTGATGCAGCCGTGAACACCAGCGCACGGCTGATCTACTTCTCCTCGGTGTCGAACAACACGCACCGCTTCGTGGAGAAGCTTCAGCGCGGGGCGGGGGAGGTCGCAAGGCTCCCACTGCGCACCAAGGATGAGACCCTGGCCGCGGAGCGCCCCTTCGTCTTGGTGCTTCCGTCCTACGGAGCCGACGCGGGCGAAGGCTCGGTGCCGAAACAGGTCATCAAGTTCCTCAATGTCGAATCCAACAGGAACCTGCTGCGCGGAGTGATCGGCGCGGGCAACACGAATTTTCACGAGAGCTACTGCATCGCCGGGGACATCGTCGCCGCCAAGTGCCGAGTCCCTCACCTCTACAGATTCGAACTGATGGGCACCGCAGAAGACGTGGCCACAGTCGAATCGGGATTGGAAGAGTTTTGGAAACAGCAACCAAGCCATTGAACGCGGCGAGCACCGCACAGACCCAGCAGGGCGGGGCCTCCATGGACGCACCGCTGGCCAAAGTCATGCCCGCCCAGTGGCAGGGCCTGAGCTACCACGAGCTCAACGCGATGCTCAACCTCTACGGCCCCGACGGTGAGATCCAGTTCGAGGCCGATCAGCTCGCGGCGCGGCAGTACTTCCTGGACCACGTGAACACCAACACGGTCTTCTTCCACAACCTGGAGGAGAAGCTCGGCTACCTGGTCAAGAACGACTACTACGAGCCAGAGACGCTCGAGCAGTACTCCCAGGAGTTCATCAGCGCCATCTTCGACCGCGCCTACGCCGCGAAGTTCCGCTTCCCGACCTTCCTCGGTGCCTTCAAGTTCTACACCTCCTACGCGCTGAAGACCTTCGACGGCGATCGCTACCTGGAGCGCTACGAGGACCGGGTCACCATGGTCGCGCTGCACCTGGCCCGCGGCGACGAGCAGCTGGCGATCAAGATGGTCGATGAGATGATCTCCGGCCGGTTCCAGCCCGCGACCCCGACCTTCCTGAACTCCGGGAAGAAGCAGCGCGGCGAGCTGGTCTCCTGCTTCCTGCTGCGCATCGAGGACAACATGGAGTCCATCGCGCGCGCCATCAACTCCTCGCTTCAGCTCTCCAAGCGCGGGGGAGGCGTGGCGCTCTCGCTGACCAACATCCGGGAGAACGGCGCCCCGATCAAGCACATCCAGAACCAGTCCTCCGGGGTGATCCCGGTGATGAAGCTGCTGGAAGACTCCTTCTCCTACGCCAACCAGCTCGGAGCACGCCAGGGCGCCGGCGCGGTGTACCTCAACGCTCACCACCCGGACATCTTCCGGTTCCTCGACACCAAGCGGGAGAACGCGGACGAGAAGATCCGGATCAAGACGCTCTCGCTCGGCGTCGTCGTCCCGGACATCACTTTCGAGCTCGCCAAGAAGAACGAGCCGATGTACCTGTTCAGCCCCTATGACGTCCAGCGCGTCTATGGCAAGGCGTTCAGCGAGATCTCTGTGACCGAGAAGTACCACGAGATGGTCGACGACGCGCGGATCCGCAAGACCAAGATCAACGCCCGTGAGTTCTTCCAGACCCTGGCCGAGATCCAGTTCGAGTCCGGCTACCCGTACGTGATGTTCGAAGACACGGTCAACCGTGCGAACCCGATCGCAGGGCGGATCTCCATGTCCAACCTGTGCTCGGAGATCCTGCAGGTCTCAGAGCCCAGCGAGTTCGCCGACGATCTGAGCTACTCGGAGATCGGCAAGGACATCTCCTGCAACCTGGGCTCGATGAACATCGCCAAGGCGATGGACTCCCCGCACTTCGGGCAGACCATCGAGACCGCGATCCGCACCCTGACCGCCGTCTCGGACATGTCCTACATCAACTCGGTGCCCTCCATCGCCGAAGGCAACCGCCGCTCCCACGCGATCGGTCTGGGGCAGATGAACCTGCACGGCTACCTGGCGCGGGAACGCGTCCACTATGGGTCCGAAGAGGGCATCGACTTCACCAACATCTACTTCTACACGGTGCTCTTCCACGCGCTGCGCGCCTCGAACCAGCTCGCGATCGAGACCGGTCAGAGCTTCGACGGCTTCGAGAACTCGCAGTACGCCTCCGGTGAGTTCTTCGAGAAGTACACCGAGCAGGTCTGGGCACCGGCGACCGAGAAGGTCCGAGAGCTCTTCGCCCACGTGGACATCCCCTCCCAGGCCGATTGGCGTGAGCTCAAGGCTTCGGTCATGGCCCACGGGATCTACAACCAGAACCTGCAGGCCGTGCCGCCCACCGGCTCGATCTCTTACATCAACAACTCGACCTCCTCGATCCACCCGGTGGCCTCGAAGATCGAGATCCGCAAGGAGGGCAAGCTCGGGCGGGTCTACTACCCGGCGCCCTATCTCACCAACGACAACCTGGAGTACTACCAGGATGCCTATGAGATCGGGTACGAGAAGATCATCGACACCTACGCCGCTGCCACTCAGCACGTGGACCAGGGCCTGTCCCTGACGCTGTTCTTCAAGGACACCGCCAGCACCCGCGACATCAACAAGGCGCAGATCTACGCATGGCGCAAGGGCATCAAGACGCTCTACTACATCCGCCTGCGTCAGCTCGCGCTGGAAGGCACCGAGGTCGACGGCTGCGTCTCCTGCATGCTCTGACCCTCGGGCCCATCCGGGTCGTGATCACCACGGCCCGATCCGGAACCCCGCTTCTTCTAGAAAGAGACTCCTGACGTTGACATCATCTAAAGCGCTCCTCGAGCACGTCGAGGCGATCAACTGGAATCGCCTGGAAGACGAGAAGGACAGCGAAGTCTGGAACCGGCTGGTCAACAACTTCTGGCTGCCGGAGAAGGTGCCGCTGTCCAACGACGTCCAGTCCTGGGCCACGCTGACCGAGGAGGAGAAGACCCTCACCATGCGGGTCTTCACCGGACTCACCCTGCTGGACACCATCCAGGGCACCGTCGGTGCCGTCGCGCTGATCCCGCATGCCCTGACCCAGCACGAGGAGGCGGTGCTGACCAACATCTCCTTCATGGAGTCGGTCCACGCCAAGTCCTACTCGCAGATCTTCTCCACGCTGTGCTCCACCAAGGAGATCGACGAGGCGTTCCGCTGGTCCAAGGAGAACGTGAACCTGCAGCGCAAGGCGCAGATCGTCATGGACTACTACCACGGCGATGACGGACTGAAGAAGCGGGTGGCCTCGACCATCCTGGAGTCCTTCCTCTTCTACTCCGGTTTCTACCTGCCGATGCACTGGTCTTCGCGGGCAAAGCTGACCAACACCGCGGACATCATTCGACTGATCATCCGTGACGAGGCCGTGCACGGGTACTACATCGGGTACAAGTACCAGCGGGCCCTGGAGCAGGAGAGCCCGGAGCGTCAGCAGGAGCTCAAGGACTACACCTACGAGCTGATGTACGAGCTCTACGAGAACGAGCTGCAGTACACCCACGACCTTTACGACGGCGTGGGCCTGAGCGAGGACGTCAAGAAGTTCCTGCACTACAACGCCAACAAGGCCCTGATGAACCTGGGCTACGAGGCGATGTTCCCCAAGGAGATCAGCGAGGTGAACCCCGCGATCCTCTCCGCGCTGAGCCCCAACGCCGACGAGAACCACGACTTCTTCTCCGGCTCCGGGTCCTCCTATGTGATCGGCAAGGCCGAGGAGACCGAGGACGACGACTGGGACTTCTGATCCACTCGTGCACCTACCCATGACAGACACAGGGCCGCTCCAGGTCTATCGGCAGAGCGCCAGCCACGGCGCCGAGGCCGATCTGGAGCTGGCCCTGTCTCTGTTGCGACGCACGCGCGCCACGAGTCGAACCCGGGACGATCAGGGGCCGGCTGACCGTGGGATCCCGCCGCTGCTGCGGCTCTACCGGCCGGAACCCACAGTGGCCTTCGGGCAGCGGGACGAGCGGCTTCCCGGTTTCGACGACGCC
Organism: Nesterenkonia sandarakina; assembly: GCF_013410215.1. Taxonomy (NCBI): domain Bacteria; kingdom Bacillati; phylum Actinomycetota; class Actinomycetes; order Micrococcales; family Micrococcaceae; genus Nesterenkonia; species Nesterenkonia sandarakina. The sequence continues at coordinate 2,431,196 of NZ_JACCFQ010000001.1, forward strand.
GCCCAGGTCTGCCGGGACGAAGGTTTCACACCGCTGGTGCGTCGCGCCGGGGGCCGCGCGGCGGCTTATCACCAGGGTTCACTGGTCATCGACCACATCGAGCCGGACCCCGATCCGATCCGGCACTCTCAGAGAAGGTTCACCGAGTTCGGCGAGCTGCTGCGCGAAGCGCTGGAGATCGCAGGCGTCACAGCCCGTCTGGGACCGATCCCGGGGGAGTACTGCCCGGGCGATCATTCGGTCCACGGAATCTCACGGGAGCAACCGGATCTCAGGATCAAGCTCATCGGAACCGCCCAGCGAGTGATCAGCTCCGGCTGGTTGTTCTCTTCCTCGATCATTGTCGAGGACGGAGCCCCGATACGAAGGGTGCTCTCCGGCGCCTACGCGGCGCTCGGGATCCCCTGGGACCCACTCACCGCCGGTGCGATCACCGACCTCGGGGTGCAAACCACTGTGGAGCAGATCGAGGCGGCGGTGCTTGAGGTCTATCGCCGACGCTTCACGCTGGAAGAGATCGACGAGCCCTCGCCGATCCCTTCCAGCGCCGCTGCACACGGCTGAGCAGCGTGTGCCGCTGATCAATCGCCGCCACTGCTCAATTGCTGCAGCCGCTCAGTGGCTGCACCGGATCAGTGGCTGCAACTGATCAGTTCAGCGGATGATCACTCGCCGCGGTCGATCCAATCCTGCAGCTGCGGAGACTCGGTCCCGATCGTGGTTGAGGGGCCGTGTCCGGTGTTGACCAGAGTCTCAGCCGGAAGCTGCTGGAACAGCCGAGTCCGGATCGACTCGATGATGGTCTCGAAGCTGGAGTAGGACCGGCCCGTCGCGCCGGGGCCTCCGGAGAACAGGGTGTCTCCGGAGAACAGCACCGGCTGGGTGGTCCCATCCGGTCCGGTCAGCGACTCGGAGTAGAAGCAGGTGGACCCGGGGGAGTGGCCGGGGGTGTGGATAGCCACCAGGGTGGCGTCTCCCACGGTGAACACGTCGCCGTCGCTGATGTGCACATCCGGCACGGTGCCCTCATGCACCGCGTCCCAGAGCATCTGATCCTCCGGGTTCAGATGGATCCTGCCGCCGAGGCGCTTCTGCACCTCCAGGGCCTGACTGATGTGGTCGTCGTGCCCGTGGGTGAGCAGGATCGCGCTCACGGCGCGCTCTCCCACGGCATTGGCCACGGCGTCGGCGTCGTGCGCCGGGTCGATGATGATCACCTCGTGCTCATCGCCGATGATCCAGATGTTGTTGTCCACATCCCAGGTTCCGCCGTCGAGGGAGAACGTTCCGGAGGTGACGAGATTCTCAAAGCTGGTGCTCATGGGGTTCCTCAATTCTGCGTGGAGGACTGCAGCTCGACCACCGAGCGCAGCACCTCGCCGCGGTTCATCGTGTCGAAGGCTTCCTGGACCTGGTCGAGAGACACCCGTTCGGTGACGAAGGCGTCGAGGTCGAGATTGCCGTTGCGGTAGTGGCTGACCAGCATCGGGAAGTCTCGGGAGGGCAGGCAGTCGCCGTACCAGGAGGACTTCAGCGAGCCGCCGCGGCCGAAGACGTCAGCCAGTGGCAGCTCCAAGGTGTGGGAGGGGTCAGGGACCCCGACCAGCACCACGCGTCCGGCGAGATCGCGGGCGTAGAACGCCTGCTTATAGGTCTCGGGGCGGCCCACGGCGTCGATGACCAGATCAGCGCCGAATCCGCCGGTCAGCTCGCGGATGCTCTCCACGGCGTCGGACTCCTTGGAGTTGATCGTGTGGGTGGCGCCGAGCTCGGAGGCCTTGGTGAGCTTCCGCTCATCCAGGTCCACGGCGATGATTGTGGTGGCTCCGGCCAGCTTCGCACCGAGCACGGCTGCGGTGCCCACCCCGCCGGCGCCGATCACGGCCACGGACTCGCCGCGCTTGACCTCTCCGGTGTTGATCGCAGCACCGATGCCGGCCATGATTCCGCAGCCCAGCAGACCCACCGCAGCATTGGACTCGGCCGGGACATCTTCGATGAGGGTGCACTGTCCGGCGGCCACCAGGGTCTTCTCGGCGAAGGCTCCGATGCCCAGCGCCGCTTCAAGAGGCGTGCCGTCGGTGAGGGTCATCTGCTGCTGCGCATTGTGGGTGTCGAAGCAGTACTTCGGCTCGCCCTTGCGGCAGGCGCGGCATTCCCCGCAGACCGCACGCCAGTTCAAGATCACGGTGTCCCCGACCTTGACGTTGGTCACGCCCTCGCCGATCTCCGAGACCCGCCCGGTGGCCTCGTGGCCGAGCAGGTAGGGGAAGTTGTCTCCCACCTCACCCTGTTGGTAATGCTGGTCGGTCTGGCACACGCCGCAGGTCAGGACATCGACCACCACCTCGCCGGCGATCGGGTCCGGGACGATGATCTGCTCCAGGACGGCGGGACCGTCCTTCTCTTTGACGACGACGGCATTCACGGTCTGGGGCATTGCCAGCTCCTCAATATCTGCAGGTCACACGTTCGGCGCGGGTCCCGCGCCGGTTTCCACGATATCTCAGCGGTGAGCGCTGAACCTCAGCCGGTGAAGGCCTGGGGGAACTGGAGGATGATGCTGCCCACCACCACCAGGTAGATCAGGACGATCGCCACCCACCACCAGTCGGCGGAGAACTTCTGCAGCCCGGGACCCACCGGAAGCGCGCCGGTGGCGATGTTGCGCGCAGTCACGATCACGAACATCGGGATGACCGCCGCCCAGACCACCATGCAGTAGGGGCAGAGGGCGCCGATCACGAACACCGCCTGGGACCACAGCCAGATGCAGAAACCGAGTGCGAAGGTCACTCCGGCCTGCAGACCGAGCCAGTACCAGCGGGGCAGCGGGACCCGGCCGAGGATGGTCACCGCCACCAGGATGGCCAGCGGGAATCCCACGACGCCGAGGAAGATGTTCGGGAATCCGAAGCTCGAAGCCTGCCAGGAGTCCATGACCAGGCCACAGGAGACCCAGGGATTGATATCGCAGGCGGTGGTGTAGTCCGCATCACGCCAGAGCTGGATCCGCTCGTACATCAACAGCCCGCTGGCCACCGCCGCCACGATCGAGGTCAGCAGCAGCCAGACCCCTACCGATCGCGTGGAGGCGACGCGCGGGCGAATCAGCTGATCAGTTCGGTGTGGGGCCATGCGGGGATTCTACGCAAGATATCTGGAGCGGTATGCGATACTGAGTCACATCGGCGCGCGGACCACACCCGCAGACCGAGAAGGCTTGTATGGCATCACCCCAGCCGCAGAGAACCCGCTGTGAGATACCGTCACTGCGGAGGCGAGGGAGCGATGAACAGCCACTGGAAGGCCGCGCAGAGCGCGCTCCGTGAGAATCGGAGCAGCGCCCGGAAAGCCAGTGGAGCTGGGCACAATAGGTTTGAGACAACATCAATATGTGGAATGAGCAGGTCGCACCCTTTGTGAGAGCCAGGGTCAACGCGACCGGCTGAATCCACCTAAGCAGAGCCGCAGATGCGGTGAGTGTGGCACCGTGGGAGCGGTCAGGAGCAACTCCATAATGTCCCACCCCGAGACCCCCGCAGACGACACCGCGGGCAACAACGACATCTTCAATCCGTTCAGTGCACCACAGCCGCCGAAGCAGAGCGCAGAGCCCGCCGCTGAGGCCGATGAGACGGATGCCGCTGGACCCACCGTGCAGGACGACGCCGTCAACGTCCTCTTCCAGGCGCCCGACCTTGCCACCGTCAAGGCTCGCAGCAGCGCCAGAGACGAGTCCACCGGCTCCCGGGAGGGCCGTTCCGGGAAGAACGATCGGTCCGAGCACAACGAGTCATCGCAGTCCGACGCAGGGCAGTCCAACAACCAGCAGTCCGGGAACCAGCAGGACCGGGCCTCGTCAGAGGAAGACTCGCAGGGCTGGGACTCCTCCTCGGATGAGGACCAGGACGGCGACGGATCAGGGCGCCGGTCGCGTCGGAAGCGCCGCCGCGGCGGCCGGAACAAGAATCGCGGCTCCGAGGGTTCCTCGGACTCCGGCGATTCCGGATCCTCGGACGCTGGACGCGGGCAGGATCCGACGGGTCAGCGCGACTCCGAGAGCAAGGACGATTCCAAAGGCTCGGCGTCGAAGAACGCCGACTCCTCTGCCTCCGGTGAGCAGGGCCGCGCTGCCACCGGTGAGAACTCCGCCGAGGATGACTCGCCGGTGATCCGCAAGCGGCGGCGTCGTCGTCGTGGCAGCTCCGACCTTGAGGTGGAGTCCAACGAGGACGATGCTCACACCGTGACCCGGGTGCGCGCCCCGCGCGAAGCCGCAGAGGCTCCGGCGTCGGACAAGGTCACCGGGCTCAAGGGTTCCACTCGGCTTGAGGCCAAGCGGCAGCGCCGTCGCTCCTCCCGAGACACCGGTCGCCGTCGGCAGGTGATCACCGAGGCCGAGTTCCTGGCTCGCCGCGAGTCCGTGGACCGCAAGATGATCGTGCGCCAGCGGGGGGAGCGGATCCAGATCGGTGTGCTCGAAGACGGTGTGCTCGCTGAGCACTACGTCTCGCACACCACCCAGGACTCCTTGATCGGCAACGTCTATCTGGGCAAGGTCCAGAACGTGCTGCCCTCCATGGAGGCTGCCTTCGTGGACATCGGACGAGGCCGCAATGCCGTGCTCTACGCCGGTGAGGTCGACTGGGCCGCGTCCCGCCTCAACGGTGGACCCCGGAAGATCGAGAACGCCCTGAAGTCCGGGGACTCCGTGCTGGTCCAGGTCACCAAGGACCCGGTGGGACATAAGGGCGCCCGGCTCACCAGCCAGATCTCGCTGCCCGGCCGCTACCTGGTATTCGTCCCCGGCGGTTCGATGACCGGGATCTCACGGAAGCTGCCCGACACCGAGCGGGCCCGACTGAAGAAGGTCCTGAAGGATCACATGCCGGACAACGCCGGTGTGATCGTGCGCACCGCCGCCGAGGGTGCCTCAGAGGAGGAGCTGACCAACGACATCAACCGGCTGCGCGCGCTCTGGGAGCAGATCCAGCGCCAGTCCGAGGACAAGAAGGTCCTCGCACCCGAGCTCTTCTACGCCGAACCGGACCTGACCATCAAGGTGGTCCGCGACGTCTTCAACGAGGACTTCTCCTCCATGGAGGTCCAGGGCGAAGAGACCTGGGACAACATCGAGGCCTACGTCACCTATGTAGCCCCGCACCTGCTCGATCGGCTGCAGCAGTGGATCCCAGAGGAGCAGAAGAGCAACGACATCTTCGCCCACCACCGGATCGACGAGCAGCTGAACAAGGCGCTGGACCGCAAGGTCAACCTGCCCTCCGGCGGTTCGCTGGTCTTCGACCGCACCGAGGCGATGACCGTGGTCGATGTCAACACCGGCAAGTTCGTCGGATCCGGCGGAAACCTCGAGGAGACCGTCACCAAGAACAACCTCGAAGCCGCCGAGGAGCTGGTGCGCCAGCTGCGTCTGCGCGACATCGGTGGGATCATCGTGGTCGACTTCATCGACATGGTCCTCGAGGTCAACCGGGACCTGGTGCTGCGCCGCCTCGTCGAGTGCCTGGGCCGTGACCGGACCAAGCATCAGGTCGCCGAGGTGACCTCACTGGGGCTGATCCAGATGACGCGCAAGCGCATGGGCACCGGACTCCTGGAGGTGTTCTCCGAGGACTGCGAGCACTGTGCTGGACGCGGCGTGATCACCCACCCAGAGCCGGTGGAGCACGGCGGATCCTTCACCTCACACGGGGAGCCGCAGAAGGCACGGGCGCCTAAGAAGCGGCGCAAGTCCAAGGGCCGCCGCCCCGAGGATGACCAGGACGCCGCCCAGCCCGCCCAGCAGTCGTCCCCCGAGGTCAGCGCAGAGGAGAAGCAGCGCCAGGAGAAGGCCCGCCAGGCGCTGGCTCAGGTCGCCGCCGCGACCGCCTCCAAGCACGCCGAGGAAGAGCAGCGCTCCACCGAGGGTGAGCGTGCCAAGGCCGAGGAGCCTGAGCAGAACCGCAACGACGGCGGCCGCGCCGGGCAGAACGCGCAGTCCGGCGCCGATTCCGGCACAGGCTCACGTCCGGCCCGCCGCCGAGGCCGCCGCAGCGCCAGCCAGCCCGCGGGCAGCACCGCGCAGAACAACACGGCGCAGAACAACACGGCGCAGGAAAGCACCGCGCAGAACAGCTCCGGACCGGCCGACGCGGCCGCTTCGGACAGCGACGCCGGCACCCGTGCGGGCTCTGCCAAGGCCGAGGCCGGGCAGACCGACGCAGCCAAGGCCGACGCAGCGAAGTCCGGTGCTGCGAAGTCCGAATCCGGGACCTCCAAGGCCCCGGCGGCGTCCACGGATGCTCCGGCCGAGAAGGTGTTGCGGATCGGCGGCGAGGAGGTTCCGCTTCCGCGCGCCGAGAAGCGCGACCAGAAGGCTTCCGCCTCGGCGGGCGCCTCGGGCAAGGACAAGCAGGCCTCGCTGGACACCCTGGGTCAGGCGCTGGACTCGCGTGAACCGCGCAGCCCGGCACCGACCCGCCGTCGTCGTCGTGCCGCCGGATCCGTCCAGGGAGCCTCCGGTGAGGTCCAGCAGATCGCCGCCGCAGAGAAGCCAGAGGGCAAGACCTTCTCTTCGGCTCAGACCGAGCAGGGCGCGGTCGAGACGCCGAAGAAGAAGCCGACCGGCGAGCCGGTGATGTTCGGCGTCGGGGTCAAGGCCGAGGAGATCTCCCGCCCCGAGTAGTCGGTGGGCCGAGCCCGCTCACCTCCTGGCGGGGAGGCGGGCTCGGTCAACTTGCTGTCCCCAGGCTCCTCGCGTAAGGTTGACCCTTGGTGTGATAAGCACCGACATGTCTTCCGCGCAGATCTGCGGAGAGTCTCCCTCGGGGAGATCACCCGCGATCTGCGCGATTGGTTTTAGTCCGAATGATCATCGAGAGAAGTGAGTCCCAAGTGGTGTACGCGATTGTCCGCGCTGGCGGCCGCCAGGAAAAGGTTTCCGTTGGAGACCTCGTGACCGTTGACCGAGTTCCGGGCGCGGCAGGCAGCACCATTAAGCTGCCGGCAGTGATGCTGGTGGACGGGGACAAGGTCACTACCGCAGCAGATGAGCTCGCCAAGGTCTCGGTCGAGGCCGAGGTCCTGGAGAACATCCGCGGTAAGAAGATCGTCATTGAGAAGTTCAAGAACAAGACCGGCTACCGCAAGCGCCAGGGTCACCGTTCGGAACTCACCCGCATCAAGGTGACCTCGATCGCCTGAGGCGTTCCAGGTTCGCAGATTCCCCGTTCTTCCTGAGAGGTAGGCAGACCCAATGGCACATAAAAAAGGTGCGAGCTCGACTCGCAACGGCCGCGATTCCAACGCCCAGTACCTGGGCGTGAAGCGCTTCGGCGGCCAGAACGTCTCCGCTGGCGAGATCCTGATCCGCCAGCGCGGCACCAAGTTCCACCCCGGCGTGAACGTCGGGCGCGGCGGCGATGACACCCTCTTCGCACTGGCCGAAGGCGCTGTCGAGTTCGGCAGCCGCCGCGGCCGGAAGGTCGTCAACATCGTCCCAGCAGCCTGATCCAGGCCTGCACAGACGTTTCGCACGTAAAGTCGAGGGTGGGCCCACTTGATGGGCCCACCCTCGACTTGTCTTAAGTCAGAATTTTCTTCAAGGAGTCTCCCGCCATGGCACATTTCGTCGACCGAGTGGTCCTCCACACCACAGGCGGTAACGGTGGCCACGGCTGCGTCTCCGTGCACCGCGAGAAGTTCAAGCCGCTCGGCGGCCCGGACGGCGGCAACGGCGGCGACGGCGGCTCCGTGGTCCTGGTGGTGGACCCGCAGACCACCACGCTGCTGGAGTACCACCACCGCCCGCATCGCCATGGCGAGAACGGGGGAGTGGGCCAGGGTGACCTCAGGCACGGCACCCGTGGACCGGTGCTGGAGCTCCCGGTGCCCGAGGGGACCGTGGTGAAGGATCGCGAGGGCCGTGTCCTGGCCGACCTCGTCGAGCCCGGCGCACGGTTCACGATCGCTGAAGGCGGTCAGGGCGGGCTGGGCAACGCCTCGCTCGCCTCGAAGAAGCGCAAGGCCCCCGGCTTCGCGCTGCTGGGCACCCCGGGTGAGGCCAACGACGTCGTCCTGGAGCTGAAGTCCGTCGCGGACATCGCCCTGGTCGGCTTCCCCTCTGCGGGCAAGTCGAGCCTGATCGCGGCGATGAGCGCCGCGCGGCCGAAGATCGCGGACTACCCGTTCACCACCCTGGTGCCGAACCTGGGAGTCGTCCAGGCCGGCGAGACCCGGTTCACCGTGGCCGATGTGCCCGGGCTGATCCCCGGAGCCGCCGAGGGCCGGGGCCTGGGACACGAGTTCCTGCGCCATGTGGAACGCTGCGCCGCCCTGGTCCACGTGCTCGACTGCGCCTCCCTGGAGACCGATCGTGACCCGCTGGGCGACCTCGATGCCATCGAGGCCGAGCTCGCCGCCTACGCCCCGGACAAGGTCGAAGGTGCCGGTGGCACCGAGGACGCCTCCTCGAACGCGGTCCCGCTGAACGAGCGTCCCCGGCTGATCGCGCTGAACAAGACAGATCTCCCCGACGGGGCGGCGATGGCTGAGATGGTGCGGGCCGATCTCACGGCGCGCGGCTATCGGGTCTTCGATGTCTCCGCGCTGAACCGCGAGGGCCTGCGTGACCTGGGCTTCGCCATGGCCGAGCTGGTGCTGCAGGCGCGCGCCCAGCGCGAGATCGAACCCGCACCGGTGCCGGTCACGGTGCGGCCGCGGGCAGTGAACCGCAAGCAGTTCACCATCACCGCGGAGTCCAAGGGCGGGGAGCCGCTGTGGCGCGTGCGCGGTGACAAGCCCGAGCGCTGGATCCTGCAGACCGACTTCGGCAACGACGAGGCCGTGGGCTACCTGGCCGACCGCCTGGTCGCGGTGGGCATCGAGGATGAGCTCTTCAAGCAGGGCGCCAAGCCTGGCGATGCGGTGGTCATCGGCTCCGAGGCTGACGGCGTGGTCTTCGACTGGGAGCCCACCATGGCTGCCGGCGCCGAACACCTGGGCGGCCCGCGCGGCACCGACCTGCGCCTGGACGATCACTCCCGGCCCACTCGCGCGGAGAAGAAGCAGGAGCAGGCAGACCGTCGCGCCGCGAAGGCCGCGACCCGCGCGGAGATGGACGTGGAGTACCGCACCCAGAACGGCGCGCCCACCAAACGCAAGGACGACGGGGCGCCGACCAGCGTCACCGATGAGGACGGGGTGGAGATCTTCTACCCGCACGGCAACCCGGATGATCTCCAGGACGAGGGCTTCGGCGCTGACCAGGAGGAGGCCGAGAGGCGATGAGCACGCCCCGGCTGACCGAATCGATGGTCGCCTCCCGGGGCGACCTGGTCGACGCCCGCCGTGTGGTCGTGAAGATCGGGTCCTCCTCGCTGACCACCCTTGACGGGGGGATCTCGGTGGACGCGCTGAACCGGCTGGTCGCCGACCTCCAGGTGCTGCGCGAACGCGGCACCGAGGTGGTCCTGGTCTCCTCCGGTGCGATCGCCGCGGGACTGGCCCCGCTGGGGCTGGGCATCAGGCCCGCCGACCTTGCCACCCAGCAGGCGGCGGCTGCCGTCGGGCAGGGACTGCTGCTGGCGCACTACACGCGTGCCTTCGCGCAGTACCAGACCACGGTCTCCCAGGTGCTGCTGACCGTGGAGGACCTGATGCGGCGCACCCAGTACACCAATGCGCTGCGCACCCTGGAGAAGCTGCTCAGCCTCGGCGCCGTGCCGGTGGTCAACGAGAACGACGCGGTGGCCACCCATGAGATCCGGTTCGGCGACAATGACAGGCTCGCCGCGCTGACCGCGAACCTGCTGCGCGCGGACGCCTTGATCCTGCTCTCCGATGTGGACGCGCTCTACGATGGTCCCCCGGATCAAGGTGGTGCACCGGTGGCGCACGTCTCCGGCCCAGCGGACCTCACCGGGGTGACCCTGGGTCGCCGTGGGAAGGCCGGGGTCGGCACCGGAGGCATGGTCACCAAGGTGGAAGCCGCCCAGATCGTCGCCTCCAGCGGCATCCCGGCCCTGCTGACCTCGGCCCCGAACGCCCGCAGACTCTTCCACGGCGAGCAGGTGGGCACCTTCTTCGAAGCCAGAGGACGACGCCGCGGCGCCCGGTCCGCCTGGATCGCCCACCTGGCCCACCCCAAGGGCCGGCTGAGCATCGACGACGGGGCGGTCGCCGCCGTCGTCGAGGGCCGCCGCTCGCTCCTGCCGGCCGGGATCCTCTCGCTCAGCGGTGACTTTGAGGCCTCGGACCCGGTGGAGATCACCGACCGCAGCGGCGCCGTGCGGGCCCGGGGACTGGTCGGCTACTCGTCCACCGAGCTGCCACAGATGCTCGGTCGTTCCACCGCCGAGCTGGGCACTGAGCTGGGGCCGGAATATGAACGTGCAGTGATCCACGCAGATGACATCGTCCGCATCGAGACTAGGCTGTGAACATGGCAGAAGATCAGCAGACCGAAAGCACCGCCACCGAAGCGTCCGCCGAGCAGAGCAAGCCGGACCCCGCTGCGGATTCCTCCGCGGAGACCGCGGCCGGGATCCGGGAGGTCGCCGCGCGCGCCCGGGACGCCTCCCGGGGCCTGCGTGGGCTGGACCGTGAGCACAAGGACCGGACCTTGGCCGCGGTGGCCTCGGGCCTGCGCGAGTCCATCGCGTCGCTGACCGAGGCGAACCAGGAGGACCTGGATCGTGGCCGTGAAGCCGGACTCAGTCGTTCCCTGCTGGATCGACTGGCGCTGAGCCAGGATCGCATCGAGGCCCTCGCCGCCTCCGTGGAGGAGATCATCGGCCTCGATGACCCCGTGGGACGAGTGCTCCAGGGTCGCACGCTGCCCAACGGGCTGCGCCTGACCCAGGTCAGCGTCCCGCTCGGTGTCATGGGTGTGATCTACGAGGCCCGTCCCAACGTGACCGTGGACATCGCCGCGCTGGGACTGAAGTCCGGCAACGCCGTCATCCTGCGCGGTGGTTCCGCTGCACAGAAGACCAACGAGATGCTGCTGGCGATCATCCGCGACGCGCTGCGCACCACTGCGGTGCCGGTGGACGCGGTTCAATCGATCGACGGCTTCGGACGCGAGGGCGCGACCGCGCTGATGACCCAGCGCGGCTCGGTGGACGTGCTCATCCCGCGCGGCGGCCACGAGCTGATCCAGCACGTGGTGCAGAACTCCCGGGTCCCGGTCATCGAGACCGGCGAGGGCAATGTGCACATCTACATCGACGCCGACGCCGATGCCGAGACCGCGCGCAACATCGTGGTCAACGCCAAGACCTCCCGGCCCAGCGTGTGCAACGCGGCCGAGACCCTGCTGCTTCATGCCCAGGCCGCCGACGCCGGCCAGGAGGTGCTGCGCGGACTGCTGCGAAGCGGCGTGAACCTGCACCTCGACGCCAGGGCGCGGGAATGGCTGCCAGCAACTCAGCCCGAGAGCCTCACCGAGGATCCGGTGAAGTTCGGCACGGTCACCGAGGTCACCGAGGAAGACTTCGCCACCGAATATCACGATCTCGAGATCGCGGTGGCAGTGGTGGACTCCCTCGACGAGGCCATCGAGCACATCACCCGCTTCTCCACCGGACACACCGAGGCGATCGTCACCGACTCGGTCTCCAACGCCGACCGGTTCGTCGCGGAGATCGATGCGGCAGCGGTGATCGTCAACGCCTCCACCCGCTTCACCGACGGCGGGCAGTTCGGTCTCGGCGCCGAGGTCGGGATCTCCACGCAGAAGATGCATGCCCGCGGTCCGATGGGCATGGCCGAGCTGACCACCACCAAGTGGGTCGTGCGCGGCGAGGGCCAGGTCCGCGCCTGATTCCGCGTAGACTGTTGACCGATCAATTCACGTTCGTCCCAGATGAGGGAGAAGCATGCTCAACCTGCACGTCATCGCCACGGTCCTGGGGGCTGAGGCCCATGAAGCCAGCCCACTGCCCATCGACGCGATCTGGTACGGGCTGATCATGTTCGCACTGCTGATGTTCCTGCTGCTGATCACCCTGAGCTTCGCCGGCAAGGGCCGCCAGCTGCCCGCCGAGCCGCACAGCGATCACTGACCCTCTTGGAGCAGCGTCACCCGCACGTCGCGGCAACCTCAGAGCGCCGATCCGGTCGGCTGCGACTGGGCATCATGGGTGGCACCTTCGACCCCATCCACCACGGACACCTGGTCGCGGCCAGCGAGGTCGCCACTGAGTTCGCGCTCGACGAGGTCATCTTCGTGCCCACCGGTCAGCCGTGGCAGAAGGCGGGGCGCGAAGTCGCACCCGCCGAGCACCGCTACCTGCTCACCGTGGTCGCCACCGCGGCGAACCCCCGCTTCACCGTCTCCCGGGTAGACATCGACCGCGGGGGAGCGACCTACACCATCGACACGCTGCGAGACTTCCGCAGGATGTATCCGGATGCCGAGCTGTTCTTCATCACCGGTGCCGACGCCATGGCGCAGATCATGTCCTGGAAGAACGTCGATGAGCTCTGGGAGCTCGCGCACTTCGTCTCGGTGACCCGCCCCGGCTATATCTCCGAAGACTTCGGGCGCACCAACGAGATCTCACTCATGGAGATCCCGGCGATGGCCATCTCCTCCACCGACTGCCGGGAACGGGTCCGGGCTGAGAAGCCGGTCTGGTACCTGGTGCCCGACGGCGTGGTGCAGTACATCGCCAAGCACCGGCTGTACCAGGCAGATTCAGCTGAGCCCGCGCGTTGAGTGCTTCGCGCGCTCACGCCTCGGCATACGATGGATTCCGGTGCTCCAGAGTCGAGACCAATTTGATCAAGGGCAATGTTCCGCCTCAGACGCAACTGTCTGACCAGGGACTTCAGGAGGCTGCACGATGACCGCAGAGAACACCGAGCCGAACGACGCGCCAGGTGGTGCAGATCTGCGCGCCCGCTATCTTCCGGTCTCACGCAAGGAGCTGCGCCGCCGTCGCGAGGCCGGGATTGCCGATGAGCCGCGCCCCACGCAGGCCCAGGAAGCGCCGACCGATGCTCCGGTCGATTCCATGACGGCCGAGGAGTCCCCGGCTGCGGAGGACTCTGCGACGACGTCGGCGCCGGAGGAGTCCGGGACGGTTGAGGGGTCGGGGACTGAGGATGACCCCGAAGTGGCTGACCCCGAGGGCGAGCCTGACTCTGCGGCCGACGGCGGGGGCGAGGCAGACTCAGAGGCCGACTCAGAAACAGACGCTGACTCAGAGGCTGACGCCGAGGCGCAGACCGATGCCGAGTCCAGCTCGGTTCCCACCTTCACCACCGGCTCGGAATCCACCTCCGGCCCCGGCCCCGGCGCACCAGGCCCCTGGGGCTTCAGCCTGCCCACGCCCCCCGCCTCCGAGCCTGCCGTGCCCACCGAGCCGGCCCTGCCCGCGGGCTCCGCATTGCTCGCCGAGACCTCTGAGCAGGGGTCCGAGGACGCAGCAACCGAACCCGCCACCGGGTCTGAGCCGGGCGGCACCTCAGAGGAGGTCCTCGAGGGTGGGCAGGCGGAGCCCGCGGAATTCTTCGGCAGCGAGGAGATCGAGGGTCCGGAGGACCGTGCGGAGACCGACCCCGCCGAGGATGAACTCTCGGCGGAACCCACCGAGGACGAAGACCCCGCAGAAGCCACCGAGGGTCCCGCAGAAGGCGCCGAGGTCGACGCGGCCGCCACGGTCGAGCCTGGATCCCCTGCATCGCAGCCCGCGCAGCCCCGGCCTCAGGACCTCCCTGGTACCGATCTCGATGATCAGGACGAGGCGCCGGTCCCCGCATCCCGGAAGTCCCGCCGCGGTCTGCAGGTCACCGAGAACATCGCGGAGCTCTCCGCGGACAAGCTTGCGGAACTGCAGGAGATCAACGAGGCCGTCGCCGCCGCGGATGATCCGCACCGGGTGGACCCCGAGCTGCTGAAGAAGCAGCAGGCGCTGGCGGCCAGAGCCATGCAGGCCAATCAGGAGCGGCTGCGCAAGGAACAGGTCGCAGCAGATCGAGACGCCAAGGAGCGCCGTCGTCGTCTGCGACCGGAGTCCGAGGTGATCACCCGCAAGGCGCTCCGGGCCCATATGGAGTCCGACGAGACCGCTGAGCCCAGTGACTACGCGACCGGCTCCATCGAACCGATCCAGGCGCGGGGCGCCCATGGCCTCGAGATCGACGCCATGGTCGAGCACAGCACCCGCCAGGGAGCGCGTCAGTCCATGATGGGCTGGCTCGTGATCATTCTCGCCGTGCTGCTGGTCATCGCACTCGGTGTCGTACTCTCATTCATCCTCTAAGCTTGGACGTCATGGCTATCACCGAACTTGTGCTCTCTGAACTCCGCACCGCGGCCTCCGCTGCGGCGGATAAACTCGCGACGAACATCGTCGGGTTGGATGTGGGAGAGCGACTCGGCATCACCGATGCCTTCCTGGTCTGCTCGGCGCCCTCCGAACGGCAGATCGGCGCCATCGTCGATGAGGTGGAGCGCCAGCTCAAAGAGCAGCACGACTCCTCACCGCTGCGCCGAGAAGGCCGAGGCAGCGGCACCTGGGTGCTGCTGGACTACGGTCACATGGTCGTCCACGTCCAGCACGAGGAGGAGCGCGCCGTCTATGGCCTCGACAGGCTCTACGCCGACGTGGCCAAGGTCGACCTGCAGCTGCCCGCTGAGCAGTAGAGCAACTCGCATCGCCCCAAGTCAGCGAGTTGTCGCGGTGACTCCACGGCACTGGGATCTCGATTTGCACAGCGATTCGGATTCACAGTAGAGTAGGGGAGTTGCCGCGGCGCAGATGCTGAGTCGCGGTGATGATCTGGGGGTATGGCGCAGCTGGTAGCGCGTCCGCATGGCATGCGGAAGGTCAGGGGTTCGAGTCCCCTTACCTCCACAGATCAGTTGGCCCGGAGTCCACCAGGACTTCGGGCCTTCTTTGTATGCGGAGTGCTTCCACGTGAGCTTCGTGGACGCCGGGGAAGTCAGGTGCGTCTTCCGCTGGCACGCCTGGTGGTCAGGGGTAGGCTTGAGTCGACCGTCACATCTGACCTCGGAGGTTCTCCCATGCAGCATCGTGTCCTCGGCCGCACCGGCCGTGAAGTGTCCACCGTCGGCCTCGGCACCTGGCAGTTCGGCGGCGACTTCGGCCGGGTCGAGGAATCCGACGCCTTCGCGGTCATGGACGCTGCCGCCGAACACGGCGTCACCGTCTTCGACACCGCAGACGTCTACGGCGACGGCCTCAGCGAGCAGCTCATCGGGAGCTGGCTTGCGAAGAACCCGGAGTGGCAGGGTCTGGTCGCCACCAAGATGATCCGCCGCGCCGAGGAGCCCAGCCTGGCGCACGCCACCGCCGAGAACTTCCAGGCCTGGATCGACCGCTCCCGGAAGAACCTCGGAGTCGACACCCTGGACCTGGTGCAGCTGCACTGTCCCGACGACGACGTCTACGCCTCAGACGCGGTCTTCGACCGCCTGGACGCATTGGTGGAATCAGGCGCCATCGCGCACTATGGCGTCAGCGTGGAGACCGTGGAGCAGGCGCTGAGTGCCATCGCCCGGCCGAATGTGGCCACGGTGCAGATCATCCTCAACGCATTCCGGCAGAAGCCGCTGGAGAAGGTGCTGCCAGCGGCCCAGGAAGCCGGGGTGGGCATCATCGCTCGCGTGCCGCTGGCGAGCGGACTGCTCAGCGGTCGCTACACCAAGGACACCACTTTCGAAGCTACCGATCATCGCAGCTACAACCGCGCCGGTGAGGCCTTCGACGTGGGAGAGACCTTCTCCGGCGTCGACTTTGCCACCGGCGTCGAGGCGGCGGCGCAGTTCTCCGAGCTGGCCGAGCAGGAGGGCCTGAAGCCGACGACGGCGGCGCTGGCCTGGGTCATCCAGTCCGCGGGCGTGAGCACGGTCATCCCCGGCGCCCGGAATGCCGACCAGGCACGAGGCAATGCTGAGGCCGGGGGAGCTCCCCAGCTCTCAGATGACTTCCGATCCGCCGTGCGGAAGCTCTACGCCGATGAGATCGCGCCCTCGGTCCACGACCGCTGGTGAGTATCAGGGAACACGCCCGGCACTGAGACCCCCCCCAACCAGGCACCACCGAGCAGGAGGATTCATGCGCATCGCCGTCATCGGAGCCACGGGGAATGTTGGAACAGCGGTGCTGCGGCACCTCAACGATCGGCCCGAGGTGGACAGCGTGCTGGGGATCGCGCGGCGCCTGCCGGACACCGACACGGCCCCCTACGCACAGACCCAGTGGCACCGCGCCGACATCCAGTACAGCGATGTCATCCCGGATCTTGCCAGCGCGCTCTCCGGCGTGGATGCGGTGATCCACCTGGCCTGGCTGATCCAACCGAACACGCAGCGCAGCCTGCTGCGTCGAGTCAACGTCGATGGGACCCGGCACGTGCTTCAGGCGGCTGCCCGGGCGGGTGTCCGCCAAGCCGTCGTCGCATCTTCGGTCGGGGTCTATTCTCCGGCCGGAGACGACACCGCCCACGATGAGCAGTGGCCCACCCAAGGGATTCCTGGGTCCCACTACAGCGAAGACAAAGTGGCGCAGGAGCAGGTCATGGACGAGTTCCTGCGCGAGCATCCGGGCTTCTCGCTCGCCCGGCTGCGCCCCGGGCTGGTCTTTCAGCGCGAGGCGGGGTCAGAGATCCAGCGCTACTTCGCCGGTGAGCTGGCACCGGTGCAGCTGCTCAACCTCATCCGGCCCCCGGTGGTGCCAGTGCCTGCCGGGATTCGGGTCCAGGCGGTGCACGCAGACGACCTCGCCGCCGCCTATGCGCAGGCAGCGATCCTCGGGGCTCAGGGGGCTTTCAACATCTGTGCTGAGGATCTGCTCGACGGTGACGCCATCGCCAAGATCGTCTCCGGAGGGACGAGTCCAGGGGTGAAGCTTCCCCTGCCCGGGGCGGCGCTGCGTCCGCTGATCAAGGCCGCGCACCGTGCCCGGATCCTTCCCACGGATGAAGGCTGGTTGGACATGGGTCTGCACGTCCCGGTGATGGACAGCTCGCGCGCCAGGAACGAGTTGCAGTGGACGCCCCGGTATTCCGGAGCGCAGGCGCTGGAGGAACTCCTCGAGGGCATGGCGTCCGGCGTGGGGACCGCCTCTGTGCCGCTGCGACCCCGGGACCTCGACGCCTCGGGCCGGCCGGAGCTGCCTACGGCCGATCACACCCTGGGAGGCGAGGTCGATGCGCTGCTGCTGCGCCAATACCTGGCCGACCATCTCGCCGGGGCCACTGCCGGGACGAACCGAATCGGGCGCATGGCTGGGGACTACGTGGACACACCGGTCTTCCCTGAGATCTCGGAGGTGGCGGAAGCGGTCCGGCGGGAACGCGGGTTCCTCATCGAGCTGATCCGGCGGCAGGGCTTTGCCACGCCACCGGGCTCCACCACCATTGCCTGGCTGGGGGAGCGGGTCGGGCGACTCAAGCCCAATGGCCGGCTGCCCGGCGGGCGCTCTCCCTCCACGCTCGTGGTCGAGGCTGAGATGATGATCACCGGAGTGACCGGCAAGCTCCACGGCTGGAAGGTCATGAAGGACCACGCCGAAGCACTCGGAGTCCACGCGCAGGTGTTTCAGGATCTCATCGAGGACGCCGAGCGCCAGCGTGAACAGCTCCAGAGCGTCCACGCCTATGCGCGCCGCCGGGCCTTCCGAAAGGACCGCGGCACCTTCGAGAAGACACGCTGAACGCCTAGTTATGAACTACTCGTAATAACTTCTCGATCTTGCTAAGCTCGGAGGGTCCACCCCACAAGCCCGCTCAGCACGAGCCGGGCACGTCAGAGCACTCCTGCGTCCATCCGACGTGCGGGTCCTGGCTGCAGCGAAGAGGAGACCGAATTGGCACAGACCGATCCGATCCTGACCACTCGACAGGGCCACCCTGTCACCAATAACCAGAACCAGCGCACCGTGGGAAACCGCGGACCTGCCACGCTGGAGAACTACCAGTTCCTCGAGAAGATCAGTCACTTCGACCGGGAGCGCATCCCGGAGCGCGTGGTCCATGCCCGTGGCTTCGTCGCCTACGGCGAGTTCGAGGCCACCGGCATGATCGGCGACGAGCCGGCGTCGAAGTACACCCGCGCCAAGCTCTTCCAGGAGGCTGGCAAGAAGACCGACCTCGCCATCCGTTTCTCCACCGTCATCGGCGGCCGGGACTCCTCTGAGTCGGCCCGTGACCCTCGCGGCTTCGCCGTGAAGTTCTACACCGAGGATGGCAACTGGGACCTCGTGGGCAACAACCTGCCGGTGTTCTTCATCCGCGATGCGATCAAGTTCCCCGACGTGATCCACTCGCTGAAGCCGGATCCGATCACCTTCCGCCAGGAGCCCAACCGGATCCTGGACTTCATGGGTCAGACTCCTGAGTCCATGCACATGCTCACCCACCTCTTCAGCCCCCGAGGCATCCCGGCGACGTACCGCCACATGGAGGGCTTCGGTGTGAACACCTACAAGATGGTCAACGCCGAGGGCGAGACCGTCCTGGTGAAGTACCACTTCCACCCCCGCGCCGGCGTCGCCTCCATGACCGAGGCAGAGTCCGCCAAGGTCCAGGGACAGGACCTCGGACACGCCTCGAAGGACCTCTTCGAGGCCATCGAGCGCGGTGACTTCCCGCAGTGGGACGTCCACGTGCAGATCATGGAAGACCATGACCACCCCGAGCTCGGCTGGGACCCGCTGGATGACACCAAGATCTGGCCCGAGGATCAGTTCCCGCTGCGCAAGATCGGCGTCATGACGCTGAACCGCAACGTGGGGGATCACCACAACGAGAACGAGCAGATCGCGATGGGCACCGGTGTGCTCGTCGACGGCCTGGACTTCTCCGACGACAAGATGCTGGTGGGACGCACGTTCTCCTACTCGGACGCCCAGCGCTACCGGGTGGGCCCGAACTACCTGCAGCTGCCGGTCAACCAGCCCAAGGGTCGCGATGGCCGGGTCTACACCCACCAGCGCGGCGGACTGATGTCCTTCGGCAACGATGTGCACCCCGAGCAGAACCCGCACGTGAACTACGAGCCGTCCATCCACAATGGGCTGCACGAGTCACCTGAGCACCAGCCGCAGAACGCGCCCGCCGTCGGCGGGAAGGTGGTCCGGGAGAACCTGGATCGCCGCAACGATTATCTGCAGGCTCGTGGCCGCTACAACACCATGATGGACTGGGAGCGCGATGAGCTGATCAACGTGCTCACCGGGATGCTGGAGCAGTCCGAGCGCGACGTGCAGGAGCGCATCGTGTGGCACTTCTTCATGATCCACGACGACTACGGTCAGCGGATCGCGAAGAACATCGGCCTCACCGTGGAAGATGTCAAGCATCTGAAGCCGCTGGCCGTGCAGAACCTCACCGAGGAGGAGCAGCAGCGCCTGGCCAACCTCGGCAACAACGGGGACACCATTGATCCCGAGGCGTGGGGCACCTGGACGGCTTCCGTGGAGAACCGTCAGGCCTCCGGGGAAGACGTGCTGGCCGGCAAGCTGGGAAGCCCCAGCTACAGCAGCTGATTCCTCAGCGCCGCTGAACCCTGGTTGAACCAGTGATGGCCGGGACCCCCGCGGGGGTCCCGGCCATCACTGTCTCAGTGCTCTTCGGCAGCTGCCGCCTCAGTGGTTGCGCAGCGCGTCGATCAGCTGATCCTTGTTCATCTCGGAGTAGCCGGTGAGACCGAGCTCCTTGGCGCGCTCCTGCAGCTGCGCGACCGTCCGGTCCTCGTAGTTCGGCGCCTCCCCGCCCTTCTCGCCCTCGCTGCTGCGACCTTCTCTGGCAGCGGCGTTGGCGATCCGAGCGGACTTCTCCTTGGAGTTGCCCTCCTCGCGGAGGCGTTCGTAGAGCTCTTCATCCTTCACGCTGGAGCGTGCCATGGCGGTGGTTCCTTCCTCGGTGTGGTCGGGGGACGTCAGTCCAGCTCAGAAGCCCTTGCCGCCGGTCACCGGGATCACAGAGCCCGAGACGTAGGAGGCCTCTTCGCTGGCGAGGTAGACGTAGGCCCCGGCGAGTTCCGCCGGCTGCCCTGGTCGGCCCAGGGGAGTGTCCTGCCCGAACTTCGCGACGCCGTCGAATCCGGTGGCCGGGATCAGGGGAGTCCAGATCGGTCCCGGTGCCACACCGTTGACGCGGATCCCCTTCTCCGCGAGCTCTGCGGCCATCGACTCGATGAAGGCCACCTGAGCGGCCTTGGACATCGCGTAGTCGAAGAGCGGGGCCTTGGGCTCCACGGCCTGGATGGAGGTGGTCACGATGATCGAGGCCCCTGGCGACAGGTGCGGCACCGCCTCCCGGGTCACCACGATGTGGGCGATCAGGTTGGTCTCGAAGACCTTGCGCACCTCCGCTGTGGGCGTCACGTCGATGCCGTCGCGGGCCCGCTGGTAGGCAGCGTTGAGGATCAGCACATCGATCCCGCCGAGGTCCTCCACGGCTCTGCGCACGATGCCCACGGCGCTGTCCTCCTCCGTGATGTCCACCGGGTAGGTCGCACAGATCCGTCCAGCCTCGCGCACGTGCTGAGCGGTGGTCTGGGCATCCTCTTCCTCCTCAGGGAGGTAGGCGATGGCGATGTCCGAGCCCTCCCGGGCGAACGCGATGGCGACGGCGCGGCCGATGCCGGAATCACCGCCGGTGATCAGGGTCCTGCGGCCAGTGAGCCGGCCGTGACCAACCCAGCTGGATTCTCCGTGGTCGGGATCCGGGCCGGTCGCCCCGGTCAGTCCTGGCTGATCGGACTGTTCCTGCTCGGGGAGGTCGCTGTGCCGGTACTTCGTGCGCGGGTCCTGCTGGGTGTAGGGGTTCGTCGTCATGCCTTCATCCCTTCGAGTGATCGGTCCGACCCAGGGTCGGCGGGCCTGCTGATGTCGTTCAGACTGCTGACTTCGTGGGATCCAGGACGACCTTGATGCAGCCGTCCTCCTTCTTCTGGAACATCTCGTAGGCACCGGGAGCCTCGCCGAGCGCCACGGTGTGCGTGATGAAGTCGTCCACACCCAAGGGATCGGCGGGATCCTCGACCAGCGGCAGGATCTGATCCACCCAGTTCTTCACATTGGCCTGGCCCATCTTCACCGTGATCTGCTTGTCGAACATGGTGATCAGTGGCAGCGGGCTGGCGGCACCGCCGTAGACCCCGCTCAGTGAGATGGTGCCGCCGCGGCGCACCAGTTCGATCGCGGAGTACAGGGCTGCCAGGCGGTCCACCCCGACGGTCTGCATCATGGCCTTGCCTGCGGCGTCGGGCAGGAACTGGGCCGAGATCTGAGCCGCCTTGGCGATGGGGGAGCCGTGGGCCTCCATGCCTACCGCGTCCACCACCCCGTCGGGGCCTCGCCCGCCGGTGGCTTCACGGATCTGGCTGATCGACTCCTCGCCGGTGTCGAAGACCATCACGCCATGGCGGGCTGCCATCTCGCGGCGCTCGGCCACAGGATCGATCGCGTAGACCTTCATGCCCTGATGCTTGGCGATGCGTGCGGCGAACTGGCCGATCGGGCCGAGCCCGATGATCGCGATGCTGTCTCCGCGCTGCAGCCCGGTGTAGGCCACACCCTGCCAGGCGGTGGGGATGACATCGGAGAGGAAGAGGTAGCGATGGTCGGGAAGCTCATTGCCCACCTTGATCGGGCTGTAGTCGGCGTGGGGGACCCGCAGGTACTCGGCCTGGCCCCCGGGAACCGCCCCGTACATCGCGGAGAAGCCGTAGAGCGCGGCTCCCATGCCCTGTTCGCGGACCTGCGTAACCTCACACTGGGTCTGCAGTCCACGCTGGCACATGTAGCAGCTGCCGCAGGAGATCTGGAACGGGATGACCACCCGGTCACCGGCGGTCAGGTTGGAGTCGGGGCCCGCCTCGACCACCCGTCCCATCGGCTCGTGACCCAGGATATCGCCGGGAGTCATGAACGGTCCGAGCACCTCGTAGAGGTGCAGGTCGGAGCCGCAGATGGCGGTGGAGGTGACTTCGATGATCGCGTCATTGGCCTGCTGAATCGTCGGATCCGGCACTGTCTCGACACTTACCTTGTGGTGGCCCTGCCATGTCACTGCTTTCACGTCGCGTCTCCTCAGAAGTTCTGCTGCGAGGCGTACTCGAAAGAGATGTCATGCATCAATTCCGTCATCACCCTTACAGGCTCTACGCTATCGGCTCGCAGCTGAGAGTGAGCTGAACACCAGCCGAATGTTGACCTCATCGCCCGGTGCCGAGGCGGCCGATCAGCCTGGTGAGCACACGCCGGCCGGTGAGCAGCGCGCCGAGCACGCCCAGCGCGACAAGGACGAAGGAGAATTCGGCGCCTCCGCCGCCGGCCAGGACCCGGCCTGCCATGCCCAGGACCACGGTGCCCAGGATCACGACGACGGCGTCCGGCCAGAGCCTGGAGGGGGCTCTCCAGAACCGCACGGCGAGCGAGCTGATCAGCAGTCCCAGAAGAAACGGTGCGGCGGTCCCCAGCACATCGCCCAGCCCGAGCCCGGTCTCGTGGGACCGATTGCCCAGCGCGGCGAAGCCCACCACCAGGAGCGCGTCCAGGGCCAGCAGCAGCCAGGGGAGTGCGAGCTGACCCCGATGCCGGGGTGTCATCTGCTGAGAGGGGGAGCGCATGTGCCGAGTCTAGGTCGCGCCTGCGGGATCTGGTCTAGGACGTGCCTGCGGGATCTGGTCTAGGACGTGCCCGCGGGATCTGTCGGGGCAGCGCGGTCATCGATCGAGGCGGTGCAGGCGTCGATGCGCTCGATCGCGGCCGTCAGGTCCTGCACGCTGGCCCAGAGCCTGGGGTGTGAGGCCTGGATCTGCTCCAGCGTGGAGCCGGAGGACTTCAGGGTGGCCAGGTCGAAGCTGGCATTGGTCCGAGCACCGGCGACGGCGGCACGCAGCGCACCGAAGGCGACGACGACGTCGGCGATCAGCGCCTGCTTGCCGTGCTCTGCCAGCCAGGCCAGATCCTCGATGGCAGATACCGCGTGGTCACCGAGCTCCGCCGAGGACTGCGCAGCGCCGATGGCGGCCTCCCGGATCGCCTCCTCGCGCTCTGGTCCTGGATCCACCTTGAAGGCCGCGCCGAAGGCCTGGGAGGCGGTCGCGTCGTCGTCGGCCAGCTGGAGCGCGGTCCCCCGACGGTCCTGGGCTTGCGCGAGGATGGCGCTGAGCCTGTCCGCGCACTGCGCATCAGGCTCGGTGTATCCGGCCACCATGGAGGTCAGCGACGCGGCGATGGCCAGCATCACCCCGGCTCCGGCCCCGCCGCCGGGGGAGCCGGTGGCCTGGGACAACCCGTGGGTCCACTTGGCGACCGTGGAACGATGGGTGGTGATCGCTTCAGTCTCAGACATGGGCCCAGTGTGTCCTAGAAATCCGAGGAACCAAACGCCCCGGACGACGCGGCGGCTGAAATCCGTCACATCGGAGGGGATAGGCGGCTTTACTCGGAGTCATTAAACTGCAACAGTGAAATAGATATAGTTCCCGCAGACACGGATTAAACCGTGGAGATTGCGCCTGCCCACGCGAGGCCCGAGGCCGCGGAGCATGACGTCCCTCGCGCCCCAGTCCTCGCCGGGCCGGGCTGAGGTCCCTGCGATGTCCACGAGATCAATCATCATCATCGGCGTCGTCCTGTCGCTGGTGGCGCTCAGTCTGGGCATCGCTGGAGTGTTTCGCGCGGGCTCGGGCCAAGCAGTCTCGTCAGTGTGGCCGGTGCTGATTTCGCTGGCAGCGCTGCCCTTAGCGGCCATCGTTCACCGGCGACGGGTCCGGTGCCAGTCCGAGCGGGGAACCAGGGCCCAGAAGGGCAACCTGACATAATGTAGATTATCGGCGCATTATATACGTGGCGGAGTTCTTGCGGCGCCTGACTGCCGGTTGGTTTATCCAGGCACTCAGGTCAACGCTGAAGGTGACACACGAACGCTGGATATTCAGGAACGGCCTAACGGCACTGAGCCGACCGAGTCGGAGCGATAGCCTGGAACCTGTGACCTCACCCTGGCCCTTGATCTGTCCCTCCTGCGCCGCGCCGATGGACCTGGTGCGGGCACCTGACGCCCCGGGACACTCACCCCGGACTGAGCCGCAGCAGCAGAAATCCTCACCCCGCGCCCTACAGGCCCTCAGCTGCCCCGCTGGTCACCGCTTCGATGCGGCACGTCAGGGTTATGTCAACTTGCTCTCCGGGCGCGGGACACGCTTCACGCCCGACTCCGCGCAGATGATCATGGCCCGGGAACGGGTCCAGAACGCCGGAGTCTTCGACGCACTGAGCACAGAGCTGACCCAGATCCTGGGCGAGCACACCGCCGCGCGGAGCCGCACTGATCCCGCTGTCCCGGCTGAGACCACGCACACCTCCGATCCAGCGATCTTCCTGGACTGCGGCGCCGGCACCGGACACTACCTGCACCAGCTGCTCGATTCCTCCCCCGCATCCCGAGGCATCGCGCTGGACCTCTCTGTGGCGGGACTCAAGCGGGCGGCCCGCCACCGGCGAACGCTCGCGCTGGCCTGGGACCTCTGGCAGCCGCTCCCCCTGGCCTCGGATGCCGTGGACCTGCTCCTGGACGTCTTTGCCCCGCGCAACGTGGCCGAGTACGCCAGAGTTCTTCGCCCGGGTGGACTGGCAGTGGTGGTGACCCCCGGTGACGCGCACCTCGGGCAGCTCCGCTCGGCGGGCATGCTCAAGGTCCAGGGCGAGAAGCTGCGCCAGCTCGCGGAGCAGATGGCACCAGCCTTTGGCGTGGCGGAACTGAACGCCCAGGTCAAGGCGACAGTCCCGGTCGATGCCGGTCTCGCCGCCGATCTGGTCTTCATGGGTCCCGCCGGGCATCATCTCGACCTCGGCGCCCTGCGCAAGCAGCTTGCGGATGCTGGCGTGTCACATGTCACCATCGACCTCGACGTGAGCCTGTGGCGCAGATAGTCTGAAGTCACGCGTGTATGGGCTGATGAGGAGCTGAGATGATCGAATGGTTCGGCGATAACCTCTGGGCGCCCTGGCTGGCACTGGCGCTGGGACTGCTGGTCCTCGAAGCCATCACCCTCGATCTGCTCTTCCTGATGCTCGCCGTCGGCGCCGGAGCAGCCACCACCGTGGCCCTTGCCGGTGGCGAGCCCTGGCTGCAGGTGCTCGTGGGCTGCGCCACGGCGCTGCTGATGCTCGGTGCCGTCCGGCCGATCGCACTGAAGCACCTGAAGAAGGGCCCGGCGAACCAGCTCACCAACATCGACCGGATGACCGGCATGGAGGCCCATGCCCTGGAGGCCATCACCGGCGACGCCGGCCTGGCCGAGGTCGACGGCGACACCTGGACCGCGCGCACCACCGGAGGCCTGCGGATCGAGCCCGGAATGGACGCCGTCGTCGAGTCCGTGGAAGGCGCCATCGTCTACCTGCGGCCCAGCCGCGAGATCAACTGGGATGAGCCGGGACCCGACATCTCTGGGCCCAACACTCCCCGTTCGGAAGGCGCCTGAGAGACCTTCAGGCGCGCCACTGATAGAGAACGGAACGTCATGGAAGTCACTGCACTTGTAGTCCTCCTGGTCCTGGTAGCCCTGGTGGTGATCATCATCGCGCGCAGCGTGCGGATCGTGCCGCAGGCCCGCGCCGGACTGATCGAGCGCCTGGGCAAGTACCAGCGCACGCAGGGCCCGGGACTCACCCTGTTGGTCCCCTTCATCGACCGGCTGCTGCCGATGCTGGACATGCGCGAACAGGTCGTCTCCTTCCCGCCCCAGCCGGTGATCACCGAGGACAACCTGGTGGTCTCCATCGACACCGTGGTCTACTTCCAGATCACCGATCCCAAGGCCGCCACCTACGAGATCCAGAACTACATCATCGCGGTGGAGCAGCTGACCACCACGACGCTGCGTAACGTGGTCGGTGGGCTGAACCTGGAAGAGGCTCTGACCTCGCGTGATCGGATCAACGGGCAGCTCCGCGGGGAGCTGGACAAGGTCACCGGGCGCTGGGGCATCCGGGTCGCCCGAGTCGAGCTCAAGGCCATCGAGCCGCCGCACTCCATCCAGGACTCCATGGAGAAGCAGATGCGCGCCGAGCGGGAGCGCCGCGCCGCGATCCTCACCGCCGAGGGCACCAAGCAGGCCGCGATCCTCACCGCTGAAGGTGAGCGTCAGGCCTCCATCCTCGCCGCCGAGGGCGATGCGCAGGCCAGGATCCTGGGCGCCAACGCCGAAGCACAGGCTATCGAGACCGTGTTCAACGCGGTCCACGACTCCGAGCCCGGCCCGGAGCTGCTCTCCTACCAGTACCTGCAGATCCTTCCCGAGATCGCGAAGTCCGAGTCCAACACCATGTGGATGATCCCGGGCGAGTTCGGCGATGCGCTGAAGAACCTCGCAGGGGCCTTCGGAGGGCCGGAGTCCGCCGCCGCATCCGGCATCAGCCTGGAAGATCGCGAGTCCGAACGGGCAGCCCGATCGGAGCGGCTGAAGCAGCGTCGGCTGGAGAAGGCCCGGGAGTCCGAGCAGAATCAGGGCAAGCCGTCCATCTCTTCTGCCATCGCGGATATGGCCGAGTCTGCTCGCAGCACCTCGGTGACCGACGAGAACCCGCACTACACCAGTCGCCAGGAGATCGAGCAGGAGGCCCGCAAGGCGCGGGTCGGCAATGCACAGGTCGCCGAGTCACGCACCGACGCTCCCGCGCAGGACACTGCAGTCGCCCCGACGCAGGAGGCAGAGCTCACCGAGCAGCCGGTCTTCCAGCAGCAGCCTGAGCCGATGGAGGATCCGCAGCGCTGAGCAAGGTGGGAATATCTCGGCGGTGCTTTAGAGTTGTACACCGAGAATGACTCTGCCCATCACACTGGAGGAAAATCGATGAGCGATCGCAGTCTGCGCGGAATGCGCCTTGGTGCGCAGTCCATGGAAACGGAACAGGGCGTTGAGCCTGCGCCCCGTCAGGAGATCGAGTACCTCACTGAGGACGGCGAGCGGATGCGGGTGATGTTCTCCGCCGAGGCCGACGTCCCCGCCACCTGGGTCTCCCCCACCGGCAAGGAAGGTCTGCGCGTCGACGTCGACCGGCCCGAGGCGGAGCCGGAGAAGCCGGTCAGGACGCACTGGGACATGCTGCTGGAGCGTCGTTCCACGGAGGACCTCGAAGTGATCCTGCAGGATCGGCTCAAGCTGCTCAAGGAGCGCCGCGGCGAAGCCGCCTGACTCGACTCAGTGCACCAGCCGGTTCAGCAGCACACCCTGCTGACCACACAAGGACGGCGTCTCTCCCCACGTGAGAGGGACGCCGTCCTCGTATTTCCGGTGGGCACGCGCGGGCTCGGCTCATCCCCGTGCTCGGATGGGCCGCGCGCAGGCTCAGCGCTGGCGCAGCTTCTGGGCCAAGGTGCGGGCTCGTGCACTCAGTCCCCAGCGGGTGACGTTGACCATGGCCTCGACCACGATGTTCGAGCTCATCTTGGAGACCCCCTGGGTGC
This sequence comes from Nesterenkonia sandarakina, assembly GCF_013410215.1. Classification (NCBI taxonomy): domain Bacteria; kingdom Bacillati; phylum Actinomycetota; class Actinomycetes; order Micrococcales; family Micrococcaceae; genus Nesterenkonia; species Nesterenkonia sandarakina. The sequence continues at coordinate 2,458,658 of NZ_JACCFQ010000001.1, forward strand.
GCTCCACGAAGGTGATCGGCACCTCTGCGATGGTCTTGCCCATCCCGGCCACCCGGAATGTCATGTCCACCTGGAAGCCGTAGCCCACTGATTCGATGCTGCTCAGGTCGATCTCTTCGAGCACTGAGCGGCGGAAGGCCCGGAACCCGGCGGTGATGTCGCGGACCTTGAGTCCCAGCATGGTCCGCGAGTAGAGGCTGCCGGCCCGCGAGATCGCGATCCGGTGCAGCGGCCAGTTCACCACCGATCCGCCGGGCACCCAGCGTGAGCCGATGACCAGGTCCGCCTCGTCGATCTTTGCAAGCAGCTTCGGCAGCTGTTCGGGCTGATGCGACCCATCGGCGTCGAGTTCGACCAACACGTCGTAGCCGCGCTCGAGTCCCCAGCCGAACCCCGCGATATAGGCACCGCCGAGCCCGTTCTTGGCGGTGCGGTGCAGCACATTGATCTGTGGATCCTCAGCGCTGAGCTCCTCGGCGAACTCACCGGTGCCGTCGGGACTGTTGTCATCGACGATGAGCACGTCTGAGTCCGGCACTGCCGCTCGCAGACGCGAGACGGTGCCGGGAAGGGCGTCGATCTCGTCATAGGTGGGGATGATCGTCAGGATCTTCACGAGTTGCTTCGCGTCCTTCTGGGGGTTGTGGAGATGGTGGCAGTGGGTCGGGCACAGTCTACGGTCATGCGCTGGAGCTCATCTCCGGGAAGCAGGCTCGGCGCGGGGGTCCGAAGGGGCGACCTCGACCCCGTCGATCACGGTGGAGATCAGCCGTGGCAGGCTCTGCCCGTCGAGGTAGGGCAGCAGCGGGGTGCGCGCCCGGACGTCGGTGCTCCACGCCGCGGTGCGCGAGTCTGGGGTCTGCACCGCCAGTGAGTCCACCTCCCAGATCGCGTAGCTTGCCCGTGCGCCTGGATCCAGCTGCGCGGAGGTCACTGGCGTGCCGCTGGACTCGGGCAGAGACCGGTACGCCCCGCGCGTCTGCGCGTTGAAGCCTGCCCGCACCGAGACCGGGTCGCTGGGGTGGTGGACGTGGGCGCTGACGGTGGACCAGGGGCTCTGCCCGGCCTCGGCGACGGCGCTGACCGGCACACCGACGCTCAGCGCCGTGGCCAGGTGTCCTGCTCCGCGCAGCACCACCTGGGCTCCGGTGTTCAGCAGCAACTCCCAGTCCTCCCGCGACGCCGAGTCGAAGCCATGCAGCACGGTGGGCAGCCCCCCTGGCGGGCTCTGCCGCTTGGAGCGCATCTCGGCGGTGGTGTCCACCAGCGCGGTCACCACGGTCGACGCGGTGGTGTCCTGATCCACCCGCAGAATCAGCTGACGCTGGGCCTGAGCGGCTGCGAGCCGGATGCCCAGCAGCTGCTCCAAGATCTCCTCAGCGGGCAGCTCCAGCGCGGCTGGGCGGTCGAGGATCGCGTCCACGGTCCGCAGCAGCTCGCTCGAGGCCCGCACTGCATCGAGCCGGTCTGCCACGCTCAGCTCATCCAGGCCGGTCAGCGCGAGCACCGGGTAGGCGCGCACCCCATGCTCGGCGGCTGCGCGGAAAGCGGCATTCAGCGATTCCTGGGCCGCGTCGGCGTCGCTCAGCGCGGAGCTGGAGAGCTCGACGCTGAGCCGGACGGCGCCGCAGCCCTGCGCTGCCGCCTCGTCGAGGGCAGCGGTGACCCGCTCCGACCAGGGCGTGTGCTCGGCGGAACCAGGTGCAGCGGGATCCACGGCGTCAGAAGCTGTGAGCTCGACCCAGCCGACGAAGGCCGGGGTGACCAGGGCGCGGTCCAGATCGTGGATGACCAGGTCGGGCTCCCTGCGCTCTGCGGCGGTCTCATCGGAACCTACCCAGGCGATCAGCCCGTCCTCGACCAGCATCGCGTCTGCGTAGGGCTCGGAGGGGGAATGGATCGTGCCGTTGGTCAGCAGCCGCGGCGGGTGGGCGGCACTGGTGCTAGTCATCAGTTGGTTCCTCCAGGTTCTGATAGGCCACCGAGGAGTATGCCACCACTCCCCTGCCGATCAGCTGCACGGCCTCGGCGCAGCGCGCCGAGAGCTTCGCCGGGGTGTGTGGAATCTTGCTCATCTGGTCCAAGGTGTCGATGCACTGTTTGGTCCAGCGCACGAAGTCACCTGCCGCCAGGGGCGAGTCGTCCAAGGAGCTGCGCAGGCTCTTGCCTCCGGCCCAGGCATACATGGGCAGCACCAGACCCATCTCCGGGGCCGCCGTGGGCTCCAGATGATGCCGCTTCTCCAGGGCTTCAAGTTCAGCGTGAACCTCAATCCCGGTCTGCGCGGCCTGGCCCAGGCGCTTGGTCGGCATCACCGGCATGGCGCCTTCGTCCTCGCGTTTGGCCTGGTAGACCAGCACGGTGACGAACGCTGCCAGCTCCTGCGCGGTGAGCCCGGAGAGCACCCCGCGTTCCATCAACAGACCGGTGAACAGGTCTCGCTCCCCGTAGATCCGGCGCAGCTGCTGCCCGCGGTCTGTCACGGCGAACTCGGTGGCGAACCACTGCTCGGCGGTGAATCCAGGGCGTTGCAGCGCAGGGTCCGGAGCGGTCACGGCGGCGGAGTTCTCCGGCGGGACGTGGGGCATCAGTTCCGGGTCCACGGCCTCCATATGGCCGAGCTCGTGGAGGACCCCGCAGACCCGGTCGAAGGTCTTCGCGATGGAGCCGGTGCGGCGGTCGATCTTCAGCTTCAGCTGATCGATCTCGCGCTGCAGCTTCCAGGCGCGCTCGGCCCAGCGGGCGTGGTCCTCACGTTCGCTGCAGCCGTGACAGGGGTGGCGCTGCAAGGCGTTCTGCAGCTGCTCCAGCGACTCGGACTCGGAGTCCTCGGCGCGGAACCCGAATCCCGGGGCGGGCGCATTCGGGCGCGGCGGCACCCGCTCGTGCAGCGCGGCCCGCATCGAGGAGGCCAGGTCCCTGCGGACCTTGGGCACCTTCACCTGCGGCTTGCGCGGGAGCCGGATGCTGGCGATCACCTCCGGGGGCTGGGCGAAGTCCTCGGCGGTGATGTTGCGGAACTTGCCGTCGGCGGTGATCACCCCGGGGCGAGGGTCGTGCTCCGGGGCGCTGTGGACCACCAGAGAGTCCCCGAAGCCGCGCTTGCCGCCAACTTCGATGACGTCACCGGGCTGCAGTGCGGCCAGGACCCGGATGATCTCGCGGCGTCGCTGCCGGTGCCGCGCCTTGGCCTGGTCCTTCTCCGCCTCGTTCAGACGCCGACGCAGCGCGGCGTATTCTCGGAAGTCTCCGAGGTGACACGCCATCGCCTCCTCGTATCCGGCCATGGAGGACTCACGCTTCGCCACGTCCCGGGCGACCCCGACCACCGAACGGTCAGCCTGGAACTGCGCGAAGGAGGATTCCAGGATGGTGCGCGCCCGGCGTCGGCCGAACTGCGCCGTGAGGTTCACCGCCATGTTGTAGGAAGGCTTGAAGCTGGAGTTCAGCGGGTAGGTCCGCTTCGACGCCAGCCCCGCCACCTGACGCGGATCCATGCCGGGCTGCCAGACGACGACGGCGTGGCCCTCCACGTCGATTCCGCGCCGGCCGGCACGACCGGTGAGCTGGGTGTACTCCCCCGGGGTGACGTCGACGTGGGATTCGCCGTTGAACTTGTCCAGCTTCTCCAGCACCACGGTGCGGGCCGGCATGTTGATCCCCAGCGCAAGGGTCTCGGTGGCGAAGACCACTTTGAGCAGACCCTCCGCATAGAGCTGCTCCACGAGCTCCTTGAACGGGGGCAGCATCCCCGCGTGGTGTGCGGCGACCCCGTTGATCAGCGCCTCACGGAAGCTTTCGAATCCCAGGATGGAGAGATCCTCGGCCGGGAGGTCCCAGCCCATCTGCTCCACCCGGGAGGTGATCTCGGCGGCCTCTTCACGGGTGGTCAGCACGATGCCGGCATTGAGGCACTGCTCCACGGCGGCTTCACAGCCCACCCGGGAGAAGATGAAGCCGATGCAGGGAAGCAGACCGTCACGGTCCAGGGCCCGGATCATCTTGGGACGGTTCAGCCGCGGGCGCCCTGCGGAGGAGCCCGAGACCCCGGAGACGTCGGAGGAGCCGGCTCGACTCCGGCTCGAGGAGCCGCCCCGGCTGGAGGAGGCGCTGCTGCTGAGCTCATGCCGCACTCCGGCGCCTGAGCGGCCGCGTCCTGCGCCGCGTGCAGGACCCGCACCGGGACCTCTGCCTCGGCCGCGTGAGCGGTGGCCGCCGCTGCGCCGCGAACTGGGCCCCTGGCTCTGATGGGCCAGGCGCTGCAGGTCGGGATTGACCAGCGTGGGCGCGTCGTCGTCCTCTTCATAGATGAACAGATCATGCAGCTGGTTCTCGACGAACATGTGCTGCCACAGCGGCACCGGACGGTGCTCGGAGACCACCACGGAGGTCTCCCCGCGCACCGTGTCCAGCCAGGCGCCGAACTCTTCGGCGTTGGAGACCGTGGCCGAGAGCGCGACGACCTGCACGTGCTCCGGGAGGTGGATGATGACCTCCTCCCAGACCGCGCCCCGGAACCTGTCGGCCAGGTAGTGGACCTCATCCATGACCACGTAGCCGAGATCACGCAGCGTCGCGGAGTCCTGGTAGAGCATGTTGCGCAGCACCTCGGTGGTCATCACCACGATCTGCGCCTCGGAGTTGATCGAGGTGTCACCGGTGAGCAGCCCCACCTTCTCGGTCCCGTGGTCCTCCACCAGCTCCTGATACTTCTGGTTCGAGAGCGCCTTGATCGGGGTGGTGTAGAAGGTCTTGGTGCCCTTGGCGAGTCCCAGGTGCACGGCGAACTCGCCGACGATCGTCTTGCCTGCCCCGGTGGGTGCCGCGACCAGCACAGCACGCCCGGCCTCCAGGTGCTGACAGGCCTGGACCTGGAACTCGTCGAGGTCGAAGGCCTGGGCCCGGCGGAAGGCCCCGAGGTGACTCTTGGCCTCTGCTGCTCGTCGACGTGACTCTGCGTAGCGCTCGGCCGGTGAACTCATGGTGCCAGCCTATGACATCCCCGCCTGGTGGTTCTCACCTGGCGCATGCGCCTGCCAGGGCCTTGTCCCGTGATCCGTCGCATCGCTGTGCCATGTCCCCTCGCTATATCTGTCCAAAGCCAGGGGATGTGGCAAAGGGATGCGACAGCCGGGCCGGGGTGTGCGAGCTCGGCGAGGGTGCCGGCTCGCTAGACTGCTGCGATGACCACGGCGCACTCCCCCCGGCGAGAGATCCTGCTGGGGGCGCTGCTGCCGGCGTTCATCTTCAGCCTCGGAGCCGGTGCCATGATCCCGGTGCTGGCTCCCTTCGCCGTGGAGCGCGGAGCGAGCCTCGCCGTGGCGGGGATCATCGCAGCGATGCTTCCGGTGGGTCAGATCCTGGCGGATCTGCCCGCAGGCGCGCTGGCCGCCCGGGTCGGGGACCGTCGGGCGATGCTGATCGCGGCCGGCGCCGCGGCGATCGGATTCCTCGCCGCGGGACTGGCACCCTCGCTGCTCACCCTGGGCGCCGCCGTCGGCCTGGTGGGGGCTGCGAACGCGGTCTTCCACCTGGCGCGGCATTCCTACCTGACCGAGGTCACCCCGGTGCACCAGCGCGCTCGGGTGCTCTCCACCCTTGGCGGGGTGCATCGGATCGGGCAGTTCCTCGGGCCTTTCCTCGGGGCGGGGGTGCTGCTGCTGGGCGACCTGCGTGCGGTGTTCCTGCTGGCGCTGCTGACCGCCCTCGCCGCCGGTGTCACCGTGCTGCTGGCCCCGGAGATCGACACCCGGCCTGCCAGGGCCCCGGGCGCCTCCCGCGCCGGGTTCACCCAGGTGATCGCCAGACACCGGGAGCTGCTGCTCACCCTGGGGGTGGCCTCCATGCTGGTGGGAGCGATTCGCGGGGCCCGCCAGCAGGTGCTTCCGCTCTGGGGCGAGCACATCGGCCTGGACCCCACGACGATCTCGCTGCTCTTCGGCCTGGCCGGGGGCATCGACATGCTGCTGTTCTATCCGGCGGGGAAGATCATGGACCGGTTCGGGCGACTCTGGATCGGAGTGCCCTCGATGACCTGCCTCGGAGTGGCGATGGCCCTGGTGCCGCTGGCTCATTCGGTCCCGGTGCTGGCCGCTGTCGCGGTGCTGCTCGGTGTCAGCAACGGACTCGGCTCCGGGGTGATGATGACCATCGCCTCGGACATCGCCCCGGCGGATGCGCGTCCGCAGTTCCTCGGTGCCTGGAGGCTGATGCAGGACTTCGGGATCGCCGCTGGTCCGCTGACCCTCGCCGCCGGGGCTGCCCTGGGATCCTTGGCCGCCGGGGTCTGGGTGGCGGCGGCCATGGGACCGCTGGCCAGCGCCGGTCTGCTGCGCTGGCTGCCGCGGTACTCGGTCCACGCCAGTAGCCGCACCCGCCGAGCCGCCGGCATCGACTGAGACACCCCCTGACCTTGCGGCGGTGGTTGTGCCCAGGCAGGCTCACGCCCCGAACGGGTCAGCAGCCGGGCAGGCGGATTGGTCAGCGTTCTCGGCGAGCGGGCCAGCAGTCCAGTAGGCGGTCTGGCAGGCGGTCTGGACTGCTGACCCGTCAGCGGTGCGGGGTCGCGGCCGCTCGAGCGGTGCTGCGGCGCACCAGGAGGTCGAACGGGAGGTCCAGCATCTCCGGCCGTTCGGCTCCGGATTCCACGGCGGCGAGAATCAGCTTCGCCGCCGTCTCCCCCTGGTGCTGCGCGTGCTGATCCACCGTAGTCAGCTCGAAGAGCGCGCCGAGTTCGTGCCCGTCGATGCCCACCACGGAGAGCTCCTCGGGGACCGTGATGCCCAGCTCCCGCGCGGCCAGGACCGCGCCGATGGCCATCTCGTCGGAGGCTGCCACCAGCGCTGTCATCCCGGTTCCTGGCTGGCCCAGCAGCTGCCGGGCCGCATGGAAGCCCCCAGGGATCGTGAAGTCTGCCTCGGCGATGAGCTCGGGGTGGGTCGGCAGTCCGCGGCGTCGCAGCGCCCGATCGAAGCCCTCCCGACGCTGGCTCGGGACCTTGTAGTCGGCGTCGAAACCCTCAGCGCCGCCGATGAAGCCGAGCACCTGATGGCCCAGCTCGAGCAGATGTGCCGTGGCGAGTTCGGTGATCGCCAGGTCATCGATCGCGACCCCGGGAAGCATCCCGGAGGTGCCCCCGATGATCACCACCGGAATCTCCAGCCGCTGCAGCTCCATTTCCTCCCATTCGCTGAGCTCCAGCGCCACCACGACGACGGCGTCCACTCGGCGCCGACGCAGGAAGGCGCTGAAGATCTCTCGGCGCACCTCCGGGTCTCCGGTGACGTTGTAGAGCGTCACGTCATACCCCGCCCGGGTCGCCTCATCCGAGATCCCGGTGAGCACGGTGTTGAAGAACCAGCGGTGCAGCTCCGGCATGATCACGCCCAGGTTGCGCATCCGCCCCGAGGCCAGGCTGGAGGCCGCGGAGGAGGCGACGTAGTCAAGGTCGGCGGCGACCTTCTGGATCTTCGCGCGCGTGCTCGCGGAGACGTTGCCCCGGCCGCTCAGGGCACGGGACACCGTCGCCGCGGACACGCCCGCTGCACGAGCGACGTCATCCAGGCTGGTCATCAGCCGGCGTGCCGACGCAGCCACACGGTGCAGTCCCCGGGCACCTGGTCGCCCTCCAGCGCCGAGCTTGCCAGCAGGACCTCGTGGCCGGTGGGCAGCGGGACCGAGGAGGTTCCGGTGTTCGCCAGCACCACCACATCCTGGTTGCTGAACATCAGCACATGCTCTGAGCGACCACCGAGCCAGTTCAGCTCACCGAGGCCCAGGTCATGCTCACTCCGCAGGCTGAGCATCCTGCGGTAGAGGCTCAGCGTGGAGTCTGGGTCGGCCTGCTGGACGTCTCGGGCGAGGCCCCTCCAGCGCTCGGGCTGCGGGAGCCAGGGCGTGCCGCCGGCGGTGAAGCCGAAGTCGTCGGCGTCGGCGGCCCAGGGCAGCGGGACCCGGCATCCGTCGCGGCCGTAGCGCTCTCCCGCCGTGCGGAACCAGGTCGGGTCCTGGCGTGCCTCATCGGGGAGGTCGTGGACCTCGTCCAGACCGAGCTCCTCCCCCTGGTAGATATAGGCGGAGCCTGGAAGGGCCAGCATCAGGGCGGTCGCGGCGCGGGCACGCGCCAGTCCGGTCTCTCGGTCCGGCAGGCCCGGATAGTCGGGGCCGATCCCGGTGCCCTGCGGGTTCTCTCCGGTCAGCGCCAGCCGGGTGGCGTGGCGCACCACGTCATGGTTCGAGAGCACCCAGGTGCTCGGGGCCCCGACGGCGTTGAAGGCACGCAGTGAATCGTTGATGACGCCACGCAGCTGCTGCGCATCCCAGGAGGCCTCCAGGTACTGGAAGTTGAACGTCTGGTGCATCTCATCGGGGCGCACCCAGAGTGCCGCCTTCTCCACAGAGGAGACCCAGGCCTCGCCACAGAGCGCCCGGTCTCCGGCATACTCCTCCAACACCAGACGCCAGTCCCGGTACACCTCGTGGACCGCTGACTGCTCGAAGTACGGCGCCGGGGTCGCCTCGCCTCCCATCGACGCCGCGTCGGCATCCGGGGTGTAGTCCGGGAAGTCCTGGTCCTTGACCAGCCCGTGGGCCACATCGACGCGGAAGCCGTCGACCCCACGATCCAGCCAGAAACGCAGAATCCGACGGAACTCCTGCTTGACCTCCTCCTGGGACCAGTCGAAGTCGGGCTGACTGGAGTCGAAGAGGTGCAGGTACCACTGGCCCGGGGTGCCGTCGGCCTCGGTGATCCGCGTCCACGCCGGGCCTCCGAAGATGGACTGCCAGTTGTTCGGCGGCTCCTGGCCCTCAGGGCCCTTGCCTTCACGGAAGATGTAGCGGGCCCGCTCCGGACTGCCCGGTGCCGCCGTGAGCGCCTGCTGGAACCACTCATGCTGATCCGAGGAGTGGTTCGGGACCAGATCGACGATGACCCGGATTCCGAGGCTGTGCGCCCGTGCCAGCAGCGCGTCGAAGTCGCTCAGAGTGCCGAAGATCGGGTCGACGTCACAATAGTCGGTGACGTCGTAGCCGGCGTCCTTCTGCGGAGAGGTCATGAAGGGACTGAGCCAGATCGCGTCCACCCCGAGGGCGTCCAGAGCCCCAAGTCGGGCGGTGATCCCCGGCAGGTCTCCGATCCCGTCTCCCGAGGAGTCGCTGAAGGAGCGCGGGTAGATCTGGTAGATCACTGCGCTGCGCCACCATTCGGCCGTCGTCCCCGGCCTCCGGGTCGTCTCGTCTGAATCTGGCACGGCGTCGGTGGAGGCGTCGGGGCGACGCAGGTCCTGGTGAACAGTCATGTCTCCAGCATATATGCAAGCGCTTCCATGTCACCAGCAACCTGAGACAACCGCTTGCAGTCCTGGACGACATCCCGAAAGGGCAGAAAATGGCCTCATCATGAGGCATAAATGCTGGTCATCGCCGTGGCGTCGGGGATCATGACACGCCACGCCATGGAGTTGCGCAGATCACATTCCCCTCGCATACTGGAAGCGCTTGCACTCAGGATGGCGGAGTGACCCACTCCGCTTCTTCACAGAGAGGGACACCGATGACGGTGAACACCAGAGGAATCACAAGGCTGACCGCGCTTCTGGGGCTGGGAGCATTTGCGCTGACCGCCTGCGGCTCCGGAGGCGACTCCGCCGAGCAGGGTTCAGGCGAATCTGCCGAGACCGAAGCCGCCGAAACCACCGAGGAGGAATCCTCGCAGTCTGAGTCCGGTGATGCGGCCGCCTCCGGCAGTCTGACCATCTGGGCCGACGCCAACCGCGCCGAGGTGCTCAACGAGGTGGCCTCGGACTTCGAGTCCGACACCGGCATCGCCGTGGAGATCGTGCAGCAGGACTTCGAGGAGATCCGGGACCAGTTCGTCTCCCAGGTGCCCACCGGAGAGGGCCCGGACATCGCCGTCGGCGCCCACGACTGGCTCGGTGTCCTGGTGAACAACGGTGTCGTGGCGCCCGTGGAGCTCGGCGACGCCGCCGGGGACTTCGAAGAGATCGCCGTGGACGCCTGGACCTATGAGGGGCAGACCTACGGCCTGCCGTACTCCATCGAGAACATCGCGCTGCTGCGCAACACCGAACTCGCCCCCGAGGCCCCTGCCGACTTCGACGAGATGATCCAGATGGGTGAAGAGGCCGGCACCGAGTACCCGTTCCTGGTCGGCCTGGACCCCAACGAGAGCGACCCGTATCACCTCTACCCGTTCCAGACCTCCTTCGGAGCTCCGGTCTTCGGCACGGCGGAGGACGGCAGCTATGACTCCTCGCAGCTGGCCATGGCCGACGCCGGCGGGGAGGAGTTCGCCGGCTGGCTCGCAGAACAGGGCGAGGCCGGGGTGCTGAACCTGAACATCGACGGGGACCTGGCCCAGGAGAGCTTCAACGACGGAAACTCCCCGTTCTTCCTGACCGGTCCCTGGAACGTGGACGGCGCGCGGGAGGCGGGCATCGACGTCGCCGTGGACCCGATTCCGGCCGCTGGTGACCAGGATGCGCAGCCATTCGCCGGTGTCCAGGGGTTCTTCCTCTCGGCACAGAGTGAGAACGTCGTGGCCGCCAGCAACTTCCTGATCAACTATGTCGGCACCGCAGAGGTCCAGACGGCGCTGTATGAGACCGGCGGACGGGCCCCCGCCCTGACCGAGTCGTTCGAGCAGGCGCTGAGCGAGGACGAGATCGTCGCCGGCTTCGGCGAAGTCGGCGCTGAGGCCGTGCCGATGCCCGCCATCCCGGAGATGGGGGCGGTCTGGGACGACTGGGGCTCCAGCCAGGCCGCAATCATCAAGGGCGACGGCGACCCGGTGGAACTCTGGCAGAAGATGTCCGAAGACATCTCCTCAGCGATCGACTGACCGATGAGCGCACCGACCACCACCAGGCCCGATGAGCGCACCGTGCATGGGCGTCGTGCCCGCCGCACGGCCGAGAGCGCGAGCATCGGATGGAAGCTGCTGCTGCTGAAGATCACCGTGCTGGGGCTGCTCAACGCCGTCTCCGTCTACGCCGCGATGGTGCTCTTCTTCAACGAGCGGTGGATCATCGGCACCCTGGTGGTGGTCAGTGGCGCCATACTCACCTGGATCTATCTCCAGCGCGGCGCCCTGCCGGCGAAGTACCTCGCTCCGGGCGTGGTCTTCCTGCTGATCTTCCAGGTCTTCGTCATCCTCTACTCCGGCTACGTGGCGTTCACCAACTATGGGACCGGCCACAACAGCACCAAGGATCACGCGATCCACGCCATCATGCTCCAGACCCAGGACCGCGTGCCCGATTCACCGACCTACCCGCTCACCGTGGTCGAAAGCTCCGATGAGCTCGGATTCGCGGTGACCACCGAGGACGGCGAGATCCTGATCGGCTCCGCCGATGCGCCCCTGGAGGCCGTGGAGGGCGCCGTGGTCGAAGACGGTCGAGTGGTGCAGGTCCCAGATCACCAGGTGCTCAGCTTCGCGGACCTGGTGGAACGTCAGCAGGAGCTGACCACCCTGGCCGTCCCGCTCTCCGATGACCCCAACGCCGGGGCGCTGCGCACCCAGGACGGGCAGCGCGCCTATGTCTACACCTCGCGGTTCGTCTACGACGAGTCCTCGGACACCATGACCAACACGCAGACCGGGCAGACCTACACCGACGGCGGAGAAGGCGCCTTCGTCACCGAGGCCGGCGAGGAGCTCATGCCCGGGTGGCGGGTCAATGTGGGGCTGGAGAACTTCGTGCGAGCGATCACCGAGGAGTCCATCCGGGGCCCGCTGCTCTACGTCACGACCTGGACCTTCGCTTTCGCGTTCCTCTCAGTGGCCAGCACCTTCATCCTGGGACTGTTCCTGGCGATCGTGTTCAACGATCCTCGGATGAAGTCCCGGAAGTATTACCGGCTGGTGATGATCCTGCCCTACGCATTCCCGGGCTTCCTCTCGGCGCTGGTCTGGGCCGGGATGATGAACCAGGAGTTCGGATTCATCAATAACGTGCTCTTCGGCGGCGCCGCGATCCCCTGGCTCTCCGACCCCTGGCTTGCCAAGCTGAGCATCCTGATCGTAAACCTGTGGCTGGGCTTCCCGTATATGTTCCTGGTCTGCACCGGTGCGCTGCAGTCGATACCCGAGGAGCTCACCGAAGCCGCTCAGATGGATGGGGCCCGCCCCTTCCAGGCCTTCCGGCAGATCAAGTTCCCGCTGCTGCTGGTCTCCATCGCGCCGCTGCTGATCTCCTCCTTCGCCTTCAACTTCAACAACTTCAACCTGGTGTACATGCTCACCGGTGGCGGTCCCCGAGACATCGAGGCTGGCATCAACGTGGGGTCCACAGACATCTTGATCTCCATGGTCTATAAGGTCGCGTTCGTGGGCTCCCAGAGTGACTATGGGCTGGCCAGCGCCTTCTCCATCCTGATCTTCTTCATCGTCGGAACGATCTCCGTGATCGCCTTCCGGCGCACCCGCGCTCTCGAGGAGCTGAACTGAGATGGCCGTCGCCTTGGAACCCCAGACTCGCCGCCCGAACCGGGCACCCAGCACCCCCAGAGCGGCCAAGAGCGCCACTGCCCGCCGCCCGTTCCGGCGCTGGTTCTCCCAGACCGGGTGGCGGCACCTGGTCGGCGTCGCCGTCGTGATCTTCGCGGCCTTCCCGCTGGTCTATGTCTTCTCTGCCTCGCTGAACCCCGGTGGGACGCTGATCACGGCGAACACCTTGTTCGGGAATCTGAGCCTGAGCAGCTATGTGGACCTGTTCAACCGACCGCAGCAGCCCTTCGCGGCCTGGTATGTCAACACGCTCTTCATCGGGTTCAGCGCCTCTGCAGGCAGCGTGCTGCTCGGGGCACTGGCCGCCTATGCGTTCTCCCGGATGCGCTTCACCGGACGCCGCTTCGGCCTGATCACCATCCTGCTGGTGCAGATGTTTCCGCAGCTGCTGGCCATGGTGGCCATCTTCCTGCTGATGCTCTCGATCGGAGAGATCTTCCCCGCCATCGGACTCAACAGCCAGATCGGTCTGATCCTGGTCTACCTCGGCGGCGCGCTGGGGGTGAACACCTACCTGATGTATGGCTTCTTCAACACCATCCCGACCTCCATCGACGAGGCTGCCCGCATCGACGGGGCTGGTCACGCGAGGATCTTCTTCACGATCATCCTCCCGCTGGTCTCCCCGATCCTGGCTGTGGTGGCGCTGCTGTCCCTGGTGGCCACGCTGAGCGAGTTCGTCATCGCCTCGGTGCTGCTGCGGGATCCGGAGAGGCAGACCCTGGCGGTGGGCCTCTACCAGTTCATCTCCCAGGAGACCTCGCAGAACTGGTCCATCTTCGCCGCCGGCGCGGTGCTCGCCGCGATCATTCCAGTGGCCCTGTTCCTGGCTCTGCAACGCTACATCGTCTCGGGGCTGGTCGCCGGCAGCGTGAAGTGAGCCTCGCCCCGGCCCGGTGACGGCGCTGACCTGCTGCGGTCTGGGTGCTCTGTCCCCGGTCAGGACGCCGCCGGGCCGGTCAGGACGCTGCGCGGCGGTCTATTAGGGTGGAATCCGCCGCCCTGACCGGGCGTGCCGCCGTCCAGGAGTCCACCATGAGCCCCAGCAGCAAGCGCATCGCCGCCGTGTACGACCAGGTCCTCGCCCGCAATCCTGGGGAGGCGGAGTTCCACCAGGCGGTGAAGGAGGTCTTTGACTCGCTGGACCGGGTGCTCACCAAGTTCCCGGAGTACGCCGAGGAATCCATCCTGGAACGGATCTGCGAACCGGAGCGCCAGATCATCTTCCGCGTCCCGTGGACCGACGACCACGGCCGGGTGCGCATCAATCGCGGCTTCCGAGTCCAGTTCAACTCCGCACTGGGTCCGTATAAGGGTGGGCTGCGCTTTGACCCCTCGGTGATGCTGGGCACGGTGAAGTTCCTCGGCTTCGAACAGATCTTCAAGAACGCGCTCACCGGGCTGCCGATCGGCGGCGGCAAGGGCGGCAGTGACTTCGACCCCAAGGGCCGCAGCGACGGTGAGATCATGCGCTTCTGCCAGTCCTTCATGACCGAGGCCTACCGGCATATCGGTTCCTCCGTGGATGTCCCGGCCGGGGACATCGGCGTGGGGGCCCGCGAGATCGGCTACCTCTTCGGTCAGTACAAGCGGATCGCGAACCGCTATGAGGCCGGGGTCATCACCGGAAAGGGAACCAGCTGGGGCGGGTCCCTGGTGCACACCGAGGCCACCGGCTACGGGGCGGTGTTCTTCACCGAGCACATGCTGCAGGCGAACGGCCGAGGACTGGACGGCGCGCGAGTCCTGGTCTCGGGCTCCGGGAATGTCGCCTTCTACGCCATAGAGAAGATCCACGCCCTGGGCGGGCTGGTGATCGGCGCATCAGACTCCTCCGGGGCCGTGCATGATCCCCAGGGCATCGATCTGGATCTGTTGCGGGAGGTCAAGCAGGTCCAGCGCGCCAGGATCAGCGAGTACGCCCAGCAGCGCGACTCCGCAGAGTTCATCGGGGGCAGGTCGGTCTGGAGCGTCGCCGAGAAGCACCGGGTCGACGTCGCCATGCCCTGCGCCACGCAGAACGAGCTCGACGACGACGACGCGAAGCTCCTGCTCAAGGCAGGGGTCTCGGCGGTGGTCGAGGGCGCGAACATGCCCACCACGCCTGCGGCGATCGATCGACTCCGCGACGCGGGCACGCTCTTCGGCCCCGGCAAGGCAGCCAACGCCGGCGGCGTGGCGACCTCGGCCCTGGAGATGCAGCAGAACTCGATCCGCGACTCCTGGAGCTTCGAGTACACCGAGGCCCGGCTTGCGGAGATCATGGAGAACATCCACGCCCGCTGCGCGGGCACGGCCGAGGACTACGGGGTTCCCCGAGACTACGTCGCGGGTGCCAACATCGCCGGGTTCACCCAGGTGGCCGATGCGATGATCGCCCAGGGGGTGATCTGAGGCCCTAAGGGCTTCGGGGCCTCAGGGCCTCTTGGGCTGCTCAGCGCCTCAGGCTCGGCCGGTGATCTCCGACTGAGCCCGAGGCGCTCTGAGACAAGACGGGCAGCCCGGTCAGCCGGTGGTCACCGGTTCCAGGGCCTGGGACTCCGCGTCGGTGAAGAGCCGGGAGCGGATGATGAACCTCAGCCCCGTGGGCCCTTCGATGCTGAACCCCGCCCCTCGGCCCGGCGCCACGTCGATGGTGATGTGTGTATGGGACCAGTATTGGAACTGTGCCTGCGAGATCCATACCGGCACCGGTTCCGGGGTTCCGGGCTCCAGCTGGCCCAGCAGCACATCTGCCGGGCCAGTCAGGAAGGTCCCCTGGGTGAAGCACATCGGAGCTGAACCGTCGCAGCAGCCTCCCGACTGATGGAACATCAGCGGTTTCCCGTGACTCTCCCGCAGCTGGATCAGCAGCGCAGCGGCCTCGTCGGTGACGTCGATCCGTGAAGTACTCATGACTCCATCATGCTCCTCTCCCTGCACCTCTGCCTAGAAGAAACCAAGCTTGTCCTCGCTGTAGCTCACCAGCATGTTCTTGGTCTGCTGGTAGTGCGAGAGCATCATCAGGTGGTTCTCGCGGCCGATCCCGGAGTTCTTATAGCCTCCGAAGGCGGCGTGCGCCGGGTACTGGTGGTAGCAGTTGGTCCAGACGCGTCCGGCCTGGATGTCCCGACCGGCCCGGTAGGCGATGTTCGCCTCACGGGACCAGACCCCGGCGCCGAGCCCGTAGAGAGTGTCGTTGGCGATCGCGATGCCCTCCTCGTAGTCCTTGAACTCGGTGACCGAGACCACCGGGCCGAAGATCTCCTCCTGGAAGATCCGCATCGAGTTCTGTCCCTTGAAGATGGTCGGCTCCACGTAGTAGCCCTCAGCGAGGTCTCCGCCGAGGTCCGCCCGGTTTCCGCCGGTGAGCACCTCGGCGCCCTCCTGCTGACCGATGTCGATGTAGCTGAGGATCTTCTCCAGCTGATCGTTGCTGGCCTGAGCGCCGACCTGGGTGTCGGTGTCCAACGGGTTGCCCTGCTTGACCAGCTTGGTCCGCGCCACGGCCTTCTCCAGGAACTCCTCGTAGATGCTGGACTGGATCAGCGCCCGTGAGGGGCAGGTGCAGACCTCACCCTGGTTCAGCGCGAACATCGTGAAGCCCTCGAGGGCCTTGTCGTAGAAGGCGTCGTCCTTCTGGGCCACATCCTCGAAGAAGAGGTTCGGACTCTTGCCTCCGAGCTCCAGGGTCATCGGGATCAGGTTCTGTGAGGCGTACTGCATGATCAGCCGGCCGGTGGTGGTCTCCCCGGTGAAGGCGATCTTGCGGATCCGGGGGCTGGAGGCCAGCGGAGCGCCGGCCTCGGCACCGAAGCCGTTGACCACGTTGAGCACTCCGGCCGGAAGCAGGTCTCCGATGAGCTCCATCAGGACCAGGATCGAGGCCGGGGTCTGTTCTGCGGGCTTGAGCACCACGGCGTTGCCGGCCGAAAGCGCGGGCGCCAGCTTCCACACCGCCATCAGAATCGGGAAGTTCCAGGGAATGATCTGTCCCACCACGCCGAGCGGCTCGTTGAAGTGGTAGGCCACCGTGTCGCCGTCGATCTCGCTGATACCGCCCTCCTGTGCACGGATGGCGCCGGCGAAGTAGCGGAAGTGGTCCACCGCGAGCGGCAGGTCAGCCGCAAGGGTCTCGCGCACCGGCTTGCCGTTCTCCCAGGTCTCAGCGACCGCGAGCATCTCGAGGTTCTCCTCGATCCGGTCCGCGATCTTGTTCAGCACCACCGCCCGCTCGGCCACGGAGGTCTTGCCCCAGGCGGGCGCGGCCCGGTGGGCTGCGTCGAGGGCGAGCTCGATGTCTGCCGCCTTGGAGCGGGGGATCTCGGTGAAGGTCTTTCCGGTGACTGGTGAGGGGTTGTCGAAATACTCCCCGTCCACCGGTGCGACCCACTCTCCGCCGATGTAGTTCTCGTAGCGGGACTTGTAGCTCATCAGCGCGCCGTCGGTTCCGGGCTGTGCATAGATGGTCATGTCGGGTTCCTTCCCATGTCGCTGCGCCGGGCGATCCGCTCCGGGTGTTGAAGTCTCACCGCCCGCGCTGTGGTGTGAATCACATATCATCAGCGTAGGACCATCGAGGTTGCAGCACCGTTGCATGGTTAGACTGTGAGGCAGCACACAGTGATCTGTGCTGCGCCGAACCGCCCGGCCGCGTCCGCGCGTGGCTGGGAGCGTCGAAGGAGTGCCATGGAGGCCCTGCCCACCGAGCCGAAGACCTGGAACGCGCTGCCCCAAGCATTGCGCGATTCCTGGCTGCGTTCCGCCGGGGGTGTGCGTGATCCGATCAGCGCGCTGCCACCCATCGATCTCGACGACGCCGCGCTGCGCGAGTACCGGAAGCACCACCCGCTGCGGCTGGTGCTTCCGGTGCTGCGTCGACTCCTGATCGAACCTGCAGCCGAGGCGGGGCTGATCGTGGCGATCGGCGATGCTGCGGGACGACTGCTCTGGGTGGAGGGGGCACGAGAGACCCTGCGCCAGGCCGAGCGCTCCGCCTTCCAGCCGGGCGCGAACTGGTCAGAGTCTGCGATCGGGACCTCCGCCCCGGGTCTCGCGCTGGCCACCGGCCGCGGTGCGCAGGTGCACCGGGAACAGCACTTCTCCTACACCGCGCATCGGTTCTCCTGCTCCGCGGTGCCGGTCCGCGATCCCGGCACCGGGGGGCTGCTCGGTGTGGTGGACCTGACCGGGGATGCGCAGGCCGTCGCGGTGCATTCGCTGCCTCTGCTGCTGGCGGCCGTATCTGCCGCGGAGGCCGAGCTGAAGCTTCGCCCAGCCAGCATCGAGCAGATCACCGTCTCGACACTGGGGGCGAGCCCGGCCGAGCTGGTCAGCTCTGACACCCGGCAGCCACTGGGTCTGCGGCATGCTGAGATCCTGCTGCTGCTGGGCTGGCAGGCTGCCCGGGGTTCGCAGCGCGGGCTGGGCGCCGAGGAGCTCTCACACCTGCTCTACGGCGAGTCCGGTCATGAAGTGGCGGTCCGGGCGGAGCTGGTCCGGCTGCGACGCCTGCTCACCAAGCACCACGCCCCGGGCATCGACCTGCTCTCCCGTCCCTACCGACTCAGCGCGCCGGTGCTGCTGGACGCCGCGCAGGCCCATGCTGCGCTCTTCTCCGGTGATCGCCGTGCTGCTCTGGATCTCTATCAGGGCGAGCTGCTGCCCGGCAGCGAAGCCCCGGGGGTGCTCCGGATCCGCCGGGAACTCTCTGCGCTGCTGCGCGAGGCGGTGCTCGCCGACGGCTCCACCGATGACCTGTGGCGGTACCTCCAGCTGCCCGAGGCGCTCACCGACCAGGCCGCGATCCGCGCCGCGCTGCGCACCATGCCGCCGGACTCCCCGCACCGTGCTGTGCTGGTGGCCAGGACCGAGAGCTAGGGCCGCGCCCTGCGCGCAGGGCAATGCGCCCAGCCAACAGGGTCGTAGACTGCTGGGACATGTCCACCTTCACTCCTGGCCCCGATGCTGGGTCGTCGAGCCCGGAGCATGCTCGTCCCTATACCGTGCTGAGTCCGACCGCTAAGATCACCCACGAGGTGGAGCGCCGACGCTCGAAGTTCCGCGCCCATCTGGTCCGCTCCGAGAGTGAGGCATCCGCGCAGGCGTGGGTCGAGGAGCTGCGAAGGGCATACCCAGACGCGCGACATCATTGCAGCGCCTGGGTGCTCGGCCCGGAACGCAGGATCCAGCGCGCCCATGACGACGGCGAGCCTTCCGGCACGGCCGGGGCACCCATCCTCGCGGCGCTGATGAAGTCAGAGATGCCCGACGGCGCTGCGGATCTCAGCGATGTGACCGCCGTGGTGCTGCGTTGGTTCGGCGGAACCCTGCTCGGCCCCGGTGGACTGGTCAGCGCCTACTCTGATGCGGTGTCCGGCGCGCTGCGAGGCGCCCAGGAGCAGGGGCAGCTGCGGGTCAGGGCTCCGATGCGAGGCTTCGAGGTCTCGGCGCCGATCTCCGAGGCGGGACGCTGGGAGCACGAGCTGCGCGCCGCAGGTGTGCTGGTCACCGAGACCGTCTACACCGACGACGGCGCTCACGCCCGTATCCGGCTCTCGGTCCCGGATTCACAGACCCAGGTCGCTGACCTGCACCGCAGGATCGCGGCACTCAGCGCCGGAGCGGTGGCTCCGGAGCCGAGCACTGCGCATTGGGTGGACCGTCCTCGGTGACGCGGCAGCGGCTGGTGAGTCAGGCGCCGTCCCTCCCCCGCAGCCCTGGCCGGCCGGATCAGGTGTCGAAGACGGTGGAGGCCGACGCGCGCCCCACCGAGGCCACCAGCTCCTCGGCGAGCACCCGAAGCTTCACGTTGCGGTGACTCGAGGCCTGTCGCAGGATGTCGAAGGCCGCCTGTTGGCTGCAGCGGTTCTGGGCCATCACCACTCCGATGGCGATGTCGATCGCGGTACGCGATTCCATGGCGGCCTTCAGGTGGGCCGCGTTCTCCGAATAGGCTGCCAGCCGCAGCGCGATCACGCCGACTTTGGATGCGAGCTCGGCGTAGCGTTGCGCGGCCTCGATCTCCGCGGGCCCGAAAGCCTCCGGCGTGCTGGTGTAGAGGTTCATCGCCGCCGCGGCCCCAGACTGCAGGGTCAGTGGGACAGCTAATACGCTGCGCATCCCGAATTCGCGGACAGCGGCCATATAACCGGGCCAGCGGCGCTCCGTGCGCACGTCCGCCACACTGATCACCGTATTGGTCCGCTGAGCCTCCAGGCACGGTCCTTCGTCGAAACCGGCCTGCACCTCGTCCAGACGGGCGGCCTCCGGGCTGCTGGCGGCGACCACGACATTGCGCTTCGCCCGATCCAGGATGATGCTGCACAGCACCGGCTGGGTGCCGCTGAACCGTTCGGCGGAGACCTGCGCCAGCCCATGCAGGAAGCCGGAGAGGTCGGTGTCCTGCTGCAGCAGCACCTGCAGATCCGCAGGGACGTCCCGGTCCGGGGCCTTGATGTCGATGGCGTCGAGAACGGCGTCGTCGACATTGCCGGTGTCCAGGAACTCCTCGCCAAGCTTGGACTCTGTACTCATGGTGACCTCCGCTCCGAACGTGGGTGGCGCCGCGACGGCCCGCCCAGTTTACTTGAAAACTTGACGGCATTCGGTCTGGTCAGAGGGATGCCTGACGGGTTCCCGGCAGAGAGCTCAGTGGCTACACTGAGGAACGAGTTCAGCGGTGGGCTCCCCTCCTGAACCGCGGGAGAGCACATGGTCCGCCCACCGCTCGGCGCCCCGCACAGCCCTTTGGCTTCCATCTCGAGAGTCTACGCACCGGTCGCCTCGGGGTTACAGACGGTTCGCCAGTGCCCCGAGAGGAGTGTGGCCATGACCGAGATCGGAGACATCATGGCACCCATCGGTGCCACCATCCTGGGCACCCGGTCGCTGGCCGACGCTGCGCAGGTCCTCGATGAGTCCGACCCGGCGGTGGTCTTGAACCTGTCCTACCGGGCCACCGGGCTCATCACGTACGCGGATCTCATCGAGTCCCAGCGTCGGAATCCGCAGGGCTGGTCGAGGAGACGCTGCGCGGGTCTGGTGCGGACCACCGATCACCCGCTGCAACGCAACACCCCAGTCCGGGAGCTGCTGGTCAGCTCGGTCGTAGACCTCACCCGGCCGCAGCTGGTGATGGATGGTGATGAGCCAGCGGGCATCTTGGTTCCCGAGAGCGTCAGCGCCTGGCGTCGAGAGCACCAGATGATCCACGCAGCGAGGATCAGCCCATCAGGGGGGACCCGATGAAGGGGTCCACCCAGAGCCCGATGAAGAGCAGGGTGAGGTAGAGGATCGAGAGGTGGAAGACCTTCATGGCCTTCTTGTCCGTGAGCGTGCCGTCCTCAGCCTGCCGATGCAGCACGTGAGCCTCATAGATGAACCATGCTCCTGAGACCAGCGCGAACGCGGTGTAGGTGATCCCGGCCCAGCCCAGCGGGATCAGCAGAAGCGAGCACATCACGGTCGCCCAGGCGTAGAGCACCACCTGGACCGAGACCGTCTGCGCTGTGGCCACGGCGCCCAGCATCGGGACATCCGCAGTCTGGTAGTCCGTCCGATACTTCATCGACAGCGGCCAGTAGTGCGGCGGGGTCCACAGGAAGATGATCACGAACAGCACCACAGCGGGCCATTCGAGGGTCTCGCGAACCGCAGCCCAGGCGATGACCACCGGGAAGCATCCGGCGATACCGCCCCAGATGATGTTCTGCTCGGTCCGTCGCTTCAGAATCATCGTATAGACCACGACGTAGAAGAAGATGGCGGCAGCCCCGAGACCGGCCGCCAGCGGATTGGTCCCGAACCAGAGGACCGCGATCGCGGCGGCGCCCAGGACCGAGGCGAAGATCAGCGCCTCCCGTGGACTGAGCTCCCCCGTCACCAACGGACGCTTCTTGGTCCGGTTCATCAGCTTGTCCATATCGCGATCGATATAGCAGTTGAAGGCACCGGCGGAACCAGCCGCCATGGCACCGCCGACCAGTGTGGCCAGGGCCAGCCAGAAGTCCGGAACTCCCTGCTGAGCGAAGAACATCGTGGGCAGGGTGGTGACCAGCAGCAGCTCGATGACGCGCGGTTTGGTCAGCGACCAGTAGGCGGCCACCTTGCGTCGCCACTGCGGCTGCTCGTCCGCCGCGCCTTGGGCAGCAGAGGCTGCTCGGGCTGCAGAATCGCCGGTTCGGGCGACAGAAGTCTGTTGGGTCACGTCTCAGCTCACATGGGGTCGAGGTGCACTCGTCGTCGTCGTTCAGTGTACCGGTCGGACCAAGGCACATGAGGGCGAACCGGCCTCTTCGACGATTTATTTCTACACCAGGTAGAAATCACTGCGGTGTGTGAACGGGCCGGCGCAGCTCTCGCAGCGCGCCAGGCCGCTCAGCCCTGGCGGGGCTCACCTGCACTCAGGCGTCGATGCGGTCGCGATCCAGCGCCTGCGAGCCTTCGATGATGAAGTCCTTGCGCGGGGCGACCACGGACCCCATCAGCAGGTCGAACACGCGTTCAGCGGCCTCCGCGTCCTGTACCCGGATTCGGCG
The DNA here is from genome assembly GCF_013410215.1 of Nesterenkonia sandarakina. NCBI lineage: Bacteria > Bacillati > Actinomycetota > Actinomycetes > Micrococcales > Micrococcaceae > Nesterenkonia > Nesterenkonia sandarakina. The sequence goes on from NZ_JACCFQ010000001.1 coordinate 2,480,708, forward strand.
CAGCGCGCGGTGCTGCGGGTCCATGGTGGTCTCCGAGAGCTGGTCTGCGTCCATCTCACCGAGGCCCTTATAGCGCTGGATCGGCTCTTTATAGTTCAACCCGTCCTGCTCGAGGCGGGCCAGCAGCTGATTCAGCTCGGCCTCCGAGTAGGTGTACTTGACCTCGTTGGCCTTCCGGCCCGGGTGGATCACCTCGACCCGGTGCAGCGGCGGCACAGCGGCGAAGACACGACCAGCCTCGATCATGGGGCGCATGTAGCGGAAGAACAGCGTGAGCAGCAGGGTCCGGATATGGGCGCCGTCGACGTCGGCGTCGGTCATCAGCACCACCTTGCCGTAGCGGGCGGCCTCCAGGTCGAAGGATCGCCCCGAACCGGCCCCGATCACCTGGAGCAGCGCGGCGCACTCGGTGTTTGAGAGCATGTCCGCCACCGAGGCCTTCTGGACGTTGAGGATCTTGCCGCGGATGGGCAGCAGCGCCTGGAAGTCGGAGGAGCGGGCGAGCTTCGCGGTGCCCAGCGCCGAGTCCCCCTCCACGATGAACAGCTCGGTCTCGGCCACGCCCTTGGATCGGCACTCCACCAGTTTGGCGGGCATCGAGGAGGTCTCCAGGGCGTTCTTCCGGCGCTGGGTCTCTTTGTGCATGCGCGCCGAGATGCGGGACTTCATCTCGGCGACGACCTTTTCCAAGACCGCGGTGGCCTGCTGCTTGTCACCGCGCTTGGTGGATCCCAGTCGGGTCTCGAGCTCCTTGCTGACCACCTTGGAGACGATCTGCCGTGCTGCCGGGGTGCCGAGGATCTCCTTGGTCTGCCCCTCGAACTGGGGTTCGGCGATGCGCACTGTGACCACTGCGGTGAGTCCGGCCAGCACATCATCCTTCTCAAGCTTGTCGCTGCCGGCCTTGAGCTTGCGGGCGTTGGACTCCACCGTCTTGCGCAGCGATTTCAGCAATGCCTGCTCGAAACCGGTCAGGTGGGTCCCGCCCTTGGGCGTGGCGATGATGTTGACGAAGCTGCGCACAGTGGTCTCGTAGCCGATCCCCCAGCGCAGGGCGATGTCCACCTCACAGTCCCGCTCCACGTCTTCCATATGGCTGCGGCCGTCAGCGGCGAGCACGGGGATCCGTTCGGTGAACTTCCCGTGACCCTGGATGCGCCAGATGTCGGTCACGGACGCGTCCGCGGAGAGGTGTTCAGCAAACTCGCTGATACCGCCGTCGTACTGGAAGACCTCTTCCACGGGCTCGGCACCGCGCTCGTCGCGCACCGTGATGCGCAGCCCCGGAACCAGGAAAGCGGTCTGCCGAGCCCGATTGGCGATCTCGACATCGTTGAAGACCGCATCGGAGGTGAAGATCTGCCGGTCGGACCAGTAGCGGATCGTCGTGCCGGTGACGCCACGCTTGGCCTTGGCGATCACGTCCAACGGGGAACCATCCACGGCGGGGGTGAACTCTGCGTCCGGGTCGGGCCGGGATCCGGAGAAGACGCCGGGCTCACCGCGTCGGAAGGAGAGCTGGTGGACCTTGCCGCCTCGGGTCACCTGTGCGTCCAGGCGTGCCGAGAGCGCATTGACCACTGAGGCGCCCACTCCGTGGAGACCGCCCACGGCGTTATAGGAGCCGCCTCCGAACTTGCCGCCGGCGTGGAGCTTGGTGAAGACCACCTCCAGACCGGAGAGGCCGGTGCGAGGCTCGATGTCTACCGGGATCCCGCGGCCGTCATCGCTGACCTCGACCGAGTCATCCGGGTGCAGGGTGATGCTGATGGTGGAGGCGTGGCCGGCAAGCGCCTCGTCCACCGAGTTGTCGATGATCTCCCACAGACAGTGCATGAGCCCACGCGAATCCGTGGAGCCGATGTACATCCCAGGACGCTTGCGGACGGCTTCGAGACCTTCGAGCACCGAGAGATGCCTCGCGTCGTACTCCGAGCGTTTCGCCACGCAGTGTCCTCCTGTGCTGGTGATGGGATCACAGCCATCGTAGTGTCGGGCGGCGCCGGAGCCCCGCAGAAGCGCCGAAGCCGGTACGCGCACAGCGAAAGCACAGCGGTTTCGTGCTGCAAGTGCGAATGAAACCGCTCGGTTCATGGTTCTATGGAACACCAAGAGATCCTGAGTCGGGACGACCCGGCCTCCGGAGCTCTGGAGCATTGACCTTGAGGAGGCGAAGAGCATGACCGGCACAACTGGCACCCTGGACAACCAGCCCACTACCCTGACTGCCCTTGACCGTTGCGACCGCTGTGGAGCACAGGCCTATGTGCGGGCCGCGCTGTCATCCGGCGCCGGCGTTCTGCTCTTCTGCAATCATCACGCTCGGGCGGTCGAGGACTCCCTGCGACCGAAGACCATCGAGTGGATCGACGAGTCAGATCGCCTCGCGACCGCCAAGTAGGGCGGAGCACACAGAGCAGCTGAACGTACAGAGAAAGGGTGCGGACCGGAGTCATCCGGTCCGCACCCTTTCTCTTTGCCCGGTGCCCCCGTCTCACGGATGGACGCACCGGGCGTGGGTCGATCGCAGGCTCAGTCGAGGTAGTCGCGCAGCACCTGGGAACGACTCGGGTGGCGCAGCTTCGACATGGTCTTGGACTCGATCTGGCGGATCCGCTCACGCGTGACGCCATAGACCTTCCCGATCTCGTCGAGGGTCTTGGGCTGACCGTCGGTGAGACCGAATCGCATAGCCACCACCCCGGCCTCGCGCTCGGCAAGGGTGTCCAGGACCGAATGCAGCTGTTCCTGAAGCAGCGTGAAGCTCACCGCATCTGAGGGGACGACGGCCTCGGAGTCCTCGATCAGGTCCCCGAACTCAGAATCGCCGTCTTCACCCAGCGGGGTGTGCAGCGAAATCGGTTCACGGCCGTACTTCTGGACCTCGACGACCTTCTCCGGGGTCATGTCCAGTTCCTGCGCCAGCTCCTCCGGGGTGGGCTCGCGGCCCAGGTCCTGAAGCATCTGACGCTGCACGCGGGCAAGCTTGTTGATGACCTCCACCATGTGCACCGGGATGCGGATGGTGCGCGCCTGGTCCGCCATGGCGCGGGTGATCGCCTGACGGATCCACCAGGTTGCGTAGGTGGAGAACTTGAAGCCCTTTGTGTAGTCGAACTTCTCCACGGCGCGGATCAGACCGAGGTTGCCCTCCTGGATCAGGTCCAGGAAGAGCATGCCGCGTCCGGTGTACCGCTTGGCCAGGGAGACGACCAGACGAAGGTTGGCCTCGAGCAGGTGGTTCTTCGCGCGCTTGCCATCCGCGACGACGAGCTCCAGGTCGCGGCGCAGTCGCCGGTCGGTGATCTTCTCTTTGGCCAGCTTGTGCTCGGCGAAGAGTCCGGCCTCGATGCGCAGCGCGAGGTCGACCTCCTGCTCCGCGTTGAGCAGCGCGACCTTGCCGATCTGCTTCAGGTAGTCCTTCACCGGGTCGGCGGTCGCACCGGCCGAGACCACCTGGATCGCCGGGGCGTCGTCCTCATCGGCGTTGGAGATCACGAAGCCGCGGCCCTTGGACTCTTCCTCGTCGCCGTCCTTGGACTTCACCGACTCTTCGGTGATGGCCTCCGGGTCTTCTCCGTCGGCCACAGCCTTCGCCACGGCCTTCTCCAGGGCGGCGGTGGGTGCCGCGGTCTCCTCGGCGTCGACCTCGGCGAGCACCTCGTCAACGGGATCAGCGGCCTTCTTGCGGCCACCGGTCTTCTTCGCCGGTGCCTTGGCGGTGGCTGCCGCAGGAGCCGCCTTGGCCGCCGCAGTCTTCGCAGCCGGGGCCTTCTTTGCAGGCGCCTTGGCGGAGGTGGAGCTCTTCTTCGCGGCGGTGGACTTCGCGGCGGTGCTGCGCGCTGCAGTGCTCTTCTTGGCGGGCGTCTTCTTCTCAGCCTCTGCAGCGGCCGCGTTCTCTTCGGTGGACTTGGACGCAGTAGTGGGCACGGTGACCTTCCGACTTAGACATGTGATGCAGATGCGATGAACTTGCCGGTCAACACACCTATGACCCTGTCAAGGCCATTGTGGAAATCGCACTCGCCTGAGGAGCTGTCAAAGGCTCCCCGGACGGGCACGATCCCGCAGATGGTTGCAGGGTCTTAATACTTGACAACATAGCGTGTTCCGCGCGCATTCCCAATCTGAGAGTTTTTTCCACCAGCTATTCCAGACGCTGCTCCGGGCGCGAACCCCTCGATCCCCGACCCCAGGACCAGCTGTGCTGCTTGACCCGTGCCCAGCGAGACACCCCCTTGAGTCGCATCAGCTCCTCGATGAGTCGGCTGAACTCGTTGTGCGGGAATTCCTCCAGACAACGGTCGATGAATGAACCCGACGCCGTCCCGCGACCCCTGGCCCATTCCACCCAGGCCATGAGTGCAAGTAGGTTCTCCCGTTCCTCCTCCCGGGCATATGGGACCAGCTCACGGAGCACCGTCTCCAGTGCGTCCACCCGGTCCCAGTCTGGACGGCTGGACGTCTCGCCGAGGAATGATCCCGCGTAGTCGCGCAGTCTCGGATCTTCGGCCGAACCACGCTCGGGGTCAGGCTGGGCCTGCTCCAGCCCCAGGAGCGCATGGTCCAAGCCCAGAGCAGCCAGCGGAATCAAGAGGTCGCGACCGAACGAGGTACGCAGCTGCCCGAGCAGCCTGTTGAACCACGCGGCCCGGGCTCGCGGATCCTCGGGCGCCGCGGAGACAGCACCGGCTGGCCCCTGCACCTGCACCTGCCCCTGCGCCTCTCCTTGCGCCTGCCCCGGCACCTCGGAGAGGTCGCCGGGGGCCTCCCGCAGGCCGGTGTTCTGCGCCGCGGCGACCTGGCATCGCAGAGCCAGATCCCAGCTCTCCAGGAGCCGCCGACCGTGGAAGGAACCACTGGACCCCTCCCGATCGGCGCGCAGCTCCCTCAGCAGCGCAGCCATCGCAGGATCCGCCCGGGGCGCACCGTCCAGGAATCTATGGGCTGTCTTCCCCAGGGGCCATGCCTCGGGCCCGGACCCTGCATCAGCCGGTGAGGCCAGCAGTGGGATCCTGAGATCGGCGACCCGTCGACCCGGCAGCGAGCAGCACTGGGGATCGGGGCAGCGGGGATCACGAATATGCCCGCCCGCGAGGAACCAGACCTGCACGATTCGGACGCAATACTCGGATTCCAGCATCAGTCGCAGCGCATCCAGGCACGCCCGCCAGGTGCGATCCTGCTCTGGGGAGGGATCGACCTCCCCGATCAGCACCACCAGGGCCGCCTCGGGCGCCGGCGCCGAGCCCTCTCCGGCGAGACAGTCTGCGATCAGTCTGGCCGAGCTGACCGGCTCCCGCAGGGCGGGCGCAAGGTCGATGCGCATGTGTCCACCCGTGGCGCCATCGAGCAGCCCCACGACGACCAGCGAGTCACGCGGCGGGCTCGAGAAGGTATGTCTGAGCAGTGCCAGACAGTCACCGGGGTCCTGGATCTCAAGCGGACCGCGGCTGGGCATCGCTGGTTCGAGAAACACCGGATCCGTCGATGCTGGTTTCCCAGGCGCCGGCTCGATGCGCCGGCCTCGGCCCTGCTGCAGGGGATCACGCTGATGCGGGGAGTCGGTGTGTGCGTCCATGCATCCAGGGTCCGGGGATCACCCGTGCCGCGGATCTTCAGGGCTCCGACTGTGCAGAAGCTCCGCCGGGCCCCCGTTCAGGCTGCCCCCTGGGGAAGACCCGCCCCGGTGTAGCACCGCTGGCTCACTCAGGACGGTCGGGGTCCTCGGCCGGCGCCTGGTCGGGGTCCCCGGCCTGGGCCTGGTCCGGCTGCTCGCCCTGTGTCTCGGGGGCCGCTCCCCCGGCGCCTGCCGCCGGATCTCCGCTGCCGGGATCCTCGGAGTCAGATCCGGCGCGCGCGGCCTCGGCGTCGGCTGCGGGATCGTGGTGGCGCAGGTAGGCCTCCACGGCCGCACCGAGCTCCTCGGCGTCCGGGACGGCGTCGTCGTCTTTGACCAGCAGAGAACGCTGCTGCGGGGTGGCGTACTCGTCGAAGTTGCGCTCCAGGCGCTCGACCATGCCTTGGATCTCGGTGTTCTGCGCCACCTGCCGGGAGATATCCTGCTCCACCATGCGGGAGGCCTCGCGCAGCTCATCGGTGGGCAGCATCAGTTCCAGTGCGGCCCCGGCGTACTCCAGCGCGGCCACAGCCACATGCGGGAAGCGGCCGCCCGCGAGGTAGTGCGGGACGTGCAAGGTGTAGCCCACCACGTCCCGCTCGGCCTCGGTGATCCGCAGCTCCAGGAACTGGCTCAGTCCGGCCTCGATCTGGGCACTGGGGCCCCAGGTGGAGATGCCCTCGATCAGGTCCTCTCGATTGCCGTGGGCAGTCACGCCGATCGGGCGGGTGTGCGGGGTCGGCAGTCCCAGGGCATCCACCAGCACCACGAGCTTCACGTCGAGCCGATCCACCAGCTGCAGCACCGCCGAGGAGACCCGATCCCACTGGTAGTCGGGCTCATCCCCGGTCAGGAGGAGGAACGGCCGGCCCAACGCGTCCCGGACCTCGTAGAGCTCAAGGGAGGGTGCGTCGAAGTTGCTGAACCGATTGTCGGTGAACGTGATCTGCGGACGCCGAGACCGGTAGTCGAAGAGTTCATCCACATCGAAGCTGGCGAGCCTGCGGTGCGGCAGCGCCCCGAGCAGAGACTCGGAGAGCTGCTCGCTGAGGCTGCCGGCATCGGTGTGCCCCGACCAGGAGACCAACAGGCTCAGCTGCTCGGCAGGCGCCTGGTCTCCGCGCAGCACCAGGGCGCCGCCTTCGGCGCTCACGCTGGACTCATGTCCGTCCTGGGCACCGAGATTGCGGGCAGCATCCGACTCTTCGCTTCCCTCGGCTGCGGGGTGGACATGCAGCAGATCCAGGGGGTCCTTCACCTGAGGGGTCCTCTTTCCGATATGGGGGAGCCGAACTGCACCGGGGCTACGGGGCGCCCTGGACAGCTCGGCAAGTCGTCTATACAACAGGATGCCACCTGCGGGCATTCCCACGCGGATTGTGGTTAGGATCGATTATCAAGAACAACCAAGACGACATACCCCGATTCCACCACCCGCGGAATCAGACAGGACCACTGTGATCCACGATTTCCAGCCCAGCCTCACCGCCGTCTCCACCTCTGTCGAGAAGACCGACACCGACGCACTGGTGCTCGGTGTCGCCAAGGGACCCCAGGGCCCCATCCTGTTGCCCAACCCGCTCGCCGACGACGCCGCCAAGGGCGTGGCCGACTCGCTGAAGGCACTGGGCGCCACCGGCGCCGCAGATCAGCTGCTGCGGCTGCCCGGCATCGACGGGTTCAAGTCGGAGACCCTGGTGCTCATCGGCGTGGGGCCGCTGACCGGAGAGCCCACCGGCGGGGTCACCCTGGAGGCGCTGCGTCGCGCCGCCGGTTCAGCGATCCGGCAGCTCGGCAGCATCGATTCCGTGGCCCTGGCCCTGCCTTCGGCCACCGTGGAGCAGGTCGGAGCCATCGCTGAGGGTGCCGCGATCGGCGCCTACTCGTTCAACCACTTCCGCAGCTCCGAGGAGGCCCGCTCGGCCACCCCGGTCAGCAGCATCCTGGTGCTCACCGAGCTGAAGGAGAAGCAGACGCGTCCGGTGATCGACCGGGCCGCCGTCGTCGGCTCTGCGGTCCGCGCCACACGGGATCTGGTGAACACTCCTCCCAGCCACCTCTACCCGGAGAGCTTCGCCGAGATCGCTGCCGAACTGGCAGACCGGACCAAGGCCCCGGCGCAGCAGGGCGGCACCGCCCGGGCAGGGAAGCTGAAGATCAAGGTCTGGGGTGAGAAGGAGCTGGCGCGCGACGGCTTCGGCGGCATCCTGGGTGTAGGCGGCGGATCCTCCCGCAAGCCCCGTCTGGTCCGGATGGAACACTCCCCCGCCAAGCCGGTGGCACACATCGCCCTGGTCGGGAAGGGCATCACGTTCGACTCCGGCGGGCTCTCGCTCAAGCCCGCCGCGGCGATGACCACGATGAAGCTGGACATGGGCGGTGCCGCGACCGTGGCCGCCGTCGTCCGGGCAGCCGCGGACCTGAACCTGCCGGTGAAGGTGACCGGCTGGCTCTGCCTCGCGGAGAACATGCCCTCAGACACCGCGCAGCGCCCCGAGGACGTGATCACCATCCACGGCGGGAAGACCGTGGAGGTGCTCAACACCGACGCCGAGGGCCGACTGGTCCTGGCCGACGGGATCGTCGCCGCCTCAGCCGAGCAGCCCGATGCGATCATCGATGTCGCCACGCTCACCGGCGCGCAGATGATCGCGCTGGGTGTGCGCACCACCGGCGTGATGGGCAACGAAGACCTGCGCGAGGCCCTGATGATGGCCTCCCAGGAGTCCGGCGAGAGCCTGTGGCCGATGCCGATCCCCGAGGAGGCCCGCTCCGGGTTCGACTCCGAGGTGGCTGACCTCACCAACCTGGGTGATCGCTTCGGCGGCATGATGAACGCGGCAGCCTTCCTGCGTGAGTTCGTCGGAGACCGCTCCGGCGCCAGCGCCGAGCCGCTGGATCCCGAGAGCAGCCGGATCCCCTGGGCCCACCTGGACATCGCCGGCCCGGCGTTCAACGAGAAGGGCGCCTACGGATACACCCCGAAATCGGGCACCGGCGTGATGGTGCGCACACTGATCAGCTACCTCGAAGGCCTGAGCCGCTGACCCAGTGGCTGATGCCTGCGCACAAGCGATAGGCTGATCGCAGAGAACACCTGGAAGGGGGCCTCGGCGGACCCCGCGGTCCGTCGAGGAGCCCTTCCAGACCGAACAAGGATCTTCACGTCTCACTCGATGCAAGGGAGCAATGACAGTGGCCGACCAGCCTCAGGAATTTGACGTACTCGTCCTCGGAGGGGGCAGCGCAGGCTACGCCGCGGCGCTTCGCTCGGTCCAGCACGGACTCACCGTGGGCCTCATCGAGAAGGACAAGCTGGGCGGCACCTGCCTGCACTGGGGCTGCATCCCGACCAAGGCATACCTGCACTCCGCGGAGCTCGCCGATGAGGCGCGCAACTCGGAGAAGTACGGCGTGAAGATGAACTTCGAAGGCGTGGACATGGCCAAGGTCCGCGAGTACAAGGACGGCATCGTCGCCGGGAAGTACAAGGGCCTGAGCGGGCTGCTGAAGATGCGCAAGGTCACCGTGATCTCCGGTGAGGGCAAGCTGGTCTCGGAGAACGAGATCGAGGTCGACGGCACCCGTTACACCGGCAAGAACATCGTGCTGGCCACCGGGTCCACCTCCAAGACCTTCGGTCTGCCGCTGAGCAAGAAGATCATCACCTCCACCGAGGCCCTGAAGCTCGACTACACCCCGAAGTCGGCCATCGTGCTCGGCGGCGGAGTCATCGGCTGCGAGTTCGCTTCGGCCTGGACCTCCTTCGGCACCGAGGTCACCATCATCGAGGGCCTGCCCTCGCTGGTGCCCAATGAGGATCCCTCGATCGTGAAGCAGCTCGAGCGCACCTTCAAGAAGCGCGGCATCACCTTCAACACCGGGACCTTCTTCAACGAGGTCAAGGAGACCGACGACGGCGTCAAGGTCACCCTGGAGGACGGGAAGACCTTCGAGGCGGAGATCTGCCTGGTCGCCGTCGGTCGCGGCGCGGTCACCGAGGGCTTCGGCTTCGAGGATCAGGGCATCACCCTGGACCGCGGCTTCGTCATCACCGACGAGCGGCTGCACACCGGGGTCGGGAACATCTACGCGATCGGCGACATCGTCCCGGGACTGCAGCTGGCCCACCGCGGCTACCAGCAGGGCATCTTCGTCGCCGAGGAGATCGCCGGGAACAATCCGATGATCGTCGAAGACATCAACATCCCGAAGGTCACCTACTGCGAGCCGGAGATCATGTCGGTGGGCTACACGCAGCCCGCCGCCGAGGAGAAGTTCGGCAAGGACCAGATCGAGATCACCGAGTACAACCTCGCCGGCAACGGCAAGTCCTCCATCCTGGGCACCGGCGGTCTGATCAAGATGGTCGGCGTCAAGGGCGGCCCGATCGTCGGAGTGCACGGGATCGGAACCCGGATCGGCGAGCAGGTGGGCGAGGCCCAGCTCATCGTGAACTGGGAGGCCTACCCGGAGGACGTCGCGACCCTGCTCCACGCTCACCCCACGCAGAACGAAGCAATGGGCGAAGCGGCGATGGCGCTCTTCGGCCACCCGCTGCACGGCTGACCCAGCCCTGACCCCTCCCCGGACCTCCGGGGCCCCTTCCAGAACCGCCCGTTGAGACAAGAATCCAGCCGCGAGGCTGAGTCGAACTTTGAGAGTAGGAGTCGGACACCATGTCTGAAACCGTGAACCTTCCAGCCCTAGGTGAATCAGTCACCGAAGGCACCGTGACCCGCTGGCTCGTGGAGGTCGGTGACACCGTCGAAGTTGATCAGCCGCTGCTGGAGGTCTCCACCGACAAGGTCGACACCGAGGTCCCCTCCCCCGCCGCAGGCACCATCGAGGAGCTGCTCGTCGCCGAAGACGAGACCGTCGAGGTCGGCGCCCCCCTGGTGAAGATCGGCGACGGCGCGGGCTCGGACGATTCCGGGTCCTCGCAGGACTCCGCAGAGGAGGACGCCCAGGAGGAGACCTCCGGCGAGGATGAGTCCAGCTCCGAGGCCGAAGAGGCCGAGGATGCCGCCACCGAGGCGGCCCAGCCTGAGGCCACGGAACAGGCCGCAGAAGAGAACACCTCCGAGGACCAGGGCGCTGAGTCGACCGGCGAGTCCTCCTCCGGCTCCTCCGAGGGTGGAGAGTCCCAGGAGATCACGCTCCCGGCTCTGGGCGAATCGGTCACTGAGGGCACCGTGACCCGCTGGCTGGTGGAGGTCGGTGACACCGTGGAGGTCGATCAGCCGCTGCTGGAGGTCTCCACCGACAAGGTCGACACCGAGGTCCCCTCCCCCGTGGCTGGCACCATCCAGGAGATCATGGTCTCTGAGGACGAGACCATCGAGGTCGGCGCCGTGCTCGCGCTGGTCGGTTCAGGGGCCTCCGCCGGTTCCTCCGGCGGTTCCGACTCAGCAGATGCGGAACAGGAGCAGGACGAGGAGGCCGAGGCGGCAGCTGCCGAGCCGGCCACCGAGGAGTCCACTCCGGAGAAGTCCGAGCCGGAACAGGAGCCCGCCCCAGAGGAGCGGACCCAGCAGGAGGCCCCGGCCGAGTCCGAGCAGAAGTCCGAATCCAAGGCAGAGCCGAAGTCCGAGTCCTCGGACTCCTCCGCGGAGGGTTACGTCACTCCCCTGGTGCGCCGGTTGGCCAAGAACGAGGGCGTGGACCTGGCCGACGTCAAGGGCACCGGAGTCGGTGGGCGCATCCGCAAGCAGGACGTGGTCGACGCCGCCGAGGCGAGCAAGTCCCAGACCGAGTCCGAGGCCCCGGCCGAGGCGGCAGCACCTGCCAAGTCCGCTCCCAAGGTCGAGGTGGACACCAGCAAGCGCGGATCCTCCGAGAAGGCTCCGCGCATCCGCCAGGTGATCGCGCAGCGGATGAACGAGTCCCTGGACATCTCCGCACAGCTCACCCAGGTGCACGAGATCGACATGACCCGCATCGTGAACCTGCGCGCCAAGGCGAAGGCCTCCTTCAAGTCGCAGAACGGTGTGAACCTCACCTACCTGCCCTTCATCGGCACCGCCGTGACCGAGGCGCTCAAGCAGCACCCCAAGCTCAACGCGGAGTACGACGAGGCCAACCAGCAGATCACCTACCACGACGCCGAGCACCTGGCGCTTGCCGTAGACACTGAGAAGGGCCTGCTGGTTCCGGTGATCAACGATGCGGGCGATCTGAGCATCGCAGGACTCGCCAAGAAGATCGCTGACGTGGCCGAGCGGACCCGTCAGTCCAAGATCGGTCCGGGTGAGCTCTCCGGAGGCACGTTCACGATCACGAACTTCGGTTCGGTGGGTGCGCTCTTCGACACCCCGATCATCAACCAGCCGCAGGTCGCAATCCTGGGCACCGGGACGATCGTGAAGCGCCCGATGGTGGTCACCGATGCAGACGGCAACGAGTCCATCGGCATCCGGCACATGATGTACCTCTCGCTGACCTACGATCACCGCCTGGTCGACGGCGCCGACGCCGGACGTTTCATGCAGACGCTGAAGGCCCGCCTGGAAGAAGGCAACTTCGAGGCTCAGCTGGGCCTCTAGAACGCCCCCGGAGCAGGGTCAGGGGAACGAACGCCCGGGGAAGTCGGGACCTCAGCTCCCTGACCGAGGTGCTCAGTCGGCACAGAAGAGGGTCCGTCCTGGAAGGGACGGGCCCTCTTCTGCGTCCGAGCCCGGTTCTGGATCAGCACCCAGTTCTCATGCCTCACCCGGCCGCTGCACGCGCAGCCACCTCACCCGGCCGCTCCTGGAGCTGCTCCTACTGGAGCTGCCTGTCCTCGACGCTTGCGGGGAGCTCCCGGACGCTGTGCAGCAGCCACCTGTCCTGCACTCGGTGCAGCACCAGCAGCACCCTCTGGGACTCGGCCGCACCCGCGGAGGCTCCCCCGGCCGTCACAGTGACGGGAAGTTCTGTGACACGTTCCGGCGCGAGGTCGGGGTCGGAAGACTCCGGTTGCTGCGATTCCGACTGCTGCGAGCCTGAACTGCTATTTGCATCCTCCCGACTGACCTGGATCGACAACGCCGCTCCCTGATAGCCGGCACCGGTCCGGGCGAAGCCCCGGATCAGCTCCAGCTCGGCAGTCCGGGCTGGGGCATCGGGCACGGTGTAGCGGCGGACATCCTGTTCGGAGACGTCACGCAGCGCCTGGGTGCGCAGCGCCGCGATGCCTGCCACGGCGCGCATCGGGTCTGGATCTCGCAGCAGCTGCAGCGGCGTCGAGCCGCCGCCGTCGCCGGTCCCGAATCGGGGCTCAGGGGTCTCTGCCCGGCCCGCACCGGCTTCAGACGGCCCAGGGGTGTCAGAGGTATCGGCGGTGTCAGAGGTATCGGCGGTCTCAGGGGTATCGGCGGTGTCAGGGGCCCCGGCGCTCTCACCGGACTGTGCCTCGGGGTGAGCCTCATGCGAGGCGGGAGCCAGCGTCGTCGTCGGCGTGGAGACCGGTGGTCCTGCCGCCACCCAGAGTCCAGCGAACCCCAGGCCCGCAAGGGTGAGCGCGGCGACCCGGGGCGCCCGGCGGTGACCCTGCTTTGCAGGGCCGGGCCTGCTGGGGAGTTCGGGAACCACCTCCTCGTGCACGTAAGGGGTGAGATCCAACGCGGTCGGGGCGGCGCAGCGGAACAGCTCCACCGCGAAGTCCTCGGCACTGGGCCGGCGCGCCGGCTCGGTGTCCAGAGCCGCCTCGAGCAGCCGGGAGATCGAGGCGGGAAGCTCTGGTCGCAGACTGCGCAGCGGTGCCCGCCGCCGTCCCACGGCGGGCACCGAGTGGGTCAGGGCGAACCAGGCCACCGCGCCCAGTGCGTACACATCAGCTGCCGGAGCCAGGCCGGCCCGCGCCTCTCGGCGTGCCGCCGCATCCGCCTCGGGGGGAAGCCGAGCTTCAAGGTCCCGTTCCGGAGCGGTGAACCCGGCCGAGGCGGTGAGGGTTCGCGGGGTACTCAGGACCGCGGCGTCCGCCAGATCTCCGAGCGCCGGCTTGCCGTCCGCGGCGAGCAGGATGTTCCCCGGGGTGACCTTCCCGTGGGCGACCCCGCCTCGGTGCAGCGCTCCCAGAGCGGTCGCTATCGGGGTCAGCACGGTGACGACCTCCCCGAGGTCCAGGGTGCCGACGCTGAGCAGGAGGTCTCCCAGGGCACCTGCGCTATACGGCTCAAGCATGAGTCCAAGCCCCTGCGAGGTCTCCAGCACCCCGTAGGCGCGGACCAGGTGTTCATGACGCAGCATGTCCAACGCCTGAAGCTCAGCGATGGCGCTGCGCAGCGGGATCGGATCGGCGACCGGCGCACGGGGAACCTTCAAGGCGAAGGCCGCCGGCGGGCACCCGTCGACCAGCTGCCAGTCCGGCTCCGCCGGAGAATCCCACCAGACCAGCCACACCAAAGCCTCGGCCTCCACGCCCAGCAGCCGCTCCACCGTGATGCCAGGCGCCTGCGGAGGGTCCCAGCCGCGGTCCCCCCAACCGTGGAAGGTCCGTGCCACGCGCTCAAGCGGTTCTGCCCGGTACAGGGTGCCGCCGGTGGGGTCAGCGTTCATACCACCATTCTCACCGCCCTCCAGCCCGCGCCCGAGTTATCCACAGGTCATCTGCGACGCCGGTTCTCACGTCAGCCTGTAATCGGTCTAGGCTGGTGTCATGGAGCTCGCATTCACGAGGCTCGGGTTCGATCCTGAGCTTCTCGACTACTCCGAGGCCCTCGCCGAACAGCGGCGGCTGCACTCGGCAGTGCAGGACGGCACGGCGCCCTCCACGGTGCTGCTGCTCGAGCATGCCGACGTCTACACCGCCGGGCGACGCACCGAGCCTGAGGACCTGCCCGCGGACGGCACCCCGGTGGTGGAGGTGGACCGCGGCGGCAAGATCACCTGGCACGGCCGTGGTCAGCTCGTCGGCTACCCGATCCTGCATCTGCGTGATCGCTCGCTGGTGAAGGACTACGTCTGCGTCCTGGAGAAGACCCTGATCCGGATCCTTCAGGACGACTTCGGCATCGTGGGCACCCAGGTGCCGGGGCGCTCAGGGGTCTGGATCACCGAGGACGGGCCGGACCGCAAGATCGCCGCCATCGGACTGCGTGTGCATCACGCGGTCACCATGCACGGGTTCGCGCTGAACTGCTCCAACGATCTCGCGCCCTTCGAGAACATCATCGCCTGCGGCATCAACGACGCCAAGACCACCAGCATCAGCGCGGAGCTGGGCCGCCGGGTCACCCCTGAAGACGTGGCAGACCGGGTGACCGAGGAACTGAGCCGGGCCCTGCCGCGGCTGCTTCACCACGACGACGACGCGCCCGTCCCCACCGGGTCCCCCGGCTTCGGCGCAGACCAGGACACCTGTGTGATGTCCCGAACTACAGAAGGAGCACCACAGTGACTGTGGCACCAGAAGGCCGTCGCATGCTGCGCGTGGAAGCACGCAATGCCTCGATCCCCGTGGAGCGCAAGCCCGAGTGGATGCGCACCAAGGTCAAGATCGGCACCGAGTTCACCGAGATGAAGAAGCGCGTCGGAGAGAAGGGCCTGCACACGGTCTGTGAGGAAGCCGGGTGTCCGAACATCTTTGAATGCTGGGAAGACCGAGAGGCCACGTTCCTGATCGGGGGCTCCGCCTGCACCCGGCGCTGTGACTTCTGCGAGATCGACACCGGACGCCCGGGCGCCGTGGATGAGTCCGAGCCGCTGCAGGTCGCACAGTCGGTGCAGGAGATGCAGCTGCGCTACGCCACCGTGACCGGGGTCGCCCGTGATGACCTCCCCGATGAGGGGGTGTGGCTCTACGCGGAGACCATCCGCAAGATCCACGAGTTGAACCCGGGCACCGGCGTGGAGATCCTGATCCCGGACTTCTCCGGACGTGAGGAGAACATCGCCGGGATCTGCGAAGCCGCCCCCGAGGTGTTCGCGCACAACGTCGAGACGGTCCCGAGGATCTTCCGGCGGATCCGTCCTGCCTTCCGCTATGAACGGTCACTGGACGTGCTGACCCAGGGCCGCGGTCACGGCATGATCACCAAGTCGAACCTGATCCTGGGCATGGGAGAGACCCACGAGGAGATCTCCGAGGCGCTGCGCGACCTTCACGACGCCGGGTGTGACCTGCTGACCATCACGCAGTACCTGCGGCCCACCCCGCGGCACCTCCCGGTGGACCGCTGGGTCAAGCCCCAGGAGTTCCTCGACATCTCCCAGGAGGCCGAGGAGATCGGCTTCCTCGGTGTGATGTCCGGGCCCCTGGTCCGCTCCTCCTACCGGGCCGGGTCACTCTGGGCCAAGGCGATGCAGAAGAAGGGCTGGGAGATCCCCGCCGCGCTGGCCCACATCGAGCCCTCCGGGACGACCAAGCAGGAGGCCTCCACCCTGGTCGCTGCGGGCTACTGAGCCTGCGGTAGACTGAGATCACTATGGCACCAGCTGACTCCACTCCTTCCAAGGCTTCCTCCAAGGCAGAGGCAAAGGCCGCGCTCAAGAATCTCAAGGCCCAGCAGAAGGCTGAACAGCGGGACCGTAAGGCCCGCAAGAAGGCCAATAAACAAGAGGGCTTCTTCGCGCGGATCAAGCAGGTCTTCACCATGACCCGCTCCTACGACCCGAACATCGGATGGTGGATGGCGCTGGCCTTCTTCGCCACCTTCGGAGTCTTCTTCCTGCTCTTCACGCTGCTGCTGAACTGGGTGACCGGTCTGCTGATCGGGCTTCCGTTCGGTCTGCTCGCGGCGATGATCGTGATGAACCGGCGCGCCGAGAAGGCCGCCTTCTCTAGGATCGAGGGCCGCCCGGGGGCTGCCGCCGCCGCACTGAGCACGCTCAAGCGCGGGTGGGTCGTCACCGAGGAGCCGGTCGCGATGGACCCCAAGACCCAGGACGCGATCTTCCGGGTGGTGGGCAAGCCCGGGCTGGTGCTGATCACCGAAGGCCCCGCCGGTCGGGTGAACAAGCTGGTGGAGAAGACCCGCAAGCGCTTCAGCCCGATCCTTCGGGACACCGGTGTCCCGATCCACGTCATCCAGTCAGGTCGCGGCGATCAGCAGGTTCCGCTGCAGAAGCTGGTCAAGACCATCAAGAAGCTGGACAAGAAGCTGACCAAGCACGAGGTCAACGCGGTGGACCGTCGGCTCACGGCGCTGCCGATCTCCCGTCCCCCGATCCCCAAGGGCGTCGACCCCTACCGCACCCGCCCAGACCGCAAGGCGCTGCGCGGCTAGATCCACTCCCGCAGATCCTGCCTGAGAGAACCCCGATCATCCTGAGGATGATTGGGGTTCTCTCGTCCCCGGTGTTAGGCTGTTGTGCTGTCTGGCAGGCATCGCGCCCCTTGAAGAGATCCCTGCACACAGACGCTCCCCCAGATTCTCTGATGGAGCGCCCGTGTGCCGGTGCGATGTCGCAGTGCAGTGAGTCTTCGGCGGCTCACACTCTCCGAACCACGGATCTCGGAGGCCAGGTACCTGATCGTTTGTCGCGATCAGGAATAAACATCATTCGCCGACAAGACAGAAAGGCAGAATATGCCCAAAACACCTCTGCGCAGTCGTCGTACTGTGAAGGCATCGCGTGCCCTTGGCATCGCGCTGACCCCCAAGGCCCAGAAGTACTTGGACCGCCGCCCCTACGGTCCCGGTCAGCACGGCCGCACCCGGCGTCGCACCGATTCCGACTACGCGGTGCGTCTGAAGGAGAAGCAGCGTCTGCGCGCCCAGTACGGCATCCGGGAAGCCCAGATGCTGCGCTACTACGAAGAGGCCAAGCGGATGCACGAGGGCCTGACCGGTGAGAACCTGGTCGAGCTGCTCGAGTCCCGGCTTGACGCCCTGGTGCTGCGTGCCGGGTTCGCCCGCACCATCGCCCAGGCCCGCCAGTTCGTGGTGCACCGTCACATCCTGGTCAACGGCAAGCGCGTGGACCGCCCGTCCTTCCGCGTGAAGCCCGGCCAGATGATCCACGTGCACGAGCGCTCCGAGGTCTTCGAGCCCTTCCAGGTGGCCGCCGCAGGCACCCACCAGGATGCACTCCCCACGGTCCCGGGCTACCTCACCGTGGAGATCGAGAAGCTCCAGGCGACTCTGTCCCGCAAGCCCAAGCGCGAAGAGGTCCCGGTCACCTGCGAAGAGCAGCTCGTGGTCGAGTTCTACGCACGCTGATCCGACTCGGATCACTCAGAACCGCGTTCTGAGACCCACAGAGCCCGCTGCCCTCCCTCACCGGAGGCCGCAGCGGGCTCTGTGTTTCCACTAAGCTGGTCCCGGCGCAGATCCAGAGAAGTCACAGACATGAGACTTCCGCGGCCGACTCGCAGCGACCATCAGCAAAAGGACCCGAGAAACTCATGAAGACCGAGGACATCGCCCGGACGTGGTACGACTACTTCGCCGCCAAGGGGCATGAGCGCGTCCCCTCAGCATCGCTGATCTCCCCGGATCCCTCGGTGCTGTTCACCATCGCCGGGATGGTGCCCTTCATCCCCTACTTCATGGGTACCGAGAAGCCGCCCTACTCGCGGGCCGTGTCGGTGCAGAAGTGCATCCGCACCGCAGACATCGAAGAGGTCGGCAAGACCGCGCGCCACGGCACCTTCTTCCAGATGTGCGGGAACTTCTCCTTCGGCGACTATTTCAAGGAGACGGCCATCCCGATGGCCTGGGAGCTGCTGACCCACTCCCGCGAGCCAGACCCGGAGACCGGGCTGCGCGGCTACGGTCTGGATCCGGAGCGGCTGTGGATCACGGTGTACCAGGACGACGACGAGGCCTACGCCATCTGGCGGGACCAGGTCGGTGTCCCGGAAGCCAGGATCCAGCGTTTCGGCCCCGAGGACAACTACTGGAACACCGGCCAGCCGGGCCCAGGCGGCCCCTGCTCCGAGATCTACTACGACCGCGGGCCCGCCTACGGCATCGAGGGCGGCCCCGCCGCCGATGAGACCCGGTACGTGGAGATCTGGAACCTGGTGTTCATGCAGTACCGGCTCTCCGCAGTGCACTCGAAGACCGAGTTCGAGGTCGCCGGCCCGCTGCAGAACAAGAACATCGACACCGGCCTCGGCCTGGAACGCCTGGCCATGGTCCTGCAGGGCGTGGAGAACATGTACGAGACCGACCAGGTCCGTCCGGTGCTCGACCGGGCCGCCGAGCTGGCCGGCCTGGAGTACACCTCCACCGAAGACCCCGCCGACCCGCACCACGCCAATGACGTGCGGCTTCGCATGATCGCTGACCATGTGCGCAGCTCACTGATGCTCATCTCCGACGGTGTGCGTCCCTCCAACGAGGGCGGCGGCTTCGTGCTGCGCCGCCTGATCCGCCGGGTGATCCTGGCGATGCGCCTGATGGGGGTGGAACAGCCGGTCTTCGGCGAACTGGTCAGCGTGTCCAAGGACGCGATGAAGGGCACCTACCCCGAGGTCGAGTCCGGCTTCGAGAAGATCCACCAGACCGCAGTCAAGGAGGAGCAGGCCTTCCTGCGCACCATCTCTGCGGGCACCGCGAAGCTGCGCTCGGCTGTGAGCACGGCGCAGACCGCCGGGGCCGCCGTGACCGGCGCCGATGCGTTCGCGCTGCACGACACCTACGGCTTCCCGATCGACCTGACCCTGGAGATGGCCGCCGAGGCCGGGGTCGGTGTCGATGAGAATCGATTCCGTGAACTGATGACCGAGCAGCGCGAACGCGCCCGGGCCGATGCCAAGGGCAAGAAGTCTGGACACGCGGACACCCAGCTCTACCAGGAGCTGCGCGCCGACTCCCCGACCCACTTCACCGGCTACACCGAACACACCACCGAGTCGCGGATCCGCGGCGTGCTCGTGGACGGGCAGATGCGCACCAGCGCCTCGGCCGGGGAGGACATCGAGCTGGTCCTCGACGCCACCCCCTTCTACGCCGAGGCCGGTGGCCAGGCCCCGGACACCGGGCGGATCACCGGTGACGGGTTCGAACTCGAGGTCCTCGACGTGCAGTCCCCGATCAAGGGCCTCTCGGTGCACCGCGCCCGGGTGCTCTCCGGAGAGGTTCCGGTCGGCGCGGAAGCACTGGGCGCCATCGACGTGCGTCGTCGTCTGGATGCGGAGAAGGCGCACACCGGCACCCACCTGATCCACGCCGCCCTGCATGACGTGCTGGGCCCGGAAGCAGTGCAGGCCGGCTCCTTCAACAAGGAGGGGTACCTGCGTTTCGACTTCACCTCCGAGGCGGCTATGAGCAGCGCCGCTCGACAGGAGCTCGAAGCCGCCGCCAACCTCGCCATCCGGGACAACTACGAAGTCCAGACCCGGGTCACCTCGCTGGAGGAGGCGCAGGCGCAGGGCGCGATGATGCTCTTCGGCGAGAAGTACGGCAACGAGGTCCGGATGGTCGAGATCAACGGGGCCTGGTCCCGCGAGCTCTGCGGCGGCACACATGTGGACGCCACCGCCGAGATCGGCACCCTGGCCCTGATGTCGGAGGCCTCCGTGGGCTCGGGGAACCGCCGTGTCGAAGCACTGGTCGGGCTCGACGCGTTCCACCACTTCGCCGCCGAGCGCACCCTGGTCAACCAGCTCACCGAGATGCTCAAGGTCCCCGCGGACCAGGTCCCTGACCGGATCGCCTCGACCCTGGCCAAGCTCAAGGAGGTCGAGCGCGAACTGGAGAAGCTGCGCAGCGCCCAGCTGCGCGCCAAGGCCGGGGAGCTGCTCTCCCAGGCCGTGGATGCCGGTGGGGTCGACGTGCTGACGCATAACGCCGGAGCCGTGTCCGGGGCTGAAGATCTGCGCGCGCTCGCGCTGGACCTGCGCGGACGCTTCGGCTCCCGCGCGGCCGCCGTCGCGGTGGCCGGTGAGTCCAAGGGCCGACCGGTCATCGTGGTGGCCACCACCGAGGCCGCTCGAGACCAGGGAGTCTCCGCTGGTGACCTGGTCAAGCGGGCCTGCGCGGTGCTCGGCGGCGGGGGCGGCGGCAAGGCCGACCTCGCCCAGGGCGGCGGTCAGGACGCGTCCCAGATCCTGCCGGCCCTGGAGGCAGTCACCGCCGCGGTGGGCCAGCGTGTCTGATCAGCCGCAGAACGCCGCCTCCCCCGGCCCGAGCGCGCGCGCCGGGGTGCGGCTGGGCATCGATGTCGGTGACGCCCGGGTCGGGCTGGCCGCCTCGGACCCTGACGCCCTGATCGCCACTCCGGTGATGACCCTGCGTCGAGACCCCAACCGGGCCTCGGACCTGAGCATGCTGATCACCATCATCCGGGACCGGGGTGCCCGGGCGGTCTACGTCGGGCTGCCGCTCTCGCTCTCCGGCGATGACACCCCGTCCACTCAGAAGGCACGTGACTACGCCGCTGCGCTGGCAGAGATGATCGCGACCGCGCAGCTGGAGACCTCGGTCCACCTGGTCGATGAGCGTCTCTCCACGGTCTCGGCCGCCTCCAAGATGCGCGCATCCGGGGTGGCCTCGAAGGACCAGCGGTCCCGGATCGATCAGGCCGCCGCGGTGGAGATCCTGACCCACGCCCTGGATATGCGCCAGTCCTGGGGCCGTGAACCCGGGACGACGGTCTCCGCCGGCTGAAGGCCCAGGCCGGGCTCTCCACAGCCGGCGCCGCATCAGACTCTGCGCGCAGCCCGTCCACAGCGCAGTTGCAGGGCTGGCCTCGCGACAGCTGTTCCGGGAGGCTCAAGGCATGCGAACCCACACCGCGCCGAGCCTGCCCCCGGGGGTCTACCGCGCCGGGGTTGACTTCTCTGCCGCTGAACTTCAGGTCATGGTCCATGAGGGTGCCCTGCGTCCGCTGCTGGGAGACCTCTACGCCGCCAGCTCGCTGCCGGACGCCCCGGCGCTGCGAGCCCAAGCCTGCCGGACCCTGCTCGCAGGAGGCCTGCGCGCGCACGCGGTGCTCTGCGGGGAGTCTGCCGCGTGGGTCCACCTGGGAACACCGGCCGCACCGCCGCGGATCACCGTGATCACGGCGGGGGTCTACCGACGTCGGACTGCCGGACCGGTCCCCTGGCAGGTCCACCAGGTGCCCCTGACGGAGCAGGAGCAGCGCCAGCTCCAAGGCGTTCCGGTGACCACCCCACTGCGCACCGCGGCCGATCTCTTCCTGGGGCTGGGCACGGTGGGCAGCCGACGCGCGCTCGATGCACCGCCCGCGCAGCCTCGCACCAGGACAGCGACCGACGCCGGATCGGCGCCGGGCGCTCGATCAGGACCAGGCCCGGGGAGAGCACCGGAAGCTGGATCGGCGCCCGGTGATGACCGGGCCCGGCGCTGGACCGCGATCCGGCGGCTCTGTCTCAGTGAGGCCGAACCTATCCACCCTCAGGCGCTGCTCCGGCAGATCCAGTCACAGCTCGGCGGTCGCGGCGTCGTCCCGCCAGGACACGGCACCACAGACCCGGGGCTCCGGGACGATCCCAGCCTCGGGCACGCCCCGGACGGGCGCACCCCGGACGAGCGAACCCCGGACGGGCGCACCCCGGACGGGCGCACCCCGCATGGTCGCACCCCGAACGGACGCGTCGAGCGGATCGCAGCCCTGCTGGCCTGCCACATCCCTTCCGGATGAGGTGCTCAGTGTTCGCGGCGCTTGCCCACTGTGCGGTAGACGTCGTAGACCCCGTCGATCCGGCGCACCGAGTTCAGCACGTGGTTCAGGTAGCGCGGGTCCCCCATCTCGAAGGAGAAGCGAGAGATCGCCACCCGGTCCCGTGAGGTCTGCACACTGGCTGAAAGGATGTTGACCTGGGACTCTGCCAGGATCCGGGTCACGTCGGAGAGCAGCGACTTCCTGTCCAGGGCCTCCACCTGGATCTCGACCAGGAACACCGAGGACTTTGTCGGGGCCCACTCGACCTCGACCAGGCGCCCGGGCTGCTCGCGCAGCTGCTGGACATTGCGGCAGTCCGCGCGGTGCACCGAGACGCCCTGACCGCGGGTCACGAATCCCTCGATCTCATCCGGTGGCACCGGTGTGCAGCAGCGGGCCAGCTTGACCAGAACGTTGCCCGCACCCCGGACGATGACACCGGCGTCGGAATACTGGTTCGCGGGGGTCCCAGGAGAGGTGATCGGAGTGGTGTCGTGCTCCTCAGACTCTTCCTCCTCGGGCTCGAAGAGTGCGGTGAGGTGTTCGATGACGTTCTGGGTGGAGACATGCTCCTCCCCCACCCCGGCGTAGAGCCCGGCGACCTCGGTGTAGTGCAGCTGCTTGGCGACGGTGTCCAGCACCTCGGGGTTCATCACCTTCTGCAGCGGCAGCTGAGACTTCCGGATCGCCTTGGTCAGGCTCTCCTTGCCGCGCTCGATGGACTCCTCACGGCGCTCCTTGGAGAACCAGTGACGGATCTTGTTCCGGGCTCGCGGGCTCTTCACGAACTGCAGCCAGTCGTTGCTGGGACCAGCGGTCTCGGACTTGGAGGTGAAGATCTCCACCCAGTCCCCGTGCTGCAGCTCGGAGTTCAGCGGCACCAGCTTCCCGTTCACCCGGGCACCGATGGTCTTGTGCCCGACGTCGGTATGGATCGCGTAGGCGAAGTCCACCGGGGTGGAACCGGCCGGAAGCGCCATGACCTCACCCTTGGGGGTGTAGACGAAGACTTCCTTGGCGTTGATCTCGAAACGCAGCGAGTCCAGGAACTCATCCGGGTCCTTGGTCTCCGACTGCCAGTCCACCAGGGACCGCAGCCAGCCGATGTCCTCGGTGGCCTGGGACTGCTGGGTCGCGGTGCCCGCGAGAGACCCGCCGGTCGGCTGGTCCACCGCCGAGGCTGGGGCGGTGGCCGAGAAGTCCTGCTTGTACTTCCAGTGCGCGGCGACGCCGTACTCTGCGCGGCGATGCATCTCATGGGTGCGGATCTGGATCTCCACCGGCTTGCCGGCCGGGCCGAGCACCGTGGTGTGCAGCGACTGGTACATGTTGTACTTCGGCATCGCGATGTAGTCCTTGAACCGCCCGGGCAGCGGGTTCCAACGTGCATGCAGGGCACCGAGGACCGCGTAGCAGTCCCGGATCGTGTCCACGAGCACCCGGACGCCCATCAGGTCGTGGATGTCGTCGAATTCCTTGCCCCGCACGATCATCTTCTGATAGATCGAGTAGTAGTGCTTGGGGCGACCCGTGATGGTGGCGGAGATGGCGGCGTCGTTGAGGTCATCGGCGATGGTCTCGCGCACCTCGGCGAGGAACTTCTCGCGCTGCGGCGTGCGGTCCCCCACAAGCCGGACGATCTCTTCATACACCTTGGGGTACAAGGCTGCGAAGGAGAGGTCTTCGAGCTCCCATTTGATGGTGTTCATCCCGAGCCGATGGGCCAGCGGGGAGAAAATCTCCAGGGTCTCCTTCGCCTTCCGGGCACTGGACTCCGCGGCCACATACCGCCAGGTGCGCGCGTTGTGCAGCCGGTCCGCGAGCTTGATCATCAGCACGCGGATGTCCTTGGCCATGGCCAGGACCATCTTGCGCACGGTCTCGGCCTGAGCGGCATCGCCGAACTTGAGCTTGTCCAGCTTGGTGACGCCATCGACGAGCAGCGCGATCTCGGTGCCAAACTCCTCGGTCAGCTGCTCCAGGGAGTAGGCGGTGTCCTCCACGGTGTCGTGCAGCAGCGCGGCGGCCAGCGTGGAGCCGGTGAGGCCGAGCTCGGCGAGGATGGTGGCCACGGCCACCGGGTGGGTGATGTAGGGGTCACCGCTCTTGCGCTTCTGGTCCCGGTGGTGATGATTTGCGACCTCGAAGGCGCGCTGGACCAGGGGGAAGTCCTGCTGGGAGTCATTGGCCCGCATGGCGCGCAACAGCGGCTCGAGCAGCGGTGAAGACGATGCCTCGTCACTGACCACGCCGACGGCGCGAGCTCGTCGGACCACGGGCGGTGAGGCTGCACTCGCTGCGGCGAGCTGCGTGATGCCCTTTGCTGCCGGGCGTTCCTCGTTCACCAGTGCGGACCTGCTTTCCCTAGGGCTGCGCCGGGATGCTGAAGACGGCGTGTCGGCAATTGTAGCCCCAATTCAGCGACGGCTGAGACTCAGTGCTCGTGCCGAGCCTGAATGATGACCTGGTAGTCGTCCTCGTCCTCCGGCTCCTCCTCGGGCTCCGGCTCCGGAAGCGGCGGGAACGCCACGGGACGCCCGGACTCATCCAGCGCGGTGCCGGAGTAGGTGACCGCGTATACCCCTCGGGTCTCGCGCAGCCTGAGCACCTCTTCGGTGTGGGCCTTGATGTCCTTGTCGTTGCGCCGCATCCGGGCGTAGAGCGGAGCCTGGACGAAGATCGTGGCGAGGGTGCCCACGATGATGCCGACGAAGAGCGAGAGCGAGATGTCACGCAGGGTCCCGGCGCCGAGCAGCAGCGAGCCGATGAAAAGGATCGATCCCACCGGCAGGATGCCGACCACGGAGGTGTTCAGGGAACGCACCAGGGTCTGGTTCACCGCCAGGTTCACCCGTTCGGTGAACGTCTGGTCCTTCTGCGCGTGCAGCGGCTCCAGGTTCTCTCGGATCTTGTCGAAGACCACCATGGTGTCGTAGAGAGCGTAGGAGAGGATCGTCAGGAAGCCGATGATCGCGCTGGGGGTGACCTCGAATCCGGTGAGCGCGTAGATGCCCACCGTGGTGATCACCACGAACCCCAGTCCCAGCATCGCCGCGAGCGACATGGTCCAGGTGCGGAAGTAGAACGCCATGTACAGCGCCACGAGCACCACGAAGATCACCAGGCCCAGCGTCATCTGCTGCGAGATCTGCTCGCCCCAGACCGGGCCGATGAAGGTGGAGCTGACCTGCTCCGCGGAGACCCCGTAGCCCTGCTGCAGCGCGTCAGCGACCTCCAGGGTCTCGGTGTCGCTGAGCTCAGCGGTCTGCACCCGCACCGTGTTCGGCGCGACGTTGGTCACAACCGCCTCCTGGCCGGAGATCTCGGAGACGGCGTCCTCACCGATGGCGATGTCGGTGTCCTGGGTCTGTGAGACCGTGAACTCCGATCCGCCGGTGAACTCGATTCCCAGGTTGAAGCCGCCCCGGAAGAACGGCACCGCGATGGAGGCGAGCACCAGGATCCCGGCGAGCAGGAACCAGAGGTTCGAGCGCTGGATGAACGGGTAGGACCGTTCACCGGTGTAGAGCTGGTTGCCGGTCTTGGCGAATCCTGCAGCCATCAGCGGTCCTCCTCGGTCTCTCGCGATGTCACGCGCTCATCCGATACCTCGGTGTCGACCGCTGAGCCGTCACCGGTTGATTCGGCGCTTCGCTGCCGCGCGGCGGCGGCGCGGGCGCGGCGTCGTTCGGCGATGGTCATCTGGCTCCATTCCAGCTCCGAGATCTCAGGAAGTTCCTCGACCCGGGCCTCCCGAGCGTCATCGGGGGTGCCGGCCGAGCGAGGCAGCGGACTGCTCGGGGGCCCCTCCCCGCCTGGGTCGGCGGTGGAGTCGCGGGGGGTCATCGGACCCGCCGGACCTGTCGCGACCACGCTGCTGCGCGCGAAGCGTCCGCGTCCGCGGTAGAGCACGTCCACGCCCAGCTCCTTCTCAGAGAGCCCCGAGAACGGTTTGCCTGCGGCGAAGAACTTCCTTCGGGCGATCAGCTGCATCAGCGGGTGGGTGAAGAGGAAGACCAGGATGATGTCGATGATCGCGGTCAGTCCCAGGGTGAACGCGAAGCCGCGAACGTTGCCCACGGCGACCAGGTAGAGCACCACGGAGGCGATGATGTTCACGGCCTTCGAGGCGAGGATGGTGCGTCGGGCGCGGGCCCAGCCCGCTTCCACCGCACCCGGAAGCGACCGGCCTTCGCGCAGCTCGTCCTTGACGCGCTCGAAGTACACGATGAAGGAGTCAGCGGTCAGACCGATCGAGACGATCAGGCCTGCGATGCCGGCGAGCGAGAGCCTGTAGCCGTCGCTCCAGCCCAGCAGCGCGATCGCCCACCAGGTCATCACGCCGGCAACCACCAGGGAGGCGATGGTCACCAGACCCAGCGCCCGGTATTGGAACAATGCATAGCCCGCGACCAGCACCAGCCCGATGATGCCGGCGAGCAGACCCAGCCGGAGCTGCTCCTCGCCGAGGGTGGCAGAGATCTGCTGTTCGGACTCGATCTCGAAGCTGATCGGCAGCGAGCCGTAGCGCAGCTGCTCGGAGAGCCCGCGCGCCTCGTCCTCGGTGAAGTCACCGGTGATCTGCGGGCGTCCGTCCACGATCGCCGCCTGGGTGGTCGGGGCCGAGATGACCTGGCCGTCGAGCATGATGGCGAACTGGTTCCGCGGAGCTTCCAGGTTGACCAGGCGGGTGGTGGTGTCGCGGAAGGACTCGGTGCCCTCGGCGTCGAAGTTGATGGTCACCGCCCAGCGCCCGGTGGACTGTCCGCTCTGAGACTGCTCCATGCCGAAGCTGGAATCGGCGATGTTGGTCCCGGGGACCTCCACCGGTCCCAGCAGGTACTTCGTGCCGGTGGTGGGATCACATGCGCTCAGCGGCTCGTCGTCGGCCGCTGCGGCGCGCTCTTCGAGGCTGATCTCGGTGCTGCAGCTGAAGTTCGCGAACTCGGCGGCGACCTCTGGGGTGATCCAGTTCGGGTCGGAGCCGTTCTCCGGCTCCGCTGTGGGCTCCTCGAAGTCCTCCGGCTGCGCGGCGGGCTCCTCGTCCTCCTCCTGGGCTGCCGAGAGCTCCTCTTCGAGCGCCTCGGCTTCCTCCTCGGTGAGGTCCTCGTTCTCAAGCAGCGACTGCTGCAGGAAGTCCAGATCCTGATCGACCTGGATCACCGGCCGGAACTCCATGTTCGCGGAGGCCTGGATCAGCTCCCGGGTCTCCTCGTCGGGCACGCCGGGCATGCCCACAACCACGTTCTCAGCACCCTGGGTGGCGATCTCGGATTCAGTGACGCCGGAGCCGTCCACGCGCTGCCGGATGATCTCCACGGCCTGTTCGAGCTGCTCGGCGTCGATCTCTTCACCGCCCTCCACCTGGGGCGAGAGGACCATCTGGGTGCCGCCTTCAAGGTCCAGGGCGAGCAGCGGCGCCCACTGGGCACGGCCGTCCTGGACCGCGTAGGCAAGGAGTCCGCCCATGCCGAGCAACAGCACGAGCAGACCGATCAGGGCGCCGCGGGCACTCGCGACGGGGGTGCGTGGAGCCATAGGAGCCGGATCAGTCCTCTGGTGTCGCGGCGGGTTCGACCACCTGCTGGATGGCGCCGATGAGGAAGTCCACCCGGTCCCCGGAGCTGAACTCCAGAGTCACCCGCTGGGCCTCCTCGTCACGGGTCACCACAGTCCCGACTATCCCGCCGGCGGTGACCACCTGGGCGCCCACCACGGCGCCTCCGCGAGCCTTGGTCTGCTCGTCACGCATCTTCTTCCCGCGGCGGAAGGTGAGCACCATGAAGATCACCAGGATGGCGATCATGATCAGCAGGAACGGGTCCAGCGCGGGTCCGCCCCCTCCTGCGGTGGCGAGGAGCTGAGCGTAATAGGGCGAAGCGTTCACAGATCGGGCCAATCTCTCGTCACGGGGTGTTCTCGGCCAGCGTGGGGGTCAATTCACCCAGAGCTGGCCGGGCATTCAACCCGACAGACTATCAGGATGCCGGTCCGGCGGGGTCAGCCCCAGGTGCCGCCAGGCCTGGTCAGTGGCGACGCGCCCACGCGGTGTCCTGGCCAGCAGCCCCTCTCGCACCAGGTAGGGCTCGGCCACGGTCTCCACGGTCTCGGTCTCTTCTCCGACCAGGACGGCCAGGGTGGAAAGGCCCACCGGTCCGCCCTTGAACCTCAGGCACAGCGCCTCCAGCACGGACCGGTCCAGACGGTCCAGGCCACGCTCGTCGACCTCGTACATCTCCAGGGCTTCGGCCGCCGTCGCCCGGTCCACCTGGTCCACGCGGTGCACCAGCGCCCAGTCACGCACCCGGCGCAGCAGTCGGTTCGCGATCCGCGGAGTGCCTCGGGAGCGCCCGGCGATCTCGGCGAATCCTTCCGAGGCGACATTCATCTCCAACATCGCCGAGGAACGGCGCAGCACCAGCTCGAGCTCCTCGGTGCTGTAGAACTCGAGCTGTCCGGTGAAGCCGAACCGGTCCCGCAGCGGCCCCGGCAGCAGGCCTGCCCGCGTGGTGGCTCCCACCAGGGTGAAGGGCGGCAGCTCAAGCGGGATCGACGTGGCGCCGGCGCCCTTGCCGACGATCACATCCACCCGGAAGTCCTCCATCGCCATGTAGAGCAGCTCCTCCGCGGGCCGGGACATCCGGTGGATCTCATCGACGAAGAGCACCTCGCCCTCGGTCAGCGAGGACAGGATCGCGGCCAGGTCCCCGGCGTGCTGGATCGCGGGACCGGAGCTGATCCGCAACGGGGCGTTCATCTCCGCGGCGATGATCATCGCCAGGGTGGTCTTGCCCAGCCCGGGAGGCCCGGAGAGCAGCACGTGGTCCGAAGCGGTGCCGCGGATCCTGGAGGACTCGAGCACCAGTGAGAGCTGGCGGCGCACCGTCTGCTGTCCCACGAAGTCGCTCAGCGCCTTAGGGCGCAGCGCCGCCTCCATGGCACGCTCCTCGGTCATCGAGGAGGCGCCAAGGAGCTCCCGGGGGGCGTCGGCGCTCACCTGGCGCCCCCGAGGCTGCGCAGCGCCTGCCGCAGGACGGTGGAGACGTCGGCCTGGGCCAGATCGGGTTCTGCGCTGAGCAGCCGGTCCACGGCGAGGCGGGCGTCCTTCTCGATCCAGCCCAGGGAGATCAGCGCCTCACGCACCTGCACGGCCACCTCCGGTTCGGCGGGGACGACGGCGGCGGGCGCGGCCGGCTGGTCGATGACCAGTTTCCCGGCGAGTTCGAGCAGGATCCGCTGGGCGGTCTTCTTCCCGATGCCGGGGACCTTGGTGAAGGCCGCGGTGTCGGATTCCGCGATGGCCTGGTGGACCTCGTGCGGGGTGTGCACCGCCAATACCGCCAGCGCCATCCGCGGGCCGATGCCGGAGATCGAGACCAGGGTGGTGAAGATGACCCGCTCGGAGAGCTCGGAGAAGCCGAAGAGCAGCGGCGCGTCGTCCTGGCGGGGGACGAAGCTGGTATGCAGCCGGGTCTCGGTCCCGCGCTGCAGCTCCCCCAGGGTCTTCGGAGTGGCGGAGACGTGCAGGCCGAAGCCGGAGACCTCGACCACCGCGTGATCGGTGCCGACATGGAGCACGTCGCCACGGATGGAAGAGATCATTTCTCACCTCACCGTCGCCGCAGGCGACTGGTCACGGACCAGGGGTGACCCCGGTGCCATTAGAACATGTATTCGAACACTCTAGCGTGCCCGCTTCGCCGCTTCCATCCAGGCACGCTGGGCGGGGGTCAGCGAGGCCCCAGACGGGGTCCCGCGAGGGGACCGCGGCTTCGAACCGGCCTGGTTCGCGCCCGCCGACCTCACGCTGGCCGAGGCGCTGGCCGAGGTCGAGCCGACTGGCGTGGAGCCGGCCGCCTGCTGGGCGCGCTGCAGCGCGGTCATGGCGCCCTGGTGGGTCTGTGTGGACCCGGACATGTTGAACCGCGCACCGATTCCGGAGCGCCAGCCGTGGCAGATGGCCACCGCGTAGGCATCGGTGGCATCCACCGGGGTGGGCAGACCGGGAAGCTTCAGGATCCGCTGCACCATCCGGGCCACGGCCTGCTTATCGGCGTTGCCGTCATCGGTCACGGCGGCCTTGACCTCGGACGGGGTGTGCCAGGCCACCGGGATGCCGCGGGCGGCGGCCGCCGCGATGATCACCCCGGAGGCCTGCGCAGTGGCCACCACGGTGGGCGCGTTGTTCTGCGCGAAGACTCGCTCGATGGCCAGGACGTCGGGGGCGAATCGATCCAGGAGCACCTCGGCGGCGCGCTGGATCGCCAGGATCCGCTCCGCGAGATCCTGGGCGGCCTTGGTGCCGGTGACCTCGACATGCAGCGACTCCCCGGTGCGATTCAGGTTCATCTCCACCACCGCGAAGCCGCAGCGGGTCAGCCCGGGATCCACCCCGAGGATCCGCTGCGCGGTCCGCGAGGTCCCTGCGGTCCCGGAGACGAATCCTGCCGGGCTGCTGCTGCCACGCCCCGGGTGGGGGCTGGACGCCATCGCCATGAGTGCCGGGCCTGCCTCAGTCCTCGGCCTCGAGCGCCGCCAGCGTCTCAGCACTGAGGTCGGCGTTGGTGTGCACATTCTGCACGTCGTCGAGGTCTTCCAGGGCGTCGTGGAGCTTGAAGAACTTCTTGGCGGCGTCGACGTCGAGGTCCACCGTGACGTCGGAGACGAACTCGACCTCATCGCTGTCCCAGCTGAGCCCGGCCTCCTCGAGGCCCTTGAGCACCGCGTGCAGGTCCTGCGGCTCGGCGCGCACCTCGAAGCTGGAGTCGTGCTCGATGACGTCCTCAACCCCGGCCTCAAGGACCGCGGCCAGGACGTCATCCTCGCTCAGCTCAGCCTTGGGCAGCTGCACCACGGCCTTGCGCTGGAACATGTACGCCACCGAGCCGGGGTCCGCGACGGTGCCGCCGGAGCGGGTGACCGCGATGCGCACCTCTGAGGCCGCCCGGTTGCGGTTATCCGTCAGGCACTCCACGAGCAGCGCCGAGCCCTGCGGGCCGCGCACCTCGTAGGTGATCTCCTCGTACTCCACGCTGTCCCCGGAGAGGCCGGCGCCGCGCTTGATCGCGCGGTCGATGTTGTCGTTGGGGACCGAGTTCTTCTTCGCCTTGGAGACGGCGAGCTCAAGACCGGGGTTGCCGGCGAGGTCGGGGCCGCCGTTGCGCGCCGCCACCTCGATCTGCTTGATATAGCGCCCGTTGAGCTTGGCACGCTTGGCATCAACAGCAGCCTTGCGGTGCTTGGTGTTGGCCCATTTGGAATGGCCGGCCATGGTTCTCCTCGTGGATGACGTCAGGGTGTTGGCAGTCAACAGTTGCCTCAAGCAACCGTCGTATAGTCTTGCCACCAGCCTATCGGAGAGGACGTTGAGTCTCATGGAGCACACCGAGCAACGCTCAGCCGCGCAGAACACGACGACGGGCCCGCCGCCCTCGCAGAATCCGCTGCTGGAAGAGGGCACGCTGGACTACGGGCTCACCGACCTCTCCCTGATCCAGGACGAGCACTGGCTGCCCGCTCTCGAAGCCGGCATTCTCGCCCAGCGCGAGGTGGTGGCGGCCATCGCCGAGGATGACTCGCCCGCCACGGTGGCCACCGTGCTGCACCCGCTGGGACTCTCCCACCGGCTGCTCTCCCGGGTCGAGCGGGCGTTCTCCTGCATGTTCTCAGTACACGCCACGGATGAGCGGCAGCAGGTCCAGCAGGAGCTGGCCCAGCGGCTGGCCGGACATCGGGACTGGCTCACGCTGCATCCGGGGCTCTACCGCAGGCTCTCCGCTCTGGAATCTGCGCTGGGGCAGGGTGAGACCAGTGCCAGCCCGGAACAGCAGCGCATGCTGGCGAAGACCCTGGAGCAGTCCCGGGCGGCCGGGGCGGGGCTCGAGGAAGCCACCCAGGCGCAGCTGCGAGAGATCAACCTCGAGCTCAGCGCCGCGGAGACTGCCTACGCACAGCTGCAGCGCCAGGAGGCTGCCGCACACGCCGTGCACTACGCCGAGGACGCGGAGCTCGCGGGACTCAGCGAGCAGGAATTGGCCTCCGCCAGGGCCGCCGCCCGGGAGACAGGCCATGACAGCGGAGCTCTGCTGCACCTGAACCTGCCCGTGCAACAGGCGCCTCTGGAGAGGATGAGCGTTCGCGACTCACGGCGTCGGCTGCACGAGGCCTCGACCGCGCGCGGCACCCTCACCGATGATCAGGGTCGCACCACCAGCCAGATCGGCGCGCAGATCGCCCTGCTGCGGGCCCGACGCGCTCAGATGCTGGGTTTCGAGCATCACCTGGACAGCGTGCTCCCAGCACGCACGGCGGAGGATCGAGCCAGCATCGAGGCGATGCTGCGCACCATCGCCGACGGCGCGCGGGCCCGGCTCGGCACCGAGCTGCAGACACTGCATGAGGCCGGGGTGGTTGATGGCGCAGAACCTGATGGTGCGGGGCATGATGGCGCGGCGCTGGATGGCGCGGCTCAAGAGACCCCGTCCGAGGACGCAGCCTCGCTTCAGCCCTGGGACATCAGCTTCGGCATCGCGGCCGTGGCGAAACAGCGTTCCGCCGCCGATTCGACCCGTTCGAACCAGCAGGACCCTGCGACCCAGGAACAGTCCGTACCCCTGGAGGAGGCGCTGCGGCGCGTCTTCGAGGCCGCCTCCCGGCTCTACGGAATCACCGTGGTGGAACGTCAGGACCTGCCCGGCTTCGCTCCCGGGGCGCGCAGCTTCGAGGTCTTCGAGCGCTCTGCCGAGCAGCGGCCCGGTGCAGGTGTCGGACTGTTCCTGCTCGATCTCTTTGCCCGGCCGAGCAAGTCCGGCGGGGCGTGGATGAACTCCTTCTCGGTGGCCTCCACCCTCACCGGATCCTCTCCGGTGGTGATCAACGCGCTGAACATCACCGCACCGGCCCCTGGAGAAGAAGCAGCGCTGACGCCCTCGGCGATGCGCACGCTCTTCCACGAATTCGGCCATGCCCTGCATGGTCTGCTCGCCGAGGCCGAGTTCGAGGAGCTCTCCGGGACCGCGGTGCCGCGGGACAACGTCGAGTTCCCTTCCCAGGTCAATGAGATCTTCCAGGAGCTGTTCACCGGGGGTCTGGCCGAGGCAGGACAGACGCCCCCGGCGGAAGAACTCTGGGGGAAGGGACTCAGCACCTTCGAGCACATCGCCGCCGTGGTCCTGGATCTGGCCTGGCACACGCTCTCAGTGGAGGAGGCCGAGGCTGCGACGCAGGACCCCGAGGGGTTCTCCGCCCAGGCGCTGGCTGCATGGGGGCTGGATCATCCCCTGGTGCCGCCGCGGTATGGAACCGGATTCTTCAAGCACATCTTCGCCGGATCCGGCTACGCCGCCGGCTACTACTCCTACCTGTGGGCCCAGGTGCTCGCCGCTGACGCCTCACAGTGGTACCGCGAACAGCTTGGTGCACGCCCCAGCGCCGAGGAGCGCGAGCAGGCGCTGGTCGCCGCGGGGTCCCAGGTGCGCCGCGAGCTGCTGGCCTGCGGGAACACCCGAGATCCGCTGGAGTCCTACCGGATCACCTTCGGCCGGGACCCCGCCATGGGCGCCCTGCTGCGCCAGCTGGGACTCTAGGACGGATGGATGAGCCGCACGCCCGGGGAATCAGATTCCCCGGGCGTGCCGCCGCTGCGTCTGCGGGGTGCCAGTGTCCCCACTGGGCACCCTCGAGTGCAGCCTTCAGCACACCCCGCTGGGCGGCCTTCAGGGCTGGGGCGTGCCGGTCACCCCGACGATGACCTTCCCCGAGAGTCTGGGATCCGCCGCGGTGGCGAACAGAGGGCCCGGATCCTTGGGGTCCAGCTCATGGGTGATGACGTCTTCGATCGCCGAGTGCGACTCGAGGAGCCTGATGGCGTCGTCGATCTCGTGGACGAATCGGAAGGCCCCGACGATGCGTATCTCCCCGGAGATCACGCGTGAGAGCCCGATCGGACTCGACGTCGGCGAGACCATCCCCACCTGGACGTGGACGCCGCCTGACCGCAGAGCGCGCGAGGTCGACGAAGCGATGGCCGCATCCACTCCCGAACACTCGAAGACCAGGTCATAGGAGCGCTCCGGGACACTGTCCTTGGACACATCCAGGCACACGGTGGCCCCCTGGCGCTCAGCGCGTTCCAGAGCCTGGGGAACCACATCTGTTGCGGTGATATGGGCTGCTCCGGCAGCCTTCAGCGCCGCCACGGTCAGCAGGCCGATGGGACCCACCCCGGAGACCAGAATCCGTGCGGTCTCCGGATGAGCACCGACCGAGCGGGCCTGTTCAACGGCGTGGAGCGCCACCGCGAGTGGTTCCGCGAGGACCGCGCGACGGATCGGCAGCTGTTCCGGCAGAACCCGCAGCATGGTGCGATCGACCACGATGAACTCAGCCAGGGCTCCCTGGGTGTGCGGCCAGGTGGACGCGCTGCCCAGGTAGGACCCGCCGGGCCAGAGGTTCGGGGCGTGCTCCAGGCCGGGCTGGGGCGTGCCCCATCGCGCTGGATGCACGGTCACCGGAGTGCCCGCACGCAGCTCACCTGTTGGATCCTCAGCCACCGTGGCTGAGAGCTCATGGCCCGGGATCAGAGGTTCACGGACCTGGAAGTCGCCGTTGGCGCCATCCCGGTAGTAGTGCAGGTCCGAGCCGCAGATCCCGACGTAGGCCACCCGCAGCAGCACCTGGTGCTCTTCCGGGACCGGCATGGGCACTGACTCCCAGTGGCAGCTCTGCGCGCCATGGATCACCAGCGCGTGATTCGTCTCCAGCGGTGCTGCCGTGGGGGTGTTCTCTGTAGCCATGCGTCACACCACCGAGGTCATGCCGCCGTCGACGAACAGGTTCTGTCCGGAGACGAAGCTGGACGCCGCGGAGCTGAAGAAGAGCAGCGCACCGGAGAGCTCGTCGAGCGAGCCCCAGCGTCCTGCCGGGGTTCGCTTGCAGACCCACTGGTTGAAATCTTCATCCGCCACCAGGGCTCGATTCATGTCGGTGGCGAAGTAGCCGGGTGAGATGGTGTTCACCTGGATCCCGTGCCGGGCCAGATCCGCGGCCATCCCCTTGGACAGCTGAACGACAGCGCCCTTGGTGGCGGAGTACGGAGCGATCGTCTCGCGGGCCAGCATGGACTGCACCGACCCGATGTTGATGATCTTGCCGGAGCCGCGCTGGATCATGCTCGGTACCAGTGCGCGAGAGACGTAGAAGACGCTGCTGAGATTGGAGCCGACGACGTCGTCCCAGTCCCGGGTCTCGAAATCCTGGAAGGAGGCCCGGCGCTGGAGGCCCGCGTTGTTGACCAGGATGTCGGGAGTCCCGCGTTCTTCGACCAGCCGGTCCAGCTCGCTGCGGACCTGAACGGCGTCCGTCACGTCGAAGGTGACGCTGTGAACCGGATGACCCGAGATGCCCTCGACCTCTTGACGTGCTTCTTCCAGCGCGGCGGTGTCGCGACCATGCAAGGTGACCTCAGCCCCAGCTCTGGCCAGGGCCAGAGCCAGTTGCCGGCCCAGGCCTCGCGAGGAGCCGGTGATCAGCGCATGCTGACCCGTGATGTCGAAAAGGTTCGGTGCGCTGCTCTCGGTGTTGCTGCGTGTCACGGTGCGGTTCCTTTCAGAGCAGCGAGGCGGCCAGGTAGACGACGACGACCAGGAGGAACCCGAGCACGGACTGCAGCGCCTGCTGCACGGTCCAGGTCTTCAGCGTCTCCTTCACGTCCATCCCCATGAGTCGGCCGACGAGCCAGAAGCCTGAGTCATTGACGTGTCCGGCGAACACCGAGCCGGCGGCGGTCGCCAGGACGATGGCTGCGACCTGGATCGAGTTGAAGTCTCCCGCGAGCACAGCCGGGGCGGCCAGACCTGCAGCGGTGACCAGCGCGACCGTCGCCGAACCCTGAGCCAGGCGGATCGCGACCGCGATGAGGTACGCGGCAGCGATCACCGGCAGTCCGAGGTCGCTGAGCGAATCCGCCAGCGCATCGCCGATCCCTGAGGCGCGCAGCACTCCGCCGAACATTCCGCCGGCGCCGGTGATCAGGATGACCGAGCAGACCGGGCCGAGGGCCGAGTCCAGGAGCTTCTCCAAGGCTGTGCCGGATTCCCCGCGGCGGTATCCGAGCACGATGGTCGCGACGATCACGGTGATCAACAGCGCCATCATGGTGGTGCCGAGGAAGGACAGCGCCTGCACCCAGGTGCTCTCGCCGTCGAAGACTCCCACCGAGGTCAGGCTGTTGAGGCCGGTGTTGAAAAGGATCAGCGTCATGGGCAGCAGCAGCAGGAAGACGATGGTGCTGACTCGGGGAGGATTCGTCGGCTGATCGTCGTCGATCTCACCGAAGATCGTGGGAACCGGAACCATCAGGCGCTTCCCGACGAAGAGACCCCACAGGTAACCCGCGACGTACCAGAGGGGGTAGGCGATGATGAGTCCGACCAGGAGCACGATGCCGAGGTTGGCCTCGTAGAGTTCAGAGGCTGCCACTGGTCCCGGGTGCGGCGGCAGGAAGACATGCATGACCGAGAACGCGGCGGCGGTGGGCAGACCGAAGAGCAGGACGCTCTTGCCGGTGACTCGCCGGGCCACGGCGAAGACGATCGGGAGCATCATCACCAGGCCGGCGTCGAAGAACATCGGGAAGCCGAGGATCAGCGAGGCGATGCCGAGGGCGAATGGAGCTCGGCGTTCACCGAAGCGGGAGATCAGTGCCTCAGCGAGGGCCTTGGCACCGCCCGAGTGCTCCACGAGGCGTCCCAGCATGGCGCCGAGGGCCACCAGGATCGCGACACTGGCGAGCGTGGCTCCAAACCCATCGGTCAAGGTTTCAGAGAGGACCGAGAGTGGAACGCCCGCAACGACGGCGGTGAGGGTCGAGACCACGATCAAGGTGATGAACGCGTGGACCTTGAATCGAATGATGAGCAGCAGGATCAGCGCGATCGCGCCGACAGCAATGGACAACAAGGGGCCTGTGCCCAGTGTCTGAGTCCAATCTTCCATGGGTGTCTCCGTTGCAAAGTCTGAGTGGGAGTGCGCGGTCGATGGCGTCAACGTCGAAGCTTCATCGCGACCGCACAGAGTCACAGGGATGTGTTTCCAGTCACATGGTGGCAGACAGGTAGTACTTTTGGCAAGAAAAGGTAGTACCTGTCGCGGGCCTGGGTGCCCGTGGGGTCGGTCCCTCAGGCAAGGGCCTCATCGTCGGTGAGTTGGTCTGCTTCGACACTCGCACCGAGGAATCCCGAGATGACCAGTGCCAGGACTGCCAGCAGCATGACCCCGGCTGCAGAGAGGAGCGCGATGGTGGAACTGGTGGCGATGGCCAGGGCTCCGCCGAGCGGAGCGCCGAGGACGATCATTCCCCTGTTGATGGATCGTCGGGTGGCGCTCATGCGTGCCAGGAGTCGATCTGGCGTGACGGCCTGCCAGTACCCCATCTCCAGTGGCCCCTCGATGCCCATCGCCACCCAGAACACGAACTGGGCCGCGGCAATGACCCCGAAGGCCAACCAGCGCGCGGGCGGCCAGTCTGCCGGAGATGCGTATGCGCCTTCGACCAGCGGACCGTCCAGCATGGCCGCGCCCGCAAGGGGGGCGAGAGCCACCAGCGCCAACGCCGCGGGCTGGACGAACCGGGAAATCACCATGGTCCGGCCAGTCCCCCACCTTTCACCGATCCAGACCGAGAGCAGCGTGCCGATGACCGAGCCGATACCGCCAGCGGTGAGCACCAGCCCGAGTCCCAGGGCTCCAAGTCCCAGGTCGTTAAGAATCAGGGCGGGCAGGACAGCCCCCATCATCGCTGAGCCTACGAACCAGGCGTGGCTGGACCATGCCAAGGGTCCGAGCCGAGGGTGCCGGTAGATCCAGCTCAGACCCTCACTCACCTTCCGGCGAATCGATGTCGGAGTGGCCGCGGGCGGCTTCTCGGCCGCCACCTGCCTGAGGGTGAGCAGGACAGTCGCAGAGCCGAAGTGGGTGATCGCGCCGAGCAGAAGCGCGAA
This sequence comes from Nesterenkonia sandarakina, assembly GCF_013410215.1. Lineage (NCBI taxonomy): Bacteria > Bacillati > Actinomycetota > Actinomycetes > Micrococcales > Micrococcaceae > Nesterenkonia > Nesterenkonia sandarakina. The sequence goes on from NZ_JACCFQ010000001.1 coordinate 2,518,883, forward strand.
GGGGGCCGTGACCAGAGCGACCAAGCCGCCCGCCACGGCGCTTCCCGAGGTCTGGGCCACGGTGTCGCTCTGCTGCAGCCGGGCATTGGCCCGTGTGAGCAGGGGCCTCGGGACAAGCTGTGGCAGGAAGGACTGATAGGCCGCGTCGCTCATCAACGCCAGGGTCCCGAAGCAGAAGATCAGCACCATCACGGTTCCCAGCTCCAGGAGTCCCAGCACGCCCAACAGGCATAAGGCTGACAGCACCAGTCCCCTGCCGAAGTCGCTCGCGATGAGCACCGTGCGTCGCCTCAAGCGGTCCACCCAGATGCCGGCCAGCAGGCCGAAGAATACATAGGGCGCCCAGCGTGCCGCGTTGACCAGCCCCTGATCGAACGCGGTGCCGCCCAGCGACACCAGGACCAGAACCGAGAGCGCCACCGTGGTGATGTAGGTGCCGAAGTCCGAGACGGTCGAAGCGAACCAGAACCGTACGAAGGCGGAATTATGACGCAGCCTCATGGTTGAGCGGGACGAAGGTCTGCGAGCGAACAGGATGGCAGCACGATCCATCCTTCTCGTTCTGCGCGCGCCTGCTGGTCTGGCGGCGGAGGGTCATACCTTCCCAGAGCGGCAGCGCGTGTCGCGAGGGCGGCCACCACGGCGTCGAAGCAGTCGGTGGAGTCCACCATCAGCTCGACATGCCTCCCGAGGTCCAGCCACGGCGCCTCACGCTGCATCCGCTGGACCGGGCCGCGCCGCACCTCCGGATCTCTGCGGTACCCGCGGACCACCCAGCCCCACAGCCGCAGCGTGGCACCCGGGTACACCTCCACCACGGCACCGGACTGGCCGGACCTGTCGACGACGAGCCCCTCGGCGGCGAGTCGTCCCAAGAGACCTGCACAGCGCATCGCGGTCAGCCCGATCCGGTCGGTGGAGACGCTCAGGGGCCAACGACCAGTCTTCTCGCGCACATTCCGGTCGGTCTCCCGGTACGCCAGCGTTCGCCGCCAGGCCATGCCACCGTCCGGGACGTGCGCACCCCGGAGGTCGGCGTGCTCCACCAGGAAACCGACGAACTCATCGGGCCAACCCAACGCGCAGTCGATCCCGATCTTCGCGACACCGGGCGCCGCTCGCGTGATCTGGGCGTCATCGACATCAAGAGTCAGCTGCTCCAGGCAGGCTCTTCGGGCAGTCCATGCGATGACCGCGAGGGCGGTTCCCCTGCTCTCGGCGGCCAGATCAACTCCGGCGGTGCGCATCGGGACGTGGCTCATGACCCTGACGCTACCAACGACGCCGATCCGCCGGTGTCCCCACGCCCCGCTGTGGCTTGTTCACCCATCTGTCGCACCTCTGTGCCATGTCCCATGGATTTGGACGGATATAGCGATGGGACATCGCATAGGGATGCGACAAACGTGGCGGGACGGGCGGAGCTGGGACGGGCGGAGTGCCGGCCGTCGGGTCAGTCGGTCGCGGCGGCGGTCTGGCGGATCACGGTCTGGAAGCGCTGGGCGATGGTGACCACCGACGCGATCCCGAGCAGGACCAGCACGATCAGCAGCACCGAGGGGTGCAGCCCCAGACCGGTGAAGCCGGTGAACACCAGGGTGAGCACCATCCGCTCGGAGCGTTCGGCGATCCCGACGTCGGCGGTGTACCCCAGCGCCTCCGCCTTGGCCCGCACATAGGAGACCAGGCTGCCTGCCAGCAGGCAGAACGCGGACGCGATGCCGAGCCAGAGGTGGTCTCCCCCGGTGAAGAACCAGATCATCAGACCCAGGAACACGGCACCGTCCTGGACCCGGTCCAGACAGGAGTCCAGAAAGCCGCCCAGCACCGAACCCTGTCCGCTGATCCGTGCCATCAGTCCGTCGATCAGATCCGAGAAGACGAAGACGGTGATGAACACCGTGCCCCAGAACAGCTCTCCCATGGGGTAGAACACCAGGGCGCCCAGACAGACGCCGATGGTCCCGATGACGGTCACCATGTTGGGGGTCATGCCCAGCCCGAGCAGGGCTTTGGCGATGGGAGTGAAGAGCCCGCCGAAGAAGGCGCGCGCGTAGCGGTTGAGCATCTAGCGGTTCGCCTCCCAGCCCTCGGCCACCAGGGCACGGGTCTCCCCCAGCGTCTGCGAGAGGTTCTTGGTCTGCGCGATGATCGGCATGAAGTTGGTGTCCCCGTTCCAGCGGGGGATCACGTGCTGGTGCAGATGCGCCGCGATGCCCGCCCCGCCGACCTTGCCCTGGTTCACCCCGAGATTGAACCCGCCTGGGTTCGCCGTCGCCCGGAGCACGCGCATGCTCTGCTGGGTCAACGCGATGAACTCCGCCGACTCCTCGGCGTCAAGGTCGGTGAGGTCCGGAACGTGCCGGTAGGGGCAGACCATCAGGTGACCGGGGTTGTAGGGGTAGAGGTTCAGCAGCACGAAGCAGCGAACACCCCGGTGCACGATCAGCGACTCCTCGTCGCTGCGCAGCGGGCCCTGACAGAACGGACAGTCCCCGGAACCGCTGACCTGGTCCTGGCCGCGCTTCTGATAGGCGGCACGGTGCGGGGTCCAGAGCCGCTGGAAGGCGTCCGGCACGCCCGCCAGTTCAAACTCCTCTTCGGACCCCACGCCGGTTCAGCCTTCCTTGGATTCGATCGCTGCCAGGATCCGGGCCACGGCCTCGTCCACCGGCACCTGGTTGTCCTGGCTGCCGTCGCGGAACCGGAACGAGACCGCTCCGGCGTCGGCGTCGTCGCCCCCGGCGATCAGCACGAACGGAATCTTGTCCTTCGAGGCCGTGCGGATCTTCTTCGGGAAGCGGTCGCTGCTGTCTTCAAGTTCCGCGCGCACACCGGCGGCCTGCAGCTTGGCGACCACCTCGGCGAGGTAGTCGTTGAACGGCTCCGCCACCGGGATCGCCCGGACCTGGACCGGGGAGAGCCACACCGGGAACGCCCCGGCGTAGTGTTCGGTGAGCACGCCGAGGAAGCGTTCGATGGAGCCGAACTTCGCGGCGTGGATCATCACCGGCTCCTGCCGGGTGCCGTCAGCTGCCTGGTACTCCAGCCCGAAGCGCGCGGGCTGGTTGAAGTCATACTGCACCGTGGACATCTGCCAGGTCCGGCCGATGGCGTCGCGGGCCTGCACGGAGATCTTCGGGCCGTAGTAGGCCGCGCCGCCGGGATCCGCGACCAGCTCCAGACCGGTCTCGGTGGCGACGTCTTCAAGCACCTTGGTGGCCTCGGCCCACTGCTCGGGGCTGCCGATGAACTTCTCGGAGTCCTCGTCCCGGGTGGAGAGCTCGAGGTAGAAGTCATCGAGCCCGAAGTCGCGCAGCAGCGAGAGCACGAAGGTCAGCAGGTGCCGCACCTCGTCGGGGGCCTGTTCCTTGGTGACATAGGAGTGTGAGTCGTCCTGGGCGAAGCCGCGCACCCGGGTCAGCCCGTGGATCACACCGGACTTCTCGTACCGGTAGACCGAGCCGAACTCGAAGAGCCGCATCGGCAGTTCGCGGTAGGAGCGGCCGCGGGAGCGGTAGATCAGGTTGTGCATCGGGCAGTTCATCGCCTTGAGCCGGTAGTCCTGGCCCTGCTTGGTGATGTTGCCCTCGGCGTCGCGCTCCTCATCCACATGCAGCGGCGGGAACATGGTGTCGGCGTAGTAGGGCAGGTGTCCCGAGGTGTGGAACAGGCCGTCCTTGGAGATGTGCGGGGTGCCCACGTACTGGAAGCCGGCCTCGATGTGCCGGGTCCGGACGTAGTCCTCCATCTCGCGCTTGATGATGCCGCCCTTGGGGTGGAACAGCGGCAGACCGGAGCCGAGCTCGTCGGGGAAGCTGAAGAGGTCCAGTTCGGAGCCCAGCCGGCGGTGGTCGCGGCGTTCGGCCTCGGCGAGCCGCTCCTTATAGGCCTTCAGGTCCTCCTTGGTCGGCCAGGCGGTGCCGTAGAGGCGCTGCAGCTGCGGGTTGGTCTCCTTGCCGCGCCAGTAGGCCGCGGCGGAGCGCATCACGGCGTAGGCGTTGGCGATCAGCTTGGTGTTGGGCAGGTGCGGTCCGCGGCAGAGGTCGGACCAGATCCGCTCCCCGTGGCGATCCACGTTGTGGTAGATCGTGATCTCCCCGCCGCCTACCTCGATGTTGGCGCCCTCGGCGGCCTCAGCGGCACCTGCGCTGCTGCCGTCGCTGGCGACGCCGAGCAGCTCGAGCTTATACGGCTCCTCGGCCATGGCGGCCTTGGCCTGGTCTTCGCTGACCACCTCGCGCTCGAAGAGCTGGGTCTGATTGATCAGCTTCTGCATGGCCTTCTCGATCTTCTTCAGATCTTCCGGCGTGAAGGGCTCGGCGACGTCGAAGTCGAAGTAGAACCCGTCGGTGATGTGGGGGCCGATCCCGAGCTTGGCCTCGGGGTAGAGCTGCTGGACCGCCTGGGCCATGACATGGGCGGTGGAATGGCGCAGCACGTTGAGCCCGTCGGGGCTGGAGATGTCCACAGCCTCGACGACGGCGCCTGCCGGGATCTCCCGGGAGAGGTCCCAGAGCTCGCCGTCGACCCGCATGACCACTGTGGTCTTCTCCGCGGCGAAGAGCGTGGTGCCGGTGGTGCCGCGCTCGATGCTCGCCGTCTCGCCGTCGCGGGTGATGCTGATGGATTCAGCCGGTGCTGCGGGCTGGGACGGGGCTTCCGATGCTGCGTTTTCGGACACTTGGGATGTACTCCTCATGGATGTTCTGCGGACCCAGGTGATTCTACGGGAACCCCGGCGGAACTGATCCCGCCGAAGACTCTGGGGCCTGCGGTGCCGGATCAGTCCCGCTGACACCCCGGGCACCAGTAGAGCCGACGGCCCTGCAGCTCCGCCGCCGCGATGAGGGTCCCGCAGCGCGGACACCCGGTCCCCTGGTGCTTATACACCCAGTGCCGACGGGAGCCGCCGGTGCGCACGGTGCGGATCCGACCCTCGGCCACGCCGTCGCGCAGCTGCTCGCTGAGCCGGTCCCAGAGGGCTGCGGCGCGCTCGGGGTCCAGCTGGTTGCTCGGCGTGTGCGGATCCAGCTGCTCCAGGAACAGGGACTCGGCCCGGTAGATGTTGCCGACGCCGGCGATCACGGCCTGGTCCATCAGGGCCGCGGCGATGCTGATCCTGCGCCGGCTGAGGTTGCGCAGGAAGTCCTTGCGCGGGGTCGTGTCGGTCTGCGGCTGGCGCAGCGGGTCCGGACCCAGACGGCCGATGACCTTCTCGTAGTCCGCGAGCTGAAGCACCGCGCAGGTGGCGGGTCCCCGGAGGTCCGCCCAGCCGTGCCGGGCGCTGATGCTGGCTCGGACCGCACCCTTGGGCGGTTCCGGGACGAGCCAGCCCTCGGCGTCGTAGTGCGGCTCGAAGGTCACCGCCGCGGCGCGTGGGGCTCCGATGCTGGTCTCCGCCGCGAAGTCCGCGTCCCCGCGGAAGCTGAAGGCGCCGTAGAGCCCCAAATGGACCTGCCAGATCTCCGGCCCGAGGTGGACGAAGAGGTGCTTGCCCCAGGCCTCGGCATGTTCCGGGGTCTGCCCGTCCAGTCGCTGCGCGCCGGCGGTGAAGCGTCCCTGCGGGGAGCTGACCCGCCACGGGCGGCCCACGAAGACCGTGTTGATCTGCGCGGCGAGCCGGTGGAGGGTATGGCCTTCAGGCATGGATCAGTCGAGGATCTCGCGGGTGCGTTCGTAGTGGCCGATCTTCCCGATCCGGCGCGCGTGGCGATCATCGCCGCTGAAGTCCGCGCCGAGGAAGGCCTCAACGATCCCGGTGGCCTCTTGAAGGCTGTGCTGGCGACCACCGAGGGCGACCACGTTGGCGTCGTTGTGCTCGCGCGCCAGCACCGCGGTGTCGTGGTTCCAGGCCAGTGCGGCCCGGACGCCGGTGACCTTGTTCGCCGCGATCTGCTCACCGTTGCCGGAACCGCCCAGCACGATGCCCAGCGCGTTCCTCCCGGCGCTGCGAGCGGCCACCACGGCCTCAGCGGCGCGGATGCAGAACGCCGGGTAGTCATCCAGGGCGTCATACTCGCGCGGCCCGTGATCGATGAGCGTGTAGCCGAGACCACGCAGGTGCTCCACCAGGTGGGCGGAGAGCTCCATTCCGGCGTGATCGGTGGCGATGTGGACTTCCATGCTGTCTACCATGATCTCTTCTCAGACCTTTCGGGGGCGAGGACGCTTCGGGCCAGGTGCCGGGGACAATCCTACGGGGAGCCCGTGGGTGCCGGCGCGGACCGCCCGGCGGACCGGGGCTCGCGGGGAACACGGCGCGAACGAGTATCGTTGCACCCTGCACCGCGCCAGAGGAGGAACATGTCTGCAGAAGAGCCCCAGCCCGCCCGCGAGCTCCCGAAGTTCTCGAACCGACTCGGAGCTCCGATCGCCACCGTGCGCCCGGTGGGCCGTCCGCCCTCCCAGGTCTCCGGACTTCCCGGCCGCCCGGGCACAGACCAGGCGGCCGCGACGCCCTCCACTCCAGCACAGACCACCTCTGAGCCGGCCAACCCGGAGCAGCCAAACCCCGAGCAGCCCAACCCGGGACCCTCAGGCGCGGAACAGCAGAGCTTCTACGATGCCGTCGGCGGACGCAAGACCTTCGCCACGATCGTCGAGGTCTTCTACGACCATGTCGCCGAGGATGAGGACTTCCGGGCGATGTATCCCGAGGCGGACCTTCAGCCGGCGAAGGATCGGCTGCTGATGTTCCTGGAGCAGTATTGGGGCGGACCGCGCACCTACCAGGAGCAGCGCGGGCATCCTCGGCTGCGGATGCGGCACATGCCGTTCGCGGTCGATGCCCAGGCCCGGGACAAGTGGCTGGAATTCATGCGCGCCGGGGTGGACGCCGCCGAGCTCTCCCCGCTGCACGAGCAGATCCTGTGGGACTACCTGGAGCGCGCCGCGCACTCGATGGTCAACAGCTGAGCTGAGTCAGCAGCGAACCCGAGTCAACAGCTGACCTGCAGAGTGCCGCTTCGCTCACAGCGTGGCCGGCTCCCGGGTGCTGCGGCACAGGATGTAGCCGCCCTGGGAGCTCAGCCGGATCCAGCGGCCGCGGCGATGCACCGCGGTGCTTCCCCCCGCGCCCTCCGGGGCGAGGAAGTTCAAGGCGTGGGCGCCGAAGGCCGCGCCGGCCGGGATGGCGGCGTCCTGCAGCGGCTGCGCCTCGGCGGCGGCATCGGCATCAACCTGCAATTCTGCGCCCCAGACCTGTTCTCGGACCTGCTCGACGACGGCGGCGCCCGCCGTGGTCGGAACGGCCTGCGTGATCTGGGTGATCCCGGACTGGGCCTGGGCGCGCAGGTGGTCATCGCGCAGGCTGCCCAGCGGGTCCCAGCCCGAGCGTGGCGGCGTGACCGCCGCCCAGGGCACGCTGAGCCGGCTCGGCGGGAGCGCCAGCTCGGTCTCGGCGGGGTTCATCCGGGCGATCCGTTCGCTGATCGAGCTGAGCTCTGCGGTGACATCGGCGCGGGAGTCCTCGGCCAGGGCGACGGTGCGCAGCCCCAGCACGGCGGGCAGCTGGCTCAGCAGCGAACCCGGGGTCATCACCGGCACCCAGGCGGCCAGGACCTGGCCCACGGCCTGCAGGCGGATCCCCTGCTCCTGGATGCGGCGGGCGCGCTTGATATAGGTGGAGAGGTCCTGGAGCGAGACGGCTTCAGCGAATCGCAGCGAGTCAGTCATGGCGCTCATTCTTCCAGAGCGGAGCGCACCTCATCGACCAGGATCTCCATGTACCGGCGGGCCTCGCGCGGGTCCTTGTCCGCGATCGCTCGGGCGACGCCGTCGTGGGCGTCGAGTGCCTCGGGCATCGGACGGGTGGGCATCAGGCCGTGCTTGGTCCGTCCGGTGAGCACCTCGGCGACGACTTCGGCCAGTGCCGCAAACATGGAATTGCCTCCGGCCCGAAGCATCAGCCGGTGAAAGGCGATGTCGGCCTGGATGAACTCACTGAGCTGCTCGGACTCCCCCAGCCGCCGCATGGTGGCGGCGAGATCCAGCATCTGGTGCGCCTGGACCTCGGTGCGGCCGGTGGCGGCCAGGGCTGCCGCCTCGGTCTCCACAGCGATGCGCAGCTGGGTGAGCTCGATGAAGGCCTCGCGGGCGGCGGCTGAGGCGAGCCGCCAGCTGATCACCGCAGGCGACATCACGTCCCAGTTCTCGGCGGCAGTCACGACCAGACCGATACGACGCTTGGAGTAGAGCAGGCCGTGGGACTCGAGCACTTTGACGCTGTCCCGGGCCACGGTGCGTGAGACGCCGAAGCGCTGCTGCAGCGACTCCAGGGTGAACACAGCGCCGGCTTCGTGCGCCCCGTCCACGATCTCGCGCCCGAGGGTCTCCGAGATCGCATCCCGACCCACGCGGGCTACGGAAGGGTTCGCCACAGAGCCTCCTTGGTGCACACAGACATAAACATCACACCTTTCAGGTGGAAAGGTGTTATCTTAGTGGAGACGTGGTCCCCGTCACAGGGAGCGCCGGAACCATCCCCCAGCTGGAAAGAATTCGATGACGAACCCTCCACCTCAGCCTAGCCGGAGTGCACACGCTCTCCCCTGTCACCTCGTGGTCATGGGGGTATCGGGTTCCGGGAAGTCCACCCTGGCGGCGGCCCTGGCCGCCGAGCTGAACCTGCCGATGGCCGAGGCAGACGAGTTCCATCCGCCCGAGAACATCGCCAAGATGGCGTCCCAGACACCGCTGACCGATGAGGATCGCTGGCCCTGGCTCGACGCCCTGCGCGACTGGATGTCCGCTCAGGCGGAGACCGGCAGTGTGATCACCTGCTCTGCACTGCGCCGCAGCTACCGCGATGTGCTGCGCAGCGCCCGCGGGCGCGTGGTCTTCCTCCACGTCGACGTGGAGATCCCCCGGCTGAACACCCGACTGGCCCACCGCAGCGGCCACTTCATGCCCCCGGCGCTGCTGGAGTCCCAGCTGAGCACGTTGGAAGCGCTCGACCCGGACGAAGACGGCATCGTGCTCGCCAATGACTCCACGGTGGAGGCTCTCCTGGCAGCAGCCCGCGCCTGGCTCAGCGCCGAGACCAGCGCCACCACCGACGGAAGCAGCACGCCCGAGATCACCGGGAAGCCCGATCCTTCATGAGTCATCGGCGCGCGGTGTGTTGATCTGACCTGGCACCCCGACAGGCGGCCGGTGGGCCGATAGAGTGGAGGAATCTGATCCTCTCCGCGCCCGAAAGGACGTCGCATGCCTGACCGCCGTTACGAGGTGCCCGCCGCCGATGACTCGGTGCAGCAGCTCGTGGACATGTTGCAGCTGCAGCACCTTGACCCTGAGGATGCCGAAGCCGCCGCCGGCCGCGGCGCGGAGGATCACTTCCTGGGTCCGGTGTTCAAACAGGCCTATTGGCGGGTCTTCGGCGGACAGGTCCTCGCCCAGGCGGCGACTGCGGCGATGTCCACGGTGGACTCCGACCGTCTGATCCACTCCGTGCACGGGTATTTCCTGCGCCCCGGCGACGCGAACAAGCCGATCCAGGTCTCTGTGGAGCGGCTGCGCGACGGCGGGTCCTTCTCGGCGCGACGCAGCCAGGCGTATCAGGACGGGATCCCGATCCTCTCGATGATCGCGTCCTTCCAGCGCCCCTCCTCCGGGGTCTCCCACCAGCGCCGGATGCCTCAGGGTGTCCCCGACCCCGAGGATCTGGCACCCCCGCAGGAGCTGGTGGGGCACGTCAAGCATCCGATCGTGCATGAATGGGCGCATGGACGTCCCTTCGACATCCGTCATGTGGACCGCCCGATCTATCTCGAGGCGGATCAGGATGCCCACGCGACCAGCGCGGTCTGGCTCAAGACCAAGGCTCCGCTGCCCGATGACCCGAACATCCACCGGGCGGCGATCCTCTACGCCTCCGACTACACGCTGCTGGAACCGATCCTGCGGCGTCACGGGCTCTATTGGGCCAAGCCGGAGATGAAGGTGGCGTCCCTGGACCACGCCATGTGGTGGCATCGGGATGCCCGCGCCGACGAGTGGCTGCTCTACGTCCAGCAGAGTCCCAGCGCTCAGAACGCCCGGGGGCTGGCGCAGGGTTCGATCTACAGCCGCAATGGTGCCCTGGTCGCCTCAGTCGCCCAGGAGGGCATGGTGCGTCCGCCGGAGGGTCTGCGACCGAAGCTCTCCGAGAAGATGCAGCAGACCCTGGTGCACAGCTCCCGGGCCACCCGGGCGATCAACAAGAAGTACGCGCAGACCTGGTCCTCGCGCTACCTGGAGACCTGAGTCGACGCTCAGCGGCTGGTGAGCAGGCGGACGCTGCGGTAGGCCTGCAGGCTGGCCGCTGCCGTGGCCTGCCAGGAGTAGGCGCCGGCGAGGGTGGCCGCCGTCGCGCTGTAGCGGCTCCATGCGCGCCGGTGCAGCACCAGCCAGCGCATCTGCTCGGCCCACAGCTTCGGGTCCAGACTGGGGATCAGGCGGCCGCTGCGGCGATGCGTGATCAGCGCGGAGAGCCCGCCGACGTCGTGGGCGAGCACCGGGGTGCCGCAGGCCATCGCTTCCAAGGCGACCAGCCCGAAGGACTCGCTGAAGGAGGGCACCAGCACCGCATCGCTGCTCCGGAAGAGCTCCGCGAGCTCCTGGTGAGGCAGCGGAGCCATCGCCTGCACGGCGTCGGCGACTCCGGCCTGCGCCGCGAGGGCCGCCAGGTCCAGCACGTCCTCGCCGCTCTGACTTCCTGCCACGATCAGCTGCACCGGCACCTCGGGCATCATTCTGCGCAGCTCCCCCAGGGCTTCCACCGCGACCTGCGGACCTTTATGCGGCTGGAGCCGGCCGGCGAAGGCCAGCCGCAGGGGACGCTCACGCAGCGGCCCGGACCGGGGATCGATCCCCGCCGGAGGCCGGAACACCTCAAGGTCGACGCCGGGGCGCACCAGGGCGATGGAGTCCACCTCCAGGCCGAAGATCCGTTGCAGGTCGGCGGCCTCGCGCTCGGTGTTCGCGGTGACCAGATCGGCCGCCCGCGCGATCCCGGCTTCGGCGTGCCTGCGCCGTGGGCTCTCCTGGGCCGCAGGGTCGAGCTCCTGCTTCACCGCGGCGATCGTGTGCATGGTGTGCACCAGGGGGGCCGAGAGCGCCTGGGCCAGCTGGATCCCGGCGAGTCCGGAGATCCAGTAATGCGAATGGATCGTGCTGACCTGGCTGCCGTCCACCGACTGCAGGCTGCGCACCGCACGGGTGGCCAGCGCGTCGACCTGCTCGTATAACAGCGCCTTCTGCGACCGCGTCGGCTCTCCCACGGCGAGGGTGTGCACCCGCCGGCCGTCCTCCAACACCGTGACGCCATCGGAGTCCGCCGCGTGCTCGGCATCGACGTCGCTGGTGACGATGTCCACCGTGAGGCCTGCCTGGGCGAGCGCGGCGCTGAGCGCGTTGACGTAGACGTTGAGCCCGCCGGCGTCCCGGTTCCCGGCCTGGGCGAGCGGGGAGGTGTGCAGACTGACCATGACCACGCGCGCCGGGTCCAAGCCGGTCTGCGCGGGTCCGCAGACCTCCGCAGGGACGCAGTCGGTGGACATGTGGCTCTCCATGACGCCGCGCGACATCGCGGCGCGGCTGAGGGGTGGGTGGTTCGATCCTTATGCTACAGCGCGGTCATCGCCGCAGGTATTCCGCACAATCCTGCGTCGCAGCGCTGCTCGCCGGTGCGTCTCGGTGCAGCAGCCAGAGACCCTGGGCGTCCTCGATGACCGGCTCGAAGCCCAGCCGTTCAGCCCGGGCGAAGGCCTCTTCTGGGCTCAACGGGTTCGACCCGCCCAGCTCTTCCACGGTGTCATCGATGATGATCCAGGTCAGCGCGTCTTCATCGGTGGTTCCGTTGAGTCCCACCGAGGTGCGGTCCACCAGATGTGGCACCGCGGTGTCCGCGGCCTCGACACAGACCCCATCGGGCACCGCGTCGGTGACCTGCTGGTGGGCCAACGCCCGCTCCCCCATGGTCCAGTTGTCCCCGGTCACGGTGCGCTGCAGCGGGAAGACGCCGGGAAACGCGAGAGTGCCCACCAGGCCCACCGTGATGACCGTGACGGGAAGTCCCACGCTCAGCGGTCGCAGCCGAGGCCACCGTGCGATCATCCGGCGGGCGACGTCGAACCCGGCGAGCAGGAAGATCGGCGCCAGGATCGCGTCGTACTGGTAGATCACCGACCAGACGTTGGCCCGGTCGTTGAAGAGCCGGGAGAGCAGAATCGGTGCGCCGAGGATCACATAGGGCGAGGCGAAGGGCAGCAGCAGCAGCGGCAGGAAGTGCAGCGCCCAGAGTCCCACCTTGGCCGGGTCATCGAAGAGGATCACGACGGCGTTCCAGGGCTGGGTCAGCAGGAACAGCATCGCCGCGCCGGCGCTGGGGCCCAGAGCGGTGAACTCCCAGTAACCGAACTCCCCGGCCGCGGAGAAGTGCGGAATCACAAGCTCCACCGCGAACCAGTAGCCGAAGACGCCCAGGGCGGCGGTCACCAGGGCGGGCAGCCAGGCGCGCTTGAACGCCAAGACCAGCGCCAGCGCGATCAGCGTCACGCCCATGTCCTCGCGCACCAGCAGCAGCACGGCACCCAGACCCACCGCCAGCCACATCCGCTGGCGCTCGATGGCCCAGATCACCCACGCGATGAGCGGGACGCCGAAGGCGATCTCGTGGAAGTCCCAGTTCACCAGTGCCTGGAAGGGCCAGAAGAGCAGCAGGGCGACGGCGGCGAGCAGCGCGGGCAGGTGACTGAACCACCGGCGCACCACCAGGTAGACCGGCAGGGCGGTGGAGACCAGCAGCGCGATCATGCCGATGTTGAGCACCCGGGGGTCGTCCCAGATCCAATACAGCGGCGCGAAGGCGGCGATGATGGGGTGGAAGTGATCTCCCAGCAGGTGGAAGTCCTCACCCTTGATCGGCACGATCGGGGCCTTGAACAGCGCGTACTGGCGGACCGCCTGGTCGAAGATGCCCAGGTCGTAGCCCTTGGCCTCGAAGTTGCGGAAGCGCAGCAGGGAGTGGAGCAGATACAGCACAGCGGCCGCCGTCATGACGGCGGCCATCTGGAGTCTATGCGATGTGGACAAGTGCCCCGGGAGGGATTCGAACCCCCGACCGGCGGATTAGAAGGCCGCTGCTCTATCCCCTGAGCTACCGAGGCGTGGACACGCAGAGTCTCAGCATCCTGAGCAGGTCCAGGCAGAGAGTCTACCTGCTCAGGACAGCGGGCTTTTCCCCAGATCGGTGCGACACGCCACCGGTTCTCGGGCTGTGCACACCCGAGCAGCGGATCCGCGACCGGGAGTCCGCAGCGCGAAGACTGAGCGGACCCCGTCCCCGACTGCCACGGCCCGCGGCGGGGCTGGGCACGCCGTGCCGTCCATGACCGGCCGTGACAGAGATGGAGCAGAACAATGAGCGAGACGATCACGGTGCGTGGATTCCTCGGCGGCGAGGTGGACGAGTTCATCACGCCCCAGGGACTGCCGATCTCGAACTTCCGTCTGGGGTGCACTCCTCGGCGCTATGACCGCAAGACCGAACGCTGGGTGAACGGGGAGACCAACTGGTACACGGTCTCGGCCTTCCGGCAGCTGGCCCAGAACGTGAAGAGCAGCCTGAGCAAAGGAGACCCGGTGCTGGTGACGGGTCGGCTGCGCGTGCGGCAGTGGGAGAACGAGAAGGGTCAGCGCGGGACCTCGGTGGAGATCGACGCCGAGGCGGTGGGCCATGACCTGACCTTCGGCTCGGGGTCCTTCACCCGACTGGGCGGGTCCAGCTCCGGGGAGGACAGCTCCCGCGGCGGGACCGGGGAACACGCGGAGACCGCGGGTGAGTCATCGGGCGAGTCCCCAAGCTCGGCCGCGGACTCGGTCTGGGGCGTAGCCGCCAGTTCCTCCGACTCGGGGGACTCGGAGCACAGCCCGAGCACCGAGGAGGCGCGAGAGACGGAGAAGGCCCCGTTCTGAGCCGGTGCGCGGTGTCCCAGGGACTCGCCCTCAGGGGGAACGACTCGGCCCGCCTGCGGACACCGAGGTGGTGTCCGCAGGCGGGCCGGTCAGTGTGGCTGAGCCTTGCGACGCTCAGTCGCGGGTGAGCCTGCGGTGGGTCACCCGGTGCGGGCGGGCCGCGTCGTCACCGAGGCGCTCCACCTTGTTCTGCTCGTAGGACTCGAAGTTGCCCTCGAACCAGTACCAGTTGGCAGGGTCCTCATCGGTGCCCTCCCAGGCCAGGATGTGGGTGGCCACACGGTCCAGGAACCAGCGATCGTGCGAGATGACCACGGCGCAGCCGGGGAAGTCCAGCAGCGCGTTCTCCAAGGAGCCCAGGGTCTCCACGTCGAGGTCGTTGGTGGGCTCATCGAGAAGCAGCAGGTTACCGCCCTGCTTCAGCGTCAGCGCAAGGTTCAACCGGTTACGCTCACCGCCGGAGAGCACGCCGGCCTTCTTCTGCTGGTCCGGTCCCTTGAACCCGAAGGCCGAGACATAGGCCCGCGAGGACATCTCCACAGCGCCGACGTGGATGAAGTCCAACCCGTCGGAGACGACCTCCCACAGGCTCTTATCGGGATCGATCCCGGCACGGGACTGATCGACGTAGGAGAGCTTCACGGAGTCGCCCACAGCGAGCTTGCCGCCGTCGAGCTCTTCCATGCCCACGATGGTCTTGAACAACGTGGACTTGCCGACGCCGTTGGGGCCGATCACTCCGACGATGCCGTTGCGCGGCAGCGAGAAGGACAGCCCGTCGATGAGCTGACGGTCGTCGAAGCCCTTCTGCAGGTTCTCGGCCTCGATCACCTGGGTGCCCAGGCGCGGACCCGGTGGGATCTGGATCTCGTCCATGTCGAGCTTCTTGGTGCGCTCGGCCTCGGCGGCCATCTCCTCGTAGCGGTTCAGACGGGCCTTGGACTTGGTCTGGCGGCCCTTGGCGTTGGAGCGCACCCACTCCAGCTCCTCGGAGAGTCGCTTCGCCATCTTGACGTCCTTCTTGCCCTGGACCTTCAGACGAGCCTGCTTCTTCTCCAGATAGGTGGAGTAGTTGCCCTCATAGGGGTAGAGGCGACCGCGGTCGACCTCACAGATCCACTGGGCGACGTGATCCAGGAAGTAGCGATCGTGCGTCACGGCGAGCACGGCACCCTCATAGTCGGCAAGGTGCTGCTCGAGCCAGAGCACGGACTCAGCGTCGAGGTGGTTCGTGGGCTCATCGAGCAGCAGCAGGTCCGGCTTGGAGAGCAGCAGCTTGCACAGCGCCACGCGGCGGCGCTCACCACCGGAGAGCACGCTGACGTCAGCCTCCGGGGGCGGGCAGCGCAGCGCATCCATGGCCTGCTCCAGCTGCGAATCCAGGTCCCAGGCATTGGCGGCGTCGATGGCCTCCTGCAGGGTTCCCATCTCCGCCATCAGGGCGTCGAAGTCGGCGTCCGGGTTGGCCATCTCCTCGGAGATCTGATTGAAGCGCTGCAGCTTCCCGTAGATCTCACCGACACCCTCCTGGACGTTGCCCAGGACGGACTTGTCCTCGTTCAAGGCCGGCTCCTGCATCAGGATGCCCACGGAGTACCCCGGGGACAGACGTGCCTCGCCGTTGGAGGGCTCGTCGAGCCCGGCCATGATCTTGAGGATGGTGGACTTGCCGGCACCATTGGGACCGACGACGCCGATCTTGGCGCCGGGGTAGAAGGACATGGTGACGTCATCGAGGATGACCTTGTCGCCCACCTTCTTGCGGGCGCTGATCATCGTGTAAATAAACTCTGCCATGGTCCCCAGGCTAGTCGGCGGGGCGGAGAATCTGCTAATGGGCCTCGCGGCCCGCTGGTCCTCAGTCGATCAGGTCCAGCTGGTGCGGGGAGCGCCCGGTGGCGGGGCGCAGCTCCACCCGCCACCGCTGGGAGGCGAGCTCGGCGACGTCGTCGATGGTTCCAGGCTCTGCTCCGTCGGCGCGCAGCAACATTCCCGCAAGCAGGCCGCGGGCATGTTTGGCGAAGTGCGTGATGACCTTGCGCTGACCCTCCCGCTCGGTGAAGGCGTTGACCATCAGGGTCTGCTCCGGCGCAGGCCGGTGCGCCTGGGCGTAGGAGCTGGAACGGCAGTCCACGACCAGCTGATCCCCGATGAGCTCGGACAGCGGCTGGTGCAGGGCGCTCTTCCAGAAGCGGCCCAGCCGCCCGGGCGCGGAGTGCGCCGGCGCGGCGCCGGGGCCCTGACCGGTTCCGGGTGCGCTCAGAGCCACCCCCATGGAGAGTCGGTAGGCGGGGATCTCATCGGTGAGTGACGTCACCCCGAACAGGCCCGAGAAGATCAGCACCTGCCGGGAGGCCCGCTCCAGCTGCTCGGCGCTCAGCGAGGCGGGGTCCAGCGCCTCGAAGAGCACCCCGGTGTAGATCGCATGCGCCGGCGCCGCGGGAGCATGCGCCAGCTCGGTATTGGCGCGTACCTGCGGCATCACCTTCTCCCCCACGCCGAGGACCTCGCGTGCCTGCTCCGTGCCGCTGATCTGGATCAGCGCATCCATCACGGTGCGGCGTGCGGTCTCGAGCTCGGGCAGGGTGAGGCGGTCCAGGTCCATCGGCGGGGCGCCGGGATCGGCCGGAGGCGTCTTGCCCTCGGAGGGCGGCAGGAAGATCAGCACCGGGCAAGGCTAGCAAGGGCTCCTGCGCGTCATCGCCCGGGTTGCGCCGCTGGGCGCGGAGTCCGGGGTTGAATCCCGTAGCATGGTGGTCCGGGACGGGTCGGTCAGACCATCGCGGCTCGAGACTGAGGCCCGCCGGAGACGGCGGATAACTGCCTCGGGCCGAGGAAAGTCCGGGCTCCACAGGGCAGGATGGTGGGTAACGCCCACTCGGGGTGACCCGCAGGCCAGTGCCACAGAAAACAGACCGCCGGCGGCGCTCGTCGTCGCTGGTAAGGGTGAAACGGCGGTGTAAGAGACCACCAGCGCCCCAGGTGACTGGGGCGGCTAGGCAAACCCCATCCGGTGCAAGGTCGAACAGGATGTGTTTGAGGGCTGCCCGCCTGAGCATCCGGGTTGACCGCTTGAGGTCCGTGGCAACACGAGGCCCAGATGGATGATGGTCCGCCTCGGTGAGCAATCACCGTGGCCGACAGAACCCGGCTTATCGACCGACCCGTCCCCCACCCACTCCCCCGTGCCCTCCGGCGCCGAGCCAGCCCGGTTCGGCTAGACTCGCCTACGGACACATCGCGGTGTTCGCCAGAACCGAGCACCCGATGGGTCCACGTAGACAACGACGTCTAGACGAGTGAGGACACGTCCAATAATGACCACTGAAGCAGACGAACAACTGCGCAGCTGGATCGACCGAGAGTCCCAGGCCGAGGCCATGATCCCTCTGCTGGGCAAGCTCTACCGAGAGAACAATGTGGTCACCGGGATCTACGGTCGCCGACTGGTCAACCGGTCCGCCATCGAGATCATCAAGGCCCACCGCTTCGCCCGCCAGGTCGACGAGACCGAGCTTCCGGTCTCCCAGACGCTGCCCCTGGTGCAGGCACTGACCACCCTTGATCTCGGTGCCGCCAGCATCGACGTGGCCCGGCTGAACTCCCGCTACCGGAACTCCGCCTACTCCGCCACCGGGGACATGGACACCTTCCTGCGTGAAGAGCTCGCCGAGGTGATCGGCCGCGGCGGCGAGGGCATGATCGAGCCGCGCGACGTCGTGCTCTACGGCTTCGGACGGATCGGTCGACTGCTGGCCCGAATCATCGTGGGCAACGCATCCTCCGCCTCCGGGCTGCGGCTGCGCGCGATCGTGGTGCGCCAGGGCGCTGAGGATGACCTCGCCAAGCGCGCCTCGCTGCTGCGACGGGATTCGGTCCACGGACCCTTCGAAGGCTCCATCCGGGTGGATGAGGAGAACCAGGCGATCATCGCCAACGGCACCTTCATCAAGGTCATCTACGCCTCGGACCCTGCCGCAGTGGATTACACCGCCCACGGGATCAGCAATGCCGTAGTGGTGGATAACACCGGGCGCTGGCGCGATGAGGCGGGGCTCAGCCAGCACCTGCAGGCCAAGGGCGTCTCCCGGGTGCTGCTGACCGCTCCGGGCAAGGGGGACCTGAAGAACATCGTCTTCGGGGTCAACCAGGACCAGATCAGCTCGGAGGACACGATCATCTCCGCGGCGTCGTGCACCACCAACGCGATCACCCCGGTGGCCAAGCTGATGGACGAGGCCTACGGGATCGACCACGGCCATGTGGAGACGGTGCACTCCTACACCAATGACCAGAACCTGATCGATAACTTCCACCCGGGTGAACGGCGCGGTCGCTCGGCGGCGCTGAACATGGTGATCAGCGAGACCGGCGCCGCGAAGGCGGTGGCCAAGGCGCTGCCTCAGCTCGCCGGGAAGCTCTCCGGCAACGCCATTCGAGTCCCGACCCCGGACGTCTCGATGGCGATCCTGAACCTGGAGCTGGAACGGGAGACCACCAAGGAGGAGCTCAACCGGTTCCTGCGGCGTGAATCCCTGGAGGGCCCGCTGCACAAGCAGGTGGACTACATCGACTCCGCCGAGGTGGTCTCCACCGACTTCGTAGGCACCCGGGCGGCGGGGGTCGTGGACGGTCTGGCGACCATCGTCAACGGCAAACAGGCGATCCTCTACGTCTGGTACGACAACGAGTTCGGATACTCCGCCCAGGTGGTCCGGGTGCTCGAGCACATGACCGGCAGCGCCCCGGTGAAGTACCCCAAGGTGCAGCCGCGCGACGCCTCGGTGAACAACGGCGCCACCGCGGCGGCTCGCTGAGCGCCGAACCGGCACGCGTCCAAGCCTGAAGACGACGACGGCGACCCTCCCCTCCTCGGGGTGGGTCGCCGTCGTCGTCCTGGTCTGAGAGGCTGCCCAGTCCCTCATGGAACACCTGGACCCGCGTGTCAGACCGAGGCTTGCGGATGCCGAGTGCATGGATTGCGGGCGTCCCCGGCGCCTGTCGCGAAAACGGTCGAGCAGCCGATGACAGGCGGGTGTGGGGCTCTAGGCCGTCGCTCGCAGTAGGAACACAGCCATCGAGCAGAACTTCACGCTCGAGTGTGAAGACTCTTCAGTTCTTGCTGATAGCGGTGAGAAGGGCGGCAACTGCTTTGGCTCCCGCGTCTTCAGCGCCGATCGAGGCGGCTTCAGGAACGTACGCGGCTCGACCGGCCCGCGCTGCAAATTCGGCCGTTCCGCGTGCACCTGCTTCCGCGTCTCGGGCGGCTTCCACCAGGCTGCCACCCGCCTCCAAGGCCCTGAGCGCTGGGGCAATGGCGTCGACCATGGTTGAGTGTCCCTCTTCGGCGCCGCCATGATGCATCATCGCGTTGAGCCCGGCACCTAAAGCGTCTGCCCAGTCAGCGTCTCGGGCCAACGCCTCTGACATTGCGGTTGTGAGTATCGCAAGAAGAACTCCCGATGAGCCGCCCATTCGGGTTTCAAGGATTGTTGCTACGCGGTTCATCCCCGCGGCAGGGTCTGCGAATCCCAGCGTGCCCGCATCAAGGTCCGCGAGAACAGCTTCGGCCCCCGCACGGAATGTTGTTCCCGCATCGCCGTCTCCGGTGGACCTGTCAAGGTCGTCGAGTACCGCCTTCATCTCGATCAGAGTCAAGCAGCCCTGTCGGACCCTCTCTTCAATATAATTTCCGGAGGAAACCTCCATAGGTGCACTTCGTTGCTCCTCCTGCCTGCTTTTCACCCGGCGAGGCGATTCTTTGACCTTCTTCGGGGCCATCCAAGCAGGGGCAGCAGTCGCTCTCTCCAGTGCAGCTACCAGGGCGTCGTCTGCAGACATGGCCGTGACGGAGAAACCTTGCATTCCAAGAGATGTCATGGCCCTCACCGGTCCGATGAAGCGCGCAATTCGGTTCGGACCAATCTGGCGAATCAGTTCGTGAGTGAGAACAAGGCCCTCCTGTACCGAACAACCTCCGAGGTCGTTGAGCATAAGCACCATGGACTCGGACTCAGCGTCGATCTCCAGACTCTCGAGAGCCCGTGCGACCGCGTCGGCAGCACTGTCAACAGAGATGGTTTTCGCGCCAGGTTCGTTATGGATCCCCATGCCCAGTTCGGCCCCACGCTCGAGATCAGGTGCGTCGCCTGGCAACTGAACCGGTCCAAGCGCCAGTCCGATGGTCCGAATCGACCCCGCCGCCTGGCGCGCAGCTTCTGCCACCTCGGTGAGATCCTTGCCCATCGACGCCGCGGCTCCCGCCACTTTGTGCACCAATACCGTGCCGGCTAGACCTCGCGGCTGCTCGAAGCCAGGGAGTGCCACATCATCCGCAACCAGGACGGTTTCGACCTCGTAGCCCTCCTGACGCGCGCGCTCAGCAGCAAGTCCAAAGCTCAGTCGATCACCGGTGTAATTCTTGACCACCAGCAGGCACCCTGCCGTACCGGAGACATGTCGGATAGCCTCAAGCACAGAGGTCACTGAGGGAGAGGAGAAGATTGCGCCGGGCACGGCCGCATCCAGCATTCCCTCGCCAATGAACCCGGCATGGGCGGGCTCATGACCGGACCCACCACCTGAGATGACAGCGACGCGAGATGGATCTCGCTGTGAGGAAGCTCCAACGAGAACTGTTGTGCCTTCCGAAGTCTCAAGTTCTTCTAATTCAAGAATGTGCGTCATGGCCGAAAGCATCTCGGGCACCAAGGTCTCACGAGTGTTGTAGAACGGCATAGCGCTCCCCTACTTGTGTCGTTGAGCATGCGCGTCTGGCGTTTGGATGTGATACACCAGCGATAGATTGTGAAGCGTAACACATTGCAATCGCTGAACCGCCCTGGGTTTCCATGCATGCACGGGTATGTCCAGGCTTCCGAGGAGTCCGGATTTCAGGATTCTGTATGTCCTGAGCGCAGTAGGACCAGATGGGGTGCACAGGCTGCCCCGCGGAGCTCCCGCGACGAGTGCTGGACCTGCTCCAAGCTGGACGCAGCGTCGCGAGCATCGCCCAGCGAGCACGGGTCCTTGGATCAGTGCGGCCTTGGCGCAGCCGTTGACGGTATCCGCCAGAGGGGACTGTCGCAGCGATAGGTGACAGTTCAAACTGTCACTATCATTGGGTCATTCGAACCCAGTTCGACTCAGGTTGCCTGTCACGGGGATGCTGACGATTGCGGCCCCCTGGTTCGAATCTGGATCCAGTGGTCTGTGCGGCCTGTTCTGGTGCTCCTCAGCACTCCAGCTGAGCTGCGCCGGACGTGGGAGGTTCAGCCCACCGGGCGGATCCGACTCCTACTCGGGTCCCATTCGGTCCCAGCGGCGGAGGCGTCCATCGCCTCGTTGCTCAGGGCGTCGGCGTCGCCGTTGTCCTTGCGCGGGATCCAGGTGTAGCGCACCTGAGTCGGTGGCAGGATGGTGGAGGCCTCTGCGGCCAGGCGCTTCATGTCCTCGTGCTTGATCTTCCAGCGCCCACTCATCTGCTCCACCACCAGCTTGGAGTCCAGCTTGACCTCCACGAACGCCTCCGGGTCCAGATCGCGGGCCAGCCGCAGTCCCTCGATGAGCCCGGTGTACTCGGCGACGTTGTTGCTCGCCTTCCCCAGCGGGGTGGCCTTGGTGGCGAGGATCTGCCCCGCCTCATTGCGGACCAGGGCGCCGGAGCCGGCGATTCCGGGATTGCCGCGGCTTCCGCCGTCGGCCTCGACGAACAAAGTGGTCATGGCTCACGCACCTTCAGGTCAGTACAGGTCTTGAATCTCAAACAGCGAGCCCCGCAGGCGGCTCAGTGGCCCGGGGTGAGCACGAAGTCCCAGGGGTCGGTGTTGATGCCGCTCACGGCAACCTCCACATCGTAGCCGCGATCGGTCAGCGCCTGGTGCAGCGCCTGCGCTGCGGTGGGCAGCCAGAGCCACTCCGAGGCGAAGTGTGAGACGTCGATCAGATAGGGACGCTCCTCCCCCGCGGCCTCTCTGGCCTCCGAGGCCGGGTGGTGCCGCAGATCTGCGGTCAGGAAGACATCAGCCCCGGCCTCGGCCGCAGTCCCCAGCAGCGAGTCCCCGGCGCCGCCGCACAGCGCCACACGCTGGATGAGCCCATCGCGATCCCCGGCCACGCGGACCCCGCCGGCCACAGAAGGCAGGACCGAGAACACCCGGGCGGCGAACTCCCCCAGCGTCAACGGCTCCGGAAGCGTCCCGATGCGCCCAAGCCCCTCGGTGGAGAGGCCCTCCTGAGCCGGGGTCAGCGGCATGGTGTCCTCGATCCCCAGCGCTCCGGCGAGGACGTCGTTGACCCCGCCGATCGCCGAGTCCCCGTTGGTATGAGCCGTCAGCAGAGCGCAGCCGGATTCGATCAGCCGGTGCACCATCTCTCCCTTGAACTGCCCGGCCTCCACCGAGGTGACACCGCGCAGCAGCAGCGGATGGTGGGTGATCAGCAGATCGGTTCCGGAGCTGGCGGCCTCCTCGATCACCGGGCGCACCGGGTCCACCGCGAAATGGATCCTGCGCACCAGCGCGTCACGCCGCCCGGTCACCAGACCCACGGCGTCCCAGTTCTCCGCCAGCGACCGCGGCCAGAGCTCCTCCGCGGTGTCCAGCACTTCTTGAAGGGTCGGCACCTGGGATTCGGTAGTGGTCTCGTCTGCATGCTGGGCGGGGCTGGGCGACATGACTCATTTCTACAGGTTCCGGTTCAGGAATAGAGCCTGGGACACGGACGGTTGTGCTGGCCATGGACAACTCTCTCAAGACCGTGGTGCTCGCCGCCGGCTGCTTCTGGTGCCTGGATTCCCTCGCGCGCCGACTGCGCGGAGTCCACCATGTGCGCAGCGTCTACACCGGGGGCTCCGGACCGGCCATCTACGAGGCTGTCGCCTCCGGCGGCACCGGCCACGCAGAGGCCGTGGAGATCAGCTACGACCCTGAGGTGCTGCCCGACGAGGTCCTCTACAGCGTCTTCTTCTCCAGTCATGATCCGACCTCGCTGAATCGGCAGGGCTACGACGTCGGCACCCAGTACCGCTCGGCGATGTTCTATACCGACGACGCCCAGCGCGAGGAGTTCTCCGCCGCGATCGCCCACGCCCAGGCCTCCTTCGACCGTCCCATCGTGACCACGCTGGAACCACTGGGCCGGGTCTTCGAGGCCGAGGAGGTCCACCAGGACTTCCACGCCCAGCGTCCCGATGTCGGATACTGTCAAGTCATCATCGACCCCAAGGTCGCGAAACTCCGCAGAGACTATGCTTCATGGTTGAAACCCGAGGAAGAAAGGTCCACCCACTAATGGCGAAGATTCTTGAGAACATCACACAGGCGGTCGGCAACACCCCCCTGGTGCGGCTGAACCGCCTGGGCGCGGACCTCCCGGGCAACATCGCGATGAAGCTGGAGTTCTACTCCCCCGCCAGCTCCATCAAGGACCGCATCGGCGCCGCCATCGTCGACGCCGCCGAAGACTCGGGCATGCTCAAGCCCGGCGGCACCATCGTGGAAGGCACCTCGGGCAACACCGGGATCGCCCTGGCCATGGTCGGGGCGGCACGCGGCTACCGCGTGGTGCTCACCATGCCCGAGACCATGTCCACCGAGCGTCGCGTGATGCTGCGCGCCTATGGCGCCGAGATCGTGCTGACCCCCGGCGCGGAAGGCATGCGCGGCGCGGTGGAGCGGGCCAAGTCCATCGTGGAGGAGACCGAGAACTCCATCTGGGCCCGGCAGTTCGCCAACGAGGCCAACCCGGCCGTGCACTACCGCACCACCGGCGAGGAGATCTGGCGGGACACCGACGGCGAAGTGGACGTCTTCATCGCCGGCATCGGCACCGGCGGCACCATCACCGGCGCCGGACGCCGACTCAAGGAGTACAAGCCCGGGATCCACCTGGTGGCCGTGGAGCCCGAGGACTCCCCGATCCTCTCCGGCGGCACCGCCGGACCGCACAAGATCCAGGGCATCGGTCCCAACTTCGTCCCTGACATCCTGGACCAGGGGATCTACGACGAGGTCTACCAGGCCAACCTCGAGAAGGCCGTCAGCTGCGCCCGCGACCTCGGCACCCACGAGGGCATCCTCGGGGGCATCTCCACCGGCGCCAACGTCGCGGCGGCGCTGGAGCTGGCCTCCCGGGAGGAGAACCGGGACAAGCTCATCGTCACCGTCGCCTGTGACTTCGGTGAGCGCTACATCTCCACGCTGCTCTACGAAGACATCCGCGGCTGAGACGGTTGAGTCCCCGCGGCGAGCGAGCAAGCTGATCGCCGCCCGCCGCGGGGACTCGGCCATCACCGAGACCGCCAGATCCCTGCTGTCCGAATCGTGCAGCTCAACTCGTGCTGTTTGAACCCTTGAAAGAGGTTGACCCACCTTGGGCCCACTGAAGCGTCTGCGTGAGGACATCAAAGCCGCACGCGAACATGACCCCGCCGCGCGCAGCACCGCCGAGGTGGTGCTGGTCTATTCCGGCCTGCACGCGGTCTGGTCCTACCGGGTCGCCCATAAGATGTGGCAGCGCCGCCCCCTGAAGACCCCGGCGCGCGCGCTCTCCCAGCTGACCCGTGGTCTCACCGGCATCGAGATTCACCCTGGTGCGCAGATCGGGCGGCGCTTCTTCATAGACCACGGCATGGGTGTGGTCATCGGGGAGACCGCCGAGATCGGTGACGACTGCATGCTCTACCAGGGAGTCACCCTCGGTGGACGTTCCCTGGAACAGACCAAGCGCCACCCCACCCTGCGCGACGGCGTGGTCGTCGGTGCCGGGGCCAAGGTCATCGGACCCGTGGAGATCGGTGCCGGCTCCGCCGTGGGCGCCAACGCCGTGGTGGTGAAGTCCTCCCCGCCGAACTCCATCCTCACCGGGGTCCCGGCCAAGGCGCGACAGCGCGGTGTGGCCGAGCGCAAGCCCCACGTGGACCCCGCAGAGTACGCACTGGACCCGGCCATCTTCATCTGAAGGTTCTCAGCCGTGGCCGCGGCTTCAAGCCCCAGAGACTCCGATCGCTGACCAGAGGCCCTGCGCGCTAGACCCGGTGGTCGCCCGCCAGGCGGCGCATCACCTCACCGGCCGGGTCCGGCCGCGCCGCGGCGAACCCGGTTCCGGCCCAGAGATTGAGCCCGTGCGGGTCTGCGGCGGCACCCGCCGCTCGGCGCAGTCCGGCGCTGAGCTGGTGCAGGGCCGGAAAGCCCGACGGCGCCGACGTGGTCAGCGCGTCGGTGAAGCTGTTACGCAGCGCTCGCGCCGGACGGCCTGAGAACGCCGTCGTCAGGGTGGTCTCCGGCACCCCCGGAGGATCAGCCAGGGCCTGCTGGTGCGCCGGATGCGTCCCGCTCTCGGGGCAGCGCAGCAGCGCGGTGCCCAGCACCGCAGCCTGCGCCCCGGCGTGCAGGGCGGCACGGACTCCGGCGGCATCGGCGATCCCGCCGGCGGCCCAGAGCGGCAGTTCGGTGCGGGACGAGATGGCGTGAAGCAGCTCGAGCAGGCCCACCTCCGCGGGTGGTTTCCGCGGGGTCCAGGTCCCGGAGTGGCCCCCGGCGGAGGAGCACTGGACGATCAGCCCGTCCACCCCGGCTCGGGCAGCGCTCTCAGCCTCCGCGACGCAGGTCACGGTCTGCAGCACCCTGGCCCCGGTGGCCTGCAGCCGTGCGAGGTCCCGCGCGGAGGGCAGTCCGAAGGTCAGGCTGATCAGTGGCGCCGGATCGGCCTCCAGCACCTGAAGCTTCTGCTCCCAGAAGTCATCCCAGACCTCTGCGGGTGCTGCGGTGACTGCAGGGGCTTCGTCGACTGCCGGGGCCCCGGTAGCTCTGATCACTCCGGCGAGGCTGTTGATCTCTGGCAGCTCCACCTCGCCCGCCCAGTCTCCGCCGGTCCGGGCATGATCGCTCAGCCAGCGCTGGACCGCGGCGCGGTGTCGATCCAGCTCCGCAGGCTCGATCGGGACCTGGTTCGGTACGAAGAGGTTCACCCCGAAGCGTGGGGTGGCGCGCTGCACCTGCTGGATCTGGACCCTGAGGTCCTCGGGGCTCTTGTACCCCGCGGCGAGGAATCCCACTCCTCCGGCTGCAGCAGCGGCCAGAACGAGCTCAGGACGGCTCGGTCCGCCGGCCATCGGGGCGGCCACCACGGGAATCGTGGCGCCGACCGAGGCGAGCAGACCGGCCGTCCTGGTGCTCATCGGGTCAGCTCCGCATGTTCGGAGTCAGTCCTTGGACCCAGCGGGTCAGGCGTCGATCTCGCTGCGGTCACCGGACCACTGGGTGTGGAAGGTGCCTTCCTTGTCCACGCGCTTATAGGTGTGCGCGCCGAAGTAGTCGCGCAGACCCTGGGTCAGCGCGGCCGGGAGCCGGTCCCGGCGCAGGCTGTCGTAATATGACAGCGAGGAGGAGAACACCGGGGCGGGAACGCCGTAGGTCGCCGCGGCGGCGACCACGCGCCGCCAGGCGGGGAGGCATTCGTTGATCGCCTCGTTGAACTCCGGGGCCAGCAGCAGGTTCTTGGGCTGCTGATCCTTCGGCGCGTCGTAAGCCTTCATGATGGTGTCCAGCAGATCGGCGCGGATGATGCAGCCGGCGCGCCAGAGCGAGGCGATGGCCTTCAGGTCCAGGTCCCAGCCGAACTCCTCGCCGGCGGCGACCAGCATGTCCAGGCCCTGGGCGTAGGCGACGAGCTTGGAGGCGTAGAGCGCCTTGCGCACATCCTCCACGAAGTCCTGCCGGTCCTCAGCGCTGCCATACTTCTCGGTGGCCGAGAGCGTCTCATCGATCCCGGCGCTGAACGTGGCGTTGGTGACCGCGCGCAGCTCGCGCTGGGAGGAGATCGAGCGGGCAAAGACGGACTCTGCGATCGCGGTGACCGGGGAACCCACCTCCAGCCCGGAGATCGCGGTCCAGCGGCCGGTGCCCTTCTGACCCGCGGAGTCCACGACCACGTCCACCAGGGGACGACCGGTGACCTCGTCCTCCTGCTCCAGGACCTCGGCGGTGATCTCGATCAGGTAGGAGGCCAGATCGGTGGTGTTCCACTCGCGGAACACGCCGGCCTGCTCGCGGGGCTCGATCCCGGCCAGGGAGCGCATCAGGTCGAAGGCTTCGCCGATGACCTGCATATCGGCGTATTCGATGCCGTTGTGCACCATCTTCACGTAGTGCCCGGCGCCGTCGGTGTCGATCCAGGCGCAGCAGGGTTCGCCGTTGTACTTCGCGGAGATCTTCTCCAGCATCGGGCCCAGGGTGTCGTAGGACTCCTTGGAGCCGCCGGGCATGATCGAGGGACCGTTCAGCGCGCCCTCTTCGCCGCCGGAGACTCCGACGCCGACGAAGTGCAGGTTCTTCGCGCGCAGGCTCTCCTCGCGGCGGCGGGTCTCTTCGTAGAAGGAGTTGCCGCCGTCGATGATGATGTCGCCCTCGTCGAGCAGGGGCACCAGGTCAGCGATCACGGAGTCCACCGGGGCGCCGGCCTGGACCATGATCAGCACCCGGCGGGGTCGCTCCAGGGACTCCACGAGCTCGGTGAGGGTCTCGGTGCGCACGAAGTCGCCGTCTCCGCCGTGGGCCTGCAGCAGGGCGTCCGTGCGGGCGACCGAGCGGTTGTGCAGCGCGACGGTGTAGCCGTTGCGAGCCAGGTTGCGAGCCAGATTGGCTCCCATGACGGCCAGGCCGGTCACTCCGATATGGGCACTCATGCATTCTCCTTCGTCGAGGTCAGTCAGAGTTCCTCACGGCGCGGTGCGGAACGGGCATCGGTCGCGGACCGCAGCGATGCGGGTCCCCGTCCACGGTGCACCCGGGCGCGCCGGAGGTCTGACATGGGATCCCGCCGTCGTGAACCTCGGTGTCCCCGAGGCGAGCACTGCAACTCTACCGCTTCAGCAGATCAGCCGACCCAGGCCCACACCGGGCACGGCGGATGGGCGTCAGTCACCCACCGCATCGCGGCCGCGGCGCACGATCAGCGGGTCGGGCCCGCCGACGATTTCATGGTCCTTGCCCTCGTACTCGAACTGGGCGAGGAAGCACTTCATCGCGTTCAACCGGGCCCGCTTCTTGTCATTGGACTTGATCGTCATCCAGGGCGCGTGGTCGGTGTCGGTGCGCAGGAACATCTCCTCCTTGGCCTCGGTGTAGGCCTCCCAACGATCCAGGGACTCCAGGTCCATGGGTGAGAGCTTCCATTGCCGGACCGGGTCGATCTGCCGGATCGCGAACCGGGTGCGCTGCTCCTGCTGGGTGACCGAGAACCAGAACT
The DNA here is from genome assembly GCF_013410215.1 of Nesterenkonia sandarakina. Classification (NCBI taxonomy): domain Bacteria; kingdom Bacillati; phylum Actinomycetota; class Actinomycetes; order Micrococcales; family Micrococcaceae; genus Nesterenkonia; species Nesterenkonia sandarakina. The sequence continues at coordinate 2,547,089 of NZ_JACCFQ010000001.1, forward strand.
TCGTCAGATGGATGCCGGCGTCGACGAGCATCTGCTCGAACTGCGGGGCCTGGCGCATGAAGAGCTCATACTCCTGCTCCGAGGAGAAGCCCATCACCCGCTCCACTCCGGCACGGTTGTACCAGGAGCGGTCGAAGAGGACCATCTCCCCGGCGGTGGGCAGGTGGTCCACATAGCGCTGGAAGTACCACTGGCCCAGCTCCCGGTCCGAGGGCCGGTTCAGGGCGACCACGCGTGCGGTCCGCGGGTTCAGGTGCTCGGTGAAGCGTTTGATCGTCCCGCCCTTGCCAGCGGCGTCGCGACCTTCGAAGACGATCACATGCTTGAGCCCATAGTCCTCGGCCCAGTACTGGAACTTCAGCAGCTCCACCTGCAGGTGGTACTTCTCGATCTCATAGACGTCGCGGGAGAGCCGGTTCTCATACGGGTAGTTCTCGTGCCAGGTCTCCACCGCGCGGCCCTGCGGGTCGATCAGATCCGGGTCCGGGGTGTGCCCGTCCAGCACCGTGTATCCACCCTCGCGGAGCTCGTCGATGAACTCCCGGAGGTTCTTGCGCGCGGTGCCGTCGACCTGGAAGATCGGGTCACTCATCAGATCAGCCTTTCTCGAGATGCGGCTGCTGCCAGCTCATCAGGTGTGCATGAACACATTGTTAACCGTCCCGGCCGGATCTGGAAGCGCTGGTGGTGGCGCTGCGGCTCAGAGCGCGGTCTCCCCCATCTGCCCGGCGCGGGCCAGGGCGGTGAGCCGGGAGACCGTGCGGTGATACTTCTTCATATACCCACCGGTCATCATCTCTTCGGTGAACAGCTCATCAAAGGGCTTGCCGGAGGCCACCACTTTGATGTCCTGATCGTAGAGCCGGTCAGCCAGCACCACGAAGCGCAGCGCCAGCGCCTGACCCTCGATGGTCTCCACGTCCTTGAGCACCAGCACGTCCATGTCGGTCACCAGCTGCCGGTACCGGCTGGGGTGCACGCCGCTGAGGTGCTCACAGAGCGCGCCGAAGTCGTCCACCGCGATGCGAGCCTCGGGGTACTTCTCGGCGGCGAAGCTCTCGACCTCGGCTGAGCTCAGCGGCGCCGGGGCCTCCGGGAGTCCGCGATGCCGGTAGTCCTCGCCGTCGACCTTGATCACTGCGAACTGATCCGAGAGCACCTGGATCTCGCGCTGGAAGTCCGCGGCGGCGAAGCGGCCCTCCCCCAGGGACCCGGGCAGCGTGTTCGAGGTCGCGGCAAGCTTGACCCCGGCGTCGGCCAGTTCCCGCATCAGCCGGGACATCAGCACGGTGTCACCGGGATCATCGAGCTCGAACTCATCGATGCAGACCAGGGAGTAGTCGCTGAGCACGTCCACGGTCCGGCGGAAGGACAGCGCGCCGACCAGGTTGGTGTACTCCACGAACGTGCCGAACGCCCGCTGCCCTTCCACCGAGTGGTACAGCGAGGCCAGCAGGTGGGTCTTGCCCACTCCGAACCCGCCGTCGAGGTAGATCCCGGCAGGCGCCTGCGCGCGGGCTGGGCCGCGGCCGAAGAGCTTGCCGAAGAAGCCGCCGCCGCCCTGACTGGCGCCCACGGAGGCGGAGAACTCGCGCAGCGCGGTCACCGCCTTCTCCTGGGAGGGGTGCGCAGGATCCGGGATGTAGGAGTCGAAGGAGACCTCGGCGAAGCGGAAGGACGGCTTCAGGCCCTCCAGGAGCTGACCGACTCCCAGCTGGGGGGTCCGCTGACTCAGCGGAGTGGCGTTTGACGGCATATGACCACTCTACCTACGACTGCGTGTTTCACCGGCTGATTCCCTATCCTGGAAGGTGACCCAGTGACGACGGAAGGTTCTGTGCATCATGACCGAAGAAAAAGACTTCTCCCAGTACGCCCACCCCGACGCCCTGGTCTCCACCGAATGGGTGGCCCAGCATAAGGAGGACCCCTCGGTGGTGCTGCTGGAATCCAACGAGGACGTGCTGCTCTACGAGACCGGGCACATCCCGGGAGCTCAGAAGATCGACTGGCACACCGACCTCAACGACCCGGTGACCCGGGACTTCCTGGGCCCGGAGCAGTTCGCCGAGTTCGCCGCCGCCAAGGGGATCACCCCGGACACCACTGTGGTCTTCTACGGGGACAAGTCGAACTGGTGGGCCGCCTACGCGCTGTGGGTCTTCACCCTCTTCGGGCATGCGGATCTGCGCCTGATGGACGGCGGTCGGCAGAAGTGGGCCGCCGAGGGCCGCGAGCTGGTCACCGAGGTGACCGCCCCGGCTCAGGTGAGCTACCCCGCGCCGTCCCAGCGCGATGACTCCACCTTCCGCGCCTTCCGCGAAGACGTGCTCGCCCACTTCGGCAAGCCGATGATCGATGTCCGCTCCCCCATGGAGTACTCCGGGGAGCGCACCCATATGGAGGGCTACGAGCAGGAGGGAGCGCTGCGCGGGGGCCACATCCCCTCCGCGGCCTCGGTGCCGTGGGCCAAGGCCGCGAATGAGGACGGGACCTTCCGCTCCCGGGCCGAGCTGGAGGAGATCTACACCGAGCAGGCCGGCCTGGGCAAGGCCGAGGAGGTCATCGCCTACTGCCGGATCGGTGAGCGCTCCTCGCACACCTGGTTCGTGCTGCAGCACCTGCTGGGCTACGGCAACGTGCGCAATTACGACGGCTCCTGGACCGAATGGGGCAACGCAGTGCGGCTGCCCATCGCCACCGGAGATCAGCCCGGCGAGGTGCCCGGCGCATGAGCCAGGACCAGGAGGCACAGCCTGCCTCGCAGCCCGGTGATGCCGGCGCCCGGGTGCTGCCCGAGCAGCTGGCTGAGGTGGTCGAGGAGTTCGCCGAGCTCGAGGACCGGCAGAAGCTGGAGCTGCTGCTCGAGTTCTCCCGCGAGCTGCCGGAGCTGCCCGAGCGCTACCGCAACAGCTATGACCAGATGGAAGAGGTGGTGGAATGTCAGTCTCCGCTCTTCCTGACCTTGGAGTACGACGACGCCGCCGGGACCGCCGCGATCTTCTTCGCCGCTGCCCGGGAGGCGCCGACCACCCGAGGCTTCGCGGCGATCCTGCATGAGGGTCTGGACGGGCTGCGCTACGAGGAGATCCTCGCGGTCCCGGAGGACCTCTCCGAGCGCCTGGGCCTGTCCAAGGCGATCACCCCGCTGCGGCTGCGCGGGATGACGGCGATGCTGGGTCGGATCAAACGGAATATCCGGGCTCACCAGGCCGAGTCTGCCCCGGCGCAGGCCGGCTGAACAGGTCGCTCACCCAGTCGATCACGGTGGAGTCCCAGCGCTGCGGATCGTGGTTCCACTCCTTGACGTGCCGGGCCTGGGCGAAGGAGACATAGGTGACCTTCGGGTTCTTCCGGGCAAGGTCCCGGGAGGGCCCGAAGGGCACGATGTTGTCATCCACGCTGTGCATGATCAGCACGTGGTCGCGCAGCTGGTCTGCCCGGTCGATCCAGTTCATCGCCTGCAGGTCCACCGGGGCGGCAAGCCCGGTCACCCGGCGTCCGCCCGGGTTGGAGATGAACCACTGGCCCAGGCGACCGACGACGTCGGGGATCCGGTTGGCCTTGGCCTGGTGGGCGAGCACATCCATCCAGTCGATCACCGGACCGGTGAGCACCAGGGCGCGGATGTACTCCGCGTAGCGGGAACGGTCAGCGGTCTGCAGGCTGATCGCGCCTCCCATGGACCAGCCGAAGAGGATGATGTCTTCGGCCCCGCGGGCCAGCGCGAATTCGATGGCGGCCTCCACGTCCTCCCACTCGGTGACTCCCAGGCCGTAGCGGCCATCTGCCGCGGCCGGGGCCTCGCCGTCGTTGCGGTAGGAGATCAGCAGCGTCTCAGCCCCCAGCGCCGAGGTCGCGGCCAGCGCCCGGATCCCCTCGGTGCGGTTGCTGCCGCGGCCATGGACACCGATCGCCCAGACGTTGCGCCCGGTGAGCGGACCCTGATGGTCTGCGGGCAGTCCCGCGGGGATCGGCTGCGGGGCCACGTGCCAGGCCGGTGACGGCCCTCCGGGCAGCGTGATCACCACCTCCTCGCTGGCGAACCCGGCGTCGGCGGGGTTCAGGTAGACCACCGAGGTCCACCAGCCGCGGACCGCGGTGCGCAGGTCCCCGCCGTAGACCTTCTCCACCGGACGGGTGACGGTGCCGCCCTTGGGCTCCAGCGCCGTGATCGGCCCGATCCGGGCCAGTGAGCGCCCGCCATGGAAGAACAAGCCATAGGTCCCGTCCACCACGGTCTCCGCGGTGATCGGCAGGATCACCTCATCCCCCTCCGGTCCGCGGGTGACGGCGAGGATCTCGAGATCCTCGGCCCGCTCGCGCACCGGGGTGACCACGGCGCGTGCGAAGTATCCGGCGAGGCCGGAGGCTCCGGCGGCGAGGGTCATCCCGGCGGCCAGGCCGGCCCCCACGCCGAGGCTCGTGGCCCGGATCCAAGGGGTGTGCGGCGCGGATTCCCGCGCGGGCCTCAAGGCCCGTGCAGTGCGGTGGACAAGGGCGTTTGCCCGCGCCGCGGCGGCGACGGGCTGCTTGAACCTGGACGTCATGGGGCACAGCTTACGCGGGCGCGCAGAACGTGATGAGATAGAGACATGAGTGAGCACCAGAACCCCGGAACCGGCACCGACCCATGGCGCGAGAAGCTCAGCCCGCAGGAGTACCAGGTGCTCCGGCAGGGCGGGACCGAACGCGCCTATACGGGCGAGTACTGGGACAACAAGGCCGCCGGGACCTACTCCTGCCGGGCCTGTGGCGCCCACCTGTTCGCCTCTACGGAGAAGTTCGACTCGCGCTGCGGCTGGCCCAGCTTCTTCGAGCCGGCCGCGGATGCGAACATCCGCTACCTCAGCGACACCTCCATGGGCATGGAGCGCACCGAGGTGCGCTGCGGCTCCTGCGACTCCCACCTGGGACACCTCTTCACCGGCGAGGGCTTCGACACCCCCACCGACCAGCGCTACTGCATCAACTCCATCTCGATGGACTTCCACGAAGCCTCCGAGAGCTGAGCGGTGACGCTGACCACGACGCATCCGGTGCTCGATGCCTCCTTCGCCTCCGACAACGTTGCCGGGGTCTCTCCCGAGATCCTCACCGCCCTGGGTCGGGCCAATGCCGACGCGGCGCTGCCCTACGGCGCGGACCCGGTCACCACGCAGCTGCGTGAAGTGATCAAAGAGACCTTCGGGCACAAGGCAGAGATCCTGCCGGTCTTCAACGGCACGGGAGCCAATGTGGTGGCGCTGCAAGCGCTGCTCCCGCGCTGGGGTGCCGCGATCTGCTCCGCCCAGGCCCATGTCAACAACGACGAGGGCGCCGCGCCGGAGCGGGTGGGCACCGTGAAGCTGCTCCCCCGGCCCACCCCGGACGGGAAGCTGACCCCGGCTGACGTGCAGGCCGAGCTCAAGGCCCTGGGCTTCGTGCACGCTGCCCAGCCGCTGGCGGTGACCCTCACCCAGTCCACCGAGCTGGGCACCGTCTATACGCCCGAGGAGATCGCTGGGGTCGCCGATCTCGCCCATGCCCACGGGCTCGGAGTCCACCTCGACGGTGCGCGGATCTCCAACGCGGCCGCGGCCCTGGGGTGCTCGCTGAGTGAGATCACGTCCGCCGTCGGCGTGGACGTGCTCAGTCTCGGCGGCACCAAGAACGGGGCGATGGCGGCAGAGGCCGTGGTGGTGCTCGATCCGGAGCGGGTGGCGGGCACCGAGTTCATCCAGAAGTTCTCGATGCAGCTGGCGAGCAAGCAGCGGTTCATCTCCGCTCAGCTGCTGGAGCTCTTCGGCACCGACCTGTGGCGGCGCAACGCCGGCCACGCCAACGCCCAGGCGGCGAAGCTGGGCCGCCTGCTCGCCGAGATCCCTGGGGTCACGCTGTCCCGGCCCACCGAGGTCAACGCCACATTCCCCGAAGTGCCGGCAAGAATCGCCCAGGCGCTGCGGGAGCGCTACCTGATCCACGTCTGGGACACCGCCCCCAGCGGCAACCCGGTGCTGCGCATCATGTGCTCCTTCGACACCTCCGACGCCCAGATCCACGCCCTGCTGGAGTGCGCGCGGCGCGCCTGGCACGTCAAGCTGGGGGTTGTTCCTACTCTTGGCACGTGACAGCTTTCGGTCCCCTGGGTGGACCCGACCAGCAGGGCGCAGGACGCGGCGCGTCCGAGCCGCCCCACGGTGCCACCGGCATCGAGGGGCTCCCGGATGCGTTCCTGCGTGCGCTGAGCAGCCTGCGCCGGGCGTCGCCGCGCCCCGAGGCGCTGGTCCAGGAGGTCCCGGCCCCGGCGAAGCTCGCGCCCTTCGCGGTGGCGCTGCGCGCTGAGGTGCACGCCCACGGCGAGGCCGGCCTGGGCTCGCACCCGGTCACCCGGCTGCGCCCCGCGCCGGAGGACACCGAGGTGCTCGCCACCGGGCGCTTCATCCTGCTCCACGACCCGGCCGGGCAGCAGGCCTGGGGCGGCACCTTCCGGGTGGTGATCTATATCCGCGCCGAGCTCGACGCCGAGATGGGCAACGATCCGCTGCTGGGCTCGGTGGCCTGGACCTGGCTCTGCGATTCCCTGGCCCAGCACGGGGTGGAGTACAGTCATGCGGGCGGCACGGCCACCCGGATCCTCTCTGAGAGCTTCGGCAGCATGGAGAATCGACTGCCCAGCAACGATGTGGAGCTGCGCGCCTCATGGAGCCCCACCGGCACCGGCTTCGGCTCCCACCTGCAGGCATGGGCCGATATGGTCTGCTCCTTCGCAGGACTGCCGCCGCTGCCCGATGGAGTGATCGCCCTGCCACATATCAGGAGGAACTGACGCAGTGCCGGAGACCCCGATGGACTCCCCCGAGGAGGGACCGCCGCCGCTGCTGACCGAACCCGAGGATGGGGTTCCGTTTGTGATCGACACCGAGCGCGGCCTGCAGCGCTGCGCCGAGGCGCTGGCCGCCGGCACCGGACCGGTGGCCGTGGATGCCGAGCGGGCTTCCGGCTTCCGCTATGGGCAGCGCGCGTTCCTGGTCCAGCTCAAACGGGAGGGCTCCGGTCTCTGGCTGATCGACCCCGAACCCTTCACCACCCTGGCCCCGGTCCAGGAGGCCCTCGACGGCGTCGAGTGGATCCTGCATGCGGCCACCCAGGACCTGCCCTGCCTGGCCGAGCTGGGCATGCACCCGCACAGCCTCTTCGACACCGAGCTCGCCGCCCGACTGGGCGGACTGCCCCGGGTCAGTCTCGGCGCGGTGGTGGAGTCCCTGCTGGGGGTCCGTCTGGCCAAGGAACACTCCGCCGCTGACTGGTCCCGGCGTCCGCTGCCTCAGGACTGGCTGCGCTACGCGGCCCTGGACGTGGAGCTGCTGATCCCGCTGCGCGAGAGCCTCACCCAGCTTCTGCGCGAGCAGGACAAGCTGAGCTGGGCCGAGCAGGAGTTCGAGCATCTGCGCACGCACCGTCCGGTCACCGTCCCGCGCAGCGAACGTTGGCGCCGGGCCAGTGGGGTCAACCGGCTGAAGTCGCCGCGCAAGCTCGCGGTGCTGCGTGAGCTCTGGGCCGCGCGGGAGAGCATGGCCGAGACCAAGGACGTCTCCCCCGGTCATATCCTGCCGGATTCCGCGCTGGTCGCCGCGGCGGACGCGGTCCCGCGCACCGTGCCCCAGCTGCTCTCGATCAAGGGCTTCTACGGTCGCGCCGCCAAGCGCGAGGCCCCGAAGTGGCTGCGCGCGATCGAGTCCGGGACCAAGAACAACGAGGTGCCAGAGGCCAAGCCGCGCTCGGCCGGACCGCCGCCACCGCGCACATGGAAGGACCGCAACCCGCTGGCGTTCCGCCGCTACCGCACCGCCCGAGACTGGTTGACCCACCGCGCCGATGAGCTGGAGCTGATGCCCGAGACGCTGCTGACCCCGGCGGTGCTCAAGGCGCTCTGCTGGTCACCGCCGGAGGTCCTGGACCTGGAGAGCGTCAGCGCCGCGCTCGCGGACCTCGGCGCCCGACCCTGGCAGATCGAGAAGTGCGCCGCCATCGTCACGGTGGCCCTGCTGGACCCGGAGCCGCTGGAGTCCTTCTGAGACCGGACGCGCCGGTTTCCTACGTGGTTACTCATGGGTAGGATGTGAGCTGAGACTCATCCTGAAGGCGCGGTGCTCCGCGCCGATTCCACGCCACGGAGGCAGCACATGACCGATTCGCACGCAGCACAGATCCCCGCCGAGGCCCTCGACTTCTCCCGCTTCACCGACCTCGCCGCGGCCTTCAGCGACGAGGTGATCACCCATTCTCGCGCCGAAGACGTCGACCTGCCCGGTGGGGCCGGCACCCTGGTGCTCATCCGGCTGGACAACGACCACCCCAAGCGGCCCTCCACGCTGGGCCCCAGCAGCCTGATCCAGTTCGGCGAGGTCCTCGCCGAGCAGCTCCCCCGCGCCCGCTCCGCAGAGATCGCCGGGATCGCGGTGATCGGCAAGCCCGGAGTGCTCGCCGCCGGGGCTGATCTGGGTGCTGCGGAACGGGTGGACTCCAGGGAGCACTCCACCGCGATGGCAGACCTGGGCCACCACGCGTACCGGCTGCTGGAGGACTTCCCGGTGCCCAGCTTCGCCTTAATCAACGGCACTGCGCTCGGCGGCGGACTCGAGATCGCGCTGGCGGCGCAGCACCGCACGGTCTCCACCGCCGCCAAGGGCATCGGACTGCCCGAGGCCTTCCTGGGCCTGGTCCCGGGCTGGGGCGGGGTCTACCGGCTCCCGCGTCTGATCGGACCGGAAGCCGCCGCAGAGGTCATCTTCGAGAACGCGCTGAGCAACAACCGCACCCTGACCGGGGAGAAAGTCCACGCGCTGGGCATCGCCGATGCGCTCTTCGAGGCCGAAGACTTCGAGGCCCAGAGTCTGGCCTACGCGGCGAAGATCATCAGCGGTGACCCCGACACGGCGCGCCAGCTGAGCGAACGCCGTCACCACGACGATTCCGCCGCCGCCTGGACCCGCGCCATCGAGGCCGCCGAGCGGACCGTGGCGAAGAAGCTGGGCCCCACAGCCCCGGCTCCGGCACGAGCCCTGGACCTCTTCCGCCAGGTCCCGGAGCGCACGCGCGAGGAGAGCCGCGCGGCGGAGTGCGAGGCGCTGGGCGATCTGATGCTTACCGAGGAGTTCCGCAACACCGTCTACGCCTTCTTGAACCTGTTGCAGAAGCGCGCCAAGCGGCCCGCCGGAGTCCCCGACGTCGCCCCCCGCAGCATCAACAAGGTGGGCGTGGTCGGGGCCGGCCTGATGGCCTCGCAGCTGGCGCTGGTCTTCGCCACCGCGCTGAAGGTCCCGGTGGTGCTCACCGACATCGACCAGGCCCGGGTGGACAAGGGGCTGGGGCACATCGCAGCCCAGCTGGAGAAGCAGGCCAGCAAGGGACGGCTCACTGCGGAGCAGGCCCACGGGCTGCGCGGGCTGATCACCGGCTCCACCGAGAAGTCCGTCTACGCCGACGCCGACTTCGTGATCGAGGCGGTGTTCGAGGAGATCGGCGTGAAGAAGCAGGTCTTCGCCGAGCTGGAGCAGATCGTCCCGGCCGAGACCATCCTGGCGACGAACACCTCCTCGCTCTCGGTCAGTGAGATGGCCGCCGACCTGGCCCATCCGGAGCGGGTCATCGGTTTCCACTTCTTCAATCCGGTGGCCGCGATGCCGCTGATCGAGATCGCGCGGGCACCGCAGACCGCCGATGAGCCCGTGGCCACCGCCTTCGCCCTCGCCGCCGGGCTGCGCAAGACCCCGGTGCTGACCAGCGACTCCACCGCCTTCGTGGTGAACCGGGTGCTGCTGCGGCTGATGGCCGAGGTTCAGCGCGCCTTCGACGAGGGCACCGACCCGGCCACCGCTGATGCCGCGCTGAAGCCGATCGGACTTCCGATGAGCCCGTTCACCCTGCTCGCCATGGTGGGGATCCCGGTGGCCCAGCATGTCACCGAGTCGCTGCATGCCAGCTTCGGGGACCGCTTCCACGTCTCGGAGAACCTGCAGCGGCTCATCGACGCCGGAGTCACCGAGATCTTCAGCACCGACGACGCCGGCCGACCCTACATTAAGGACAGCACCACCTCGCTGATGAGCTTCGGCAGCTCACCGCGCACCGCCGAGCAGCTGCTGAGAACGGTCCAGGATGCACTCGCAGAGGAGATCGGGATGATGCTCGACGAGGGCGTCGTCGCGTCCCGTCAGGACGTGGACCTGTGCATGATCCTGGGCGCCGGGTGGCCGCTGCACCGCGGCGGGATCACCCCCTACCTGGACCAGGTGGGCGCCAGCGAACGGGTCAACGGGCGCACCTTCAGCGCGCGCGGCTGATTCCAGGCCGCCCGGCCGCGGCAGGCAGGGCTGCAGGCAGGGCGGGGCTGCAGGCAGGGCGGGGCATGGCTGATCGCTCATAGAATGATCGGCATGACCTCGCCCTGCTGTGATCGCCGTCGTTTCCTGCACGCCTCGGCCCTGACCGTGGGCTCAGCTGGGCTGCTGAGCGCCTGCGGTGGGCACGGGACCCCGGAGCCCGCCGCGCCCAGCCTCGCCGAGGGCGGCAGCTGGGTCGAGCTCCTGGATCTGAAGGACCTTGAGGTCGGTGCCAGCAGCGCCGAGGAGGTTCAGGAGACCCAGCTGCTGCTGCATCGCAGCGATGAGAGCACGGTGCATGCGTTCTCCGCGGTCTGCACCCACCAGGGATGCGCGGTGGGCACCGAGCCGGATCGCTTCGCCTGCCCCTGCCACGGCTCCATCTTCAATCGTGAGACCGGCGCCGCCGAGGCCGGCCCGGCGCGCGAACCGCTGACCCGCTACCCCGCCGAGATCCGCGGCGAGGCCATCTGGGTGCAGGTCTAGTCACTGACCAGGGCGGCCGGCACGGTCTGGGTCGAGGTGCAGCTGGATCTTCGATGCTGGGACGTCGCCGCCGCGCACGGCGGCCTTGACCGCCTCGCGTGCCTTGCCCTGGTGCAGCGTGGTCAGCCGCATCACCGAGGCGTGCCCGGACTCGTGGGGTTCGATCACCGGGTCCGAGAGCAGACCCAGGCCGCGCCACGCCAGCGTGGCCAGCACATCCCGGTGCACGGCGCCGATGTTGCGCTGCTCCGAGGCGCTGGGCGCCGCGCCCTTCAGCGGGTAGAGCAGACGCAGCTGGACCTGCGCCTCTTCGGGTGCCTCGTTGAAGCCATCGGCACGGCACTGGGCGATGAAGCTCTCCAGCAGCTGCTCGGCGTCCTCGGCACCAGCCTTCTCCGAGCTGAGCTTGCCATTGGCGCCCAACGCTCCGTGGTGGACCACGAACTCACCGGCCGCTTCGTCATACCAGGCCTCTCGGTAGTTCCAGACCTGCTCGTCGCGGCGGTAGAGAGTGATCAAGGATCAGGCCTTTCGGGTGCGGAGACTGGGGATCTGACCGGTGGGAAACGTCTCACCGGGCAGCGGGCGGGCGTAGGGCACTTTGGTGCCGAGCACCTGGCCGACTACGTCCTGGGTGATCTTCTGTGCGGTGAGCCCGACCCGGGCCAGCACCTCGCCACGGGTGCCGTGAGCCAGGAACTCCACCGGCAGCCCGACCTCGTTGAGGCCGGTGTCCACCCCGGCTTCGCGCATGCTCTGCCGGATGCGTGAGCCCACACCGCCGGCCTTGACCCCGTCCTCGATGCAGATCACGGTGCGGTGCCGGGCGGCGAGGGAGACCACGGAATCCGGCACGGGCAGCACCCAGCGCGGATCCACCACGGTGGCGCTGATGCCCTGATCGGCCAGCCGCTGGGCGACATCCAGGGAGAGCTCCGCCATGGTGCCCACCGAGACGATCAGCACGTCGTGGGCGTAGGGCTGCTCGGCCTCGGCGCCGGGCTCCGCCTCGGCTGCGGTGCGCCAGAGCACGTCCACGCCGTCATGGAGGCGTTCCAGCGCGTCGATCTCTCCGTTGACCGAGCCCTTGGAGAAGCGCAGCACGGTCGGGGCATCGTCCACGGCCACCGCCTCGCGCAGCTCTTCACGCAGCCGGGTGGAGTCGCGCGGCGCGGCGATCTGCAGGCCCGGGACGATCTGGAGCAGCGAGAGGTCCCACATGCCGTGGTGGCTGGGACCGTCGGGCCCGGTGACCCCGGCCCGGTCCAGGACCACGGTGACCCCTGCCCGGTGCAGCGCCACGTCCATCAGCAGCTGGTCGAAGGCTCGGTTGAGGAAGGTCGCGTAGATCGCGACCACCGGGTGCAGCCCGCCGTAGGCGAGGCCCGCAGCGGAGGTCAGCGCGTGCTGCTCGGCGATGCCGACGTCGAAGACCCGCTCCGGGTGCTTCTGCGCGAAGCTGCGCAGCCCCACCGGGATCATCATCGCTCCGGTAAGCCCGACGATGTCTTCGCGCTCATCGGCGATGGCGGTGATCTCTTCTTCGAACACCGAGGTCCAGGAGCGTGCTCCGCCGCGGTGCACCGGCTCCCCGGTCTCTGGGTCGATGACCCCGACGGCGTGGAACTGGTCGTTCTCATCGGCGCGGGCCGGCGCATAGCCCTTGCCCTTCTCGGTGAGGGCATGCACGATCACCGGGCCGCCGTAGTTCTTCGCATCGGTGAGCGCCTCTTCCAGGGCGCGCTGGTCGTGGCCGTCCACCGGTCCGATGTACTTCATGCCGAGGTCCTCGAAGAGTCCCTGGGGGGCCCAGAAGTCCTTGGCGCCCTTCTTCGCGGCGTGCAGGCTGCGGTAGACCATCTGGCCCATCGGGCCGCCGTTCTGCAGCCGCTGCTTGGTGCCGTCCATGACGTTCTCATAGGTGCGGTGGGTGCGCACCTTGTCCAGGAAGTTCCTGCGCAGCCGACCCAGCTGCTCGGCCAGTCCGCCGACCGTCGGCGCGTAGGAGCGGCCGTTGTCGTTGACCACGATGATCACGCGGCGGTCTTTGTCTGCGGCGATGTTGTTCAGCGCCTCCCAGGCCATGCCGCCGGTGAGCGCGCCGTCGCCGATCACCGGGACCACGCAGCGATCGGCCTCCCCGGCGAGCACCCGGGCCTTGGAGATGCCATCGGCCCAGGAGAGCGAGGAGGAGGCGTGGGAGGATTCCACGATGTCATGCACGGACTCGGCTCGCTCCGGGTAGCCGGCGATGCCGCCGGTCTGGCGCAGCGTGGAGAAGTCTTGGCGACCGGTGACCAGTTTGTGCACGTAGGACTGGTGCCCGGTGTCGAAGATGATGGAGTCGCGCGGGGAGTCGAAGACCCGGTGGATCGCCAGGGTCAGTTCGACCACTCCGAGGTTGGGCCCCATGTGCCCACCGGTCTTGGAGACGTTCGCGATCAGGAACTCTCGGATCTCCGCCGACAGCCTCACCATCTGCTCGTCGCTGAGCTTGGACAGCTCCTGCGGAGACGTGATTGTCTGCAGAATACTCATTGATCCAGTCTACCTCTCGCGTCCCGGACGCATGGACCTTGACGCCGGTCAGACACGAAGAGGGACGCCCGATCCGTGGATCGAGACGTCCCTCCTCGTTCTGCGGCGCTGACCCTGGGTCAGCCGCGCGGGCGCAAGCTGGCTACTTCTTCACCAGCGAACGCAGCACGTACTGCAGGATCCCGCCGTTGCGGTAGTAGTCCGCCTCACCGGGAGTGTCGATGCGCACCACGGCGTCGAAGCTGACCTCGGAGCCGTCCTGCTTGGTCGCGGTGACCTTCACGGTCTTCGGGGTGGTGCCGTTGTTCAGCTCGGTCACTCCGGAGATGGAGAAGGTCTCGAAGCCGTCCAGACCGAGGGTCTCGGCCGACTCGCCCTCGGGGAACTGCAGCGGAAGCACGCCCATCCCGATCAGGTTCGAGCGGTGGATCCGCTCGAAGGACTGGGTGATGACAGCACGGACGCCCAGCAGGCTGGTGCCCTTGGCCGCCCAGTCACGGGAGGATCCGGAGCCGTACTCCTTGCCGCCGAGGACCACCAGCGGCACACCGGCCGCCTGGTAGTTCATGGCCGCGTCATAGACGGCAGCCTGCGGAGCGCCCTCCTGGGTGAAGTCGCGGGTGTATCCGCCTTCCACGCCGTCGAGCAGCTCGTTCTTGATCCGGATGTTGGCGAAGGTGCCGCGGATCATGACCTCGTGGTTGCCTCGGCGGGAGCCGTAGGAGTTGAAGTCCTTGCGGGCCACGCCGTTCTCCAGCAGGTACCGACCGGCCGGGGTGTCGGACTTGAAGGAGCCCGCCGGGGAGATGTGGTCGGTGGTCACGGAGTCGCCGAGCTTCAGCAGCACCCGGGCACCTTCGATGTCGGTGACCGCGGAGGGCTCGAGGTCCATGCCCTCGAAGTAGGGGGGCTTCCGCACGTAGGTGGAGTCCTCGTCCCAGGCGAAGGTGGAGCCCTCAGGGGTCTGCAGCTCCTGCCAGCGGTGATCGCCGTCGAAGACGGTGGCGTACTTGGAGGTGAACATGTCGGTGTCGATGGAGGCGTCGATGATCTTCTGCACCTCCACCGGGTCCGGCCAGATGTCAGCGAGGAAGATCGCCTTGCCGGACTCGTCGTGGCCCAGCGGCTCGTTCTCGAAGTCGAAGTCCATGGACCCGGCCAGGGCGTAGGCGACCACCAGCGGCGGGGAGGCCAGGTAGTTCATCTTCACATCCGGGTTGATCCGGCCTTCGAAGTTTCGGTTGCCCGAGAGCACCGAGGTCACGGCGAGGTCCTGCTCCTGGATCTTCTGGGAGATCTCCTCCTCCAGCGGACCCGAGTTGCCGATGCAGGTGGTGCAGCCGTAGCCGACCAGGTAGAAGCCGATCTTCTCCAGGTATTCGGTCAGCCCGGACTTCTCGTAGTAGTCGGTGACCACCTTCGAGCCCGGCGCCAGCGAGGTCTTGACCCAGGGCTTGCTGGTCAGGCCCTTCTCGGAGGCGTTGCGCGCCAGCACGCCGGCGGCCATCATCACGTTGGGGTTCGAGGTGTTGGTGCAGGAGGTGATCGAGGCGATGGACACCGCGCCGTGATCCAGGTGGAACTCGCGTCCGTCCGGCATGCTGACCGGGGTCGGGTTCGAGGGGCGACCCTCCACCGGCTGTCCCGAGGTCTCGCGGGGCTTATCGGCCTCGGTCTGCTCGTCGGTCGCGTCGTGGGAGGGCGCGTCAGAGGCCGGGAAGGACTCCTCGGAGGCGTCGTCGACGGCGCCGTTGGTCACCGAGCCGCCCTCGGCGTAGTTGTGGATGTCCTTGCGGAACTGCTGCTTCGCGTCGGTAAGCTCGATGCGGTCCTGCGGACGCTTCGGACCGGCGATCGAGGGGACCACGGTGGAGAGGTCCAGCTCGAGGAACTCCGAGAAGCGCAGCTCGCGGGAGGGGTCATGCCACATGCCCTGTTCCTTGGCGTAGGCCTCGACCAGCGCCAGCTGCTCCTCGGTGCGCCCGGTCAGGCGCAGGTAGTCCAGGGTGACCTCATCGATCGGGAACATCGCCGCGGTGGAGCCGAACTCCGGGGACATGTTGCCGATGGTGGCGCGGTTGGCCAGCGGCACTGCCGCCACACCCTCGCCGTAGAACTCCACGAACTTGCCCACCACACCGTGCTCGCGCAGCATCTCGGTGATCGTGAGCACGACATCGGTGGCGGTGGCGCCGGCCGGGATGGACCCGCTGAGCTTGAAGCCGACCACGCGCGGGATGAGCATCGAGATGGGCTGGCCCAGCATGGCCGCCTCGGCCTCGATGCCGCCCACGCCCCAGCCGAGCACGCCCAGGCCGTTCTCCATGGTGGTGTGCGAGTCGGTGCCCACACAGGTGTCCGGGTAGGCTCGCAGCGCGCCGTCGACCTCGCGGGTCATCACGGTGCGGGCCAGGTTCTCGATGTTGACCTGGTGCACGATGCCCATGCCCGGAGGCACGACCTTGAAGTCATCGAACGCGGTCTGGCCCCAGCGCAGGAACTGGTAGCGCTCACCGTTGCGCTGGTACTCCATGTCCATGTTGCGTTCCATGGCGTCGGCGTTGCCGAAGGAATCGATCTGGACGGAGTGATCGATCACCATCTCGGCCGGTGCCAGCGGGTTGATCTGCTCGGGCTTGCCGCCGAGCTCCTTGACGGCCTCGCGCATGGTCGCCAGGTCCACCACGCAGGGCACGCCGGTGAAGTCCTGCATCAGGACCCGCCCCGGGGTGAACTGGATCTCCGTGTCGGGCTGGGCGTTCTCATCCCACTGCGCCAGTGCCTTGATGTGCTCGGCCGTGACGTTGGCACCGTCTTCGGTGCGCAGGAGATTCTCGAGCAGGACCTTCAGGCTGTAGGGAAGGGAGTCGTGCCCCTCCACAGCGTTGAGTCGGAAGATTTCGTAGTCGGTGCCGTCGACGTTGAGGACGCCTTTGGCCCCATAGCTGTCCGCATTATTCACTCGGGACTCCTCTGTAGTTGCCAGTCGTGCCAGCCCGCGCAGCTGCGAAGCCGGGCTGATGGATCGGTGTTCAGTCTACTCTTTCAGATTTCTCCAGACCCCCGCCATAGGGCGCCTGGCGCGCCGTTCACCTGCGACGAGGCGCCCGGAAGAGCGCCACGGATTCCATGTGGTGGGTGTTCGGGTAGAGATCGAAGACCTCCAGGTCTGCCAGTTCCCAGCCACGGCTCATCAGGGACTTGGCGTCCCGGGCGAAGGAGGAGGGTTCGCAGGAGACGTAGAGGACCTCACGCGGGGCCGCAGCGTCGATCCCGGTGATGACACGTTCCCCCGCGCCGGTCCGGGGCGGGTCCAACAGGATCAGATCACGCCGCGCGAGCCGGTCCAGGACGGACTCCACGGGTGCCTGGAGCACCTCGACCTGCGGGGAGTCGGAGAACAGCTGGGCCGCACTGGCGCTGGATCCGGGGGCACCCTCGACGCTGAGCACCGATCCGGTGGGCCCGGCGAGGCCTGCCGCCCAGGCGGTGAACAGCCCGGCCCCGGCATAGAGGTCCGCGACCGCGGCGCCCTCGGGGACCTGGGCCATCTTGTGCGCGGCGCTGACCAGACAGCTCGGCGCGTTGCGGTGGATCTGCCAGAAGTCCTCGGGCCGGATCACCACCTCCGCGGGCACTGCGTCCCAGGCGCCTGCGATGGGCGCGGGCTGCGGGAGCGGCTCAGTCACTGTCCGGGACCCGGCCACCACCTCGTAGCTGACCTGATCCGGGCGCGCGGGAGCGGGAAGGTCCTGAGCTCGGGCCCCGGGGCCGGAACGTCCGCCGCGGCCCCGGCGCACCGAGCCGCGGGCGCCGCCCCGGGCCCCGCTCGGCACTGGTTCCGGGTGCGAGCTGGCCAGCACGATGTTCGCGATCTCGGGGTTCCGAGCGTGCAGCTGGAGCAGCCGCTGGATCAGCGCCTCACGGTCGGGCTGGGGCAGCCCGGTGCGCTCATGCACCACCAGGGTGACCTGCGGCCCGGCGCCGGCTGCCACGGCGTCCACCCGGTCGGCCCCGGCGAAGCTGAACCCGAAGATGCCGCTCTCATGGATCGAGCCCACGGCCAGCGGCATCCCGCGCAGCTCGATGAGCTCGTTGGAGCGGTGCGGCTTCATGCTCAGCGACCCCTCGGCGCTGACCGCGAAGCTTGCCCGGGTGCGCCAGTGCAGCCCGTGGTACGGCCCGTCGGAGAGCACGTCCTGGACGTGGACCTCGCCGTCTCCGGAGGCCAGTGGGAGGCGCTGGTCATGGATCGAGAAGCCTCCGATGCGCTGCATGGTGTCCCGGAAGACCTGCCCCTTGAGCCGGCGCTGATGCTGGTCGGTGATGTGGCCGAACTCGGCTCCGCCGACCGGGAGCCGGTCGTTCTCATGGGCGCGCAGGGAATCGGCGAGCTTCCAGATGTGGCGTCGGCGGTAGTCGGAGGCACTGAGCACCTCGACGACGTCGGCTCGCCAGTACTTCGCCCCCGGCCCGCCCTCGGTCACTTTGGCCCGGACGGTCTCCCCGGGGATGGCGTGGCGAACGAAGACGACGCGACCCTCGTAGCGGGCGACACAATGTCCCCCGTGGGCCATCGGGCCGATATCCAGCGTCAGGGTCTGCGTCATCGCGGAGTCACCGTCTCTTCTCTTGGTCGACCTGCTGCTCGGGATCGTCGTTGACCCCGGAGGTGGGCGTTGCTGGGGCATGCGGGCTGGTGGGCTCCGCCGGCCGGGAGATCAGCCATCCCACCCAGAGCGCGAGCGCGTAGAGCGGGATCCCCATCACGAGCCGGGCGGTGCCGAGACCGGCCACGTCGTCGGCCAGGTAGAGCGGAACCTGGATGATCAGGCGCAGTGCGGGCACCGCGAGCAGCAGCCATGTGGCCAGTGCGTACTTGCGGCGGCGCACCGGGTCCTTGCGCCACTCCAGCCCTTCCCCGCGCACGATCCCGAAGAGCAGACCGAGGAACGGCCATCTCACCAGGATGGAGACCAGGAAAGCCAGCAGGTAGCCGGCGTTGATCAGGAAGCCCCAGGCGTAGAAGTCGCGGGCATCCCCGGTGCGGTAGGCGACCAGCGCGCAGATCAGGATCCCGGCGAGTCCCGCCAGCGACTGCACCAGCGATCCCTTCTGCACCAGGCGCACCAGCGCGAATCCCAGGCCGATCACCACCGAGATGATCAGGGCCGGGATCAGGTCCTCGGTGATCAGGAACGCGATCAGGAAGGCGGCGGCAGGCAGCGAGCTCTCCACGAGCCCGCGCACGCCGCCGACCGAGGCGAGCACATCCAGGGAGCCGTCCTCGGCGGTCCGCACCCGGGAGGCGGCGGCGGTGGAGAACTGCGCTGCGGGGTCCCGCGCGTCAGATGCGTCCGAGCTCGCGCCGGAGTCCGCGCCGGGGTTCACGCCCGAGTCCTCGTCGGAGTTCGCGTCGGGGTTCGCGTCGGGGTTCATGCCCGAGTCCGCGCCGGAGCTTTCGCCGCGCGGCGCGCGGGGCGCTCCCCCCGAGCCCTGGGAGTCAGCGGTCATCGCTCACCGGTGCCGCCGCTGGGTTCGGGCTGGGCGAGTCGTCGCGGCGCTGGGCGCGGTTGCGCGGGACCACCACCCGCTTGGCTCCTTCGGGGGGCTGCAGCCGCAGCAGCTCCCGCGGAGGAAGCGGGTCATCGCCGCGGACGACGACGATCTTCGCGAACAGGTCCTCCACGGCACGGGCCGCGGAGGCGTCGATGGCGCCGCGACCTCCGACCACCCCGCGCAGGAACCAGCGCGGGCCTTCGAAGCCGATGAACCGTGCCACTCGCCAGCCTTTGCGGCCGTCCTTGAGCACGGTGGGCACGCGGGCTGCGAGCTCCTGGCCGAAGCGTCCGTCCACCCTTTTGACCTTGCCGCTCTGCTTGATGACCGAGTCTTCGATCTGCTCGAGCACCTCGTTCCAGGTGCCGCCGGACTTCGGGGCGGAGAACGGCTGGACCTGGATGCTCGCCTGGTCGATCATGATGGTCAGCGCCACCACGCGCTTGGTCTTCTGGTCGATGTCCAGGCGCACCTGCTGGTTCTTCGCCGAGGGGATCAGCAGTGCGCCGAAGTCCAGGTAGCCCTTCTTGGAGTCCAGCTCCCGGGAGTCACGCGGGACCGCCGTGGGGGTCGATTCGGTGACCGGCTGCGCCACGGAGGCCACGGCGGCGGTCGCGGGCACGACGTCGGGCGAGGCCGAGGCGCTCTGGGGTTCCGGCGAACCGGCTGCGGACACCTCGCGGGAGGCAGCGTTCGCCGAGGCTGTCTCCTCCGTGCCGGTGGTCTCTGAGCCGGTGGTGCCCGGGGATGTCTTGTCCGCGGTGGTGTCGTCGGCGTCCGTCGCGGGCGCCGGTGTCGCCGGGGTCTTCTTCTTGCCGAAGAGCATGCCTGTCCTCCTGGTCGGTTGTGCTGGTCTATCGCCCGGTGGAGCCGAAGCCGCCTGCGCCCCGGTCGCTGGTCTCGAGCTCATCCACCACTGTGAAGTCGGCCTGCTCCACCTTCTGCAGGAGCAGCTGAGCGATCCGGTCCCCGCGGGAGAAGTGGACCGCCTCGTAGCGGTCTGTATTGAGCAGGCACACCTTGATCTCCCCACGATACCCAGCGTCCACCGTCCCGGGTGCATTGACCACCGTGATCCCGTGGCGCACCGCCAGACCGCTGCGCGGATGGACCAGTCCGACCCATCCCTGCGGCAGCGCCAGCGCCACTCCGGTCGGGACCAGTCGCCGCTCCCCCGGTTCGAGGGTGAACTCCTCCGCGGTCAACAGGTCCGCGCCGGCGTCACCGGGGTGGGAGTAGCGCGGCACGTCGAGATCCGGGTCAAGCTGTTTCAGGGGTACTGAGATGCGATTCACAGCCCTGAGTCTACCGTCGGGTCGACTCGACTCTTCAGCCGGACATGCGACGATAGTGGCATGAGTGACGAGAGTGCCAAGAGTGCTGAAGCTTCCTCCCCCGACGCCGGCTCCGGCCCCGCCCCGATCTATCGCGAGAAGCTGTGGCCGGCCTGGTGGCTCTGGGTCGCCGGGGTCCTGCTGGGCGCGTCGATCTCGCTGATCTTCTTCCCGATCAGTGTCGGCTTCGGGGTGCTGACGATGTTCATCGGCATCGGCCTGGTGATCCTCGGCCTGGTGCTCACCACCCCGACGCTGGAGGTCACTCCGGGCTGGCTGAGCGTGGGACGCGCACGCATCCAGACGAAGCATCTGGGACGCATCGTGGCCCACCGCAGGGATGCTGCCCGGGAGCAGCTGGGCCCGGGCTTCGACGCGAGCTCCTACCAGTGCATCCGTGGCTGGATCGATCCGGTGGTCACGGCGCAGATCATCGACCCCCGGGATGCCACTCCCTATTGGATCTTCTCCACCAGAAAGCCGAACGCCGTGCTCTCCGCGTTGGGCTCCGGGGAGCCCGTGCAGGAGCACGGCGTCAGTTTCGAGTGAACCTCCCGATTCCCTCGGGCCGTCACGGACCGAGGGAGCCCGGGTCTGTCGACTGCGGGATCAGGCCTCGCAGTCCTTGCAGAAGAACATGCCGTTCTCCTCGCGAGCCACCTGGGAGCGGTGACGCACCAGGAAGCAGGATGAGCAGGTGAACTCATCCGACTGCGCGGGCAGCACGCGAACCTGCAGCTCTTCCTCGGAGAGGTCTGCTCCGGGGAGCTCGAACCCTTCAGCGGCCTCGGTCTCGTCCTCGTCCACGACGGAGGACTGGCGCGAGGTGTTCCGGTTCTTCAGCTCCTCGATCGAGTCTTCACTGGTTTCGTCGTCGTTCTTCCGCGGGGCGTCGTAATCGGTTGCCATAAGAGGTGCTCCACACTCCGAATTCTTGAGATCGAAGCGCTCGTTGACCGGCTTCTGGAGGAAGCTGATTGAGCGCGATTTCCCTGTGGCGTGGCCCCCTGCCGGCCCGGGCGGGGGCCCGGTCCGCAGAACACGTGGGAAATTCTGGTCGGACAGATTGTGTCCCATCCGGATCACAGGACCAAATCCTTCTCAGCCGTTGAGCCCAGGGCTGACACCGAGAGGCTTCGGACGCTGTCCGCGGCCGGGATGGGGACCCAAAGAATGTCACGCGCGGAGGGTTGAGGCAATCCTTCCAGGAGTGGTTGAGCACCTCGAGAGTTTTTGATCCGGGCCGCGATACAGTGGCCGGAATACCCACCAGCTCGTTCTTCGGAGGAAGCCCAAATGCAGCACCTGCGCATCGTCGGGGTCAATGACGAGGAGAACGTGCCGCAGCTCATCCTCTCCGACGAGTCAGGGCAGGAGTTCGCGCTGCCTGTAGATGAGGCCTTGCGGCACGCCGCGAACCGCACCCCGGTCCGTCCTGCAAACTCCGGGGCCGCGAAAAGTCCGTTGACTCCGCGGGAGATCCAGGCACGGCTGCGTGCCGGGGCCACCGTGGAGCAGGTCGTGGCGGCCTCCGGACTGACCACCGCTCACGTGGAGCGCTACGCCGGTCCGGTCCAGGCTGAGCGGGCGTACGTGGCGCAGCGGGCCCGGTCCGCCCAGGTGGCTCCGGCCTCGGCCGCCGAGGCGCACCGCGCCGCCTTCGGTGATGATCCCGCCACCCTAGAGGCCATGGTCTCGGTGCGGCTGCGCGCCATGGACGTGGAGCTGGACACGCTGATCTGGGACTCCTGGCGCCGGGAGGACGGGCTGTGGCAGATCAGCTGCGCCTTCGACGTCGACTCCTCCGCCACGCATGGGGCCGGCATCGGACTGCGTCCCCCGGCTGAGTGGACCTTCCAGCCGGAGACCCTGCACCTGCGGGCGATCAACCGGTGGGCCGAGTCGCTCAGCGCCCTGACTGCTCCCTCGCCCTCCGATGCGCACCCCGGCTCCGAGACCCAGGGCTCCCCCGGTCGCAGACGGCTCAGCGCCGTGGACTCTGTGTTCGATGTCGAGGACTCCACCGCGCGCGGGTCCGGCTCCGCACCCTCGCAGCCTGGCACCTCTGGGCCTCGCAAGCCGGCTGCCGGGGCTCGCGGCGCGGGCACCCAGGCTCCGCGCGACGCCTCACCGAGCCGCAGCGAGCAGCCGTCCCGCAGCGAGGGACGAGAACATGAGGACCTCCTCGATGTCCTGCGCGCCCGTCGCGGCCAGCGTCTGGGGGCCGACGCCGAGGCCGATGATCGGCTCGCGCTGATGCTTAACCGGCAGGACCCGCAGGACCGTGCCACGACCTCGGACGCCGCCCAGCAGGACGAGGACGAGCACTCCACGGTCCCGCTTCCCCGGCTGCGCCCGGTCCGTGACGCGCATCAGGGCGAGGACGACGCCGAGCTCGAGAACCCCGAGGCGGAGGATTCTGCGACCGGGAACTCTGAAGCGGGGAGCTCCACGTCTGAGGACCTCGCGGCGGGAGGCTACGATCCTGCCGCATCCTCGCCAGCCGAATCAGGCGGTACCGCGTCGAAGCAGACGAACACCGAAGAGACCGGCCCCAACGATGGCCGGCTCGACGCCTGGGGATTCGCCTACGAGGGTGAGTCCGAGGAGCGCAGTGGTCCCGGAGAGCAGGCGCCCGCGGCGAAGGCCGCGGAACCTGCTGAGGCTGAGTCCACCGCGGAGAAGCCGCGGAAGCGCGCTCCCGCACGTCGGGCGAGCATGCCGAAGTGGGATGACATCCTCTTCGGCTCCAAGAACGACTGAACCCAGACGAGGCCTCCGCCGCGAAGGTTCCGCCACGTGGCTGCCCGCTGCGCGGAGGCAAGGCTTGTGCTCAACCGCGGCGGAAGACGTCGAGACCTCGTTCTCGTGACCGGTCAGGAATAGACTCCGCTCATGGGGCTGGGGCTGAGAATGCGGCGGGGGCTGCGTCTGCGTGATGTCTCTGTGGACCGCGACCGGGTTCGGCAGCTGGGATGCGTGGGGCTCACAGTGGGGGGCATCCTCGCGGCCTCTGCCGGGGACTACGGATCTGCCGAAGCGACCGATAATCCCCTGATTCCGGCCGACGCGGCCTTTGGGATCTGGCTGCCGATCTATGCCGGCTGCCTGGGCTATGCCGCCTATCAGGCTGTTCCCTCCCAGGCCCGGCGCAGTGTGCACCGGCGGATCGGTGTGCCGTTATCGCTCTGCGCAGGACTGACTGGGACCTGGGTCTGGCTGCAGGAGCCCCCGCTGCTGCAGCTCCCGGCGATCGCGGCCACGCTGTGGGCTGGTGGCGTGGCCTACCGTCGGGCCGTGCCGATCGTGGAGAGCCCGGCGGATCGGTGGCTGATCGCCGCCCCTGCTGGCCTCTTGCTGGGCTGGCTGACTCTGGCCGCGGTCGTGGCGAGCACTGAGGTCGCCGCGGCGAGCGGGCTCAGAGCGCCGGCGCCGAATACGCTGAGCCTCGCGGCCATTTCCGCACTCGCGGTGCTCGGCGCTCGGTCCCGCCGCCACGCACCCGCGCCCCAGACCTACGCCGCGGCACTTGCCTGGGGGCTGCTCGGGATCGCCGCCGAATCCAGGACGCGCAGCCCGCTGCGGGCACTGACCGCGGCGGCCGGCGCAGCGGGGATTCTGGGGATCCGGCGGAGTTGAGTGGTCGGATGGCTTTTCCGAGATCCCCACGCGATCTGCAGCGGCGGCCATCTGGGCGCGTCGATTCCCAGCTGTCCTCGCCACAGCGACCCCCTCCGCTACCGAGCTGCCCCGGGCAAATAGGACCCGAAGCTCCATTCGCGGCCCCCAGGGCCTAGGACCCGGGCACGTTGAGTGCCCCACTCGGTCTCCTCCGGAGCCAGGACTGACGAGGCTCCGGCGTCGATGGCGGCGGCGTAGCGCTCGGCCACGTCATCGAGCGCGAGGTACAGCCCAACCCCTGTCGAGCGCGCTATCAGCGGGGGCGTCAGGTAATCCGCGTCATTGCTGGCCAGCATCACCACCGCCTCGCCGAACCCCAGCTCGGCGTGGACCACCCTGCCAGCAGGGTCATCGTGACGGGCCAGCACTCGGAAACCGATCGCCTGCAGCCAGTCGATGACGCCGGCGGGATCGGCATAGCTCAGATACGGCACGAGCACTGCGGCCATGTACATACTCTAAGGACCCCGGTGGGGCAGGTCGAGGCTCGGTCTGCTAGCCGCCCAGACGCAGCAGCGGCACCCGGCGCTCAGCCTCGGTGAGCGAGCCGTGCTGGCCGATCATGTCCATCGGGGACAGTCCGACCCGGTCGCAGTGGTAGAGCGCGATGTCGCTGTGCGTGGCCACCAGCACGTCTCCGATCCGCGCTGAGACCCGGTCATCGACGGGCCCGAACCAGCCCGCGGTGCGGGCCTGTTCGCGGGTGAGCACCCAGGCACGGTCCCCGTATTCCTGCTCCCAGGCGGCGGCGATGCTCGCTGGCTCGGCGCCGGGCTCTGCGTAGAGCTGCACCAGTCGCGGCTCACCCCCGGTGTGCCGGACGCCCTCGAGGAGCTGCGCCTGGGCGGAGTAGTCCAGCCGGTTCTCCGGTGTGATGTCGACCATGCCGTGGTCTGCGGTCAGCAGCACCGAGACCTGATCCCCGTAGGCGCGGCGCAGCCCGGCGGTGAAACGCTCCGCCTCCGCGTCGAGGGTCTCCAGCATCTGCAGCCACTGCGGGGAGTCCACGCCGTAGCGGTGTCCGGTCTTGTCCAGCTCGTCCACGTAGAGGTACACCAGCTGGCGTGGCGCCGGCCCCTGCCGGAGCGCGCCACGGGCCGGGCGCTGCTGCTGGATCCACTCGGCGGTGAGGGCGAAGCGGGCATCCATCCTGGCGGCTCCGCGGAAGTCACCGCCGCGCAGCACCGCCTGGGTGAGTCCGGAGTCCACGAACTTCGGCCGGGAGGCGGTGAGGACCTCTGTTCCGGCCTCGACGGCGCGCTGCAGCACCGAGGGATGCGGCTGCCACTGCTCGGGGTCGACCTCGGGGTCCCAGCCGCCGAGCATGTTCACGATCCGGTCCAGCTCCGGGGAGAGGATGTCGTAGCCGACCAGTCCGTGCTCCCCGGGGGTGGTGCCGGTGCCCAGCGAGGCCAGGGAGGCCGCCGTCGTCGTCGGCACCCCGACGTCGAGGGTCCGCGCGCTGGAGCTGCGCCAGGCGGAGGCGAGGAAGCGCGCGTGGCCGGAGTAGCGGGCCAGCAGCGCATCTCCGAGCCCGTCGACCATCAGCACCACCGTGGTGACGGCCTCGGGCAGCTCCAGCCGGTTCTGGAAGCCGCTGAGGCCCAGCGAGGCGGCGGCGGAGCTCAGCACGTGACGCAGGTGGGCGCCGTCGTAGTCCGGAGCCGGCGGCAGCGGGCGGGAGTTCGGGGTCATCTCGGCCAGCGGTTCAGCGCACGTGCCGGATGCAGGCCCGGCGCAGCGCGCGGACGAACCCGCGGGCCTCGTCCACGGCGGTGTCGCCCTCGGCGGTGGCCGCGATCCGCAGCGCGATGTCCTCGGGCACCCAGTTCCCGGTGTCCCCGTGATCGGCTACGCATTCCGGGTTCCCGCATTCGGCCGGGTAGGTGTCGAAACGGGCACCCCCGGTCCAGGTCAGGTTCAGCGACACCTCGGCCAGTGACCTCTCCGGGGTGAAGTCCTCCGGGGTCCGGTGCACCTCGGAGAGGATCAGCGAGCGGATCCGACTCACCGGGACCACCTCGGTGGAGATCCGCGCCACGGTGTCGGCTCGGCGCGGGTGCGGGGAGTCGCCGTGGCCGAAGCCTGGCCCGTCGTCGGCCTCGAGGTCATGGTCATCGAGGTGCGCGACCACGACGATGTCATCGGCCAGGGCCAGCACGGTGATGTGCCGGTGGACCTCCTCCATGTCGAAGTGGGTGTCCACGTGCACGATCTGATGACTTGCCTCACGCTCGTCGAGCGCCTCATTCAGGGTGTGCAGCACCAGGGAGGGGTAGAAGCCCCCGCGCTCGACTGCATCCTTCAGGCTGGAGGTGGGGGCGGGGCCTCGTCGGTGCTCCCCGGGCCCATGCTGGCTGAACGTCATGGATTCCATGCTATCCGGTGGCGGGATTAGCAGGTGCGCTCCACATACGGGATACTTGTCCGGTGCCAGGAAACGCGACTTTTCACCACCGCAACGCCGCCCTCCTCTCCGTGACGGAGGTGCAGGCCCCGGAGGTCCTCACGTCAAAGGATCTGGACCGGCGTCTGGCGGATGCGCTCAAACGTCTGAAGCTGCCCACCGGGCTGCTGCACCGAGTGGCCGGGGTGAAGGCCCGGCGCAACTGGTCTAGACCAGGCGACGTCCGCGCCGGGACCGTGGAGGCCGGGCGCCGAGCCCTCGCCGCCGCCGGGATCGCAGCCGAAGACGTCTCGATGATGATCAACACCTCGGTCTCCCGGGAACACCTGGAGCCCTCGGTCGCCGTCGGGGTCCACCACGACCTCGGGCTTCCCAGCTCCGCGATGAACTTCGACATCACCAACGCCTGTCTGGGCTTCGTCAACGCGATCACCCTGGCCAGCTCGATGATCGACGCCGGACAGGCGAAATACGTGCTGATCGTCAACGGTGAGGACGCCAAGAAGGTCCAGGACGCCACCGTGGAGCGGATCAACTCGCTGGAGAAGATGGCCTCCCGGGACGACTTCATGGCCGAGTTCGCCTCGCTCACCCTGGGCTGCGGCGCCGCCGCGGCGGTGATCGGTCCCGCCGATGAGCACCCGGAGGGCCACCGGATCGTCGGTGGAGTCACCCGGGCCGCGACCCAGCACCACGGGCTCTGCGTGGGTGACCACAACGGCATGTTCACCGACGCCCGCGGGCTGCTCGACGGCGGCCTGGAGCTGGTCATGGACGCCTTCAACGACGCCCGCGAGCACTTCGACTGGGACTCCATGGACTCCTACATCACCCACCAGGTCTCTCAGCTGCACACCTCCTCGATCGTGAAGGCCGCGAAGCTGGACAAGAAGCGGGTCCCGGTGACCTACCCGGAGCTGGGCAATGTGGGGCCGGCCTCGCTGCCGATCACGCTGGCCCGGGAGTCCGACCGGCTGCAGCCCGGCGACCGAGTGCTCTGCATGGGGGTCGGATCAGGACTGAACACCGCGATGCTGGAGATCCAATGGTGAACCTGCGCCCACGCTTCACACCGGTCCCCGCGGCCCCCGCCCGGCTCCCCCGCGAGCACGCCCCCGGGGCCAGCTTCCCCGACCTGGACCCGGCCTGGTCCCGGCTGGTCACCGCGAAGACCGACGACGGCGCCCGGACCTTCCACGTGCTGGACACCGGCCCGGCGCTGGCCGCCCGCGGGATCACGCCCACCGGCACGATCCTGGCCGTGCACGGGAACCCCACCTGGTCCTACCTGTGGCGGAACGTGATCGCCGGGTCCCTGGAACGCGCCCGCAGCGGCGACGCCTGGCGGGTGATCGCTCCGGACCAGCTGGACATGGGATTCTCCGACCGGCTCTCCCACCCGGTCCCGCCGGCCCCCGATGCGCCCAGCTACCGCCGACTCTCGCAGCGGCTGGGAGACCTCGACGCGCTGATGGACGCCCTGGACGTGGACACCGGCTCCCGTCTGGTCACCCTGGGACACGACTGGGGCGGAATCATCTCCCTGGGCTGGGCGGTGCGCCAGCGCGGCCAGGTGGATGCCGCCATCACGCTGAACACCGCCGTGCACCATCCCACCGAGGATCAGGTCCCAGCGGCGCTGCGCGCGGCGATGGCCCCCGCGGTGCTGCCCGCGGCCACGCTGGCCAGCGAGGGGTTCCTCACCGTGACCCTGGGGCTGGCGGAGAACGCATTGTCCCCGGAGGTCCGTGAGGCCTACCGGGCGCCCTACACCACACGCAACGGACGCGGCGGCATCGGCGGCTTCGTCGCCGACATCCCCGCCGAGACCAGCCACGTCTCGCGCCCGGCACTGGACGAGGTCGCTTCGGGCCTGCGCGAATGGAACAAGCCCACGCTGCTGCTCTGGGGACCCAAGGACCCGGTGTTCCAAGACCGCTACCTCGCTGACCTGCAGTCCCGTGTCCCGCACGCCGACCTGCACCGCTTCGAAGGCACCGGGCACATGCTCGCCGAGGACCGCGATCTGAGCACGCCGATCTTCACCTGGCTCGATGACCAGTTCGGCGCCGGAGCAACCCGCTCCCGGCTGAGATCCCCCGCACCGGCCGGGGACGTCCTGGGACTCCACGAGCGGCTCACCGAGCTGGCCCGCACCGAGCGCCGGCAGGACCCCGCCGTGGTGGACATGACCGCAGAGCCAGAGGCCTGGAGCAGCGCCGAGGACGCCGCCACCGGCGACCGCGCGCTGAGCTGGGCCGAGCTCGACGTCCAGGTGGACGCGCTGGCCGCAGGCCTGAGCGCCACCGGAGTCCGGCCCGGCGATCGGGTCTCGCTGCTGGTCCAGCCCGGCGCCTCGCTGACCGTGATCCTCTACGCCTGCCTGCGCCTGGGCGCGGTGGCGGTCGTCGCCGACGCCGGACTCGGAGTCCGCGGGATGACCCGCGCGGTCCGTGCGGCACGCCCAGACTGGGTGATCGGGGCGCTGCCGGGACTCACCCTGGCCCGCAGCCTGGGCTGGCCCGGGAAGCGGATCAGCACCCAGCGGCTCTCCGCCCGGCGCGCCGGGCTGCTCGGCACCGTGGCCTCGGTGGATGCGCTGCTGGACCGCTATGAAGGTGCCGCCCCGGATCAGGTGGACCTCCCCGCCGCGGAGGACCCGGCGGCGATCCTGTTCACCTCCGGCTCCACCGGGCCGGCCAAGGGCGTGATGTACACCCACGGACGGCTCGGCGCGCTGGTCGCGCTGCTCATCGAGCAGTTCGACATTCGCCCCGGGGCCTCGCTGATCGCCGGCTTCGCGCCGTTCGCGCTGCTGGGACCGGCCATCGGCGCCACCTCGGTGACCCCGGACATGTCCGTGACCCGCCCGGCCACGCTCACCGCCCAGGCCGTGGCGGACGCCGCCCTGGCCGGGGAAGCCACCATGTTCTTCGGCTCCCCAGCGGCGCTGCGCAACGTCGTGGCCACCGCACCGGCGCTCAGCGCGCTGCAGCGCCGCGGACTCTCCGGGATCACACTCGTGCTCTCCGCCGGAGCCCCGGTGCACCCGGACCTGCTCAACGCGGTCCAGGAGATCTTCCCCCACGCGGAGATCCACACTCCCTACGGCATGACCGAGGGTCTGCTGCAGGCCGACATCGAGCGCCAACAGGTGCTCGACGCGGTCGCCACCGATCAGTCGGGGGTCTGCGTGGGCACTCCGGTCGCCGGCGTCCGGTTCGCGCTGGCCCCGCTGGACGGGCTGGGACGCCCCTCCGAGGAGCTGCAGGAGCCCGGCGAGGCTGTGGGCGTGCTCGGCGAGATCGTCGTCTCCGCAG
Organism: Nesterenkonia sandarakina; assembly: GCF_013410215.1. Classification (NCBI taxonomy): domain Bacteria; kingdom Bacillati; phylum Actinomycetota; class Actinomycetes; order Micrococcales; family Micrococcaceae; genus Nesterenkonia; species Nesterenkonia sandarakina. The sequence goes on from NZ_JACCFQ010000001.1 coordinate 2,576,778, forward strand.
CGCACCTGAAGGCCGGCTATGACCGGCTCTGGCAGACCGAACGGGCCTCGAGACGCGATACCAAGGACGGGCTGATCTGGCACCGGACCAATGACATCGGACACTTCGACGCTGAGCACCGGCTCTGGATCGAGGGGCGGCTGCAGCATGTGCTCGCCACCCCCGACGGACCGCTGGGTCCGGGGTCCGTGGAGACCCCGGTCGACGCCCTCGAAGAAGTGGCCCGCAGCGCCGCGGTGCCGGTGGGTCCGCAGGGCACCCAGGCCGTCGTCGTGATCGTGGAGCCGGAGCCGGGGCGCAGCCTGCGCGCCGGGCGTTCACCGGTGGCCGAGATCAGCTTCGCCGCCCGGGTCCGTGAGGCTGCCGGGGAGGTGCCCGTGGCCGCCGTGCTGGTGCTCGATGAGCTGCCCACCGATGTCCGGCACAACTCGAAGATCGACCGCACCGGGCTCGCGGCCTGGGCGGAGAAGGTCCTCGCCGGCGAAAAGGTCAAGGCACCATGAGCCGACTCATCGAAGCCGGCGCCAGCGTGCTGGTCACCGGAGCCTCCGGGCTGCTCGGTGGCAGTGTGGCCCAGCGGCTCAGCGACGAGGGCTACCAGGTCACGGTGCTCCAGCGCGGCGCCTCCGGGCTGACCGGGGTCCGCGAGGTGCGCGGCTCGCTGAGCGACCCCGATGCCGTCGCCCGCGCCGTCGCCGGCCAGGACGCCGTGATCCACATGGCCGCCAAGGTCTCGGTCTCGGGGCGGCATCAGGATTTCGTCGAGGTCAATGTGCACGGCACCCAGCGGCTGCTCGATGCCGCAGTGGATGCCGGGGTCACCGACTTCCTGCATGTCTCCTCCCCCTCGGTGGCTCACGCCGGGGCCTCACTCATCGGCGCCGGCGCCGGCCCGGCGGACCCGGAGCACGCCGTGGGCAGCTACGCGCAGACCAAGGCCGCGGCCGAGCTGATCGCCGAAGCCCGCGGAGCCAGGGACCTCAACGTGCTGATCCTGCGTCCGCACCTGGTCTGGGGGCCCGGGGACGGGCAGCTGACCCGGCGGATCATCGACCGTGCCCGCTCCGGACGGATGCCGATCCTCGGCTCCGGGGCCGCGCTGGTGGACACGCTCTACATCGAGAACGCGGTGGACGCGTTCCTGGCCGGACTGCGCCGGCTCCCGCAGATCGCCGGACAGCGGCTGGTGCTCACCAACGGTGAGCCGCGCCCGATCGGTGAGCTGATCACCGGGATCGCTGCCGCAGGCGGGGCCCCGGCGCCGCGGCTGCGGCTGGCCCCGGGGCTCGCCAAGGGGCTGGGCGCCGTCGTCGAACGCGCCTGGGCGCTCAGCGAGAAGCTCGCCGGCCCGCGCGCCGATGAGCCCCCGATGACGCAGTTCCTGGCCGAGCAGCTCTCCACGGCGCACTGGTTCGACCAGCGCGCCACCCAGCAGGCCCTGGACTGGATCCCGCGGATCAGCATGGACCAGGGACTCACCCTGCTGCGCGACCACATCCGCAGCACCGGCAAGGTCTGACCCTCCCCTCCCCTCCCCTTCCCTTCCTGGGCAGTTGAGTTCTCCGGCACCTACGGTGCTGCCGGAGAACTCAACTGCCCAGGATGGGGGGGGCGGTTCTGCACAGTTCCGCGGTCTCGCTGTGCGTCCGGTCTGTCCGTCGGCACTGTGGAGGCATGACACTCCCCGATCTCGACACCCCCGCACCGATCCAGCTGATCCGCTCCGCCTGGCAGCCGGATGACCTGCACAGCGCGACCAGGCTCTCCGCCCTGGTGGCCGCGGCCCAGCTGCTCCGGGTGCGCCGCGGCATCTACATCGACGCCGCCACGTGGGTGCGGTCCCCGCCGTGGGTCCGCGCGCAGATCGCCGTCGCCGCGATGGCCCACCGGCTGCCGAACTCGCTGTTCTGCCGCGACTCCGCGATGCTGCTGCATGGTCTGCCGCTGATCACCCCGCCGCCGCACGTGACCGTGCGCACCCAGGACCCCAGCCTGGTCGGGATCGGTCGGCGCGAATCGATGACCGGATCCACGAGCGCCGAGAGCTGGCTCGCCGCGTACTCCACAAGGTCCCAGGAAGAGCCGACGACGGCGGCTCTGCTCAACGTGCCGACCCGGCGCTTCGAGACGGTGCTTCCGCGGGGGATGACGCGCGGCAGCGCCCGAGAGTCCCAGCGGCGCGGGATCCTCCGCACCCCGCAGGTGCGGCTTCCGGCCTCGGCGCTGAGCGTGGTGACCGGACCGGAGTCCGGGTACTGGGTGGAGCCGGTCGAGATCGCCCTGCCCGACGCCGCCTCCCGCCTGCCCTTCCCTGAGGCCGTGGCCGTGTTGGATGCCTTCCTCGCGCAGTCCGCTCTCGGGGACCTGCTGAAACCGCCGGAGTCCTCAGCCGGGCTTTCAGACTGGGGGGACGGGTTCCTCACGCACCGACTGAACCGGCGTTGGAGGGCGGCGGTCGGCTTCGCCGATGCTCGTGCCGAGTCCCCCGCGGAGTCCGTCTCGCGCGCGCTGATCCATCAGCTGGGCTTCGCGACGCCGGCGCTGCAGGTATGGATCGCCACGGACATCGGCGATGAGCGCGTGGATTTCGAATGGGTTCTCCAGGCCCGCTCCCGTTCCGGGGCGTCGCGGCCGCGTCGGATCGTCGGGGAGTTCGACGGGCGCGGGAAGTACTTCGACGAGGCGCTGCTGCAGGGTCGCTCCGCCAAGGAGGTGCACTATGCGGAGAAGCTGCGCGAGGATGCGCTCCGCCGCACCGGGCGCGACGTGGTGCGCTGGGGGTGGTCTGACCTGGCCCGTCCCGAGATCCTGGCGGCGAGGCTCGCCCAGGCGGGGGTGCCGCGGGCTCGGGAGGGGACTCGCCCCGCCGTCGTCGTGGGAGCCGCTCACAGCGCTCCTGCGCTCCCCAGTCCCAGCCACCGTCCCGATCAGCGTCCCAACCCCCGTGGTTGAGTTTTCCGGTCCCAACGTCAGGACCGCAGAACTCAACCACCCAGGAAAAGGAAAGGGAATGGGGGGGGGGTCAGTAGCGGCTGATCGCGCGACGGGCGGAGTCGGTGCGCTGTTCTGGGTTGGCGATCTCGATCGCGGCGTGCAGCACCTGGACCCCCTCCGGGGAGGCCAGCACCGGGGTCAGCTCCAGGGACGCCACCTGGGGGTGGTTGTCCTTGAGCGTGGCCACCCGCTGCAGCGTGTCCTCCAGGGCGGCGATGTCCACCGCCGGGACGCCCTTATAGCCGAAGAGCCGCTTCGCCGCCCGGGGGCGGCGCAGCAGCCCGCGCACGTCCTGGTCGGTCAGCGGGGGCACCGCGTGGGCCCAGTCGTCGAGCAGCTCCACCGCGTCCCCGGAGAGGCCGAAGGAGATCACCGGGCCCATCAGCGGGTCCTCGATCGCGCGGATCACGCAGCCCTGACCGGCCGGCGCCATGGACTGCAGCTCCAGTCCCGCCGCGTCATAGTCCGCGAGCACCCGCCGCATCTCCGCGATCGCCCGGCGCAGCTCCTCGGGATCCTCGATGTTCAGCTGCACCCCGCCCAGGTCAAGACGGTGGCGCAGGTAGGTGTTCGTGGACTTCACCGCCACCGGGTAGCCGAGCGACTCTGCCGCCGCCAGTGCCTGATCCTCGGTGGAGAAGGCCACCGAGCGCAGCATCGAGAGTCCGTAGACCTCCAAGAGCTCAGCGCAGCGCTCGGGCTCGAGCTGCCGCAGCGTGGCGCCCTGAACGCCGGCCAGCCAGCCGTCGAGCAGCGCGTCCCCGCGCCGCGACGCGGCCGTGCCCTCCAACCCGGCCGGCACGAACGGCTCTCCGATCCCTTCCGAGCGCCAGCGCTGATAGCGCACGATCTTCGCCAGCGCGGTCAGTGAGCGCTCCGGGGAGGAGAACACCGGGAACCCCTGCTGCAGGGACCCCTTCTCGATCACCGGGGCGGCATTGCCGATATGGTTCAGCGGCACGGCGGAGTCCAGCACCCCGATCCAGGACGCGACCATCGGTTTGGTGTGCTGGCGCGCGGTCTGCGAGATCAGCCGGCTGTGGTCATAGTGCTCCCCGGTCACCGCGGGCTGCAGGCACAGCGCCACCGCGTCGACGTCCTCGGCGGTGAACAGCTCCTCCAGGGCGCCGGCCAGCGCGGCGTCGGCCTCGGCGCGGGGCAGATCGAGGTCAAGGTTCCCGACGACGTGGGTCGCGGTCAGGTCCAAGGTGCCGGCGGTGTCGGCCAGGATCCGGCTCATCGAGGGCGAGTTCGAGAGGATCCCGATGCGCCCGCCCCCGGGCAGCGGCTGGGTGGCGAGCACCTGGAGCACGTCCATGAGCGAATCGTGGTTGCCCACCTGGATCACCCCGGAATGCTCCAGCATGGAATCCACCGCGCCCATCGGGGCGCGGGTGGTGCGGACCTCGTGTCCCGGCGGCAGGCTGCGCCCCATCACGTCGGACTTCGCGACCACCACCGGCTTGGTGCGCGAGAGCCGGCGCGCGATCCGGGAGAACTTGCGCGGATTGCCGAAGCTCTCCAGATAGACCCCGACGGCGCGGGTGGAGTCATCGTCCTCGAAGTACTGCATCGCGTCGTTGCCGGAGAGGTCCGCCCGGTTGCCCGCGGAGATCACCGAGGAGAGCCCCAGCTCGCGCCGGTTGGCCTGGGCGAAGAGCGAGACCCCGATCGAGGCGGACTGGCTGAACAGCCCCACCCCGCCGCGCAGCGGCATCGTCGGGGAGAGCGAGGCGTTCAGGGAGACATCCGGGTCGGTGTTCAGCAGACCCACCGAGGCCGGTCCGATCACCCGCATCCCCCAGCGCCGCGCCAGGCGGACCAGTTCCCGCTGGGCCAGCCGACGCTGCTCCACGTCTTCCTCACCCGAGCCCAGCTCCGGGGCGGTGATCACCAGGATCCCCTTGACCCCGTTGCGTCCGCAGTCTGCGACCACCTCGGGAAGGTGCTCGGAGGGCACGGCGACGACGGCGAGGTCCACCTGCTGCTTGATGTGCGCCAGTGAGGCGTAGGCCTCGACCCCGCCGACCTCGAAGGCCTCCGGGTTCACGGAGTGGACTCCCCCGGTGAAGTGACCTTCGATCAGGTTCTGCACCAGGTGATAGCCCACGGAGCCGTACTCCCGGGAGGCCCCGATCACGGCGACCTGCTCCGGGGCCAGAAGCTCGGCGACGCTGCGGGACTCGGCCCGATGCTCCCGGGCCTCCATCACCGCCCGGGACCGCTCCGTGGGGTCGATGGGGAACTCCACCATCACCACGCCGTCCTCGAAGCTGCGCTGGGTCTCATAGCCGGCCTCGGAGAAGACCGCCAGCATCTTCCGGTTCTCCGGGAGCACCTCGGCCGAGAAGCGTTCGAGTCCGCGCTCGCGACCGGCGGCCGCCAGGTGCTCCAGGAGCACCGAGCCCAGACCGCGGCCCTGGTGTCGGTCCGAGATGTTGAACGAGACCTCGGCCTCGCGGCTGCCATCGATCCGGTCATATCCGCCGACCCCGATGATCTCCTCGTCGAGCAGGATCACCATCGCGACCCGATCCACGTGATCCACCCGGGTGAACCGGTCGAGCTCCTTCTCGGTGAGCGTGGACTTGAACGTGAAATAGCGCAGATAGATCGAGGACTCGGACTGCGAGGAATGCAGCCGCTGCAGCCGCTCGGCATCCTCCGGACTGATCGGGCGCAGATGGGCGGCAGCCCCGTCTCGCAGCACGACATCTGCTTCCCAGTGCGCCGGATATCCGCCGGTTCGGGGTGTCTCACCCATAGGATCAAGACTAACCATCCCCACCCGGAGATCGATACCCACCCTCCGACGCGCCCTGATCACGCTGCTCGGCAGCTCCAGGCCTGCACCTGCCCCCGAGAGATACAGGACCAGCACACCCGCCATGGCCCGCCGTTCCAAGAGCGCCGACACTCCCCCGGTCACCCCGGAGGAGAACATCATCGACATCGACGTCTCCGCGGAGATGGAGACCTCCTTCCTGGAATACGCGTATTCGGTGATCTACTCGCGAGCCCTGCCCGACGCCCGGGACGGTCTGAAGCCGGTGCAGCGCCGGATCCTGTACATGATGGCGGACATGGGTCTGCGCCCCGAGAAGGGCCACGTGAAGTCGGCCCGCGTGGTGGGCGAGGTGATGGGCAAGCTGCACCCGCACGGTGATGCCGCGATCTATGACGCCCTGGTCCGGATGGCGCAGTCCTTCGCGCTGCGCCTGCCGCTGGTGGACGGCCACGGCAACTTCGGCTCGCTCGACGACGGGCCCGCCGCGCCCCGCTACACCGAGGCCCGGATGACCGCCGCGGCGCTGTCGATGACGGCGGACCTCGATGAAGATGTGGTGGACTTCGAGCCCAACTACGACAACCAGCTCACCCAGCCCGGCGTGCTGCCCAGCGCCTTCCCCAACCTCTTGGTCAACGGGGCCTCCGGGATCGCGGTGGGGATGGCGACGAACATGGCCCCGCACAATATGCGCGAGGTGATCAGCGGCGCCAAGCACCTGATCCTGCACCCGGAGGCCACCCTCGAGGACCTGATGGAGCACATCCCCGGCCCCGACCTGCCCTCGGGCGGTCGGATCGTGGGGCTGGAAGGGATCCGGGACGCCTACCGCACCGGCCGCGGCTCGTTCAAGACCCGCGCGAAGGTCTCCATCGAGCAGGTCTCGGCCCGCAAGACCGGGATCGTGGTGACCCAGCTGCCCTATATGGTCGGGCCTGAGAAGGTCATCGAGAAGATCAAGGACGCCGCCCAGGCCAAGAAGCTCACCGGGATCTCCGACGTCCTGGACCTGACCGACCGCAAGCATGGGCTGCGGATGATCATCGAGCTCAAGGCCGGATTCAACCCGCAGGCCGTCCTCGCCCAGCTCTACCGGCACACCCCGCTGGAGGACTCCTTCGGGATCAACAACGTCGCCCTGGTCAACGGGCAGCCGCGCACCCTGGGCCTGCTGGAGATGCTGCAGGTCTATGTGGACCACCGGCTGGATGTGGTGCGCCGACGCAGCGCCTACCGGCTGCGCAAGCGCCAGGCCCGGCTGCATCTGGTCGAGGGTCTGCTGATCGCGATCCTGGACATCGACGAGGTCATCCAGATCATCCGCGCCGCAGAGGACACCGCGGCGGCCCGGTCGCGGCTGATGACCATCTTCGACCTGAGCCAGGCTCAGGCCGATCACATCCTGGAGCTGCGGCTGCGCCAGCTGACCCGCTACTCCTCCCTGGAGCTGGAGCAGGAGAAGGAACGCCTGGAGGCCGAGATCGCGGAGTTGGAGGCCATCCTGGGCTCCGAGACCCGGCTGCGCAGCCTGGTCGCCGATGAGCTTGACGAGGTGGCCGCGAAGTACGGCGACGATCGGCGCACCGAGCTGCTCGACGCCGAGGCCGCCCCCGCGGTCACCGCCCAGCCTGACCCGGCAGCCCCCTCCGCCGGGTCCAGCCTGCAGATCCCCGACGCCCCCTGTTGGGCGGTGCTCTCCAGCTCCGGCCAGCTGGCCCGCACCACCAACCGCTCCTCCCTGGTGCACCCGACCCGCCGTGCCCGCCACGACGCGCTGACCTCAGTGGTGCCCACCACCGCACGCGGGGAGATCGGCGCGGTCACCTCCGCGGGCCGGATGATCCGGGTGCCGGTGGTGGACATGCCCGCCGTGGAGATGTCCTCCGGCGCGGTCAACCTCAACCAGGGCGTGAAGGCCCGGGAGTTCCTGCATCTGGAGAAGAACGAGGAGCTGCTCGCCTTCGTCCCGCTGGACGCGGTGATCGCTCTGGGCACCGCGCAGGGCAGGGTGAAGCGGGTCAACCCGGACTACCCGCTGAATCGTGACGACTGGGAGGTGATCTCGCTCAAGGGTGAGGGACGCGCCCAGGACCGGGTCATCGGGGCCGCGGTGGCCGCCGAGGACGCCGACCAGCTCTGCTTCATCACCGCCGGCGCCCAGCTGCTGCGCTTCGGCGCCTCCCTGGTACGTCCGCAGGGACGCACCGCCGCCGGGATGCTCGGGATCAAGCTGGCCCCTGAGGACACCGTGATCGGCTTCTCCGTGGTGCCCGCAGATGCATCCGAGGAACACGCCGGGGAAGGCGAGCCGAGCGGGGACCCGTCGCAGCGGCCGGTCTCCAGCGCTCTGGTGGTGACCCTCGCCGGCGGCGACGCCCCGCTGGAGGGCTTCGAATCCGGCAGCATCAAGCTCACCGACTTCTCCGAGTTCCCCGCCAAGGGCCGCGGCACCGCGGGTGTGCGGGCGCACCGCTTCATGCGCGGAGAGGACCACCTGAAGCTGGGCTGGGCTGGGATCGGGCCGGCGCTCGGCGCGGCCCGCACCGGCGCCGCGCGGATCCTGCCCTCGGAGATGGCGCGTCGGGACGGGTCCGGCATCCCGCTGGAGCGTGGCGTTGACGCCGTGGCCTCCAGTCCCGAGGCGCTCTCCGCCGCCGTTGTGCGGTGACCATGACACACCATTACTACACCGTGTAGAAATCACAGGCTCGGCAGGAGTATTCTGGTCCCATCAGCTGACCGGGGACCGTCTCATCGCGTGCTCGCACCAGCTTCATCGACGTGTCACAGCACTAAGGAGCACCTGCCCATGGCCACCCTCGGAGGACTGGAGCGCTCTGTGATGAGCCTGCTCTGGGACAGCGCCGAATCCCTCAGCGCGAATGACGTGCGGGATCGTCTCGGCGAGGACCTCGCGGTGACCACCGTACTCACGGTGCTCTCTCGCCTGGAGCGCAAAGAGATGGTGCGACGGGAACGTTCCACCCGGCCGCACCGCTACACCGCGGTGGCCTCCCGGGAGGAGCACACCGTGGAGATGCTCAACGAGGTGCTGGGCACTGCCGGAGACCGCGAGGCAGTGCTGGCCCGGTTCATCGGGGGCATCCCCGAGTCCGAGGCCGCCGCGCTGCGTCGTCTGCTGCAGAGATAACCGCTCAGCCGCCGAATCCACATCGGCTCCGGAGACTAAACTGATCCGGTGACAATTCTCGCGCTCTGCCTGGCCGCTCTGGCCTTCGCCCTGGCCGTTCCGGTGCCCCGGGTGCTCAGCCAGGCGAGGTTCCGCACCCGCTCCCCCTGGGCCGCGATGCTGCTCTGGCAGGCGATCGCCCTGGCCGGCGGGCTCTCCATGGTGGGCGCGCCGATCGTCTATGGGCTCGGCCCATTCGGGGACTCGGTCCCGGCTGCGGCCTGGCACGTGCTGCGCCTCTCGGCCGCCGCGGACTTCGGCGCCCTCCCGGCGCTGGGGGTCCATGCCGGTCACATCTTCGCGCTCTGCCTCGGCGTGCTGCTGGGGTGCCACCTGCTGCTGACCCTGCTGCTGACCTATGTGCGGGTCCTGGGGCAGCGCCGGCGGCACCGAGACGTGGTGCGGCTGCTCTCCACCCCGGTGGACGGGAACCAGGCAGCAGCCCTGGGACGGCACTTCAAGCTCTCTCCGGAGCTCATCCACGCCCATGTCCTGGAACACGACGCGCCACTGGCCTACTGCCTGCCTGGTCGCACCCACTCCGGCTCGGTCACGGTGCTCTCCCGGGGACTGCTGGACCAGCTCTCGGAGGGCGAGCTTGCTGCCGTCGTAGCCCATGAGAAGACACATCTGCAGCAGCGCCACCACTTCCTGACCATGGCCTTCGAGGCCTGGTACCGGGCGCTGCCCTGGCTGCCGACCACCCGGCACGGCCGCGCCGCGGTCACCGAACTCACCGAGATGCTCGCCGACGACGGCGCCCTGCGCGCCCACCAGCGTGAGGATCTGGTGCGCGCGCTGGCGCTGAGCTCTGCCGGTCAGGAACACCGCGATGTCCGACGTGATGCCCGGCCGGACGCAGCGCCGGACCAGAGCACCCCAGGCGGCCACACGGAGGGCGCAGGGGCCACGGAGCCCGCAGAGACGCTCAGCGCAGCGCTGGAGCCCTCACCGCTGATCACCACGGCCCGGCTGAGCCGGCTGCTGGTCCCGCCGGAACCGCTGGGCCGTCCCGCGCTGGGCGGGATCCTGCTGATCGTCGCGGCGCTGGTCTGCGTGCCCACCGCGGCGCTGCTGCTGGGACCCTAGCCGTTGGCGGCCAGGAAGTCCTCTGCCCCGCCGACCAGCTCGGTGTGGCCCTGTGGCAGATCCGAGCGACCGATCAGCGCGGCGATCTCTGCGGCGAACTCCTCGACGCTGTAGAGCTTTCCGGCCGCCTCACGGCGGGTCTCGAGCGCACCGGGCTCGGCGCGCTCGAGCAGGGTCGCGGTGATGGTGCCTTCGATCATGTCCCCGGAGACCACGGTGAGCGTGATGCCCTTGGCGTCGAGTTCCGGGATGAGCTCCAGCAGCGCATCCTCACCGGCGCGCTTGGAGCGCGCCACCGGCTCATAGGCGTCCATGGTGGCGGTCTGTTCGATGAAGTGCGCCTGGTGGCTGGTCACGAACACGATCTGTGACCCCGCTGGCATCACCTGGATCGCGGTGCGCACCATCTGCACCTGGGCGTCCCGGTTGAGCTTGAGCGCGTAGTCCTCTCCCCGGCCGGACTCCATGCCGCCGGAGGCGTTGAGCACCAGCAGGTTGAGCCCGCCGAAGTTCTCCACCGCGGCGTCCACCAGGGCCTGCGCGCCGGCGGCCTCGGTGAGGTCGGCACCTACGGCGACCGCCCGGCCACCGGCCCCCTCGATGCCCGCCACGACCTTCTTCGCCCGTGGCGCCTTCTGCCGGTAGTTCACGACGACGCCGGCGCCCCGAGCCCCCAGAAGGGTCGCGGTGGCGGCACCGATGCCGCGCGAGGATCCGGTGATGATGGCGCCGATGCCGGCGAGGTCCTGCTCTGTCATGGCTGTGTCCTCAGTTCTGCTTGTGCCTGATGCGTTCTTTGAAAAATACCGGTGCCTGCCCGGGCGGGTCTCAGTGCCCCATCCCGAGGCCGCCGTCGACCGGGATCACGGCGCCGGAGATGTAACCGGCCTCCTCAGACGCGAGCCAGCGGACCACCGAGGCCACCTCGGTGGGCTCGGCGAAGCGCCCCGCAGGGATGTTCTGCAGGTACTTGGCCTGCGTGGCATCGTCCAGCTCGTCGGTCATGTCCGAGCGCACGAAGCCGGGAGCGACCACGTTGGCGGTGATTCCCCGGCTGCCCAGCTCCCGGGTCAGCGAGCGGGCCATGCCGATCAGCCCGGACTTCGAAGAGGCGTAGTTGATCTGTCCCGGGGAGCCGTAGAGCCCGACCACCGAGGAGATCAGCACGACCCGACCCTTCTTCATCCGGATCATGCCCTTGGAGGCGCGCTTGAGCACCCGGAAGGCTCCGGTGAGGTTGGTGTCGAGCACCTCGGTGAAGTCCTCCTCGCTCATCCGCATCAGCAGCGTGTCGCGGGTGATCCCGGCGTTGGCCACCAGGATCTCCACCGGGCCGTGGGCCTGCTCCACCTCGGTGAAGGCGGCATCCACGGAGGCCGCATCGGTGACATCTGCGGCGACTCCGAGTGCACCATCAGGGGCGTCACCGTTGCGCGTGGTGACGGCGACCTTGTCCCCGTTGGCGATGAAAGCCTCGGCGATGGCGCGGCCAATGCCACGATTGCCACCGGTGATCAGTACGCTGCGTGCGGTCATGAGTCTCCTTGTTACGGGTCTGGGTGCACGAGGGCACACGCCGGGAGCGGCGCCATCGACACGAAAGGGCTTCTGCACCCAGCCTATGCCAGCCGCTATGTGACCGTCGCGTCACATCGCCGTGAGCCACCAGGTTGGGCCCCTAGAATGAACCGGTGAGCGACCAGGTCCACTCGATCACTGATGCTCCCCAGAAGCACAGTGATGAGCAGCACTCGAGAATGGTGCGCTATGCGGTGTCGATGAGCATCCGTATGGTGTGCTTCATCCTTGCGGTGATCCTGCAGAACTGGATGACCTGGGTGCTCCTGGCGGCCGCGGTGGTCCTGCCCTACGTCGCGGTCACCACGGCGAACGTGGGCGCCGATCGGTATATGGGGCGCCGTCAGTCTGAGGACCTGGACTCCCCCGCCCTGCTGGGCACCGCGCATGAAGAAGGCGACCCGGAGGCGGACCGGCAGTGGTGGGAAGAGGACGAGCCCGAGCTGCACGGCGGCTACTCCAACGGCGTCGCCGAGGCCGAGGTGATCTCCGGGGAGCTCGTGGAGCCCGACGGGCCTGAGCACCCGCGCGACACGGAGCAGCCTCGCGACACGGAGCACCTTCGCGGCACTGAGCAGCCGCTGAACTCCGCGAAGACACCGCAGGACCCCGCACCCGAGCCCCTCGACGATCAGGACACGCACCGCTGATGGATCTGCTGAACGCCCTGGGCGGTGACGGCGCGCAGCCCGGACCCCAGGACCCGCAGTGCTCCCGAAAAGGCTGCCGCAGCGACGCGGCCTGGCAGGTGCTGTGGAACAACCCGAAGATCCACGAGCCCGAGCGGCGCAAGGTCTGGCTGGCCTGTGACGAGCACCGCCCCTGGTTGGAGAACTACCTCACCCAGCGGCTCTTCTGGCGCAGCACCGAAGCGCTGGAACCTGCCCCCGGAACGGCCGAAGATCCGCCCGGGCGGAGTCAGACGTGAACCGCTACCGCTTCCTGCTCACCCCCACCTGGCTGGGCTGGCTGGGCATGTGCGTGCTCTTCGCCGTGGCCTGCGTGTTTCTGGGTCAGTGGCAGATCGATCGCCGCGAGGTCGCCCTGGAGGAGATCAACCGGATCGTGGACAACTACGACCAGGAACCGATCCCCTACGCCGAGGCCCGGGAACTCTTCGAGGCCGCCGAGGACCAGGACGAGTGGACGGTGGTCGAGCTCAGCGGGGAGTACCTGACCGAAGACTCCCGGCTGGTGCGCAACCGAGGTCACAGCGGTTCCGTGGGCTACGAATCGGTGGTCCCCTTCGCCGTGGCTGGGACGGACGACGTCGTCGTCATCGACCGCGGCTGGCTGCCCACCGACAGCACCGACGGCTCCCAGCCCGCGCTGAACCCGGATCCTCCGGAGGGTGAGGTGGACCTGGTTGCTCGGATCCGCCCCGCGGAGCCGGAGATCAACCGGGGCGCACCCGAGGGCCAGCTGGCGTCGATCGACTTGAAAGAATACCAGGACCAGCTCGGCTACGACCTGCTCACCGGCGGCTATGGGCTCATGGCGGAGGAGTCTCCGGCCCCTGAGGTGGCGCCGCGGCAGCTGATCCGGCCCTCTCAGGATGAGGGACCGCATCTGTCCTACTCGATGCAGTGGATCACCTTCGGCCTGCTCGGCTTCATCGGTTGGGGTTACGCTGCACGGATCCACGCCCGGAATCGGGACTATGAGGAGGCCGAAGCGCTGATCGGCGGCGAGCCGCACCATGCCGAGGGCGCCGAGGGCGCACCGGTCCATGCCGCCTCCTCCGCCCCGGCCCAGAACCGGGTCCGCGAGGTCAGACGTCGGCAGCGGATCAAGACCGGCAAGCTCTCGGACGAGGATCTCGAGGACGCTTGGGTGGAGGAGCGGCTGCACCGCTGAGGCTCATCCCGCCGGCGGGTACTCCTCCTGTGCGCAGGACTCCACCTGCCGCCAGTGCAGAGACTCTTCGAACTGCCAATGGGTCAGTTCGGTGCCCAGACCCGGGCCTGCGGTGAGCCACCAGGTCTCTCCCGGGTTCCAACCGGCGATCACGCTCGCCGTCTCGGCGTCGATGTCGATGTCGATGGCCCGGCCTGCCGCACTGAGGTATCCGGCGACGCTGAGGTGCACGCCGTCGTACTGCTGGGCGACCGCCTGCCAGTCGGGGATCACCCACCGCCCGGAGCGACCGGTGGTGCGGTACCAGTCATGGCGCTTCTCACCGGTGACCTCCAGAGGGAAGTCTCGACACAACTGCGCCCAGTCCTCGCTTGTGTGGACCTCGAAGACCCGCGGGGACCTCGGGATCCACAGCCGCCGGGTATGGGCCGTCTCCCAGCCGAAACCGTCCTCCACCAGGTAGAGCACCACAGGAGCCTGGTCTGAGAAACGAGGAACGCTGCGCAGCAGCCGCTCGGGCGGACGCGACCACCACTCCCCGCTCCAGTTTGCGGTGGGGTCCGCGCGCCGCACTCGCAGCGCCCGGTGTTCCATGGAGTCCTGCTCCTCGCGCCAGCTGAGCAGCACCGTCGGCGGCTCCCCCGCCAGCTCAAAGCCAGGGATGTCCGGCCATTGCACGCAGGCCTGGTCGTGGAGCTCGACGTCCTGGTCCCACCAGGCTGCGGCAGGAGAGGCGAGGATGTGGGTCGCCACGCGCAACAGCGGATCACGCAGTTCAGCGGTCGCGGCGAGCAGGTCAGATCCCTCCGGCTCCTGCCAGTACCGTGCGAAAGCGACGACATCGCCCAGGACGAACCGGAGCAGGTCTTCGGTGGAATCTGCCAGATCAGTGTCATCCAGCGCCGCGGCGACGTCGACCGGGGTACGTTGCGGAGCTGGTGGGCGCGGCGGCGTCCTGCGTCCGAAGAGGGTCCTGCCGAGGTAGCGACGACTCTTGAGATCACCGGGCTCGAACGGTTCTGCGGCCTCATTGGCCACTTCGGCGAGTCGCAACGACTCCGGGTGAAGGTGACGCTCCGAGGCCAGAGCGAACTCCAGGCACAGCCTCCGGCCGCGCGGGCCGGCCAGCAGCGAGTCAGGAGTCAGGGCCATCCGGTGAGCCTAGCCTCGGCGCGCGCCGCTGACCAGCATCGAAAGATCCGTGGAGTCCTTTGGGAAGCCCCGGGTCACACCACCAAAGGCACCGCTCAGGCGAGCGTGATCAGATCCTCATACTCCTTGGTGTAGATGTCTTCCTCACCGTCGGGCAGCAGCAGCACCCGGTCCGGGCTCAGCGCCTCGACCGCGCCCGGATCGTGGCTGACCAGCACCACGGCGCCCTCATAGGTGCGCAGCGCGGCGAGGATCTCCTCGCGGCTGGCCGGGTCCAGGTTGTTCGTGGGCTCATCAAGCAGCAGCACGTTGGCGCTGGAGGCGACCAGCGAGGCCAGCGCCAGGCGGGTCTTCTCACCGCCGGAGAGCACTGCGGCAGGCTTGCTCACGTCGTCCCCGGAGAACAGGAAGGAGCCCAGGATCTTGCGCTGATCGGTGTCATTGAGGAACGGAGCGGCGGTCTTCATGTTCTCCAGCACCGAGCTCTCGGTGTCCAGGGTGTCGTGCTCCTGGGCGAAATATCCCAGCTTGAGCCCGTGACCCGAGATGACCCGGCCGGCGTCGGCCTCGGCGGCACCGGCGAGCAGCCGCAGCAGCGTGGTCTTGCCCGCGCCGTTATAACCCAGGATCACCACACGGGACCCCCGGTCGATGGCCAGGTCGAGCCCGTTGAAGATCTCCAGCGACCCATAGGACTTCGAGAGTCCCTCGGCCATCAGCGGGGTCTTGCCGCAGGAGGCCGGCGCGGGGAAGCGGATGTTCGCGACCCGCTCGGCGGCGCGCTCACCCTCGAGCCCGGCCATCATCCGGTCCGCGCGCTTGAGCATGGACTGAGCCGCCACAGCCTTGGTGGCCTTGGCGCGCATCTTCTCGGCCTGGAAGCGCAGCTGGCTGGCCTTCTTCTCCGCGTTGGCATACTCGCGCTTGCGCCGTGCGGCGTCCTGATCGCGCTGCACCAGGTACTTCTTCCACCCCATGTTGTAGACATCGAGGGTGGTGCGGTTGCCGTCGAGGTAGAAGACCTTGTTCACGGTGGACTCGATGAGGTCCACGTCATGGGAGATCATCAGCACCGCTCCGGCGTAGCTCTGCAGGTGATCGCGCAGCCACACGATGGAGTCCGCGTCGAGGTGGTTGGTCGGCTCATCCAGCAGCAAGGTGTCAGCGTCGGAGAACAGGATCCGGGCGAGCTCCACACGGCGGCGCTGACCACCGGAGAGGGTCTTCAACGGCTGGGAGAGGATCCGCTCCGGCAGGTCCAGATTGTTGCAGATCATCGCGGCCTCGGCCTCCGCAGAGTAGCCGCCGGCGGCGTCGAACCGGGTCTGCACCTTCCCGTACTGGGCCATGGCCTTGTCCCGCACGGCGTCATCGGTGCTCATCATGTCCTGCTCGGCGGCGCGCATCTTCGCGCTGATCACGTCGAGCTCGCGGGCGGAGAGGATCCGGTCCCGGGAGAGCTGCTCCATGTCCTCGATCTTGGGGTCCTGCGGCAGGTAGCCGATGCTGCCGCGGCGCTCTACATGACCGGCGGCAGGCTGGGTCAGCCCGGCAAGCACCTTGGTCATCGTGGTCTTGCCGGCACCGTTGCGACCGACGAGCCCGACCTTGTCCCCGGAGTCGATCCGGAAGTTGACCTCGTCCATCAGCAGGCGCGCGCCTGCTCGGAGTTCAAGATTGGATACGCTGATCAACGGTGCAGATTCCCTTCGGGCCGAGACGTTCTCGCCGGCCTGACAATGCAAGATGGGTGGGTGGGGTGGACAGCCTCTCTAGTGTAACGACGACGCTCGATGCCGTCGCATTCGACGTGGACACCGCCGAGGGCGGGCGACGCCGGATCCTGCACCCGCTGAGCCTGTCCCTGTCTCAGCATCGGATCGCCGTGATCGGCGCCAACGGGTCGGGCAAGTCCACACTGCTGCGCCTGATCGCCGGCCTGGTCGCCCCCACACAGGGATCGCTCCAGCTCAGCCCGGCGGGTGTGCGCTCGGGGTTCATCTTCGCCAACCCGCAGGCCCAGCTGATCATGCCGGTGGTCGGTGAGGACATCGCGTTCTCGATGCGCCGCAGCATCAGCTCCGCCTCCCGGCGTCGCGCGCGCAGCCGTGAGATCTTGGACACCATGGGGCTCGGTGAGAGGGAGAACTCCAGCATCTACGACCTCTCCTCCGGCGAGCGCCAGAAGGTCGCGCTGGCAGGTGTCCTGGCCGCGGAGCCGGAGCTGGTCCTCGCCGATGAGCCGACGACGCTGCTGGATCTGCGCAGCACCGTGGAGTTCACCGAGCTGCTGATGGGGCTTCAGGCGCCGATGATCGTGGCCACCCATGACCTGCAGCTGGCCGCACGGGCGGAACGCGTGCTGGTCTTCGAGGAGGGCCGACTGATCGCCGACGACGCACCGGCCCCGGCGATCGCACGCTACCGCGAGGTCGCCGGCGCCTGAGACGGCAGGGTGCCGAGGCACAGGTCGCTGAAGTCAGCCGGCGTCAGAGTCAGACGGCGCAGAGTCGGCCGACGCCAGGGTCAGCGGGTGCAGGGTCAGTAGGCGCCGGTCCCGCCGAACACCGCACGTGCGGTGCGCAGCACGATCTGGATGTCTCCGAGCAGCGTCCAGTTCTCCACGTAGTAGAGGTCCAGTCGGATGCTCTCCTCCCAGGAGAGGTCCGAGCGTCCGGTGACCTGCCACAGTCCGGTGATCCCGGGCTTGACCAGCAGCCGCCGGTGGGCGGTGTCGTCGTAGGCCTCCACCTCCTGGGGCAGCGGCGGTCGCGGACCCACCACGGACATCTCCCCACGCAGCACGTTGTAGAACTGCGGCAGCTCGTCCAGGCTGAGCCGGCGCAGCACCGCCCCCACCCGGGTGACCCGCGGATCCCGGCGCATCTTGAAGAGCACCTCATTGCCCTCGGAGCGGTCCTTCAGCAGTGAGAGATACCGCTCGGCGTCGACCACCATGGATCGGAACTTCAGCATCGAGAACCGGGAGTGGTTGATCCCCACCCGCTCCTGCCGGAAGAGCACCGGCCCAGGACTGTCCAGGCGCACGCAGACCGCAATGATCGCCAGCCCAGGTGCGAGCATCAGCAGCGCCAGCGCTGAGACGAGGACGTCGAAGCTGCGCTTGAGGATCCGGGCACGTCCGGTCAGCCGCGGGTAGGCGACGTGGAGCAGCGGGACTCCAGCGATCATGTGGGAGCTGATCCGCGAGCCGGCCGTCTCGGTGAGCGAGGGCACCACCACCAGGTTCACGTCCAGCGCATCCAAAGCCCATCCCAGTTCCCGCACCGCCTGCGCAGAGAGCAGGTCGGTCTCGGTGAGCAGCACCAGGTCCGCTGCGCTGCTGGTGACCACATCCACGATCTGGGCGACCAGGCGCTCCCGGGCTGCGGCATCACCGCCGGTCAGATCCCCCCGGACGGGATGCGTGGCGATCACCACCGTTCCGGTGCAGGAGGTCGCACCTTGGACGGCGGAGACCACGTGGTTGATCTTTCCCGGATGTCCCACCACCACGGCCCGGTGGGTCCAGATGCCAGACCGCCACTTCCGCTGCAGCACCCGTCGCCACACCCAGCGGCCCAGCAGCAGACTCAGGACGCCCATGGGAAGGGACCAGATCAGATGCTCACGCGGGGTGGGCAGATTCAGGGCCACCAGGGTCGCGAAGAAGAGTCCCGCGCTGGTCACCGAGGCGACGAGCACCCGGCGGTACTCCGTGACGCCCGCCCCGATGTGTCGCCAGTCCCGAGACCGTGCGGCCCCCAGCGCGGTGAGCCACAGCGCCAGCAGCACCGCGGTGCTCAGCACGGACAGTTCGGGCAGCGCCAGCCAATGCACCGCCGCCAGTGTGCCTGATGCCAGGATCAGATCCGTCAGCGCCAGCCGTCTGGCGTAGCCTCGCTGCCACTGCCGTGCCGAGGCTGGACCGGCAGGTGCCGTCATCCAGTCGTGGCTCGCGGCAGCGTTGCTGAGACTGATCGGGCTGATCTGCACGCTCATGGCCGGGCCTCTTTGATCTTCGCGGCACCACCTGGGGGGTCGTTCCGGACGGTGTCGAAACCCGCCCACCAGGCGCCCATCTGGATATCCACTGAGTCGGGGCTCAGGGGATCCATCCCGCCCGAAGGGTAGGGCGTCATTTCGCCGAACCAGATCTCGCCGTCGACGTTGTACAGATCCACTCGCATATAGTCGTATCCCGCCCCCAGAGCCTCGGCGGCCAGCACCATTGACTCGAAGTTCTCAGGCCTTGGGGTGACTGGTCCCAGTGGTGCCCCATGGTAGATGTCCAGCGGATTCCAGTCCGGATCGTAGAACACCTCTTGAAACTCCTCGGTGAAGCGTCCGCAATCGGTGTGCAGCACGCGCAGCTGACCGTGAAAGACGAACATCTTGTAGTCAGTCAGCGGAACTCCCTGGCCGATCCTGGGCTCGATGATGAGTTCACGGCGGGCCTGACTGTAGGCCCACTCCCCCACGGCGATCCGGTCGTAGGGTCGGAGCCAGCCTCGGGTCACCCTGCGCAGCTCATCCAGGGTGGTGCTGCGATCTCCGAAGTGCACCGCCTTGCTGCGGTGATTCGGCTTGATCACCCACTGGTCCGGCAGGCTCGCCAGGTCGAGCTGGTCCAGGTCGGTCCCGTGCCACAGCGTGTCAGGCACGTTGATCCAGGGGGTGTGCTCCGCGGCGTAGGCCTTCATCGCGCGTTTATCGCAGGTCCACGCAATCTCCGGGCTGCGATCGCGCAGCATCCGCTGGGTGAGGAACTCGGTGAACCGCGCCGGAGTCTTGAAGTCCCCCCAGCGACCGAAGCGACGGCGGTACATGACCTGACGCAGGATCGAATCCGGAACGGGGGTCAACATTCTGCGAGCTGAAGGGTGCATGGTGATTGCCTTTCAAGGTCAGGCCTGCTGAGCAGGCGTGAGGAAACGGTCATGGGTCTGCGCGGCGCCGGATGCCGCAGCGGTGGACGCCTTGCCGGCGGGGCTGGTGGGATCGGATGGCTCGGTGGAATCAGCAGGGTCAGTTGGATCAGCAGGCTCAGGTTGATCAGCAGGCTCAGGTTGATCAGCAGGCTCAGGTTGATCAGCAGGCTCAGGTTGATCAGCGGGCTCAGCCTGCTCAGCAGGGTCAGTCTGATGAGCAAGCTCGTTGGGGTGCCGTGGGGATGCGGAGCTCGGCGCCTCGGCGGTGCCGGTCGAGGACCGCGTCACCGGCGACCCAGGCGCCGATTCTGCGGCCTCGACTCGCAGCAGCCGGGCTGCCAGCAGCAGTCCCGGGATGACCTGCGCCAGCGTCACCCCCAGGGCCATCGAGACGCCGGGGGCGGCGGCGCCGAGTCCCAGCCGGATTCCAAGCAGGGTCCCGGGGACCACGATCCCGAGCAGCGCCAGGGACATGGCGGCCTGGCGCCAGAAGCCAGCACGGTCGGTGAACAGGTTGACCTGGGTCAGGTGAGCGGACTGCGCGATGAGCGCCGCGCTGAGCCCGAGCACCACACCCCAGGACGGCACCAGGCTGCCTCCGGAGACCAGATCTGCCACGGGGCGAGCGAAGCTGAGATAACCCAGGGCCGCTCCGAAGCCGAGCCCGGTGAGCATCAGATTGGCTCGTCTCCAGAGCTGCGGATCCTTCGCCACTGCGAAGCGCGGCCAGAGCACCGTGGCTGCCATATAGAGCACCGAGTAGATCGGCATGTAGAGCTGCAGTGCGATCGCGTACTCGCTGAGGTCCAGGGCTGTGCCCGCACTGGCCAGCACCAGCCGTCCGTGCTGCTCGGAGAGGACCATCCCCGCAGTGGACAGCAGGACCGGCAGTCCCCCGAGCAGGATCAGCCGGATCGAGGTCTCATCGCGCACCACCTTCCCTGCCGGAGCCGGCTGTCCCGGGGCCGCTCCCTGCGGGTGGCCCGGACCGGTGATCCCTCGGAGGCCGATGCGCGGATGGACAAAGGCGAGATAGCCGCAGAGTCCCAGGAAGCTCAGCGTGCTCAGCGGCAGACCCAGAGCCAACCAGGCCACGGGGACCCCGAGCTGCCCCAGCGCCAGGACCACCAGCAGGTTCCCCACCGAGGGGATCAGTCCCAGCAGCACCAGCACATCGGCGCGATCGCGGCCGATGAGGACTCGTTCAGCGATCCCCAGCGGAAGGCTCAGGAAGAACACCGCGAGCACCAGGCTCATCACCAGATCCACTTCCCCGGCCAGGGCCTCGGGCACATCGAAGACCCCGGACCAGAATCCGGAGATCCCGCTCAGCACCGCACCCGCCGCCCCCACCATGCCCACCGTGCCCAGCAGCAGGGCCGTGCGCCGGATCAGCACCCGGACTGTCTCTGCTCCGCTGGCCGAACCATCGGCGCGGGCCACCGCGCGGGCCACCGCTGCCCCCATGCCGAGATCCGCGAATGGCAGGGCGAGCTGCAGCTGGGCGACCAGGGTGATGAACCCGAAGGCCAGCACCCCCGCGTAGTGCACGGTGAGTCCCGCGGTGGTCAGTGCGCACAGCGCGCTGACCGGCAGCACTGCCACGCGCAACCCAGCCGTGCGCAGGAACATCGCGGCCCAGCTGCGCTGCGGTCCAGGTCGGGGAGCACCCGAGGCGGCGGGATCAAGCGCAGTGGAACCCGGGATGGAAGCGTCAGGAGCCATGCCCGCCCACTCTCAACATTCCGGAGACTGCCAGCACCACGGCGGCAGCGTGCGGGCGTGCCCGCAGCCCTCGGGCGAGCTGCCGCAGGCCCTGGTTCCACGCCCCGGAGGCGAAGGCGCCGCGCGCCACCACCGAAGTGAGGAAGTCTGCCCGGGAGCGGTCCGAGAGCCCCGGACCGACCGAGTCGAGCCAGCGCGAACTGGCCTGCCAGTCGGCGCTGCGCGAGATGGAACCGGTGCTGCCCTGGTGCACCCGCACAAGCACCTCGGGCAGCATCCTCAGGGTCTTGCCTGCTGCTTCAAGCCTGGCAAGCCAGTCCCAGTCCTGGTGCCGGGTCAGGTCCTGGTTCCATGGCACCTGCAGGGCGGTGTCGCGGCTGCACAGCAGCGATGAGGTCTGCATGAAGTGCCGACGCAGCCGCAGGGTGGACCGGTCCAGGACGTAGTCGACCACAGGCACCGCCTGGTCTCCCTCGGAGTGGTAGAGCCGCTCCGGCACGACGCGACTCGTGGAGCCGACCAGGAGCGACCGTGAGCTGACCACGGTGTCCTCCCCGGCCACCGCCATCTGCAGAGCGGCCTTCTCCGAGACCCATTCGTCGTCGTCGTCGAGGAAGGCGACGTGAGTTGTGCGCGCGCTGCGCACCCCGAGGTTCCGCGCGCCCGCCCCGCCCAGCCCGCCGGGGCTGACCACCAGCAGGTGCGGCAGTCCCTGCAGCAGCTTCTCCACGCTGGCGGCGTTCTCCGGCCGATCCAGCACCACCAGCGCTGTGGTGGGCCAGGTCTGGCGCGACACCGAGGCGACCGCCCGCTTCAGCGAGCGGCGCCCCACCGTGGGGATGATCGCGGTCAGCGTGCGCGGCGGGGTGGACTCGGGGCGGTCGTCGAGCTCTGCGGTGAACGGGACCTGGTGCGTCGTCTCCGTCCAGGCCGAGGTGGTGATGCTCATCAGGCCCTCCACATCAGCAGCGCGGCGAGCTTCATGGGTTCCAGCAGATAGCGCCCGGCGAGCCGGCGCGGGTCGGTGGCGAGCCGCCACGCCCATTCCAGGCCCATGGTGCCCAGTCGCCGCGGGGCGAGCGACTGGGTACCTCCCAGCTGGTCCAAGGCTCCGCCCACCGTGGCGATCACCGGGACGTCCAGACGTGCGGCGAGCTGATCGGCGATGCGTTCCTGCAGCGGCATGCCCATCCCGATCAGCAGCACCTGGGGATCGTGAGCCCGGATCTCCTCGGCGACCTCATCGACATCCTCGGCCCGCCACGGGTCACCGGGGATGCCCTGCCAGGCGACGTCTCCGCCCAATGAGCGCAGGTGCCGCAGCACCGCTGTGCTCGCCGCCGGGGTGCCGCCGAGCAGCGTCACGCGCTGGATCCCCTCCAGGTCAGCCAGCCCGTCGAGCCAGTCGGTGGACCCGATGCGGTGTTCGGTGCGCAGCGGCGCGCGCTGCCCGATCCGCAGCAGGGCCAGCAGCGGCATCCCGTCGACCACGACGGCTCCGGCGCGGTCATAGAAGTCGCGGAACTCCGGCAGGCTGTACCAGAGGTAGACCGAGTGCAGGTTGTGCCCGGCGACCAGCATCCGCCGGCCCTCCTGGACCGCGTCGCGGATATGGGCGAGCAGCTCCGCGCGGTTCAGCGGGGTGACGGCGACGCCGAGCAGAGGAACATTCAGGGACGGGATGACAGTCATCGGAGATCTCCTTGTGGATGAAGCGACGGTGCACGGAACGGAGCCAGAGGTCGTTGAGCGGCTGCGGGGTCGACTGCTTCGCGGGGTCCAGCTGTGAGGACCGCGAGCAGGATCGGCAGAGCCACATAGGGGTTGTTGAAGCCGCTGACCGAGGCGCTGTTGATCACCGCGATCGCCAGCAGCGTCAGGGTCAGGCCCCAGGGCACCCGGGCCTGGCGCATGATCACCAGCGGCAGGAGCAGCGCCATGAGCAGGGCCAGGAAGCCGCCGTCGTAGAGCAGCCGCAGGATGAAGGAGTGCAGGATGACCGAGTAGCACTGGCCGTCCCCTGCGGAGGAGAACAGCACGTCGTAGTAGGCCAGCGAGGCGCAGCCCTGCGGGGAGAGCGGGGTGATCGGTGGTGTCCCGAAGGTCCAGTCCAGCCATTGCCAGCGCTGGACCTCGCTGAGGAACACCTCGAGGAACCTCACCCGATCGATCACCTCGGACTCCGCGGCCCGGCCTGCGAAGATCACCCAGGGGACGACGACGGCGACCACCGGGGTGAGCATGGCCAGGTAGCGCAGGAAGACATCCCGGGTGCTCACGCTCCAGAGCGCGAAGGCCACGAGCACCAGGTAGGTCAGGGCGCCGCTGCGGGACCCGGAGAGCAGCGTCAGCAGACCCAGCAGCAGGATCAGCCGGATCCCATTGCGCGGGTCATTGCGGTGGATGACCGCTGCCGTGCCGCTGAAGAGCGCCAGTTCGAAGTTGTTCTCCAGGAACAGTCCGGGACGTTCATCCAGACCCAGGGTGAGCGCGGTCAGCACCGACTTCACGGTGGCCAGTCCGACCAGCCACCATGCCAGCCGGGTGAGCAGCTCCGGCCTGCTCCATCGGTGGCCTCGGGCCAGCGCGAAGACCGCGAGGTAGACCAGCCAGCGGTGCGCCTGCAGCAGATCCAGCAGCGGGGGGTCCACCGAGATCGCGGCGAGGCCGCGCGCTGCGAGGTACCCCAGGACCAGGAGCAGGCTCACCCAGGACTGGATCCGACCGCGAAACAGGATCCATACGGCGAGCAGCAGCACCCAGACGTCGAGCAGCGTGGTCATCGGCAGCGGCGAGAACTCACCGACGAAGCCGACGCTGACCAGCCCACCACCGATGAGCAGCAGGCACAGCAGCTTCTGCAGCGCCTCCGGGATCTCCGTGCGGTGCGTAGGTTCGTGGTCGGTGATCGGGTTCTTCGCAGGCACCAGCGGGGTGGTCAGCATGCTCCCGATCACCCCCTGTCCTGCGGGAGGCGCAGGCTGCTCGCTGCGCGCGGAGTCGACTGAGACAGCGCCAGCGTGCCGTCGGGCAGCCGACGACGCCGGGCGGCGGAGTGTCCGGGCCGCTGCGAGTGGGCTTGCGGATCAGACTCGGGGGCCTCGACCTCGGCCGGGCCGCGTGCGGAGCGCCGGCGTCGTGATGTCGGCGGGTGAGCATCGTGGAGCCGGTCCGGGCCGCGCCGTGGGACCCCGGTGAAGACCACGCCCACGATCCGTGCCCGGGCTCGGGCCAGCAGGTCCAGTCCGGTGCTCAGCTGGGCCCGGGTGACTTCGCCGTAGCGGGCCACCACGATGACTCCGGTGGTGATCTGACCGAGCAGCGCCGCGTCGGAGGAGCTCAGCAGGGCGGAAGTGTCGATGATGGTGACGTCATAGGTCTCTGCGCAGGTCTCCAGCATCCCCGCCATGGAGTCCAGGCGAGTGGCCTCCAGGCGCTGATCGGTTCTGCGACCGGCGGGGACGACGTCGAGCCCGGGTTCGGCGTCTCGGAGGATCACGTCCTCGAGATAGGCCCTGCCCGAGAGCACCTCGGTCAGCCCCGTTGGGGTCAGGTCTCGGATCTGGCCCCTCTGGGACCGTCCGGCGCGCAGCTGCTGCACGAGGTCAGGGTTCGCGAAGTCCGCTCCGATCAGCAGCGTCCGGCGACCGCCCTCGACCAGGGACCGAGCCAGGTTCAGCGCCACAGTGGTGCGGCCTTCACGCTCCAGGGAGCTGGTGACCACGTAGGAGCTCGGGGACCCGTGGGTCTCTCCGAACATCAGCCGCATGCGCACCTCACGGAAGGACGCTGCACACTCTGCGGGCCCCGGCGCCGAACGCTGCCTGTTGCCCGAGCTGGCCCTGGACCGTCGGATGACTCCCAGCAGGGGTGCCTCGACGAGGTCCTTGAGGTCGGGTGGGGTGCGGACCGCGGTGTCGAGGGCTTCTTGCAGGAACGCCAGGCCCAGGCCGAGCACCAGACCCACCGCGAGGCCGATCCCCAGCGTCACCTCGAGCCGGGGACTCACCGGACGCGTCGGCACCTCCGCCTCCTGGACCACTGCGAGCTCGACGAGCGGGACGGCATCGCTCGCGGCGCCGCTGACCGGACGATCGATCTCGTTGACCAGCTCCTGAAGGCTGGTCACCGTGGAGTTTGCGATGTCCGCGGCTGCCGCTGCGGTGTCTGCGCTTGCAGTGATCTCCAGCAGCGTGGTGCCCCCGAGCGCCTCTGCGTCGATGTCCTCAGCGAGCCGAGAGCTCGCCATCGGCAGCCGCAGCTCCTCGATCACCGGTCCCAGAACTGCGGGGGTGGTCACCAGGTCTGCGTAGGTCCCGGCACGCTGTTCGGCGAAGTCGCTGCCCTGCTGGAGCTCCTCGAGGTTCTCTCCGGAGGCGGCGGAGACGTAGATCTTGGTGGTCGCCGCGTAGGTGGTCGGCTGGAAGGGGTAGATCACCGCGGCCGCAGCGAGCGCGATCAGCAGGGTGAGCAGGATCGAGGCCCATCGCCGACGGCAGATGCGCACATAGTCGTGCATATTCATGAGTGACAACTTTCCCGGTGCATGGTCAGTAGTCACCGGGTGAGACGCCCCTGGACGGAGGGGCGTCTCTCACGGTGTGCTGACCACGCTAGGCCGGGACGAGTGCCGGGCGTCACAGTGGTGGGTGAACCCCCGCAGGGACTACCGGGGAATACCCGTGATTCCCCGTGGTGCGAACGCTGAAATTGCTTGCATCATCAAGTCGCCCAGGTCAGAGGCAGGACGTCGAGGCGATTCAGGCGGAGCGCAGGTCGCCCTCATCCTCACCTTGGAGCATGCGCCGCAGGGCATGGCGGGACTCCAGCGCCAGCTTTCCGAGGGCATTGGCGACGTGATACTCCACCGTGCGCACCGAGAGCACCAGCTCCTCGGCGACATCCTTGTTGGAGAGCCCCTGACCCACCATCAGGGCGATCTCGCGTTCCCGGGTGGTCAGCGCGCTGAGCGCGAAACGGGCCTTGGAGCTGAGCCCCTCGGGCAGATCGATGATGCGCAGCCGCTCGCTGCCGGCGCTGGCGCCCGAGCCCGGCTTGCGCAGCGCCCGGAACACCTCGTCGGCCTGGTGGAAGAGGCCCTCGGCTCCGCAGCTCTGGAACATCGAGGCGGCCCAGAGCACCCATTCTGAAGCCTCGCCCACCTTCTCCTGGAGGGACTCCATGCCGAGCAGCACACAGTGACCCAGGTCCAGTGCGAGCAGACCCCGGTAGATGCTCAGCGCCCCGCCGTCGCCGGGCACATGCGTGGACTTCAGCGACGGGATCCCTGAGACCGTGGACATGGCGGCACTGAGGTACTCATAGGCCGCCGGGTGTTTGCCCGCGCCCAGGGCGGAGAGTCCGCGCAGGTGCCGGAGCACGTAGTCACGCTGCACCGACGCGGAGTGCTCCTCGCCGCGGATCTTGGTGATCAGGGCGGGCAGCGCCTGTGCGCGGCCGGTATGGAAGAGCGAGCGGCCCAGGAGCACCGCGGGGGTGATCGCTCGGGACCAGATGTTCAGCTCGACCTGGAGCGCGAGCACGCTGCTCACCACCCGCTCGTGGTCCTGGGCGGAGGTGGCTCCCCAGGCCTCGATGAACCCCCAGCCGGCCTTGCCCAGGCTGGTGCCGGTCATGCGGCCGATATGGGCCCGGAGATCGAAGGGCCAGTCCTGCTCCTCGCGGTGACCGCGCGCGGCGGGAACCAGGTGCGCGGCGTTGAAGGCCATCGGCGCGATGTTGTCCTCGGTGATGTCCAGCACCTCGGAGGCTGCCGACTCCGCGAAGGACTGCGCCTCACCCCACAGTCCCGCTTCGAAGAGCAGGTAGGTCATGTGGATCTGCGCCTGGGCCAGTGCCCGGCGATTGCGTCCGGGCCAGTTCTCGATGGCGGTGATCAGGTCCGCGTACGCCTCGGTGGGATGTCCCGCGGTGCGCAGCAGCGCTCCGCGGGCCACCAGCAGCAGCATCTGGGCGGATTCCGTGCCCGGGACCCGACGGAGGTCCTCCAGGAGCACCTCCACCTCGCTGGAGAACGAGTGTGGCTGTTCGGCGTCGCCGATCCCCTCGAGCAGACGCCACAGCTGCAGGCTCGCGCGCAGCCCTCGGGCCTCCGCCAGCAGCTCCTCGGGCGCCGTGATTGCCGTGTCCTGGATCGGTTCCGCCGCAGCCAGCTGCGCCTCCAGGCTCGCCAGGGCTTCGACGGTGCGCTCGGCAACCTTGAACAGGTGCCAGTAGGACCCGCGCAGCCCCGCCATGCGGGAGGCCTGCAGCACGGTGTCCGCATAGGAGAGCAGCGCCTTGGGCGAGGCGGCGGCGAGATCGAGTCCCCCTGCCAGGAAGCCCAGGGTGCCTTCGAGGTCACCTCGCATGAGGCTCTCGCGGGCCAGCACCCCGCGGCGCAGCACTGGATGGATGTCATCGTGGGTGTGCATCCAGCTGCTGGTCGATTCGATGTCGATCCAGGTGCCGGCTCGCAGCGCAGCGAAGGCCAGCGCCTCCAGCGTGGCGCCTGAGCGTTCGACCTCGAAGGCCAGCCGCAAGAGCTCCAAGGTCTCGGCGGTCTCACCGGACCGGCTGGCCAGACTCGCGGCATCGCTCAGCCCTGTCACGATCGCCGGGCGATCCGCCACCGAAGGATCCAGCAGCGCCGCATGGGCCTGATGGCGCACCGAGGCGAGGCCCACCTCCATCCGGGCCAGACGCATGTGCAGGTCGACCTTCTGCTCCCGGGGGAGATCCGCGACCAGGCACCGGGCGAAGATCCGATGCTGCAGGGAGAACCGCCCGGACTTCATCGACTCCTGGACCAGGCTGAATTCCCGCAGCGCCTCAACATCGAGGGTGTCGGTCCCGAGCAGCTCGCGCAGCTCGTGCACGGCGAGTGGGTACCGGGCCAGGGCCAGCAGGCCGAGCGCACGCCGTACGTCCTCGGGGGCCTCCTCGGCGACCTGCCGGATGAGCAGCCGCTGGGTCTTCGCAGGGCCCTGACCCTTCTCCAGATCCCGCAGCGCCGCGTCGAGGGCGGCGGCACTGACTGCCTCCTCCTGGGTCGTGAGCTTCTCGATCACGTAGTTCACGAATGCCGGCAGACCGCCGGTGCCTTCGTGAACCCGGCCGGCGACGTTGCTGCTGATCGGCAGTCCGGTCTCGCGCTGGAGCAGGGCGCGCAGCTCGGCCCGGCTGAAGGGCTCCAGCACGATGCGCTGCGCCTCTCCGGCCGTCTGGGTGTAACGAGTCAGACGCAGCAGCTCTGGGCGTGTGCTCAGGCGTCCGGTGACCAGGGAGAGCATCGGCACGTCTTCCACCTCGCGGATCGTCTGATAGATCACGTCCGCGGAGAGGGAGTCCATCCACTGCAGGTCCTCGATGACCAGCACCACGGGTTCGGTGATGCCATCGGCCTGTTCTTGGATCAGCGCGGCGAGCCCGGCCTTCTCGGTGGGGGCTCGCAGGCGCTGCTTCTTGCGCAGCAGATGGGTGGCGGCGTATCCGGGGCTCTCCTGATCTGCGGCGTCGAGGTAGACGTTGGCTCGCGACCAGCCGGTGAGCCGGGAGACGGCTTCATTGAGCAGGGCGGTCTTCCCGACGCCCGGGTGCCCCTCGATCAGTATGAATCGCGGCTCCCCGGACGCACGGACGGCAGAGGCGGCCGCGGTGATCGCGGCCAGCTCGGACTCCCGGCCCAGAAACGTGGTCAATCTCGACATCAAAGCTCCCGTCACAGGTGGCACCCTGTCCGCTTCAGGGTACAGACATGGATGCCACCTGCTTCGGCACAGCTTATGTCACGGTTCTTCCCAGGAAAACGCCTGACGGGAAGATTTAGTTCAAATCTAAATATTGAATCCCAGGGCGCGCATCTGCTCCCGACCGTCGTCGGTGATCTTCTCCGGGCCCCACGGCGGCATCCAGACCCAGTTGAGCCGCCACTCATCGACCAGGCTGCCCACATGCTGTCCGACCTGCTCCTCGAGCACATCGGTGAGCGGGCAGGCGGCGGTGGTCAGCGTCATATCGATCAGCAGGGCACCGTCCTCGGCGTAGTTCAGGCCATAGAGCAGGCCCAGATCCACGACGTTGATCCCGAGCTCCGGGTCGATCACGTCCTTGAGGGCTTCCTCGACGTCTTCCAGCGGCGTCTGAGCCGCAGCGGGCGCGTCACTCATGGTGCGCTCCTTTCCTTCGAAGTTCTCTGCATCTGTGCGGGGCTTGCGTGTCATCTCAGGCGGTGTTGCCGCAGCCTTGCGGCTGGCTGTGGTGTCAGGGCGTGGCAGCTTCTGCCGGTTTCAACCGTGTCGGCTTCGGGTCTATGCCCGGCCGCGCGCCTGAACCAGGGCGTCGCGCAGCGCCATCCATCCCAGCAGAGCACATTTGATCCGTGCCGGATAGCGTGCCACACCGGTGAAGGCCGAGGCATCCTCGAGGGCCTCCTGCCGCACGGCATCGAGTTCCTTCCCGCGGGCCGCCATCAGGTCCCGGAAGTACCCGCCGAGTTCCTCGGCGCGGGTCACCGGGTGCCCGGTGACCAGCTCGTGCATCACCGAGAGCGAGGCCTGGGAGATGAAGCATCCTTCTCCGGTCCACCCGAGCTGGAGGATCGTCTCTCCTGCTGGATCCAGGTTCACCCGCAGAGTGACCTGATCCCCGCAGGTGGGGTTGATCTGGAAGGACTCCCCGCCATAGTCGAGGAGTTCACCGGCGCCCTGGCGCGCGCGGGCATGATCCAGGATGACCTGCTGGTAGAGCTGTTCCATCGCGTCGGCCATCAGCGGGAGACCCCTCTCGGTGCGCGCCCGCCGACGACCTCAGACGGGGTGAAGAACCTGCGGACCTCGTGCAGCCCCTGGATGAAGGCCTCGACATCGGCCGCGGTGGTGTAGACCCCGGCAGAGGCTCGGGCAGAGGCATGCACGCCCAACCGACGGTGGATCGGCTGCGCGCAGTGGTGGCCCACCCGAACGGCGATCCCGGCGTCGTCGAGCACCTGGCCGACATCGTGCGGGTGCACCCCGTCCACCTCGAAGGCGACGACGGCGAGCCGATCCGTGGCATCTGGGGGTCCCAGCACGCGGACCCCGGGCACCGAGGCGATGCCCTCGAGCAGCAGCTCAGTCATCTGCTGCTCATGGGCGGCCACCTGGTCCATGCCCAGGGCACCGAGGTACTCCACCGCGGCGCGGAAGCCCACCACCTGAGCCACCATCTGGGTCCCGGCCTCGAAGCGCTGCGGCGGGGGCATGAAGCTGGTGGACTCCATGGTGACCACTTCCACCATGGACCCTCCGGTGAGGAAGGGCGGCAGGTCTTGGAGCAGCTCGGCACGGCCGTAGAGGGCGCCCACGCCGGTGGGTCCCACCATTTTGTGGGCGGAGAATGCCGCGAAGTCGACGTCCAGGCCATGAAAGTCCACCGGCATGTGCGCGGCGGTCTGGCAGGCGTCGAGCACCACGTAGGCACCCACGGCTCGGGCTCGGGCCACCAGCGCGGGGACATCGGTGATCGCCCCGGTGACGTTGGAGGCGTGGGTGATGGCCACCACCCGGGTGCGCTCCCCGATCACCGAGAAGCTCTCCGGATCCAGGCGCCCCTCGGCGGTGACCGAGATCCAGCGCAGGGTGGCGCCGGTCTTCGCGGCCAGCTGCTGCCAGGGCACCAGGTTCGCGTGGTGTTCAGCCTCGCTGACCACGATCTCATCCCCGGGCGTCAGCGCGAAGCGCGACCGGGCCTGCGCGCTGACCGCCTCGAAGGCGGGGCTGGCAGGTCCCGCCGCGGCGGCGAGGCTGGCATTGAGGAAGCCGTAGGCCACCAGGTTCAGCGCTTCGGTGGCATTCTTGGTCCAGACGATCTCATCGGTGTCGGCACCGAGGAAGCCGGCCACCGTCTCACGGGCAGTCTCGTAGGCCTCGGTGGCCTCTTCGGCGATCTGGTGCGCCCCGCGGTGCACCGCAGCATTGGTCTGGGAGTAGAACCCCGACTCGGCGTCGATGACCTGCTGCGGCTTCTGCGCGGTGGCCCCGGAGTCCAGGTACACCAGGGGCTTCCCGCCGCGGACCGTGCGGCCCAGCAGCGGGAAGTCAGCCCTGATGGTGTCTGGATTCAACACTGTGCTGCTCAGGCCTGGACCGGGGCGAGGAAGCGGTCGTAGCCGTTGGCCTCGAGCTCGTCGGCCAGCTCCGGCCCGCCCTGCTCGGCGACGCGGCCGTCGACGAAGACGTGGACGAACTGCGGAGTGATGTAGTTCAGGATCCGCGTGTAGTGGGTGATCAGCAGGGTGCCCATGTCGTTCTCGGAGTGCGCCCGGTTGACACCGTCGGAGACCACGCGCAGGGCGTCGATGTCCAGACCGGAGTCGGTCTCGTCGAGCACGGCGAACTTGGGCTTGAACAGCTCCATCTGCAGGATCTCCACGCGCTTCTTCTCACCGCCGGAGAAGCCCTCGTTGACGTTGCGGTTGGCGAAGTCGGCGTCGATCTTGAGCTTCTCCATGGCGCCGCGGACGTCCTTGGTCCAGGTGCGCAGCTTCGGGGCCTCGCCGTCGATGGCGGTCTTGGCGGTGCGCAGGAAGTTGGTCATGGTCACCCCGGGGACCTCGACGGGGTACTGCATGGCCAGGAACAGGCCGGCGCGGGCGCGCTCGTCCACGGACATCTCCAGCACGTCTTCGCCGTCCATGGTGATGGTCCCGGAGGTCACCTGGTAGCGCGGGTGCCCGGCGATGGTGGAGGCCAGTGTGGACTTCCCGGAGCCGTTGGGGCCCATGATGGCGTGGATCTCGCCGGACTTGATGGTCAGGGTGACGCCTTTGAGGATCTCTTTGGAGCCCTGCTCGGTCTCGATGGAGACGTGCAGGTCCTTGATCTCGAGAGTAGACATTCTTTGCGTGTCCTTTGCTTGGTTCTGTGAGGTGTTGATGATGGAGCGAACGAGCCGCGGCGGCCCTGGGGGTCAGCTGAGACCGGGCAGCGGAGGCTGTCTCTAGAAGCCGGCGATCTTCAGTTCGTTCTCCAGATCCTGCTGGACGCTGTCCTCGATCGACTCCACGCCGATGGCCTGGACGATCTCGTTGAGGAACCCGCGCACCACGAGCTGGCGGGCCTCCTTCTCAGGGATGCCGCGAGCCATCAGGTAGAACAGGTGGTTCTCGTCGAAGCGTCCGGTGGAGGAGGCGTGTCCTGCACCCTCGATGAGTCCGGTCTCGATCTCCAGGTTCGGGATCGAGTCGGCGCGGGCGCCGTCGGTGAGGATCAGGTTCTGGTTCTTCTCATAGGAGTCGGTGCCCTCGGCCGCCTTGCGGATGAGCACGTCACCGACCCAGACGGTGCGCGCGTCCTGGCCCTGCAGCGCGCCCTTGTAGAGCACATTGGAGCTGTTCCGCGGGGAGTTGTGGTCCACGAAGCTGCGGTGCTCCAGGTGCTGGCCGGCATCGGCGAAGTAGAGACCATACATGGCCGCTTCCCCACCCTCGGCTGCGTAGCGGACGTTGGAGTTCAGCCGCACGACCTCGCCGCCCAGGGTGACCGAGATGTGCTTGTACTTCGCGTCACGACCCACCTCGGCGTCCTGCTGGCCCACGTGGATGGCGTCCTCGTCCCAGCGCTGCAGGGAGACCACTGTGACGTCGGAGCCGTCGCGCGCGATCACCTCCACGTTGAGGTTGGCATCGGCGGAGCCGCGGTGCTCCATGACGAAGACCACCTTGGAGTGCGTGCCGGCTTCGAGCACGAGGTGCCCGTTGGCGCGCTGGCCGGCGGCCTCACCGGTGATGTCCAGGAACACCGGCTCGGTCAGCTCGGTGTCGGCGGCGACCTTGATGTGATCGGCCTTCTCGGTCTGGCTGTACCCGACGACGGCGGCGCGATCGGCTGCCGAGAACACGGTGCCGCGCGGGGACTGGGCCTGGGCGAGCTCGCCCTGGGTGACGCCCTCGGCCAGGTTGCGGACCTTCAGGCGCACCGGGGTCTGGGTGGCCGCGTCGGAGAGCACCCGGCCCAGCTTCTTCAGCGGGGAGAAGCGCCACTCCTCCTCGCGCCCGGTGGGCACGGCGAAGTCGGCGACGTCCAGGCTGGTGGTGCGGTCGGCGCGGGAGCCGCCGGACTTGGCCTTGACGGTGGACTCGCCGAGGCCGCCATGGGTGTGTTCGGTCTCCTCATGGGCGGTGGCGAGGTTCTCGCCCTCCTCGCTCATGCCGGGGATCGTGATGCGGGCTTCCCCGACCTCGACTCCTGCGACCTGTTCCGCCTGATCGGCGGACGCGGAATTCGTCATGTGTTTCTCTTCCCTTGTTTCTTCATGCGCGGGTCTGCGTGCGCGGTTCAACGGAGGCGCTGCGGTGGACGGCAGACCCCAGCCGCCCGGCTCCTGTGCGGGACCGGGCGGCTGGGAGGATGCCTGGAGAACGCTGGGTCAGCCGACCGAGCCTTCCATCTGCAGCTCGATCAGGCGGTTGAGCTCCAGGGCGTACTCCATGGGCAGCTCGCGGGCGATCGGCTCGATGAAGCCGCGCACGATCATCGCCATGGCCTCGTCCTCGGCCAGGCCGCGGGCCATCAGGTAGAAGAGCTGGTCCTCAGAGACCTTCGAGACCGTGGCCTCGTGGCCCAGGGTGACGTCGTCTTCGCGGATGTCGATGTACGGGTAGGTGTCGGACCGGGAGATCGTGTCCACCAGCAGGGCGTCACAGACCACCGAGTTCGCGGAGTTCGAGGCGCCCTCGTTGATCTGGACCAGACCGCGGTAGGCCGCGCGTCCACCGTTGCGGGCCACGGACTTCGAGACGATCGTGGAGGAGGTGTTCGGCGCCATGTGGACCATCTTGGAACCGGTGTCCTGGTGCTGGCCCTCGCCGGCGAAGGCCACCGAGAGCGTCTCGCCCTTGGCGTGCTCACCGGTGAGGTAGACGGCGGGGTACTTCATGGTCACCTTGGACCCGATGTTGCCGTCGATCCACTCCATGGTGCCGCCGGCGTCGACCACGGCGCGCTTGGTCACCAGGTTGTACACGTTGGTGGACCAGTTCTGGATGGTGGTGTAGCGAACGCGGGCGTTCTTCTTCACCACGATCTCCACCACGGCGGAGTGCAGCGAGTCGGAGTCATAGATCGGAGCGGTGCAGCCTTCGATGTAGTGGACGTAGGAGTCCTCGTCCGCGATGATCAGGGTCCGCTCGAACTGACCCATGTTCTCGGTGTTGATCCGGAAGTAGGCCTGCAGCGGGATCTCCACGTGCACGCCCTTGGGGACGTAGACGAAGGAGCCGCCGGACCACACCGCGGTGTTCAGCGCCGCGAACTTGTTGTCGCCCACCGGGATGACCGAGCCGAAGTACTCCTCGAAGAACTCAGGGTGCTCCTTCAGGGCGGTGTCGGTGTCCATGAAGATCACGCCCTGCTCCTCCAGGTCCTCGCGGATCTGGTGGTAGACGACCTCGGACTCGTACTGGGCTGCGACGCCGGAGACCAGACGCTCACGCTCGGCCTCGGGGATTCCGAGCTTCTCGTAGGTGTTGCGGATGTCCTCGGGGAGATCCTCCCAGGTCTTCGCCTGCTTCTCGGTGGAGCGCACGAAGTACTTGATGTTGTCGAAGTCGATCCCGGAGAGGTCAGCACCCCACATGGGCATGGGCTTGCGCTGGAAGTACTTCAGGCCCTTCTTGCGCAGCTTGAGCATCCACTCGGCTTCGCTCTTCTTCGAGGAGATGTCCTCCACGACCGCTTCGTCGATGCCACGCTTGGCGTTGGCTCCGGCGGTGTCGGAGTCCGCCCAGCCGTATTCGTAGGAACCGATGCCGTGGAGCTCGGGGTTGCGCTCCAAGATGTCGGAGATGACCCCCTGGTCGTTCTCGCGCTGGATCTGCTCGGTCATGACAACCTCTCTTGTTGACGGGGGGAAATGACGATTCGCTTTCGTCCGCCGCTGACCTTGCGCGACTGATGTGTCGCACCGTCTGCGGCGCTGATCTGTAGTTCTGCCTCTGCGCTGGCAGCGGCACGCGCCCGCTGCTCTGCGGCGAGCTTCTCGCGGCCCACAGGGACGTGGGTGGTGCAGACATGGGCACCGGCCGCCTGTGTGGAAAGCCGCCTGACATCGACGTCGAGCAGGCGGGAGATCATATCGGTCTCCTCCTCACAGAACACCGGATGGGCCGCGGCTATTTCCCGGATCGGGCAGTGACCCTGACACAGCTGAGTGGACTGCATGGCCAGAAGTGGGTTGTCTCGGCCCACCAGGCGGGTGAACCCGGCGAACCCGGCCTCGTTGAAGAGCTCCGAGAGACGCTCGGTGCGCGCATCGAGGTCCTCGATCGCGGAGAGCTCCGGCTCCCAGCGCCGCTCGAAGTCGGAGAAGTACTCCCGGGCCAGCCCGGCCGCTGCGGAGATCTCTGCCTCGGGAGCGGCGGGTCCCTCTTCCAGCAGCCCCAGTGCGGTCTTGACCAGGCCGAGGTAGTCATCCCCCATGGTGCGCTGGCCGCGCTGGGAGACCACATAGCGTCGCGAGGGCCGGCCGGCCCCGCGGCGCCGCGTCGTGACATTCTTGACCTCGAGGATGCCTTGTTCGGTCATCGCGTCCAGGTGGCGGCGCACTGCGGCTGCGGTGAGCTGGAGCTGGTCCCCCAGTGCGGCGGCACTGATCGGGCCCTCCTCGACCACCAGCTGCAGGACCCGCTGCCGGGTGGTGCTTTCCGCCTCGCGGATCACCTCGGCCGGGGCGCCGGGCTCGGCTGCGTCCACCTCAGGTGAGGCAGGCGCTGCGGCGGCAGGCTCGGACGCGGGCGAATACATGACTCTATTCTGACCTATTCAGAACAAAGCCGCCAGCAAGGTCGACCTAAGTAGTGCTCAGTGCCCGCAGGCCTGGTCCCGGCGTCGCATCACCAGCACGTGGAACAGGACCCGGAGCGTCCCCCGCGATCTTCTACGGGGTGTAGAAATGTAGACTGGTGCGGTGCCCCAGTTTTCGCCCTGTCTGACTCTGCGCCACGTGCGCTATGCCGTCGGCTCAGCTCGCAGCCCGCAGGGACTCAAGGAGATCCTGCGCGGCGTGGACCTCACGGCTCGTTCCGGGGAGGTCACGGTCCTGCTCGGGCCCAACGGCGCCGGCAAGACGACTACGCTGAGCTGCGCCCAGGGACTGCTGCATCCCTCTCAGGGCACCGTCGCGCTGCTGGGCGAGGACCCCTTCCGAGCTGACGCGAAGCTCCGCGCTCGGGTCGGGGTGATGCTCCAGGACGGTGGCATGCCGCAATCGGTCCAGCCCCGCGCGCTGCTTCATCATGTGGCCGCCCTGCACCAGAACCCCTGGCCGGTGGAGGACCTGGTGGAGCGGCTGGGCATGGGTGATTTCCTGCGCACCTCCATCCGCCGCCTCTCCGGCGGACAGAGGCAGCGGGTCGCGCTGGCCGCCAGTCTGCTCGGCCGCCCCGAGGTGGTCTTCCTGGACGAGCCCACCGCCGGACTGGACCCGCAGTCCCGGCAGACCGTCTTCGCGCTGATCGGGGAGCTCCGGGAAATGGGAATGGGCATCGTCTTGACCACCCACCTGCTCGAGGAGGCCCAGAAGCTCGCGGATTCGGTCTTCATCCTCAAGGACGGCGAAGTGGTGCGCCACGGATCCGTCGCCGAGCTCACCGGCGCCGGGTCGGCGGGCACCGGTTCCACCGACGGCGCGGCGCGCCGGATGGTCTTCACGGCGGCCAGAACCCTGACCCGCGCCGAGATCGCGAGCGCGCCGGTGAGCATCGAGCTCGACGGCGGCACCGATAACGCCCCAGGTGCCACCTGGACGACCTCGCGCCTGACCGGCCCGGCACAGCTTCGCGAACTCGCGGCCTGGTGGGAGCTGATCGACATGATGCCCGTGGAGGTCCGTATGGAGGCTCGCACACTGGAAGACGTCTTTTGGGAGGTCTCTGCCGCATGAGCTCTCTGCACGCTCCGCTGGCGCCGGCGCCGCGCCCGGCCATCCGCCGGGTGCTTGCGCACGGGCTCTACGAGACCCGCAATGTGCTGCGGAACGGCGAGCAGCTGCTGGTCTCGCTGATCCTGCCGCTGCTGGTGCTCTTCGGCGCCCACCGCCTGGAGCTGATCACCTCCGCCGGGACTCCCAGCATCGATGTGATCACCCCCGGCGTGCTGGCCCTGGCCGTGATGGCCTCGGCGTTCACCGGCCAGGGCATCGCCACCGGCTTCGAACGGCAGTACGGGGTGCTGGCGTATCTGGCCACCACACCCCTGGGAGCCACGGGCCTGATCCTGGGCAAAGCCATCGCCGTGCTCGCGGTGGTCGCCGTGCAGGTGCTGGTGATCGGCGCCGCCGGGCTGATCCTGGGGTGGAGCCCAGACCCGGTGGGACTGGTGTGGCTGGGCGTCGTCGTCGTCCTGGGCGCCACCGCGTTCACCGCGCTGGGGCTGCTGCTGGCCGGCACGGTGCGCGCCGAGGCGACCCTGGCCCTGACCAATGTCATCTGGGTGCTGCTCGGCGCCGCCGGCGGCTCGGTGTTCCCGCTCAACCACGACGGCGCCGGGGCGCTGCTGCTGCTGCTTCCCTCCGCAGCGCTGGGTGAGGGCCTGCGCTCCGCGTCCTTCGATGGCTCGTTCCCTGTCCTGGAAGCTCTGATTCTCGCCGGGTGGGCCGCACTGGCCGTCCTGGCCGCACGAAGGTGGTTCAACTGGCGATGAAGTTCCCGATGAATATGATCGAAGCCTTTCGCAACAACCTGCCCACGCGCATCACCCGCGCCACCCAGGTGGTGGCCTGGGCGACGCTGGTCAGCAACATCGCCATCATCCTCACCGGAGGCGCGGTCCGGCTGACCGCCTCCGGGCTCGGCTGTCCGGAGTGGCCGCGCTGCACCCCGGAGTCCTGGGTCGCAACCCAGGAGATGGGACTGCACGGCGCCATCGAGTTCGGAAACCGGCTGTTGACCTACGTGCTGGTGCTGATCTGCGCGCTGATGTTCTTCGCGCTGCTGCGGCTGCGGCGCAGTCACCGTGCGCTGTTCCGGATGAGCCTGGTGATCCTGGCCGGGATCCCGCTGCAGGCCGTCATCGGGGGCATCACGGTGTGGACGAACCTGAACCCCTGGATCGTGGGGCTGCACTTCCTGCTCTCCGCGGCGCTGGTCATGGTCTCCACCATGCTGCTGAATCGGATCCGCCTGGAGCGGCGGGTGGCCCGCGAAGCCGGTCAGGACGCCGGCCAGCAGGCGGGCATGGACGCCACTCAGAGCGCCACCGCGGCCTCCGACGCGGGGTCCGGCCCGGAGTTCCAGACCAGCTCCGCCGCTGGGACTGCGGCAGACCGCGACGGCGTGGCCGGGATCCGGATGAGCCACGGCCCCTCCGACGCAGTGACCTCAGCGATGGCCCCGGTGATCCTGATCTCGACCTGGGTCTCGGTCTTCCTGGGCACTGTGGTCACCGGAACCGGCCCGCACGCCGGGGACCCCGGGTCGCCGCGGCATCTCTTCGACCCGGACCTGGTGACCCGGATGCATGTGGTCCCGGTCTACGTGCTGTGCTTCGCAGCGATCGCGCTTCTGGTGCGCCAGCATCAAATCGGCGCCGCGGCGAACCAGCGGCGCAGCGCCTGGGGACTCTTCGTCATCATCATCGCCCAGGGCGTCATCGGATACGTCCAGCACTTCACCGGGCTGCCGGTCCTGCTCGTCGGGCTGCACATGCTGGGATCGGCGCTGCTGGTGGTCACCGCCACCGCGGTCTTCGACAGCTACCGCGCCCGGTATCGCACCCGGGGCCTCTCCCAGGCTCCGGCCGAGCCGGCCGGCCAGCCGGGACTTGCTCAGCCCAGCCGCGCCAGCTGAACCAGGGTCGCGTCGAGATCCCGCGTCTGAGTTGCGGGAACCGAGTCGACTTTCGCCAGGCGCAGCTCTGAGTCCAACAGGAAGCTGATGCGCTGGGCTGCCCCGGTGACCGGATCGAAGGCGCCGTAGCGCTGGGCGATCTCGCCGTGCGGCCAGAAGTCACTGACCAGATCGAAGCCCAGCTCACCGGCCCGGGAGGCAGGGTCGGAATCAGGCGCAGGGTCGGAATCAGGTGCCGGGTCGGCCCGGTCCTCGGAGCGCAGCATCTCGGCGTAGGCGCGCAGACTGTGGATCGGGTCGCAGCTGATGGCCAGTACGCGCGCCGAGGTCTCACGGATGCTGCCTCGGCGCGCCGTGAGGGCCTGCAGCTCGGAATCACAGACCCGGCTGAAGGCGAAGGGGTAGAACAGCAGCAGCACCGGTGTGCCACGGAGCTGATCGAGCTCGAGCACCTCCCCGTGCTGGGTGCGCCCCGAGAATCCCGGCGCCGGCTCGCCGATCCTCGGGAGCCGCGAGGCGGTCACTGCTTCTTGCGGCCCATCAGCCGGGTGGCGGCCCAGTGGGTGCTCACTCCGGCGGAGGAGGTGACATGGAGTCCGGCGTTCGGCGCCGCGTCCTGGATCTCCACCGGCGCGACGTAACCCTCGCGACCCGACCGTGGGGTCAGCAGCCACAGCACGCCGCCCTCGTCCAGGGTGGCCAGGGCGTCCACCAGCGCGTCCGTGAGGTCATCGTCGCCGTCTCGGAACCAGACCAGCACGGCGTCGACGACCTCTTGGACGTCCTCGTCGAGCAGCTCCTCGTCGAGGAGGTCCTCCAGACGGTCACGGAAGTCGTCGTCGACGTCCTCATCCACACCGATCTCCTGGACCAGCGAGTCGGGCTTGAGCCCGAGCTCCTGGAGCAGGTCGCCGAGCGAGACGACGTTGGTTCCGGCGTCGTTCTTGTGGTCCGTCGCGATGCCCGACGGATCCTCGGCTGCAGAAGCCTGACTCACCTGAGGTTCCCTTCCTCTTTCATTAGCGTCTGGAGCGCGGCTCCTCCGCAAGGGAAGGGGCCGCCACCAGCAACGTTACGCGGACCCCTGTCGGTTCGGGAAGTGCGACACCACCTGAGCGGGTAGAGTTGAGCTGAAATTCGGCCGCCAAACAACCGGCGGCAGATGACCTTGTGGGTCCCGCCCGTGGCACATCCCTGTCTGCGGAGCGCATGACCCGCCACCCTTACCCCTTGAGAGGTGACCCGTGAGCGCTGGTGAAGAGAACTCCCATATCCGCAGCGGACTGACGAACCAACTCCCGGACCTGGATCCGGAGGAGACCCAGGAATGGCTGGAGTCTTTTGACCAGCTCGTGGAATTCCACGGCACCGAGCGCGCGGAGTACATCATCCGCTCCCTGCTGCAGCGGGCCGGGGCGAAGTCCATCGAGGTCCCGATGGTCACCACCACTGACTACGTCAACACGATCCCGGTGGACCAGGAACCTGACTTCCCCGGCGACGAGGAGATGGAGCGCCGGGTGCGCCGCATCCTGCGCTGGAACGCGGCCATCATGGTCCACCGTGCCCAGCGCGGTGACATCTCGGTCGGAGGGCACATCTCCTCCTACGCCGGAGTCGCCACCCTCTACGAGGTGGGCCTGAACCACTTCTTCCGCGGCGCCGATCATCCCGGCGGCGGGGACCAGATCTTCTTCCAGGGGCACTCCTCCCCCGGCAACTACTCCCGCGCCTACCTTGAGGGTCGGCTCACCGAGGCCCAGCTCGACGGGTTCCGTCAGGAGCGCTCGAAGGCCCCCAACGGTCTGAGCTCCTACCCGCACCCGCGGCTGATGCCCGAGTTCTGGCAGTTCCCGACCGTGTCCATGGGCATCGGTCCGATGAACGCGATCTACCAGGCCCAGTTCAACCGGTACCTGCACAACCGCGGGATCAAGGACACCTCGGAGCAGCAGGTCTGGGCGTTCCTGGGCGATGGAGAGATGGACGAGCCGGAATCCCGCGGGCTGCTCCAGCTGGCGGCGAACGAGAAGCTCGACAATCTGAACTTCGTGGTCAACTGCAACCTGCAGCGCCTCGACGGTCCGGTGCGCGGCAACGGCAAGATCGTCCAGGAGCTGGAGGCATTCTTCCGCGGCGCCGGCTGGAACGTGATCAAGGTGCTCTGGGGCCGCGAGTGGGACGAGCTGCTGGACAAGGACGACGACGGCGAGCTGGTTCGGGTCATGAACGAGACCCTGGATGGTGACTACCAGACCTATAAGGCGGAATCCGGGTCCTTCGTGCGCGAGCACTTCTTCGGCCGTTCCGCGAAGACCAAGGAGCTCGTCGCGGACATGTCCGACGACGACATCTGGAACCTCAAGCGCGGCGGACACGACTATAAGAAGGTCTACTCCGCATACAAGGCGGCCACAGAAGCCACCGGCAAGCCCACCGTGATCCTGGCCCAGACGGTCAAGGGCTACGGACTGGGCCCGAGCTTCGAGGGGCGCAATGCGACCCACCAGATGAAGAAGCTCACCGTCGATGACCTCAAGCGGTTCCGCGACACGCTGCGGATCCCGGTCAGCGACGAGCAGATCGAAGCCGATCCCTACAACGTGCCGTACTACCACCCCGGTGCGGACTCCGAGGAGGTCAAGTACACCCTCGAGCGTCGTCAGGGCCTGGGTGGATCGGTTCCCGAGCGTCGCACCGCCGGCGAAGGGTTGATCCTTCCCGAGGCGAAGACGTATGCGCAGGCCAAGAAGGGCTCAGGCAAGCAGAAGGCCGCCACCACCATGGCGCTGGTCCGGCTGCTGAAGGATCTGATGCGGGACAAGAACATCGGGCACCGGATCGTGCCGATCATCCCGGATGAGGCACGCACCTTCGGGATGGACTCGTTCTTCCCCACGGCGAAGATCTACAACCCCAAGGGGCAGAACTACATCTCCGTGGACCGCGAGCTGATGCTGGCGTACAAGGAGTCCCCGCAGGGTCAGATGATCCACCCGGGCATCAACGAGGCCGGAGCCACTGCGGCCTTCACCGCGGCCGGCACCTCCTACGCCACACATGGCGAGACCATGATCCCGTTCTACATCTTCTATTCGATGTTCGGGTTCCAGCGCACCGGTGACTCCTTCTGGGCCGCGGCGGATCAGCTGGCCCGCGGCTTCATCATCGGTGCCACGGCCGGGCGCACCACGCTGGTGGGCGAAGGTCTGCAGCACCTCGATGGGCACTCCCCGCTGCTGGCGGCGACCAACCCCGCGGTGAAGCACTTCGACCCCGCGTTCGGCTATGAGATCGCGCACATCATGGAGAACGGGCTGTACGAGATGTACGGCGATCATGACGGTGACCACAACGTGATGTACTACATCACCGTCTACAACGAGCCGGTCCAGCACCTTCCCGAGCCCGAGGGCTTGGACATCGAAGGTGTCAAGCGCGGGATCTACCGGCTCTCCGTCTCGGAGCAGGACGGCCCGAAGGTCCAGCTCCTGGGCTCCGGAGTCGGTGTGCCCTGGGCCAAGGATGCCGCCGAGATCCTCGCCGAGGAGTGGGGCGTCTCCGCCGATGTGTGGTCGGTGACCTCCTGGAACGAGCTGCGCCGCCAGGCGCTGCATGTGGAGCAGTCAGCCATGCTGGACCCCGAGCGGGAGCCCGAGGTTCCCTTCGTGACCCAGCAGATGGAAGGCGCCGAGGGTCCGATCATCGCGACCAGCGACTTCGCCACGCAGGTCCCGGATCAGATCCGGCAGTTCCTGCCGAACCGTTTCGCGACGCTGGGGGCCGACGACTTCGGCTTCTCCGACACCCGCGCCGCAGCCCGGCGGCACTTCAAGATCGACGCCCACTCGATGGTGGTGCGCGCACTGCAGATGCTCGCCGAGGACGGCGACATCGACGCCGGTGTCCCGGTCGAGGCGATGAAGAAGTACGACCTGGGCAACGTCAACGCCGGCGCCTCCGGTGAGGTCGAAGACGGCTGATCCCCACCACCCCGGCTGAGCCGGGGCGGAGATGAGCACCAGAAGGGCCCGGAGCA
Organism: Nesterenkonia sandarakina; assembly: GCF_013410215.1. Lineage (NCBI taxonomy): Bacteria > Bacillati > Actinomycetota > Actinomycetes > Micrococcales > Micrococcaceae > Nesterenkonia > Nesterenkonia sandarakina. The sequence continues at coordinate 2,619,942 of NZ_JACCFQ010000001.1, forward strand.
GCAGCTCCGGGCCCTTCTGCGTCGCTGGGGTCATGACGCCGGGCCCTGCTGCGTTGCTGGGCCGCACCGTGGCGCGGACCGCCTCGCGGAGTGCCGCAGGCCCCTGATCAGCCCTCCACCACCCTCGGATCGGTGTTTGTAGGGATCGCACAACTGGCGGGTCACCGGCACACGCCCTAGGCTCCAGAGCATGACTGCATCTGCTCCGACGACACCAGGGCCCGTACCGGTCTCCTGGGAGGCCCTGGAGGTGCTCCGCTCCGACGCGGGCAACCTCACCCACGAGGTCAACTGCCATCTGGAAGAGACCCTCACCTGGTACCGCCAGCTGAGCACCGATGAGCGCGCCTCGCTGCGCCTGATCGCCCAGCGCGGCATCGGGGGGCTGATCACGTGGCTGGAGAACCCGTCCTCACGCTCGCTGCCCCTGGTCAACGAACTGCTCGGCAGCGCCCCGACCGACCTGATGCGCACCATCTCGCTGCAGCGCGCGCTGCAGCTGATCCGCAGCATCGTCGAAGCCGTGGAGCAGCGACTGCCCGGCCTGGTCCCGGCCCAGGATCAGCAGCTGATGCTCGAGGCGGTGCTGCGCTACTCCCGTGAGGTCGCCTTCGCGATCGCGGACGTCTACGCGCGCGCCGCAGAGTCCCGCGGGGCATGGGATTCCCGCCTGGAGGCGCTCCTGGTGGACGCGGTGCTGCGCGGGGAGCCTGCGGAGCAGATCGCCTCCCGGGCCGCGGCCGTGGGGTGGCGCAGCCACGAGGGGGTCGTCGTCGTCGTCGGGGAGGCCCCGGAACAGGCCGACGCCGTGTTCATCTCGCAGCTGCGCCGGCAGTGTGTGCGCTTCTCCGCCGATGCTGTCGTCGGGGTCCACGGTGACCGGCTGATCCTGCTCCTGGGCCGGGTCACCGAGCTCGAGGCGGGCCTGGAGCGGATCATCCCGCGCTTCGGCGCCGGCCAGGTGGTCTTCGCCAGCTTCGCTGGGTCGATCAGCCAGGCACACGCCAGCGCACAGTCGGCCTTCATCGGGTTCGGCGCCGCGGGCGCCTGGACCTCCGCCCCGCGCCCGGTCGCCGCGGAGGACCTGCTTCCGGAACGGGCGCTGTGCGGGGACGAGACCGCGAAGACCGCGCTGCGCGAGAGCATCTTCGAGGTGCTCCGCGCGGCCGGGAACGGGCTGCTCGAGACCGTCACGGCTTACCTGGAGGCCGGCCACTCGCTTGAGGCCACGGCGCGCGAGCTCTTCGTCCACACCAACACTGTGCGCTACCGGCTTCGCCGGGTCACGGATGTCACCGGGTGGGACCCGGTGAACCCGCGAGACGCCTACGTGCTGCAGACCGCCCTCGCCGTAGGACGCCTCTGACCACGCGTTGTAGGGTACCTACAAACGCCACGTGCGAGCTTGGTGAGCCCATGACCGCCGAAAATCAGCCCCCATATGGGAAGTTGGAGTTGTGCTTGCCATAGTTTGCCCCGGACAGGGGTCCCAGACCCAAGGCTTCCTCTCGGAATGGATCCGTGACGACGCCTCCCGCGCCGCACTTGACACCTACTCCCAGCACTCCGGCACCGACCTGGTCACCCACGGAACCGTCTCTGACTCCGAGACGATCCGAGACACCGCCGTCGCTCAGCCGCTGATCGTGGCGGCCTCCCTGCTCAGCGCCTCCGCGCTGGACCTCTCGGCGCTGAACCCGGAGCGGGTGCTCTTTGCGGGACACTCCGTGGGAGAGGTTCCCGCCGCGGTCCTGGCCGGGGTGCTCACCCATCAGCAGGCGCTGGAGTTCATCAAGGTACGGGCTACCTCCATGGCGGCCGCAGCAGCCGCGGTGCCCACCTCCATGGCGGCCGTGGTCGGCGGGGCAGAGGACGAGGTCCGGCAGGCGATCGCCGACGCCGGGCTGACCCCCGCCAACGCCAACGGCCCGGGGCAGATCGTCGCGGCCGGGGAGCTGGACAAGCTCGCCGCGCTCGAGGCCAACCCACCGACTCGCGCCCGGGTGATCCCGCTCACGGTGGCCGGCGCGTTCCACACCGACTTCATGGCTCCCGCGCAGCAGTCCCTCGCCGCCGCCGCAGCCGAGTTCACGGTCACCGATCCCCGCCACCGGCTGATCTCCAACCGCGACGGCGGCTATGTCACCTCTGGAGAAGAGGTCCTGCAGCGCCTGGTGGATCAGGTGACCCGACCGGTGCGCTGGGACCTGTGCATGGAGACCATGGCAGACGCCGAGGTCACCGGCGTCCTGGAGCTGCTGCCCGGCGGCACGCTCACTGGCCTGGCCAAACGCGGGCTCAAGGGCGTGAAGTCCCTGGCCGTGAAGACTCCCGCAGACATCGACGCCGCTGCGGAATTCATCGCCGAGCATGCGGGTTGAGCCGAAGGGCCCGTGCTCCACGGGCCCACAGACCCCCTGCTCCGGCGACCCCGCCGGGCAGCTGCCCGCCCATGACCTATGAAGGACGTTGACGTGACTCCAGCTCTGAAGCAGCCCACCGCCATAGCGGGCACCCGTGTCATGGGCCTGGGTGCCTATCGTCCCGACGTCGTGATCGACAACGAGCAGATCTGCCAGTGGATCGACTCCTCCGACGAATGGATCCAGAAGCGCACGGGCATCAAGACCCGGCACCGCGCCCCGCGCGAGGTCTCCGTGGTGGACATGGCCGAAGGTGCCGCCCGGGAGGCGCTGGAGCACGCCGGGATCTCCGGGGATCAGCTCGGCGGAGTCATCGTCGCCACCGTCACGCATCCCTTCGCAACCCCCTCAGCGGCCGCCGACCTCGCGCACCGCCTCGGCGCCACCCCGGCGGCGGCGTTCGACGTCTCCGCGGCCTGCGCCGGGTACTGCTACGGAATCGGACAGGCCGACGCCATGGTGCGCGCCGGGCTCTCCCGCTACGTCCTGGTCGTGGGCGTGGAGAAGCTCTCGGACTTCATCGACAACCATGAGCGCACCATCTCCTTCCTCCTCGGCGACGGCGCCGGGGCGGCGATCATCGGTCCCTCCGAGGAACCCGGAATCTCCCCCTCGATCCTCGGCTCCAACGGCGAGAAGTGGGAAGCCGTGGCGATGGACAGCACGCTGCTGAACTTCCGCGACGCCCTGTCTCGGGCGCGGGAGACCCAGGACGCGACCGAGCTGCTCGACGCCGAGAACCGGTACTGGCCCACGCTGCGCCAGGACGGGCCCACCGTCTTCCGCTGGGCCGTCTGGGAGATGGCGAAGGTGGCTCAGCAGGCGCTGGACGCCGCCGGGATCACCGCCGATGACCTGGTGGCGTTCGTCCCGCACCAGGCGAACATGCGCATCATCGACGAGATGGTCAAACAATTGAAGCTTCCTGAGCACGTGAAGGTCGGCCGAGACATCGTGGACGCGGGCAACACCTCCGCGGCCTCGATCCCGCTGGCCATGCACCGTCTGCTCAAGGAGAACCCAGAACTCTCCGGCGGTCTTGCTCTGCAGATCGGCTTCGGAGCCGGACTGGTCTACGGCACGCAGGTCATCCGGCTGCCCTAGACCCCGGGTCCGGGCCTGCCTGGCAGACCCGGAGCAGATCCATCGTCAACCCGAAGAACCACCTACAGAAAAGGAGCCGCTGATATGGCTGACAAGAACGAGATCCTCGCAGGCCTGGCAGAGATCGTGAACGAAGAGACCGGCCTGGAGACTGAAGAGGTCCAGTCGGAGAAGTCCTTCACCGAGGACCTGGACATCGACTCGATCTCGATGATGACCATCGTGGTCAACGCCGAAGAGAAGTTCGACGTCAAGATCCCCGACGAAGAGGTCAAGAACCTGGCCACCGTCGGTGACGCCGTGGACTTCATCGCCAACGCCAAGGGCTGATCCAGCTCTGATCCGAGCGGGAGGGCTGCGGCGCAGCGCCGAGCCCTCCCCTCCACTCCCCCACCTGCTCTCCCACATTCATTGAGGTAGATCCATGACACGTCGTCTTGTCATCACCGGTCTCGGCGCCACCACCCCCATCGGCGGCGACGTGCAGACGCTCTGGACCAACGCACTTGCCGGCACGCCCGGGGCCAAGACCCTGGAGCACGACTGGGTCGAGAAGTACCAGCTGCCGGTGACCTTTGCCGCGGAGGTCTCCATCGAACCGGCCGAGGTGCTCTCCAAGCCCGAGACCCGTCGGATGGACCGCTCCACGCAGCTGGGCATGGTCGCTGCCCGGCAGGCCTGGGAAGACGCCGGCCTCGGTCGCCCCGGCGATGAAGGCTATGACCTGGACCCCGAGCGGGTCGCCGTCTCCTTCGCCACCGGCATCGGCGGGGTCTGGACGCTGCTCGACAGCTGGGACACTCTGCGCGAGCGCGGACCGCGCCGGGTGATGCCGATGACGGTCCCGATGCTGATGCCCAACGGCGCCGCCGGGGCGATCAGCCTCGACCTGGGCGCTCAGGGCGGCGCGCGCACCGCGGTCTCGGCCTGCGCCTCCGGCGTCGAGGCGTTGGACGTGGCCCTGGAGATGCTGCGCAAGGGCGACGCCGACGTCGTCCTGGCCGGTGGCACAGAGGCCGCCATTCATCCGCTGCCCATGGCGGCGTTCAGCTCGCTGCAGGCACTCTCCAAGCGCAATGACGACCCCGCAGCGGCGTCCCGACCCTATGACCGGGACCGTGATGGCTTCGTCATGGGCGAGGGGGCAGGTGCTCTGGTGGTCGAGACCGAGGAGCACGCGAAGGCTCGCGGCGCGACGATCTATGCCGAGCTGGCCGGATCCGCGATCACCTCGGACGCACATCACATCACCGCTCCGGACCCGGAAGCGCTGGGGGCTTCGCGTGCCCTGCGCCGGGCGCTGGACTCTGCCGGCGCCGAGCTGGGCGAGGTCACCCATGTCAATGCTCACGCCACCTCCACCCCGGTCGGTGACAAGCCGGAGTACGCAGCCCTGAAGGCGGTCTTCGGGGACCACCTGGAGAACATCTGCGTCTCCGCGACGAAGTCCCAGACCGGGCACCTGCTGGGAGCGGCCGGTGCCGTGGAATCAGTGCTGACCGTCAAGGCGCTGCACGAGCGGCGGGCGCCGGTCACCATCAACCTGGAGCACCAAGACCCGGAGATGCCGCTCGACGTGGTCGCCGGTGAACCGCGCGAGCTCGGAGACCGCCAGCAGGTCGCACTGTGCAACTCCTTCGGTTTCGGCGGGCACAACGCCGTGGCCGCGTTTCGCAGCTACTGAGCCGCTCCACCTCGGCGGAACCGCTCCCCTGCGACGAACCCCGATCCTCGGCGGCCGCCGCAGCGCAGGAAAAGACCCCCGGCCGGAATCCTCAGGGATTCTGACCGGGGGTCTTCTCTGCTTCACGGGGAAGCTGCCGCGGCTGGGAAGCGATGGCCCCCGAGGGGGGCGCTGGGCGGCAAGTCTGTGTCGGTGCTGGCCGGACGCGGCAGGGCCGGCGGGCTGCGGTGGAGGACGCAAGCCGCGCAGGCCTCCGCTCAGCTGACCACCTGGTGCAGCCAGTGGACCGGTGCTCCCTCTGCCGCGTGGCGGAAGGACTCGAGCTCCTCGTCCCAGGCCTCACCCAGGGCCAGGGAGAGCTCCTGATAGACCACGGAGGGGTCGCCGGCGCCCATCTCGTAGGCGTAGCGGATCCGATCCTCGGACACCACGATATTGCCGTGCACATCGGTGGTGGCGTGGAAGATGCCCAGCTCAGGCGTGTGCGACCAGCGTCCGCCGTCGCAGCCGGGCGAGGGGTCCTCGGTGACTTCGAAACGCAGATGGTTCACCGCGCGCAGCGCAGAGGCCAGCGTGGCACCGAGTCCAGCGGGGCCCTCCCAGGAGAGCTCCGCGCGGAAGTCACCGGGCGCGGCAGGCTGAGGGTGCCATGTGAAATCCACTCGGGAGTCGACCGCCGAGGACACCGCCCATTCGACATGAGGGCAGAGCGCGGCGGGCGCCGAATGGATGTGAAGCACACCTCGGGCCGTATTTTGAGACATATCCATCCTCCACTGTGCTGTTGGTACGTCTTCCCCTACGACCAGACAGCAGCCAGTTGGCTGATGGTTCTACTCTCCTGCACAGGTTAACATCCTCTGCGGCGAGCAACACTACTGATCTTAACAGATCCAGGTCAGATCGCTTTCTCAGGCGCGAGGATGGGCCTGCCCATAGGCGTCGCGCAGCGTGTCGATGGTGACGTGCGTGTAGAGCTGAGTGGTGCTCAGGGAGGCGTGGCCCAGCAGCTCCTGGACCGTGCGCAGATCGGCGCCGCCTTCGAGCAGATGGGTAGCCGCCGTGTGCCGCAGCGCATGCGGGCCACGGGCGGCTGTGGTGCCCAGCCTGGCCAGCTGAGCGTCGACGACGCGCCGGACCGTGCGCACGTCCACCCGTCCGCCGCGGCGACCCAGGAAACACGCCTGCGCCGAGGCCGGGGTCGCAAGCTCGGGGCGTCCGTGGTCGAGCCAGGCTCGCAGCGCGGCCTCGGCGGGCACGCCGTAGGGAACGATCCGCTCCTTATTGCCCTTCCCGAGCAGTCGCACCATTCGCCGCCCGGTCTCGAAGGAAGACAGATCCAGTCCGCTGAGTTCAGAGACGCGCATTCCGGTGGCGTAGAGCAGCTCTACCATCGCGGCGTCGCGCAGGCTCAGCGCGTGCGCGGGGTGATCCGGGGCCTCCGCGTAAGTGGTCTCCTGCGCCGCTTCGGCCAGGTGACCGGTGAGATGCTCCACGTGCTGGTGCTGCAGCACATCGGGCAGGTGGTTGCTGCGCCGCGCGGTCCGGAGTCGGACGGACGGGTCCTCGGGCAGGTGCCCGCGGCGGTGTGCCCAGGCGGTGAAGGCCCGCACCGAGGCGGTCTTCCGGTTCAAGGTGTTTCTGCTCAGCCCGGTCTCGTGCAGCTCCCCCAGCCAGCTGCGGATCCCGGCGAGGCTGAGCTGTTCCAGCGGGCCTCGGCGCTGGGCGAGCTGCAGGAGGTCGCTGCGGTAGGCGCGGATCGTCTGCGCGGAGAGCCCGCGTTCGTGACGGAGATGGTCGATGAACGCTGTGATCAGCTGGGGTTCTGCCGCGGCGGCGGGCTCTGCTGGTTGATCCTGCACGGGGGCCATGGCGAAAGTCTACGACCGCCTGACAGATCCCGTGGTTCGGCGCGCACCGGCCCTGGCGGCACTGCACGCGCCGCCGCACTCTGCGCGCTGACCTCATGCCCGCCCCCACTGTCCGTTGACGTCTCTGGCGTGGCCGGAGCGCTGAAGTCGAGTCAGCTCGGCGAGGACCTTGGGCAGCGGCAGACCGGCGACCGCCGAGAGCTTGCCCGGGGCGCTCAGGCCGCGTCTGGGAAGAGCGTCGAAGAGCAGCCGCTGGGCCTCATCGAGTCCGTCCTGCGGCTGCTTCGGCCCGGCCGGAATGGGCAGCTCGGGGTGGACGGGGTTTCGGGACGGGGCGCGTGCTGGTACGGCTCCGGTGACCAGACCCAGCGCGTCGGCTGCGTCGCGGACCAATTGGGCCGGGGTCTCCCGCAGCAGCCGATGGCAGCCGGCTGAGGAGGCAGAGAAGATGCTCCCGGGCACCACGCCGACCTCTCTGCCCAGGGTGAGCGCATGGTGGGCAGTGGACTGTGCGCCGCTGCGCCACCGCGCCTCGGTGACCACTGTGACCATGCCCAGTGCGGCGATGAGTCGGTTCCGCTGCAGGAATCGATGCCGCGTGGGTGCTGATCCCGGTGCCATCTCGCTGAGCAGCAGTCCCTGCGCCGCGACTTCTCGGAGCAGGCTCTCGTTTCCGGCCGGATAGAACCGGTCCAGTCCCCCGGCCATGACCGCGAGCGTAGGCGCCTTTCCGGCGTTCTCCGCGGAGCACGACCGCACGGCTGACTCGGATCCGGGTGCGGAGCGTGAGGCTTGTTCCAGGGCTGTGCGCAGCGCGGCTCTGTGTGCTGCGGCGTCGACACCGTAGGCGCCGCCGGAGACCACGCAGAGCCCCGCGCGCACCAGATCTTCGGTGAGCTCTGCAGTGACCCGGATGCCGTAATCGGTGACCTCCCTGGACCCGACGATGGCCACGGTCCGATTCGGTCCGGGGAGCCGGTTCAGCGACACCTCCTCGGGTTCCTCGCCGCCGCGGAACCAGAGCGCCACGGGCGCCGATGGTCCGAGGTCCTTCAGCTGCTGCGGCCAGCCCGGGTCCTCCGGCGTCAACACGCCTCCGCCCAGTCTGCCCATGGCCGCAAGGTCGGCGGCGGCATGGAGCTGATCGCAGCGGGGGCGCCATCGCGCGAGCCCCTCGCGAAGATCGCGCTGGCGGGGCCCCAGTCCCGCTGACTCTGCGGCCTCGGCGAGCCTCTGACGTTCCGAGGCCGAGGCTGTGCGTCCGGAGGTGATCAGCGCATGCAGGGCCTCTGCGCCGAAGCGCTCCAGCGCGAGGCCGGCGAGAAGATCGCCGGGTTCGATCAGTCGGGACAGGTCTGCGCGGATGATCCGCTGGGGGGTTGCTTGCAGGGGCTCAGGTGTCATCGGTTCTCCCGGGGTCAATGGGTCTGGGACCTCTGGCGCAGCTGCAGGGCGGCGTCGACCTCATCGACGCCCGGCCGGTCCTGGTCCATCAGGTCCGCGATGGTCCAGGCCAGCCGCAGCACGCGGAGATATCCGCGCAATGAGATCGACGCCTTGTCCAGGGCATCGTCGATGTCTCTTGTAGACCCCGCGGGCAGCTTCAGCTCTCCGGTGAGCAGCTGCATCGGAGCCTGGGAGTTGGTTCGCAGCCCCCATCGCCGCAGGCGCTCCGCCTGCGCCGCGCGGGCGTCCAGGACCCGGGCGCGGACTGCCGCCGAGCTCTCCCCCGGCGGACCGAGGGCCGCAGCGGCTGATCGGGGCCGATCCACCTGGATCTGCAGATCGATGCGGTCCAGCAGAGGACCCGAGAGACGCGCCATATAGTTTCGCCGCTGAGCCACCGAGCATCGACACCGCGTCCCAGAGCCCACATTGAGACCACAGGGACACGGATTCGCCGCGAGCACCAGCTGGAAACGAGCGGGGTAGGTCACGCTGCCGGCGGATCTGTGCAGCGAGATCCTCCCGGTCTCCAGGGGCTGGCGCAAGGCGTCGAGGGCGGGCCGGGGAAACTCGGGAGCCTCGTCGAGGAAGAGCACTCCCTGATGCGCTCGAGTCACCGCCCCAGGGCGGGCGATGCGGGCCCCACCACCGACGATCGCCGCCATCGAGGCGCTGTGATGCGGAGCCTGGAACGGCGGGACTCGGCGCAGCCTGGTGACAGTGCGCGGATCTGCCGAGATCGATTCGATCGCGGTGGCTTCCATCGCCGCTTGGTCATCCAGCGGCGGCAGAATCCCCGACATCCGCTCCGCCAGCATGGTCTTGCCAGCCCCGGGAGCACCGATCAGCAACAGGTGGTGGCCTCCCGCCGCCGCCAGCTCCAGAGCGAACCGCGCCTCCTCCTGACCTCGCACCTCCGCGAGGTCGGGGCCGGGATCACCGAGGGGACCCTCACCGTCGTTTCCTGAAAGGAACGGCCCGAGATGGTCCTGAGCAGCACTGGCCTCTCGGCGCGGATGCAGGACGCCGGCGTCCGCTGAACGCTCTGCACCCCAGCGTTCGAGCCCGAGCGAGTCGCGGACCCGCGGTGTGAGCGCGGCCGACGCGAAGGATGTCACGACCTGACCCACATGCGAGCCGGCGAGAACCGTCATCCCCGGCACCAGAGCAGCTTCCTGAGCATTCTCCACTGCGACCACCACGGTCTGTGCGCCGGCAGCCTGGGCCGCAGCCACCGAGGGAAGCACGCCGCGGACCGGGCGGAGACGACCGTCCAGACCCAGCTCCGCGAGGAACACGACCTCAGCGGTGCTGCTGACCTTTCCGTCGGCTGCCCAGGCGCTCATCAGGATCGCGAGGTCAAGCACCGAGCCGGACTTCGGCAACGACGCCGGCAGCAGATTGACGGTGAGCCGACGGGCAGGGAGATCGAGGCCGGCGTTCTTGGCCGCGGAGCGGATCCGGTCCTGGCTCTCGCGCAGTGATGCGTCGGGCAGGCCCAGCAGGATGAATGCGGGAAGTGCCCGGCCGACGTCGGCCTCTACCTCGATGAGATGACCGTCCATGCCGAAGAGGACCACCCCACGTGCGCGACCCATGCTCATCAGCTGACGCCCTTGAGGTGTTCCACGCCGCGGATCAGATGTTCCGCAGCGTGTGCCTCCGAGGTCCCGCTCAGCACCACAGCGACGACGTCGACTCGGCGCCGCTCGTGCAGCCGGTGCCCTGCGGCGCAGTATTCCAGCAGCAGCCGGTGCAGCCGGGCGAGCTTGGGGCCCGTGATCGCCTCAAAGGGGTGGCCGTAGCCGCTGCCCCGGCGGGTCTTGACCTCCACGGCCACCAGGTGGGCGCCGTCCCTGGTGATCAGGTCCAGTTCACCGCGCGCACCGCGCCATCGGCGTTCGAGGATCTCATGACCCTGCCGGGACAGATACTCGGCCGCGATCTCTTCTCCGATGATGCCCGTGACGTCCTTGGCTCGCATCTGCGCTCCTCTCTCAGGAGCACCAGCATCGGGCACGCGTCGCGGACCCGGGGGCGACACCGGGGCGCTGTGGAAGACCGGCCCGGCGCAAGACGGCGCATCCCACCTGGGGCAGACTGAGCCCGATGGCGCGCCCAGCGCCCGATCAGCCGAGAGACCGCCGGATCAGACGCCGAGGTTCCAGCTCAGCCGGTGCTGAGCGGTGACGCCGAGCTCCAGCAGCGCGCTGCGGTGGCCCTGGGAGCCGTAGCCGCGGTTGGAGTCCCACCCGTACCCGGGGTGTTCTGCGGCGAGCTCCTCCATCAGCTGATCTCGCTCCAGCTTGGCCAGCACCGAGGCACAGGCCACCGTCAGGGACTTGATATCTGCCTTGACCATGGTCTGCACCCGGGGCGAGGTCCCGTGGGTCAGCCAGTCATGGGAACCGTCCAGGATCACGGCGTCCAAGGGTCGCCCGAGCTGGAGCTCCACCGCGTTGAGGCCTGCGAATCCGGCGGCGCGCAGCGCCCCGTTGATCCCCAGCGCGTCGATCTCTCGTGGCGCCCGGTGCTGGACGCTGTAGGCAGCGGCGTGTTCGCAGATCTGCGGATGCCAGCGCTGCCGCGCCTTGGCGCTGAGCAGCTTGGAGTCGCGCACGCCGTCGAGCTGGGAGCAGACTCCGCTCCCCCTCGGCGTCTGGGCGAACACCGGGGAGGCCAGGTCGAAGACCACCACTCCGATGCTGACCGGACCGGCCAGGGCGCCCCGGCCGACCTCGTCGATGCCGGCGATGTAGCGGACGTTGCGCTGAGCGGCGATGGCCAGCTCTGGCAGCAGCGTGGCGTTCTCAGGCATCAGCGGGTGAGAGCGGAGGAACGGGTGCTCATGGCGCCGGGACCGACTCGAACGGGTCCCGCTCGGTCCCGCCGTCACCGAAGTGATCCAGCGGCCAGATCACGGCGCTGGAGCGACCGATGACGTCTTCCAGCGGGACGGCTCCCATATCGGGTTCATCCACGTGGGAGCGTGAGTCGGCGGAGTTCCCGCGGTGATCCCCGAGCAGCCAGACGCTGTCCTGCGGGACGGTCACCGCGAACTCACTCTCGCTGGGGACGTCCCCGGGGAAGATATAGGGCTCCTCGATCGGCTCGCCGTTGACCAGGATCCGTCCCTGATCGTCACAGCACTCGACCTCATCGCCGCCCACCCCGACAACCCGTTTGACCACGAAGTGCGAGGAGGTGTCGGGCATCAGACCGAAGAAGATCATCGCGTCCTGGAAGGTGTTCGTCTCGATCTGGGTCCCGGCGCCCCACCACTGGCGGGTGTCTTCGAAGACGACGACGTCCCCGCGCTGGACCTCCATGACCTCAGGCGCCAGCAGGTTCACGATGATCCGGTCATCGACCTGCAGGGTGGGCTCCATCGACTCCGAGGGGATGTAGAAGGCCCGGAAGAAGAAGGTCTTCACCACGAACGAGATGACCAGGGCGAACACCAGGATCGTGGCGATCTCGATTAGGAATGCCGCCAGCGGGTGTCGGGCGTCGCGGGCCTGACGACGTCGTTCTCGACGGCTCTGCGGCTGTGCTGCCGGAGGCGTGTCACTGCTGCTGATGATCGACCTCCGGGAGTTCTCGTCGTTCGCTCCAGGGCCAGAACACGCCAGTGACGCGGCCCAGGATGCGGTCCTCGCTGATCATACCCCCGCCAGGTGCGCCCAACAGCGCGCGGGAATCCAGCGACTCCTCACGGTTGTCCCCCATCACCCACAGGCGACCAGGGGGCACCTCGGCCTCGAAGCTCAGCTCCGAGGCGGGCATCCCGGACGAGACCTCACGGCCCAGATAGTCCTCCTGAACTGGTTCCGCGTTGACCGTGAGCGCTCCGGAGTCGGTGCAGCAGGCGACGGTGTCACCGCCGGTGCCGAGCACCCGCTTGACGTAGGTCGCCGGCGGCGTGGCGAGGCCGAACCAGTGCCCGACCCGTGCGGCGAGCTCCTCCAGGTTCGATCCACCGCCCTCGTAGGGGGTGAACGAGCCCTCACCGTCGAAGACGATCACATCCCCGCGCTGCACGCCCTCGTCCCCGGGGTAGTGCTTTTCGACGAGGATCCGTTCTGCATCTGCCAGGGTGGGCTCCATGGAGACCTGCGAGACGGTGTAGACGTCGACCACGAACACGCGCAGCCCGGTCGCCACCAGCACCGCGAGCACCACCGTCGCGGCGAGCACCGTCCAGGACGGGAATCTTCCGAGTCGGGCGGACCGCCTGAAACGCCGAGAACCCCGAGCCGCCGAGTCGGACTCGGAGTGCTCAGGGTTCTCTGCGCTGTTCATACGACGTTCAGGCTCTCAGCGGTGCGCCGACGCTGATCCGTGGATCAGGCTTCGGTGACCTCTTCGACCTTCTCGCCCTGCTGGCGAGCAATGGTGGACTCACGCTTCTCCTTGATGCGTGCAGCCTTACCATGGCGATCGCGCATGTAGTAGAGCTTGGCGCGGCGAACGTCACCGCGGGCCAGGACCTCGATCTTCTCGGTCACTGGGGAGTGCACCGGGAAGGTACGCTCCACGCCGACGCCGAAGGAGACCTTGCGGACGGTGAAGGTCTCGCCGACGCCGTGGCCCTGGCGACCCAGGACGTAGCCCTTGAAGACCTGAACACGGGTGTTCTTGCCTTCGATGATGTTCACGTGCACGCTGACCGTGTCGCCGGGGCCGAACTCCGGGATGTCGGTGCGCAGGCTGGCTGCGTCGATGAAATCGAGCTTATGCATATGTCTCTCCTTGAACGAGCGCCACAGGTCATTCGTTCGGGTTGCGACCTCTCGGCCGGCGCTCAAGGCGCCGCGCACGCCGGAGTCCGGCGCAGGTCAAATCACGAAGATCCGGATCGGGAGGAATTCCCGCTCCGGCGGCCCGTCTGTTGACGCTCATCCCCCATGGCAGATGAAGCCGCCCAGCAGGCACGGTGGTCAATTCTATGTCAGATTCTTCTCCTGTGCGACCACGTGCTTGGCCCACAGATCCGGTCGTAGCTTGCGGGTGCGGACATCCTGTTGCTGCGCTCGCCAGGCCGCGATCTTCGCGTGATCCCCGGAGAGCAGGATCTCGGGCACATCGAGGCCGCGCCAGCGCGCGGGTTTGGTGTAGACCGGGTACTCCAGCAGCCCGTGCGCATGGGACTCCTCCGCCAGCGACTCCGGGTTGCCCAATACCCCGGGGATCAGCCGGGTGATGGCTTCGACCATCACGACGACGGCGGACTCGCCGCCGTTGAGCACATAGTCCCCGATGGACATCGGGCGCACGTCGAAGTGCTGCGGGGCCCAGTCCAGCAGTCGCTGATCGATGCCCTCGAAACGCCCAGGAGCGAAGACCAGGTGCTCGGTGCGGGCCAGCTGCTGCGCGGTGTGCTGGGTGAGCACCTCCCCGGCCGGGGTGGGGATGATCAGGGTCGGCAGGCCTTCGGCGTCTGGAGACTGCGCGTGGGCCGGGGGCTGGGCCTGGGTGAGCACATGCTCCAGCGCCAGCGCCCACGGCTCGGGCTTCATCACCATCCCGGCGCCTCCGCCGGTGGGGGTGTCATCCACGCTGCGGTGCTTGTCGAAGCTGAAGTCGCGCAGCTGGTGCCGGTGCACGGCGAGCCGCCCCTCGCGCTGGGCCTTCCCGATCAGGGAGAGGTCCAGGACGTCGAAGAACTCGGGAAAGATGGAGATCAGGTCGATCCGCATGGCGTGCCTGCCGCTCAGAACAGGCCGGCCGGCGGGGTCAGCACGATGCGCCGATTCTCCACGTCGACCTCGGGGACGAGCTCTTCGACGAAGGGGACCATGACTTCCTCGCCGCTGCCGGAGGTGACCACGAGCAGGTCCTGGGCGGCTCCGGTGAGCAGCTCCTTGAGCGTGCCCAGGGGCTGGCCTGCGGCGTCCACGCAGGAGAAGCCTGCGAGCTCGTGGCTGTACCAGCCGTCCTCGTCGGTGTCCTCCAGTGCGGGGACCGCGACGTAGAGGGTGGAGCCGCGCAGGGCTTCGGCGCTGTCGCGGTCGCTGATCTCCGCGAAGCTCAACAGCGCGATGTTCTTGTTCCATCGCTGCCGGGTGATCGTCAGCGTGGTGGTGCTGCGATCCAGGGTCTGGGCTCCGGGGGTGCGGATCAGTTCCGCCCCGGGGGCCAGACGCTGCTCCGGCTCATCGGTGTAGAGCTGGGCGGTGACCTCGCCGCGGATCCCGTGGGGTTTGCCGATACGAGCGACCCGCAGGCGCTCTGCCGAATCTGGCAGTGCCTGCGGGTCGGTCTCGTGTGCTTCCTGGCCTGGTGTGCCAGCAGTCATGGTGCAGTCCTCGGATCGCTCAGCGGCTGCGGTCGGTGTCGACCACGTCCACCCGGACATCGCCCCCACCAGGGAGCGCGGAGACCACAGTGCGCAGTGCCTTGGCGGTGCGCCCGGCCCGGCCGATCACTCGACCAAGGTCATCGGGATGAACCCGCACCTGGAGCACGTCGTAGCGACGCCCGCCCTTACGGCGGACATCGACGTCGTCCGGCGCATCCACGATGCCGCGGACCAGGTGTTCGAGCGCGTCACTCAGCACTGCATCAGCTCCCATGATTACTCGGCGTTCTCCTGCGAAGCAGACTCAGCTGCCTCTTCGGCAGGAGCCGGAGCCTTGGACTTCTTCTCCTGGATGACCGAACCCTTGCTGGGAGCGACGAACTCCTCCTTGGGGGCCCGGGTGCGCAGAGTGCCCTCGGAGCCTTCGAGGCCCTTGAACTTCTGCCAGTCACCAGTGACCTTCAGCAGTGCATTGACCTGCTCGGTGGGCTGGGCGCCCACGGAGAGCCAGTACTGAGCACGCTCGGAATCGATCTCGATCAGCGAGGGCTCCTGCGTCGGGTCGTACTTGCCGATCTGCTCGATCGCGGCGCCATCACGCTTGGTGCGGGAGTCGGCGACGACGACACGGTAGAACGGTGCACGGATCTTGCCCATGCGCTTCAGACGAATTTTAACTGCCACTTGAGTGGTCCACTCCTGTTTCTTGTTTCAGGGGCGCGGTCAGGCAACAGATTGCGTGGGGACGTGCTGCACAATCGATGCGACCACTTCAGAACATTGTCCCTACGGCGGGTTTAGAGGGTGCCCTCCGTCGAACAAAGTACCTGCCTATTGTGCCAGAGATCCCTCGAACGCGCGATCTGGCGCCCGGTCCGCGCTGGTCAGCGCAGGTACTTCTCGAACCCCTTGGGTAGGTTCAGGTCCTCGGGCTTGAGATCCTTCGAGCCCGCGCCGAAGCTAGAGCCGTCCATCCGCTTGGCGGCACCCTGGGTGCGCTTGAGCTCGGCCTCGCGGGCCTCTTGGGCCGCCTTGGCCGGGTTTCCGGACTTCTTCTTGGGCTTGGGCGCAGGCTTGCGCTTCTTCGACGCCCCTCCGCCGGCGCCCATGCCGGGCATCCCACCCATTCCCGGCATCCCGCCGCCGCCGGGCATCTGAGGCATTCCCCCGCCCCCAGCCATCTTCTTCATCATCTTCTGCGCCTGGGTGAAGCGCTCCAGAAGCTGGTTGACCTCAGAGACATGCACGCCGGAACCCTTGGCGATGCGCGCCCGGCGAGAGCCGTTGATCACCTTGGGCACATTGCGCTCATAGGGGGTCATCGAATAGATGATCGCCTCCACCCGGCCGATCGAGGACTCGTCGAACTGCTCGAGCTGCTGGCGCATCCCCTGGGCGCCGGGCATCATGCCCAGCAGCTTCTTCATCGAGCCCATCTTCTTGAGCTGCTGCATCTGGCCCAGGAAGTCGTCGAGGGTGAAGTCCTCCTGGTCGGCGAACTTCTTCGCCATCTTCTCGGCCTCGCCGCGATCCCAGTTGGCCTCGGCCTGCTCGACCAGGGAGAGGATGTCTCCCATGTCCAGGATCCGGCGCGCCATCCGGTCCGGGTGGAAGACCTCGAAGTCCTTGAGTCCTTCACCGGTGGAGGCGTACATGACCGGCTTGCCGGTGACCGAGGCGACGGAGAGGGCTGCACCGCCGCGGGCGTCACCGTCGAGCTTGGTCAGCACCACGCCGGTGAAGTCGACGCCCTCGTTGAAGGCCTGGGCGGTGGTGACCGCGTCCTGGCCGATCATCGCGTCGATCACGAAGAGCGTCTCGTGGGCGCCGACCGCAGCCTTGATGTCTGCGGCCTGACGCATCAGTTCGGCGTCGACGCCCAGCCGGCCCGCGGTGTCGATGATGATCACGTCGTGCAGCTTGTTGCGCGCCTCGGCGAGCCCGTCGGTGGCCACCTGGACCGGGTCTCCGGTGGCGGCCTCGAACTCCGATGAGACCCCTGGGTGCGGGGCGTAGACCGGGACACCGGCGCGCTTGCCGCCGACCTGCAGCTGCGTGACCGCATTCGGTCGCTGCAGGTCACAGGCGATCAGCATCGGGGTGTGGCCCTGATTCTTCAGGTGATGCGCCAGCTTCCCGGCCAGCGTGGTCTTGCCCGCGCCCTGCAGGCCGGCGAGCATGATCACGGTCGGCGGGTTTTTCGCGAAGGCCAGCTCGCGGGTCTGCCCGCCGAGGATCCCGACAAGCTCCTCATTGACGATCTTCACGACCTGCTGACCCGGGTTCAGCGCCTGGGCGACCTCGGAGCCGAGGGCGCGCGCCTTGACCTTGGCGATGAACTCGCGGACCACCGGCACCGCGACGTCGGCGTCGAGCAGCGCCCGGCGGATCTCCCGAGCGGTGCCGTCGATGTCGGCCTCGGAGAGCCTGCCCTTGCCGCGGAGGTTCTTGAAGGTCGCGCTCAGGCGATCGGAGAGGGAGTTGAACACGTCTGGGATGTCCCTTGGGTCGTGGGTGGTGGCTGCGCGGCCCGGAGCAGCGTGCGTCCACCGCGCAGTGGATGTACCGAGGCTCTAGAGTATCAATGTGCGATGGACAGACCTTCCCCCCAGTGACACCGCCTCCCAGACCGCAGAACGTCCGGAGCGGGTCCCGGCCACCGACGCGGCGATCCTCGAGGCCGCCAGGAAAGCCCACGTCCAGGCCCTGGGCGCGGTGGAAGAGGCACATCGCGCGGCGGCGCGCTCCTGGTCCGCGCCGACACAGGACTCGATCGCCGGCAGCCTGCACACCCGGCACGCCGGCGCGCACTGCGAGCGCGCCGAGGCCCTGGCCGAGTCCGCACAGGCCCTGACGGGGTCCCCTCGGGCCCTGAAGGGGTCCCCCGCGCTCCCTGGCGCCCCGGCGAGCGCCGCGCCGGATCACACCAGCCCGACACCGGACCACGCCGGCCATGCCCCCGCCGATATGCCGACCCGGCAGTGGGCCCAGGCGCTGGATGCCGCCACGAAGCTGCCAGACCCGGAGGCGGGCATCTCCAGGCCCGCGCTGACCCTGCGCGTTGGTCTGGTCGCTGGAGCTCGGCTGCACGCCGGATTCTTCGGCCTGGCGGAGCTGCGAGAGATCACCGCCGAGGACTGGGAGACCGAGCTGGAGCAGATCGACCTGCTGCTGATCGGTTCCGAGACGGAGGAATCGGCGGAGTTCCTGCTCGAGACCCTGATCCCCGCGGCCCGGGCTCGCGGCCTGAGCGTCGTCCTGATGGTCACCTCCGGCCCCGCAGTCGGCCCCAGCCTGAGCATCGCAGAGCGCTGCTCGTACATCTTCGCCACAGACCACGAAGCCGCGGAGGTGCTGCGAAGCCGCTGCTCCGACGCGATCCCGGTGGAGGTGATCCCGCATCCGGTGAGTCCGTTGCTGCACTCCCCGGTGGGGACTCGTCCCGCGCGCAGCTCGCTGATCGCACTGCTGGGCACCGAACAGCGGCGGCCCGCCGCACATCTGGAGGAGCCTGAGTTCATCCCGCCGCTCTTCGACGGGGCCCTGGGCTCCGGACGGCCGACGGCGCTGCTTCCACCGCACCTCACCCCGAGCTTCACCCGCGGTCCGGCTCCGGACCCACGACCGAACCACTGGGCGATCCCCCGGGACTATGCCCCCTGGACGCTCACCCGTGCGGAGGCTGCCACGCTCGAGTCCCCGGAGACCGCGGCCAGACTGCAGCGCGCCCTCGACGTCGGGCTGGCGGTGAACGCAGTGATGGACTCGCAGGCGGTCTTCGATCCCCAGATCCTGCAGCTCCAGGCCAGCGGGACCATGGTGCTCTCCACCTATAACCAGGGCGTGAACTCCTATTATCCGCAGGTCCATATCGCGAACTCGGCGGAGGACGTCGCCAAGACCCTGGAGACGATGACCTTGGAGGAGCTGCGCCGGGTCCAGGCGGACGGGATCCGGAAGATCTTCACGGACCATCACGGTGCCGAGGTGCTGAGCCGGATCGTCCAGGCTGCCGGAATGGAGGCCGAGGTGTGCCAGGAACGCATCCTGGTGGTCGCCGATGAGCTCACCGAGCAGCTGCGCGCGGACGTCGCCTCCCAGACTCACCCAGCCAGCACGGTCACCACCTGGAGCCAGCTGAGCGCCCAGGGCAGCGAGGGCACCGAGCTTCTCCACGCAGGCGTAGACATCCTGGTTCCGCTCAGCGCGGCCCGGCGCTACAGCCCGGAGTACCTCGCCGATCATGTCGCCGCCTTCCGGTACCAGTCGGCGGCGGTGACCACGAAGCTCGACGGCGACGCCGCCTCCACGGACGACGCCGCCCATCAGCGCCGCCGGGGTGTCACCGATCTGGGACTCTCCGCCTGGTGGCGGCCAGAACTTTCCACCGCCCTGTCCCCGGAGCGACTGCTGGAATCCCTGGAGTCGTCCCCAAGCTCAGCAGCTTTGCCGCTGCCGGTCTACGCCATCGATCATCTGGGGCACCGCCGTGCCGGTGCCCGGCGTGAGATCATCCGCGAGCGGGGAACCGAGCTGGCGCAGGCTCGAGAGGAGTTCCGCGCCACCGCCGAGACGCTGGGACTCGAGCTCGCCGTCATCGTCCCGATCTATAACAACGGGGACCATCTCAGGCATAAGGCGTTCGCCTCGCTGCGCCGATCCGGGATGTTCGAGAAGATGCATGTCCTGTTGATCAACGACGGCTCCACCGACGCCTCCACCGTGGACACCATCGAGGAGCTCGCCGCGACGTGGCCAAACGTCTCGGCGTTCCATCATGGACTGGGCGGGTCAGGCTCAGCCTCCCGTCCGCGCAACACCGGGCTGGCGCTGAGCTTCACTGAGTTCCTCACCTACCTGGATCCCGATGATGAGGAGCTCGAGGACGGCTACTGGGAGCTGCTGGAGCGGCTGCGCGGGGCTGAAGAGGCTGATTACGCCCTGGGGACCATGGCGGTGTGGACCCGCAAGTATGGGGTCCACGACTACCATCAGTGGTTCCAGCCCGGCGTCGAGCACCGCGACGGTCTGCACTGGCCCACCCAGGACGCCCTGCAGATACTGAACTTCCGGCCAGCCTCCATCGAGGCGCTGGTGGCGCGCACGGCCTGGCTGCAGGGCCTCGGGCTGGTGCAGCCCGAGGGCGCGGTGGGACAGGACAGCTACTTCTTCCAGCAGATGTTCTTCCACACCCGGGCGTATGTCCCGGTCTACCGCCCGGTCTACACCTACTACGGGGCGGTGAAGACCTCGATCGTCAACGTGATCTCACCGAACTACTTCCGCAAGTACCTGATCCTGGAGCAGGATCGTGCGGCCTGGCTGCGCGAGGTCGGGCTGTTCGAGGTCTACCTCGAGCAGCGCTTCGAGTCGTTCTTCGTCTCCTGGTATCTGCAGAAGTACCGTCGTGTGCTGCCTCACGACCGCGACGAGGCGGCCGGTGTGCTCCGGGAGCTCATCGCCGCCTACGGAGAGGTCCGCTGGAGAGATCCTCGTGGACTGGACTTCTTCCACAGCGCCGAGGGGCGACCATGATCACCCAGACGAGCAGCGCCGGTTCCTGAGTCGGAACCCAGGCACAAGCAGAGCGCCCGCGAACCGGCCGGGCACCATTGAAGTGAAGGACGTTGAAGACGATGACCGAGACCGAGAAGACCACCATCGACCCAGCGGCGCAGTCCGACCTCAGCGAGGACACCCGCGAGGTCCTCGTCGAGCTGCTCACCCAGCACCAGGCGCTGCTGACCGAGCTGCGCTGGGCCTATGGGCAGCTGGAACGCCTCCAGGAGGTAGATATCGCCGCCCTGAAGCAGCGCGTCTCAGAACTCGAACAGCGCCGTTCCCGCGGGAAGACCGCACTGGCGGCCTCGGCCACCGCCTCGTCGAAGATGCGCAAGCGCGTGGAGTTCACTCTGCAGCACCCCGATAAGGCCGCGCGGGCGGCCGGACGGAAACTCTCCCGGCCCTTTGAACGGGCCGCCCGACGAGCAGGGCTCAGCCGGTGACACCCCGGCCGGACCACATCGGTCCGCACCCGCGCCAGGTCCGCCTGGAGGCGGGCGCCGCTGCGATCACGCGGCTGCTCATGGCACCGGATCCGGCGCGCGCCCTGCGCCAGATGGGCACCCTTGAGCTCTTGGGCCCAGAACCGGGCAGCCCCTTCGCCCGAGGCGCGAGAGACGCCTCGGACCTGCTCGAGCGCCTCGAGCCGGCCATGCGGGCACTCCCCGCCACAGAGTCCGGGATCTCCCGACCCGCACTCCCGCTGCGCGTGGCCGTCGTCGACGACGAGGCGACCCGCTGGGTGCTGCACGGTGCAGCCCAGGTCCTCGGGTTCAGCGGCGCCGAGCTCAGCTCCGACCCGGCGCTGCTTGAAGGGATCGACCTTCTCGTGCTGACCCCGGTGAGCGTAGGAGCCCGCTTCAGCTTCCCGGCAGAGGGAGTCAGCGAGGCCACCGAAGATGAACAGGCGGTCCGGGTCCAGCGGCTGCTTGGCGAGGTGCTCCCGCACTGCGCGATACGTGGCACACCGGTGGTCTTCTGGGACCGCACGACGCGCAGCACCACCGCCGCCGGCCGAGAGATCGCCGACGCCTGTGAGCAGGTCTTCGCCGTGTCCCAGGAGGCCGTCCGCCGCTACGCGGACTCGCGGGGCGAGGCGTCCACGGTCACCCGGGTGCCGATGGTGGTCAACCCGCTGCAGAACTCCCCATTGGGCTCGCGCAACACCTGCTCCGAGGTGATCGCGATGGCCGGGGCCCAGGTCCCCCAGAGCCCCCGCGATCTGCGATTGATGGCGGAATGGATCCTCGATGGCATCAGCGCCCAGGGGCTCCCCGCGGCGCTGCTGCGCCGGGACGGGAGGGACACCTTCCCGGCAGGGGTCGGAGCCGGGTTCGCCGCCCGGCACTGGCCGCTGCTCGTGGAGAACCCAGGAGCCGAGACCCTGGCCGCCCTGGACCGGGTGACCGACATCGGCATTGTCCTCAACGAGGTGATCAGCTCCCAGACGCTCTACGATCGGCGCATCATCGAGCTGCAGGCCGCTGGTTCCCTGGTGATCAGCGGCTACAACCAGGGCGTGAACTCCTACCTGCCGCATGTCCAGATCCCACAGTCCGCCGAGGACGTCTCGGCCGCACTGGGATCACTGAGCGTCGCGGAGCTCAGACGCGTCCAGGGCGACGGGATCCGCACAGCTTTCATCAACCACCACGTCTGCGACGTGCTGGAGACCATGTGCGCCGCCGTCGGCCTGCCAGCCGCGCAGCCCACCGAACGGGTGCTTGCCGTGATTGATCAGCCCGCGCCGGCCCGGGGAGCCGAACACCTGGGAGGAACCGCACGCACCACGGGCAACCACGAGCTGGATCCGGTGCTGCGCGGCGAGCTGGCCTCCCAGACCCACGGAGCGGTCCCGCTGACCACCTGGGATCAGCTGCCCGCCCGCCATGGCAGCTACGACATCCTGCTCCCGGTCTCCACCCGTCGGCACTACTCGCCCACCTATGTGGCGGACATGGTGGCGGCGTTCCGCTACCAGGGCGCCGGCGTGATCTCCAAGCTCGATGGCAGCGCGGAACAGACCGGGCATGCCGCCCAGCGCCACGCATCGGCCACCCATGCGGGTCTGCCCGCGGACCTCACGGCGTGGTGGCGTCCTGCTGCCGAAGCCACAGCCAGCCCCGCTGCGCTGCGCAGACACGCCGCCGAGGAGCGGGTCTTCTTCATCGACCACCTCGGACATCACGCCCGCGGGGACCGGGCGCGCCGAGACCGCCCGGCGCTGCTGGTCGATGAGGATCTGCAGGCGACCTCACGGCGTGCCGCCGAGACCGCGCGCCGACTCGACCTGGCCCTGACCGTGATCGTTCCGGTCTACAACAACGGCGATCACCTGCGGCATAAGGCCTTCGCGTCGCTGCGCCGTTCATCCATCTTCGAGAACATGCACGTGCTTCTGGTCAATGACGGGTCCACCGATCCGGTCACGGTGGACACCGTGGAGGAGCTCGCGCACGAGTATCCGAACGTGACCGCCTACCACCATGGAGGTGGCGGCTCCGGCTCGGCGTCGCGACCACGGAACACCGGACTGGAGCTCACGCACACACCGTTCGTGACCTACCTGGACCCGGACAACGAGGCGATCCAGGACGGCTTCGCGCAGCTGCTCGAGGACATCTCGGAGCACCAGGATGTGGACTTCGTGCTGGGTGATATGACGCATTGGGCCAGCCGGTTCGGCCGTCTGCGCTACAGCGAGCTGCTGCGCGAGACGCTGGCTGAGCACCAGGACCCTTCAGGCACCATCACCGTTCCGCGGGACGCTCTGGAGAAGCTGCACTTCCGTCCGATGGGGATCCAGACGGTTGTTGCTCGCACCGAGTGGCTCAAGGCCTGCGGACTGCAGCAGCCGGTGGGCGCGGTGGGGCAGGACAGCTACTTCTTCCAGCAGATGCTCTACTACGCCCGCAGGGTCCGGGTCCACGACATCGGGGTGCACACCTACTACTCGGCGGTCAGCGACTCCACCGTTAACACCATCAATCCGGGCTACTTCGAGAAGTACCGTCCCTTGGATCTCGCGCGGTCACAGTGGCTGCGGGAGGTGGGCAAGCTGGAGGCCTACCGGGAACTCCGACTGGAGCCCTTCTTCGTGAGCTGGATGCTGCCGAAGCTGCGCCGACTCGAGGCCGAGCCCGCGGACTGGCGCTTCGCCGCCGAGACCCTGGCGGATCTGCTGGGCTACTACGGGGACCACCAGTGGACCACCCCGGAGGCTGTCGAGTTCTGGGAGCACCTGGCGCAGGCTCGGGGGCGCTCCCCCCGCTGAACCCGCCATCCTGTGAGATGGTCCTTCCCCACAGCGGAGCACCCGGCGGGACGCGCTAGGGTCCCTGCAGCGCCGGCTCGATCCGCTGGGCCAGCTCCGCGGTCACCGAGCGGACGAAGTTCTGCGAGACGTGGCTGTTGTCGTTATAGGTGATCGCTCCGCCGAGCACCGCGTAGCAGGTGCCCTGCTCCTCCGAGCAGAGCAGATCCTCGGTCGGGACGAAATGATAGTTCTCAGCCTCGGCGAACACGGTCTCTGACGCTGTGAGCCAGCGCTCGCTGACCCGGGTGTCCTGGAGGTCGTCGTTGCAGGCGGCGGGGTCCTCCTCGTGCAGAGCCACGCACTCGGGCAGGGTCTCAGTCTCATTGCGCTCGAGATTGAGCCGGGGAATCTCGCCCATCACCACGACCTGCTTCTCGGCTTCGAGCCAGAACTGGATCGGGGTCAGGATGCTGCGCCCGGCGTCGCTGAGCTCCACCTCGGACTCCGGAAGGTCCACCTTGACGTCGGGGCCCTCGAAGCCTCCGGTCATCTGGCTGCCCGCGATGACCACCGTCTCGACCTCGGGGTCCTCCGCGAGCCGATCCAGGATCTCGAGGTTGGCCTCCCCACAGGGGTCCTCCGCCTGGACGTAGGTGGCGGCCCGGGGAGTGCAGCTGGAGCGGGTCAGCACCAGCAGGCGCTTGCCGGCGTCCTGGGCGATCTCATCCAGGGCGGGCAGCCACATCGTGGCGTGGGAGTCACCGAACACCGCGATGGTCCCCTCCGCCTGGGCCGCCTCCGCGCCGAGCCAGCACTCCGGAACGCCCTCGTCCTCTGCCTCGGCCTGGCAGCCCGGGTACGCCGGCTCCTGGGGCTGGGCGGCGACCTCGGCCGCGGAGGGCGTCAGGCCCTGGGTCCCTTCGAACGGGTCGCCGCACTGGTCTGGATTCGCCAAGGCCCGGTAGCCGTAGCAGGGGTGGTCCTCGGAGAGCTCAGAGGCGGTGAACTCCGCCTCCACGATCTGAACCGAGTAGTGGGCCACGCCGACCACCAGGGCCATCCCGGCCGCAGCAGCGACCAGGGTGCGCCAGGTCGGCAGCAGGACCCTCGCGCGACGCAGCGGGGCCTCGTAGAACCTGGTGCTCAGCGCGGAGAGCAGCACCACGCCGAAGATCAGCGCGACCTTGACCTCCCAGCGCTCGGTTCCCTCCAGGAGGTAGGGCGCAAAGATCAGCACCGGCCAGTGCCAGAGATAGATCGCATAGGACCAGTCACCGATCGCCGTGGCTGGTCGCAGCGAGAGCCACCAGTGCACCCCGACCCACGGGCTCTTGCCACCGCAGGCCATCAGCAGCACCGTCCCCAGAGTCGGCAGCAGGGCCGTCCAGCCCGGGAACGGGGTGGTCTCGCTGAAGCACCAGGCCGCGGCAAGGATCATCCCCAGTCCGGCCCAGCCGAGCAGGTTCCCCCACCGGCCGATGAACTGGCTGGACCCGAGGATCAGCGCCAGCAGGGCTCCGAGCGCGAACTCCCAGATCCGGGTCGGGGTGATGAAGTAGGCCTCGGCGGAGGACTCGGCGGTGTAGTAGATCGAGAACGCCAGGGATCCGGCACCGAGCAGACCGATCACCCAGAGGAAGATCGCCCTGGTGTGGTTGCGCGGCACCGCAGCACCCTCGGCACGGGTCCGGACGCGCCGGCTCAGCACTGCGATGCCCAGGACGACCGCGAGGAGCACCGGCCACAACAGGTAGAACTGTTCCTCCACAGAGAGCGACCAGAAGTGCTGCACCGCGGTGGCCCGCTCATCAGCCTTGGAGTAGTCGATCGCGTCCTCGGCCAGGACCCAGTTCTGCACGTAGAGCGCCGAGGCCATGATCTGCCGGCTGGTGCTCTGCCACAGCGTGCTGGGCAGGATCAGCACCGACGCGACAGCGGTCGCGGCCAGCACCAACAGGCTCAGCGGCAGCAGGCGCCGGATTCTGCGCGCCCAGAACTGACCCAGCCGGATCCGCCCGGTCCGGGACGCCTCCTTGAACAGGTGCCCCGTGATCAGGTAGCCCGAGATCACGAAGAAGACATCGACCCCGACGTACCCGCCTCGCAGCTGCTCCGGCCAGAAGTGGTAGACCACCACCAGCAGCACCGCCAAGGCTCGCATGCCCTGGATCTCCGGCTGAAAACGTTCGCTGCGTGAGCCTCGTCCGGCGGGCTGAGTCACGGTTGTCGAAGCCACGGCCGGGGCAGGTGCAGATGTCACGCGTGAGGACATGGGCGGTTCGTTTCTTCCTTCCACGCTTGACGGCAACCGATCTAAGATATCGCCGTTTTCGGAGAAACCCCGACCCCACACCGATCTGCAGGATCCCAGGCTCGCGGAGGGTAGTGACCGCTTGAACCGGCTGGGATAGACTCGCCTGCTGTCAGCCTCATCGTGCCCTCAGCCCCTCCCGCTCTGGGCATCATCGTGTCGCCTACGAAAGTGGACCGCCTTGCCCAGGAACTTCTCCAGCGTCGGTGTCATCGGACTCGGTTACATCGGACTGCCCACCGCCGCGATCCTTGCAGACCACGGCGTCACCACGATCGGCGTGGACGTCTCTGAGCGCAACGTTGCGGCGGTGAACAAGGGCGAGGTCCCCTTCGTGGAACCCGGCCTGCGCGAGGTCCTGGAACGTGCGGTGAGCAGCGGCACGCTGACCGCGACGACGCAGACGCCCACGGCCGAGGCCTACATCGTCGCAGTGCCCACCCCGTTCACCGAGGCACACGCCGCGGACCTCTCCTATATCGAGGCTGCCGCGGATGGGATCGCAGGGAAGCTCACCGGCGGAGAACTGATCATCTTGGAATCCACCTCCCCTCCGGGAGCCACAGAGCATCTCGCGCAGCGGATCCTCGCGGCGCGCCCAGACCTCGGCGCCGAGGACATCCTGGTCGCGCACTGTCCCGAGCGCGTGCTGCCGGGCAGGATCATGGAGGAGATGATCACCAACGATCGGATCATCGGCGGGCTGACTCCGGCCGCCGCAGAGGCCGCCCGTGACCTGTACTCAGCCTTCGCAAAAGGTGAGTTCCTGCTCACGGATGCGCGCACCGCCGAGATGGCGAAGCTCACCGAGAACAGCTTCCGCGACGTCAACATCGCCTTCGCCAATGAGCTCTCGGTCATCAGCCACCGACTGGGCATCGATGTCTGGGAGCTCATCGAGCTGGCCAACCACCATCCCCGGGTCAACATCCTCCAGCCCGGCCCGGGAGTGGGCGGCCACTGCATCGCCGTGGACCCGTGGTTCATCGTCGACGCGGCCCCCGAGGAGTCCCGGCTGATCCGCACCGCTCGCGAGACCAACGACGCGAAGCCGGAGTGGGTTCTGGGCCGGATCGAGCAGGCCCTGGAGTCTGCCGGGCCCGCCCCCACCGTGGCGCTGCTGGGGCTCGCCTTCAAAGCCGACATCGATGACCTGCGCGAGTCTCCCGCGCTGCAGATCGCTCAGACGCTGGCCGAGCGCGCCCCACAGGCGCAGCTGCTGGCCGTGGAGCCCCATATCCAGACCCTGCCCGCGGCGCTCAGCGGGTTCAGCAACGTGGCGCTGACTGACCTCGATGAGGCTCTGCAGCGCGCCGACGTGGTGGTGCTGCTGGTGGATCACCAGGTGTTCAAGGACCTGCCGGCGGCGCGACTCGGTGAGGCCGTGCTGATCGACACGCGCGGGATCTGGCGCTGACCCGCTGCAGGGATGAGCTCTGCAGGCTGATGCGCCCGCCCGCGCCGGTCTCCTAGGAGTTCGCCGCCAGGGCCGGTTCCATCCGCGAGGTCAGCTCCGGGATGGTGGAGCGCACGAAGGTCCGCGCGAGGTGGCTGTTGTCCGAGTAGGTGATGGCCCCACCGAGCACCGCATAGCAGGTGTCCTCTCGGCACACCAGGTCCTCCGTGGGCACGAAGTGGTAGTTCTCCTCCTCGGCGAAGACCTCCGCAGACCGGGTCAGCCAGCGATCCCCCACCTGGGTGTCTTCGAGCCGCTCATTGCACGCAGAGAGATCCCCTTCGTTCAGGGCCACGCACTCCGGGAGGGTCTCCTCGGACTGCTCGTCGTTGCTCATGCGCGGGGCCTCCCCAAAGACCACCACTTCCTTCTCCGCCTCAAGCAGCCGCACGATCGGCTCATACATCGCCAGCGCCGAGTCGTCGAGGTCGTAACGTTCCGCGTCGAGGCCGAGATCACTGCTGGGTCCGCCGAACTCGCCGTGCATCTGACTCGCCGCGATCACCACGGTGTCCACGTCCTCATCCTCAGTGAGCTCATCGATGGCCTCCACGTTGCTCCGGAGGCACTCACTGGAGTCGCCCCCAACCTCCCCGCCGCGGGGTGTGCAGGCGGAGCGGGTCAGCACGAGAAGCTGCTTGTTCTGCTCCTGAGCGATCTCATCGAGGGCCGGCAGCCACATCGTGGCGTGAGAGTCACCGAAGACCGCGACCGTGCCCTGGGCCTCGGACTCCTCAGCCCCCAGCCAACACTCCTGGACTCCCGGTGTGTCCTCATCGGCCTGGCAGCCCGGGAAGGCTTCTTCCTGGTACTGCTGCGTGACCACTGCCGGGGAGGGCCAGAGCCCCAGATCCCCCTCGAACGGGGAACCGCACTCCTCAGGGTTCGCCAGGGCCCTGTAGCCGTAACAGGGGTGATCCTCGCTCAGCGCCGAGTCCGCGGAGTTGGTCTGTATCGCGGAGACCGCCACGCTTCCGGAGACGATGACCAACACCATGCCAGCACCGGCGGCCGCCATGGTCCGCCAGGTGGGGAGCAGGATCTTGGCCCGGCGGATCGGGGTCTCGAAGAAGCGGGTGCTCAGCGCGGAGAGCCCGATGATGCCCAGGATCAGCAGGACCTTCACGTACCAGAACCTGGCCGACTCGCTGATGTAGGGAGAGAAGACCACCACCGGCCAGTGCCAGAGGTAGATCGCATAGGACCAGTCGCCGATGGCAGTGGCGGGCCGCAGCGAGAGCCACCAATAGATGCCGGTCCCGGGTTCACGCCCGCCGCAGGCAAGCACCAGCACCGTCCCAAGAGTCGGCAGCAGTGCAGTCCAGCCGGGGAACGGGGTGGCGTCGGTGTAGAAGACTGCAGCCCCGAGGATCATGAGGAACCCGATCCAGCCCAGGACGTTTCCGCCTCTGCCGGTGAACTGGCGGGACCCGAGCACCAGCGCCGCGACCGCGCCGAGGGTGAACTCCCAGATCCTGGTGGGTGTGACGAAGTAGGCCTGCGCCGGTGCGGCCGCCGTGTAGTAGATGGAGAAGGCCAGCGAGCCGGCGCCCAGCAGGCCCACCACCCAGAGGAATGCGGCGCGGATCTGCCGGTGTCCCAGCCCCGGGGCCCCGGAGCGTCGCTGCCGGAGGCCCAGGAACAGCAGCGTCAGCGCGAGCAGGACTGGCCAGAGGATGTAGAACTGCTCCTCCACCGAGAGTGTCCAGAAGTGCTGGACCGCCGTGGCCCGCTCATCGGCCTTGGAGTACTCCACCGCGTCGGCGGCGAGGATCCAGTTCTGCACGTACAGGGTCGAGGCGATGATCTGACGCAGGGTCGCCTGCCAGGCGGTGCTGGGCAGGATGAACACCGCCGAGATCGCAGTCAGCAGCAGCACCAGCAGACTCAGGGGCAGCAGGCGCCGGATCCGGCGTCCCCAGAACTGACCCAGACGCACTCCCCCGGTCTTCACGGCCTCCTTGAACAGGTGCGCCGTGATCAGGTACCCAGAGATCACGAAGAAGACATCGACACCCACGTAGCCGCCGGTGAGCCGTTCGGGCCAGAAGTGGTAGAGCAGCACCACGAGCACCGCGAGGGCCCGCAGCCCCTGGATCTCGGGCTGAAAGCGCGTCGGGGCCCCGGCTGCAGCTGGCAGCGGGCGGCCTGAGGCCGTCGCCTCTGCCGAGTAGGTTGAAGTCATGCTCACCTGAGTCTCTCGCCTGGTCTTCTCGACGACGCAGCGCCGGATCCACATCTGTCACCGGGTCACCTGGGAGCACTGCTGCCCACCGTCGACCTCGAAGCCGCACAATACTCCAGCGCCCTGAAGGTTCCTGGGAGGCCGACGTCGTCGTGGCTCTGACCAACGGTCCGCTGGGTCTGTGACAGACTGAGCCCGTGGATTTCGACGTACTCATTCTCTTCATCGCACTCTCCGTGATCTTGCTCGGGACCCTGGGATTCTTCCTGGTCCAGGGCGGGAAGCTGCTGCCCAAGGACAAGCGGGAGCAGTACCTGACGCAGCGGGACCCCGATGATCTCCCCTCCGGCGGCGTGGATACTCTCGAAGCTCCGGCAGAAGACCGCCCGGGCACCGAGGAGCCCACCCTTGGTGACGGCGTGGACCTCCTCGAGGAGCCCACGGTCGAAGAGCCCAGCGTGGAGACCCCGGAGCCGGTGGCGGGACGCCTCGCCCGGCTGCGTGCCCGGCTGGTGAAGTCCAACAACATCTTCGGCAGATCACTGCTGGCCCTGCTCTCCCGGGACGAGATCGACGAGGACGTCTGGGACGAGATCGAAGAGGTCCTGCTGATGGCTGACCTCGGCACAGAGCCGACCATGGAGCTGGTGGACCGGCTCCGGGAACGGGTCAAGGTCGAGGGCACCAAGGACCCCGCCGTGGTGAAGTCGATGCTCACCGAGGAACTGACTGCCCTGGTGGATCCCACCCTGGATCGCCGACTCACGGTCAGCGCCGACGGACGCCCGGCCGTGCTCATGGTGGTCGGGGTCAACGGGGTCGGCAAGACCACCACCGTCGGCAAGCTGGCCCGGATGCTGGTCGCCGAGGACAAGGACGTCCTGCTCGGCGCTGCCGACACCTTCCGCGCCGCCGCGGCCGAGCAGCTGAGCACCTGGGGGCACCGCGTGGGAGTGCCCACGGTGAAGTCCGACGTCGAGGGCGCAGACCCCGCCTCGGTGGCCTACGAGGCCGTGGATCGGGGTGTCGAGCTCGAGGTCGACGTCGTCATGATCGACACTGCCGGTCGACTCCAGAACAAGTCCAACCTGATGGACGAGCTGGGCAAGGTCAAACGTGTGGTGGAGAAGAAGTCCGCGGTCGATGAGGTGCTGCTCGTGCTCGACGCCACCACCGGCCAGAACGGTCTGAACCAGGCGAAGGTGTTCTCCGAGGTCGTCAACGTCACCGGCATCGTGCTGACCAAGCTGGACGGCACCGCCCGCGGCGGCATCGTGGTCGCGATCCAGCGTCAGCTGGGCGTCCCGGTGAAGCTCATCGGCCTCGGTGAGGGACCAGATGATCTGGCGCCCTTCGACGCGGACGAGTTCGTCGCCGCGCTCCTCGAGGACCGCTGAACCCGGCTCGCGCGGCCTGAGGTCCAGCACCGCGCGAGACCACCTGAGGCCCTCTGACTCGGTCAGCCTCGGAGCTGCACGACGGAGCAGTCACCAGCGCCGGAGGAAGGTTTAACGTCCCCGAAACATCATGGCGCGCCCGGTGAAACACGAGACGGTCACCATAGAGATCAGCTCGCATCGGTGAGATTCACCGATGACCTGATGTTTCCTGGAGGGACACATGGAACTTGGATCATTAGACGTCTGGGTGCTTGTGGCAAGCGGACTCGTGCTGCTCATGACACCCGGACTGGCCTTCTTCTACGGCGGTCTGTCTCAGGCCAAGTCCGCCATCAACATGATGATGATGAGCTTCGCCGCCATGGGCCTGGTCGCCGTGGTCTGGGCCCTCTGGGGCTCCTCCATCGCGGGCGGAGATTCAGTCGGCGGACTGTTCGGCAATCCCGGCACTGACCTCGGCCTCTACAGCACCCTGAGCGAAGCACCCGAGGAGCTCATCGGCATCGGCTTCGGCGCCACCTTCGCCATCATCACCACCGCACTGATCTCCGGCGCGATCGCAGACCGCGCCAAGTTCTCCGCCTGGATGGTCTTCGTGCCCATCTGGGTCACCCTGGTGTACTGCCCGCTGGCCTTCATGGTCTGGGGCGATGGTGGACTCCTCGTCGAGGGCGGCGCCGTCGGCGACGCTGTCGGTGAGGCAGTCGACTACGCCGGCGGCCTCGTGGTGCACATGTGCGCCGGCCTCGCTGCCCTGGTCCTTGCACTGATCCTGGGCAAGCGTCGAAACTTCACCGAACGTGCTTCACACCGCCCCCACAACACTCCGTTCGTGCTGCTGGGCGCCTCACTCCTCTGGTTCGGCTGGTTCGGCTTCAACGGCGGCGCCGCCGCCGAGGCCGGCGAAGCAGGACTCATCTGGGTCAACACCCTCCTTGCCCCCGCCGCCGCTCTGGTCGTCTGGCTCATCACCCAGCGCATCCGAGGTGAGAAGCCCACCGCCCTGGGCGCCGCCTCAGGCATCGTCGCCGGCCTGGTGGCCATCACCCCGGCCTGTGCTCACGTGGATCCGGTCGGTGCGATCGTCATCGGCGCCATCTCCGGCTTCGTCTGCTACCTGGCAGTCGGCCTGAAGTACAAGCTCGGCTTCGATGACACGCTCGACGTGGTCGGACTGCACTTCGTCGCCGGCCTGTGGGGCACCGTGGCCATCGGTCTGCTGGGGCGCGCCGAGCTGATCGACGGCGAACGTGCCGGTCTGCTCTACGGCGGCGGTCTGGGTCTGATGGGCTCACAGATCGTGGCGGTCCTGGTGACTCTGGTCTTCACCGTAGTGATGACCGCGATCATCGCCTACGCCATCCACGCCACCATCGGCTTCCGCGTCACCTCCGACGTGGAGACCGTCGGCATCGACCGTTCCGAGCACGACGAGGATGCCTACATCTTCGAGACGGTCAACGGTGCCAGCAAGACCACGGCTGGGGCACCGCGAGAATGACGACCGCCTAGGTCACGGTTCTCCGTCTCACCGAAGAAGCCGGGGTCGGGTCCATCGAGCGAGATGCTCGGTGGACCCGACCCCGGCTTCCTGCGTCTCTCGTGCGACCGGGCCGGTCAGGTCTGCGCGGGCGCGACCGGCTCCTCCTGGGTCTCCAAGGTCTCCGGGGCCTGTGTCCAGGCCAGCGCCCCGAACATCAGGATCACCCCGGTGACGCCGAAGGCCCAGGCGTAGCCCAGCTGGTCCACCAGGAACCCGGCCAGCAGCGGCCCCACGATCGACCCGAGATCCTGGGTCATCTGAAAGGTGGAGACCACCGAGCCCCCGTTGCGTCCGGATCCCACGATGTCAGCGATCGCGGCCTGCTGGGCCGGGTTCATCAGCCCGGTCCCCGCTCCAGCGATCACGCTGAGCAGCAGCAGCACCAGCGGGCTGGGCGCCAGGCCGAGCAGCCCGGTGGCCACCGCGGAGATCATCAGCCCGAGGATGATCGGGCGGCGTCGTCCGAAGCGGTCCGAGCGCCGGGAGAAGATCAGCACCGCGGCCACGTTGCCCGCCGCGAAGGTGGCCAGCGCGACTCCCGCCAACTGACTGGAATCCAGGAACCACCCGGACCCGACGAAGGCCGAGGCCGCGAAGAGCGGCACGATGGAGTTGCGCAGCCCGAAGGTCGCCCACCCGTTGGCGAACCCGGCGGTCAGCGCCGCCCGGTATCCCCGGTGCTGCCAGGCCTCGGCCAGGGTCGCCTTCTCCCGCTCCTCCTTGCGGCCCCGGTCCTCGAGCCGCGACTGCCGGAGCATCACAAAGACGATGCCCGCCGCGACCACCAGCGCCGCTCCGTAGACCAGGAAGGGCACCCGCTGACCGAAGACCAGCAGACCCGAGCCCACCAGCGGTCCGGCGACATTGCCGATCAGAAACGCCGAGGCGTACGCCCCGGAGACCCTTCCTCGGATGGTCGGTGGGGATTTCCTGGCCAGGAAGGTCATCGCCGAGACGGTGAAGAAGGTCGATCCGATGCCGCCGAGCGCCCGGAAGAGCAGCAGCAGCTCGTAGGTGGGCGCGTAGGCGGTGGCGATCATGGACACCGCGACGATCAGCAGTCCGATCACATAGACCGGGGTCTCCCCCAACCACTGCGTGAGCTTGCCCGAGGCCGGTGCGAAGAGCAGCCGGAACAGCCCGAAGGCCGAGACCACAGCCGAGACGGCCATGGCGGAGACGCCGAAGTCCGAGGCGTACTGGGGCAGGATCGGGGCGACGATGCCGAAGCCGATCGCGATCACGAAGGCCGAGAGGATCATCACCTTCAGCTCCGGTGGGATCCCGATCTTCGCGTCGCGTGTCATCTGGCCACTCCTGTCATTGCCCCACGGTCTGTGATGGCACCATCAATCGTCCTCGTTGCTCAACGCAACGAACCCTGGACTCATTCCCCGCCGCGGGGCATCCCCGCTCAGCGATCTCGCGTGGCACCATAGGAGCACATCTTCACGAGAGGCGAGCCGATGCAGCCCACCGACACGGACCTTGAGACATTCCTCAGCGCCGTCACCCCCAAGGTCCGGCAGCGCGACGCCCGGACCATGGTGGGGCTGATGCGCCGGGTCACGGCTCAGGAGCCTCGTCTCTGGGGCAGCATCCTGGGATTCGGCGAGTACCACTACCGCTACGCCACGGGGCGCGAGGGTGACGGCCCGGCGGCCTCGTTCGCCCCGCGCCGCTCCGCCACCACGGTCTACCTCCCGGATGGGGTCGGGGCGCACGCCGAGGCGCTGGCGAGGCTGGGCGAGCACAGCACTGGGGTGGCCTGCCTGTACATCACACGGCTGGAGCAGGTGGACCTGGGGGTCCTCGAGGAGATCATCTCAGCCAGCTATCAGCGCGTGAGCGCTGCGACCTTCGGATCTCGCGCACGCGATGGCGGCATGCTCGGCGAGGACGCGGACCGCGCAGCTACTGCGGGGTCGTGAGCTCGGTGGGTGCGCCGATCCTCTGAGAGACCACGCGGGTAGAGCCGTCCTGGCGCATCGATACCCCGTACAGGGCGTCGGCGATCTCCATGGTGCGCTTCTGGTGGGTGATGATGATCAGCTGAGAGGACTCTCGGAGCTCCTCGAAGATCACCAGCAGCCGGGACAGGTTTGTGTCGTCGAGGGCCGCCTCCACCTCATCCATCACGTAGAACGGGCTGGGACGCGCCTTGAAGATCGCGACCAGCAGCGCGACGGCGGTCAGCGAGCGTTCCCCGCCGGAGAGCAGCGAGAGCCGACGGATCCTCTTGCCCGGCGGCCTGGCCTGCACCTCGATCCCTGTGTTGAGCATGTCCTCCGGATTGGTCAGCTCCAGACGGCCCTCGCCACCGGGGAAGAGCCGGGCGAAGACCCGTTCGAACTGCACCTTGGTGTCAAGCCAGGCCTCGGTGAACACCCGCTCCACGGTCGCGTCGACCTCGGCGATGATCTCGAGCAGGTCCTGCCGTGACTTCTTGAGGTCACTCAGCTGCTCCTGCAGGTAGGTGTGGCGTTCCTGGAGCGCGGAGTGCTCCTCAAGTGCCAGGGGGTTCACCTTGCCCAGCGCCTTGAGCTCGCGGCGGGCCTGAGCGAGCCGCTTCTCCTGGGCGGACCGGTCATAGGGCACACCTGACTCGACCGGATCCGCTGGCAGCGCGTTTTCTCCGGTTCCGGCTGATTCGTCCGGCTTGACTGATTCCCCAGACCCGGGGGATTCATCCGCGCGGGTGGGCGAGCCGTCTTCCGGCTCGGGCACCAGCTGGTCCGGCCCGTAGTGCTCGATCAGGTATTCCGGGGTCAGGCTGAGCTCCTCGAGTCCGCGGGCCTCAGCGGCCTCCAGGCTCAGACGCAGCTCGGTGCGGGTCAGCTCCGCCTGATGCAGCGCCGCCGTCAACGTCTCCAGCTCAGCGGCCTCGTTGCGGCGCGCCTGGCGCAGCGTGCGGGTCCGCTCCTGGGTCTGACGCCCTGCATCCTCGGCAGCCAGGCGGGTGTGCTGGGAGCGTTCCAAGACTCCGACCAAGGCTTGGAAGGCCGCCTCGGCCTCCGCCTGGACGGCCTCTGCCTGTGCTGCCCGGGAGCTGCGCGCCCGGGCCACCTTCTGGGCCTCCTCCCGGCGGGCCTGCTCCGCGGTGGCGCTGCGGCGCAGCGCGGCGGCACGTTCCAGGATCTGTTTGTGCTGTTCCTGAGCGGCGCGCAGCTCCAACCGGGAGTCCACCTCCTGGCGGCGCTGCGCCGTGGCCGCGGCCGAGAGCCGGTCGCGTTCCACGCTGGAAGGCTCCTCCTCGGTGTCCTGGCTCTGCGCGGCGTCCAGTCGCTGCTGCGCCTCCTGCAGCAGCTGCTGCGCCTGGGCGGTGGATTCCTCAGCCTCGTGGATCTCCTGCTCGGAGTGCTCGATCCGCTCGGCAGACTGCGCCAGCTCGGCGTGGAGCCGGCCCAGCTGCTCGGTGGTCGCATGCATCTCGGCGTCGTTGGCGTGCAGCGCCTGCAGGGTCTGCTCGACCGCGAGCTCCGCGGCGTTCAGATCCGACTCCTGGGAGGCGCAGGCCTGGGTGAGCAGCTCCAGTTCCGCTTCCCGCCGTTGCAGAACCTCGCTGAGCTCGGTGATCTGCGCGGTGATGGCCACATCGGAGTTCTCCAGCGCGGTGCCGCCGATCCGCTCCCCCGGACGCAGGATGATCCCAGTGGTGGTCACCGCCGTGCGCACCTCGGGACGCTGCAACACCGCGCTCGCCTGGGCAGGGTCGGTGCACAGCACGACACCGGTGAGCGCCCCGAGAACCGGGCCGCGCAGGTCAGCGGCGATGCTGACCACCTCTTCCGCCCACACCGCGCCCTCAGGCAGCTGCGTCGGGGCAGGAACCGCGGCAGAGGTGGAAGCGGCGGCTGAATCGGCAGCGGCAGCGGGCTGGGGTTCGGCGTCCATGGATTCGGAGGCCACCGGGTGGATCAGGTGCGCGCGCCCGGCGGATTCTGCGGCCAACCAGTCCAGGGCGGCGGCGGCGGTGTCGGCGTCCTTCACGATGAGCGCGGTGTCCAAGCTGCCCAGACAGGCGGCGATCGCCGTCTCCCAACCGGGCGTGATGCGCAGCCGCTGGGCCAGCGGGGCGTCGACCTCTGCGGCCTTGTCCTTCAGCAGCGCTGCGGCCCCGTCGCGCGGTGAGCGGGCGGCGGAGAGCCCGGAGAGCCTCGCCTTGTCCTCGCTGATGCTGGTGCGCAGCCGTTGCTGCTGGGCGAGCTGCTCGTCGTAGGCCTCACGCAGCGTCTGAAGGCGCTGATGCGCCGCCTCGTAGGCGGCGTCGAGGTCCTGCTCGCCGGTCTCCACGCCGGCGACGCGCTGTTCCAGCTCGGCGAAATCCCCTCGGGCTCGCTGCTGAGCGGCTCGCGCCGTCTCGCGCTGGTCCTCGGCACGCCGGCGGCGAGCCTGGGCGGCGTCGATCCGGCCCTGAGCGGTGTCCACCCGGCCGCGCAGCGTGGCGAGCCCGGCCCGGCGGTCCGCAACGGCGCGCAGCTGCTCGGTCAGGCGCGTCTCTTCGTCTTTGAGGGCGTCCTCGGCGGCGGCGCGAGCTGAGGAGCTGCGGTCCAGGCGTTCCTGGGCCGCAGCGACTTCTGCGGCGAGCTCCTCGGCCTGCGCGCTGACGCTCTGGGCCTGAGCTCGCAGCTCCTCCGGATCGCGACCGGTGTGCTGGACCCGGGCCGAGGCGTGCAGGCTGCGTGCGCGTTCCTCAGCAAGAGAGGCCACGGAGCGCAGCCGCTCCTGGACCTGCTCCAGCCGGTGGTGACCTGCCAAAAGCTGCTCGGCGTGAGCTCGCTGCTCGGCCGCCTGCTTCTCCAGCTCGGTGATCTCTGCGTCCTGGGCGGCCAGTGAGTCGCGCAGCGCTTCGGCCGCTTCCCGGTCGGCCTGTTCTCCCTGGCTGGATTCGTTCAGGGCGGTGGCGGCGCTGAGCAGGTCATCCGCGATCAGGCGAGAGAGCGAATCGCGCAGGTCGTGCTGGATGCGCTGCGCCCGGCGCGCCACCCGCGCCTGGCGTCCCAGCGGCGCGAGCTGCCGAGAGATCTCGCTGATCAGATCTTCCAGGCGAGCGAGGTTGCTCTGCATCGATTCGAGCTTGCGGACGCTGCGCTCTCTGCGGCGCCGGTGTTTGAGCACACCGGCGGCCTCTTCGATGAAGCCTCGGCGCTGTTCCGGTGTGGCCTGCAGGATCTGGTCCAGCTGACCCTGCCCGACGATCACGTGCATCTCCCGGCCGAGCCCGGAATCTGAGAGCAGCTCCTGGATGTCCAACAGCCGGCACTTGGCGCCGTTGATGGTGTACTCGCTGCCTCCGGCGCGGAACATGGTCCGCGAGATCGTGACCTCGGAGTATTCGATCGGCAGCGCGCCGTCGGAATTATCGATGGTCAGCGCGACCGAGGCCCTGCCCAGCGGCTGGCGCTCGGCGGTGCCGGCGAAGATGACGTCCTCCATGGTGCCCCCGCGCAGCGACTTCGCGCCCTGCTCGCCCATGACCCAGGCCAGCGCGTCGACCACATTGGACTTGCCCGAGCCGTTGGGGCCCACCACGGCGGTGACTCCGGGTTCGAACTCGAAGGTCGTGGCCGAGGCGAAGGACTTGAATCCACGGACCGTGAGGGTCTTCAGATGCACGGGGGTGGACTCACACTCCGCCGGTCGCGGCGGGGCTCTCCTGGGGCTGGAAGTCCTCGAGCCGATCCCCGAGACCGAACATCGACGCGATCGCCGCGACGGTGCGCTCGGCCGCGTGGCCATCACCGTAGGGGTTCACCGCATTGGCCATGGCCGCGTAGGCGTCCGCGTCGTCGAAGAGCGTCGCGACCTCTTCGACCACCCGTTCTTCGGCGGTGCCGATCAGGCGCACGGTCCCGGCGTCGACGGCTTCTGGACGCTCGGTGTTCTCCCGCATCACCAGCACCGGCTTGCCCAGCGACGGGGCCTCCTCCTGCACGCCGCCGGAGTCGGTGAGCACTACGGTGGCCAGGTTCATCAGCCGGGTGAACTCCCCGTAGGGCAGCGGCTCCGTGACGATCACGTTCTCGTGACCGGCAAGTGCGGGAAGGATCGCTTCGCGGACCACCGGGTTGCGGTGCGCCGGGAGCACGATCAGCTTCTCCGGATAGCGATCTGCGAGTCGGGCCAGGGCCCGGCCCACGCCCTCCATCGCGGAGCCCTGGTTCTCCCGGCGGTGGGTGGTCACCAGCAGCACCTCGCGGCCGGAGGCGGCGGCGTCCTCGAGCTGCGGATCCGCGAAGGGCACGTGTTTGCTGGCCACCTCGAGCAGCGCATCGATCACCGTGTTGCCGGTGACCACGATGTCCTCGGCCGGCAGCGCCTCGCGCAGCAGGTTCGCCCGGGACTGCGCAGTGGGAGCCAGGTGCAGCGCCGTGATCTGACTCGTCATCTTCCGGTTCGCCTCTTCCGGGAACGGCGAGTAGAGGTTGAAGGAGCGCAGCCCGGCCTCGGCGTGGATCACCGGGATCCCGGAATAGAACGCCGCCATCGCCCCGGCGGTGGTGGTCGTGGTGTCACCCTGGACGACGACGGCGTCAGGCTTGTGCTCCGCGAAGAGCGCGTCCAGGCCGGTGACCGTGCGGGTGAGCACGCCGTTGAGCGTCTGCCGCGGCTGAATGATGTTCAAGTCGTGGTCCGGCACGATCCCGAAGAGCTCATTGACCTGGTCCAGCATCTCGCGGTGCTGCCCGGTCACGGTGACCTCACACTCGAAGAGATCGCTGGCCTGCAGCGCCTTGACGATCGGGGCCATCTTGATGGCTTCGGGACGAGTCCCGTAGATGGGCATGATTCGCTTCATCGCCTCTGACAATCCCTTCATACGCCCGATATCTGCCACCAAGCCTAGCTCCCCGCTCCGACATGGGGCCGGACTGACACCCAGGTACCGTGGTCCTGAGCGATTGTGCCGGTAAACTTCAGCACCGTGTCAGCATCGGGACCGAGATCGATGCAGGAAAGGGATTGATTTTGCGTTCAGGTTCGACGCGTTCGCTGCGTGGTCTTCGTCAACGACTCACGCGGACCCACAAGGCCGCGATCGGGGTCTTCATCGTTGTTGCGACGCTCAGCACGGCGGCTGCCGTTCTGCAGTGGTGGCCGGTCGTCGTCGTCGGGATCTCAGCGATGCTGCTGCTCTCGCTGGGGGTCTCCATCTATGGGTTCAGCAGCGTTTCCCGACGGCTGCTCGCCCAGACCAGCGACATCTCCCGGCAGCTGCGCAGGGACCGCAAGGCTCAGACTCTCGTCACTCCGGCCGTCTCCGGCAAACACGACTCCACCACAGGGTATTGGGCGCAGCAGGTTCGCTCGGTCAAGGGGCAGCTTTCCTGGTTCACCACACTGGCCATCCGCAACCGGTTGATCGGAGCACGCGATGTCCTGGCGCACGCTGCCACCAACGGCCACCACGACTTCACCCAGTTGGGTGATCTCCTGGAATCCTGGCGCATCCCGATGTACCGGGAGAGGGCCGAGAGGGAGCTCATCGGCAACACCTGGAAGCCGGGGCTGATCAACCTCGCCCGCGTGCTGTATTCCCAGCGCGACACCGAGATGGACCTGCTGGATGCCTTGAGCATCTACGAGCTGCTGCACCATGAGCACGGTCCGAAGGTCCTCTCCGGAGTAGATCGCTCATATTACGCCGACCTGCTGACCTGGAAGAAGCGCTTCCCTGAAGCGATCGAGGTGCTGGAGTCAGCACCTGCTCAGGGTGCCGACCGTCACTACGGCCAGGGCTTCCTGAGGCTCAACGCCATCAACCCCAACGTGACCTCGGACCCGCGACGTCGATTCGAATGGCTCGAGTCCATCAACACGCTGCTCAGCGAGAGCGGGCTCAGCCCCATCGAGGTGAAGAATCCCGACTCTCCCTCATTCTTCGAGCTCACCGCTGAGACTCCGCAGGCGGCGATTCCGCTCAACGAGCAGCCCCTGGTCAGCGTCATCATGCCGATCTACGAGCCCGATGACTCCACCGACCTCGCCATTGACTCCCTGCTGCGGCAGAGTTGGCGAAACCTGGAGATCATCGTCATCGACGATGCCTCCCCCACACATGACCGCAACGGGGTTCCCACCGGATATCGAGACCGGTTGCAGAACTGGGCCGAGAGAGATGACCGAGTCCGGCTGGTGTTCTGTGAGACGAACCGTGGCGCCTACGCCGTGCGCAACGACGGCTACGACCTCGCCCAGGGCCTCTTCGTCACGATCGCGGACAAGGACGACTGGCACCACCCGCAGAAGATCGAGCTGCAGGCGACTGAACTGCTCAGCGACAGCTCCGTCAAGGCGAACCTCGGCAACTGGGTGCGCGTGAGTGAAGATCTCGAATTCCTGCTCCGGTGGGGTCCCGACCGTGTGGTCCACCCGAGCTTCGCGTCGCTGATGTTCCGCCGAGAGGAGATCCAGCAGACCCTGGGCTATTGGGACACCGTGCGCAAATCCGGCGACGGCGAATTCAAGTTCCGCTTCCAGCTCGTCTACGGCGTGGACCTGCAGCCGACGATCAAAGCACCGCTCGCCTTCTCCCTGATGGGCAGCGGGAACCTCACAAGCTCGGATCTGGGACTGGGCTTCCGTCACGACGACCGGCATGCCTACCAGCGCGCATACCGGGACTGGCATCGGAAGATCGAACGCGGTGAAGCCACCCCCTATATGCCGAAGCACCCCGAGGTTCGGCCCTTCGTCGCACCCCCGAGCTTCCTGCCTGAGAAACCCTCAGAACCTGCGGACTATGACGTCATCTACCTCTCGGAGTTCGGCTTCGAAGCTGGCAACTCCAGCGTGCTGCTCCAGGAGATCACGACCTGCCTGGATGCCGGCCTGAAGGTCGGTGTGATCCCGATCGAGAATGGCCTCATCCCCTCCGCATCGAAGCGCCACTTCGTTCCCGCACTGGAACGCCTCGTCCTCGACGGACGAGTCGATCGGCTTGCTGTGGCGCAGTCCGCGCGCACGAAGCTGCTCCTGATCCGGTGGCCGGCATGCATGCAGCTGGCACTTGGAACCCGCTCGAAGCTGGTTGCCGAGCGGGTACTCGTGGTGGCCAACCACATGCCCTATGAACTTGCCGGCGATCGCCGCAGCTACGATGTGCGAGCAGTCACCCGCAACGTCTCGGCGACGTTCGGGGCAGCCCCCGAGTGGGCAGCGGAGAGTGAACGGCTGCGCGAATACATCCAGGACCTCGTTCCTTCCGGCCAGCTCGCCCCGGGCGCCTGGAAGGGCATCACCGTCCCGCTCGAACTCGAAGCACGCAGCACCAGGCTCCCGTCTGAAGAACGAACCCCAGTGATCGGGCGTCACGGACGGGATCATCCGGGCAAGTGGCCTTCGACGAAGTCGGACTTCCTCAAGACCTACCCGGTCGACGGCTCAGTCGAGGTCGCGATCCTTGGCGGCGCAGGCACACCCATCAAGGCCGGCTGGCTGCCCGAGGAGCTTCCGCCGAGCTGGACGGTGCACCCCTTCAACGGCATCGAGGTATCGGATTACCTGCGCAGCCTCGACTTCTTCGTGTACTACCACAGCGACGACCTCGTCGAAGCCTTCGGGATGGCGATTCTCGAGGCGATGAACCACGGCGTCGTCTGCGTGCTCCCGCCACATTTCGAGCCGGTCTTCGGAGAGGGCGCCGTCTACGCGACGCCGCGAAACGTGCAGGCCACGATCAGCGGGCTCTGGGACCCCCAGCGCTACGAGGAGCAGCGCCAGAAGGGTCTAGATTTCGTGCGCGAGGAGTGCAGTCCCTCCGCGTACATCGCTCGGCTTCGGTCGTACGGGATCGATCCTGCGTAGCTCCAGTGTGGAGCGTCAGCCTGACCTGCCCCAAGCTGCCCAGGCACGCCCTTCTGCCACGGACCAGCGCCTGACGCACAATCTTCCCGAACGCCGCTACCGCCCAGAACTCCACGGGGTGCGTGGTCTCGCGATCCTGGGTGTGGTGCTGTTCCATCTCTTCGGGGCTGGGCGGGTCTCCGGTGGCATCGACATCTTCCTCGCGGTGTCGGGGTTCCTGTTCACCGGTATGCTGCTGCGCGAGTCTGCCGTCGGGGCGGGCCCCATCAATATCGTGCGGTATCTGGCTCGCATCGCGCGACGGCTCTTGCCAGCTGCTGCGATGGTCATCGCCACGACTCTGGCCGTCGGGCTCTATCTGTTCCCCAGTACGCGACATGAACAGCTCTGGACTGAGGCCCGGGCCTCGTTCCTGTACTTCGAGAACATCGAGCTGATCAACTCACAGCTGGCCTATGGTGCCGCTGGGCTTGGGACCAGCCCGTTCCAGCACTTCTGGTCACTCAGCGTCCAGGGGCAGTTCTACCTGGTCTGGCCTGTTGTCGCCGTGGTGTCCGTGCTGCTTGCCCGCAGGCTCAGGAGGCCTGCCGCGCACGTGATGACGCTCCTAGTCATACTCATCATCGCCGCATCTTTCGTCTTCACGCTCTACATGCAGACGATGGATCAGGACCAGGCCTATCTCATGACGCGCACGCGATTCTGGGAGCTGGCGTTCGGCGGGCTTCTGGCTCTCGTCGCCTCGTCGATCGCGTTGCCTTCACGACTGAGGTTCCTCGCGGGATGGATGGGGGTCGGACTGATCGTCACCTGCGGCTTCCTCCTTGATGGCGCCTCATTGTTCCCGGGGCCCTGGGCACTGTGGCCGTTGGCCGGGCTCACATTGGTGATGCTCTCGGCCAACAGCGGCCTAGGTCTGAATGAGTCCAGAGCCAGCGCTGCGGCGTTCCTCTCCCACGGCTTCTTTGCATGGATCGGCAACGTGGCGTACGGGCTCTATCTCTGGCACTGGCCGCTGTTGATCTTCTATCTCGAGGCGCAAGACCGAGAAGCG
Organism: Nesterenkonia sandarakina; assembly: GCF_013410215.1. Classification (NCBI taxonomy): domain Bacteria; kingdom Bacillati; phylum Actinomycetota; class Actinomycetes; order Micrococcales; family Micrococcaceae; genus Nesterenkonia; species Nesterenkonia sandarakina. Next base: position 2,663,345 of record NZ_JACCFQ010000001.1, read on the forward strand.
ATCGACGTGCAAGGCGCCGCGGCGGTGTTCGCTGTCTCACTGCTGCTGGCCTGGGTGACTTACCGGTGGGTCGAGCAGCCGATGAACCGGACAAAAGTCGGGGTAAAGGCACAGCTCGCGGCCACTGCAGCGGTGCTGACGGTCGTCGGAATTGCATCATCGCTGGTCATGACCCAGCTCGCACCCGCGATCCCAGAAGGCTACGCCATGACGGGTGTAGATCGGAGCGCTTACCCAGGTGCCGCGGCGCTGGAGGGCGGACAGCGCTTGAACGATGACGGGGATGTGTTTCCGGAACCGCACGAGCTGGGCGCGAGCGAACCGATGTTTGCGACCTGGGGCTGCGAACAGACCAACCTGGATGAACCAGGCTCGGATGAAGTGCTGGTCTGCGAGGATCCAGATCCACCCGCGGAACCGGCCGCGACTATCATGCTGACCGGAGGGTCACACTCTGCCCACTGGTACAACGCACTCGCTCTCCTGGCAGAGGAACACCACTGGGAGCTCATCGTGGCAAATAAGTCTGGGTGCAGACTTCGAGACGCTGAGGATGAAGACCGGGACAACTGTGTGAGGTGGAACGAGAACCTACCCTCCGTCGTGACGGAGTATCGACCCGACGTGGTGATATCCACTGGGACGGCCTTGTACCGCAGCGGGAGCGAGGAGCAGATCACCCCCGGTGCGGAGAATCGCTGGCACGAGATTGTGGAGACCGGTGCTGAACTTCTTCTCATCCGGGGAACAGCACGTCCAGACGAGAACGTGCCCGACTGCCTCGCCGCTGGCGGAACTTCAGAGAGCTGCGGCGTGGACCACAGCATCTATGCCGAGCAGGATCTCCTTGCCGAGATCACTCGGACCGAATCCATCTATTCGATCGACATGACGGACTACATCTGCCCTGAGGGGGCATGCCCAGCAGTCATCGGCAACGTCGGTGTCTACCGAGACGACAGTCATTTGAGTTCCCACTACGTGGAGACGCTGGCTCCCTACCTCGATGAGCGGATCAGAGCAGAGCTGCCCCACTTGTACCGCTGACGGCAGGAGGGGCGGTCCATCAGGCCAGGATTCCTCGTCTCAGCACGCCGAGTCGGCTGAGTCCCTCGTCCTCCTGCACGAGCTCCGCGAACTCGCTGCGCCAGGATTCGAGTATCTCGACCTCACCCGAGCGGTGCATATCATCCAAGACGATTGTGGCTTGATCTGACAGCTTGTCCCGAAGCGCTGGAACAGCAGGGAAACGAGCCCTGGGCCCGGTGGATTTGGGCGGACCATCAACGATCAGGAGATCTATGCCTGAAAGATCAGACGATGCGCCCTGGGCGTACCACTCGAACGTCTGACCGTCGATCTGGACGGGCTCGAGGGGTGCCACTCGGAGGTCCACAACATCTTCCAACCCGTGTCGCCGCAGCGCGGCCTTCGTCTGCTGCGCGTAACCCTCCAGGTGATCCAGCGAGACCAGTTCGATACCGAGTTCACGGCACAGATAGGCGATCCAGATCGTCGACGTGCCGCTTCCGAGCTCCAGAATCCGCTGTGGTCGTTTAGAACGTATGAGGTGCAGCAGATGTAGCATCGCCGGAGCATCCAAGGCGTAGTTGCCGGTCGGAGGCATGGGCGCACGCTGGTCGGTCGCTTCACCGGCGAAGAGCTGGAAGAGCGCCTCAACCTGCCGCACCACATCACGGGTTTCTCGGGGGCCTTGGCTGATCAGTTTCTTCGCCGAATCCTCCATCGAAAGCCGGGATGTCTCGGTGCCAGCAAGAATCCTTCTCTCCGCCTCTTCGAGCCGCACACGCAGCGCCCGTATACGATCGACGTCCCCGGCTGACTTCGCGATGCGCGCTTCGTTCTTGGTGTTGGTCGATTTGACGTCTTTCCGCATGATCGCGAGCGTCTCTTCGATCTTGTGCTGTCGGGACGAGACCTTGGCCAGTTCCCGGTTCGACTTCTCATCCGCACGTTTAGTCGCAGTGGAAGATCGCCGGACTTCTCGCAGGACTGCATACTGCACGCGCAGAACCAGCACACTCAGGGCGCCAAGCGTCAGAAGAACGGTGAGAGCAGACACCATCAATCCTGTCTCATCTACTGCTAGCAGGACCACGGCGACTGCTGCCGCCACGACGGCCGCTGTGACGATCGCCTGTTTTCTAGACATTCCCAGCAACGAATTCTCCACTCTTGTCCGAGGACTCTTCAATCGATACGACGGATTGGATCAGTTGCACAAAATCTGTGTTGTGGATGAGGTTTCCGCGAACGAGCTCCGCGGCCCGCTGACGGTGCGCGTTCATGGTCGCCGGAGATCGCCAGAACGAGCGAATCCTCGCAGACACCTGCGCAGGTTTCGCGTATACCGCCGCGTCGCCCAGCATAGGCCGGAAGGGCTCCGGAAGAATCGCGATGCAGCCGCTCGCGATCGCCTCTATGACCTCTCTGACTTCACGCGGACCGGCTCTGGTGAACGTCGGCACGTAGAAGTCAACCGCGTTCAAGAACGCTCGAACGGGTAAGTCCTTTGCAGGGAAGGCCACCCAGGATTTTGGCAGTGCCTCCACCTCCAAGACGTCGAGCACTTCGCTGACGCCACCGCGGATCCACACATCTTCGGCACTACTCAGAGGCCAGAGCTCGTTGACCGTCTTTGGATCCTCGGGCCATGCCTGATCCAGAACTCGAGCGTGGCGGCCGATGACAGGATGTTCACTCAACCTGCGTTGCGGTCTGCTGTTCCACAGCTTATTCGAGAGCGCATACGGAACCGTCTGATCCATGACCGAGACACCCTGGTTGCGCACAATGGCCAGCGCTGGCAGCCCCGCCCGGGTGGCCGACCAGATCGGCTCCACGTTGAAAAGCGTGCGTGCATTCTCTGTGCAGGAAACGGCGTCGTAGCCGCGAACTTCTTCTGCGGCCGGGCTCTCGTCTATGAGCAGCATCACCCGCCGGATGACAAGATGGCACGGCTCGGCCGGTAGGAACTGGAGAACTCTCGGGTCCCTCACGACGAGAAGACCCACAGCCGCCGCCTCGTCGAAACGCAGCAGACTCCATTTCCTTGCGTTGATCCCGTCCTGGAGCTGAGCCGCGAAGGGACCCATACGTTCACCGCAGTACTTCCAGGAATCCATGTGCACCACCCCCACGCGAAGTCCTGCGGCGGCCAGCAGCTCCAGCTCGTCCAGGGCCGCGCGTTGCACGCCTTCGTCGCCTCGCCAGTCAGCAAGGTAGGCGACATCGACCTGCGGAGGGTCGGGCTGCACCAGCTGGAAGCGACCGGGTATGGATACTTCCAATTCCTCCAAAGACGTTCCCGGGGTGACGCGGAGGCTTCCGCCGGCGGCCGAGGCCACGGCATGCCAACGAGCATAGGAGCGCCGATATCCCATCCTGCTGGGGTGGGACCATCCCGGGAGATAGTCTCCCCGGGACAACGAGTTCGGCAGCACGCGGATGAGGTAGAGAGGAGCCATCAGTCTGCCGACCGGTTGGGAGGACGCCGCTGAGATGCGCATTCTGAACTCGGAGTCTGCCGCCTTTCGAGCGGGCATGTACCCACCGACTCGAGCAGCAGCGACGCGTCGGACCATGAGGCTGACTTCGCAGGGCCTCCTGGGGTCTCTTCCTCGCCACGTCATGACGAGGTCCTCGTCCATCTTGAGCGCAGAAGTGATCACGCCAGGGACATCGGGGTTCTCCTCGAGGTACTCCACCTGAGCCTGGAGTCGCTCGGGGTGGGACCAGTCATCCGAGTCCTGTCCAGCGATGAACTTTCCGGAGGCGATCCGCATGGCTTCGTTCCGCGCAACGTATGTTCCCCCGTTGCTGGTCAGACGAACAACCCGCAGGCGGTCATCTAGAGCTTCCACCTCATCGAGGACGGACTGGAACTCTTCGGGTGACGCGTCATCGACGACGATGAGCTCAAGCCTGCGCCAGGTCTGCGCCAGAATCGAGTTCACTGCGGCGAGCAAGGTATGCCGTTCTGGTTTGAAGGTGGTCATGATCACCGACACCAGGGGTGATTCCGCATCTGTTCCGCAGGGATCAGCCGCCTCCTGCCCTTCAAGACGATCGAAGGGCTGAGAGGACCCCTCGGCGACGCTCACCTGAAGCCACCCACCTCGGAGGAAGGGCCGGTTGAACTCCTCGACCCAGTTCTCGTACAGGTTCGGGTCCGCACGCAGGAACGGGTTCTGAAGATCGCACTTGATATACCCCTGCGTCGCACGCCGCAGATCAAGGTTCTCGTGAAGTCGTTGTTCCGCCTCCTCGAACTCTCTTCGTTCCATCAGCAGCTGGATCTCCAGCACGTGGAACCGCCGATAAGGCTGGGATCGCCACAGGGACCTGTTGGCATGACGCAGCGCTGCCAGTGCGAACTCGGAATCGTCCTCGTAGAGGTCTTGGAGACCGGACACACGCGCAAGCTTCGCGAGCCAGAGCGGATCTAGACCACGAAAATCTGAGTCCAGCACCCGTCGATGGACCTCCTGCCAGGTATAGCTCCCACCGCTGGCGGCATACGCGAAGATCTCCCGCATATCCGGTGATCTGGCCTGGAGCGCGGCGCTCTCCGCCACGATCCCCAGCCTCCTGGCGTCGGCGACGTATTCCTCGAGGAGGTCAGCGGGCAATGTGCTCATCAGCGGGCAGCTCCAGCGCAGGATTCAGCGGGCGTAAAGATCAAAGATGCCTGGTACGCAGCAACGTGGACCATCGGGCCTGGCAAGCGGTCCATTAGAGCTTGTACACACCTTCCTGGCCGGCCACGGCGCCGCGGGTGTCGAACAGCGTTTTGGACAGCCGAGCCACGTGGTCCATGTCGTAGCTGGCGTGTGCCTGAAGCAGCAGAACCAGGTCGGCCTCCTCCAGGGCGGCATCGAGGTCGGGGACTCGGGAGATGCGCTCACCTGCAACATCCCACTCCTTTACCAGCGGATCATGGAAGGAAACCTCGGCGTTGCGCGCACGAAGGATCTCCACAAGCGGCAGTGCAGGAGATTCACGCTGATCGGCGATATTGGGCTTATAGGTGATCCCAAGGATGAGAATCTTGGACCCGTTCAGAGGCTTGCGCTGGTCATTCAGCAGTTCGGAGACTCGGCCCACGACGTACTGGGGCATTGAGTTGTTGATCTCCTGAGCAAGTTCAACGAAACGGAACTGGTAGCCGAGCGTCTTCTTGACCTGGAAGCTGAGATAGTTCGGGTCGATCGGGATGCAGTGCCCTCCGACACCCGGACCGGGTGTGAACTTCTGGAATCCGAACGGCTTGCTGGCTGCCCCGCGGATGACCTCCCAGATATCAATGTCGAGGTCGTGGCAGAAACGTGCCATCTCGTTGACCAGGGCGATGTTCACATGACGGTAGGTGTTCTCGAGCAGCTTGGCTGTCTCGGCTTCCTTCGCGCCTGCGAGCGGGACCACGGTGTCTACGAATCCCTCGTAGAAGCGAGTGGCTTTCTCGGTGGCCTCCGGGGTGAGCCCTCCGACCAGCTTCGGTGTGTTCCGGATGCCGAACTCGGCGGAGCCGGGATCCACTCGTTCTGGCGAGAAGGCGAGGAAGAAGTCCTCCCCGTGCACGCGTCCTCCACTTTCAAGGATCGGCAACACCACGTCCTCGGTTGTGCCCGGGTAAGTGGTCGATTCGAGCACCACAGTAGCTCCGGGCTTCAACTCCACCGCGAGAGCACGTGCAGCGGCCTCCACAGCCCGAAGGTCAGGGCCTCCGCCGTCGTCAAGGGGAGTGGGAACTGCGATGATGGCGAAGTCGGCGGCGCCGAGTACGGCCGTATCGGCGGAAGCTTCATAGCCTGCTGCCAGCATCGACTTGAGCTGGTCGTCACTGAGATCATCGATATGTGACTGGCCGTTGTTTATCGTCTCGACTCGAGCGGGATTAATTTCGAAGCCATAGACCTTTGCTCCGCTTTCGACCACCGCCTCGGCCAGGGGCAGACCCACGTACCCCTGTCCCAGCACGACGACGACGTCGCGTCCTTCTGTTGAATTCATTGCAGCTCTTCCAATTCGGGGTAGGTGTCGGATTCGAGTGCCGGGACCAAAGATCCGGCGACACCGCAGACTTGAAATTCTATAAAGGACTAACGCCATTCTCGGGCTGAAATCGCCGAGCCTTGCTGATCTCGTTCAGGAAACGTCGAGTGCTCCCGGGCCGCGATCACCATGAGAATCAGCAGCGCACCACTGGGAGCATCGCCCCATCCGTCTCGTCCAATTATCGGGATGATGCATATTTGTTTTGTCCTGCGCTTCGGGATACATCCAGGCGAAGTCAGCGTCGCCGTAGAGGGTTCCGAACGGACGTCCCAGCATCAGATCTCGTTCGAGAGCCGCGGCGGCGTTCACCCAGGCCTGACCCATCAGCTGATCATGGTCCTGCGTGTAGCTCTGCTTGCCTCCGCTGGGCACAGAAGTCAGCTCGCCCAGGACTGGCCCATTGCGGGTGGCGTACATGTCTACGCGAATGAAGGGCAGTCCGACGGCGCATGAGAGATGCCGCGCGGCCTCGACCAGCTCTGGAAGCTGCCTCGGCGCATCGATCCCAGTGTCATACCGGAGCCCCCGACGGATCTCATCGAATGGCTCTCCGTCCGCGTCGAAGAAGCGACTCGAGAAGTTCTGGCGCACCATATTGCCGTCGCTGGAGGACCTCATCACGTAGACCTGCAACACCTGCCCGTACGCGCAATAGAGCTTCACGTCCTCAGGGATGGTCCACCCACTGGGGCTCTCCAGGAACTCCTCCGCAAAGAAGGGAGCGCGGGCTCTGCCCAAGGGTCCCAGGACCTCCGGAGGTGGAACGTCGCCGGTGAAGCGGATTCCGCCGTCCAAGGATCGCCATCCATCGCTGGTGCGCTCAAGCGGAAAGACTCCCTGGGCGCTGTGGCCACCATCTCCCTTGAGCACGATGCGCTCCGAGGAGACTTCGCTGAGCGTGACCTCGTTCGCGACGCTCCATACACCCGAGATCCTAGGCGTGCGGACCCCGTGGCTTTGAGCGAGGGAGTAGTTGCGCAGCTTGTAGGGGACCTGCGCCATCGGGCTGTGGCTGCGGTCGCCGAGCCTGAGCGCTGCCTTGTGCTGGGCCGCGTATGCAGAGAGAAGTGCCTCGAAGGAGGGAGCACGACGTCGCAGCCGTTCCTCCCGGGACAGCTGCTCGGCCGCTTTCAGCTCCTCTGAGAGGCGCGCCGCTCGAGACACCGCCTCGGCCGTCCCGCCGCGACTTCTCGCAACCTGATCGCGCGCGTCGTCCAGCTGCTGCGTCAACTTCCTGCGCTCGGCCTCTACGCCGGCGAGTCTGGTTTCCAGGAATTCAAGCTTGCGGTCTCGCCAGGAGATTCCTGGGACTCGTTGCAGCATCTGGCTGCGCAGGTTCTTCATATGCTCCCTAGGCTCTCTGGATGAACTGATCGACGATCCCCCGGGCGAGGTTCCGCGAGGCGCCGAAGGTCGGGTAGAGGTGTAGGTGCTGACTGGCCCGGTCATTGACTCCGATGACGACGCCCGTCGAGGACGAGATCCTGGGCACCGAGATGTCGATGCCAGCTGCAAACATGGCAGGAATGGCCCATCGGGCTTCGACCGCGAGCTCCCGGATAGCCGGGTCCAGCCGGTCGGTGACATCCAGGCTGAGCCCACCACGCTGCACGCTCGGCCCCTCTTGAAGTCGGCATACCTGGCCCTGCGTCAGGATTGTCTCCGGGGTGAGTTCGAGTCGTCTGAGGCGTCCTTCCATGACACTCTCTCGCGGTGTCAGACGCCTGAGCAGCACGTGCCGGTCTCGCCAAGTGTTCAGCTCCTCGATGAGCTCACCCAACGAGTGAATCCCGTCCCCCACGACGAACATCGGCAGTCGGACCACCGCTCCGAGGACGCTCTCTCCCGTCACGAACACCCGAAGCGCGAGTCCGGCGTCATGCGGCTCCACCAGTATCTGGTCACCAGACTCCCCTGCCGGTGACGCTGGATCCCAGGGACGCGGCGGTTCGGCTTTGGTCGCGGCAGCCACCGCCGAGCGCCAAGCGGCGCGAAAACGACTCTCGTCGTGGACTTCGGTGGAGACGCCTGCGCCTGAGGTACGCCCGTTGGGCTTGACCACGGCGGGACCCTGAAGCGACTTGGCGTACGCCAAAGCGCCATCCCCGTCCCCGGCTGCGAAGACGCGTCCGTCAGGCACCGGAAGCCCGGCACTCGCGAGATGCTGTTTGACAGAGCTCTTCGTGAGCAGTATTCGCTCGGCCAGGTCACTGGTCAGCGAAGTCGCATCTCCGTCCCGGCCGCCGATGACCTTACCCTCCCGGGTATATATTCGGCATCGGTCACTCACCTTGGCTCCCTTGACACCGCGACTCTTCAGCGGCGTCCAGAAGATTCCCGACGTGTCCAAGGTCTTGGTCGGGCGATTGACCGCGGAGAGTCTCGGCAGGATCTCGTCTGCGATGACCGTCTCCAATGGACTGTGTCCAGCTGCGCCTGACGCGGCCACGAAAGCGGGCCAGGACAGTGCGGGCTCATCGGTGAGGGTCTCGGGCATGGGCTCCATGCTAGTTGCCTGAGCGCCTGAGACCGGGAACCGGCTCAGTGTCTCCGGCCAGGGAATCCAAAGCGGCGCTTCCACGAAGGCCGCTCTTCGGCTCCATCAGCAGCAGGCACCAGTTCGGGAGATCCGTTCTGCTGCGCCTGCGAGGAATTCTGGGCGGACAATGCCCGGACCAGGAGGGCCGCCGTGTGCCGTGGCCTGCCGTAGGCCGGGGCGTCGTGGACCAGAAGATTGGGGCTCGTATTGACCTCGATGACGCTCGCACTGTGCGCGGTCCGCAGGTCCGGCATCAGTACATCGACGCCGGCGAAGTTCAGTCCAGGGACCGCCGCGGCGGCGGCTTCCGCCAGCGCGAGTGCATCTGCGGGGATCGTGTCTGTGAGATCCACAGCCACACCGCCCTGCGACAGGTTGGCGGTCCCATTGAGGAACTGTACGCTTCCAGCGGCTGGCACATCACTGAGGGCGGCATGACAGCGCTGGAGATAACGGTCGTCCACCTTCAGCGCTCGGTCCCTGAGGTACACATGTCCTTCCCGGGCGAGCTGCAACTGGTCGATCAGTTCCTGGATAGAGCGTTCGCCGTCGCCTATGACGAAGGGCGGGATCCTTGTCGCCGCAGCCACCGCACGACCGGCGACGATGAGAATACGTACATCCACCCCGGGCACTTCTTCTTCGATGAGGACGCGCCCGCTCTTGGAGTGTTCCATCGCGCGGGCCCACGCGGTTGAGAGATCTTCCGGGGTGACGACTCCGGTGGTGATGCCAAGCCCCTGACGCCCGTCCGCGGGTTTGACCACCTGGCGCCTGCGCGCTTGCGCCTCAAGGTAGGCCAGGGACGGGGTCCAGTCCGATGCCCCGAACTGTTTCGCTGGCGGAGTCGGCAGCCCCGCCCGGCACAGGACAGATTTGGTGAGGTTCTTCGAGGCTGCGACCAGCTGTGCGAAGCTGCTGTTCATCGAAGGAGTCGCGCCCATGAGACCACCGACGCAGCGCCCGCCATCGAAGAGCAGCACGTTCTTGCCCGAGCGCTGGGAGACGAGACCTTGTTCGGCTGCGGCCGCAAGAATCGCTTCCGTGTGGGCCAGCGGCTGTCCACCTTCACTGAACTGCAGCCATCGATCCCGAAGGTGCTCCTCCACGAAGGTCACGTTGACCGACTCGGGGGTCGCTCCTTCGATGTCAGTTGCGTGATCCATATCATCCCTCCTGAGGATCGTTGCCGGTGCAGACTCCGTGAGCTGGGTCCGGTTCAATCGATGAGTCTTGATGAACGCTGTCTGGACGCAGTCGTCAGTCTCTGCGGAACCGAAGTTCGTCTCCTTGCCGGAGCTCTTCTTCCATGTGGGAGGAGAGAGAGCGGGCATAGGTCGCCGTGAGATGATGCGAGTCCCTGTAGACCAGGACCGAACCGATGATCGGCGCACACTGCTGCTCCGGGCAGATCGCCTCGTTGAGATCCACGGGAGTCGCCCCGCTGGACTCCGCGGCCGCTCTCTGTTGGCCATAGCCGCTCGCGTCGATCGCCTGTTCACGGTCAACGGCGCACTCCTGAAGCTGTTCAGGGTGCTCTGCGACGCATTCGGGAAGGTCAATCTGGATTCGGGGAGCATCCAGCAGCACGGTCACCGGGATGGCGGCCTCTTCCAGATCCCGCCACACCTGCGAGTACCCATCTTCCACGCTCCCCGTAGGCACAGACTCCGGTGCGTCTTCCGCGGGGTTGTACCGAGATGCGCTCACGATGACGTGGTCCAGGTCGGAATGTTCGCGCAGCGTCTCCATCATCCGCTGTCCCCACTCATGACACTCCTCATAGAAGCCCTCTTCACCTGCCAGGGCAACCCCATTCAGTGAACATGCAGATTTCGTGTAGGTCTCCAGTCGCCAGCCGTTCGTCTCCGCTATCGGCAAGAGTCCGGGCAGCCAATGCGCGGCGTGGGAATCGCCGACCAGTGCAACGACATAGTCGGAGTCTGCGTCACCGAAGACACATGGTTCTACGCCAACTTCGCTCTGTTCTTGGTGGCACCCGCCGTCGTATAACGAGGGGATGTCGTCGACAGCCTCCTCGACACGGGGCTCGAAGGAATCCACTGCGCTGACCACCGCTCCCGCCGAGCTATCTGTCCGCAACGCTTCGGCCCCGAGCGCGGGGGAAGAACCTTCTGCGTCGTCGTCGCTCAATGAGCTCACTGCCACCAGGAGCGCGACGCCGAGCGCGGCAGACGCGAGCATCATGGCGAGGCCCACCTTGATGGCCCGCCAGGGCTTGCTCGCCACGTAATTCCACTGCCTGAATGGGGTCTCGATATAGGTGTAGCTCAACCACGCAGGAACCAGCGCGAAGACGAGGATCAGGAGCCCATACCGGAATCGCAGCTCATCCCCCAGCAGCTGCGTGCCTAGGACGATCAACGGCCAGTGCCACAGGTAGAGCGAGTAGGACACGTCTCCCACCCAGGTCATGGGTTTGAGCACAAGAAGCTTCGCGGCCCCCGACTCGGCGCGTCCTGCCATCCCCCCGACGATGACCGCTGCGGCACCCAACGTCGGCAGCATGGCCGCGATCCCGGGGAAAGGCGTGGCGCTCGAATACACCACCGCCGCAGTGCCGATGCACAACAGGCCACCGAGCTGCAGGCCGGAGCGCACCTGCGAGGGAAGACGTTCCAGGTAGACCGCGAAGACCGCGATGCCCGCCCCGATGCCGAGCTCCCACAGGCGAGTGGTGGTCACAAAATAGGCGCGTGCCGGTTCAGCGGCGGTCCAGTAGACGGACCAGGCGAGCGAAGGCAGGATCATCAGGGCAACGCCGAGCTCCAGCGATCTGCGGATTCTTCGCTGATCCAGCTCTGAGGACTGCGGCAGTGCGCTCACATCACGAAGCTTCTTGACTGCGAAGAGCAGGCCCACGATCAGCAACGGCCAGAGGATGTAGAACTGCTCCTCCACCGCAAGGGTCCAGAAGTGCTGCAGCGGGCTGGCCACGGTTTCCGCATTGAGGTAATCGGTGTTGGCCGCGAACACCCAGTTCGCGTAGTAGAGGGCGCTCCCGATGAGATCGTGTCCGATGTCCTCCCAACGGGTTCTGGGAAGGATCAGCAGTGTCGCGATTGCGGTGAACACGAGAACGACGGTCGCTGCTGGCAGGATCCGACGGATACGACGCGCGTAGAAGTCCGCAAGATCGACACGACCGGTCTCGATGCTCTGACGCAGAAGCATGCCCGTTATGAGGAACCCGGAGATGACGAAGAAGACGTCTACCCCGACGAAACCTCCTCCGAGAAAGGGAGCGCCGGCGTGGTAAAGCAGGACCAGACAGACGGCGATGGCCCGCAGACCCTGTATGTCGGGCCGATACTTCGAGGGGGCGTGCGCCATTGGTGCGACCGGTGTGATCACGGCTGCGGTCATCGGATTGCTCCTTGAACAAGTTCTAGCAAGAGAGCCTCCGGTCGGCAGGCATCGGTTCGGGTCGCTGCGCCAGGTCCAGCCTGGCGTCCATCGGATAGCCTAAAGCACGATGTCTCGAACGTTCCCCACCCCGCCTCCGCGCGCCTCCAGAGCAGGCGGCCCTGTCGTGGGCGCACTCCCCGAGCGTCGCTACCGCCCCGAGCTGCACGGGCTGCGCGGACTCGCGATCGCCGGCGTCGTGCTGTTCCACCTCTTCGGTGCGGGCCGGGTCTCCGGGGGGATCGACATCTTCCTGGCGGTCTCGGGCTTCCTGTTCACCGCCATGCTGCTGCGCGAGGCCGGCACCACGGGCACGATCGATTTCCTGCGCTACTTCTCACGCCTTGTCAGGCGGATCCTGGCGCCTGCGGCCCTGGTCATCGCGGTCACCACGCTCGTGGGCCTGATGGTGCTGCCGCTGACCCGGCACGCCCAGCTCATCACCGAGGCGCGAGCCTCGCTGCTGTACTTCGAGAACTTCGAGCTGGTCCGCTCCCAGCTCTCCTACGAGGCGGCCGGGGCGGAGACGAGTCCCTTTCAGCATTTCTGGTCCCTCTCCGTCCAGGGGCAGTTCTACCTGATCTGGCCGGCGGTGGCGCTGCTCGCCGTCGGCCTGGCCCGACGATCCCGGCTCTCTCCCACCGCCGCCATGGCGGCCCTGATCGGGCTGCTGATGCTGGCGTCCTTCGTGACGGCCGTGCTGCTGCAGCAGCACAACCAGGCCGAGGCGTACCTGCTCACCCAGACCCGGATCTGGGAGCTCGGTTTCGGCGGCCTGCTCGCCCTGCTGGGAGCAAGGCTCACGCTCCCGCGCCGGCTGCGCACTACTGCTGGCTGGCTGGGCCTCGGGCTGATCATCAGCTGCGGCTTCGCACTGGACGGCGCGGCGCTCTTCCCGGGCCCCTGGGCGCTCTGGCCGCTGGCCGGCATGGCACTGGTCCTCGCCTCGGCCACACCCCAGGAAGCAGGCCAGAGACCAACCCGCCCGGATCCATCTGGGGCGGGTTCAGCACACCACCCTCCTCGGCGCCAGAGTCCAGAAGGTCCCGGCTCTGCGGCCGGTCTGCTGGCCACGGCGCCGTTCACCAGACTCGGTGACATCGCCTACGGCCTCTTCCTCTGGCACTGGCCGCTGCTGATCTTCACACTTGAACTCCGAGGCACCACCGACCTGACCCTGCCCGATGCCGTCCTGGTGCTCGCCTCCTCGCTGCTGCTGGGGTGGCTGACCTTCCGCTTCCTGGAACGTCCCCTGGCCCGCGTGCCGACCACTGCCGCCCGTCCCCAGCCGGGCCGCGCCGGACGCATGACGCTGCGCCTGGCCGCCGGGACACTGGTCATCGGCGGCGTCGGCTCCACGGTCTATGTGCAGATGACCACCGCCCCCCAGCAGGACGGCTTGGCGATGGCGGGGGTGGACCGCGCGCTCTACCCCGGCGCGGACATCATCCGGGCTGAAAGCTCGACCCGCGAGGTCGAGTTCTATCCCGAGCTCAGCGGAATATCGCACCGCGTTCCGGCATACGCCCGGACCGACTGTCATCAGCCCACCGGGGATCAGCCGGGCTCCGGCGAGGTGCTGGTCTGCGAGGATGCCGCCTCCCCCAGCGACCCTGAGGAGACCATCATGCTCGCCGGCGGCTCCCATGCCGGGCACTGGCACAACGCGTGGATCATCCTGGCCGAGAGGCACAACTGGGAAGTCCTCGTGTCCACCAAGGGGGGCTGCGTCTTCCGAGCCAACGACCCGGATAAGCCCTCGACCTGCGACGAATGGAACGACGCGTTCCCCGAGATGCTTCAGGCGCGCGGACCTGACCTGGTGGTCACCCCTGGCACGGCGATCCCCCGGGAGGATGGAGAAGAAGAAGTCCACGACGGCGCGCCGAAGCGTTGGGAGGAGATCACCCGGACCGGGACTGATCTGCTTCTGCTGCGCGGGACCCCGCGAACAGAGTCCAACATCCCGGACTGCCTGGCAGAGGGCGGAGACGAGCTCTCATGCGCCCCGGACGTCGGAAAATACGCAGAGCGTGACCCGTTGAGCCAGCTGGACCTCCCGGAGAACACCTACAGCATGGACCTCACGGAGCACTTCTGCCCCCAGCAGCAATGCTCGGCGATCATCGGCAACGTGCTGGTCTACCGGGACAGTCATCATCTGACCAACGAATACGTCGAGACCATGGTCCCGCATCTGGAGCAGGCGCTGCAGGAATCGCTCCCACACCTCTTCACACCCCAGCCCAGCTAGCCGAACGACACCCGGTGGCACCCATGGACGCTGATAGACTCGCAGGCGCTCAGCCGGTATTCATCCTCCTGCGGATCGAGGGAGGACCGGCAGCGCAAGCGAGACGGCATTCCCGCCGGATCGATGCACCAGGAAGGAAATGACCATGGCCGCACCTGCTCTAGAGCGCGCCGATGAGTCCCCCGAGTCCGGTGAGGCCCGACGGGTTGCCCAGCTTGATGGCAGCAACCTGATCCGGGTCGGCGCGCGTCCCGGCCTCTTCCGCTACATCCGCGAAATCTGGGACTTCCGGCATTTCCTGTACTACGACTCCCACTCGCGGGTCTCCTCCGCCAACAGCTACGACTCGCTGGGCCGAGTGTGGATGATCCTGAACCCGGTCCTCTTCGGGACCGCGTACTTCTTCGTCTTCGGATTGATCCTGCAGACCGGTCGCGGGATCGACAACTTCATCGGCTACCTGATCATCGGCGTGTTCACCTTCCGCTTCTTCACCGCCGCCGTCACCGGCGGCGCGAACGCCATCGCCGGCAACCAGAAGGTCGTCCAGGCGTTCAACTTCCCCCGGGCATGTCTGGTGATCTCCACCACGGTCCGGGAACTCTTCTCCAGCATCCCGATGTTCTTCGTGATGGCCCTTCTGGTCCTGACCATCGGTGACATGCAGCTCGGCGACGCTGAAGAGGTGCCGATCAACCTGACCTGGCACTGGCTGCTCTTCTTCCCCTGCATCCTGCTCGCCCTGATGGTGATGCTGGGGTGGTCCCTGGCCCTGGCGCGCGCGGTCAACGCGCATAACGACATCAAGCATCTGATCAGCTTCAGCACCCGGATCCTGTTCTACACCTCCGCCGTCTTCTTCTCCGCAGATCGCTACTCCGACCTCGGGGTGAACTGGCTGGACACCGTGATGAGCCTGAACCCGCTGTTCTGCGTCCTCGACATCCTGCGCCATGCCTGGCTCTACGACGCCGCCGCCGATCCCTCCCGGTGGATCGTGCTGGGCTCCTGGGCGGCGGGTTCCATGCTCATCGGGTTCCTGATCTTCTGGCACGGTGAAGAGAGCTACGGGAAGGAACGATGAGCACCTCGACGTCCCGCGTCTCGCCCCGGCAATCCGCCTCGGAGTCTGACCTGATCGCAGAAGACCTCGCCATCGCGTTCGACGACGCCGAGCAAGCTCCTCACGACGACGACGGCGACGACCGCTCCTTCACTCAGCCGGCCCCCGTGGTGCACAGGATCGACCCCGAGAACGTGTGCATGGTGGTCGACGATGCCTCGATGACCTACCGAGTGCGCTCCTCCTCGGGGAATCGGGACTCCGGGGGTCGCATCGCGCGCGGCCTCAAGCGGATCACCGGGTCCGGGTGGGCTGAGGTCCATGCCCTCTCCAACCTGAGCTTCATCGTCAATCGGGGTGAATCGGTCGGCGTGATCGGCACCAACGGGTCCGGCAAGTCCACCTTGATGAAGCTGCTCACCGGGAAGGTCCGCCCCACCAGCGGCGAGGTCTACGCGACCTCAACCCCGGTCATGCTCGGGGTCAACGCGGCCCTGGTCAAGGAGATCTCCGGGCGGGAGAACATCCGCCTGGGCTGCCTGGCCATGGGGCTCTCCCCCGAGCAGACCGCGGCGAAGTACGATCAGATCGTCGAGATCTCCGGGCTCTCCGATGCCCTGGAGATGCCGCTGAAGACCTACTCCTCAGGCATGTCCTCACGCCTGCAGTTCGCCATCGCGACGTCCGTGGACCCAGACATCCTGCTGATCGACGAGGCGCTGAACACCGGTGACGCGCAGTTCCGGGCGCGCACCAAGCAGCGCCTGGATGAGGTGCGCGCCAATGCGGGCGCAGTCTTCTTAGTCTCACACTCCCTGGGCACCATCAAGCAGATGTGCACCCGAGTGATCTGGATCGAGCAGGGCGAGATGCTTGCCGACGGGGACCCGCAATGGGTCTGCGAGCAGTACGAGGAGTACACTTCGCACAAGTCCAACGGGCGGATGCGCGCGGCCAAGGTGGTCTACGAGCGCACCCGACTGCAGCTGGATCCGGTGACCATCGATTTCACCGGAGGATCCCGGCCCAAGAAGTAGCGGGTAGGCAGTCATCGCCGCGCCCAGTACAACGGCGGCCCCAGCACAACGGCGGCCCCGGGATCATCATCCCGGGACCGCCGTTGCTGTCTCAGCTCACCTGCTGGGCTGATCAGCCCTGATGAGCCACTGATGTGGTTCAGCCGAACCAGATGCCGATCTCGCGCTCGGCGGACTCCACCGAGTCCGAGCCGTGGACCAGGTTCTTCTGCACCTTCTCGCCCCAGTCCCGGCCGAGGTCTCCGCGGATTGTGCCTGGCGCCGCCGTCGTCGGCTCGGTAGTGCCGGCCAGGGAGCGGAAGCCTTCGATGACCCGCTCGCCCTCCAGGACCGCCGCGACCACCGGGCCGGAGAGCATGAAGTCCACCAGCGGCTGGTAGAACGGCTTGCCCTCATGCTCGGCGTAGTGCTGCGCCAGCTGCTCGGTGCTCGCGCTGAGCTGCTGCAGCGCGGTGACCCGGTAGCCCTTGGCCTCGACGCGCCGCAGGATCTCACCGGTCAGTCCTCGTGCAACACCGTCGGGCTTGACCAGGATCAGGGTACGTTCAGTCATTCTTGTTCTCCTCACTTGTGGGGTTCTCTGCCAGGGCCTCCTCGGCCCGGAATCTGTCGAGCTTCTCATCATCGAGCTGGGCGCCCTTGTTCAACGCGTACCACCAGCAGGCCATGAAGGCCACGCCGGGGATCGCCGCCAGCGGCACGATCAGACCTTCAGCAGTCACCAGCGCCACCGCGATGAAGCCGAAGAGCATCAGGAACTGCAGCACCCAGCCGAGGATGTATCCGCCGGGGCGCTGCAGAACGGCGCAGGTGAGGACCAGCACGACGGCCAGGGCCAGCGATCCGCCGAAGAGCCACCAGGCGTAGGACTCGTTCTGGTTCAGCCCCCAGGCCATCAGGCTGAAGAAGAACATCAGCACCGCCTCCAGGCACAGCACGGTGGAGGCGAAGAGCGTCTTCACCGACCGGGGTGGCTTGACCTGTCCGGGGCGCCATTCGCGCTGTGCGCGGGTCTGTCTGGGCATCCTGTGCTCCTGCCGTGGTTCCGTGCTGGGGGTGCTGCCGTGTGCTCATCCCTGTGCGGTCGCGCTGCTCAGCGCACCGGGATCAGGTCCTCTCGGGGGCGCCCAGCAGCGTGCGGGCCTCCCCCACCAAGGTGATGGATCCGGTGATCAGCACGCCGCCGATCAGCCCCGGATCCGCCTCGTCGGCGCGTCCGACCGCCCAGTCGATCGCGTCGTCGAGGCGTTCGGTGACGTAGATGTCCTGCTCCGCGTAGCCGACGTCGAGCGCCAGGCTGCCCAGCTCCCCGGCGGGGATCGCCCGCGGCGAGGTGGACTGCGTGAAGCAGATCTCCTCGACCAGCCCCTCGTACTCCTTGTACAGCGCGGTGAGCATCTCGCGGGCGTCCTTGTCCTGCAGGATCCCGACCACCAGGACCAGCCGGGAGAGCCCGAAGCTCTCCTTCAGCGCCTGCGCGCTGGCGGTGACCCCGGCGGGATTGTGCGCGGCGTCGACGATGATGCTCGGGCCGGTGCGCAGAGTCTCCAACCGGCCAGGCGCGCTGATGTTCTCCGCGGCCAGGCGCAGGTTCTCGATGTTGAGCTCCTGGTCTCCCCCTCCGATGAACGCCTCCAGCGCCGCCACCGCCACCGCGAAGTTCTGCGCCTGGTGGGCCCCGTGCAGCGGCAGCAGGATCTCTGGGTAGCGCCCTGCCAGCCCGGAGACGGTCAGCTGCTGACCGCCCACCCCCGGGACCCGGGATTCGACGCCGAACTCCACGCCTTCGAAGCGGAAGGGCACCCCTTTGGCGCGCGCCTCGGCGAGCAGCACATCGGCCGCCCCCGGGACCTGCGCGGCGGAGATCAGGAACCCGTCGGTCTTGATGATCCCGGACTTCTCCAGGGCGATGTCACGCTCGTCGTCGCCGAGCAGATCGGTGTGGTCCAGGCTGATCGGGGTGATCACGCTGACCGAACCATCGGCCACGTTGGTGGCGTCGGTGATGCCGCCGAGGCCCACCTCGAGCACCATCACATCCACCGGAGCATCGGCGAAGACCGCGAAGGCCAGGATGGTGAGGCATTCGAAGTAGGTCAGCGGCACCTCATCGCGCTCGGCGAGCGAGGCGTCGACCATGCTGATGAACGGGCGCACCTCGTCCCAGATCCGCACGAAGGTGGCGTCGTCCACCGGGCCCCCATCCAGGCAGATGCGTTCGGTCACCGAGGTCAGGTGCGGGGAGGTGTAGCGTCCCACGCGCAGATCGTGGGCCAGGAGCCCGGCCTCGATCATCCGCGCCGTGGAGGTCTTGCCGTTGGTGCCGGTGATGTGGATGACCGGGGCGGTCCGGTTCGGCTCCCCCAGCAGGTCCATGGCCTCGACCATGGGCTGCATCCGAGGTTCCATCTTGTTCTCCGGGGCCCGGGAGAGCAGCTCCGCGTAGACGCTGGCCACTGAGAACTGATCAAGATCCTCGCTCATGCTCGAGCTCCTTCGACGACTGAGACATGGATGCTCGGTTCGGTGGCAGTCTCGCAGGCCACCGGGTGCAGATCCACTGTGAGGGTCTCCTCGCAGACCAGATCCCGGTGGGCCTCCAGCGCCGCCACCACCTCGGGGGACGCGGTGACCGTGGTCTCGATCCGGTCCGAGACCTGGAGGTCGGCGTCCTTGCGGGCCTGCTGGATGCTGCGGATCAGGTCCCGGGCGGTGCCTTCAGCGATGAGCTCTTCACTGAGCGCAGTGTCCAGCACCAGGAATCCACCCGTGGTGTCCAAGACCGTGACGGCCTTCTCCCCGTGCTGCTCCGAGACCGTGGTGCTCAGCGTGTATTCGCCCTCGAAGAGTTCCAGCCCGCCGGCGGTGACCACGCCCTCGACCACCGACCAGTCACCGGACTTCGCACCCTTGATGGCCTGCTGGACCTGCTTGCCCAGGCGGGGCCCGACGGCGCGGGCGTTGACCACCAGCTGCTGGCCGATGCCGAAGTCGGCGGCCTCGGTCTGCTCCGCGTCGAGCAGCTGGACCTCCTTGAGGTTCAGCTCATCGGCGATGATCTGCTGGTAGGTGCCTTCAAGCGCGAGCGCCTGAGGCACGACCACGCTGAGCTTGGCCAGCGGCTGACGCACCCGCAGGTTCGCCTGCTTGCGCAGCGAGGACCCGGCGGAGCTGACCACCCGGGTGAGCTCCATCAGCTCCACGGCGCGCTCATCGCGCAGGTAGTCCTCCGGGTTCGGCCAGTCGGCCAGGTGCACCGAACGGCCCCCGGTCAGACCGCGCCAGATCTCCTCGCTGATCAGCGGCAGCAGCGGGGCCGCGACTCGGGCGAAGGTCTCCAGCACGGTGTAGAGCACGTCGTAGGCGGCGAAGTCCTCGGCGTAGAACCGCGTCCGGGAGCGCCGAATGTACCAGTTGGTCAGCGTGTCGGAGAACCGACGCAGCGACTCGCAGGCGGCGGAGACGTCATAGGCGTCCAGCGAGGCGGTGACCTCGCGGACCAGGTCACCCGTGGCGGCCAGGATGTAGCGGTCCAGCGGGCTGGCGACGTCGTCGGCGCCCACGGACTTCGCCTGGTAGCCGGCGCCGTCGTTCGCGGTGTTGGCGTAGAGGCCGAAGAAGTGCCAGGCGTTCCACATCGGCAGCAGCACCTGGCGCACGCTCTCCCGGATGCCCTCCTCGGTGACCACCAGGTTCCCGCCGCGCAGGATCGGAGAAGACATCAGGAACCAGCGCATCGCGTCGGAGCCGTCGCGGTCCAGCACCTCGGAGACATCCGGGTAGTTCTGCAGCGACTTGGACATCTTCGCCCCGTCCGAGCCCAGCACGATTCCATGGCTGATCACGTTGGTGAAGGCCGGACGGTCGAAGAGCGCGGTGGCCAGCACGTGCATGGTGTAGAACCAGCCGCGGGTCTGCCCGATGTACTCCACGATGAAGTCCGCCGGATGATGATCGGCGAACCACTCCGCGTTCTCAAACGGGTAGTGGACCTGGGCAAACTGCATCGACCCGGAGTCGAACCAGACATCCAGGACGTCCTCCACCCGGCGCATGGTGGACTTCCCCGTGGGGTCATCCGGGTTCGGCCGGGTCAGCTCATCGATCCAGGGACGGTGCAGGTCCGGCTCGCCTGCCGCGTTGCGCGGGTAGTCCCCGAAGGCCTGCTTGAGCTCCTCCAGTGAGCCGTAGACCTCGGTGCGCGGGTGTTCCGGGTCATCGGAGACCCAGACCGGAAGCGGGCTGCCCCAGTAGCGGTTGCGCGAGATCGACCAGTCCCGGGCGTTCTCCAGCCACTTGCCGAACTGGCCGTGCTTGACGTTGCCCGGGATCCAGTTGATCTGCTCGTTGAGCTGCAGCATCCGCTCCTTGACCTGGGTGACCGCCACGTACCAGGAGGTCACCGCCTTGTAGATCAGCGGGGTGCGGCAGCGCCAGCAGTGCGGGTAGGAGTGCACATAGGAGGCCTCGCGGACCAGCCGGCCGGAGGACTTGAGCTCGTTGATGATGGTGCGGTTGGCCTCGAAGACCTGTACACCGGCGATCGCGGCCAGCGGGCTCGCACCGCTCGGGGTGGGCTGGGCGAACATCGGCAGGAACCGGGCCCCCTCGTCCACGGAGAGGATCACCGGGATCCCGGCCTCCTCGGAGGAGCGCTGATCCTCTTCACCATAGGCCGAGGCCTGGTGGACCAGACCGGTGCCGTCGGTGGTGGTCACGTAGTCCTCCACCAGCACCTGGAACGCATGCTCGGTGCCCCAGGTCTCAGCATCGGTGTAGTAGTCCCACAGCGGTGCGTATTCGATGCCGGCCAGCTCGGTGCCCTGATAGCGGGCGACGACGGCGGCGGCTGCGGCCTCGGCGGCGGTGGTCGGGGCGGCGTCGTCGCCCTTGCTGTTGGCTTCGGTGGCGCTGTCGGTGTCGCTGTCGCTGAAGCCCAGATCCTTCGCGTAGGCGCCGAGCAGCTCGGCGGCGATCAGATGCCGGCCGGGAAGCTCGGACTCGGCCGGCGCCTGGACGACCACGTATTCCACCTCAGGCCCGACAGCCACGGAGAAGTTGGTCGGCAGCGTCCAGGGCGTGGTGGTCCAGGCCAGCAGGTTGACCCCGGCGAGCGCCTCACCGTGGGCGCCACCGCCGGTGATCGGGAAGGCCACCGTGACCGACGGGTCCTGGCGGTCCTTATAGACCTCGTCGTCCATGCGCAGCTCATGGTTGGACAGCGGGGTCTCGTCCTTCCAGCAATAGGGCAGCACCCGGAAGCCCTGGTAGGTCAGGCCCTTCTCGTGCAGCTGCTTGAAGGCCCAGATGACCGATTCCATATAGTCGACGTTGAGCGTCTTATAGTCGTTCTCGAAGTCCACCCAGCGGGCCTGACGGTGCACATAGGACTCCCACTCGCCGGTGTACTTCAGCACCGAGGCCCGGCAGGCGTCGTTGAACTTGTCCACGCCGAAGGCCTCGATCTCGGCCTTGTCCGTCATGCCGAGCTCCTTCATGGCGGTCAGCTCGGCGGGCAGCCCGTGGGTGTCCCAGCCGAAGCGGCGCTCCACCCGGGAGCCGCGCTGGGTCTGGTAGCGGGCCACCAGGTCCTTGACGTAGCCGGTGAGCAGGTGCCCGTAGTGCGGCAGACCGTTGGCGAAAGGAGGCCCGTCGTAGAAGACGAACTCGTTGGCCTCACCGGAGGAGTCTTCGGTGGGGCGGTTCTCGATGGAGGCCTGGAACGTGCCGTCCTGCTCCCACTGCGCCAGCACCCGCTCTTCGATCTTCGGGAAGCGCGGTGAGGCGGGGATCCGGCGCGCGCCGGATTCGGCGGCTGATGCGCGGGGATACACGGGAGAGCTGTTCTCGGTCATGGAGATCCGTCCTGCTGTGGTGCTGAGCAATGGTCTGACGCACTCACAAGGACGCCTGCCGGGCGCGGTACCACCTTGCTTGCCCTGCCGAGGACTCCCCTGCCCCGCGAACGAGGTGGGGACCCGCCGTCGGGCCGCTCCATGACTGCTGTGACGGGCTTACCCGTCCGGCTCTACTGAGGCCTGCCAGCGGATGCCGCAAGGCCTGTTCTTCCGGAAGCTCACCGGTGATGGCCGGGTCAAAGCTGCTGGGGACAGTCTACTGGGTCCTGGCTCGAGGAGCCATCCACGCGCCATCCGGGGCGCGCACCACTGCCACCTGCCCGACCCGGGCTGGAAATTCCCGTGTGTTACGGTCTACTGCTTGTGGCCGGGTTCACCCCGAGGCAAGACCCCCTGCGAGCCAGATGTCATGAAAGACCGCAGGTCATCAGGGGTGCTGCCCGGCTGGCACGAGGGGACCGTGCGGGGACACCGCCCTGCGCCGCCTGCAAAGCTCCGCCGAGGCTGACGCGTCAGCCCGCGTATATGAGCCGCACGTGCGGCCCCGGTCCATCGCAGCACCACGCAGCGTCGCCACGACGCCTGGTCTGCCCGCGCCCTGAGAAGCACGCGCCCTGAGATGCCTGCAGCGAGAACACTGATACTCAACGAGGGGAACACAGAACGTGAACGAAGCTAGCGCAGTCCAGTTCAGCGCCATCACGGTGGTGCTGCTGCTGGTGGCCTTCTACGGAGGCACCTATCTGATCTCGCATCGGATCAGGAAGAAGAAGGAGAACGCCGACGCCTACATGACGGCGGGGAACAAGATCGGTTTCGGGATCTCGGCGGCGTCGATGACCGCCACCTGGATCTGGGCCTCCTCGATGTACGCCTCCGCGGAGGCCGGCTACACCTACGGGATCTCCGGGCCCATCCACTACGGGCTCTGGGGCGCGCTGATGATCTTGTTCATCTACCCCTTCGGCAAGCGCATCCGGGCGGTGGCGCCTCAGGCGCACAGCATCGCCGAGGTGATGTACGCCCGGCACGGCCGCTCCAGCCAGCTGATGCTCGCCGGCTCCAATGTGGTGGGCAGCCTGATCTCGCTGATGTCGAACTTCATCGCCGGCGGGGTGCTGATCGCGATGCTCTCCCCGTTCACCTTCATCCAGGGCGTGCTCACCGTGGCCGCCGGGGTGCTGCTCTACACGCTGTGGTCCGGCTTCCGCGCCTCGGTGCTCACCGACTTCATCCAGGTCATGGCGATGTTCGCAGCGGTGGCAGTGATCATCCCGTTCATCTTCATCGCCGCAGACTTCCCCTCCGCCTTCGAGACCGGGGCGCAGAACCTCTCCGCCGAGCAGCAGAGCTTCTTCTCGTCCGAGGCGTTCCTGAACCAGGGCGCCCCCTACATCGCGGCGGTGCTGGCCTACGCCGTCGGCAACCAGACCATCGCGCAGCGGCTGTTCGCCGTGCGCAAGGACCTGATCAAGCCGACCTTCATCACCGCGACCATCGGCTATGGCGCGATGGTCATCGGGGTGGGCATGTTCGGCGTGCTCGCGCTCTACCTGGGCTTCGAACCCACCGACGGCGACGCCAACAACATCATCCCGGAGATGGCGGCCAGCTACCTGCCCGCGGTGCTGCTGGCGGTGTTCTTCGTGATGATCATCGGCGCGCTGTCCTCCACCGCAGACTCGGACCTGGCCGCGATGTCTTCGATCATGATGGCCGACGTCTACGGACAGAACGTGGCCGGCAAGGGCCGAGCCAACCCGAGGACCATGCTGCTGGTGGGCCGGGTGACCATGCTGCTGGCCACCGCGGCGGCGGTCAGCTTCGCGAGCCTGCAGCTGAGCATCCTGGACCTGCTGGTCTTCGTCGGCGCACTCTGGGGCGCACTGGTGTTCCCCGTGCTGGCCAGCTTCTACTGGAAGAAGGTCACCAATAAGGCGTTCACAGTCTCGGTGCTCGCCGCGCTGGCCTGCTTCGTGCCGGTGCGCTTCGAGTGGTTCCCGCTCTCCGGGGCGCTCGGGATCCTGGTGGATCTGCTCTCCGTGACCGGGATCGCCGTGATCCTGGGTCTGATGTGCTTCGGCTTCTTCGGGATCAAGGTCGCAAAGGTCGTGGCGGTGATCGCCGGCGTGGTCTCGGCGCCCTTCGTGATCGGCTTCCTGCACGACTACGCCACCCTCAGCGCCTCGCTGGTGGCCTACGCGGTGAGCACCGTGGTCTGCTGGGCGATGTCGGTGCGCGGCACCGCAGAGTTCGACTTCGCGCTGATCGCCCAGCGCACCGGCAACTTCGACGACGACGGCGCCGCCCCCGGCACCGCGACCGGTGCTGCCGCTGACGCCGACGCCCCCGGTGCAGCCAATCCTGAGAACTATGACACGACGACTGTGGGAGACACCCGATGAGCACCCTTGCGCTGACCCTGTACACCCTGATGTGGCCGATGATCGTGCTGGTCGTGATGGGCGTGATCGGCTACGCCTTCTTCACCGACTTCAAGGAGGCCCGCAGGTCCGGGAAGGACATCATCTGAGACCAGACAGGCTGGTCACCGGGGCTGTCCGGCCCCGGTGACCCCGCTATAGGCTGATCGGGCAGCCCGAGAGGAGCCCCGGTGAGCATCGACGTCTGGCCCGAGACGGCCCCGACCCAGATCCTGCTTCTGACGCTGGCGTTCGTGTTCTCGGCGGCCATCGGGATCGAGCGCGACATCCGGCAGAAGTCCGCTGGTGCGCGCACCCACATCCTGGTCGGCATGGGCTCAGCGTTGTTCACCCTGGTCTCCGCCTATGGGTTCTCGCATCTGATCGGTGGGGATGTCGTCCTGGACCCGTCACGGATCGCCGCGCAGATCGTCAGCGGGATCGGCTTCATCGGCGCCGGTGTGATCTTCGTGCGGCAGAACGCCGTCTCCGGACTGACCACCGCCGCCTCGATCTGGGTGACTGCCGCCGTGGGGATGGCCTGCGGTGCGGGGATGCCGCTGCTGGCCGGGCTGACAGTGGTGTTCTACATGCTCTCCGTCACCCTGGTGACGACGCTGGTGCGTCGACTCCCCCGCCGGGATCGCACGGAACGCTATGTGGTGCGCTACGCCGACGGTCGCGGGATCCTGCGTGAGATCCTCGGGGCCGCCTCGCAGCTGGGATATGAGACCCGCCTGGTGCGCACCCGGCGGATCGAACGCGCCGAGGGCTTCGCGGTGGACGCCACCATGATCTTCACCCGCACCCAGCGCGTGGGCCGCGAGCAGCTCTTCGAGGCGCTGCAGGAGCTCGACGGCGTCGTGGAGGTGCACACCGTCACCGTGGAGAACGACTGAGGGATCCGGTCCCGCCGCTGATCCACAAGTCGTCGAGCGTGTCCAGAGAATCGTAGAGCTGCAGCCCGAGGATCGGCTGCAGCTCTACGATTCATCGGCGGGCGCGGGGAGGGTCAGACCTGGGCGGGCTGTTCCTCCTCGGCGAGCTGCACCTCGGTGACCAGCACCGCCTGGGTCCCGTCGGTCTGCGCCACGAGTTCCAGGGCGCGGGACCGGGTGGCAGCCTGCACATCGGCGATGGCCGCATCGATGTGGGCCAGGGTCGCCTCGGGCGCGGAGATCGTGGCGGTGAGCACCTCGGTGCGCTGTTTGACCTTCGCCTCGGACTTGACCTTGCGCAGACCCGAGAGGACCTGAGCCAACGAGTCCAGCATGCCGGCCGAGCCCTGCACAGACTCCAACCCGGCGGTGGACGGCCACTGGGTCGAGTGCACCGAGCCGTCGCGCCACCAGCGCCAGACCTCGTCGGTGACGAAGGGCAGCACCGGGGCGAAGAGCCGCAGCAGGGAGTCCAGGGTGGTCGCCAGGGCGGCGAGCACCGAGTCCTGCGCCTGTTCGCCGCGGGTCCCGTAGGCGCGGTCCTTGACCAGTTCCACGTAATCATCGGTGAAGGACCAGAAGAAAGACTCCACCAGCTGCAGCGCCCGAGCGTAGTCGTAGTCCGCGAAGTGCTTGGTGGCCTGGTCCACCACGGTGCGCAGCTCGGCGATCAGGGCGCGGTCCAGGGCTTCGGTGAGGACCTCGGCTCCGGCGTCGTCGGTGATGATGTGGGCCTCGGTCACGCCCAGGTTCAGCGCGAACTTCGAGGCGTTGAGCAGCTTGATCGCCAGGCGGCGCCCGATCTTCATCTGCGCCACCTCGTAGGCGGTGTCCGCGCCCAGCTTGGCCGAGGCCGCCCAGTAGCGCACCGCGTCGGAGCCGAACTGCTCCAGCGGCTCGGTGGGCACGACCACGTTGCCCTTGGACTTGGACATCTTCTTCCGGTCCGGGTCCAGGATCCAGCCGGAGATCGCAGTGTTGGTCCAGGGCACGGAATCGTTGAGTGAGTTCGCGCGCACCGCGGAGGCGAAGAGCCAGGTCCGGATGATGTCATGGCCCTGCGGACGCAGGTCGAAGGGGAAGACCTTGTTGAAGAAGTCGTTGTCCTTCTCCCAGCGGCCTGCGATGTGCGGGGTGATCGCCGAGGTGGCCCAGGTGTCCAGGACGTCGGACTCACCGATGAAGCCTCCGGCCGCCCCACGCTGGGACTCCTGGAATCCGGCGGGGACCTCCGAGGCGGGATCCACCGGCAGCAGCGCCTCATCAGGGAGCAGCGGGTTGTCGTAGTCCGGTTCGGCGTCGGCGTTCAGCGGGTACCAGACCGGGATCGGCACGCCGAAGAAGCGCTGCCGGGAGACCAGCCAGTCCCCGTTGAGGCCCTCCACCCAGTTCTCATAGCGGGACCGCATGAAGCTCGGGTGCCAGGAGATCTCCTTGCCGCGGGCGATCATCTTCTCCCGGCGTGCCGCGTCGCGCCCACCGTTGCGGATGTACCACTGCCGGGAGGTGACCACCTCGAGGGGCTTGTCGCCCTTCTCGTAGAAGTGCACCGCGTGCATGATCTTCTTCGGCTCGCCCTCGAGCAGCTCCGCGGCCGCGAGCAGCTCCACCACGGCCTCCTTGGCGGAATGCACGGTCTTGCCGGCGAGCTGGTCGTAGTTGGCCTGTCCCTGCGCAGACCTGATCCACTCCGGGGTCTCCCGGGAGAACCGCCCGTCACGCCCGATCAGCGCGCGGGTGGGCAGCTGCAGCTCACGCCACCAGGTCACATCGGTCATGTCACCGAAGGTGCAGATCATCGCCGCGCCGGAGCCCTTGTCCGGCTGCGCGAGTCCGTGCGCCTTGACCTCGACCTCGACGTCGAAGAGCGGGGAGATCACGGTCTTGCCGAAGAGGTGCTGGTAGCGCTCGTCCTCGGGGTGTGCGACCAGCGCCACGCAGGAGGGCAGCAGCTCAGGTCGGGTGGTCTCGATGAAGACCTGCTCCCCGGTGTCCTTCACGGTGAACGGGTACCGGTGGTACGCCCCGGGGTGCTCCTTGGCCTCGAGCTCGGCCTGCGCCACGGCGGTGCGGAAGGTGATGTCCCACAGGGTCGGGGCCTGCGCGGTGTAGGCGTTTCCGGCGTGAATGTCGCGCAGGAAGGCTCGCTGGGAGGCGGCGCGGGAATCGTCGTCGATGGTCCGGTAGGTCTGGCGCCAGTCCACCGAGAGGCCGAGCCGGGAGAAGAGGTCCTCGAAGACCTTCTCGTCCTGGACGGTCAGGGTCTCGCAGAGTTCGATGAAGTTCGCCCGGCTGATCGCGTCCCAGTCCCGCTGGTTCTTCGCCGGCTTCTCCGGCGGGGTGTAGTCGGGATCGTAGGGCTGGGCGGGGTCGCAGCGCACCCCGTAGTAGTTCTGCACCCTGCGCTCAGTGGGCAGGCCGTTGTCGTCCCAGCCCAGCGGGTAGAACACGTTCTTCCCGGTCATCCGCATGAAGCGTGCCATGACATCGGTCTGCGTGTAGGAGAACATGTGGCCCACGTGCAGGGACCCGGAGGCAGTGGGCGGCGGGGTGTCGATGGAGTACACCTCGGCGCGCTCGGTGTCCTCGTCGAAGTGGTAGATCTCCTCAGCCTGCCAGGCGGTGTGGAGCTTCTCCTCGAGGCCCTCCAGCGCCGGACGGTCCGGGACCACCGGGGTCTTCGGCGCGGTGGTGCCGTGGGAGGAGTCTGCGGAAAGGGTCTCGGTGGCGGGCGCGTCTGTGCCCGGGGTCTGATCAGCCATGCTGGTCATTCTCTCACGACGGAAGTGTCACATATTGAACCCCCGGTTCTCTGCAGAGACCGTGCTCACTAGGCTGAGCCCATGATTCAGACTGATGTCTCCCCCCGCAGCGCCTTGGTCACCGGCGCCTCCTCCGGGATCGGCGCGGCCACTGCGCACCGTCTCACCACCGAGGGGTGGCGGGTCTTCGCCGTCGCCCGGCGTGCCGAGAAGCTCGAGAGCCTCGCCGAGCAGGAGGGGATCATTCCGATCATCTGTGACGTCACCGATCCCGAGCAGGTCGCCGCGGCCCTGGAGGAGGTCACTGCGGCCGGCGGCATCGACACGTTGATCAACAACGCCGGCGGGGCACTGGGGATAGACCCGGTGGCCGAGGGCAGGCCCGAGGACTGGCGCTGGATGTATGAGGTCAATGTGCTCGGCGCGCTGAACATGATCCAGGCGTTCATCCCGATGCTGCGCGCCCACGGCGAGGGCACGATCCTCACCGTGACCTCCACCGCCGCCATCACCGCCTATGAGGGCGGGGCGGGGTACAACGCGGCGAAGTTCGGCGAGCACGCGCTCACCGGGGCGCTGCGCCTGGAGGAGGCCGAGCACAACATCCGCGTGATCGAGGTGCTGCCCGGCATGGTCGCCACCGAGGAGTTCACCGCCAAGCGGCTGCGCGGAGACGTCGCGGCGGCCCAGGCGGTCTACCGCGGGGTCAAGCGGCCGCTGCTGGCCGAGGACATCGCCGAGGTGATCGCCGGCGCGGTCACGCTGCCCCACCACGTGAACCTCGACCAGGTGGTGGTCCGCCCGGTGGCCCAGGCCGCCCAGCACAAGGTGATCCGCGAAGAGTGATCACTCCCCCGGCCTGAGCCCACCAGAACCGACGACGACGCCGGCGCGAGCCTCTGAGCCCGCGCCGGCGTCCTCGTATGGTGCCCTCTGCTGAGCTTCCTCGCAGACGGGAGGCGTGGATCAGTCGAAGGCTGGGGACTCCGTGCGGGAGCGCTTGAGCTCGAAGAAGTACGGGAACTGGGCCAGGGCCACCGCGCCGTCGAAGACCACGCCGGCATCCTCGCCGCGCGGAATCCGGGTTAGCACGGGCCCGAAGAACGCGGTGCCCTGGAAGGCCACGATCGGGGTGCCCACGTCCTGACCGACCAGGGAGATGCCCTTCTCGTGGGAGGCGCGCATCTCGGCGTCGTTCTTATCCGTCTTGGCCTCTGCCAGCAGGTCCTCGTCCAGGCCCACCGCGCGCAGTGCGCTGAGCGTGGCGGCTTCGAAGTCCTTGTTCCCGTTGTTGTGGATCTCGGTGCCTGCTGCGGTGTAGAACTCACCGACCTTGTCCTCGCCGTGCTTGAGTGCGACGGCGGTGGCGGTGCGGGCCGGGATCCAGCGGGAGAGCTGCTCGGGGTCCTCGGCCGGTGCGGGGTTCTTGTCCTCGTTGAGCACGCCGAGGCTCATCACGTTCCAGTGGACCTCGATGTCGCGGACCTTCTCGGCCTCCAAGATCCAGCGCGATGTCACCCAGGCGAAGGGGCACAGCGGGTCAAACCAGAAATCGACGCGTTCAGCCATGAAGGGCTCCTCTCGGCGCGGGGCGCTCGGCCGCCGCGCACGGATCAGTGTTCGTTCGGATCAGCTGCGGCGCGCATCCGGAAGACGCCTGCCCCGCAGCTGGTGCTTCTCATCCTGCCAACCGGGTCCGCGCAGATTCCATTCCTGGCCCAGCCTGTGGGGACGCACCGCGTGGCCGTGCGGGCGGCACCCGCCGCGTTCGCCAGGCAGGTCAGGAGGCAGATCAGCAAGCAGATTGGACCGGCAGGGTCAGAGCGGGGCGTCCTGCGGGATGGGGACCTCAAGACCCAGCAGCGCGTTCTCGGTGACCTCCATCAGCGCGGGATGGATCCAGTACTGGCCGCGGGCGGCGGTATAGGCGTCCTGGCCGAAGCTCATCGCCTGGATGATCGGCTGGATCAGGTTCGAAGCCTGGTAGCCCATGACATGGGCGCCGAGGATCTGCCCGCTGCGACTGTCTGCGATCACCTTGAAGATGCCGTGCCCGTCCTCCATCGCCCAGCCATAGGCGGTGTCGCCGTAGTTCTGGACCTTGGTGGTGACGTGGTCCTCCCCGATCGTGTCCACCGCCTGGGCCTCGGTGAGACCGACCTGGGCCATCTCGGGGAAGGAGAAGATCGCCGAGGGGATCACGTCCTGCCGAGACGCCCGGATCCGCTCGGGATGCTCCAGATTGTGAGCGACCACCCGGGCCTCGTGGTTCGCCACATGCTTGAGCATCGCCTCGGAGCTGATGTCACCCAGGGCGTAGAGACCGGCCACCGGTTCACCCTGGATGAGGACCCGCTGGTACTCATCCACCGCGAGGCGGCCATCGGGGTGCAGGTCGAGCCCGGCCTCTGCCGCGCCGATCAGGTCGGTGTTCGGGGTGCGGCCGATGGCCACCAGGACCGCGTCCACGTCGTGGTGCTCGACCCGGCCGTCGGAGCTGACCAGCTCGGCGCGCAGTCCTGCTCCGTGCTCGACGATCCTGCTCAGCGTGCGCTCGTAGTGCACGGTCCAGTTCCGCTCAGCCTCTGCGGAGAAGGCTGTGGAGATCTCGGTGTCCATCGCCTTCATCAGCCCGTGGCTGCGATTGACCTGGATCACTTCGGTGCCCAGGCCGGAGAAGATCCCGGCGAACTCGCAGGCGATGTAGCCCCCGCCGATGATCAGCAGCTTCTGCGGCTGCTGCTCGATGCGCATGACGCTGTCTGAGGTGTGCACCCCGGGCAGCTCGATTCCGGGGACCTGGGGCAGCGTGGGCCGGGACCCGGCGGCGATGACCAGCTGATCGGCTTCGGCGCGGACACCAGAGTCAGAGACGAATGCAAAGGGCGGCTGGCGGAGGTCCCCGGTGAGCCTGACCTGCTCGGCCACGAGGTCCACATGCTCTAACTCCACCTCCCGATAGTGCCGTCCACCCGACGAGATGGCGTCGACGCGGGAGAAGATCCGGTCCCGCATGGCGGGGAAGTCCACCGCGGTGGTCTCCTGGGTCAGGTTGAGCCGGGCGGCCTCCTCCGGGCCGCGGGCCAGCGCCGCGGGGCGGACGAACATCTTCGTGGGGATGCAGCCCACGTTCAGGCAGGTGCCGCCGAAGGCCGCCGTGCTCCCGGAGCCCTTGTCCGCCAGGACGACGCGCTTGTCATCCCAGAAGGGCGTGATCAGGGAGTTCCCGGAGCCGGAGCCGATGATGGAGAGGTCATAGTGGGCCATGCGGTAATCCTAGACTCCCCCGCTGGGCGATCTGCACGCCGGCCGAGGCGGGAATCCCTGCACCTTCTGCTCGGTTGTCCTGGGAGGGCCCCCGGGGCTGCGCGGATCCGCCGCAGCGACTGGGGCCCGTCACCCGATTCGCTATACCAAGGAGCAGTCCGTGATCTTCATCGTCGTGAAATTCCAGGTCAAGCCGGAGTTCGCCGAGCAGTGGCCGGCCATCACCGCGGAGTTCACCCAGGCCACCCGGGCAGAGCCGGGCAATAAGTGGTTCGAGTGGTCCCGCAGCGTGGAGGACCCCAACGAGTACGTGCTCATCGAAGCCTTCGACGACGACGCCGCCGGCCCGCACGTGGAGTCTGCGCACTTCCAGCAGGCCGTGAGCTCCGAGGGGGCCATGGCGCAGGCCCTGGTGTCGACCCCGAAGATCATCTCGCGCCAGATCGACGGTGAGGGTTGGGAAGAGATGGGTGAGATGCAGATCAACTGATCTGACCTGCACCGCGCGGAGCGCCGGGGTGAGGAACACCGCAGATCATCCCTATGATGGGTACCGTGCAGATCTTGAGTGTTTCCAGTCTGAAAGGCGGGGTCGGTAAGACCTCGGTCACGATGGGCCTTGCCTCGGCCGCTCTCCATCAGGGGGTGCGAACCCTTGTCGTCGACCTCGACCCTCACGCGGACTCCACCACCGGACTTGCGGTCACTCGGGGCACCGGCACCGAGGCCGGACAGCTGTTACGTGACGCCAAGCGCGCGGACCTGAACGACCACGTGGTGCGCTCCGGCTGGGTCGACCTGCTGCCCAAGGAGCACCGCGCCCAGGCCACGCTGGACGTCGTCGTGGGCTCCGCGCTGTCCGCGGCCTTCGACCGTCCAGACATCCGGCCCCGCGACATGCGCCGGCTTCGGCTGCTGTTGGACCGGGTCACCGGATACGACCTGGTCCTGATCGACTGCCCGCCCTCGCTGGCTGGGCTGACCCGGATCGGCTGGGCGGCGTCCAGCGGCGTGCTGCTGGTGGCCGAGCCGAGCCTGTTCTCCGTCGCCGGCACCGAACGCACGATGCGCGCCATCCGGATGTTCTCCAATGAATACGCCCCGCAGCTGAAGTCGGCCGGTGTGGTGGTCAACCGGGCACGGGCGGATTCCACCGAGCATGAGTACCGGCTTCTGGAGATGGAGCGGCTCTATAAGGACAAGCTGATGCTGCCCGTACTGGAGGAGAACCCCTTCTGGCAGCAGATCCAGGGCGCCGCATACCCGGTGCATCAGTGGCCCGGCGACCAGGTCCGGGACCTGGCCAAATCCTTTGATCAGCTGCTCACCCAGCTCGCCTGAGCTCCCGTCACCGCAGCTGATACAGAAAAAGGACCGCCCCTCAGCGGGGCGGTCCTTTTTCTGTGTCCCCAGAGGGGAATGAGGATGAGGTCTAGGAGGCCTGGGAGCGGCGGGCCCTGAGCTGGGCGAGTTCATCTCCGGCCGAGCCGAAGGCCTCGAGCTCTGGGATCGCATCGGGTTCGGTGCGCTCACGCGGGAGCTCCACCAGGCTGGCCTCCACCTCGCGCCAGACTCGACCCACAGCAATGCCGAAGACGCCCTGGCCGCCCTGGACCAGGTCGATGACCTCGTCGGCGGAGGTGCACTCATAGACCGAGGCACCATCTGACATCAGGGTGATCTGCGCGAGGTCATCCACGCCGCGCTCACGCAGATGCTCGATCGCTGAGCGGATCTGCTGCAGGGAGACCCCGGTGTCCAGAAGCCGCTTGACCACCTTGAGCACCAGGACGTCACGGAAGGAATAGAGCCGGGCGGAGCCGGAGCCGGCGGCGTTGCGCATCGAAGGCTGTACCAGCTTGGTGCGAGCCCAGTAGTCCAGCTGACGGTAGGTGATGCCCGCGGCGGCGCAGGCCACGGGACCGCGGTAGCCCAGCTCCTCATCGAGCTCGGGCAGGCCGTCGCTGAACAGGGGCTGCTGGGCAGCCGCATGTCCTGGCCGTACACGCTCATGTTCCGCGTGTGATTCTGGACCCACCTGGTAGCCTCCTGAAGTGCTGGACTCCGCTGGGGAAGCGCATCCCATACCGCGAGGGCGGCGCGTGGGGTGCACGCGGAAACCTTGTCCCCTGACGGTATTCCTGCAGGGGTGCAGGGTCAAAGACATTCGAAATTTACTCTACGGCGTGTCGTGAGATTGCACTAGTCATACCCCGGCCATAGGCCGGTTTCACTCGAAATCCTCCGGCTCCGCACTATCCAGGAACCGGCGGAACTCCTTGATCTCATCCTCAGAGATGGGACGCTGACCGGTGGCCGCGGTCCTCGGCGTGATCCCCACCCGGGTGAGCATCTCCCGGTCCATGGTGACCAGGCATTGCACCCGGACCGCCACTGCGATGGCATCTGACGCTCGAGCATCGAAGCTGCGGCCATTGCCCAAGAGGATGGTGCCCCGGTAGGTCGAGGCATCCAGCATGCCGATCTCCACCGACCGGACCCCCGAGCCGAGTCTGGCGATGACCTCCGAGAGCAGATCATGGGTCATCGGGCGGGGCGGGACCTTCTTCTCCATGGCCATCGCGATCGCATTCGCCTCGGCCGGTCCTACCAGGACCGCCACATGGAGGTTCTCAAGGCCCGGTTCAGCACCCCGGAGCACCACGACAGGCTGCTTCGATGGGAGCTCGATCCGAACCCCCACGACATCCAGCGGCACCAGCTGGCTCTCCATGGCTTAAGTCTAGGTCAGTTCTTGTCCAACTGCTCGACTGAGGTGTCCATGATCGAGGCGCGCAGGTCCTTCAGGCACTGCAGCATCTCCTTGGAGGACTCTGCGACCCGGGCACGGGCGGCAGTGTCCTTTCGAGCGGCATGCGGAGCCATGGCCCGGGAGATCAGGTCCAGTTCGTTGTCCGCGGAGCGCCGGATGTTGACCAGGTGCTTCGGCTCCAGCCCGTAGCGGGCCAGTACACGGACGGCCTTGACGGCCTTGAGGTCGTGATGGCTGTAGTTGCCGTCGCTGTCCGCCTGGATGATCCGAAACTTCTCCAGGGTGTCGAGCATGCCCCGGGTGGCGCCGGAGTGCGCGCGCAGCTCTTTGCGAGACATCGGCCGGATCCGCCCGGTGATCTGGGCGGCCATCTCCTCGGTGACCTCACGGGGCCCCACCGGTGCGGCCTGCGGCAGCGCCTCGGCGGTCTCGCCCGAGTCGATGGCATCCATGGTCTGCTTGATGACATCCAGCGGCATGTAGCGGTCGCGCTGCAGGGCCAGGATGAACCGAAGCCGCTCCACATCGGCGGCACAGTACTTGCGGTACCCGCTCGCAGTGCGGGCGGGCTCGACAAGGTCGCGTTCCTCGAGGAAGCGCAGCTTCGACGCGGTCAGGTCCGGGAACTCGTTCTGCAGCTCACGCAGCACCTCGGAGATGGTGAAGACGTGGGTGGCGGCGCGCGCGGTCGAGGTCGTCGCCGGTTTCGGCTTCGGCGCGGGTGAAGCACTCACTGCGGGGCCTCTTTCGAGCTGCGGGGAAGGAACGTCATCGCCATTAGGATAACGTTCCCCAACGGTTCGCCCTGGGATCTCGGATCACCGGTCAGTCGGATTCTCTGGATCCGGCGTAGAAGGTGAGCCGGAACTTCCCGATCTGCACCTCATCGCCGGGCTTCAGCGTGTACTCGTCCACACGATCGTGGTTCACGTAGGTGCCGTTGAGGCTTCCGAGATCCCGTACCTGAAAGCTCACTCCCTGGCGGGTGAGCTCCACGTGGCGCCTGGAGACGGTGACGTCATCCAGGAAGATCCCTGCCTCCGGGTGCCTCCCGACGGTGGTCACATCCTGGTCCAGCAGGAACCGGGCTCCTTGGTTGGCCCCGCTGTGCGCGATCAGCAGCGCTGAGTTCCTGGGCAGCGCCGCAATGGCCTGCTTGTCATCATCTGAGAGATGAGGCTCGCCCGAGTGGGCATCGGCTGGTGGCAGCGAGATGCTCGTCGTCTCGGCAGCACTCTGCCCGTTCTCATGTTCTCGCGTGTTGTCCACGTCGCCTCCTCTCGCCGGCCCGCATGCTGGCGGCCTTCAGCCTACTTGCTTCTTATAGTCCTCGGCGGAGAGCAGCGAGTCCGTCCCTGCGGATTCTGCCAGCTTGATCTCGAAGAGCCAGCCCGCCGCATAGGGGGCGGAGTTCACCGCACCGGGATTCTCATCGAGGTCGGCGTTGACCGCCACGATCTCCCCCGCCACCGGCGCAAAGATGTCTGAGACCGACTTGGTGGACTCGACCTCCCCGACCACATCTCCGGCCGCCACACTGGCCCCAACCTCGGGATGCTCCACGTAGACGACCTCGCCGAGGGCGTCCTGGGCGAAGTCGGTGATGCCCACCCGCACCACCTGGGCATCCGCGGTGGTGCCGATCCACTCGTGTTCGGCGCTGTACTTGAACTCTTCGGGCACGGTGCTCATGGTGGCGCTCCACTCTTGGGCCGGTGATGGTGGCGTGACAGGTCGGTCCGCCATCGGCGGGCCGACCTGCTGGGCCTCAGGTCTGTCTGCGAATAACTTAGCACCCCGGACTGGCCTGGGGGTATGACCAGGCCTGGCTCAGCTCAGGCCTGCTTCGCGATGAACCTCTCGGCGTCGCGCTTGCGATCCTCGCGGGCCTCGCGTGTCAGCTCGGCGCCGGCCTCCGCGTCTCGGGTCAGGTTCTCACCGGTGGCCGGGTCGAAGAGGTGCATCCGACGGGTGTCGAGCCAGAGCTCGGCGGTGTCCCCGCTGCGGAACCGAGAGGTCGCATCGACCTCCACCACAAGCTGGGTGCGCAGCTCATCGGCGTCCATCTCCTCGGCCAGGTTGCGCAGCGTCTCCTGCACCCGTTCGTCGGTCTCATAGGAGACATAGGCGTACTGCTCGTTGCCCATCCACTCGCTGTGGCTGATCTCCGCGGTGAAGGTGGTGCCCTTCGAGAGCTGCGCCTCACCGAGCTGGGAGGCGTCGTCGAAGAACTCCGGTCGGATGCCCGCCAGGACGATCTCGCGTCCGGCGCCGGCCTTCGCCGCCCGGTCCGGGATCTCGATCTTGCCCAGCGGGGTGGAGAAGATGTTCCCCTCCACGGTGCCGGGCAGGAAGTTCATCGAGGGCGAGCCGATGAATCCGGCCACGAAGAGATTGGCCGGCTGTTCGTAGAGCTCCCGCGGGGAGGCGATCTGCTGCAGCAGGCCCTTCTTCAGCACGGCGACCCGGTCCCCCAGCGTCATCGCTTCGGTCTGATCGTGGGTGACGTAGACGCTGGTGGTGTTCAGCTCGCGCTGGAGCCGGGCGATCTCCGCGCGCATCTGCCCGCGGAGCTTGGCGTCGAGGTTGGACAGCGGCTCATCGAAGAGGAAGGCATCGGCCTCGCGCACGATCGCGCGACCCATGGCCACGCGCTGCCGCTGACCGCCGGAGAGGTTCGCCGGTTTGCGCTCCAGGTGCTCGGTGAGCTCGAGCATGGTCGCCGCGTGGCGCACCTTCTCGTCGATCTGTTCCTTGGTGAACTGCCCCTTGGTCAGGCGCATCGGGAACGCGATGTTCTCATACACGGTCAGGTGCGGATACAGCGCGTAGCTCTGGAACACCATGGCGAGGTTGCGTTCCCGAGGTGCCTTCTCATTGACCCGCTCCCCACCGATGAGCAGGTCCCCCTCGGTGATGTCCTCGAGGCCCACGATCATGCGCAGCAGCGTGGACTTTCCGCAGCCGGAGGGCCCCACCAGGATGATGAACTCGCCGTCCTCGATGTCGATGGAGATGTCGTTGACGGCCGGGAAGCCGTCGTCGTATTTCTTGACGAGATGCTGCAGTGTGATGGATGACATTTCAGTGGAGTCCTTATCTACTCAGCCCTTGACGGCGCCCTGGGTCAGTCCGGAGACGATCTGGCGCTGGAAGAGCAGCACCAGGACGACGACGGGGATGGTCACGATGATGGCAGCGGCGGAGATCGCGCCGGTGGGTTCCTCGAACTGGGAGGCGCCGGTGAAGAAGGCCAGCGCCGCGGGCACTGGTCTGGCGGCTTCGGTGGAGGTCAGGGATATCCCGTAGACGAAGTCGTTCCAGGCGATGAAGAAGGCGATGATGGCGGTGGTGAAGACCCCGGGCATGGCCAGCGGGACGATGGCCCGGCGGAAGGCCTGCCACTGGGTGGCGCCGTCCACCTGTGCGGCCTGCTCCAGGTCCCAGGGGATCTGCCGGAAGAACGCGGCCAGGGTCCAGATGGAGATCGGCAGAGTCAGCGACAGGTACGGGATGATCAGGCCGAGCCAGGTGTCGTAGAGCCCGATATTGCGCCAGAGGTTGAACAGCGGGGTGACCACCGAGATCACCGGAAAGATCGACACCGCCAGGGCGGTGCCCAGGATGATCCGCTTGCCGGGGAAGTTGAGCCGGGCGATCGAGTAGGCGCACAGCGTGGCCAGCACCACTGCGATGAAGGTGGCGATCAGTGTGATCCCGATCGAGTTTCGGAAGGCGGTGAGGAAGAGCTCCTGCGCGTCGCCGACCAGGATCATCCGGTAGTTGTCCCAGGTCCAGTTTGTGGGGAGGAAGGACGCGTTGCCCAGGTCAGCCTGAGTCTTGAAGCTGGTCGCCAGAATCGCGGCCACCGGAAAGAGCGCGTAGACCAGGACGACGACGGTCAGCACGGTCCAACCCAGGCGCTGCTTTCCGGTGAGCTTGCCGTTGGCGGCCATCTCTACTTACCTCCCTTTGCATCGGTGCCGCTGGCGAGATCGACCTTGAAGAACTTGATCGCGATGAAGCAGATCAGCAGGACACAGACGAAGAGGATCACCGAGACGGCGGAGCCCAGTCCGATCTCGAGCCGCCCGATGGAGGTCCGATAGGCCAACAGAGAGAGCACCTCCGTGTTGGCGGCACCATTGGTCATGATGAAGACGTTGTCGAATATTCGGAATGCGTCCAGTGCGCGGAAGAGCACCGCGACCATGATGGCGGCCTTCATGTTCGGAAGAATCACCCGGGTCATCTGCTGTCGCCAGCTGGCACCGTCGACCTTGGCGGCTTCGACCAGCTCATCGGGAACCTGCGCGAGTCCGGCCAGCAGCAGCAGCGCGATGAACGGGGTGGTCTTCCAGATCTCCGAGGCCATGATCACGGTGATGGCAGTGCCGAAGTTGGCGAACCAGTCGAGGTCGCTGTCGATGCCTGGGACCCAGCCGAACCAGTTGTTCACGAAGCCTGAGTTGATGTCGAACATGTAGTACCAGGCGAAGGCTGAGACCACGGTGATGATGCCGTAGGGCACGAGGATTGCGGTGCGCAGCGGTCCGCGGATCCGCTTCAGCGCCTTGTGCATGACCAGCGCCAGAGCGAAGCCGAGCACCAGCTCCACCGCCACGGTGACCACAGTGACCAGGACCGTGACTCCCAGTGCAGACCAGAAGACCTCCGTGTCAGAGAGGATCGTCATGTAGTTCTGCAGAAAGACGAAGGATCGGTCATCCGGCGATGTCAGTCGGAAGGAGAACATCGAGTCGTAGATCGCCTGGGCGATCGGATATGCGGTGACCGCGAGCATGATGAAGAATGCCGGTCCGGCGATGAGCCAGCCCAGACGTGCCTCGGACTTCGCCCGGTTGGTCCGCTTGGCGCCGGCGCCGTTCTTGCGATCGGCGGCCTTGCCGTTGGACGATGCGGCGGCTTCGCGCCTCTGCCGCCGCGAGGTTTCAGGTGCGGTTGTCACAGGAGACGCTCCCCTCGGAGGACTTCAACGATGAATGCATCGGTCTGGGCGGGAGTCTGTTCTGCGCTGACCCCGGAGATGGGGGTGAATTCCTGCTGGATAGCGGTGGAGATCTCGTTGTAGAAGGGGGTCTGCGGCCTGGGTGCCGCGTTCTCCAGCGCCTCCCGGATGGCGTCGGCCATCGGGAAATCGTCCTCGAGGGCAGGGTCTTCATACGCTGCCTCAGAGGATGGCGGGTTGCCGTTGGTGATGAAGTATTCGGTCTGGTTCTCTGGAGCCACGATGCACTCGATGGCCTCGAAAGCGAGCTCCTGATTCTCCGAGTCCGCGCCCACGCCGAGGTTGATGCCGCCCAGCGGAGGAGCTGAGGCGGTGTCCTCGACCACCCTTGGATACTGTGCCCAGCCGATGTCGTCGACGAGCCCCTCGTCCACCACGCCTTCCTCGGCGGCGGCGTTGGTCGCGGCCCAGACGAAGGGCCAGTTGACCATGAAGGATCCGGAATCCCCCTGGAAGAGCAGCATCGACTGGTTCTCATCCATGGAGGCCACACCGGGGCCGGCCAGGCCTTCGCTGCCGATCAGGGAGATCACCTCTGCCGCACGGCTCCCGACCTCGGTGTCCAGGTTGGTCTGAAGATCCACTGCGGGAGCCTCGGGGTTGGCCAGGATCGACTCGCCCTGGGACTCCACCAAGGCGTTGACCCACACGGTCATGGATTCGGCGCGGGTCCCTTGGACGCCGAGCAGCTTCTCCTGCTCCATCGCGGTCTCGATCACCTGGTCCCAGGTGACCGGTTCGTCCATATCGAGTCCGGCTTCTTCGACCACGGATTCGCGGTACCAGAGCAGCTGGGTGTTGGCCCAGAACGGAACGGTGACGAGTTCGTCGTTCCACATCGCCCCGGCGAGGGCACCCTCCAGGGTGTCTTCGGTGGTGCGCTCGGCGACATCCTCCGGGACCGGTGCGAGGAACCCGGGCTCTGCCAGTTCGGGGATGAACGGCGGGTCCAGCGACATGATGTCCAGCGAAGAGTCGTTGGCCGCGAGACGGCGGGCCAGCTGTTCGCGCTGGGAGGGTGCGTCGGCCGGCAGCAGCGAGGTGCGGATTTCGTAGGCACCCTCGGCCTCCTCGGTGCAGAGCTGCGCGAGGGTGGCCTGGCCGCCGTCGTCGGGGTTGATGTACCAGGTGAGGACAGGTACGTCCCCACTGTCGGAGCAGCCGCTCAGCAGGAGGGCCGCCGCGAGTGCGGTGCCGGCTGCCCGAACCTTCCGTCCCCTGCGCGGGGAGCCCTGCGATTCGCCCATGAATCTTCCACCTCTCGTCACCCGGCGCAGTGGCCCGGTCACTTGATGTGGCCTAGGCCACTACGTGTGATCGAGCCTACACCTCAGCTCCTGTACAGCAAATAGACAGGCTCTGAGAAGAGAGGGAAGAGGCAGGTCAGGCAGACTTCTTGCGGAACTTCTTGGCATCGGAGAGGGTGACCAGCTCGGCCTCGGCACCCTCACGGACGACCTCCCCGGTGATGGTCACCGAGGCGATGTCATCCCGCGAGGGAAGCTCAAACATCACAGGTCCCAGCACGTTCTCCAGGATCGAGCGCAGGCCGCGGGCACCGGTGCCGCGCAGCTCGGCCTGCTCCACCACGGCGCCAAGGGCCTCCGGGGTGAACTCAAGCTCGATCCCGTCGATGGAGAAGATCTTCTGATACTGCTTGACCAGCGCGTTGCGCGGCTTGGTGAGGATGTCGGTGAGGGCTGCTGCGTCCAGCTGCTCCACGGTGGCGATCACCGGGAGCCGCCCGATCAGTTCCGGGATCAGCCCAAACTTATGCAGGTCCTCGGGTTCCACGTCGGCATAGCTGGCCTCGCTCTTGGTGATCGTGGACAGCGGTGCGCCGAAGCCGATCCCCTTGCGTCCAGCGCGGGACTCGATGAGCTCCTCGAGGCCGGCGAAGGCACCGGCGACGATGAACAGGATGTTCGAGGTGTCGATCTGGATGAACTCCTGCTGCGGGTGTTTGCGCCCGCCCTGCGGAGCCACCGAGGCCACGGTGCCTTCCAGGATCTTCAGCAGCGCCTGCTGGACCCCCTCACCGGAGACGTCCCGGGTGATCGAGGGATTCTCGGACTTCCGGGAGATCTTGTCGATCTCGTCGATGTAGATGATCCCCTGCTCGGCCTTCTTGACGTCCCCATCCGCGGCCTGGATCAGCTTCAGCAGGATGTTCTCCACATCCTCACCGACATAGCCGGCCTCGGTGAGGCTGGTGGCGTCGGCGACGATGAAGGGCACCTGCAGCTTCCGGGCCAGCGACTGGGCCAGGTAGGTCTTCCCGGAGCCGGTCGGGCCCACCATCATGATGTTGGACTTGCCGATCTCGACGTCGTCCAGGGGGCCCTTCTCCAGGGAGGTGGTCTTGGTCGCCGAGCCTGTGGCCTGGATGCGCTTGTAGTGGTTGTGCACGGCCACCGAGAGAGTGCGCTTGGCCCTGTCCTGACCGACCACATACTCGTCGAGGAACGCGTAGATCTCGCGGGGCTTCGGCAGCTCGAAGTCATCGGGCTCCTGGACCTCGTTGAGGTACTCCTCGATGATCTCATTGCAGAGCTCGATGCATTCGTCGCAGATGTAGACGCCGGGCCCGGCGATCAGCTTGTACCGGACCTGCTTCTGGCTCTTGCCGCAGAACGAGCACTTGAGCAGATCTGCGCTCTCACCGATGCGTGCCATGGACGTGGGATCCCCTTAAGAACTGATGTGCATTCAAGATATAGCGTACTTCAGGGCACTGACACGTTCGGGGACGTTCCTATGGAACGTCCCCGAACGGGTGTCGTGATTCAGCGTGAAGGCCTCAGAGCGGAAGCTTGCGCGAGGCCAGGACCTCATCCACGAGGCCGTAGTCCTTTGCGGCCGCTGCGGAGAGGAACTTGTCACGATCGATGTCCTCGGCGATCTCATCCGCGGACTTCTTCGTGAGGTCCCCGAGCACCTCTTCCATCCAGGTGCGGATCCGGCGGACCTCGTCGGCCTGGATCTGCAGGTCGGTGGCGGTGCCGCGAGTGCCCCCGACGGCGGGCTGGTGGATCAGCACGCGTGCGTTGGGCAGGGCCAGGCGCTTGCCCGGGGTGCCTGCGGCCAGCAGCACCGCCGCGGCGGAGGCTGCCTGTCCCAGGCAGACCGTCTGGATGTGCGGCCGGACGAACTGCATCGTGTCGTAGATGGCGGTCATGGCCGTGAACGAGCCGCCCGGGGAGTTGATGTAGAGCGTGATGTCGCGCTCGGAGTCCATCGACTCCAGCACGAGCAGTTGCGCCATGATGTCATCGGCCGAGGCGTCGTCGACCTGGCTGCCCAGGAACACGATGCGGTCTTCGAAGAGCTTCGCGTAGGGGTCCTGACGCTTGAAGCCGTAGGGCGTCCGCTCCTCGAAGGAGGGCAGGATATAGCGCGAGTCCGGCATGCCGGGGCGGCTGGGCTGAGCCGAGGGAAGGCCGGGGGCCGAATGATCAAGGGGGTTCATATCAGATGTGCTCCTGTGGTCCTGGTGCGAATCGTGGGCTGAGGCTGGTCTGCTCCCGTCAAGGGATCAGACTCCCCCGCCGCCGGAGACGGTGGAAGACCGCTGGGCGATCTTGTCGAAGAAGCCGTACTCCAGGCCGTCCTCTGCGGTGAACCACTTGTCACGCGCGTTGTCCCGCAGGATCGTCTCGAGGCTCTGACCGGTCTGTTCGGCGGTGAGCTCCGCCATCACCTGCTTCATGTGCTGGATCAGCTGCGCCTGGATCCGAACGTCGGACTCGGTGCCGCCGATGCCGCCGGAAGGCTGGTGCATCAGGATGCGTGCATGCGGAGTGGCGAAGCGCTTGCCGGGCGTGCCCGAGGACAGCAGGAACTGCCCCATCGAGGCGGCCAGGCCGGTGGCGACGGTGACGATGTCGTTCGGGATGAACTCCATGGTGTCGTAGATCGCCATTCCCGCGGTGACGGAGCCGCCCGGGGAGTTGATGTAGAGGTAGATGTCCTTCTCGGTGTCCTCGGCGGAGAGAAGCAGCAGCTGGGAACAGATGGCG
The DNA here is from genome assembly GCF_013410215.1 of Nesterenkonia sandarakina. Classification (NCBI taxonomy): domain Bacteria; kingdom Bacillati; phylum Actinomycetota; class Actinomycetes; order Micrococcales; family Micrococcaceae; genus Nesterenkonia; species Nesterenkonia sandarakina. The sequence goes on from NZ_JACCFQ010000001.1 coordinate 2,706,811, forward strand.
TTGGCGTTGTCATCACGAACCTCTGAACCGAGCCAGATGATCCGTTCTTTGAGCAGACGGTTGTAGATGTAGTCGTCCCGGGACGCGGGATCCACGCTGGACATGCTCGGCAGGCTCTGGGTCATGGACTCATCCTCCACTGGTGGGTCAAACTGGGTCGGCACGTGCAGTGCCCTCGGCAAGAACATTACTGGTTCACCCGGTCAGTGAGAGCCCCTGGTGCGGGACTGTTCGCTGTTGGCACACGGTTTCGACTCAAGAGCAGAAGGCTCAACGCACAGCGGGGCCCCACCGATACGGTGGGGCCCCGCTGTGCAGTCAGGAGCTGGATCAGCTCTGCTTGGTGTCCTCTGCGGCCTCGGACTTCTCAGTCTCGGTCTCGCCGGCCTCGACCTCAGCGTTCTCCGCTGCTGCCGGCTCTGCCTCGTACTCGTCACCGGCGGGGGTCACGAAGTCGGTCAGGTCCACGACGTTGCCCTCAGTGTCCTTGACCACCGCGAGCTCGAGCACCTTGGCCAGTGCTTTGCGACGGCGCACCTCGCCCATGATCATCGGAACCTGCCCGGCCTGATCGAGCATCTGGGCGAACTGGTTCGGCTCCATGCCGTACTGCGAGGCGGTGGAGACGATGTACTCGATGACCTCGCTCTGCTCGACGCCGATCTCTTCCTTCTGCGCGATCTCGTCGAGGACGAGCTCATTGCGGAATGCGTCAGCGGTCTGCTTGGAGAGCTCCTCGCGGTGCTCCTCGGTGTCGTGATCATCACCGGGGGTGTGTCCCTGGGAGGCGAAATGCTGCTCCACCTGCTCGGCGACCACGGACTCTGGCACAGGAACCTCGATGAGCTCCATGAGCTTCTCCAGGACCTTGTCGCGCGCCTCGATGCCCTGCTCCACGACGAGGTTCTCCTCAGCCTTGGACTGCAGATCGGCGCGCAGCTCCTCGATGGTGTCGAATTCCGAGGCCAGCTGGGCGAACTCGTCGTCGGCCTCGGGGAGCTCGCGCTCCTTCACGGCCTGCAGCGTGACCTTCACCGAGGCGGTCTCGCCCGAGTGCTCGCCGCCGGCCAGGGTGGTCTCGAACGTGGCGTCCTCTCCGGCGGAGAGGCCTTCGAGGGCCTCGTCGATGCCCTCGAGCATGGTTCCCGCGCCGACCTGGTAGGACAGACCCGATGCGGTGTCGACCTCTTCCTCGCCGACGGTGGCGATCAGGTCGATGGTGACGAAGTCATCCTTCGCGGCCGGGCGCTCGACGTCCTTGAGGGTGCCGAAGCGGCCGCGCAGCTCATCGAGCTGCTCCTGGACTGCGGACTCGTCTGCCGAACGGGACTCGACCTCGACCTCGAGGCCGGAGTACTCGGGCAGCTCGATGACGGGCTTGATGTCCAGCTCGCCGGTGAACTTGAGCACACCTTCGTTGGTCTTCACGTCCGGGATCTCTTCGATCTCGACCTCGGGACGGGAGAGCGGCGCGAGGTCAGCCTCGGCCAGGCCCTGCTGGTAGAAGTCGTTGAGACCATCGTTGATGGCCTGCTGGATGACGTACTCGCGACCGACGCGCTGGTCGATGATCGGAGCCGGCACCTTGCCCTTGCGGAAGCCTGGGACCTGGACCTGCTCGGCGATGCTCTTGTACGCCGCCTTGATCTTCGGTTCCAGCTCCTCGGAAGTCACCTCAACGGTGAGCTTGACGCGGGTCGGATTCAGATTCTCTACGGTGCTCTTGACCACGTGTGGGGCTCCTGATCGATGACTGGTGAATCGTCTGCTGTCGGGGTGACAGGATTTGAACCTGCGGCCTCACGCTCCCAAAGCGCGCGCTCTACCAAGCTGAGCTACACCCCGATCGACTGCCCGTCCTGTGATGTGACTGCCGGTAGATGGCAGCCCTGCATGAGGACTTCAGGCGGACCGGTCTACACTACCGTGTCCTCCCCCAGGGCGGCGAATCCTGCCGCTGCGGGCCCCCGATGAACCGGTGAAGCGCCCGTGCCGCGCCGAGCACTGGCGGGCTCGCGAGGTGAGACCACGGTCACTGCCCGCGGATTGGCGTGCCCGCCGACCTGGTGCTAGAGTTCTATGTCGTTGCCCTGCAGAGATGCGGTGCGGCGAAAGTGAATACAGCGCTTGTCTTCAAGGGCCTCTAGCTCAATTGGTAGAGCATCAGACTCTTAATCTGCAGGTTTCGGGTTCGAGTCCCGAGGGGCCCACTTTTCACGAACAGGCGCTGTATCAGGAACAGGCCGTCGGAGCACGAGTTCATCTCGCAGCCCGGCGGCCTTTTTCATGCCCCGGCAGCCTGACGGGCCCCGGCCCTAGGCCGCGTTCATCCGCTCCACGACATCCATGAAGTAGTCGATGAACTCATAGAAGTCCTCGACGTCGCGGCGCTGGTGCAGCGCTATCTCAGGGAACTGGTCGAATCGCACCTGCCCATGCAGGTCGAGCTTCATCCGACGACCGGTGGAGAGGGTCACCTCCACGACATTGTCCTGCGACGCCATGCCGGCAAGGTTGGTGAGGTTGACCAAGGTGGGGACGGCGCCTGCGGCAGGACCTGGTTCTATCCCCTGGCGCAGCAACCGGACCCGGTCCAGAGCCTCGTCGAGATCCACAGGACACAGCACGATCTCCACCGGCTCACGCCGGTAGCCCACCAGCAGCAGGGAGCCGCCCCAGGCCCGTGCAGCGCCCTCCTTGGCCGGGACCCCCAGCCGGTCCACCGTGCAGAGGATGTTGTAGGACCCGAAGTTCATCACCGAGGCGTCGAAGCTGACCCGCAGGGCGTCGACCAGGTGCTGTTCCGGCTGGCTGCGCTCGGTGACGATGACCATGATGCCTCTACTCTCGCGGGGGCTTGGTTGAACTAGTCTACGGATAGGCCGATTCCGGCGCATCAGCACTCCCTTTGAAAGGACTTCGATGAGCATCCGACTCGAAACCGGCGATCAGGCTCCGGACTTCACCCTCCCCGCCGCTGCAGGGGACTCCGTGAGCCTGGAGCAGCTGCGCGGAAAGAAGGTCATCCTGTACTTCTACCCGAAGGCGGCCACCCCCGGTTGCACGACCCAGGCATGCGACTTCCGAGATTCGCTGGACTCCCTGGCCGCCTCGGGCTACTCGGTCCTGGGGATCTCTCCTGACCCGGTCTCGGCCCTGGAGACGTTCACGCAGGACCAGTCGCTGAGCTTCCCGCTGCTCTCTGACGAGGACCACTCGGTCGCGGAGTCCTACGGCGCGTGGGGCGAGAAGAAGAACTACGGCCGCGTGGTCGAAGGCCTGATCCGCTCCACGATCGTGCTCGACGAGGACGGCAAGGTCGCACTGGCCCAGTACAACGTCAAGGCCACCGGTCACGTCGCCCGGCTCCGCGAGAAGCTCAACGCTTGAGCCCGTCCTGAGCTCTGCGTCACCCCCGGGGCCGGAAGCGTCGGCCCAGGGGCTGGGAGCCTCGGCCCGGGGGCTGCGGAGCACCCTCTGCGACGTGCCGCGCGGACCCGGTCCCGCGAGCAGGCGCTCCTGTAGACTGAGGCGTCGCCGAGCAGGTGGAGGCACCTCCGGCGATGACTGCGGGCGTGGCGGAATTGGTAGACGCGCTGGATTTAGGTTCCAGTGTCTTAGACGTGGGGGTTCAAGTCCCCCCGCCCGCACCACGAAGCCAGACCAGTCGCGGAGCTCCCGCCGGTCCTGCCCCGATCGAAAGGACCCGAGATGCGCTCACCCATGCAGCGCCGTCGCTTCCTCGGCGCCCTCGGGCTGGCCGGCGCCGCCGGCGCCCTGGACTGGCCAGCCTCTGAGCCCGCCTCGGGGGCGGCTGCCCAGCTCAGCGCCACGGGACCTGCCGAGGACGAGCTCCCGGGCGGCGTCGTGCTCTCCGCCGTGTCCTCTGTGGTCTCGATGGACCCGGCACTCGCGGTGGACACCGAGACCGAGCGGGTCTGCCGACAGGTGTTCGAGACGCTGGTCGGGGTCGATCGCGAGACCGGCGCCACCGTGCCGCTGCTGGCCACCGATTGGGAGACCAGCCGCGACGGACTGCGTTACACCTTCACCCTGCGCGAGGACGTCCTCTTCCATGACGGCAGCGCCTTGACCGCCGAGGTGGTGGTGGCGAACTTCCAGCGCTGGGGTCGCATGAACGAGATTCTGGGATCCGACGCTCCGGCCCGCACCACGCTGGCCTTCGAGTCGCTCTTCGGCGGATTCTTCGACGACCCCGACTGCCTGTTGGAATCCGCGGAAGCCCCTGACTCCACCACTGTGCGGTTGACCCTCTCGGAGCCGCTGGTCTTCCTCCCCGAGGCCCTGGCCATGCCAGCCTTCGGGATCGCCTCCGCCGAGGTGCTCTCGGAGAGCGAGCCGGATCTGCTGGCCCGAGAACCCCGCGGCACCGGGGCGTACCGGCTGAGCAGCGTGAGGGCCGACGAGGTGGTGCTCGAGGCGTTCGAGGACTATTGGGACGGCAGACCCGCTGCTGAACGGGCAGTGGTGCGCACCCTGCCGCGTTCCTTCGACCGGCTCCGCGAGCTGCAGCGCGGAGGCATCGACGTCTATGACTACATCACCGCCGAGAATCTGCGCTCCCTGGTCCAGTCCGGACGGCTGATCCTGCAGCGCGACCCATTCTCCGTGCTCTACCTCGGGTTCAACCTGGACCACCCCGTCATGGGAGATCCCGAGGTGCGGGAGGCCGCGGCGCGCGCTGTGAACCTCACCAGCTTGGTGGAGTCCTTCTTCCTCGAAGGCAGTCGACCCGCCTACCAGTTCACCCCCGCAGCCCTGGGTGTGCACTCGGAGCAGGCGCAGCGCTATAACTACAACGTCGAGGAGGCGCAGGAGCTGCTGACCGACGCCGGCTACGACGGCGAGCCGCTGCCCTTCTACTACCCGATGAACGCCACGCGCAGCTACTTCCCCCGACCCGAGGCGGTGTTCGCCTCGATCGCGCGGGATCTGACGGCGGTCGGCTTCAACATCACTCCGCGCCCGGTGTCCTGGGACAACGGGTATGTCGATGCCCTGCTCGACGATGATCAGCGGGCGATGCACCTGCTGGGACGCAACGGCGGGTACCGGTCCCCGCACTCCTTCTTCGGCCCGCTGTTCTCGCATCAGACCCCTGAGTTCAACTACGACTCCCCCGAGGTGCGCGAGCTGATCCGCAGTGCGCGCAGCGAGACCGAAGAGCAGTCACGCAATGACTTATACCGGGCGATCGCCGATCTCGTCGCCGAGGATCTTCCGGCGCTTCCGCTGGTGCATCCGATCTCCGGTGTGGCGCTGGGCCGCGGCGTCGCCGATTATCCGATGTCGCCGGTGCTGCACGAGCTCTTCAAGGACATCGTTCCGGCGGAATAGCCACCGCGACCGCCCGGCGGAGGATTTCCCGGGCCCGCGCGGGCGCAGGTAGAGTCGATTGACGGACAACACGTACCACCCCCGGGTCTCATCAGGGGGAACACTCAAGGAGAATTCTGTGGCCAAGTCATCGTCGACAAGCGCTCAGCAGTCCAGCGAAGGACAGAAGTTCGACGTCGTGCTCATCGGCGCCGGAATCATGTCCACCACGCTCGGCGCCCTGCTCAAGGAGCTGGAGCCGAACTGGTCCATCGGGCTGTTCGAGGCGCTGGACCAGGCAGGCCAGGAGTCCTCCGATCCCTGGAACAACGCCGGCACCGGCCACGCGGCGCTCTGCGAGCTCAACTACACCCCGCGCGGGGCCGACGGCAAGGTCTCCACCGCGAAGGCCCAGGGCATCAACGAGCAGTTCACCGTGTCCAAGCAGCTGTACTCGCACTGGGTCAAGTCCGGGACGATCGGCTCGCCGCGCACCTTCATCAACGGACTGCCGCACATCAGCTTCGTCTGGGGCGATAAGAACGCGCAGTACCTCAAGGATCGCTACGAGGCGATGAAGGCCCAGCCGCTCTTCTCTGACATCGTGCACACCGAGGATCACGCGGAGATCGCCGAATGGGCGCCGCTGCTGATCGAGGGCCGGGATCCCGCCCAGCGGATCGCCGCCTCCAAGTTCGACACCGGCACCGACGTCGACTTCGGCTCACTGACCCGCCAGCTCGCCACCCACCTCGGCGGCAACGGTGTGGATCTGCGCTACGGACACGAGGTCCAGTCCGTCAAGCGCGGCGTGGACGGCCGCTGGGACATCAAGGTCAAGGACAAGGCCACCGGAGATCGCAGTGTGGCCAGTGCCCGCTTCGTCTTCGTCGGTGCCGGAGGCGGTGCGCTGAGCCTGCTGCAGGGTGCGGGCATCGATGAGATCAAGGGCTTCGGCGGGTTCCCGGTCTCGGGCAAGTTCCTGCGCACCACCGACCCGACGGTCGCCGAGAAGCATCACGCCAAGGTCTATGGCCTGGCATCGGTGGGCGCTCCCCCGATGTCGGTGCCGCACCTGGACACCCGTTTCGTCGAAGGTCGGCGCACGCTGATGTTCGGACCCTACGCCGGATTCTCCACGAACTTCCTCAAGAGCGGCTCCTTCATGGACCTGCCGCTCTCGGTCCGTCCGCACAACCTGAAGCCGATGCTGCAGGTGGGCAAGGACAACACCGATCTGGTGACGTACCTGGTCAAGGAGGTCACCAAATCCTCCAGCTCGAAGTTCGAAGAGCTGCACGCCTTCTTCCCCAGTGCTGGCTCGGACGCCTGGGAGATGATCACCGCCGGTCAGCGGGTGCAGGTGATGAAGAAGAACGAGAAGGGCAAGGGCGTGCTGCAGTTCGGCACCGAGCTGATCTCCGCCAAGGACGGCTCCATCGCCGGACTCCTCGGTGCCTCCCCCGGCGCTTCGACGGCGCCGTCGATCATGTTCTCGCTGCTTGAGCGCTGCTTCGGGGCGCAGATGGACCGCTGGCGCCCCAAGCTGGAACAGATGGTGCCTTCCTTCGGACGGGCACTCAATGACAACCCGGGGCTGCTCTCCGAGGTCACCGCGGACACCGTCAAGACTCTGCAGCTGCAGCCCTGATCCATGCCCCGCCTGGAGTTCCCCGCCCCTGAATCTGTCCGCACCCCGTCCGGACTGACGCTGCACACCTGGACCCACTCCGAGCCCACCGGGGCGCCGGTGCTGCTCATCCACGGCTTCGCCAGCAGCACGCTCTACAACTGGGTGAAGACCGGATGGCTGGATCCGCTGGCGCGCACCGGACGCAGCATCATCGCCGTGGACCTTCCCGGTCATGGGGAGTCCCAGGACATCAATCCCGTCGATGTCCGGGTCGCAGACATCCTCGCGGATCTGGGCACCCACCTTCGGGAGCAGGGGCACCACCAGGTCGCGGTGCACGGATACTCCCTGGGGTCCCGCCTGGCCTGGGAGTTCAGTGCGGCCCATCCCGAGATGGTCACGCATCTGATCATGGGAGGATCCCCTACCGATGATCGTCTGGGCGCACTGAAGGCGAAGCAGGCTCGGCTCTGGGTGCAGGAGGGCGTGCGCCCGGTCGACGATCTGACCCGGAACCTGGTGACCCTGGCCGGCGCGCTGCCCGGCGCGAATGTGCCCCATACCGTGGAGCTGCTGCTGAGCCTCTCGGTGGACTCCTATGACCCCGCCGCGACCGTGCCGCCGGTGCCCACGCTGGTGGTGGCCGGATCGCAGGATGAGATCGCCGCTGAGGCGGCCTCCCTGGTGCCGCTGGTCACCGCCCAGGGCGCCGTCGCCGCGTTCGTGCAGATTCCCGAGCGCGATCACATCAACGCGGTGACCTCGAGGGACTATAAGAAGGCAGTAGTCAGCTTCCTGCAGAACGCCTGAACCGGGGTCATTCACCGCGCGGAAGGACAGCGGCTGTATCCCTGCGGGACTCCGGGCTGCCCCAGAGCTGACCCGAGAACACCACGACGGCGGCCAACAGGCTGCCCGCGGTGACCACTGCGGCCGCGGCGCCGAGGCCGATCTCGTCGGCGGCGATCCCGGCGAGCGTGAGCCCCAGGGCGATCCCCAGCAACACTCCCCCGGCAACCGCCGGGGTCGCGACGGCGAGCCGACCGGTGGGCACAGAGATCGCCAGCCCGGCGTAGAGTCCCCGGATGAGCCGTCCCAGAGCGGCCGATTGCAGCACCGCGAGACCGCTGAGCGTCACCAGTGTCCACGTCCCAGGCGGCAACAGCGTCGCCAGCACCACCATCAGCAGACTGAGCACCACCAGCAAGAGGACATGCAGCCGCCGTCGACGCAGGGTCAACGGGTCGGTGAATCCCGCTGGTCTCCAGCGGGCACAGAGCACCCCTGCAGCCGCCATCAGTCCGATGGCCAGGGCGAACACGCTGGGTCGGCTCAGGGGCTGCGCCGCATCCAGCACCGAGATCCAGAGACCTCCCAGGACAAGTCCCAGTGCGGCGGCCAGGGTGATCCCCGTGCTGAGGCCTCGCGCCCAGCCGGGATCGGATTCCGCTGCCGGAACGCCCGCTCCCGGCGTCGGTGCAGCTGACTCGGGTCTACGTGCCGCTGACCCGGATGTCTGCGCTGCGGACGCAAGTCCATGGTGTTCCAGAAGAAGCTGCTGGGCGGACTCGGCTCCCGCCAGGGGCAGCCGCGCGGATTCCACGGGAGCCTCGGTGAGGTGTGCACGCTCCACCGCGTACAGCGGCACCGCCACCGCTGTGAGCACCGCGGAGCTGAGCAGTCCGACGGTGGGCCCCACGCTGAAGCTCAGCACGGTGAGCAGAATCGGCGCTGCCACGAGGGCGGCGTCGTCGAGCCGACCCTGGACACGCAGCCCGTGCCGCACCGAGATGCCTGCTTCCCCGGCCCAACTCCCGGCACGGCTGAAGGTGGCCACCGCGGGGGTGCTCAGGCCCGCGATCAGGGTGAAGATCAGCAGCAGCGTGTAGATGGTGGCGTTGGAGGCGAGCGTGTCACCTCGGGTGAGCCGATCGACGCTGCTCACCATCAGCACCAGCATCAGCACATGCACGATGGCGCTGACCAGCAGCACGTTGCGCGTGCCGAAGCGCTCCGCGCCTGCGCTGGCGGCCGGGGCGGAGATCGAGAGGCCGATCAGCCCGGCGGCGGTGAGCGTGGCGGTGGTGAACATCGAACCGGTGCTGGCCGCGGCGGCGGCCATGACCCCCACCGGCAGCATGGGCCCCGGCATCCGCGCGGCGAGAGAGACGGCCGCGGCCCAGGGAGGCGGGCCGCTCACGGGATGACCATCTCGGTGGTCGATCCGGCGCGATGCCGGTGGATGCGCAGCTGGGTCGGGATCGCGCGGTGCATCTCGGTGACATGGCTGACCAGCCCCACCCGGCGACCCTCCCCCTGGAGTCGGTACAGCGCGCTCATGACGTGTTCCAAGGTGTCTTCATCCAGTGAGCCGAACCCCTCATCGATGAACAGGGACTCCATGCCGATGCCACCGGACTCTGATTGGACCACCTCGGCCAGGCCCAGCGCCATCGCGAGCGAAGCCATGAAGGTCTCCCCGCCGGAGAGCGAGGAGGTGGGCCGCTCCACGTCGCTGTGGTCATCGTGGACCTTCAGCTCCAGTCCGCGCAGCCCGCGTCCGCCTGCCTCATCGCTGTGGTGAAGCCGGTACCTGCCCTCTGACATGGTGGCCAGGTGCCGCGTGGCTGCTTCTGCCACACGTTCCAGGCGCGCGGCCAGCACGAAGGTGGTCAGCGTCATCCGCAGCGTGTTCTCCGGGCCTGCCCCGTTGATGGTGGCCGCCAGCTCGCTTCTCCTGCGCTGCTCGCCCAGGGCGGAGTCGCGGTGGCGCAGAGCCGACTCGAGTTTGCCGATGTGGTCCTCGACGGTCTCGCACTGGGCCTGGAAGCGCAGCTGAGCGGCTCCCGCATCATGTAGGGCCCGCGCCGCGGCGGCACTGAGCTCCCCCGCGCGGTGCAGCTCCTCGGCGTCGGGACGGGTCTGCCCCTCCAGCTGACGACGCCGGCCGGCCTGGACCGACTCCTGCTCAGATTCGTAGTCGAGCTGGTGCTTCAGCTCGTCCCAGGCCGTGACCGTGTCTTGATCGCGGTGCAGCGTCGCCTGGTCCAAGAGCGCGGCCCCCAGCTGGGCCTGCTCGGTGAACTCCGAGCTCTCGAGCTGGGCGGAGGCGCTGGCCTGCGCGCGGTCCCGGTGGGACCGCTGGAGGGTTGCGGCCTCGAGCCGTGTCAGGGCGAATCGCAGCTCGCCGAGCACCTGCTCAAGGGACTCGCGGCGCAGGGCCAGGGAGTCGTAGTCTCCGCGCAGCCCCGTCAGCGCCGCTTCCAGCTCGCTGACCTGCGCGCGCTGTTGGACGAGCGCGGCCTTGGCCTGCTGGGCACCGTGCCGGGCCTCGAGCAGGCGGGTCTGCACGCGCTGCCGCTGCGCGGCGTTGGCGTCGAGCTGGCTGCGCAGCTCGCGCTGGTCGGACCTGCGCCGCTCGGCGGCCTCCAGCGCCTCCTGCGCCCGAGCCAGCTCGGCCTCGGTGTCGGTGACGCTGAGCTGCGCGTGCTCGGCAAGCTCGGAGTGCACCGCCTCAAGCTGTTCGCTGAGGCTGCGCAGTTCGATCTGGGCCTCGCTGAGCTCGTCTCGTGCTGTCTGGAGCTCCAGCTGAGTCTGTTCCACCTCTGCCTGGGTGATGGAGGAGTCTTCGTCCACGGCTGGATGCGGGTGCTCGGTGGACCCGCAGACCAGGCACGGCTCTCCAGCTTCGAGCTCTCCGGCCAGCTGCAGGGCGAGGTTGCGCAGGTAGCTCGCCAGGCGCTGCTGGTGCCGAGCCTTCGCCTGACTGTGGGCCTGCTCGCGCTCGTCCTGGCGTGCCCGCCACAGCTCGCAGCGAGCTGAGATCTGGTCTCTGGTGCGCTGGGTCTGCAGCCGTTGGGTCAGCGAGCCGGTGGCCGCGCGCGCCAGATCCCGCGTACTTTCGAGCTCTTCGAGGTCCTCCAGCTGTGCCTGCAGATCCTGATGCGTGGCGTCCAGCGCCTGTTGCTGCCCGGTCAGCTGCGCGGCCTCGGCCTCTGTCTGCTCCTGCTGCTGCTCGGAGCCGGAGATCTGCGCGGAGACTTCGGTGAGCCGAGCCTCGAACTGACCGGCGTCTTCATCGGAGAGCCGGGCGCGCAGTGCGATCAGCTCCTCCACCGCAGCGGTGAGCTCCGCAGATTCCGGCTGGGCACGGTGCTGCGCATCGTGTTCTCCGGCGAGGAGCCTGCGGGCGGAGATCTCTGCCGGCTGCCGCGCCGCGAAGACGCCCAGGGCGGACTCGGCCGACTCGGTGGCGGTGACGGCGGCGTCGACGGCGCGTCGGTGGTCCTGCACCGCCTCGGCGGCGGCCGTGAACCAGCTCTGGATGAGCTGCGCGGATTCATGCCGTCGCAGCGCATCCCGCAGCGCTGCCACCCGTGGCGCCTGTTCCCGATGCGCCGCCAGCCGTGCCTCATGCTCGGCGAACCGGCGCAGCTCCTCCTCCTGGACTCGCAGCTCCGCGTCCGCGGCAGCCGCGGCCTGCGCGGCAGAGTCGGCCTGCGCGGAGTCCTGGTGCAGCTGGGCGCGTCGAGCCTCGATGGCTTGGGTGACGCGTTCGGTCAGCTCTGATTCGGGCAGCTCCGTCAGCTCCGTCTCGGTCAGCTCGGTCAACTGCGTCTCGGGCAGCTCGTTCAGCTCAGCCTCGGGCAGCCCGGGAAGCTGCTGCTGCCCGGCAGAGTCGTCCGCGGCTTCGGCCCGCTCAGTGCCGGGGAACATCGCCAGCGCCGCCTGGCTGAGGTTCTCGCGGTGGGTCTGGATCCGGGTGTCGCTGTCCTTGAGCTGCTGCTCGGCCTCCCGGGCGAGTTCGCGCAGGTGCTTCTCCAACAGGGTGAACCGATCGGTGTCGAAAAGTCGCTCCAGAAGCTCCTGCTTGTCCTTGCTGCTGGCATGCAGGAAGTGCGCGAAGGCGCCCTGCGGAAGCAGGATGACCTTGGTGAACTGGTGCAGGTCCAGGCCGAGCAGACGCTGCATCTCATCGTTGGCCGCCTGAATCCCGGAGGTGTAGGGCTGCCAGCTGCCGTCCTGGAAGAATTCCACGACGATGCGCTGCCCCACCTCCCGCTGCCGGCTGGCGTCTCGCTTCTGCGGACGTCCGTGCTGCGGGGAGCGCCGGACCCGGCAGCGACGCCCGCCCTGGGTGAACTCCAGCTGCACGTAGGGCTCGCTGTCTGCGGGCGCGTGGGTGCTCTTGAGCTGGGTCTTGTCCCGCTGCCCGGGCACGTCGCCGTAGAGCGCGAAGGTGATGGCGTCCAGGATCGAGGTCTTGCCCGCTCCGGTGCGCCCGCGCAGCAGAAACACCCCATCGGCGCCGAGCCGGTCGAAGTCGACGACTTCGGTCCCGGCGAAGGGGCCGAAGGCGTGCAGGGTGAGCTGGTGGAGCTTCATGGCCGCACCGCCTGGAGGCCCTCAGCGATCAGCTGGGCTTCTTCGGCGCTGGCTCCGCGTCCGCCTCGGACGTGCTCCAGGAAGCCTTCGACGACCTCGGTGTCGGTGCGGGCGCGCTCCACCTTCGCCGAATACGTCCTGTGCGGGGCGTCGTGGCGGCCGGTGTGCGAGAACGAGGCCATATAGGGGTAGACCTCCTGCAGGCGTTGGAAGGCGCGCGCCGGCCGGATCGGATCGGTGAGCTTGATCTGGAGATAGGACTCCCGGTGCAGCTCCACGGTCTCCGGGGCGAGCAGCTCCTCCAGGGGCAGTTCCAGCTGAGCCAGAGGTCGACCGATGCTCCAGTCCAGAGGCTGGGCCGGCTCCACCGAGCCGGAGTCCCAGAGCCAGGCTCCCTTGGCCTGCCTGGTCTCGGAGAAGGAGAGCCGCAGTGGAGAGCCGCTGTAGCGCACGGTCTCGGACAGCCGCTGGCGCCCATGCAGATGGCCCAGCGCCACGTAGTCGAAACCCTCGAAGAGCTCCAGAGGCACCACGGCGAGACCCCCGATGCTCTCCTCGTGATGCTCCGGCCGGTCCCCGGCGGCCGCGTCGACGCCGATGTTGCGCTCCGAGTCCGAGGCCGCGCCAGCCGCCGCGAAGAGATGGGCCATCAGGACAACTGTGGGCTCCGAGCCGCCGACTCGACGTCGTTCCACGTCTTCCCAGATCCGGCGGATCACCTCGGCGGTGACGCCGGTGTGGTGGCCCCCGTCCAGCCCCAGACTGGGCGCGAAGAGCTGAGGCTCCAGATAAGGGATGCCGTAGACCAGGGTCTGCCCGCCATCGGACTCGGTGACCTCCACCGGGGTCCACGCCTCACTCAGCGCGCTGCGGATGTGCACCCCGGAGCCGCGCATCAGACCGCGCCCGAAGCCCAGACGCGCGGCGGAGTCGTGATTCCCAGGGGTGATGATCACCTGGGTACCGCCCTCGGTGATGCGCTGCAGCGCCTCCTCCAGCGCCGCCACGGCCCATTCCGGCGGCAGTGCGCGGTCATAGATGTCTCCGGCGATCAGCAGCACGTCCACCTGGTGCTCGGTCACCGCGGCGCAGACCGTCTCCAGCATCTGCTCCTGCTCGGAGCGCAGAGAATGACCATGGAAGCCGCGACCGAGGTGCCAGTCCGAGGTGTGTAGCCAGCGCATGCCCCCACGCTATCGGCTGGCACGGACATGGCCGGAGCACCACCCCGCAGGAGACTATTCTGAAGGGGTGGAAACCGCCGAGATACTGATCAGTCGCTTCGGCCCGGTGCTGGCCGCCGCCGTGGAACCCTCGACACCGCGGACCTCCGCGTCGCCTGCGGCCTCGGGCAATGCTGCCGCCGAAGCCTCTGCTGTGGCCCTGCACGCCGAGGTGCTGCACCAGATGTGCACCGCGGACGGCCTGCTCGAGCTGCTGGACTGGAGCCGCCAGGGACTCGGCGCCGATCCGCTGGCCTGCATGTGGCTCGGTTCGCTGCGCTGGTACCGACTGATCACCGGGTCCTACCCGGAGCAGGCCCCGCAGCCGCCCGCCCGCCGGCTGGACCAGCAGCTGCAGCAGCTGCGCGGACAGCGCCGGCTCACCGTCCGGCACGGATCTGGCGCGATCAGCCTGCGCGGACTCAGTCAGGGACAGATGTCCTATCCCAGTGCCCCGGCACAGCCAGAGACCACCGATGACACGGCGCTGCTGCGCGCGGTGCCGATCGGTCTGGTCCCCTATATCGACGCGTCGATGCGCAGCACCTGGACGCGGCAGGCCCTCTCGCTGACCCACGGACATCCGGATCTGCTGGAGAAGGCCGCGGCGCTCGCGGATCTGGTGCACCGGCTCGCCACCGACGCCGCGGCACCGGAGTCTCCGGAGACCAGCGAGCGGGAGCGGCGGGCGATCACCGCCGGACTCGACGACGACGTCGCCGCCATCCTGGAGCGCCAGCTGCTTGCTGCGGCCGGGATGGACGCCGGGGCAGCGCCCTCAGCGGCAGCGCCGTGGTCAGGCGCGTCCACGGGAGGCGCATCGTCGTCGGCTGGTTCACCTCTGGGTCGCCATGACAGGGTCACCGATCCCGCGACCCCGGATGTCTACTCGGTGATCGGCGAGCTCGCCCGGGACTGGGAAGAGGTCACCCGCGCGCGCTGACTCACCGGTCCGACTCAGCCGGTGCAGCCGCCGTGTCCTGGGCGGGGGCGGGCACCGGCCAGTCGGGTCCCAGCAGCGCGCGGAACTCTTCCTCGGCGATGAGCCGCAGCGGCTGGCCCTCGGCCTGTCGGCGCAGCGCAGCCCGGGCCTTGCTGCTGCGCAGCGGAGCGGACTGCTCCGGCGTGCTGAGCTCCCAGGCTTCGAACCCGTCCCCCACTACCAGCAGCGTGGTGCCGGCGGTGACCCGGGAGGCAGTCGCCGCACCCACTGCGGCGACCAGTTCCTTGGCCTCGGCGCGCGGAATCGAGAGGTTTCCGGTGAAGGCGATCTGCTGGGAGAACAGCGGGTGCCCCGGGTCGGCCACGGAGGATGGCGGGAGGTTCTTGCCCTCATCCTGCCAGCGCATCAGGTCGGGCATATGGCGCGGCGGCGGTGCCGGGAGTCGGGCATCGAAGAGGTGCGCCATGGTGCGCACCTGCCGGGTCGCCCGCGATTCACGGGGGCGCCGGCCCTGCCAGGACTCCATGGTCCGTGGCTCGATCCCGCAGTCCTTGAAGAGCCGGTGGGTGGACCCGACGGCGCGCCGGCTCGCGATGTCGCAGACCACAGCGGCCGAGGCCCGCGCGTCGTCCAGGGCGTAGTGGTGCGCGGTGAGCTGATACCCGGCCTCCGCGGCCGCCTTGGGAAGCGCGTGGGAGGGAAGCTGGTAGTTCGCCCGGGAGAGCCGGACCGAGCACAGGCAGCTCAGTCCCGGGGAGTCCAGTCCGCTGACCTCCAGCGCGGCTTCGAAGACCTCGATGTCGAAGGCCGCGTTGTGTGCGACCAGCACGTCCTCGCCGATGAAGCGGTGGATCTGCTCGAAGAGCTCCCCGAAGCGCGGGGCCTGAGCCACCGCGTCCGGGGTGATCCCATGGATCGCGACATTATGCGGATCGAACCGGTCGAAGCCCTCCGGTGGACGCATCGCAGAGTAGAAGCTGCCGACCTCCTGGCCGTCGCGAATCTTGACCAGACCGATGGCGCAGGGCGAGCCGCGGAAGCCGTTGGCCGTCTCGAAGTCCACGGCGGTGAAGTCCAGACCTCTCACGCGCCGAGCGCCTCCACCACGTGCTCCCGCAGCGCCGCGAAGGCCTTGCCCCGGTGTGAGATCGCGTTCTTCTCCGGCATCGAGAGCTCGGCGGTGCTGCGGGTCTCCCCCGCCGGCTGCAGGATCGGGTCGTAGCCGAAGCCGCCCAGACCCTGCGGCTCGCGCAGCAGCGTGCCCTCCAAGCGTCCGGTGGTGGTGAACTCCCGCAGCGGGCCACCCTGTGCGTCGGGGATCACCAGCGAGGCCACGCAGACGAAGGCGGCGCTGCGGTGTGCCGGTGCGATATCGGCGAGCTGCTCCAGCAGCAGCCTCAGGTTGGCCTCATCGGAGGCACGCGCCCCGGCCCACCGGGCGGAGAAGATCCCTGGTGCCCCGCCGAGGACCTCCACGGCGAGTCCGGAGTCATCAGCCACCGCCGGCAGGCCGGTCTGTGCGGCGACGGCGCGGGCTTTCAGCAGCGAGTTCTCCTCGAAGCTGAGGCCGGTCTCCGGGATGTCGGGACAGCCTGCGGTCGCGGCATCGATCACCTCAGCGTCCAGATCCCGGCCCTGGAGCTGCGGACTGGCACTGAGCAGGGCACGGAACTCCCGCAGCTTGCCCGGGTTGCGGGTGGCCAGGACGATCCTTGCGGTCACTGGGCCAGCGCCTCCCGCTGCAGCTGCGCGAGCCGGTCGGTCCCGCCCAGGGCGAGATCGAGCAGGCGATCCAGCTCCTCGCGTTTGAACGGCGCGCCCTCGGCGGTGCCCTGGATCTCCACGAAGTCCCCCGAGCCGGTGACCACCACGTTCATGTCGGTCTCTGCTGTGGAGTCCTCCGAGTAGGGAAGGTCCAGCACGGCCTGCCCGTCGGGGAGCACCCCGACCGAGATCGCCGCGATGGAGTCCTTGAGCACCTCCGCGCGCTTGGAGACGTGACCTTGCTGCCGCGCCCACTCCACCGCGTCGACCAGCGCCACGTAGGCGCCGGTGATCGCGGCGGTGCGGGTTCCGCCGTCGGCCTGCAGCACGTCGCAGTCCAGGGTGATCATGTTCTCGCCCAGCGCCTTGGTGTCCACCACGGCGCGCAGCGAGCGACCGATCAGCCGGGAGATCTCGTGGGTGCGCCCACCGATCTTCCCCCTCACGGACTCCCGCCCGGAGCGGGTGTTGGTGGCCCGCGGGAGCATCGCATACTCGGCGGTGACCCAGCCGGAGCCCTGCCCCTTGAGCCAGCGCGGCACGTTGGACTCGAAGGACGCGGTGCACAGCACCCGGGTCCCGCCGAATTCGATCAGCGCGGATCCCTCCGCGTGCGCGTTCCAGTTCCGGGTGATGGTGACCGGGCGCAGCTCATCTGCTGCGCGTCCGTCGGTCCGAAGGGTGGTGATGCTCACTGCTTGGTCTCTCCCTGGTGGTGGGTGGTGGTCGCGCCGATCTCATAGGTGACACCGGCGACGGCGACGGCGAGGTCGCCTGCGTATTCTTCGCGTGCCTTGGCCAGCAGCACCCGCTGCGAGGTCCAGACCGGGATGTGGGTCAGCAGCAGCCGCCCAACCCCGGCGGAGCGTGCCATGACTCCCGCGCGGTGCCCGTTCAGGTGCACGCCCTCGATGTGGTCGTCGCGGCCGTCCTCGAAGGCGGCTTCGCAGAGGAAGACATCGGCGTCCCGAGCTGCTTCGATGAGCCCGTCACAGGCGTCGGTGTCACCGGAATAGGTCAGCGTGTGCTCGCGAGCATCCGCCGAGGCCTCGGCGGCGATGTCGATCCGCAGCGCGTAGGCCTCCTCGATCGGGTGGCGCACCGGGACCGGGGTGATGGTGAAGGGCCCGATGGTCTCGGCCTGCCGCGGCCGCCAGGTCTGGAAGTCGAAGTCAGGGTGCATCCCGGGGTTGGGGTCCATGCCGTAGGCACTGGCGATCCGTTGATCCGTGGTGGAGGGTCCATAGACCGGGACGTGCTTGCCGGGCCAGCCGCCGGGTCGCCAGCGGATGGCCACGTGGAGTCCGCAGAGGTCCATGTAGTGGTCCGGGTGCAGGTGGGACAGGCACACGGCGTCGATGTCTTCCAGCGCGAGGTGCTGCTGCAGTTTGCCCAGGGCACCATTGCCCAGATCCACGACGACCCGCCAGGTCCGGCCCTGATATTGGGCGGTGAGCAGGTAGCACGAGGCCGGGGACTCCGGGCCGGGGAAGGACCCGCTGCACCCGATGATGGTGAGTTTCATATGCTGGCGGGCTCCCCTTCAGTCATCCTGCGCTCCGGCCAGCATAGCGGGAGAGATCCGGGCGATCACACCGGTGGGATAGGCCTCCCGCACATGGGCCACCTGTTGCACGCTGCGCACCTCGGGACCCAGGAAGCGTCGGGCGAGCCGGGCGAACGCCGCTGCGTCGCCGGTGGCGAGGAAGGTATGTCCGGGCTCGGCAGGCGCGGCGGCTCGGCGCTGCAGATCCTGGCGGGTCAGCGCGCGGTAGAGGTCCTTGGCGGTCTCCTCCGCGGAGGAGACCAGGGTGACCTCCTGACCCATCACGAAGGAGATCACGCCGGTGAGCAGCGGGTAGTGCGTGCAGCCGAGCACCAGTGTGTCGACGCCGGCGCGCTTCAGCGGGGCGAGGTACTGCTCTGCCGCGGCGAGCAGCTCGTCTCCGGTGGTGACGCCGCGTTCGACGAACTCCACGAACCGCGGACAGGCCGCGGTGGTGATCTGCAGCGCCGGGGCGGCCGCGAAGGTGTCCTCATAGGCCCCGGAGCTCACCGTGGCGGAGGTCCCGATGACCCCGATGCGACCATTGCGGGTGGCCGAGACGGCGCGGCGCACGGCGGGCTGGATGACCTCGACCACGGGGATCCCGCGCCGATCGGTGTAGCGTTCCCGGGCATCGCGCAGCACGGCCGCCGAGGCGGAGTTACACGCGATGACCAGGGCCTTCACACCGGAGTCCACGAGCTCGTCCATGACACCGAGCGCATGGGCCCGGACCCGGGCGATGGGCAGCGGACCGTAGGGGCCGTGGGCGGTGTCCCCGAGATAGGTGATCGACTCCCCCGGAAGCTGGTCCAGCACGGCGCGGGCCACGGTGAGTCCGCCGACACCGGAATCGAAGATCCCGACCGGAGCAGCGGCGCTCATCGAGACGATGTCCCGGGTTCCGGGAGGAACTCGGTCATCGCGCTGAACAGGGTCTCCTGCAGCCAGGTGATGAAGGTGTAGATCTCCGCCATGAAGGACTCGGTGTCCTTGCTGCTCGAGCCGCCGGCCAGCCGGTGGACACGTTCCGCGTCCTCGGCGGTCTCCAGCCGGAGCCGGGTCGCCAGGGTCAGCCGCAGATCGTTGAGCGCCCGGCCGAAGACCGGGGCGAGATCCTCGTCCACGCTGATCGGGGTGCTCTCCAGCAGCATCCGCGCGGTGCGCAGATCGGCGATCTTCGCGCCGCGCAGCGAGTTCTCGCTGAGCCGGCGGAACTGCCCGGCCTGCTCCGGGTCGCTCGAGGCATCGGGCAGCAGTCGCCGCAGGACCTCATCCTCCGGCGGGGTCAGCGGCTCCTCACTGCCCAGGCCTGCGAGCTCCGCCCGGAAGTGCGCGAAGGCGGGATCCTCGGCGGGAGCCGGGGCGGCCTCGGCCGAGGCCGTCTCAGACGCAGCGGTGGTCTCAGGGGCAGGGTTCGTCTCGAGCGCAGAGTCCTCCTCGCGGCTCTCGAGAAGCTGGATCACGTCGGCGCAGAGCGAGCTGAGCAGCCGTCGTTCATGCTGTTCCAGATCTGCGCGGTATCCCTTGGTGGTGGCACGGAAGGCTGTGGCCACGGACTACTCGACCTCTTCCAGGGTGGCCTGCAGGCCGTACTGGTGCATCGCCGTCACGTCCTGCTCGGCCTTCTCCCGCGGACCGTGGGAGACCACGGCGCGGCCCTCCTGGTGGACCTGCATCATCAGCTGCTCCGCCCGGGCCTTGGAATGCCCGAAGTAGCTGCGGAAGACCCAGCTGACGTAGGTCATCAGATTCACCGGGTCGTTCCAGACGACCACCTGGTAGGGGCGCGCGGCGGAGAGGAGCTGGGAGAACTCGGGATCGAGGTCAGTCTCCTCACGGCTGAGCGTGGATCCTTGGGCTGAACTCATGCTCCGTATTCTACGCTGGGGCTGTGACACCTCAATCTGACTCCCCTCAGTCCGACGCTGCGCGCGCCACCTCAGCTGCCGGTGCGTCGTCCGGGCTCGCCGCCGCCGCACCAGCAGCCGCCAAAGCCGCCGCACCGGCCACTCCTGTCCCGGCCGATGTGCCCTCCACCGCCCTGCTCACCGACCAGTACGAGCTCACCATGGTCCAGGCGGCGCTGGCCTCCGGGGCCGCCGGGCGGCGCTGCGTCTTCGAGGTCTTCACCAGGCACCTTCCGGCGGGTCGGCGCTACGGCGTCCTCGCCGGCACCGGGCGGATGCTCGAAGGTCTGGAGGAGTTCCGCTTCGGCGGGCCCGAGATCGACTGGCTGCGCGCTCGCGGCATCGTGGATGAGCCCACGTTGGAGTTCCTCACCGACTACCGGTTCTCCGGGGACATCCACGGCTACGCCGAGGGCGAGGTCTTCATGCCAGACTCCCCGGTGCTGCGCGTGGAGGCGAGCTTCGCGGAGGCCTGCCTGCTGGAGACCTATGTGCTCTCCGTGCTCAACCATGACTCTGCCATCGCCTCGGCGGCCTCCCGGATGACCGTGGCCGCCGGGGACCGGCCCTGTGTGGAGATGGGATCTCGCCGCACCCAGGAGTTCAGCGCCGTCGCGGCGGCCCGGGCGGCCGCCGTCGCCGGATTCAGCGCCACCTCGAACCTGGAGGCCGGGCGCCGCTGGGGCCTGCCCACCCTGGGCACCGCCGCCCATGCCTTCACGCTGCTCCACGACTCGGAGGAGGAGGCCTTCGAAGCCCAGGTCCGAGCCTTCGGACCGGGCACCACCCTATTGGTGGACACCTACGACGTGGAGACGGCGGTGCGCCGGGCGGCGTCCATCGCCGGTCCCGAGCTGGGTGCCGTCCGGCTGGACTCAGGAGACCTGGTGGAGCAGGCCGGGGAGGTGCGTGCGCTGCTGGACTCCCTGGGCAACACCGGCACCCGGATCATCGTCTCCTCGGATCTCGACGAACACGCCATCGCGCGCCTGCAGTCGGCTCCGGTGGACTCCTACGGGGTGGGCACGAAGCTGGTCACCGGTGGCGGCTCCCCCACCGCCGCGATGGTCTACAAGCTGGTCTCCCGCACCGACGACGACGGCGCCGCGGTCGCCGTGGCGAAGAACGCCCCGGGCAAGTCCAGCGTCGGCGGGGTGAAGCATCCGCTGCGCCGCCTGGATGAGACCGGGCGCGCCGATGCCGAGCTGATCGGGATCGGGGCTGCCCCGCAGGTCGCGGACCGGGACACCCGCGAGCTGATGGTGCCGCTGGTCCGTGACGGGGTCATCGCCGCCGAACATGTCGGCGCGGCGGGAGTGGCCAATGCGCAGCGCCGACACGCCGCGTCCCTGGCCGAGCTCCCGCCTGCCGCCAAGCGTCTGCAGCACGGGGACCCGGTGCTGCCCACGATCTTCAGCTGACCGCGTCTGAGGTGTGCCGGTTCACGGCGGCGTCGTTGAGGATGCAGATGACCTCGGCGTTCTCCGGTCCCACAGCGCTGAGCCCATGCGGGCGCAGCGTGTCGAACTCGGCGGCCTCGCCGGGCCCGAGCAGGATCTCCTCCTCCCCGAGCTGCAGACGCAGGCGTCCTGTGAGCACGTAGAGCCACTCATAGCCGTCGTGGCTGCCCAGCTCTGGAAGCGGCGGGCGCGGCACGTAGCTGATCTTGTAGGTGTGCACCGGAGATGATTCTGGGGAGAGCGGCTGCACGAGCATGCCGTTGCGCTCCCAGGCATCGCGCTGCACCCGCGGGTCCGGACTGGAAGAGACCAGCAGCTCATCCACCGTGATGCCCAGGCAGCGCGTGACCGGCAGCAGCAGCTCCAGGCTGGCCTGGCGCTTGCCCGATTCCAGGCGCGAGAGGGTGCTCGGTGAGATTCCCGCGCCGCGGGCGAGCCGGTCCAGGGTCCAACCACGACTTGTGCGCGCCGATCGCAGGCGCAGGCCCAGCTGAGCAAGTTCTTCCATGCTCCCAGTCTGAGCATTTATTGCCATTTCAGCAAGACGTGTTTCAGGTTGCGAGGCCGGGGCGCATGCTGGTGCCATGAACAGCACAGCACAAGCAGATCGCTATGACGCCATCATCATCGGAGGCGGCGTCGCCGGGCTCAGCGCCGCCCAGTCCCTGGGCCGCGCGCTGCGCAGGACGCTCATCCTCGACGCCGCCGAGCCTCGCAACCGCTTCGCCCGGCAGATGCACAACGTCCTGGGCCATGACGGGACACCCCCTGCAGAACTGGTGTCGCGCGGACTCGCCGAGGCCCAGCGCTACGGGGTCGAACGCCTCACCGCCGGGGTGCACCGGGTGCGCGACTCCACCCGCGCCGACTCGGTGGACGGGACCGGGGCGCGCGAGCTCGTGGTCACCCTGGACTCGGGGGTCCAGCTCTTCACCCGCAGCGTCATCGCGGCCTCGGGACTGACCGATGAGCTGCCGCCGATCCCGGGACTGGCCGAGCACTGGGGCTCCAGCGTGCTGCACTGCCCGTACTGCCACGGATGGGAGTTTCGTGGTCAGCGACTGGCGGTGCTGGCCACCAGCCCGATGCAGCTGCACCAGGCGCAGCTGCTGCGTCAGTGGAGCGACCGGCTGACCTATTTCAGCGCCGGGGCCGGAGAGCTGCCCGCAGAGACTCTCCAGCGGCTGCAGGCGCGCGGCGTCGTCGTGGAACCGACCCCGGTGAAGCAGGTGCTCGGGGACGGCACCCACGTGACCGGCGTCGTCCTGGAAGACTCGCGCACGATCGCCCTGGACGCCATCTTCACCGCAGGCAGACTCATCCCGCGCGACGGCTATCTGCGCGATCTCGGGCTCGAGCGCGAGGAGACCATGGTGGGCAGCTTCGTGAAGGTCGATGCGATGGGACAGACCTCCCATGAGCGGATCTGGGCCGCCGGAAACGTGGCCGCGCCGATGGCGACGGTCCCGGCATCGATGGGTATGGGCAGCTTCGCCGGAGCGGCGGCCAACGGGGCCCTGGTCAACGAGGAGTTCGATCTCGCCGCGGCCGGGAAGAACCAGTAACGTGGAGGGTGAGCGGGCGCATCAACCGTGCGCTCGCACACCCTTTCCCGGAGCTTCCCGATCAGGAGGATGTAGTGGCCCAGGCGCTGATCATTGTCGACGTGCAGCAGGACTTCTGTGAGGGCGGAGCACTCGCGGTCGCGGGCGGGGCTCAGGTCGCCAGCGAGATCAGTGAGTTCCTCGAGGACAGCTATGCCGAGTTCGACGCGATACTGACCACCCAGGACTGGCACATCGATCCGGGCCCGCATTTCTCCGCGACCCCGGATTTCACGGTGAGCTGGCCCGAGCACTGCGTGGCCGGCACCCCGGGTGCGGAGCTGCATCCCAACCTCGACACCGAGCACGTGGACGCCCGGTTCCTCAAGGGGCTCTACTCCGACGGCTACTCCGGGTTCGAAGGACTTGAGGGCGACCCGGAGAAGGTCGGCAGCCTGGAGGGCGAGAACGGAGCCAAGGTGGGACCGGCGGCCGCCATTGCCGAGGGCGCAGCGGACCTCCACGCGTGGCTGCAGGCCCAGGACATCGACGCCGTGACGATCGTCGGGATCGCCACGGACCACTGCGTGCGCGCCACGGTGCTCGATGCGGTGGAGAACGACTTCCGAGTCCGGGTGATCCGGGAGCTCACGGTGGGCGTCAGCGAGGATTCTGTCCAGGAGGCCTACGCGGAGTTCGACGCCGCCGAGGTCGAGGTCGTCAGTCTCGACGACCTCTGAGTCCCACCGCGCGCAGGACCCGCTGACCCCGCTACTTGCGGCCGACGAACCACAGCTGGATCTTCTTCAGCCGTGCCTCGAGCTGGGGCTGGGTGGCCTGCCCCACGGCAGGCCCGCCGCAGGCGTCGCGGAGCTTGGTGTGGATGCTGCCCTGGTGCATCCCGGTCTTCGCCGCGTAGGCGGAGACCGACTTGTTCAGCGTGGCCCGCAGCGTCTTGAGCGCGCGGTGATCCACCACCGGTTCTTCCGGAGCCGCCAGGGCGGGTTTGCGGCGCAGCTGATCGGCCTGGTGCTGACGCAGCAGCGTGGAGACCTGCTCAGGCTCCAGCAGACCGGGGATGCCCAGGAAGTCCAGCTCCTCCTCAGACCCCATGGCGCCGCCGAGTCCGAACTCGGCGCCGTCGAAGAGGACCTTGTCAAAGGCTGCGTTGGAGTGCAGCGCGGCGAACTCACCGCGCTCCAGGGACTCCGAGCCACGTTCCTCCCGGTTCGCGGCCGCCAGGAGATCATCATCGAGTGCCTCCTCCGGGTCCTCGGCAGCCGAGCGCGGAACCTCCAGGGCATGATCGCGCTCCTGCTCCATCTCATTGGCCAGAGTGGTCAGCACCGGCACCGAGGGCAGGAAGACCGAGGCCACCTCCGCCTTCTTGCGCAGCCGCACGAAGCGACCCACCGCCTGGGCGAAGAACAGCGGTGTGGAGGTGGAGGTGGCGTAGACGCCCACGCACAGACGCGGCACGTCAACACCCTCTGAGACCATCCGCACCGCGACCATCCACAGCTTCGAAGGGTCCTCGGAGAACGCCTCGATCTGGTTCGATGCGCCCTTGTCATCGGAGAGCACGACGGTGGTCTTCTGCCCGGTGAGCGCATCCAGCTGCGCGGCATAGGCGCGCGCGGTCTCGTGATCGGTGGCGATCACCAGTCCCCCGGCGTCGTCGATCTTGTCCCGCACCTTCAGCAGACGCTGATGCGCCGCCCGGAGCACCGAGGGGATCCACTCCCCCTCCGGGTTCAGCGCAGTGCGCCACGCGTGGTTGGTGATGTCCTTGGTGGCCGCGGCCCCGAGCTGAGCCTCCATCTCTTCGCCGGTGGAGGTGCGCCAGCGCATGTTCCCGGAGTAGGCCATGAAGACCACTGGGCGGACCACCCGGTCCTTCAGCGCGGGCCCGTAGGTGTAGGCGTAGTCGGCCTTGGACCGGCGCACGCCGTCGCCGTCCTCCACATAGTCCACGAACGGGATCGGGGAGGTGTCGGAGCGGAACGGGGTGCCGGTCAGGGCGAGCCGGCGCACCGCAGGGTCGAAGGCCTCACGCACGCCGTCGCCCCAGGAGAGCGCATCACCGGCATGGTGGATCTCATCGAAGATCACCAGGGTGCGCCCGGCTTCGGTCTTGTTCCGGTGCAGCGCGGGCTTGTTCGCCACCTGGGAGTAGGTCACCACCACCCCGATGTACTGCCGTCCGTGGCGGCCGTCGGAGTTCTTGAAGTTCGGGTCCAGGGCCAGACCCACCCGGCCGGCGGCGTCGGCCCACTGCCGCTTCAGGTGCTCGGTGGGCGCCACCACGTAGATCCGGTTGACCTCACCGGATTCCACAAGCAGCTTCGCCACGCGCAGCGCGAAGGTGGTCTTGCCGGCCCCGGGGGTCGCCACCGCGAGGAAGTCCTTGGGTCGGCGCTGGATGTAGAGGTCCAGCGCCTCCTGCTGCCACTGCCGCAGGGTGCCCGCGGTGCCATGCGCGGCGCGGTGCGGGTAGACCGGCGGCAGGGATCTGCCGACATCGGTGCCGACGTCGAAAAGCGTCTCAGACTGCTCCACTGGGTTCTGTGCTCAGCAGGTTCAGCTGCGGCCGAAGCCGAAGAAGCCGCGCTTGCCGCCCGAGTCGCCGCCGGACTCACCGTCGCCGTCGCCGCCCATCATCTCTTCGTAGATCTCTTTGCACTCCGGACACACCGGGAACTTCTTGGGGTCCCTGGACGGGATCCAGACCTTCCCGCACAGCGCCACCACGGCGCCGCCCTCCAGGGCCGACTCCATGATCCGGTTCTTGTTCACGTAGTGCGCGAAGCGCTCGTGGTCTCCGGGTTCGGAGAGCTGCTCCTGGTGCTCGCGCTCGATGGTCGCCGCTCCCGCCGGGGCCGCAGCCGGGTCGGCGGTGTGCATGTGCCCCGGGCCGGCGTGCCGGGCGACCGGGGCGCCGAAGCGGGCGTCAGCGGGCTGGAGTCCGTTCTCGATGACCATCATGGGAACCATTCTAGCCAGCCGCGGCGAGCACATCATCTCCGGGCGACCCGGTGTCCATCCCGAGCGCTGCCGCCCTGGCGGGGCGGCGCCCACCGCCTGCGCCTCAGTACTGGCTCACCTGCTGGAAGAGCTCGGGCTGGCTGCGCTCGTAGACCCGCGCGCCCAGACGCACCCCGAGCCAGACCAGCGCCGCACCTTTGAGCACCGAACCGACCCCGAGCACCCAGGCCAGCCAGGCCTCGCCGCTGACCAGGAGGAAGATGACCAGGATCAGCTCAGGCAGCATCAGCGCCAGGGCGGAGAGCATCATGCCCAGCTGCACGATCATCAGCCGGCCGGTGGAGCCGGAGGGCTGTGTCAGCGGCCCGTCCCCGGGCTTGGGAACCGGGTAGGTGAAGCGCGCGGAGATCAGGCAGGAGAGCCCGGAGGCGCTGAGGAGCATGCCCACGCTGACTCCCACCAGGGCCACGGTGGTGCCTGGGGTCGTGAACATCACGGCCGGCACAAGTGCTGCCAGCACCGTGGCCGGCAGCCCGAAGACCAGCAGGCCGACCAGGCGGCCCAGGCGGTCCGCCGTCCCGGAGACCCCGCTGGTGATGTGCAGGGCGAAGGCCGAGTGGTCGTAGGAGATGTCGGCGGAGATCGCATAGCCCAGGGTGAAGCCGGAGACCGGCCCCAGTGCGAGCAGCACCCAGACGGCATCGGTCTGGAAGTACATCACCAGGGCGAGCACGACCAGCGCCGGCAGGACCACCAGGGTGCCGCCGTAGCGGGTGTCCTTGAGCCAGTAGGTGCTGGCCCGGGCCGCCACCGCGCCCCAGGGTGTGGCCGGGAACCGGCCCAGCAGCCCGAGCCCGCTGGCCTGCTTGGACCCCGAGGAGCTCTGCACAGTGGGCTGTTCGGTGATCTTCACCAGTCCGGCGCGGATCACGACGACGGCGAGCACCACCGTGGCGAGCAGGACCCCCAGCCGCAGCAGCATCGCACCCCAGGCGCCCGCCGCGGCGTCGGCGGGCAACGCAGCACCGGCGCCCAGCGGGGTGTATGCCAGGAAGTCGACCACCGCGGGGATAGCATCGGAGAGTGAGGCGAACGCGCTCTGCAGACCGACCATGATCGGGTAGAGCATCACCATCAGGCTCAGCGCCAGCACGGCCAGGAAGTCACGAGACCGGCGACCGCTGAACCAGGCGCTGATCGAGGTGGTCACCGCCTGGGAGACCAGGCTGAAGGTGATCAGCAGCAGCGGCAGCGTGAGCAGGGCCGTGGCGGCGGCAGCGAGGTCCCATCGCCAGTGCAGCACCTGACCGATCAGCCAGATCAGGGTGAGCACCGCGCCGATGGAGATCAGACCGGTCACCGCCAGTCCCAGGATCAGTCCGCGACGAGGGATGCCGTAGGTGATGAACTGCCGCGGATTCATCGCCGCGTCTGCACCGGAGATGAACACCGGGATGATGAGCCACAGCAGGAAGACCGCCGAGCCCATGAGCACGCTGGTGGTCCGCACGAACTCTGGATCGGCGACGTCCGCCGCGCCCTCCATCACCTGCAGCGAGAACACCATCCCGACCATGCCCAGGCCGTAGAGCCCGGCGAAGATAGTGCCCAGGATGTGCCAGACGGACTGGTTGAAGCCGTTGAAGGTGAGGGCCTTCTTGAGTCGGATCAGAGTTGCAACCACGCCAGCTCCTGATCTCCACCCTCGAGCCCGACCAGCTCCACGAATCGCGTCTCGAGGTCCGAGCCTGCGCGCACCTCATCCAGGGTGCCGGAGGCCAGCAGGCAGCCCTCAGCGATGATGCCCACATGGGAACACATCCGCTGCACCAGATCCATCACGTGGCTCGAGAGGATCACGGTGCCCCCGGAAGACACATAAGATTCCAACAGCCCACGGATGGTGCGGGCTGAGACCGGGTCCACGGCCTCGAAGGGCTCATCCAGCACCAGCAGCTCCGGGGCGTGCACCATGGCCGAGGCCAGTGCGATCTTCTTGGTCATGCCGGCCGAATAGTCCTGGACCAGCTTTCCCTGGGCGTCCTGCAGACCGAGCACCCGGAGCAGATCCGCGGTGCGAGACTCCACGGTGTCACGGTCCATGCCGCGCAGCAGTCCGGCATAGGCCACCAGCTGCGCCCCGGTGAGCTTGTTGAACAGCGTCACCCCGTCCGCGAGCACCCCCATCGAGCGCTTCGCCTCCCGAGGCTGCTCCCAGACGTCGATGCCCACGACCTCAGCAGTGCCGGCGTCGGGGCGCATCAGGCCGGTGGCCATTGAGAGGGTCGTGGTCTTCCCCGCCCCGTTGGGTCCCACGAAGCCGTAGAACGAGCCGCGCGGCACGTCCAGGTCCAGGTTCTCCACTGCCGCGGTCTGACCGAAGGTCTTGGACAGCCCGCGCAGTCGAAGTGCAGGCGTGGTCTGACTGGCTGAGTTCATGCCCCGAGCCTACCCACCCCAGCTCAGCGCCGCCTCAGCCCTGAGAGGGACATCGTGAGCCTCGGTCGTGGAACCGAGCCCAAGTCCTAGAAGAGGGCGCTGGCCAGCTGCCGGCGCGAGGCCGAGACCCGAGGGTCGCTGTCTCCGGTGATCGAGTAGAGCTCCACCAGATGCGCCCGAGCCGTCTCCCGGTCCTCGCCGAAGTGGGTCTGGATGAAGCGGACCAGCCGGGAGAAGGCGTCTTCCACGTGGCCTCCGAGCACGTCCAGATCCGCGACGGCGATCTGCGCGTCGACGTCGTCCGGGTTCTGTGCGGCAGCCTCTCGAGCCTGGGCCAGGTCGGCTCCGGTGGTGCGCTGCAGCAGCTTCACCTGGGCCAGGCCGATCTTGGCGTCCTCGTCGTCGGGCTTCTCCTTGATGGCCTGCTCGTAGGCCTTCGCGGCCGCGGCGTAGTCGCTGTTCTCCAGCGCCTGAAGCGCCTCTTGGTGCAGCGGCGGCAGCTCCGGCTCGGCCGGGGGCTCCTGGCCCTCGACGACCCGGGTGGACTGCGCGGGGAGCTTCTGGGTCATCCCGTTCTGGGTCGCCATCTGGACCATCTGGGTGACCAGCTGTGCGAGCTGCTCGGCGGGCACCGAGGCGTCGAACTCACCGACCGGCCGTCCCCCGATGAAGGCGGTGGCCACCGGCACCTGGTCGGCGCTCTGCGCCAGCTCAGGATGGGCGGAGGAATCGATCTCGGCCAGGAGCAGCCGGCCCTGCTGGGCGTCGACCAGATCCTCCAGAGTGGCCTTCATCGTCGTGGAGCCGGAGTCGGTGCCATGGATGAGCACGATCACCGGGGCCTGCGCTGAGAGCTCGACCACCTGTTGCAGCTGCTGGGGCTGCACCTGAACCGCCCAGCTGTTGGGCGTCCCCGAGGGGGCCGGTGTCGCCGAGCCTGGGGCTGCTGCGCCGCCCGCGGTTGACGGGGCAGGAGCGGAGCCCGCGCCAGCGGCGAAGCCGGAGAGGTCCACTGCTCCCCGGGCGTCGACTCGGCGGGACTGTGGTTCCTGGGCGGACTCTGTCACTGCGGCTCTCCTTGCACGTCGGCGTCGATCATGGCGGTCCTGCAGACCGTACTCCGGCTGAGGAGATCAGTCGAGAATGTTGACCTCGTTCACAATATCGTGGACTCCGAGCACCACGACCCGTTCCCCATCCTCGGCCGGGATGTGCAGGATCATCGACTCCCGATTGACGATGTCGACGTCCTCGGTCGTGGACTCGGTGCCGGCGAGCTCGGCGGTCACCCCGGAGAGGTTGATCGAGGCCCCGTCATCGGGCCGAAGCCGGGTGGTGGAGTCGAAGCTGCCGATCGCGATCACCGAGCCGTCGGGCAGGCGCATTGCGGTGCTGCCCTCGGTGATCAGCGGACGGGTGTAGGAGATGCTGAGGTCCTCGGCGCTCTCCCGGAGCTCGTCCTGGTACCCCTGCAGGTCCTCGATGTAGGCGTTCTCCTCGACGCTCATGCCGAAGTAGTACTCGCGGTTGTTCAGGAACACCGCCACCCGCTCCATGGCGTGGTTGGCGGCGAACCGTGCTTCTTCAGCGTCGGGATCCACCGGCTCCACACCGCCGTCCTCGGCGGAGATGGCGGGGAACTCCGTGCCGGGGACCATCAGCACCGACTGGGTGAGCTCGTAGTTCTCCCGGGGCGAGGCCTGTTCGATGACCAGCACCTGCGGGATCTCGGCCTCGGCCTCCTGGGTGATCACCACGGCCTGGCGAGGGAAGTCTGTGCCGGAGGTCACCGCAGCGCTGAGGATCTCGGTGCCGATCGCGTCCGGGAGGACCTCGTCGTCGATCTCGTGGTTGCGGTAGGTCAGCTCCCGGACCTCCGCGGCGTTTCCGGAGACTCGTGGGGAGAGCAGGTCCGCGTCGAACTCGGCGTCCGCAGCAGCGGTCGTCTCCGCGATCTCATCGATGATCCCCTGCAGCTGGGACTCCAGCAGCACCGAGTATCCGGCGTCCTCACCGTCTTCCGCCTCGACCTCTTCGGCCTCGACGTCCTCGGTCTGGGCCGGGGAATCCTCGGCGGGATCCTGCGAGGGATCCTGTGCGTCGGCCAGAAGCACCGACGGGCTCAGCGCCAGGGCGACGCCGGCAGCGGTGGCCACGGACCGGCTGCGCCAGGTGCGCCCCTGGCGGGTCTCGTCCTCCGGGTCATCCTGCGCATCCGCAGCAGCAGGGGCCTCGGGATGGTTCCCCTGGATCGGGTCGATCCGTCCGGTTTCCTCGGGATCCTCGGCGATGTCCTGGTCGGTCTCGCGATCCTTCAGCGCCTCGGGGTCGTGGGTGCTCTCAGTCGTGGAGATCGATCCCATGACCCCGGTCAGCTCGTTCTCGGCGGGATCAAGGTCCTGGGAGCCGGCTTCACGAACCGCTTCGTCCTCACCGTGGTTCTGGTTCATCTCGTCCTCAGTGCTGGTCGGGTCGGTGGCGCTGGACTCCTCGGAATCGGCGGCGGTCCCTGTGGCTGCAGTGCCGGTGGCTGCAGTGCCGGTGGTTGCGACAGCAGCTGTGCCGCCCGCAGCAACGGCAGCTGAGGCTCCGGCGGTTGAGGTCTCGGTTGTTGCCGTGGTGCCCGAGGCGGTGGCAACGCCGGAGGCGTCATGATCACGCGTGCCCACCGCCGCCGGCTCGGCCTCGCGATCACGC
Organism: Nesterenkonia sandarakina; assembly: GCF_013410215.1. Taxonomy (NCBI): domain Bacteria; kingdom Bacillati; phylum Actinomycetota; class Actinomycetes; order Micrococcales; family Micrococcaceae; genus Nesterenkonia; species Nesterenkonia sandarakina. The sequence goes on from NZ_JACCFQ010000001.1 coordinate 2,737,677, forward strand.
CGACGCGCTGCCAGCGCGCGGTAGAGCAGGAAGATCCCCAGCAGGATCGAGAGGGCGCCCAGCACGATCAGCACCGTGCCCAGCAGGCTGTCCTCCTCCTCGGGCAGCTCCACGGTCACGGCCGCGGGTGCTGGCTCCTCGCCGTCGCGGAAGATCAACAGGCTCCACTCGCCGCTGTCATCAGGGGCGCTCCAGCGGTACCGGAGATCCCCTTCAATAGTCTCGGTGACTGCCCAAAGATCCGAGCCGCTGGGATCCGGCACCGTGGCTTCACCCTCGGTGTACTGCGTCTCGATCGTGGCCGGCGCGTCCTCGGTGCCCTCCTGGACCGCCCCGATGGTGACGTGTGCGGCGTCGCCCACCCAGGCCTCGATGTCCTGGGTCCGTGCCAGGGCGATGGTGTATTCACCCTCGGCGCTGATGGTGAACTCCTCGCGCTCCTGCTCCGGGTCGATCACCTCATCACCGATCACGGTCAGCGGAGCGTCCTGGACCTCCTGGGTCGCAGCGGTGGGGACCTCGTCGGAGGCCCAGACGGTGAGCAGCCCCACTCCGATGCCCGCCAGGAGCAGACCCAGGATGAAAGCGATGATGGAAGCGGGGAAACGCACGGGTGTGAGGTCCTTGATCGGAGGGAGCTGTGGTTCAACTTCCAAGACTACCGAAGATAACGATCGGATCACAGTCCGGGTGCCCGCCGAACGCACCGATCCGGGGCGATGGTGTCCGGCGACCGCCGCGTGACTAAGCTGAACCCGTGACAGAGTCCGAGCGGCACCCTGAGAGACCGGGCGCGGATGGCCAGCCCGGGGCGGACGTGTCGGCTGGGACCGACTCGACGACCCGCTCCGCCTCGAGTGCCGGCGCCGACTCGACAACCGGGTCCCCCTCGAGGGCCGGGGCTGAGCCAGGATCCGGGACGGTTTCGAGACGACGGGGCCGGCTCGGCGCCGGTTCCGCCTCGCGCCGCCTGACCGCCTTCCGCGGAGGCCTGCAGAGCGGGGTGCGCAGCCTTCGCTCCGCCCGGGCCCAGAGATCCGCCGCGGCGCCGCCGGAGTTCGACCAGTATGGTCTTCCCCCGGTCTCCGCGGAACACATCGAGAAGGCCGCCTCCTACGCCACGCGTCCGGTCTACACCGGGTTCATGCTGACCCTCGGGGTCGGTCTGGCGCTGCTGGTCTTCTACGTGGCCCAGGCGAACACGCAGCTTCTGGTCTGGATCGCCGCGGCACTGTTCATCGCCATCGGGCTGGATCCGGTGGTGCGCAGCCTGGAACGCGCCGGCCTCCCCCGCCCGGCGGGCGTGGCCGCGACCATCAGCGCCTTCCTCCTGGTCGTGGCGACGTTCATCGCCGCCCTGGCCCCGATGGTCGCGGAGCAGACGGCCACCTTCGTCCGCTCGCTGCCAGCGCTGGTCAATGACATCTCCGGCTCGGAGTGGTTCCGCCGCGTGGAGGAGGACTTCGAGGTCCAGCAGATCATCGACACCGAGGTCAACCGGTTCATCTCCGACCCGACGAACATCACCAATGCACTCGGTGGCCTGTTCGGGGTGGGGACGGCCATCCTGACCACCGGACTCGGCACCTTGGTGGTGTTCGTGCTCGCGATCTACTTCCTGTCCTCGCTGCCGGTGATGACAGCCTGGGCGTACCGTCTGGCGCCGCGATCGAACCGGGACCGGGTGCAGCATCTCGGAGATCGGATCCTCGACGGCATCGGGCACTATGTGATCGGCCAGGCCTGCGTGGCGGTGCTCAACGGGCTCGTCGCCTACATCGCCATCAGCATCGCCGGGGTGCCCTTCGGCGTGCTCTTCGCCGTGGTGGCCGGGGTCCTGGCATTCATCCCGCTGGTCGGCCCGGTCACCGGGGGCACCCTCGTCACTCTGGTCGCGCTCACCGTGGACTGGCAGACCGCGGCCACCTTCGCCGCCATCTACTTCGTCTACCTGCAGGTGGAGGCGTATCTGGTCTCACCGCGGATCATGGCGCGCGCCGTCCGGATCCCGGCCGCCGTCGTCGTCATCTCAGTCATCGCCGGGGGCACCCTGCTCGGGGTGCTCGGGGCCCTGATGGCGATCCCCACCGCGGCCGCGGTGATGCTGCTCACCCGCGAGGTGCTCATCCGCCGCCAGGACGCGCGCTAGCAGCAGACTCACCACAGCCGTGCCGTGGCTGGCATCCGGCCGAGCAGCGAGGAGCTGAGACCTCTCAGCCGGCGTTCAGCCGATCCGCCAGCAGTGGCTGTGCCAATGCCGACGTTCAGCCGCGGCGTGCTCATCGCCGAAGATCGAGTCCGCGCGCCAGGCGACCACATGGGCGGTCCCGGCCGGGACCGGCAGCTGGCAGCCCGGGCAGGTGTAGCTCTTCTGCGCGGCGGAGGCGGAGATGTGCCGCACGTGGTACTCCCCGTCTCGGCGCCGGACGGTTCCGGTGGAGAACGCACCCTGGCCGAAGACACCCGTGGAGAGCGGCCGGTGCTCGCGCTGCCACTTCGACGCGCGCCGTCCGGGGCCCCTCGCTGACTTCGCCATGATCCCATTGTTCCAGCTGCCGGAGCCGATGCGGCACCGGCTCCCGGACCGGGTAGGATCAGGCACCGTGCGATTGGTAATTGCGACCTGCTCAGTGTCCTACTCCGGCCGGCTCAACGCCCACCTGGCTCAGGCGACGCGCCTGCTCATGGTCAAGGCCGACGGCGGCGTGCTCATCCACTCTGACGGCGGCTCCTATAAGCCGCTGAACTGGATGTCGCCACCGGCCACCATGCGGGTCAGCGCACCCGACGAGCAGCAGCACGAAGCGGGGATCAGCGAAGTCTGGACCGTCTCTGCGACCAAGAGCGACGACACCCTGCGCATCCTGATCAGCGAGGTCCACGAGGATGTCTCGCATGACCTCGGAGTTGATCCTGGTCTGGTCAAGGACGGCGTGGAGTCTGATCTGCAGCGGCTGCTCGCGGAACAGATCGAGCTGCTCGGCTCAGGACACCGCCTGATCCGCAGGGAGCACCCCACCCCGATCGGCCCGGTGGACATCCTGGCCCGCGGCCCGCAGGGCAGCGTGGCCGTGGAGCTCAAGCGTCGCGGGGACATCGACGGCGTGGAACAGCTCACCCGCTACCTGGACCTGCTCAACCGGGATCCGCTGCTGGCCCCGGTGCAGGGAGTCTTCGCCGCCCAGCAGATCAAACCGCAGGCGCGGACCTTGGCGGAAGATCGCGGCATCCGCTGCCTGGTGCTGGACTATGACGCGATGCGCGGAGTCGACGACGCCGACTCGCGCCTGTTCTGAGCATCCGACTCTGAGCATCGGACCCTGAGCATCCCGTTTCAGCCCCCGGCGATCGCCGCCCGGTAGGTGGCCAGGGTCACTCCTCCGGGCAGCGCCTCCTGCGAGACCGGGGAGAAGCTGTGCGCAGACACCCCTGATCTGAACAGCGGGATCCCGTCACCGAGCACCAGTGGGTTGATCTTCAGCTGGATCTCATCGATCTCCCCGAGGAGCTGACCGGCCAGCTCAGCACCGCCGCAGAGCCAGATGTCCCGGCCCGATCCGGCCTTGAGCTCGCGCACCGCCTTGAGAAGATCCCCCTGGATCACCTCTACTCCCGGCGCCTGCGGCAGGGCCCGATGCGCAGCCACGACCTGGCGCAGATGCGGATACGCTCCGCCGACCAGACCGGCGTCCACCGCTGGCTGGTAGGTGCGCCGGCCCATCAGCACGGTGTCGAAGCGACGCGGCTCGGCCGTCACCCCCAGCGCCTGGCGGGCATGCACCGGGCAGGTCTCCGGATAGCGTTGGAAGAGCGCGACCAAGGTCTCAGGATCCAGCGGGAAGCTGGAGAAGTCCCCGGCCGGGTCCGCGATGAACCCGTCGATGCTGGTCGCGATGTAGTAGACGAGTTCACGCATGGCACGCTCCGCCGGTCTGGACCGGCCGGAGCCGGTGAGGATCGATCAGGTCAATCTACCCTTCTCCCGAAGCAGCCCTGATACGCAGGCGGGCCCCCGGACTCGGTGAAGAGTCCGGGGGCCCGCCTGATGCGATGCGCCGTTGGGGCAGTGCGCTCAGCTCTCGGTGAGCTCAGCCTTGTCCGCCACGATGGTCACCTGATCGGAGTCCACCGAGAAGAAGCCTCCGCTGACGTCGGCCTTGACCGGGGCGCCCTCGACGGGCTGGATGACCAGCTCACCTTCGGCCAGCAGCGAGAGCACCGGGGTGTGACCGGGCAGGATGCCGATGTCACCTTCCACGGTGCGCCCGCGCACCGACTTCGCGGCACCGGACCAGACGGCGTGGTCGCTGGCGACCACCTGGACGTCGAGTTCGGCCATGATCAGGACCTCTTCTGGATCTCGGAGTAGAGCCGCTCGACGTCGTCGAGACCGCCGACGTTGTAGAACGCCTGCTCCGGGATGTGGTCGAGATCGCCGTTGGCGATGGCGTTGAAGCCCTCGATGGTGTCCTTGATGGACACGGTGGAGCCGTCCACGCCGGTGAACTGCTTCGCCGTGTAGGTGTTCTGCGACAGGAACTGCTCGATGCGGCGGGCGCGGGAGACGACGATCTTGTCCTCTTCGCCGAGCTCGTCGATGCCCAGGATCGCGATGATGTCCTGCAGCTCCTTGTTCTTCTGCAGGATCTGCTTCACCCGCGTCGCGGTGTCGTAGTGCTCCTGACCCACATACTGCGGGTCCAGGATGCGCGAGGTGGAGCTCAGCGGATCCACAGCCGGGTAGAGGCCACGCGAGGCGATCGCACGGGAGAGCTCCGTGGTCGCATCCAGGTGCGCGAACACGTTCGCCGGCGCCGGGTCGGTGTAGTCATCGGCGGGGACGTAGACGGCCTGCATCGAGGTGATCGAGTGCCCACGGGTGGAGGTGATGCGCTCCTGGAGCACACCCATCTCGTCCGCGAGGTTGGGCTGGTAGCCCACAGCCGAGGGCATGCGGCCCAGCAGCGTGGAGACCTCGGAGCCGGCCTGCGAGAAGCGGAAGATGTTGTCGATGAAGAGCAGCACATCCTGGTTCTGCACATCGCGGAAGTACTCCGCCATGGTCAGCGCGCTCAGCGCCACCCGCAGACGCGTGCCTGGCGGCTCATCCATCTGGCCGAACACCAAGGCGGTGTCCTTGAGCACGTTGGCCTCTTCCATCTCCACCCAGAGGTCGTTGCCCTCACGGGTGCGCTCACCGACGCCGGCGAACACCGAGGTGCCGCCGAAGTTGCGGGCCACACGGGTGATCATCTCCTGGATGAGCACCGTCTTGCCCACACCGGCGCCGCCGAAGAGGCCGATCTTGCCGCCCTGGATGTAGGGGGTCAGCAGGTCGATCACCTTGATGCCGGTCTCCAGCATCTCGGTGGAGCCTTCCAGCGCCGCGAAGTTCGGGGCCGGGCGGTGGATCGGCCAGCGATCGGTCACCTCGAGGTCCGAGATCGGCATGTCCAGGGTCTCGCCCAGGACGTTGAAGATGTGGCCCTTCACGGACTCGCCGACGGGCACCGAGATCGCGGATCCCGTGTCGTGCACGGGGGTGCCGCGCACCAGGCCGTCGGTGGCCTGCAGCGAGATAGCGCGGATGAGGTTGTCGCCCAGGTGCGCGGCGGTCTCGAAGGTGATCCTGCGGGTCTCGCCGCCGAGGGTGACCTCGGAGGTGAGCGCGTTGTACATCGATGGGATGGAGTCGGCGGGGAACTCGATGTCCACGACCGGGCCGATCACCCGGGCGATGCGACCAGTCGCACCCGGCTGACCGGCTCCTCCGGAGCTCTGCTCTGCAGTAGTGGCAGTCATCTCTCTCACTTCACTTGATCTTGGATGATGTCAAAACGTCTGTTGTTGGCCTGCGGGAGTCCCCGTGGGCTAGCTCGAGGCCAGGGCGTCGGCACCCGCGATGAGCTCGCTGAGCTCCTGGGTGATCTCCGCCTGGCGAGCGTTGTTGCGCAACAGGGTGTACTTCTTGATGAGCTCGTCTGCATTGTCTGCAGCCGATTTCATCGCCCGCTGGCGTGCCGCGAGCTCCGAGGCGGAGGCTTCGAGCATCGCCGCGAAGATCTTGGACTCGATGTACCGCGGAAGCAGCGCATCGAGGACCTCCTCGGCGGCGGGCTCGAAGTCATACAGCGGAGTCGGCTCGTGCGTGGCTTCTGCTTCCTTCTCCACGAAGGCCAGTGGCAGCAGACGTCGCACCACCGGTTCCTGCTTCACCATGGACTGGAATTCGGTGAAGACGAGGTAGAGCTCGTCCACACCGCCCTCCTCGGTGGGCTGCAGGAAGCGGTCGACCAGCGTGCGGCCGATCTCCTGAGCGCGTTCCACCTCGGGGGCGTCCGTGTTGCCGGTCCAGACCTGGTCATACTCCCGCTCGCGGAAGTCATAGAAGGCCTGCGCCTTGCGTCCATAGAGGTACGGGCGGATCTCCTTGCCGTCCTCACGCAGGCGCTTGGTCAGGGCTTCGCCCCGTTTGAGCACATTCGTGGAGTAGGCGCCAGCGAGACCGCGGTCGCTGGTGAGGATCAGCACTGCCGCGCGGGTGGGGTTCTCCACCTTGGTGGTCAGCACATGATCGATGTCGTTCTGCGAGGCCACGGCGGAGACCGCTCGTGTGATGGCATCTGCGTATGGCGAGGCTGCCCGCGCACGGCTGCGTGCCTTGCCGATGCGAGACGTCGCGATCAGCTCCATCGCCTTGAAGATCTTCTTCATCGACGAGGTCGATGCGATCTTCTGGCGGTAGACCCGAATCTGGGCTCCCATGCTTGTCCTTCCCTGATGTCGTCCAGCAAGTGATCCTGCTCAGCTGTGGTGTGAACCTCAGCTGCGCGCGGGGATCTCTTCCTGGCTGATCTCGTCGGCGGACATCGCTTCGGTCTGCTCGTTGCCCACGATGGAGCTCGCGCCCTCGGCGTGGAACTCCTTCTTGAACGCGGTCATGGCTTCCTTCAGCGCGCTGACGGTGTCGTCCTCGAGCTTCCCGGAGGCGGCGATGTTGGTGAGCACGTTGGTCTTGCGACGCAGGTAGTCCAGCCAGTCGGTCTCGAAGCGCTTGATGTCAGCGGTCTCGACGTCGTCCAGGTGACCCTGGGAACCGGTCCAGATCGAGGCGACCTGATCCTCGACGGCGTACGGGGTGTACTGGGCCTGCTTGAGCAGCTCGGTCTGACGCTCGCCGCGCACCAGCTGCTGGCGCGTTGCGGGGTCCAGGTCCGAGGCGAACATGGCGAAGGCCTGCATGTCCCGGTACTGGGCCAGGTCCAGCTTCAACGTGCCCGAGACCTTCTTCATGGCCTTGACCTGCGCCGAGCCGCCCACGCGGGACACCGAGATGCCCACGTCGACCGCTGGGCGCTGGTTGGCGTTGAAGAGGTCCGACTGCAGGAAGATCTGACCGTCGGTGATCGAGATGACGTTGGTCGGGATGTAGGCCGAGACGTCGTTGGCCTTGGTCTCGATCAGCGGCAGTCCGGTCATCGAGCCTGCGCCGAGCTCGTCGGAGAGCTTCGCGCAACGCTCGAGCAGACGGGAGTGGAGGTAGAAGACGTCGCCGGGGTACGCCTCGCGTCCCGGTGGGCGACGCAGCAGCAGCGACACGGCGCGGTAGGCCTCAGCCTGCTTGGAGAGGTCATCGAAGACGATGAGCACGTGCTTGCCGCCGTACATCCAGTGCTGACCGATCGCGGAACCCGCGAACGGCGCCAGGTACTTATAGCCCGCGGGGTCGGAGGCCGGGGACGCCACGATGGTGGTGTACTCCAGCGCGCCGCGCTCCTCGAGGCTCTGCCGCACGGCTGCGATCGTGGAGGCCTTCTGGCCCACCGCGACGTAGATGCAGCGGACCTGCTTGGAGACGTCGCCGGACTCCCAGTTCGCCTTCTGGTTGAGGATGGCGTCGATCGCGATCGCGGTCTTGCCGGTCTGCCGGTCACCGATGATCAGCTGACGCTGACCGCGGCCGATCGGGATCATGGCGTCGATGGCCTTGATGCCGGTCTGCAGCGGCTCGTGCACGGATTTGCGCTGCACCACCGAAGGAGCCTGCAGCTCCATGGGGCGGCGTCCCTCCGGGGCGATGTCGCCCTTGTCGTCGATCGGCTTGCCCAGCGGGTCCACCACGCGACCCAGGAACTCGTCGCCCACCGGGACCGAGAGGACCTCTCCGGTGCGAGTGACCTCCTGGCCCTCCTCGATCCCTGAGAACTCGCCGAGGATCACGACGCCGATCTCTCGGGTGTCGAGGTTCTGGGCCAGGCCCAGGGTGCCGTCTTCGAAGCGAAGAAGTTCGTTTGCCATGGTCGAGGGAAGTCCCTCGACACGTGCGATGCCGTCAGCCGCGGAGATCACGCGTCCGACCTCGACGCGCTCAGCGCTGCCGGGATCGTAGGATGCGGCGAAATCGTTCAAGGCGTTGCGGACGTCGTCGGCGTTGATGGTCAAGTCGGCCATCTGCAGTCCCTGCTCTCCTCAGTCATGGCCGCAGTGTGCGGCCGGGTGGTTCAAAGATTCACGTATGTGTTGAGCCAGTCTGAAGAAGACTAGCTGGCCAGTCTCCGGTCGAGATCGTTGAGCTTGGTGGCCACGGTGGAGTCGACCACCTCATCGCCGACCTGGACACGGATGCCGCCGACCACAGCAGGGTCGACGACGACGTCGAGTTTCAGCTCCCGGCCGAAGTAGCGGTCCAGGCTTGCCCGGAGCCGTTCCATGTAGCTGGGATCCAGCTCCTTGGCGACGGTGACCAATGCGATCCAGCGCTGCTGGCGGGCCGCGATCTGCTCGGTGAAACGCTTCACCAGCTGCGCGGGCCGAAGTCCGCGAGGCGAGGTGACGGCGCGGTCGATGAGCAGCCTGGCCTCGGCGCTGGCAGAAGGTGAGAGCGCAGCGCCCAGCTTCTGCTTCGCCTCGGGCTTCGCCTGCGGATCCGTCAGAGCGCGCTGCACCTCGTGCGAGGAGGACACCGTCCGGCGGAAGTCCAGCAGCACCGTCTCCAGCTTCTCGAGCCCGGCCAGGCCCTCGCGCTCGGCCTGGACGACCACCACGGCGACGGCCAGAACCTCGACGGCGTCGCCGAGGTCGCGCTCCTTGCTCCAGCGTCGGGAGACCAGAGCAGTCAGAACCTCCGCCGTCGTGCTGTTCACCTTCCCACCGAAGAGGCTGCGCGCCATCGCGGCGCGGTCCTGTGCCTCTCGGGAGGGATCGGTGAGGCTGCGCCGCAGCCCCGCCGAGGAGTCGAGCACGTCCAGTGCGGCGAAGAGCTCCCGAGCGACCTCAAGATCGGCCTGGGCCAGGGTCGACGCGAGCTCCTTCTGCACGGATGCGAGGGATTCGGTGGTCACCGCTGCCATTACTGTGCTGCTCCCGTCTGGCCAGCCTGGGCTGCCTGATCAGCGTCGAGATCCGCGAGGAAGCGATCCACCACTCGCTGGGAGCGGGTGTCGTCCTCCAGGGCCTCGCCGACGATCCGGCTCGCAAGCTGCGTGGCCAGCGAACCGACCTCGGCCTTCAGCGAGTGCGCAGCAGAGGCGCGCTCTGCGGCGATCTGCTGCTGAGCCTGCTCGGTGATGCGGGCCGCCTCGGCGGCGGCCTTCTCCTTGTGCTCGGCGACGATCTGCGCACCTTCAGCGCGAGCTTCCTCGCGCATCCGGCTCGCCTCAGCACGGGCATCGCCGAGGTTCTTCTCATACTCGGCCTTCATGGCCTCAGCCTCAGCCTTGGCCTTCTCAGCCTCGTTGAGACCGCCCTCGATGGCCTCGGTGCGGGCCTGGTAGGACTTCTCGAATGCTGGCACGATCCATTTCTGGACCACGTAGAACAGCACCAGGAAGCCGAGCACCACGACCAGTGCTTCCCAGGGGTTGGGGAGCAATGGGTTGGCGTCGCCTTCTGCTGCCTGGATCAGAGATGCACTGATCATGTGTTCACCCTTTTTTCAGTAGTCTGACGATCTCAGAGGGCCCGGAGCTCCGGTGCCCGTCCCAGAGGAATCGGACCAGCGTCAGAGCACGAAGGCGAAGACGATGGCGAGGATGAAGACCGCCTCCGCCAGCGCGAAGCCGAGGATGGCGATGGGCTGCAGCACACGCTGAGCCTCGGGCTGGCGGGCCACACCGTTGAGGTAGGCCGAGAAGATCATGCCGATGGCCAGAGCAGCGCCGAAGCCTGCGAGACCCATACCGACCATGTTCAGAGTGCCGTCCATATGTGTTGCTCACTTTCTGTCTGAGTCCGGCGTGCGTGCCACGCGGACGTTTCAATGTCAGGCCTACCGGCGTCTGCCGGTCCGCCGCTGCCACTCGGCCTCCGGGTCAGGAGAGCCGAACCGCATAGAGGAAACTCATCAGTGGGCGTCAGCCTCGATGGAGCCCTGGATGTAGATCGCTGTCAGCAGGGCGAAGACGAAGGCCTGAAGGACCATCATCACCAGCTCCAGGAAGTACAGCGGGATCGAGCCCACCAGGATCAGCGCGCCCAGGCCGTAGCCGTCCAGGCCGCCCTGCTGGGCCACGAGGAATTCGACGCCGGATCCGGCGAGCATCACGATGATGTGCCCGGCGAGCATCACAGCCATCAGTCGCAGCGAGTGCGTGAGCGGGCGGATGATGAAGTTCGAGAGGAACTCCAGGACCACCAGCAGCGGCAGCAGCCACTTCGGCACCCCGGAAGGGACCGTCATCAGCTTGATGAACTTCGGTCCGTGGGTCCTGAAGCCCAGCACGATCCAGGTGATCCAGATGATGCCGGCCAGCGCGTAGGCAGGCCCGGCGTGCGAGAAGGTCGGCAGCTGCAGCCCGGGGACCGCGCCGAAGATGTTGTTGACCAGGACGAAGAAGAAGACCGCGAAGAGCAGCGGGATCCAGCGGCGGAAGTGCTTCTCGCCGAGGATGTCGCGGCCCAGGGTGTGCCGGACGAAGCCGTAGCCGGACTCGGCGATGAACTGCGCGCGGGAGGGCACCAGGGACTGCTTCCGGATCGCCCACATGAAGAACCAGGAGATGACGATGACCGAGAGGATGACCATCAGCATGTTCTTGCCGAAGCCAGTCCCCCACTCCGCCATCCAGGGAAAGATCTCCGGAAGGTGCGTCTCAGAAATCGTGGGCGGCTGGAATCCACCTTCATTGGTGGCCATGGGCGCAAGCGAATGCAACGCTGGTCCTCTCTGCGGTGTCCGTCAGTGGGTTCAAACCCCGGGCATCGGAAGCCGGATCAACTCCGTCTCGCCTTGTATGTGGACAGCCAGTCTGTTAAGAGACCTCCGAATGACCGTCCACGGGCAACTGCCCCGCGCAGGTGTTGGAAAACACAGAACTAGCGCGGGAAGTCACATAGAGCCTACCAGAACGAGGGCTTCGGCTCTGCCGCGCGACGTCGTCGACGGGCGTTCTGCTCGGCGCTGAGTCTGCCCTGCCGGGCTGGATCAGTTCTTGAGTCGGTGCCGCAGGGCCCGCGACGCGGCGGCGCGGTTGACCCGCAGCGCGCGACGGCGCAGCCAGGGTCCCAGCGTGAGCACCAGCGCCGCCCCCAGGCTCAGCACCATGCCCAGAGCCACCAGCCACCAGTCCACGAAGTTGAACGAGACCGCTCCGAAGGCGAAGAGCGCCGACCAGAAGTAGAGCAGCAGCACCGCCTGGGGATGCGAGTAGCCGCCGTCGACCAGTTTGTGATGAAGGTGGCCCCGGTCGGGGCTGAAGGGCGAGGCGCCACGGGCGGTGCGCCGGGCCACTGCCAGGGCGAGGTCGAGCAGCGGAAGCAGCGTGACCGCCAGGGGCAGCAGGATCGGCATATATGCCGGGATGTTACGGAATCTGAAGCCCTCCGCGAGCTGGCCGACGTCGGCGGTCACTGCCAGCGCCCCGGCGGCCATGACCAGTCCCAGCAGCATCGCCCCGGTGTCGCCCATGATGATCTTCGAGGGGTAGAAGTTATGCGGCAGGAACCCCAGACAGGAGCCCACCAGCACGGCCATGAGCAGGGTCACCAGGTTCGAGGCGTCGAAGGCGTTGATCGAGAGCGTGAGCAGGTAGCTGTAGATGAAGAAGGCCGCCCCGCCCAGGGCCGCCACGCCGGCGGCGAGGCCATCCAGGCCGTCGATGAAGTTGAAGGCGTTGATGGTCAGCACCACCACGAACACGGTCAGCATCGCTTGGACCAGCGGACCCCCGACCCCCAGCCAGCCCACCGGCATCACCTCCAGCTGGATCCCGTGCAGCACCAGGGTCACGGCGGCGAAGACCTGGCCGCCCAGCTTGACCATCCAGGGGATGTCCCAGGCGTCGTCGGCCATGCCGACCACCAGGATCACCAGCATCGCGGCGAAGACCCCGCGCACCGGGGTCAGGTCCGCGAAGATCCCTCCCAGGTAGGGAATCGTGGAGGCGGCCGCCAGTCCCACCACCATCCCCAGGAACATCGCGACTCCGCCCCAGCGCGGCTTGATCGCCTGGTGCACGTCGCGGTCCCGGATCGGGGTGTAGATGCCCAGTCGCAGGGCGACGATGCGCACCGCAGGGGTGAGCGCATAGGTCACCACCATCGAGACGACCAGGACGGCCAGGAAATAGATCATGAGTGGGCGTCGGGGGCCTCTGCCTCGGGCTCCACTGAAGGGACCACGGCCTGGACCTCGGCCAGCGGCAGGGCACCGGAGCGCACCACGCGGGCCGGGCTCACGGTGGCGTCGATGATGGTCGAGGCGGCACTGCTGGCGCGCTCCCCGGCGTCGAGATACACCGCGACGGACTCGGCGAGCATGCTCTGCGCCTCGGTCACATTCGTGGCCGCGGGCATCCCGGTGCGGTTGGCGGAGGACACCGCCAGCGGCCCGGTGGCGGAGAGCAGGTCCAGGGCGAGCTCATCGGCGGGCATGCGCAGCGCCACGGTGCCATGGGTCTCCCCCAGGTCCCAGTGCAGCGAGGGCTGAGCGTGCAGGATCAGGGTCATCGGGCCAGGCCAGAAGGCCTGGGCCAGTGCCCGCGCCTGCTCGGGCACGTCGATGGCCAGGGCGTCCATGACCTCAGGGCGTGCGATCAGCACCGGTGGCGGCATCGCGCGGCTGCGCCCCTTGGCGGCGAGCAGCACCGCGACGGCCTGCGGCGAGAAGGCGTCGGCGCCGATCCCATAGACGGTGTCGGTGGGAAGGACCACGGTCTCCCCGCGGGAGAGTGCGTTCTGTGCCGCGGCGATGCCCTCGGCGCGGGAGGCGGGGTCCGTGCAGTCGACTGTCTGGCTCACGCGCGCCATTCTTCCACGACCGCGGCTGGATCCAGGTCAGCCACTGCGCTGGTGGCGCGGTCCCGGCCGGTGAGGTCCTGGTGCGTGCTGACCGCGGAGAGCCAGGGGTCGCGCCGGCAGTGCTCGGCCAGCGCGTCCGCCTGAGCCTCGGCGTGCTCCAGGATGAACCAGCCCCCCGGCTTCAGCAGCCGCTTGGCGGTCTCGATGACTGCGCGAGGCATGATCAGCCCGTCGTCTCCCCCGCCGTAGAGCGCGAGCTCGGGATCATGCACCCGGACCTCCGCCTCGCGCGGCACCATCCCGGCCGGGATGTACGGCGGGTTGGACACCACGACGTCGAAGCTGGCCTCCCAGTCCTCAGGCACCTCGCGCAGGTCCTGCTGATGCAGGGTGACCCCCAGCGGGTCCAGGTTGAGCTGCGCCCAGGCGGCGGCCTGCGGTGAGAGCTCCACCGCGTGGACCTCCGCGCTCGGGTGCTCCGCGGCGATGGCCCCGGCCAGGGCGCCGGAGCCGGTGCCGAGATCGATCACGCGGGGCCGCCAGGACGCGGGACGCTGCGCGGCCATCCTGCCCAGCTGATCAAGGGCCGCCTGGGCCACCTGTTCGGTCTCTGGGCGCGGGATGAAGACCCCGGGCCCCACTCGCAGCTCCATGTGACGGAACGGGGCCAGTCCGGTGAGGTGCTGCAGCGGGATGCGCTCTGCGCGCTCGGCGATGAGCTCCGTGATCCGGTCGGCCTGCGAGGCGGGCACCGCGCTGCCGGCCAAGGTCATGGCAGCCAGGCGTCCGCGGGAGACCCCGAGCACGTGGGCGGTGAGGATCTCTGCGTCCACCCTGGGGCTGGGCACCCCTGCGGCATGCAGCCGCGCTGTCGCCTCGCTCAGCAGCTGATCGGCCTCCCGGGCTGCCGACTGGGCTGCCAGCTGGGCATCGGTGGGGTCGGGGGCGTGCACCGGGCTCAGCCCTGGCTGTCGTTCAGCGCGGCGAGTCGCTCCTGCTCGTCGAGCTGGACGCAGGACTGGATCACGGCCTCCAGGTCACCGTTGATCACGGTGTCCAGGTTGTAGGCCTTATAGCCGGTGCGGTGATCGGCGATCCGGTTCTCCGGGTAGTTATAGGTGCGAATCCGTTCGGAGCGGTCCATGGTGCGGACCTGGGACTTGCGCACCTGCGCGTTCTCGGCGTCGATCTGTTCCTGCTGGTGCGCCAGGATGCGGGAGCGCAGCACGCGCATCGCGGCCTCGCGGTTCTGCAGCTGTGACTTCTCGTTCTGCATGGCCACCACGATCCCGGTGGGCAGGTGGGTGATCCGGACCGCGGAGTCCGTGGTGTTCACGCTCTGTCCGCCCGGTCCGGAGGAGCGGTAGACATCGATCTTGAGGTCGTTCTGGTTCAGCTCCAGCTCCTCGGGCTCATCGACCTCGGGCAGCACCAGCACGCCGGCGGCGGAGGTGTGGATCCGGCCCTGGGACTCGGTCTCGGGCACGCGCTGCACCCGGTGCACTCCGCCTTCGAACTTCAGGTGGGCGTAGACCCCCTGGGCCGGGTCGTTGGTGGAGGACTTGATCGCCATCTGCACGTCCTTATACCCACCCAGGTCTGAGGGCGTGGAGGAGATGATCTCGGTCTTCCATCCCTTGGACTCGGCGTAGCGGGTGTACATCCGCAGCAGGTCCCCGGCGAAGAGCGCCGCCTCATCGCCCCCGGCTCCGCCCTTGACCTCGATGATCGCGTTGCGGACATCGTTCTCATCGCGTGGGATCAGCATCCGCAGCAGCTTCGCCGCGGCCTCCTCGCGGGCGGCGGTGAGCTCAGGGATCTCCGCGGCGAACTCAGCGTCCTCCTGGGCGAGCTCCTGGGTGGTGGCCAGGTCCTCGCTGAGCTGCTTCCAGGTCTTATGCGCCTCGGCGACGCCGTTGAGCTGCGCGTAGCGGCGTCCCAGCCGACGGGCCAGGGACTGGTCGGCGTGGACCGCGGGGTCGGCGAGCTGTTCCTGGAGCTCGGCGTGCTCAGCGAGCAGCGTCGAGACGGAGTCGAACATCCTGGCGTTGATCTCTTCGCTCATGACTGGCTTCTCTTTCGTTTCCGTGGCTGATGCGCGGACGCACTGCTGGCAGATCGGGCTGGTACAGGCGAAGCCCGGGGTGAGCAGATGCTCTCCCCGGGCTTCAGCTTCTGAGGTGGCTAGTTGCCCTTGTCTCCGAGCGTGGTCTTGGACGCGAGCATCAGGAACTCAGCGTTTGACTGGGTCTCCTTGAGCTTGTTGATCAGCAGCTCGAGACCCTGTTCCTGCTCGAGTCCTGAGAGCACCCGGCGCAGCTTCCACATGATCTTGACCTCCTCGGGCGAGAGCAGGTTCTCTTCACGACGGGTGGAGGACTCGTTCACGTTCACGGCCGGGAAGATCCGCTTGTCCGCCAGACGGCGGGACAGACGCAGCTCCATGTTGCCGGTTCCCTTGAACTCCTCGAAGATGACCTCATCCATCTTGGACCCGGTCTCCACCAGCGCGGTGGCCAGGATGGTCAGCGAGCCGCCGTTCTCGATGTTGCGCGCCGCGCCGAAGAACCGCTTCGGCGGGTAGAGCGCATTGGCATCGACACCGCCGGAGAGGATCCGACCGGAGGCCGGTGCCGCGGTGTTGTAGGCGCGGCCGAGCCGGGTCATGGAGTCCAGCAGGACGACGACGTCCTTGCCCAGTTCCACGAGTCGCTTGGCACGTTCGATCGCCAGTTCCGCGACGGTGGTGTGGTCCTCCGCCGGACGGTCGAAGGTCGAGGCGATGACTTCGCCGTCGACCGTGCGCTGCATGTCGGTGACCTCTTCGGGCCGCTCGTCGACCAGGACCATCATGAGGTGGACCTCAGGGTTGTTCATCTTGATCGCGCTGGCCAGCGCCTGCAGGATGATGGTCTTGCCAGCCTTCGGCGGGGAGACGATCAGGCCGCGCTGGCCCTTGCCGATCGGGGCGATCAGGTCGATCACCCGGGGGGCGATGTTCTTCGCGTCCCCCTCCAGGCGCAGACGATCCTGTGGGTAGAGCGGGACCAGCTTGCTGAACTCCACACGGTCGGTGTTGGACTCGGGCGGGCGCCCGTTGACCGCATCCAGCTTGACCAGCGCGTTGAACTTCGCGCGCTTCTGCGGGTTCTCCCCCTCGCGGGGGGCCCGGATGTGCCCGTGCACCGCGTCGCCCTTGCGCAGATTGTGCCGCTTGACCTGTGCCAGGGACACATAGACATCGTTGGGTCCGGAGAGGTAACCCGAGGTGCGCACGAAGGCGTAGTTGTCGAGCACATCCAGGATCCCGGCCACCGGGACCAAGACGTCATCCTCGGTGATCTCGGTGTCATCGACCTCGGGATCGCGGCCGCGACGGCGGTTGTTCCGATCACCGCGATCGTTGCGGTCATTGCGATCATTCCGGTCGTTGCGGTTGCGACTGCGCCGGTTCCGGCGTTCCTCGTCGCGTCCGCCGTCGTTGCGGTTGTTCTCACGCCCGCCGTCGTTGCGGTTGTCGCCGCGACCACCGTCGTTGCGATTGTCGCCGCGACCACCGTCGTTGCGATTGTCGCCGCGACCACCGTCGTTGCGGTTGTTCTCACGCCCGCCGTCGTTGCGGTTGTTGCCGCGTCCGCCGTCGTTGCGGTTGTTCTCGCGGTTGCGGCGGTTCCGACCTTCCCCGTCGTTGCGCTGGCCGTTGTCCTGGGCCTGATCCTGCTCCTCGGAGCGGGAAGACGAGTTCGAGGTCTGCGCGTCACTCTGCGCGGCGTCCTGCTGCTGGCCCGAGTTCTCGTCCCGGTTGCGATTGCGGCGGTTGCGGTTGCGTCCGCGCGGCTGGGATTCGGCAGCGTCGTCGCTGCCCTCGGTGTTCTGCTGCTCTGACCGGCGGTCGTTGCCGTTGCGGTCGTTGCTGCTGCGCTCGTTGCCCTCCTGGGGCCCGTTCTCGCGGGGGCTCTCGCCGCCCTGCGCGCTGGCAGCGCCGTTGGCGCTGGCGCCGTTGTCCTCGGCGGCGGTGTCAGCGGCCTTGGGATCGGCCTTGGAGCGGCGGCGACTCGGGCGCTTCGGGGCGGTCTCGTCGGTGGCGGCGTCCTGGTTCCCGTCCTTGGCGGCCTCGTTCTGGCCACCGGAGGTCTTCGCCTGGTCCTGCTTCTTCTCTCGCTCGGCGACGGCGCCGCCGCGCTGATGCGAGGAGATGGCATCCACCAGTGCGGATTTGCGCATCCGGGAGCTTCCAGTGATGCCCAGCTGCGAGGCAAGCGCCTGCAGCTGTGCGAGCTTCAGACCGGCAAGCCCGGAGCTCTTGGCCTCGGGTGCAGCAGACTCGGCCTTCTCGGGGCTCTGAGTCGCAGTGGTCTCAGCGGTGGTTTCTGTCACGAAGGTTCCTTCCCCCTCGTCAGGCAGGCCCGGCGGATGCGCCGACCTGCGATGTCTTCAACGGAGCGTCAGAAGTCCGTTGGCTTATTTCAGTTTCTTCCGCGCGTACAGCGTTGGGGAGGCTTCTTGCGCGGTCCTCATCCCCGGCGGGGAGTGGGATCATCGCGAGACTCTGCTCAACCGCTCCGATGGAGGGTCGGCAACGTCCAGCGCGCTCAGGAATACAGCGCAACGTGCGCGAAGGAACATCGCGGTGATCTCTTCGGGGCCAGCTCAGTGGTCCGGTGGAGTGAGCGTGTCGAGCACGCCATCAACGCCGATGTTTTTCCACTGTAGCACCAGTGTCCGCGATCGGCAGGATCGACGGGGTGAAGAAACGGCCCAGCTCGTCGGGTCCGCCCAGGGCTGAAATCTGTTCCGCCGCGGCGCTGGCCTGGGCCTCGGATTCCGTGAGCACCAGCACCGAGGGGCCTGCCCCGGAGATCACCGCAGCGAACCCTGCCGCACGGAGTCCATCCACCAGCGCCATCGACGCCGGGAAGGCGGGACGGCGCTGCTCCTGGTGAAGGGCATCCTCGGTGGCTTCGAGCAGCAGCTGCGGGGCAGTGGTCAGGGCGTGGACCAACAGCCCGGCGCGGGCCGAGTTGCGTGCCGCATCGGCGTGGGCGACTTCGGCGGGAAGCAGATCCCGTGCCACCTGCGTGGACTGCTCAAAGTTCGGCACGGCCACCACGGTGCGCAGCTGCGGATGTGCCCGCAGCGGGGCGGTCTTGAAGCTCGCGGCGCCGCTGGCGGCATCCGGCGTCGCCGCAGGGCTGGCCTGCCAGGAGATCGCCACTCCCCCGCGCAGCGCCGGGACATAGTTGTCCGGATGGCCTTCGATCCGGGATCCGATCTGCAGCTGTTCATCGGCGCTGAGCCCCTCAGGCAGCAGAGCATCTGCGGTGATCACCGCGGAGGCCACTGCGGCGGCGGAGGATCCGAGCCCACGACTGTGCGGGATGTTGTTCACCGCGTGGACGGTGAGGTCCGGGAGGCTGAAGCCCTTGGCGTTGAGGATCTTCTCCACCAGGCTGACCACCAGGTGTGAGGCGTCGCGGGGCAGCGTCGCGGACCCCTCGCCGTCCACGCTGATCTCGACCTGCGCGGTGTCGGCTGCGCGCGGGGCGGCGTGGACGGTGATCTCGTCGAACAGGCTCAGCGCCAGACCCATGCTGTCGTACCCCGGCCCGAGGTTCGCCGAGGTCGCGGGCACCCTGAGGTGGAAGGACACCGGCCCGGCCAGCGGCTCCCGCAGCTGGGGCGCCGGGTGACCGGTCCCCGGGCCAGGTGCCGCGGCCGGGGGCGTCTTGGCCGAGGGGGCCACCGCCTGTTCGGGCGCCAGGCCCTGTCCGAGCTTGTGCATGCTGGGCTGCCGGCTCATCGGATCAGAGCCCCAGCTGCCGTGCCACGGTCTCCACGTCCTGCGGGACCATGGTGGGGGTGACGTCGGAGCCGTCGGCGTTCTTCAGCGCCCAGTCCGGGTCCTTCAGGCCGTGTCCGGTCACCGTGATCACGATGGTCTTCTCCGCCGGGACCTCACCGGCGGAGTGCTTCTTGATCAGGCCAGCGACCCCGGCCGCCGAGGCGGGCTCCACGAAGACGCCCTCCTTGGAGGAGAGCCAGCGGTGTGCGGCGAGGATCTCTTCATCGGTCACCGACTCGATGACCCCGCTCGACTGGTCCCGTGCGGCCTCGGCCTTCTCCCAGGAGGCGGGATTGCCGATCCGGATGGCGGTGGCGACGGTCTCCGGCTCGGTCACCGGGTGGCCCATGACGATGGGGGCCGCACCCTCGGCCTGGAAGCCCCACATGATCGGGGTCCGGGTGGCGACCGCGGCCAGCGGGGCGCCGGTCCCGCCGTCGCGGGGGTTGGTCCAGGGCTGGGAGTATTCCTGGTAGCCCTTCCAATAAGCAGTGATGTTGCCAGCATTGCCCACCGGGAGCATGTGATAGTCCGGGGCGTCCCCGAGCGCGTCGACCACCTCGAAGGCTCCGGTCTTCTGGCCCTCGATCCGAGCCGGGTTCACCGAGTTGACCAGGAACACCGGGTAGTTCTCTGAGAGCTTGCGGGCAATGTCGAGGCACCCGTCGAAGTTGCCGTCCACCTGGATCAGCTCCGCCCCATGGGCCACGGCCTGGGAGAGCTTGCCCATCGCGATCTTCCCCGCGGGCACCAGCACCGCGCAGGTCAGCCCGGCCGCAGTGGCGTAGGCGGCAGCCGAGGCAGAGGTGTTTCCGGTGGAGGCGCAGACCACGGCCTTGGCACCCTCGGCCACGGCGGCGGTGATCGCCATGGTCATCCCGCGGTCCTTGAAGGACCCTGTGGGGTTCATCCCCTCGACCTTGAGGTAGACCGTGCCGGAGACCAGCTCCGAGAGCGCCGGGGCGTGGACCAGCGGCGTTCCGCCCTCGCCCAGGGTGATCACCTCGGTGGTCTCATCCACGGGAAGTCGGTCTGCATACTCGCGGATGACTCCGCGCCATTGGTGCGCCACGAGTGGGTGCTCCTTCATCGTCGTGCTGGTGGGGTCTGATCGGGTGCGGCCGTGCCGTGAGGTGCTGCCGCCCTGCGGGTCGCTGCTCTGCGGGTCGCTGTCCGCGGGGTTACTGTTCGACCTCGACGCGCAGCACCGAGTTCACCGCCCGGACCACGTCCAGGGCGCGCAGCGTCGCCACCGTGTCGGAGAGGTCCTTCTCCTTGGCCAGGTGGGTGACGATCTGGACCACGGCGCCGCGCTCGCGCGCCGCCTCGGTGTCCACCTCGCCGTCGATCGAGACGCTGCCGGGCTGACGCATGGACTCGATGGAGACGTGGTGATCGGCCAGCACCCGTGCCACCTCGGCGATGACACCCTCCCGGTCCGCGACCACCATGTCGATGTAGTACTGCGTGCGGGCGTCATCCACCGGAAGCCCACGCACCCGCTGAGCGTCTCCATCGGTGCCCGCCGCGCCGGGGCGGTCCGGTCCGCCGTGCAGCCGGCGCGCCACCGAGACCACGTCGCCCATGATCGCCGAGGAGGTGGGCAGCCCTCCGGCGCCCTGGCCGTAGAACATGAGTTCCCCAGCGTTCTCGGCCACCACGAAGACGGCGTTGAAGGCCCCGCGCACACTTGCCAGCGGGTGGGTGCGCGGCAGCAGCGTGGGGTGCACGCGCAGGATGGCGCCGTCGTCGTTCTTCTCCACGATCGCCAGCAGCTTGATCACGTAGCCCGAGGCCGCGGCGGCTTCGATGTCGGCGGAGGTGACGGCCGTGATGCCCTCGCAGTAGACGTCATCGATGGTGAAGGGTGCGTGGAAGGCCAGCGCTCCGAGGATGGCGGCCTTGGCCGCCGCATCATGGCCCTCGACGTCGGCCGTCGGGTCCGCCTCGGCGTAGCCCAGTCGCTGCGCCTCGGCCAGCGCGTCGTAGAAGGCGGCGCCGGTGGAGTCCATCTGGTCCAGGATGTAGTTGGTGGTGCCGTTGACGATGCCCATCACCTTGGTGATCCGGTCCCCGGAGAGCGACTCCTGGATCGGACGCAGGATCGGGATCGCACCGCCGACGGCAGCCTCGAAGCGCAGCAGGGCACCGGACTCTGTGGCTGCCTGGCTGAGCGCGCCGCCCTGGACCGCCAGCAGCGCCTTGTTCCCGGTGACCACGGCGGTGCCGGCGCGCAGTGCGCGCTCCACGAGGGCTCCGGCGGGTTCGAGTCCGCCCATCAGCTCGATGATCAGGTCGGATTCGTCCACCAGCGCCTCAGCGTCGGTGGTCAGCAGCTCACCCGGAATCTTCCAGTCCCGCGGGGCTTCGACGTCCCGGACGGCGACCCCGATCAGCTTGATCGGCGCACCGACGCGGGAGGAGATCAGCTCACGCTCCTCGACCAGGGTGCGTGCGACCTGGGAGCCGACGTTGCCTGCGCCGAGCAGACCGATCTTCAGCGGCTCTGCAGTAGTCCTGGCTGCGGACATCATGACCTCAATCCCTTGTGCCTGTTCGGTTCCCGGCGCTGCGCGTGGGCTCTGGGTCAGCCTGCGGCGAAGCCGGTGTCGCGCCCGAGCATGTCCTGCTCGGTCTCCCGGCGGATGAGCACCTGGGAGGCACCGTCTGCGACGGCGACCACCGCTGGTCGAGTCAGGTAGTTGTAGTTGCTCGAGAGCGAGTGGCAGTACGCGCCGGTGGCGGGAACGGCCAGGAGATCATCCCGTGCCGTCGCCGTCGGCAAGTATACGTTTCGCACCACGATGTCGCCGGACTCGCAGTGTTTGCCCACGATGCGAGACAGCACGTGATCACCGGTGACGCGGCGGGACGCGAGCACCGCGGAATAGTCCGCGTCATACAGCACGCCGCGGGCGTTGTCGCTCATTCCGCCGTCCACCGCCACGTAGCGCCGGGAGGCGGTGCTGCCGTCGGGCGCGTCCACCTGGACGTCCTTCTGCACGCCGACCCGGTAGAGCGTGATTCCGGCGGGTCCCACGATGGCCCGTCCGGGCTCGATGGAGATCCGCGGCACGCTCAGACCGTGCTCCGCACAGGCCTGCTTCACGGTGGTCGCCAGCGCCGCGGCGATCGACTCCGGGTCACGCGGGGTGTCGGCCTCGGTGTAGGCGATGCCGTGGCCGCCGCCGAGGTCGAGCTCGGGAAGTTCCACCCCGTGCTCGGCCCGCAGGCTGGCCAGGAAGGTGATCAGCTTCTGCGCGGCGAGCTCGAAGCCGGCCGGTTCGAAGATCTGCGAGCCGATATGGGCGTGCAGTCCGCGCAGTTCGACGCCGGGGAGCTCAAGTGCCCGAGTGGCCGCGGTCCAGGCCGGGGAGCCCAGGTAGGGGTTTGCGGAGCCTGCCGGAGCGGCACCAGGGGCGGGGGTCAGGGAGAGCCCGAACTTCTGATCCTCGTGCGCGGTGGCGATGTATTCATGGGTTGAGGCGTGCACCCCGGGGGTCAGCCGCAGCATGACCGGGGCTCGGGTGCCGGCGGCCACGGCGAGGCGGGAGATGCGCTCCAGCTCATCCGAGGAGTCGGCGATGACGCGACCGATCCCGGCGTCCAGGGCACGCTGGATCTCGGCGTCGGACTTGTTGTTCCCGTGCAGTCCGATCTTCTGCGGCGGGACTCCGCCTGCCAGCGCGAGGGCCAGCTCGCCGCCGGAGGCGGTGTCGACGCAGAGCCCCTCGGCCACGGCCCAGCCTGCCACATGGGTGCTCAGGAACGCCTTTCCGGCGTAGAAGACATCGACCTCGGTCTCCGGGGCGAAGGCCGCGCTGAAGGCTTCCCGGAAGCTGCGGGCCCGTGCCCGGAAGTCTTCCTCGGAGAGCACGTAGAGCGGGGTGCCGTGCTCGGCGGCGAGGGTCTGGACGTCGACCCCGCCGATGACCAGGCGACCTTCCGCGTCGCGATGCGCGTTGCGCGGGAGCAGCGCGGCCTCGAGGTCGTCGGTGTCCCGGCGGGCGCTCAGCCAGGTCGGGGCCAGCGGGTGAGCTTCGGGGGCTGGGCGGAGCGTCTGCTCTGCAGCGCTCTCCGACGTGGAGCTGTTGGCTGTGATGACGGTTCACATCCTTTCGGGGGCGGTGACGCCGAGCAGCGCCAGTCCGTTGCGCAGCACCTGGGCGGTGGCGTCGTTGAGCCAGAGCCGGGTGCGGTTGAGATCGGTGACCGGGTCCTGCACGCCGTCCGGGCTGACGCTGGGCGCCACTCGGCACACCGCGTACCAGCCGTGGTAGGCGCTGGCCAGGGACTCGAGGTAGCGCGCCACACGGTGGGGTTCGCGCAGCTCGGCGGCGGAGGCCACCACGGAGGTGAAGCGTCCCAGGTGGGCGAGCAGCTCTTCCTCGGTCTCATGGGTGAGCAGGCCGGCGTCGAAGCTCTCGCGGTCCACGCCCGCGGCCTCGGCGTTGCGCGCGGCGTTGCGTGACCGAGCGTGGGCGTACTGGACGTAGAAGACCGGGTTGTCATTGGTGCGTGACTGCAGCAGCTCCGGGTCCACGTCGATCGGAGAGTTCGCAGGGAACCGAGCCAGCGTGTAGCGCAGCGCGTCGGCGCCCAGCCACTCGATGAGCTCGGTGAGCTCGATGATGTTGCCCGCCCGCTTGGAGAGCTTGGCGCCCCGGATCGACATCAGCTGACCGATGAGCACCTCGATGTTGTGCTCCGGATCATCCCCGGCGCAGGCCGCGATGGCCTTCAGCCGGGAGACGTAGCCGTGGTGGTCAGCGCCGAGCAGGTAGATCTTCTCGCTGAAGCCGCGCTCCCGCTTGGAGAGGTAGTAGGCGGCGTCGGCGGCGAAGTAGGTGGGCTCGCCGTCGGCCTTGAAGAGCACCCGGTCCTTGTCATCGCCGAAATCGGTGGTGCGCAGCCAGACGGCGCCGTCGCGGTCCTCGATGTGGCCCTGCTCGCGCAGCGTCTCCACCGCCGCGGCGACCTTGCCCTCGGAGTGGAGGGTCTGTTCGGAGTAGAAGACGTCGAAGTGCACACCGAAGGAGCTCAGGGTGTCCTTGATCTGGCCCATCTGCGCCTGGTAGCCCAGTTCGCGCACGATCGGCAGGGCCTGCTCCCGGGGCATGTCCTTGACGTCGGGACGGGCCGCGAGGATCTCCTGGGCGAGCTCCACCACGTATTCACCGGGGTAGCCGCCCTCCGGGACGTCCTCGCCGTGGATCCGGGAGAGCACCGAGAGCCCGAAGACGTTCATCTGGTTGCCGGCGTCGTTGACGTAGTACTCGTTGGCGACCGTGGCCCCGGAGGCGCGCAGCAGACGACCGATGGCGTCGCCCAGGGCTGCCCAGCGGGTGTGTCCCAGGTGCAGCGGGCCGGTGGGGTTCGCAGAGACGAACTCGAGGTTGACCGTTCGTCCAGCCAGCGCGGTGTTGTGTCCGAAGCTGTCTCCGGCCTCGACGATGGTGCGGGCGAGCTCACCGGCGGCTGCGGAGTCCACGGTGATGTTGATGAACCCCGGCCCGGCGATCTCGATGCGTTCGACGCCGGCCACCTGCTCCAGCCGCGCGCCCAGGATCTCGGCGAACCCACGCGGGGCCATGCCGGCCTTCTTGGCCAGCTGCAGCGCGATGGTGGTGGCCCAGTCGCCGTGCTCGCGGTTCTTGGGGCGCTCGATGACGACGTTCTCGGGGAGATCGACGCTCAGCTCACCGGCTTCGACAGCCTCGGCGAGCACGCTCTTGACAACGGTGGAGAGTTCTTCGGGAGTCACCGGGACAGTCTACGGGGTCAGCTGAAGATGCCCGGCGCGGGAGGCGCGAGCGCGCCGGCGTGCGGCCGGGCGCCCGGCGGGAGCTGGTCGGCCCCGGGGCGCTCAGCTGAGCAGGCCGAGCACGCCGCTGACGCTGAGGTAGATCCCCAGCCCTGCCAGGGTCAGGCCGCTGCCCAGCTCGATGCGACCGGTGACCACCGGGTTGGAGAGCCAGGTGTTCGCCGCATCCACGAGCAGGACGACGCCGATCAGGTAGAGCCACATGCTCGCGGCCACGGTCCCGCCGAGCACCCCGATCGCGAAGGCCGGAGAGGCCCCCACCGGGGTGAACTGCGGGAACAGCGCCAGGAAGAACAGTCCGACCTTCGGGTTGGTCATGCAGCTGGCCAGCCCGATCAGGAAGGTGCTCCGGAAGCTGGTGGTCTCCCGACGGGGACGCCGGCCCGCGGGGCGCGGGGCCCCGGGAGGCGTTCCGCGAGCGTCGTCGGACTGTTCCGCAGCGGAGAGATCACGCTTCGGGGCGTCCGTCACCCCCGTCGACGGGTGGGTGGCCACTGGGTCGGTCGTGACTGGGTCGGTCATGACTGGGTGGGGGGCCACTGCGGACGGCTGGGGATCGTGCGGGCCGCCCACCAGGGCTGGAACCCTCCCCCGGGCCCGTGCACGCGGATGGGATCGCAGCATGATCCGAGCGCTGCGCACGGCGCGCAGACCCAGGAAGATCACATAGAGCCCACCGATGAGGCTCAACAGCTCATAGGCCACCGGGGAGGCTTGGAAGAGCGCCGCCAGACCGGTGGCCGCCAGGGCCGCCCAGATCAGCGCAGCCACCGAGGATCCGGTGGCCGCACCCAGGCCGGCCCGGCGGGAGACCAGCGCATTGCGCAGCGAGAGCATGGTGTCCTGCCCCGGGGTCACCGCCAGCACCGCGGAGACGGCAAGCAGACCGAGGTAGCTGGAGAGTGTCATGGCTCCATGGTCTCGCCACTCATTCATCAGGACAAGCAGATAATCGCGTTGCACTGTTCGGCATTAACGAATTAGGACCATACTGGTTCCATGTTGAATCCACACAGGCTGCGTGTGCTGCAGTCGGTCATCGCCGCAGGCTCGATCCAGGGAGCGGCCCGCAGCCTGCACTACTCCCCCGCCACGGTCAGCCAGCACATGAGCAGCCTCGCTCAGGAGACTCACCTGAAGCTCTTCGAGCGCACCGGCCGCGGACTCACCGCAACCGCTGCGGCACTGTCCCTCGCCCAGGCCAGCACATCGGTGCTGCAGAACCTCGATGAGCTGGACCGCCTGGTGGAGAACCTGCGCGTGGGCAGGTCCCGTCACCTGGTGCTCGCCAGCTTCAGCTCTGCGGCCAAGGAATGGCTTCCTCAGGTCGTCGCCGCCCTGCGCGCGAAGGAACCGGACTTGACCGTGCAGATCAGTCTGAACGAGCCCTACACCGAGAAGTCCGGACACCCGGTGGACATCGACATTCGCAATGAGTCCCCATTGGAGCCCGAGGAGCACTTCCCCGACTGCCAGCGCCACCTGCTGCGCGATGAGGACTTCGCGGTCGTGCTTCCGGCCCAGCACTCGTTGGCGAAGGCTGAGACGGTGGAGGTCCACGAGCTCAGCGGCCAGATGTGGGTGGACCATGACATCCAGGACAGCCCCAATGGGCGGATGATCCGCACCGCCTGCCAGGCGGCCGGTTTCGTCCCGCAGTTCGCCGCCCGACTCGATGACCACAATGCCGCCCTCTCCCTGGTGGCCGCCGGCCTGGGGATCACAGTGCTCCCGCATTTGGCGCTGCGCGATCTCCCCCGGGGCACCGTGGCCCGGCCGCTGCGCAACCCCACAGTGCAGCGCAGGATCGTCGCGCACGTACGCCAGGACCGCGCGGGTGAGGAGCTCGTCGTCGAGGCGCTGAAGGTGCTGCGCCTCGAGGCCCAGCACTCCTGAGAACTCCTCGGCGGAGAACCCTTGACTCCACCCGGCCACAGGCCTAACGTACAACCAAATGGTTATACATCACGAGGTTTCACCGTTGCGTGACGACCAGGTGGATCGGATCTTCCGGGCCCTGGCAGACGCCACCCGCAGGGACATCGTCCGGCGCACCTTGGGGGCCGAGGCTTCGGTCTCCGCCCTGGCCGGGCTCTACGAGATGTCCTTCGCCGCCGTGCAGAAGCACGTCAGCGTCCTTGAAAGTGCTGACCTGGTCACCAAACGCCAGCAAGGGCGCGAGCGCCTGGTCCGCGGCAACCCCAACACCCTCCGTGAAGCCCAGGCGCTGCTCGACGAGTACACGCTGATCTGGAAGGGCCGCATCTCCCGCCTGGACGCAGTCCTGGCGGAGGACTCGCAGCATGACTCCAGTGGGGGTTCCTGACACCAGAAAGGCTCGCCATGCCCATCACCTCCGTCACCCAAGACACCGATGCACTGACCATGACCGTGGTCTCCGACTTCCCCGTCCCGGTCCAGCGACTCTGGGACGCCTACGCAGACCCTCGGATGCTCGAGCGGTTCTGGGGGCCCGCCGAGTGGCCTGCCACCTTCACCCGGCATGACTTCCGCCCCGGGGGCCGTTCGCACTACTGGATGACCGGGCCAGACGGGACTCGGTCCTGCGGCTACTGGGAGTTCCTCGCGATGGACCACGGGCGCTCCTTCGAGGTCGCCGATGGCTTCGCGGATGAGTCCGGGAGACCGAATCCCGAGATGCCGCGGCTGCGCATGACCCTGGGCTTCGAGGCCACTGCGGAAGGCTCGCGACTGACGACGACGACCTGGTTCAGCTCCGCCGAGGACCTTCAGCAGCTCCTGGAGATGGGCATGGAGGAGGGTATGACCTCCGCGATGGGCCAGATGGATGCGGTGCTGCAGGACCTCTCCTCCTTCGCAGCAGGCGGGGGCGTCCAGACCCAGGTGCTCACCGAGACCGTGGTCCGGTTCAGCCGGATCATCCGCGGCACCCCGGAGCAGGTCCGTCAGGCGCACCGGGATCCGCAGCTGCTGCGCCGCTGGCTGCTGGGCCCCGACGGGTGGCGGATGTCCGACTGCCAGGTAGCGACCACGGTGGGCGAGAGCTATCGCTTCGCCTGGGAGAAGGAGGCCGACGGCTCGGGCGGATTCGCGATGACCGGCAAGCTGATCGAGCTGGAGGAGCCCTACCGGGAGGTCACCACGGAGTCCATGGAGGGCGTCCCCGGTGAGCCGAACATCAATGATCAGACGCTCACAGCTCTCGACGGCGGCACGCTGCTCACCCTGGTGGTCACCTACCCCAGCCCGGAGGTCCGGGACATGATCCTGGAGACCGGCATGACCGAGGGCATGGAGGCCAGCTATCGCCGACTCGAAGAGATGCTGACGCCGGCCAGAAGCTGACCCGTCGTTCCTCTCCGACACCAGAGCCCGATCATGAAAGCCAGGGATGCCGCCATGCCACAGCGATTCACCCTCACCCTTCCGATCAGCGACCGGCACCGGTCACACCGGTTCTACCGAGAAGGCCTGGGGCTGGACCCCATCGGCGAGCTGGCCCAGGACGGCCTCCCGGAACCGCTGCAGTTCCAGCTCTCCGGCGGGGTCTGCCTGTGCCTGGTCCCTGCGGAGGGACTCGGCTGGGTGCTCGGTGACCGTGAGCTCTCCCCCGCCGGGCTCAGTGAATGCCTGCTGGGCATGGCGCTCACCGACGCCGAGCAGGTCAGGGCCACCGCCGAGGTCCTGCGCGGTGCCGGTGGCACGGTGCTGACGCCGCCGACCCTTCAGCCGTGGGGATTCGAAGCTCTCGTCGCGGATCCAGACGGTCATGCCTGGCAGCTTTACATTGAATGAGCACCCCTAGACGATCCACAGCAGGTTTGGGATGCGCCCCCCGAGCGCGAGCGCAGAAGCAGCCGAGCTCGGCTGAAGGTGGTCCGGCGGGCTCGGCGGCGGTGGCCCGCCAGGACCCTGGTCTAGGCCCGCTGCTCTGAGTTCTCGGAGGTCTTCGGCTGGCGCACCAGCAGGTAGGTCGCGCCGAAGAGCAACAGGCCGGCGCCGATGGCGGCGGGGATGGCCCATTCCTCACCGACCAGGTCATCCAAGAACGACCGGGCCGGGGACTCCGGGTCCACGAGCGCCACCACGACGAATGCGGTCACCACGAACGTGGCCAGGATCGTGCCCAGGCGCTGCCACCACCGCGACGCTCCCACCTTCTGGAGCGAATGACCGGCCTTGGCGACCTGCTTCGCGCGCAGCACCCGCAGCGCGCCGACACTGCGAAGCAGCCGCAGCAGCTGCATCGGGCCGATGCTGAAGACCACGGCGACGACGACGAGCCCGCTCAGGCCCACCAGCCACCAGTTGCGCAGCAGCCAGTCGATCTTCCTGGGTGAGACCAGGAACAGCACAAGCGTCTCGGCGATGAGCACGACACTGGTGATCCAGAGCCCGACGTGTCCCATCATCTCGAAGGGCTCGTCCAGCAGAGTGAGGAAGACCGCGGGCACGGAGACGACGGCGGCGATCAGCACCGGCCAGGCCAGCCGGTCTTCCCATCGTTCCTGAAGCTCCTCGGCGCGTTCCCGGGAGGCTCTGCCGCTCGCAGTCTCGGCGAGCTCCCGGGCGGCGGCCGAGGTGCGCCGCCTCGTCGACTCGGATCCGCGCTCGTCTTCTTCCTGGGCGGGTGCGGTGTTCATAGACCCAGGTTAGGGGCTTCTCCTGATCAGGCCTCAGTCAGAGAGATACCGTTGCAGCATGGTCTCTCGCATCGCCAACTTCTGCATCGACGCCGCGGACCCCTTCGCCCAGGCCACATGATGGACCCGGAGGGCAATGAGTTCTGCGTTCTGACTGCCGATGCTGAGCCAGCGGGCATCGACTCCTGAGCGCGGGCGACGTCTGAGAGGCGCCTCCGCGACGGCCCTCGGTGGGACACACCCGTGATCGGGATTCCCTAGAGACTAAAGTTCATATAGCATTCCGGCCAGCACATAATGTGACGCCGACCACTGGATGACTATGCAGAAGATGCCGCTTTCGCTGACCACCCGACTCATTCGAGCCCTGCGACGCCATGCCATTGATGGCCCTCCGCATGAGGCCACCTTGGAGGGGTACACGGTTCGCGTGCGGGGAGTCGATCTGCTCACCGGCGACGCCGCGAGCTCTGGCGGCCCGCGCATCGAGGTGTGGTACGGCTCGTTCAGCCATGCGGCACCCTTCGAGATCCTTGACAGCTCGTGGCCGGACCCACAGTGGAACATGCTGCAGATGGCATTGAGCCAGTGCTTGAATCTTGGGCCCTCGCGGGAGCAGCGGCGCTGGGGGCTCGCCCTGCTTGCGCGCTCCGCCGGCTGAATCGGGCTGGCCTGGGCGCGCGAAGCCCCAGCACGGACCTGTTCCTACCGGCGGGATCGGCGCAGAGCAGCGGCGCGGTGCGGCCGCGGTGCGCCTGCGCCCCGGTGTCCACCCGGCTGAGGAATGACACAAAAAGGTCCGCATCCCTTGAGTGACAAGGATGCGGACCTTCTTCTGACTGGTGCCCCCGGCAGGATTCGAACCTGCGACTTCTGGTACCGGAAACCAACGCTCTATCCCCTGAGCTACGGAGGCCCGCCGGCTGTGCAATTCGAGGAACTGGGTTCCTCGAGCAACCGACCGATTTAGATTACCAGCACCGTGCCGGTTCCACCTAGCCGGTCACTGAGGTGGTGTAGCTCCACAGCTCCGCGGACATGCCCACCGGCTTCTTGGGCGGCTCTGCGGAGTCGGATTCGCCGCCGCTGTGGGAGTTCTGGAAGTCCCGCGAGGTGCGCCATGCCTCGAAGGCCTCCTCGCTGGCCCAGCGCGTGATGACCAGCCAGGTGGTGCGGTCATCGGTGGGCTTGAGCAGCTCGAACCCCTCGAAGCCTTCGGTGCCCTCCATGGAATGTCGCCGCGCGGCGAACCGGCTGCCGAGTTCATCGCCGGAATCGGCAGGAACAGTGATCGCGTTGATCTTGATGATGGTCATAGGGTCATCATCGCAAGAGCACCGGGTTTCACACCAGGACCGTGACGGCGCGAGGACCCGAGTGGCATCGAACACGCCGCGGCACCAGCGTTCGGGCCGTCTCAGCGTCCGAGCCGCCTGAGCACCCGTGCCGCCTCAGCGCCCGGCGGCGTAGCCCTGGGCGCCGCGGGCGTTGGCGGCGGCGCCCAGCTGCCCGGTCTGCGGATCCCGCGTCACACAGGAGAGCCGACCCAGGGCCCAGTCCCCGGCGAGGGTGACCTTATGCCCTCGTCGGCGCAGTCCCTCGATGACCTCGGCGCCCAGCCGGTCCTCCATCACGGCCCCGCCGGGCTCCCAGGCGCGTGGCCAGAAGGAGCCGGGCATCGACGTCGTATGCAGAGTGGGAGCGTCGATGGCCTGCTGTGCGGTGTGACCGCCGATCAGCATGCGCAGCAGCATCGGCAGCTGCCACTGGTCCTGCTGGTCCCCGCCCGGGGTGCCCAGCGCCATCCACGGTGCGCCATCCTTGAGCACCAATGTGGGGGTCAGCGTGGTGCGAGGGCGCTTGCCGGGCTCCAACCGAGAGGCGGAGCGCTCATCGAGCCAGGTCATCTGCAGCCGGGTGCCCAGGCAGAAGCCAAGACCCTCGATCACCGGAGAGGACTGCAGCCACCCCCCGGAAGGGGTCGCGGAGACGATGTTGCCCCAACGGTCCACCACGTCGATGTGGCAGGTGTCCCCCTTGGTCTCCCCTGACCTGGAGACGGTCGGCTCCCCGGCGCCGGCGCCCGTCGCCGCATCGGAGATGTCCACCAGGGCCGGCAGCACCTGCTCCACCCCGGGAACCTCTCCCGGGCGGAACTCAGCGGAGGCCTGCTCGCTGATCAAGCCGCGGCGCTGGGCGGCGTAGTCCTCGGAGAGCAGGTGTTCCAGGTCCACCGGGACTTCTCCGTAGTAGGTGTCGCGGTCGGCCAGGGCCAGCTTCTGCGCTTCCAGGGTCAGGTGGGCGCCGGTCTCGGTGCCGGGATCCAGCTGTTCGTCCGAGTAGCCCTCGAGAATCTTCAGCGCCTGCAGCAGCGCGGGCCCCTGGCCCCAGGGGCCGGACTTCGCGATCGTGTACCCGCGGAACTCGATGGACACCGGGTCTTCGTAGCCGGCGCTGTGCGAGGCGCAGTCCTCGGCGGTGATCACTCCGGCGTAGTCACCGCCGTCGGAGTGCCGGTGCGGGGTCTTCACGAACTCGGCCGCCGAGCGGGCCACGCGCCCGGTCTTCCACTCGGTGCGGGCCGCTTCGATCTGCGCGATCCGCCCTTCGACGCCGTCACCGGCGGCGATGAGCTCACGCAGGACCTGCGCGTACTCGGGGTTGCGGATGATCTGCCCGGGCTCGGGGACCTTGCCCTCGGGCATCCACAGCGCGGCCGAGGTCGGCCAGTGCTCCTGGAAGAGCTCGGCGACGGCCCGGATCGCCCGGACCGCACCGGGAAGGATCGGGTGACCCTCCTGCGCGTAGCCGATGGCGTAGTCGAGCACCTCGGCGAGGCTGAAAGTCCCGTGGTCGCGCAGCAGCACCAACCAGGCGTCGACGGCGGCCGGGATGGCCGCGGCGAGGGCACCGGCACCCGGGACACTCTCCAGCCCGAGCGCTCGGTAGTGCTCGATCAGCGCCCCGGCCGGCGCAGGGCCCTGGCCCATGAGCACCTGCGGCGTCGACCCGGCGTCTGCGGTGGCGAAGATCCCGACCATATCGCCGCCGGGCCCGTTCAGATGCGGTTCCACCACATGCAGCACGAAGGCCCCGGCCACCGCGGCGTCGAAGGCGTTCCCGCCGCGTTCCAGCACTGCCTGCGAGGAGGCCGTGGCCAGCCAGTGCGTGGAGGCGGTCATCCCGAAGTGGCCCTGCAGGGTGGGTCTGGTGGTGAAGGTCTCGGCGTGGGTGAACGTCATGGCACTCCTGAGGCGTCGGGGCGACGATCGAGCAGAACACTCATCCGCCGCTTTAGTTGCTTATGCAAACCAGACTACGGGATGGGCTGCGTCAGAAGAGTGCCGGCTGCGCCGGCCCCGCCGCGGCGCCAGCGAGTCCACCCTGCGCCGGCACCGGGGAGTCCGGATCATTGCGTTCCCGCCACATCAGGTCCGCGGGCGCGTCGAAGCCGTGGCGACGCCTGGCCGCGCGCGCCGAGTCAGCCAGCCAGTGCCGGTACTCCTTGGAGGCATAGGACCCCCCGCCGTAGATCCGGCGATACTTCGCCACCAGCGCCGGATACTCCCTGGCCAGCCACGCCATGAACCACTCCCTGGCGCCGGGGCGCAGGTGCAGCGCCCCGGTGGTGACGTAGCTGGCTCCGGCTTCGGCCAGCGCGGCATGCAGCGCGTCGATGCGCTCGTCGCCGTCGGTCAGCCAGGGCAGGATCGGCATGGCCAGCACGGAGCACTCCAGCCCGGCGTCGGTGATCGATCGGATCAGATTCAGCCTCGCCCGCGGGTCAGGTGTTCCCGGCTCCACCTTCTGCTGCAGCTCAGGATCCAGCACGGCCAGGGACACGGCCACCGAGACGGGCACCTGCTTAGCGGCCTCCTGCAGCAGCGGAAGATCCCGCTTGAGCAGCGGCCCCTTGGTCAGGATGGAGAACGGCGTCCCGGAGTCTGCGAGCGCCCGGATGATTCCGGGCATCAGCTGGTAGCGGCCCTCGGCGCGCTGGTAGGGATCGGTGTTGGTCCCCAGCGCCACGTGTTCGCGCTTCCAGGAGGGCCGGTGCAGCTCGGCGCGCAGCACCTCAGCGACATTGGTCTTCACGATGATCTGGGTGTCGAAGTCGCGTCCTGCGTCGAGGTCGAGGTACTCGTGGGTCTTCCGCGCGAAGCAGTTGTGGCTCACCACACCGTTGGCGATGAAGTCACCGGTGCTGGTGGTGATGTCAATCAGAGATTCACTGCGGCCCAGCGCCTCGATCCCGGTGATCGACAAGGAGTCGCTGGTCTCCACCAGGCTTCCCACGGGGCTCGCCACAGCTCCTGCGTCCGCCGGCTCCGAATACGACTCAGCAGACATGCCGAGCCCGAAGCCCATGAGTCGGTTGTGGTCCGTCAGAGCTGGACGCCGCGCCCCCTCCTCGGAAGGGGCCACATACTTCCAGCCACGCTCTGTCAGGAACCGGTGGTCTCCGCTGGCCACAATTTCTGTGCCGTCACGGAGGGTGACGTGGAAAGCAGGTTTCTCCGTGCGCCATTTCGCCGACACTTCCGAACGGACGAACCGGCGATACTTGCCATCGAACTCTGTGCCAACGACGGCATCCCCCACCCTGACATCCCGGAGCAGCTTCTGGCGACCGTCCGCCATCAGAATCAGTGTCTCCGGACTCAGGCAGTACACGCACTGATGCAGGCAGCCCCGGGTGGGATTCACAGTCCAGGAGAAGGGCATGTTCGACTGACCCGGCACCTTGTTCAGCGCGGTCTTCGCGGCCACCTCGTGGAAAGTCACACCCTCGAACTCCGGGGTGCGCACCGAGCGCATCAGCCCTTTGAGCGGGATGAGCGCAGCCGCCTCACCCTCCTGCACCGCCTGACCCTGCCACCTCATGGAGCTATTCGAACATAGATTCGAATCACTGTCGAGGTCAGCCCACCAGCAGCAGCACCGATGCCAGCCCGGTCCCCACCGCGAGCACCGTGCCGCCGGCGCCGAGGACCAGCGCAGACCCGCCCTCCCGCAGCAGTCGCCGCAGGTCCACCGAGGCCCCGACGCCGACCATCGCAGTGGTCAGCAGCATCGTGGTCACCTCCGCGGAGAAGTCGAGGGCCGAGTTCGGCAGTTCGGTCACCGAGCGCAGCGCCATCATCGCCAAGAAGCCCAGCACGAAGAGCGGGATCAGCGGCGGCCGCGGCCCCTGCTCCCCACCCGCGGCGGCAGCGCGTCGCTGTCGCCGGCTCAGACTGATCCCTGCCACCACCGGGGCCAGCAGCACCACCCGGGCCAGCTTCACCAGCGTCGCGGTGGCCAGCGCCGCGGCGCCCACCACTCCCCCGGCGGCGACCACCTGTCCCACCTCGTGGACGCTGGCCCCGATCCAGACACCAATCGCCTCCTCTCCCAGACCCAGAAGCGCCCCGAGCGCAGGCAGCGCCAGCAGCGCCAGGGTGCCGTAGAGGGTGACCACGGCGACTGCCGCCGCAGCCGCGGACTGGACGGGAGCGCCGTCGTCGTCCTTGCCGTCGCCGCGGTCGATCGCCGCCGCCGCGGCGGCCACCGCAGAGGCCCCGCAGATCGCGGTGCCGGTGGCCAGCAGCATGGTCATGCCCCGCGGCGCGTTGAGCGCACGGCCCAGCGCGATCATCCCGAAGAAGGTCACCGCCACAGTCAGCGCGACGACGACAAGCACCTCCCAGCCCAGCCCGAGCAGATCCCCCAGAGCCAGCTGAAGCCCGAGCAGCACGATCCCGGCGCGCAGCAGCTTCTTCGCCGCCCAGCGCAGACCCGGTTCAGCCCAGGACGGCACCCAGCCCAGACTGCGCAGCGCGATCCCGGCGAGCACCGCGATCAGCAGTCCGGAGACCACCGGGATCAGCTCTGCGATCAACCGGTGCGCGGCGACCGCGAGGATCAGCGCCAGCGCCACGCCGGGAAGGGCCTCGGCGGTGCTTCGCCAGAGGATGTTCAGCCGTGAGGTCAGCGAAGCGGTGCGGGAGGAGTCTGTAGGCACCGGATAAGCATAGGACCCTCGCCTAGACTGACCGGGTGCCGAATCAGCTGAACACCGAGACCCCGTCCGACCCGCTCCAGAGGACCACCCCTGAGGACACCGCATCGCAGGAGTCCGCTTCGCAGGGGTCCGCATCACAGGAGGGCGCGCCGCACCCCCAGGCCGGACGGGACTCCTTCGGCTTCGCGGTGGAGGCCAGGATCCCGGGCGCACTGGGGCGCACCGGCACCATTCGGACCCCGCACGGTGACATCAAGACACCCGCCTTCATCCCGGTGGCCACCAAGGCCACGATCAAATCGGTGCGTCCGGACGAGATCCTCGAGGTCGGCGCCCAGGCGGCGCTGGCCAACGCCTATCACCTGAACCTGCAGCCCGGCACCGATGTGCTCGACGCCGCGGGGGGCCTGGGCCGGTTCATGAACTGGCCGCTGCCCACCTTCACCGACTCCGGCGGGTTCCAGGTGATGAGCCTGGGCGCCGGGTTCAAGAAGGTCATCAGCATGGACGCCTCCGTGGTGCCCAATGACGCCGCCGTGGCTCCGAACAAGCAGCGGCTCGCACTGGTCGACGACGACGGCGTCACCTTCAAGTCTCATATCGACGGCACCACCCACCGGTTCACCCCGGAGATCTCGATGAAGCTCCAGCATGAGATCGGCGCGGACATCATCTTCGCCTTCGACGAGCTGACCACCTTGTTCAACACCCGTGACTACCAGGAGACCTCGCTGGAGCGCACCCGACTCTGGGCGGAACGCTGCCTCGTCGCGCACCGCGATCTCACCGAAGAACGCAGCCACCGCCCCTACCAGGCGCTCTTCGGGGTCCTGCAGGGCGCCCAGTACGAAGATCTGCGCCGCAAGGCGGCCAAGGATCTGGGCTCCATGGAGATCAACGGACAGAGCTTCGACGGCTTTGGGATCGGCGGCGCCCTGGACAAGGAGAACCTCGGGGTGATCGTGAGCTGGATGGCCGAGGAGCTCCCGGAGGACAAGCCCCGCCACCTGCTGGGCATCTCCGAGCCCGAAGACTTCTTCACCGCGATCGAGAACGGTGCCGACACCTTCGACTGCGTCTCGCCCTCCCGGGTGGCGCGCACTGGCCGGGTCTATCACCCCGATGGTCGCTTCAACATCCCGCAGGCCCGGTTCAAACGGGACTTCTCCCCCATCGATGATGAGTGCACCTGCTACACCTGCCAGAACTACACCCGGGCCTATCTGCATCACCTCTTCAAGGCCAAG
Organism: Nesterenkonia sandarakina; assembly: GCF_013410215.1. Classification (NCBI taxonomy): domain Bacteria; kingdom Bacillati; phylum Actinomycetota; class Actinomycetes; order Micrococcales; family Micrococcaceae; genus Nesterenkonia; species Nesterenkonia sandarakina. Next base: position 2,774,455 of record NZ_JACCFQ010000001.1, read on the forward strand.
GAGATGCTCTACAACACCCTGTGCACGATCCACAACGAGCACTACACGATCAAGATGGTCGATGACATCCGGGCCAGCATCGAGCAGGGGCGCTTCTACGAGTTCCGCGACGCCACGTTGGGCCGCTACCAGGCCGGGGCCCGGAGATAGCAGGAACTGCTCCGGCACCGCTGTGAGGCCGGTCGATCGCGTGCCGAGAAACCCGTCAGTAATCAGCTGAGGCCCTGATCAGCGGCCTCTCGGGCGCACGTCGGAGTTGCACTTCAGGCCCGCCTGCGGTGAACTGGCTCACGACTCGATACCCTGTACAACCAAGCGGTCAGTGAGTCGGCACGTCTGGCTTCGACCTAGGGCAGGATGACTTTGCGCCACCCCGCACCGGCGAGCGACCACGCTCCCGCCCTGGACCCGGCCGCCTCCTGGGTGGCGCCGGAACGCCGGTACCGTCCGGAGCTCCATGGGCTGCGCGGCCTTGCGATCCTCGGGGTGGTGGTCTTTCACCTCTTCGGCGCCGGTCGAGTCTCCGGCGGGATCGACATCTTCCTCGCCATCTCGGGCCTCCTGTTCACCGCGATGCTGCTGCGCGAAGCCGTCGAGAGCGGCGGGACGATCAAGGTCGGCCGCTACCTGGCCCGGCTTGCCCGACGGCTGCTCCCTGCGGCAGCCCTGGTCATCCTGGTGACCACCCTCGCCGGGCTCTTCGTGTTCCCGGAGACCCGGCACGCGCAGCTTCTCGCTGAGGCCCGCGCCTCGCTGCTCTATTTCGAGAATCTCGAACTGATCAGCTCGCAGCTGACCTATGGTGCGGCCGGACCCGAGACGAGTCCGTTCCAACACTTCTGGTCACTCTCGGTGCAGGGCCAGTTCTACCTGCTCTGGCCCCTGGTGGCACTGGCCGCGGTCATGATCTCCAAGCGGATCCGGCGCAGCCCGATCGCGGTGATGGCGGTGATGACCGGGCTGATCGTGCTGGTCTCCTTCTGCTACGCGGCGGTGCAGGGACAGGTCAACCAGGATGAGGCATACCTGATGACCCGTACCCGCCTCTGGGAGCTCGGCTTCGGCGGGATGCTGGCACTGCTGGGCTCCTGGCTGAGACTTCCGCGGCGCCTGCGGGGCGTCGCCGGTTGGGCCGGGGTCGGCCTGATCGTCAGCACCGGCTTCCTCTTCGACGGGGCACAGTTGTTCCCCGGCCCCTGGGCGCTGTGGCCGCTGCTGGGCCTGACCCTGGTGCTGGCTGCGGCAGGCCCCGACGGGGGCGCGAAGGATTCCGCTGGATCGGCGACCCGGGTGCTCTCCACCCGGCCGTTCGGCTGGATCGGTGATCATGCCTACGCGCTCTACCTCTGGCACTGGCCGCTGCTGATCCTCTATCTCGAGATCCGGGACTACTCGACGCTCGGGGGGCGCGGGGCGCTGATCGTGCTCACCGTCTCTCTGGTGTTGGCGTATCTGACCCACCGGTGGGTGGAGCAGCCTCTGAGCCGGTCCGCATCGCGGATCCCGCCGCGGGTTCCTCTGGCCTTCGCGGCGACGGTGCTGCTGATCGGGGGTGCGGCGAGCAGCTTCAGCATCCACCAGATGCAGACCCAGCGCAGCTCGGTTCCCGCTCTGGCGGAGCTGGAACAGGAGGACTATCCGGGGGCGCTGGCGACCCTGGAGGGCGTCGAGGCCCCTAAGGGTGTGGAGTTCATCCCCGATGTGCAGACCCTGGCGCAGACTCGTCCGGACTACTACGACTGGGGCTGCCGGCAGGAGTTCGGCGACGGCGAGAACCGCGGGGAGGTCCTGGTCTGCGAAGATCCTGACAGTCCTGCCGAGCCTGACCTGACGGTGATGATCACCGGGGGTTCACACGCCGGACAGTGGCACCACGCCTGGCGGATCCTCGCGGCGGAGCACAACTGGGAGCTTCTGATCGCTGACAAGTCCGCGTGCCTGCTCACCGAGCCCACCGACCCTGAGGGCAACCAGTGCCATGAGTGGAACCTGAATCTTCTCGATGTGATCACCGAGCGCAGCCCGGACCTGGTCTTTACCGCAGGCAGCCGAGTGCCCAACGACGACGGCCCGGAGAACATCGAGTCCGGGGCGCCCGAGAAATGGCAACAGATCATGGATCGCGGCTCCGAGGTGCTGCTGATGCGCGGCACCCCCCGACGTGAAGACTCCGTGGCGGACTGCCTGGCCGAGGGCGGGGACGCGCAGAGCTGCGGAATGGACCCGGTGAGCTATCAGCAGGACAACCCACTCACCGCACCCGACCTGCCCGCCGGCCTCTACACCCTGGACATGACCGAGCATCTCTGCGAGGACCAGGTCTGCCCGGCGGTGATCGGCAACGTGGCCGTCTACTACGACAAGAGCCACCTCTCTAACCACTACATCGAATCTCTGGCCCCGTTGCTGGAGGATCGGCTGCGCCAGGAGATGCCGCACCTGTTCTGAGCGCGCGGATCGCCTAGAGCTCGCCCAGCAGCTCCCGCCAGATCAGCTTCCAGCGGGCGACCTCTTCGGGCGAGCCCAGCTTGGTGTGTCCGACCCCGACCGAGGACTTCTCCTGGGACTTCTCCGAGATGGTCACGGCCACCCGGGAGCCGTCGGCCAGGCCGGCCCGCCAATACCGCCACCGTTCGGTGGCCGAGGTGCCGGGCTCGCCTGTGATCGCGACACCGCCGAAGTCCCCGCGCCCGGCGACCAGGTCCAACCAGGCCTGGAACGCGGCGTCCATGCTCCCGGCGTAGGTCTTCGAGACCGAGGCCTGGAACTCCCCGGGGCGGGTCTCCCCCGGCCGGCGCAGCGCGTGGTGCTGCTCATAGGCGACTGCGACGCTCTGGGCCCACCACCCGTGGTTCTCCACGTGGGCCGGCATGTGGTCATAGACGATCCCGACGATCTCACGGTGCGGCAGGGCGGCGGCCCCGGCGTCGTCGAGGGCGGTGACCCACTGGTCCCAGCCACGATGTGTGGTGCGCTCGATGGCGGCGGTGCTGTGCATCCTGACCATGGATTCCAGGCTACGCCGATGAGGTGCACCTGCCAGCCCTCACCGGCCAGCGACCTCAGTCGAGCTTGACGGCGTTGATGGGCATCTGCGGGGAGTGCTCCCGGCGTGCATGGTGGTCCTTCCAAGAGGGTTCTGCATGCGATGCCTGCAGCCCTCGGCGATCGGTCACCTCCGTGCGGAGACCGACGCGCTGGTGGCGCTGCCCGGAGGATCCGGGAGCAGGTGCGGATGGTCGCGCTGGACGGTGCGCAGCCTCCACGGGTCACGGAACAACGCCACAGGTGTGCCGTCGTTGCGGTAGAGCACTTCGCAGTCCTGGCGTTCACTCAGGATTGCCGCCGCCTCGTCGTCGATGTCTCGGGCCACCGAGTAGTCCAGAGCGTCGAAGGAGACCGCGGCGCCGAAGTCGGATTCCATCCGGGCTGAGACGACCTCGAACTGCATGGGCCCGACGGCGCCGAGCACCGGGCGCTGCTGGCCGCGCCGTTCGGAGTAGAACACCTGGATGACGCCTTCGCGGTCCAGCTGCTCGATGCCTTTGCGGAACTGCTTGTGCTTGGAGGCGTCCCCGGTCTTGCCCACCCGGAAGTGCTCCGGGGCGAAGGGTTTGAACGGCGGGAACAGCACGGACTGCCCGGCATGAAGGGTGTCTCCGGGACGCAGCGTGGAGGCGTTGACCAGGCCGACGACGTCGCCGGGCCAGGCGGTGTCCACGGTGGTGCGGTCCCGGCCGAAGACCTGCTGGGAATATTTGGTGGGGAACGGCTTCCCGGACTGGGCGTGGGTGGCGACCATGCCGCGTTCGAAGACTCCGGAGCAGATCCGCATGAACGCGATCCGGTCCCGGTGGGCCTTGTCCATGCCGGTCTGGACCTTGAAGACGTAGCCGCTGAAGTCAGAGGTCAGCTCATACGGGGTGCCCTCGGCGTCGGGGCGAGCCTGCGGCGGCGGCCCCTGTTCCATGATGAAGTGCAGCAGCTCTTCGACGCCGATGTTTTGCACCGCTGAGGCGAAGAACAGCGGGGTAGCCTCCTGGGCGAGGAAGGCGTCGCGGTCGTAGAACTGATCCTCGAGCTCCAGCAGTGAGGACTCCTCCACTGCGGTCTGGAACTCGAGTGGATATTCGGCCTCGGCGGTCTCCGCGGAGAGCTTCTCAGCGAGGACCTTCTTCGCGCCGCCGGGGGCGCGGGTGTAGCGGTTCATGGTCATCGCCTCGGGGTTCAGCAGACCCAGCATGTGCCCGGAGTCTCCGACGGGCCAGTTCCGCGGCATCGAGCGCATACCGGTGCGGGTGAGGATCTCGTCGACCAGCTCCAGGGCATCCTGGCCCGGGCGGTCCCACTTGTTGATCACGGTGATCACCGGCAGTCCGCGGGCCTTGCAGACCTCGAAGAGCTTCATGGTCTGGGTTTCCATGCCCTTGGCGGCGTCGATGAGCATGATCACCGCGTCCACCGCTGCAAGCACGCGGAACGTGTCTTCGGAGAAGTCTGCGTGCCCGGGGGTGTCCACCAGGTTCACGATCGCGTCCCCGACGGTGAACTGGAGCACGGCAGAGCTGACGGAGATCCCGCGGGCCTTCTCCATCTCCATCCAGTCCGAGACGGTGCCCCGGCGGCCCGCCTTGCCATGGATCGCACCGGCCTCGGTGATCGCGTTGGAGTGCAGCAGCAGCGCCTCGCTCAACGTGGACTTGCCCGCATCCGGATGCGAGATCACTGCGATCGTGCGTCGCGACAAGGCCTGCTTGAGGATCTGCTTGGTATCTGCTTCCATCACATCTCTGACTCTACGCTTCCGCCGCGAGAGAGTTGAATTCTCCCGCGGCGCTGAGAGGGCGGTCACAGCTGACAGTGGGGCGTGACCCGGCGCCGCCTGCGCCCGCGACGCGCTGCCGGCACACCGGACCCGCATGGGACCGGTCGGGGCCGTTTCGGGCCTCCTCGGGACACCACGCATCGCCCCGGGACACCTCGGGCCGCCTCGCGGCAATCTGTCGCATCCGTATGCCATGTCCCATGACTTTGGGCCGAAATAACGCTGGGACATCGCATAGAGGTGCGACCGATCCAGGTTGCGCACCTCACGAGGACGGAGGGGGCAAATTCTGCACCCCGGATCCGCCCGGGGAGTAGCGTGGGCGTAACGTCGCCAGGCCGCGTCGCCCACCCGGTGAGGATGCGATGTTGGGTGTGGCGGAACTTATTGGCCACTCGTCACCGTCCTGACATCTCTCGATGAAGGAGCACCTATGAAGACCCAGGCAGCAGTCGCCGTCGCCCCCGAAACCGACCTGGAGTTCCGCGAGCTGACCCTCGATGAGCCCCGCCCCGATGAACTCCGGATCAAGATGGTCGCCTCCGGCGTCTGCCACACTGACGCGATCATCCGCGACCAGTGGTACCCGGTACCCCAGCCCGTGGTGCTGGGCCACGAGGGTGCCGGCGTCGTCGAGCAGATCGGCTCTGCGGTGTCAGGCTTCGAGGTCGGTGACAAGGTCGTCCTCGGGCCGTCCTTCTGCGGATCCTGCCAGCAGTGCCTCTCGGGTCACCCGATGTACTGCGAGACCTTCTACGACCACAACTTCGGCGCGCAGCGCGAGGACGGCTCCACCGCTTTCAGCTCCGAGTCAGGGCAGTCGGTGGGCTCGCACTTCTTCGGCCAGTCCTCCTTCGCCGAGTACACCAATGTTCCCGCCCAGGGTGCGGTCAAGGTTCCCCAGGACGCTCCGCTTGAGCTGTTGGGACCGCTGGGCTGCGGCATCATGACCGGCGCCGGCGCGGTGCTCAACGTGCTGCGCCCCAAGCCCGGTTCCTCCATCGTGATCTTTGGGACCGGGGCAGTCGGCATGGCCGGGATGCTCGCGGCCAGGGCCGCCGGAGCCACGACGATCATCATGGTCGACATCGTCGCCGAGCGGCTGGATTTCGCCGAGGAGCTGGGCGCGACCCATACCGTGAACTCCAAGGAGGTAGACCCCGTCGAGGCGGTCAAGAAGATCACCGGTGGCGGCGCGGAGTACGCATTAGACACCACGGGCGTGCCCCCGGTGTTCTCCCAGATGACGAAGTCCCTCGGGGTTCAGGGCCACGGGGCCCTGGTCGGCGCCGCCAAGCTGGGCACCGAGGCGCCCTTCGACATCGGCACACTGCTTGTCTCTGGCATCACCATCAGCATGGTGATCGAGGGCGACGCGGTGCCTAAGGAGTTCATTCCGCGCCTGATCGCGCTGCACCAAAATGGAGAGCTCCCTTTCGACAAGCTCACCAAGAGCTACCCCTTCGCTGAGATCAACAAGGCGTTCGCCGACTCTGCCGCGGGGACCACGCTCAAGCCGATCGTGGTGTTCTAGGCCTCCTCAGGTTCAGTCCGAGTGGGTGCCTGCGGGCTTCGCCAGACCGTCGAAGGGTTGCACTGCCCGCTGGAACTCTTCCCGTTGACCCTGACGCACCGTCGTGACTCCGTAGTCGATCTGGACCGACCGCTCCGGCCAGTCGATCTCTCGCAGCGACTCGGCCGCTTCGCCGCTCGGATCCTTGCTGGCGTCGGTGAGGACCACCGACACCCATTGGGAGCCGTTCGAGGACTCGGCAGTCCACTCCCAGAACTGGTCGGGATCGTTGGTGCCCAACCTCTCGAACTCCTCCCCCTGCCACGCTTCGTCCTCCGCGTACAACGAAGACTCGTGGAAGAGAACCAGGCCGCCAAGCTCATGTTCGATGAGCACCGCGTCCACGGCGTGGAGCAGCTCCCGCCAGGCGTCGGGACCCTCGGGCACGTCCTCGGCCGTCCAGGCCGCAGAGTTGTAGGTGGCCAGAAGAGACTCACCGCCGTAGCCATTACCAGGGAAGTCGTACCATCCGGACTCCCCGCGAGGGCCCCAGACGAGTCCATAGTCCTCGCGGAGCATCTTCCCGAGATCGTCGAAGAGCTGGCTCTGACGCTCCTCGACCTCTTCCGGCGTCGGTGCGGCTAGGACGTCTTCGTCATCCGTGGAAGCGTCCCCGGGGTGGTCCTCCCAGTAGACAGTCCGCTTCTCACCTGAACTCTCCACGACGGTGGTTTCAGGGGCGACTGCGCACCCGGTGGTCACTAGGGCGACGGCGGCAGCGAAGGCGACGCTCTGTCGTGGTATCAGAAAGGACCTTTTGCTGGGTGACGCGGTGACTCCCCGGGAAGCGATCTTCATGGCGCGAGACTACCTCGCTGAGTCGAACACAAGACGGGTTGATTCGACGATCTTTTCGTACACCGGCTCCACGACGTCGGGGCCGGCGCCGCCCATGTTGAACGCGTGGCCCACTCCCCGGAGATCGAGGTGCTCGATCAGGGCATCCGCCGCACGCAGCCGCTGGGCGTATCTTCCAGCCTCCTCGCGCTTCGAAGGCCAGCCGGGCCGCTGCCGCGGCCAGTGCGCCACCTGCAGACTGACCCCCGAGAGCCAGTCTGCTCCCGTCCCAGGGCCGTTCCGGTTCGGCGGTCCATGGCGGGTGGGGACGGTGATCTCCTCGGTGGTGGCAGGCAGCTCGGTGAAGGAGATCTCTGCAGGGATCCGAGGGCCGTGGGGAGCCCGCTGCATCAGCTTGGCGGCGCCGTCGGCGAGCCATCCAGGTAGCACCATGTCCAGTCTCTCCTTTGCCGACGCTCCGCCTATTCTTGCTCCCATGAGCATTCCACCGCACACCGCGCGACTCAGGTTCCGTCCCATGACCGAGGCTGACCTGGAGGATATGGCTGCGATGCTCGGTGACCCGGTGGTGATGCACTACTACCCGGCGCCGAAGTCCCGGGCAGAGGCTGAGGCGTGGATCCAGCGGAACCAGCAGCGCTATGCCGAGCACGGCTATGGCCTGTGGATCATCGAGACGCTCGAGGGTGAATTCCTCGGCGACTGCGGGCTCACCTGGCAGTCCGTGAACGGGGTCCCCAAGCTTGAGGTCGGTTTCCGGGTCCGAGCAGAGCGGCAGAACCGGGGCTACGCCACCGAGGCTGCGCTCGCCTGTCGGGCCTTCGCCCGGGACCACACCCCTGAGACCGAGCTGGTGGCGATCTTGCACCCGGAGAATCGCGCCTCTGAACGGGTCGCTCAGAAGCTCGGGATGCACCGTGTCGCGGATGACCTAGCCGGACCCATCCCGGTGCGGGCCGTGTACAGCATGCGGCTCTGAGGGGGTGACCGACGGCGGTGCGGCCGCAGGATCTGTCGAAAACCGTTTCTTATATGCGATAGTTGCACCGTGGAATTCCGTCATCAGCTCCCTGCTCTGACCATTGCCCTCACCGCACTCATCGGCACATCTGGATGCTCAGAACCCACAGAGAGGTACTCAGATCTGACGGAAGATGCCACCAGCGAGAAGCCTCTTCCAGACGCGATCCATGACCATGACCTTGATCCTGAATCCGTTCGATGGGTGGGAGAACACGAGGACTCGGAGCTGTGGCTCGGCCTTGGGGCGAACGTCGGGGGAACATGCCTGGTCGTCTATCCAGACGACGACAGGTGGGTCACCGGCTGTTCGACGGGTGATGAGGTGAGTGTCAGCAACGGCGACGGGTGGGACTACCGTGTTCGCCCGGACAGCGCCGAACTCCCCGAAGGAGCCATCCAGGTCTCATACAACGTCTTCGTCACCAGAGGCTAGGCCGAGACTCACCGCAGGCATACGAACGGGGAGACCCTGCCACCCCGCCCATCGGGCGCGCCTGGCAAAGCGCTCCGGGAAGTCTTCCGCGCCGATGGTCCGGGCACGTAGAACGCGCCGATGCCCCCGGCTCGTAGAACCAAGCAACGAACCCGCGCCGCGCTTTCCGCCGGCGCACCTACAGAGGCAGACCTAGGTGGCCGGTCAGGTGCTTGCTACTGTGTGCCCATGACCGGTCCTCGAGCCGCTTTCCTGGGCACCGCCCTGATCCTGCTGCTCTCGGCGTGTGAGAGCGGCGCCGCCGAGGAGGACGGCCCGGGCGCAGATTACGGCGCGTCATCCTCCACAGATGAAGACAGCTTCCCCACCGTGACGTTCAACCAAGCTTTGACTCAGGATGTGACGCCTGAGCAGCTGGAGGACTGGACGGCCAGGGATCTGCTCCCTCTGGCGCCGGCCCACGGCGGTGCGTTTGAGACGATGACCAATGCTCTGCGCGTCGCCGATCCCGCGCCCGATGTGATCATCTTCGGTGACTCCATGACTCAGCAGGGCCTCGACCCCGCCGAACTGGGGAATCTCCTCTCGGAAGCCGCTGGTGAGGAGGTCACTGCCTTCAACGGGGCCAGCAGCAGGGCCCGGTGGGGCATGAATCTCCTGCTCGCGCACTACGTGGTCAGCCTCGAGGATCTGGCCTCCGTCGCGCTGATGGGCATCTCGACCCGCGCGGCCGAGGATGACGACTTCTACACCTCAGAGGGCGCGAAGTCTCCGTTCTCTTCGCTGGTGGAGGGATGTGAGCGGCCCGGCAGCGAGGACTGGGGCGAGGCCGACACCGCGAGGTGCGAGCGCGACGTCGCCGATCCGCTGTTTCGATTCCGCACCGGCGGGGACCAGGTGGTACGGGCTCAGGAGGGCCAGCCGGCGCAGACCAGCCTGCGGATCAAGGAAGGCAGCCAGCTGCGTTCGGATGGTTTCATGATCCACCCGGGGGTTAGTGCGGCCGAGGCCCGGCAGATCAGCGATACCCGGATGGAGCGGGGATTCCCCGGCTTCCCGACGGTGCACGATGAAGCTGTCGCCGACTTCGGCGAGGCCGCTGAGCTGCTGCGCGGCCACGGGGTCACCGTGCTTGCCTTCGAGATCCCCTACACGCCGGTCCACCAGGCGAACCTGGAGGAGGCCGGGCGAGACTACGACGCGCGCCGTCAGGACGCGGCACAGGCTCTGACCACCCCGCACGAGGTCCCGCTGTTCGCCGTGGATGAGTTCGGGGACTGGTGGGGAGACGGCGACAGCCGGGACGCCATCCACCTGGCACCCCAGGGCGCTGCGAAGTTCGCGCGCCAGCTCACCGAGACTCCCGGCTTCCTCGAGGAGGTCCAAGCCGGACTCGCTGACTGAGCGCACGGAACACAACTCCAGAGAGGATCAACTGGGGCCCTTCAGGTTGACGTGACCATATGACCTGGACCATAGTGTCACTGTCACCTTAAGGAGTCCCTGCCATGGCCGCGCCGTCGAACCTGCAGACCGAGCTCGCCGTGAGCACGGTGGTCTTCGCGCTGCGCCCGCACCCGGACACCGGTGAGCTCACCCTCTGGCTGCCTCTGGTGCGTCGGATCCGGGAGCCTTTTCTGGGACAGTGGGCGCTGCCCGGCGGGCCGCTGGAACCCGAGCAGGACCTGGTCAGCTCCGCCCGCGCCACACTGTTGGAGACCACCGGGCTGGCTCCGCGGCACATGGAGCAGCTCTATGCCTTCGGCAACGTGGACCGCTCCCCCTCCAGCACCCGGGTGGTGTCCATCGTCTATTGGGCCCTGGTGCGTCAGGACGAGGACACCGACGCGGTGGAGGGCGAGAACCTGGAGTGGTTCCCCGCCGACGACATCGCCGAGGAGGCCGGCGTGCTGGCCTTCGACCATGGTGTGATCCTGGCCTACGCGCTGGACCGGCTGCGCGCGAAGGTCACCTACTCCCCCATCGCCCACGCCTTCCTGCCGGAACAGTTCCCCCTGGCGGAGCTGCGCCGAGTCTATGAGGCGATCCTCAACCGGGCCCTGGACCCCTCCAACTTCCGCCGCCAGATCCTGGCGCAACGCTCCGTGGAGGACACCGGCGAGCGCATGACCGGCACCGCGCACCGCCCGCCGCGGCTCTACCGCTCCAACTCCGACCGCACCCGCTACACCCTCACCATCCAGGAGACACCATGACCGCCTCGGTCCATGACCTGATCACCCTGTCCCCGAAGGACAGCTGCAACACCAAGCTCGCCGCCGGGCCCTGGGACTTCGACACCGTGCCGGGCTACGGGCCTGGATCCTCCCAGGCAGATCGCCTCCCGGACCCGGTCTCGAGACCCGGTCAGCTGCCCGAGCGCTACCAGCTGATGCCGGAGCCGGAGCTGCAGGAGCGAATCCTCGCCGCGAAGGCCACGCTCGGCGAAGAGCTGGTCATCCTGGGCCACTTCTACCAGCGTGACGAGGTCATCGCGCATGCCGACTTCGTGGGCGACTCCTTCCAGCTGGCCAACGCCGCGCTGAGCAAGCCGGAGGCGAAGACCATCGTGTTCTGCGGGGTCCATTTCATGGCCGAGACCGCCGACATCCTCTCCGCCCCGGAACAGGCGGTGATCCTGCCCAACCTTGCGGCCGGGTGTTCCATGGCGGACATGGCCGATGAGTCCTCGGTGGAGACCGCCTGGGAGGAGATCTGCGAGACCTACGGCGTGGATCCGGAGAACACGCTCCCGGACGCCGAGGGCAAGCTGTCGATCCTGCCGGTGACCTATATGAACTCCTCGGCGGCGCTGAAGGCGTTCTGCGGCCGCCACGGCGGGATCGTCTGCACCTCCTCCAACGCCTCCACCGTGCTGGAGTGGGCCTTTGAGCGCGCCCACCGGGTGCTCTTCTTCCCCGATCAGCATCTGGGCCGCAATACCGCCAAGGCGATGGGCGTGCCGCTGGAGCAGATGCCGCTGTGGAATCCGCGCAAGGCCCTGGGCGGGAACACCGCGGAGCAGCTGCGCGAGGCCAAGGTCCTGCTCTGGCACGGCTTCTGCTCGGTGCACCGGCGCTTCACCGTGGACCAGATCAGCCAGGCCCGCGCGGCTGATCCGGGGGTGAAGATCATCGTGCACCCGGAATGTCCGATGCCGGTGGTCGATGCCGCCGACGCCGCCGGGTCCACCGATGCGATCCAGAAGTTCATCGCCGCCTGCGCCCCGGGGGACCGCATCGGGGTCGGCACTGAGATCAACATGGTCAATCGGCTCGCCGCGCAGTTCCCGGACCGGACCATCTTCTGCCTGGATCCGGTGATCTGTCCGTGTTCCACCATGTACCGGATCCATCCGGGCTACCTCGCCTGGGTGCTGGAGGAGCTGGTGGCCGGAGAAGTGCACAACCAGGTCAGTGTGGAGCCCGAGGTCTCGGTGCACGCGAAGGTCGCACTGGACCGGATGCTCGCCGCGAAGCCCAAAGCCTGAAGGGACCCTGTGGACGCTCAACTCTCCGCCCGCGCGATCGACGCGGTGATCACCCTGGCCCTGGCTGAGGACATGCCCTTCGGGGATCTCACCAGCACCGCGTTCCTCTCCGCCGACGCCACCGCGCACGCCCAGCTCGTGGCGCGGGAGCCCGGCGTCCTGGCCGGTGGCGAGGTCTTCGCCCGCACCTTCGCCGCGGTGGACCCCGGCGTCGTCGTGAGTCTGCACACCGACGACGGCGCACGGTTCGCCCCTGGGAATGTTCTGGCCAGCGTGCAGGGCCCCGCCCGAGCGATCCTCGGGGCGGAACGGGTGGCGCTGAACCTGATCCAGCGGCTCTCCGGGGTCGCCACACTGACCAGCCAGTACGTCGCGGCCGTGGCCGGCACCGGGGTCCGGGTCACCGATACCCGCAAGACCACCCCGGGGCTGCGCGCGCTGGAACGCTACGCGGTGCGCTGCGGGGGCGGGCACAATCACCGGTTCTCACTCTCCGATGCGGTGATGGCCAAGGACAACCACCTTGCGGTCCTGGGCGACTCCCCGGAGGCGCTCACCCAGGCGATCCGCACCGCCCGCGAGCGCCTGCCGCACACCACGCATATCGAGGTGGAGGTGGACCGGATCGAGCAGATCGCCCCGGTGCTCGCCGGTGGGGCGGACACCATCATGCTGGATAACTTCAGCCTCGAGGACCTGCGCCGCGGCGTGGAGCTCATCGACGGTGCGGCCCTGGTGGAGGCCTCCGGCGGGGTGAGCCTGGAGACCATCACGGGGATCGCCAGCACCGGGGTGGACCTGATCAGCGTGGGCGCGCTGACCCACGGGGCGCGCGCCCTTGACCTGGGGCTGGATATGAACCTGGGACTGGGCGCGAACCTCGGCCAGCAGATGAACCTGAGCCAGAGCACGGACGTGAACCGGCCGGGGACCTCGGCCTGATGCTCTACCTGGACGAGTCCGCCGCAGCGCCGGTCCGGCGCGAGGTGCTGGAGGCGATGTGGCCGCACCTGACCGGATACGCGAACCCCTCCAGCGTGCACGAACCCGGAGCCGCGGCCTCCCGTGCGCTGGAGACCGCCCGCGCCGAGATCGCCCGGCACCTCAACGCCCGCCCCACCGAGATCATCTTCACCTCCGGTGGGACCGAATCCGACAACGCCGCGCTCAAGGGCATCGCGCTCGCCGAACCCCGGGGCCGCCACGTGCTGATCTCAGCCCTGGAGCACCCAGCGGTCAGTGAGTCGGCCGCCTGGCTGGGACGGCTGGGCTACGAGGTGGAGACCATCCCGGGGGACCGCGACGGCGTCGTGACTCCGGCCGCACTGGCCGCGGCGCTGCGCCCGGACACCACCGTGGTCTCCATCCACTACGCGAACAACGAGGTCGGCACGGTCCAGGACATCCAGACATTGGCGGCAATCTGTGCCGAGCATCGGGTCCCGTTCCACACCGACGCGGTCCAGGCCGCCGGGACCTTGTCCCTGGATGTGCAGGCCCTCGGGGTCAGCGCGATGAGCCTTGCCGGGCATAAGCTGGGCACCCCCAAAGGCACCGGGGTGCTCTACCTGCGCCGTCGGACGCCTTTCGAACCGCTCATCCATGGCGGCGGCCAGCAGCGGGATCTGCGCTCGGGGACCGAGAACGTCGCCGGAGCCGTCGGCATGGCGACGGCGCTGCGCCTCGCCACCCAGACCGACGTCGCCGACCTGGCGCGGCGGCGCGATGAATTCATCGACGCGGTGCTGAGCCGGGTGCCCGGCGCGCAGCTGACCGGGCACCGGACCCGTCGGCTGGCCGGGCACGCCTCCTTCGTGCTGCCCGGGCGCAGCGGAGAGTCGGTGCTGCTGGATTTGGAGCGGCAGGGGATCTTCTGTTCCTCCGGATCGGCCTGCGCCGCCGGTTCGAGTGAGCCGAGTCCCGCCCTGACCGCCATGGGGTATTCGGAAGAGGTCGCCCAGAGCGCCGTGCGGTTCAGCTTCGGGGACTCTGTAACCTCGCAGGATCTGGTTCGCGCCGCAGCAGCGCTGCCGGGGGTAGGACCTGCTCCGCAGGCGTAAGGTGATCAGGGGCCTGCCCGGTGTCTTGACCGGCAGGCCTGACCAAGACTTGGAAACACTGACACCGCGAACTTCAGGAGCCACCATGTACGTTCCCGCAGAAGACCGTTATGAGAACGCGGAGTACCGCCGTGTGGGCCGCTCCGGCCTGGTGCTGCCCCCGCTCTCGCTGGGCCTCTGGCACAACTTCGGTGACGACTTCGCCCTTCAGAACCAGCGCGAGATCATCCACATGGCCTTCGACCATGGGATCACCCACTTCGATCTGGCGAACAACTACGGGCCTCCCCCAGGCTCGGCCGAGATCAACTTCGGACGGATCCTGCGCGAGGACTTCGCTGGGCTGCGCGATGAGCTGATCATCTCCACCAAGGCCGGCTGGACCATGTGGCCCGGGCCCTACGGCGGGCCGACCGGCAGCCGCAAGCACCTGCTCTCCAGCCTGGACCAGTCGCTGAGCCGGATGGGCCTGGACCATGTGGACATCTTCTACTCACACCGTCCCGACGCGGACACTCCGCTGGAGGAGACCATGTCCGCTCTGGACGCCGCGGTCCGCTCCGGCAAGGCGCTCTACGCCGGGATCTCCTCCTACTCGGCCGAGGACACGATCAAGGCCGCCGCGATCCTGAAGGATCTCGGCACCCCGCTGCTGATCCACCAGCCCTCCTACTCGATGCTCAACCGCTGGATCGAGACCGAGGGCCTGCTCGACGCGGTCGACGAGCTCGGAGTCGGGGTCATCGGCTTCAGCGCCCTGGCCCAGGGCATGCTGACCGATAAGTACCTCAACGGGGTTCCCTCGGATTCGCGTGCAGCGACGAAGGGCTCCTTCCGGGACGATTTCCTCACCGAGGAGAATCTGGGACACATCCGTTCGCTCAATGAGATCGCCTCGAACCGCGGGCAGAGCCTGGCGCAGATGGCGCTGGCCTGGGCGCTGCGCGATGACCGGGTGAGCTCGCTGGTGATCGGCGCCAGCCGGCCCGAGCAGCTGAAGTCCAACCTGGCTGCCCTGGACCAGCGCTCCTTCTCCAAGGAAGAGCTGGACGCGATCGATGAGCACGCCGTCGACGGCGGGATCGACATCTGGGGCTCGGCGCGGAAGAGCACCAAGGGCTGATTGCCCCGGGCCCTGCTCCGGTGAGGTGTGGATCCGTCCGCACCCCACCGGGAAGTTCGGCTGGTGCAGGTCAGACACCTGAGGCGGGGTCGATGCCATGCTGGTCGCAGCGGCCGATGCGCGCTTCAGCCGGATCATGCGGTAGACTTTCCTGGTGCTTCCGGCGAGTTTGCTGGAAGGATTTCGGGCTATAGCGCAGCTTGGTAGCGCGTCCGTCTGGGGGACGGAAGGTCGTGGGTTCAAATCCCGCTAGCCCGACCATGTGATGTCTCAGTACATCGGAAAGGCCCTGAACCCACGGTTCAGGGCCTTTCTTCATGTTGTGATCCCCGCGGCGAATGGCCCCGAGTGGAGTCAGCGATCTGCCCCCAAGACCTTTTCCCGCGATACCGGGCCTCCCCCGCGGGATATGAGCTAGTCCTTGGTCGGCTCCGCATCGTCCTCGGGGTCAGTCCCTCCGTCACGCTTGCCCTTGGCGTCAGCTTTGGCACCGAAGGCGACCCCGAAGGCCATTCCTATGCCGATGCCTAGCGCCAAATTGTCGAAGAAGATCAGACCGACAGACATGCCGATCATCATTCCTTGGACCATGCCAAAGACAAGTTTGTTCGATTCTTTGCCTTCCCCCATCACGCCAGCCTACGATGCCTGCGGTATGCCTGGGCTGGTCGAGAAGTGGTGGCGTGGCTTGACGAGTGACTTGTTCTACCGGGGCCTTTGTGAGCTACCGGCCAGACCGTTGGCCAGGTGATTCACGCAGACCCCGGTAGAACGCGAGGTCACTGCGCGCGTTCGTAGGCGTCGTTCGCCAGGTCCACGAGCTGCTGCATGTTCAGGTTCTCCAGCTCCGCGACGTAGGCATCCCAGTCATCGAAGGACCGCTGCCCCAGGATGAACTGTGCCGACGCCGTCTGCACGTGGTCGGTCAGCGTGGTCTGCAGCAGACCCGCCTGCTCCAGCTCCAGATCCGTGAACGGATACGGCGGCGTCACCGGCAGCTCCTCCTTGTCGTGCATCTTCTCCTGCCACTCCACCACGTGCGGGCGGAAGGTGGAGTGGACCAGGTCAGTTGTGGAGCCCACGGCGTGCAGGAACGGCTGGTTCGAGAAGCCGTAGTCACGCACCAGGTGCTCCTCTGCCTCCGGGTTCAGGCTGTTGAGATCGATGTTGGGATCCAACTCCCGCTCGCCGTTCTCGCCGACCGTGTAGGTCTCGCCCTCCACACCCCAGGTGGCGAACTCCAGGCCCTCGTCCGAGTAGTACAGCCAGTCGATGAACTGCAGCTTGGCCAGGAAGTCATCATCTTCGGCGACCGAGGAGGAGATGGCGAGTCCACTGTCGAAACGGGCCCCGCTGTGCACGAAGTCTCCGTCCTCACCGCCAGGAATGGGAATCAGCCGCGCCTCGGCGCCTTCGGTACCCAGCTCCTCGAAGCCGCGGGTGTAGATCTGGGTGGACTCGTCGTTTCCGGCGGTGGCCAGCGAGCTCCCGGCGGAGAACTTCTGCTCCGCGGTGCGATCATCCTGGGTCAACGTCTCAGAGTCCATCAGTCCCTCGTCGAGGAGCCCGGCAAAGAACTCCAGGAGTTCGCGGTACTCCTCCGAGGCCCCGGCGTAGATGAACTCCTCGGCCTCATGGTCGAAGTAGATGCCGTCGCCATAGCCCCAGCCGGCGACGGTGTTGAAGTTCGCCGAGGCGAAGTTCAAGGTGCTCTGCAGCTCCCAGCGGTCCGAGTACGGGACCGCATCCGGGTATTCCTCCTTGACCTCACGCAGCTGATCGGCGAACTCTTCCCAGGTCTCGGGCTCCTCGAAGCCCATCTCGTCCCAGATATCGCCCCGGACCACCAGGGAGAAGTGCTGGAAGGGATCCTCCAGCAGTCCCGGCAGGATGTAGGCCTTGCCGTCCTCCTGGTAAAGCGCCTCGTAGTCCTCCCGCAGATCCCAGGCGTCGAGCTTCTCGGTGAAGTGCGGCATGTGTTCCAAGTAGTCACTGACCGGCAGGAGGGCGCCTCCGGAGATATATGGCACCTCCTGACCGGGATAGGTCACCGGAACGAAGTCCGGCATGTCCCCAGCCCCGATGACCAGGGAGCGGCGCTGCTCGAAGTCGCTCAGCGGCGCGTCCACGATGGACAGCGACACGTTGTGGTTCTCCTCCAGGTGGTCGAAGAACATCCAGTCCTGGTCCAACCCGTGGTCTGGGTTGTTGCGGTAGAGCACGGAGAGCTCCAGCGGCTCGGTGGCCACGAAGCTGTCTCCGACCGCAAAGTCCTCCATGGCCGCCGCGTTGCGATCGGCGGCGTCAGCCCCGTCGTCCTCCCCGGCATCGCCCCCGCCGCAGCTGGTGGCCAGCAGCGACCCTGCTGCCAGCAACCCCACCACGCCTGATCGGGACCATGGGCTTCTCTTCTGCTGTGTCATAGTCTGCACGCCTTTTCCCTCATACAGCTGATGCGAATTTGTATCTTGGTGATACAGATCACACTCAGTATAGGGTCATACCGTGCAACAATTTCAAGCGGCAATTCTGCCTGGCGGTCTCAGCGTCGGCTTGTGACCTGCATGAAAGGCTGAAGCCAAAGGAGTATTGCCCGCACTCACCGGCGCTTCTATCCTTGTCCCAGCGCGAGACTCCGTGCCGAGCCCATGCTTCGACACCCGGCACCCGCAGCGTCGAATCCCGAAGGGAACAGGCATGGCCTCGAATGAGATGGCTATCAGGGCCGACACGGTGGTGCGCCGCTTCGGAGACCTTTCCGCCGTGGACGGCGTGAGTCTTGAGGTCAAGGCCGGGGAGATCTACGGCTTCCTCGGACCCAACGGCGCCGGGAAGTCCACGCTGACCCGGATCCTGTGCACTCTGCTCACACCGTCGTCTGGTCACGCCACCGTGGCAGGCTACGACGTCGAGTCCCAGCCCGGTGAGGTCCGGCTGCGCGCCGGGGTCGCCCTCCAGGAGGCCGCTCTGGACGATAAGCAGACCGGCTCCGAGATGCTTGCCCTGCAGGGACGCTTCTACGGCCTCTCCGCGAAGGCCACCAAGGCTCGAGTGGACCAGCTGACCGAGCTGGTAGACATCGGGGCCGCGCTGGACCGACGCATCGGCACCTACTCCGGCGGGATGAAGCGACGTCTGGATCTTGCGCTGGCGCTGGTCCACGACCCTGAGGTCCTCTTCCTGGATGAACCCACCACCGGTTTGGATCCGGTGAGCCGGGCGAAGGTCTGGCAGGAGGTGGGGCGGCTGAACCAGGAGCTCGGCATGACCGTGTTCCTGACCACCCAATACCTCGAGGAGGCCGATGAGCTGGCGAACCGCGTCGGCATCATCAATAAGGGCCGACTGGTGGCTGAGGGCACGCCGGCCCAGCTCAAGCGGACCATCGGCACCGACGTCGTCGTCGTCTCCGTCGCCGGGGACCCAGCCACCGCGGCGCGGGCGCTGGAGTCTCTGGAGCTGGTGGAACGTATTGAGACCAACGGCCCCTCGCTGACCTTGAGCGTCTCCGACGGCCCCTCGTCCATCAGCCCGATTGCGGTCGCGCTGGCCCAGGCTCCCGATGTCGAGGTCATCGAGCTCTCACTGCGCCGACCCTCGCTCGATGACGTCTTCCTCTCCGTGACCGGTGAGCACATCTCCGACCCCAGCGCGTTCATGGCCAGCGCCTCCGCCCCGCAGAGCACCAAGGAGCTGCAGTGACCTCCTCCACGACGACGACCGCGCCGGCCCGGATCGAACCCAAGAGCGCCGGGTTCCTGCGCGATCTCACCTCCGTCGCGCACCGGGCCTTGCGCGCGATTCCGAGGGACCCCGCCGCGGTCATCCCGGCGCTGATCATCCCGCTGTTCTTCTTCGTGGTGAACATCGGAGCCCTGGAATCGGTAGCCGAGGGCATCGGGGTGGCTGACTTCCGGGCCTTCCAGCTGCCGGTGGCGATCGTCTTCGCGGTCACCGGCGTGTCCCGGGCCAGCGATCTGGTCAACGACATCAGCAGCGGCTACTTCGACCGGCTGCTGCTGACACCGATGAGCCGCTCGGCACTGCTGCTGGGGCTCATGGTCGCCGACCTGGTCCTGGTGATGGCGCTGTGCGTGCCGGTGCTGATCCTCGGCTTCCTGGTCGGGGTCGAGTTCGCCACGGGACTCACCGGCGCCCTGGCCTTCGTGCTCATCGGCGGGCTCTGGGGCCTGGCCTTCACCGGTTTCCCCTACGCCATCGCGCTGCGCACCGGAAGCCCCGCTGCGGTGAACTCCTCGTTCCTGCTGTTCTTCCCCTTCGCCTTCCTGACCACGTCCTTCCTCCCGCTGGAGGCACTGACCGGGTGGCTGGCCGCGATCGCGGACTACAACCCGATCACCTATCTGCTCGCCACGCTGCGCTCCCTGCTCTCCGAGGGCTGGATCTGGGCGGATCTCTGGCCCGGGCTGCTGGCGATCGCGATCGTCGGGACGCTGAGCTTCACGCTGGCCTTCGGGGCGCTTCGCGGTCGCGTCTCCCGGGGCTGAGCCCTGCGCCCCCCCTCCCCCACTCGCGTTTTACCGGCGGCTCCGTGGTTCACCGGCGCTGCCGAGAGCCCGGTAGACCACATAACCTCCGGTAAAACGCTCGGTTAGGCTGGTCTGCATGGCCGAGTCTCCGCTGACCACCAACGCACCTCCGGAACCCGCCGGCGCCCGGGCTGACCCGAGCGGTGTGCGGCTGCGGACCCAGGTGCCGCTGCGCTGGGGTGATATGGACGCCTACGGGCATATCAACAACGTCGAGGTGCTGCGCCTGCTCGAAGAGGCCCGAATCCGGGCCTTCGGGGCCCCGGCGCATACCGGCAGCCCCGTCGGGGAACCCTTGGCTCCGCTGTTCAACGAGCTGCCCCGCCACGCCCAGGCGCTGGTGATCGAACATCGGGTGCGCTACCTCGCGAGCCTCGAGTACCGCGATGTCCCGGCGCAGATCGATGTCTGGGTGACCCAGCTCAAGGGCGCCGGTCTGACCCTGGCATACGAGATCCGCGACGGCGTGGACGGAACCCGCTGCGTGATCGCCGAGACGCAGCTGGCCTTCTTCGACACCGAGGCCCACCGACTGCTGCGGCTGAGCACCCAGCAGCGCGAACAGGCGGCGGCGCACCAGGGTCAGTCTCCCTTCCGCGGGGCCTGACCCGAGGCGACCGGGCTCCGGCTCCGAGGCGCAGATCCTGTGCGCAGGGACCACGTTCCACGACGGTTTGCCCAATCGTGACCTGAGCCTGACCACGGAAATCCCAGATCAGATGGCAATGCCTGGTTACGATCTACCCCATGCTTCCCCGCGAACACCTTCCCCCTCGCGGCTCGGCAGGCACGCCCCCTCGACGCAAGCACGCGTTCCGAGTCCTGGGGCTTGCGACTGCCGCGCTGCTGATGACCGCGTGCAGCCCTGCCGTCTTCCATCCCGCCCCGGTGGGCAGCGGCGAGTCCCACGCTGCGCCCGCCTTCGCGACGAACAACGGCCAGGCCATACCAGCTGAGCGGGAACAGGGTGCGGCAGAACAGGACACCGGTGGACCCGGCGAGGACGACGCCGTCGCGCCCCTGCCTGCCCTGGCGGCGGAGGTGCGCAGCGTCCGGGAGACCCAGCGTGAGGCGGTGGCCGAAGGCGCCTCCGCGCTGGAAGCCGCCCACCAGGAACATCTGGCGCAGCTCGCCGCCGAAGAGGAACGACTCGAGCGGGAGCATGCCGAGGCGGAGGCCGAGCTCGATCGGCAGCGCCTTGAAGACCAGGCCGCCGAGGAAGCGGCCCAGGCCGAGGAGGAAGCAGCCGCAGAGCGCGAGGAGGATTCCGAAGCCGAAGCGCCCACCGAGGACACCCCCGCCCCGGACGCCCCGGTCGCTGAGGAGCCGGCTCCGCAGGAGCCCGAGCAGACGCGGCCCGAGACCCCCTCGGACGCTCCCGTCTTCGCCGGGAACCTCGACCATTACCTGGAGCAGCTCGCCGAGCACCATCCCGGGGACATCTCGATCAGCGTCGCGGAGCTCGGCGGTCAGGCCCGGACAGGTTCCGCGGCGGGTGCCGAATCCCGGGTCAGCGCCAGCACCTATAAGGTCTTCGTCGCCTACGGGATCCTCAGCCGGGTCGAATCTTCAGAGATGGACTGGGACGACCCGATCGACGGCGGACGCGATCGCGCCACCTGCCTGAACGAGATGATCTCGGTCAGCGACAACCCTTGCGCAGACGTCTTCCGTGGGGAGATCGGCTGGGAGGGGCTGCGCGATATCGCCGCCGAGACCGGCGGCCCGGCCACGGACTTCATCCCGGCCTACGCGCGCACCTCCGCCAATGACCTCACCGCGTTCATGACCGCTCTGGAGTCTGGTGCGCTGAACCTAAGCCCGGAGAGCCGCTCGCGTCTGCTCGGCGCCCTGGAGTCCAACATCTTCCGCGAGGGCATCGGCGCGGGAAGCGCCGGCTCGGTGCTGAACAAGGTCGGCTTCATCGACGGCTACCTCAATGACACCGCGATCGTGCGGCACCCGCAGGGCACCTACGTGCTGAGCATCATGTCCGAGGGCTCAGACTGGAACGCGATCAGCGCCATCACTCGCGACATCGAGGCCGCCCTGTACTGAACTGCCAACGAAGCATGACCAGCGCTGCGACCCGGAACGGGCAGGCCCGGGCCGTGCCGGACCGCCGGGCGTGCCGGACCAGTCCGGCCCGCCCGGGTGAGCCGCTGCGGCTTACTTGCGCTTGCGCTTCTCGCGCACCCGCATGGAGACCTCGATCGGGGAGCCGGTGAAGTCGAAGGTCTCACGCAGCCGACGCGTGATGTAGCGCCGGTAGCCCGGGTCCAGGAACCCGGTGGTGAAGAGCACGAAGCGCGGGGGCTTGGTGGAGGGCTGGGTGGCGAAGAGGATCCGCGGCTGCTTGCCGCCGCGGACCGGGTGCGGGTGGGCCGCCACGAGCTCGCCGAGGAACGCGTTGAGCCGACCGGTGGAGATCCGCCGTCCCCAGCTGGTCAGCGCGGTGTCCAGGGCAGGGGCGAGCTTGTCCTTGTGCCAACCGGTCAGCGCGGAGACGTTGACCCGCGGGGCCCAGGAGATGTGCGCCAGGTCTCGGGTGACTTCGCGCTCCAGGTAGTAGCGGCGCTCCTCATCCATCAGGTCCCACTTGTTATACGCCACGACCAGGGCCCGCCCGGAGTCCACCGCCATCTGGATGATGCGCACATCCTGTTCCGAGACCGGCTCCTCCACTGAAAGCAGGACCACGGCGACCTCGGCCTTGTCCAGCGCCCGCTGGGTGCGCAGCATCGCGTAGTACTCGGAGCCCGAAGCCATGTGCTGGCGACGTCGGATGCCTGCGGTGTCCACGAAGCGCCAGGTCTCCCCGCCGAGCTCGATGAACTCATCCACGGGGTCCATGGTGGTGCCGGCCACGGAGTCCACGACCACACGCTCGGATCCGGCCAGCTTGTTCAGCAGCGAGGACTTACCCACATTGGGCCGTCCCACCAGTGCCACCCGGCGGGGTCCGCCAGCCGGGATCATGCCGCCGTGCTCGGCGAACTCCGGCAGCGCCTTCACCGCGGCGTCGAGCAGGTCACCGGTTCCGGTGCCGTGCAGCGCGGAGACCGGGTAGGGCTCCCCGAGCCCGAGGTTCCACAGACCGTAGACCTCGCTCATATGCGCCGGGGCATCGACCTTGTTCGCCACCAGCAGCACCGGCTTCTTCTTGCGCCGCAGCATCCGCACCACTGCCTCGTCCACGGCGGTGGCCCCGACCAGTCCGTCGACGACGAAGATCACCGCGTCGGCCTCGTCCACGGCCATCTCGGCCTGTTCGGCCACCCGCTTGTGCATGCCGCGGGCGTCCTGCTCCCAGCCACCGGTGTCGACCAGGGTGAAGTCCTTGCCGTTCCATTCCGCCTCGTAGGAGACCCGGTCCCGGGTCACCCCGGGCACGTCTTCGACCACGGCCTCCTTGGAGCGGGTGATCCGGTTGACCAGCGTGGACTTGCCCACGTTGGGGCGACCGATCACGGCCAGCGCCGGTGGAGCCGCGACGTAGGGCTCGTAGTCCTCATCGTCCTCGTCGAACTCCAGGACGGCGGCGTCCTCTTCGGCCAGCTCGTAGTCGGAGAGCCCGGCGCGCAGCGCCGCGGCACGCGCCTCGGCCTCCTCCTCGGTGATCGAGGCCAGACGTTCGGCCAGGCGATCGTCCTCCACGCTCGGAATGTATTCCGGGGAGTCGGAGGGATTGTTCTCAGCGTGATTCGCCACGGGATGCTCCTGCAGATGGGATCGAGAGGGGTTCATCGGAGACCTGCTCCACACGCTGGATCAGCGCGTCGATGGTCTCCTGAAAGGTCAGGTCCGAGGAGTCCAGCACGGCGACGCCGTCGGCTGCCTCGGTGAAGTTCGATGCGGTGGAGTCGCGGGTGTCGCGGTCGATCACCTGGCGGCGCAGCGCCTCGGCGGTCTCGGCGCCGCCCAGCTGGAGGCCGCGGCGGCGCAGCCGGGCCTCGGCGGAGGCGGTGAGCAGCACGCGCACCTGCGCGTCGGGGGCCACCACGGTGGTGATGTCGCGGCCCTCGGCGACGATGAAGCCGGCGTCGTCGATGATCCGACGCTGGGCGGCGATCAGCAGCGCCCGGGCAGGCCGGTTGGTCGCGATCTCGGAGACCCGCTCCGAGATCCGGGTCTCCCGGATCGCGGCGGTGACGTCGCTCTGTCCCACGGTGATGACCTGGTGCTCGGGGTCGGTGGAGATGGTCAGCGGCACCTCCTCCACGGCGACGGCCACGGCCTGCTCGTCGTCGAGGTCCACCCCCTGGGCCAGGCAGTACCAGGTGGCGGCGCGGTACATCGCCCCGGTGTCCAGATAGGCGGCGCCGAGCTGTCGAGCCACGGCGCGGCAGACGCTGGACTTTCCGGACCCAGAGGGTCCATCCACCGCGATGATCAGGCGCTGTTCTTGACTCACGAGAGCACTACCTTCCATCCAAGTTCGGTCATGGCTTCGGCGAGCTCGTCTCGCCGTCCGGGGAGCACCGAGAGCTCCACCATGCCGACCTGGTGGCCGGCGGAGTGTTCCATGCGCAGGTCTTCCACGTTGACCCCGATGCTGGCCACATCGTTGAGCACAGCCGCGATCTGGCCTGGCTTATCGTCGACGATCACGGTGAGCACCGCGAAGGACTGCGGCGGGGCGCCGTGCTTGCCAGGCACCCGGGTGACCCCGGAGTTGCCCTCGGCGATCAGCTGCGCGATGTCGGCCTGACCACCGGCGGCACGCGGGTCCTCCAGCGTACCGATCAGCCGTTCCATGTCCTCGCGCAGCCCGTAGAGGATCTCCACCACCGGGCGCGCGTTGGAGGAGAGGATCTGCACCCAGAGCCCCGGGTCCGAGGCGGCGATCCGGGTGACGTCGCGCAGTCCGTTGCCGGCCAGCGCCAGCGCGGAGACCGGGGCGTCCTGGAGCCGCGAGGCCACCAGTGAGGCGGCGATCTGCGGCAGGTGCGAGATCAGCGCCACCGACTCATCGTGTCGCACCGGATCCATCCGGTGCACGGTCGCCCCGAGTCGACGTCCGATCTCCTCGGCCCATTCCACGGCCGCCGGGGCGGAGAGCTGGTCCCCGGAGCTGGGGTCCGTCGCAGGACAGATCACCCAGGGCATGGAGGTGAAGAGCTCACCGCGCGCGGCCACCGGCCCGGACTTCTCGCGGCCCGCCATCGGGTGGGTGCCCACGTAGCGGGTCAGGTCGGCACGGGTGAGCGCGGCGTCCTCGTCCTGGGTCAGGAGCAGCAGGTGGTTCAGGATCTCGGCCTTGGTGGAGGCGATGTCGAGCACCACGGCCTCGGGGAAACGCACCAGGGCGGCCGCGACCTCCCCGGCGGTGGCCTCCGGGGGCGCGGCGACGATGACGATCTCCGGGGTGGTCTGCGCGGAGGTGCGCTCGAGCAAGGTGCCGGCACCGATGTCTGCGGCGATGGCCTGGGCGGTGGGTGAGGGGTCGGAGAGCAGCACCTGGTGCCCATCGGCGCGCAGACCCAGCCCGATGCTGGCCCCGAGCAGACCGGTGCCGCGGATCAGCACGGTCGGGGTCTGGCGCACGCTGGCCGGGGTGGCGGCGAGCAGGTTCATCGCGGACCGCCCTCGCTCGGGCGGGAGCCGCCGACATCACCGTGGCGGGCGCCGTTGCCGGAGCTGCCGGGCACATCGCCGCTGGTCAGCTCGAGCAGGTGGCCCAGCTCGAGCCGGCCCAGCGGGCGCACGGTGCCCTGCTGCTGGTCTCCGATGGTGATCTCGCCCAGGGCGGTGCGCACCAGGCGCAGCACCGGATGGCCGACGTGGTCGAAGATCCGGCGCACGATCCGGTTGCGCCCGGAGTGCAGGGTCACCTGGATCATGGTGCGCCGGCCGTCGCTGCCCAGCTGCCGGTAGTCATCCACCGCGATCGGCCCGTCCTCGAGGTCGATCCCGGCGCGCAGCTTCTTGCCGACCTCTTTGAACACCGGCCCGGCGACCTCGACCACATAGGTCTTGGGCACCTCGTAGGAGGGGTGGGTGAGCCTGTTGGCCAGCTCGCCGTCGTTGGTGAGCAGCAGCAGGCCTTCGGTCTCGGCGTCGAGCCGGCCGACGTGGAAGAGCCGGGCGGCCTTCATCTCCTCGGTGAGGTAGTCATTGATGCAGGGGCGGCCGTGGGGATCCGACATCGTGGTGACCACGCCCGCGGGCTTGTTGAACATCACATACTGGTGTTCCACGCTGAGCTGGATCCGCACGCCGTCCACGTGGATGGCGACCTTCTCGGGCTGCACCCGGATGCCGGGTTCGATGATGACCTTGCCGTCCACGGCGACCCGGCCTTCGGAGATCAGCGCCTCGCAGACCCGGCGGGAGGCGACCCCGGCCTGGGCGAGGACCTTCTGCAGCCGCACGCCCTCGGGGTCGTGGACCTCTGCGAAGTTCTCCTCGGCCTCATCGCGGCGCGGCTTGGCGCGGCGAGGACCGGTGGAGATCATCCGCTGCGGGTCCTCGGAGGAGAACGGTCCCCCGGTCTGACCGGCCTTCGGGGTGCGGGCTGCGGTGGCGGCACGCGGCTCGCGCCGCTGCGCCTCGCGCGCGCGGCGGTCTGGGCCCGAAGATTTCATGGTCTCCATTCTATGGGGAGTGTCCAATCCGGGACGCCACTCAGCTTTCGCCCTCGAGCTCCCCTGCTGCCTCGATCCCCGGCAGGTGCGGGGAGAGCTGCGGAAGCTCCTGCACGGAGTTGATCCCGAGCCGTTCCAGCAGGTCAGCGGTGGTCACATACAGCGTCGCGCCGGTGAGCGGATCCGTGCCGGCGGTGTCCACCAGACCGCGGGTGACCAGGGTGCGCACCACCGAATCGACGTTGACGCCGCGGATCGCGGCCACCTGGGAACGTGCCACCGGCTGCCGGTAGGCGATCACCGCCAGAGTCTCCAGCGCGGCCTGGGAGAGCCGGGTGGTGGCCCCGCCCAGGACGAAGGCGGAGACCTGCTCGGCGTAGTCGGCCCGCGAGTAGTAGCGGTAGCCTCCGGCGATCTCGCGCAGCTCATAGCCGCGACGCCGGGATCCTTCGCTGATCCCGTCGATGTCCAGTCGCAGCGCGTCGAGCACCGCGATGACCTGGTGTTCGGGGACCTCGAGCACCTGTGCGAGTTCCACCGCGGAGACCGGCTCCTCGGTGATCATCAGCACCGCCTCGGCGGCGGCGAGCAGGTCCTCGCTGATCGGCTCAGCCATTCTCCGGGTTCTCCTTCTCTGGCTCTGCCCATTCCGCCGCGGCACGATCCAGCGCCGCGATGCTTCCGGTGGCGGGCCCGGACCAGATCACGCGCAGCTCCCCCAGCGGCGTCTCCTGCTCGAAGCTGACGTCGCGGTCGCGGTAGAGCTCCAGCAGACCCAGGAACCGGACGACGACGACGAGCCGGCTCTCGGCCTCACGGATCAGCTCGGTGAAGCGCAGTTCGCCGGCCTCGCGCAGCAGGGCGGTCATGACCGCCATCTCAGCTCGGATGTCCACCGCGTGGGAGTGAAGATGCTCGAACCGGATGTGGTCCGGTTCCATCTCCGGCCGGGCGAAGGCATGCTCGGCGATGACCTTCAGATCCTCCGGGGTGGTCTTGAAGACCAGCTCCGGAAGCAGCCGGGTCAGTTCCGGGTGGCTGCCGGGCTGGCGCGGGAACCGGTCCGAGTGGGTCTGGATCTGCTCGGCGAGATGTCCGGCGATGTGCTTGAACGCCCGGTATTGAAGCAGCCTTGCGAAGAGCAGGTCGCGGGCCTCCAGGGCGGCGATGTCCTCCTCGGCCTCGACCTCCCCGCCGGGCAGCAGCTGGGCGGCCTTGAGGTCCAATAAGGTGGCCGCCACCAGGATGAAGTTCGAGGACTCATCCAGCGCCTGGTGATGTGAGAGTCCCCGCACGTAGCTGATGAACTCATCGGTGACCGCGGAGATCGCGACTGCGGTGACGTCCATCTCGCGCTTGGCGATCAGCCCGAGCAGCAGGTCGAAGGGTCCGTCGAAGTTCTCCAGGGAGACCGTGAACCCGGTGGCGCTGGCCTCGGGCCCGGCGTCTGCCGCGGCGGCCTCCGGGCTCGCGGCTGCTTCGGCATCGATGAGCGCCGCGGCGCCTGCTGCCGGGTCCGCCACTAGGGCGAACCACCTCGGAGGATCAGCTCACGGGCCAGCTGCCGGTAGGCCTTGGCGCCCTCGTGCTTGCGGGCGTAGGCGGTGATCGGTTCGGCGGCGACGGTGGCGTCGGGGAACTTCACGGAGCGTTTGATCACCGTCTCGAAGACCTTCTCACCGAAGGCCTCGACGATCCTGGCGATCACCTCGCGGGCATGCAGGGTGCGCAGGTCCACCATGGTGACCACCACGCCGTCGATCTCCAGGTCCGGGTTCAGCCGGTCCTGGACCTTCTCGATGGTGTCCACCAGCAGCGCGACGGCGCGCAGCGCGAAGTACTCCGCCTCCAGCGGGATCACCACGCCGTGCGCCGCGGTCAGGGCGTTGACCGTGAGCAGCCCCAGCGAGGGCTGGCAGTCGATGATGATGACGTCGTAGTCGTTGCGGACCTGGCGCAGCGCGCGGTCCAGGACCTGCTCCCGGGCCACCTCGTTGACCAGCTGGACCTCTGCGGCGGAGAGGTCGATGTTGGCGGGGAGCAGATCGACGTTCTCCACATGGGTGGAGACGATCGCGTCGCGGGTCGTGACCTCGCGCTCCATGAGCACGTTGTAGACGGTGGTCTCCAGCTCATGGGGGCTGGTGCCGAATCCCGCGGAGAGCGCACCTTGCGGGTCGAAGTCCACCATCAGCACGCGGCGGCCGTATTCGGCGAGAGCGGCGCCGAGGTTGATCGCGGAGGTGGTCTTGCCCACTCCGCCCTTCTGGTTGACCATGGCGATCACGCGAGCGGGGCCGTGGCTGCTCAGCGGAGCCGGATCGGCGAACTCATGCTTGGGTCGGCCCGTGGGGCCCATGATCGCGTCGCCGTAGATGGTGAAGAGTTCGGTCGGCTGCTCGCTGCTCGACTCGCTGCCTTCCCGGTCAGGCGTTTCGCCCATCCGGGCACCCGGCTCGATCACGTGATTCCTCAACTTCCTCCTGCGGACAGCAACTTATCCAGGTTACCCCGTGTGATCATCGAGGCAAGATGCGCAGGCCAAGTAGCACTCGAAGGTTCGTCCCGGCACGGGGCGGGTGGGCGACGGCCGCGCCGTTGAACCGTTCAGACACCCCGCTTCGGGACTCAGACGCACCCAATCCGGGACTCAGACGCACCCGATCCGGGCCACAGGCGCACCCGTTTGCGGAGTCACGCGCACCGGTTTGCGGACTCAGGTCTCGCCGTCGCCGGTAGCGGGGCGGCCGGACCGGCGCCCGGCCAGCGGCACCCGCCAGCCCCGCTTGAGCGAGATCATGCGCAGAGCGAAGACCAGGCTGGAGACCACCAGGCCGGCCCAGATCAGCGGCAGCTCGTAGCTGAGCACAATGACCATCAGCCCGGCACCGAACATCGCCGGCACCGCATACACACCGCGCGGGTTGAAGATCTGTGGGGTCTCGTTGGCCACCACGTCGCGCATCGCCCCGCCACCCACGGCGGTGGTGACCCCGAGCAGCACGCAGGCGATCTCATTGAGCCCGGCGTTATACGCGATCACTGTGCCGGTGAGGCAGAACAGCGAGAGTCCCACGGCGTCGAAGACCAGCAGCGTCCGCCGGAGTCGGGTCTCATGGAGCAGCCCGGTGAGCACCAGGACCACCGCCACCAGCACCGGGGCCAGGTAGATCGGCTGCGAGAACGCGGCCGGGGTGCCTTCTCCGATGATGATGTCTCGGGTCACGCCCCCGCCCAGGCCCGCCATGGAGGCCAGCAGCAGCGAGCCGACCACGTCGAATCCCTTGCGAGCAGCCAGCAGCGCACCGGAGACGGCGAAGGCGAAGGTGCCCAGCAGCTCCACAGCCAACAGCGCGAGGTCCATACTTTCCCCCTGCGCCAGCCGGTGAGGCGGCTGCGCGTGACAGGTCCGTGGCGCTCGAGCGCGACGGGACTTCTTCGACGCACGGTCGAGCGCCGCCGATAAGCCTACCGCCGGGGGCGCAGCACCGGGATCAGGTCCTCCAGCACCGAGGCGTCCTCGATGGTGGAAGGCACCCGCGCCTGCTCGCCGTCGGCGATCTGGCGCATCGTCTTGCGCAGGATCTTGCCCGAACGGGTCTTCGGCAGCGCGGCGACCACCGCCACCGTCTTGAAGTCGGCCACCGGTCCGATGTCTCGACGCACCAGCTCGGTCAGCTCGGACTGCAGCGTCTTGGGGTCATCGGTGCGGCCGGACTTGAGCACCACGAACCCGGAGGCGCGCTGCCCTTTGAGCTCGTCCTGCAGCCCGATCACCGCGCATTCGGCCACCGCGGGATGGGAGGCCACGACCGCTTCGATGGCGCCGGCCGAGAGCCGGTGTCCAGCCACGTTGATCACGTCATCGGTGCGACCCATGACGAAGAGGTAGCCGTCGGCATCCAGGTACCCGGAGTCCCCGGTGGTGTAGAAGCCGGGGAAGGCGGCGAGGTAGGAGTCGATGTAGCGCTGGTCATCTCCCCACAGGGTGGGCAGGGTGCCCGGGGGCATGGGCAGGCGCAGCGCGATGTTGCCCTCCTGCCCCGCCGGGAGCTCCTCCCCGGCGGCGTCGAGGATCACCACGTCGTAGCCGGCCATCGGGACGGTGGCGGAGCCTTCCTTCACCGGCAGCGCCTCGATCCCGACCGGATTCGCCGCGATCGGCCAGCCGGTCTCGGTCTGCCACCAGT
Source organism: Nesterenkonia sandarakina (assembly GCF_013410215.1). Lineage (NCBI taxonomy): Bacteria > Bacillati > Actinomycetota > Actinomycetes > Micrococcales > Micrococcaceae > Nesterenkonia > Nesterenkonia sandarakina. The sequence goes on from NZ_JACCFQ010000001.1 coordinate 2,805,107, forward strand.
TGTCGATCACCGGGACTCCCAGCGCATCGGTGATCCAGCCCTGGGTGACCGGGTCCAGCCGCTCCCCCGCAGCATAGAGATGACGCAGCGAGGAGATGTCATAGTCGGCCACCAGGGCCGCCTCCGGGTCGGTCTTGCGGATCGCGCGCAGGGCGGTGGGAGCGGTGAACAGCGCGGTGATCCGGTGCTGCTGGATCATCCGCCAGAACGCGCCGGCATCGGGGGTGCCCACCGGCTTGCCCTCGTAGAGCACCGTGGTGGCCCCAACCAGAAGCGGCCCATAGACGATGAACGAGTGCCCGACCACCCATCCGACGTCGGAGGCGGTGAGCATGGTCTCCCCCGGGCCGACGTCGTAGATGGCCTGCATCGACCAGGTCAGCGCGACGGCGGTGCCTCCCTGATCCCGGACCACGCCCTTGGGCCGACCGGTGGTCCCGGAGGTGTAGAGGATGTAGAGCGGGTCGGTGGCACGCACCGCGACCGGCGCGGCGGGTTCGGCCCGGGCGGCCAGCCCGGCCCAGTCGTGCCAGTGCGCGGGAGAATCGACGCTGGCGTCGGTGTTCGAGCCGGTGTTCGGGTCGGTGTTTGAGCTGGTGCTTGCGCTCGCGTTCCAGCCGGCCGCGAACTCCTCGCGGCTGTGCGCGAAGCCCTCGCGGGCCTGGACCACCACGTGCCGGACCTGGTGGGAGGCCAGGCGCAGCGCCTCGTCCACGGTGGGCAGGTACTCCACCTTGCGGGTGGGCTCGATCCCTCCGCTGGCGGTCAGCACGACGTCGGGCGAGGCGTCGTCGATCCGGGAGGCCAGCTCCTTCGCGGCGAATCCGCCGAAGACCACGGAGTGCACCGCCCCGATCCGCGCGCAGGCGAGCATCGCGATGGGTGCCTGCGGGATCATCGGCAGGTAGATGATGACCCGGTCCCCCGCCGCCACCCCCAGCTCACGGAGCATCCCGGCGCACTGGGCCACCTCGTGGGTCAGCTCGGTGTAGCTGTAGCTGCGCACGGTTCCGGTGACCGCGGAGTCATAGATCAGCGCGGTCTGATCGCCACGCCCGGCCTGCACATGGCGGTCCAGACAGTTGTAGCTCAGGTTCAGCTCCGCCTCGGGGAACCAGCGGTATATCGGTGCCGCTGAGTCATCGAGCGCTCGCAGGGGCTCCCGGTCCCAATGGACCTGCTCCGCGGCGGCGAGCCAGAACTCTTCACGCTGAGCCAATGAACGTGCGTGCAGCTCGCGGTAGGACGGACCGGTCATGGGAGTGCTCCTGCTCATCGGCGGGGATGCGTGACAACATCCAGGGTATGAGCTGAATCACAGCAGGTAAACCCCTCTGTATACAGAATCGTGGATCTTTCGGGTTTCTGCGCCAGATGACTGCACAGAAGCCCCTGCGCTGTATACACTCGGGGTATGCGTGCCAGCGATCGTGCCTACACCACTCTGCGGCAGGAGATCCTTGACGGGGAGCTGACCCCGGGGACCCTGCTCGGTGAGGTCGACCAGGCCGAACGGCTCGGCCTCTCTCGCACGCCGCTGCGCGAGGCGCTGTCCCGGCTGATCGCGGACGGGCTCGCTGACCAGGCCAAAGGGCGCGGCACGGTGGTCAGCTCGATCTCCACGACCGACGTGGATCTGCTCTTCGAGCTGCGCCTCCCGCTGGAGGTCCAATCTGCCCGCCTCGCCGCCGAGCGCGGGGACCCGGCGCGCTTCACCGCCCTCGCGGAACGCTTCGCCGCCGCAGAGAAGGACCTGCGCGCGCGCCCCCGAGACCGGGATCACACCGAGGAGGACAAGCTCTACTATGAGCTCACCGAGGAGCTCGACGAGGCAGTCTCTGAGGCTGTGGACAATCCCTATCTGAGCCACACCCTGCGCAGCATGCGCGCCCACCTGGTCCGCGCCCGCCGGCTGGCCCAGCACGAGCCCGAGCGGCTCGCCGCCTCAGCCCGCGAGCACCTGGAGGTCTGCACCGCCATCGCCTCGGGGGATGCCGAGACCGCTGGGGCCGCGATGCTGATCCACCTGCGCCGCAGCCTCGCCTACATCACCGCCCAGCACGAGACGGCCCCCCTGCCGTCACCCAGCAGCACCGAATCCTGACGCCGAATCGAGAGGAACCACCAGCATGATCTCCCACCACGTCCGGGTCTACCGCAGCGACGAGAACCTTTCCCGGGCCGACCAGCTCGCCTGGAAGATCGCCCAGGTCGCCGTCGACCCGGTGGAGGTCGACCCCGAGGTCACCGAGATGGTGATCAACCGGATCATCGACAACGCCTCCGTGGCGGTGGCCTCGCTGAACCGCGCCCCGATCATCGCCGCCCGCGCCCAGGCGTTGGACCACTCGGTCTCTGCCAACGGCTCCGGAGCCTCCATCTTCGGCATCGAGACCAAGTCCAGCCCCGAGTGGGCGGCATGGGCCAACGGCGTCGCAGTCCGTGAACTGGACTACCACGACACCTTCCTGGCCGCCGAGTACTCCCACCCCGGAGACAACATCCCCGCCGTCCTCGCCGTGGCCCAGCACACCGGCGCCTCCGGTGCGGAGCTGATCCGCGGGATCGCCACCGGCTACGAGATCCAGGTGGACCTGGTGAAGGCGATCTCGCTGCACAAGCACAAGATCGACCATGTCGCCCACCTCGGGCCCTCCGCCGCCGCCGGCATCGGCACCCTGCTGAACCTCGACGCCGAGACGATCTTCCAGGCCTTGGGCCAGGCGCTGCACACCACCACCGCCACCCGCCAGTCCCGCAAGGGCGAGATCTCCACCTGGAAGGCCCACGCCCCGGCCTTCGCCGCGAAGATGGCGGTCGAGGCGGTGGACCGGGCGATGCGCGGTCAGACCTCTCCGGTGCCGATCTACGAGGGCGAGGACGGGGTCATCGCCTGGCTGCTCGACGGGCCGGAGGCCTCCTACCAGGTCCCGCTGCCCGAGCGCGGGGAGTCCAAGCGCGCGATCCTGGACACCTACACCAAGGAGCACTCCGCGGAGTACCAGGCGCAGGCCTGGATCGACCTCGCCCGCCGGCTGCACCACGCCCACCCCGAGGCCACCGATCCGGCCCAGGTGGAGTCGGTGCTGATCCGCACCAGCCACCACACGCACTATGTGATCGGATCCGGAGCGAACGACCCGCAGAAATACGATCCCACCGCGTCGCGGGAGACGCTGGATCACTCCATCCCGTATATCTTCACCGTCGCGCTGCAGGACGGCGCCTGGCACCACGTGGACTCCTACACCCCGGAGCGCGCCCAGCGCGAGGACACCGTGGCCCTGTGGCACAAGGTCACCACCGAGGAGGACCCGGAGTGGACCCGGCGGTATCACTCCACCGATATCGCGGAGAAGGCCTTTGGCGGATCCGTGGAGATCCGGCTGCGCAACGGTGAGGTGATCACCGATGAGATCGCCGTCGCCGATGCCCACCCGCTGGGCGCGCGGCCCTTCGCGCGGGAACAGTACATCGCCAAGTTCCGCACCCTGGCAGAACCAGTGATCGCCGAGGCCGAGATCGCACGATTCCTGGGCGCCGTGGAGAGCCTCGAGACGCTCGCCGCGGGTGAGCTGGATCAGCTCAACATCCTCGCGGCCACCGGGGTCATCCACCCCTCCGCCGGACCGAAGGGACTGTTCTAGGCCATGTTGTACTCCACCATCACCCCGGCGCAGAAGCGGATCGACCTGCGCGCCATGCTCACCCCCGGGGCGGCGCGCCAGTTCCCGGGCACCTTCACCCCGCTCTCGGCGCCCCTGATCGAGCAGAAGGGCTTCGACGGCATCTACATCTCCGGTGCGGTGCTGGCCAATGAACTGGGCCTGCCCGACATCGGACTGACCACGCTCAGCGAGGTCGCCCAGCGGGCCGGTCAGATCGCCCGCGCCACGAACCTCCCGGCCCTGGTCGACGCCGACACCGGATTCGGGGAACCGATGAACGTGGCCCGCTCGGTCCAGGAGCTTGAGGACGCCGGGCTGGCGGGCTGCCACATCGAGGATCAGTTCAATCCCAAGCGCTGCGGACACCTGGACGGGAAGAACCTGGTGGACCTGCAGACCGCGACCCAGCGAGTCGCCGCTGCCGCCCGCGGACGCCGCGACGAGAACTTCCTGATCATGGCGCGCACCGATCTGCGCGCCGTCGAGGGTCTCGACGCTGCGATCGACCGGGCCAAGGCCCTGGTCGACGCCGGGGCCGATGCGATCTTCCCGGAGGCCATGAAGGACCTCGGCGAGTTCGCCGCGGTCTGTGCGGCGGTGGATGTCCCGGTGCTCGCGAACATGACCGAGTTCGGGAAGTCTCCGCTGTTCACCCGGTCCGAGCTGGCCGAGACCGGTGTGGCGATGGTGATCTACCCGGTGACCTCGCTGCGCACCGCGATGGGCGCGATCGAACGCACCCTGGACGTCTTGGCCGCTGAAGGTTCCCAGCAGGCGGCGGTGGATCAGATGATGACCCGGGCACGGCTCTACGAATTGGTGGACTACGAGGGGTACAACGCCTTCGACACCGGGATCTTCAACTTCGACGTCCCGGACGCCCACGGCACCAAGCACTGAACACCCTGCAATGACCCCAAGGAGGTCACTGATGACCGAAGAGATCCACAAGGGCCTGGCGGGTGTGGTCGCTGATCACACCGCCGTCTCGAAGGTGAACCCCGAATCCAACTCGCTGCTCTACCGGGGATACCCGGTCCAGCAGCTCGCCGCGGAGCTGGCCTTCGAGGAGGTGGCGCTGCTGCTCTGGAACGGGGAGCTCCCCGATGCGGCGCAGAAGGAGGAGTTCCGCGCCTTCGAACGCTCGCACCGGGCGCTGGATCCTCGGGTGAAGTCAGCGATCGACCTGCTGCCCCTGGACTGTCACCCGATGGACGTGGGGCGCACCGCGGTCTCGGTCCTGGGTGCGAACCATCCGCTCTCCGAGGACTCATCCCCGGAGGCGGAGCTGACCAAGGCCAAGGAGCTCTTCGCCGCGTTCCCGGCCGTGGTCGCCTATGACCAGCGCCGACGTCGTCAGCTTCAGCTCGTCGAGCCGCGGGAGGATCTGGACTACTCGCAGAACTTCCTCTGGATGACCTTCGGCGAGGAGGCCCCCGAGGAGGTGGTCGACGCCTTCCGGGTCTCGATGGTGCTCTACGCCGAGCATTCCTTCAACGCCTCCACCTTCACCGCACGAGTGGTGACCTCCACGCTGGCGGATCTGCACTCAGCCGTCACCGCCGCGATCGGCGCGCTGAAGGGCCCGCTGCACGGCGGCGCCAATGAGGCGGTGATGCATACCTTCGAGGAGATCGGCATCGACCCGGACGAGACCCGGGAGGAGGCCGCGGCCCGGGCCAAGGCCTGGATGGAACAGGCCCTGGCGGAGAAGCGCAAGGTGATGGGCTTCGGGCACCGGGTCTATAAGTCCGGTGACTCCCGGGTGCCCACCATGAAGCAGGCCCTGGACGCGATGGTCGACTACTACGGCCGCGGCGAGCTGATGGGCCTCTACGACGGCCTCGAGGCCGCGATGGGTGAGGCGAAGAACATCCTGCCCAACCTGGACTACCCCGCCGGGCCGACCTACCACCTGATGGGCTTCGACACCGAGATGTTCACCCCGCTGTTCATCGCCGCCCGGATCACAGGCTGGACGGCGCATATCGCCGAGCAGCGCGCGAACAACGCGCTGATCCGCCCGCTGAGCGCCTATAACGGCCCGGAGGAGCGCCACCTCTGAGGCTTGGCCTGAGTTCATGGCCGGCTCCGCATCCGTGGGGCGCGAACAGGTGGAATGGCGCACGCAGCAGCCGGAATTCCGCCCGTTTGCGACCCAGGGATGGGGGCGGTCCCGTGGGAGACCGCTCAGCGGGCGGGGACTCAGCGGAAGCGGGCCCAGGAGGGCCCGCTCAGCGGGCGCGCGGGTGGGCGATGGCGTAGCTCTCCTGCAGCGCCTCCGCGGTGACCTTGGTGTAGATCTGGGTGGTGGTCACCGAGGCGTGGCCGAGCATCTCTTGGACCAGCCGGATCCCGGCGCCTCCTTCGAGCAGGTGGGTCGCGCAGGAGTGGCGCAGCGTATGGGGAGAGACCTCCTGGGTGATCTCCGCGGCGGCGGCGTGGGTCTGCAGCACGGTCCAGGCCGACTGCCGGGAGAGCCGGCCGCCGAGCTTGTTCAAGAACAGCCCGGGCGACGGCGCGCGGCGCCCGATCTTCGCGGCAAGGCCCGGCCGGCCGGCGGTGAGATAGTCGTTGATCGCCCGCTGCGCGTAGCGCCCCACCGGGACCATCCGCTGCTTGTTTCCCTTGCCGGTCACCCGCACGATCACCAGCCCGTCCGCCCCGCTGGAGCCTGCTGATGAGTCCGGATCAGCGGCCTCGCCCGACACCACCGCGGCTGCGCCCGGCGTCGTCGTCGCACTGTCCCCGACCGGGGCGGCACGGATCTCGTGGATGTCGTCGACGTCCAGGCTCACCGCCTCGGTGATCCGTGCCCCGGTGGCGTAGAGGAACTCCAGCAGCGCCCGGTCGCGGCGGCCCAGCTCGGTGTCGCGGCTGGGGGCATCGAGCAGACGCTGCACCTCGTCCACGCTGAGCGCCTTGGGCAGGGACTGGCGGGGCTTGGGGGCGGCCACATGTTTGGCCGGGTCATGGGTGGTCCGGCCCTCCCCCGCCCAGTAGCGGTGGGCGCCGCGCACGGAGGCCAGCACTCGGGCCATCGACCGTTGGGACAGGGCCGAGCCGCCGTCGTCGCCGGTGCTCAGTCGGTGCAGGAAGTCTGCGATCAGGGTCTCGTCGATGGTGCGCAGCTCGGTGATCCCACGCTCGAGCAGGAACGCGCCGTAGCGCAGCAGGTCGTTGCGGTAGGAGCTCAGCGTGTTCGCCGCGGACCCGCGCTCGATCCGCAGGTGGGTGAGGTAGTCCTCGATCTCTGGGCCTACTGACGAGGACGGCACCTCCGCGCGTCGCTGGAGGTGCCGTTCCCGTGCCTGCTCAGGAGCGGGGGTGCCGCCCTGGGTGGCCATGACTCTAGCCGCGTCCGCCCTGGGCGAGCTGCCGGTCCAGCCCGGCGCGGATCAGCCCGGCGAAGAGCGGGTGCGCGTTGGTCGGACGGGACTTCAGCTCGGGGTGCGCCTGGGTGGAGACGTAGTAGGGATGCGTCTGCCTGGGCAGCTCCACGAACTCCACCAGGGTGCCGTCCGGGGAGGTGCCGGAGAAGACCAGACCCGCCTCGGTGAGCTGTTCCCGGTAGGTGTTGTTTACCTCGTAGCGGTGCCGGTGGCGTTCGGTGATCTCGGTGCTGCCGTAGGTCTCGGCGACCACGGAGCCCTCGGTCAGCTTCGCCTCGTAGGAGCCCAGGCGCATGGTCCCGCCCAGATCCCCGGCGCCCTCCACGATGGCCTCCTGCTCGGCCATGGTGGCGATCACCGGGTAGGCGGTCTCCGGATCGAACTCGGTGGAGCTGGCCTCGCTCATGCCCAACACGTTGCGGGCGTATTCGATGACCATGGTCTGCAGACCCAGGCACAGGCCCAGCGCGGGGATGCCGTGGACCCGGGCGTGGCGCAGCGCGCCGATCTTGCCGTCCAGTCCGCGCACGCCGAAGCCGCCGGGGACGCAGATCGCGTCCACGCCCTCCAGGGCCTTGGCCGCACCCTCTTCAGAGGCGCACAGGTCAGAGGCGACCCAGCGGATCTTGGTCTTGGCGCTGTGCGCGAATCCACCTGCGCGCAGCGCCTCGGTGACCGAGAGGTAGGCGTCGGGCAGGTCGATGTACTTGCCGACCAGCGCCACCTCGACCTCGTGATCGGGGTGGTGGACCACGTTGAGCAGCTTGGACCACTTCGACCAGTCCACGTCCTTGAACTTCAGGTCCAGGGCCTGGACCACATAGGCGTCGATCGCCTGGCGGTGCAGGATCCGGGGGATGTCGTAGATGCTCGGGGCGTCGGCGCAGTTGATGACCGCGTCTTCGGCCACGTCGCACATCCGGGAGATCTTGCCGCGGATCTCGGCGGGCAGCTCTCGGTCGCTGCGCAGCACGATCCCGTCGGGCTGGATGCCGATCGAGCGCAGCGCCGCCACGGAGTGCTGGGTGGGCTTGGTCTTCAGCTCCTGGCTGGGCCCGATGTAGGGCACCAGCGAGACGTGGAGGAAGAACACGTTCTGCCGGCCGATGTCCTGGCGGACCTGGCGCGCCGCCTCCAGGAAGGGCTGGGACTCGATGTCACCGACCGTGCCGCCGATCTCGGTGATGATCACGTCGGGGGCGTCCTTGCCCTCGGCGGGCAGCCGCATCCGGCGCTTGATCTCGTTGGTGATGTGCGGGATCACCTGGACGGTGTCGCCGAGGTAGTCGCCGCGGCGTTCCTTCTCGATGACGGAGGAATAGATCTGACCGGTGGTCACATTGTTGAGCCCGTCGAGATTCTCATCGAGGAAGCGCTCATAGTGCCCGATGTCCAGGTCCGTCTCGGCGCCGTCTTCGGTGACGAAGACCTCTCCGTGCTGGAACGGGTTCATCGTGCCGGGATCCACATTGAGGTAGGGATCCAGCTTCTGCATGACCACCGAGAGGCCACGGGCTCGGAGCAGATGCCCCAGCGAGGAGGCGGTCAGACCCTTGCCGAGGGAGGAGACCACACCCCCTGTGACAAAGATCTGTCGACTAGTAGGGAGGCTGTTCTGGTTCCTGGAACTGTTTCTCTGCACCACGGAGTTCGATCCTAACAGTGAACGGGAGCTGGATGTAGTGCCCTGGACGTGAGCTACGGCGCAGCCGCGCCGCTGATGAGCTCGCGGGCGTGGGCGCGGGCGGATTCTGAGTCTTCCTGGCCGGCGAGCATCCGGGCCAGCTCGCTGACCCGCTGCTCCTGGTCCAGAGCGGTGACATCGGAGGCGGTGAAGCCGCCGGAGGTGGAATCGTCGTGCACCGAGGCCTTGAACACCCGGATGTGGTTCTGCGCGTAGGCCGCGACCTGGGGCAGGTGGGTGACCACGATCACCTGGCGATGTTTGGCCAGCATCGCCAGCCGGCGTCCGATCTGCACGGCGGCCTTGCCGCCGACCCCGGCGTCGACCTCGTCGAAGATGAAGGTCTCGGTGTCCGAGCCCTCGGCGAGGACCACCTCCAGGGCCAGCATCACCCGGGAGAGCTCACCGCCGGAGGCTCCCTTGCCCAGCGGCAGCGGGTCGGAGCCAGGATGCGGGGCCAGCAGCATCGCCACGGCGTCGGCACCCTCGGGCCCCAGCTCGGGGGTCGCGGTGACCTCGATGACCATCCGGGCGCGCGGCATGGCCAGTGCGGCGAGCTCCTCCCCGACGGCGGCACCGAGCCGCTCCCCCGCCTCAAGACGACGACGACGCAGCTCTTCGGCCTCGGCCCAGAGCTGGGTGTGCAGCTGATCGATCTCCGCGCTGAGCTCCTCGATCCGGTCGGTGTCGGACTGCAGGTTGTGCAGCCGGGCGCGGGCATCTGCGGCCCAGGCCAGCACGGCGTCGATGTCTGGGCCGTAGAGCCGGATCAGCCGCTCCAGGTCCGCCCGTCGCTGATGCACCGCGGCCAGACGTTCCGGGCCGGATTCATCCAGGTGCGCCGCGTAGATCCCCAGTTCTGAGGCGGCGTCGTTGAGCAGGCTGGAGACCGAGGAGATCTGTTCCGCGATCTCACCGAGCTCCCGGTCCTCCTCCTGCACGGCGGAGAGCGCGGTGGCGGCGGATTCGACCAGGGCGACCGCGTGCGGGACGTCATCCAGCGCCTCGGCGGCGTCGGGGCCGGAGAGCGCGAGCTGGGCGGCGCGAGCGGCCTCGCGCAGGGATTCCACGTTCTCCAGCTTCAGGGACTCCGTCTTGAGCTCGTGGTCCTCCCCCGGCAGGGGTTCCACCGCGTCGATCTGCTCCAGTGCGAGCTGGAGCTGCTCGGCTTCCCGGAGTCGTTCGCGTTCGTTGCTGGTGATCTCCTCGAGCTCGGCGACCTTGGCCTGGTAGCCGGTGAACTGCTCCCGGTACGCAGCCAGCGCAGTGCCGAACTCGGCACCGGCGTAGCGGTCCAGGGACCGCCGCTGAGCGGTGGCTGAGCGCAGCCGCAGCTGGTCACTCTGTCCGTGCACGGTGACCAGGGAGCTGCCGATCTCACCCAGCAGCGCGATCGGGACATTGCGTCCGCTCACGCTGGCCCGGCTGCGGCCCTTGGCGCTGAGCGTGCGGCCCAGCAGCACCTCGACCTCGCCAGCTGTTTCCGGCTGATCTGCGCCGGGGGCCTGCGGCTGATCTGCGCCGGAGGAGGCGTCGGAGTCCGCGGCGACCTGCTCCGGGTCCGCCGAACCCGTGGCCGCAGGGGTCTCCAGCCACGCCCCGGCCTCCCGGGCCAGCTGCACGCAGCGGTGTCCGGCCGGCACGGTGAGTCCGGCGTCGACCACGGCCTGCGGGGCGCCGGAGCGGATCGCCGTGGCTTCCGCGCGGGCACCCAGCAGCAGCCCCAGCGCGGTGACCACCATGGTCTTGCCAGCGCCGGTCTCGCCGGTGACCACGTTGAGTCCGGCGTCCAGTGGCAGCTCGGCGTGTTCGATCACGCCGAGATCGCTGATGGTGACGTAATCGATCACCGCTGTGATGCCTCCCCTTGGTGGACCGTCTCGGAGCTCTCGACCTGGTTGGCGGGGTCTACGGGTCCGCGCCAACCGGTGGTCGGCAGGTTGAACTTGTCCACGAGTCGTTCCGAGAAGGGGGTCTGGTGGACTCGGGCGAGCAGAACTGGCTCGGCGGAGCGGGTGACCTCCACCCGGGAGCCCGGGGGCAGCTCCATGAAGCGTCGGCCGTCGCACCAGAGCACGCCCTGTTCGTCCTCGCGCTGGAGCACCTCCACGGCCATGATCGAGTCCGGATCCGCGACCAGCGGCCGGGAGAAGAGGGCGTGGGCGGAGATCGGCACCATCACCAATGCTTGGACCTCTGGCCAGACCACCGGTCCGCCGGCGGAGAATGCATAGGCAGTGGAGCCCGTCGGCGTGGCCATGACGACGCCGTCGCAGCCGAAGGCGGAGACGGGCCGGCCGTCGATCTCGATGATCAGATCGATCATGCGTTCCCGGGACTGCTTCTCGATGCTGGCCTCGTTGAGCGCCCAGCTGCTGCCGACGTGGCGTCCGGCGTGCCAGACCTGCACGTCCAGGGCCATGCGGCGCTCCACGGTGTAGTTCTGATCCACCACCCATTGCACCGAGGCGTCGAGCTCAGTGCGCTCCGACTCGGCGAGGAACCCGACGTGGCCCAGGTTGACCCCCATCAGCGGAAGTCCCGCACCCCGCACCAGGTCCGCGGCGCGCAGGATGGACCCGTCACCGCCGAGCACCATCCCGACCTCGCACCTGGACAGCGGGACGTCACGTTCGGCCACCCCCAGCGGGATGTCGCGCATCCGCTCTCCGATGACATGGCTCAAGGAGGCGATGTCCCGCTCCAGCATCACGGGGCGCAGGCCGGCGCTGTGCAGCCGGTGTGCCACGGTGACAGCCGCGTCCACGGCGTCACGCCGACCCGTATGCGCAAGCAGCAGGATCTCTCTGGTCATGGAGCCTCCTTCAGTCGAACTCGACCGACCCCAGCCTATCGCTCCTGAGCTTCTCTGCTTCGGCGCCGGTGGAGAGAGCATGTTCGCTGCGGCGCAGGTGAAGGAAGAACTCCACGTTCCCGTCCTGGCCGGGCAGCCCGGAGCGGTGGACGTCGATCAGCTGCAGGTGCAGCTCCTGGGCTGCCAGGAGGACCCCTTCCACGGCCTCGCGGCGCTGCATCGGGCTGGAGACCACGCCGGTGCGGCCGAGTCGTTCCCGGCCCACTTCGAACTGGGGCTTGACCATGAGCAGCAGATCGGCGTCATCCGCGGCCTGCCCGGCCAGCGGTGCCAGCACCAGGCGCAGGGAGATGAAGGAGAGGTCTGCGACGATCAGGTCGAAGGTCTCGCCGAGCTCACCTGGCCGGAGATGGCGCAGGTTCAGCCCTTCGTGGTTGTGCACCCTCGGATCAGCGGCCAGGGAGGGGTGCAGCTGGTCATGGCCGACGTCGACGGCGACCACGCTGTCTGCGCCTCGTTCCAGGAGCACCTGGGTGAACCCCCCGGTGGAGGCTCCCGCGTCCAGGCAGCGTCGCCCTTGCACCTGGATCTGCGGGGATGAGGTCAGGGCACCATCGAGCTTGTGCGCGGAGCGACTGACCCAGTGGTCCTGCCCGGACACCACGATGTGCTGCCCTTGCGCCACGGACGTGGAGGCGCGCACCACGACCTTGCCCTCCACGCTGACCTGACCCTGAGTGATCAGCTGGGCAGCGCGGGTGCGACTGGGGACCAGTCCGCGGGCGACCATGGCCTTGTCCAGTCGCAGCGAGTCACTCATCGTGACTCATCAGCGGTTCGTTTCAGCCGCTGGTTGAGTTCTTGGACGAGCGTCTCGGCGTGGGCGATCTCGGATTCCAGCTCGGCGACGCTGAGCTGCGCGGAACCTGAGCTCGGCTGATGCGGCTCGTGCCCAGCCGGTGTGTCTTTGGCTGGTGTGTCTTCAGCCGGCGTGTCTTCGGCTGGTGCGGGCTCAGGGAGCGCGCCCTGCCGGTGCTGCTCTGCGCTCATGTGTCGGTGTGCTCCTGCAGCGCGTGGTGAGTTCCGTCGAAGAGCCGTTTCAGGTCCGTCAGGATCCAGTCCGGTCGCATCGAGCCCTCCGCTTCCCGCGCGGTGGTCTCGGTGTCGATCCCGGTCAGCACCAGTGCGGTGTCGAACCCGGCCCGGTTGCCACCGAGCACATCGGTGTCCAGGCGGTCTCCGATGACCAGCGGGTTCTGCATCTGCAGGGCGGCCGCAGCCTGGGTGAACATGACCGGCTCCGGTTTTCCCGCCGCCACGGGGGACGTCCCGGTGGCGCGTCCCACCGCTTCCACCAGAGCGCCGTTGCCGGGGGCGATGCCGTGTTCTCGGGGGATGCTGAGGTCGAGGTTGGTGGCGAACCACTGGGCGCCGTTGTTCACGGCGTAGGCCGTCTCGGCAAGGTCAGACCACCCCAGCGCCGGGTCGAAGCCCTGGATCACGGCTGCAGGTTCTTCGGCTGCCGAGTCCACGACCCGGAAACCGGCCTGCTCCACCAGTGTGCGCAGATACCCGCTGCCGGTGACCAATACCGCAGCTCCGGGCTGCAGTGCGCCTCCGAGCAGGCTGACCCCGGCGGGGGCAGATCCGAAGACCTCTTCGGTGCGTGCCGGGATGCCGAGCTCGGTCAGGTGCGCCGCCACCTGCTCGGCGGAGCGTGAGGCGTTGTTGGTGACATAGCCGCGCCGAACACCGCGCTGCACCAGCTCCTCAACCGCCTGGGCAGCTCCGGGGATGGCGTGTGGACCGGCGTAGAGGACCCCGTCAAGGTCGAAGAGCACGCCGTCGTAGGAGTCCAGGAGACTCACGCTCATGGACGGCCCCCGCGACGTCGGTCACCGTCACGGCCCTGCTCACGGCCCTGGCCTCGGCCCTTGCCGTGTCCCAGGACGTCCTTGACCTTGGGCAGGTCTGCCGGTTCGTCATCGAAGTCGAAGATCTCGGGGTCCTCGAAGGCGCCGGAGCCCAGCGCGCGTTCAGCGGCGAAGGCCTGCTCGCGCCAACGCTGCGCCTCCTCTTCACGGCCGACGGTCTCCAGGGAGGCGGCGTAGGCGGTGAACAGCCGTGGTGAGAAGCTGAAGGCGCGGTTGATGTCCAGCTCTGGGACCTCCAGTGCGGAGAGTGCAGAGGCATGATCCCCGAGGTCGGAGTAGGCACCGGAGACGACCATCGCCATCTCGGCGCGGACCGGACCGGTGAGTGCCGCGACCTCTTCAGACTGGGACAGCTCGATGGCCTTCTCCGGCCGGCCGAGACCACGCTCACAGTCGGCCAGGACGGGCAGGTGGGTCTGATCCCCGCTGATCCGCCGGTAGGTGCGCAGCTCCCGCAGCGCCTCCGCGAAGTCTCCGGCCGCATAGGCGGTCAGGCCCACAGCCTCCCGGACGATTCCAAGTCGACCGCCGCGACGCGACGCGGCCAGAGCATGCTGAAACGCGATCTCCGGGGCGATGTCGACGAGGCGACCCGCCATCACCAGGTGCTTCGCCACCCAGGGGCGGTTCGTGTCATCCAGGGTGCGCAGCTGCAGCAGCGCTGCTCGATCCAGTTCCTTGCCGGTGACATCTTCATCGATCTCGGGAGACCGCATGCGATCGTCGCTGTTGGAGCGGCGGAGGTCACGCGGATTGCGTGCAGGCCGTGGACGGTCGCCGTAGGACTCTTCGTGCATGGGTTTTCTGGTTCTCCTTAGAAGACGTGCGCAGGGTCGTCTCAGGATACCGCTTCGGTGTCGATGAGCGTCCTGGCGGACATGACGGCACCCGCTGCTGTGTGAACCGCGCCGCAGGAAGCCCGGGCGCCAGAGAGACGGGCTCAAAGCCGTGGTAAATCCGGGAAAAGTATCCGGATACAGGTCAAGCCCGGACCCCCGCAGGGGACCGGGCTTGAACCCTCTTTACTAAATAGTGTCCGGCGGCGACCTACTCTCCCACACACTCCAGTGTGCAGTACCATCGGCGCAGTGGGCCTTAGCTTCCGGGTTCGGGATGGGACCGGGCGTTTCCCCCACGCTATGACCGCCGTAACTCTAGAACAACACCATGACTGTTTTCCCACACCACCACACACCCCAAACATCTGGGCTCTTGTGGTGGGGTACTCACCGGTGCTGTAAACCTAAACTCACAACAACACTCTTCACTTATCCCCCACACCACCAGCCCCTCGAACACTCGAGGAACCAGCACACATGGGGGTCTGACCTGACCCACACCACCACCAACAGGCCCCTCAAAAAGAGAGGGCGCGGTGGTGTTGTGGGGTTGTTGGCAGAGAACCGCCTAGTGGACGCGAACACGCAGTGTTCTAATGAAACTCACCGAGCACACTTGATAAGTGTGGTGTAAGTGATCGGCTTATTAGTACCAGTCAGCTTCACGCATTGCTGCGCTTCCACATCTGGCCTATCAACCCAGTAGTCTAGCTGGGAGCCTTCACACCTTAAAGGTGACGGAGATCTTATCTTGAAGCCGGCTTCCCACTTAGATGCTTTCAGCGGTTATCCATCCCGAACGTAGCTAATCAGCGGTGCACTTGGCAGTACAACTGACACACCAGAGGTTCGTCCGTCCCGGTCCTCTCGTACTAAGGACAGACCTTCTCAAATCTCCTGCGCGCGCAGCGGATAGGGACCGAACTGTCTCACGACGTTCTAAACCCAGCTCGCGTACCGCTTTAATGGGCGAACAGCCCAACCCTTGGGACCAACTCCAGCCCCAGGATGCGACGAGCCGACATCGAGGTGCCAAACCATGCCGTCGATATGGACTCTTGGGCAGGATCAGCCTGTTATCCCCGAGGTACCTTTTATCCGTTGAGCGACGGCCCTTCCACACGGTGCCGCCGGATCACTAGTCCCAACTTTCGTTCCTGCTCGAGCTGCCGCTCTCACAGTCAAGCTCCCTTGTGCACTTACACTCGACACCTGATTGCCAACCAGGCTGAGGGAACCTTTGGGCGCCTCCGTTACTCTTTAGGAGGCAACCGCCCCAGTTAAACTACCCACCAGGCACTGTCCCTGGACCCGATCAGGGCCCGAAGTTAGATGCCTAACAACACCAGAGTGGTATTTCAACGATGACTCCACAACCACTAGCGTGGCCGCTTCACAGTCTCCCACCTATCCTACACAAGTGATGTCAAACACCAATACCAAGCTATAGTAAAGGTCTCGGGGTCTTTCCGTCCTGCTGCGCGTAACGAGCATCTTTACTCGTAGTGCAATTTCGCCGAGTCCACGGTTGAGACAGCGGGGAAGTCGTTACTCCATTCGTGCAGGTCGGAACTTACCCGACAAGGAATTTCGCTACCTTAGGATGGTTATAGTTACCACCGCCGTTTACTGGGGCTTAAATTCAGAGCTTCGCCACAAGGACTAACCCTTCCTCTTAACCTTCCAGCACCGGGCAGGAGTCAGTCCGTATACATCGTCTTACGACTTCGCACGGACCTGTGTTTTTAGTAAACAGTCGCTTCCCCCTGGTCTCTGCGACCACCACCAGCTCACCAAAGCAAGCCTGGATCACCAGGGTGGTCCCCCTTCTCCCGAAGTTACGGGGGTATTTTGCCGAGTTCCTTAACCGTGGTTCTCTCGATCGCCTTAGTATTCTCTACCTGACCACCTGTGTCGGTTATGGGTACGGGCGGTACAAGCCCTCGCGCCGATGCTTTTCTTGGCAGCATAGGATCACTGAATCCCCCACATAGTGGAGTCCCATCAAGTCTCACCCTTATAACGAGTCCCGGATTTGCCTAGGACTCGGGCTACACTCTTAGACCCAGACAACCATCGCTGGGCTCAGCTACCTTCCTGCGTCACACCTGTTAATACGCTTGGCTCCCCGGTTCAGGTCCTGCGCTCCTCGTACACGTCGATCCCACAAGGGGACCGCTCTAGCACGATTCGGGCAGTTAGTATCACCAGTTCACCATGGGCGGTCTTATACCGGTACGGGAATATCAACCCGTTGTCCATCGACTACGCCTGTCGGCCTCGCCTTAGGTCCCGACTAACCCAGGGCAGATTAGCTTGACCCTGGAACCCTTAGTCATTCGGCGGACACGTTTCTCACGTGTCTTTCGCTACTCATGCCTGCATTCTCACTCGAACACACTCCACAGACGAGCTTACGCTGCTGCTTCACCGCAGTGTTCGACGCTCCCCTACCCATCTAATCCTCAAGGGACTAAATGCCACAGTTTCGGTGGTGTGCTTGAGCCCCGCTAAATTGTCGGCGCGGAATCACTTGACCAGTGAGCTATTACGCACTCTTTCAAGGGTGGCTGCTTCTAAGCCAACCTCCTGGTTGTCTAAGCAACTCCACATCCTTTCCCACTTAGCACACGCTTAGGGACCTTAACTGGTGGTCTGGGCTGTTTCCCTCTCGACCATGAAGCTTATCCCCCACAGTCTCACTGCTGCGCTCTGACTTGACCGGCATTCGGAGTTTAGCTGACGTCAGTAACCTTGTAGGGCCCATCGGCCATCCAGTAGCTCTACCTCCGGCAAGAAACACGCAACGCTGCACCTAAATGCATTTCGGGGAGAACCAGCTATCACGGAGTTTGATTGGCCTTTCACCCCTACCCACAGCTCATCCCCCCAGTTTTCAACCTAGGTGGGTTCGGTCCTCCACGCGCTCTTACACGCGCTTCAACCTGGCCATGGGTAGATCACTCCGCTTCGGGTCTAGACCCAGCGACTAAAAACGCCCTATTCAGACTCGCTTTCGCTACGGCTTCCCCACACGGGTTAACCTCGCCACTGAGCACTAACTCGCAGGCTCATTCTTCAAAAGGCACGCCATCACACCCCTCAAGGATGCTTTGACGGATTGTAGGCACATGGTTTCAGGTACTATTTCACTCCCCTCCCGGGGTACTTTTCACCATTCCCTCACGGTACTGATTCACTATCGGTTAGTAGGTAGTATTTAGGCTTACCAGGTGGTCCTGGCTGATTCACACAAGATTCCTCGAGCCTCGTGCTACTCGGGATACATCTACAGGCCGGCGGAACGCATTACGACTACGGGACTCACACCCTCTACGGCGAAGGACTCAACCTTCTTCGTCTATACGCCCGCACCTCAACCCCAAGGACTGGTAGATCCTCAACGAGATGTCCCACAACCCCGGCCACGCAACCCCTACCAGGTATCACACGCAACCGGTTTAGCCCCATCCGCTTTCGCTCGCCACTACTCACAGAATCACTACATTGTTTTCTCTTCCTGTCGGTACTGAGATGTTTCACTTCCCGACGTTCCCTCCAACCGGTCTATACATTCAACCGGTGGTCACACACCACAACAGCATGCGGGGTTTCCCCATTCGGAAATCCTGGTATCAACGCTCGGTTATCAACTCCACCAGGCTTATCGCAGATTCCCACGTCCTTCATCGGCTCCTACTACCAAGGCATTCACCATGCGCCCTAAAACACTTACGACCATCATCACAGTAGCTGCGATGACACTCACAACATTAAGTGCTCGACTAAAAATTGACACAAAAAACACTGACCACACCACACGGCGTGATCAGCATGATTCGAGTACTTTCGTTCAATTAAGAACAAAGATGCTCGCGTCCACTATGCAGTTCCCAAACAACAACCCCCACCACCATCACCAACCCCACTGACGGGGCCGGCTACCTGAAGCCGAGGGCCAGATCATGAAACAACCATTGTTGTCTCAGGACCCAACAGTGTGCCAAGCACCATGACCACCAGGCACTGACTCTCTTCCCAACCCGAACCCCACACAAGGTGAGGATCAGGCGTACCGGAGAAACCAGCGCCAAGACCATGATGACGATTCGTTGATATTCCACCCTTGAGCAAACCACCAGTCACACGAACGGTGACATCAAGTGGCGGACCCGACTCGGGTCCAGCTCCTTAGAAAGGAGGTGATCCAGCCGCACCTTCCGGTACGGCTACCTTGTTACGACTTAGTCCCAATCGCGAGTCCCACCTTCGACGGCTCCCCCCACAAGGGTTAGGCCACCGGCTTCGGGTGTTACCCACTTTCGTGACTTGACGGGCGGTGTGTACAAGGCCCGGGAACGTATTCACCGCAGCGTTGCTGATCTGCGATTACTAGCGACTCCAACTTCACGAAGTCGAGTTGCAGACTTCGATCCGAACTGAGACCGGCTTTTAGGGATTAGCTCCACCTCACAGTATCGCAACCCATTGTACCGGCCATTGTAGCATGCGTGAAGCCCAAGACATAAGGGGCATGATGATTTGACGTCGTCCCCACCTTCCTCCGAGTTGACCCCGGCAGTCTCCCATGAGTCCCCACCATGACGTGCTGGCAACATAGGATAGGGGTTGCGCTCGTTGCGGGACTTAACCCAACATCTCACGACACGAGCTGACGACAACCATGCACCACCTGTGAACCGACCCCGAAGGGAAACTGCATCTCTGCAGCGGTCCGGTCCATGTCAAGCCTTGGTAAGGTTCTTCGCGTTGCATCGAATTAATCCGCATGCTCCGCCGCTTGTGCGGGCCCCCGTCAATTCCTTTGAGTTTTAGCCTTGCGGCCGTACTCCCCAGGCGGGGCACTTAATGCGTTAGCTACGGCGCGGAAAACGTGGAATGTTCCCCACACCTAGTGCCCAACGTTTACGGCATGGACTACCAGGGTATCTAATCCTGTTCGCTCCCCATGCTTTCGCTCCTCAGCGTCAGTAACAGCCCAGAGACCTGCCTTCGCCATCGGTGTTCCTCCTGATATCTGCGCATTTCACCGCTACACCAGGAATTCCAGTCTCCCCTACTGCACTCTAGTCTGCCCGTACCCACTGCACACCCGGGGTTGAGCCCCGGGCTTTCACAGCAGACGTGACAAACCGCCTACGAGCTCTTTACGCCCAATAATTCCGGATAACGCTCGCGCCCTACGTATTACCGCGGCTGCTGGCACGTAGTTAGCCGGCGCTTCTTCTGCAGGTACCGTCACTTTCGCTTCTTCCCTGCTGAAAGCGGTTTACAACCCGAAGGCCGTCATCCCGCACGCGGCGTCGCTGCATCAGGCTTTCGCCCATTGTGCAATATTCCCCACTGCTGCCTCCCGTAGGAGTCTGGGCCGTGTCTCAGTCCCAGTGTGGCCGGTCACCCTCTCAGGCCGGCTACCCGTCATCGCCTTGGTGAGCCATTACCTCACCAACAAGCTGATAGGCCGCGAGTCCATCCAAAACCGATAAATCTTTCCACCAGCACCCCATGCGAGGACTGGTCGTATCCGGTATTAGACCCAGTTTCCCGGGCTTATCCCAGAGTTAAGGGAAGGTTACTCACGTGATACTCACCCGTTCGCCACTAATCCAACCGTGCAAGCACGGTCTTCATCGTTCGACTTGCATGTGTTAAGCACGCCGCCAGCGTTCATCCTGAGCCAGGATCAAACTCTCCATTAAAAAATTAATAAGAGAAAGCATCCACAACTAACAACAAACAGACCAGACCCTGCCAGAAAAACAAGGCCCTCACGATCCGTTCATCACCAGCCACAGACACCTGTTTAATGAATCCTTGGCTAAATTTGCGATCACTACCACGGGGGTGGTAATGTCACTGTTATAACCAAATAAATAATTTGGTATCAACAAACTTGGCACACTATTGAGTTCTCAAACAACAACCGCTACCGGCACCATCAGGACTGTTGTTTTCCTGAATCGCTCCGAAGCAACTTTGTAAGCTTACCAACAAGCTTCCGCATCGTCAATTCGGTGTTTCCACCGTATTTGACTGACATGATCAGCACCACGCGGCTGCAGCGAAGATTCGCTGTCTGCCAGACCGTGCTGCTCGTCGTCTGCGCGGTTCTCAACTCTACGTCGTGATCCTCGCTGGCGTCAACTCGAGGTCAACACCAGATGAACACCATAAAAACAGTAGAACGAGAACCCCCTGATCAGTGGTTTCCCTTCGCTGGTGTGGGGCCTGATTGGTCCGAAAACCCAGGCCGCCGCAGCGAGGAACTCACTGGTGGGGTGAAGCTATGTGGTTATCAAATCCGCTCCGAGTTCCAGCCGGTCCGCCTCTCGGCTTTCCGCTGTGCCCCGTGAGCACGAGATAGAACTTTACACACACCCCAGACCAGCGCGCAAACCAGATCCGCTGCGACCTCGGTCACACCCCTGGATCCCCGCGAACTGGGGGTTTGCTGAGCTCGAGGAGCTCAGCCCCGATGGACCAGCGCGAGGTTCTTCTTCCCGCGACGGACCAGCAGGAACTTCTCGTGCAGCCAGACCGAGTCCGCCACGAGGGCATCGGGGTCGGTGATCTTCTGGTTGTTGACGTAGGCGCCGCCGTCGCTGATCGCCCGGCGAGCCTCGCCGTTGGACTTCACCAGGCCGGTGTCCACCAACAGGCGCACCGCGGTCGCCTCCTGTGCTGGGATGCTGGCGTGCGGAAGCTCCGAGGCCACCGCATGCAGCGTGGGCTCGTCGATCTCCTCGAGCTCGCCCTTGCCGAAGATCGCACCGGAAGCTTCAATGACCTTGGTCGTTGCCGCTTCCCCGTGCACCAGTGAGGTCACATCCCAGGCCAGTGCCCGCTGGGCTTCGCGCTTGAAGGGGGCGTCCTGGACTGAGCGCTCCAACTCCGCGATCTCCTCGCGGGTGCGGAAGGTGAAGACCTTCAGCCGGTCGATCACATCGGCATCGGACTGGTTGAGCCAGAACTGGTAGAAGGCGTAGGGGGAGCACAGCTGCGCGTCGAGCCAGATGGCGTTGCCCTCAGACTTGCCGAACTTCGTCCCATCCGAGTTGGTGATGAGCGGCGTCCCGAGTGCGTGCACCTGGGCCCCCTCTGCACGGCGGACCAGCTCGGTGCCCGATGTCAGGTTCCCCCACTGATCGGAACCGCCGAACTGCAGAGTGCAGCTGTACTGGCGGAAGAGCTGCAGGTAGTCGAAGCCCTGCAGGATCTGGTAGCTGAACTCGGTGTAGGAGATGCCCTCCTCGGAGTTCAGCCGCTTGGCGACGATGTCCTTCTTCAGCATGGTCCCGACTCGGAAGTACTTTCCGATGTCGCGCAGGAACTCGATCGCCGTCACGCCCTGCGTCCAGTCCAGGTTGTTGACCATGGTGGCGGCGCTCTCTCCGTCGAAGGAGATGTAGTGCTTGATCTGCTGCTGCAGCGAGTCCACCCAGCCGGCGACGACCTCGGGGGTATTCAGGGTGCGTTCGCTGGAGGGCCGGGGGTCCCCGATCAGCCCGGTGGATCCGCCCACCAGGGCCAGCGGCTTGTGCCCTGCCAGCTGGATCCGGCGCATGGTCAGCAGCTGCACCAGGTGACCCAGGTGCAGCGAGGCGGCGGTGGGATCGAAGCCGCAGTAGTAGACGATCGGTTCTCCCGCGAGCGCCTGCTCCAGGCCGGCTGCGTCGGTGGAGACGTGGACCAGCCCGCGCCAGTTCAGCTCTTCCCAGAGCGACTCGAAGCTTGCGTCGTTGCGCTGGGCGGCCAGCGCCGGGTTCGTGGATTCGAGGCTCATCTGGGTCACAGCAGGTACGTTACCAATCTTCTGATCTCGGAAGGCTCAGATTCGGTCAGAACCCGGCGGGAAGCTCCCGGACGGCGATCACATGCAGGGCGTGGGTGGGCCGGGTCAGGGCCACATAGAGACTGCCCACTCGGCCGGCGGTCTCCTCGAGGATCTCGGCGGGTTCGACGAGCACCACGGCGTCGAACTCCAGGCCCTTGGCCTCCTCGGCGGAGAGCGCCAGGATGTCCTCGCTCAGCGAGCCTGCCCCGTGACCCACTCGGGCGCCGAACTCCGCGACCAGCGATCGGCGAGTGAGGCTGAGCAGCCGCTCGGGAACGATCGCCGCGACCAGCCCCTCCCCCACCCGGTCATGTTCAGCGCGCACCGCGGCGGTGGCGGCGGTGACCAGCTGGTCCCCCGGCACCTGTTCGATCACCGGCGGGTAGTCCCCGTCCCGCACGGTGCGCAGCGAGGTGGTGTGCAGCCCGTTGGCCTCTGCGACGCGTTCGGCAAGCTCCACGATGGTCCCGGGGGTGCGGTAGTTCACGGTGAGCTCCTCCACGCGCATGCGCTCCCCCACGAACGGCGCCATGGCCTGCTGCCAGCTCGAAGCGGCCGAGGGCGAGGAGCCCTGGGCGATGTCACCGACGATCGTGAAGGACTTCAGCGGGCAGCGACGCATGAGCACGTGCCACTGCATGGCGGAGAGCTCCTGGGCCTCATCGACCACGACGTGGCCGTAGGTCCAGCTGCGATCCACCTGCGCGCGTTCCGCCGCGGTCAGCCGCGGACCGGACTCGGCGTTCATGTCCACCACGGCCTGGGCGTCGAGGAACCCTTCGATGCCCATCTCTTCGAGCTGCGGGCTGGCGTTCTCCACGGCGCGCTGGGCGTTGTCCAGCGACCGCGCCGCGGCCGCCTTCTGCCGGGCCGCCTCGCGTCCGGCGGATTCATCCAGGGTCCCCAGCAGCTCTGCGGCCTCATCGAGCAGCGGCACATCGGCGCTGGTGAAGGGGCTTCCGGGTGCCCGCTTCAAGAGCTCGCGCTCGGCGGCGCTGAGCTCCGGCGCCACGTCGGAGAGGTAGTTCGGCTTGGCGAAGAGGTCCTCGAGCAGTCCCTGCGGGCTGCGCGGCATCCAGCACAGGTTCAGCAGGACCCGCACATCGCGGGCGCTGCGGACGTCTTCGACAAGGTAGGACCGGTCGGCGTCGTTGCCTTCGGAGCGCTTCTCGATGATCCGCTCGAGCTTCTCCGCGATCTCCTTCACCAGCACCTTCACGAAGGTGGTGCGAGCCTCGTTATAGGGCTTGCCGGTGGCGCGGGCCCGCTCCAGGGCGCGGTTGACCATCTTCGGGGTGACCCCGACCCGGGTGCCGTCCACCGTGACGTCCCGGACATCGGGAATGGTCCGCTGCCGGTGGGTCACGGCGGCACCGATGATCCCCACCCAGTCCAGGCGGCCCTTGATCTCCTCGACCCGAGAGTCCGGCTCCGGGGTTCCGTGCACCCCGGGGAAGAGATCCGCGAGCGAGGAGAGCACCACGCCGGTCTCACCGAGGGAGGGCAGGACCCGGTCGATGTAGGACATGAACGTGGTGTTGGGCCCGACGATCAACACTCCGGCAGACTTCAACCGGTCGCGATGGCTGTAGAGCAGGTAGGCGGCGCGGTGCAGCGCCACTGCGGTCTTGCCGGTGCCCGGGCCGCCCTGGACGACCATGACACCGGGAAGATCGGCGCGGATGATCCGGTCCTGCTCGGACTGGATCGTCGCGACGATGTCGCCCATCTGACCGGTGCGGCGCGCGGTGAGCGCGGCCAGCAGGGCGCCGTCGCCGTGGTTGTGGCTGGCCTCTTCCAACATGCTGGCATCGAGGACGTCGTCTTCCACCCCGTGGACCTCACGGCGCTTGAGCAGCAGATGACGACGACGGCGCACGCCTTGGCGTTCGAAGGCGGTCGCCTGATAGAAGACCCCGGCCTCGGGTGCACGCCAGTCCAGCATCAAGCGCTGGTGGCTCGCAGAGGTCAGTCCGATCCGGCCGATGTAGCGGCACTCACCGGAGTCGTGGTCGAGCCGGCCGAAGACCAGGCGGTCGTCCACCGCGTTGAGCTGAGCCAGCCGGTCCTCGTACATCGCGGCGAAGGCATCGCGCTCCGAGGCGTTCTGCATGGTGCCGCGGGAGCCGACTCGCCGGACCTTCGCGAGCTGGGCCTCTTTCTCGGCGCGCAGCTCATCGAGCCGGTGATAAAGCATCCCGACGTACTCGCGCTCCTCCTCCACACCGGCTTCGAGGCCGGGCACCGGAACGTCGTTATCTTCAGGCATGATCTCGGCTGTGGCCGAGGACTGTGAATCACTCATCAAGCAGCGCAGCTCTCCGTCGCAAATTTGCTGACCATCAATCATACCTCTATTCGGGTCTGACGAATATGACGTCATTCAGGGCTGACTACGGGCTGACCTCTGCCGGAACGTTGCGCCCGGGCCTGTAGGCCGAGACGCTGGGATCACCGTCGAGCCAGTACCGCCAGGGGTAGACGCTCCTGCCACCTTCTCCGGAGACCCCGACGCGCGGTCCGCTGCGAATCCGCTCTGCGTCCACCGGCGCCGTCGGCGGAGTCAGCGTGAACCGAGCCGGGGCATCCGAGTCCGCCGAGCGCTGGGCCGGGGGCTGCACCGGGGACAGCCGAGACACCTGGCGCGGCCGAGACACCGGAGGCGGCGGAGACGCCGGAGGCAGCTGGACCTGCTGAGCGTCCATCGAGAGCGTGATGCCCAGACCCTGACCCAACCGACCAGGACCCGAGAGCAGCTTCGCGCCGGTCTCCCGGCCGCCCCGGCGCTGGATCGCCAGCTCGCGGCCCGCCAGGACCTCCCCGGCGCGCAGCAGCACCCCGCCCGCCGTGCCCTCCGGGCCGCAGGCCAGGTTCAGGCAGCGGTGGATGCCGTAGTTGAGGTAGACGTAGGTGTGCCGCGGCGGCCCGAAGAGCGCCGCATTGCGGGCGGTCTTCCCGTTGAAGCTGTGCGCGCCCGGATCTTCTCCCTGGTCGCCATAGGCCTCCACCTCCGTGAGCCGGATCAGCACCGCTCCCTCCGCGGTCTCCACGGTGAGCTCACAGCCCAACAGCGCCGGGGCCAGCACGGTGGCGTGGCCGTCGAAGAGGGCATGCAGGGTCGCAGAATTCATCCGTCAATGATCGCAGACAGGCACTGAACCCCTTGGCCGGCCCTGGAATCCCAGTCCGACTCTGGAACCCCTGGCCGGTTCAGTCCTCGGTCTCGGTCACCGAATCCCAGCTCGGGAAGGGGTCGCCGAAGCTGCGCCAGAGCCCGGGTCCGGCGCAGAGTTCGGCATCGGTGAGCGTGGCCTGGTCCAGGGCGGCGGTGAGCCCTGGCGCATCGAGGTCAATGCCGATGAAGGCGATGTCCTGCCCGAAGGCGAGCAGCTCCTCGGGGGACTCGAGCTGATGATCGAAGGCCAGCGGGGAGAGTGAGATGACCGCTCCGATGTGCTCCCACTGTGCGGTCACGTGCGGGCGGCTGGCGAGCCGGGCGAACCCTGCCGATCGGATCACACGGCCGAACTCCTCGGTCTCCACGCGAAGGTCCAGAACCGATTTGAGCCGTCCCGGGTGGAAGGGACGGTGCTGGTCATAGCGGAAGGCCGAGACCCGAGCGTGCCGACGGCGGGGGTGGAAGTCCGCGTTGAGCAGACAGGTCCAGCCGGCACGAGCCTCCTCCCCGGAGTATCCCGGCACCGGTGGTCCGGAGGTCCACGGGGCCGGCTCCCCGGCGAATCGGACCTGCGCCTGCGGACTGAGATGGGCCACCAGCGCGGTGAGCATGCTGAGCTGCTCGGGATCGACGCGGCGCCAGTTCACCAGCATCACGGTGGAGGCGTATTCGATCTGCTTCACGATCACCTCGGCACGGCAGACATATGCCAGCTCCCCCGGGTGCGTCCAGCGCTGATCAGCGTCGAGGACCACGTAGTCGTCCCGGAACAGGTCATCGAGCAAGTGTGCGGCGTCGACGACGCAGATCACCTCCGCAAGCGTCGCTCCCACCCCAGGGTCCTGGGTCGATGAGGTCAGCGAGCCGATCACCTCGGTGATCGCGCTCGCCAGCGGATACTCCACGACCAGCTCGGCGCTGCTGGGCACGATCTGCAGCAGCCGCAGCGAGGACTCCAGCGCCATGTCATCGGCGGCGATGCGATCCGCCGGCAGCAGGATCGATCCCCGCTGCGCGGCGAGACCTGCGGCGTAGTCCTTCCGCTCTGGGCCACAGGCGCCCATCACGGCGACCACCTGGACTGTGGCTTCTCCTGCGCTCATCCCGGGCCCCTTTCGACTGACTTCTCCATGGCAGCTTCTCTCCCTTATGCTTAACGCTAATGCTACTTATTCTCACTAGGAGGACATAATGAAGGTTCGGAATTCACTGCGCGCTTTGAAGAACAAGCCAGGCTCACAGGTGGTGCGTCGGCGAGGACGCACCTATGTGATCAATAAGAAGAATCCGCGGCTGAAGGCTCGCCAGGGCTGACATAGTCCTGGGCGTGGCCGGCGACGTCGTTGACGTAGACCGCTGACTGGTTATAGGCGACGACGGCGGCCACCCAGCCCTCATCGCTGGTGAGGTCTCCCCCGCTCTCGCAGAGGTACACGGCGGCGGTGAGCGCGGCGTCGTCGAACTGGTGCGGATCGGAGACGCCGCTGCGGGATCCGTCCTGGGCGTAGAGCGCCCAGGTGGCAGGAATGAACTGCATCGGCCCGACGGCGCGGTCCCATTCCGGGTCCCCGTCCAGGGTGCCGCCGTCGGTGTCCGGGATCTCCGCCAGTCCAGGAGCACCGTCCAGCGGGAGCCCGATGATCGCCGGGGAGACCTGGCCGTCGGATTCCACCTGCGCCCCGGCATAGGTGCCGTGCTGAGACTCGACCTGGCCGATCCCGGCCAGCGTGTTCCAGCCCAGTCCGCACTCCGGCCTGGTCTTAGACACCAGCAGCGCGGCCCCAGTGTAGGCCGCCAGCGCGCGCGGCGGGATCCCGGTGCGCTCCGAGACTGCCTCGAGCCAGGCCTCGTCGGCGAGTTCGGCGATCGGTACCCACGGCTGACCCGGTTCGGGCTCCGCGGCAGGGGCCGCGGCTTCCGGGAGCCGCTGATCAGGGGCACTGGGGTAGTTAGGTGCCGGTTCCTGCCGTGGCTCGGCGCAGCCGCTGAGCACCAGGGCCGCGCACACCGCGAGAACCGCCCCGACCAGCGCGGTCGGGGCGGTTCTGCGCTGCGGCGCCTGGATCTGCGTCACGCGGCGATCATTGCAGCACCGGGATGCGGCATCCCTGGGCTGGCGGTTCCGACTCGGTCTCAGCTGATCTGGTCCGGGCCGACGTTGCTGCCTGCCGAGGTGATGAACTCCTGAATGGGGCCCAGCTGCAGCTTGAGCTCCTCGAGCTGCTCAGCCACCGCCGAGGGCGCGGTGCCGCCGCGGGAGGACCGGGAGTTCAGCGAACCGAAGGTGGTCAACACCTCCCGGACGGCGGGGGTCAGCTGCTCAGAGATGCCGGTGAGCTCCGCATCGGTGAGGTCCCAGAGTTCGACGTCGCGGGCCTCTGCCACCCGCACGGCCTCACCGGAGAGTTCGTGGGCCACTCGGAAGGGCACGCCCTGCCGGACCAGCCACTCGGCGATGTCGGTGGCCAGGGCAAAGCCGCGCGGTGCCAGCTCGGCCATCCGCTCGGTGTGGAAGACCAGGGTGGCGATCATTCCGGAGACCGCCGGCAGCAGCAGCTCCAGGGTGTCCACCGCGTCGAAGAGCGGCTCCTTGTCCTCCTGCAGGTCCCGGTTATACGCCAGCGGCAGGCCCTTGAGCGTGGCCAGCAGACCGGTCAGGTCGCCGATCAGGCGACCGGACTTTCCGCGGGCCAGCTCGGCGACGTCGGGGTTCTTCTTCTGCGGCATGATCGAGCTGCCCGTGGAGAAGGCGTCGTCGAGGGTGACGAAACCGGCCTCCTTGGTGGCCCAGAAGATGATCTCTTCGCTGATCCGGGACAGATCCACCCCGATCATGGCGCTGACCCAGGAGAACTCGGCGTAGACATCACGTGCCGCGGTGCCGTCGATGGAGTTCCAGGCCGCCTGGGAGAAGCCGAGCTCCTCGGCCACCCGCTGAGGATCCAGACCCAGCGAGGACCCGGCCAACGCGCCGGAGCCATACGGCGAGGTGGCCGCCCGGCGGTCCCAGTCCACCAGGCGCTGCAGGTCGCGCAGCAGCGCCCAGGCGTGCGCGAGCAGGTGGTGGCTCAGCAGCACCGGCTGGGCATGCTGAAGGTGCGTGCGGCCCGGCATGGGCGCGTTGGGGTGCGCCTCGGCCTGGATGATCAGCGCCTCGATGGTGCCCAGCACCCCGGCGCCGATGACCCGGGCGTGATCGCGCAGGAACATCCGCCCCATGGTGGCGATCTGGTCGTTGCGCGAGCGTCCGGCGCGCAGCTTTCCACCCAGATCCTCACCCGCGCGCTGAAGCAGTCCGCGCTCCAGCGCTCCGTGGACATCTTCATCACTGGCCGCCGGGGTGAAGTCCCCGGAGAGCACGTCAGCCTCGAGCTGATCCAGCGCAGCCAGCATTCCGGTCAGCTCAGCATCCTCGAGCAGCCCGGTGCGGTGCAGCACCCGGGCATGCGCCCGGGATCCGGCGATGTCATAGCGGGCCAGCCGGAAGTCGAAGTGCGTGGACTTGCTCAGCGCCGCCAGTGCATCGGCGGGCCCCGAGGCGAATCGTCCGCCCCAGAGTGCCCCCTCGTTGGTGCCGTGCCTGCTCTGCGAATCCTGCCGATCCGGGCTCGCGCCCTGCGGGTTGATGCCCTCCGGGTTCATGCTCATCGGTCCAGGCTGCCGAGGCCGGAGAAGTCCGGCTTGCCGTGGATGCGCTGCTCGCGCTGCGAGGCCACCTTGGAGGAGAGCCCGAAGATGTCGATGAAGCCGCGGGCGCTGGACTGATCGAAGGCGTCGCCGGCGTCGTAGGTGGCCAGGTTGAAGTCATACAGGCTGGTCTCGGAGCGTCGGCCCTGCACCGTGGCGCGGCCGCCGTGCAGCTCAAGCCGGATCTCACCGGAGACGTACTTCTGGGTCTCGTCGATGAAGGCGTCGAGGTTGCGCTTGAGCGGGGAGAACCACTGGCCGTCGTAGACCAGCTCGGTCCAGCGCTGGTCCACGGTCTTCTTGAACCGGGCCTGCTCGCGCTCCAGGGTGATGTTCTCCAGTTCGCGGTGCGCGGCGATCAGCGCCATGGCGCCGGGAGCCTCGTAGATCTCGCGGGACTTGATCCCCACCAGGCGGTCCTCGACGATGTCGATCCGGCCCACGCCCTGGGCCCCGGCGCGGCGGTTGAGCTGCTCGATGGCCTCCAGGGCGGTCACGGTCTGCCCGTCCAGGGCCACCGGCACGCCCTGGTCGAAGGTGATGGTGACGACATCGGGTGAGGGCGGGAAGGAGGGGTCCTCGGTGTAGTCGTAGACATCCTTGGTGGGGCCGTTCCAGATGTCTTCCAGGAAGCCGGTCTCCACGGCGCGGCCCCAGACGTTCTGGTCGATGGAGAAGGGGTTCTTCTTGGTGGTCTCGATCGGCAGGTTGTGCTTCTCGGCATATTCGATGGCCAGTTCACGGGTCAGCGCGAGGTCGCGGACCGGGGCGATGCATTTGAGCTCCGGGCCCAGGGTTTGGATGCCGACCTCGAAGCGGACCTGGTCGTTGCCCTTGCCGGTGCAGCCGTGAGCGACCGTGGTGGCGCCGAACTGCTGGGCGGCGGCGACCAGGTGCTTGGTGATCACCGGGCGGGAGATCGCGGAGACCAGCGGGTAGGAGTCCATGTAGAGGCCGTTGGCCTTCAGCGTGGGCATGCAGTACTGATCGGCGAACTCATCGCGCGCATCGGCCACATAGGCCTCCACGGCGCCGCAGTCCAGTGCCCGCTGACGCACCGTTTCCAGCGACTCACCGCCCTGGCCGACGTCGACGGCGACGGCCACGACCTCCTGGCCGGTGGCCTCGGCGATCCAGCCGATGGCCACAGAGGTGTCGAGGCCGCCGGAATAGGCGAGAACAATACGATCAGTCACAACGAATCTCCTTGGGGAACGGAACTTTGGCTCGGACACAGACTACATAATTATTCGCAGGTCTGCATAAAGCATCTTGGTGAGGTTCGGGGTCCCCGTCAGGTTATCGCCTTCGCGACCCCCGGGGATCCGGGTACCGGCACCGGTCTCCGATAGACTTGCCGCCATGTCACAGGACTTCCAGCACGCTGCAGATCACTCAGAGAACCAGCAGCCCCCCGCAGGCGGCGCGCCGGAGCTGACCGAGGAACAGATGGAGTTCCTGGCCTCGATGTTCGGCCTCGCTCGAGCGGGCAAGACCGAGGAGCTGCTTGACCTCGTGGACCGGGGTGTGCCGGTGAACCTGAGCAATGAGAAGGGTGACACGCTGCTGATCCTCTCGGTCTACAACGATCACACCGAGCAGGCCCAGCACCTGCTGGCCCGCGAGGCCGACGTGGACCGGGTCAACGATCAGGGCCAGACCGCGCTGGGCTGCGCGGTGTTCCGGCAGAACGAGGTGGCCACGAAGGCGCTGCTCGCCGCCGGCGCCGATCCACGCCTGGGCCGCCAGAGCGCCTATGCCGTGGCCGAGATCTTCGGCCTGGACGCGATGCGCGCGATCCTCGACGCCCACCAGGGCTGAGTCGCTCACTCAGGCTGGCTCGCGCCCTCGGGCTGACTCGTCTTCCCGAACCGTAGCGCGTTCAGGGCTGGTTCAGCCGCGACCTTCGGCGAAATCGGTGAAGCGCTGCGCCACCGCGGCTCCTCCGTCAGGGGCGGTGGTGACCACCATGATGGTGTCGTCCCCGGCGATGCATCCCAGGACCTCGGAGATCCCGGCATGGTCCACCGCGCTGGCCAGGAACTGCGCCGCCCCGGGAGGGGTGCGCAGGAGGACCAGGTTCGCGCTGGGTTCCGCGGAGACCAGAAGGTCCTTGCACAGCGCGATCAGCCGCGCCGTCGTCGTCGCGTCGGTCTGATCGGCCTGCAGCTCACGGTCATGTCCGTCGGAGGGCACCGCGTAGATCAGCGCTCCCTGGGCTCCGCGCACCCGGGCGGCGCCGATCTCCACCAGATCCCGAGAGAGCGTCCCCTGGGTCACGGTGACCCCGGCGTCGGCGAGGCGTTCGGCCAGCTCGGCCTGCGAGCGGACCTGGGAGCGGGTGATCAGCTCGCGGATCTTCGCGTGCCGGGCGGTCTTGGTGGTGGGCGCCATCTCAGCGCTCCCCCGCGCGGACCAGCGCCTCGGTGTGCTCGTCGGCAAGCCCGGAGCGCACCAGCAGCCAGGCCATCAGGGCCTTCTGTGCGTGCAGCCGGTTCCCCGCCTCGTCGAAGACCACCGACTGCGGACCATCGATGACCTCGGCGCTGATCTCCACGCCGCGGTAGGCCGGCAGGCAGTGCAGGACGACGGCGCCCGGTGCGGCATGTGCCATGGCGGCGGCGTCGACCCGGTAGTCCCCGAAGAGCTGGAGCCGCTGCTGCTTCTCCTCCTCCTGGCCCATCGAGACCCAGGTGTCGGTGGCCACCGCATCGGCCCCGATCAGCGCCTGGACCGGATCCGTGGTGATCAGCACCTTGGCACCGGTCTGCTCGGCGCGGGCCTGGGCGGCGTCGATGATCCGCTGCTCGGGCAGGTGACCGGCGGGACCGGCGATGCGCATATCCATGCCGGCGTTGACGCCTGCGAGCAGGTAGGAGTTCGCCATGTTGTTCGCCGCGTCCCCCAGATAGGCCAGCGAGCGGCCCTGCGTGGCTCCGAGGTGTTCGCGCAGGGTCAGCAGGTCCGCGAGCAGCTGGCAGGGATGGTAGTCATCGGAGAGCGCGTTGATCACCGGGACCGCGCTGTGCGCAGCCATCTCTTCCAGCCCGGACTGGGCGTAGGTGCGCCAGATGATCAGGCTGACCATCCGATCGAGCACCCGGGCGGTGTCTGCGATGGTCTCCTTATGCCCGAGCTGGGACTCGCCGGGGTTGACCACCAGCGGGGATCCGCCGAGCGCGGAGATCCCGGCGGCGAAGGAGAACCGGGTCCGGGTGGAGGTCTTGTCGAAGAACACGGCGGCGGTCTGCGGCCCGGTCAGGGCCTTGATCTCATACGGGTGAGCCTTCATATGCGCGGCGAGGGTGAGCACCTGATCCAGCTCGGCGGGGCTGAGGTCTAGGTCGGTGAGGAAGTGGCGGACGGTCATGAGGTGCTCCTGCGGTGGATCTCGGGAAGGGCGTCGATGAACTGCTGGATCTGCTCCGCGCTGATGATCAGCGGCGGAGCAAGGCGCAGCGTCTTCGGACCCGTGGCGTTGATGATGAAACCCGCCTCCAGCGCGGCGGCGACCATGGCCGGGGCAAGCGCATCGGCGTCCTCGGCGGCGAGGTCGAAGCCGATCAGCAGTCCGTGGGCGCGGACCTCGGTGACGAAGTCCAGGCCGGCGAGGCCGCGGGCCGTGTGCTCGCTGACCTGCTGGACCTTGCGCAGCAGGTCGGTGGACTCGATCACGTGCAGCGTGGCCAGGGCGGCCGCCGTGGCGGCGGGGTTGCCGCCGAAGGTGGTGCCGTGCTGGCCGGGGTTCAGCAGCGTGCTGGCATGTTCCCCGAAGGTGAGCATCGCCCCGATCGGGAACCCACCGCCGAGACCCTTGGCCAGGGTCATCGCGTCCGGGAGCACCGGGTCAGAATCCGCCGGGGCGGAGTCGGAGAGCGCGGAGTCTGACGGCGCGAAGTCTGAGAGCGCGGGGTCTGCCGGCGCAGAGTCGGAGGGCGCAGAGGCGAACCAGGAGCCGGTGCGGCCGATCCCGGTCTGCACCTCATCGAAGATCAGCAGCGCCCCGGCGGCCCGGGTGATCTCCCGGGCGGCCTTCAGGTACCCGGCCGGGTGACCGTGGACACCGGCCTCGCCCTGGACGGGTTCGATGATCACAGCGGCCACGGTCTCATCCACCGCCGCGCGCAGCGCCTCGGCGTCCCCGGCGGGCACCCATTCCACCCCGCCGGGCAGCGGTTCGAAGGGTTCCCGGTAGCTGGGCTTGTGCGTCATCGCCAATGCGCCCATGGTGCGTCCGTGGAAGCCGTGCTCCAGGGCGATGATCCGGGGCCGGTCGGTTCCACCATGGCGACGCGCGAGTTTGAACGCGGCCTCATTGGCCTCGGTGCCGGAGTTGGTGAAGAACGCCTTGGAGCCTTCCGGTGCCTGGGCGAGCTGCAGCAGCTTCTCGGCGAGTGCGATCTGGGTGGGGCTGGTGAAGAAGTTCGAGATGTGCCCCAGGGTGCTCAGCTGGGAGGAGACCACGCTGGTGATCAGCGGGTGGGCGTGACCCAGTGCGTTGACCGCGATCCCGCCCAGCAGGTCCAGGTACTCCCGGCCGTCGGCGTCCCACACTGTGGCGCCGGAGCCGCGGACCAGCACGCGCTGCGGGGTGCCGAAGACCCCGAGCAGCGATTCGGTGTAGCGGGCCAGGAGCTGCTCCCCGGGCTCCACCGCGAGCGTCGCACTGGTGAGATCAGCGCCGGTGGGCTCCCCGGTACGCGACTCCGGCGGGTTCTGCTGAGTCTGCGGGCTCATGCCGCCTCCTCGTCGGGAACGATCTGGGTGCCCACGCCCTCGGTGGTGACGATCTCCAGGAGCATCGAGTGCGGCGCCCGGCCATCGACCACGTGGGCTCTCGGGACCCCTGCCTCCACGGCCTTCAGCGCCGCGGTCATCTTCGGGATCATGCCCGATTCCAGGCTGGGCAGCATCGCGCGCAGGTCGGTGGTGCTCAGTGAGGAGATCAGCGAGGACTTGTCCGGCCAGTTCGCGTAGAGGCCTTCCACATCGGTGAGCATCACCAGCTTGGCCGCCCCGAGCGCGGAGGCGACGGCGGCCGCGGCGAGGTCGGCGTTGACGTTGAGCACCTCGCCGGTGGGCGCGGCGTTCTCGGCGGTGGAGTCGAATTCCGGGGCGATGGTGGAGATCACCGGGATCCGTCCGGCGTCGAGCAGGTCGGTGATCGCATCGGGGTTGACTCCGCTGACCTCGCCGACCAGTCCGAGGTCGACGGTCTCGCCGTCGATCTCCACGGTGCTGCGGGTGGCGCGCAGCAGGGCTGCGTCCTCACCGGAGAGGCCCACGGCGTAGGGGCCGTGGCTGTTGATCAGTCCGATCAGCTCGCGGCCGACCTGTCCGGTGAGCACCATCCGGACCACCTCCATGGCCTCGGGGGTGGTGACTCGCTGCCCGGCGCGGAACTCGGATTCGATCCCGAGGGTTTGAAGCATCGCGTTGATCTGTGGGCCTCCGCCGTGGACCACCACCGGGTTGACTCCGACGTGGCGCAGGAAGACCACGTCCTCGGCGAAGGCGCGGCGCAGCTCGTCGTTGATCATGGCGTTGCCGCCGTATTTGATCACGATCGTCTCGCCGGCGAACTTCTGGATCCAAGGCAGCGCCTCGACCAGGACGGAGGCCTTGGCACCGGCGGAGCTCAGGCTCCCGGCGTCGCGGGGTTTCATGCTGGAGGTCATCGGGGTCCTTGATCAGCTGGAGTAGGCAGAGTTCTCATGCACGTAGTCGTGGGTCAGGTCATTGGTGAGGATCGTGGCCTCGGCGTCGCCGGCCTTCAGATCGATGACCACCTTCACGTGGCGCCCGCGCAGGTCCACCAGGTCTCGGTCATCTCCGATGCCCCCGGCGCGGCAGATCCACACCCCGTTGACGCTGACATCGATGGTGGAGGGGTCGAAGTCGACGTCGGTGGTGCCCACCGCGGAGAGGATCCGGCCCCAGTTGGGGTCCTGTCCGAAGATCGCGGTCTTGAACAGGTTGGACCGGGCCACGGCGCGTCCGGCGGTCTCGGCCTGTTCCTCGGTGGCGGCATTGATCGTGGAGATCGCGATCTCGTGGTGGGCGCCCTCGGCGTCGGCGATCAGCTGGGTGGCCAGATCCTGGCACACCTGGTTCAGCGCGGCCTGGAACTCGGAGAGGTCCACTCCGGAGGGGTCGGCCTGCGGGTGCGCCCCGGAGGCCATCGCGATCACGGTGTCGTTGGTGGACATGCAGCCGTCGGAGTCGGCGCGGTTGAAGCTGAGCCGCACGGCTTCGCGCAGCGCGGCGTCGAGGTCGGGCTGGGTGATCACCGCGTCGGTGGTGAGCACCGAGAGCATGGTGGCCATCCCGGGGGCGAGCATCCCGGCGCCCTTGGCCATGCCGCCGATGGTGAAGTCCGCACCGGCCGTGCTGGAGACCTTCATGACCGAGTCGGTGGTCATGATGGCCTGCGCCGCGCGCTGCCCGGCGGCCTCAGCAGGTGCCAGCTCGTTCACCGCGGCATGGATCCCCTCCAGCAGCGAGGGCATGTCCAGGCGGACCCCGATCAGCCCGGTGGAGCAGACCAGCACGTCCCCGGCGGAGACGTCGGCCCCGGTGGACTGCAGCTGCTCGGCCACGACCTCGGCGGTCTGGTGGGTGTCGGCGAAGCCGGGCGCACCGGTGCAGGCATTGGCCCCGCCGGAGTTCAGCACCACGGCGTCGGCGCGGCCATCGATGATCGCCTGCTGGGACCAGAGCACCGGTGCCGCAGCGACTCGGTTGGTGGTGAAGACGGCGGCTGCGTGCTTGTCCGGTCCGTGGTTGAGCACCAGCGCGACGTCGCGCGGCGGGTTGCCCTGGGCGTCGGCGGACTTCAGGCCGGCGGCGACGCCTGCGGCGCTGAATCCTTTCGCGGCGGTGACACTCATGGGGAGACTCCCAGCAGGTTGAGCCCGGTGGTCTCTTCGAGACCGAGGGCGATGTTCATGGACTGCACGGCGCCGCCGGCGGTGCCCTTGGTCAGGTTGTCTGCGGCCGAGACGACGACGGCGCGCCCGGCGTGCTCGTCCACGGCCAGCTGGATGGTGACGTGGTTGGAGCCCACCACCTGCTTGGTGGCCGGCCACTGGCCCTCCGGGAGCAGGTGGACGAAGGCCTCGGCGTCGTAGTGTTCGCGGTAGGCCGCGCGCAGTCCCGCCTCGGTGGTGCCAGGTGCCAGCTTGGCGGTGGAGGTGGCCAGGATGCCGCGCGGCATCGGGGCCAGGGTGGGGGTGAAGGAGACCTGGACCGGGGTACCGGCCGCGCCGCTGAGGCCCTGTTCGATCTCCGGGGTGTGCCGGTGCACCCCGCCGACCCCGTAGGGGCTCATCCCGCCGATGACCTCGGCGCTGAGCAGGTGGGGTTTCAGCGCCTTGCCTGCACCTGAGGTGCCGGTGGCCGCGACGATCACGATGTCATCGGGGGCCAGCAGTCCCGCCGCCAGGCCAGGGGCCAGACCGAGCATGATGGTGGTGGGATAGCAGCCGGGCACCGCGATGCGCCGGGCGCCGGTGAGTGTGGCGCGGGCTCCGGGCAGCTCGGGCAGCCCGTAGGGCCAGGTCCCATGGTGGGCGGAGCCGTAGAACTTCTCCCAGTCGGCGGCGGATTCCAGCCGGTGGTCGGCGGCGGCGTCGATCACGATGGTGTCCTCGCCGAGCTGGGCGGCGATCTCCGCCGAAGCTCCGTGCGGCAGGGCCAGAAAGACGACGTCGTGTCCGGCCAGGTTCTCCGCGGTGGTCTCCACCAATACCCGGTCTGCCAGGGAGAGCAGGTGCGGCTGCACGCTGCCCAGGCGCTCCCCTGCGCTGGAATGGGCGGTGACGGCGCCGATGTGAACCTCGGGGTGGCCGGCCAGCAGTCGCAGGACTTCTCCCCCGGCGTAGCCTGAGGCTCCGGAGACAGCGATCGAATAGGTCATACCCAGCAGTCTAGGCCGATATATGCGTCATCACCAATAATTATGCATTACTGGGGTCCGGGAACTTCGCCGCCGCGGGCCTGCGTTGGGTACGCTTGCGGCCATGAATGAACAGAGCGTTTTCCCGGAGGACCTGCCCGACAGAGCCCGTGTGGTGCATGCCGAGCAGGCAGGTGGGACCGAGGTGCTCATCGAGGCTCAGGTGCCGCTGCCCGAGCCGGGGCCGAACCAGGTGCTCGTGGAGACCGCCGCGACCGGGGTCAACTTCATCGAGACCTACCAGCGCAGCGGCGTCTACCCCGTGGAGCACCCCTTCGTTCCCGGCACCGAAGCCACTGGGCGCATCCTGGCCGTGGGAGAATCCGTGGAGTCCCTCTCGGTGGGCCAGCGCATCACCACCCTGGAGGCTTCCACCGGCACCTACGCCAGCCACTTCCTGGTCGACGCCGGCAAAGCCGTCCGCGTCCCGGATGAGGTCACCGATGAGCAGGCCGCCGCACTGCCGCTGCAGGGCATCACCGCCCACTACCTGGTCAACTCCACCTACCGGGTCTCCCCCGGCGAGACCGTGCTGACCCACGCCGGCGCCGGCGGGGTGGGTCAGATCCTGACTCAGCTGCTCAAGGCCAAGGGGGTGCGGGTGATCACCACCTGCTCCACCGAGGAGAAGGCCCAGATCGCGCAGGCTGCCGGAGCCGACTATGTGCTGGGCTATGAGGACTTCGCCGAGCGGGTCCGTGAGATCACCAAGGGTGAGGGTGTGGCGGCGGTCTTCGACGGCGTCGGCAAGGACACCTATGTCGGTTCTCTGGACTCCCTGGCGGTCCGTGGGGTGTTCGTGCTCTACGGCGGCGCCTCCGGGCAGGTGCCCCCGCTGGACCCGCAGGAGCTCAACCGCCGAGGCGGGCTCTATGTCACCCGACCGGCCACGCACTGGTACCTGCGCAACGCCGAGGAGCGCAGCTGGCGCTACGCCGAGCTCTTCAGCGCCCTGACCAGCGGTGACCTCAAGCTCAGCATCGGAGCCAGCTACCCGCTCGCCGAGGCGGGACGAGCCCACGATGACCTGGAGAACCGCCGGACCACCGGCAAGCTGCTGCTGCGCCCCTGAGGGCCGCAAAGCACGGCTACCCGGACCGCGGGCTGAGGTCAGAGACCCTGCCAGGCAGGTTTCGCCGCGAAGGTCTGGCGGTAATAGTCGGCGAGCTGCAGTCGCGAAGCGGCCGCTTCATCAACCAACACCGTGGCGTGCGGATGCAGCTGCATCACGGTGGCTGGCCACAAGGCAGATATCGGACCCTCCACAAGTTGATGGACGGCCTCCGCCTTGTGTCTGCCGCTGGCAAGGAGAACCAAGTGTCGCGCTTCAGATATCGTGCCAAGTCCCTGGGTCACGCAGTGCACCGGCACCTTGTCGACGTCGCCGCCGAAGAACCGCGCGTTATCTGCGCGAGTCTGCGGAGCAAGTGACTTGATCCGAGTGCGCGAGCTCAAGGATGAGCCCGGTTCGTTGAAGCCTATGTGGCCATCAGTTCCGATTCCCAGCAGCTGGAGATCCACTCCCCCGGCCCGTGCGAGGGCTCGCTCATAGTCTGCGCAGGCCGCTGGGATGTCCGCCGCGAGCCCGTCAGGCCCGTGGACCCGCTCAGCGTCCCAGTGCACACGGTCCGCAAGCTCCTCCGCGATCACGTTGTGATACCTCTGTGGGTGGTCAGCGGGGAGCCCCACGTATTCATCCAGCATGAAGCCTCGCGCCCGCGCGAAGGACAATCCGTGCTGCTCATGGCGATGAATCAGCTCCCCGTAGACCGCCAGCGGACTCGAGCCGGTGGCAAGCCCGAGGGTTGAGTCGTCGTCACGGCGCAGCAACGCCTCTATCGCATCGGCGGCGAGTCTCGCCTGTTGATCGACTGGGGCAATGATGACCTCCATCACCAATCACGTCCTTCTCTCGTTTCGGATCTGCAGCTGGATAGTCGTCTGGCTCAGCGTCACGCTGGAGTGCCTGGTTCCGTTCCCCTCGCGGCGACGTCGGCCGCCACCTCCAGCACATGACGGTAGGTGCGTCCGGTCGCACGGGTCATGGCGATCTCGCACGCCCGGTTGGACGACGCATGATCTGCGGCGTTGATCTGCTGAACTTCGCGTGCCTCTGCAGCGGTTGCGGAGGCGGTCAGCTCGGGATGCAGCATGCCCCGATCTCCGGCGAAGCCGCAGCAGGCCCAGTCATCGGGCACGTGAACCTGGTGCGCCACTGCCCGCGCGACACGGAGCAGGTCCGCTTCCCCACCAGCCTTCATCGTGGAGCAGGTGGGGTGCAGGGTCAGCGACTCGATACGCTGCCCCGGTTCGATCTCCAGACGGGGCAGCACGTGTTCGGCCACGAAGCTCACGGCGTCGATGACTCGTCCGGCTCGCGGGTCCCCCGCCGCGCTTGCCGCAGCCATGATCGAGGCGACACCTTCTGTGCAGGAGCTTGCGTCCACGACGACGGGGAGCAGATCCTCGACTCGATCATTCACAAGTCGCCTGGTGCGATCCACCGAGTCGAGAACCTGCTCTGCCATGGCCTCATGG
This sequence comes from Nesterenkonia sandarakina, assembly GCF_013410215.1. NCBI lineage: Bacteria > Bacillati > Actinomycetota > Actinomycetes > Micrococcales > Micrococcaceae > Nesterenkonia > Nesterenkonia sandarakina. Next base: position 2,844,654 of record NZ_JACCFQ010000001.1, read on the forward strand.
CCCTCGGCGAGACCTTTGGAGGACCATGGGGTGCCGCAACAGAGTGCATCGACCTGCTTGGGCATCACCAGATTCAGTCCGACGATTCCGCACAGCTCTGCGACCGAGGACTGCGCGCCTCGAGACCCATCGGGGGCGGAAAACATCGCACCCTGACAGCTCGGCAGAAAGAGGGCGGCAACCGGCTTCACCGGGTCCCCCTCAAGGTTCACACCACTGCGGCGCCGTCCGCCGGAGGGCAGGTCCGGTGTCCAGAGAGGCACCGTCTCGGCCCCCAGCATCGATCGCACCGCGGCGTTCGGCCACGCGATCGCAGCGCTTGGCAGTGCAGAGGCGGCGTCCAGCCCACGACCGGCGGCCTGCGTGACGGCTGACCATCGATTGGCGGCCAGCTTGCCCAGGCGCTGCTGAGCAGGGCCCCTGCTCTCTTCCCGCAGCCGCTTGACCAGCGCGCCGGTGTCTATGCCCACGGGGCATGCGGTGGCGCACATGCCATCGGCGGCGCAGGTCTGGAGACTGTCGTACTGCTGCTGCGAATCCAGCTCCGCGACGAGGGTTCGATCTCCGCGGGACAGTGCCCGCTCGCGTTCTCGACGCACCACGATCCGCTGCCGCGGGGTGAGCGTGAGATCCCTGCTGGGACAGACCGGTTCGCAGTAGCCACACTCGACGCAGCTATCCACTTCAGCATCGACGCGATCCACCGGTTTGAGGTGATTCACATGTGCCTTGTCGTCCGCCGTGAGCACCACGCCTGGGTTGAGGGTCCCCGATGGATCGCAGGCTGCCTTGATCCGGTGGAGGACCTGGACCAGGTCCGGCGAGTACTGCCGATCGATGAACGGGGCCATCGCACGTCCCGTGCCGTGCTCCGCTTTGAGGTTGCCGCCTTGACGAAGAACCAGCTCCACGAGGTCCTCGGTGAAGGCCGCCAAGCGCTCCAGCGCCGCGGGGTCCTCGGTGTCCTCGGTCAGCATGAAGTGGATGTTGCCGTCCTTCGCATGACCGAAGATCACCGGATCCACATATCCGTGGTCCGCCAGCAGAACGGAGAGCTCCTCGCAGGTGTGGGCGAGGCGCTGAACCGGCACCACCACGTCCTCTAGCAGAGCCATGGTCCCGCTGGGGCGTGCACCCGCAACCGCCGCGTAGAGTCCCTTGCGGACTGCCCACAGCTGCGCTCGGCGGCTCATGTCACGGGTCAGCTCCACCGGATGCGTCGTCGGGGTCCGGTCCAGGGTTGATGCCACCTGCGCGAGGTGTTGATCAAGTTCGAGCGCTGAATCGGCGCGATACTCGATGAGAATCGCGGCGTGTGCGGCTACCGTGAGATCCGCGATGACGGAGGGGACATCGGGGCTTCGACTTGCCACCTTCAAGGATGTGGCATCCATCAGCTCCAGGGCCTTGGCCCCGGTGCTGACCAGTTCGGGCAGGGCACGAGCAGCGACGTCGAGCGAGTCGAAGACCAAGAGTCCCGTCGCGCAGTGGGAGTGGACCGGCACGGTGCGGAACACCGCTTCGGCCACGAATCCCAGGGTCCCCTCGGAACCGACCATCAGCTGCAGGAGTATCTGGACCGGATCGTCATGGAGACAGAGTGCGTCGAGGGAGTATCCCATGGTGTTCTTCATCGAGAATCGTTCAGCGATCTCGGTCATGGCGGACGGGTCTGCCCGAACCTGGTCCCTGAGCGCCTCTAGTTCGGTGACCAGTCCAGGTTCTTCCGCACGAAGACACTGCAGGGCGTCGTCTCTGGAGGTGTCCACGACTGTCCCGGAGGTCAGAACGAGCGTCATCGACTCCAGGGTCTTTGCGCTGTTGTATTCGATCCCTGCGGCCATGCCCGAAGAGTTGTTCGCGATCACCCCTCCAACGGTGCACGCCGCTTCGCTTGCTGGATCTGGTCCCAGGGCGCGACCATGGCGAGCCAGGCGGATGTTGACCGCGCGAAGCGTGGCACCTGGTTGAACCCGGACACGGCGTCCCTCGTCGAAGACCTCGATCGCGCGAAAGCCGCGTCTGGTATCGACCTGGATGCCGGTCCCGCAGGACTGTCCGGACAGACTCGTCCCTCCGGACCTGAAGGTGACCGACGTGCCGTGCTCGGCCGCTAGCTGAAGCACGGCACTCACCGAAGCGATGTCCTCGGCAATGACGATCACCTCCGGAACTAGCAGGAAGTGCGAGGCATCGTGGGCTCGTGCGTGCAGGTCAATCGCACGGTCGAGCACCTTCTCGGCACCCAGCTCGCGGCGCAGATCGGCGATGAGGCGTGCGGGCGCTTTCAACTCCATATGAACCCCTCCTGTGGGCCCAATGCGTCCCTTGCGCGAAGCCGGGCCAGAGACAATGAACCTTCCAACGGGTCTCCCAGCGCCTCGCCGATTGAGACATCCCCGCGCTGGCGGGCGACTTCTTCGGCAAACGCATCGCTGAGCAGCGGTCCGGCACCCACGAGCCCACCCGTGAGTACCAGATTTGCTGGGCGGTCCTCCCCCAGCGCCGCGAGACCACTCTTCGCGGCCTCGCGGCCTGCATCGCGGACCAGAACACAGGCGGTCTCGTCGCCGCGCCCGGCGACACCGACCACCGCGGCGGCGAATTCTGCAAGGACCCCCGCCCGATCTTGCCGCGTGTAGAGCTGAGCAGGCCAGGATTCGGGCGCGCCGAACCGTTCACGACCAGCTACCAGCAGGGCGTGACCACCGTGATCGACCCCGTCGTAGGCTCGCATGGCCGCTTCCAGGCCACGCCGCCCCAACCACGCCCCACCGCCACGATCGCCCAGAAGGTGTCCCCACCCATCGACTCGACGCCAGGCGTGGTCGCCGCCCGCGGCCTCCGCCATGCCGGGATGGCTGATCGCGATGGCACCGGTGCCCAGCGCCACCACTGCTCCTCCCGCTTCACCGAGCGCGCCGAGGTGGGCCGTGACTGCATCGATGGCGATGGCAGTCGGGGTCCCGAGCTCGGCGCTCAACTGGACGGCCAACTCGTGAGGGTCTCGCACCAGCGACGCCAGCCCTGAGGCCCCGATACCGACTCCGGCAAGGCGCGAGGTCTCCTCCGGCCAGGACGTCATGGCATGAGAGAGCATCTCGCGTATCACCTGAGGGGCGGAGGACCCACCGGCATGCACCTCGACTCGAGGCCCGTCCAACACTCTGCGTGGACCTCCTGCTGTGGGCAGCACCGCGAGGCGGCTCCCCGAGCCTCCGAGGTCCAGGCCTACCAGTGAGCCCGCCAGACCCCGCACCCTGGGATCTCCCACCGCGCGGATCATGGACGACGCGCCGTGGATCTCGGGTCTCGGAGCGCTTCGCGCACGGAACCTGCATGCTCCTCCAGCAGTTCGATGGCCTCCTGGACGGAAACCTCCCCCAGTGCGGCGAGGATACCCACCTTCAGGTCCCCTCCGGTTCTTTCAAGCAATGCACTGGCCTCGTATGCATCGAGATCGGCGGCGTCACACAGGATGCGGGTCGTCCGCTCACGGAGTTTTGCGTTGGTCGCAACCACCGAGACCATCAGGTTCTGCCAGGTGCGACCCAGCTCGATCATCAACGCGGTGGAGAATCCATTGAGCACGAGCTTCTGTGCGGTGCCTGCTTTCATCCGCGTAGAACCGGTGACGACCTCCGGGCCGGTGTTCAGAAGAAGGTGCTGGTCCGCGTGGGCTGCCACTCGCGCCTCGGGGTTGCTGGAGATCAGCACGGTGTACGCGCCAGCTCCCCTGGCCGACTCCAACGCCCCCGCCACGTATGGAGTATTGCCGCTCGAGGCGATGCCGATCGCGAGGTCGTCGGAACTCAGCGCGCTCGCATCGGCGCGTCCAGATTCGACGGAGTCCTCCGCATTCTCGACGGCTTCCACGAGAGCCTGCGGTCCACCCGCGATGTGACCGACGACGCGGCCTGGTTCGAGGTTGTAGGTCGGCATCAGTTCGCTGGCGTCAAGGACACCGAGTCGACCCGACGTGCCTGCCCCGAAGTAATGCACCGTCCCTCCACGGCGAAGCCGGCGTGCAGCCTCGTGCACCACGGGGGCGAGCTCGGGAAGCACCGCAGCGACCGCGTCCACTGCCACACGATCCTCAGTGTTGAGCAGCTGCAGGACCTCCAGAGTGTTGAGGTCATCGAGGTTCATGCTGCGCGGATTGCGCCGCTCCGTCGGAGGTAGGGCGCTGGATGCGGACTCGACACTGGGGCTCATCGTTGCATCTCCGTGAGCTGCACGGGCGCCGCGGGAGTGGAGTGACGCAGGGAGAGCAGACCGCCGACCGCGAACGTCACCAGGACACCCATCAGCGGGTACCACTGCCACGCCACCCAGACTTCTCCCACCACGTACTTCTCCATCACGAAGAAGAATGCGTTGACGGCGACTGCGAACACGAAAGCGATATTCGCATCCGCCGCGCGGGCCCGCTTGTTGATGATGCCGAACATGAAGGCTCCCAACAGTCCGCCGTAGGTGATTCCGGCGACCCCCAGGGCGAGGACGACGATGTTGCCTTCATCGGAGCGGAACACCATCGCCGGAGCGATGAAGGCGAGTCCCCAGCCGATGGTCGCCCAGCGGCCGGCGCGGAGCCCCTGCTCGTCGGTGAGGGGGGTCTTCTTCAGCCGCGCGTAGACGTCTGTGACCGTGGATGAGGACAGTGCCGAGAGCGAGGAGGACAGTGTTGACATGGCGGCCGCCAGGATTCCTGCGAGCAGCAATCCGGTCACACCTGGTGGCAGACCTTCCACGATGAACATCGGGAAGATCTCGTCGTCGCGGGTCAGACCCAGTGAGTCCGGAGTCGCCTGATCGTAATAGCCCCACAGCGCCAGCCCCACCAGCAGGAAGACGGCGAACTGGAACAGCACGATGACGCCGGAGACGATGATGGCCTTCTGCGCCTCCGCCTTGGTGCGGCAGGCCAGCAGCCGCTGCACTACAAGCTGGTCGGAACCGTGGGAGGCCATGGCGAAGACCGCGCCTCCGAGCAGCGATGCGATGAATGACCCGCTGGTGGAGATCGGGTTGCCCTCGAAGATGAACATGCTCAGTTTGCCGGCTTCGGCGGCCTCCGTGAACCAGCCTCCGCCGGTGGCAGATGTGATCACGATGATGGAGAGGATGCCGCCACCGACGTAGAGAAACATCTGGGCCACATCGACCCAGACGACTGCCTTGATGCCGCCGATGAATGTGTAGAGGATGGTGACCACTGCGAGCACCACGATGATCGTGAAGTAGTTCGCGTTGATGCCGATTCCGTCAAGGATGATTTTCAAGGGAATCGCGGCGGCCAGCACACGTATGCCGTCGGCCAGCAGCCGCGTGATCAGAAACGTCACACCTGCCGTGGTCTGTGTGCTCTGCCCGAAACGCTTACCGAGGTACGCGTAGGCGGTGACCATTTCACCGTCGTAATAGCGTGGCAGCATGAAGAAGGCCACCACCACGCGTCCCAGGATGTAGCCGAGTCCCAGCTGGAGGTACGAGATGTCCCCCAGGTAGCTCATCACGGGGATGCCGATCACGGTGAGAGCACTAGTCTCGGTCGCGACGACAGACAGGCACACCGCCCACCAGGGCAGGTTGCGGCCGCCGAGGAAATAGTCCTTGAGCCCGGTCTGCCGACCGCTCAGTCTGATACCCAGCCAGGCGGTGGCGGCGAGATACGCCACTATGACCAGAAGGTCTATGGTCTGCACGTAGTTCCTCTTTCCATCCTCAGGGTGCTTTTTTGAGTGATATCGGGTCAGCTCGCCACACGGAGCCGTACTGGTCCGGTACGGAGCGGTTCTGGCAGTCGGAGCGGCTTCGCTCCTGGTGTGAACCGACCGGCGAGTGTGCCGTGAGTTGCTCCGGTGACACTCGGCAGGGTCGCGGGCAGGCCGTGCCAGCTGAGCCAGCCCAGCAGGGCCACGAGGCACCCCTCCTTCGCCTCCGAGGGCAGGCCGAGCGCCTCGTCAGTTGTCGTGACCGGAACCCCTGCGCCCAGCTCGTCGCGCAGCTCCGACATCAGGGTGGGGTTTCTCGTTCCACCACCGGAGGCGGCAACCTCACCCACTCCCATAGGCATGCAGGCCTGGGCGACCGTGCGGGCGGTGAGACGGGTCAGCGTGGCGATGATGTCGTAGGGGTCCAGTCCGGGATGACGCGTCAGGTGACGGTCCAGGTACGGGCCGTGGAACAGCTCCTTGCCGGTGGATTTGGGAGCGGGGCGGGCGTAGTAGGGATCTGCCAACAGGTCTGCCAAGAGCGCCTCGTCGACATGTCCTTGGGCAGCCATCGCACCCTCCCGATCGAAGGACCTGGGGTCTCCGGTGATTCTGCGCGCCATCACGTCGATCAGAGCGTTCGCCGGGCCGGTGTCGAAGGCGATCGTCTCACCGCGCGGTGAGACGATCGTGACGTTGGCGATGCCGCCGAGGTTCAGCATCGCGCGCGGCTGTTCCCCGCCGACCAGCATCAGATGGTCCAGCATCCCTGCAAGCGGTGCGCCCTGCCCTCCGGCGGCCACGTCTCGCGACCGGATGTCCGAGAGCACAGGCACTCCCAGCCTTTCAGCGATCCACGCCGGCTGCCCCAGCTGGAGCGTGGACTCGACTGCGCCGTCGCGCACGTCGTGCCGGATGGTCTGCCCGTGCGAGACGATCAGGTCACAGTCGAGCCCCGTCTTCTGGCATATGGCGGCAACTGCCTCCGCACTGAGCTGACCCAGTCTTCTGTCCACGCTGCTCACCAACGCCAGGGGCACGGGCTCGGGCTCCAATAGGCGCAGGATATCCAGAGCCAGATCCGAGTCGAAGGCGACCTCGTGGAAGCTACGCAGCTCCATCTCCAGGTGAGGCTCATCGACCGATCCCTCGAGACGAAATTCCACCAGCGCGACGTCAAGGGCATCGGCGGATGTCCCAGTCATCAGTCCTGCCACGATCATGAGGTCTCCTCAGCAGTGATTGTCGGCACCGTCAGTTCGGTCCGGATCTTGTAGCGGTCCCCGCGATAAAGGGAACGGACGAACTCGATGGGCTGTCCCTCGGGACCCCACGATGTGCGCTCGAACATCAGTGCCGGGGAGTGCAGAGGAACATGCAGATCTCTTGCCTCATCGCTGTCGAGCACGGTGGGTTCGATGGTCTGCACGCTGCGCCGCACGCTGATGCCGAGTCGCTCGCGAAGCAGGTCGTAGAAGGAATGATCCTCGAGATCCGCTGCGACCAGGTCAGGCATCAGGTCTCGTGGAACGTTGAGCTCCTCCACCGCGATGGGCTCGTCATCAGCGAGCCTGAGGCGCGTAACCCGGGTGATCTCAGCCAGAGGATCCATGTTGAGTCGTCGACCGAACCGCGCACCGGCAGCCAGCACGTCGAAGGCCAGGATCCGAGCACCTGGACGCATTCCGCGGGCACGCATGTCCTCAGAGAAGGAACTGGCGAGCAGGGGCTGGTCTAACTTCGGTCCAAGCGCGAACACTCCGGCTCCGTGGCGTCGGCGCACGGCTCCTCGTGCCACAAGCTCATCGATCGCACGCCGAAGAGTCATCCGAGAGACCCCGAGCTCCTGGGACAGATCTCGCTCGGGAGGAAATGGGTCCCCCGCGGACATCTGGTCAAGGCGATCCAGGAGCTGATCGCGCACATTGTGGTACTTGGTCACGAGACCATTGAGACACAGCTCACCCCAAGAATCAAGACCACTGGACTAACTTTGCGTCGGCTGCGATGATGTGAGGTGTCGCATCTGCAAGAATCACCGCCCCGGGAGGCCTGATGGATCACGTTCTCTTCGCTGAATCTGCTCTGACTCCCGACGGAGTGCTCGGCCCCTATTGGCTTCGTATTGCGGCCGGGAGAATTGCGGAGGCTGGGCACGGCAGACCGCCGCAGCTTCCTGACGAATACGTCAAGGACGCGGTGATCGCCCCTGGCTTCGTCGATGTGCACGCCCACGGTGGCGGTGGCGCTGCCTTTACAGATGGTGCCGTTTCCGGGCGGAGTGCGTTGCTTGCTCATCGTCTTATGGGAACGACCACCATGTTGGCTTCTCTGGTAAGTGCTCCCGTGTCCGTGATCCTCGAGCAGGCCGCAGAGCTGAGTTCCCTGGTGGACTCCGGCGAGCTCGCAGGGGTCCATCTAGAGGGTCCGTGGTTGAGTCCGGATCACCGCGGGGCCCATGAGGCCGAGGTGCTCAGTGCTCCGACCTTCGACGCAGTTTCTGCTCTGCTCGAACACCCTGCGAGAAATCTGATCAGATACGTGACACTCGCACCCGAGCGTAACGGAGCGCTGGAAGCGATCCAACGGATGCGCTCCGCCGGGTCGACCCTGGGCATCGGTCACACTGGGGCCAGCTGCGCTCAGACCCGGGAAGCGATCGCCGCCGGGGCCAGCGCGGCCACGCACCTGTTCAATGCCATGAAGGGCCTGCACCACCGGGACCCAGGCGCGGCTCTGGCACTGCTGGAGGACCCCACGGCCTTCCTGGAACTGATCAGCGACGGGGTACATCTCGACGCCGAGATGATCCGCTTCGTCTGGGACTCCGCAACACGCAACGGCGGACCCCAGCGTCCGGTGCTGGTCTCAGACGCCATGCCCGGGGCTGCCGCTCCGGACGGTCGCTACAGACTTGGAGCGGTAGATGTCGAGGTTCTGGGAGGCGTGGCCAGACGCGTGACCTCAGACGGCAGCCTCGGTGCGATAGCGGGTTCAACGCTGACCCTCTCCGCTGCCGTGCGGGAGAGCATACTTCGCGCCGGCATTGATCCGGCGCAGGCTCTCATGGCCGCGACCGCGAACCCTGCGTCCATGATCGGGCTTGAGGACGTCGGCAGGCTGCTCCCCGGTGGCCGTGCCGACCTGGTGCTGCTGGACCCGGAATGGCAGGTCCGCCGGGTGATGTACCGCGGCCGCTGGCTGGATCAGCGGTCCTCGGGTGCCTCACAGACCGATGGTCCGGCAGACTGAGCGTCTGCCGGACCACCTGGGTCCTCAGCAGTGAACCGTGGGGGCTGGGTCAGCCCCGCGTGGTCACCGCTGAACGTGATGCTGCGCTTACCGCTGCACAGCCCCGTGGCGCTGCTGGGCCAGGGCGACGGCGCCGGCGCGGGCCTCGGAGGCCTCCTCGGCGGTGAGCGTGCGGTCCGCGGCTCGGAAGCGCAGCGCGAAGGCCAGCGACTTGTGTCCGGCCTCGATGTGCTCACCGGAGTACACGTCGAAGAGCTCGATGCTCTCCAACAGCTCCCCGGCACCTTCGATCAGGCTGGCCTGCAGCTCCCCGGTCGGAAGCTGCTCGGCGACGATCAGAGAGACATCCTGGGTGGTCGGCGGGAAGGTCGAGATCGGCTCGGCGCTGATCTGCTCCGGGGACCCGTCGATGAGCGCGGAGAGATCCAGCTCCATCACCGAGGTGCGGGCGGGCAGGTCGAGTTCTTCGATGACCTTGGGGTGCAGCTCGCCGGCGTGACCGACCCTCACTCCGTTGAACCGCAGCTCGGCGGTGCGCCCGGGGTGGAAGGCCTGGTGCCGGCCCTGGACCACCTCGAGGCGCACGCGCAGCAGGTCAGCGACCTTCTGCGCGGCGTCCACCGCATCGGCCCAGTCACGACGGCGCCCGGGGACACCGGGCAGCTCGGCCGCCTCGGCGCCGCTGAGCGCGGCCGCGATATGCAGCGGCTGATCGGGGATGCCGGCGTCGAGCCCTGCCAGCACCTCTTCCCCGGGGTAGGCCCCGAGGTCCGGGATGCTCGCCGAACCCAGCTGGGACTTCGGGTGGAAGACCGTGCCGGCCTCGAAGAGTGCCACATCGGTGAAGCCGCGGGAGACGTTGCGGCGCAGCGCCTCCAGCAGCCCCGGGAGCACGGTGGTGCGCAGCGCCGGGTACTGGCTCGCGATCGGGTTGGCCAGACGCAGCATCGGCATCGGCTTCCCATCATCCTCGGCCTGCCCGAACCGGGTGTTGGCGGCCTGGGAGTAGAACGGGTAGCTGAGCACCTCGGTGAAGCCCGCCGCGGCCATGCCGGCGTAGACGCCGCGGCGGCGCTGCTGGGAGGGGGTGAGTCCGCGGCCGGCCGGCGGCACCGGAAGCCTGGAAGGGATCTGGTCATAGCCGACGAGCCGGGCGATCTCCTCCACCAGGGCGGCGGGGATGGTGAGGTCCGGGCGCCAGCTCGGCGGGGTCACCAGCAGGTGCTCCCCGTCCTGACCCAGCTCGGCGCCGATGGCTTCCAGTGTGTAGCGGATCTGCTCCGGGGTGTAGGCCACCCCGGTGAGCTGCTCCGGAAGCGTGGACTCCAGCCGGATCGGCTGCGGGAGCACCGGTGCTCCGGCGTCGGTGATCTCGCGAGAGTCGGTGCCCCCGGCCAGCTGGACTAACAGGTCCACCACGCGCTGCGCGGCGAGCGGGGGCAGCAGCGGGTCGACGCCGCGCTCGAAGCGCTTGGAGGCCTCCGAGGGCAGCTTGTGCCGACGCTTGCTGCGGCTGATGCTGATCGGATCGAAGTGCGCGGCCTCCACGACGATGCTCGAGGTGCTGGCGTCCACCTCGGTGCGCGCCCCGCCCATGACCCCGGCGATCCCGATCGGACCGGACTGATCCGCGATCACCAGGTCCTCCGGGTTCAGCGTGCGGACCTTCTCATCCAAGGTGGTGAGCTTTTCACCCGCCGCGGCACGGCGGACCTCGATGCCGCCGTCGAGCTTGGCCGCGTCGTAGCAGTGGTTGGGCTGACCCAGTTCGAGCATCACGTAGTTGGAGACGTCGACGGCGATGTTGATCGAGCGCATCCCGGCCAGGCGCAGCCGGGAGGCCATCCAGGGCGGGGTGGGCGCGGCCGGGTTGATCCCGGTGACCGTGTGCGTGACGAACCGGGTGCAGCCCTGCACCCCGTAGATGGGGGCGTCATCGTTGAGGCTGACCGCGTGACCGGGCCGGGCGGCGTCGTCGTCCTTGGTGGTGCTGATCTGGGCTGCCGGGTCGGTGCACGGGGTGGAGGTGGCGTGGGAGTACTCCCGGGCGATCCCGCGGATGGAGAAGGCGTAGCCGCGGTCGGGGGTCACGTTGATCTCCGCGGCGGAGTCATAGAGGCCCAGCAGCTCCATGGCGTCGGTGCCCGGCTCCGGGTCAAGTCCCAGCCGCGAGAGCACCAGGATCCCGTCGTGGTCCTCGCCGATGCCGAGCTCGCGCACCGAGGCGATCATGCCCGCGGAGACGTGGCCGTAGGTCTTGCGCGCGGCGATCCGGAAGTCTCCGGGGAGCACCGCACCGGGGAGGGTGACCACGACCTTGTCGCCGACCTCGAAGTTGTGCGCGCCGCAGACCACGCCCTGGACTCCCGAGGGGTCGATGCCCTCGTGGGTCAGGGTCTGCGCGGCGCCCTCGGGCACCACCCGGACCTGGCACCAGTTGATGGTCTTGCCGTTGGACTGGGGCTCGGGGATCTTCTCCAGCACCTCGCCGACGACGATCGGGCCGCTGAGCGAATCGGTGGGACGGTGCACGTCCTCCTCTTCGAGACCGACCTTGACCAGTTCGGCCATCAGGTCCTCAGCGCTGCCCGATTCGGGGAACTGGGTGTATTCACGAATCCAAGAAAGCGGAATGCGCATGTCTCAGACCTCCATTCCGAAGTGCTGGCTGAAGCGGATGTCGCCTTCGATCATGTCTCGCATATCGGGGACCCCGTTGCGGAACATCAGGGTGCGCTCGATCCCCATGCCGAAGGCGAAGCCGGTGTAGACCTCTGGGTCCACCCCGGCGGCGCGCAGCACGGCGGGGTTCATCATGCCGCAGCCGCCCCATTCCACCCAGCGCGGGCCGCCCTTGGCCTGGGCGTGCCAGACGTCGAGCTCGGCGGAGGGTTCGGTGAACGGGAAGTAGCTCGGGCGCAGCCGGATGGCGGCGTCGGGGCCGAACATCTGCCGGGCGAAGTGCTCCAGCGTGCCCTTCAGGTCAGCCATGGTCAGGCCCTTGTCCACCGCGAGGCCCTCGAACTGGTGGAACACCGGGGTGTGGGTGGCGTCGAGCTCATCGGTGCGGAAGGTCTTGCCGGGGCAGAGCACGTAGACCGGCAGCTCGCGGCTCAGCAGCGAGCGGATCTGCACCGGGGAGGTGTGCGTGCGCAGCACCAGGTGCGCCTCCGGGGGCTCCACGAAGAAGGTGTCCTGCATCTCCCGGGAGGGGTGGTCCGGGGCGATGTTCAGCGCGTCGAAGTTGAACCACTCGGACTCCACCTCCGGGCCCTCGGCGATCTCCCACCCCATGGCGATGAAGACGTCGGAGACCCGCTCCTGCAGCACCGAGAGCGGGTGCCGGGCCCCGAGCGGACGACGCCGGGGCGCCGCGGTGACATCCACCGTCTCCTCCACCAGGATCCGCTCCGCGTGCTCGGCCTCGAGCACCGCGGTGCGCGCGGCCAGGGCCTTCTGCATCTTCCCGCGAGCGCCGCCGAGCAGCTTGCCTGCGGCAGCCTTCTCGGTCTTCTCCAACGACCCGATCGCACGGTTGGCCAGCACCAGCGGCGCCTTGTCTCCGGTGTGCGCCAGGCGGGCGGTCTTGAGCTCCTCGAGATCGCCGGCGGCGGCGAAGGCGTCGACGGCCTGCTGGACAGCATTCTCGATGGCGGCTTCATCCAGCGGATGCGGTGTTTCGGGCGTGGACATTCTGCTCCCGGGTCAGGTGGGTGGAAACAATCCCGGTCAGTTTATGCGGGTCACTGGTAGGAGACGAACCACGGTGTGGGGTCCAGGGCGAAGGTCTGCGCCGAGGTGAAGGTCGGGGAGTCCTCGTCGTAGAAGTTCTTCCAGCCCAGCCAGATGTCCTCGCTGAGGTCCCGCTGCAGGCTCTCGTAGGTCTCAGTCTTCATCGAAGGTGTTCCGTGGCCGTCGGCGTGGAGCAGGATGGCCAGCTCCTCATGGGAGGTGTCGATGTCCTCGCGGTCGGTGATCATGGCGTGCTTGAACTGGTGCAGCACCAGCAGCTTCTGCGGCAGCTCATGCTCTTCGGTGAGTCCGGCCAGCCAGTCGGAGACCTGGTTGATCTCCTCGGCGGTCACCGAACCGATCTGTTCCATGTGCCGCTGACCCTCGCTGAGCCGCCACTCCGGATCCAGCGCCAGCCCGACGTGGGGCTGGGCCAGGAGTTCCTCGTAGTCCTGCGCCTGGTCCAGGAAGCTGGCGTGGCCGGGCTGGAGATCGAGCACCACGTAGATCTCTTCCTCGGCCGCCAGATCCACCCAGGGCTCGATGACCTCAGGGTCCAGTGCGTTGGTGTAGTTCCCGTCCACCCCGGGCTCGGAGATGGCGATGGAGGTGATGATCTCAAAGGCCGGCTGGACCGGTTCCTCGGAGTGCTCCTGGTACTGCTCGGCGTAGAACTTCACCCGCTCCGCAGCGTCCTCAGGGGAGCCCTCCCCCATGACCCCCAGCGCCGGAATGCCGGGAGCGCCATAGGCGGCGACGAAGCGCCGATCAGGGAAGAGCGTGTCGCCTCCGCCCGGCAGCTCAGCCGGCTCGGCTTCGGGCTCGTCGGCTGAATCTTCGGGGTCCTCTGAATCTCTCGGATCCTCTGAACCTTCGGGGTCCTCGCCCTGGGCAGCTGAATCCGCGTCGTCGGCCTCGTTCGAGTCACTCGCGGCGGCGTCGTCGTTCGCGTCCCCGTTCGCGTCCCCGGCTTCGTTGCCGTCACTCTCAGCGCCGGAGTCACCCTGGTCCTCGGCGCCCGCGCCGGGCTGCTCGGCGGCATCCTCGGAGGCGGCGCTGGAGCCGCAGGCCGGCAGGGTCACGGCGAGCAGCATCGCGCTGAGCAGGAGCCCCGGGCGCAGGGTCTGGGAGGTCGGGGCGGAGAGGTCCATGAGCTTCACGCTACCGGTGCGCTGCTTGCGCCCAGGAATCGACCTGGGAATCGGGACCCCATCACCGATAGCCGCGCGGCCCCTGACGTTCGTCGCATCGCTATGCCATGTCCCATGGCTTTGGGCCGAAATACCGATGGGACATGGCATAGACATGCGACAGATGCCTTGGGGAGGCTCCCAAGGGCCGGGCCGGCCCGGCCCGGCCCTCAGGGACCGGTCAGTGCTCGCGCAGCCAGACCGTGGTCTCCCCCGGCAGCACCTCAGAGCGCAGCGGCTGCGAGCTGACCAGCACCTCCCCTGCCGGCAGCGGGACGGCCTGCTCCCCGAAGTTGGTCACGCAGATCCACCCTCCGGGACGGCGGAAGGCCAACACCTCGGTGGAGGAACCCTCGGCTCCGGGCAGCTCGATCCACTCCAGGGTGTCCTCGCCCTGGAGCTCGCGGCGCAGCGCCAGCGCACGCCGGTACATGTTCAGGGTCGAATCCTCGGCCGTGTCCTGGGCCTGCACGCTGTGGCCGGAGAACCAGTCCGGCTGCGGCAGATGGGCGTCCTGTGGGCCGAACCCGAAGCTCGCACCCTCGCTGGACCAGGGCAGCGGGACCCGGCAGCCGTCGCGACCGACGCTGGACCCCGGGCTGCGGAAGAACGTCGGATCCTGACGGTCGGCGTCGGGGATCTCCGCGACCTCATGCAGGCCCAGCTCCTCCCCCTGGTAGAGATAGGCGCTGCCGGGCAGGGCGAGCTCGAACAGCGAGGCGGCGCGGGCTCGGCGCAGACCGGTCTCGGCCTGCAGCTCCGGGGAAGCGCCCCCGTTGAGCAGCCAATTGGTGCCGGCCTTCTCCTCACCGTCGGCCTTGGCCGGGAGCCCATAGCGGGTGGCGTGGCGCACCACATCGTGGTTCGAGAGCACCCAGGTGCTGGAGGATCCGGACTTCGCGGCCAGCTCCAGGTTGAACGCCACCGTCTCGCGGAACGCCTCGGCCTCGAAGCTCGCCTCGAGCAGGTCGAAGTTGAACGCCTGGCCCAGGCCCTCAGCGGAGGCGTACTTCGGACGCCGCGCTGAATCCACCCACGCCTCGGCCACCCCGATCTTCGGCGGGTTGTACTCGTTGAAGACCTCGCGCCATTCCCGGTAGATCTCGTGGACCTCATCGCGGTCCCAGATCGGGTGGGCCCCGTCCTTGGGTGTGGCGTCGAGCTCGGCCTGACTCGGCAGGTTCGCCGGCAGATCCTTGGAGAGACCGTGCGCGACGTCGACCCGGAACCCGTCCACGCCGCGGTCGGACCAGAACCGCAGGGTGCGCAGGAAGTCCTCATGGACCTCGCGGTTGTGCCAGTTCAGATCGGGCTGCTCCTTGGCGAAGCTGTGCAGGAACCACTGCCCCGGTGTGCCGTCGGGTTCGGTGATCCGGGTCCAGGCGGGTCCGCCGAAGATCGAGGTCCAGTCCGACGGCGGCTGCTCGCCCGCCTCCCCCAGCCCGTCACGGAAGATGTAGCGATCCCGGGCTGGGGAGCCCTTGGGGGCCTTCAGCGCCTCGCGGAACCATTCATGCCGGTCGGAGGTGTGATTGGGCACGATGTCCACGATCAGCCGGATCCCGGCGCTGTGCAGGCCTGAGATCATGGTGTCGAAGTCTTCCAGCGTCCCGATCTTGGGGTCGACATCGCGGTAGTCGTCCACGTCGTAGCCGCCGTCGGCCAGGGCGGAGGGGTAGAAGGGGCTGAGCCAGACGGCGTCGACCCCGAGGTCCTGCAGATACCCCACCCGCGAGGTGATGCCGCGCAGGTCGCCGATGCCGTTGCCGTCGGCGTCGGCGAAGGAGCGCGGGTAGATCTGGTAGACCGCGGCCTGGCGCCACCACTGGGGGTCGGTGCCCTCTGCGGTAGTCGTTCTCGGTGCTGCTGCGGTGGAGGTGAATGACAAGGGACTCTCGTCCTTTCGCTGTTGCGGGTGGGTCTCGGGTTCGTGCATCTCGGACCCTGCTTCCAGGTCCGAGGGGATCATTTGACGGCGCCCTGGGTGAGTCCGGAGAGCACCCATCGCTGGGAGATCACGTAGGCGAGGATGGCCGGGGCCATCGCCATCAGGTAGGAGGCGAAGGAGACGTGGTAGTTGTTGCTGAACTGGGTCTGGAAGATCTCCTGGATCACCGGCAGGGTCTGCAACGACGGGTCCGCGATGATCAGCGAGGGCATCATGAAGTCGTTCCAGGATTTCAGGAACGCGAAGATCCCGACGGTGGCGCTCATCGGGGCCATCAGCGGGAAGACGATCCGCCAGAAGGCTCCCGCGGTGGAGGCGCCGTCCATCCGCGCCGACTCCTCCAGCTCGGCGGGCAGCGAGCGCAGGAACGCGGTGAAGAGCAGCGTGCTGAAGGAGATCTGGAACATGATGTGCAGCAGCGCCACTCCCAGCGGGTTCGCGAGTTCCACCATGCCGGTGAGCTTGACCTGGGAGAGCGCGAGCACCGGGAAGGGCAGGAACATCGCCGCCAGCAGGTAGTAGAAGGCCCAGCGGTAGGCCTTCTTCTCCCAGTTCCGGGAGATCGCGTAGGAGGCCATCGCGCTGAGCAGGATGGTGCCGATCACCGTGGCCAGGGTGATCAGGATCGAGATCGTGAAGGCCCGCGGGAAGTCGGTCAGCGCCCAGGCGGTGGAGAAGCCCTCCACGCTGAACGGGGCCGGCAGTGCGAAGGCCTCGCCTTCCACGGCCTGCTCCCCGGTCTTGAACGCCATCGAGATGGTCACGTAGAAGGGCAGGATCACGGTGAGTGCGCCGAGGATCAGCAGCACCGTGGTGCCCCAGCGGTGCCGGTCGGAGCGGCGCGAGGTCGGCAGCGCGGCGCCCCGAGAGTCCTCCGAGGAGCGGCGCGGGGTGGTGCTGGCGGCGCCGCCGGGGATGGTGGTGGTGGGCAGGGTCATCAGATCCTCGCGTTTCCTCGGGTCAGGCGCAGCTGGATGAGTGCGATGGTCAGCGTGATCAGGAAGAAGATCGTGGAGTTCGCCATCTGGTAGGCATAGTCGCCGTTGTCGAAGCCGGAGAAGATCGTCATTGCCACCGAGCGGGTGGAGGTGCCGGGTCCGCCGTCGGTCAGGCCCACGATGATCTCGTAGGTGCCCAGGAAGTCCTTGAACCCGATGATCACGTTGATCAGCACGAATCCTGAGATCAGCGGCAGGGTGATGCTGCGCAGCTGCTTCCAGGCGGAGGCGCCGTCGATGGCGGAGGCCTCGTAGACGTCCCGCGGCACCGTCATGAGTCCGGCGATGTAGATCAGCATGGCCTGCGGGACCGCCTGCCAGGCGGTCACCAGCACGATCGAGATCCAGGCCAGATCCGGGTCCGCGAGGATCGACTCCTCCAGCACCCCGAGCTGCAGCGCCTGGGCGGCGGCGGGGACCGTGTTGGCGAAGATGAACTGGAAGACGAAGGCGATGATGATCCCGGAGACCACCATCGGCATCACGAAGATCGTGCGCAGCGCGGTCTTCGCCCGGATCTTCGAGGTGAGCCCGATGGCCAGGGTCAACGCGACCACGTTGACCAGGATCACCGTGCACAGCGCCACTCCGATGGTGAACCCGTAGGAGGAGAGGATGGCCGGATCGCTGAACATCACCAGGTAGTTGTTCAGTCCCACGAAGTTGAACTCTCCGAAGCCCACCGAGTCGGTGAAGCTGTAGAAGATCCCCATCACGGCCGGCATGGTGATGCTCAGCGTGAACAGCACCAGGGTGGGCAGCAGGAACCAGAGATAGACGCGATCCGCGCGGGGCTTGTGTCGAGGGGCGGGTCGAGACCGGGTGGTGACCCCGGTGGGGGCGTCCGCGGTCCGCGGTGTGGTGGTGGCAGTGGTCATGTCAGGCCTCGGTCTCTGAGCGTCGAGCCAGTCGGGCCCAGTCCTCGTCCAGCGTCCGCAGCGTGGCTTCCAGACTCTGGCCGGTGACTATTCCCTGGGCGTAGTTCTCGAACGGGATGGTGCGCGGGATGGCCTGGGACGCTCCCTGGTAGAAGGCGGCGCGGTCCACGAAGCTCTGCAGGTCCTTCAGCCGCTGGTCGGTCACTGCGGGGGCGTCCTCGCGGACCCCGAAGGCGAGGTTGTCCTGGTTGTAGGCGTCGGCGATCTCGGGGGTGATCAGGTAGCGCAGCAGCTCCCGGGCAGGTTCCTGGGCGTTGGAGGCCTCCGGCACCCAGAGCGCGAGGTCCAGGTTGACCCGGACTTTCAGGTCCTCGGGGTCCTCGGTCATCGGCAGCGGGAAGATCCCGATCTGCGCATCGGGGTTGATGGTGGCGATCTCCCCCAGCGCCCAGGGGCCCTGGAGGTACATGGCGGCCTCGCCGCGGGCGAAGGCGACGTTGCCGTCTCCGTAGCCCCGGCTGGCGGCGCCGGGCTGGGAGAACGCCGCGATCTCGAGCATCTGCTCCAGGGGTTCGCGCAGGGTGCGCGAGAAGGAGACCTGCGCATCGGGGCCGGCGTCGGCGCCCTGGGCGCGCAGCGCCTCGAAGAACTCGGCGACGTCGAGCCTGCCGCCCACGCTGTAGTCCACCAGGCCCTGTGACACGGTCCAGGGATCCGCGTAGGTCGAGTAGATGGGGGTCACCCCGGCGTCTTGAAGCGCGCCGCAGACCTCGAGGAACTCCGAGTAGGTGGTGGGGACCTGCAGGTCGTGCTCGGCGAAGATCTCCTGGTTGTAGAGCACCGCGGCCGCCATCATGGAGTACGGGATTACACTGGTGCGCCCAGGATAGGTCGGGTACTGGTCGATCAGGTCCTGGATGCTCGGGTCGATCCGCGCCTCCTCGGCGAGGTCTGCGAGGTCGGAGAAGGCGCCGCGCTCCTGGAAGCGGACGATCTCGTAGTTGTAGTTCAGGCAGCCCAGATCCGGCGGGTTGCCGCGTGCGAAGCCGGCGGAGAGCCCGGAGGAGGTGTCGTGGACCGCGCGCACCCCTGAGGTCCGCTGGTTGAAGTCCCGCACCAGGTCGCCGAAGTAGGGGATGGCCTCGGGCTTGGACTGGTGGAAGGAGACCTCCTGCGCGCCGCGGCCGGTGGCGCAGCCGCTGAGTCCTGCCGCGAGCGCCACTCCGGCCAGTCCGCCGAGGAACGCCCGTCGTGAGGGTGTAGGTGAAACGTGGCCCACCGGATCCCCCTTCTGTGATCTGGAACACTAAAAGTTGATGTCCCGCTTAAATATAGAGTCTTAATATAAGCAATGCAATAATGTGGGCAAGATTCTCCAGCCGCTGATCGGAGGCCGACCCGCCGTGACCCCGTCGTCTCCGCCTGCCTCCACCGGCTCCTCCCAGCTGATCCGGCAGCTCAATGCGCAGCGGGTGCTGCAGTGCATGTGGGGCCGGGAACCCAGCACCGCCACAGAACTGATGCATGCCACCGGACTCACCCGCGCCACGATCCTCACGCTGTGCCGCGATCTCACCGAACAGGGCTGGCTGGAGGTCTCCGAGAACTCTCGGCAGGCCGGTCAGTACACCAAGGGCCGACCGGCGCTGCGCTATGCCTTTCGGGAGGACGCCTGCCATGTCATCGGTGTGGACGCCGGTCTGCATCAGGTCACGGCGGCGGTGGCGAACCTGCGCGGCGTCGAGGTCGGCCGTGCCACCCGGCCCTCGAATCCGCAGGGCTCCGATGCTCCCCTGCAGCCCGCCGCAGAACGACGACGCACGATTCTGGACACGATCGACGCCGCCCTGGCCGAAGCCGGGCTCACCCACGGCGACGTCGCCTCCCTGGTGATCGCCGTGCCCGCTCCGGTGGACGCGGCAGGGCATTCCCCCAAGGGACTGAATCCCTTCTGGAGCCTGATGAACCCGGACCTGATCTCGCTCGGGTCCGAACACGGCTGGGACTGCGCGGTGGACAACGACGCCAACCTCGCAGCCCTGGCGGAGCTGGACCTGCAGCAGACCACCGAGCAGGACTCCTTCGCCGTGATCCTCTCCGGGGAACGCCTGGGAGCCGGGATCGTTCTGGAGGGACGCCTGCTGCACCAGCGGCGCGGCGGCATCGGGGAACTGGGCATGCTGGACCTGGTGGAGGGCGTGGGGTCCTCCAACGGCATGGGCTGGTGGGCCCGGCACCTGGCACGCGAGGCGCTGCGCCAGACCCCGGAACATCCGGGCCCGCTGGCCGCCAGGCCCATCGAGGAGGTGACCTCCGAGCGTGTCTTCGCGGCCGCGGCCCAGGGAGACCCGCTGGCCGAAGAGATCATGGACCAGCTCGCGGATCGACTCGCGCGGATCTGCGTGGTGCTCGCCGGGCTGCTCGACCTGGACCGCATCCTGGTCTCCGGGGCCATCGCCCCGGCGCTGCGCGGTGTCGCGGCGCGGGCGAAGCAGAAGCTGGCGCAGTATCTCTACGCGCCCTGGCTGGAGATCGATGCCTCCACGCTCGGGGCGCAGGCCGTCCGGCGCGGAGCGGTCCGCCTCGCCGTAGACCGGATCAAGGATCAGGCGCTGCACCGCAGCGCGGAGGACTGAGCCGGAACGTTCCGCTCAGGACGGTCAACCCGGCTAGATTGTCTGGCATGGAAACATCAGGTCGCGGCGCCACCTCCCACGGGGACTCACCGCCTGTCAGCGCCGCAGACCGGCGTCGGGTGATCCGCGACGCCACGCTGTTGATCCTGCTCCCCGCCGCGCTCGCCGTGGTCCTGGGACTCACGCTCGCACCCGGCCCCGGGATCGCACTGGCGCTGATCCCCGCCGCGCTGCTGGCCCCGGTCCTGGCGGCGGTCTCGGTGCTGCGCCGTCGCCCCCAGGTGGTGAGCCCCGCTGACCGGGTGACCCTGCTGCGCGTGGGGCTGATCGGGGTGCTCACCGCGGCAGGGGTGCTGATCCTGATCGAGGCGATCCCGGCGCGCAGCTGGACGCTCGCGGCGCTCGTCGGGGTGGCGCTGCTGCTGGACGCGGTGGACGGCTGGGTGGCTCGGCACACCAAGAGCTCCAGCGCCTCCGGCGCCCGGCTGGATATGGAGTCCGACGCCGCCGCGCTGCTCGTGGTCTCCTGCATCGCAGCCGTCACGGTGGGCTGGTGGGTCGTGGCGATCGGTGCCATGCGCTATCTCTTCGTGGCAGCCGCCAGATTCCGACCGGCCCTGCGCGGGGACCTGGCCTACAGCCTGTTCCGGAGGACCGTGGCAGCCATCCAAGCCTCGGTGCTCTGGGTCGCGCTGCTGCCCTTCACACCGGTGCTCTTCGCCACCGCCGTCACCGCGATCGCGCTGGCGCTGCTGGTGATCTCCTTCACCCGGGACGCCATCCGGCTGGAGCGGCAGGGCCCCGAGGAGCCGGTGCGCTGATGGCCCGCCAGGCCTTTCTCGTGCCCGCGGACCTCCCCGGGCCCAGCGGCGGACTGACCTATAACCGGCGCGTGCTGGCCCAGTGGCGCGCCGCCGGGCTCGACGTCGAGGAGGTCCCGGTGCCGGGCCGGTGGCCCGAAGCCTCCCCCGCGGACCGCGAGACGCTCACCCGGCTGGCCTCAGCCCACCGGCGGGTGCTCATCGACGGGATCATCGCCTCCGCCGCTCCGGACGAGCTGGCGCAGGCGGCCGCCTCGGGCACCGAGATCTCGGTGCTGGTCCATCTGCCGCTGCCCGCCGAATCCGGCCTGGGTGTCGAGGATGCGCAGCGGCTCACCGCCAGCGAGCGCGCCACGGTGAGCGCGGGATACACCGTGGTCTGCACCAGCGCCTGGGCGCAGGCGGATCTGCAGGCGCGCTACGGTCTGGACGCCGTGGCGGTGGCGGAGCCCGGCGTGGACCCGGCTCCCCTGGCCAGCGGCAGCACCCCGGCGCGGCTGCTCTTCCTCGGTGCCGTGACGCCGCGGAAGAACCCGTTGGGCCTGCTCCAGGCCCTGCGGGGGCTCACCGCGTTGCCCTGGACCCTGGTCATCGCCGGTCCGCAGGCGCAGGATCCTGACTATGCGGCAGAAGTCCGGGCCGCAGCCCAGGCACTGCCTGCCGGGCGCGCCGTCGTCCTCGGCCCGGCGCAGGGTCGAGACCTGCAGCAGCTGTGGGGGCAGACGGACCTGCTGGTGCTTCCCTCCGTGGCTGAGACCTACGGCATGGTGGTCACCGAGGCGCTGTCCCGCGGCATCCCCGCCATGGTCGGCTCCGGCACCGGTGCCCAGGCCGCCCTCTCCGGGGACCCGGAAGCTCCGCGCGCCGGGCTCCCGATCCCCGGCGCCGCAGTGGATCCCGAAGACTCCCACGCCTGGTCAGAGGTGCTCCGGGACTGGCTCAGCGATGTGTCGCTGCGGCAGACGTGGAGCATCGCGGCGCAGGCTCACCGGGCTAGACTGCGGTCATGGACGCACGCAGCGCAGGATCTCAGAACGGCGATCGAATGGTGACCCGGCCCGTGCCCGCGGACTGGCTGGGGCAGCGCCGCCGGGCGGACCACCAGGCGCGTGAGAAGGCGGCCCCGCTGCTGGAGACGCTGCTGGACCGATTGCATGCCCTGCTCCCCGCCGCGGCCGACTCAACCACAGCCTCCGCCTCTGTGCATGTCATCGATGTGGGGGCCGGCACCGGTTCCAACCAGGCCTGGCTCGCGCCACGCCTGTCCGTCCCGCAGCACTGGACGCTGCTGGACCATGACGCGGATCTGCTCGAGGTCGCCGCCGAGGACCCCGCGGCCGCCGGCCCGATCCAGACCACCCGGGTGCTGGGCACCATCGAGGACCTTCCTGGAATGACCCAAGGCGACGCAGTCGAGCTGGTCACCTGCTCGGCGCTGCTGGATCTGCTCAGCCCCCGGGAGGCCGAGCTGCTGGCCGACTCGATCGCCGGCTCGATCGCCGGCTCCGGAGTGAACCATGTCGCGGCGCTGCTCAGCCTCACCGTCACCGGAGCGGTGGAGATCAGCCCCGGCCACACCGATGATGCCGTCATCGCCCAGGCCTTCGACGCCCATCAGCGGCGCGACGGCCTGCTCGGTCCCGACGCGGCCGGCACCGTGGCGCAGCTGCTGCGCGAGCGCGGCGCAGAGGTCACCCTGATCGGCACCGACTGGACGCTGGATGCCGGCGACGCCGCTTTGATCCGGCGCTATCTCAGCGACCGCGCCGATGTGGCCGTGGAGCATGACCCCTCGCTCGCCGGTCCCGCCCAGGAGTGGCTCGCTGCCCGCGAGGAGCAGCTGGATCGCGGCGAGCTGGAAGTCACCGTGGGCCACCTTGACCTGCTGAGCCTGCCAGGCACCTCCACCCGGTGACCCGATGAGCCTCGACCAGCGTTCCACAACCTCCCGCCGGGGACACACACTGCTCTTCGCGTTCCTGCAGGTCGCGATCACGGTGGGCATCTTCAGCTTCCTCGCCTCGCAGTGGGGCATGACCCCGTTCATGGACGCGTTCCGGCTGCTCCCGCTGTGGATCTTCCCGGCCGCGGCGCTGCTGGGCGGGGTCGGCGTGCTGACCCAGGCGCTGCGCTGGCGCGTGATCGCCCGGCACCACCAGATCAGCATCGGGGTCGGACCTGCGGTGGCGCGCTGCTGGCAGGCGGCGTTCCTCAACGGGGTGCTGCCCGGGGGTCTGGCCGGTGATGCGCTGCGGGCCGCCGATGACAGCAGCGACGCAGCGGTCGACGCCGGTGGCAGCGCGCTGCGCCGAGCCTTCGCGGCCATGGCTGCCGAGCGCCTGATGGGCACCGCGGTGGCCTTCACCGCCGCGGGTCTGACCCTGCTGGTGCTGGCGCCGCTGCCCGGAATCGCTGCCCTGGGGGTCGCGACCGTCGCGGTCCTGGTGGCCTGGCGCTGGCTGAAGCCGCTCTCCGGTGCTGACATCCTCCAGGTGGTGCTGCTCTCCGCCGCCGGCTGGGCGGCCTTCGCCTCGCTCTTCGGCCTCACGATCCTCGCGGTGACGCCCACCGTCTCGCTGGCCTGGGCCCCGGGTCTGGCCGCCGTGGCGATCGCCGGCATGTCGGTCCCGCTGGGCTTCGGAGGCTGGGGACCCCGCGAGGCCGCCGCCGCGTGGGCGTTCTCCCTGGCTGGATTCGCCCCGCATCTCGGTGTCACCGCGTCCATCAGCTATGGGCTGCTGGCACTGGCCTCCACCCTGCCCGGGGCGGTGATCCTGGCGCTGCGGCTGCTTCCCCGGCTGGAACGGGCGCGGCGGGTCAACCAGGCGCGGCATGGGCAACATCGCGACCCCATCGAACCTGCGTTCTGACAGGTTACTCACAGAAACCCCTGGTAGAACACAGATTCGACAGTCCAACCTGGACGCTTGCAGGCCCATAGAATAGGTGTTCTAATAGCATTTGCGCGATGGGAAGCGCGATGCGCGCAGAAGCCCTCCTCACTGCTTCTGCGCGCATCTCCCCCACAGGCGATCCCGTCCCGGACGGTGGATACCATTGCTCAGGAGCCCGCCTCGCGGCCGCGCTTCAGGACTTCGCGTCCTTCAGGAGCTGCTCCACGATCGGGCGATCCGCCGGAATCCAGGGGTAGTCCAGCAGCTGCGGCGTGAGCGGCACCCAGTCCACGCGGTCGTGGTCCTGGAGCGGGAACGGCTCGCCGTCGAGGATCTCCCCGCGGAAGAGTCGCATCGCCGTGGTCTCCTTCAACCACCAGCCCGCCTCGGACGCGTAACTCTCGCTCCCCTGCCCGGTGACCTCGGCATACAGGGCGACGTCGACGCCGAGCTCCTCGCGCAGCTCGCGGTGCAGCCCCTGGTGCAGGGTCTCCCCAGCCTCGAGCTTCCCACCGGGGAACTCCCACATCCCGGCGACCGATGCCGGGGAGGTTCTGCGGGCGATGAACAGCTCGACCTCGTGGCCCGGACGCCTGCGCAGCAGCGCCGCCGCGACCACGGTCTTGGTGGCCTGGCGGGCGGCTCCGGGGGCCTGGCTGAGGGTCTGGTCGAACTCCGTGGCGGTCTGGCTCTCCATGGCGCCCAAGCTTAGGCGGAGGTCTCCACCACGGTCTTCAGGCGCGCGACGGATCGCGCCAACATCGCGGAGCTGGTGGACTTCGCACGGGCCAGTCGCTGCTCGTCGCGGAGCTGGGACCAGTCATAGGTGTGGGTGACCTCGGTGCCGCCCTCGGCGGTGGCCGCCAGGGACCAGCGCCACAGGTGACCGGCCGGTGCCTCACCGATGGTGGAGGGCTTCCAGGCGATCAGCTCGCCCTCCTGGAACTCCACCACGTGGTTCTCTCGGACGTGGCCGTTGGTGAGCTTCATCCGGAACACATCACCGACCCCGTGCACCCGCTGGCCGGGCTCGGCCTCGGCGAGGTTCTCATTGCCGTCGAACTCGACCTGCAGGGCGGGATCGGCGAGGAACTCGAAGACCACCTGGGGCAGCGCTCGGATGACCTCGCGTGCGCACACCACGCGTCCGCAGAACTCCGGATCATAGGAGAGATCCTCCGCGCCGTTCTCACCGTACTGGGCCGCATGTGCAGGTGTTACAGGGTCCATGGGACTGTCCTCGATTCGCCGTCGACATCGTAGGTGCTCAGCCTACGCCCCCGACGGCGCGCGCCCTCCAGAGATGACCTGAGCAGGATGGCCCAGCGCCGCCGTGACAGTGCTCACTTCCCGCGCCTCCGGGCACGGAAGAGTCACCGAGCGACTATAGGCTGACGCTCATGTCCGGATCCCAGAACGTTCCTCCCTGGCCAGAGGACACCACCATCCCGCATTCCCCGGCCGAGGATGTCTTCGGCGTGCTGATCGGAACCTTCCTCGCCTCGCTGGGGCTCTATGTGCTCCAGCAGTCCGAGGCGGTGACCGGTGGCACCGCAGGGCTGGCGCTGCTGCTGACCTATGCCACGCCGCTGAACTTCTCCTGGCTGTTCCTGCTGGTCAACGTGCCGTTCTTCGTCCTGGCGATCTGGAAGAAGGGCTGGAGCTTCACGCTCAAGACCATCGCCGCGGTGGCGATCGTCTCGAGCTATGCGCTGCTGCATTCACCGGTCCTCGACCTGGGCGAGCTCAACCCGCTCTACGGGGTCCCGGCTGGCAACATCTTGATCGGCATGGGGCTGCTGGCGATCTTCCGCCATGGGGCGAGCCTGGGCGGGTTCAACATCGTGGCACTGGTGGCGCAGGAACGGCTGGGACTGCGCGCCGGGTACGTACAGATGAGCCTGGATGTGGTGGTGATCCTCTTGGCGCTCACCGTCGTGGAGCCGGTGAACGTGCTCTACTCGGCGCTGGGCGCGGTGCTGCTGAACCTGGTGCTGGCGCTGAACCACCGCCCCGGACGCTATCGCGCCTGAGTCGACGCTGCGCCTGCCCTGATCTCAGGGCAGCCGGTGTCCAGCCGCGCGCAGGAGTTCGTACCATTCCCGGCGCGAGAGCCTGACCTGGGACCCTGCGGCCGCCTCGTCCACCCGGCTGCCCTGGGTGGTGCCCAGCACCACCTGGATCTCGGCGGGATGCCGGGTCAGCCAGGCGGTGGCGATCCCGACCGGGGTCACCCCATGCTCCCGGGCCAGCCGGGTCAGCACCGCGTTGAGCTCGGGGTAGTCCGGGTTGTCCAGGAACACCCCGGTCGGCGACTGATACGGGGACCAGGCCTGCAGCGTGATCCCGTGCCCGCGGCAGTATTCCACGATGTCGCCTCCCCCAGGAGTCACCGGGCCGGCCTGTCCCAGGGTGTTGGCCTGGGCGCCTTCGGTGAGGATCGGGGCGTGCACCAGGGAGAGCTGCATCTGATTGACCACCAGCGGCTGGGTCACCGCGGTGCGCAGCAGCTCGATCTGCCCCACCGTGTGATTGGAGACCCCGAAGTGGCGGACCTTCCCGGCGGCCTGGAGCTCGTCGAAGGCCCGGGCGACCTCGGCTGGCTCGACCAGCGGATCCGGCCGGTGCAGCAGCAGAAGGTCCAGGTAGTCGGTCTGCAGCGACCGCAGCGACTCCTCCACCTCGGTGATGATGTGCTCATAGGAGAAGTCGTAGAAGGGACCGTCCGTGACGATGCCGACCTTGGACTGGATCAGCACCTCCTCGCGTTCGGAGCTGGAGAGCTTGACCGCCTCGGCGAAGCGCCGTTCGCACTGGTGCGGGGTGGCACCGTAGATGTCGGCGTGGTCGAGGAAGTCCACCCCGGCGGCGCGGGCGAAGTCGTAGAGCTCGCGGATCTGCTGGTCGGTCTTGTCCTTGATCCGCATCATCCCCAGCACCAGCTGGGAGGCGGAGAGCCCGGCGGCGGGCAGCTCGATTCTCCTCATCCCAGCAGACTACTGCGCCGCGGGTCAGGACCCGAACGCCTCCGCACGCGGCTCGGCCCCTGACCGAGACGCCGGTGCTCACACACCGGTCACGTCCCAGGCAGGGGCCGAGAAGCTGATCTGGTACGGCTCCTGCTGACCCCGGGGTTACCCGGGGTCAGCAGCGCCTGCGTGCGATCAGGCGAAGCGCTCCCAGGCGCGATGGGCGCCCATCAGGGTGAACAGGTCCTCGGTGAGCTGCTCCGGGGCACCCACCAGGACCCCAGGGGCCGTTGGAGATACGCCGCTGGCACTGAGCAGCGGGGTTCCCTCGGGGAACACCACTGCCTTGCCGTGCCGGTAGGCCTCCGCGGCCATCAGCGTCAGTCGCGGATCGACCTTCGGGTCCCCGGTGGGATCGCCCAGCTTGTGATCGCCGTCGGGAGAGTCCCCGGCGGCTCCTTCAGCAGAGGCGGTGAGGAACACGATCGCGTCGAACTCGATGGACCGTGCGGTCAGGTAGGTCCGCTGGGCCGGAGTGCCGTCGGAGAGCGGCGCCCCGGTGGGGGCGACCACCAGCGGCACCATGTCCTGGGCGTCGATGGCCTTGCGAAGCTTCTGGATCGCGTCGATGTCACTGGACTCATCGACGACGACGCCGACCAGCCGGCCCTCGATCGGCCAGGTGCCGCCGATCTGGGAGAGCGTGGGGCTGAGCAGCTCGGGCTCCACCGGGGCCTGCAGAGGCTCGGGCACCGGGAGGCCGAGCCCCTCGGCGACCCCTGCTGCGAGGTCGGCGTCGATGTGGGTCAGCTGCTGCAGCTGGCGCTCCTTGATCGCCGGCTCGTAGCACTTGGCCAGCTCGAAGGTGTACGCCTGGATCACATGCAGCTGCTCGGTGCGGCTGAGGCTGCGGTAGAACATGGTGACCTGGGTGTAGTGGTCATCGAAGCTCTGCGGGCTGGCCCGCACCTTCACGCTCTCGGAGACCGGCTCCGGGAAGTCGATCAGCGCACTGGGGGCCTCGGAGTCCGCCGAGATGTCCTTGACCGGGTAGGGGTTTCCCCCGTCGAAGGAGTTCGGGTGGTACGGCGCGACGCCGGCGTGGTCCGCGGTCTGGTGGTAGCCGTCGCGCAGCATGTCATTGACCGCGGCGCGCGGCCGGTTGATCGGGATCTGCGCGAAGTTGGGTCCGCCCAGGCGGGTGATCTGGGTGTCCAGGTAGGAGAACAGCCGGCCCTGGAGCAGCGGGTCGTTGGTGACCTCGATGCCCGGGACCAGGTGTCCGGGATGGAAGGCCACCTGCTCGGTCTCCGCGAAGTAGTTCTGCGGGTTCGCGTTCAAGGTCATCTTGCCCAGCAGCTGCACCTCGGCGAGCTCCTCGGGGATGATCTTGGTGGGATCCAGCAGATCGATGCCGTGGAACATCTGATCCTCGGTGTCCGGGAACACCTGGACGCCGAGCTCCCACTCCGGGTAGGCGCCGGCCTCGATGGCGTCGGCGAGGTCCCGGCGGTGGAAGTCGGGGTCCACGCCGTTGGTCATCAGCGCCTCTTCCCAGGTGATCGAGTGCACGCCGAGCTTAGGCTTCCAGTGGAACTTCACCAGGGAGGATCCACCCTCGGCGTTGATCAGCCGGAAGGTGTGAACCCCGAAGCCCTCCATCATGCGCAGCGAGCGCGGGATCCCGCGGTCGGACATGTTCCAGATGGTGTGGTGCTGGGCCTCGGTGTGCAGCGAGACGAAGTCCCAGAAGGTGTCGTGGGCGCTCTGGGCCTGCGGGATCTCCCGGTCCGGGTGGGGCTTTCCGGCGTGGATGACGTCGGGGAACTTGATCGCGTCCTGGATGAAGAACACCGGGATGTTGTTCCCGACGAGGTCGTAGTTGCCCTCTTCGGTGTAGAACTTCGTGGAGAAGCCTCGGGTGTCGCGGACCGTGTCCGCCGAGCCCCGGCTGCCCAGGACCGTGGAGAACCGGGTGAACACTTCGGTGGTGGTCTTCTCAGCCAGGAACTTGGCCTGGGTGAGGTGACCCGCGGTGCCGTAGGACTCGAAGACCCCGTGCGCGGCGGCGCCGCGGGCGTGGACCACCCGCTCCGGGATGCGCTCGTGATCGAAGTGCATGATCTTCTCGCGCAGGTGGTGGTCCTGCAGCAGCACCGGCCCTCGGCTGCCGGCCTTCAGCGAGTGATCGGTGTCGCGGACGCGGGCGCCCTGGGCGGTGGTGAGGTATTCGCCCTGCTGCACCCGCCCGGTGTCGCTTCCGGGCACCTCGGCGCCGGTCGGGCTCACCGGGGCTGCGGCGCGCTGGTCCTGTTTCGGTGGGAGTGGCGGACGCGGTGTGACCGGCTGACCCTCGGTGGGGGGCTCGGCCTGCGGTGCGCCGGGGATGTGGATGTCATTCATCGCAACTCTTCTCTGTGGTGTTCGACCAGAGTCGGTGTCACAGAAGAACCTTGTGGTCCTCTCCCCCTGAGATGAGACCGCACGTGATCAGGTTAGTCCCGCTGGCAGGTGATCGACAGCCCGCACGGAACGCGGGCTGTCGATCACCTGCTCTCAGCGGGTGGTATCGATGAGGATCTTGCCGTTGGAGCCTGACTGGTTGGCCTGCATCGCGGCGGCGGACTCCTCGAGCGGGAAGATCTGGTCCACGGAGACCCGCAGGGTGTCCGCTGCGACCTTCTCCAGCAGCGTCTGCAGCCGCTCCCCGTCCGGGCGGACCCAGATCCAATGCCCGCCGTGCTGCTCCACCGAGGGATCGGCCACGGAGATGTGCCGGCCGCCCTCGGTGAGCACTGCCAGCGTGTCCTGGAGCACCTCGCCCACGAAGTCGGCGACCGCGGTGACACCGCCGGGGGCGGCTTCGCGGACCCGGTCGGTGAGTCCCTCTCCGTAGGTCAGCGGGGTCACGCCGAGTTCGCGCAGCTTCGCGTGGTTGCGCTCGGAGGCGGTGCCCAGCACCGTGGCACCGCGTTCCACCGCCAGCTGTGCGGCCAGATGGCCCACCCCTCCGGAGGCGGCGTGGATCAGCAGCGTGTCGTCTGCGGTGAGCTCCAGGGTCTCCAGGGAGCGCAGCGCTGTCAGTCCGGCCAGGGGAAGCCCCGCCGCGGATTCGAAATCCACACCATCGGGGATCCGGGCCACAGAGGCCGCGGGCACCGAGACGTACTCGGCGTAGGTCCCGCCGTGGACGAAGTCCTTCCGGGCGTAGGAGGCCACACGGTCACCGACAGAGAACTCCGGGACATCTGGGCCGGTGGTCTCGATGACCCCGGAGACGTCCCAGCCGGGGATCACAGGGAAGACGACGTCCATGAGCCCGTCAAGCCCGCCGGACATCAGCTTCCAGTCCACGGGGTTCACCGAGGCGCGTTCGATCTTGATCAGGACCGCTCCGGGCGCCACCTTGGGCAGCGGGAGGTCGGTCAGTTCGAGGGTCTGAGGGTCGCCGTATTCGGAATAGCTCATTGCACGCATGGTCATGGCAACCCTGCGATGAGCACCTTCTATTCCTTCCCGGTGATGATCCCCGGCGTCGCAGGGATCCCACGGCGGAAGTATCAGGTGCGCACGGACACTGCGCGTAGGATCGCCCCATGATCGAGCTCAAGACAGGACATCAGATGCCGGAGATCGGTTTCGGCACCGGCGGCACCAGCACCGAGGCGGTGGTGACGGCGCTGCACGCCGGGTATCGCCTCTTGGACACCGCGCAGATGTACGGCAACGAGGCGGAGGTCGGCGAGGCGGTCAGACGCTCCGGGGTGGACCGCGCCGAGGTCTTTCTCACCACGAAGCTGAACAACGGCAACCATGATCCGCAGGCGGTCCGGGAGACCTTCGCACAGTCCCTGCAGACACTGGGCTTCGACTACGTGGACCTGTTCCTGATGCACTGGCCGATGCCCATGCTCGAGGTCGACTACGTGGACACCTACAGGGCGATGATGGAGCTCACCCGGGACGGGCGGGCGCGCGCCGTCGGCGTCTCGAACTTTCAGCCCGCCCAGCTTCAGCGTCTGATCGAGGCCACCGGGGTGGCCCCTGCGGTGAACCAGATCGAGATGCACCCGTATTTCCCCAATGATCAGGCGCGCCTGTTCGCTCAGGAGCGCGGGATCGTGGTGCAGGCCTGGAGCCCGCTGGCGCGCACGGATCAGTTCGAGGATCCGGTGCTCACCGAGCTGGCCCGGCGCGTCGGGGTCACCCCGGCCCAGGTCATGCTGCGCTGGCACCTGCAGCGCGGGGTGGTCGCGATCCCGAAGACCAACTCGGCGCAGCGGGTCGCGACGAACCGAGACATCTACGGCTTCGAACTCAGCGAGCAGGACATGGCGGCCATAGCCACTCTGGATAAGGGCGAGGAGGGCCGCCGCGGCGGCCACCCGGACACCTTCACCGGGTGAACTCCTCGTCGGAGCTCCGCCCGGTGTGGGATCACATGCGGGCTGCGGTGCGGTCCCGGATGTACTCCCAGTCCACGGTGCCCGGACAGGCGGTGGGGACCACGGATTCATGCGGGACGATGGCGGTGAGCGGGTTCAGGTTGAACTGCCGGCACAGGGTCACGCAACGTTCGATCGACATGTTCAGCGTCTGCGTGGTGGGCGCCCGATTCGGGTCGGCGGAGTGCTCGATGCCGATGCTGCGCTGATTGAACGCGAAGTTTCCGGAGTGCCAGGCCGTGTTGTGAACGCTCACGTACTGGTGGATCCGGCCCTCGCCGATCCCGTAGTGCGCGCTGACCTGGGAGGCGGGGTTCAGGAAGGTGGCGTCACAGGCGGCCAGGGTCCCGACGATGTAGTGGATGACGATGCGGTCCACCGCGGTGCCACCCCGGCCGGTGCTGAAGTTCGGTGAGGTCTTCCAGATGACGTTCTGAGACACGGGTCAGTGCTCCATTTCCTGTGAGACGGCGGTGAGCGCCTGCGCATCCTGCGGAGAGAGTTCAAGCTGAGCTCCGGCAAGCAGGGCTGGGAGCTGCTCGGTGGTGCGGGCGCTGGCGATCGGAGCCAGCACCTGCGGGCGGGTCCGCAGCCAGGCCAGCGCCACAGCAGGCATGCCGACCTCGAGGCGCTGCGCGATCTCCTCCACGGTTTCCAAGACCTTGAGCCCGGACTTGGAGAGATGCTTCCCGGCCATTCCGGCGCGAGCTGCACCCTCGAGGTCTTCTCTGCGACGGTACTTTCCGGACAGGAAGCCAGAGGCCAGAGCGAAGTAGGGCATCACGGCCAGTCCTTCCTCCTGCGCGATCGCGCTCTTGCCGGTCTCATAGTCACCCCGGTGGACCAGGTTGTAATGCGGCTGCAGCGCCACGGGCAGGCTCGCCCCGGTGGCACGAGCGATCTCGAACCACTGACGGATCCGTTCCGTTGTGTAGTTCGAGAGTCCGATCGCGCGGACCTTGCCTGCCGCCACGAGGGTCTCGAAGGCTTCGACGGTCTCCTCCAGCGGCGTCTGCTCGTCGTCGAAGTGCGCGTAGTAGAGGTCGATGTGCTCGGTCCCCAACCGTCGCAGCGAGGCCTCGGCGGCTGCGACGACGTTTGCTCCGGCGAGCCCCTTGAAGTCGGGGTGCTGGCTCACCTTGGTGGCCAGGACGACCTCGTCCCGGTTGCCGCGGGCGGCCAGCCACTGCCCGATGATCGTCTCGGACTCGCCTCCGCTGTTGCCCTGCACCCAGGCCGAATAGCTGTCGGCGGTGTCCACGAAGTTCCCGCCACCTGCGAGGTAGGCATCAAGGACCTCGAAGGAAGTCTCGCGGTCACTGGTCCAGCCGAAGGTGTTGCCGCCCAGGCACAGGCCGGAGACCTCGATCTCGCTGGCTCCCAGGGTGTTCCTGGGGCCGTGCTGCTCTGACGCGGAGATCAGAATCCCCTCCCCAGCGGGCAGCCGAGGCTGTTGGCGGGGTTCTGCTGCTTCCGCGACCGGTCATAGTCGGTGGGCTGGCGACGCATCCGCGGGCTCGGCCGGGTGCGGTACCGGCGGCGGGGCGCCGCTGAGGCCGGCAGGGCGGACACGAGGGTGACGCCTGCGGCGGTCGCGCCCGTGGCGGCCGCCGTGATCATTTTGCGACGGGAAAGATGCATTCTCGCAACCTACCGGGCACCCAGATCGTCGACAAACGCAACCTTCCAGGGCCTGTTCAGCCCGACAGAATCGTCCCAGGTCAGACCAGCAGGTTCACGGCGCCGACGGCCGTGAGCCCCAGAACCAGACGCTCGAACACGGTCTGTGAGATCCGTCCGGCGATCCACCGGCCGAGGAACGCCGCCGCCACCACCAGCGGCACCAGTAACATCACGATGCTCAGGATCTGGGTGTTCAGCAGCCCCAGACCGATCTGGAACGGCACCTTCAGCAGGTTCACCGCGAAGAAGAAGTAGGCGGCGGTGCCCAGGAACGTCTTGACGTCCAGGCGCATGGCCAGCAGATACATGCTCATCACCGGTCCCCCGGCGTTGGCCACCATCGTGGTGAACCCGCCCAGCCAGCCGTAGCCGAACCCGGCCGCGCGGGCCGCACGGCGCGGGCTCGTCGAGGGCTGCCGCGTCGGGGTCTGCCGGCTTGACCGCTGGTCTGTCGCACCGCGGCGCCGCAGCAGCGTGAAGACCAGCAGTCCCAGCAGGATCACGCCGATCACGCGGCGCACCGCGGAGTCGGAGGCGATCCCGAGGAACACCGTGCCCACCGCCACGCCGAGCAGCACCGGCCAGATCAGTCGGCGCAGAATCGCCCAGTCCACGGTCTTGCGGTACATCGAGATCGCGAAGAGATCGCCGACGAGCAGCAGCACCAGCAGCGCCGCGGTGGACTCGCGGGCCGGCAGGGCCATGGCGAAGAGGACGACGGCGAGCGTACCCGCCCCGGGAAGCGCCGTCTTGGAGAGTCCCACGACCAGGGCGCCCGCCCCCAGCAGCACCCAGCTCAGCGCCTGAATCTCCACCATCGGCCCAGCCTATAGACTCCGCGAATGGTCGACGACGAGCCCACCGCCTCACGGGGACTGCCATTGGCGCAGCTTGCCGAGCTGCAGCGCGCCTTCGAGTCTGCGCTGGCAGGTGCCGACCCGGAGTCCCCGGTGCCGAGCTGCGGCAGATGGTCCGTGCGGGAACTGGCGGAGCACCTGGGATCCGTGCACGTCTGGGCGGCTGGCAAGGTGCTCGGCGAGAGGATGGAACGTCCCGGTGCTGCGGCTGCCCGGGACGGCGCCTCGGAGGACTGCTCGCTGGCCACCCGCTACCGGGCAGAGGCTGAGCTGCTGCGCACCACGCTGTCCTCGGTGCCCCCCGATCAGCCATGTCAGACGTTCACCGGCCTGGGTCCGGCGTCGTTCTGGCAGCGACGACAGATCCACGAGACGCTGATCCACCTCTGGGACCTGTCTCAGGCGCTGGGATCTGCGAGTCCCGAGGTCCAGCCCGCAGTCTGGGAGGACTGTGTCGCAAAGGTGGTGGAGGTGCTGCATCCTCGGCAGCTCCGACTGGGCCGCGCCGAAGACCCCCAGGATTCCCTGCTGCTGGTCTCGGAGGGCTCAGGCAGGCAGTGGCGGGTCCCCGCCGGGTCCTCCGCTGAACCGGCTGCGGTGCTCAGGGCCTGCGGCGCCGAGCTCGCCCTGCTGCTCTGGGGCCGTCTGGAGGAAACCGGGCTCACCGTCAGCGGTGATGCGCGGGCAGCCGCAGGAGTTCTCGCCGGCCCGCTGACACCGTAGCGGCGAGGCGCGGACTGAGACTTGAATGACCAATCACCAACGACCGACGACTGATACCTGATGACCGATGAAAGTGATGTGTGAAGCCCATGGCCGCACCCTCGGTGAGTGACAGCGCGATCACCGCCAGCCTGCTCTTCGCGATCGGGCTCGGGCGGAAACGCGACCCGCAGTCCGCTCCGCTTGCCCACGAGCTCCAGGACAGCGTCACCCAGATGTTGCGGGACCAGGGTGCGGCGGAAAAGATACCGCAAGCCCTTGAGGCCGTGCAGGCAGGCCGCGACGCCGTCGCCGCGGATCCCTCTCTGAGCCTCTCGGCGCAGAAGTACGCGCAGCTGCGCGCCCAGTTCCTGGAGACCCAGGGGGCGGCGCCTGCCCGGGGCCGGAACGTCTGGCCCGTGGGTGCCAGCACGATCCTCAAACGCGCCTCCGGCTCCTGGAGTGCCGCGCTGCAGAAGGTGGGACTGGCGGCCTCGAGCCGTACCAGGCCCTCCGGCTTCGGCAGCGCGCGGTTCACTCAGGAGCAGTTTCGGGCAGCGCTGCGGGACTTCACCGCCAATGGCGGGCGGGCCGGTTTCACCACCAGCTACCAGAGCTACGTGGACTGGCGGACGCGGGAACAGCAGCGTGGACGCAGCGATCTGCCCTCAGGGCCGAGCATCCGCAACAGCTACGGCAGTTGGAACGCCGCTCTGCAGCAGGACGGGGTCGAACCCGGCACAGAAGGTCTCAGCACCAGCTGAGCTGGACTCACCGGTGCTCGTGAAGCAGCCGGCTCTCCGGCCCGGGCTCCAGCAGCCGCTGCGCGCGATCATGATGGCCCCGGCGCTTCTGCTGGTCCATCTTCTCCAGGAGTGAGACCACCATCCGGGCCCGCGGGTTGGCTTCGAAGACTTCGCGGTGATCCCGGATGAACGTCCAGTACAGCGCGTCCCACTGCTCGGCCCAGTCGCCCTTGGGCAGATCCGACATCTTGCGCAGGTAGTTGCTGCCCGAGACATAGGGCTTGGTGGTGATGGCCTCGCCCGCCGCGAACTGGCTCATCGCGTAGACGTTGGGCACCATCACCCAGTCGTAGGCGTCGATGAAGAGCTCCATGAACCACTCATAGACCGCGTCCGGGTGGATCCGCAGCAGCGACATCGCGTTGCCGAGCACCATCAGACGCTCGATGTGGTGGGCGTATCCCGTGGCCAGCACGCGGGAGATCACCAGGTCCACCGGGGTCAGCCCGGTGCTGGCATCCCACCAGCCCGCTCCCAGCGCGTTCCGGTGCTCCAGCCGGTTCGCGGTGCGCAGCTGACGCCCCCGGGTCCGGTAGGTGGCGCGCATGTACTCCCGCCACCCGATGACCTGCCGGATGAACCCCTCCACCGAGGCCAGCGGAGTGTCCTTATCGGCGGCCTCCAGCACGGCGTCCACCACCTCGCGGGGGTTCAGCAGTCCGATGTTCAGCGCAGGGGTCAGCAGACCGTGGGCGATGAAGGGGTGTTCCGCGGAGATCGCATCTTCATAGGGGCCGAAGTCGTTGAGTCGCTCCCGGACGAATTCACGAAGGTGCTCGCGGGCCTCCTCGGCACTGGTGGGCCAGGCGAACAGCCCCGGGTCGCCCGGCGCCTCGGGGAATTCCTCGCGGACCCAGGCGATGGCCCGCTCCACGTCGGCTGCGCCAGCCTCACGACCTTCATCCGCGCCGGCCTCGCCAGTGCCCGCTTCGGCGCCGTCCCCGCCATCGGCCGTGCTGCTGTCACCGGCTGCGTCCCCGCCGCCGAGCACGTCGAGGTCGAACATCGCTTCCTGCCCCAGGACCGGGTGGCTCGCGAAGCGCCGCACCGTGGCAGGCGTGTAGCCGCGCGGGAGCTTCTTGCGGTTCTCCGCGTCGAAGGACCATTTCCCACCGACCGGCTCCCCGTCGGCGTCGAGCAACAGACCGAACCGGCGGCGCTGCCAGACATAGAACTCATGCATCCGGGCGTCATGGGAGGCGAACCAGTCATCGACATGGGTGCGGCTGGTCAGGAAGTTCGGGGTCTCCAATACGTCCTGGGCACGCAGCCAGTAGCCGCCTTCCTCCAGGGCGGCGCGCAGGTCCTGTTCCAACCAGTCGTCGACGACGTCGAAGAGCGTGACCTCGGCCGGGGCGAGGTCACGGATCAGCTCGCTCAGCGCGGCGGCCGAGCTGCGGTCGGCCTGGCTGCGCAGCACCGAGACCTGGTGGCCGCGGGAGCGCAGACGGCGCGCGAAGCGATCCATCGAGGCCCGGTGCAGCACCAGCTTCTGGGCGTGGAACTGGTACTGCCGGAAGAGCAGGTCGTGTTCGATCAGCACGAACCCGGTCTGCGGGTCAGCGTCGAGGTGTTCTTCGAAGAGTTGGTGCGGCAGCACCAGCCGCAGTGCAGGAGACGTGGCCATGGGCTCAGCCGGTGAGCAGTCGGGTCACCGAGCGCGCCGCCTGGTCCCCGGAGACCAGCGCGCCCTGGAGGGAGCCGTGATCGCGGTGGTCCCCGGCGATCAGCACCCGCTCCCCCACCTGTTGCGGGCTGGCCTCGCGCAGCGGCGGCGGCTGGACCGGGAGCGTATGTTCCACGATGTGGTGGGTGAGCAGCTCCCAGTCCGCGGTGGACACCTGGTAGAGCCGCTCCAGGTCTCGGCGCACCACGGCCTCCTCGGCCAACCCGTCGGGCCGGTCCAGCAAGGTGGTGGCCTGCACCAGGTGCTGCCCCTCGGGCGCATAGGAGGGCGCGGCCTGGGAGACCACTGCGGTGTTCCAGATCGGTCCGGCCGGGCCTCCCCCGCGCCGCGTCGCGTCGAGCATCAGGAACTTTCCGTGCTGTGGCAGCTCCGGGGCGCGGAACCACCAGGTGGTCAGCCCGTGGGTGGGCAGCGCGGGGGCCTCGGTGAGCTCGTGCAGCTGCTGCGGCGCCACGGCGACGACGGCGGCCCGTGCCCGCAACGGCCCAGCATCCGTGCCGACCTGCACCCCGTCGGCGGTGTGCATGATCTCCCGGGCGGGAGTGTGCAGCCGCACCGGGTCGTGCAGCCACTGCGCCATCTGCTCCGGAAGCGCCTGCATGCCTTCCCGGGGCAGCCCCGGGGTGCCCAGCGCGAAGTAGCGGACCAGCAGGCGCACATAATTCGCCGAGCTCTGCCCGCTGCTGTCCGCCAGGACCCCGGCGAGGAAGGTCTCCAGCACATCTCGGCGCAGCCTGCCGGTGAATCCCGCCGCGTCGAAGGAGGCGCTGAGCGTCTGGTCCTGCTGTGGTCGTGGACCGGTGGGGGGCTGCCGCAGGCTCGGGGCGATCCAGCGCGCCAGACCGAGCAGATCCTGCAGCGGGGTGTGCCGGCTGCCCAATGTGGCCAGCGCGTGCTGCGGGTGCCGCAACGGGTGCGCCAGCGTGGTGGTGGATCTGGCGGTGCGGATCACCGCGCCGACTGCGAACTTCTGCAGGCCCAGTGCGTCGAGGTCGATCCAGTCCCGCACAGCCGGATAAGCCGGGTTCAACACCTGGAAGCCGCGGTCACACCGGAATCCGTCGATGAGGTCGGTGCGCACCCGCCCGCCCACGGCGTCGGCGGCCTCGAGCACGGTGACCCGGTGTCCGTTGCGCTGCAGCCGGCGCGCGCACTGCAGTCCGGCGAGCCCTGCGCCGATGACTATGACGTCGGTGTCCATGAATCTCCATCCCGTCGCGTGTGGCTCAGTCTAGGCGGGGCCTGGGACACGCGTCGGTTCGAACGCAGGTGACGCACGATGATGACGCCAGCTGCCAGCGATCCGAGCCCGCCGGCGGCCATGTCTGAGATCGTGTCGGTGTAGGTCACGAAGATGTCGGGGGTGACGAAGATGAAGCCCAGCCACTCCACCATCTCCCAGACCGCGCTCAGTGCGAGCCCCAGCGTGGCAGTGAGCAGCACCCCGATCCATGCGGCACGTCGGTGCGAGCGGGGATCCGCCACGGTCTGGGAGCGCAGCAGCATGACGTAGAGTCCCGCGGCGAGGACTGCGGTGCAGAAGAAATGCACCAGCAGGTCCCAGTTCGGGATCAGGGTGTAGAGGTCGAAGACGTTGCTCCATGCGGCGATCAGCAGCGTCGCTGAGACCGTGATGTCCGCCGCGGCGGGGAAGCCCAGGAAGCGCGGCGCCACCAGTCCCGGCAGCGCGAACGCGAGGATGCCGGCATCGGTGGGGGCGAGGAACATCGCCGCCAGGATCACGCTGAACAGGCCGATCACGCGCAGCACGTCGGCGGCGACCTCGGCGATGCTCTGCGGGGCTCGCAGGAAGTTCTCCATCACCGGGCACCACCGGCCTCGTCGAGGTGCAGCACGGCCTGGACCGGGAGATGATCCGAGGCCCAGCCGCGTGGGCCGCGCCGGGTGTTGATCACCGCGCGGCCCACGTGCACCTGAGGTGTGACCATGATCCAGTCGATCCGGGCTCGGTCGCGGCGCGGCTCCTGGTAGTTCGCGAAGGTCCCCCACTCCGGGCTCTCGCGACGCTCAGCGACCGCCCAGGCATCGACCAGCGCCTGCCCGCGCAGCAGCTCCCGGATCGGGGCGCTGCGGGGACCGGCATTCATATCCCCCAGGACCACCCCCGGCAGCTCACTGCCGGTGATGAGTTCCCGGATGCTCTCCACCGAGCTCAACCTGGAACTCAGCGAAAGATGGTCCAGATGGGTGTTCACGGCGAGAAAGGTCGTGGCGGTGGCGCGGTCCCGGAACTTCGCGACGACCATGATGCGCGGGATCAGGTTCCCCCAGGACCGGGATCCCGGGTGGTGCGGGGTGTCGGAGAGGGCGCGCTGCTCCCAGTCGAGGAGCTCCAGGCGCTCGGTGTCGTAGTAGATCGGAGAGGCCTCGCCGTGCCCGTGCGGGCCCCGGCCGTGCCCGACGAACCGGTGTCCGCCCCCGAGCGCCTCGGCGACGAAACCTGCTTGATCCGCCAGAGCCTCCTGGACCCCGAGCAGAGCCGGCCGCTCGGTCTTCAGCAGGCTGCGCACCCCTGGGGCGCGGCGCCGCCACCGATCCGCTCGGCGCGGATGCAGCGCGAAGCTTCGCCGGCGGATGTTCCAGGTCATCACATGCAGTCCCGGCGCGGGCACGGGCCCGATCAGCGCGGACTCCGAGCGGAGCCTGGAGTGCTCGGCCCCCACGCCGGATCCCGGCGAGCCGGCGGAGTCCATGGGCGCACCTGCCTGCTCAGCGGTCATCGATGGGCCTCCTGAGGCCCGGCTGGACGCGCTTGGCCGCTCTGAGCGGAGCGGCGTCGGGCGAGGCGTGAGAATCTCCGGGGTGGAAGATCGCGCGGCCAATGCACGGTCACCGAACGGAATCCGCGCCTGATCCGGCGTCGGAAGGCTCGGGCGTCCGCGAACGGACGCATCGAGATGCCCATCGGCTCGCCGCGGATCACGCCCAGCCGATAGTGCTCGCCGAGATGGAAGGAGAGGTCGAGGTCGTCGTGGATCTCGGGGTCATCGCGGTGCACCGAGAGCCGGACCGTGTCCCATGCTTCCCGGCGCATGGCCAGGTTGGAGCCGAACAGCGGCCGGTGACCCAGCGCCGGGATGCAGAAGTTCATGTACGCGAAGAGGTAGGCCCGCACCAGCGGTCGTCGCAGCAGGGCCGGCCCGTCGATGAACTCCGCGTCTCCGGTGAGCGCCCCGGCCTCTGGCTGCTCCTCGAAGGCGGCGATGACATCGTGGATCCACTCAGGTCCCGGCACGCAGTCAGCGTCGAGCCGCAGGATCAGGTCACCGGTGGCGGCGTCGTAGCCGGTGGCGCTGGCGGCGGGGATCCCCGGCTGCAGACAGCTGCACACCCTGGCGCCCGCGGCGCGCGCCACTGCGGCCGAGTCGTCGGTGCAGGCGTTGTCCACCACGATGATCTCCTCTGCGGTCCGGGTCTGCGCGGCCAGGGCGGCGAGGCAGACCGTCAGCGCGGCGCTGTCATCCTTGACCGGGATGACCACCGAGACGGTGATGGGCTTGGCAGGCTCGCTCGGGTTCGCGTTCTCACCGCTCATCGGGAAACCACCTCGCCTCGTTCTGACACCAGCGCCGCCGGTCTTGGGAGGTCAGTTTGTTGGCCTCCTGCACGACTGGATCAATCTACGCCGTCTTCTGCGCAGACGCGCGACACCGGCGCCCGGGGTGATCCGGGCTGGATATGATGCTGATCAACGGCCGCCGCTCTGCGGAGCGCCGAGCTTCCTGCCGCGATGACGAGGTGTCCTGATGGCTGTGCATGCGCTCTCCCCCGAGGCCCCGCCGCTGGGCGGTCCGGCCGTCCTGCGGCAGCGGTGGAGCGAGGTGTCCTTCCTGCATTGGCGGGTCGACCCCAGCGTCGTCGCCCCTTATATGCCCCCGGGCTGCTCCCCGGATGTCTTCGACGGCAGCTCCTGGGTGGGCCTGATCGGATTCCAGATGTCGAAGAGCTCCTTCTTCGGCGGGCCCGCGGTGCCCTGGCTCGGGGACTTCCCGGAGGTCAACGTCCGGCTCTACTCGGTGGACGAGCAGGCTCGCCGCGGGGTGGTCTTCCGCAGTCTGGAGGCCTCGCACCTGATCCCGGTGCTGGTGGCGCGGGCGGTGTTCGGGCTGCGCTATCAGTGGGCGTCGATGCGGCTCCAGCAGCACGACGGCGAGGTCGAGTACACCACCCGACGGCACGGGCAGCGCGCTGCCTCCTCCACGCTGCGCGTGCGTCCGGGCCACGACGACGCAGCCGACGCGGCCTTGAAGAATGACCCGCTGGCGGAGTTCCTGACCGCACGCTGGGGGTTCCACGAACAGCACTGGGGGCGCACCCTCTACTGCCGGAACAGCCACGAGCCCTGGCCCCTGCAGCAGGCCGAGCTGGTGCACCTGCAGGACGGGCTGCTGGGCGCCGCCGGCTTCCCCGGGCTCGCCGAGCGGGCCCCGGACTCGGTGCTCTACGCCTCGGAGGTGACCACGGTGTTCACCACCCCGCAGCGCGGACCGCGCCGGGAGTCGCGGCGGGCCGGGTCCGAACAGGCCGGGTGACTCGGCGGGCGAGGCGACTCGACGGGCAGGATGACTCGACGGGCAGGATGACTCGACCGGCGGCGTTGGATCGGAGAGGGAGCAGGTGAGCAGGATGCGGATACTGCTGGTGACCGCGGGATCTCGCGGGGACGTGGCCCCCTTCGCCGCGCTGGCGCGCCGGGCGGCCGCCGCCGGACACGAGGTGCGCCTGGTGGTGCCGGAGAACTCCGGGGTGGACCTGACCGGCATCGACGTCGCAAGCATGGGTGTGGACTACACGGCGCTGATCACCCAGCAGGGGGTCTCCGTGGCGGCGGCGCTGCGGTCCTACCGTTCGGTCATCCAGCCGCTGATGCGCGCGGTGCTCCTGGAGTCTGCGCGGGCGGCGATGGAGTTCGCACCCGATGTGCTGCTGGCGCATCCAAAGGTTCTCTCTGCGGGGTTGGTGGCCGAGGCGCTAGGGATCCCGCATGTGCTGGTCGAGATCGTGCCGGCCGTGACCCCCACCAGCAGCTTCCCCGCCGCCGGGACGCTCACCCGGGATCTCGGTGCGCTGAACCGGGTGACCTACCGCCTGGCCGGTGGTGGCGAGGCGATGTTCCGCCGGGACCTCCGGGAGGTCTCCCGGCTGGTCGGCAGCTTCAGCCGCCGCACTCCCCCGCCGGCGGCCACCCTGCTGCCGATCAGCCCGGCGCT
Source organism: Nesterenkonia sandarakina (assembly GCF_013410215.1). NCBI lineage: Bacteria > Bacillati > Actinomycetota > Actinomycetes > Micrococcales > Micrococcaceae > Nesterenkonia > Nesterenkonia sandarakina. Next base: position 2,887,100 of record NZ_JACCFQ010000001.1, read on the forward strand.
GCTGCACCGTCCCGCGGACTGGGGCGACTCGGTGCACCTGACCGGCGCCTGGACCAGTGCCGGCTCGGGGCCCGGCGACGCCTCGGAGGCGGTTCCCGCCGAAGTGGCGGCATTCATCGAGGCCGGGGACTTCGTCTACGCCGGGTTCGGGTCGATGGCCTCAGGAGATCCGGTGGCGCGGGCCCGCGAGGTCCTCGCCGGGATTCGCGGCGCCGGGTTCAGGGCGCTGCTGGCGACCGGCCTCGGCGGGCTGCAGGTTCCGCAGGCGCTGCGCGGGAAGGACCTGCTGGTGACCCGGTCGGTGGGGCACAACGCGGTGCTGCCGAAAGCGGCGGCCGCGGTGCATCATGGCGGGATCGGCACGGTGCACGCGGCGACGGCGGCCGGCACCGTCTCGGTGCTGGTGCCGTTCATCGCCGATCAGCCGTTCTGGGGTGCACGGCTGCGCGAGAAGGGGCTGGCTCCAGAACCAATTCCGCAGCGGCGACTCACCGCGGCCGGGCTCAGCGCCGCCTTGAGCAGCGCGGGAGACTATCGCGCTGCGGTGCAGGCGGCGGCCGGATCCATGGCGCAGGAGGACGGCACCGGGACCGCAGTGCGGATCGTGGAAGGACTGGTCTGACCGGACCCCGGCCAGGTGGCACGGCAACCGTGCGGCAGACTAGGGGCGTGGAGAATCTGCGCGTACCCCCGGGCCCTGGGGCACCCCATGGGCTGCTCATCCCGGCAGGTGAGCTGCGCGAACAGTTCTCCCACGCCTCCGGGCCCGGCGGCCAAGGGGTCAACACCACCGACTCCCGGGTGCAGCTGAGTCTGGACCTGGCGACGACGACGTCGCTCACCGAGGTTCAGCGACGCCTGGCTCTGGAGCGGCTGCAGACTCGGTTGGCCGGCACGGTGCTGACCATCAACGCGGCCGAGCACCGTTCCCAGCGCAGGAATCGAACCGCGGCCCGGGAGCGTCTCGCCGAGCTGCTGCGCGAGTCGATCGCCCCGCCGGTCCCGCGGCGCCCCACCCGAGCGACCCGAGGTTCCCACCGTCGGCGCCTCCAGGGCAAGCGAGAGCGGGCGGAGATCAAGCAGAACCGCCGACGGCCCGGCGTGGACTGAGGCCCGCAACCGGTGATTCCGTGTGGTGGGGCGGCGTACAGTCGGCACAGGAGATGAAACTTCGCCCTCATGATGGGATGACCGATGCCCAGCGCGACGCACACCCCAGAACCCACCGGAACCCTCGGCCACAGCTCCCACGGCACCGAGCTTCAGTTCCGGCGTCGCTTCCCGGAACCTCCCGAGACAGTCTGGGCGGCCCTGACCGACACCGCTCAGTTGGAGCGGTGGATCGGCCGCTGGGAGGGAGACCCTGCCAGCGGCCGGGTCAGGTTCTTGATGACCGCAGAGGGTCAGGACGCTCCTGCGGAGGAGTGCAGGATCCTCGACTGCACCCCGCCCAGACGCCTCACCCTGGAGACCAGTGCCGGGCAGAACATATGGCATCTGCGCCTGGCGCTTGATCACGCCGAAGGCACCACGACCCTGCTCTTCGCCCAGCGGACCGGGGATGAGCCGTTGGGCAGCATCGGTCCGGGCTGGGAGTACTACCTGGACCGGCTCGCCGCGGTCCTCGCCGACCGGGACCCGGATCAGGTCTCCTGGGAGGACTACTACCCCACGATGTCGCGCTACTACGAGCAGCTGGAGGACTGAACGGGGACCTGGCGGTCAGTCCTCCTCCGGGTCGGTCACCGGCGGCGTCGGTCTGACCAGGAGTTCAGCGATCCGGCGGCGATCGATCCGGGTCACCTGCAAGGTGGCGCCGTCGACGTCGACGATGTCGCCTTCCCGAGCCAGCCGACCGAGCCGCTCCAGCACGAACCCGGCCACGGTGTCCCAGGTTCCCCTGGGCAGCTCGATCCCGGTGGCCTCGGTGAAGTCCTGCAGGTTCAGCCGGCCGTCGACGACCCCGCCTCCCTCGGTGAGCACCGGTGGGGCCTCATCGGTGTCTCGCTCGTCGAAGATCTCTCCGACGACCTCTTCCACCAGGTCCTCCAGGGTGACGATCCCGTCCGTGCCGCCGTACTCATCCACCACCACCGCGATATGGGAGTTGCTGGCCCTCAGGTTGGTCAGGGTGGGCAGCACTCTGGCGGTGGAGGGCAGGTACGGTATCGGTCGCATGACGTTCTCCAGCGCCGTGCCGGGATCCTTCGCGGCCGCGTCGTAGAGGTCCCGGACGTGGACGAAGCCGGTGATGTCATCGATGGACTGGTCCACCACCGGGTAGCGGGAGAAGGGCAGCTGCTGGATGTGAGCCACTGCCTCCGCCACGGTGCTCCCGCCGGGGAGCGCCATGACCTCGGGCCGAGGGCGCATCACCTCGCTGAGCTGCCGGTTGCGCAGCGAGAGCACGTCGTCCAGGATCCGGCGCTCGTCGGCCGGGAGACCTTCGTGCGTGGTGACGATGTCCCGCAGCTCTTCCTCGGAGAGCTCCTCCGCGGCGCGGTTCGGATCCCCGCCCAGGACCCGCACCACCGTATTGGTCGAGACCGAGAGCAGCCAGATCACCGGTTGCATGAGCCGCGCGAAGCCGTTGAGCACCGGCGCCACCGCGTAGGCGAACTGGGCGTTGCGCTGGATCGCCAGCCGCTTCGGCGCCAGCTCGCCCAGGACGAGTGAGAGGTAGGCGATGATCAGCGTGAGCAGGATGGTGGCCACGGTCAGCGAGGCCTGCGCACCCAGCCCCCAGGAGGAGAGCCCGGGCACCAGCGAGGGCGCGATCGAGGACGCGCCGTAGGCCGCCGAGGCGAACCCGGCCACCGTCACCCCGATCTGCACCGCGGAGAGGAAGCGGTTGGGGTTCCGCGCCAGAGCGGCGACCTTGGCTCCGCGGCGCCCGCGCTGGGCGATCGCGTTGACCTGACTGCTGCGCAGCGTGACCAGCGCCATCTCCGTCGCCGCGAACACCCCGCCGATCAGGACGAACACCAGCACCAGGGCGATGTTCACCAGCAGCTCACCGGTCATCGACGTGTTCCATCAGCAGCTGGGTGACCTCGGCGGCGCATCATGGGTTCACTGTAGACAGTGGCGGGGATGCTGGCGAGCCTGAGGCCGGGGTTCGCCGCGCGGCTACTGACTCAGGCCTGAGCTCGTGGTGGTCTCCCGGACCGGTTGCTGCAGCTCGACGACGAACTCGTCGGTCCGCCCGGATTCATCCGCCCGGAGATAGAGCTCCCGGCACGGCCCGGCCGGCTCGTAGCCGCGGTCGATGATCTCCTCATGCAGGGCTTGCCAGCTGGTGCGGATGCCGTTGATCTCACCGAGGTGCACCGCGGCGAAGGCGTCCTCCGCGGCGGGCAGCTTCACCAGTTCGAAGCCCGACTGCTCGGCTCCGTCATACGCGTAGCCGATGCTGGCCTCGATGCCTTCCTGGTGCGCGGTGTAGGCAGCGATCGGCGTGTCCAGCGCGCTGCGGACTCCCCCGATGATCTCCGCCACGGCGTCGAAGCTGGGACCGACGACGCCGGCGAGTTCTGGCTGTTCGTTCACGCGCACCGTGATCGCGGCGAGCTGGACCGCCGGCAGCGGCTTCTGGACGATTTCTATTGTTGACACGGTCGTCTTCCCTTCGATGAGCTGAAGCCTCCGCTCGACGTCGGCCAGCCTGGCGGCCGCGGACCGTCGTTCCTTCTCCACTTCGGCTCGACGCCGCTGCAGCATACCGGTCAGCTGCTCCGCATCGATGCCGTCTCGCAGCAGCGAGGAGGTCTCCTCGATGCTGAAACCCAGCTGCCGCAGCGCCACGATCCGATGCAGCCGTTGCAGCTGCTCAGGATCGTAGGAGCGGTAGCCGTTGAAGGGGTCGGTGTGTGCGGGCACCAGGAGACCGGTCCGGTCCCAGTGCCGCAGCATGCGGTGGGTCACCTGGCCGATCTGCGCGAAGCCTCCGATGGATAGCACGTCCCCACCTCACCGTCTGACACTGTGTCAGGGTCAAGCCTGCCACGTCCCGCTAGGCTTCTGCAGAGTCGCCAGGGCCCTCGCGGACCCCGAGGTCAGGTGAGAGGAATCAATATGGCTGCTCGGAAGAGAACCCGGCTCATGGTCTGGGGATTCGTTCTGGGACTGGTGGGCGCGGGCGGAGGCCTGGTCATGTTGCTGCAACCGTGGAAGAGCTGCCCAGAGATCGATGACAGTTCCACCGCCTGTCCTGCCACCTCCGCCGAGAGCGTCCTGCTGTTCGTGTTGCTGGTGATTTCCCTCTTGGGGGTGGGGCTGGTCGCAAAAGCCCTGCTGACCTCGCCACCAGGCGGGGAGCCTCGCATTCCACCGGGACCTCGAGGCTTCGGCGCCGACGGTCAGTGACCCTTCACCCCTTGACCCTTCACCCCTTGAGCCGCACCGCGGCCTGGACGCCGAGCTGAGTGAATCCCAATCTCCCAGCGAGCCCGAGAGAGGCTTCGTTGCCCTGACGGCTTCGCCACTGCGCGACCAGCCCTTTCGCGAGCGCCTCCTGTATGGCCAGCGCTGCCGCGGCGTAGGCCACACCCGACCCCCGGTGCCCTCGCCCGGCGAGGACCGCCATCTGAGCGAGCTCGGAGTGCCACTGCTTGAAGCCGGCGACGGCGGCGGGAGCCCCCTCCGGGGTCCATGCGGTCCATAGGCGCTGCGCCTGATCGATGCCGCTCTCCTCCCACTCCGCGGGGCTCACCTGGGCGCGTACCGCGGCGGCATCCCCCGGAGCGGCGATCCTGGCACAGAGTGGACTCAGTCGAGGACTGCGTTCGGAGAAGAGCAGGTCCGCGCTGCCGATCGGGTCAGCGCCTGCGGGGAGCAGGCTCGCCAGCGCGTCCGCATCCAGCAGTGTTTCTGGCGGGGCGGGGCGGATCTGGTCCAGCACTGCTCCCGGTGCCGCGACGACACCAAACCCGTCCACCTGCGCGGCGACAACTGCCGCAAGGTCTGCCCGCTCGAGGAGGAGCCACTCGTTCTTCGCGATGTCCCGGGGAGACCCGCCGAGCGCGCTCACCCAGGCGGACACGGTCTGCTCCGCGCTGCCTCGGAGAGAGTCACGGGCGTAGGGTCAATCCCTTGACTCTAGAGCGTGTCCTGAACCGAGACGGCTCCTGGACGCGCCTGAGCACCCGGTGCCTGAACGCCTGAGTGCCCGGCCCTGGAGCTAGGCGGCCGCCTTCGACCGTGCGCGGCGGGTCGCGAGTAGCATGCGTCCCATATACACCGGCGTGGGTGGGGTCCACCCAAGTTGCTGGCCCATTCCGAGGTCGTCACGGTTGGCCCAGTGCTCGGCGACCCTGCCGTCCCTCATGCGCAACCAATGCGTCTGAGTGACCGCGAAGGACCGGCCCCGTGGCGGGAACGCAGCGGCGACCTTGGCATCCGGCCCGTAGCTGACGAAGGGACCGGTCTGCCGCCCGGACATGGTGCTGTGAATGACCACAAGCTCGCCGTCGTGGACCACCTCGTGCACCTCCCAGGCCAGGTCGCTGAAAGCGGTCCGGAGCCACAAGGCCGTGGCGAAGAGGGCAGCCGGACCCGTTCCACGCGCCTCCGGAGGCTCCGCCAGAGCCTCCCGGTTGACTGCGTCCTCGGTGTAGAGCGGCCGAAAGTCCGCCACGCTGCCTGACGCCATGGCGTGCAGCGAGGCGACGGCAACATCTGCATCGGTCTTCGTGGTCATCTGAATCATCCCCTAGTATTGGTGACCAACAGACTGTATCGAATACAAGGAGACTGTAATCAAAGCTGCACCGAAGGTCAATGCTCGGTCGTATGACAATTCGAATCGCGCGGCGCAGGCGGCGGCCAATCGCAGAAGCGTGCTGGACGCCACCGCACGCCTCCTGGTCGAGCAGGGATACAGTTCCATGACCCTGGCTGAGGTGGCCAGGACGGCGGGCGTCTCCGTGGAGACGGTCTACAAGGCGTTCAAGAACAAGCCCGAACTCGTCCGGCAGGCCCTGGGCGCCGCGGTCTCAGGGGACGACGAGCAGGTGGCCCTGATCGAGCGCCCCGATATGCAGGCGGCCCTGCACGAAGGAGCGGGCGACCGGATCCTCAGTGCCTTCGTGGTGGCTTCCACCGGCATCCTGACGCGCATCGGCCCGCTCCTGGCGAGCGTGCTGGTCGCCGGGCGAGCCGGTGAGCCCGAGCTGCAGAAGATCGCCGATGTGGCTGGCCGAGAACGGCTGGCCGACTTCACCCGGATCATCGAGGCGGTGGCGGCGACGGGAGACCTGGACCCACGCCTCGATGTGGCCCACGCAGCCGACGCGATGTGGAGCATCGGATCCCCGGAGGTCTATTTTCAACTCACCACCGACCGCGACTGGACCGACGAGGAGTATCGCGACTGGCTCACGCGCACCCTGCACAGCACCTTGCTGCGCTGAGGCTGGGACACTCGCATCTCGAGGTGCCTGAGAGCCTGCGCGCACGCCCTCCCCGCCGGGATGGTTAGGCTGAGCGGATGGCGACAGTTCTTCTTGTGCGGCACGGCCGCACCACAGCAAATGCCACCGGTCAGCTGGCCGGCAGGGCCGCCGGGGTCACCCTGGACCAGACCGGGCGTGACCAGGCGACCCTCACAGGAGACCGGCTCGCGGCCGTTCCCTTGGTCTCGGTGGTCTCCAGCCCGCTGGAGCGTTGCCAGCAGACCGCCCAGCAGATCCTCGATCGGCAGACCGGCACGCCACACGCGCCGATCGACCCCGAACTCACCGAGGCCGACTACGGCCAGTGGCAGGGGCGCATGCTCACCGACCTCGCCAAAGAAGACCTGTGGCCGCTGGTACAGTCCCAACCCTCCGCCGTCGTCTTTCCCGGCGGGGAATCCATGGCCGCCATGCAAGCGCGATCGGTGGCGGCGATTCGGCGCCACGATGCCGCCGTGGAGGCCGAGCATGGAGCTGAGGCGGTGTGGGCGGCGGTGAGTCATGGTGACGTCATCAAGTCGATCCTCGCCGACGCGCTCGGGATGCACCTTGACCTGTTCCAGCGCATCAATGTGGGCCCGGCCTCGGTCTCGATCGTGCGCTACGGCGCAGGCCGCACCAGCGTCCACGCGACCAACACCGACGCCGGGGATCTCTCCTGGCTCTCGAAGGGCATCCAATCTGGGGATGCGGCGGTGGGCGGCGGGGCAGGACACCAGACGCCATGAACCGCAAGCGCCTAGAATACTGACATGCCTACACGTGTTCACGAGTTTGACTGGCCGGACCGGGCCGTCATCGGCACCATCGGGGTTCCGGGGGCGCGCACGTTCTACCTGCAGGTGCGCTCCGGCAAAGACCTGGTGAGCATCGCCCTGGAGAAGCAGCAGTCGGCCCTGCTCGCCGAGAAGATCGACGAGATCCTGGACCAGCTGATCACCGTGGAGGGCAATCCCTTCAGCGTTCCCACCAGCATTCCCCCGGAGCTGGACGATGAGGACCAGCTGGAGACGGTCCAGGAGCGCTTCCGCACCGGCGCCATGAGCCTGGGCTGGGACCCGGCCACGGCTCAGGTGATCATTGAGGCCTACTCTCTGCCCGATGACGAGGATGACGAGGCTTCGTCTGAGGAGGACGACTCCCAGGACACCGAGATGCTGCTGGTGCGCATGCCGGTGGGCACCGCCCGGGCATTCGCCAAGCGCACCCGAGAGATCGTGGGCGCCGGGCGACCGGCCTGCCCGCTCTGTGGCTACCCGATCGACGCCGACGGGCATACCTGCACCGCTGCCGAGGGCTGATGTCGGCCACGGACCTGGTGACCGCAGAACTCACGCTCACCGGACGCATCACGACGGCGTCGAACGCGACGTTCCTGGGCAGCATCGGCGACGTCGCCGTGGTCTATAAGCCGATGGCTGGGGAGAGTCCGCTCTGGGATTTCCCCGACGGCACCCTGGCGCACCGCGAGGTGGCCGCCTACCTGGTCTCGGAGGCCCTGGGCTGGGGCGTGGTCCCACACACCTGGCTGCGCGATGGCCCTCTGGGTGCGGGCATGGTTCAGCGCTGGCAGGACCAAGACGAGAATCAGATCGCCGTCGACCTCGTGGCAGGAGACGACGTGCCGGAGACCGGCTGGATGCACGTGCTGGAGGGACGGGACGCAGACGGGCGGATCGTCACGCTCATCCACGAAGACTCGGCGGCCCTGCGGCGCATGGCGGTCTTCGATGTGCTGGTGAACAACGCCGACCGCAAGGGCGACCACGTGCTTGCCATGGCGGACGGTCACCGGCACGGCGTGGACCACGGACTGACCTTCCATCATGAGCCGAAGCTGCGCACGGTGCTCTGGGGATGGTTGGGAGACGCGTTGACTGACGAGGAGCTCGCCGGCGTCGATCGCGTCGCCGATGGACTGCAGAATGACCTGGGCCGAGACCTGGCGGATCTGCTCAGCGCCGAGGAGATCGCGGCCCTCGCTGCGCGCTGCGCCGAGCTGCGCGAGGCCGGACGGTTCCCAGCTCCCGCCGGTGGGATGTCCCCGGTCCCCTGGCCGCTGTTCTGAGCGCTGCACCAGTTCGTGCGGAACAGACCCCCTCAATGGGAGCGTTGCGGGAGCGGCCGGCCGACAGTTCTCGCCCTCTGGTGGGCAACGCGTCGGTGACCGTGAGATGCGCGAATCCTCGGATAACCCCATGTCACAAGCGGCTAACGATCTGCCTCTGAATTTGCCTGAGCATAGACGAGCCTGCCTACGGTGAAGTCGTAACCGCTCTATTCGGTCGACCTCGAAGGCAGATCCTCATGACCCGCCGCGCCACGTTCCTCACCGCTTCTCTTGCCGCCGGAGCTCTCGCCCTGGCCAGCTGCGGTTCCCCGGATGAGGACCCCGGATCGGTCGAGACCCCGGGCGCGGCGTCACCCACCGTCCAGGAAACCAACGCCGAAGATTCCGCCTCACCGGAACCTTCTCCAGAGGCCACCGAGGCCGAGTCGGATGGGGACGAGTCCTCCGCCCCGGGCGCGGATGAGTCTCACGAATCGGAAGCTGAGTCCACCCCGAGCGAGCAGGCCAGCGACCACTCTCCTGGCACCGACGAGTCCCCGGAAAGTGAGCAGCCGGAGCAGGATGACCTCTCGGGATTCTCCCAAGAGACCGCTGCCACTGAGGATTTCCCGTACACTTCGGGCACCTGGGAGGAGGCGCAGCATCTGGTCGAGGTGCGGGTTGGTCGGCACGAGGGCTTTGACCGGGTGGTCTTCGAGCACAGCGGACCTAGCGAACTGGCCTATCAGGTGGAGTACATTGACCAGCCCACCGACCAAGGTATGGGCGCACCCATCGATGTCCCTGGGGAGGCATACCTCTCCATCTCCGTGAGCGGCATCGGATTCAACCCCTCGCAGCACGACAGCGACGCGGTCCTTTCGGGTCCTGTGGAGGGAGTCCAGACTCAGTCTGATCTTGTCCAAGGGATCCACGCGCTGGGCACCTTCGAAAGTCAGAGCGGTTACTTCATCGGACTCGATCAGCAAAGAGATTTCCGCGTGCAGATGGCCGAAGACCCTGTCCGGATCATCGTCGATCTCGCGCACTGACCCCCGCACCCACCAGTACCCCCTAGTCACAGGCGGCTAACGATCTCTTCCAAAGGTTGCCCGTGCTCAGGTAGCGGTGTCTACGGTGACGTAGTACCCGCTATGGTCTGCCAGCTCTGGAGGCACACTTAGTGACCCGTCGCGCCACGTTCCTCACTGCCTCTATCGCCGCGGGAACCCTCGCCCTGGCGGGCTGCGGCTCCCCGGAAGAAGACTCCGAACCGGCAGCAACCCCGGACGCACCCTCGACCACGGTGGACGAAACCAGCGTTGAGGACTCTCCTACGGACACGAACGGCGAGGGTGACGGCAGTTCCTTGGAGACGTCCAGGGAGGGCATGCCCGACTTCAGCCAGTTCGGAATCGAGGCGCAGGAGAAGGAGTTCACGGCCTCACCGGAAGAACGCGGCACGCTCAGCGCTGTCCGCGACGGTGAGCACGAGGGATACGAACGCTTGGTCTTCGAATTCTCCGACGCTCCTTCCTCCTCGATCTACGCGCGCTTCGTCGATGCCGCCTCGACGGGAATGCCCGACGTCGGAGATACCTCAGATCCGATGGATGGCCTCGAAGTCTTGGAACTGACCGTCAATGGCCTGGTGGATGAGATGACCGTCCATACACCGGAGCTGCACGCCGATGAACACTGGTACCCACCCCAGGGTGATCTTCTCGCTGAGGTCTCGCTCGGCCTGTTGTTCGAAGGCACAGGCACCTACTTCGTGGGACTCAACGCGGAGACGGAATTCCAGCTGAGTCTCGCGGAAGACCCGCATCGCGTCATCTTGGATTTCGCCACTCCCTAGTGCTCCGCAGGTTCTCTGGAGATGCGCAGATCCATCCCTCAACCCTCGTCTGCACCTGAAACCTGACCTGTCAGCGAGCTTCCAACGCGAGCCAGTTTCGTCTGGCCAAAGCCGCAGTGCCTTCTGCGTCCCCCGAGGCAGCCGCAGCGACGATCTCCTCGTGCTGGATCACAGACGCCTGAGCCTGGGCGGAGTCGAAATGCAGATACTCGGCGCGGCGCAGTACCGGCATCACCTGCTCCAGCTGGGCGGCGAGCACGTTGTTGCCGCTGCGATCGATGAAGACCTGGTGGAAGGCGTCATCGGCGGCGACGCAGTCCTCCGAACTCTGCGCCTGCCCGCCACGGGAGAGGGACGAGTTCGCCTCACGCAAGGCCTCCAGGTCCGCGGGCAACAGGCTCGGCACCGCGAGCTTCACCGCCAGAGCATGCAGTTCAGCGGCGACTACCCGCGCCTGCTCGACAGCCTCCGGCTCATAGGGCGTAGCCATGGTCGACCTGCCCGGCACAGCGGTGACCAGCCCGGTGCGCTCCAGGCGCAGCAGCGCCTCGCGAATGGGGGTCCGGGAGACTCCCAACCACTCCTGCAGCTCACCGTCCACCAGCTTCTCCCCCGGCGCGATCTGACCGCGGACGATGGCGTCACGGATGGCCCGGTAGACGTCCTCCCGCAAGAGGGAGCGGCGTCGCACAGGGCTGGTGTTGGGTACTGGCATAGAGAAATCCTATGCGACCCATTGACATCCCACACTCGGCAATATGCAATATATTGCAACCCGGGAACGAGCGAGTAGACCGGCAGCCACTGATACCAACAAGCTAAGGAGGCCGCCATGGCCCTGTCCGACTTCGAACGCTATCCGCTCACCTTTGGCCCCAGCCCCGTCCACCGCCTGGAGCGGCTGACGCAGCATCTGGGCGGAGCGCAGATCTGGGCTAAACGCGAGGACGTGAACTCGGGCCTTGCCTACGGGGGAAACAAGACCCGGAAGCTGGAGTACATCGCTCCGGACATCATTGCCTCGGGCGCGGACACCTTGGTCAGCATCGGGGGCTACCAGTCCAACCACACCCGCCAGGTGGCCGCCCTGGCCGCGAAGCTCGGCCTGAAGGCCCGGCTGGTCCAGGAGAAGTGGGTGGACTGGCCCGACGCCGTCAATGACAAGGTCGGCAATATCCTGCTCTCCCGGTTGATGGGTGCCGAAGTGACGCTCAGTCCCGCGGGATTCGACATCGGCATACGGTCGAGCTGGCAGGAGGCCATCTCCGAGGTCGAGGAGGCCGGAGGCGTTCCCTATCCGATCCCGGCGGGGGCCTCCGAGCATAAATACGGTGGACTGGGTTTCGCCAACTGGGCTTATGAGGTCGAACAGCAGGAACAAGAGCTGGGTGTCTTCTTCGACACCATTGTGGTCTGCACGGTGACCGGCTCCACCCACGCGGGGATGATCGCCGGGTTCGCTGGACAGGACCGGCCGCGCCGGGTGCTCGGGATCGACGCCTCAGCCACCATCGAGAAGACAAGGGGCCAGGTGGCGAAGATCGCACGACATACCGCGGAGCTCATCGGGCTGGGCCGGAGTCTGGGTGATGATGAGATCACTGTGCTCGAGGGCTGGGCCGGAGACCTCTATGGGATTCCGGTGAAGTCCACGCTGGAGGCCATGCGGACCACTGCTCAGCTGGAAGGGATGATCATCGACCCCGTCTATGAAGGCAAGTCGATGGCAGGGCTGATCGACTTGGTGCGCGAGGGCGAGATCGGCCCTGACTCCAACGTGCTCTACGCCCATCTGGGCGGGCAGCCTGCGCTGAATGCGTATTCCGGAATCATCTGAGGAGTGACCCACCATGCAGAATCCCGACAGGCAGGGCCCTAGCGGCGTCGACGAGGAAGACCGCCAGTTCGAGACCAGCGTTCAGCGCCATCCCGCGCCGAGCGTGAATGAGCGTCCGCTCTCCGCGGCTTCTTCCTTCAGCGGGTCCACTCTCGACGCCGTGGCCCAGCGGGTGCTGTGGCTCTCCACCGCGATCATCGACGCCGCGAACCGGGGCCGCGAGACTGCCGGTGGCATCAAGGTCGGGGGCCATCAGTCCTCCTCAGCGTCGATGGTGGGCATCATGACGGCCTTGTGGTTCGCCGAGCTGGGTTCGAAGGACCGCGTGTCGGTGAAGCCTCATGCCTCCCCGGTGCTGCATGCGATCAACTATCTGCTGGGTGACCTGGACGAGGAGTATCTGCCCACCCTGCGTTCCAAGGGCGGGCTGCAGTCCTATCCGAGCCGTTCCAAGGACCCGGACACGGTGGACTTCTCCACCGGATCCGTCGGGATCGGCGCCACGGCGCCGGTGTGGGCGGCACTGTCGCGGCGCTATCTGCAGGACCATTTCCAGCTCCCGGAGGGCGGTCGGTTCTACAGCCTGCTGGGCGATGCCGAGATGGACGAGGGGGCCGTCTGGGAAGCCATCATCGATCCCGAGGTCCGCCAGCTCGGAGATGTGGTCTGGATCGTCGATCTGAACCGGCAGTCGCTGGACCGGGTGATCCCCGACGTGCAGATCCAGCGCCTGCAGGGGATGTTCGCAGCCGCCGACTGGCAGGTGTTGACCTGCACCTGGGGCAGGCGCCTGCAACGGCTCTTCAGCCAGCCCGGCGGGGAGCTGCTGCGGCGACGGCTCGAAGAGATGCCCAACCAGGAGTACCAGCGACTGTTGCGCTCCCACCCGGACGAGGCCGCGGCCAGGCTGCTCGGAGACGGACCGGACCCACAGCTGGCCGAGCTGGTCTCCAGCCTGGAGCCCCGTGACCTGGCAGAGGCCCTGCGGGACCTGGGAGGTCACGACATCCAGGAACTTCTGGCCACCTACCAGAAGATCGACGACACCCGGCCCACCGTCATCTTCGCCTACACCATCAAGGGCCGCGGCCTGGCCACCGAAGGCCACCCCAGCAACCACGCCGCGCAGCTGACCGAGGAACAGATGCGTGAACTCGCCGCGCTCTCCGGGACGAACCTCGACTCCCCCTGGGGACGATTCCCCGAGGGGACGGAGGAGGCTGCGCTCTGCTCTGAGACCGCGGGACGGCTGAGCCGGACTCCGGTGCCGCAGACCAGCGGCATTCCGGTGCCCAAGGAGCTGAAGTGGAAGCACAAACAACTGACCTCCACCCAGGCCACGCTGGGCCGACTGCTCTCCGACCTGAAGCGCGCCGACCCCGCGAACGCCCGCCGCATCGTCACCGTCAGCCCGGACGTCGCGTCCTCCACCAACCTGGGCGGTTGGATCAACAAAACCGGTGTGTGGTCGCTGAGCGAACGCCGAGACTGGTTCTCCGACGACGACGAGACCGTGCTGCACTGGCAGGAGAACCCGCACGGTCAACACATCGAGCTGGGGATCTCCGAGGTCAACCTGGTCAGCCTCATCGGCGAGCTGGGCGCCACCTGGTCCCGATGGGGCGAACCCCTCGCCCCCATCGGGGTCCTCTATGACCCCTTCGTCCCGCGGGCCCTGGAGCCATGGATGTTCGGCACCTACGCCGGTGGCCAGTCGATCCTGGTTGGAACCCCGTCTGGGGTCAGCCTGGCCCCAGAGGGCGGCGCCCACCAGTCGATGAACACGCCCTCCATCGGGATCTCCACGCCTGGGTTGGACTATTGGGAGCCGGCTTTCGCACAGGACCTGGAGTGGAGCCTGCTCGAGGCCATCTCCCACCTGGGACGGCCCGGTGGGCGGTCAGCCTACTTCCGGCTCTCCACCCGTCCAGTAGAACAGTCCCTCGCTGCGCTTCCCGAAGACCCGGCCCTTTGGGAACGACGGCGACGCCAAGCCCTGGCCGGGGGTTACCGGATCAGCACCCATTCAGCCGAGGAGGATCATGTGGTGCTCGTCGGCGCAGGAGCGGTGATGCCCAACCTCTGCGAGGCCGCAGAGACCCTGGACACCCACGGTGTGAAGGCCGGCATCGTCAACGTCACCAGCCCGTCCCGGCTCTTCCAGGCGATGCGTGCCCGGGACTCCCTTGAACCGGGTCCAGGGACTGCCATCCTGGAGCAGCTCTTTCCCACCGCGCACCCCGCTCCACTGATCACAGTGCTAGACGGTCACCCGCACGCGCTGTCCTTCCTCGCCGGCGTGCGCGGAGACCGCACCAGGATGCTGGGGGTGACCGAGTATGGGCAGTCCTCCTCCCTGCCGGAGGCCCATGCCCTGCACGGCATCGACGCCGGGACGATCACCTCCGCGGCACTGGACTCACTGGGCCGCTGAGCTACATCAGGGCGAGGCGGCACTTGCGGGCTTCTGCCTCCGAGAGCGCGGAGGAAAAAGCCGCTCCCGAGGTCAGCACAGGGATGCGGTGAGTGCACCGTGCAAGGATATTGACCATGACGAATGCTCCGAGCGGTTTTGAGTATCGAGTCGTCGGTGACGGTGAGCTCATCATCACTCACTGGGGACGCCGCGCGACGACGTTGCGGGGTGCGACTGCTGAGAATTTCCTCCTGGACGTCACGAAGCAGGACTCCCAGGAGCTGATGGCCCGAGCGACGGGCAACTACAAACGCGGAAATGAGCGCACGGCCAAGAACCACCCGCGCAATAGTACTCTCTGAGCTCACCCGGAGCGAGACTTCCTAGAGGATTCAATTGCACCGTGGTGACCGACGTCCCCGCGGTGAGGCTACGAATCAAGCATCGCCGGATTCACCGGTGCCCGTAAGCCGACGGTCCGAGCAGTTCGGCGCGACGCCCCCAACCAGGCCCAGCCGGAGCCATCCCGGGGCCAACCGGAACACTAGACCCAGTGCTGATAATTCTCATCGGGTTGGTACTCAGTCCAGTGGCACCCCGACACGAACAGTACGCAACCGCAAATCCACCATGTACTCATGGTTTCTAGGGTCCTGCAAGAACTCATCGACACTCTCACGGGTCACAAACGCAGCTACCGCGTTAGGGGAGTGTTCTTCTTCTTCTGCTTCATCTGACGGTCCTCCTTCACTGAGGAGGTAGATGGTGTCGCCAGATTCGACCGAACCCTCGACTGCGTCTCGTATCCCGATGGTTTCCCATTCCACGGCCTGAGGTGGCGCAAGTCCGAGCCTGACCTCAAGAGCTCGTGCATCCTCTTCCCTTGCGACCACCTCGATCACTTTCTCCTCATGAGTTTCAACGTTCTTCACATACACCACGTGGACTTCAGCTGAAGATCCATGGGGAGGAGCATGGATTGCCGGGGACCGCTTCACCCTGAAGGCGCGGTCGATGGACACACTGAGGACGATGATCCACACCAACGTTCCTCCGGCCACCATGAACAAGTCAGTGAGCCGGAGCCCACCTGGATCAGGAACGAACCACATGCCAGCCCCGGCACCACTGAAGACGGCAGCAACAGCCGCGGTCGCGGGAAGACCCCTACCTAGATTTCTGCGACTCACCAGATACCCGATCAGGACAAGCGCCGCCACGTTGGTCAATACCCCACCGCCCATAGTGACCGGCGCCGGCCAGTAAGGGAAGAACGCGTGGGGCATCCAGAGGAACAAGACCACGAACCACGCGATATTGACGACCGCTGCCAGCCCAAGGAGGAGAGCAGATCTTCTCGCAGACCCATCACTGGGTCTCTTCTTGTGAGACATGGGCGCCCTTCGCTCATTGCAAACCGAGGCGTCTGCTTTCCTGAAGCATAAACGCGGCATCAATCGGAACAGTCAACACCACCCTCGAACGCCTCAGACTCCATTTAGGCACCCAAGCTGTGCCCGTAAGCCCGTCGCTCACCGCGCACTCCCCCACCCCAAAACCAGTCCATGCATGTGGATCGCAGCAATAACTGGCGGTCTGTTTGCAGCGTGAGATGTCACCCCGGCTCGCGATCCGATCCCCATCGGATGATTTCACCGCTTAGTGTGAGGGCATGGATAAGACAGCGAAGAAGTGCACCGTCTGGGCCGTCGTCTGTTTCGTGGTGGCCGCGGCTATTCACATGATCTGGCCTGTATTTATCACAGCAAGAGACGGGTTTCCATGGGAGGGGAGCGCTTTCTCCGGGGTCGTGCAGCCCTTCCTCTCGGTCTTTCAAGGCATTTTAGTCTCACTCGGAGGTGCACTCGTGGGTGCTGCCGTGGTGGTCAATTGGCTCACAACGAGGGTTTCAGTCACGAAGGGCGCACCGAGACAACTCAACTGAGCGGCCGGGATGCAGGAAAGCGCCGCTGTCGTTACCAGAGAACACAGAAGGCTGGTTTAGCTCTACGTGTATATCTGTGTTCGTCGTTCTGACGACATCCCATGTGAACGTAAACGGATCCCTCTGCGTGCATTGAGCCGCCGACTGGAATACGCGCGCCCTCAAGACCCCCGGCTATCGCACAACGGTCGCGATCGTGCACCGTACACTCCTTCATCTCCGAGTAGTTCGAGTCTGCGAGTCGCAGCGACAGTCGCCGCAGGACCGACCATACGGTGACCCTTGAGATCCACGGCCACCGACCGTCCGGCTCCGACTGGAAAATCTATGAAAAAGTAGAATTGAAGCGGACGTTTTGGGCTCGGCCGGACATGTACTAGGTGAGAAGGTAGTCACCTACCAGTGGAAAGAGCGCAAGATGACTGGCTCACCTAATGACCACAGCCAACCACCAGACGGCGATGATCCTCTAGACGTCCGATTGGCCTCTTCCGCGCCCAACGGCACGCCGGCGACCGATGAACTTCAAGAAGAGCTGAACAGGCTCTCCGCCGCAACTCGCGAGCAGGTCCAGGGGCGCCGCCGGTCTGGGCGGTCTCGTCTCTCACGTGGTGCCGCTTTGGGGCTCGCTGCCTTCGCCCTGCTGGGCACCGCCACTGCGGCAGTGGCCGTGGTCGAGCTGCGCGACTTCTGGTCGGACAGAGGAATAGAACCGCACGCGAGCTACAGCTTCGAGCTCCCCAGCGGCGCCGAATGCGAAGTAGAGCTCCGGATGCTCAGCATGGGCCCGCCTGGCGTGGAGAACACCGGGGACTACTTGATGACCGATGAACAAGACGCCTTCGCCCGCGAGATGTACTCAGATGCCCAGGCCAGAGTTGATGAGCTGGTGGAAACCGACAGGTTTCAGGAAACACTCGAGATGCAGAGAAATTTCCCTGGCGCTCCAGATACAACCGAAGACGACGCATACTTCCATGCTGTAGATACCGAGCTGTCCCTCAGCGTCACAGCCGATTACTACGACGCCATGGAAGAGATTCGCGTAGGCGGATACCTCATGGGGCACTCCTGCCCCGGAGCAGATTTCGAAGGTAGCCCACTGACCGAGTACAACGATATGGACGCCCACGAAGACACCGGTGGGGGTGTTGGTGGATGACCCATTCACGAGAATCCCCAGTAGAGACCGCGCTGCGAGCCAACTCCATCGACCTGTTGCACTACTTCGAGCGCCGCACCGACCGAGACGCGGCAGCAGATCTGATGGCCGAGACCATGCTCACCGCGTGGCAACGCGAGAAGGACCACCCCGAAGGTACTGAATCTTCCCGGATGTGGCTCTTCGGCATCGCCCGGAACGTCTTGAAGAACTCCGAACGAGGAGCTCGTCGTCGCCACCGGTTGGCCAGCAAACTCAGAAAGCTGTTGCACCCGGATGAGGCATCACACTCGGCCGATGACGGTGTCGAAGTCCGCGACGCCATCGAACAACTCGACCCCGCTCTGGCTGAACTGGTGAGACTTATCCACTGGGAAGGCTTCAGCATCAATGACGCCGGTCAGATACTGGGCCTCCCCTCCTCCACCGCGCGAGGAAGCTACCAACGGGCGAAGCAACAACTTCGAGAAGCTCTCGAACCCGGTAACTCAGAGGCCCAGCACTGCCCAGCCACGCTCCCCCACGTGGACCTCAACACCTTTACTGGGAATGAACGCGTGACTGGCATCGACTGAATGAACGCCTAATGCCACATCCGCCAATGACTCAGGGGCACCGAGTGCACGGTCGGAGTGGCTCGCACGACGCGATGCTATCCAAGCAGCCGAGATGTCCGCACGTAGGCCGAAAGGCTAGATCTTCCCGAATGTTTTAGTTGGTGTCACTATTTTTATAGGCCTCTAATACGACCATAAGGATTGCGCAATAATGTCACTACACCCCCACCACACCACCCCTTTAGCTATTGCGACACTTGCCGGGCTGTTGCTGACTGCCTGTGCTTCTGGAGGCGACGAAACCGTGGAAAATGCCTCCGTACAGTCAGCCACACCCACTGCGACATCTACCGCAGGCGCAGGTGATTCGACCGAGGCGTGGGACCCGGCTGATCCTGAGAATGAGCTAACAGTTCATTGCACTGACGCTGACGCTCTGAACGAGAACGAAGACCGCGAACCAGCAGGATGGCCACAGGACTGGGAAGAAGGTGAGCCGATGCCCGACCCTGAGTGTCACCCGGATTTCATCGAAGTAGAAAGCTGGGCTCTCTACGAAGAATTCCGGGCCTGCTGGGAGGGCTCAGAGACCAGCACTGCCGTGCGCGAACCCGACATGACAGACCAAGACACATACGAGATCTTATGGAGTCAGTCCCAGGATCGAGCGGAGTGGGAGATGCCTAGTGGCGAAGGCGCCCCTTTCGAGGGGGCTAGCGAGGAATGCATCGCGCTCTATGAGGACGGTCAGGACAGTAACGACATTTGATCGTAGACCCGTGAGACTCAAGTTCGCGGGGCGCTGATGGTGGCATCCAGTGTCCTTGCCCGTGAGAAAGGCCGCAACGACTTACCCGCACGGAGAGGATCCCTCAGCGTGCACTCCAGTGTGTCCATTGGGTCAGACGAGCCGGTAGCTCACCATGGCAACCCCTCAGCGGAGGCGAATACGACCGAGGAGATAACCGCAAAGAGCAACATGGTGACACCCATTAGCGGACCGACAATCCGGCTAGTCGACCATCGCGAGCCCCTCATAGGCTTTACAACAGCCGACAATGCTGCGGCTTGAACGACACCGAGAACGATCAGCGACATGTCATTGAGCAGGAACGCTAGTGGAATGAAGTGCCCAGCAACTACTAACGCGACCCACCATGAAGCCCACCGACCCCTCCCGCTTCGCTGAAGGTACAGGCTGCCTAGAGTAGCTGCCACAACTTCGACGAGAACAAGCAGGCCAAACCACTCGTACCGTCCCTCCAACGCACTACCATGCGTCCAACGAACAGCCATGGCGTACCCAAAGACCCCGGCGAAGGCGAGGCCTACTACTGAACCGATGCCAAGTCGCCACCTCCAACGAGATGGCGGATCCTCCTGTGACCATCCGAACCATGCAACTGCCATAAGACCAAACCACGCGATCGTGAACGCATGATCCCGCACGAAGTCCGTCAGCAAGATACCCACTCTTTCTTCATGATTTCGGTACTGAAGCCATGTGCGTTGGTTGAAATCTTAAAATAAGCATAATCGAGTCACAACCAAATAAGGCTGGTTCGGTCTGTGGTGATCTACTGCCCGGTGGCAGATCGCTCACCGGGCACTCCCCACCCCAAAACCAGCCCATTCAAGTGACTCGTCAAAAAGAATGGCCTATTTCTCGCAGAGATACCTGTCGGTGCATGCCTCGTCGACATTTGGCTGCAGAGCCAGGCATAGAGGTGAGGCTCCACGGAAGCCGCTACTCTCTGGTGGCGTAGATGCGGAACCTGCGCTGGGTAACAACTATCGGCGCCGATGCGCTCAGTTCGCGAAGTCGCGAGGCGTGGGCTCGGACGTCGAAGTCAGGAGCATCCCAGGGGACCAATCCGACGTAGGTAACTAATGCGGCGGCATTGGAGAACTCCATCGTGCCTGCCCACTCATCTACCTGGTCGATCCGCAGTCCCGCGTCACGGAGCGCCTGTGTGTGAACCTCAGCTGTCACGTCGGGGGTGAAGTATTCACCCCCAAACCACTCGTGGATCTCGGGAGCGTCGAGGCCGTGCACCTGCTGACTCAAGAGCTTGCCTCCGGGGGCGAGGACGCGAGCAACCTCGGCAGCGTCGTAGCTCTCGTGACGAGCCATCACCAGGTCCAGGCTCCGGCTGGGCAGGTCCAGGGGCGCTCCGGTATCGGAGTCATACTCCAGGACAGCGACGTTCTGAGTTGCGAGGCGTGTTCGCGCGACGGGGGCATTCGCCGGCCACCCCTCGGTCGCGATCACCCGAGACAGCGGAACGGATTCTTCTGAAAGCGACTCCAAGAGTCTCGAGAGTCGTTCCCCGCCGCCGGTGCCGAGATCGAGAGCACCGATGCACGCGTTCTGCAGAGCGTGGAGGCAGTCGGCTTCATAGTCCCACCAGGGGGCATCAGCAATCAGATCGCCGTCCAGCCTCGAGAAGTCCCAGCCGACCATTCGCGCCTGGGCATGGGTGGCTTCAAGGTGCTCGAGGAAGTCTTCTTCGGATCCTCTCTGGCTCTCGTTGCCACGCTCGAAAGATGTCCGAATCTGGGGCTGCTCCTGAGGGTCCATAGTGAGAGTCTGGCACCGCGCCGGCTGATCTCGATACTCTCCGCCATGCGACACGAATGGTCGGCTAGGTATCGGTTGTCCATGAACGACCGTCAAAGGGACAAAGCTGTGCCCGCAAGCCAATCGGTTTACGGGCCTTTAGTCGGGCAAGGTATACGGGCACTGAGTCCCCCACACTTGCGCCACGTATCCGCTTAGGGGCCAGGGCCTCCAAGCGAGGACCGGACCAGCACAACCGGGAACGCCAGCCCGGAAGGACTTCAAAAGCCCTACTGATAACCACTCGGCACCTGTTCGGCTGATCCAGAAGGCGCTTGGGCTGTCAGCTCCAGTCCCGACTGCATAAATTTGCTCCCACACTGGTCGTTACCTCAACGTGACATTTGTTATCGATCTGTTATAACGTCGTAGTCGTGCCTGCGACCGATGTCCGAAGTCGCAGCCCCTCCGTCAGACCTCCTCCTGCCGCTGACCGGAGCCGTTCCACGAAAATTACCGCACGGCAGGGTGTGGGGCATCGCGGTCGATCAGGACCTGAAGAACGTGAGCTTCCCGGCTCGCACTTCACGTAGGCGGCCCCACAACTACAGGGAGAGGTTTCCAGAGAAGTGACAGACATGACTTTCGTCTCGCGCCGTGACCGGCGCCGCCAGGCCAAGCCGTCATTGGCACAGGCCGTGGCATCCAACGCCGGCACCGTCGGACGAGGCGCGGCAGCTGCCGTCGCCGCATCCGGCCTCGTGATCTCCTCCGGAGTCGCGGCGAACGCCGGCACCGATATCCAGACCCCCGAAGGCTCCACCTTGGACATCAACACCGCCGACTTCGGCGTGGAGCGCGCCAGCACCACCTCCTCGGTGGCAGTGACCGCCGCGCAGGACGTGCAGCTCTCCTTCGACCGTCCCATGGTGACCTCCACCCCCGCACCTGTGGTGGAACCAGAGCCCGCTCCGGCACCAGAGTCCGCTTCTGAGCCCGAGCCGGAGCCAGCACCTGAGCCCACCCCAGTGGTGGAAGAGGCCGTCACCGCCTCCATGCCGATGCCAACCGAGCCGGAAGCTCCCGCGCAGGAGACTGATCCGGCACCGCAGGAGCAGCAGTCCAGCACCGGAAACACCGGTTGGTCCAACACCGGGCAGGCTCAGAGCAGCACCGGCCAGCAGACTTCGCAAGCCAACATCGGCCAGCAGTCCCAGGGCAACACCCAGGTCGCCTCAACCTCCCCCGCACAGGAAGAGGCCCCGGCCGCTTCCAGTGGCGGCAACGGCTCGATCGTGGGCGCCGCCTATGCAGGTCTCGGCAACCCCTACTCCTTCGGCGGCACCACTCCCGCCGGCTGGGACTGCTCCGGGTTCATCAACTGGGCCTACGGCCAGGCCGGCATCGACGTGCCCCGCAGCACTTACGCCATGATGGGCTCGCTGCGCCAGGTCTCCTCGCCCTCCCCGGGCGACATCGTCATCCAGAACGGTGGCAGCCACGCCGCCATTTACGTGGGCAACGGCCAGCTCATCGGCGCCAACAACCCCCGCGTGGGAACCATCCAGTACCCGCTGAACTCCCCGTACTGGACCAACACCATGTACCTCAGCGCGAACTGATGCTTCCGCCGCCTCAGCGGTGCAGTAGAAACCTCGGCCGTAGGGCGCGATCCTCACAGGGATCGCGCCCTACGGCTACCAGGTTCACGAACTTGGAGTGAGTGAATGAGACCAGCAAGGTCTCCGGCGCCACCGATGACCACCCAAGTTGACGCTTAGTCCGTGCTGGACAGAGCACCGCCAAGGAGCCACCCATTGCCGGCGCAGATACCAATCTACGATCAGATCATGACGGATAGCTCCACCGGTACGGTCAAGGTCCTTGTGGTCGACGATGAGAAACCACTTCTGCATCTCGTTGAGCAGTACCTTCACCGCGAAGGAATGAACGTAGCAACCACCAGCGACGGCGCTGCTGCCGTAGAGATGGCCCGGAATCAAGACCCCGCCGTGGTGATCCTGGATCTGGGCCTGCCGGGTATGGATGGTGTCGAGGTGTGCCGCCAGATCCGCAACTTCTCCGACTGTTATGTCGTGATGCTCACTGCGCGTGCCGAGGAAGTGGACCGGCTCATCGGGCTTTCCGTCGGTGCCGATGACTATGTGACCAAACCCTTCAGTCCCCGTGAGTTAGTGCTGCGAGTGCGTGCCATGCTGCGCCGGCCACGGCAGGGCCCACGAGCTGACTCCCGGGTCGTTGAGATCGGGGCGCTCCGCGTCGACTTGGCCGGACGTGAGGTCCATCTTCGAGGCGCACCAGTTGAACTGACCCGTACCGAGTTCGACGTCTTGGCTGTCCTGATCTCAGAACCGGGAGTCGCAATCTCTCGGAGTGAACTGATCACTCGGGTATGGGGCCAGGACTGGTTTGGAGATAGACACCTTGTCGATGTCCACGTGGGACATCTCCGTCGAAAGCTAGGAGATGACCCGACCGATCCTGAGTTCATTCACACTATTCGTGGTGTCGGGTACAAGGCGGGATCCACACGATGAAACAGCAACGACGAGGCGCCGGACTCGGGACGCGCATCCTGGCTGCCCTGATCGTGGTGCTCTGTGTCGCCGCTGCCACCGCATGGCTCGTCGCGCTCATCATCGGACCGTTGATCTTCCATGACCACATGCTGATGGTCGAGAGCGTCAACCCTGAACCAGAAGTCATCACCCATGCCGAAGAAGCCTTCGACGCCGCGTGGACACTCACCCTCGCACTCGCGCTACTGGCAGCCGTGGCAACCTCAGTCATCGTCACACTCTTCCTGGTCCGTCGAATCATCAGCCCAATCAGCACAGTCCGTGGCGCGGTCACCAAAGTCGCAGACGGCGACTACACCGCCCGGGTGCCTGAAGTGAGCATGGGCGCTGAATTCACAGAACTGATGGACGCCTTCAACACGATGGCCAGCAAGCTGGACCAGACCGAAAGCACCCGCAAACGCCTGCTCTCTGATCTGGCTCACGAGATGCGCACCCCCGTAGCCACCGTCTATGGGTATCTCGAAGCCATGCAGGACGGGGTCGCCCACGCCGATGACGAGACCCTGGTGATGCTGCGGGAACAGACCGCGCGTCTAACTCGCCTGGCGGAGGACATCTCACTGGTCAGCGCCGCCGAAGAGCGACACCTGAGTCTGCAACCAGCCCCCACCCAGGTAGGTGAGCTGCTCACGACTGCCGAAGCTCAGACGCGCGGACGCTACCGAGAGAAACGAGTGAACCTTTTCGTCGACGCCACCGCTCAATCACAGGACATCGGGGTCACTGTCGATAGCGGGCGCATCGGACAGGTGCTCACCAACCTGTTGGACAATGCACTGCACCACACTGATCCCGGCGACGAAGTGACCCTACGAGCAGCACACTCAACAACGTCGGTGACCATAGAGGTTGCAGACACCGGTCACGGGATAGCGACTGAGCACCTCCCGCACGTCTTCGAACGCTTCTACCGTGTGGACACCGCCCGAGACCGCCAACATGGAGGCTCGGGGATCGGCCTGGCCATCGTTCGCTCCATCATCACCGCCCACGGGGGAACCGTTCGCGCCCACAGCGACGGACCAGGAGCTGGGGCTGTCTTCACCGTCAAGCTGCCCCGCCAGTCCGGGTGAGAACGTGAAGGTTCGATGAAGGACCATGTGCGGTCCACCGCGTCTCCGGAGCCGCTGGATACCCTCAATGACTGCGCCCGAAGCAATCCCCCGGCCCAGAGCAACCGAAACCAACGGAGGACGAGAGTGTCAACTGAGGGAACACTCCCTTCCGAAGGGCCGTCCCGACTGGGTCGACACCGCATGGTCGCCCTGGACGCAGCACGCGGCCTGGCTGTCATCGGCATGATCGCCGTCAACACCGGGCCCCGCGGGGATGACGAACTCCTGGAGATGCTCTATCGCATTCCCTATGGTCGAGCCTCTCTGCTCTTCGTCCTTCTGGGCGGCATCGGGCTGTCTTTGATGACTCGACGCTCTCGGTTGCAGGGGGCGCCTCTGCCCTGGGTGTCGCTGGTGTGGCGGTGCGCCTTGCTGCTCCTGGGAGGACTGGCGCTCCAGGAACTAGCCCACGACGTCTCTGTAATCTTGCAGATCTATGCGCTGCTGATCCTGTTCTCACTGCCTCTGCTGAGGGTGACCGGGCGCTCTCTGCTGCTGGTGGCGGCGACAAGCGCGCTGGTCGGTCCGCTGATATGGATCATGGGGCAGATCTATACGGATGGTGAATTTGATCGTGATCCTGTCGCCGTCTCTGACTCCGTATGGGAGATCTTCACTGGCATCGTGGTCACTGGCCCCTACCCGTTGATCGTCTGGGGCGCTCCGTTCGTCTTCGGTATCTGGTTAGGACGTCAGAAACTCAGTGACTCGCGCATCAGCACCCGGCTGGTCATCTGGGGCGCCGTCGCTGCTGTGGCCGCTCACCTGGCGTCAATTGCTCTGGTGGGGCTCTTTGGGGAACCCACCAGCCATATCGCGTGGCAGCGACTCTTCAGTTCAGTGGCTCATTCCCAGATGCCGTTGTGGGTGATCGGTGGCACGGGTTCCGCGGTGTTCGTCCTCGGTGTGTGTCTGAAAATCCGCGCCTGGTCTCACCCGGGGCTGAAACCGTTGAGTTACCTGGGGCAGCTGGCCCTGACCGCCTACGTCGGGCATCTGCTGATCCTCGCGTTCATCGTCCGTCCCGGGCCAAACACCTTGGCCCAGGGCGTGTTCGCCACTGCAGGCAGCGTGGTCGCGCTGATGGTCTTCGCCTCCCTGTGGCGCTGGCGATTCAGCCGGGGCCCTCTCGAGGTGTTGTTGCGGGCACCGAAGCTTCGACGCGCCGCCGGCTGAGCAGGCATCCGGGCCATGCCCGGCCTGGCTCGTCAAGAAGAGCTCTGTATTTTGATGAAGGTTCTTTAAAGATCCTGTTTCACAGGTATGGACGAGACTCTGCGCGAGGTTGACTCTTCTGCACCCGAAAACAGCCTGACACCGGAGGACCTCATGACGACGAAGACTTTCACCGCGACCCTGGGAGCATTCGCTCTCGCGGCAGCACTGACCGGCTGTGGAACATCCGATGAAGAGCCCAGCGAGTCTGCCCCTGACACTGCCCAGAGCACGGAAGAGGTCTCGGAGCAGTACAACGAGGCAGACGTCGAGTACATCTCCGGGATGGTCATGCATCACTCCCAGGCCGTGGAGATGTCCGACATCCTGCTCGAGAAGGACGACGTCGAGCAAGAGGTCACCACGCTGGCCGAGGACATCCGAGAGGCCCAGGGCCCTGAGATCGAGCAGATGGAATCCTGGCTTGATGCCTGGGGTGAAGAGGCCGCCAGTGATGGCGACATGGAAGGCATGGACCACGGCGATGGGGACATGGAAGGCATGGACTCGATGGAGGGCATGTCTGACATGGAGGGCATGATGAGCGAGGATGACCTCAGTGAGCTGGAGAGCGCCACCGGGACTGAAGCATCCAGGCTGTTCCTGGAGCAGATGATCGCCCACCATGAAGGTGCGGTGTCCTCCGCCGAAGATCACCTCGACAACGGGGAGAACCCTGAGGCCCTGGAGCTCTCGGAGACCATCATCTCTGACCAGCAGGCCGAGATCGACGAGATGGAGACCATGCTCGAAGATCTCTGACCAACCGAGAAGAAGAGGGCCCTGCCGGGATGCAGCTGCATCCCGGCAGGGCCCTCTTCTTCGGGTTATCCTCGGCTCTCGTCAGGCCAGTTGTTCGACGGTGTTTCCGCCGTCAAGGCTGCGCAACACGGTGGAGTCCACCACGAGCAGTGCTTCCACTGACCCATCTTCGGTGAGGCTGGCCCCGAGGGCGACAACCTCGCCCACCGGCTCCTCACTGGCACTCCAGCTCTGCCCGGCGTCGCGACTGGTCACCAGCCGTCCATCGATTCCTGACCCGACGATGGTGGTCTCATCGGCCCACGCCACACGTGACATCAGCTGCGGAGTCTCTAAGGTCTCCCAGGAGGTCCCGTCACTGGAGAACAGCACTCCTGCTTCGGTGGCGGCGATGATAGCCCCCGTGCCCGGTGCGGTGGCCAAAGCGACAGGGGGCGCGGGAATGGACAGCGTCTCCCAGTTTTCACCATCTGTGCTGACGCGCAGCTCTCCGTCGAAGCCGACGATACGTTCAGCGCCCGCGGTCAGGGCGTGGAAGTCTGATTCCCCGCCTCGAGAGAGCACACTCCAGCTCTCTCCCTGGTCGGTGGATTCGATCAGCCCAACAGGTTCGGGCAGATCTGATCCAGCCCCTGGGTGGCCTGAAGCCAGGTAGCGCCCCTGGGGTGCGAGCGTGAATCCCATCAGATCAACAGTGGGACCCACCGAGACCATGTCAC